>NZ_JAKNCJ010000001.1 GCF_023509525.1 Brachybacterium equifaecis
ATAGGGCAAGCCCCATCGTCACCGTTCGACTTGCATGTGTTAAGCACGCCGCCAGCGTTCGTCCTGAGCCAGGATCAAACTCTCCATCAAAAAATGAAAAACTATCCTGGCATTTCAAACGACTAGCATAATATAAATTCTGCTACATCATCCGTCATGCCATAAAACATATGGCATCAACAAATTGACACGCTATTGAGATTTCAAACAGCACGCGCACACCCTCACGCCACCACAATGGCAACCGCTCAGGGGCACTGCACCGGATCCAGGCCGAAACCCGTTCCGAGCGAATCACTTCGTCACTCCGGCACGAGAAGCTACTCTAGTAGATCCCCGCGGCATTTGCAACTCCGCGATCCGTGCTCTGCGTCACATCCCGATCAGATCAGCATCTGACACACAGCACTTGAATTTTCAGTTCGTCGTCCTGGGCTCTTTCGCGGCACTCGATCCGGCCAGCAGGCCTTCCCTCGTTCCGCTCGGCTCACCCGGCGACAGAGAAAACATTACGGGCCCCCCGAACCCCCCGTCAAACCCGCCGTTCACCCCCTCGCCACCCCCTCGCAACCGTGTCTGCGCAGGTCAGGGGGCTTTGCGCTCCCGATCGGCGTCAATATTGCAGGGCCTGTGACGTGCAGATGCGGCTGGCCTCACATGAGGCCAGCCGCATCTAGTACACAGCGGGAAGGGAGCGCTCGAGCGGCTCAGGCCGGCTGCGGCACCACCCCTCGATGGAGCGCGACGATCCCACCGGTGAGGTTGCGGTACTGCACCTGTTCGAGGCCGGCCGCGCCCAGCCACTGCACCAGCTCCTCCTGGCTCGGCCACTCGAGGATCGACTCCGCGAGGTAGTCGTACGCATCCGCGCTGCTCGACAGTCGCCCGGCGATCGCCGGGAGCGCGCGCAGCAGGTACTTCTCGTACACCGCGCGGAAGGGCTTCAGCACAGGGGTGGAGAACTCGCAGACCACGACGCGCCCCCCGGGGCGGACGACTCGCGCCATCTCGCGCAGGGAGCGGCGCGGATCCTGCACATTGCGCAGGGCGAAGGAGATCACCGCGCTGTCGAACGAGTCGTCGGCGAAGGGGAGCGCCTGGGCGTCGGCTCCGACGAACGGGAGATGGGGCTGGCGCTCCCGGCCCTCGCGCATCATGCCGAGCGAGAAGTCGGCGGCGAGCGCGCGGGCGCCGGCCTCGACGATCGCGGCGGTCGAGGTGCCGGTGCCTGCAGCGAGGTCGAGCACGGCATCCCCCGGTGCGATGGCGAGCGACTCGACCATCGCCTTCCTCCACGAGCGCACCTGGCCGAGTGCGGCCACGTCGTTCATCAGGTCGTACCGCCCCGCGATGCTGTCGAACATCCCGGCGACGTCGAAGGGGCGCTTGTCCAGATCCGCACGGCTCATGCCCCGATCCTGCCAGATCCGGTCCAGCACGCGGCGCACCTTCGCGCTGTGCCGCCCCAGCACGGACAATGGAGGGGGCGCGCCAGTGCGCTGCGCTCCCGCCGACAGTCCCGTTCCCGCTCTCAGGAGACCCTGTGACCTCCATCGATTCCCTCCACATCCCCGATTCGCTGCTGCCGGCCGACGGCCGCTTCGGCTCGGGACCCTCGCGCGTGCGGCAGGAGCAGATGGATGCGCTCTTCGCCCTCGGCCCCGATGTCATGGGGACGTCCCACCGGCAGGCCCCGGTGAAGCGGATCGTCGCTCGGGTCCGCGAGGGCCTCGCCGCGCTCTTCTCCCTCCCCGAGGGATATGAGGTCGTGCTCGGCAACGGCGGCTCCACGGCGTTCTGGGACGCTGCGGTCTTCAGCCTCATCCAGGAGCGCAGCCAGCACGTCGTGCTCGGGGAGTTCTCCTCGAAGTTCGCCCAGGAGAGCGCGGGCGCCCCGTTCCTCTCCGAGCCCCGCATCATCCGCACGGAGCCTGGCACCGCCGCTGCCGCGCAGGCCGACGACGAGGTGGATGCCTTCGCCTGGCCCCAGAACGAGACCTCGACCGGCGTCATGCTCCCCATCGTCCGCCCTGAGGGCGCGCGCGAGGACCAGCTCGTGCTGATCGACGCGACGTCCGCCGCCGGCGGCATCGCGTTCGATCCGCTCGCGACGGATGCCTACTACTTCGCGCCCCAGAAGAGCTTCGCCTCCGATGGCGCGCTCTGGTGCGCGGTGCTCTCCCCCGCGGCGATCGAGCGCGCCGGCGCCATCGCCGCGAGCGACCGCTGGATCCCGGAGATCCTCTCCCTCACCACCGCGCTCGAGAACTCGCGCAAGGACCAGACGCTCAACACACCTGCGATCGCCACCCTGGCGCTGATGGCGGAGCAGATCGAGTGGATGCTCGCGCAGGGCGGACTGGCGTGGGCCGATGCCCGCACCCGTTCCACGAGCGGACTCCTCCACGCATGGGCTGATCGCCGTCCCGAGATCACGCCGTTCGTGACCGACCCCGCGGCCCGCTCCCAGGTGGTGACCACTCTGGACGTCGATGACCGCATCGATGCCGAGGCGATCACGGGACTGCTGCGTCGCCACGGCATCGTCGACATCGAGCCCTATCGCAAGCTCGGACGCAATCAGCTGCGCATCGCGACGTTCCCCGCGGTCCCGGAGTCCGACGTCCAGTCGCTGATCGGCGTGCTGGACTACGTCCTCGATGCCATCGAGGTCGCCGCGCAGCCCTGAGCCTGCCCTGCCGCTCGCAGCACGAAGCCCCTCCGCATCCGGGATGCGGAGGGGCTTCGTCGTCCTGTCGGCGGGAAGCACGCACGCTCTCCCGCTCACGCAGAGCGCAGGATCGATGCCGCAGCGCACTGCGGCCGCGGGCGGCCTGTGCGCCTGCTCAGGGACGCTGCCCGAGGGCTCCCGTGGCCCCGGCGAGGAGCTCATCGTCGGTCTCGGGCTGCAGGAGCAGGGCGAGCAGGGCCACGGCCTCGGCGAGGGACTCGGCCTGCTCCTCGGAGAGCTGCTCGATCCGGGAGCGCAGCCGCGCATCGCGGCCGTACCGATCGTCCTCCACTGCTGCCGCCCCCTGCGCGGTCAGCCGCACGACGGTCTGGCGGCCGTCATGGGGATGGGGCGAGCGCTCGAGCAGCCCTTCGGATTCCAGTCGCGCGAGCATGCGCGAGACGACGGGAGCGGAGACCCCCTGCACCTCCGCCATCCGGCGCGGAGAGCTCTCCCCGGCGCGGTGGAGGTAGGCGAGGGCGGAGGCCTGCGGAGCGGTCAGCCCCGCATCCGAGCTCCGGACGCGGGGGCGGCGCGATGCCATGACCAGCACCCGATGCAGCGCATCGACGATGCCGTCCACGACGTCGCGCCCCGCGCCCGGGCCGCTCATGCGATCAGCGACTCGATCGCTCCGCGCAGGAAGTACAGGACGAACAGGGCCGAGACCACGTACATGAGCGGGTGGATCTCCCGCCCGCGTCCGCGCACCACGCGGATCAGCACGTACATCAGGAAGCCCGCGCCCATGCCCACCGTGATGGAGTACGAGAAGGGCATCAGGATGATGGTGAGGAAGGCGGGGATCGCCTTCTCCATGTCGGTGAAGTCGATGGACGTCACCTGGGTCATCATCAGGAAGCCGACCATCACGAGCGCGGGAGTGGCCGCCTCGTAGGGGACCATCGCGACCAGGGGCGCGAAGAACATCGTCGCGAGGAACGCCAGGCCCGTGACCACCGCGGCCAGTCCCGTGCGCGCGCCATCGGCCACGCCTGCCGTCGACTCCACGAAGCTCGTGTTCGAGGAGACGCCGCCGAGACCGCCGCCGATCGCGGCGACCGAGTCGGCGATCAGGATGCGCTGCGAATGAGGGATGTCGCCCTTCTCGTCGAGCAGATCGGCCTCGGAAGCCACCGCGACCATCGTGCCCATCGTGTCGAAGAAGTCCGCCAGGAGCAGCGAGAAGACCACGACCGTCGCGCCGACGGCCCCCGCGGCCGTGATGCCCGCGATCGGATCGACCGTCAGCAGCGTGGAGAAGTCCGGCAGCTGGATCGGGAAGCTGTCCAGGGACGGGACGTTCATGCTCCAGCCATGGGGGTTCGGGGCATCGCCGCGCGAGCCGTCGGAGTACGCGCCGACTCCCGCGAAGCGCTCGATGACCCAGGCGAGAACGGTCGCGATCACGATCGAGATCAGGATGGCGCCGGGCACCTTGCGCACCCACAGCACGAACATCAGCAGCAGGCCCACCACGAACACGAGCGTCGGCCAGCCGACGAGGGAGCCGTCGTTGCCCAGCTGCACCGGCGTGCCGGCGGCGTGCGTCACGAAGCGGGCGTTGAACAGGCCGATGAAGGCGATGAACAGGCCGATGCCCACGCCGATGGCGGTCTTCATGAAGGGGGGCACAGCGTCGAACACCGCGCGGCGGAAGCCGGTGAGCACCAGGATCAGGATCAGGATGCCCTCGATGACCACGAGGCCCATCGCACCGGCCCACGTCATCCCCGGGAGGGAGACGACCGAGTAGGCGAGGAAGGCGTTGAGGCCGAGGCCGGCGGCGAGCGCCAGCGGGAACTTGGCCCACGCCCCCATGAAGATGCTGAGCACACCGGCCACGACGGCCGTGCCCGCGGCGACCGCGGCGAGATTGGGCTCGGTGCCGCCGCCGAGATAAGCGCCGGTGGAGTCGGGGACCGTGCCGATGATCAGCGGGTTCAGCACCACGATGTAGCACATCGCGAAGAAGGTGACGAGACCGCCGCGGATCTCGCGGCCGATCGTCGAGCCGCGCTCCGTGATGCGGAAGTACCCGTCGAGCCCGCCGCGAGAGGCGGGGGCCGGTGCGCCGGCGGCCGCTGGGGAGGCGGCTGCGCGGCGGTCCCCGGAGAGAGAGGAGGAGGATGAGGAGGAATGGGGTTCTGGCATGGGGGAATGCTATCGGGATCAGCCCTCCAGGCGGCTCTTCTGCCGCTGGATGAACCGGTAGTACTCCGCGTCCTGCAGCTCGCCGGCGGCGTCCTCGTCCACGACCACCGTGACGGCCGGATGCATCTGCAGGATCGTGGCCGGGCAGAACGCGCCGAAGGGGCCCTCGATCATCGCAGCGATCGCACTGGCCTTGCTCTCCCCGGTCGCGGCAAGGACGATCCGGCGCGCCTCCATGATGGTGCCCAGCCCCTGCGTGATCACGTGGACCGGGACGTCCTCCGGGGAGTCGAAGAAGCGCGCGTTGTCGCTGATCGTCTGCTCTGTGAGGGTCTTGACCCGGGTGCGGGAGGTCAGCGCGCTGGTGGGCTCGTTGAAGCCGATGTGGCCGTTCCCGCCGATGCCCAGGATCTGCAGGTCCACTCCGCCCGCGTCGGCGATGCCGCGGTCGTATCGGGCCGCTTCGCCGACGGGGTCTGCCGCCTGGCCGTCCGGGGAGATGACCAGCTCGTCGGCGATGTCGACGTGGGAGGTGAAGTGCTCTCTGATGAAGCGGTGGTAGCTCTGCTCGTGGCTGCGCGGGATCCCCACGTACTCGTCCAGCAGGAAGGCGCGCGCGTGCCCGAAGGAGAGGCCCTCCTCCCGATGCCGGCGGATGAGCTCCTGGTACGTCGCCACCGGAGAGGATCCCGTGGCGAGGCCGAGCGTCACGCCGAAGCGGCCCCCGTGCCGGATGACGCTCTCGAACCTGTCTGCGACCTGCCGGGCGACGCCCTCGGCGTCCCGCTCGATGATGATCTCCATGGTGGCCTCCTGCGCGTGCGAGCTGTTCGATGGTCTGCGCGAGCCTGCGCGGAATCGCCTCGATCCGCGCACGCCCGATCACAGACTATCGGCTGGGCCGCAGATGAGCACGGGACCTCGGCACCTGCGCGCCCCGCAGGATGCGTCAGAGCCCCGCTCCTCCCATGAAGGAGGAGCGGGGCTCTGAGGGGCGCGGGGCGACCGATCGGCCGCCCGTCGCGCATCCCGCCGCGCCTCTCAGCGAGAGGCGCGGGACGGGGTCACTTCTTCTTCGGGCCCGCCGCCAGCTCGAACGCCCCGCGGGGGTTCGTCGACTGGGGGATGCCGATGATGTCGCGGCGCGAGATCATGTTCCCGATCCAGTCGGTGAGCACAGCCGCCTTGCGGCCGAAGGTCGGCATCGCATAGAGGTGGTAGGCGCGCGCAGCGGCCCAGGCCGGGAGGCCCTTGAACTCGATGCGCTTGTCGCCGAGCATCACGTAGCCCATGCCCTTGTACATGCCGAGGGTCGCCATGGTGCCGAGGTTCTTGTGGTAGTAGTCCACGAGCGGGCGGCCCTGGATCGAGCGCGCGATGTTGTCGGCCAGGCGCTTGGCCTGCCGGACCGCGTGCTGGGCGTTCGGCGGGCACATCTTGTCCTCGCCGGAGGCGAGGTCGGGCACCGCGGCGCAGTCGCCGGCGGCGAAGACGTCGTTCAGCACGCCGTCATCGGTCTTCACGCGCAGGTCGGGGAGGCAGGCGAGCTTGCCCATCATCGGGCCGCGCTCGGAGATGACCGGGAGGTCGGAGTGCTCGGCGTCCGAGAGCAGCGGGTTCGGCTTCACCCCGGCGTTCCAGACGATGAGGTCGCTCGCGAACTCATCGTCATCGCTGGTCTTGACGACGCCATTCTCGCAGGAGTTCACGAACGTCTCGAGCTTGACCTCGATGCCGCGCTCGCGGAGCTGGTCGAGAGCGTACTGACGATGCTCCTCGCTCACCTCGGGGAAGATGAAGGGCGCCGCATCCACGAGCACGAAGCGCACGTCGGAGGAGTGCAGATCGGGGTAGTAGCGCAGCGCGTCGCGGACCATGTCCTCGGTCTCCGCGAGCGCCTCGCCGCCGGCGAAGCCGCCGCCGATGAAGGTGAACGTGAGCAGGCGCTTGCGGGCCGCGGGATCCTTGGTGGACGCCGCCTCGGCGAGGTTCGCGAGGATGCGGTCGCGCACGGCGATGGCCTCCTCCACCCACTTGAAGCCGATCGCGTTCTCCGCGAGGCCGGGGATGGGGAGCAGGCGCGGGACGGAGCCGAGGCCCACGACGAGGTAGTCGTACGAGATCTGCAGATCCTCGCCGTCCTCCGTCTGGACGCCGACGACCTTCGCCGAGGAGTCGATGTCGGTGATCGCACCGGTGACGACCTTCGTGCCCGTGAGGATCTTGCGCAGCGGCGCGAGGACGTTGCGGGGATCGATCGAACCGGCGCCCACCTCGGGGAGGAAGGGCTGGTACGTGAGGTAGGGGCGCGAGTCGACGACCGTGATGGCGACGTCGGAGCCGAGGTTCTTGCGGAGCTCCGATGCGGCGTTGAGGCCGACCGACCCGCCGCCGAGGATGAGGACGTGCGGCTTGCTGCCGGTGGTGGTGTTCATGATTCCAGCGTATCTCTCCCACCGGTCACAAAGTCCAGGCACGCCGCCTCATGAGACCGGATCCTCGTCACGCCTCCCCCTCACCCCAGCAGGCGCAGGGCGATCCCATCGAGGATGTCGTGCTCGGAGACGCGCACGCTGCGCGCGCCCGAGGCCTCCTGCACCCGCTCGAGCAGTCGCGACCAGATCAGGGCTCCCCCGCCGATCACATCGATCCGGCCGGGGTGGATGATCGGGTGGGCTGCGCGCTCAGTGCGCGTGGCGGAGAGGATCTCGGCGCAGCTCTCGCGCATCCGGGTGATCGCCAGCTCCGCCCCGTGGGTGAGGTCGGGGGTGTAGCTCTCGTGGCCCAGGGCGAGCCCTGCCAGCGTGGTCACCGTGCCGGCGACGCCGACGACCGTGCGAGCGCGGGCGAGCGGCACGGCAGCGGCCGCCTCGTCCAGCAGCGCATCCACCAGGGAGCGGGCCTGCGCGATCTCCTCGGAGGTCGGAGGATCCCCGTGCAGGAAGCGCTCAGTCAGGCGCACGGAGCCCACGTCGAGGCTGATGCGGTGAGTGGGGGCATCCTCGCCGAGCACGAGCTCGGTGGATCCCCCGCCGATGTCGACGACGAGGACGGGCCCCTCCTCCAGCCCCCGCAGCGTCGAGACCGCGCCGAGGAAGGACAGCTCCGCCTCCTCCTGACCGGACACGACGTCGAGCTCCACGCCGAGGATCTCGCGGACCCCGTCGATCAGCTCGTCGCGGTTGGCGGCGTCCCGGGTCGCGGAGGTCGCGACGAAGCGCACGGCCTCGGCGCCGTGCTGGTCGATGAGGACCGCGTATCGGCGGGTCGCCTCCAGGGTGCGCTGCAGCGCGGCGGGGTCGAAGCGCCCGGTGCGATCCACCCCGTACCCGAGGCGCACCACCTCCATGCGGCGCTCGAGATCCCGCAGCGAGCCCCCGGGGCCCCCCCCTGCGGCGATCAGGAGTCGGATCGAGTTGGTCCCGCAGTCGATCGCGGCGACTGTCCTGCTCATACCGTCCCCTCCCCTGCCTGCTCGCAGCGGCACACGTCGATCGAGGCGCTCGGGGCAACCTCGGCCAGCACGAGGTCGGCGACGGGGTTGATCCCGGGTCCTTCGGCGAGCCCCTGCCCGATGAGCGCATGCAGGCACTTCACCCGGGTGGGCATGCCGCCCGCGCTGAACTCGGAGATCTCCTCGACCTCCCCGAGCTCCCCTCGCCGCTCCAGGTAGCGGCGGTGCGCCGCCGCGTAGCCGGCGGCGAGCTCCTCGTCCTCGAGCAGGGCCGCGCTCAGCTCCGCCATCCGACCGTCGGCCTCGAGCCGCGAGACCGCGTGGGTGAGCGAGGGCAGGGTCAGGTAGAGCGAGGTGGGGAAGGGGGTGCCGTCCGGCAGCCGCGGCTGCGTGCGCACGACCGCGGGCCGGCCGCAGGCGCACCGGCGCGCGATGGAGACGACCCCGCGCATGGGCCGGCCGAGCTGGATCGCCATGGCCTCGAGATCCGCGGGCGTCGCAGGGCTCTCGAACGGGAGAGGAGGGAGTGTGCTCACGGGATTCCGATCATGGGGAGAGATGTCCGAGGGGATGCGCTCCGGCGCGGGGCTCGGGGCGCTGCGATGTCTGGGAGTGCTGCGAAGGCTGGGAGGGAGGTGCGGACCGAAGCGGTCAGGGTCGGGAGGGATCGGCCGGTCCGCCGTCGGCCGGAGGGATCCCGGCACCGGCGGTCTCCGCACGGCTCGCGCCCTCCACGCTGCTCCACAGCGTGTCGTACCACTCGCCCTGCGCTGCAGCGACCTCCTGCTGCTCCCGCTCGGTGAGGGGGACGGCTGCACCGCTGCTGTCCATCAAGCGGTACTGGGTCTCCCCGGGCATCGCGTAGAGGAGGCGCTCGCGCGCCTGGGCGGCGACGAAGTTGGGGTCCTCCCAACGGTCGACGTCCTTCTGCAGGGAGGCGAGCTCGTCCTGCTGGGCGGCGACCTGATCCTGGAGCGCGGAGAGCTGCTGGCTCTGGGCGACGTAGCTGTTGAGAGCCGGGACGAGGGTGCCCGCGGCCAGCACGATCACCGCCACCAGCACCAGGGCGCGGCGGGTGACCGTCAGCAGCGGGCCGTCGTCGGCCTCCGGCAGGGGCGCGGAGGTGCGTGCGCGCGCGGCCGCGGCAGGGCGCGTGCGCGAGGCTGCGGCGCCGCCGCCCGCGCGCTTCGCGCGAGACGCGACGACCGGGCGACCCGCTCTGCGCGGGGCACCCGGTCGTCGTGTCGTCATGCGGTCAGGCTACAGGCTGCGCCTGCATCACTTCCCGAAGCGAGGGAACGCAGCAGCACCGGCGTAGTTGGCCGCCTCGCCCAGCTCCTCCTCGATGCGGATGAGCTGGTTGTACTTGTTCACGCGCTCGCCGCGGGCGGGGGCGCCGGACTTGATCTGGCCGCAGTTGGTCGCCACGGCGAGGTCGGAGATGACGGTGCTCTCGGTCTCGCCGGAGCGGTGCGACATCATCGAGCGGTACCCGGCGCGGGTGGCCATGTCGACCGCGTCGAGGGTCTCGGTGAGCGAGCCGATCTGGTTGACCTTCACCAGCAGCGCGTTCGCGGCCTTCTGGTCGATGCCGCGCTGGAGGCGCTCGGGGTTGGTGACGAAGAGGTCGTCGCCCACGAGCTGGACCTTCTCGCCGAGCTTCGCGGTGATCGCGACCCAGCCCTCCCAGTCGTCCTCGTCCAGCGGATCCTCGATGGAGACGAGGGGGTAGGCATCCACGAGCTCGGCGTAGTAGTCCACCATCTCCTGGCTGGACTTCTTGGCGCCCTCGAACTGGTAGGAGCCGCCCTCGAAGAACTCGGAAGCCGCGACGTCGAGCGCGAGCGCGACATCGGTGCCCGGCTTGTAGCCGGCCTTCGTGATGGCCTCGAGGATGAGGTCGAGCGCCTCGCGGTTGGAGTCGAGGTTCGGGGCGAAGCCACCCTCGTCGCCGAGACCGGTGGAGAGCCCGCGATCCTTGAGCACCGACTTGAGCGCGTGGTAGACCTCGGCGCCCATGCGCATGGCCTCCACGAAGCTCTCCGCGCCGATCGGCGCGATCATGAACTCCTGGATGTCGACGTTGGAGTCGGCGTGGGAGCCGCCGTTGACGATGTTCATCATCGGCACGGGCAGGACGTGGGCGTTGGGGCCGCCGACGTACTGGTAGAGCGGCACGCCCGCGGAATCGGCGGCGGCCTGCGCGACGGCGAGGGACACGCCCAGGATCGCGTTGGCGCCCAGCTTGCCCTTGTTCGCGGAGCCGTCGGCCTCGAGCATCGCGAGATCGATCGCGCGCTGCTCCTGCGCATCCTTGCCCACGACCACGGGGCCGAGATCCTCGATGACCGCCTGCACGGCCTGGGTGACGCCCTTGCCGAGGTAGCGCTTCTTGTCGCCGTCACGGCGCTCGACGGCCTCGAACTGGCCGGTGGAGGCGCCCGAGGGGACCTGGGCGCGCGCGAACGTGCCGTCCTCCAGCAGGACCTCGACCTCGACGGTGGGGTTGCCGCGGGAGTCGAGAATCTCGCGGGAGTGGATGGCTTCGATGATGGCCATGGGCTGTTCCTTCCTTCGGATGAGGATCAGACGGCGGGGCTCATGGGAGAGGCCCGCTCTCGCCGCCCAGTCTAGTGTCCGCCGGCGCCAGGGCGCGGGGCCGTTCAGCCCGCGCCGCGCAGCGCCGCGGGGATCCGCGCGAGGAGGGTGCGCAGCGCGCTCTCGGGATCGGAGTCGACTTCCTCGGCGCGCACCGCGAGGTCGAGCAGCGCGAGCGCGAGGCGCCCGTCCCACTGCCCCTCTTCGCTCCCGCCGGCCGCTCGACGGGCGCCGTGGAGGAGCTCCTCGAGCCTGCCGGCCGAGCGGGCGCGGTGCACGATCTTCGCCGCGCGCTGCAGGGAGGGCAGCTCGCGCGGAATGCCGTGGAACCACGCGTCTGCCCCCGAGGGGGCAGGCGGGGCCCCGGCGGCTCGCGCGGCCTCGGCCTCCTGCGCCTTGACCGCATGCCACTGCGCGACGATCGCCTCGACGTCGCCGCGGTCGCCGATGGCCTCCGCGCGATCGGCGCCGAACACGTGAGGATTGCGCCGCTCCATCTTGTCGATGAAGGCGCGCGCCACATCGTCCACGTCCCACGGGGGCTCGGCGTCCTGACCGAGGCGCGCGTGGAAGAGGATCTGGAAGAGCAGGTCGCCCAGCTCATCGGGCAGCCCTGCGCCGTCGGCCTCGATGGCTTCGAGGACCTCGTGGGTCTCCTCCAGGAGGTAGCGGGCGAGCGAGCGGTGGCTCTGCACCGCGCTCCAGGCGTCGCCGTCCTCGGCGAGCAGAGCGTCCATCACCTCCACGGCGCGCAGCAGCGCTGCGCCCTTCGCCTGCGCCTCGGGCGGCCCGGCGAGGGCCGCCCCGCACGGATCGGCGGCATCGGGCTCCAGGCGCGCCGACGGTGCGGCGCCGTCCGCTGCAGATGCCGGAGCCGGCAGCTCCGACCAGTCCTCCTCGTGCGCGCCCGCGGCGGCGAGCACAGCACGGGCGATCTCACGGGCGGCGGGGAGGTGGGCCTCGCCCACCAGCCACGCGCCCTGTCCGAGGCGCACGATCCCCTCGAGCGCGCCGAGCAGCGCGGGCATCGGGGGGTCCTGGCCGATGTCCACGACCGGGGCGTGCGCCTCGTCGAGAGCGCGCCTCCAGCTCCCGTGCGCATCGCCGCCCGCACCGGCCGTGGCGATCACCCCGTCGGCCCCGCGCAGCGCATCCCACGCCGCGGCGCTGAGCATCCCCGCCGGGATCCCGGCGGGCACGGGCACGAGGACGAGCCGCTCGGTGCGCATCAGGCGGCCGCGCGCTCGGGGGCGAGCACTGCGAGCACCTGGCGCGCCCAGTCCAGCAGCTCGTGGTCGCGCAGCTCGACCCCGCCGACGCGCGAGGTCGTCGGGCGCGGGATGAGGACCTGGCGCACGGCGGGCTTCAGCATCGTGCCGGGGTACAGGCGGCTGACGCGCAAGGCGACCGAGTCCGGCAGCTCCACATGGGCGAAGCGGATCATCTTGCCCTGGGCCTGGACCTCGTCGATGCCGGCGAGGCGGCAGTCGCGGCGGAAGCGCGCGACGTCCAGCAGCACCTCGACGGGAGCGGGCAGAGGGCCGTAGCGGTCCGCGAGCTCCGCGCGCACCTCCTCGATCGTGGCGAGATCGGTCGCGCCCGAGAGCTTCGCGTACGCCTCCAGGCGCAGCCGCTCCGAGGAGATGTAGTCGTGCGGGATGTGGGCGTCCAGCGGCAGCTCCACTTTGATCTCGCGCTCGGGAGCCTGGGACTGGCCGCGGAAGGCGGAGACCGCCTCCCCCACCATGCGCACGTAGAGGTCGAAGCCGACCCCGGCGATGTGTCCCGACTGCTCGGCGCCCAGCAGGTTGCCCGCGCCGCGGATCTCGAGGTCCTTCATGGCCACCTGCATGCCCGCGCCGAGATCCGTGTTGGTGGCGAGGGTCGTGAGGCGGTCGCTCGCGGTCTCGGTGAGCGGCTTGCTGCCGTCGTAGAGGAAGTACGCGTACGCGCGCTCGCTCGAGCGGCCCACGCGCCCGCGCAGCTGATGCAGCTGGGAGAGGCCGAACTTGTCGGCCTTCTCGACGATCAGCGTGTTCGCGTTGGAGATGTCGAGCCCGGTCTCCACGATCGTCGTGCAGACGAGGACGTCGAACTCCTTCTCCCAGAAGTCCACGATGACCTTCTCGAGCTGGTGCTCGCCCATCTTGCCGTGGGCGATCGCGACCCGCGCGTCGGGCACGAGATCCCGGATGTGCTGGGCTGCGCGATCGATGTCCTCCACCCGGTTGTGGATGAAGAACACCTGGCCCTCGCGCAGCAGCTCGCGGCGGATCGCGGCGACGATCTGCTTGTCGTCCTCCGCGCCCACGTAGGTGAGGACTGGGTGGCGCTCCTCAGGCGGGGTCGCGAGGATCGACATCTCGCGGATCCCCGTCACGGCCATCTCCAGGGTGCGCGGAATCGGGGTGGCAGACATCGACAGCACGTCGACGTCGGTGCGCAGCGCCTTCAGCGTCTCCTTGTGCTCGACGCCGAAGCGCTGCTCCTCGTCGATGATCAGCAGTCCGAGATCCTTGAAGCGCACCTGCCCGGTGATGAGGCGGTGCGTGCCGATGACGACGTCGACCGTCCCGGCCGCGAGGCCCTCGATGGTCTCCTTCGAATCCGCATCGGACTGGAAGCGCGAGAGCCCCCGCACGACCACCGGGAAGCCGGTGTAGCGCTCGGTGAAGGTGTCCAGGTGCTGCTGCGCGAGAAGGGTGGTCGGCGCGAGCACGGCCACCTGCTTGCCGTCCTGGACCGCCTTGAAGGCGGCGCGCACGGCGATCTCGGTCTTGCCGTAGCCGACGTCGCCGAGGATCAGGCGGTCCATGGGGACGGTCTTCTCCATGTCGCGCTTGACGTCGTCGATCGTGGCGAGCTGGTCGGGGGTCTCCACGAACTCGAAGGCGTCCTCGAGCTCGCGCTGCCAGGGCGAATCGGGGGCGAAGGCATGCCCCGGAGCCGACTGGCGCTGGGAGTACAGGCGCACGAGCTCGTCGGCGATCTCGCGGATCGCCTTGCGGGCCTTGGACTTCGTCTTGGCCCAGTCGCCGCCACCCATGCGGTTGACGGCCGGATCCTCCCCGCCGACGTACTTCGTGACCTGGTCGAGCTGGTCGCTGGGCACGTACAGGCGGTCCCCCGCCTGGCCCTTCTTCGAGGCGGCGTACTCGATGACGAGGTACTCGCGCGTGGTCGCCTTGACCCCGGTACCGACGGTCCGGCTCGTCATCTCGACGAAGCGGCCGACGCCGTGGTGGTTGTGGACGACGTGGTCTCCCGGGCGCAGCTGCAGCGGGTCCACGACGTTGCGGCGCTTCGCGGGGATGCGGCGGTCGGTGCCGCGGCGCTGGCCGGTCTTGCCGGTGATGTCCCGCTCGGAGACGAGGATCAGCCGCAGCGACTCGTCGATGAGGCCCTCGGTGAACGGCCCGACCGTCACCACCGGCTCCCCGGGCGGGGGCATCTCGTCCAGCGCCGCGCGGAACGACACCGGGAGCCCCTGCTCGGCCATGGTCTCCGCCGCGTGGCGCGCCGAGCCCGTGCCCATGAACGTGATGGCGATGCGCCAGCCCTCCGCGCGGCGCGCGATCAGGTCGGCGGCGGCGTCCGTGCCGCGGCCCGTGTAGCCCGGGTGCGTGGTGGCGCGGGCGGTGACGTCGGCGTCCTCGTCGAGCCCGAAGGGGCCGACGCGATGCCAGCCGAGTCCCCGCTCGGCGGCGCGCTCGCGCGCCTCGCCGAGGGTCGCGAAGGAGGCGTCCCCGACGTCGATCGGCGTCCCGCCGCCGACGGCCGCGCTGGACCACGCAGCGGCGAGGAACTCCTCGGTGGTCGAGACGAGCTCCGCAGCGCGCGAGCGGACGCGCTCGGGATCGAGCACGAGGACCTGCGCCCCGGCGGGGAGCACGTCCAGGACCTGCTCCATGCCGTCCACGAGGACCGGGCTGAGGGACTCCATGCCCTCCACCGCGATCCCGCCGGCGATGCGCTCCAGCATGTCCTGGATGCCGGGCAGCCGCGGGGCGAGCTCGCGGGCTCGCTCGCGCACCGCGTCGGTCAGGAGGATCTCGCGGCACGGCGCGGCGTCCAGCCCGTGAGGCACGGGCTCCAGGGAGCGCTGGTCGGCGATGGAGAAGTAGCGGATCTCGTCGATCTCGTCGCCGAACAGATCGATGCGCACGGGGTGCGGCTCCGTGGGCGGGAAGACGTCGAGGATCCCGCCGCGCACGGCGAACTCCCCGCGCTTCTCGACCATGTCGGTGCGCACGTAGGCGGCGTCCACGAGGTCCTGCTCGAGCGCTTCGAGGGGATACTCCTGGCCGACCTGGCCGCGCACGGCCCGCAGGTCCCCGAGGCCCTTCGCGATCGGCTGCAGCAGGCTGCGCACGGGCAGGAGCAGCACGGAGACGGGCTGCTCGGTCTCCGGGTGGGCGATCCGGCGCAGGGTCTGGAGGCGGCGGGCCACGGTGTCCACGCGCGGCGAGAGCCGCTCATGGGGGAGCGTCTCCCAGGCAGGCAGCTCCGCGATCTGCTCGGTCGCGACCATGGCGCTGATCGCCGCGCGCGCGTCCTCCGCGGCGCGCGTCGTGGCGGTGAGCACCACCAGGGGGCGCTCGGGGCTCGCGCAGCGCGCGAGGTCGGCCACGATGAAGGGCACGAGACCCCCGGGGGCCACCACGCTCGCGTCCTGCTCGGCGTCCGGCCCGAAGAGTGCGCGGATGCGGGTGAGATCGTCCCCGCTCGCGACCAGATCGAGCAGCGGGGCCAGGGGCGCCGCGGCGGCGGCTCCGTCGGCGGCGACGGGAGCAGGAGCGGGGGCGGTCATCGGGCCTCCTTCGAGTGGACGTGCTGCTGGGCGGCGGTGAGGCCCTCGAGGACGAGCCTCTGGAGCGCCTCGGCCGCATCGTCGATGAGCAGGGGGAGGTTCTTGCGCTCTGCGGAGGAGAAGGGCGCGAGGACGAAGTCCGCGGTGTCCTGGCGGCCGGGGGGCCTGCCGACGCCCACGCGCACGCGCAGGTAGTCGCGCGTGCCGAGCGCCTTGGAGATGCCCCGCAGGCCGTTGTGGCCGCCTTCGCCGCCGCCCTGCTTCAGGCGCACTGTGTCGAAGGGGATGTCGACCTCGTCGTGCACGACGACAACGTTCTCGGGGGCGACGTCGTAGAACTTCGCGAGCGCGCTCACGGGGCCGCCGGAGGCGTTCATGAAGGTGGTGGGCTTCGCGAGGATGGTGCGCGCGTCCGCGCCCGGCATCCCGAGGCGGCCCTCGATGACCACCGCCTGCGCGCGCCGCGCCGCCTTGAAGGTGCCGCCCGTCTCGGAGGCGATGTGGTCCAGCACCATCTGCCCGACGTTGTGGCGGGTGGCTGCGTACTGGGGGCCGGGGTTCCCGAGCCCCACGACCAGGAAAGTCTCGTGCATCGTGCGCTCCTGCAGGTCTCGGTGGGCGGATCCGGCCACCGGAACGCTACCGGGGCGCCGCGCTCAGCGCGACGCCCCGGCAGCAGATGTGGGCAATCGATCGGGAATCGGCTCGCGCCGCCTCCCGGGAGGATCACTCCTCGGAGTCGGACTCCTCGGAGGACTCGCCCTCGGAATCCTCGGACTCCTCGGAGGACTCGGCACCGGCCTCGGCGCCGCCGGCCTCCGCCTCCTCGATAGCGGCCTCCAGCTCCTCGTCCACGCGCGGCAGCTGCACGGACAGCACGAGCAGCTCGGCGTCGGTGACCAGCTCAGCGCCGCTGGGGAGGGTGACGTCGCCGGCGAAGAGCTGGAAGCCCTCCTCCTTGCCCTCGACGTCGATCTCGATGCTCTCGGGGACGTTGAGGGCGTCGACCGAGAGGGTCAGCGCCTGCTGGTCCACGACGGCGATCGCGGGGGCGACGGGCTCACCGGTCATGAAGACGGGGATGTCGACCTCGACCTTCTCGCCGCGGCGGACCAGGATGAGGTCCAGGTGGGTCAGGGAGCGGCGCAGCGGGTGGCGCTGGATCTCCTTGATGAGGCCGAGGTGGGTCTCGCCGTCGGGCAGGACCAGCTCGAACAGCGCGTTCGCGTTGCGGGCCGCGAGAGCGGTCTCGTGGCCCGGGAGGACCAGGTGCAGGGGCTCGGTGCCGTGGCCGTACAGGACGGCGGGGACCTTGTGCTCGGCGCGGATGCGGCGGGCAGCGCCCTTGCCGAACTCTTCGCGCTTCTCGACGTTCAGCTTCTCAGCCATGGGGATGCTCCTTCAGGTGGTTCGCGGGCGGCGAGCGGCGCAGCGGAACCTGCTCAGCCGCCCATGGAGGGGGGAGCCATCCCGCACCGCGTCGATCACGGAGAGCAGATGCTCTCCCTCGCCGAAGTGACCGACGCACTCTACCACGGCCTCTCCGCCCCGGCCCGGGACCGCCTGCGACATGGACTTTCGTCCTGCCGACGGGTGCGGCGCGCGACCTAGCGTGGAGGCATCCGGAGGCGCACGCCGCCGGGCGGCGCACGAGCCGCAGCATCCCGACGGACCGAGGAGTTCGATCCCATGACCACCTCCCCCACCGCCCCGCTCGAGAACCGCTCGCCGGGAGCAGATCCGGCGCGCGGCTCCCTCGCCGCCGACGCCCGGGGAAGCCACGTGAAGCCCTGGGGCTTCACCCTCCTCGGAGCGGTGCGGATCCTCCTGGGCTTCTACTTCCTGTGGGCCTTCCTCGACAAGCTGCTGGGGCTGGGATTCGCTACCCCGCGCGAGCGCGCCTGGATCAACGGCGGCTCGCCCACCACCGGCTTCCTCGGCGGCTCGATCGAGAGCGGCAACCCGTTCGCTGGGATCTGGAAGTTCTGGCTCGGCCTGAACCCCTTCACCGACATCCTGTTCATGGCGGGTCTGCTCGGCATCGGGCTGGCTCTGCTGCTGGGGATCGGAATGCACGTGGCCGCAGTATCCGGCGCGCTGCTCTACCTGATGATGTATCTCGCCGCGTTCCCGCTCGCGACTAACCCGATCCTCGACGACCACCTGATCATGGCGGTCCTGCTGCTGGCGATGGCCGGTCTGGCGGCTGGCGATCACCTGGGCTTCGGACGGCCCTGGCGCCGACTCGTGAAGGGCAACGCTCTGCTCGTGTGACGCGCAGCCAGCGGCCCGGCAGCAGACCAGGCAGCCGACGAGGAGGGGCGAGCACCGCACGGTGCTCGCCCCTCCTTCATGCTCCAGCGTTGCGCAACGCTCAGACGTCGCCGTCGAACAGGCTGGTCACCGATCCGTCGTCGAACACCGCGCGGATCGCTCGTGCGATCAGCGGCGCGATCGAGAGCTGCGTGAGCCCTTCGAACTGCTTCTCGGCAGGGATCGGGAGCGTGTTCGTGCAGATGACCTCGCGCACCCCGGAGCCCCGGAGGCGCTCGGACGCCGGATCCGAGAGGATCGGGTGCGTGGTGGCGACGACGACGGACGAGGCGCCATTGGCGGTCAGCGCCTCGATGGCCTGCACGATGGTGCCGGCCGTGTCGATCATGTCGTCGACGAGGATGCACGTCTTGCCGGAGACCTCGCCGATCACGCGCTTGGCGACAGCCTGGTTCGGGCGCGTGGTGTCGCGGGACTTGTGGATGAAGGCGAGGCCGACGCCTCCGAGCCGCTTCGCCCACTGCTCGGCCACCCGGATGCGGCCGGCATCCGGGGAGACCACGACGATGTCCTCGGAGCCGTAGCTGGCGCTGACGTAGTCGGCCAGGAGCGGCAGTGCCATCAGGTGGTCGAGCGGCTTGTTGAAGTAGCCCTGGACCTGCGGGGCGTGCAGGTCCACGGAGATCATGCGGTCGATGCCCGCGGTCTCGTACAGATCCGCGACCAGCCTGGCCGAGATCGGCTCGCGGCCGCGGTGCTTCTTGTCCTGGCGCGCGTAGGGGAAGCTCGGCGCGATGGCCGTGACGCGCTTGGCCGAGGCGCGCTTGAGCGCGTCGATCATGATCAGGTGCTCCATCACCCAGGTGTTGATGGGAGCGGGATGGGACTGCAGGACGAACGCGTCGGCGCCGCGCACCGACTCCCCGTAGCGCACATAGATCTCGCCGTTGGCGAAGTCCCAGGCGTCCATCGGGAGGACCTCGATGCCGAGCTCCTCGGAGACCTCCTGGGCGAGCACCGGGTGGGCCCTTCCTGAGGCCAGGACCAGGCGCTTCTCTCCACTGGCGACGATGCCGCTCATCGGTTCCCCTCTTCCTCCGCGCCCTGCTCGGGGCGCGTGACGGACTGCTGGTTGGCGAGGGCCGCTTCCGCGGCCTGCGCGGCAGCGGTGCCGGCGCGCCGTTGCAGGCTCCATCCTTCCATGATTCGCATGGAGGTCGCGTTCACAGCCAGCGCGCCGGGCGGGACGTCGGCCCGCACGGTGGTGCCCGCGCCCGTGTCGGCGCCGTCGCCGATCGTGACGGGCGCGATCAGCACGGAATCGGCGCCCACGTGCACGTGCTTGCCGATCACCGTGCGGTGCTTGTGCACGCCGTCGTAGTTCGCGACGATCGTCGCGGCGCCGAGATTCGTGCCCTCGCCGATCTCCGCGTCGCCGACGTAGGACAGGTGCGGGACCTTCGCGCCCTCGCCGATCACCGCGTTCTTCGTCTCGCAGAACCCGCCGATCTTCCCGCGCGCGCCGAGCTCGGTGCCGGGGCGCAGGTAGGTGAACGGGCCCACGGTCGCCTCCTCGCCGATGACGGCGAGATTCGCGTGGGTGCGCACGACGCTCGCGCGGTCGGCGACGTCGGTGTCGATCAGGGTGGAGTCCGGACCGATCTCGGCGTCCTCGCCGATCGACGTCGCCCCGAGCAGCTGCACGCCCGGGCGGATGATGGTGTCCTGCCCGATGGACACCTCCGCATCGATCCAGGTGGTGGCCGGATCCACGAGGGTGACGCCGGCGCGCATGTGGCGCTCCAGGATGCGCCGGCGCATCTCGGCGCCGAGCTGCGCGAGCTGGACCCGGTCGTTGACGCCCTCGACGAGCAGCGCGTCCTCGGTGAGCAGGGCGCGCACGATCCCGCCGTCCTCGCGGGCGATGGCGAGCACGTCGGTCAGGTACATCTCCCCCTGCGCGTTGTCCGTCCCGATGCGCTGCAGCGCGGAGCGCAGCACGGCGAGGTCGAAGGCGTAGATGCCGGAGTTGATCTCGGTGATCGCGAGCTGGTCCGCGTCGGCGTCCTTGTGCTCCACGATCCCCAGCACCCCCTGGCCGCTCGGATCCCGCAGGATCCGGCCGTAGCCGGTGGGATCGGCGATGCGCGCGGTGAGCACCGTGACGGCGCTGCCGTGCTCCTCGTGCTCGGCCACGAGGTCCTGGAGGGTCTGCGCATCGAGAAGCGGCACATCGCCGTAGGTCACCAGCACAGTGCCGCTCTCGGCGCTCACGCGGTCGAGACCGCACTGCACCGCACGGCCCGTGCCGGGGATGTCGTCCTGATCGGCGATCAGGACGTCGTCGGCGACGTCGGCGAGATGGCCCACGACCCGCTCACGCTCATGGCGCACGACGGCGACGATCTGATCGGTGTGCGTGCCGCGCGCGGCGTCCAGCGCATGCAGCAGCAGCGAGCGCCCGCAGATCTCGTGGAGGACCTTCGGGGTCTTCGAGCGCATGCGGGTGCCGGCTCCGGCGGCGAGCACGATGACGGCGACTGGGACGGGAACGTTCACGCGGATCTCCTCGAGGGCGGCTCGGTGGCGGGGCGGCCCCAGGGGCCTGCTCCGTTCCGCCACCAGGACTCGAACCTGGAATATCAGAACCAAAATCTGAGGTGTTGCCGATTACACCATGGCGGATCCGCCGGGCCCCGCCACGAAGGGCTGGGGCGACGGCTCCGTGATCCTATCCGGCCAGGCTGTCCGCCCCTCGCCGCGGCGCCCGCGTGCAGGAGGCAGCGAGGCCCGCCCGCAGGAGGCGTCCTCGCCCCGGGAGACGGCCGGGCCCTGTGGGAGACTGCCCGCATGCCCGATTCCTCCCCCACGTCCCGGCCGTCGCCGCGCTCGGACGGCCCGCGGCCGCGCTCGGCGCGGATGTCGGGCAGGGAGCGCCGGGAGCAGCTCCTGGAGATCGGGCGCTCCGTGTTCGCGCAGAAGGGCTTCGAGGCCACGAGCGTCGAGGAGATCGCCTCGCGCGCGGGCGTCTCCAAGCCGATCGTCTACGAGCACTTCGGCGGCAAGGAGGGTCTGTACGCGGTGATCGTGGATCGCGAGACCTCCGCACTGCTCGGAGCGCTCGAGAGCGCGCTCGAGGATCCCAGCGCGCACCCGCGGCGGCTGATGGAGCAGGCGGCGCTCGCCTTCCTCACCTACATCGATGAGCGCGAGGACGGGTTCCGCATCCTCGCGCAGGACTCCCCCGCTTTCCGCGCCTCCGGCTCCTACTCCTCGGTGCTCGGCGACATCGCCGCGAAGGTCTCCTGGATCCTCGCCGCGCAGCTGCGGCCGCGGAAGTACCCCGTGCGCGACGCCGAGATCTACGCCCAGATGCTGGTGGGGATGGTCGCCTTCACCGGGCAGTGGTGGCTGGAGAGCCGCAGGCCCTCGAAGGAGGAGGTCGCCGCCCGCATGGTGAACCTCTCCTGGTACGGGCTCGCGCAGCTGGAGAAGAAGCCGGAGCTGATGCGCCGCAGCGACGCCAGGAGCGTGGGTCAGGCCACGCCCGGGCCGCGCACACAGCTCCCCGGCGCACCGCCTCCGTAGAATCGCTCCCATGCCCACTGACCAGACCCGTCCCGATGCGGTGGACCGCGTCATCGCCGGATGGTCGCGGGCGCGTCCCGATCTCGACACCACTGCGCTGTCGGTCTTCTCGCGGATCTCCCGACTGGCCCGCCACCTGGAGAGCGCGCGCCGCGAGGCGTTCACCGCGAGCGGCATCGAGGGCTGGGAGTTCGATGTGCTCTCCGCGCTTCGCCGCGCCGACGGCGAGCCCCTGAGCCCCGGCGCCCTGCTGCGCCAGACGATGGTCACCAGCGGCACCATGAGCACGCGACTGGACAAGCTCGAAGCGCGCTCCCTGGTGCGGCGCGAGCGGGATCCCCGCGATGGCCGCGCGGTCCTCGTGCGCCTCCAGGAGGAGGGCATCACCCGCGTCGACGCCGCGATCGAGCGGCTCCTCGACGCCGAGCGCCGCGCGCTCAGCGCGGTGCCTCCCGCCGAGCAGGAGCAGCTCGCGAGCACCCTGCGCACCCTGCTGCTCCCGTTCGAGCCCGACGGCGACTGAACCGGGTCCGGCGGATCTCTCGCCGGTTCTGCGCCGCCACGTCCCGCCCCTTCCGCACCACCACCCGAGGAGCACCCCCATGGCCCACCTGCTGGGAGCCGAGAAGATCCACGTCGCCCTGCCCGACCGCGTGCTGCTGGACGCCGTCACCCTCGGCATCGAGGAGGGCGACCGGATCGGCGTCGTCGGCCGCAACGGCGACGGCAAGTCGACCCTGCTGCGAGTCCTCGCCGGTCAGCAGCCCTCCGACAGCGGCCGCGTGACCGTGCGCGGCGGGGTGCGCGTGGGCGTGCTGGACCAGCAGGACCACGCCGAGGAGGGCGAGACGATCCGGTCCCTCGTCGTGGGGACGGGCCCGGAGCACGAGTGGGCCGCGGATCCTCGCATCCGTGACGTGATGGCCGGACTGCTCGGCGAGCTCGACCTCGACGCTCCGCTGACGAGCCTCTCCGGCGGGCAGCTGCGCCGCGTCCACCTGGCTGCGCTCCTGGTCCGGGACGACGACGTGCTGCTGCTGGACGAGCCCACCAACCACCTCGACGTCGAAGGGATCGCGTGGCTCGCGGAGCACCTGAAGCACCGCTGGAGCGCGCGCTCCGGCGGGCTCGTGGTCATCACCCACGACCGCTGGTTCCTCGACGCGGTCTGCACGCGCATGTGGGAGGTGCACGACGGGGTCGTGGACCCCTTCGAGGGCGGATACGCGGCGTACGTGCTGCAGCGCGTCGAGCGCGACCGCCAGGCCGCGGCCATCGAGTCCAAGCGCCAGAACCTCATGCGCAAGGAGCTCGCGTGGCTGCGCCGCGGCGCCCCGGCGCGCACCTCCAAGCCCAAGTTCCGCATCGACGCCGCGACCGAGCTGATCGCCGACGAGCCGCCCGTGCGCGACAGCGTGGCGCTGATGCAGCTGGCCACGACGCGGCTCGGCCGCGACGTCATCGACATCGTCGACGTCACCGCGGGCTACGACGGCATCCCGGTGATCGAGGACGTCACGGTGCACATCGGGCCTGCCAACCGCATCGGCATCCTCGGCCCCAACGGCGCCGGCAAGTCGACGCTCCTCGCCCTGGTCAAGGGCGATCTCCTGCCGATGGCGGGCCGCGTCAAGCGCGGCAAGACCGTCACCGTCAAGCAGGTCTCCCAGCGCCTCGAGGGCCTCGCCCCCCACCTGGACTCGCGGGTAAGCGACGTGGTGGGCCGCTACCGCACCACCTTCACCTCCGGCAAGGACGAGGTCACTCCCGGCCAGCTCCTGGAGCGGCTGGGCTTCACCGCCGCGCACCAGAAGGTGCAGGTCAAAGCACTCTCGGGCGGCCAGCAGCGACGCCTGGACCTGCTGCTGACGCTGCTGGACGAGCCGAACGTGCTGGTGCTGGACGAGCCCACCAACGACATGGACACCGACATGCTCGCGGCAATGGAGGATCTCCTGGACACGTGGCCCGGCCCGCTGGTGGTCGTCTCCCATGACCGCTACCTTCTCGAGCGCGTCACGGACACCCAGTACGCCGTGCTCGACGGCCGTGTGCGCCACCTCCCCGGAGGGATCGACCAGTACCTGCAGCTGCGGGCCGGCGGCGCGTCCCCAGCGGCGCACCAGCCGACAGCGGCTCCGGCCGCCTCGGCCGCGCCGTCGGCAGCGCCCTCCGGTCCGGTCGCCGGGAGCAAGGAGGCGCGAGAGGTGCAGAAGGAGATCTCGGCTCTGGAGCGCCGCTTGCAGCGCCTCACCCAGCAGACCGAGGCCATCCACGCGAAGATGTCCGACCACGACCCCGGAGACTTCGAGGGCCTGCAGACGCTGAACGCCCAGCTCACCGAGGTGCAGGCCGAGCTCTCCGCCGCCGAGGAGCGGTGGCTGGAGCTCTCCGAGCTCATCGGCTGAGGCAGGCCGCCGCGCCGCTCAGCGCCGCGCGCTCACATCCACTTCTTCCAGCGGAACACGACGTACAGCACGACCGCGAGCAGCAGCATCGAGCCGAGGGCCAGGGGATACCCGTAGGTCCAGTGCAGCTCCGGCATGTCGTCGAAGTTCATGCCGTAGATCGCGCCGATGAGGGTGGGCGCGAAGAGGATCGCGGCCCAGCCGGAGATCTTCTTCATGTCCTCGTTCTGACGCTGCGCGACCAGCGTCGCGTTCACGTCGAGGATCTGGGCGAGCGTCTGGCGCTGGTTCTGGACCTCCTCGACGGTGCGGGCGAGGTCGCTCTTGAGGTCCTGGAGATAGGTCTGCAGCGAGGCGGGCACGTCGTGCTTCTCGAACCCGGCCTCGAGATCGCGCAGCGCCCGCGCGGTGGCGGTGCTCGCCTGCACGAGGTCGACGACCTCCTGGCTCAGCAGATAGATGCGCTGGGCGGCAGCAGCGTCTCCGCTGAACACCTGGCGCTCGATCTGCTCCACGTCGATCTCGATCCCGGCGACCACGGGGGCGTAGCCGTCGATCACGGCTTCCAGCAGGCGATACATGATCGCCTCCGGGCCGAGGCTCAGCAGCTCCGCGTCCCCGATCAGCCAGCTGCCGTCGACCGTCCGCAGCTCCTCGGGCGTGCTGGCGGGATCGATCCGCCGGCCGTCCAGGAGGCGGTCGTCCTGGCACAGCAGCACCAGGCAGCGCCCGGTGACGACCAGATGGAACTCGCTGAACTCCACGTCCTCGAGGTCGTCGATGTAGCGAGCGCTGCGCAGCACCAGGAGCAGCGAGTCGTCGTAGCGGGCGAGCTTGGGCCGCTGACGGCCGCTGAGGAGATCCTCGGTGATCAGCGGATGGAGATCGAACGCGCCGGCGATCTCGGCGACGTCGGCGGCGGTGGGCGCGAGCAGCACCGCGAAGCCCATGCGATTGCGGGCGCTCGCGGCGAACTCCCTGATCTCCTCGAGAGGCATGCCGGGATCGGCCTCCCGGACGACTCCGTCCTCCACCAGCCGCAGCAGCCGGGGCGAGGCCCCGCGCACGACCGGGGCCGGACGGCGGGGGCGCTCCCGGCTCATGCCGTCGCCTGCTCGCGCGCGCGAGCGATGGCGAGGAACTGCTCGATGCGCAGGGTCTCCCCGCGCAGGGTCGGATCGACTCCGGCGCGCTCGAGGATCGCGCTGGCGAGCGTCGAGGAGCCCGCCCATCCCGAGAGCGCGGCGCGCAGCATCTTGCGGCGCTGGGCGAAGGCGGCCTCGATCACCGCGAAGGTCGCCAGGCGCTCCGCCTCCGTGCCCAGCGGGCTCTCCCGCCGCGTCAGCAGCACGAGCGCGGAGTCGACGTTCGGCACCGGCCAGAACACCTGGCGCGAGATCTTCCCGGCGTACTCGCGCGTCCCGTACCACGCGGCCTTGGCGCTCGGTGCGCCGTAGGTGCGAGAGCCGGGCTCGGCGACGAGACGGTCGACGACCTCGGACTGCACCATCACCAGCGCGGTGCGCAGGGAGCCGAACCGCTCCATCAGCGTGAGCAGGATGGGGGTCGCCACGTTGTACGGGAGGTTCGCGACCAGCGCCGTCGGCTCCCCAGCCCGCGGGGCCGACGGCAGCGCGGTGACCTGGAGCGCGTCGGCGTGCACGAGGGCGAAGCGGTCCTCGGAGATGCCGCGCGCGCCGAGCGTCTGCGGCAGCAGCGCGGCGAGGCCGCGGTCGAGCTCGATCGCGGCGACGTCGGCCCCCGCCTCCAGCAGTCCGAGGGTGAGGGATCCGAGTCCCGGACCGACCTCGAGCACGGACTGCCCCGGCGCGATGGCGGCGCGCTCGACGATCAGGCGCACAGTGTTCGGATCGATCACGAAGTTCTGGCCGCGCTGCTTCGAGGGGCGGATGCCCGCGCGGTCGGCGAGCTCGCGGATGTCGCGGGCGCTCAGCAGGATCGACGCGCCGGGCTCTGCAGCAGCCGACGCACCGGGAGCGGACTGGTCGCTCATGCCGCGGGCCAGCCGTAGACCGCGCACGTGGTCGCCTCGATGGTGCGGCATGCCTCCTCGAGGTCCGTGCCCGTCACCTCCGCGATCGTCGCCATGGTGTGCGGGATCAGATAGGAGGAGTTCGGGCGCCCGCGGTAGGGGACGGGTGTGAGGAACGGGGCGTCGGTCTCCACCAGCACGCGCTCGAGCCCGACGGCCGCGAGTGCCTCGCGCAGGTGCTGGGCGTTGCCGAACGTGACGTTCCCGGCGAAGGAGAGGTAGTAGCCGCGCGCCGCGCACTCCCGAGCGAACTCCGCATCCCCGGAGAAGCAGTGCAGGACGGTGCGCTCGGGCGCTCCGTCGGCATCGAGGACATCCAGGACGTCCTGGTGTGCATCGCGGTCGTGGATCTGCATCGGCAGGCCGAGCTCCTTGGCGAGCGCGATGTGCATGCGGAACGCGGTGATCTGCGCATCGCGCGCCCGGTCGTCGCCTCGCTTCGTGCGGAACCAGTCCAGTCCCGTCTCGCCGACGGTGACGATGCCCGGCCCGGCGGCGAGCGCCGCGATCTCCGCGAGCGCCTGCTCGAGAGGCTCGAGAGCCTGGCCGTCATGATCCGTGCCGCGCGCATGCAGCGCGGCCTCGTTCGGATGGAGCGCGACGCCGCCGGCGAGGGTGGGCGGGCACTGCGGGGAGCCGACGAGTGCGGCGGTCCACCGGGCGGAGGCCATGTCCGAGCCGATCGTGATCTGCGCGCGGATCCCCGCCTCCGCCGCCCGCTGGACGTGGTCCGTGACGGACAGCTCGGTGTCCCCGTCGGCGAAGTCGAGATGGCAGTGGTTGTCGATCACGGGGTGCGGCAGGGGCTCCGGGGCCGGAGGCCAGGAGCGGTCGCGGGAGGATCGGCGGGGATCGATCTCCTCGCGGGCGTGCACGGGTGCGGGGTCCAGGGGCATGTGCACATCGTACGGAAGCGCCGTCGCCGATCCCTCTGGACTGGGCCGACGCCCCTCCCTGCGATGGCCGGTGGCGCATATCACCGGCCCGGCCGGGGGCCCCGCCTCGGGCATGTGGCAGAATAGTGGACCGTTGCGTGTCCATCCGCGCGCCCTCGCGGCTCCCCGCCGCTGCCCCTCACGGGGCGGGCCCGCTCGCAGGACAGACACCCTCGATGACCACATTTCCGGACCGTCAAGGAGCGTTCCCATGGCAGTGCCCAAGTTCAAGATGTCCCGGGCTCGCACCCGGTCCCGTCGTTCCAACTGGAAGGCCAGCAACGACGGCCTCGTGCAGGTCACCGTGCGCGGCCGCACCGCTGCCGTGCCGCGTCGCCTCGCGAAGGCCTACCAGCGCGGTCTCCTCCAGTTCGAGGACTGATCCCCTTCTCCGATCCGCGCTGAGCCTCGCGCTCGCTCCCGGATCCCGACGAGAGCCCCGACCGATCCGGTCGGGGCTCTCGTCGTTCCCGGAGTCCGCTCCCCTGCCGTGCGGAAGGGCTGCCGCGGCGGGAGCCAGCGGTCGCTCTCAGCCGCGCTGCGTGCGCGCCATCTCGTAGAGGTCGCGGGCGCTGATCCCGGAGTGCCCGCGCGCGACCTCCTTGGCGGCATCCTTCAGGCGCTCCCCCGCCTCGGCGCGGCGCACCACCTCCGCGGCGAGCTCCGCCGGGTCAGCGGCCACCGCGTCGGCGCCGGCGACCACGATCGCGATCTCGCCGAGCACCTCGGTCGTCGCGGCCCGTTTGGCGAGCTCCGCGAGCGTCCCGCGCACGACCTCCTCATGCGTCTTCGTCAGCTCACGGGCGAGGACCGCGGGCCGCGCAGGGCCGAATCCGTCGCGCATCGCGGCGAGAGCGGAGGCGGTGCGGCGCGGGGACTCGAAGAACACGAGCGTGCGCCGCGCCTCGCGCAGCTGCGCGAAGAGGCTCTCCCTCTGCCCGGGGCCGCGGGGGACGAAGCCCTCGAAGGAGAAGCGATCCGGGGCCAGCCCCGAGACGGCGAGCGCCGTCAGCACTGCCGAGGGACCCGGGATCACCTCGACCCGTCGGCCCGCGGCCACGGCGGCTTGCACGGCGCGGTACCCGGGGTCGGAGACGACGGGCATGCCCGCATCGGTCACCAGCAGCACCTTCTGGCCCGCGGCGAGCGCCTCGAGCAGCCAAGGGATCCGCTCCACCTCGTTGTGCTCGTGGCAGCTGATGATCTTCGCACCGGCCTTCACGTCGAGATCCCGCAGGAGGCGCTGGAGGCGCCGGGTGTCCTCGGCGGCGATGAGATCGGCGTCGGCGAGCGCCCGCATCAGCCGCACCGACGCATCGAGCGGGTTGCCGATGGGGGTGGCGGCGAGGGTGAGGACTCCGGGCTGCAGCATGCCAGCCATCGTAGGCGCGCGCCCGAGGCGCGCAGCACGGGCCGGATGGACGCTCCGGGAGCGGACCGGGCATGACCTAGCATGACCGGGTGCAGCCAGCCCCCCGATCCCCCGCCCGCGACGAGGTCCCCTCCGAGGGCTCGGGGGTCGCGTCGGCGGATCCGGGCGCAGCCCTGGCGTCCCAGCGCCGGCTCCTGCACTGCAGCGACCTGCCCCGCGGATGGGTGACGTGGCTCCCCGCCCTCGTCCTGCTCGCCCTCGCGCTCACCTTGCGCCTCTGGGGGCTCGGAGCGATCCACGAGCTGATCTTCGACGAGACGTACTACGTGAAGGATGGCTACACCCTCTGGCAGGAGGGGGTGGAGATGCAGTGGCCCGACGAGGCGAACCCGGCCTTCGAGGCCGGCGCGGTCGACACCTACCTCCCTGCCGGGGAGCGCGTCGTCCATCCGAGCCTCGGCAAGTGGATCATCGGCGCGGGCATGTCGGCCCTCGGCGCCGACAGCGCGGTGGGGTGGAGGATCTCCGTGGCCCTGGCCGGCTCCCTCAACGTGCTGATGACCGTGCGCATCGCGCGCCGGCTGCTGCGCTCGGGGAGCATGGGCGCCATCGCGGGCGGGCTGCTGGCGATCGACGGGCTGCACCTGGTGATGTCCCGCACGAGCCTGCTGGACACCGTGCTGATGGTCTTCGTGCTGGCCGCGTTCGGCGCGCTGCTCATCGATCGCGACCAGCACCGGGAGCGGCTCGCCCGGATCAGCGCGGCCGCGCTCACCGGTGCGGTCGCGGCGGATGCGGGACGCAGCTGGCGGCCCTGGCGGCTGCTCGCCGGGGTGCTGCTGGGGATGGCCTGCTCGGTGAAGTGGTCGGGGCTGTACGTCCTCGCGGTCTTCGGGATCATGACGGTCCTGTGGGACTGGTGGGCGAGGCGCACCGTGCGCGAGCCGCGCTGGGCGCTGAAGGGCCTCACCCGCGATGCCATCCCGGCGTTCTTCGCCATGGTGCCCACCGCGATCGCGGTCTACATCGCGAGCTGGACGGGCTGGCTCGTCACCGACAAGGGCTACTTCCGCGACTGGGCGCGCACCCACGGCCATGAGGGCGACTCCCCCGTCATCGACGGCCTGCGCTCCCTGTGGGAGTACCACCGCGACTCCTACGCCTTCCACGTCTCGCTCTCGGATCCCCACCCCTACGCGGCGAGCCCCCTGGGCTGGCTCCTCCAGCTGCGGCCGACGAACTTCTACTACCGGGACTTCGACTTCGGGGAGGCGGGCTGCCGGGTAGAGCAGTGCTCCGCCCAGGTGATGTCGGTGGGCAACCCGCTGATCTGGTGGCTCGGCACGGCGGCGATCGCCGTGGCGGTGTTCGCAGGGATCCGCTGGCGCGACGGCCGCGCGTGGGCGATCCTCGCCGGGATCGCCGCGGGGTACCTGCCGTGGCTGCTGTACCTGGATCGCACGGTCTTCACCTTCTACTCGATCGTCTTCGAGCCCTGGCTCGTGATGTGCCTGGCCTACGCGATCGGGCTCGCCCTCGGGCCGGCGGGCACGGCGGGCTCGCCCTCCTCGCTGCGGCGGCCTGCAGTGCTGGCCGTGGGCGCCCTGCTGGTGCTGATCGTGCTGGTCTCGGCGTTCTTCTGGCCGATCTGGACCGGGCAGGTGATCGACCACGAGCAGTGGCAGTGGCGCATGTGGCTGCCCTCCTGGCCCTGAGCCGGACCGCCGCGAGCCCCTGAGGCGCGCGCCCGGGTGACCCATGCCACCGAGCGGGGCCGTCTCCCGCACTGAGCGCGGCGGCGAGGGCACCCTCAGCCGCCTATACGATTGGGGCATGCCTCTGGACACCTCAGCGCTGCGCGCACTCGCCCGTGACATCGGGGTCAGCATCGACTTCTGGGGGTGGGACGGCGTGCAGAAGCAGGTCGCCGATGACACCCTGAGGAAGGTGCTCGCCGCCCTCGGCCATCGCATCGAGACCGACGACGACATCGAGCGCGTGCGCCGCGAGCGCGAGCAGGCCGCCTGGGCCCGCACCCTCCCGCCGGTCGTCGTGATGCGTGAGGACGCCGACCGCGGCCTCGCGGTGCGCGTGCCCGACGGTGCCGCAGTGCGCGTGCGCATCCTCCTCGAGGACGGCACCGAGCGTCTCCTCGAGCAGCTCGAGGACTTCACTCCCCCGTTCGAGGCCGACGGCGGGCGCCGCGGCCAGGCGAGCTTCCGACTGCCCGTCGGCCTTCCGCTGGGCTGGCACCGGATCCTCGCCGAGGTCGGGCCCGCGCAGGGCCGGGACGCCGAGGAGCACTGCTCGCAGCTCGTCGTCACCCCCGCGCGCGTCACCGTCCAGGACCGCCTCGGCGCGAAGCGCGCCATGGGCATCCAGGCGCAGCTCTACTCCGTGCGCTCCCCGCGCTCCTGGGGCATCGGGGACCTCGCGGACGCCCGCGACCTGGCTGCCATCCTCGGCGTCCGGCACGGGGCCGACTTCCTCCTGGTGAACCCCCTGCACGCCTCGAACCCGCGCCCGCCCGTGCTGCCCTCCCCGTACCTCCCGGTCACTCGCCGGTTCACCTCCGCGCTCTACGTGCGACCGGAGGAGGTCCCCGAGTACCGGGACCTCCCGGAGTTCGCGCGCCAGAAGATCGCGCTGCTGCGCGGGGAGGTCTCCCCCTGGAACGACCGCGCCGACCGTCTCGTGCGCGACGAGGTCCTCGCCCGCAAGAACGAGGCGCTCGAGGAGCTCTTCGCGGTGCCCCGCACGCCCGCGCGCCAGGCGCTGCTCGATGCCTTCCGCGCCCGCGAGGGCGAAGGCCTGGAGGACTACGCCCTGTGGTGCGCACTCGATGAGCGCGCCGCCGCCACGGGCATCACCCCGCCCGTGCTGCAGGAGGACGTCCGCAGCCCCCTCGCCGCGCAGGCCCGCGCCGAGCTCGCGGACCGCATCGACTTCCACATCTGGGTGCAGTGGGTGTTGGACGAGCAGATGGCCGCCACGCAGCTCGCCGCGACCGAAGCGGGGATGCGGATCGGCCTCATGCACGACCTCGCCGTCGGCGTCACGCAGCACGGAGCGGACGCCTGGCGCCTCGCGCACGTGCTAGCCCGCGGGATCGGCGTCGGCGCGCCGGCCGACCAGTACAACCAGCTGGGGCAGAACTGGGACCAGCCGCCGTGGCGCCCCGACGCTCTCGCCGAGGCCGCCTACCTCCCGTGGCGCGACATGCTGCGCACCCTGATGCGCCACGCGGGCGCCCTGCGCATCGACCACGTGCTCGGCCTCTTCCGGCTGTGGTGGATCCCGGAGGGCAACCAGGCCTCCGACGGCGCCTACGTGAACTACGACCACGAGGCGATGATCGGCATCCTCGCCCTCGAGGCCCAGCGCGCCGGCGCGATCATCGTCGGCGAGGATCTCGGGACCTTCGAGCCGTGGGTGCGCGACTACCTCGCCGGACGCGGGATCCTCGGCACCTCGATCCTGTGGTTCGAGAACGACTCCCAGGGGCAGCCGCTTGCCCCGTCGACCTATCGCGAGCTGTGCCTGGCCTCGGTCAACACCCACGACCTCCCTCCGACCGCGGGATACCTCGCGGGCGACCACGTGGCGCTGCGCCACGAGCTCGGGCTGCTGGAGCGGCCGCTGGAGGAGGAGCTGCGCTCCGACGAGGAGGGCCGCGAGAAGGTGCTGCGCGTGCTGCGGCAGGAGGGTCTGCTCGCCGAGGGCGCGAGCGTGGAGGACACGATCATCGCCCTGCACCGCCACCTCGCGCAGGCGCCCTCGCAGCTGCTCGGCGTGTCCCTCGTGGACTGCGTCGGCGAGCGCCGGATCCAGAACCAGCCCGGCACCGACAACGAGTACCCGAACTGGCGGGTGCCGCTGGCCGACGAGAGCGGCGCCGTGGTGAGCGTGGACGACATCGCCGCCTCCGCGCGCACCGCCCGCCTGCTCGGCGCGATCCGCGAGGAGCTCGATCGCTCCTGATCCCGGGCCCGGGATCGCGGGACAGCGGAAGGGCTCGGCGCCGTCACGGCGCCGAGCCCTTCTGCATGTCGCAAGGGGCGGCGGGCTCGCTGCGCGCGGGACCCGCCCCTCACCAGCCCTCGCTCAGGCGGTGACGCTCCCCCACTGCGCGCGCTGCTCGAGGAATGCGCGCGCGGCGGCCTGCGCGCCCTCGAGCGTGTGGTGGGCGCCCCAGCCGCACTGGATCTCATTGGCCGCCGGCACTTCGCTCGCCTCCAGCACGTCGCGCAGCGTCGCCTCGAGCACCGGCGCGAAGTCCTCCGGGGTGTGCTCGCCGACGAGCAGGGCGTAGAAGCCGGTGCGGCAGCCCATCGGGGAGACGTCGATGACGGCATCGGTGTGGTTGCGCATGTGCTCGGCCATGAGGTGCTCGAGCGAATGCACCACGTCGCTGTCGAGCGCGGAGACGTTCGGCTGGGTGAAGCGCACGTCGAACTTCGTCAGCACATCGCCCTGCGGGAGGGTCTTGGAATCCGCGATGCGGATGTACGGAGCGACGACGGTGCGGTGGTCGAGGTTGAAGCTCTCGACGTTCATGCGGGGCTGCTCGGTCACTGGGGTGCCTCCTCGGGCATCTCGGGGATGCCGACGAGCCTAGCGGGGCGAGCTCGGCCCCTCCTGCGCTGCGGTGCAGCGGTGCAGCGGTCCCGCGGTGCCGCGGTGCAGCGGTGCCGCGGTGCCGCGGTGCCGCGGTGCCGCGGACGAGCCCATCCCCGCGGGAGACGTTCCGACCCGTTGCCCTGCTCAGCCGCCATTGCGCCCCGAGCGGCCGGTCCTGCCGCGGACCGTGCCCACGAACTCCTGGCGGGCATCGTCGTCTGCCGCGCGAGGCCAGACGATCGCGATCTGCGTCGGCTCCGCATCGGTGATGACACGGTGCACGGCATCCTTGCGATGGTGCAGCCGGGCGAGCGAGAGCGGGAGCCGGGTGAAGCCCGCGCCGGTGGCGGCGACCTCCACGCGCTCCTCCGCGTCGTCGAGATGGCGGGGAAGGATCTCGGTCTCGCCCTCGAGGTCCGCGAGGAGGATCTCCCCGTGCAGGCTCAGCAGGTGCTCATCGCCCATGAGGGCCACGGGCTGCTCCTCCCACAGCGGCACGATGTGGAGGTCCGCCGCGGTCAGCGCAGCCGGTGCGCCGGTCGCTTCCGGGTCGACGCCCTTCGAATCGGAGACCGGCGCATCAGTGCCCTGCGCACCGGCACCCTGCGCACCGGCACCCTCCATGAGCGGGAGGCGCACGAAGCACATGTCCACGCGGCCTTCGGCGAGCGCAGAGAGCTGCTCGGACAGCGCCAGCGGATGCAGCTCGAGCCAGGCGGTGCGCGGGGCGGTCTTCCAGCGGCGCATGAAGCGATCGGGCTCGACGCCGGGGATGAACCCGACGCGCAGGATCTGCTGGATCGTGGTGATCGGGGGCTTCGCCTTCTGCCGCGGGCGGCCCTGGCCCCCTGCCTTCCCGCTGCCGGCCGCACCGCGGGCGCTGCCGCCCCCCTTCTTCGCGCTGCCCGCTCTCGAGGCGCCGGACTTCGATGCGCCGGCACCCTGGCCCCGCGTCGAGCTGGTGCGACGGCTGCCTGAGGATCCCCGCGATGTCATGCGCCCAGGATACGGGGCCGCCCGCGGCGCAGTCCTCGCCTTCCCCGCCTGCCCGCCTGCCCGCCCTGCCGGCACGCTGGGCGACGCGAACTGCCGCCTTGCGGCCCATTGAGGTACCTTTCCGGCGCACGAATGATACGTGAGCGGGCCTGACGCCGAGGCAGGCCACCGGCCAGTGCCGGCATCCCGCTGGGAGCGGGAGCGCGCCGCCGGAAGCGGGTGTGCTCTGCCAAGCCGAACCTGGACAGACGAAAGGCCCCCGCCGAAGCGGAGGCCTTTCGCACGAGTCACTGTCTCACGGTTTCTCGAGTGGAGCTTAGGGGAATCGAACCCCTGACCTTTTCATTGCGAACGAAACGCTCTACCAACTGAGCTAAAGCCCCATGCCGCCGGAGCGACCCGACAAGCCTAGCACCACCGCGCGAGTGCGCCGGCCCCTGGGCGGGGCGCTGGATCAGGATCACATCCCAGCGCCCGCCCGGGCGCCTCAGGCGCGACGTCGGGCGAGGACCTCGTTGAGGTTCAGCTCCACGACGGGTGCGGGCTCGCTCTGCGCCGCATCCTCGCGCAGCGCCTCATCGCGATCCTCGCTCTCGGTCTCGAGCGGGACCGAGAGCCCGGCCACGCTGCGGCGGTGCGCCGCGTGGCGGGTGGCGAGGTCTTCGACGTCGCCGCGCAGGCTGTACGCCGGGCGCGGCACGGGGCGGGGGGTCCACTCCCCGGGAGCGAGGACCTGCTCCGCAGCAGCCTCGACTTCTTCACCGAGGGCGCTTGCCCGGTTCGCCTGCGCCGCAGCGCCGTCGGCCGGGACTCGGCTGACGCGCACGGAGCCGCCCTCGTGGGGCCCGCTCGCGAGCGCCTCGCCGGCGCTCGGCGAGACGGCGGGCTGGGCCGATGCGGGGTGCTGGCGGCGGGCCTCGGCGCGGGAGGCGGCGCGCAGCGTCATCGCGCGGCTGCGGCGCTCCAGCTCGGCGCGCCGCAGGCCCACCAGGTACACGCCGAGCACAGCCGCGCACACGACCGCGCTCCACCACGGCACCATCCCCGCCAGGGAGAGTCCGGCGAGCGCGATCGTGCCCACGACCAGCACCAGCAGGACGGCCATGAGCATCCGGCGTGCGGTCACGTTCTCGGAGAGGCTGCCCACGCGGGTGCCGGGGTCCTCCTCGAAGCGCGGGCGGCGTGTGGGATCGGCGGGCCGCAGGAGCATGCGGTCTTCGGTCATGGGACTCACCTCATGTGCTCGGGGAAGGGTGCGAATCGCCGCAGAGAGATCCCTGGCGGTGGCCGATTCTCGAGAGCGCTCCACCTGGTGCGCCGCGCCCATCACGTCCCTGCGCGCCGCGGTGCGCGGAACGGCGTAGCCGATCCACAGCAGCAGCAGGAGGGCGATGAGCACTGCCCCGAGGTTGAAGTTCTCCACACCTGCACACTAATGACACAGCTGTGATTCCCCTGCTCACGACGCGCCCGGGTGTCCGTTTCCGTCCGAGTGATGTTCGGCCAGATAGCGGCGCAGCACTCCCCTGCCGCTCGCGTCGGTGGCGACCTCCTCGGCCGTGAGCGCGAAGGAGAGGTGATCGCGGAAGGCGCCGTCCACGTGGATGAACGCGCGGCGCAGGCCCTCCTCGCGCAGATGCAGCTTCTCGGCCACCCGCAGGCTGGCCGCATTCTCCGGGCGGATGTTCACCTCGATGCGGTGTAGCCCGGCCTCGGCGAAGAGGTGGTCTGCCAGCAGCGCCACCGCGCGCGGGGCGATGCCCGCACCGACGTGCGCACTGCCGACCCAGTAGCCGATCACGGCGCTGGACTGCGGGCCGTAGAGGATCGGGGAGGCGCTGACCTGTCCGAGGATCGCGCCCCGCCGCGTGATGAGCAGGGGGATCATCGCTCGTGCGCGGGCCTGCTGGTGCGTCCAGCGCAGCAGCGTCGCGAACGGCGGCCGGGCGCGATCGCCCACTGGGTCCGTGGCATCCCAGGCCCGCAGCCAGTCCCGGTTCTCGGCGAGGAGCGCTTCGAACGCACGGCGATCCCGCCTGCGCAGCGGGCGCAGCAGCAGGTCGCCGTCGGTGAGCTCGAGGGGCCAGGGGGAAGGCATCTGCAGATCGTAGCCACCGCGACGGAGGAGGCGGTGCCATGCTGGGTGCATGCACACTGACCCCCCTCTCTCGTGGAGCGCCGCATCCCCGGCAGAGGTCGCCGACGCCAAGCGCGACCTGCGCACCCGCCTGCGCGCCCAGCGCGCCGAGGCGAGCTCCCGCAGATCCGCTCGCGAGGCGGATGAGCTCGCCTCTGCCGCTCCGACGCTCCTGGGGCTCGCCCGAGTCTCGGCGCGAGACGGAGGTCCCCTGCGGATCGCTGCGTTCGACCCCACGCCGCGCGAGCCCGACGTGCACGCGCTTCTGGCGGCTCTGGCGGAGGCGGGCGCCGAGCTGGTGCTGCCGCTCGATGGCGGGGATGAGCTGGACTGGGCCGCGTGGGACGCGCGCAGCGCGCTGGCGGACTCTCCCGCTCGCGGTTTCGGGCGGGAGCCGCGAGGGCCCCGGCTAGGCCCCTCGGCACTCGCCGGAGCCGCGCTGGTGCTCGCTCCTGCCCTCGCCGTGGACCGCAGCGGGATGCGCCTCGGCCATGGCCGAGGCCTCTACGACCGGGCGCTCCTGCACGCTCCGGCCGACGCCCCTGTGATCGCAGTCGTCCATCCGTGGGAGGTGCTCGAGCACCGCCGGGTCCCCGTCGAGCCTCACGATCGGCCCGTGAGCGGCGCCCTCACCACGGGCGGCCTCGAGGGTCTGCCCCGCCCCTGAGCTCTCCGACGAGGCCGGCCCCGACGGTATTGTTCTTCGCGATCATGCTGCGCGGCGCTCACCGAGCGCCCGCCGACCCCTGAAGGAGCGGCCCCGTGCCCACGTACGCCTACGCCTGCAAGAACTGCGGCCATCGCTTCGAGAAGTACCAGAGCTTCAGCGAGGACTCCCTGGTGACGTGCCCCGAATGCAGCCAGGACTCCCTGCGGAAGGTCTTCGACAGCGTGGGCGTCGTCTTCAAGGGCTCAGGCTTCTACTCGACCGACTCCGCGAAGTCGACCTCGGCAGGCCATGCGGGCAAGAGCGCGGGCTCCTCGGACGGCGCCTCGGGGACGGACTCCTCCTCGAGCGCGACGGGCGAGAGCACCGGCGCGTCCTCCGCGGCGCCGGCGGCGAGCTCCTCGAGCGCCCCTGCGGCGTCCTCCTCGACCTCGGCATCAGGGTCCTCCTCCGCCGATTCCTGAGGCGACCCTCTCGGCTCCCCGGCGCCAGTCCCTCGGCCCCGGCCGCCAGGCCCGGTCGCTCGGTGTTGGACGCTGTGCGCTGTGCGAACCCTCCCCTGAGCGCGCTGTCCACAGCGCACCGCAGGAGCCGCCCGGGAAAGGCGGCCCGGACGTAGCGTCGCAGGATGCTCCTGCGCCTGCGCTCCCTGCTCCCGCACCTCCGCCGCGCCGCCCGGCGCCGGCGACGCCTGCTCGGCGTCCTCCTGACCGCCGGGCTCCTCGCGATCGCCGTGCCCAGCGTCCTGCCCGAGCGCAGTCCCCAGGCGGGAGTCGTCCAGGCCGCGCGGCCGCTGGAGCGGGGCCATGTCCTCGACGCCTCCGATCTGCGCACGGTGCAGATCCCCCGGGCGCTCGTCCCTCCGGGGTCCGGCACCGACCCCTCCGCTCTCATCGGACTCCGTCTCCCCTCTCCCCTCCACGAGGGGGACATCCTGCGCCCGGAGGAGCTCGCCGCCGAGGCCGCCGCACCGGATACCCGCGGGCTCGCCCAGCTGGTCCTGCCCGTCGATCCCTCGCTGCGCGAGCGGCTCGTGCCCGGGGACGCGCTCAGCATCGTGCTCTCCACGCCCGATCCGGGGCAGACCCTCGTCGTCGACGCGGTGGTCGTGGACGTCCCTGTGGCCGCCGCCACTGCCGACGGCGGGGAGCTCTGGGCGGAAAGCGGATCTGGATCACAGGGCACCGCCGTGATCGTGGGAATCGCACCACACAATGCCCGTGACGTCGCCTACGCCACGCACGAGGGCTGGTTTCTGATCACTTTCATCGACTAGCGTCCGAATCGTGAGGGACCCGGCCGCGACGGCCGGCCCCGCCATTCCCGCCCCCGAAGAGGCTCGCGCTCCACGCGCAGACAAGGACATCCCCATGAAGGGCTTCAAGGATTTCATCATGCAGGGCAACGTCATCGACCTCGCGGTCGGCGTCGTGATCGGCGGCGCGTTCACCGCGCTCGTCACCGCCTTCTCCGACAACATCATCAACCCCGTTCTCGCCGCCGCCGGCGGTGCGAACAACGTCGATGGCCTGGCATTCCGCATCTTCGCCGACAACCCGGCGACCGCCATCAACATCGGCGCCCTGATCACCGCGATCATCACCTTCCTCATCACCGCTGCGGTCGTGTACTTCGTCTTCGTGATGCCGGTGGCCAAGGCTCGCCAGGCCGCTCGCGCTCGCCGCGGCCTGCCGGCCGAGGAGGAGTCCGCCGCTCCCGAGGACGTCGTGCTCCTCACCGAGATCCGCGACCTGCTCGCGACCCAGCAGGGTGGCACCCGCATCTGATCCTCGTGCTCCTGCAGTCCGGCTGAATGCCGGATCTGCAGCGCAGGATCTCCAGGCAGGCATCTGCCGCACCGCGAGGGGCGGGACCGATATCGGTCCCGCCCCTTCGCCGTGCTCGGAGACATCGGGCCGGGTGGCATCGGGCCCGGCGGCATCGAGCCGGTGGAATCCTGCCCGGCGGCATCGGGTCGGGTGGCATCGGACCCGGTGCGATCGTGCCCGGTGGGATACGGTCCTGGGATGCCCGCGCGCCCCGCTCCCCCTGCCCTGCAGAGCCATCTGCCCGAGGAGGCGACTGCAGCGGTGATCGCGTGGTTCGACCGCAGCGGGCGCGATCTGCCCTGGCGCCACCCGGACGCGAGCGCCTGGAGCATCCTCGTCTCCGAGATCATGCTGCAGCAGACCCCCGTCGTCCGCGTGCTGCCCCGGTGGCAGGAGTGGATGCGACGCTGGCCGGCCCCTGCCGATCTCGCCGCCGCGCCAACTGCCGAGGTGCTGCGAGCCTGGGACACCCTCGGCTACCCCCGGCGCGCACTGCGCCTCCAGGAGTGCGCGCGCGTGATCACCGAGCAGCACGGCGGGCAGGTGCCGCGCGGTCTCGAGGCGCTGCGCGCGCTGCCGGGCATCGGGGAGTACACCGCCGCCGCGATCACCGCCTTCGCCCACCACGGGCGCGCGGCCGTGGCGGATACGAACATCCGGCGGGTCCTCGTGCGCACGCTCGACGGCCACGCCCACCCCGGCCCCGCCCTCACGGCCCACCAGCGGGCGCTGACCGCCGCCTCCCTCCCGGAGGGCAGGGAGCAGTCCGTGCGCTGGAACCAGGCCGTGATGGAGCTGGGCGCGCTCGTGTGCACCGCACGCGCGCCGCGCTGCGAGGAGTGCCCTCTGCGCGAGCGGCACTGCAGGTGGTTCGCTGCGGGGCGCCCCGAGGGGACGGGCGCCCCCGCGCGCACGCAGGCGTTCGCCGGGACGGACCGCCAGCTGCGCGGCCAGATCATGGCGCTCCTGCGAAAGGGACCGGCAGGCCCCGAGGCCATCGCCGCTCTGGACCCGAACGATCCTGAGCGCGTGCGGCGATGCCGGGGCACCCTCGTCGCCGACGGCCTCGCGGTCGAGATCCCCCAGCAGCCGGCGGCCGGGGCTGCGGGCGAGGCTGCAGGCGACACTGAAAGCGCCGACCTCGCGGGCGGTCTGCGGCTTCCGTGACGCCGCTCAGGCGCCTGGTCGGCCCTCGCGGAGGTGCACGATCATGCGCGTGTTGCCCAGCGTGTTGGGCTTTACGCGCGCGAGGTCGAGGTATTCGGCCACTCCCTCGTCGTGCGAGCGCAGCAGCTCGCTGAACAGCTCGCTGGGGATAGGCTCCTCCCCCATCGGCTCGAAGCCGTGGCGGGCGAAGAAGTCGACCTCGAAGGTCAGGCAGAACACCCGCTCGAGGCCCAGATCCGCGGCCCGGCGCAGGAGACCGTCCAGCAGCAGGTGGCCGACGCCCTGGCCGCGCACCGAGTCCGCGACGGCGAGCGTGCGTACTTCCGCGAGGTCCTCCCACATCACGTGCAGGGCGCCGCAGCCCACGATCGTGCCGTGCTCGTCCACGGCCACCAGGAACTCCTGGATCGCCTCGTAGTAGACAACCAGCTCCTTGCCGAGCAGGATCTTCTGCGCGGCGAGAGGCTCGACCAGCGCATCGATCGCACGGACGTCAGCGGGCAGGGCGGGGCGCAGGGCGATGCTCATGAGGGGGCGTCCGATCTCGCGCGGTCGGTGGGCGGGCGCGGGAATGCGCGCGCGACGATCTCCTGCTGACGACGCCGGTGGCGCAGGTGCGCGCTGCGCTCATGATCGCCGGCGGCCTCGGCCTCGTCGATCTCGGCGGCGATCCGGTCCAGCGCCGCTTCCTGCTCGGCGACGGCGGCGGCTGCGCGCCGCTCATGATGGCGATCGAGGATCCGGTTGAGCAGGGCGACCAGGCGCTCGACTCCGAGCGCGATCACGACCGCGAGCACCACGGCGACGGTGATCGCCAGCAGGTGGTTGTTCTCGAACCAGGAGCCCGCCACCGCGCCGATGGCGCAGGAGTAGAGGGCCCACACGGCGGTCGCCGCGAGGGCGCGCCGCCAGAACTTCTGCCAGGGGTAGTGCACCGCCCCGGCGGTGAGGTTCACGGCCGTGCGGCCGAAGGGGATGTAGCGGGCGGTCATCAGCAGCAGGAGGGCTCGCCTGTCCAGCCCGCTCTCGGCGGCCTTGACGGCGGCCAGCCCGCGGCCGCGCCGGAGGAAGCCGAAGCGCTCCCATCCCACTTTCGCCCCGATCGCATACGCGATGTTGTCGCCGGCGAAGGCGCCCGCCCAGGCGGCGAGAGCCACCAGCCAGATGGCCGGGGTACCGGAGGAGGACCAGAGGGAGGAGAGCGCCACGATGACGGACTCGCTGGGGACCGTCGGGAAGAAGGCATCGATCGCGCACAGCGCGAGCACCACCAGGTGGACCCACCACGCGTCGCCGACGGTGAGGATCCAGTCCTGGATGGTGCTCATGCTGCGCGATCTCCGCTGCGCCGCTCGAGGCGGCGGGTCAGCGGGTCCCGGTCGTGCCGGTGCCCGGCTCCGAGGCGGGCAGCGGGTCCGAGTCGCTGGACTGCGCGTCAGGATGCGTGAGCTCCTCGGCGCGCGCGCCCGTGATCGACTCGACGTCCACGTGATCCGAGATGGGGCTCACTGTGCCGTCCTCGCCGCGGCGCTGGAACGTCAGCTCCCCGAGGATGCCCTCCCCCTCCGCGTCCACGAGGATCGCGTCACCGGCGTGGACCTGGCCGAACAGGATCTTCTCGCTCAGGGCGTCCTCGATGTCGCGCTGGATCGCGCGGCGCAGGGGACGCGCGCCCAGAACGGGGTCGTAGCCCTTGTCGGCCAGGAGCGCCTTCGCCGCCGGGGTCAGCTCGATGCTCATGTCCTTCTCCGCGAGGCGCGCGGAGAGCTTGCCGACCATGAGATCCACGATCTCCACGATCTCGCTCTGCGAGAGCTGCGGGAAGACGACCACGTCATCGACGCGGTTGAGGAACTCGGGGCGGAAGTGCTGCTTGAGCTCCTCGTGGACCTTGCTCTTCATCCGCTCGTAGTTCGTGGAGAGGTCGCCGCCGGCCTGGAAGCCGACCTGCACGCCCTTGGCGATGTCGCGGGTGCCGAGGTTCGTGGTCATGATGATCACGGTGTTCTTGAAGTCCACGACGCGGCCCTGCGAATCGGTCAGACGACCGTCCTCGAGGATCTGCAGGAGCGAGTTGAAGATGTCGACGTGGGCCTTCTCGACCTCGTCGAACAGCACCACGCTGAACGGCTTGCGGCGCACCTTCTCGGTGAGCTGGCCGCCCTCGTCGTAGCCCACGTAGCCGGGGGGCGAGCCGAACAGGCGCGAAGCGGTGTGCTTCTCCCCGAACTCGGACATGTCGAGCTGGATGAGGGAGTCCTCGTCGCCGAACAGGAACTCGGCCAGAGCCTTCGCGAGCTCGGTCTTGCCCACGCCCGTCGGGCCGGCGAAGATGAACGACCCGCCGGGGCGCTTGGGATCCTTCAGGCCCGCACGGGTGCGGCGGATCGCCTGGGACAGGGCCTTGATGGCCTCGTCCTGGCCGATGACGCGCTTGTGCAGCTCGTCCTCCATGTGGAGCAGCCGCGAGGACTCCTCCTCGGTGAGCTTGACGATCGGGATCCCGGTGGAGGCGGCGAGCACCTCGGCGATGACCTCCTCGGAGACCGTGGTCACCGCGTCGCTCTCGCCGTTGCGCCAGGCCTTCTCGCGCTCGTCGTGCTCGGACTTGAGGGACTGCTCCTCGTCGCGCAGGGAGGCGGCCTTCTCGAAGTCCTGGGAGTCGATCGCCTCCTCCTTGGCCTTGCGGACCTCCTCGATCCGCGCGCCGAACTCCTTGAGCTCCGGCGGAGCGGTGAGGCGGCGGATGCGCAGGCGCGCCCCGGCCTCGTCGATCAGGTCGATCGCCTTGTCCGGCAGGAAGCGGTCGTTCACGTAGCGATCGGCGAGGTTCGCCGCGGCCACGAGCGCGCCGTCGGTGATCGTCACCTTGTGGTGCGCCTCGTAGCGGTCGCGCAGGCCCTTGAGGATCTCGATCGTGTGCGTGATCGAGGGCTCGTCGACCTGGATCGGCTGGAAGCGGCGCTCGAGGGCGGCGTCCTTCTCGATGTGCTTGCGGTACTCCTCGAGCGTGGTCGCGCCGATGGTCTGGAGCTCCCCGCGCGCGAGCATCGGCTTGAGGATGCTGGCGGCGTCGATCGCGCCCTCGGCGGCGCCTGCGCCGACGAGGGTGTGGATCTCATCGATGAAGATGATGATGTCGCCGCGCGTGCGGATCTCCTTGAGCACCTTCTTCAGGCGCTCCTCGAAGTCGCCGCGGTAGCGGGAGCCCGCCACGAGCGATCCGAGGTCCAGCGTGTAGAGCTGCTTGTCCTTGAGCGTCTCCGGGACGTCGCCGCGCACGATCGACTGGGCGAGGCCCTCGACGACGGCGCTCTTGCCGACGCCCGGCTCGCCGATCAGCACGGGGTTGTTCTTCGTGCGGCGGCTGAGCACCTGCATCACGCGCTCGGCCTCGTGCTCGCGCCCGATGACCGGATCCAGCGACCCGTCGCGCGCGGCCTGCGTGAGGTTGCGGCCGAACTGGTCCAGCACGAGCGAACCGGCGGGCTGCCCCTCGGCGGGGCCGCCGGCGGTCGCCGGCTCCTTGCCCTGGTAGCCGGAGAGGCGCTCGATGACCTCGCTGCGCACGGCGGCGGGCTCGGCGCCGAGGCGGGAGAGGACCTTGACGGCCGTCCCCTCGCCCTCGCGCAGCAGGCCGAGCAGGATGTGCTCGGTGCCGATGTAGTTGTGGCCGAGCTGGAGGGCCTCGCGCAGGCTCAGCTCCAGCACCTTCTTCGCGCGCGGCGTGAAGGGGATGTGGCCGGTGGGGGCCTGATTGCCCTCGCCGATGATGTCGCGCACCTGCTCGCGGGCGGCATCGAGCGTGACGCCGAGTGCCTCCAGAGCCTTCGCGCCGACGCCCTCGGCCTCGTGGATCAGCCCGAGCAGGATGTGCTCGGTGCCGATGTAGTTGTGGTTCAGCAGGCGGGCCTCGTCCTGTGCCAGGACGACGACGCGGCGTGCACGGTCAGTGAAGCGTTCGAACATGTCTCTCCCCCATCGGGTGGTGGTGATGGATCGAGCGTACGCGGCAGGGGGGACATCTCCCCTGCGTGTTCGCCGCGGGCGTGACACCGGGGTGCGGACCGCTACGCTGTCGGCATCACCGGCCGCTGTCGCGGCCGCAGTCCGACCCTTTCCACCGCATCACCGAGCACGAGGAGCACACCATGGGCGCGATCGTCGGAGGCATCATCCTGTTCGTCATCGGAGCGATCTGCCGCTTCGCACTGGAGGTCGACCTCCCCTTCGTCGCGGGAGGCACGCTGGGCACGATCCTGATGGTCGGGGGCGGAGTCCTCTTCCTCGTCGGGCTGCTCCTGATGCTCGCGGGCCGCCGCACCACGGTCACCGCGCGCCAGGACCCCAGCGGCTATGTCGCCGAGCGCCGGGATCCCGGCGCGGGTCTCTGAGCGCTCCCGCTCCAGCGCAGCGATAGTCTGGCCTGACAGCCGGACGCCACCGGCGGCGCACGGCATCGATGCCGTGCGCCGCCGTCGCGTGCGCCCCCGAGGGCGTCCGGATCGCAGTCGGGCGCACGATACGAACGGAAGTGTCATGGGAGATCTGGCAGTGGATGTCACGCGCGCAGACGCAGTGCTGATCGGGGGCGGCATCGCGAGCGCGACGCTCGCAGCCATGCTGAGCGAGCTGCAGCCCGACTGGCGCATCGAGGTGCTGGAGAAGCTCGACGACGTGGCGCTCGAGTCGAGCGACGGATGGAACAACGCGGGCACCGGCCACAGCGCGCTGTGCGAGCTCAACTACACCCCCCAGGACGTCGACGGCTCGGTGAGCCCCAAGAAGGCGACCCTCATCAACGAGCAGTTCCAGATGAGCCGCCAGTACTGGGCGCACCTGGTCGAGACGGGACGCATCGGGGATCCCTCGGCGTTCATCCACTCCGTGCCCCACATGAGCTTCGTGCACGGCGCCGACAACGTCGACTACCTGCGCCGGCGCCACGCCGCTCTCGTCGGCAACCCCCTGTTCGACCGGATGGAGTTCACCACCGATCACTCTCAGCTCGCCGAGTGGGCCCCGCTGGTGGCAGAGGATCGGCCCGTCACCGAGAACATCGCCGCGACCTACTCCCCCGACGGCACCGACGTGGACTTCGGCGCGCTGACCCGCGAGATGCTGCGCTTCGCGAGCAGCGTCGGCACCACGGTGAGCTGCGGCTGGGAGGTCACCTCCCTGCGTCGGATGCCCGGCGCCGAGCCCCGCGAGTGGGGCGTCATGGCGCGGCGCGCCGACGGCTCCACCCGCGTGGTGCGCGCACCGTTCGTGTTCGTGGGAGCAGGCGGGGCCGCCCTTCCGCTCCTGCAGAAGTCGGGCATCGAGGAGATCCGCGGATTCGGCGGCTTCCCGATCTCGGGCCAGTGGCTGCGCTGCACGAACCCCGAGGTGATCGCCCGGCACGATGCGAAGGTGTACGGCAAGGCGGCCGTCGGCGCGCCGCCGATGAGCGTGCCCCACCTGGACACCCGCTACATCGACGGGAAGCAGTCGCTCATGTTCGGCCCCTACGCGGGCTGGACCCCGAAGTTCCTCAAGCAGGGCTCCCTGTGGGATCTGCCCGGGTCCGTGAAGCCCGGGAACCTCCTGCAGATGCTCGCCGTCGCGCCGCCGAACCTCGATCTGATGACGTATCTCGTCAGCGAGGTCGCCGCGACCCCCGCGAAGCGCTTCGCCGCGCTGCTCGAGTACATGCCGAGCGCCCGCCAGGAGGACTGGGAGCTGATCACTGCCGGTCAGCGCGTCCAGGTGATCGCCCCGGACGCCGACAAGGTCGGTGTGCTGCAGTTCGGCACCCAGCTCATCACCGCCGCCGACGGGTCGATCGCGGGCATGCTGGGGGCCTCGCCGGGCGCCTCCACCGCGACCACGATCATGCTGGGCATGCTCCGCTCCGTCTTCCCCGACCGCATCGACGGCTGGGAGCCCACGATCCGCGAGATGGTCCCGAGCCTCGGCACGGATCTCGCCGACGACGCCGGCGCCGCCCACCGCAGCCTCGAGGCGACCGCCTCCGTGCTGGGCCTGCGCGGATGACCGCGGCCGCCCGCCCCTCCCTGCCCCTGCGCGCACGGGGCGAGCGGATCGAGCTGCGCGCGGGCGAGTACCGCGCGGCCGTCTCGAGCGTCGGCGCGATGCTCGAGTCGCTCGAGCTCGCAGGGCGTCCGCTCGTCCTGATCAGCCCGGAGGACGGTCCGATGCTGCTGCACCGCGGCGCTCTGATCGCACCGTGGCCGAACCGCATCGGTCGCGGCGCGTACGTGTGGGAGGGCGAGGAGATCCTCGTCCCCGTCAACGAGCCCGAGCGGGGGAACGCCCTGCACGGGCTCGTCTCGTTCTCCGAGTTCGAGGTGCTCTCCGCCCAGGAGGACGCCGTCGTGCTCGCGCACACCCTGCGGCCGCAGCCTGCGTACCCGTTCACCCTCCGCCTGGAGGTCGAGCACCGCCTGGACGCCGCCGAGGGCCTGACCACCCGCGTGCGCGCGCTCAACGCCGGCACCCGCACCGCTCCGTACGGGGTGTGCCCCCACCCCTACGTGGTGGCGGGCCCCGAGCCGCTCGAGGAGTGGAGCCTCGAACTCCCTGCCGAGGAGGTCCTCGAGGTCGACGAGAACCTGCTCCCCCTGCGCACGCAGCGGATCGCCCCCGGATCGGAGTGGGACTTCCGCACCGCGCGCCGACTCGGCGACCTGCAGATCGATCATGCCTTCACCGGCCTCCTCCCCCGCGGGGCGGACGCGGAGCGCTCGCGATGGAGCGTGCGGGTCAGCGCCCCGGGGGGCACGGGCGTCGAGGTCAGCGCCGACGGCAGCTGCCCGTGGGTGCAGGTGCACACGGCGGACCGGCCCGAACCGGAGAACGACCGCAAGGGCCTCGCCCTCGAGCCGATGACCTGCCCGCCCGACGCCTTCCGCTCGGGCACGGACCTGGTGCGGCTCGAGCCCGGAAGCACCCATGAGGCCTCCTGGAGCATCCGCGGCTGGTGAGGCCCCACCCGCCCTCGCATGCGAGAAGCCCTGACCCGCATCAGCGGGTCAGGGCTTCTCGCATGCGCGGGGAAGGTCAGTTGCCGGCGGCGTAGTACGCCTGGCGCAGCTCCTCGGGGATGCGGCCGCGGTCCGAGACCTCGCGGCCGTTCTCGCGCGCCCACTGGCGCACCTTCGCCGAGTCGTTGTTCGCGGAAGCGCTCGAGGCGGAGCCCGTGCCGCGGGTCTTGCGACCGGCGACGCGGCGGGCCTTGCCGACCCACTCGCCGATATCCGAGCGCAGGCGCTCAGCGTTCTCGGCCGAGAGATCGATCTCGTAGGCGACGCCGTCGAGCGAGAAGCTCACGGACTCCTCGGCCTTCGAGCCGTCCAGATCATCGATGAGTTCAACAAAAGTCTTGCGGGCCATCAGCAGACTCCTTCATATGCTTCGGGGGTATCGGGCTGCCCCTATTATTCCCACACTTCCCTGTGCGCGGCGAGAAGAAACACGGCGAGCCCTCGAGCCGGATCGGCTCGAGGGCTCGCGCAGAGAAGAACTTCTTCGCCCCGCCAGTGCCTGCGAAGCGGGATATCCGTGAGATCTTTCAGCCTCGGAAGCCTCCCGAGGTTTTCCCGGAACTCACATCTTCATGTGAGCATCGCCACGGGAATCGGAATCCGAGGGGGCATTCGCGGGTTCGCCCGCCGCCCCCGGGGAGGACGCCCTGTTCTCGCCTGCCGCGCGCTGGGCGAGGCGCAGCTCGCGGTCGGCGAGGCGCTCGGCCTCGCGCTCGCGGCGATCCGCGCGCAGGATCGCGCGCATCGCGAACCAGAACAGGAGCCCGACCCCGATGGAGGGGACGAGCGAACCCGCCTCGTACCAGAAGCCGCTGCCCATCTCAGGCCCCCGGCTTCACGAGGGGGAACAGGATGGTCTCGCGGATCCCGAGACCGGTCAGGGCCATCAGCAGGCGGTCGATGCCCATCCCCATGCCGCCGGTCGGCGGGAGCGCGTGCTCCATCGCCTCGAGGAAGTCCTCGTCCAGGCGCATCGCCTCGTCGTCCCCGGCCGCCGCGAGGCGCGCCTGCTGCGCGAAGCGCTCGCGCTGGATGACGGGATCCACGAGCTCGGAATAGCCCGTGCCGAGCTCGAAGCCGCGCACGTACAGATCCCACTTCTCCACGACGCCGGGCGTCGAGCGGTGGGCGCGCACCAGCGGGCTCGTCTCGACCGGGAAATCGCGCACGAACGTGGGCTCGTGGAGCGCATCGCCGACCTGATGCTCGAACAGCTCCTCGACGAGCTTCCCGTGCCCGAACTTCGGGTGATCCAGATCCAGTCCCAGACCCTCCGCAATGCTCTGCAGCTGCGCGACAGTCGTCTCAGGGGTGATCTCCTGGCCGAGGGATTCGGAGAGCGAGCCGTAGACGGTGATCTGCTTCCACTGCCCCGAGAGGTCGTACTCGCTGCCATCGGCGAGAGTGACGATCTGCGAGCCGGACGCGGCCTCGGCCGCCTCCTGGATGAGCGCGCGGGTGAGATCGGCGATCGAGTCGTAATCGCCGTAAGCCTGATAGGCCTCGAGCATCGCGAATTCCGGCGAATGCGTGGAATCCGCTCCCTCATTGCGGAAGTTCCGGTTGATCTCGTACACGCGCTCCAGGCCGCCGACCGCGGCGCGCTTGAGGTTCAGCTCGGGCGCGATGCGCAGGTACAGATCGAGATCGAAAGCGTTCATGTGCGTGACGAACGGACGCGCCGCGGCGCCGGAGGGGATCACCTGCAGCATGGGCGTCTCGATCTCCACGAAATCGCGGCGCCGGAACGAGTCGCGCAGCGCGTGCATCACCTCGGCGCGCAGGCGCGCGGTGCGACGGGCCTCCGGCCGCACGATGAGATCCACATAGCGCCTGCGCACCCGGGACTCCTCGGAGAGGTCCGCGTGCAGCACCGGGAGGGGGCGGACCGCCTTCGCGGCCATGCGCCACTCGTCGGCGAAGATCGAGAGCTCACCGCGGCGGGAGGATCCCACGCGGCCGTGGAAGAACACGTGGTCGCCGAGGTCGACATCGGCCTTGTACTGAGCGAGGCGCTCCTCGCCGACCTCGGCGAGGCTCAGCATGATCTGCAGCCGCTCCCCCGCGCCGTCCTGGATGGTGGCGAAGCAGAGCTTGCCGGTGTTGCGCTGGAAGACGATGCGACCGGCGATCCCGACGACGTCCTGGGTCTCCTCGCCGTCCTCGAGGTGCGCGTACTGCTCGCGCACCTGGGCGATCGAGGAGGTGATCGGCACCGAGACCGGGTAGGCCTCCTCACCCCGCTCCAGCAGCCGCTCGCGCTTGGACTTGCGCACCGCGATCTGGTCGGAGGTGTCCAGGGGACCTGCGGGATCCGTCTGGCCGTGCGGCGTGGGCTGTGCGTTCATGCCGCCGATTCTCTCAGATCCCGGTGCGGGCGGCCCGCCGCGCACCTGCGCGTCTCAGCGCTCTGTCGCCACCGCCACAGCGGCATCGAGCAGGCGCACTCCCTCCACACGAGCGGCGAGCACGACGAGCACCTCGCCGCGGTGCTCCGGGGTGATCTCCTCGAACGTCCCGGGATCCACGGCGAACGCGTAGTCCCATTCGACGCCCTCCGGGGCGGAGCGCCGGGCGGTCTCCAGCGCGGAGAGGATGCCTGAGGCCGAGGGCGCCGCGGCGGAGACCGCGGCGATGGTGCGCGAGAGCAGCAGAGCGCGCTCGCGGCCCTCGTCCGAGAGGTAGACGTTGCGGCTGGAGCGGGCGAGGCCCGAGTCCTCGCGCGCGATGGGCACCGCCTCGATGGACGCGGGGATGTCGAGGGAGAAGACGAGGGCCCGGATGATCGCGAGCTGCTGGGCGTCCTTCTGCCCGAAGACGGCGAAGTGCGGTCTCGTGAGCTGCAGGAGCTTCGTGACCACGGTGACGACCCCGTCGTAGTGCCCGGGGCGGCGCGCGCCCTCGAGCACGGTGCCGAGCCGGCCCGCGGAGACGGTGACGGGCGGGGGCATCAGCGGATACATCTCCTCGACGCTCGGCGCGAAGACGAGGTCCACGAGCCCCTCGACCTGGGCGACGTCGGAGGCGAGATCGCGCGGGTAGGCGTCGAAGTCCTCGTTCGGACCGAACTGGAGGGGGTTCACGAAGTCCGTGAGAATGACGTGGTCGGCGAGCTCGCGGGCGCGGTGCACCAGGCTCAGGTGGCCCTCGTGCAGGGCGCCCATGGTCATCACCACCGCGACCGTCCCGTCCATGGCGGCCCTGGCGCGCAGGAGCGCAGTCCTGGTGGTGACGACGGTGCTCATCTCTCTCCTTCTTCCGGCTGCGGGGCGCCGCGCTCCAGGAGCGCAGCGATCTGCTGGGCAGTATGCGCGTCGAGGCCCGCGCGATCCAGCGCGGCCCGGGCGAGAGCGCGGTAGGTCCGCTCGGCGTCGGCGGGAGCGCGGCGCGCAGCAGCGGAGCCGTCGGCCTCGGCGAGCGCCTCGAGGTGCGCGGCGACGGTGCCCGCATCGCCGCGCATCACGGGCCCGGTGAGGGCGTCGGATCCGCGCCGCAGCGACTCCTCAAGCGCGGCGCCGAGCAGCGGGCGCAGGTACTGGCCGGGCTCCTCGATCCCGACGCTGCGCAGCAGCTCGCGCGACTGGTCCACGAGCACCACGAGGTGGTTCGCGCCGTGGGCGAGGGCCGCGTGGTAGAGCGGCCGGTCGCCTTCGGCGATGGTGACCGGCTCCGCTCCGATCTCGACCACGAGGGCCTGCGCGATGGGGAGCACGGAGGTCTTCGCCGTGATGCCGACGGGGCAGCCGATGAGGCGCGGGAGGTCGGCGGGGGTGCCGGTGAAGGTCATCGCCGGGTGCAGGGCGAGGGCCGCTGCGCCGGTGCGCTCGAGCGGGGCGAGCACCGCCGTGCCGAAGCGGCCCGAGGTGTGCGCGAAGATCTGCCCGCCCGGAGCGATCCCGGCGCTCGCGATGCCGCTCGCGAGCCCAGGGAGCTGGTCGTCGGGGACGGCGAGCAGCACCATCTCGCTGCGCTCGACGATCTCGTGCACTCCCAGCAGCGGCGTGCCGGGCAGGAGGGCGGCGGCGCGCTCGCGCGAGGCGGCGGAGACGGCGTAGGCACCGGTGATCGCGTGGCCCTCGGCGCGCAGGGCCGCCCCGAGAGCGGCGCCGACTCTCCCGGCGCCGATGATCCCGATCCCGAGGCGCGGGGCGCTCATCGCGCAGCGGCCGCGAGCGCGGGCCGGCCCGCGAGCGGCGGCTGCGGCCAGGTGCGCTCGCGGTCGTAGCGGCGGCCGCTGCGCGCATCGGCGGCGAGGGTCTCCTGCAGCGCGAGAGCGTCGGCGAGCGGGAGGTCATGCAGCTCGGCGCTGGAGCCGGCGATCCCCACGCTCAGGGTCGCGCTGCCGACGCGACGGGCGATCGGCCCCTGGGCGAGGGAGAGCCCCTGGATGCGCTCGCGCGGGACGATCTGCACCCGCTTCGTGAGGATGCCGCTGCGCACGGCGATCGCGCCGGGGAGGACCAGCACCCGCCGGGTGCGGCGGCCCACGAAGTACAGGCGGCTGCGGGGCCCCGTGCCGCCGAGCTCGGCCGCGGGAGCGGTGAGCAGGTGCTCGATGAGCGAGGAGTCGTCCTCGGTGCCGAGTCCGGGGACCAGGTGGCCGAACGTGCGCGCGAGCTCTTCGCGGGTGCCGACGGGCAGGACGCTCGTCGCCTTGGCGTCGTCGGTCGCGTCGATGCCGGCCACGGTCACGGCCGCGCGGGTCCAGCCGGGCCCGCGCCACAGCAGGGGCCGGTGCAGGGTGATGTCCTGGACGCGCCCGGAGCCGATGTTGTCGGTGCGGGTGTTCAGCAGTCCGCGCCGCATGCGCAGACCTGTGTCGGTGTTGCGCGAGACGAAGCCCCAGCCGCTCTCGACTCGGCTGAACGCAGAGCGCACCAGACCGAGCGCGATGGGCAGGGCGACGGCGAGGGAGGCGAAGCCGTAGCCCTCCACCGTGAGGAGGAGCCCGATGGAGAAGGCGGCCCACAGGACGGCGAAGACCGCTCCCACCAGCAGGCTCACGTCGCGCAGGAGCGAGCGGATGAGCCTGCTCGTGGGGATCTGGGCGATCAGCTCGCCCCCGGTGACGCCGTCGTGGAGGGCCGCGCGCAATCGATCGCTGCGTCTGTCAGCGGCGAGAGCCGCCTCGGGGTGCCCTGCGGCGAACGCCGACTCGGGGTGCTCTGCGGCGAGCGCCGCCTCGGGGTGCTCTGCGGGCGCGGAGGCTCCGATCCCGCTCGGGGCCGGTGCGGGCCCGCCTGCGGCTGCGCCGGTCGGGCCGACGGGCGCCTCGGCGCTCTCCCCCGGTGCGGGAGCGTCCTGCGGGATCTCCGCGGCGACCCGCAGGATCCTGGTGCGGATCTCCTCGGCGTCGCGCGCCGTGACGTAGGCGAGATCGAGGTGGGATTCGCCGCCGCCGGCCATCTCCACGCGCACCTTCGCCAGTCCGGCGAGGCGCGCGAGCAGGGGCCGCTCGACCGAGACCGACTCGATCCGCTCCCTGGGGGCGACGCGCCGCGTGAGGGTCAGCAGGCCGGAGCGCAGGGTGACGCCGTCCTCGGAGATCTCGTACGTGGTGCGCCACCAGCTGACGGCGCTGAGGACCACGGCGAGCAGGGCGATGCCCAGCAGGATGCCCCCGCCCAGCAGCGCGCGGCGCCACGTGAACTCGTCGACCAGCGCCGAGATGTTCTGCGCGAGCAGCACCGCGACCACACCGGCCAGCACCTTCCAGCCGGTCAGCAGGGGGGTCAGCGGGTGGGTGCGGCGGGGGCCGTGCACGTGCTGGTCGCTCACAGGGACTGCATCCGCTCGATGCCGCGGCGCGTGAGCAACTCCTTGAGCCGCTCGGCCTCTTCGCGCGGGAGGCCGTCGATCCAGCCGCCGGAGTCGGTGGAGGCGGTCGAGAAGGTGAGCCGCGCGATGCCGAAGCGGCGCGCGATCGGGCCCTCGTTGATCTCCACCGACTGCACGCGACCGTAGGGGGTGGTGGTGACCGAGCGGAACATGAGACCGGATGCGGTCACGAGCTCGTGCTCGCCGTCGAGGTAGCCGAGCGCGCGCACGCGCCGCGGAGTGAGGAGCAGTCCGGGGAGCGTCCACAGCACGGGAAGGATCGCGAGGATCCACATCCACCACCAGTCGAAGCGGATCACCAGCCACACGCATCCCGCGACCAGCGCGAGGGAGAGCACCGCTCCCACCGCCTGGCTGAGGTACCTCGCGGGGATCAGCTTCTCCGAGACCGGCTTCAGGCCTGCGGCTCCGAGGAGCCCGGCGCGCTCGGCCCAGGTCTCGGGGCTGCGTGCGGGCGGGGCATCGGCTGCGGGGGCGGGGGAGGGTCCGATCTCGGTCATGCCCCTATCCTTCCAGCTCGGCAGGGGGTCATCATCCGACGTTCGTCTGCCGCGCCCTCTCCTTCGGCTCGTCGCTGCGGCCCGGCAGCAGCGACTGCAGGGCGCCGGCCACCCGGCCGAGAGTCGCATCGAACAGGGCCATCCACCATCGCTTTCCGCGCACCTCGACCACGCGGTGGAGGGTCCAGGCCAGCGCCAGGATCACCGCGAGGGTCGCGAGCTGGATCCAGGGCAGCTTGCGCGCGGTCGCGAGATGGCTGAAGGCGATGTAGCCGAGGTTCGCGTGCAGGAGGTACAGCGGATAGGTGATCCCGCCCGCGGCGCGCGAGAACGGCAGGCGCAGCTGCGCGATCTGCGGGGTGCCGAGCGCGGCGATGAGGAGCATCGCCAGCAGCACGAGCGCCCTATAGATCCACGGGTTCCAGGCGAGCCCGTCCCCCTCTCCCGGGACGGTGCGCACCTGCGCGCGGCGGAACGAGGCGATGAGGGCGCCGATCGCCGCGCAGGCGAGCGAGGCCTTCAGCCACCAGGGCCGCGAGCATCCCGCGGCGAATCGTCGATGGAGCTCCGCGAGCAGCGCCCCGGTCGCGAACAGCAGATAGAAGTCGCCGAGGTAGATCTGGCCCGCGAGGGATGGCGCCGCCAGCGTGATCAGCAGCATCAGGACGGACCACCCCGCGATCACCTGCGGCAGCACTCTGCGCAGCCCCAGCAGGAGCAGGATCCCGATCAGCAGGTAGAAGCGCAGCTCGATGCCGAGCGTCCAGTAGACGCCGTCCACGGGGCTCGCCCCGAAGCTGCGCGGGATCATCGTGAGGTTCCACAGGTAGGTGTGCCAGGACATGCTGAGGTGCGCCTGCGCACCCCACAGCACGATCGCCCCGGCCGTGATCGACATGGCGACCCAGAACGCCGGATACAGGCGCACCGCCCGGGCCACGAGGAAGCCGCGGGCATCGCGATGCCGGACCGAGTTCAGGATGACGTACCCGGAGATCAGGAAGAACAGCTCGACGCCGATGATGCCGTAGCGCGCGATGCGGCCGATCGGGCTCAGCTCGTCCTGCACGGCGATGTAGTCCGTGAGCACGCCGAAGTACAGCCAGTGGTAGGCGACCACGGTCAGCGCAGCGATCAGGCGCAGCCAGTCCAGCGCTTCCAGGCGCGCGGCCCGGCGCGGGGCGGCGGGGGCGGGGGCTGGGGCTGGGGCTGGGGCTGGGGCTGGGGCTGGGGCGGTTGCATCCTCGCTCACGCGGGCTCGGACTCCCCAGGGCTCTCGCCGTCCTGCGGGGGCAGCGTGCCCCAGCGCTCGACGACGGCCCCGAGCACCGCGAGGGCCGCGGCGCAGGCGGCGCCGAACGCCGTCGGCGCTACGGCACCCCACAGGCTGCCCGTGCCGCTCGCCAGCAGGTGGAGGGCCTGACCGGCGAAGATGCCTGCGACGAGGGTGCCCGTGTAGGCGCAGGCCCGGGCGAGGACGACCGTGCGGAACGCCGTCGGCAGGTCGAGCTGATGGCGACGGGGCGCGACGGTCGGCTGGATCCGACGCTGCTCCGATTCGCGCATGTAGCGGCGCAGCGGAAGACCGAGCACGAGCAGCACCGCGGCGAGGACGAGCATCACCAGCCCGGTGAAGGGGCCGGTGATGGGCACGGTCCCGCCGCGAGAGGCGAGGAAGGCTGCCAGCGAGGCGCCGAATCCCGTCGCGATCAGCGCGAGGAGCAGGAGCGTCGGGATCGAGAGGGGCCTCATGACCCCTCCCGCACCGCGCCGAAACCGGGGATCCGAGGACCGGGGCGGATGCCGTGGCGGTCCGGGGCGTGCTCGAGCAGCGCGGCCACGCGCCCGCGACCGGGCAGCTCCGCGTCGGCCTGCGCCTGCAGCCAGGGCGCCAGCACGAAAGCGCGCTCATGGGCGCGCGGGTGCGGGAGGGTCAGCTCGGGATCGTCCTGGATCAGATCTCCATAGGAGATGAGGTCGACGTCGAGGGTGCGCGGCCCCCAGCGGACCTCGCGCACGCGCTGCGCGTCCTGCTCGAGGCGCTGGGCGAGATCCAGCAGCGTCCAGGGACCGAGCACCGTGCGGATTCCGATCGCCGTGTTGAGGAACGCCGCCTGCTCGACTCCCCCGACGGGATCGGTCTCGATCACAGGCGCGGTCCAGGCGATCTCGACGCCGTCGGCCCCGCGCAGGGACTCCAGCGCCCCGCGCAGGTGGGCCGCGCGATCCCCCAAGTTCGTGCCGAGCGCGAGGACCGCATCGACCGGGGCGGCATCCCGGGTGATCTGCACGGTGACGTCCGCGAAGGGGTGCGGGATCGGCGCTGAGGGCTTGTGGATCGTGATGGCGATGCGGCGGATCAGGACATGCTCGGCGAGCACGCGCTGGGCGATCCGCTCGGCGAGGGTCTCGATGAGCTGGTGCGGCTCGCCCTCGATCTCCTCGACGGCGCTCGCGGCGACCTCCGCGTAGTTCACGGTGCGGCCCAGGGCGTCGCCTCGCGCGGCGGCGCGCAGATCGACCTCGAGGCGCAGATCCGCGGAGAACTCCTGGCCCGCCTCGCGCTCATGCGCGAGGACCCCGTGGCGGCCCCAGGCGCGCAAGCCCGTCAGGGTGATCGCGTCGCTCGGCTGAGGAGATGCGCTGAAGGACTGGCCGCGGGGTTTCTCGCTCATGTGCCCATCCTCCCAGGTGCGAGCCGACTGCAGGGACCGGCCGGTCGGAATGGCAGGGCCTGCCGGCTCTGGGTGCCTGCGCACGTGGAGCTCCGCGCGTCGCAGACGCGATCGGTCACAGCCGCAGAGCCTCCACCGGCTGGATCCGGCTCGCGCGCCACGCCGCGACAGCACCGGCGAGCGCAGCGACGACGATGCCCGCGGCCACGGCGATCGGCGCGAGCACCGGGTCGAAGATCGGCACCCAGCCGCGCGAGATCGACACCGAGAGGACCGCGAGGAGACCCAGGAACAGCCCGCACACCCCACCGGCAGCGCCGAGCAGCATCGCCTCCACCATCACGAGCCGACGCAGGTGGCTGCGCTGCGCACCGAGAGCCCGGCGCAGTCCCAGCTCCCGGGAGCGTTCGAGCACGGAGACGGACATTGAGTTCATCAGCGAGATCACCGCCACCAGGATCGAGACGGCCGACAGGGCCAGCAGAGATGCCCGGACGGTCGCCTCGATGCTGCCGCGCTGCGTCTGCGGATCCGGCGGGGCCTGCACGTGGACGCTGCTGGGATCCTCGGGCTGCAGTGCCAGAGGAAGCTGCTGTGCGATCTGCTGCGCCGCACCCGGGACGGCGCGCACGTGGACCGCCATCTCGGGCGGCACCGCGGTCACTGGCGGCGGTAGCAGCGGACTGTCGGCGACGGGAAAGCTCGCTCCCCCGACGACGCTGCGCAGCAGCTCCGGGGCGAGCGCCGACTCCTCGATGATCCCGACCACCTGGGCCTCGGTGCCGTTGACGCGCACCCGCGGGCCGGAGAACAGCGGCGGCAGCCCCAGCTCAGCGGCGAGACTGCCGCCCACCAGCACCTCGCCATCGGCGATCTCCCGCTTCTGCCCCTGCCACCGCACTGTCGCGCCGACGGACTCCAGATAGTCCGGCGTGACCGCGGCGAGAGGCGTCCCTGCAGGGGCTTCACCGCTCTCAGCGCTGATCGCGGGACTGCGCGTGATGTGGACAGCGCCGGCCAGGTCCACTCCGGCGAGCTGCTCGGAGCGAGCGGCGTACTCGGAGATGCTCGTGCGCGGATCGCCGAGGGCGGCGTCGACCTGGATGTTGCGCGTCGCATCGAAGGTCTGGGCGACCTGGGCTCGTGCTGCTTCCGTGAGACCGAAGGTCGTCACGGCGAGGCCCACTCCCAGTGCGATCACGAGGACGAGGGCCGCGTACTTCCCAGGGCGAGACGCGAGCGTGCCCCACGCATCTCGCAGGAGGTCCGGCAGGGAGAGGCGCGAGTCGTGCCCCTCTTGCCGTGCTGCGGCCGCATGCGCCGAGGGTTCGCCACCATCGCTCGCGAGCGAGAGCACCTCCGTCGGCTCGTCCTCGGCTGCGAGCGCTGGTGCACCGGCGACTCGCGCATCGGAGGCGATCCGGCCGTCCCGCACCACGATCCGGCGGTCGGTGGCTGCTGCGACGTCGGCGGAGTGGGTGACGATCACGACCGTGCGGCCGGTGCGCGCGATCGAGGTGAGCAGATCGATGATGGCCGCGCTGTTCTCGGAGTCGAGGTTGCCGGTGGGCTCGTCGGCGACGAGCACGGGCGCGCCGCCGGCGATGGCACGTGCGATCGCCACGCGCTGGCGCTGACCGCCGGAGAGGTTGCGAGCGAGCTCCTCTGCGCGATCGGCCAGACCCACCTGCTCGAGAGCCGCAGCCGCGAGCTCCAGCTGCCGGGCTCTGGGAAGTGCCCGGTAGCGGAAGGCGAGGGTGACGTTCTCGATCACCGTATGGGCGTCGAGAAGATGGAACCCTTGGAAGATGAAGCCGAAGGTGCACGAGCGGAGCTTCGCGAGCGCCCTCGGGCGCATCGCGCTCGGATCGTCCAGCCCGACCAGGATCTTCCCCGAGGTGGGGAGATCCAGCAGAGCGAGCATGTTCAGCAGTGTGGACTTGCCTGCGCCGGAGGGTCCTTCGATGGCAATCAGTTCGCCCTGCTCGATGGTGAGGTCGATCCCGCGCAGCGCGTGGACAGGGCTCGGGCCGGGGTAGCTCTTCGCGACGCCGACGAGGCGGATCCTCGGCACCGCTCAGCCGATCCTGACGACGGCGCCTTCGACGACGCCGCTGGCCTCGTCAGGAGCCACTGCGGCCACTCCGCGCACAGTTCCCGCCACGCTCACCGAAACACGAGCGAACGAGCCGTCCGACTGTCGCACGTAGATCGCACTGCCGGTGGCATCAGTGGTGATCGCCGTCGACGGCACCAGGATCGCGTCGTCGGCGACTCGCTGCTTGATGATCGTGAGGATGAAGTTCTTCCCCTCCCACTCCGGAGGAATCCCGCCCTCCACAGAAACGGGGATCGTCACGAGCGGCACCTGGCCCGTCGTGGTCGCATCCGCTTCCGCTGGAGCAGCCGCAGGGGCAGGAACCGCACCGAGCACTCCCGTACGGACCTCTCCCGCGTCGGGGGTGATCGTGACGGCCATGCCCTCGGCGAGCGCGGGCGCATCGATCGCCGGCACGCTGCTGGTCGCTGCGAGATCGGCGCCGGCGAGCGAGAGGGTGGCATCCTCCGCGAGGGTGGTGCCGACAGCGGGGACGCTCTGGAGGCGCTGGTCGCCGCCGGGGACGACGACCACTTCGGCCATGGGCAGGACGAGGTCTCCCGTCACGGGTCCGGCTGCTGCAGCATTCGGCGATGCCGCTGGTGCCGCTGCACCAGCTGCAGTCGGCGTGTTCGAGGCAGCGGGCTGCTCTGCAGCTGAGTCAGGCTTCAGAGCCGGATAATCGCGTGCGGCATAGAACTTCTCCGTTGCAGTCGCGGTGCGCGCACCGACTCGACCGTACTCAGAGGAGGGGATCGAGTAACCGAGGTCCCGGAGAGTCTGCTGCCACTGCTCGACATCCGGGCCGGTGTCCCCCACTGCGAGGTCGCGGTAGTAGGGGAAGGTGCCGAGCACAGCGAAGACGGGTCGACCGTTGAGCTCGATCAGCGGCTGCCCGATGCCGATCGGCGTGCTCGCGCTGAGCGGGTTCCCCGTCACGACGCGCGCGCCCTCCCGTGTGGGGAGGACGATCTGCTGGGTCTGCGCGGGTCCGATGGCGACGCGCGCGGTAGTGGTGTCCTCGAGCGGCCCCCGGGTGAGAGTCGCGGTGATCGCCTCAGGGGCAGGCGCCTGCGCGGCCGCCTGCACCTGCTGCGGCGACTGCGTGCGCTGTGCGATAGCCCAGGTCGCCCCGGCGGTCAGCGCCATCAGCAGCAGGATCGCGACCGGGAGCAGCCAGGACGGGCGGCGGCGCGCAGGCGCCACCTGCGTGTTCTCGCCGCCGCCCGGCGCTGGGATGAGTGACGAGCTCACCGCTCCTCCGCCAGGACCGCGGTCGCCTCATCGATCTTCGCCTGGTTCTTCGCGCGCTCCTCCTCGAGGTGCGCCCGGTTCGCATCGAGGAGCTTCGACTCGGCCTCCCATTCGAGGTCGTACCGCTTCTGCGAGTAGCCGGAGGAGTCCCTGCATTCCGCGTCGGCGATGGCGAGCTCGATCTCGCGGGGCGTCGGCGCCGAGCGGGCCACACCGTCTCCACTGAGGTCTAGACCGGACTCCGTCATTGCAATGAGAGGAAAATCCTCTGGCCCATCCGAAAGCCCTGGCACCCCTTGGGGCTCCATGCACTTTCGCCATGCGCCGCGCACGTCGGCGAGCGCTCCCGACGACTCTACCTGATGCGCTGCTTCCACCGAGAGCCACATAGAGGATTTGTCATCACTGCTTGCATCACTCGCGAGCAATCCATCAAACTCGGCCGAGCAGCTATCGAATGCAGCCTGAGCAGGTTCACCAAACTGCTGAATGAGCACGCCGAAAGAGTCTCCTGGGTCCACATAGGCAAACTCTGGAAGCATGGATGCATCGTGATATCCGTACTTCTCAGCAATCTCGCGATCGAAGAGTTTATACCCGACGATGTTTCGCGTGGGGTCGACTGGAGCCGCGAACCCAACGGGAACCTCGGGGCCCGGAAAGCCCGCGCCTGTCATGCAGCTCGACATCGATACAAGCCATGCTTCTCGAGGCACCGCACTCTGCGCCACCTCAAGATAGGAATCGAGCGGCATGGACCACTGGGCGACGTCCTTCGAGCCCTGAGGGGTAGTGGCGAGCTCACCCCTCTCGCTAGGGGTTCCTGCACAGGCCGAGACGGCGACTGCAAGAATGCATGCCGCCGCCCCGGAAGCGAGAAAGTTCCTCACGCTCACTGGAATTTCACAGACTCCGCATTGTCGTTCCGCCAGTCTGTGTAGCCCGGCTCAGTCGCACCCTTCGCCAAGCAGAACTTGCTTCCCGTGTATGCGACTTCGGTATAGAAGCAGACACTCTTGCCGCTGGTTCCATTGTTGGCAAACGACGAACCGGTATTGAGACCCGTATCGCTCGTGTCGGAGCGATACTTCCCCGTGTTGAGGTAAGCATAGCCGTTCTGGAAGTTGATGCGGTAGGCCTGCACATCCCAGGACTCGTAGTCGTAGTCCTTCCACATGCAACCGTAGGTAGAGGGGCATGTTGACTTCCGCCCCGGATCCTGGCCCGGGTACGTGCTGTACGCCTGAGCGGAGACCACCGCTCCACCCATCACCATGGATCCCGCCGCGAGCGCAAGGGCTTTCCGATCTTCATAGGGAACTCCTTCGTTCCGCCCCCCCCGATGCATCGCAGCGGCTCAAGAGGAGCATGGCTAGATTCTGGCAGTGACCAATTAGGCCAGGGAGCCATGCGAGCCATTCGTTACCGATTTGTTACCTTCCCCCACGGGGATGGGGACGAGCCCAGGCCCGCTCGACTCATAAGCCGGCGCTCGGAAGGCTCACCCGCCCCGCCACCCGCGCCGCCGCTACCGATCCCGGGACCTCGTGCACCCGCACGGCCCACGCCTCGTGCAGAGCCGAATACGTCGTCACGGCGGCGGTGGCGGCGTCGCGGTCGACGTCCAGCGCGCCGAGGAAGCGCTTGCGGCTCGCGCCGATGAGGATCGGAAGGCCGTGGCTGCGCATCGCCTCCCAGTCGCGCAGCACCTCCCAGTTCTGCTCCCCCGACTTCGAGAAGCCGAGGCCGGGATCGACCACGAGGAGCTCGTCCTCGACTCCCGCAGTGCGCAGCGCATCGAGCTGCGCGGCGAGCTCGCGCGCGCTGTCCCGGGCGACGTCCTCGTACGAGTCGAGCGCGTTCATCACGTCGCTGTGGCCGCGCCAGTGCATGGCGACGAAGACGGGCGGCGCACCGAGGCGCGTGCGGGCCTCGGCAGCGGTGGCGGCCATCGCGGGATCGGCCTGCCCGGCGGAGACGTCGTTGATGATCAGGGCGCCCGCGGCGACGGATTCGGCGGCGACGGCCGCGCGCATCGTGTCCACGCTGACGGCGATGCCCTCGCCCGCGAGGGCTGCGACCACCGGGATCACGCGGCGCAACTCCTCGGCCTCGCTGACCCGCTCGGCTCCCGGGCGGGTGGACTCCCCGCCCACGTCGACGACCGCCGCGCCCTGGCGGGCGAGCAGTCGCCCGTGGGCGAGGGCGCGCTCCAGATCGTCGTGCGCACCCCCGTCGGAGAAGGAATCGGGGGTGACGTTCAGGATCCCCATCACCAGGGTCTCCTCGCGCTCGAGGTCGCGCGGCAATCCGCAGGGACGGCGGATCATCCGCTCAGCCCCGCATGATGAGGCTCATCGCCTCCGAGCGCGTCGGCCCATTGCGGAGGATCCCCCGCACAGCGGAGGTGACGGTCTGGGAGCCCTCGGCGCGCACGCCGCGCATCGACATGCAGGAGTGCTCGGCCTCGAGCACCACGATCGCGCCCGCCGCATGGAGCTCCTCCATCAGGGCGTCCGCGATCTGGCTGGTGATGCGCTCCTGCACCTGGGGGCGGCGCGCATACACGTGCACGAGGCGCGCGAGCTTCGACAGTCCCGTCACTCCGCCCTCGCCGGGGATGTACCCCACGTGCGCCTGGCCGGTGAACGGCAGCAGGTGATGCTCGCACATCGAGGAGAAGCGGATGTCGCGCACGAGCACGAGCTCCTGGTGGTCGATGTCCCCGAAGGTCACCGACAGCGGCTCGTGAGGATCCTGCGCGAGGCCCTCGAAGACCTCCGCATACATGCGCGCCACCCGCCCGGGGGTGCCGCGCAGCCCGTCGCGATCAGGGTCCTCGCCGATGCCCGCGAGGATCTCGCGCACGGCCGCCTCGATCCGGGGCAGATCCATGCCCGCGCCCCTCTCAGGCACCGCTGCCCTGCGTGCTCGTCCCCATCCCGCCCAGCTCGCCGGGCGCGCCGGGGATATGCGGGCCGTCGCCGCCCGGCGAGGGCAGCTCGGGAGCACCGGGGCTCAGGGGCTCGCCGGCGTCGTCGGACTCGGTGCCGCGGTTGCGGGGATCGCCGCCGACCAGCGGGGCCGTGAACACGGGCCGACGCTCCGAGGACTGCCAGACCTCGCGGGCCGGGCGCTTGCGCACGTCGGCGAAGATCTCCGCGAGCTGGCGCTCGTTGAGCGTCTCCTTCTCGAGCAGCTCGAGCACGAGGCGGTCGAGCACGTCGCGGTTCTCGCTGATCACGGCCCACGCCTCGGTGAGCGCCTGGTCGATCAGGCGCCGCACCTCCTCGTCGATGATCTGTGCGGTCTCGTCGGACATCTTCGGTCCGCCCGCGCCCTGCTGCATGCCGACGAAGACCTCGTCCTGCCCGCCGCCGTAGAACACCTGGCCGAGCCGCTCGCTCATGCCGAGCTGGGTGACCATGGCGGTCGCGACCTTCGTCGCGTTCTGCAGGTCGGAGCTGGGGCCGGTGGTGACGTCGTGGAAGATGCCCTCCTCGACCGCGTAGCCGCCGAGCGCGTAGGCCAGGCGGTCCAGCAGCTCGTTGCGCGACTGGTAGTTGCGGTCCTGCGTGGGCACGACCATCGTGTAGCCGCCGGCCTGGCCGCGCGGCAGGATCGTCACCTTGTTGACGGGCGCCGAGTTGTTCAGCGCCGCCGCCACCAGGGCGTGGCCGCCCTCGTGGTACGCGGTCATCTGGCGCTCGCGATCGCTCATCACCTTCGAGTAGCGCTGGGGTCCCATGGAGACGCGGTCGATGGCCTCGTCGAGCGCGCGCGCGTCGATGATCTGGTTGTTCGAGCGGGCGGTCAGCAGGGCCGCCTCGTTCAGCACGTTCGCGAGGTCGGCCCCCGACATGCCGATCGTGCGGCGCGCGACGATCTCGAGATCGACGTCCTCTGCCAGCGGCTTGCCCTCCGCGTGGACGCGCAGGATCTGCAGGCGGCCCTTGAGGTCCGGCAGTCCGACGGCGACCTGTCGGTCGAAGCGGCCCGGGCGCAGCAGCGCGGGGTCGAGGATGTCGACGCGGTTGGTGGCGGCGATGAGGATGACGTTCTGGTGGGCGTCGAAGCCGTCCATCTCCACCAGCATCTGGTTGAGGGTCTGCTCGCGCTCGTCGTGCCCGCCGCCCATGCCGGCCCCGCGATGGCGGCCGACGGCGTCGATCTCGTCGATGAAGATGATCGCCGGGGAGTTCTCCTTGGCGGTGTTGAACAGGTCGCGCACGCGCGAGGCGCCGACGCCCACGAACATCTCCACGAAGTCCGAGCCGGAGATCGAGTAGAACGGCACGTTCGCCTCGCCGGCGACCGCGCGGGCCAGCAGCGTCTTGCCCGTTCCGGGCGGGCCGTAGAGCAGGACGCCCTTGGGGATCTTCGCGCCGACGGCCTGGTACTTCTGGGGGTCCACGAGGAACTGCTTGATCTCGTCGAGCTCCTCGACGGCCTCCTCGGCCCCGGCGACGTCGGCGAAGGTGACCTTCGGGGACTCCTTGCTGAACAGCTTCGCCTTGGACTTGCCGAACTGCATGGCGCGCCCGCCGCCCTGGGCGTTCATCATCAGGAACCAGAACAGGCCCAGGAACAGCAGCAGCGGCAGGAGCGAGAACGCGAGGGTGCTCCACAGCGAGGTGGAGGCGATCTCGTCGGTGTACCCCTTCTCGGGATCCGCCGCCTGGACCGCCTCGACCACGGCGTCGCCGCGCGCGGTCACGTACGGGAAGCTGACGCGGTCGCCCTTGTCCTCGAAGTCCTCGGTGAGCACGAGGTCCACGCGCTGCTGGTTGCCGTCGACGATCTTGGCCTGCTCGACGGTGCCGCCCTTCAGCAGCTCGAGCCCCTGCTCGGTGTCGATGCTCTGGTAGCCGTCCCTGCCGAGCAGGGAGAAGGCGAGGATCCCCAGCAGCAGCGCCAGCCCGATCCACACGGCGAAGGACGCCCCGGGGCGCCGCTTCTTGGGAGTGCCGCTGCCGGCCTGGTCACTGCGCTGGGCCATATCAGTCCTCGTAGACGGAGCGCTTGAGAACGCCCACGTAGGGAAGGTTGCGGTACTTCTCGGCGTAGTCGAGGCCGTAGCCGACCACGAACTCGTTGGGGATGTCGAAGCCGACGTACTTCACGTCGATCTCCACGCGCGCCGCATCGGGCTTGCGCAGCAGGGTCGCGACCTCGACCGACTTCGGGCCGCGGGAGCGCAGGTTCGTCAGCAGCCACTTCAGCGTGAGACCCGAGTCGATGATGTCCTCGACGATGAGGACGTGCCGATCCGTGATGTCGGCGCCGAGGTCCTTGAGGATGCGCACCACGCCCGAGGACTTCGTGCCGGAGCCGTAGGAGGACACCGCCATCCAGTCCATGTCGATCGGCAGATCGATGCGGCGGGTCAGGTCGCCCACCACCATCACGGCGCCCTTGAGGACGCCGACGATCAGCGGCGGATCCTCGGCGTAGTCGCGAGCGATCGCCTCCCCCATCTCCGCCAGTCGCGAGTGGATGCTCTGCTCATCGAGCAGGATGCGTTCGACGTCGTCATGCAGGGTGACGGACACGCGGTCTCCTTGGTGGGTCGGCTGCCGCTCGCCGTGCGGGGCGCGGCCGGGGCGGCGCGTCATCCGCGGGAGCGGCGCCACACCAGCAGTCCGTCCCGACGAGCGACCTCGATCCTACCCGGAAGGGCAGCGGCAGCCTGACCGTGCCATGAGACAACCAGGGCATCCGCGGCGAGCACGTGGCGGCGCAGCAGGGACTTGTCCGACGGCCCCGGTCCCAGCTTCTCCGCGAGCCGAGCCGCATCCCGCAGCACCCGCGTGCGCAGGGGGGCGGGCGCGGCGGCGAGCGCATGGACATCGGCGACCAGCAGGTCCCCCTCCTCCAGCGCGGGCCCCTCGCTGCGCAGGAGCGAGCGCCCGAGATCCGCCGCCTCCGCGTCCAGCAGCTCGGAGTCGGGTGCGACCAGCGCTGCGGTGCGAGCGAGGTTCTCGGTGATCTGCTCGCCGAGCTCCTCCCTCAGCAGCGGCATGATGCGGTGGCGCACGCGGGAGCGCAGCAGGGAGGGATCCGCGTTCATCGGGTCCTCCCACCACTCGAGATCGTGGAGAGCGCAGATCGCCTCAGTGTCCGCGCGCGTCAGCGCTGTGCTCTCGTCGCGACCGGTGCCGAGGAAGGGACGCAGCACGTGCCCGCGCACGGGCGGGATGCCGGCGAGCGCACGCAGGCCCGACCCGCGCGCGAGGCCCATCAGCACCTGCTCAGCCTGGTCGTCGAGCGTGTGCCCGAGCAGCAGGGCGAGCGCCCCGCGCGATTCCATCAGCTCCTCGAACGCCGCGGTGCGCGCGGTGCGGGCGGCGTTCTCCACTCCCCCGCCTCCGGAGCGCTGCACGGCGACGCGCACCACGTGCACGCGCGCGGCGCCAAGACGCTCCGCCTGGACGCGGGCGCGCTCGGCGACCCCCTGGGATCCCTCCTGGATCCCGTGGTCGATGATCACGGCCTCGGTCTCCAGGCCGAGGCGGGAAGCCGCCCAGCACGTGGTCGCGAACAGCGCGAGCGAGTCCGCGCCGCCGCTGAGCCCGACGAGCACCCGCGGGCGCAGGTGACCGGCCGAGGCGTCCGCGAGGACCTCCAACCGCGCCATGAGGGCAGCGCGCACGGCGCTCCGCGCACGGGCCACCGCCTTCGGAGGGCCCGCCATCAGGACGTCTCGACGATCTCGGCGGCCACCCGGTCCACGCCGGCGCGGGCCTCGTCGGCCTGCTCGGGCGGGAAGCCGTGCACGATGATGTCGAAGGCGACGGTGCGGCCGTCGGGCAGCGCCGTGACCCCGGCGAGCGCGGCCGTCCCGCCCAGGTATCCGGTCTTCCCGCGGATCACGCCGCGCGCCGGTGCGACGCCCGGATCCGAGAACCTCTCCGCCAGCGTGCCGCTGAGACCGCCGATGGGGACGTCGTAGAGCAGCGGCTCGAGCGCAGGCGCGCTGCCCGAGGCGGCCCTGCCGAGCACAGCCGTCTGCAGCGCCGGCGAGACGCGGTTGTCGAGGGAGAGGCCGCTGCCGTCGCGGATCACGAGCTGGGCGAGGTCGGCGCCCGGCACGCCGAGCTCCGCCCCGAGCGCCCTCACCTCGGCGTCGACCGCCGCGGCGGCGTTCGCGGGGGTGGGCTCGAGGCCGTGGGCGCGCGCGACGAGATGCGCGAGCAGCTCGGCGAGCGTGTTGTCGGAGTGCAGCAGGGTCGTCTGCACGATCTCCTCGAGCGGGGCGGACCCCACCTGCACGCTGCGCCCGGTCGGCGGCGCGATGCCGGGGGCGATCTCGCCGCTCACCTCGACCCCGCGCTCGCGCAGCAGCTGGGCGAAGCGCTGGGCGGCATCGCCCGCGGGATCCGCGGACTTCGCGCCGTAAGGGCTCGCATCCAGTCGGCCCTCGTCGACGGCGAGCGCCGCCGTCGGCGCCACCCATCCTCCCGCGCGGCCGTTCCCGCCCCACGCGGGGTTCTCGCCGCCGGGCAGGGCGCTCGTATCCAGGCGCAGGGCGATCGGCCGCGCCCCGCCCTCCAGCACCATGGCGGCGGCGGCATCGGCGAGCGCGGCCAGCTTCGCGTCGGTGAGCGTCATGTCGCCGGTGCCGACGAGGGTCATCGTGTCGCCCTCGAGCACTGCGCTCGTGGTGAGAGTCGTCTCTCCGGGGAGCACCCTCAGGACGGCGGCCGCAGTGAGGAGCTTGAGGGTGGAGGCCGGGATGCGGGCGGCGTCCGCGTCGCGCGCGACGATCGCCTCGCCCGTCTGCGCATCGACGACGCTGACGGCCAGATTCCCGCCGATGACGGGATCCGCGGCCAGCGCGTCGATCCGGGCGCTCAGTCCCGCGGCGAGATCTGCTAGCGCCTCGGACGCGGGCGCCGGCACCAGGGGCTCCGCGCTGGCGCGGGCGAGATCCTCGCCCTGGGCGGGCGGGCCGGCCTGGGCGGCGGCGGAGGGGCGCTCGAGGGTGAGGACCCCCGGGAAGGCGTCGGCCAGATCGCCCAGGGCGTAGAAGCTCACCGGGATCGCGGCGCACAGCCCGATCGCGAGAGCGCGCCAGGCCTTGCCTGCCTTCTCGGAGTCCATGGGGCAACGATAGAGGCAACCATATAGAGTGGCGATGGAACTGGCCGTGCCCCTCGGGGCCGAACGCAATGGAGCTGCAGACGTGGAATTCGACGTCACCATCGAGATCCCTCGAGGCAATCGCAACAAGTACGAGGTGGATCACCACAACGGCCGCATCCGCCTGGACCGCATGCTGTTCACCGCGACGCGCTACCCCGATGACTACGGGTTCATCGAGGGCACCCTCGGCGAGGACGGCGATCCGCTGGATGCACTCGTGCTCCTGGAGGAGCCCACCTTCCCCGGCTGCCTGATCCGCTGCCGTGCGCTCGGCATGTTCCGCATGCGCGACGAGTCCGGCGGTGACGACAAGATCATCGCGGTGCCGGTCGGCGATCAGCGCCAGGCCCGCCGCCAGGAGCTCACCGACGTCTCCGAGTTCCACCGCCTGGAGATCCAGCACTTCTTCGAGGTCTACAAGGATCTCGAGCCCGGGAAGAGCGTCGAGGGCGCCCACTGGGAGGGCCGCACGGACGCCGAGGCGGAGATCCGCGAGTCCTACCAGCGCGCTCGCGGCACCGAGCACGAGAACGAGTTCACCCAGGACGTCTGATCCCTGCGCACTGCGCCCGGGATGCCAGCGGCCCCTGATCCGATCGGATCAGGGGCCGCTGGCGTGCGAGCCTTCTCAGGCCTCGATGCCGCCCGCCGCAGGGGCGGAGCCCTGGAGGCCGGGAGCGTGCGCGAAGACGGTGCGCTGCGCGGACAGGACGCTCTTGGCGATCGCCCGGTTGCCGACGCCGCCGATGAGAGCGCCGACCCCGAAGGGGATCAGGCGTCCGGCCCACACGGAGCCCAGTCGCGAGGCGACCTTGCGGCGGATCCAGCGCTTCATCTGCCTGTTCACGGCCGACATCACGAAGTCCGGGGCGACTCCGTTCAGCACGGTCGTCCACTGCACACCCTGCTTGCCGAGCGCCTTAGAGACGAGCTCTTGCCCCTTCTCCCCGCCGAGGATCGCCAGCGTGATCGTGCGGCGCCGCTCCTTGTCGCTCATGTCGACGTCGCGGATCCGCGCGACCGCAAGGGTGAGGAACGCGCACGCCTCGGCGAATGCGGCTCCCTCGCCCGTGGTCAGCGCGATCGCGGCGATCGTGCCGACGCCCGGCAGCGCCGCCACCCCGCCGACGCCCGCGCCCGACGCCGTGAGCATCCGGGTGAACTGCTTCTCGATGTGCGCGACGAGCTCGTCGTCCGAGAGCTCGGGGCGCTTCTTCCGGAGCGAGGCGACGTAGCGGTTGGCCAGCGGCGCCTGGATGCGCAGCGCGTGGTCGATGATCGTCAGGGTGCGCTCGTCGGGCGCCTGCGCCTCGCCGTTCTCCCCGGTCGTCTCGAGCGCGCTCTCGCGCTCCTTGTCGGCCTTGCTCGGCAGTCCCAGCACGGCGTCCTCCTTCTCTCTCGCATCATGGTGCCGAGGGCCTCCCCCCGGCGGACGCCCACACCCTAGCGGGTGCGACTGGCCGGCTCCCCCAGCTCAGCGCCGGCTCAGGGCAGGCGGATCTGACCGCTGCCCAGCGTCGCGATCTCCCCCTCCAGGCCGAGCTCGGTGACGGCGTCGGGGAGATCGGCGTAGCGCGGCGCGTGGCGGTTGGCCACGATGGAGCGCGGGATGCAGAGGTCGTGGCAGATCGTGCCTGCGAGATGGTCGGTCTCGTGCTGGAGGATGCGGGCGGTCCAGCCGAGATGCTCCTCCTGGACCTCCTCCAGGGACCCGTCGGCGCGCAGCTCGGTCCCGCGGAACGCGATCCGGCGGGCGCGCGGCACGATCGAGCTGAAGCCGTCCATCGAGAGGCAGCCCTCCCAGGCGAGGACGCGCTCGGTCCCGATCGCCTCGTACGAGGGATCGAGCATCGCGCGCAGCGGCAGGGGGCGGCGCTCCAGGAGGTCGTCCTCCTCGTCGCCGTCCTCGGAGGCGAAGCGATCCTGCGCCACGAACAGGCGCAGCGGCAGCCCGATCTGCGGAGCGGCGAGCCCGACCCCGGGCGCCTCGTGCATCGTGAGCGTCATGGCGTCCACGAGCTCCGCCAGGATCTCGGGCTCAAGGGCCCCGCGCGCATCCCGCGCGGGGCGTCGCAGGGCGGGATGGCCCACCTGCACGATCCTCAGGGGCGCATCGGCGCTCTCGCGGCGGTCCAGCAGGCGGCGGGTGTATTCGGTGAGATCCACTGACGCAGTATCCCCCATGGGGTAGCATCGGCTCACCGGTGCAAGGACGCACGCGAGCACTCGCGGGACCACGCCCCCGCTCCGGGATGACACAGCACTTCGCGACGGATCGTCCGGCACGTACCTGCCGGTGAAGGAGAATCCCCATGGCAACAGTGACTTTCGACAACGCGAGTCGCATCTACCCGGGCCAGGAGCGCCCCGCGGTGGACAACCTGAACATCGAGATCGCCGACGGCGAGTTCCTCGTGCTCGTCGGCCCCTCGGGCTGCGGCAAGTCGACCTCCCTGCGCATGCTCGCAGGCCTCGAGGAGATCAACCGCGGCCGCATCCTCATCGGCGATCGCGACGTCACCGACGTCCCGCCGAAGGATCGCGACATCGCGATGGTGTTCCAGAACTACGCGCTGTACCCGCACATGACCGTGGCGGACAACATGGGCTTCGCCCTGAAGATCGCCGGCACCCCCAAGGCCGAGATCCGCAAGCGCGTGGAGGAGGCTGCGAAGATCCTCGACCTCGAGCAGTACCTCGACCGCAAGCCCAAGGCCCTCTCGGGCGGCCAGCGCCAGCGCGTCGCCATGGGCCGCGCCATCGTGCGCTCCCCCCAGGTGTTCCTCATGGACGAGCCGCTGTCGAACCTCGACGCCAAGCTGCGCGTGTCGACCCGCACCCAGATCGCGTCGCTGCAGCGCCGCCTGGGCGTCACGACCGTCTACGTGACCCACGATCAGACCGAGGCCATGACGATGGGCGACCGCGTCGCGGTCCTCAACGGCGGCGTCCTCCAGCAGATCGACTCCCCGCGCCGCATGTACGACCACCCGAACAACGTGTTCGTGGCCGGCTTCATCGGCTCCCCCGCGATGAACCTCATCGAGGCTCCCCTCTCGGAGCAGGGCGTGCAGTTCGGCGGGATCACCATCCCCGTGGACCGCACCACCCTGTCCGACACCGCTGAGCGCTCCGTCACCGTGGGCGTGCGCCCCGAGGACCTCGAGCTCAGCCAGGACGGCCTCGCGGTCGAGGTCGACGTGGTCGAGGAGCTCGGCGCGGACGCCTACATCTACGGCCGCCTCGCCGGCTCGGACGAGACGGCGAAGCCGATCATCGCCCGCGTCGACGGCCGCCGCCCCCCGATGAAGGGCGAGACGGTGCACTTCCGTCCCAAGGAGAACCACCTGCACCTGTTCGACGTGGCCAACGGCCAGCGCCTGGGCGACTGAGCCCGCGCGCCGCACAGCGCTGCATGAGCCCGACGGGCGTCCGGTCACAGGCCGGGCGCCCGTCGGCGCATGCGGACGCCGCCTGCGCCCAGCCCCGTCGGGCCGACGCGCCGACGGGCTCGAAGGCCGCTCGCTCCGCCGCCTCCCGCTCGCGCGAGGGCTCGGGAGCAGGCAGAATAGTGGGCATGGCACCCCTGGAGATCACGGCATCGCGACCAGATCCTGCTCTTCTGGATCTGCCGTGGAGCACGCCGCTGGCCCAGTGGCCCGAGGAGCTCCTCGCCGCCCTCCCGCGCGGCATCTCCCGCCACGTGGTGCGGTTCGTGCGCGTGGGCGGGCAGGTGCTCGCGCTCAAGGAGATCAACCATCACCTCGCGGTGCGCGAGTACGACATGCTGCGCCTCCTGGGACGGATCGGGATCCCTGCGGTCGAGCCCTACGGAGTCGTCTCCGGCCGCTCGAGCGCCGACGGCGAGCCGCTGGACTCCATGCTCATCACCCGCCATCTCCAGTTCTCCCTGCCCTACCGCGCGGTCTTCTCGCAGATCTCGCAGGAGGACACCGCCCGCCGCCTCCTGGACGCGCTCGCGGTGCTGCTGGTGCGCCTGCACCTCGAGGGGTTCTTCTGGGGCGACGTCTCGCTCTCGAACACCCTGTTCCGTCGCGACGCCGGTGCTTTCGCCGCCTACCTGGTGGACGTCGAGACCGGCACACTGCACGAGACGCTGACCGACGGCCAGCGCAGCTACGACCTGGACATCGCCCGCACCAACATCATCGGCGAGCTGATGGACCTGCAGGCCGGGGAGCAGCTCAGCGAGGACACCGACCCCATCGAGGTCGGCGACCAGCTCCTGGCGCGGTACGAGGAGCTCTGGAGCGCCCTGACCGAGCGCGAGAGCTTCTCCTCCGACGAGCGCTGGAAGGTCTCCGCGCGCATCGAGCTGCTGAACCAGCTCGGATTCGACGTCGGCGAGCTCGAGCTCACCACAGACCTGGACGGCACGACCGTCTCGATCCGCCCGAAGGTCGTGGACGCCGGGCATCACTCCCGCCGCCTCATGCGGCTCGCCGGGATCGACGCCCAGGAGAACCAGGCGCGCCGTCTCCTGAACGACCTGGACCAGTACCGCGCGATCACCGACCAGCAGGCCGAGGAGGAGGAGTTCGTCGCGCACGAGTGGCTGCAGGAGCACTACGAGCCGGTCGTGCGGTCCATCCCCCGCGGCATGCGCTCGAAGCTGCAGTCGCCAGAGTTCTTCCACGAGGTGCTCGAGCACAAGTGGTTCATGAGCGAGCGGGAGCAGCGCGACGTCCCGCTGCGGGAGGCGGCGCAGGACTACATCGCGCAGATCCTGCCGCACCGGCCGGATGAGAAGTCGCTGGTCACCACCGAGACCTCCGCGATCCCCGTCATCGGCTCCTGAGCCCGGCCGCTCGCGGCGGCACCGCGCCGATGCCCCGCGCAGCGCAGATCGCCCCGCCCCTGCTCGACTGAGCGGGGGCGGGGCGATCCGATTGCGGCGCGGCTGATCGGTCAGGCGAGCCCGGCGCGATCGCGAGCGCCCGCGATCTCGTAGAGCGCGATCGCCGCGGCGACCGAGGCGTTCAGCGACTCCGTGCGCGCCCCCATCGGGATCGAGACCACCTGGTCGCAGGTCTCCCGAGCGAGACGCGAGAGTCCCTTGCCCTCCGCGCCGATCACGAGGACCACGGGCTCCGCGGCCAGCGACATCTCGCGCGTAGTCACGTCGCCGTCGGCATCGAGCCCGAGCGCGAACAGGCCCTCGCTCTTCAGATCCGCCAGGGCGCGGTTGAGGTTGGTCACCTGGGCGACGCGCACTCGGGCGGCGGCGCCCGCCGCGACCTTCCACACGCTCGCGGTCATGGAGACGCTGCGGCGCTCGGGCAGGATCACGCCGTGGGCGCCGAACGCGCCCGCGCTGCGGAGGATGGCTCCGAGGTTGCGGGGATCGGTGATGCCGTCCAGGGCGATCAGCAGGGGCGCCTCGAAGGCATCCTGGGCGATCTGCAGGAGGTCGTCGAGCTCGGCGTACTCGTACGGCGGGATCGTGAGCGAGACGCCCTGGTGGACGGCGTGGTCGGTCATCCGATCCAGGTCCGTGCGGGTGACCTCGGCGACCGGGAGGCCCTGGGCTGTCGCCAGGCGCAGGATCTCGCGCACGCGGTCGTCGAACTCCAGGCGGTGCATCAGAGTCAGCCCCGTCGCCGGGATCTGCTCCTGCAGCGCCTCGAGCACGGCGTTGCGCCCGGCGACCTGGTTCTCCCCCGGGTTCGTGCGGGCGCCTGCGCGCGAGCCGCGCGAGCCGGCCTTCGGCGAGGTCGGGCGGCCGCTGCCGCTCTTGCCCGTCGTGCCGCCGCCCTTGTACGCCTTGTGGTTCGGGCGGTCCTCGGCCTTGGGGGTCGGCCCGCGGCCCTCGAGCGCGCGCCGGCGCACTCCGCCCGAGCCGACGCTCGGGCCCTTCTTCGCGTGCCGCATCTTCCCGCGGCGCGAGCTGTTGCCTGCCATCAGTCGTTCTCCTTGTCCTGGGGTGCGAGGCTCCAGCGGGCTCCGCCGGTTCCGTCCTCCACCCGAATTCCTGCTGCGGCCAGGGCGTCGCGGATCTCGTCCGCGCGCGCCCAGTCCTTGTCCTCGCGGGCGCTCGCCCGGGCCTCCAGCTGACTGCGCACGAGAGCGTCCAGCGCCTCGTGCTCTCCGCTCGCGCCGCTGCCGCCCTCGGTCCACGACACCGGATCCAGGCCCAGCACGTCGAGCATCGCACGCAGCGACGCGAGCGATTCCGCGATCGCCGACGGATCCGCGTCGCTGCGCGCGAGCGCGGTATTGAGATCGGCCTGCGCGCGATGCACGGCGGCCATCGCCGTCGGCACCGCGAGATCGTCGTGCATCGCCTCGACGAAAGCAGTCGGGAGGGCGGCCGTGCGCAGATCCTGCGCCAGCAGGGCCTCCTCGCCGATGACCGCACCGGCGCGCTGCACGGTGGCGGTGAAGCGCTCCCACACCACCTCGGCCTCGCGCATGATCGCGGCGTTGTACTCGATGGAGGCGCGGTAATGGGCGCCCAGGAGCGCGAGGCGCACCGCCGGGGCGGGATGAGCGCTCAGCACGTCGTCGGCCGTGACGAAGTTGTGCAGGCTCTTGCCCATCTTCAGGCCGTCCACCGTCACCATGCCCACGTGCATCCAGCTGCGCGCGAAGCCGTAGCCCGCCGCGCGGGACTGCGCCTGCTCGTTCTCGTGGTGGGGGAAGCGCAGGTCGAGGCCGCCGGCGTGGATGTCGAAGGTCTCGCCGAGGTAGCGATGTGCCATGGCGGAGCACTCGAGGTGCCACCCGGGCCGGCCGCGGCCGAAGGGCGTGTCCCAGGAGGCGCTCTGGGGCTCCGAGGGCTTCGCTGCCTTCCACAGGGCGAAGTCGCGCGGATCGCGCTTGCCGGGCTCCGGCTCCTCGCCGGTGTCCTGCATGTCCTCGAGCGCCTGGCGCGTCAGCGCACCGTACTCCGGGAGGCTCTGCACGGCGAAGTAGACGCTCCCGCGGCCGTCGGCATAAGCGTGACCGCGCTCGATGAGCCGCTCCATGAGGGCGATCATCTCGGGGACGTGCCCGGTGGCGCGGGGCTCGATGCTCGGCACGAGGCAGCCCGCATCGGCGAGGATCTCGTGGAACTCGGTCTCGAACCGGTACGACCAGGCCCACCACTGGGCGCCGTTCTTCGCGGCGAGATCGAGGATCTTGTCGTCGATGTCCGTCACGTTGCGCACATAGGTGACGTCGAGGCCGGAGCGCGTGAGCCAGCGCACCAGGATGTCGACGGCGAGGAAGGTGCGGAGGTGACCGAGATGGGGCGCGCCCTGGGTCGTCGGGCCGCAGGCGTAGATCGAGGCGGCCCCCTCCTGCACGGGAGTGAAGGGTGCGAGGGTGCGCGCGGCGGTGTCATAGAGATGCAGGCTCACCCCACCAGGGTACGTGCCCGTGCGCCCGCGGACGACGACGGCCGCCTCGAGCAGATGCTCGGGCGGCCGTCGCAGGGGTGCAGGGGGCGTCAGCGCACTGCGGAGGACCCTCCGGGGTGCGGGGAGTCGACATCGGTGATGGAGGAGGCCGCGCGGACCGGGGAGCCGGTCGCGGGGACGGCCATCGCGGAGGCGGAGCTGTAGGCGCCGGAGTCGCTGACCCGGGCGCTGACCTGCTTGCCGTAGAGCTCGTCGAAGGTGTCGTCGTAGGAGACGGCGTTCGAGCGGCGCTTGCCCTGGACGGCGTCGACCGCGCCCTTGGCGGTCTCGATCGTCGTCTCGGGGGCGCGCAGCTTCCGCGCCACCAGGAAGGCGACGAGGCCCGCGACGGCTGCGAGCAGGATGAAGACGCCCGCGATGATGAGGAACGCTCCCCAGTGCGGGACGCCGAGCGCGACGAGGCCCCACGCGGCGGCGAACAGGAGCATCACCCAGGCGGAGAGCAGGAGGAACAGCAGCACCGCGGCGCAGGCGGCGACGATGCCCGCCTTGACGCCCAGAGCCGTGATCTCCTTCTTGGCGATGTCGATCTCCTGATGGACGACACCGAGCAGCTCGTCCTTGATGGAGGCGACGAGCTCACCGATCGACCGCTGGGTGGGCGGGGTGGTCGGATCGTTGGTCGTGTTGATCATGGTCGGAGCCTATCGCAGGGGGATGGGGGTGATCGCGCGGGCCGCAGGCCGCCCGCGCCTCAGTCGACGGAGATGCGCTTGCGCTTGAAGCGGTCCTCGGCCCGCGGCCCCGCGGAGGAGGACTGCCGCACGACCAGGGTCGGGGCGACCGCGACGTCGCGCACGGGGACGTCGTGCCCGGAGATGCGCTCCACCACGAACTGCGCGGCGATCGCGCCGAGGCGATCGGAGTTCGGATCGATCGAGGTGAGCTCGGCGGTGCCGGAGGCGGCGAGCGAGGTGTTGCCGTAGCCCGCGACAGCGAGCTGACTGGGGACGTCGTATCCGGCGGAGCGCGCGGCGGCGAGGACGCCGATCGCCGTGACGTCGTTGGCGCAGGTCACTGCGGTGGGGACCTGGCTGCCGCGCAGCAGCATCGAGCCGGCGGTCTGGCCGACCTGCTCGGTGAAGTCGCCCGGCTCCACGCGTGCGGAGGCGCTGAGGCCGTGGCGCTCCATCGCGTGGCGGAAGGCGTCCGCGCGCTCGCGGGCGACGACGGAGCCGACGCCGCCGACGTGCGCGATATCGGAGTGGCCGAGGCTCACGAGGTGGTCCACCAGGAGGCCCTGGCCGACCTCGTCATCGATGCGGACCGTGTCGAAGCGGCCGGCGCGGTCGCGCGAGCACCCGATGCCGACGACGGGGCGATCCCCGGTCGCGCCGAGCGCGTTCTCCAGGTCCTGGAGGTCCGAGACCATGAGGAACCCGTCCACGCCGAGGCGCACGAGCGACTCGATCGCGTCGGTGTCGGCGGCGACGGGGTACTCGGGCACGCGGCGACGGGTGGGCACCACGACCACGGAGCGCCCCGTGGCCGCGAGCTCGATGCGGATCGCGCGCACCAGGTCGGAGATCCAGGTGTTGCGCATGGTGTTCACGAGCACGGCGATGACGCCGTTGTGGTCGGCCTCGGCGGCGAGCTCCTCCATGGGGAAGCCGAGCCGCTCGGCGGCCTCCTGCACCCTGGTGCGCAGGAGCGGACGGATCTCCTTCTCGCCGCGCAGGGCGCGAAGCGCCACCGCCGAGGAGATGCCGAGGCTGTCGGCGACATCGCGCAGCGTGCCGCGCGTGGGGCCGCCGTCCTTCGCGATCGACTCCTCGACGCGCTCGACCTGGTCGATGACCTGGTCGGTGTGCTCCGTCCGGCCTTCTTCGGCGTCGGAGTGCGCATCGATCCGACCGGAACCCATCATGCCGCTTGCGTCGTTGCTCATGCCTCCATTGAACCGCATCCCGCCGCCGGTGCGCGCCGCGCCGGGGGTTTTCCCCCGTGAGGATCTCCGGGAGTCCGGGGCGCGCGGCAGTCCCGCGGACCTCTACGTTTGCAGCATGTCCACTGCTCTCGCCCCCGCCACCGTCCCCGCGCCGGCTCCAGCGCCCGGATCAGCCCCGGCATCCGCGCGGGCGCCGCGCCCCGAGCTGCGCCCGCACCTGCTCGCAGAGGCCGCGAGCCTGCTGGTCTCGGCTCTGCTGTCGTGCACCTGGCTCGTGGTGAGCGTGTCGATGCTCGTGACCGGGTTCTCCGCGCTGCCCGCCGCCCTGAGCGGCCTGCTCCTGCTGGTGCCCTGGGTGATCGCGATGCGCTGGGCCGCGGCTTTCGAGCGTCGGCGCGCCCGCGCCGTGCACGGGGTGGACGTGGTGCGCCCCGCACACCGCGTCTCGGACCGCCCAGGAGCGGGCGGCTGGCTGCACACCCTGGCGCTGGACTCCATCTCCTGGCAGTTCTGGCGCTCGGTTCTCCACCACCACCTCACGATGGCGCTCTCCGCGATCCCGGCTCTGGTGGCGCTGATCGCCCTCTGGGCCGCGTGGACGGCCGGAGAGCTCGCGATCATCGGCGCGCCCCTGGACCTCGGTCCCGTGCACGCAGGTCGCGGCCTGCAGCTGCTTGCCGCGGTGCTCCTGCTGCTCGTGGCTCTGCCCGCGATCGCCGGCGGCGCGCTCGCGGAGCGCGGCCTCGCGCGGGTGATGCTCCCCAGCACCGACGACTCCCTGCGCAGCGAGGTCGCGGAGCTCTCGCAGCGCAGGCAGGGAGCAGTCGACGCCGCGGAGCAGGAGCGGCTGCGCATCGAGCGCGACCTGCACGACGGCGTGCAGCCCCGCCTCGTGGCGCTCGCCATGACCCTCGGCCTCGCCAGGAGCCGCCTGCAGTCCGATCCCGACCGCGCGGGCGCGCTCATCGACGAGGCCCACGCCGAGGCGAAGGCCGTCATCACCGACCTGCGCGAGCTCGCCCGCGGGATCCATCCCGCCGTCCTCACCGATCGCGGTCTGGATCCGGCGCTGTCCGCCCTCGCGGCGCGCTCCCCCGTTCCCGTGGATCTGCATGTGGCGGTCCCCGAGCGGCTGGGCCGCGAGCAGGAGGCTGTCGCCTACTTCGTGGTCTCCGAGGCGCTCACCAACATCGCCAAGCACGCGGGCGCCTCCAGGGCGCGGGTGGATGCCGTGCTGGCCCGGCCCGAGCGCGTACTGCACGTGCGCATCGAGGACGACGGCCGCGGCGGCGCCGCCGTGCACCACGACGGCATCTCCACGGGTCTCGCCGGGCTCACCGACCGGGTGCGCGCGGCCGGCGGGCACCTCGAGGTGTCCAGCCCCGCCGGCGGGCCCACCGTCCTCACCGCCTCCCTGCCCATCCCGACCCCTGCCCCGATCCCCACCCCGAAGGAGCGCTGAGCCATGCGCATCGTGATCGCCGAGGACTCCGTCCTCCTGCGCGCCGGACTGGAGAGGCTGCTGAGCGAGAGCGGCCACGAGGTCCTCGCAGCCCTGCCCGACGCCACCGCCCTGCTCGAGGCGGTGGGCCGGCTGCGCCCCGACCTCGCCCTGATCGACGTGCGGATGCCGCCGACCTTCACCGACGAGGGCATCCGCGCCGCGAGCCTCATCCGTGCGCAGAACCCCGAGGTCGCCCTGCTCGTGCTCTCCCAGTACGTCGAGGAGCGGTACGCCAGCGAGCTGATCGCCGACTCCCGCGGCGCCCTCGGCTACGTCCTCAAGGACCGCGTCGCCGACGTCGAGGAGTTCCTGCGGGTCGTGGAGAGCGTCGGGGCGGGCGGCACCGCGCTCGACGCCGAGGTGATCCAGCAGATCCTCGTGCGCTCGCGCCGGCGCTCCGCGCTCGCCGCCCTCACCGGGAGGGAGCGCGAGGTGCTGCAGCTCATGGCGGAGGGGCGCTCGAACGCCGCCATCGCCGCCGAGCTGTTCATCTCCGCGGGGAGCGTCGAGAAGCACATCTCCTCGCTGTTCCTCAAGCTCGGCCTGTCCCCCGTCGACGGCGAGAACCGCCGGGTCCTCGCCGTCCTGCGCTATCTCGAATCCGAGGAGAACTGATGCCCGCCCCTGTGCACCCCGCTGTCCGCGAGCACCGCTCACCCGCCTCCGACCGACTCTGGCGGATCGCCCTGATCTGCGTCGCCGCGCTGAGCGTGCTGGCCGTCCTCGCCGCGCTCGCCGCCGGCTCCGTGGGAGCAGCCCTCTCCCGCGGATCCTTCGAAGATGTCTCTGCGGTCCACGCCGTCGGCACGCCGTCCGCGCTCACCGTCCGCTCGCACGCCGCGGACGTGCGGGTCATGGTGAGCGAGGGGGTCTCCGAGGTGACGCTCGCTCTCGTCGAGGAGGGCTCGGACGATCTGCCCGGCCCGGGGGACACGCTGCGTGCGCGCTGGACGCAGTCCGAGGGCGCCGCGAACGGCGGCCGGGGCGCGGCGCGCGAGGGCATCACCGTCGACGTCGTGCAGCCCACGATCTCCGGACCGTCGTCCTGGGCGCTCGGCGACGGCCCCCGCGACCTGCTGATCCTGGTCCCGGCACCTGCCGCGGCGTCCATGAGGCTGCGAGTGGAGGGCGAGGTCGGGAGCATCGAGGCGAGCGGCGCCTGGAAGGGCCTCGAGCTCGTCACGGAGGTCGGCGACGTCACCGCGCGCGACATCGGCGGGGCGGATCCGCAGCACGAGCCCGTGGTCCTGCAGACCGACATCGGAGACGTGTCCCTCACCGCTGCGAACGGGCCCGGCCGCCCCCTCAGCGCGATCTCGAACACTGGCGACGTCACGGTCACCGTCCCGGCCGGCGAGCCCTGGCGGGCCGAGGCCGGCACCGAAGTGGGCGAGGTGCACGTGGACCCCGGCCTCGACGCCGGCCACGCCTACCCCATCGAGGCGCGCACCGAGGTCGGGGACGTGCGGGTGCAGCTCGGCTGAGCCTCAGCCGCGGCCCGTGAGCCCCTTCTGGATCAGATCCATCACCGAGGAGTCCGCGAGGGTCTGGGTGTCCCCGACCTCGCGGTTCTCCGCCACGTCCCGCAGAAGACGCCGCATGATCTTCCCCGAGCGGGTCTTCGGCAGCTCGCTGACCAGCAGGACCTTCCGCGGCTTCGCGATCGGGCCGATCTCCCGCCCGACGTGCGCGCGCAGGGTCTGAGCCGCCGACTCCTCGCCCCCGGCCTCCTCGACGGCATCGGCCGCCCCGGAGCGCAGGATCACGAAGGCGACGACGGCCTGACCGGTCGTCTCATCGTCCGCGCCGACGACCGCGGCCTCGGCGACCCACTCGTGGGAGACGAGCGCCGACTCGATCTCGGTGGTCGAGAGGCGGTGGCCGGAGACGTTCATGACGTCGTCCACGCGGCCCAGCAGCCAGATGTCGCCGTCCTCGTCCTTCTTCGCCCCGTCGCCGGCGAAGTAGCGGCCCGGGAAGCGCGACCAGTAGGTGTCGCGGAAGCGCTGGTCATCGCCCCAGATCCCCCGCAGCATCGAAGGCCACGGCTCGGAGAGCACGAGGTAGCCGCTCTGCCCGTCGGCCACCGGCTCCCCGGCGTCGTTCACGACGTCGGCGCTGATTCCCGGCAAGGGCACCTGCGCGGAGCCGGGCTTCAGGGCAGTGACGCCCGGGAGCGGGGAGATCATGATGGCGCCCGTCTCCGTCTGCCACCAGGTGTCGACGATCGGGCAGCGGCCGCCGCCGATGACCCGGTGGTACCAGAGCCACGCCTCGGGGTTGATGGACTCGCCGACGCTGCCCAGCAGGCGCAGCGAGGACAGGTCGAAGCGCCCGGGGATCTCCTCGCCCCACTTCATGGCCGTGCGGATCGCCGTGGGCGAGGAGTAGAAGATCGTGACGCCGTGCTTCTGCACGATCTCCCACCACCGGCCCTGGTGGGGGGTGTCAGGGGTGCCCTCGTAGATCACCTGGGTGGTGCGGTTGGCCATCGGGCCGTAGACGACGTAGGAGTGGCCGGTCACCCAGCCCACGTCGGCCGTGCACCAGTAGACGTCGCTGTCGGGGCGTACGTCGAACACCGTGCGGTGGGTGAATGCCGCCTGCGTGAGGTAGCCGCCGGAGGTGTGGACGATGCCCTTGGGCTTCCCGGTGGTCCCGGAGGTGTAGAGGATGAACAGGGGATGCTCCGCCTCGACCATCACGGGCGCATGCTCGGCCGATGCGCTCTCCCGCGCCTCGTGCCACCAGATGTCGCGGCCCTCGGTCCACTCGACCTCCCCGCCCGTGCGGCGCACGACCAGCACGTGCGTCACGCTCGGAGCGCCGCCGGCGAGCGCCGCGTCCACGGCGCCCTTGAGCCCCATGGCCTTCCCGCGGCGGAACTGGCCGTCGGCGGTGATGACGACCTTCGCCTCGGCATCCTCGATGCGCGAGCGCAGGGCATCGGCGCTGAACCCGCCGAACACGACCGAGTGCGGTGCGCCGATGCGGGCGCAGGCGAGCATCGCGAAGACCGCCTCGGGGATCATCGGGAGGTAGATCGCGACCCGGTCCCCGGTCGCGACCCCGAGGCCCTCGAGCACGTTCGCCATCCGGCTGATCTCCTCCTGCACCTGCGCATAGGTGAAGGAGGCGCCGGAGCCGTCCTCGTACTCGGCCAGCAGCGCGGTCTGCGCCCCGTGGCCCGCCTCGACGTGCCGATCCACGCAGTTGAAGGCGACGTTGAGAGTGCCGTCGGCGAACCACCGGGCGCGCGGCGCCTCGCTCCAGTCGAGAGTCTGCTCGGGCTCGCGGTCCCAGCTCAGCGCCCGGGCCTGCTCGGCCCAGAATCCGAGCCGGTCCTCCGCCGCGGCCTCGTAGAGGGAGGCGTCTGCGCGCGCCGCGCGGGCGAACTCGGGGCTCGGCGGGAAGGTGCGGGCGGCCGGGGCGTCGGCCGAGGCGGCGGGAGCCTGCGAGCAGGCGCCCTGCGCTGCGCCGGGCTGCGCGGTGCGGTCCTGCTCCGAGGGGGTCGCTGATGCGGTCATGTCTGCTCCTGGGATCGGGGACCCCGGGAGCCGAGCGGCGCTGCCGGCGTGCGCGACCGCCGGGGCGAGCGGTTCGCCAGCCACCGTATCGCACGAGACCTGGGTCACCCTGCAGGGGCCGAGGGGCGGCCTTCGCGTCGGACCTCCTCGAGCGGCTGCCCGCTCAGTCCGCCAGCGGCTCCCAGCTCAGGGAGCAGCGACCTGCCGTGACCTCGGCGATGATGCCCTGGAGCCTGCGCGGGCTCTCCTCGACGGTCTCCGCGTCGAGCGCGAAGGCCTGGCCGGTGCGGTAGAGGCCGGTGAGCTCCTTGCGCACCCGCACCTTCCCCTCCCCGCGGGGGAGCTCGACCTGGGCGATGATCGCGCCCGCCGGGCGGATCGACCAGGCGCTGAAGGAGCGGATCTCCTCGGGCGCGGTGCGCAGCGGAAGGGCGACGTCCACGACGGCCGCCTCCCCTGCGCGCAGTGGCCGCTCGAGCAGGAGCTCGAAGGCGATCCGCCCCGAGGGGAGCTCGCACTGGCGCGCGATGCGCGCGCCGCGACCGGGGCTCAGCGCGTCGATGCGCGCGTGGGGAGCGTCGAAGATCAGCAGCACCCCGTCGGCCCCGTCGCGGGTGGCCGTCACCACGGCCTCGTAGGCGATGCGCGCCGGACCCTCCTGCGGGTCCAGGAGCAGCGTGGAGACGACGCTCTCCCGGCGCAGCCCGTCGTCCCACCGCAGGCCCCACTCCTCGCGCAGGCTCGTGATCTCGACATTGTCCGCGACCACGGCGCTGACCTCGTTCGAGCTGCGGTAGCGCCAGGCGTCCGCCCCGATCTCCACGTGGTCCGCGAGCGTGCCGTCCTCGAGTCCCAGCACGCTCTCCAGGGCGATCACGACGGGCAGCGAGGAGCGCCTGCGCGGCAGGGAGCGGCCGCGGGTCCAGTAGCTCAGGGTGGCTGCGGAGACGCGGGCTCCGCTGTGCGAAGCGCGGGCTGCGGTCTCCTCGATCGTGAGACCGCTGCGCGCGATGCTGCGGCGCAGGACGGTGGCGAAGCGGCTCTGCGGTCCCGGCTCCGCGGGAGCGTCGGCGCTCGGGTCTGTGCTCGGTTCCGTGCTCGGATCGGTGCTCGGGCTCATGCGATGCTCACCCCTCCCAGTCCCAGGCCGCACGGATGCCGCCGCCGTTCACGCGATGCAGCACGCAGACAGCGCTGCCGTCGGCCCCGATCGCGAGCTCCTTCTCCGGTGTGAGCTGCGGCTCCCCCATACGGTCCGTGCGACAGGTCAGACGAGCCGGGCGATGCGCGGGGTCGAAGCGCATCTCCAGCACGAGCGCCTCGACCGGCTGGCTCGAGCCGTACTCATGGCTGCCCTGGCCCGACGCGCGCGCCCACGGGCCGCCGTCGGGCAGGACCTCGTACTCGATCACGGCCAGCCGCTCGGGCTCGATCGGCGCCTCGAGCACGAGCTCCACCAGTCGCACCCCGTGATCGGCCCACAGCCGGCTGCGTCCGAGCTGCGCTCCCCACAGGGGGCGGATCGACCGCGTGGTCTGCGACTGCTCGGCGCACGGCTGTCCGCCCCAGAGCGTGACGCCCACGCGCTCGACCGCCGAGCGGGTTCCCCGCACCACGCTCCGCACCCGTGAGCCGACGTAGCGTCCCTGCGCGTCGATGCGCGCCACCTCATGCATGAGCAGGCGCTGCAGCGCGTCAGGGGCGGTGAGCCCCATCTCGGCGCGAGCGCGGAGGATCTCACCCTCGATGTCGGAGGGGAGGGTCGAGGGGCGCCTGCGGGATCCCGCCTGCAGCAGGACCTCCACGAGGTAACCGGGCGGCGTCTCGAGGATCGTCTCCAGCGCGAGCACCACGCGCACCCCCTCGGGGCGGCGCGGCCGGGTGTGCCCGCTGCGCCAGTTCGAGAGAGTCGAGGCCGCGCAGGGAGCGCCCGCGAGCCGCAGTCGGCTGCTCACCCGGGCGAGCCCGAGACCCCTCGACTCGAGCGCCGCGGAGAGACGGGTCGCGAAATCGCCCTCGGGCAGAGAAGGCGCCGTCGCAGCTCCCACGTCCACCTCCGACCTGCGCTCGAGCGGGGCGCAGGGCGCGCCACCAGCACGTTCACAGTACCGAATATCGCAATGGCCCGTTTTCCCGCCCGCGCCCGGAGGCATCAGGCCCGCCGGGGGGAGAGCGCCCACGGGGCCGCTCGGCCCCGGGCGGGGGTCAGCACTCGGGCAGCGACACCGGGACTGCCGTGATCGCGAGGCCGCCCATGGCGGTCTCCTTGTAGCGCTCGGACATGTCCTTGCCGGTCTGGCGCATGGTCTCGATCACGGTGTCGAGGGAGACGAAGTGCTCGCCTGTGCCGCGCAGGGCGAAGCGGGCGGCGGTGATCGCCTTCACAGCGGCCATCGCGTTGCGCTCGATGCAGGGCACCTGCACCAGCCCGCCGACGGGATCGCAGGTCAGGCCCAGGTTGTGCTCCATCGCGATCTCGGCGGCGTTCTCCACCTGGGCGGGCTTCGCGCCCATGACCTCGGCGAGCCCTGCGGCGGCCATCGAGCAGGCCGAGCCCACCTCGCCCTGGCAGCCGACCTCGGCGCCCGAGATCGAGGCGTGCTCCTTGTAGAGGGAGCCGATCGCACCGGCGGTCAGCAGGAACCGCACCACGACGTCCTCGGGATCGACGCCCTCCAGATAGTGCGTGGCGTAGTAGAGCACGGCCGGGATGATGCCGGCGGCGCCGTTGGTCGGGGCGGTGACCACGCGCCCGCCGGCGGCGTTCTCCTCGTTGACGGCGAGCGCCGCGAGCGAGACCCACTCGAGCGCGCTGAGCGCACTGTGCTGCGGATCCTCGACGCTGAGCGCCTCGTACCAGGTCGCGGCCCGCCGCTTGACGTCGAGGCCGCCGGGAAGGATACCCGGAGTGCGCATGCCGCGCTCGATGCAGTCGCTCATCACGCCCCACAGGCGCAGGGCCCCGGCGCGCACCTCCTCCTCGCTGCGCCACTGCAGCTCGCGCTGGAGCATCGCGTCGGAGATCGAGATCCCGCGCTCCTCGCACACGCGCAGCAGCTCGGCGCCGGCGGTGAAGATCGCGCGGCCGTCCTCCTCGGCGGTCACCTCGGCGATCGACTGCTCCATGTCCTCCGCGTCGACCACGAAGCCGCCGCCGACGGAGAACATGGGGCGCGTGAGGATCTGGCCGCCCTCGGAGTCCAGGGCGATGAAGGTCATGCCGTTGGAGTGCTGCGGCAGGAACGTCAGGGGGTGCAGCACGATCGAGGCCGGTCGCAGCGAGACCGGAAGGCGCCCGTCGAGGAGGAGCCCGCCGTGCTCGGCGATCTCGGCGACCCGCTCGCGGCCGCGCACGGGATCGACGTACTCGGGGTCGGCCCCTTCGAGGCCCATGACGATCGCATTCAGGGTGCCGTGGCCCTGCCCGGTCGCGGCGAGGGACCCGTAGAGGTGCACTTCGACATCGGCCACACGGGGCCCGATCTGGGGATCGTCCAGGATCTCGCGCGCGAACGTCGCCGCGGCGCGCATCGGACCCACCGTGTGGGAGCTCGAGGGCCCGATGCCGATCTTGAACATGTCGAAGAGGCTGATGCTCACCGAGAACGTCTCCTAGCACTGCTCATGCCGCGGCCCGAGACCGAGGGCCGACCCTGTCGGGCCCTCCCCTGGTCCTCTCCGCGACTGCTCTGCGAACGGCCCTGGCCTGCGGACCGTCCCTGTCCTGCTCCGCGCGACTGCCTCCCGCGCCCCTGGCCCTCCTCGGTCTTCCCCGCGCCGGAGCCGACACGGGCAGGTCGACCCTGGGCGGAGCGCTGAGAGCCGGTGCGGCCCTCAGCGGAGCGGCCGCCCTGCGAACGGCCCCGGCCGCCTTCGCGGGACGAGGTCTCCTCGTCCCAGGCGGCGCGGCGCTCCTCGTTGAGGCGTCGCTCCAGCGCGCGGCTCTCGTTCGCTCCGTGCGCTCCCTTCAGCCGGAGCTTACGCGGGGCCCCCTTGTACTTCGTCTTCGCAGGGTCCTCCGCCATCTCGCCCGCCGGACGGCGCCCGCCGAGGCGCGCGAGGACCTCCTCGCCCGCATGCTCGACCTCCTCCCACTGCGCCTGCACCGCAGCGCCCTCGAGGACCGAGCGGGTGCTCTTGACCTGATGCGGCAGGGCGAGAGTGACGACGACGCCTGCGGCGCCCGCGCGGGCGGTGCGGCCCGAGCGGTGCACGTACTCCTTGACGTCGTCCGAGGGGTCGGCGTGGATGACCATCGTGATGTCGTCGATGTGGAGGCCGCGGGCGGCGACGTCGGTCGCGACGAGCACCGGATAGGCGCCCGCGCGGAAGCCGGCGAGCACGTTGGTGCGCAGGCCCTGCTGCTTGTTGCCGTGCAGCGCCGCGGCGGGCACTCCCACCTCCACCAGCTCCTGGGCGACGCGCTCGGCGCCGAGCTGCGTGCGGGTGAAGATCAGGGTGCGACCCTCGCGCGCGGCGAGCTGCGCGGTGATCTGGCGCTTCTGCTTGGGGTTGATGGCGAGCACGTGGTGGTCCATCGTCGCGACGGCCGCGGTGACCGGGGTCGTCTCGTGCTCGATCGGATCCACCAGGAAGCGATCGGTGATCTCCTCCACCTGCCCGTCGAGCGTCGCCGAGAACAGCATCTTCTGCGTGCCCATCGGGGTGGCGGCGAGGATCTGCTCGACCTGCGGGAGGAAGCCGAGGTCGGCCATGTGGTCGGCCTCGTCGATCACGGTCGACTCGACGAAGTCCAGGAACAGCGCCTCGCGGGAGGCGAGGTCGAGCAGGCGACCGGGGGTGGCGACGATGATCTCGACGCCCTTGTTCAGCGCCTCCGCCTGCTTCTCGATGTTCATGCCGCCCGCCACCAGCTGCGCGCGCACGCCGACGGCGCGGGCGAAGGGGTGGATGGTGTCGACCACCTGCGCCGCGAGCTCGCGCGTGGGCACGAGCACCACGCCGAGGGGGCGCATGCGGTGCACCTTGCGGCCGCGGAAGCGGGCGGTCATCGCGAGCGCGAAGGCGAGGGTCTTGCCGGATCCCGTCTCGGCGCGCGCGAGCACGTCGCGCCCGGCGAGCGCATCGGGCAGGATCGCCTCCTGGATCTCGAAGGCGCGCTCGAAGCCCTGCTCGGCGAGAACCCGCAGGAGCTCGGAGGGCAGAGCCATGTCCTCGAAACGGGAACTGGAATGCGTGCTGCGGCGACGGGCCTTGGGCATGGTGATCCTCCTTGCGATACGGGCCTTCCCATCATCCCGCATGGCTGCACGTGGGAGAATGGAAGGCGATGATGCGCACTCTGATGACCTCGAAGATCCACCGCGCGACGGTGACCCAGGCCGACCTGCACTACGTCGGCTCCGTGACGCTCGACGCCGCCCTGATGGAGGCGGCCGGGATCGTGGAGAACGAGCAGGTGAGCATCGTGGATGTCACCAACGGTGCGCGGCTGGAGACATATGCCATCACCGGGGAGGCGGGCAGCGGGATCATCGGGATCAACGGCGCCGCCGCGCACCTGGTGCAGCCCGGGGACCTCGTGATCATCATCGCCTACGGGCTGATGGATGCCGCCGAGATGGCCGCCCACCAGCCTCGCGTGGTGCACGTGGATGAGCACAACCGCATCGTGAAGCTCGGGAACGATCCTGCCGAGCCCGTGCCCGGCATGCCCGATCAGCGCCCCGGGCGCTGATCGCGGGAGCGCGCAGCCGTGGCCGGGGTCCTCTCGGGATTCTTCATCGTCTGGGTGCTCATCGGCATCGGCTGGGCGATCGGCCGCACCGGCGTGCTCGGCCCCGATGCGCGCTTCGTCCTGAACCGCGTCACCTTCCTCCTCGCCTCCCCCGCTCTCGTGCTGGTCTCGCTGCTGGACAGCGATCTCGCCCAGGTGCTCTCCGTCCCGATGCTGGTCGCGGGGCTCTCGGGGCTCAGCGTGGGGGCACTCCTCCTGCTCGCGCTGCGGCTGCTGACGGCCGAGCGCGGAGCGCGCCTGGTGGTGGCGGCGATCAGCGGCTCCGTGGTCAACGGCGCGAACATGGGCTTCCCGATCGCCCTGTACGTGCTCGGGGACACCTCGCACGCGCTCCCCGTGATCCTCTTCCAGCAGGCCGTCTACACGCCGCTGTACCTGTTCGTGCTGCACGCGGTCACCACGCAGATGCGCCCGAGCCTCGTCGGCATCCTGAAGAACGTCGGCGCGAACCCGACGATCATCGCCGCCGCTGCCGGCATCGCGATCGTGCTGACCGGAGCGACCGTGCCGTCAGTCATCCTGCAGCCGTTCCAGTCGATCGCCGACATGGCGATCCCCGCGATGCTGCTCGCCTACGGCATCTCGCTGATCGGCTCGGCGCCCTTCGCGAAGGCCGACGGCAACCGCGGCCTCATCGCGGTCGCCGCGAGCGCGAAGCTCGTGGTGATGCCGCTCGTGGCCCTCGGGATCGGCGCGGCGCTCGGCCTGCGAGGCCATGACCTCTTCGCCGTGGTGGTGATGGCGGCGCTGCCCACGGCGCAGAACGTGTTCGTCGCGGCCTCGCGCTACAAGGTCGGCGAGAACCTCGCCCGCGATACCGTGCTGGTGACGACCGTGGGCACTGTCGGGACGCTGCTGCTGGCCTCGGCCCTGCTGGGCTGACCAGGGCTATACTGGACCCATGGCTGCTCGCCTCCTGCTTCCGTAGCCGCATCGAGATGAGCCCCCGAGGATCGGGCGGCGTCGATGCGGCCCCCTCGCCTGTGCGGGGGTTTTCTCATGTCAGGGGGCATGCGCCCCACCGGTCGCCGCCCACCGGGCGCCCGGACCACGCACCGAGCAAGGAATCACCCACCATGAGCGAGGCACCCTTCCGCTACACGGCCGCGATGGCCGATGAGATCGAGAAGCGCTGGCAGCAGCGCTGGGAGGACGACGGCACGTTCCACGCCGTGAACCCCGTCGGCCCCCTCAGCGACGGCACCCCCGCCTCCGAGCTCGGCGAGAAGATGTACATCATGGACATGTTTCCCTACCCCTCGGGGAAGGGGCTGCACGTCGGCCACCCGCTCGGCTACATCGCCACCGACGTCGTCGCGCGCTTCCACCGCACCCGCGGGAAGAACGTGCTGTACACGATGGGCTACGACGCGTTCGGCCTGCCCGCCGAGCAGTTCGCGGTCCAGACCGGCACCCACCCGCGCGTGACCACGGAGGCCAATGTCGCGAACATGCGCCGCCAGCTGCGCCGGATGGGCCTGTCCCACGATCCCCGCCGCTCGCTCGCCACCACGGATCCCGCGTTCGTGAAGTGGACGCAGTGGATCTTCCTGCGGATCTTCGACTCCTGGTACGACCCCTCGGCCGCGAACGCCGACGGCGCCACCGGTCGCGCCCGCCCGATCTCGGAGCTGCCCGGTGCCCTGCGCGCGGGAGAGGTCGATCCCTTCGCCCTCGCCGATCGCCAGGGCATCACCCTGCCGGAGGAGTGGGCGGGCCGCACAGCGGCCGACGTCGCCTCGGCGAGCGACGCGGAGCTCGAGCGCCTGGCGGAGTCCTTCCGCCTCGCCTACATCTCCGAGACCCCCGTGAACTGGTGCCCGGGCCTCGGCACGGTGCTCGCCAATGAGGAGGTCACGCCCGAGGGCCGCTCGGACGTCGGCAACTTCCCCGTGTTCAAGCGCACCCTGCGCCAGTGGAACATGCGCATCACCGCCTATGCGGACCGCCTGCTGGAGGACCTGGACCGGGTCGACTGGCCCGAGTCGGTGCGCTCGATGCAGCGCAACTGGATCGGCCGCTCGCGCGGCGCGCAGATCACCTTCACCCTCGAGGATCTCGCCGGCGCCTCCTTCGACGTGTTCACCACGCGCGCCGACACCCTGTTCGGCGCGACGTTCTGCGTGCTCGCCCCCGAGCACGAGCTGCTCGCGGATCCCCAGGCCCTGCCTGCCGCCTGGCCGCTCGAGGCGCCCGCCGCGTGGAAGGACGGCGCGGCAACCCCCCGCGAGGCCGTCGCCGCCTACCAGGAGCGCGCCGCGGCCGCCGATCCGGCCGAGCGCACCGCCGAGGGGCGCGAGAAGACGGGCGTGTTCACGGGCCTGTACGCCGTGAACCCGATGGACGGCCGCCGCCTGCCGGTGTTCACCGCGGACTACGTGCTCACCGGCTACGGCACGGGCGCGATCATGGCCGTGCCCGCCGAGGATGAGCGCGATTTCGCCTTCGCCGAGCGCTACGACCTCCCCGTGATCCGCACCGTCCAGGTGCCGGACGGCTTCGAGCGCGGCGCCTACACGGGCGAGGGCGAGAAGATCAACTCCGCCGGCCCGGGCCTGGACCTCAACGGGATGGCCAAGGAGGAGGCCAAGGCCGCCGCCGTCCGGTACGCCGAGGAGCAGGGATTCGGCCGCGCCCGCACCACCTACCGCCTGCGCGACTGGCTGTTCTCGCGCCAGCGCTACTGGGGCGAGCCCTTCCCGATCGTCTACGCGCTGGACGATCCGGAGACCCCGATCGCACTGCCCGAATCGATGCTGCCGGTGGACCTGCCCGAGGTCACGGACTTCTCCCCGAAGACCTTCGATCCGATGGACGCCGAGACCGAGCCGCAGACCCCGCTCTCGCGCGCGACCGACTGGACGACCCTCACCCTGGACCTGGGCGACGGGCCGCGCCAGTACCGCCGCGACACCAACGTGATGCCCCAGTGGGCCGGGTCCTCCTGGTACCAGTTGCGCTACATCGACCCCAGCGACGATCAGCAGCTCGTGGCGCCCGAGAACGAGGAGTACTGGCTGGGCCCGCGCGGCGAGGGCGATGTGGGCGGCGTGGACCTGTACGTCGGCGGCGTCGAGCATGCCGTCCTGCATCTGCTGTACGCGCGGTTCTGGCACAAGGTGCTGTTCGACCGCGGCGACGTCACGAGCCAGGAGCCGTTCCACCGCCTGTTCAACCAGGGCTACGTGCAGGCCTATGCGTACACAGATGCGCGCGGGATGTACGTGCCCGCCGCGGAGGTCGTCGAGGAGGCGGACGGCTCCTTCACGTACAACGGCGAACCCGCATTCCAGGAGTACGGGAAGATGGGCAAGTCGCTGAAGAACATGGTGACGCCCGACGACATGTACGACGAGTACGGCGCGGACACCTTCCGCGTGTACGAGATGTCGATGGGCCCGCTGGACCTCTCCCGCCCCTGGGAGACGCGCGCCGTGGTCGGCTCCCAGCGCTTCCTCCAGCGCCTGTGGCGGCTGGTCGTGGACGAGGAGACCGGCGAGGTCATCGTGAGCGACGAGCCGGCCGCGCTCGAGTCGAAGAAGGCGCTGCACCGCGCGATCGACGGCGTCGGCCGAGATATGGAGCAGATGCAGTTCAACACGGCGATCGCGAAGCTCATCGAGCTGGTCAACCACCTCACGAAGTCCGGGACCTCCCCGCGCGAGGTCATCGAACCGCTCGTGGTGATGGTGGCGCCGCTGGCCCCGCACATCGCGGAGGAGCTCTGGGCGCGGCTCGGCCATGAGAGCACCGTGACCCGGGCGCCGTTCCCGGCCGTGGATCCGGAGATGCTGAAGGCCGACTCGGTCACGTGCGTCGTCCAGATCAAGGGCAAGGTACGCCACCGGCTCGAGGTCGATCCGGAGATCTCCGAGGCCGACCTCGAGGCGCTCGTGATGGGCGAGGCCCGCGTGCAGGAGCTCATCGCCGGGCAGGACGTCCGCAAGGTCATCGTGCGCGCGCCGAAGCTGGTGAACATCGTCGTCTGAGTCGGCGATTCCTCCCCAGCGGAGGGTTGTCCACAGCGGGCCCCGGAGGATTCCTCCGGGGCCCTACGCTTCGGGGCAACAGGCCCCCGCGCACAGCGCGGGCCGCTCCTCGGAAGGGTCGCGATGCAGCCCGATCAGACGTCCTCCTCTGCCTTGCCTGTCCTCGACCCGTCCCAGTCCGGCGCTCAGCATCGGCCGAGCGATCTGCGCCTCGGATCAGATAGCCCGTCGGCCCCCGAGCAGCATGCCGGCGCCCAGACGGAGGGGCTCGCTATCGCTGCCCTGGTGCTCGGCATCGTCTCCTTCCCGTTCCTCGTCTTCCCCGTCATCGGCCTGCCGATGGCTGCGATCGCCGTCTGGTTCGGGCATTGGGCACGTCGCGACAGTCCGAAGACGCCGTCCAGGGCCAGAGCGATGGCCACCTGGGGTCTGGCGATCGGCTGGGTGTGCGGGGTGATCAACCTGCTCGAGATTCTCGCCTTCGCCGGATACTTCGTGCTGCTGATCCTGATCGGCATGTCCGGCAGCTGAAGCCTCAGACGCAGCGAGATCGGAGAGCAGAAAGACCGCCCTTCAGTGCCAGGATCTGGCGCAGAAAGGCGGTCTCGCTGCCGGGGGCGGGCCCGTCAGACGGTGCGCGGGGCCTCTGCAGGCTCATCGCGCAGGGAGATGCCCTTGGTCTCGGGCAGCGTGGCGAGCGTGATGATCGAGACCACCAGCATGATCACCGCGTAGATGCCGAAGGTCAGCTGGTTGCCGATCGCCGTGTTGATCAGCGGAGCGGTGCCGCCGAAGGCGGCGATGGCGATCGCATACGGGATGCCGAAGCCGCTCGCGCGGTTGGCGGTGGAGAACATCTCCGAATACATCGCCGGGGCGTGACCGAGGAATCCGGCGAGCAGCACGAGCTGCACGCAGATCGCGAGCACGAGTTGCCAGAACTCGCCCTGCACCAGGAGCACGAGCGGGATGTAGAGGATCGCGGTGCCCGCGAGACCGGCGATCGCGCAGGTCTTGCGGCCGATGCGGTCCGAGAGCGCGCCCCACAGCGGGAGCGCCATGATGAAGACGACGTTGCCGATCAGCGAGGCGCCGAAGGACTCCTGCGCCGTGTAGCCGAGCTCCTGCTTGGCGAGCGAGGCCATCGAGACCGACCAGATGTAGTAGGCGATGGTGAGACCGGCGGTCATGAAGATGACCTGCAGGGAGGTCTTCCAGTTGCGCGCGAGCTGCGTGAACACCCGCACCTTCTCGCCCTGCTCCTCCTGTCGCGCCTTCTCCTCGTGGAACACCTCGGACTCGTCCATCGAGCGGCGGATCCACAGGGCCGCGAGGCCCAGCACCGCGCCGATCGCGAAGGGGATGCGCCAGCCCCACGTCGCCATCTGCTCCGCGGTGAGGACGCTCTGGAGGACCAGTCCGAGCAGGAGACCCATCATCAGGCCCGAGGTGCCGAACACGTAGATCGAGCTGGCCCACAGGCCGCGCCGCTCGCGCGGCGCGTGCTCGGCGATGTAGGTCTGGGCGCTGCCGACCTCGCCGCCGTGGGCGAGGCCCTGGATCAGGCGGGCGACCAGCAGGATCACCGAGGAGAGCACGCCCACCTGCTCGTAGGTGGGCAGGACGGCGATCAGCAGGGAGCCGACGGACGCGCAGATGACGGCGAGCGAGAGAGCGTGCTTGCGCCCCACGCGATCGCCGATCCAGCCGAAGACGACGCCGCCGAAGGGACGCGCCACGAAGCCCACGGCGAAGATCGCCATGGTCTTGAGGAAGTCGGAGGTGTGATCCTCCGGGTTGAAGGCGAGGGCGGAGAAGTACACCGCGAAGCTCGCGTAGATGTTCCAGTCGAACCACTCGAGGCCGTTGCCGATGCCGGTGCCGAGGATGGTCTTCGCTCGGGACTGGCGTGCGGGCGCAGGGGATGGCGCCGAGGCCGACGGGAGCGCGGGGTCGGGGGTGAGGGAGGTGCTCATTGCTCGATCGTACGGATTCTGAGTCTCCGCTGGGGGATCTGCCCGCAGTTGTCGAGAGGCATTCCCGCAGGCTGGCGTCCTTTTTCTACCGTTTTCTCCCTCCCTGCGGCCTCGGCGAGCGCTCCGCCCGCTGAGGAGAGCGGCGGATCGCCGCTGCGCTCGAGGGCGTTCTCCACACCACGAGTCCTCCCCATGACCCCTGCCTCGGTCCCGTCTAGCGTGGCGCGCATGACGATGTTCATGGGAGCAGACACGGACCAGCTGGAGTCCTTCGCCGCGCAGCTTCTCGCTGACGCCGCGCAGGCGGACGCGCTCGGCGAGGCGGCGGAGCGCGCGAAAGGCGTGGAGTGGGAGGGTCCGGATGCCGACGACTTCCGCTCGCGCCTCGGCGAGGTCGCCCAGCGCAGCGGCCAGTGCGCCGAGCAGTGCCGTGCGAGGGCGCAGGAGCTGCGCCGTCAGGCGGCGCAGCAGGATGAGGCGAGCGCAGCGGACGGCGCCGGGTGGTTCCGCGGCACCGGTGGTCCAGGAACCGGTGGGCCAGGCAGTGGTTGGTCAGGAACCGGCACGGCAGGCCGAGGGGAGCACCCAGCCCCTCCGGGCCTCCAACCTCCGCCCTTCGGGAGCCCGCAGAGCCCGTACATCGGGATTCCGGTGCATCCGCTTCCCCTGCCTGCTCCCCTGCCGGCGCTCCCGCCGGACCTGGCGTCACGGCCCTACTTCGGCCCGATGATCTCCCCGGATCCCACACACTCGCCCTTCCCCTGGCCGCAGCCGGGCGCCGCGGCACCGGAGCATGCTCCCGCGGAGCATCTCGAGACCGCACGCACCCTGCGCCACGCGGCCCTCTCCCCCGTGCCGCTCGTCTCCCTGCTGCAGGATGGGGTCGATGCGCACGCGCGCTCCGGGGAGATGATCGACGACGCGGAGGGCTGGGCGCAGGAGCGGGGCCTCGGCGATGCGGCAGCGCCGCTCGCCGGGACGGCCCGCATGCTGCACGGGGCCGGGGGTTTCGCCTTCGGGACGCACTCGGTGGGCGCCACGGTCCTGGAACAGACCGACGCGCTGATCGCGAGCCGCCTGACGACCGCCGAGGACCTCCTCGACGCGGCTGTCGCGGGCGATGGCGCCGCCGGGATCCGTGCGCTCGAGGACGGCGCAGCCCGGGACTCCGCTGCCGTCGTCCGTGGGCTCACGGCCACCGCTGCCCCAGCGCTCACCGACTCCCTCGCACGGGTCTCCGAGGGGGCGGCGGATGCCGTGCGACCCTTCGCCCCCTCGGAGGTGACCGATGCTCTAAACCGCTCGTCGGAGGAGCTCGATCGCGCGACCGAGACATGGGAGGAGGCCCACCGCGCCGTCACCGACGCGGAGGGCCTCCTGGAGGTGCGCCGCGAGCATGTGCCCATGCCATGGGACGCGCCGCGCGGGTGAGCCGACTGCCCGGCTCACCCCGCTGCTCAGAGCTCGGCGGGCCCCTGCGGGGAATCCGCCTCGGGATCCTCGGCTGCTCCCGCGCCCTCGCTCACGCGCAGGCGCAGGGAATCGGCCTCGGGGTCCAGCTCTGCGAGGATCGACTCGCCGTCGTGGACCTCGCCGCGCAGGATCAGCTGCGCGAGGGCGTCTCCGATCTCCTTCTGCACCAGGCGCTTCAGCGGCCGGGCGCCGTAGGCCGGGTCGAATCCGCGATCGGCCAGCCAGCGCGTCGCGTCCTCGCTGACCTCCAGCGAGATCCGGCGCTCGGCGAGCCGCTGCGCGACCGAGGCCACCTGCAGGCTCACGATCCGGGCGATCTCGCTGCGATCCAGCGCGTCGAAGATGACGATGTCATCCAGGCGGTTGAGGAACTCCGGCTTGAAGTTCGCGCGCACCACGTGCATCACGGCCTCGTGCTTCGCCTCCTTCTCCAGTCCCGAGTCCTGGAGGAACTGCGCCCCCAGGTTCGAGGTGAGGATCAGGATGGTGTTGCGGAAGTCGACCGTGCGACCCTGGCCGTCGGTCAGTCGCCCGTCGTCCAGCACCTGCAGGAGCGTGTCGAAGACGTCCGGGTGCGCCTTCTCGACCTCGTCCAGCAGGATCACCGAGTACGGACGGCGCCGCACAGCCTCGGTGAGCTGCCCGCCCTCCTCGTACCCGACGTACCCGGGGGGCGCGCCGACGAGCCGGGAGACCGAGTGCTTCTCCCCGTACTCCGACATGTCGATGCGCACCAGGGCGCGCTCGTCGTCGAAGAGGAACTGGGCGAGCGACTTCGCGAGCTCCGTCTTGCCCACGCCCGTCGGCCCGAGGAACAGGAACGATCCGGTCGGCCGGTTCGGATCCGAGATGCCGGCCCGAGCGCGGCGCACCGCATCGGCGACCTCGCCCACCGCGCGCTTCTGCCCGATGAGCCGCTGCCCGATGACGTTCTCCATGTCCAGGAGCTTCTGCGTCTCGGACTGCAGCAGCCGGCCGGCGGGGATGCCGGTCCAGCTGCCCACCACCTCGGCGATGTCATCGGGGCCGACGCGCTCGGAGACCAGCGGCTTCTGGCCGCTGCCGGCGCTCTGCCCGGTGGCCTCGGCCTCCTCCGCGTCGCGCAGCTGCTCCTTGATGGCAGGGATGTCGCCGTAGAGGATCTTCGAGGCCGCGGTGAGGTCTCCCTCGCGCTGGGCGCGATCTGCGCGCATGCGCAGCTCCTCGAGCTTCGCCTTCAGCTCGCCGACCTGGTTCAGCCCCGCCTTCTCCCGCTCCCAGCGCGCCGAGAGCTCGTCGCGCTTCTCGGTGCGATCAGCGAGCTGGCTGCGCACGCTCTCGAGCTGCGCGACGCTGCCGGGATCATCGCTCCCGGCGAGCGCGAGCTCCTCCATCTTCAGACGGTCCACCTGGCGGCGCAGGATGTCCAGCTCCACCGGGGAGGAGTCCAGCTCCATGCGCTGGCGCGACGCGGCCTCGTCGACCAGGTCGATCGCCTTGTCGGGGAGCTGACGGCCCGAGATGTAGCGGTCGGACATGGTCGCCGCCGCCACGAGCGCGGCATCGGTGATCGAGACCTTGTGGTGCGCCTCGTACTTGTCCTTGAGCCCGCGCAGGATCGTGATCGTGTCCTCCACGGAGGGCTCGCCGACGAAGACCTGCTGGAAGCGGCGCTCGAGCGCGGGATCCTTCTCGATGTTCTCGCGGTACTCGTCCAGAGTCGTCGCGCCGACGAGCCGCAGCTCGCCGCGGGCGAGCATGGGCTTGAGCATGTTGCCGGCGTCCATCGCGCCGTCGCCGCTGCCTCCCGCGCCGACGACCGTGTGGAGCTCGTCGATGAAGGTGATGACCTGGCCCTCGGAGGCGCGGATCTCGTCGAGGACGGCCTTCATCCGCTCCTCGAACTCGCCGCGGTACTTCGAGCCGGCGACCATCGAGGAGAGGTCGAGGGACATGAGCGTCTTGCCGCGCAGCGACTCGGGGACGTCCCCGGCGACGATCCGCTGGGCGAGGCCCTCGACGACGGCGGTCTTGCCGACGCCGGGCTCGCCGATCAGCACCGGGTTGTTCTTCGTGCGGCGGCTGAGCACCTGCACGACGCGCCGGATCTCGCTGTCGCGACCGATCACCGGGTCGAGCTTGCCGTCTCGGGCCTGCGCCGTGAGGTCGACGCCGAACTTCTCGAGACTCTTGAACGTGCCTTCGGGGTTCTGGGTATCCATGGGTGTGCCTCCGCTGAGAGTGGTCATGGCATCGCGCAGGGTCTTCGCGGTCGCGCCGCTGCTGGTGAGCAGCCGTGCGGCCTCATCCTTGCCGAGCGCGATGCCGATGAGGAGATGCTCGGTGGACAGGTAGGTGCGCCCTTCGGCGTCGGCCTCGCGGCGCGCGCTCTCCAGGGCGTCGAATCCGGCCCCCACGAAGGTGGGGTGGGTATCGGTGCCGCTCACCCGCGGCAGGGCGTCGATCAGGGCGGCGGCGCTCGTGCGGATGCCATCGGCATCGACGCCGGCAGCCTCGAGCAGCGCGCGAGCGATCCCGTCGGTCTGATCGGCGAGCGCCCAGAGCAGGTGGGTGGCCAGGACCTGGGGGTTGCCCAGTTCGGCGGCGCGCGAGGCGGCCTGGGTGACGGCCTCCTGCGAGCGAGTGGTGAAGCGGAACTCCACGGTGTTCTCCTCCGGTTCTCCGCGGCGCGGTTCGCGCGCAGCGACGGGTCGGGACGTTGCGAGGAGGTCATCGGGGCGCCTGGGCGGCGGGTGCCGGTGCGCTCTCCGGGAGAGCGGGGTGCCGACCTCGACGGCCTCATACTGTGCAACGGATCCAGGGTTGAGTCTATTCCGCTCAACCCTGGCATCCGTGCCGCCTGCGTCACACACCGATACCATCAGCGACGACGGCCTCCCCTCCTGACCGAAGGATCCCCATGACCGCCACGCCCCCTCTCCCGCCCGGCCATCGCCCTCCCGCGCAGCCCGGCGGGCACCGGCCTGCCGAGTACGTCCACTACGAGGTGCCGCGCCGCTACGACACCTCCTCCCGGCCGGCAGGAGCGATCACCCGCGCGCGCTGGGCCGAGGCGCAGATCCAGCGGCCGCAGGACGCGCCGGCGGAGTCGGCCTGGGCCACGCAGACCCGCCGCATCCAGAACGTCGCCGAGCAGCGCACGCCGATGCCGCTGGGCACCGTGCTGGGGTGGATCCTCTCCGGGGTCCTCGCGCTGCTGCTCGTGGTCGTGCTCGGCTTCTTCTTCCTCATGTACGTGCTCGGCGGCTACGGCGCGGGGGCGTGGGTCGTGCAGTTCCTGCTGGCGCTGGCCTCGCTGCTCGTGATCGCCGGACTGATCGCGCTGGCCGACCGCTGGGATCCGCAGCCGGTGCCGCTCCTGCTCAGCGCCGTGCTGTGGGGCGCCGCCGTCGCCGCAGCGATGAGCTACGTCATCAACACCATGGTCTCGATCCTCGCCTACTCCGCGACCGGCTCCGAGGACAGCGCGAACTTCGTGGGCGCCGTGATCAGCGCGCCCCTGACCGAGGAGACCACGAAGGGCCTCGGGCTGGTCGTGCTGTTCTTCCTGGCCCGGCGCTACTTCAACGGCCCGCTCGATGGTCTGCTCTACGGCGCGCTGATCGGCGGCGGGTTCGCCTTCACCGAGAACATCCTCTACTACGGCCAGTTCTGGGAGGGCGGCGCAGCGGCCACCGCCTTCGGCGTGCTGATCCGCGGCGTGATCGGCATCTTCGGCCACGCGGTGTACACGTCGCTGACCGGCGTCGTCATGGGCCTGGTGGTGCGCCGTTTCGGGACCGTCGCCGGAGCGCTCGTGTTCCTCGTGGCGACCTGGCCGGGGATCGCCCTGCACGCCCTGTGGAACTTCTCCAGCATCATGGTCGCCGGCTCGCTCGGCGGGCTGGCCCTGATCCTCGGGCTCGAGATCGTGATGTCGGCGCTGTGGCTCGTGCTGATCGCGGTGCTGGTGCTGGACGAGGCCCGGCTAACCCGGGTGCGGCTGGGCGACTACGCGAACGCCGGGTGGCTGACGCACGACGAGGTCTCCATGCTCGCGACCTGGCGCGGGCGCCGCGAGGGGAAGGCCTGGGCGCGCACGATCGGGATGCAGTCCGAGATGAAGAAGATGATCCGCGATGCCGCCGAGCTCGCCTCCGTGCGCCAGCGCCTGCTGGCCGACGGCGCGCACCCGCGCACGAGCGCGGTCGAGCGGCTGCTCCTGGATCGCCTCATGGCCCACCGCCGGGTGCTGATGGGCGCGCTGCGCTGAATCAGACCGGCCGCTCGCGGGGCGTCAGCGCTCGAGCGCGTCCTCGTCGTCCTCGGCGTCCGCGCTCCTGCCGCTCCCCGCTGGGGTGGCCCCCTGCGCGCGCCAGCGGTCCATCTCCCGGCGCTCCTTCTTCGTCGGCCGACCGGCCCCGCGCTCGCGGCGGGGCGGCGCCGTGAGCATCTGCGCGATCGGCTCGGGAGAACGGTCCTCGTAGGCGAGGCGCGCGATCTGCGCGCCGACGCGCTTGCTCAGCAGGCGCGTGATCACCACGATCCGCTCCCTCCCGGGCGAGCGCAGGCGCAGCTCGTCGCCGACGGAGAGGCGCTGGGCGGCCTTGATGGGGTCGCCGCCGCGGCGCACGTGCCCTCCGCGGCAGGCGGCGGTCGCCGCGGAGCGCGTCGGATAGAGCCGCGCGCTCCACAGCCACAGATCCGCCCGCACCGGGACCGCGGACTCCGCGTGCGCGGGGATGGTGGGTGCGGGGGGCGTCGCTGCCCTCTCCTCGCCCGGCGCACCGGGCGCGCTCGCTGCCTGATCGCCGCGGGTCATGCCGCCGCCCACGTGATGAGAGGCCACGGGTCCGCGCCATCCAGCTGCGCGGCGAGCGCGAGCAGCAGGGCGTCGTCCCCGTGGCGCACGGCCCCGACCTGCACGCCGAAGGGCAGGTCGCGTCCCTCGACCGCCTCGCGGTGCAGCGGCACGCTGATCGCGGCGGATCCGGTCATGTTCCAGGTGCTCGTCCACGGGGTGAACGCGCACTGCGCGTCGAAATCCGCCTCCGGGTCGAGATCGAGGAAGGCGCTCGGCGGGAGCGGAGGCGCGGCGAGGGTGGGGGTGAGGATCACGTCGAACGGCGCGAAGGCCTCCCCCACCTGCCGGGCCAGCATCTGCATCTGCGTGAAGGCCGCGGCGACCTCCACCCCCGAGTACTCGCGCCCGCGCTCGCGGATCCAGCGGGTGTACGGGGTCAGGAGCTCTTCGCGCTCCGGCGGCAGCGGTATCGCGGCCGCGCCGACGGTCCACAGCGGCATGAACGCGCGCCAGGCGGGCGGCGCGTACGGGGCGGGGATCTGGGTGCAGGCGTGGCCGAGCCCCTCGAGCACGGTCCGGGCGCGCTCCACGGCGCGCAGGGCTCCCGGGTGGACGTCGCAGTCGGCGGCGAGGGGCTCAGTCAGCACGCCGATCCGCAGGGCCTCGGGCCGGGCCTCTCCGCTAGCGGCACCGAGGAGGCTGGAGGGGAGGCCGCCGGAGACGAGACTCCCGGGGGCAGGGAGCGCCTGCGGCCAGGCGTCGCCGGGCCGGGTGCGCGCGATCAGAGAGAGCCCCGCGGCCGCATCCCGGACGCTCCGGGCGAGGACCCCGTCGGTCACGAGTCCGAAGCCCTCCGCGCCGAACGGACCCGGGGAGACGAGGCCGCGCGTCGGCTTCATCCCCACCACGCCGCAGCAGGAGGCGGGGATCCGCACAGAGCCTCCGCCGTCGGAGCCGTGCGCGAGCGGGACGATGCCGGCGGCGACGGCCGCGGCTGCACCCCCGCTCGACCCGCCGGCGATGCGGGTGGGATCCCAAGGCGTGCGCGCCGGAGCGGAGGTCGCCGGCTCGGTGTAGCAGGGCAGTCCGAGCTCGGGCGCGGTGGTGAGGCCGATGGTCACGGTCCCGCCTTCGAGGATGCTCGCGGCGACCCCGTCTGTGACCTCGGCCGTCATGCCTGCGAGCGCGGCGCTGCCTCCTTCGAACGGCTCGCCGGCGATGCGGCTGAGAGCCTTGAGGGGCAGGGGCACCCCGAGCAGCGGACGGGTGCGCGCGAGCTCCTCCCGGGCCTCGCTGCTCCGCGCCGCGCCGAGGGCCTGCGCCGCGCAGTCCGCCTGCCGACGGCTGCGCTCGGTCAGGAGATGGGCGAAGGCGCCGACCGCCGGACCGCGCTCCGCGGCGCGCGCGAGCACCGCCTCGGTGTGCTCCCGTGCGTCGACGGCGCCGCTGCGCAGAGCGGCGGCGAGCTCGAGGGCGCCCAGATCCTCGGGCGGGGCCTCGCGGGGTGCGGGCTCATGGGTGCGCTGCGACATCGCGTGCTCCTGACCCCTCAGGCGGGGTCGGCCCCCGCCGCCAGCGCGCGCCGCACATGCTCCACGACGCCCGGCGCGGCATCGGCGATCATCTGCGCGCTGGAGGCGAAGTCGGACTCGTCGCCGTACCAGGGATCGCGGATGCCCAGGTCCTCGCCCGCCTGCGGATCGAACTCCCGCAGCATGCGCACGCGCCCCTGGATCTCCTGTCCTCCGATCCGCTGGAGCGGCGCGACATGGTCGTGGTCGAGCGCCAGGATCAGATCCGCCTCCCGCAGCATCGCGGAGGTCGCCTGACGGGCCCGGTGCTCCCCGGAGGAGATGCCGCGGGACTCCAGCTCCGCCGCGGCGCGCGGATCGATGGGCTCCCCCTCCTCCCAGCCGGTGGTGCCGGCGGAGGCGACGTCGACGCGATCGCCGAGCCCGGCCTCCTGGACCGCGCGGCGCAGGATCAGCTCCGCCATCGGGGACCGGCAGATGTTGCCCGTGCAGATCGTGAGGATGCGATGCATCAGCGCCCTTCCGTGCACCGGTGCCGCCTGCGGGCGGCCATGTTGATGGGGCCTCACGCTACACTGCCGCTCATGCCTGCGCCCTTGATCTGGCACATCACCGAGCGTCCCGCCTGGGACGCCGCGGTGCCCACCGGCCAGTACACCCAGTCCACTCGCGGCGCCTCCCTCGAGGAGGTCGGATTCCTGCACGCCTCCTGGCCGGAGCAGATCTCGGTGGTGGCCAAGCGCGTCTACCCCGATCAGCCCGACGACCTCGTGATCCTCGAGATCGACGTCTCCCGGGTGGAGGCCGCCGGGGTCGTCGTGGACGTCGAGGAGGACTCCTACCTCCCGGGAGTCTCCTACCCTCACATCCGCGGCCCGCTGCCGATCAGCGCAGTGGTGCGGCTGCGGCGCACGAAGTGGCTCGGCCGGGAGTTCGTGGTCGTCGCCTGAGCACGGCGCTCTCTGCTTGCGGAGCTCAGCGCGTCGTGCGCGTCGCCAGGGAGCCGGAGAAGATCAGGATCCCGAGCGCGTAGATCGGCATCATCCACAGCGCGTAGCGCAGGGTGAGGGCATCGGCGAGGGCGCCCACCAGCGGCGGCGTGAGGAAGAACCCCAGGCGAGCGAACCAGCCCACCACGGTGATCCCGACGCCGGGAGCGACGCCGTCCATCTCGTCGGCCGAGCGGTACGCCGCCGGGAACAGCGTGGCGACGCCCCAGCCGGCGAGCGCGAATCCGATGAGCGCCGTCACCGGATGCGGCACGAGCAGCGCGAACGACATCCCCGCTGCGCTGAGCAGCGCGCCGATGCGGGCGGTGAGGCGATCGCCAAGCCGGTCCACCACCCCGTCGCCGAGGAAGCGGCCGATGGTCTGCGCGCCCTGCAGCGCGACGAACGCGAGGCCCGCCACGAACGGGGCCGCATCGAAGGTGCGGGACATGAACAGGGCGCCCCAGGTGTTGCCGGCGTCCTCGGTCGATCCGGCGAACACGAGCACCATGCCGAGCGCCGCAACGAGAGCGAAGCCGCGCGCGGTCATCCCGGCGATGCGCCGCGGCGCGCGCGATACATCCGGAGCGCTCGCGGGCCGGTCCATGCCGGTGACGTCGTCGGCCGCCGCCTCGGGGATGCTGCCGGCCGACGCGGCCGACGGGGAGGCCGCCGACGCCGCCGCGGGCTCGCGCTCGGTCGTGTCCGCTCCCGTCAGCAGGAAGCGGTGAGAGGCGGCGGCGAGCGCCCCGAAGACCACGAGCCCCGCGAGGCCCTGGGCCCACAGCGGCACCTCGAGCTGCGCGCACGCCGCGCCGACGAGGCCGCCGGCGACCGCGCCGAGCGACCAGTAGCCGTGGTAGCTGTTGAGGATCGAGCGGCCGTACCGGCGCTCGACCCGCATGCCGTGCGCGTTCATCGCGATATCGGTGATCGAATCGGCGGCGGCGGCGAGGAACAGCGCCGAGGCGAGCCAGAGCCACGAGCCCGAGGTGTACACGAGCAGGTGGGTCGTCGAGGCGATGATCTGGAAGATCACCGAGACCTTCGAGGAGCCCAGGCGCCTCATGAGCGTCGCGGCGAAGAGCCCGGCGGCGAGGCCGCCGAGCGGCCCGACCCCCACCGCCAGGCCGAACGCCGCGTTGCTCAGGCCGATGCTCTCCACGATCTCCGGGTACCGCGGGAGGATCGCGCAGAACGAGGCGCCGTTGAGGAAGAAGATCAGGGACACGGCCCAGCGGGCGCGCCGCGCATCGAGCGCGACCCGGGGGCGCGCCGATCGGGAGGCGGGGGAGGAGGAGGAGGAGGAGGGCGCCACGGTCACCGATCCTCCCAGTACGCTGGTCGCATGTCGACCCACATCGGAGCCGAGCACGGCCAGATCGCATCCCATGTCCTCATGCCGGGGGATCCCCTGCGCGCCCGCTGGATCGCGGAGACCTTCCTCGAGGACCCTCAGCAGTACAACGACGTGCGCGGCATGCTCGGGTACACCGGCACCTACAAGGGCGTGCGCATCTCCGCGCAGGGCTCCGGGATGGGCCAGCCCTCGATGGCGATCTACGCCCAGGAGCTGTTCGAGCAGTACGACGTGCAGACCATCATCCGCGTGGGCACCTGCGGCGGCGTCTCCGACGCCGTGAAGGTGCGCGACGTGGTCCTCGGCGTCGCCGCCTCCACCGACTCCGCGATGAACCGCTCGCGCTTCGGCAACGTCACCTTCGCCCCCGCCGCCGACTTCGACCTGCTGCGCATCGCGGCCGACGTCGCCGAGGAACGGACGATGCCGCTCGCGGCCGGCGGCCTCTTCTCCTCCGACCAGTTCTACAACCCCGACCGCGAGATCGTCCCGAACCTCGCGCGCTACGGGATCCTCGGCGTCGAGATGGAGGCTGCCGCGCTCTACACGCTGGGGGCGCAGTTCGGTCGCCGCGCGCTGTCCATCTGCACCGTCTCGGACCACCTGCTGACCGGCGAGGAGACCAGCGCCCTGGAGCGCCAGGAGAGCTTCAGCGACATGATGGAGCTCGCCCTGGAGACGATCGTGCGCCTGGAGCAGAAGCCCCGCACGCGCTGAGCCTCCCCCGCATGCGAAGAGGACCCCTGCTCCACGGAGCAGGGGTCCTCTTTCTCGTCAGGTCTCGCGCCGGCTCCGCGCCTGCGGCCCGGGGTTCACTTCGCCAGGAGGCGGGGCACCAGGTCGAAGGCCAGGAACAGCGAGACGATGCACAGCACGAGCCCCACCCCGAACCACCACCAGGCGATCGTGTAGAGGCCCATCACCCACAGCCCGGCGACGAACATCACGAACAGCACGAGCGAGAGCACCAGGCTGCTCGCGAAGCTGTTCCCCTGCGACGTCGCGTTCTCCTCGCGGACCTCGTGGGTGCGGCTCTCAGGTGTGGAGCTCATGCTTCCTCCAGTTCAGACGGATAGGCCTCTATCGTAGACCAGCCTGCGCGGCCTTGATGCCCGCCCCGGCGGGGAGACCCTGCAGGGCGATGACCTCCAGCAGCCGCGCGAACACGCCGCCGCCGGCTCCTTCGAGCTCCGGATGCCACTGGACGGCGAGGACGGGAGAGCCGCTGCGCGCCTCCAGGCCCAGCACGAGGGAGCTCTCGTGGCGGGCGACGGCCCGCAGGGAGGCGGGGACCCGGCGCACGCCCTGATGGTGGAAGGCGGTGACGTCGGCGCTCGTGCCGAGGGCGAGCGCGAGGTCGCTGTCCGGCTCGATGCGGGCGCGCACGGCAGTCGGGGCGAGCCCCGTCACCGGATGGGCGGGCAGGTCGGCGGGAAGATGGGCGTGCAGGTCGCCGCCCTCGGCGACCGCGATGAGCTGCAGCCCGCGGCAGATGCCGAGCACCGGCACCCCGGCGCGCCGCGCGGAGCGGTACAGCGCCGTCTCGAAGGCATCGCGCGCAGCGTCCGGAGCGAAGCCGGTCTCGCGCAGCTCCTCGCCGTAGAGCGCAGGATCCAGATCGGTGCCGCCGGTGAGGACGAGCCCGTCGAGCTCGGCGATCTCCTCGTCGGTCCACTCGTCCTGCGCAGCGATGATGACGGCGCGGGCGCCCGCCTCGCGCAGCGCGCGCACGTAGTGCTCGGTGAGGATCACCGCCTCGTGCCCGGCCCAGGCCCCCTGCATCAGCGTGCTGGTCCCTGCGGTCACACCGATGAGCGGGCGACGGGTGCGGGTCTGCGCCATGAGATGTCCTTCCGGGTCCAGATGCGCCGAGAGCGCGAGGGATGCGAGGGCCGCCGGGGGATCCCGTGCGGCATGCACCTATCTGACCCGTTGCGGGCTCCTCGCAGCGAGCACGGTGACGGAATGTGACAGCGGCCGGCTCCGCTCCGTTCGGGAGAGGAGCCGGCCGCTGGGCGCGAGGCGGGTGTCAGAGACGGCTGGAGGCGAGAGCGGCGCCCTCGACGAGGGTCTCGAGCTTCGCCCACGCGATATCGGGGTGGATGCGCCCGCCGAGGCCGCAGTCGGTGGCGGCGATGACGTTCTCGGGGCCGACGATGCTCGCGAAGCGCTCGATGCGCTGGGCGACGAGCTCCGGGTGCTCCACGACGTTCGTCGAGTGGGAGACGATCCCGGGCACGAGCACGCGCCCCTCGGGCAGCGCGATGTCCTTCCAGATCGTCCACTCGTGCTCGTGGCGCGCGTTCGCAGCCTCGAAGCTGAGGTACTTCGCGTTCACCTCGAGCACCGTGGCGGCCAGATCGCGGAAGGCGAAGTCGGTGGTGTGCGGGCCGTGCCAGGAGCCCCAGCACAGGTGCAGGCGCACCTGCTCCTCGGGGATGCCGGCGAGCGCGCGGTTCAGCGCGTCCACGCGCTTGGCGGTGAAGGCGAGGTAGTCCTCGACGCTGGGCTCAGGGGTGATCTGGTCGAAGTTCTCGGCGAGCGAGGGATCATCGACCTGGATCACGAGACCCGCATCGGCGATCGCCTGGTACTCCGGGCGCATGACGTCGACCCAGGCGTCGAGGAACGCGTCGACGTCCCCGTAGTGGTCGTCCTGGATGCGGCTCGCGGAGCCCGGGGAGAGGGAGTTGAGGAATCCCTGTTCGTAGCCGGACGCGCTGAGCGCGGCGCGCAGGTTGTCGATGTCCTGCTCGATGAGCGCGTGGCCGAGGTCGCTGAACCCGATGGGGCCGGTCGCCGCGGGGAACACGTTCTGCTTGCCGAGCGAGACACCGGACTCCGGGTCGCCGTATGCGTCGGCGAAGCGCACCCAGTCGCGGCGGTCCGCGAAGCTCGTCAGCCGCACATCCCCCGGCGCGGAGCACGCGGACTCCTGCGTGCGGTGGTCGACGCCGGTGACCTCGAGGCCGCTGACGCGGTCGAAGATGTAGCTCCACCAGGTGCCGTAGTTGTAGGCCGAGCTCATCGCATGGCCGTACTCGCCGTCGTTGGGGATCGAGATGCCGATCTGCTTCTGCCGTGCGACGACGTCCTGGACGGACTGCGCGAGCACGTCCCGGAACTCGTCGGTGATGACGGGCGCGAGTCCGTCGGGGCCGACGGGCCGCGCGGCGTTCGCCGCGATCAGCTCGGGCGTGCGGGGCAGGGAGCCGGCGTGGGAGGTGAGGATCTCAGTCATGGAGCGAGGCTACCCAGGCCGTCTGCACGCGGGGCCCTGGCCGTCACACGCCGTCACACTGGCCTGCCCGCATGCGCGAGGAGGGGGCGAAATCGCTCCCGCCCCCTCCTCACCGCTCAGCGCTCTTCGCGGGCCGGATCAGCTCGCGCCGGCGTTCTCCGCGTAGGCGTCCAGCGGCTGGCAGGTGCACACGAGGTGGCGATCGCCGTAGGCCTGGTCGATGCGGCGCACCGGCGGCCAGTACTTCGACTCCACGCGCATCTGCGCCGTCATGTGGTAGCCCTCGGCGCCGTCGCCCGAGGCGGCGACGCCCGGGTAGACCGCGACCTCGCGGGAGTACGGGTGCTCCCACTGCGCTACCGCGATGCACTGCGCCGTGTGCGGGGCGTTGACCAGCGGGTTGTCCTCCGCAGGCCACTCCCCCGCCAGCACCTTCTCGGCCTCCGCGGCGATCGCGAGCATCGCGTCGATGAAGCGATCGATCTCCGGGAGGTCCTCCGACTCCGTCGGCTCCACCATGAGCGTGCCCGACACCGGGAAGGACATCGTCGGCGCATGGAAGCCGTAGTCGATCAGGCGCTTGGCGACATCGTCCACGGTGATGCCCGTGCGCGCGGTGAAGGGGCGCAGATCGAGGATGCACTCGTGGGCGACCAGTCCGTCGTCCCCGCGGTAGAGGATGTCGAAGGTGCCCTCAAGGCGCTTGGCGATGTAGTTCGCCGCGAGCACCGCGGAGGCCGTCGCGTGGCGCAGCCCGTCGGCGCCCATCATCCGGATGTACGCCCACGGGATCGGCAGGATCGAGGGCGAGCCGTAGGGGGCCTGCGAGACCGGCGCCCCGCCGTGCACGGTCGCCGGGTGGCCGGCGACGTAGTGCTCGGCCTGCTGCGCGAGGGGGTGGCCCGGCAGGAAGGGCGCGAGGTGCGCTTTCGCCGCGACCGGGCCGACGCCCGGGCCGCCGCCGCCGTGGGGGATGCAGAAGGTCTTGTGGAGGTTCAGGTGCGAGACGTCGCCGCCGAACTCGCCCGGACGGGCGACCTCGACCATCGCGTTCATGTTCGCGCCGTCGACGTACACCTGGCCGCCCGCATCGTGCACGAGCTGGCAGACCGTGCGCACTTCCTGCTCGTACACGCCGTGCGTGGACGGGTAGGTGATCATGATGGCGGCGAGCTCCTCGCCGTGGTCCTTGATCTTCTGCTTGAGATCGTCGAGATCCACGTTGCCGAGCGCGTCCGAGGCGACGACCACCACGCGCAGCCCCGCGAGGACGGCGCTGGCGGCATTCGTGCCGTGCGCGCTCGCGGGCACGAGGCACACCGTGCGCTCGGAGTCCCCGCGCGAGAGGTGGTAGGCGCGGATCGCGAGCAGGCCCGCGTACTCGCCCTGGCTGCCGGCGTTCGGCTGCAGGGAGACGGTGTCGTAGCCCGTGATCTCCGCGAGCCAGCGCTCGAGCTGATCGATCAGCTCGAGGTAGCCCTCGACGTCCTCCGCCGGGGCGAAGGGGTGCGGGGAGGCGAACTCGGGCCAGGTGATCGCGTTCATCTCCGCGGCCGCGTTGAGCTTCATCGTGCACGAGCCCAGCGGGATCATGCCGCGGTCCAGTGCGTAGTCCTTGTCGGCGAGGCGGCGCAGGTAGCGCATCATCGCGGTCTCGGAGTGGAAGGAGCGGAACACCGGATCCTGCAGGTAGCTGCTGGTGCGCAGCAGCTCTGCGGGCCACGCCTCGCCGACCTCGGGCAGCGCGCCCTCCTCGTCCTCGCCGGCGGGCAGCGCCGACTCGGCGGGGGCGAAGCGCTCGAAGACCTGGGCGATCGCATCGAGGGCATCCGCATCGATGGTCTCGTCGAGGCTGAGGCGCACCTGGTCGGCGCCGAGCGCCCGCACCAGGTACCCGGCCTCGCGCAGCGCGGCGGTGATCTCCTCGGCGCTGCCCGGGGCCTCGACCACGAGGGTGTCGAAGAAGGAGTCGTGCGCGAGGCCGAAGCCGCTGCGCTCGAGGCCGGCGGCGAGATCCGCGGTGCGCGCGGCGACCTGCCGGGCGATCCGGGCGAGTCCCTCGGGGCCGTGGTAGACCGCGTACATGGAGGCCATCACGGCCAGCAGCACCTGGGCGGTGCAGATGTTCGAGGTCGCCTTCTCGCGGCGGATGTGCTGCTCGCGGGTCTGCAGCGCGAGGCGCAGAGCCGGTCGGCCCTCGGCGTCGCGGGAGACGCCGACGAGGCGACCGGGGAGCTGCCGCTCGAGGCCCTTGCCGACGGCCATGAAGCCCGCGTGCGGGCCGCCGAAGCCGAGCGGCACGCCGAAGCGCTGCGAGGAGCCGACGGCGACGTCGGCCCCGAGCTCGGCGGGAGAGGCGAGCAGCGTGAGCGCGAGCAGGTCGGTCGCCAGCACGAGCTGGCCCTTGATCGCGTGGATCCGCTCCGCGAGCGGCTTCGGGTCCCACACCAGCCCCGAGGCGGCGGGGTACTGGGCGAGCACGCCGAAGGCGCCGTCCGCGAGGGCCTCCTCGGCGGAGGAGGGATCCTTCAGATCGGCGACGACCAGCTCGATGCCCACTGCCTCGGCGCGGCCGCGCACCACGGCGAGCGTGGAGGCGTGGACGTCGCTGTCGATGACGAAGCGGCCCGTCTTCGCGCGGCTCGCGCGGCGCGCCAGCAGCATCGCCTCGGCGGCGGAGGTAGCCTCGTCCAGCATCGAGGAGTTCGCGATGTCGAGACCGGTGAGGTCCGCGATCACCGTCTGGTAGTTCAGCAGCGCTTCCAGCCGGCCCTGCGAGATCTCGGGCTGGTAGGGCGTGTACGCCGTGTACCAGGCGGGGTTCTCCAGGATGTTGCGCTGGATCACGGGCGGGGTGTGCGTGCCGTAGTAGCCCTCGCCGAGGAGGGAGGTGCGCACGGTGTTGCGGCGCGCGAGCGCACGCAACTCGGAGAGCACCTCCGCCTCGCTCGCGCCGGCGCCGAGAGCGTCATCGGTGCGCGGGTCCAGGAGGATCGTGCCGGGGACGGCCGCCTCCAGCAGGGCGGGCAGATCCGCGATGCCGAGGGTGCGCAGCATGTGCTCCTGCGCGGGGCCGTCGGTGCCGACGTGGCGGCGGACGAACGAGTCGTGGGCGGTGAAGGGCGAATCAGGGGTGGACATCGACGTGCGTCGCCTCGTCTCTCTCAGGTCCGGTGCTGCAGGGGGTCACGCAGGGCGGTCGTGCAGCGGGGGCGGGCCCGGCCGGGCCCGGCGCCCGCGGTGGTTCAGCTGCCGACGAGCGCGGCGTACTCCTCGGCGTCCATGAGGTCGTCCGGGAGCGCGTCGAAGGAGGCCTTGATCAGCCAGCCGTCCTCGAAGGGCGAGGCGTTGACGAGCTCGGGGCTCGCCACGACCTCGTCGTTGACCTCGAGCACGGTGCCGTCGATCGGCGAGAAGAGGTCCGAGACGGACTTGGTGGACTCGATCTCGCCCATCTCCGTGCCCGCGGTGATCTCCGCGCCGGCCTCGGGGAGGTCGACGTAGACCACGTCGCCGAGCTGACCGGCGGCGAAGTCGGTCACGCCGATGACGGCGACGCCGTCGGACTCGATCCGGACCCACTCGTGGTCCTTGCTGTACTTCAGGTCGCTGCTCATAGGGCGGTCCTTCCGGGAGGGAGCCAGCGGGGCGCTGGCGCGGGGTGATGTGCAGTGAAGAGGGAAGCGTGCGGGGCGGCCGCCGGGGCGGGCGCGGTGCGCGCGCGGACGATGCGGCCGCGCGGACGGATCAGTCGCGCGAGTAGAACGGCAGCGCGGTCACGACCGCGGGGAGGTCCTTGCCGCGCACATCGATGACCAGCTGCGTGCCGACCTCGCTGAGCGCGGGATCGACGTACGCCATCGCGATGGGATGGCCGAGGGTGGGCGAGAGGACGCCGGAGGTCACGACACCGACCTCGGATCCGTCGGGCCCGCGCAGCAGGGATCCGGCGCGTGCGGCGCGGCGGCCCTCGGCGGTCAGGCCCACCAGCACGCGGCGGCCGGAGACGTCGGTCTGCTCGATGGCCTCGCGGCCCACGAAGTCGCCCTTGCTGGTGAGGGCGACCACGCGCCCCATCCCGGCCTGGGCGGGCAGCAGGTCCCGGCCCAGCTCGTTGCCGTACAGGGGCATCCCGGCCTCGAGGCGGAGGGTGTCGCGGCTCGCGAGGCCGCAGGGGACGAGCTGGTCTCCCCCGGCCTCGGTCAGCAGCTCCCACAGGTCCGCCGCGCGGCCGACGGGGACGTACAGCTCGAAGCCGTCCTCGCCCGTGTAGCCGGTGCGGGCGACCAGCAGCTCTTCGCCCTGGTAGGTGTCCTGGAGGACCCGGTAGTACTTGAGCTCGGCGATGTCCTGGACGTTCAGGCCCGTCTCACCGCCGACCACGGCGCGGGTGACGATGTCGGCGCTGGCCGGTCCCTGGACGGCGATCAGCGCGTACTCGAGGGAGCGATCGGCGACGACGGCGTCGAAGCCGGCGGCGCGCTCGCGCAGCTCGGCCGCGACGGTCTCGTAGTTCGAGGCGTTCGCGACCACGAGGAAGCGCTCCTCGCCGAGACGGTACACGATGACGTCATCGATCACGCCGCCGTCGGGGGCGAGCATCAGGGAGTACTTCGCGCGGCCCTCGCCGATCACGGAGAGCTTGCCGGCGAACGCGTTGTCCAGCGCCTCGCCCGCGCCCGGGCCCGTCACCTCGATCTCGCCCATGTGGCTGAGGTCGAATATCCCGGCGCTCTCGCGCACCGCACGGTGCTCGGCGAGATCCGAGGTGTACCGCACCGGCATCGCCCAGCCCGCGAAGTCCGTGAAGGTCGCGCCGAGGCGCTCGTGAACGGGGTGCAGGACCGTGGATCGGGCTCCGACGTCGGCCATCGAATCTCCTCGCGTGCTCCGCGCCGGGGCGCGTGATGAACGGCTCCGGCGGCAGCCGGTCCCGCAGGGGGCGGCACGTCCTCGTGCCGGCGACGCCCACAATACAGGCCCGAGTCCCCTCCGCCGCGGGGTTCGGGCGGGTAGCCTTGGGGGGTGGCACGAGAAGGCACCCAGGAGTGGCCGATCACGATCAGCGCAGGTCGCGTCGTGATCCGCTCCCCCCGTGAGCCCGACCGCCCGGCGATGATCCGCCTGATGACCGATCCCGTGACGCGCCAGTACCTGGGAGGAGCGGTCGACTACGCCTCGCGGCAGGCGCTCGAGCTCTCCCCGCTGGGGCTCTCCTGGGGCCGCTGGGTCGTGGCCCGCGCGGAGGACGACTCGATGATCGGATCGATCGCGCTGGACTACGACCGCGGAGAGCTCGAGCTCTCCTACGCGCTGCTCCCGGAGAGCACCGGCCAGGGCCTCGCCGCCGAAGCGTGCCTGTGCCTGCTGGAATGGGCGCAGTCGCACCTCGAGGACGACCACGTCATCGCGGTCACCCAGACCCGCAACAAGCGCAGCGTCGCCCTGCTCGAGCGGCTCGGCTTCCGCATCCGCAAGGGACTGATGGAGTTTGGCGCCCAGCAGCTCCTCATGGAGCGGTCCCTGCGCGAGGCGCTCCCCACCCGCGAGGAGATCGCCGCGTTCGTCCCCCCGTACGCCCCACCGGGATCGGGAGCGCCGAGTCAGTCCTGAGAAGGTGTCCGCAGGACCGGGCACGACATGCAGCGGGGCCCGCCGCGACCGCGCCCGAGCTCCCCGCCCGCGATCTCCAGGACCTCGACGCCCTCGCCGCGGAGGTAGTCGTTGGTCTGCGCGGCGCGCTCGTAGGCGATGACCCGCCCCGGCGCGACGGCCAGCACGTTGCAGCCGTCGTCCCACTGCTCCCGGGCGGCGGCGTACTCGTCGAGCGGAGGCGTGAGCACCCGCAGGGAGGGCACCCCCATCGCGGAGGCGAGGACCGCATCCATCTCGTCGGCCCCCCGCGCGCGCGTCACCAGGCGATCGCCCTGGCGGCGGATCTCGAAGGTCTCCAGCGCCGGCAGCAGGCCGAACCGCACCATCGACTCGCGGTCCACGACGGTCATCACCGTGTCCAGGTGCATCATCGAGCGCTGATGCGGCATCGCGATCGCGATCACGCGCTCGGCCGCGCCGTCGGCCAGGATCGTCCCGGCCAGCCGCTCCACCCCGGCGGCGCCCGTGCGCTCGCTGAGGCCGATCGCGACGGTCCCCTCGCTGAGCAGCATCACGTCGCCGCCCTCGACCGCCGTGCGCGCCCCGCTGAGGCCGTCGGTGTGCAGCGTGGCGCCGGTGCCGTCGGCCCCCGCGAACAGGGGGTGATGGCGATAGATCATGCGCAGGTGCGCGCTCTCGCGCCGGCGCGCGGGCAGTCGCATCCGGTTGACCGCCACCGCCCCGCCGATCCAGGCCGAGGTGTCGCGGGTGAACAGGTGGTTCGGCAGCGGATCCAGCACGAGATCGCGGGGCGCCGCCATCTGGAGGGAGATCGAGCGCAGCGGCGCACCGAGCGCCTCGAGCTCGCCGCGGGTGATGCCCGCCATGAGCACGTCGACGAGCGCGGCCGAGGGGAGCGCCTCGAGGGCCTCGGTGAGGTCCTGGGCGGCGATGTCCCCGAACACCTGCGCCGAGAGCGTCTCGGCGAGCAGCTCGCTGCGCGCCTCGGGGATCTCGCACACCTCGCGCAGCAGGTCCGTCAGCAGCAGCGCATCCGCGCCCTCGGCGCGCAGCAGCGCCGAGAAGGCGTCATGCTCCTCGCGCGCGCGATCCAGCCACAGCACCTCGTCGAACAGGAAGTCGTCGTGCGTGTCCGGGGTCAGGCGGGCGAGCTCGGGACCGGGCCGGTGCACGATCACTCGGCGCAGCGGCGAGACCTCGTCATGGACGCCGACGGCGGGCAGGGTCGCGCTCATGGCGCCTCCTCAGGTGGACGGGCAGTGCTGTGCACGCTAGCAGGCGGCTCCCCGGCGCCGACGGGCTTCTCGGGACCGTACGGCCAGCGCGACAGCGCCCCGGCCTCCCGGTCGCTCCTGGTCGCTCCTGGTCGCCGCGCCGACAGCACCGACTGCGCCGACTGCGCCGACCAGGAGTCGGACGTGGTAGGACTGGGACCGGGACACCGACCCAGGAGGCCGACCGTGAGCACTGACCCCGCATCCCCCGCGCGCCGCGCCGGCGAGGAGCGGTGAGCCCCCCCGAGGCTCCGCGCTCCCGCGGCGCCTACCGGCCGCGGTCCGTCGAGCAGCGGATCGTCTTCCTCACCGGCGCCGGCCTGAGCGCTCGCACCGGCGCGGGCGTCTTCCGCGGGCCCGAGGGGCTGTGGGCCCTCGCCCCGGAGATGGAGGAGGCGATGCACGCCGATCGCCTCCCCGCTTCCCTCCCCCGGCTCTGGCAGGTGTGGGGGCACCTCGCACGGCTGGCAGCGGACCACGGCCCCACTCCCGGGCACTACGCGATCGCGCGGATGGGCGCACCGGTCATCACCCAGAACGTCGACGGGCTGCACCAGCGCGCCGGCAGCGGCACGGTCCACGAGCTGCACGGGCGGGCGTACACCGCGGTGTGCATGGATCCCGGGTGCGACTGGGAGGCGCCGCTCGCCCCCGGGGAGGGGCCGCGCGCCGAGGACCACGGCGCGCCGTCGCAGTGCCCGGCGTGCGGCAGCCCCGTGCGGCCGGACGTCGTGCTGTTCGACGAGATGCTCCCCGAGGCGGCGATGCGCGAGGCCGCGGCGCTCGCCCGCACGGCCGATGTCCTGGTGGCCGTCGGCACGAGCGGGATCGTCTTCCCGGCCGCGCAGCTCGCTCCGCTGGCCCGCGCGCACGGGGCCACCACGGTCCTGATCGACATCGATCCGCCCACCGGGGACTTCGTGCGCGCGGCCTACGACCACGTGATCGCCGCCGACGCCCACGAGATCCTCCCCGACTGGGAGCGGACCCTCGTGGGCGGGGGCGGCGGCCGGAACCCCTTCCTGGAGCCCTTCGGCTGAGGGGTCCCGGGCCCCGCGGATCCGGCGCGATCAGATCCAGATCGCCGGGTCCACCAGCTCATCGGGATGGGCCACGTGCGGGCGGATCCGCGCGGGGATGCCGACGGCGATCGCATCGGCCGGGACATCCTTGACGACCACGGCGTTCGCGCCGATCTGCGCGCCCTCGCCGATGGTCACGGGCCCGAGGATCCGCGCGCCGGAGCCGATCACCACGCCGTCCTCCACCGTCGGGTGGCGCTTGGTGCGCTCCATCGAGCGGCCGCCGAGCGTGACCCCGTGGTAGAGCATCACGTCATCGCCGACCTCCGCCGTCTCCCCGATCACCACGCCCATCCCGTGGTCGATGAAGAAGCGCCGCCCGATCCGGGCGGCCGGGTGGATCTCCACCCCGGTGGCGGCGCGCGCCGCCTGGGCGAGCATCAGGGCGGGCAGTCGGCCCCGCCGCCGCCCCCAGAGCGCGTGGGCCGCGCGGTGCACCCAGATCGCATGCAGTCCGGGGGCGGTCAGCGCGAGCTGCACGTCGGAGGTCGCGGCCGGATCGCGGCGACGCGCCGCCGCGAGGTCCTCGCGGACCGCGGCGAGCGCGTCGAGCGGGCGGTTCAGCAGAGCCATCTCAGTCCATGTACTCGGCGTAGAGCGGGGTGGTGAGGTAGCGCTCGCCGAAGGAGGGGACGATCACCACGATCGTCTTCCCCTCGAGATCGGGGCGCGCGCCGATGCGGGCCGCGGCCTCGATCGCAGCACCCGAGGAGATGCCGACGAGCAGGCCCTCGGTGCGGGCGACCGATCGCGCGCGCTCCATGGCCGTCTCGGCGTCGATGTCCAGGACCTCGTCGTAGACCTCGGTGTCGAGGACGCCGGGCACGAAGTTCGCGCCGATCCCCTGGATCTTGTGGGGGCCGGGGGCGCCGCCGTTGAGGATAGCGGACTCCGCGGGCTCGACGGCGAAGATCTTCACCCCGTCCTTGCGCTCCTTGAGCACCTGGCCGACTCCCGTGATCGTGCCGCCGGTGCCGATGCCTGCGACGAGCGCGTCGACGCCGCCGTCGGTGTCGGCCCAGATCTCCTCGGCCGTGGTCTCGCGGTGGATCTGCGCGTTCGCCTCGTTCTCGAACTGCTTGACCTGCACGGCCCCGGTCTCGGCAGCGATCTGGGCCGCCTTCTCGACGGCGCCCTTCATCCCCCCGGCGGCCTCGGTGAGCACGAGCTCCGCTCCGAAGGCCCGCAGCAGGGCGCGGCGCTCCTTGGACATCGACTCGGGCATCGTGAGCACCACGCGGTAGCCGCGCGAGGCGCCGATCATCGCCAGGGCGATGCCGGTGTTCCCGCTGGTGGCCTCCACGATCGTGCCGCCGGGCTGCAGGTCTCCGGACTTCTCGGCGGCGTCGATCATCGCCACGCCGATGCGGTCCTTGACGGAGTTCGCGGGGTTGTAGAACTCGAGCTTGGCGAGGACGTCGGCCTTCACGTCCTCCCCCAGGTGGTGCAGGCGCACGAGCGGGGTGCGGCCGACGAGCTGGGAGACATTGTCGTACACGGTCATCTCAGGGGTCCTCTCTGGAGCATGTCTGAAGCATGGCTTTTGGCCATCATAAGGCAGGCCTCGGTGAGGCGGCACAGCTTCGAGACACGGCCCAGCACTGCGCGGCAGCCATCGGCCCAGATAAGGTCGCGGCATGACGACCACTGCGCTCCGCGCACAGTTCGACGGCATCTTCCGTCTGCGGCCTCTCCTCGCGCTCCTCCTGTGCACCGCCGCCCTCATGGTCTCGATGGTCTCGTGGGCGCCCGCCGCCCTCGCAGTGCCGCCGACGGTGGAGATCGCTGACGAAGCCGGCGTGCTCGACGACGAGGCATTGTCCGCCTCGCTCGCGAGCGTCGACTTCCGCAGACCCGTGCAGCTGAAGGTGCTCACCTTCGACGCCGCACCATACGGATCCGATCTGAGGTCTGAAGACGGTCTGTGCTGGGCCGTGGGCCACTATGTCGAGCAGGAGCACCCCGAGTGGCCCCCGGGCGGTGAGGACATCGACGGCCTCATCATCATCGCGATCGACCCCTCAGCCTCGCGGCGGAACCTGGGACCGAACGGACGGGCCTACGACGCCTGCGCCGCCGGGGACGCGGCGTTCGACCGGAACGATCGTCGCATACTCGTCACCGGCCCGATGTTCCCGTACATCCTGCAGGGCGAATGGGAGCAGGCCGTGCTGACCGGCGCCGAGGGCTATGCGGAAAAGCTCGATTAGCCGTTCTGGACGACGTTCCGCGTCATCCTCGCCGCGGTCATCGCCACGGCCGCCCTGCTGGCCGCGCTGGCGGGAGTCCTCTACGCGCTCGGGATCGCGCGCGCCAACCGGCTGCGCGTCGAGGCCGCCGTGGAGGGATACGGGAAGCTCCGCGCCGCGCAGAGCGCCGTCGAGCAGGCGCTCGCGTCAGTCCCCGACGGCGCCGCGCCCGAAAGCCGTGATCTCGCCAGGGGACCGGACTACCGCAGCCGGATGCTCGAGGCGCAGAGCATGATCGAGTCCCTCCCCGCGCGACGCGGGCTGCTCTGGGGCCTGCCCGGCCTCGGCGCGGCCGATTCCCGGCTCGTCGCGGACCTGGTGACGCGAGCGCGCGAGGAGCGGGAGCGGATCACCGATGCCGTCGCGCTCTTCCATCGCAGCGGCGGTTGGCAGCAGGCATGGCGCAGGACGACCGCCCCGCTGCGCGATGCGCTCCGCTCGGTCACGGGGCTCGACGCCGACCTGCGCCCCTCGCTGCCGCACGAAGCGGGCGGCCACCTGCTCGAGGAGTCCGAGCGGATCGGGCGCGACCTCGAGGGCCTCGATGCGGAGCTCCTCGCGGGCTCCCTCTCCTATGCGTCGGCGACCGCCCGCCTCGACGCCCTGACCGAGCAGCTCCAGCGCGCGGCCCACGCCGCGGAGGGGAGCCGGGTGCGCACTGAGGGGACCGGCGCAAGGAGCAATATCCTGGACGAGACCCGCGGAGCCGAGGGGTTCGCTGACGCCTTCCCCGGAGCCGTCCGGCCGGCGCCGCGCTGGGCGGAGCCCTCGCAGGACGACACCGGCATCAGCTTCGACCTGATCGCACGCATCGAAGCGTGCAACGCCGCGCTCGAGCGCGCTGTGCGCGAGGACCGCCGGCGGACGCCGACCTGGGGCGACGGGGACGATTCCTGATCAGCGCCGGTCCCGTCAGATCCAGTCTCCCGCGTCCGTGATCATGCCGGGATCATGCTGGGCCGCGGTCGGCCCGGCAGTCCCCTGCGGTCAGTAGACCATCCCCATGACCTCGCGGACGTGCGCGAGGGTCTCGTCGGCCACCGCATTCGCGCGCTCGTTGCCCGCGCGCAGGACCGACAGCAGGTAGCCGGGGTCCTTCTCGAGCTCCGCGCGGCGCGCACGGATCGGGGCGAGGTGGTCGTTGAGCACCTCGGCGGTCATGACCTTGAGCGTGCCGGAGCCCGCATCGCCGATCTCCGCGGCGATCTCCTCCGGGGCGCGGCCGGTGCACAGTCCCGCGATCGTCAGCAGGTTCGCAACCTCGGGCCGGCCCTCCGGGTCGAAGGTGATGGTGCGCTCGGAGTCCGTCTTCGCCTTGCGGATCTTCTTCGCGGTCTCATCGGCGCTCATCCGCAGCATCACGGTATTGCCGAGGGACTTGCTCATCTTGTGCCCGCCGTCGAGGCCGAGGATCGTCGGCGCCTCAGAGAGGAGGGCATCGGGCTCGGGGAAGTACTCCTCGCCGCCCGCGTAGCGCTCGTTGAAGCGGCGCGCGATCACGCGCGTCTGCTCGATGTGCGGGAGCTGGTCCTTGCCCACGGGCACGAGGTTGCCGTGGCAGAAGAGGATGTCGGCGGCCTGGTGCACGGGATAGGTGAGCATGAGCCCGCCCATCGCGGACTTCCCGGCCGCGGCGAGCTCCGCCTTCACGGTGGGGTTGCGCTCGAGCTCGGGCTGGGTGACGAGCGAGAGGAAGGGCAGCAGTAGCTGGTTCAGCGCGGGCACCGCGGAGTGCGTGAAGATCGTGGCGCGATCGGGGTCGATGCCGACGGCGAGGTAGTCCGTGAGCAGCTCGCGCACCGATCCCTGGATGTCGCCGATGACCTCACGGTCGGTGATGACCTGGTAGTCCGCCACCAGCACCCAGGACTCGACGCCCGCATCCTGCAGGCGCACGCGGTTGCGCAGCGAGCCGAAGTAGTGGCCGATGTGCAGGGCCCCGGTCGGTCGGTCGCCCGTGAGCATGCGCAGGCCCGAGGGGTCCTTCGCGATCTTCTCCCATAGCGCGTCGCTGCGGCGCTGGGCGACCCCGTAGGTGTCGCGGGCGGAGGAGGCGTCGGTGGGGGCGGGCTCGTTCGCAGTCACCGCGCCATCGTATCGGCCCTGCTCCCGGGCGCCGCGCCCGTGCTTCCCCGGACCACCAGCTGAGGCCGCACCACCAGCTCGGTGCGCACGGGCCGGCGGCTGCGGTCCCCGCCCCCGAGGGCGGCGCGCACGGCTGCGCGCGCCATCGCGTCCAGGTCCTGGCGGATGGTGGTGAGAGGCGGAGTGGTCATCGAGGCCTGCGGGATGTCGTCGTATCCGACCACCGAGAGATCGCCGGGCACGCGCAGTCCGGCGGCGCGGGCGCCCTCGAGCACGCCCGTCGCCATGACGTCGGACCCGCAGACGATGGCGGTGGCCCCGCGGCGCACGAGCTCGCCGGCTGCTTCGTAGCCCCCGGCCCGGGAGAAGTCCGTGAACGCGATCGGCCGATCCCCCGCCCTCTCCGCGCTCCCCGAGCGCTCGAAGGCGGCGATCTTCGCGCGCACGGGCCAGGTGTGCTCGTCCCCCACCGCCAGGCCGATGCGCCGGTGCCCGAGCTCGCGCAGATGGCGCACGGCGGCGTCGATGGCGTCGGAGTCGTCGGTGGAGATGAAGGCGGCGTCGAGCCCCTCGCGCACGCCGTTGACCAGGACCAGAGGGACGCCCGCGGCGATGAGGTCGCGGTAGTGCTGCGGCGGATCCTGCGCGTAGGCGTGGAAGCCGGAGACCATGATGATTCCGCTCGCCCCGGCCTGGAGGAAGCGGTCCACGGCGGCGCGCTCCCGGTCCCGAGTGCGCACGCGCATGGCGACCTGTACGGTGGCATCGGCCTCGAACGCGTGGGCCTCGATGCGCTCGAGCCACTGCGCGAAGATCGGGTTCTCCAGATCCGGGACCACCACGCCCACGGAGCGGCCGACGCTCAGAGCAGGCATCTGCGGCGCCAGGCGCCCGAGGCGGCGCGCGGCCTCGAGCACCGCGGAGCGCGTCTTCTCGCTCACACCGTTGCGGTCGTTGAGCACGCGCGAGACGGTCGCCTCGCTCACCCCTACCTGCCGGGCGATGTCGAGCAGCCTGGTGCGCCCCATCGGACCTCCTCGTCGATGCCGTGCAAGAACTTGCGCCATTCTTGCATGTCACCGGGAGTTCACCTAGGATCTGCTTACCAGGAGGCTGCGATGCCGCCTGCATACCCGCCATTCAAAGGAGAACACGGTGCTCATCCGTCGCAAGTCCTTCCTCGCACTCGGCGCCGCCGGCGCCTCCGCCGCCCTGCTCGCCGCCTGCGGCGACAGCGACTCCACCAGCACGACCGCCGGCTCCGGCGCGTCCGACGGCGGCGCCAGCGGCGCTCCCGCGGTCGACCCCAACGCCGGCCTCGTCATCTGGTGCGATGACGAGAAGGCCCCCGCCATCAAGGGCCCCGCCGAGAAGTGGGGCGAGGCCAACGGCCTCACCGTCGCCGTCCAGACCGTTCCGGGCGAGGACCTCCAGGCGAACTTCATCACCGCCAACCAGGCCGGCAACGGCCCGGACCTCATCATCGCCGCGCACGACTGGATCGGGAACCTGGTCCAGAACAGCGCCATCTCCCCCGTGCAGCTGCCCGCCGATGCGAGCGAGAAGCTCGCTCCCATCGCCCTGTCCGCGATGACCTACGACGGCCAGACCTACGGCGCCCCGTACGCGGTCGAGACCCTCGTGCTCTTCGTGAACAAGGCGCTGACCGACGTCGCCGAGCCCGCCACGATCGAGGAGCTCATCGCAGCCGGCGGCGCGAAGGGCGCGGAGCACGTGCTCTCCCTCCCCGTCGGCGAGCAGGGCGACGCCTACCACATGGAGGGCATCTACACCTCCGCCGGCGGCTACCTCTTCGGCAAGAACGCCGAGGGCGGCCTGAACCCGCAGGACGTCGGCGTGGGCAAGGAGGGCTCCATCGCCGCAGGCGAGAAGATGAAGGAGCTCGGCGCGCAGGGAATCCTCTCGACCTCCATCAGCACCGACAACTCCATCTCGCTGTTCACCGACGGCAAGGCCGCCTACCTGATCTCGGGCCCCTGGGCCCTCGCCGACATCAAGAAGGCCGGCATCGACTTCGCGATGTCCGCGATCCCCGGCTTCGAGGGCATGAACCCGGCGGTCCCCTTCGCCGGCGTCAACGGCTTCTACGTCGCCTCGCAGAGCAAGAACGCGGTCAACGCGCAGACCTTCGTCAACGAGATCGCCACCTCCGACACCATCGTCGAGGAGATGTTCCCCGAGGACCAGCGCCCGCCGGTCTCGCTCGCCCTGCAGCAGAAGCTGGCTCCCGAGTACCCCGAGCTGGTGCGCGTGGCCGAGCTCGCGAACGCCGCGGAGCCCATGCCGTCCATCCCCGCGATGGCCGCGATCTGGGGCCCGCTGGGCAAGGCGCAGGCGAGCATCGTCGGCGGCGCCGACCCGAAGTCCACCATGGAGTCGGCCGGCACGGAGATCTCCTCGCAGATCAAGTGACCCGGCCGCGGGGCCCCGGCCCCGCATCCGCCTGGTGAGCGATGCCAGGGGAGGCGCAGCACGCTGGGCCTCCCCTGGCATCGCCGCATCCCTCCCTCGCGTCACCCCGCAGCAGGACTGCACCCCTGAAAGGCACCGTCGCCATGACCACGACCCAGGCGCCCGCGCATCGTTCGCGCTCCTCGTCGATCCCCACCATCCTCGGCAAGGTCCTCCTGCTCGGAGCCACCCTCGCCATCGCCATCTGGATCATCCCGGCACTCATCGCGCTCCAGCAGTGGCTGTGGGTGGCGGTCGTCCTGTTCGCCGCGATCGGGATCTTCGTCCTCTACACGACCAAGCGGTTCATCCCGGGCAAGTACATCTTCCCCGGCACGTTCTTCCTGGTGGTCTTCCTGATCGCTCCGATCGTGCTGACCTTCGCGTACTCCTTCACGAACTTCGGCGACGGCACCCGCGGCTCCAAGGAGCAGGCCGTCTCCGCGATCATGGGCAACTCGGTCCAGCAGGCGCCGGACTCCCCGCGCTACGGGCTCTCCGTGGCCACCGCCGGGGATCCCGCCGCGGGCCCCTACACCTTCTTCCTCGTGGATCCCGAGGACCAGAAGGTCTACCAGGGCAGCCTCGAGCAGGACCTCACGCCCGTCCCCGCAGGCGATGTCACCGTCGAAGGCGGCCGCGTCACCGAGGCGCAGGGCTTCACGATCCTCACCATGCCGCAGATCAACGCTGCGGGCCGCGAGATCCAGCAGGTCTCCGTCAAGGTCGACGAGGACAGCGCCATCCGCATGCTGACGGCGAACCAGGCCTTCGAGGGCACCGCGACCATGGTGTACGACGAAGAGGCCGACACCTTCACCAACACCACCTCGGGCGCGGTCTACACCGTGCAGAAGGTCGGGAACACCGACTACTTCGTGGACGAGGCCGGCAACCGCCTCCCCCAGTCCTGGCTCCAGGGCGTCGGCGGCGCGAACTACATGCGCCTGTTCACCGACGGCAAGATCGCCGGCCAGTTCCTCAAGGCCTTCGGCTGGACGCTCGTGTTCGCCGCGGGCTCGGTGCTCAGCACGTTCCTGGTGGGCTTCGCCCTCGCGCTCGTGCTGAACGACGAGCGCATGAAGAGCCGCCGCTTCTACCGCTCCGTGCTGCTCATGCCCTACGCGATCCCCGCATTCATCGCGATCCTCATGTGGTCGAACTTCTACAACCGCGACTTCGGCCTCATCAACCAGGTGCTCCACCTGCACATCAACTGGCTGGGCGACCCGACCTGGGCGAAGGCGGCCGTGCTGCTGACGAACCTGTGGATGGGCTTCCCCTACATGTTCATCGTGTGCACGGGTGCGCTGCAGGCGCTTCCGGGCGATGTCATGGAGGCCGCGAAGATCGACGGCGCGAGCCGACTGCAGACGACGATGCGCGTGGTGATGCCCCTGCTCCTGGTGGCGGTCTCCCCGCTGCTGGTGGCCTCGTTCGCCTTCAACTTCAACAACTTCAACGCGATCCAGCTACTCACCGAGGGCGGCCCGTTCCCCGCCGGCGAGTACACCCGCGGCGGGACGGACATCCTCATCTCGATGATCTACCGCATCGCCTTCGGCGGCTCGGGAGCCGATTTCGGCTTCGCCTCGGCCGTCTCCGTCGCCCTGTTCGTGCTGACGGGCGTCATCGCCGCCCTGCAGTTCCGCTTCACGAGCGTCCTCGAAGACGTCAACTGAGAGACCGAGGAACACACCATGTCGCATTCGACTTCCGCACCCGCCGTCGCCTCGACGCCGTCCGCCGCTGATCCCGCCGACCGCCGCATGCCCTTCGGGCGCTGGATGGCCGAGATCGGGTGGCGCCACATCGTCGGACTGCTGGCCGTCGCCTTCGCCGCGTTCCCGATCATCTACATCCTGTCGGCGTCGGTGAACCCGCTGGGCACCGTCTCCAGCACCTCGCTGATCCCCACCAGCTTCAGCCTGGACCACTACCGCACGCTCCTCGCCGGGGAGCGCGGGCCGTTCCTGCGGTGGTACCTGAACACGATCATCGTGTGCGCCGCGGTCTCGATCGTGCAGGTCCTGCTCTCGACGCTCGCGGCCTATGCCTTCAGCCGCTTCCGCTTCGCGGGCCGGCGCATGGGCATGCTCAGCCTGCTGCTGGTCATGATGTTCCCCGCGATCCTCTCGATGATCGCGATCTACACGATGATCTCGGGCCTCGGCCAGGCGGTGCCGCTGTTCGGCCTGGACTCGCTGCCGGGCTACATCATCGTGCTGCTGGGCGGATCCCTCGGCCAGGTGTGGCTGATCAAGGGCTTCTTCGACACCGTCCCCAAGGAGCTCGACGAAGCCGCGATCATCGACGGCTGCACGCACTGGCAGGTCTTCTCGAAGATCCTGCTGCCCACCCTCACCCCGATCCTGGCGACGACGCTGCTCATCTCCCTGGTCGGCGTGATGAGCGAGTTCCTGCTCGGCTCGATCTTCCTCACCAGCAACGACTCGAAGACGCTCGCGGTCGGGATGTACACCCTGCTCTCGGGCGACCGCTCGAACAACCTCGGTGTCTTCGCCGCGGGCTCGGTGATGATCATGGTCCCCGTGATCATCCTGTACCAGTTCCTGCAGCGCTTCATCGTGGGCGGCTCGACGGCCGGCGCCGTCAAGGGCTGACCCCTCAGCGCCTCCTCCGAGTCCCAGCGCCCCGCCCTCCGCACCCGCGGACGGCGGGGCGCTCGCGGCTGCACGGGGCGCCGCCGCGCGCCCGGATCGGGGGCGGGAGCGGGAGCGAGAAGCGTCGGACTCCTCACTCCCTCCGGCCCTGCCGCGCCCGCCGCGCACTCGATAGCCTGGTGGGACGCATCGGCCTCCCGACCCCCTGCTCAGCGCGCCTGCGCGCGTCCCGGAGACCGAGCACCGAGGCAGGACGCCCCACCGGCACCGCCTCCCGCCGCACATCCCCGAGAGGAACCCATGACCCGCACTGCATCGTCCCCCTCCCCCGCTCCCGGCCAGCCTGCGGCCGGCAGCGGCGAGCCCCATGGCCAGGAGTGGTGGCGCGACGCCGTCGTCTACCAGGTCTACCCCCGCTCCTTCGCGGACTCCGACGGCGACGGCATGGGCGACCTGCCCGGCGTCATCGCGCGCCTGCCCTACCTGAAGGACCTCGGCGTGGACGCCGTGTGGCTCTCGCCGTTCTACACCTCGCCGCAGAACGACGGCGGCTACGACGTGGCCGACTACCTCGATGTCGATCCTCGCTTCGGCACCCTCGCCGACGCCGACGCGCTCATCGCCCGCGCCCATGAGCTCGGCCTGAAGGTGCTGGTGGACATCGTCCCGAACCACTCCTCGAGCGAGCATGTGCTGTTCCAGGAGGCGCTCGCGGCCGGCCCCGGCTCCCCCGAGCGCGACATGTACATCTTCCGCGACGGCAAGGGCGCCGGCGGCGAGCTGCCCCCGAACAACTGGACCTCGATCTTCCACGGCAAGGGCTGGACCCGCATCACGGAGGCCGACGGCACCCCGGGGCAGTGGTACCTCCACATCTTCGACACCACCCAGCCCGACTGGAACTGGGAGAACCCGAAGGTGCAGGAGCTCTTCGACGGCGTGCTGCGCTTCTGGCTGGACCGCGGGGCCGACGGCTTCCGCGTGGACGTCGCGCACGGCATGGCCAAGCCCGAGGGGCTGCCGGACGCCGAGGTCAACGCCGAGGGTCTGATCGACATCCCCGAGGGCGATACCCCCATCTACTTCGACAACGACGCCGTGCTGGACATCTACCGCCGCTGGCGCCCGATCCTCGACTCCTACGAGGGCGATCGCATGATGGTGCTCGAGGCGTGGATCCCTGAGCACCGCCTGCCGCACTACATCGGCCGCGACGTCGCCCACCAGTCGTTCAACTTCGGGTTCCTGCAGGCGCGCTGGGGCGTGGACGCCATGCGGGCCGCGATCGAGAAGCCTCTCGCCCTCGCGGACGCCGTCGACGCGCCGACCACCTGGGTGCTCTCCAACCACGACGTGATCCGCCACGCCACGCGCTACGGCTTCCCGCCGGAGCACCGCTTCGGCGAGGGCCTCAGACGCGAGGAGGTGCCGGACGTCGAGCTCGGTCTGCGCCGCGCTCGCGCCGCGACCCTGCTGATGCTGGCCCTGCCCGGCTCCGCCTACCTCTACCAGGGAGAGGAACTGGGCCTGCCCGAGGTGGCGGACATCCCCGACGAGCTGCGCGAGGACCCGTCGTTCCTGCGCGGCGGCGGCCCCGGCCGCGACGGCTGCCGTGTGCCTCTGCCCTGGGAGCAGGACGCCCCCGCGTTCGGCTTCTCCCCCTCGGGGAAGAGCTGGCTGCCGCAGCCGGAGGTCTTCGGCGCGCTCGCGGAGGACGCCCAGCGCGGCGTCGAGGGCTCGACCCTGGAGCTCTACCGGAGCGCTCTGCACCTGCGCCGCGAGCTGGGCCTCGGCCGCCACGCCGAGGGCATCGAGTTCGTGGAGGACGTCCCCGAGGGGATCCTGGCGCTGCGCCACGCCGGCGTCGTGGTCGTGGTGAACACCACCGATCAGGACGTCCCGCTCGCCGGGCTCGGCCTGGGTGCAGACCTGCGCGTGCTGGTGGCCTCTGCCGAGGGCGAGGGAGCCGTGCCGGCGGAGTCCACGATCTGGCTCCAGAGCCCCTCCCGCGCCTGAGCCCAGCCGATAGAGTGACGCCGCCCTCCGCCCCCTCCGCTTTGAAGAGGACACGATGAACACCACCGAGCACAGTCCCGACTCCCCCTTCGACGTCGTCATCCTCGGCGCCGGCCTGGGCATCTACGCTCTGACCCGGGCATTTCACGAGGAGTACGGGGTGGTCTCCACGGTCGTCTCCGTGAACCCTCCGGAGCCGATGCGGCGCTCGATCACCTGCACCCCCCATGTGCTCCCCGAGAGCACCGAGGAGGCCCGGCTCGAGGCGCTGCGCGAGCTCGCCGCCGCCCGGCCCGCGGACCGGTCGGCCCTGCTGCTGTGCAACAGCGATGGGGACGTCGAGTTCATCGCGCGCAACGTCGAGGAGCTCTCGGCGCTGTACACGTTCCGGTTCCCGGACCACGCGACCGTCGAGGAGCTCTCGGACAAGGCCGAGTTCGCCCGGATCTGCACCGAGCACGGCATTGCGACCCCCGCCACGGAGATCCTCGACTTCCGCGGCGGGCAGCGCCCCTCCCTGCCCGAGCTCCCCTTCGACTATCCGGTCGTCGCGAAGCCCGCGCAGTCCCACCCGCACCGCATCATCTCGATGCCGGGCAAGCAGAAGATCTACTTCCTCTCCTCCCCTGCCGAGCTCGATGACCTGATCGCCCGCCTGCACGGGGCCGGATTCGAGAACCGCTTCGTCGTGCAGGAGCTCATCCCCGGCGACGACACCTCGATGCGGTCGATCACCGCCTACCGGGATGGAACGGGCATGGTGACGCTCATGTGCGGCGCGCAGGTGCTGCTCGAGGAGCACACGCCTGATGCGCTGGGCCGCCCTGCCGCGATGATCACGATGGATCTGCCCGAGCAGTTCGCGCAGGCGCGGGCGATCCTCGAGGCATCCGACTACCGCGGCTTCGCGAACTTCGACATCAAGGTGGACCCGCGGGACGGCTCGCAGCGCTTCCTCGAGGTCAACCCGCGCATGGGCCGGAACAACTACTACGTCACCGGCGGCGGGGCGAACATCGCCCGCTTCCTCGTCGAGGACGCCCTGCACGGCCGCTCGATCGCGCCGGTCGTCGGCGTGCAGGAGATCCTGTACTCGATCCTCCCGCTCCCGCTGCTGCTGCGGTACGTGACCGATCCCGAGCGCCGGCGCTGGGTGCGCTCCGTCGCCCGCCGCGGCACCGTGAACCCCTGGGACTACCCGCGCGAAGGCCTGTGGATGCGCGCCTACGCGCGCGCGGTCGCTCTGAACCATGTGCGCAAGTTCCTCAAGCACTACCCGCGTCCGACCGAGACGGGGTTCTGAGCACAGAATCTCGCGACCGAGCAGCCGCGCCTGAAGAATCCCGCCAGCCTTGCCGAGGGCTGATCAGGTGAAGAGAGGGCTGAGCTCGCGCCCGGCGGCGGTGACCGTCGCCCGGGCGAGCTCGGTCAGCGAGTCCACCATGCGGGGGTCGGAGCGGTAGCCGTGCTGGTCGTACACGACCGAGAGCTCGGTGCACCCGAGCACCACCGTCCCCGCGCCGCGGGCGATCGCGATATCGACGGACTCGTCGAACAGCCGCAGGTCTACAGGCCGGCCGGCCTTGACCATGTCGTAGATGATCCGGTTGACGTCGCCCTGGAGCGCCTCATCGGGAACCAATGCCTGGAGACCGGCGGCCTCGAGGGCGTCCTGATAGACACGCGCGCGGATGTTGCCCTCGGTCGCGAAGATCGCGACCGGGCGGTCGCCCGTGCGGCGGGCCGCCTCGCGGACGGTCGCCTCGACGATGCTGACGAAGGGGACGCTCGTGGCCGCTTCGACCTGCCGCGCATAGTGGTGAGCCGTGTTGCACGGCAGCACCAGCAGATCGACCCCGGCCCGCTCGAGCATCACCGCATCTCGCGCGATGACCGGCCCCGGATCCGGCGCGCCGTGATCGAGGATTCCGCGAGTGCGATCGGGGGTGGAGGAGTGCTGGGAGACCAGCAGATCGAGATGCTCCTGGTCGCTGCCGGCGAGGGTCGCCCGCACGAGCACGTCGAGGAACACGGCGGTTGCCGCGGGGCCGAGCCCTCCGAGGACTCCGACGACGGGATGCGCCCAGTCCCCGGGGTGCAGGCGACCGCCCTGGCTCACGAGGCGGAAGCCCTGCGGGACAGCTTCGCCTCGGCGCGGCAGACGCGGCCGACCGTGCGCGGGCGGTAGTAGCGCTGGAACTTGCGCACGTAGTTGACCATCGCCGCGACGATATACGCCCAGCGCTTGGGATCCTTCTCCACACCGCGGTAGATCAGCGGGTTCTTCACCGCGCCCGCGGCGAGCACCCGGCGCAGCTGCGCCTTCGCATCGGGCAGCGTCGTGTAGCGCCGCACGAGCGCGACGGGCACGACCGTGTAGAGCACCTCGGGCTGGTCCTGGAGGATGCCGTCCTCGCCGATGCCCGAGCCCGGGCCGGCAGTCGGCAGGGCATCGCGCAGGTGCTCGTCGACGTACCAGGTCACGGGGTTGTGCCCCGCGGCGGTGACGTAGTAGTTCGAGCGGCCCAGGCGCGGGTTGAGCTCGAAGAACTTCGTGCGCCCGTCCCGGGGATCGAACTTGAGGTCGAAGTTCGCGTAGCCGGTCCAGCCGAGCGCGCTGCACAGGCGCTGCGCCTGTGCGACCACCTCGGGATCGACGCTCGAGATGATCGCGGCGGGATTGCCGATGGCCCCGGGTCCGTGCTCCTCCAGCAGAGTGCGGCCGTAGGAGGCGAAGCGCACTGTCGAGTCGCTGTCGCAGTAGCAGGTCAGGATGCGCATGTTCTGGTCATCGCCAGGAATGCGGTCCTGGACGATGATGCTCTGGCGATAGCCCGCCGATCGCACCGTGCGCAGCAGGCGCAGCAGCGCCGCGCGCGAGGGCACCGTGTGCACCTTGTTCTTGCCGGTGAAGCTGATGCGCTTCCACTCGGAGACCTCGGCGGGCTTGGCGATGACGGGGAAGGCGAAGGGGATGTCCAGGTCATCGGGAACCTCCTCGGCCAGATCGACCACGCGCGTGCGGGGATGGTCGATGCCCAGGCGCTCGCACAGCTCGGTGAAGTTCTGCTTCTCGGTCGCGGCGCGGAAGGTCGGCATGTCCACGTAGGGCACGATCCAGCGGTCGTCGAGCGCCGCGAGCTCGTCGCGCACCCGGATGATCGGCTTGACGGTCGCGTCGGCCGATCCCAGCAGGAGGAGCCTGCCCTCGGGGACGCGCTCGGCGACTGCGAGCAGCGCCGGGGCGAGCTTCTCGGCATCGAAGGGATCTGCGCACGGGACGTTCTCGATGAACGCCGACCGGCTGATGACCCAGCCCTGCAGGCGCGAGACCACCACGGTGGAGATCCCGTAGGCCTCGTGGAAGGCGCGAGCCAGGGAGTAGGCCCCGATGTCCCCGCCGACGACGACGGGGGTGAACGCTGGCGCAGCGGCGAGGGGAGATCGAACCATGCGCGCCAGTGTATCGAGGGTCCTGGGCCGTCCATGGGAGCGCTCGCCCGGGAGTTCCCCTAGCGTGGGACGCATGAACCAGAGCGCACCCCAGAACGGACCCTCAGTCCTCGCAGACGCGAGCTCGCCGGCCGTCTTCGCCCTCAGCTCCGATGCGGCGCCCGACGGCTCGATCCTCGAGCACGCCCAGCTCTCGCCGGAGCAGGGCGGCCCCTCGCTCTCACCCGACCTGCGCTGGAGCGGTGCCCCGAAGGGCACCCGCAGCTTCGCCGTGACCTGCTACGACCCTGACGCCCCCACGGGCTCCGGCTTCTGGCACTGGATCGCGTGGGACATCCCTGCCGACGCCTCGGGCCTGCCACCGGGAGCGGAGCGCGAGGCCTCCGGGATGCTCCAGGCCGTCAACGACTTCGGTCGCCCCGGCTACGACGGTCCGAACCCGCCGGAGGGTCCCGCGCACCGCTATGTCTTCACGGTCCACGCGCTCCCCGTCGAGACCCTCGGCATCGACCCGAGCGCGCCGCACGTGCAGGCGCGCTTCGCGATCGTCACCCAGCAGCTTGCGAGCGCCAGCATCACCGCGACGTACCGCGCCCCGGCGTGAGGGCACCTCGGCCCGCCTGCTCTGCGGGGCGGCGCCGCACGCCCGCATGCGGTGCAGATCTCGTGCATCTGCGGACCAGGTTGTGAACACTTCGCGTGGTGCGTTGTGGGGGCTGGGCGCGCGCCCTACAGTCGGGGGCATGACGTCCCGCAGCGCGACCCTGAGTCCGCATCCGACTTCCGGCGGATGCCTCAGCGACCCTGGGCTGATGGCACCCGGCCCCGACGCGGCAAGGCTGGCCCCATGGACATGATCGACCGCCGCCGCGCCGGTTCCGGCGCCGCTCCCCTCAAGGTTCTCCTGACCACCGACTGGTGGGAGCCGGCCGTCAACGGCGTCGTGGCCTCGGTGATGACTCTGCGCCGCCAGCTGGAGCTGCTGGGCTGCGATGTGCGCGTGCTGACACTCAGCGCGGGGATGCGCTCCACCGCGAGCGGCCGGGTGTACCGCCTGGGCTCGATCTCTGCCTCGATGATCTACGACCATGCCCGCGTGGGCACGATCCTGCAGAAGCGCATCCTCTCCGCGATCCTGCGCTGGGGCCCCGATGTCATCCACTCGCACTGCGAGTTCACCACACACGTGTGGGCGCGCCGCATCGCCCGCGAGCTCGACATCCCCCTCGTGCATACGTACCACACGATCTACGAGGACTACACGCACTACTACTCCCCGAGCCGCACCATGGGGAGGAAGGCGGTGGCGGGCTTCTCACGCCACGTCCTCGAGCGCACCGACGCCGTCATCGCGCCCACCGCAAAGGTCGCCTCGCTCCTGCACAGCTATCACGTGCACCGCCCGGTGCACGTGATCCCCACGGGCCTCGAGCTGGACCGCTTCCGGCCCGCGATGACGCCGGAGGAGGGCGCAGAGGCCGCCGCGCTGCGGATGTCCCTCGGGATCGCCCCGCAGCAGAAGGTCCTGCTGTCGGTGTGCCGCCTGGCCAAGGAGAAGAATCTCGAGCGGGTGATCGCGGACGTCGCCGCGGCCCGCCGCGAGGACGCCGTCCTCGTGCTCGTGGGCGACGGTCCGCATCGCGAGCAGCTCGAAGCGCAGGCGGCGCGGCTCGGCATCGGCGAGCACGTGCGCTTCGTCGGCACGGTCGATCCCCGGGACGTCCCCCGCTGGTATCGCGCGGGAGATGTCTTCGTCAGCGCCTCGCTCTCCGAGACGCAGGGGCTCACGTTCATCGAGGCGCTCGCGAGCGGACTGCCCCTGCTGTGCTATCGCGACCCCTCAATCGCTGCGGTCGTCCTCGAGGGGCGCACCGGTCACATGGTCGAGTCCTCCGCGGAGTTCATCGCGCGGCTGGACCAGATGCTCGGCGACGACGCGGCTCTCGAGCAGATGGCCGCGCGCGCCGCCGAGCACGCCCGGGCGACGTGCGGCGCCGAAGCGTTCGGCACGCGCGTGCTGGACGTCTACGACGATGCGCGGCGCCGACGGCGGATCCCGGATCTGCGCTCCCGCCAGCTCCTCGGGATCTGAGCGCGATGGCGACGGCTCCCCCTTCGCCGCGCCCGCTGCGCGTGCTGATCCCGCGCGGAATGGCGCGACTGGCCACGCAGTCCGGCATCGGCGAGGCGATCCGCCACCAGCAGCGCGCCGTCTCCTCCCTCGGCCATCAGGTCGTCACCAATCCCTTCGGCCCCTTCGATGCGGTGCACCTGAACACGCCCTTCCCGGATACGCCGCTGCTCGCTGCGCTCGCGCATCTGCGGCGGCGACCGATCCTGGTGTGGGCCCACTCCACCGAAGACGATTTCCGCGATTCGTTCACGGGCGCGAACCGCCTGGCTCCGTGGTTCCGCCGCTGGATCGCGGCGATCTACCGCCGCGGGGATGCGGTGATCACCCCCACCGAGTACGCGCGCACGCTGATCTCGGATCGCCGCTATGGGATCCGCCAGCCGATCCATGTGCTCTCCAACGGCGTCGACACCGCGTTCTTCAGCCCCCGTCCCGGGGCGCGCGCCGTGCTGCGCGAGAGGTTCGGACTCCCGCTTCGGACCCCGGTGGTGATGTGCGTGGGGCTGCTGATGGTCCGCAAGGGCATCCTCGAGTGGGTCGAGACGGCGCGCGCGATGCCGCACGTGACCTTCCTCTGGTACGGCCGCACCGATCCGCGGCTGATCACCGCGGAGGTCGCCGCGGAGGTCGCGGCGGCGCCGCCGAACGCCCTGTTCCCCGGCTACGTCTCGCGCGAGGTGCTGCGCGAGGCCTACAGCGGGGCCGATGCCTTCTGCTTCCTCACGAAGGAGGAGACCGAGGGGATCGTGCTGCTCGAGGCGCTGTCCTGCGGGGCGCCGACCCTGCTCGCAGACATCCCGATCTATGGGGACTGGCTGCCCGACGGCGAGGTCGTCCACAAGGTGCCGGTGCCCCGGGCGAAGGACGTCAGCTCCGGTGCACCGTTCGCGCGCGAGCACCTGCTCGCGGCGGCGTCCGTGATCTCTGCGCGCCTGCAGGCGCTCCTGGACGGGGAGCTCGCCGACCTGCGCAACGCGGGCCGGCGGGCAGCGGAGGAAGTCGACATGCGGCCGGTCGCACAGCGCCTGCAGGAGATCTACGACGCCAGCGGCGTCACGGCGCGCTCGCGCTGAGGTCAGCTGCGGGCGCTCCGGCCGGGGCGCCACAGCACGAGAGCGCCCCCCGCGGTGCGAGCGGGGCGCTCCCCGCGTCGCAGGGCGCTGACCTGGCCGTTGCGGTCGGCGGAGAAGACGCGGCCGCGCTGGCTGCTCGCCTGCGCGAGCGTCTCGTGCACCTCCTGCAACTGGCTGCGCAGGGCGGCGACGTCCTCCTGCAGCTCGAGGATGCGCTTGATGCCCGCGAGATTGATGCCCTCCTCCTGGGAGAGGCTCTGGACCTCGCGCAGCTTGGCCACGTCGCGCGCGCTGTAGCGGCGCCCCCTGCCTGCTGTCCGCCCGGGCGAGACCAGTCCGAGCTTGTCGTACTGGCGCAGGGTCTGGGGGTGCATGCCCGCGAGCTCCGCCGCCACGGAGATCACGAACACGGGGGCGCGGTCATCGAATCGGGGGGCGGAGGACGGCATCGGGGTTCTCTCCTCTCGAGCTCGCTCGAGGTCTCACGGGGTCTTCCGAATGCTGCCGGCCGCCCTGGAGGCGGCCGGTGCGGGTGCGGGCCATGCGGAGGGGATCCGCACGGCCCGTGACGTTCAGCGCGAAGCGGCCTCCGCGAGGCCCGCTCGGGGATCCTCGCCGGCGAGAGCCTCTCGGAGGTCCTCCACGGCCTTCTTCGCATCGCCCTCGACATGACTGGGGACGGCGACCTGGATCTGCACTAGCAGATCACCGGTGCGCTTGGCGGTCTTCAGGCCCTTGCCCTTGACGCGCAGGCTGCGCCCGGCCGGGGTGCCCGCAGGCACCTTCACGGTCACGGTGCCGCCGTCGAGCAGCGGGACCTGCAGGCGCGTGCCGAGCACCGCCTCGTCGAAGCTCACGGGCACGGTGATGCGCAGGTCGGCGCCGTCGGCCGTCCACACGGGGTGGGGGGTGACGTCGAGGGTGAGGAGGAGATCCCCGGCGGGGGCTCCGCCCTGACCGGGGCGGCCCTTGCCGCGCAGGCGGATCTTCTGGCCGTCCTTCACCCCGGCGGGGATGCGGGCGGTGACGCGTCGGCCGCCCACGTCGAGGGTCACCTCGGTGCCCTGGGCGGCGTCGCGGAATCCGATCCGGGTGCGGGCGGAGATGTCCTCGCCCGGTGCCGCGCCGCGGAAGCCCGCCTGGCCCCCGGCGCCGCCGGGGAATCCGCCGCCCTGGCCGAACATGCCCATGAGGTCCTCGATGTTCACGCCGGAGGCGCCGGAGCCGCTGAACCCTCCGCCGCCGAAGCCCCCGCGGGAGCCGCCGCCGCTGAACATCGAGCCGAACAGATCCTCGAACCCGGCTCCCCCGCCGGCGCCGCCGGGACCGGCAGCGAAGCGGGCGCCTCCCGCGCCCATGGCGCGGATCGCGTCGTACTGCTTGCGCTGCTCGGGGTCGTTGAGCACCGAGTAGGCCTCGCCCACCTGCTTGAAGCGGTCCTCGGCGGTGGGGTCATCGGGGTGTCGATCCGGATGGAGGTCGCGCGCCTTCTTGCGGTACGCCTTCTTGATCGCCTGCGCGTCCGCGTCCTTCGAGACGCCGAGAACTGCGTAGAAGTCCTTGTCGAGCCAATCCTGCTGGGACATCCTGCGCCTCCTTCCGAAGCGTTGATGCGGGGCGGCATCGCCGCCCTATGGGCCGGGCCGGCGCGGCGATGCCGCACCGGCCCGGGTCGTTCACCGCGACCGGATCGCTGGCGGGCGATCCGGTGCGGATGCGGTCACTGCGGGCCGTAGGTGGCCACACGCGCCGGCCGCAGCACGCGGTCGTTCAGCATGTAGCCGGGCTGCATGACCATCTTGATCGTGTTCGTCTCGACGTCCTCCGAGGCCTCGTGCAGGAGCGCCTCGTGGAGATTCGGGTCGAACACATCGCCTGCAGCGCCGTAGCGCGTCAGGCCCTGGGATGCGAGGGTCTCCTCGATCTTCTGGGCGATCGAGTAGAACGGGGTGCCCTCGGCGATGTCGCCGTGCTGCCGCCCCAGCTCGATGTCGTCCAGCGCCGGGATGAGGCTCGAGAGCACCTTCCCGATCGCGGCCTGGGTCTGCGCCTGGGCAGAGGCCTCGATCCGTCGGCGGGAGTTGACGTACTCCGCCTGGCTGCGCTTGAGCTCCTCGTTCAGCTCCGCGACCTGGCCCTCGAGCTCCGCGACGCGGTCGCTCTGGGAATCCGCGACGCGGTCGCTCTGGGAACCGGCCTCCGTCGTGGCCGCCTGCTCGTAGAGCGCGGCCGCTTCGGCGTCGATCGGATCCTGCGCGGCGCCGGGGGCGCCGGCGGCGGGCTGCTCGCCCGCCGCCGGGTCGGCCGACTGGCGGGCGGTGCCGTCAGTCGGATCGACCTTGCGCTTGTCGGTGAACGAGAACCGCGGCTCGCCCTGCTCCTGGCCCTCGCGGTGCTCGGGATCGGGAATGCTCTGGTTCTCGCTCATCACTTGGTCTCCTCGTCCTCGTCGTCCACGATCTCGGCGTCGACGACGTCCTCGTCGGCGCCTGCGGGCTGCTCACCGTCGGCGGGAGCGCCCTCGGCACCCTCGGCCTGCGAGTAGATCGCGGTGCCGACGGCCTGCAGGGCCTCGTTCAGCGCATCGCGCTTCGACTCGAGCTCGGAGGTCTCGGCGCCCTCGTTCGCGAGGGTCTCCTTGGCCTCCTTGATCGCGTCCTCGGCCATGGTGCGGTCAGCGTCCTGGACCTTGTCGCCGTTGTCCTTAAGGAGCTTCTCGCCCTGGTAGACGAGCTGCTCGAGGGTGTTGCGGGCGTCGGCGTTCTTGCGGCGCTCGGCGTCCTCGGCCGCGTGGGCCTCGGCGTCCTTCACCATGCGGTCGATGTCGTCCTTCGACAGCGCCGAGCCGCCCGAGATCTGGATGGACTGCTCCGTGCCCGTGCCGCGGTCCTTCGCAGTCACGTGGACGATGCCGTTGGAGTCGATGTCGAAGGTGACCTCGATCTGCGGCAGGCCGCGCGGGGCGGGAGCGATGCCCGAGAGCTCGAAGGTGCCGAGCAGCTTGTTGTCGCGGGTGAACTCGCGCTCGCCCTGGAAGACCTGGATCGCGACCGACGGCTGGTTGTCATCGGCCGTGGAGAACACCTCGGACGCACGGGTCGGGATGGCCGCGTTGCGCTCGATGAGCTTGGTCATCACGCCGCCCTTGGTCTCGATGCCGAGGCTCAGGGGGGTGACGTCCATCAGCAGCACGTCCTTGCGGTCGCCCTGGATGATGGAGGCCTGGAGAGCGGCGCCGACGGCGACGACCTCATCGGGGTTGACGCCCTTGTTGGGCTCCTTGCCGCTGAGCTCCTTGACGACCTCGGACACCGCGGGCATGCGGGTCGAGCCGCCCACGAGGATCACGTGGTCGATGTCGGAGACCTTCAGGCCCGAGTCCTTGATGACCTGGTGGAACGGCGCCTTGGTGCGCTCGAGCAGATCCTTGGTCATCTCCTCGAACGCGGAGCGGGTGAGCTTCTCGTCGAGGTGCAGCGGGCCGTTCTCCGTCATGGAGAGGTACTGCAGGGAGATCGTGGTGCTGGCGGCGCTGGAGAGCTCCTTCTTGGCCTGCTCCGCAGCCTCCTTGAGGCGCTGCATGGCGATGCGGTCCTTAGAGAGGTCCACGCCGTCCTTGTTCTTGACCTGCTGGATCAGCCAGTCGACGATCTTCTGATCCCAGTCGTCGCCGCCGAGGCGGTTGTCGCCGGCGGTGGCCTCGACCTGGATGGTCGAGCCCTCCTCGTCCTTGGAGACGGTCAGCAGGGAGACGTCGAAGGTGCCGCCGCCGAGGTCGAAGACCAGGATCTGCTCGCCGTCCTTGCCCTTCTCCAGCCCGTAGGCGAGAGCAGCGGCGGTGGGCTCGTTGATGATGCGCAGGACGTCCATGCCGGCGATCTGGCCGGCCTCCTTGGTGGCCTGGCGCTCGGAGTCCGAGAAGTAGGCGGGGACGGTGATCACGGCGCCGGTGACGGTCTCGCCGAGGTATGCCTCAGCGTCGCGCTTGAGCTTGCCGAGGGTGCGGGCCGAGATCTCCTGCGGGGTGTACTTCTTGTCGTCGATCTCCTGCGTCCAGTCGGTGCCCATGTGGCGCTTGACCGAGGCGATGGTGCGATCGACGTTGGTGACGGCCTGGCGCTTGGCGGGCTCGCCGACCAGGACCTCGCCCTGCTTGGAGAAGGCGACGATCGAGGGGGTGGTGCGCAGACCTTCCGCGTTCGCGATCACGGTGGGCTGGCCGCCCTCCATGACGGCGACGCACGAGTTGGTGGTTCCGAGGTCGATTCCGACGACTCGAGACATGGGTGCCTGCCTTTCTGCTGCGGCCGGGCCGCGGTCTGGATACCGCGGCGGGTGCCGCGCGTGCTTCCGTGGATTCTGAGCCGCTCGCTCGCCCATCCCGCCGGGGCGGGGAGCGAAGCTGAGCGGTACAGACTCAAGCCTGCGACTGCCGGATCTGGGTTGTCAATCCGGCGGTCATCAAACTTGAGTACACATGGCTCAACTATGGATCGGGCGGTTCTGTTCCCGGGGCACGACGTCTGTGCGCGGCGTCACATGTGTAGGTTCCGGGGCAAGTTGAAGCGCCCTGGGTTTCGTTCCGTGGTTAGACGGTCGCGGGCGCGATCATCGTGGTGCGAGTGTAGGCCGCTTCGACGGCTGCGGGGGTGCGGTAGGCGAGAGCCTCGTGCAGGCGAGCGGTGTTCCACCAGTGGACCCAGCCCATCGTGGCGACCTCGACTGCCGCAACGGACTCCCACAGTCGCTTGGAATGGATGAGCTCGGCCTTGTAGAGCCCGTTCACCGTCTCCGCGAGGGCGTTATCGTAGCTGTCTCCGACGGTGCCGACCGACGCTTTCACGCCAGCAACGATGAGAGCATCGGAATATGCCAGCGAAACATATTGGCTTCCTCGGTCCGAGTGGTGGACCAGGCCGTCTGATTTCCGCTGTGCGCCTGTGGAATGCAGAGCGTGCTCGAGTGCGAGCAGTGGCAGGCCTTCGGTGTGGAGGCTTGGTGCCACGGCCCAGCCCACGATCTTGCGGGTGAAGACATCGGTGATGAAAGCGGTGTAGCAGAATCCCGCTACCGTCCGGACATACGTGATGTCGGCGACCCACAGCTCATGCGGGCACTGGGCAGTGAACTTGCGTTCCACCAGGTCAGGCCTGTGATCCGGCGCACTGCTCGGGCGGGTCGTGACTGGTTTCCGGCCTCGGCGCACGCCCTGCAGGCCGGCGTTCTTCATGAGCCTGGCGACCTGATCGCGACCGATCGTCCAGCCGGCATGACGCATTGCGTGCCACATTTTGCGGACACCGTAGACACTGTAGTTCTCGCGATGGATCCTCACAATTTCGGGGGTGAGGATGGAATCTTTCAGCTTCCGGGCGGACATGGCTCGATTTTTCGCGGCGCGGTAGCCGCGGGAGGTGATGAACCCACTTTCTGTCGCAGTGAGGGTGCGGCAGATGGCCTCGACCCCGAATTGATCGCGATGCTTGTCGATGAACGCGATCATTTCGTCGTGGGGCGGCCTGGTTCCTTGGCGAAAAACACTGATGCGGCTTTGAGGATCTCATTGGCTCGCTGGGATTCGGCGAGCTCTCTGCGCAGGCGTCGGTTCTCAGCCTCGAGAGACTCAGCTGGCGCGACGTCTCTCGAGGCCGGGCCATGCCTGTTGCACCAGACGCGGAGGGTCTCCGGGCCGATGCTCAGCTGCGCCGAGATCGCGCGGATCGATTGCGAGCGGGGGCCACCCTCGCGGGCCTGTCGTTCGTGGACCAGGCGCACTGCGCGCTCGCGCAGCTCGGGACTGAACTTCTTGGGCATGCTCCGATTCTCCTTGCTGAGACTCGGAACGAAACCCAGGGCGCTTCAGTCACCTATCCGTGCAGCAGACCCAACGCTAGAGCGAACCTTTTGAAACAGGGTGTTCGCTGCCATGACGGGTGTCTCGTTTGGGTATACCCCAACGAAGCAACTGCCATGAGCCGAGTCCTGGCATGCGGTCGACCCTCGATACACTCTGTGGCTTCGTTCGCTTGGTGGCGGGGTTTTTGCAGCGCTCCGTGGCGGTCTTGTTGCCGCGATCACGCAGGACTGGCTGCAGGTAGGTGTCGAGGTCTGAACCGAGAGGGGTGCGCCCGGTCGGGGCCGTTTGGATCGCTGCCGCTACGTCAGAGTCCGAAGGCTCCGCCGCTGACGAGGATCACGATGCCGAGGCCGATGAGAACGATGGGGAAGAGGATGTGCTCCCAGCGTTCGAGCGCTTCGGCGATCGGGGGGCGGGTGGCGACGAACTTTGCCAGAGCCACCAGGACCGCGACGAGCGCGAGGAAGACGATGCAGTAGGCGACTACTGCGAGAGGTTCCACGCTGAGGAAGACAGGGGTGTAGACGCCGATGTTGTCGCCGCCGTTGGCAAGGGTGACGCCTGCGACGGTCCACACGCCGACCTTCTTGCCGGCAACCTTGGCCTCGTCGTCATCGTCGTCATCGTCTCCGCGCCAGGCCTGCCATGCGGCCCAGAGGCCGAGGCCCAGAGGGATGAGACCGAAGTACGGGATGGCTGCCGAGGGCAGGAATGCTCCGGCACCGATGGTCACCAGGACCGCGGCACCGAGGATGCCGGCGAATCCGAGGTACTGGCCGGCCAGAATGCGGGCGGTAGTGCCGCGCTGGCCTGCCCCTCGCGCGAAGAAGAGGGAGAGCACGATGATGTCGTCGATGTTGGTCGCTGCGAACAGGCCCATCGCCTGCAAGACCGAGGTGAGGATCATGCGCCCTCCCCAGCTGCGTCGCATCCGGGAAGCGAGCAGGCGGGATCGATGCACGGGGCGTCTTCGTCCACTGCCAGGGTGGCATCGACCAGTGCCGTCAGCGCCTGCGCCAGGTGCGAATCGGCGATCTCATATCGTGTCCGACGACCCTCGGGCTCGGAGACGACGATCCCGCAATCGCGCAGGCATGCCAGGTGGTTGGACACGTTCGGGCATGTCAGGTCCAGATCTCGGGCCAGTTCCGCCGGGTAAGCGGGATGGTCGAGCAGGGTCAAGATGATCCGGGATCGAGTGGGGTCGGCCAGTGCACGACCCAGGCGGTTCATCACGTCGAGACGCGAAGCAATAGTCAGAATGGACTGAACTATACAGCGCGCACTGAACACTCGGTCACAGGCGTCAGCCCAGATCGTATGCCCGCAAGGGGAACCCTCACCGGACACCACCGCTACTTATCGAGAGGAACGACGGCACGCCTGGCGGGCTGTCCCGTAAGACCCGTCCGGTGAACTGTCCGGTGAAGGGAGGCTATATGACACACTGGGGAGCACGTCCCCCTTGAAGGTCGGCTATGCCCGAGTCTCCACCGACGAGCAGGACCTGACCGCGCAGCGTGACGGACTCGCGGCGTTCGGCGTCGATCCCAAGCGCATCTACGTCGATCACGGGCTCACGGGCCGCAACGCCGACCGTGAGGGCCTGCGGCAGGCGCTGGCTGCCTGTCGGGACGGCGATACGTTCGTGGTCACCAAGCTCGATCGGCTGGCGCGTTCAGTCCGTGATGCCCACCAGATCGCCGACGACCTCGCGGCGCGGGAAGTGAAGCTGAGCATCGCCGGATCGGTGTACGACCCGACCGACCCGATGGGGAAACTGTTGTTCAACGTGCTGGCGATGGTCGCCGAGTTCGAAGCCGACCTCATCCGTGCCCGCACCCGCGAGGGGATGAAGGTCGCCAAGGCCAAGGGCCGGCTGCGCGGGAAGTCACCGAAACTCACCCCCCGGCAAGAAGCTCACCTCGTCCAGCTACATGCTGCCGACGAGCACACCGTGGGCGAGCTGGCCGAGCTGTTCAGCGTGGGCCGCTCCACGGTCTACCGCGCCCTTCAGCGCGCCGAGCGCGGGCGCGAGAACGCCTTGCAGTAGGTGCGTCGTGGACGCTCGAGCGCGGTGGCGAATCCTCAGGCTCCACGTCGAGGACCAGGTGCCCCTCGCGCGCTTAGCTCGCGAGACCGATGTAGGGCTGCGGACCCTGGAGCGCTGGCACGCCCGCTACCGCGCCGACGGCTACGCCGGACTGGAGACAGCCTCACGGGCGGACGCCGGCTCCCGCCGCCTTCCGCCCGACCTCGTCGACCTGATCGAGGGCCTGGCACTGAGCAAGCCGCGGCCGGCCATCGCCACGATCCATCGCAAAGTCACGGGCATCTGCGCCGCCCGGAGGTGGCCGGTCCCCTCCTACTCGGTGGTGTGGGACATCGTGCGGACCCTGGATCCCGGCATGGTCCCCCTCGCCCTGGAGGGCGCAGCGTCCTACCGCGACAAGCACGAGCTGGTGCTACGCCGGCAAGCAGAGCTGCCCAACGCGATGTGGCAATCTGATCACACCATGCTCGACATCCTGGTGGTGGGCACCGACGGCAAGCCCGCACGGCCATGGCTAACAACGATCCTCGACGACTGCTCCCGGGCGGTCTGCGGCTACACAGTCTTCCTGGGCGCACCGTCGGCGATGAACACCGCCCTGGCGCTGCGCCAAGCGATCTGGCACAAGACCGACCCGGCCTGGCCGATGTGCGGCCTGCCCGACGTGCTCTACGTCGACCACGGCAGCGACTTCACCAGTGACCAGCTCGCCCACACCGCCGTCGACCTCCACATCCGACTGATCCACTCCACCGTCGCCCGACCCCAGGGACGGGGCAGGATCGAGCGGTTCTTCGGCACCATCAACACCGAGCTACTCGCCACCCTGCCCGGACTCATCACCGAAGGGCACCCCTGGCCGACACCGAAACTGTCCCTGGCCGCCCTCGATAGCGCCCTGGAGGCGTTCGTGGCCACCTACAACGACCGCACGCACAGCGAGCTCGCAACCTCCCCGCGCAGCGCGTGGATCGCCGATGGCTGGCTGCCCCGAATGCCCGAGAGCCTGGAAGACCTCGACAGACTGCTGTTAACCGTCGCCAAGACCCGCGTCGTGCGCCGCGATGGCATCCGCTTCCAGGGCCTGCGCTACGTCTCGCCAACTCTGGCCGGCTACGTCGGACGCTCGGTCGTGATCCGCTACGACCCCCGCGACATCACCGAGATCCGCGTCTTCGATCACGACGAATTCGTCTGCAAGGCCGTCAACCAAGAGCACCACGACCAGAAGGTCAGCCTCAAGAAGATCCAGGCCGCGCGCAACGCCCGCCGCCGGGCGCTGCGAGCCGGCATCAACGAACGCATCGCCCTTGTGGCCGCACCTACCGAGACGCAACGGATCACCGAAGCACCGGCTCCGGCGCCGAGGTCGGCGTTGAAGATCTACAAGGAGGACCTCAGGTGAGCCAGCGCTTCATCGTCACCAAGGAGCACCGCCGCTTCACCGAGTTCGCCGACGCCGTGCGCCGCGGGCACACCATCGGTTTGTGCTTCGGATCAGCCGGCGTAGGAAAGACACTCTCCGCACGCCGCTACGCACACTACGAGAAGGCTCATGACCTGCTGACCTACTGGGGGCCGCGCTCCGACAACGACGCCAAGATCTACGCCGCCTTGAACCGGAGCCGCACCGTGCTCTACACCCCCAGCGTGCTGACCACCCCGCGGACCCTGAAGGACGAGCTGACCCAAGCCATCACCCGCACCAACATGTGCATCGAGCAGCACCTCGTACCTCCCGGCACGGCCACTCCCGAGGCCTGGGGATGGCGACACGGCAGGAACTACGTGGAGCTGATCATCGTCGACGAGGCCGAACGACTGCGTCCCGCCGCGCTGGAACTGCTGCGCGATCGCTACGACCGCGACGGCATCGCCCTGATCCTGATCGGCATGCCCGGCCTGGAGAAGCAGTTCAGCCACTACCCCCAGTTCTACAGCCGAGTCGGCTTCGCCCACCAGTACCGGCCCCTGGGACAAGACGAACTGCTGTTCGTCCTCGAGCGACACTGGCGATCCCTCGGCAAGACCCTCGACCCCGACGACTTCACCGACGCCCAAGCCATCGCAGCCATCGCACGGATCACCCGCGGCAACTTCCGGCTCCTCGAACGCCTCTTCCCCCAGATCCAGCGGGTCCTGAAGATCAACGAACTCGACACCATCACCAACGACGTCATCGAAGCCGCACAGAGCACCCTGGTCATCGGTGTCTCCTGACCCCGCCACGAAGCGACCGAAGAACCCCGCCATTCAGCAGACGAAGTCACAACACTCGCCCTTACCCGCCGCGGCCGCCGGCCGCCGGAGCATGATCTGAAACACCGCCGTGGCGCTCGCGATTCTCATCGCGCTGCTTCCTCGCGTGCTCTTCGATGTCTGGACCTAGTCGGCCCGGTCCTCGCCGCCGAAGTCGCCGAAGTCGCCGAGGGCAGCGCGCCGCTCCCTACAGGGGTGAGGGCCAGCACGAGACGCCCGTGCCGGTGATCTCCGCAGCCCGCCAGGAGGAAAGCTGCGCCTCGGCGCGCTGACGTCGGGATCGCCGACCCGTGAGGCGTCGTGCTCCACTTAAGCCACAGTCTGCCCAACGAAGGTAAAGGCGAGCCCTACCCCGCAGGGGTATGCACGGCTGTGGAGTCAAGGATCGGCTAAATCCTTCGGTGGACCCTCCCATCGTTGTTCTGTGGGGCTGATCAGGGCCGTACGTTGATGTCGCCGCCCACGACATGAGCCGTCGCCTCGTTGCTCGCTCCGCTGTCGCTGTGGCACTGACGAAGTCATCGACTCCCTCCCGTCTCGAGGAGGGGAACTTACGGAGTAGAACCATGTCCCAGAACAACACCCATCGGGCCGTCGGCCGAGCAGTCACGCCTGTCGGGACCGCCGGCCGCGCACTGCGGGGCACCGGTGGTGCCGCTGTGCTCGGCACGGTCGTCATCGGCTCCGCACTGCTCGCGGGCCCCGCGCAGGCCGCCCCCGCCGGCTCGCCCGCCGCACCTGCCGTTGCTGCGCAGGCTTCAGCCCCCACGGCACCGGCTCCTGCACATGCGACGTCCGCGCTTGCGGCCGAGAAGCTGCGGTGGGGATCGCAGGGCTCGTCGGTCGAGCAGCTCCAGACGGCACTGAACGAACACGGTGCCTCGCTGTCGGTCGATGGCAAGTTCGGCAAGCTCACCCATGGGGCCGTGAAGGACTTCCAGCGCTCGCATGGCCTGAAGATCGACGGCATCGTGGGCCCCGAGACGCGCGGCGCACTGAACGGCGGCGCATCGACCTCGGGCGGTGGAACCTCTGCTCCCGCCCCCTCGAATTCCGCGACGAACTCGCAGCAGGCGATCGTCGACGCCGCGCGCAGCCAGATCGGGGCCCCCTACTCGTGGGGCACCTCCAAGCCGGGCGTCAGCTTCGACTGCTCGGGCCTGAGCTCCTACGCGTACGCGCAGGCCGGCATCGCCCTGCCTCGCACCTCGTCGCAGCAGGTCGCGGCCGGCACCACGATCTCGAAGTCCGAGGCTAAGCCGGGCGACCTCGTGGTGTGGCCGGGCCACCTCGGGATCTACGCGGGCGGCAACACGGTGATCGACGCCGGCAACAGCAAGGGCTCCGTCAGCGAGCGCACCATCTGGGGTTCGCCGACCTTCGTCACCTTCCGCTGACAGAACGCCACGACGCCAGCGTAGAGGGAGCCCCGACCACCGGTCGGGGCTCCCTCTACGTGCAGAGGCAGCGGTATCAGCCGATCGAGGCCAACAGCTCTGCACAGGCCTGCTCGCAGCGGCGACAGGCGTCCGCGCAGACCTTGCAGTGCTCGTGCATTTCAGCGTGCTTCTCGCACTCCTCGGCGCAGGACCGGCACGCCGCCTGACACGCCTCGAGCAGGGCACGGTTGAGGGCGACGTTCTTCCCGGTCTGGCGGGATAGGACCCGGCCGGTGACCTCGCAGACGTCGGCGCAGTCCTGGTTCAGGCGAATGCATTGGGTCAGCTCCGCCACCATGTCTTCGGCCAGGCAGGCGTCCGCGCAGGCGGCGCAGGTATGAGCGCACTCGAAGCAGGCCTCGATGCATTCGGCGAGCTTCTGCTGGTCGATGGTGCCGAGGTCCTTCGGGTAGGTCTGAAGCATTGATGCGACGTGATGGGTCATGATCCTGCTCCTTCTCGTTCCGGACGGACCGGCGGATGCCGGCCCATCCTGACGACGCTAGCCATCGCCCCCCGAAGGACGGAAGCGGATAGACCACTCGTTTGGAGGCAATGCGGAATGACTGGCCAACGTTGTGCTCAAGAAGTCAAGATCTAACCTTGAGGAGACCTTGATCTAGGGGTCATAGGCTGGTTCAAATCGTCCTCTGACTAGGAGAAATCATGCGTTCTCGTCGCTCTCTCGGCCGTCTCGCAGCCGTCGTCGTCACCGGTGCGATTGTGTTTGCCGGCTGCACCGACAGCGGGTCTGAGGAGGGTCAGACGCCGGGCGAGTCAGAAGCGTCGGAGGCGTCCGATGGAGGCAGCCACGGCGGCATGGAGCACCCGATGGATGGCGGCCCTGCGCCCGAAGGTATGGCGTCTGCGGAGGATCCCGAGTTCCCGGTCGGCACGGAGGTGACGCTCACGGCGGACCACATGGAGGGCATGGAGGGGGCGACGGCGACGATCTCGGGCGCCTTCGACACCACGACCTACTCGGTCAGCTTCACCCCGACCGATGGCGGTGAGCCGGTCACTGACCACAAGTGGGTCGTTCACGAGGAGCTCGAGAACCCGGGCGAGGCACCGCTGGCAGAGGGCACCGAAGTGGTCATCACCGCCGACCACATGACGGGCATGGAGGGTGCTGAGGCCACCATCGACAGTGCCACCGAGGAGACCGTGTACATGGTCGATTACGAAGCCGACGGGATGATGATGACGAACCACAAGTGGGTCGTCGAGAGCGAGATCGAGCCTGCGTGATGACCACCCCGTCGTACCTTCGAGGCCCGCGCGCCTCCTCCGGGGGTAGGCCCCGTCGTCGCACCGGCCGGTTGCCGCGCCGATCGCTCGTGCTCGGCGCTGGCCTGTTCCCGCTCGTGGTCGCCGGCTGCGGGACCGGCGGGTCCGAGCCCGCATCCATCACGGGTGATCAGGAGCTGCTTCAGGAACATGGCTTCGCCGACGCGGACGCGCACGAGATCATCGACCGGCTCGAGGCGCTCCCGGTGGCTGAGCGACCGCAGGACCTGATCGCCAGCGTCACCGCGACGTCTCTGCAGCTCCAAGACGATGCAGGGCGCGAGGCCGAGCTGCCCCTTCCCGAGGACCAGTTCTACTTGTCGGTGGCCCCGTTCGTCGAGACCACCCACGAGTGCGCCTTCCACAGCCTGACCACGTGCCGCGGAGAACTGCGCAGCCGCGAGCTCACCGTGAGCGTGGTCGACAGCAGCTCGGGCGAGGTCCTTGAGGAGGGCCCTCGCACCACGCATGACAACGGGTTCCTCGGTCTCTGGCTGCCGCGCGGGATCACCGCGGAGCTCACGTGCACCCTCGAGGACTACACGGGGACCGCGTCCATCTCGACCCAGGCGGAGGATGATCTGACCTGTCTGACCAGTCTCCAGCTGACGTGAGCAGGCGAAGCACCCGGTCCGCCTTCTGGCATTCGGTGGTCGGCCCAACTGGGCGGAGCGTGACACCACGCCTGAGTCGGCGGACCACGCTGCGGCGGGGCGGGAGCCTGCTCGTCCTCGCGCCCCTTCTTGCGGCGTGCAGCGGTTCTTCGGATGCGGCGAGTGAGGCGAACGCCGGGTACGTCTCCGGTGATGGGGTTGTCGTCGAGATCCCCCCGGAGGGACGCGCCGATCCTCTGGAGATTCGGGGAACCACCTATGACGGCGACGACTTCGACTCCACGGCGCTGCGCGGTGCACCCTTGCTGATCAACGTCTGGTATGCGTCGTGTCCGCCGTGCCGGGTCGAAGCACCGGCGCTGAAGGCCGTGCACTCCGAGTACAGCGCCCTGGGAGTGGAATTCGTGGGCGTGAACACGCGCGACAAGACCGGGCCGGCCGCCGCGTTCGAGGAGACCTTCGGCATCACCTACCCCTCGATTCCGGACACCGACGGCGCGGTGATCGCGTCGATGGACGGCAGCGTCTCGCCCAACGCCGTCCCCACGACTTTGATCCTCGATGCTGAAGGACGAGTAGCCGCCCGGATCGCGGGCGCAGCCGATCAGAGCACCCTAGAGAGCCTCTTGGATGCCGTGCTAGCGGAGGCCGCCTGATGGGTGAACTGTTCGCCACCACCGTGCTGAGCGGACCCCTGGCCGCAGCCCTGCTGCTGTCGATGGTGGCCGGTCTGGTCGCGTTCCTCTCGCCGTGCGTGCTTCCGGTGGTCCCCGGCTACCTCGGATACATCACCGGGCTCACCGGAGGAAGCGCCGGGCCGCCCCGCACCGGCGATCCCGGGGAACGGCCATGGCGCCTGGTCACCGGCGCTGTACTGTTCGTCGCGGGCTTCACGGCGGTGTTCCTGGTCATCGGCGGTTTCGTCGGTGCACTCGGGTCATTGGTGATCCAGTACACCAGCGCGATCAATCGGATCTCCGGGGTGCTGGTCATCCTCATGGGCCTGGTGTTCGTGGGAATCTTCCCCCGCCTCTCCGGTGAGAAACGGATCCGGAAGCGCCCCGATGCCGGACTCGCAGGCGCCCCGCTGCTCGGGATAACGTTCGGCTTCTCCTGGACCCCGTGCATCGGGCCGACGTTCGCCGCAGTCGCGGCGCTCAGCCTCGGGGAGGCCTCCGCGAGCCGCGGCGCTCTCCTGGCTTTCGGCTATGCGATCGGGCTCGGGATCCCGTTCATCCTATTCGCCCTCGTGTTCCGGCGCGCCCTAGGAATCTCCAAGATGCTGTCCCGGCATCGCCGCACGCTCCAGATCGTCGGCGGGTCCGTCCTGATCACCATCGGGCTGCTGCTGATCTCCGGGGTGTGGGAGCAGTGGATGGCGCTCCTGCAGGTCCAGATCGGCACCTTCACCACGATCGTCTAAGGGTGCTGCTCTCGAGGATCAGCGTTCAACGGTCGCTCGAGGAAGCCGGATGGTGAAGACGGCTCCGCGCCCGGGCCCCTCACTGGCGGCAGCCATGGTCCCGCCGTGCGCATCGACCAGGGCTCGACTGATCGTCAGGCCGATGCCTGAGCCGGAGTTCTCACGGGTGCGGGAGCTGTCGGCGCGGAAGAAGCGTTCGAACAGGCGAGACCGGTCCTCAGCGGTGAACCCTTCGCCGTCATCCGCTACCGCGATCTCCACCGTGCTGCCGTGGGTGGCTGCCGAGACCGTGACGGTGCCTCCGGGGGAAGTGTGCCGCAGAGCATTGCTCAGCAAGTTCCCAAGTACTTGGGCGAGGCGGTCCGGGTCCGCGTGGATCGTCACGGAGTGGGGCAGGGCGACTTCTCGTCGTAATGCCACACCCGCTGTCTCAAACCGTTCCTCCCATTCCTGGAGTGCTGATGCCAGCAAGTCATCGACGGCGAGGGGGTGCAGCTGTACCGGGAGCTGGCCCTCCTCGGCCCGGGACACCTCACTGATGTCGTCGGCCAACCGCGACAGTCGCACGGTCTGGCCGGCGAGGATGGGCATGGCCGCACCGGCTTCGATGACGCCGTCGGCCATGGCCTCGTGATGCGCGGAGAGGGTGGCGATGGGGGTGCGCAGCTCATGGGCGAGGTCGGAGAGCAGTTGGCGTCGGGTCTCTTCGACGGCATCCAGGCGTGCAGCCATGTCGTTGAGCGTGGCCGCCAGCGAATCCAGCTCGGTCCCGGCTCCGACGGAGGGAACGCGTGTGGAGTAGTGGCCCCGGGACAGTTCATCGACAGCCGAGGTGAGACCGTGCAGCGTCTGGCGGAGTCGTCGCGCCAGATTCCAGGTGACGAGGCCTGCAGCTAACAGAGAGACGACCAGGCCGACGCCCAGCGCAAGGGCAAGAGCGTCGCGGTAGGCGCGCTCGATGTGGACGAGCTCGTCGCTGCCCACGGGGAGGTCGGTCTGGAGCAGGTGGTAATGGAAGACGGCAGGTCCGATGATCACTGTCAGGACCGTGATGGTGAGCGCGCCGGCGAGCAGCACGATGAGCTGGCCGATCATCAGGCGCGAGGCCAAGCTGGTGCCAGGCCGGACCGTTCGAACAGAGGTACTGGGGGCGGTCACGAGCTCAGCCCTTCCCCATCCGGTATCCGATACCGCGCACCGTGGTGACGAACCGTGCAGACTCAGCCGTCTCGTCGAGCTTCCGTCGGAGGTTGGCGATGTGCACATCAACGAGATGGTCATCTCCGATCCAGCTGTCGCCCCAGACGGCTTCCATCAGCTGTCTGCGGCTGAAGGCCTGGCCCGGCCGGTGCGCCAGGGTCATCAGGAGCCCCCTCTCGGTGGGGGTCAGCGGGACCATCCGGCCAGCGAGTCGTACTTCCTGGGCAGCAGTGTCGATCTCAAGCTCGCCGAACGTACACACCATGCCTGAAGCATTCCCTGACTCGGCGCGGGGCCTACGCAGCACGGCCTGGACCCGGGCGACAAGCTCACGCACGCTGAACGGCTTGGTGAGGTAGTCATCCGCCCCCACCGAGAGCCCCACCAGGCGGTCCACCTCCTCGGATCGCGCCGTCGTGATCAGCACGTAGCAGTCCGAGAAAGTGCGGATCCTGCGCATCACCTCCAAGCCATCTAAACCAGGCAGGCCGAGATCGAGGACGATCACGTCCGGCGCCAGGGCACGGGCCATCTCCACCGCCTTTGGACCGCTCCGCGCGCTCGCAGTCGCGTAGCCGGCCTTCGCGAGATACGCCTGGACGACGTCCGACAGCGCCGCTTCGTCCTCGACGACGAGAACCATCGCTGCGGCTCGAGCCGATTCACTCCTCATGAGCTCCAGTCTGGTCTCCGTTCCTGGACACCGCGCGTCTATGGAGGTGCAGGCGGACTATCTGGACCGGATCTTGAGGAATTCTCGACGAGAACTTCGACCGTCCCGGGGAACCTGGTGGGGACCGTGTCGCGTACGTACTCGACCAAGGGAGCCCCTCGATGATGCCGACCGATGCGATGTCGTGGCTGATGTGGGCGATGGTCGCCGGTCTCCTCGTTCTCCTCTGGGCCTCGGCGCTGCTGCTGGCACGCACCGTGTTGCCCGGGCGCCCCCGACGCGCTCGGGACGAGAACGAGGCGATCGGGGAACTCTCGCTGCGCCTGGCTCGAGGAGAGATCACGGCCGATGAGTTCGAGCAACGACGACGACTGGTCTTGGACGCCTTTCGGCCATGACACCACCCCTCGCTCTAGAAGGACTGCACCTGTGAAGACTTTTTCCCGCCGCACCGTGTTCTCCGGAGGCCTCGGCGCGGCAGCACTGACGCTCGCGGCATGTGGCGACCGAGCCGCTCCGACCGAAGTTGGAGGCTTCGCACCGCCTCCTGCCCTGACGCCGAAAGCCGGTCAGAACGTCGTCACCCAGACCCTCGCCGCGGCGCCGACGACGGTGGACCTCGGAGGGAAGACGGTCTCGACCTGGGCATACGGCGAGTCCCTCCCCGGGCCGCTGATCCGCGCCACGGCCGGGGATCTGCTGCGCATCACGCTCGAGAACCGCCTGCCCGAGGCCTCCACGATCCACTGGCACGGCATCCGACTGCACAATGCAGCCGACGGGGTTCCGGGGATGACGCAGGACCCGGTCAAGCCGGACACCTCCTTCACCTACGAGTTCGTCGCCCCCGACCCCGGCACCTACTTCCTCCACTCCCACGTCGGCCTGCAGCTGGACCGCGGGCTCTACGCGCCGCTGATCATCGACGATCCCGACGAACCCGGTGACTACGATGCGGAATGGATCGTGACTCTCGATGACTGGATCGATGGGACCGGGCAGACCCCCGACGAGGTCCTGGCCGCGCTGACCGGCGCCCGGCCTTCGGATGGCGGCGGCATGGACCACGGCGACATGCCCATGGGCGACGACGGACCTGGCGGCATGGACCACGGCGGCATGCCGATGGGGGACGAGCCCTGGGGCGACGCCGGTGACGTGGCCTACCCCCACTTCCTGGTCAACGGCCGGGTTCCCGAAGCACCGGAGATCTTCGAGGCGAAGCCCGGCCAGCGCGTGCGCATCCGTCTGATCAACGCCTCCGCCGACACCATCTTCGCCCTCGCGCTCGGCGACCACGACCTCTCCGTCACCCAATCGGACGGGTTCGCCGTCGAGCCGGTCACCGTCAAGGCGCTGTACCTCGGCATGGGTGAGCGGTATGACGTGGTGGTCACGGTGAAGAACGGCATGTTCCCTCTGGTGGCGCGTCCCGTCGGGAAGTCCAGCGGCGGTCAAGGGCTCGCCGTGCTGAGGACCGGTGCCGGGGAAGTGCCCGCTCCGGACGTTCAGGTCCGGGAGCTCGACGAGGACGTCCTCATCGGGTCCACCCTGGAACCGGCCGAGACCGCACGGCTCGAGGACCGCGCCGTCGACACCGAGCTGGAGCTCGCATTCCAGGGGTCAATGCAGCCGTATCAGTGGGCCATTAACGGCGCTCCCTACGGTCAGAACACTCCACTCAGCATCCGCGAGGGGCAGCGGGTGCGGATCACCGCGACCAACGAGACGATGATGAGCCACCCCCTCCACATCCACGGGCATACGTTCGCCCTGCCGTCGGGGCTCCGAAAGGACACGGTGATGCTCGCGCCCATGGAATCGTTCGCCCTCGACTTCGATGCGGACAATCCGGGCCGGTGGGCAGCGCACTGCCACAACGCGTACCACCAGGAAGCCGGCATGATGACAGGGATCGACTACGCGTCCTGACGTCGTACGTGCAGGTCCCCGACGTCGAGGGAGGCAGACGTCGGGGGCCTATGGCTTGGCAGGAGCGAGAACTGACTGCTACCCCAGTGTGGCCGTCAGCGTCCTTCGGAGGCGGTGAAGGCTGGGAGCAGGGTTCCGATGATGAGGTCGGCCGCGTCCCTGCGCTCGATCCGTCCAGCGGTCACCTCTTCGGCGGCGGCGTTCATGGCCAGATGGGTGACGGCGAGAAGCCAGCTGACCGGAAGCTCTGCGCGGAACACCCCTTCACGCTGTCCGCGTTCGAAGAGACCCTGCATGCGCCCCTCGGCCACCTCATGCATCTCACGGATACGCGCTGACGGCAATTCGCGCTGTGCCACCACGAGCACAGAGCGGACACGTTCCAGGAGAGACCAGCTCGACGCGATGAGGGCTTCGAGCGCTGCCGCTGGGTCCCCGTCGAGGGGTACGTTCCCGAGGACGTCCTCGGCCTGCTCGAGGCTGTCCGCGAGGGTCGCATCGATCAGTGCCGCGCGGTTGGCGAAGTGCCCGTACAGGGTCATGCGGCCCACGCCGGCTTCGGCGGCGATGTCGGCGACAGAAGCGTCCGGGTTCTTGCGCAGCGCGACCGGCGCGGCGGCGAGGATCTTCGCCCGGTTGCGCTGTGCGTCGACTCGCTGATTGACCGCCAGACCGCTCTTGCCGCGTTCACCTGCTGCGGTCGTGCCCTTGACGTTCGGCATCTTACACCTCTAACTCGTACGGGAATGTATGGGTTACTCTATCGGTTGTAACCCGTACACCGATGTTCGAGTTCGGTGTTGTGGGGTCCCACCCCACGGAAACGCAGTCAAGGACGGAAGGGCCAGAGGCCATGAGAATGAAGAAGCATGAGACGAACGAGGTGCGCCATGTCTGAAGCGGATGCACCTGTACCCCGGACGGGGGCGAAGCAGTGGTGGGGTCTTGCGGTACTCGTGATCCCCTCCACGCTGCTGTTCATGATGTTGACGATCCTGTTCCTCGCGGCCCCGAACATGGCCGCGGACCTGATCCCGACGAGCGCACAGCTGCTATGGATTCTCGACATCTACGGGTTCGTGATGGCCGGGTTCCTCGTCGCGATGGGCGTCCTCGGCGACCGCGTCGGCAAGCGCCGACTCATGGTTCTCGGCGCCATCGTGTTCGGGATCGTCTCGATCGCCGCGGCGCTGACGACGAGCCCGGAGCTGATGATCCTCTGGCGAGCCGTTCTCGGGCTCGGAGGAGCCATGATGCTTCCCTCCACCCTCGGGCTGATCTTCGTGCTGTTCGCCGACCCGAAGGCCCGCGGAATCGCGATCGGGGTGTGGGCCGGCGGCATCTCCGCAGGTGTCGCGCTCGGCCCCCTGCTCAGCGGGCTCCTGCTCGAGGCGTTCGGCTGGCAGTCGACCTTCCTAGTCGCCGTCCCGGTGATGGCGCTGGTCGCGATCGGTGCCCCGCTGCTCCTACCTGAGCACAAGGATCGTACTGCGAAGATCGACCTGTTCAGCGCCCTACTTCTCGTCGCCTCGCTACTCGGGATCATCTACAGCATCAAGCGCTTCGCTACCCAGGAGCCGGTCGGGCCATCGATCGGACTGCTGGTCGCCGGAGCGCTGATCGGTCTATGGTTCGTGATCCGGCAGCTGCGCGCCACACACCCTCTACTGGATGTGCGACTGTTCGCCAACCGCACCGTCAGTGGAGCGCTCACCGTTTTCCTCCTGTCGGCTGCGGCATTGGGAGGGGTGTACTCCCTGTTCACCCAGTACCTGCAACAGGTTCAGGGGCTCTCGCCGATGCAGGCGGGGCTATCGATCATCCCCGCCGCGGCGGTCCTCATCGTCGTCTCCACCCTCTCCCCGATGCTGGCCCGGAAATTCCGTCCTGGCAACGTGATCGCGCTCGGCCTGCTCACGCAGATCGTCGGGTACATCTTGTTCACGCAGCTGGACGCCGGCACGGGCCTCGCACTCGTGATCGCGAGCTTCGTGGTCACATACCCGGGGGTTGCACCATCGATGGCGCTGACGACGGAACTGGTCGTCAGCTCGGTCCCGCCGGAGAAGGCCGGCGGCGCCTCCGGTTTGGCGACCACCGTGAACGACTTGGGCATCTCCCTGGGGGTGGCGGTCATCGGCAGCATTGGCATTGCCACCTACCGCGGCCAGATCGCCGACACCATGCCCGACGGCGTGCCAGCAGAAGCAGCGGTCGCCGCGGAGTCCGGCATCGATGGAGCCCTCGCCACCGCGGGACAGCTGCCCGACGCGGTCGGCGCAGCCCTGACCACCGCGGCGCAACAGGCGTTCACCAGCGGGCTGAACACCGCCGGCATGGTCTCCGCTGTCATCGCCGCTCTCGCCGCACTCATTGCCGCTACGCGGTTGCGCCATATCCGACCCACCGGTGAGTCCGCGTCCGAATCGAGGCCCGCCGAGGAATCCGTGCGGTGAGTGGAGCCGGCGAGCCGCTGCCCGGCACTCGTAGCCACAGGCCTTGCGTGGTACCGGGAGGGGGTATAGCCTCAACCCTGGAAAGATACCCCGTGGGGGTATACAAATTGAGAGGAGCACGACCATGACGACGACGAACGAGTATCAGGTGACCGGAATGACCTGTGGGCACTGCGAGATGTCCGTCCGCGAGGAGGTCGGCGAGCTGTCCGGGGTGACTGACATTCAGGTCAGCGCCCAGACGGGCCGCCTCGTCGTCACCTCCGAGGAGCCCCTCGACGACGCACAGGTCCTCACCGCGGTCGAGGAGGCCGGCTACTCGGCGGTCAAGACCCGATGAATGCCGCGGGACGACTGATCGCCTACGGCGCTGCGATCGCAGTGACCTTCGGCGGCGCATTCGTCGCAGCCGGCGCCGTCGTCCCGGACCGGGTCGTCGAGCGATGGTCGGCGCAGGCAGCCGACACATCGTACGACGATCCCGACCACGGTGGAGGCGCGGATACGCAGCCCGAGGCCGCACCGCAGAAGGGAGTATCGATGTCATCGCAGGGATACGTGCTGTCCGAGGTTTCCGCTCCGCAGTCCGCTGAGCAGGCCGGAGAGCTCGCCTACACGATCACCGGGCCCGACGGGAGCCCCGTCACGGAGTATCAGGAGGCTCATGAGAAGGAGATGCACCTGATCGTTGTCCGCACCGACGGCACCCAGTACCGCCATGTGCACCCGGAGCTGGACCCATCCACCGGCAGCTGGTCCCTGCCCTGGAAGTGGGAGGAAGCCGGTACGTACAAGATCTACGCCGACTTCGCCCCCACCGGCGACGGCGAGGACACCCTGACGCTGTCGCGAACCGTTGACGTTGCCGGCGAACTCACGCCGGTCACCGACCGTCCCCTCTCCGCGAAGGACGAGGTCGACGGGTTCGAGGTGACTCTGGACGGAGAGCTGACTGCCGGGACATCCAGCGACCTCACGCTGAGCGTCACCCAGGACGGCGCTCCGGTGACCACCTTGGAGCCCTACCTCGGCGCCTTCGGCCATCTCGTCGCCCTGCGCGAGGGCGATATGGAGTACCTCCACGTCCACGCCGAGGGCGAGGACCCGGCTGCCGGGGAGACCTCCGGCCCGGAGATCTCCTTCATGGCGGAGGCCCCTACGGCCGGCCGCTACTACCTCTATCTGGACTTCCAGATCGATGGCGAGGTGCACACCGCGCAGTTCATCGTCGAGGCGGAGCAGGGCACCGAGAACGAGAGCGCCGATGCGCACCCGGACGGTCACTGACCCCTCCGGGCCGGATCGACCGTCGCAACAGATCGGAAAGGACCTGGAGTGAACACCGAAGCACCGCTCATCGCGGAGGCCGGCATCGAGCTGGAAATCGGCGGCATGACATGCGCATCCTGCGCGAACCGGATCGAGCGGAAACTCAACAAGCTCGACGGCATCACCGCGACCGTCAACTACGCCACCGAGAAAGCCAAGGTGACGGCCCCAGAGGGCTACGATCCGCAGCTGCTCGTCAGTGAAGTCGAAAAGACCGGCTACACCGCCGCGCTACCCAAGCCCACCACCGGCAAGGACTCAGCGAACACGCCTGGGGACGATCAGGAGGACTCCGACCCGGAGCTGACCTCGCTACGCCACCGGCTGATCGGTGCGGTCGCGCTGACCGTCCCGGTCATCGCGATGGCGATGATCCCCGCCATTCAGTTCCCCTACTGGCAGTGGCTCTCCCTCGCGCTCGCGGCCCCGGTCATCGTGTGGGGCGCCTGGCCGTTCCACAAGGCGGCCTGGACGAACCTCAAGCACGGCGCAGCCACGATGGACACGCTCATCTCGATGGGCACCTCCGCCGCCCTGCTGTGGTCCCTGTACGCACTGTTCTTCGGAACCGCCGGCACCCCAGGCATGACTCACCCCTTCGAGCTGACGATCGCGCCCTCCGACGGTGCGGCGAACATCTACCTCGAGGTCGGCGCGGGCGTCACGATGTTCATCCTGGCCGGCCGCTACTTCGAGAAGCGCTCCAAGCGCCAGGCCGGCGCCGCACTGCGCGCCCTGCTCGAGCTCGGCGCGAAAGAAGTCTCCGTGCTGCGCGGAGGCCAGGAGCAGAAGATCGCCATCGACGATCTCGTAGAGGGTGACGATTTCATCGTCCGCCCCGGCGAGAAGATCGCCACCGACGGCACCGTCGTCTCCGGCACCTCCGCGGTCGACGCCTCCATGCTCACCGGGGAGTCGGTTCCCGTCGAGGTGAGTGAGGGGGACGCCGTCACCGGCGCCACCGTCAACGCCGGCGGACGCCTCGTGGTCCGCGCCACGCGCATCGGCTCCGACACCCAGCTGGCTCAGATGGCGAAGCTCGTCGAGGACGCCCAGACCGGCAAGGCCGAGGTCCAACGCCTGGCCGACCGCATCTCCGGGATCTTCGTGCCGATCGTCATCCTGGTCGCCGCGCTGACCCTCGGGGCGTGGCTCGGCGCCGGGTTCCCCGTCACCGCGGCCTTCACTGCAGCCGTCGCCGTGCTCGTGATCGCCTGCCCCTGCGCGCTGGGTCTGGCGACCCCGACCGCGCTGCTGGTGGGCACCGGCCGCGGAGCCCAGATGGGTGTGCTCATCAAGGGACCCGAGGTGCTCGAATCCACCCGCAAGGTCGACACCGTGGTGCTGGACAAGACCGGCACCGTCACCACCGGCAAGATGACCCTCACCGATGTCGTCACCGATGAAGGCACCGATCGCGCCGAGCTGCTGCGACTGGCCGGCGCCGTTGAGGACTCCTCCGAGCACCCGATCGCCCAGGCGATCGCCAAGGGCGCCACCCAGGAGGTCGGCGAACTCCCGACACTCTCGGACTTCACCAACGTCGAGGGCAAGGGTGTACGCGGCACCGTCGAAGGACGGGCTGTCGTCGTCGGCCGAGAGAGCCTCCTCGCCGAGACGCAGATGGCCCTGAGCCCCGCGGTCGCCGCCGCCAAGGCGGAGGCCGAGGAACAGGGCAAGACCGTCGTCGCCATCGGCTGGGACGGAATCGCCCGGGGAATCCTGGTGGTCGCCGACACGGTCAAGCCCACCAGCGCTGAGGCCGTCACCGCGATGAAGGCGCTGGGTCTGACCCCGGTCCTGCTGACCGGCGATAACGAGGCCGTGGCCCGCCAGATCGCCGCTGAGGTCGGCATCGACGAGGTCATCGCCGAAGTCCTACCGTCGGAGAAGGTCGATGTGGTCTCCCGCCTCCAGCGCGAGGGCCGCACCGTCGCAATGGTCGGCGACGGCGTCAATGACGCACCTGCCCTCGCCCAGGCCGACCTGGGACTGGCGATGGGCACCGGCACCGACGTCGCGATCGAGGCCAGCGACATCACCCTGGTACGAGGCGACCTCCGCAGCGCCGTCGATGCCATCCGCCTGTCCCGCAAGACCCTCTCGACCATCAAAACCAACCTGTTCTGGGCCTTCGCCTACAACACGGCCGCGATCCCCATCGCCGCGCTCGGCATGCTCAACCCCATGCTCGCCGGCGCCGCGATGGCCTTCTCCAGCGTCTTCGTCGTGGGCAACAGCCTGCGCCTGCGCGGCTTCACCTCCATCGCGAAGAACTGACCCCTCCCCGCACGAAACCACTATGGAAGGAACCCCATGAACGACACGACCGACCAGACCTCCAGCTGCTGCGGCCACACCTCCCACTCCTCCGTGGAGTCCGAGGGGCGCCCGAACCTGATGGGCGCCGCGGAGGACGACATGGCCACCTGTCCGGTGATGGAAGGCCGGCCCGTCGTCAAGAGCATCGCCGAGGCCGCGGGCTTGTACCGCGACTACGAGGGCACCCGCTACTGGCTGTGCTGCGCCGGGTGCGGTCCCCTGTTCGATGCCGACCCGCAGAAGTACGTCGCCGCCTGAGGACCACCGCTCAGCGGGAGGGGGCCACTGTCAGGCAGTGCGCCCCCTCCCCCATATAGATCGGAGCTCGGCAATGCCCGACACGACACACGTTCTCGTCATCGGTGCAGGAGCTGCGGGGGCGGCCGCCGTTCGGGAACTCGCCCAGCACGAAGAGATCACTACAACCGCAATCATCGATACGGAAACCACCCCGTATAACCGCACTCTGGTCAACAAGGCTGTCGCCACCGGCCTCCTCGAACCCCATCACGCACATCTGCCAGTACTGTCCGCTCCGCCAGTCCGGGATCGCGTCCAGGCGGTGGACCCCCAAGAGCAGACCGTTCACCTGCGCTCTGGAGCCCGCGTGGACTATGACGCGCTGATCGTCGCTACGGGAAGCGTGCCACGCGCCCTGCCTCCGGGTATCACCAGCCCTGCCGCCCTGGAGAGCGGACGGGTGACGCATCTGCATTCCCTGGACGATGCGCTCCGTGTGCGCGGCGTCCTCGACCGCACGCCCTCCCCGCGGGTCCTGATCTACGGGGCAGGGTTCATCGGAGCCGAGACCGCGGGAATCCTCCGCGACGCTGGATGCAGGGTCACGCTCGCTGCCTCGTCGCCCATCCCCGGGGCCACCGCCTTCGGCGCCCAGGTCGCAGGACAGCTTTCCCAGGCACATCGGGACACTGTCGACACGCACTTCGGTCACGCGCTGACGCGCCTTGAGCTCGTCGAGAGCGAGCTGCACGCCGAGTTCACCGACGGCCGCGTCATTGCCGCGGACCTGGCCATCACCGCCCTTGGAACGCGCCCGCACTCCCCCTCCCCATGGGGAGGAGCGATCGCTGTCGATTCTCGGCTGCGCAGCCGTGACCACGAGAACGTCTACGCCGCAGGAGGCGTCGCGGTCCACGAGACTGACGGCACAACCTGGCGCATCGATCATTGGAGCGACGCCGAGGCACAGGGCGCGCACGCCGCACGCAGCGTCCTGGCCTCGCTCGGGCGCGCGGACGCCCCCGGGCCCTACCGACCCCGCGCCCTCTACAGCGCACAGATCCACCAGCACCTCTATCTCGCTGCTGGACACACAGGCCGATTCGGGAATTCGCGCGCCTTCTCTACCAGCCCCCTCGTTCTCACCCACGACCGAGCGGGTCGGCTCGTCGGAGTCAGCGGCTTGGACTCCGGCCCCGACGTGATGGCTCTCGTGCCGCGCCTCCACACCTCGATCACGCCGATGTTGACAGCAGAATCCGACCCCTCGACACATACCCCCTAGGGGTATATGGTGGGGTGCATGAACGCTGGCAACCACCCACACCGTCACGACCACGGAGAACCCGGCATGCAGCACTCTCATCCTTCCCCCACGCCTCATGGCGCCCACACCGGTATTGCTGAGCACGACGCACCCGAGGCGCATCACGACCACGGAACTCACGGAGACCACTCGGGACACGAGGGTCACTCAGGGCACGGGGGCCACGCCGGGCACGGGGACCACGTCGGGCAGTTCCGGCGGCTGTTCTGGATCAACCTGATCATCGCGGTCCCAGTTGTCGTGTTCTCGCCGATGTTCGCGATGCTGCTCGGGTACAGCGTTCCCGAGTTCCCCGGCGCTCTATGGATCGCCCCGGTTCTCGGCACAGTCATGTACATCTGGGGCGGCCGCCCGTTCCTCACCGGCGCCGTTTCCGAGATCCGTTCCCGTCAGCCCGGGATGATGCTCCTGATCGGGCTCGCGATCACGGTCGCGTTCATCGCCTCTTGGGGTGCGACTCTCGGGATCCTCGACCACCAGCTCGATTTCTGGTGGGAGCTCGCCCTGCTGATCGTGATCATGCTGCTGGGCCACTGGGTCGAGATGCGCTCCCTCGCCCAGACCACCTCCGCGCTCGACTCTCTGGCCGCACTGCTGCCGGACATGGCAGAACGCATCGACGGCGACGAGCTCGTGAGCGTCTCGCCCAACGAGCTGCAGCGAGGCGACCTCGTCCTCGTCCGCCCCGGGGCGAGCGTCCCGGCCGACGGCACGATCCGGGAAGGCCGCGCCGACGTGGACGAGTCCATGGTCACCGGCGAGTCTCGCCCAGTGACGCGCTCCACCGGAGACTCCGTCGTGGCGGGCACCGTCGCCACCGACTCCAGTCTCCGCATCGAAGTCACCGCCACGGGCGACGACACCGCCCTCGCCGGTATCCAGCGCCTGGTCACCGAGGCGCAGAACTCCTCGTCCCGGGCCCAGCGCATCGCGGATACCGCTGCGGCGTGGCTTTTCTGGTTCGCTCTCGGCGCTGCCGTGATCACCGCGGTCACATGGTCTCTGCTCGGGATGCCAGATGAGGCCGTCGTTCGCACGGTGACGGTCCTGGTCATCGCTTGCCCCCATGCGCTGGGGCTCGCGATCCCGCTGGTCGTCTCCATCGCCACCGAGCGGGCCGCCCGCGGCGGAGTCCTGGTAAAGGACCGTCTGGCTCTGGAGGCCATGCGCACGGTGGACGCGGTCCTGTTTGACAAGACCGGCACCCTCACCAAGGGCGAGCCCGTGCTCGCCGAGGTCATCCCTCGCCACGCGGAGGCCGCGGAGGTGTTGGCACTGGCGGCTGCGGCTGAGGCAGAGAGCGAGCACCCTCTGGCGCGTGCCATCGTCAGCAAGGCACAGGCCGACGGCGTGCGGGTCCCCACCGGCACTGACATCAGTTCCACCCCGGCTCTGGGCGTGAGCGCCCAGGTCGATGGCCATCAGATCCGCGTGGGCGGGCCCCGCCTGCTCGAGGAGACCGGCGCAGGCGAGATCGAGGAAGCCGTGTCCTGGCGCGAGGAGGGCGCGATCATCCTCCACGTGCTGCGGGACGGCGAGGTCATCGGCGGCCTCAAGCTCTCCGACGAGGTGCGCCCCGAATCCCGAGAGGCCGTCGACGCACTGCACAGCCTGGGCGTCGAAGTCGTGATGATTACCGGTGACGCCGAGGCCGTGGCGAACAGCGTCGGTCGCGAGCTCGGCATCGACCGCGTCTTCGCCGGGGTGCGACCCGAGGACAAGTCGTCAAAGGTCGCCCAGCTCCAGAAGGAGGGCAAGAAGGTCGCGATGGTCGGCGACGGCGTCAACGACGCTCCCGCCCTCGCCCAGGCCGATGTCGGCATCGCGATCGGTGCCGGCACCGACGTGGCGATCGCCTCCGCCGGCGTGGTGCTTGCCAGCTCCGATCCTCGCTCGGTGCTCTCGGTGATCGAGCTCTCCCGCGCCGCGTATCGGAAGATGAAGCAGAATCTCTGGTGGGCAGCCGGCTACAACCTGATCTCAGTGCCGCTCGCGGCCGGGATCCTCGCCCCGATCGGGTTCGTGCTGCCGATGTCCGTCGGCGCGGTCCTCATGTCCCTGTCCACCATCGTCGTCGCGCTCAACGCCCAGCTCCTGCGACGCCTCGACCTGCGCCCGGAAGCAACTGTCGCCGCCCTGCGTGACCGACGCTGATCCCGCTCACAGAACGGAAACACTCATGACCACCACCCCTGATATCAGTATCAGCTCCGCCGAGGGCCAGGCCTGCCACAGCGGCCCTCATGGCTACATCCAGGACAAGCCCCGCTACCTCAATCGACTCAAGCGGATCGAGGGTCAAGCCCGCGGAATCTCACGAATGGTCGAAGAGGACGTTTACTGCATCGACATCCTTACCCAGATCTCTGCCCTGAGCAGCGCTCTCGAGAATGTTGCGTTGGGCCTACTCGACGACCACCTCCGTCACTGCGTCCTCGATGCAGCCCGCGAAGGTGGGGACGAGGCCGAGGCCAAGCTCAAGGAAGCCTTCGAGGCGATCAAGCGCCTCGTCAAGTCCTGAATCATTCCTCCGCCAGCGACAATCCAGTCGATCAACTGCACAGCTTCGGAGCCAGCAAGATTTCCTGCGGTCCTCACTCACCACCTCGAAGAATCTGACAACTTCACGAGAATTCGTGCAGATGTCCTCCTTGCCGCGCCGCAGGTCATAGCGCCACACCCCTGTCAGATCGCGCGAGAACCTACAGCCCTTGTAGGTTCTCGCCCAACTTGGCCAGTTCTCACTTTCGTGTCACCCAGGGACCGACACGGAGGCGCTTCGACACATTCCCGCAGGTCGCGGCAGCGCTACAGCGCAGGCAAGCTGAGGATTTGGACAACTTAGTGAGAATCCGGGCACGTGCCCCACTTGTCGCACCGCAGGTCACAGCGCTGCACCTCTGACAGATCGCGCGAGAACCTACAACATGCGTGACCGGAGGACTTCGAAAGGTCGGGGGTCTCCCCACTGCGCGGTCAGGTGCCACAGCTGCTTGAGGGACTGCGGGTCGATCTCGCCGCTGCGGGCGGCGCGACCGATGACCGCGGCGTCGATCGTCTCGAGGCCGAAGCGCTCGACGATGCGATGGCCGAGCTGCACAGGCGCAGGGCCGCGATAGTCCTGGTGGGCGTCGAGTGCAGGCACGTCGAGAACACGGCCCTCGTGCCACTCGACAGGCACCGCGAGCCGGAGGGCCTGCTCTTCGATCGGCGTGCCTCGATAGCAGGGATCCAGGACGAGGGCCTCGACGTCGTCGGTCACGGTGATGGGACCGTGGATCTGCGCCTCGACGTACCCGTCGAGAGGGTCATAGCGGCTCTTCGCAGTTGAGGGTGTAGCGCCGGGGGCGAGTCAGGGACGGGGTTGGGGCGCGTCGTTGCGGGGGTAGACGTCGAGGTCTCCCCATGATGGAAGTTCTGACGCTCGCCATCGGGAAGACCTCGACATGCCCCACGCTACCTTCAACTGTCCTGACCTGACGACCTTCGCGGCCCTGGACGGGCTCGGACTGGTGTGCACGGGCCAGCTCCTCGAGCAGGGCGGGGCAGTCCTGGAATGCCGCCTCACGGACACGGATCCGTGGTGCCGGGCTTGTGGTGCTCGCGCGTCTTCGCGGGGCACGATCGCCAGGCGCCTCGCCCATGTGCCGTTCGGACACCGCCCGACCATGCTGCTGCTGAGGATTCGTCGCTACCGCTGCCAGCACTGCGGTCGCCGATGGCGGGAGGACACTCGGGGCGTTGCGGAGCCGCGGGCGAAGCTCACCCGCACCGCGCTGGCCTGGGTGCTGGCGGGCCTGGTCATCGACCACTTGAGCGTCTCTCGGATCGCTGCGGGTCTCGGCGTGGCCTGGCACACCGCGAACACCGCGGTCCTCGCCGAAGGCAAGCGGCTTCTGATCGGGGATCCCTCCCGCTTCGAGGGGGTGAGCGCGATCGGGGTGGATGAGCACGTCTGGAGGCATACGCGCCGCGGGGACAGGTATGTCACCGTCATCGTGGACCTCACCGCGAACAGGGCCGGCACGGGCCCGGCGCGCCTGCTCGACATGATCGAGGGCCGCTCCAAAGAGGTGTTCAAGTCCTGGCTGGGAGCGCGCCCGGCCGCCTGGCGCGATGGGATCGAGATCGTCGCGATGGACGGGTTCACCGGCTTCAAGACCGCTGCCGCGGAGGTCCTCCCGGGCGCGGTCGCGGTCATGGATCCGTTCCATGTCGTCCAGCTCGCCGGCGATGGCCTGGACCGGTGCCGCCAGCGGATCCAGCAGGCCACCTGCGGGCACCGCGGGCGCGCGGGCGACCCTCTCTTCCAGGCCCGCAGGGTCCTCCACACCGGCGTGAACCTGCTGACCGCGAAGCAGGACGCCCGGATCACCGGCCTGTTCGCCGATGACCGTCATGCCGCGGTGGAGATCGTCTGGGACTTCTACCAGAAGATCGTCGCCTCGTATCGTCAGTCGGACCCTGGCCGAGGCAGACACATGATGCGGGAGGTCATCGAGAAACTCGCCCACCAGGTCCCCGCCGAGCTGCCCGAGCTCGCGCGCCTGGGACGGACCCTCCACCGCCGCCGCGAGGACATCCTGGCCTACTTCGAGAACCCCCGCACCAGCAACGGCCCCACAGAAGCGATCAACGGCCGCCTCGAACACCTCAGAGGCTCCGCCCTCGGCTTCCGCAACCTCACCCACTACATCACCCGCAGCCTCCTCGAGACCGGGGGCTTCAGACCACGACTACACCCTCAAATGCGATGAGCCGTCATAGCGCTCGTCGACAGGGTCGAGCTCCAGGGCCGCGTCGTGCGCATCCGCGAGAGGGAGCAGGTCGAAGTGCTGCGCGGTGGCGAAGCGCGTCGGGCTGAACGCCGAGTCGGGGAAGCAGAATGTCGCCCGGTCGAGCATGTGCTCACGCAGCCGCACATGCGCGGAGCCGAATCGCGGTGCGCCGCCGAGGGGCCGCCTGCGGTGGTCGAGCGCGCCGTACTTGGGCCGCTCCACGGCGGGGGCATCGTCGTAGGCGCCCTCGAACAGTGCTCGCTCCCACAGCCACCTGTCTCCGCCGGGTTGAGCGGTCAGGCCGCCGCTGCTGGTGCCGGTCTCGAACTGGGAGCGGTACACGCCATCGTCGTGGAGGCCTTCCAGGACGTTCGAGCGGGCGCGCCCATCGCCGGCGGCTCGGTCCGGGTGGAAGTTGAGAGTGATCCGCAGCGACCGGTCCACGGGGCGGCCGCCGCACCGCCTCTCGACAGCGGCGATGGCTCGCCGTGCCCACACGCTCGCGTCGCTCACAGGCCCAACCTACCGATCCGACCCCTCCCATCGCCTCCCGGGGCAGGTGCCGGGGCTCGAGGTCTACGATCCTGACATGCCGGAGCAGACAGACACTCCCACCCCTATGACCACGCAGGTGCTGCTCGACGAGCTCGACGTCTACGGCCTCGAACCGGGCAGGCCCGGCGGCTTCCCCGCGGACGAGTACACCCCGGAGGCGCAGTCCCTGGCTGATCACCTGCTCGCAGACGGCAGGATCGACCTGGCTGCGGTGGACGAGATCTGGCTCCGATGGTTCTCGGAGACCCTGACCGATGTCGCCGGACCCGAGCGCGCGGCGGAGTTCGTCGAGAAGCTCAGCGCTCTTGCCCCGGGGAACGACGCTGCGGACCCCTCAGCGTCCTAGTCCGCAGAGCGGCGGGCGATCACGGTGAAGGCATGCCAGTGCTTGGGACCGGAGAAGGCTCGACCGTCCTCATCGCGCTCCTCGAGCTCGACGATCTCCAGACCGGTCCGCAGCGCCCGGACCTCCTCTTCGGAGAGATAGGTGCCCTCTGCCGACGCCCAAGTGTCCCGATCCCCGAAGAGGTCGACTGCCAGGATCCCGCCGGGCCGCAGCGCCTCCCGGATCCGCGACCACACGAGCGGGAACGCCTCGCGAGGGACGAACGGCAGGGACGCGCACGCGAGGACGAGATCGGCCGGGGGCAGAGGGTCCCACTCCTCGATCGGCATGGTCCGATGGGTGTGCGTGCCGAGCTCGGACAGCCGGGACAGCTCCGAAACCACCGTCGGATCGATGTCCTGGGTGTCTGCGCTCAGACCCTCCTCCAGCAGGTATCTCGTCTCGCGTCCGGCACTGCATCCGAGCTCGACGGCATGCAGTCCCGCGATGCCATCACGGCCCGCGGCCAGCGCATCCAGCGCCTTGAGGGCGAGCGGCCGCACGCCCCCGGTCCGGGCGCGCGCGGAGTTGAAGGACTGCCAGTCGCTGTCCCTGGTCGGGGTGGTGCCCATCACGCGATGTTAACCCCCTGCGTTAACCCCCTGCGTCGTGCCGACCCGGGCCGTCGCGAGGCTCACGGCAGCCGCAGACCCATCGCCGTCCGGGGCGCGCTGAATGGGCGCCGCTCCTCGCCGATCTCGGCCGTGAGCTCCGGGCCGAGCTCGGCATCCGGAAGGGGCCGGAAGCCCAGTCGGGAGTAGTAGGGAGCGTTCCACGGGACATCCGTGAAGGTGGTCAGCCTGAGCTGCTCGTCCCTGCGCTCGAGGGTCCAGGTCCGCACGGCCCCGATGAGCTGCGCGCCGACGCGCGTGCGCGCATGGTCCGGGTGCACGCTGACCTGCTCGAGGTGGGCCTGCCCGTCGCGCAGCACCGCGAGCGCGTATCCGGCCACCTCCCCAGCCGTCTCTGCGACCCAGATGCGGCCCTCCCCCACATGTCGGGCGAGGTCGTCGGTATCGGGGAGCGGGTCATCGGCGACGTCCGCCATCCCGATCTCGCGGAAGGCCTCTCCCGCAGCGGCTTCGATGGCGGGCAGGGCCTGGACATCGCCCATCTCGGCGAGCCGGATGTTCACAGTGGCCGCCGCGCCTCGAGCAGGTGCCGGGTCGAGTGCGCGAGGAACGGCTCCCCCGCCCGCATCTGCGCATCCAGGGCCCGCAGCTGGGGCTCGTACGCCGGGACGCTGAAATCCGGCACCCACCACACGCACTTGCGCAGGATCCACACCACCGCGCCGATGTCGAAGAACTCCATTCGCAGACGGGCAGTCCGCAGATCCATCACCTCCAGGCCCGCCTCGCGTGCGGCCTGCGCCTCGCGCTGCGCGTCCCGGCCGAGGTAGTGCTCGGGGCTCAGCGGCCCGAGGATCGCCTCGATCAGCTCGAAGGCCGAGGCCGCGCCGACGTGCTGGGCGAGATACGTCCCGCCGGGCGCGACCACGCGGTGGATCTCGGCGAAGTCCGGGGCGACGGGGTGGCGGGCGGTCACCAGGTCGAAGGAGGCGTCCGGCAGGGGCAGCGCCGAGGATCCGAGCGCGGTGCGCACCACGTCGACGCCCCAGGGCGCGAGGCGCCGCTGAGCCTGGGCGGCGTTCGGCGGCCAGGCCTCGGTTACGACCATGCGAGGAGGACTGCTCGCCGCCATCCCGAGCGCTTCTGCGAGGACCTCCCCGCCGCCGGTGTCGAGGTCCAGTGCGCAGTTCGCCGCCCCGAGCTGCTCTGCGAGCAGGCGAACGTACCGCCACGACGGGCGCTCCTCCGTGGCGCGACCCTCCAGGAAGCCGAACCCCCAGCCGTCGACGTCCGCCTGCTCAGCTTCCAGCACCAGTTCCTCGAAGCTCCTCATGGCCTCGACCCTCCCACATGCCCGGCCCCTACACTCGCCGCCATGGCCCACCGCATCTTCACCATGCCCGTCGCCGAGGTGTACCCGCACTACGTCACCAAGGTCGAGAAGAAGGGGCGCACGGTCGCGGAGCTGCGCGAGGTGATGCGCTGGCTGACCGGTTACACCGACGCCCAGATCGATCAGCACCTCGAGGATCGCACCACCTTTGAAGACTTCTTCGCCGCTGCCGACCTGAACCCCGCCTCCTCCCTCATCACGGGCTCCGTGTGCGGGGTGAAGGTGCAGGAGGTCGAGGATCCGCTCATGCGGAAGATCCGTTACCTCGACAAGCTCGTCGACGAGCTCGCGAAGGGCCACCCGATGGAGAAGGTCCTGCGCGGCTGACGCCGAGATCTGGCTGCGCGCCCGCCCCGCACGGCCCGCCCCGCGCGCCGCCGGTCGGAGCGGCCTCGGCCGCCGCCTCGGCTACCGTGACCCCGTGATCCTCCCCGACCTCCGCGAGCGCCTGCTCGCTCTCCCCTCCTCTCCGGAGCGAAGCGCCTATCTCGGCTTCCTCGAGACCCGCGGGGAGGACGCGGTGCGCCGCGACGGCGGTCCGGAGCACATCACCGCCTCCACGTTCGTGCTCTCCCCCGGCCTCGACCAGGTGCTGCTGTGCTTCCACCGCAAGGGGCAGTTCTGGGTCCAGTTCGGCGGGCACATCGAGCCCGGCGATGCCACGATCGCGGGCGCCGCTCTGCGGGAGGCGCGCGAAGAATCCGGCGTCCGGGATCTCGCTCTCGCCAGCACCGCGATCACCGACCTCGACCGCCACGAACTGCACGGGGGCTTCCGCTGCGCGGCGCACTGGGACGTCGGCTTCACCGCGATCCTGGACCGGTCGGCCGCCATCGCCGTCAGCGAGGAGAGCGAAGCCGTGCGCTGGTTCGCACTGGACGCGCTCCCGCGCGCGATCCCCGCCGCTCTCGAGACGCGCCTCGCGGCGGCCGTGCGCGCGGCGTCGAGAAGCGCGACAGCGGGCAGCACGACTGCTGGCAGCGCGGCGACGGGGAGCGCAGCCCCAGTGCGTCCGCCCCTGCCGCCCGACGCGCCCTCCCGCTCGTGAGCAGCCCCGAACCCCTGCACCGCGCGGCGCCGCGCCCCTCTCCGTGGACGCCGCCGTTCACCCGCTTCTTCGCCGCGCAGACCCTCTCCTTCTTCGGCAGCGCGATGACGCCAGTCGCGGTGAGCTTCGGGATCCTGCGCGTCACCGGGCGCATCGAGGACCTCTCGCTGGTCCTCGCCGCGAACATCGTCCCCATGCTCGCGCTGCTGCTCTTCGGCGGGGTGATCGGCGACCGGCTCCCCCGCGGCCGGGTCCTCGTGCTCACCCACCTCGCGGCCGCCCTCACCCAGGCCCTGACCGCGCTGTGGTTCTTCGCCGCCGCAGCCGGTATCGCCGACCGGCGCCACCTCGTGCTCCTGATGGCGGTCACCGCCGCGAACGGCGCGGCCGCCGCGTTCACGGCCCCCGCTCTGCGCGGCATCATCGCGGAGCTGGTCCCTGCCGCTGCGATCGGTGCGGCGAACGCGGCGCGCACCACTACCCGCAGCGCCTCCCGTCTGCTGGGGCCGACGATCGGCGGTCTGCTCGTCGCGACCGCCGGCGCCGGCTGGGCGCTCGCGATCGATGCCGCCTGCCTCGCGCTCGCGGCAGCGCTCCTGACTCGGCTGCGCACCGAGGGCCGCCCGGAGCGCACCGCGAGCATGCTCGCGGATCTGCGGGAAGGCTGGGCCGAGTTCGTCTCGCGCCGCTGGCTGTGGATCGTCTCCGCGTCGTTCTTCGCGGTGAACCTGCTGATCGGCGGGATCTGGCTGGTGCTCGGCCCGGTCGTGGCCGAGGGCTCGATCGGGGCCTCGGGCTGGGGCCTGGTGCTGGGCGCCCGCGCCGCCGGCCTCCTGCTCGCCGGGCCGATCGCCTACCGCTGGACGCCCTCGCGCCCCCTCATCTGGGCGCAGCTGCTCGCCCTGCCCTACGGCGGAGCCTTCCTCGCGCTCGCGCTCGCCCCGCGGCTCGAGCTCCTGCTGCCCCTGGCACTGCTCGCGGGCGTCGGCTCGGCGCTGGAGGCGATCCTGTGGGAGACGGCGCTGCAGCACCAGATCCCGGCCTCTGCGCTCTCCCGCGTGGCCTCGATCGACATGCTCGCCTCCTTCGCCTCCGTCCCGGTCGGCCAGCTGCTCGCCCCGGCCATCGCCGCTGCGGCGGGGGTGCAGGCCGCGATCATCGTGGGAACCGGCGTGCTCGTGATCGCTCTGCTGCTGCCGCTCCTGTCCCGCTCCGTGCGGCAGCTGCCCGGCGGACCGGCGGCGCATCCCGTCCCCTGACCCGGGGCCGAGGCCCGGGCGCAGCCCTGGGGATCCTCAGGCACGCGTCGTAGCCTGCCGACCACCACCGCTGCGCAGCCCTGAGGCTGCCCTGTCCGAAAGGCCCCTCATGCGAATCGCCGTCATCGGAGCGACCGGCAACGTCGGCACCGCCCTCCTGCGCAGGCTGCACAGCGCCGAGGAGGTCACCTCGATCCTCGGCATCTCCCGGCGCGGCCCCGACCGCACCGGGGAGCCCTATGACGGCGTCGAGTGGCAGCGCGCCGACATCTCCAAGCCCGCCTCCGCCGGCCGGCTCACGGAGCTGCTCCGCGGCGCCGACGCCGTGGTCCACCTCGCCTGGGCGATCCGCCCGAACCGCGACGAGGCCTTCCTGCGCGCCACCAACGTCGACGGTGCGCGCCGGGTGTTCGAGGCCGCAGCCGCCGCGGGCGTCCCGCACCTCGTGGTCGCCTCGAGCGTCGGCGCCTACGGCCGGGCCGACGGCGCGCCGGGCCCCGCGAGCCCGCAGAGCGAGGACTACCCGGTCTTCGGCACCCCCAGCTCGCACTACGGGCGGCAGAAGGCGGAGGTGGAGCGCGTCCTGGACGCCGTCGGCGCGGCGCATCCCCAGATACGCATCGCGCGCCTGCGCCCGGGACTGATCTTCCAGGCGGACGCCGGCCCGGAGATCCGCGACTACTTCCTGGGCTCCCTCGCCCCGCGCCCCCTGCTGCGCGCTCTCGCCGGCGGCCGCCTCCCTATGCTCCCCTGGCCCGCAGGCCTGCTCACCCAGACGGTCCACGCCGACGACATCGCCGAGGCCTACTGGCAGGTGGTCCGCCAGGGCGCGAGCGGCGCGTTCAACATCGCGACGGACCCCGTCGTCGGCCCCGATGCGATGGGCACCGCGCTGGGCGCCCGGCGCTGGCTGCCGGTGCCCGTGCCGCTCATGCGCGCGGCCCTCAGCGCCGCGTACGCGCTGCGCCTGGTGCCGACGGATCCGGGCTGGATCGACATGGCGATGGCCACGCCGGTGATGTCCACCGAGCGCGCGCGCAGCGAGCTGGGCTGGATGCCGCGCCATGACGCCGTCACCGCCCTCGGCTCCGTCATCGCGCACCTCGCCGACGACGGGGGCCTCGGCAACGCGCTCCATCGCTCGCGGGATCCCTGGGAATGAGCCGCCGCGCCGGCCGTTCCGTCGGACCTCCTGCCGCGTGGGAGCCGCCGACGGCGATCGCATCAGGGAAGGCAGCCGCGGCCCCATCGGCCGCCGGAGCATCGCCACCCGAGCCGGTTCCGGCACCCGCAGGCGAGGGGGCTACCCTCGAGGCCATGAGTGATCGCTCCACGTACCTGCTCGTCGACGGCGAGAACATCGACGCCACCATCGGCATGTCGATCCTGCGCCGCCGCCCCCAGCCGGAGGAGCGACCGCGCTGGAACACGCTGCTCTCCTTCATGGGCCGGCAGTGGGACCAGCCCGTCAAGGGCCTGTTCTTCCTCGCGGTGGACGGCGACATGCCTGCCCCGTTCGTGCAGGCGCTCGTTACCATCGGCTACCAGCCGATCATGCTGCGCGGCGAGGGCAAGGTCGTCGACATCGGCATCCAGCGCACCGCGGAGGCGCTCCAGGCGCGCGAGGCCGACGTGGCGCTGGTCAGCCACGACTCCGACTTCGCCCCGCAGATGGCCGCGCTCGCCGCGACCCCGGGCCGCCGCACGGCGCTGATCGGCTTCAGCGAGTTCCTCTCCTCCGAGCTGCGGAAGATCCCCGACGTCGAGTTCTTCGATCTCGAGCACACCGTCGGCGCGTTCACCACGCCGCTGCCGCGCATGCGCGTCATCGAGATCGACGAGTTCGATCCGCTCGAGTTCATCTGAGGCGAGAGCCCCGCTTCGGGTGCGGGCGCGCGCGGATGCGACGATAGGGGCATGACCGACGCTCCCGCCGCACCGCTGCCCGGCCGCTCCCCGATCCCCGTGGTCGACGGCCACAACGATCTCCCCTGGGAGTTGCGGGAGGTCGGGTACGACCTCGAGCGCTGCGACATCTCCGTTGCGCAGCCGCAGCTGCACACGGATATCGCGCGCCTGCGGCAGGGCGGAGTGCGCGGGCAGTTCTGGTCGGTGTTCGTGCCGTCTGACATCCCCGATCCCGTCACCGCGACCCTCGAGCAGATCGATGCGGTGCGCGCTCTCGCCCGCCGCTGGCCGGAGCACTTCGCGATCGCCACGGAGCCGGACCATCTCGCCGCCGCTCTCGCCGCTGGACCGGACGCTCCCATCGCCTCGATGCTCGGCGCGGAGGGCGGCCACAGCATCGCCGGCTCCCTCGCCGTGCTGCGCAGCCTGCACCGCCTCGGCGTGCGGTACATGACCCTCACGCACAACTCCTCGACGCCCTGGGCCGACTCCGCCACCGGCGAGGCGCTCAGCGGCGGGCTGTCGGGCTTCGGCCGTGAGGTGGTGCGCGAGATGAACCGGATCGGGATGCTCGTGGATCTCTCGCACGTCGCCGAGAGCACGATGCGCGACGCCCTCGTGGTGAGCGAGGCGCCGGTGATCTTCTCCCACTCCTCCTGCCGCGCCGTGGGCGACTCCGTGCGCAACGTCCCCGACGACGTCCTCGCGCTGATGGCGCAGCGCGGCGGCACCTGCATGCTCGCCTTCGTCCCCCGCTTCGTCGCGCCGGAGACCATCGCGTGGGCCGCGCAGCTGGACGCCGACGCCCGCGCGGCCGGAGTGGACCCCGCCGATCTCGACGCCCGCCGCGCCTTCGAGGCCGCCTATCCCGAGACCGCTCCCCCGGCGACGCTCGCGCACGTCGTGGCGCACATCGAGCACGCCCGCGAGGTCGCCGGCGTCGATCACATCGGCCTCGGCGGGGACTACGACGGCACTCCCGTCATGCCCGTCGGCCTCGAGGACGTCGCCTCCTACCCGCGCCTCATGGATGCGCTGCGGGAGCGCTCCTGGAGCGAGGAGGATCTGGTCCGGCTCGGCGGGCAGAACATCCTCGCCACCTGGCGCGAAGCCGACGCCGTCGCCCGCGACCTCCGCAGCCGCGGATGAGCCCGGTCCGCTCCGCCGCGCCCGCTGTGCTCGCCGGGATCGTCTGCGGGATCGTCGGGTTCACGAGCTCCTTCGCGGTCGTCCTCGCCGGGCTGCAGGCCGTCGGCGCGAGCGCCGACCAGGCCGCCTCGGGACTGCTCGTGCTGTGCCTGACGATGGGGGCGGGCTGCATCGCGTTCTCGCTGCGGCTGCGCATGCCGATCACCATGGCGTGGTCCACCCCGGGCGCGGCCCTGCTCGCGACCGCCGCCGTGCCCGCAGCAGGCTTCGCCGGCGCTGTCGGGGCGTTCGTCCTGAGCGGGATCCTGCTGGCGCTGTGCGGCCTCGTGAAGCCGCTGGGCCGGCTCGTGCAGTAGATCCCCGCGCCGCTCGCCTCCGCGATGCTGGCCGGAGTGCTGCTGCACCTGGTCATCGCGCCGTTCACGGCGCTCGCCGCCGACCCTGCCGCCATCGCGGGCCCGCTGCTGGTGTGGCTCGCCCTCAGCCGGCTCGCCCCGCGCTGGGCCGTGCCGGGAGCGCTCGGCGCGGCGATCGCGGTGATGGTGCTGCGCGGATCCTTCGCGCACCTCGATGCGGCAGCGGCGGCGCCCCGGGTGATCCCGGTGCTCCCCGCCTGGGACCCCGGGGCGCTCCTCGCGATCGCCATCCCCCTGTTCATCGTCACCATGACCAGCCAGAACGTTCCCGGGATCGCGGTCCTCGCGAGCTTCGGGTACCGGCCCGGCACGCGCGGGCCGCTCCTCTACACGGGAGCCGCCTCCGCGGCGGGGGCGCTCGGCGGCGGCCATGCGATCAACCTCGCCGCGATCTCGGCGGCGCTCGCGGCGGGGCCGGAGGCGGGCCCCGATCCGTCGCGCCGATGGATCGCCGGCGTCTCCTGCGGCCTGACATACCTGGCGTTCGGGCCGCTCGCCGGTCTCGTCACCGCGCTCGCGCACGCCGCTCCGCACGGTCTCATCGAGGCGATCGCCGGGCTCGCGCTGGTGGCCACGTTCGCCGCCTCCGCGACCGCTGCGCTCGAGGCGCCCCGCACCCGCATCGCCGGAGCGATCACGCTGATCGTCGGCGCCTCGGGATTCGCGATCGCCGGGATCGGCGCGGCGTTCTGGTCCCTGCTGGCCGGGCTCCTGATCCACTTGGTCCTCACCCCTCGCGCGGCTCCTCCCGCGGTGGGGCCGACGCCAGGAACCCCGGGAGCCACACCCGCTCCCAGTCCGTGACCTCCTGCACCATGGGACCCTCCCGCAGGGGGAGTCTGCGAGCGACCCAGTAGGTCCCCGGCGCTTCGCGCTCCAGCAGTCCGTAGTCCACCAGCTCACGGCGCAGGAAGGCGACGTCCTCGTGCAGCGGGCGCAGGATCTCGTTCACCTCGCTCTCCGGCAGGGTGCGCCCCAGGGGGAAGCGGGCGAGCAGCTCGAGCATCAGCGCGAAGCGCGCACGCCGGCGGCTGGGGATGCTGAGGATGCGCCCGTCCCGCAGGAACGGCCGCAGCAGTCGCTCGTGCTCGGTGCGCGCGGCTTCCGGGTCGATGGGCGCTCTCGCCGGTTCTGCGCGGGCCGGGTCCGGCGCCTCGCGCGGGGCCGCAGGGCCGACGCGCCGAGGGTCCGTGGCGCGCTCGGCCCGGATGGCGGCGAGCGCCGCGGTGTAGTTCTCGCCCGTGCTGCGCATGCGCGCGCGGACGATCGCCTTGAGATCTGCGTGGAGGGTCATGTCGTCGCCTCTCGCCGCGGGCACCCCCAGCCTGCAGCGCGGCCGAGATCGACCTGGACATGATCACCGGCCCGAGGATCCGCTCCCCTTCGCCTCTGCGTCCGGGCTGGGGCCGTGACGCGGGCTGGGCGATGAGCCATCGCCGAGGCCGAGCGTGCCATCCGGCGGCGGCGCCGTCAAGGCGCCGCCGGTTCAGCGGGTCCGCGAGGAGAGCACGCAGAACTCGTTGCCCTCGGGGTCCGCGAGCACGGTCCAGGTGACGGAGTCGCCCTGGCCGACGTCCGCCCGCGTCGCGCCCGCGTCCAGGAGGCGCTGGATCTGCGCGTCGCGATCGTCGTCGGCATGGGGCGCGAGATCGATGTGCAGGCGGTTCTTGACCGTCTTGCCCTCGGCGACCGGGACGAACACGAGCCCGGGACCGGTGCGGTGCCAGCGCTCAGCGGGGATCTCGCCCTCGTCGGCGAGGTCGGAGGGGATCACGGCGACCTCCTCGTCGTTCTCGAAGATGATCTGCCAGTCGAGCACTCCGGCCCACCAGCGGGCCTGCGCGTGGATGTCATGGGCATCGATCACCACGGTGTACCACCGCAGGGAGAGGCCGGTCGAGGAGGGGCGGGGGGCGTTCGGGCTCTGTTCCATCATCCGAATATGCCACGGCCGCGGACGGTTCTCCCGGAACGCCCCGTTCCCCGCGCCGAGCCCGCCGCGGATAGCCGCCGAACCCGGCCGATCGCGCGGACCCTGCGGTTACCATGAGGCAATGAGGACCCCCACCCCCGCCGACCCTGCGCCGGCCGCGCAGACCCCTGCCGCGGAGCCGACTGCCGCAGGGCGGATCATCGAGCTCGAGCCGAAGGACGCTCCCGTGCTGCGCTCGGTGATGCAGGAGGCGTTCGCCGAGTACACCACGGACGGCTTCTCCTACGGGACGGAGCACGAGACCGACGAGTCGATCCGCGCCGAGCTCGAGGGGAGCGGCAGGGCGGCCGCACTGGTCGTCGACGGAGCCGTCGCCGCCGTGGTGAAGTTCCATGTGGAGCCCGAGACGGGACTGCTGTACTTCTGGCGCCTCAGCGTGCGGCCTCAGCACCGCGGGAAGGGCCTCGCGACGCAGATCGTGCGCTGGCTGTTCGACGTCGCCGCGGCAGAGGCGCTGGGCGGGATCGCCTGCAACGTCGTGCCGCGCCACGCGCAGCTCGCCCGGCTCTACGAGCACAGCTCGATGCACATCGTCGGGGAGGTCGAGCACGTCACCCCGCGGGGTCAGACCCTGACCCTCCTCCGGCTGGAGGGAGCGCTCCCTCCCACCCGCGCGATCATCGAGCTGCGCGAGCAGGACGCCCCGCTCCTGCGGGCGGCCCTGCACGAGAGCTAGGCCCAGTACCAGACGCAGGGAATGCCCTCGGACGCGATGCTGGAGACCGACGAGACCCTTCGGGCCAAGCTCGGCTCGGGGTCGAGGGCGGCGGCGGTGCGCTGCAGCGGGAAGATCGCCGCAGTGATGAAGTTCCGCCCCCTCGACGGGGCCGACCTGGTGATCGCGCGCCTCGGCGTCCTGCCCGAGCACCGGGGCCGGGGCCTCGCGAAGATGCTCCTGCACTGGCTGGAGGATCAGGCTCGGCGCGAGGGCGCTGACGGCATCGCCGTGGTGGTCCCCAGCTCCGACGCCTCGCTCATCGAGCTATTCGGGCACCTCGGCCTCGATCTCGCCGACCGGGGCAAGCAGCTCACCCTCAGCGGAGAGCTGCTGGACGTCTCCTACCTGCGCAGAGCCATCTGAGCTCTCGGCGCCGCGACGGGGGCCGCTCCCGTCGCGGCGGGCTCCGCTGCGGCGACGCCCCGCGGCGCCGACCGGATCCGCTCAGGCCAGGCGCCGCGCGAGGGTCGAGACGACGTGCCAGTGCTTCCGGTCCCCGGAGAAGGTGCGGCCGTCTTCGTCGCGGATGCTGCGATCGAGGATCTGGAATCCCCGGAACATCTCGCCGATCCGCTGCGCCGAGAGGGTCGCGATATCGGGCCGATCGCTCCACGAGTCGTTCTCCCCGAACAGGTCCACCGCCAGCACTCCGCGGCGCTCCAGCGCCGCCAGCAGGCGGGGCCAGATGCGTTCGAGCCCGTCGGGACCGAGAATCGGCAGCGAGTAGGCCGAGTAGATGACCGCGGCCTGCGGGAACTCCTCCACCGTGCTCGCATCGACGTGGTGCAGCACGACCTCCCCGGGCAGGCGCTCGTTCTCCACCAGCCGGCTCGCCAGGGTGTCGTCGATGTCGTAGGCGTGGACCGACCAGCCGCGGCGGGCGAACTCGAGCGCGTCGGAACCGCCGCCCGCACCGATCTCGATGGCCACACGACCGGGGCCCTCCCCGGGCGCGGCCGCGATCGCCTGCGCCACCAGCCGGCGCGCCGGTCGCGCCGAGGCCGCCCGATTGTAGGGATGCCAGTCCACGGGCGCGTCGGAATCCATCGAGCCAGCCTACCGATGACCCGCGCGGGCGCGACTCCGCCGCCCCTGCGCCCCCGGGCTCCAGGCCCAGGGGCCCCGGGGCCCCTGGGCCCCCAGGCCCCCACTACGATGATCAACATGTCAACCACCTCGTGGAGGATCGCCTCCGTCTCCCTCCACACCTCCCCCGTCTCCACCCCCGGGAGCGCGGACGCGGGAGGGATGAACGTGGTCGTGCTGGAGCAGGGGCGCGCGCTCGCCGCGGCTGGTCACCGCGTGGACATCCTGACCCGGCGCACCGATCCGGACCAGAGCGCGATCACGCAGATCGCTCCGGGGCTGCGCCTGCTGCGGCTCGACGGCGGTCCGGCCACCCCGCTCGCGAAGAGCGCGATGGAGCGCGCCATCGCGCCCTTCTCCGCGCACCTCGAGCAGCTGGTCCATGAGGCCGAGGCTGCAGGAGATCCCTACGACCTCCTCCACTCCCATCACTGGTTCAGCGGCGCTGCCGCGCTCCCGGTCGCGCAGCGCCATGGCCTCCCCCACCTCCAGTCCTTCCACTCGGTGGCCGCGCCCGCGGATGCGGCCGGGTTCGATGCCGGGGAGCCCTCGGAGTCGGCCGGACGCATCGCGGGCGAGCGCGCGGCGGCCCGCGGCTCCGACGCGGTGGTGGCCGTCTCGCTGGCCGAGGCGCGCACGATCTCCGCGCGGTACGGGGTGGCTCCCGAACGCATCGCGGTGATCCCGCCGGGTGTGGACGCGGCGCTGTTCCATCCCTCCCCCGCCCCTGCGAGCGACCGCCTGCGCGCTCCGCACCTGCTGTTCGCCGCCCGCCTGCAGCCGCTCAAAGGCCCGGACCTCGCCCTCGAGACGCTCGCACTACTGGAGCCCGACCTCGGCGCGCGGCTCGACCTCGCCGGTTCTGCCTCCGAGGATTTCGCCCCCTACCGCGAGGAGCTCGCGGCGCACGCGCAGTCCCTGGGCGTGCGCGATCGCGTCCGCACCCTCGGGGCTCTCGAGCGCCCCGAGCTGGCCGCGCGCATGCGGGAGGCGGCGGCGCTGCTGCTGCCGAGCTGGTCGGAGACCTTCGGGCTCGTGGCGCTGGAGGCGCAGGCGAGCGGCACTCCCGTGATCGCCTGGGCAGGGGCGGGCGGAGTGCGCGAGGCCCTCGGGGCTGGGAGCATGCTGCTCGAGAGCCGGGAACCGGCGGCGTGGGCCGACGCTCTCGCGCAGCTCCTGGGCGATGCCGCCGCCTACACGGCAGCCTCGCAGTCCGCCCGGGACTTCGCCGCCTCCCGCAGCTGGGAGGCGAGCGCGCAGCAGCTCGCGCACCTGTACGCGGACGTGCTCGCCGCTCCCGCGCGCCGGGCGGATCCGTGGGCCCTGCTCGAAGGCGCCGCGCGCGTCCTCGCCGTCCATGCGCACCCGGACGACGAGACGCTCTCCACCGGAGCGCTGCTCGCGGAGCTCTCCGCCAGCGGGACAGAGGTGGCCCTCGTGACCGCCACCCGGGGAGAAGCCGGCGAGGTCGTCCCCGGCGCCCTGGCCGACGGCGACCCCCGGCCCCTGAGCGCCGTGCGCGCGGCGGAGGCCGACCTGGCGGCCCGCGCGCTCGGGATCGACCGCCGGTTCCTGCTGGGCGAGGCGCCCGCTCTCGCCCCGGGCGCAGGCCCCCGCCGCTACCGCGACTCGGGGATGGAGTGGGTGCGCGAGGGCCTCGCGGGCCCGTCGGCGGATGCCGGGCCCGAGTCCTTCACCCGCCGCAGCGAGGAGGAGGCCGTCGCCGATCTCGCCGCTCTCATCGCGCACGTGCGCCCCGACGCGGTCATCGGCTACGACGACGAGGGCACCTACGGCCACCCCGACCACGTGCGCGCCCACCGCGTCACCGCTCAGGCCTGCGCGCTGACGGCCGTGCCCTTCGTGGAGGTCGCGAGCGCCCCGGAGGCAGAGGGCTTCCACTGGCGCGCGCACACGGGAACCGGGACCCTCGCGCGCGTCCGAGAGGCGCTGCAGGGCTACCGCACGCAGCTCACCGTGATCGACGCTCGCGAGGCGAGCGCGGCGGATCCGTCGGCCATCCACTCCGTGCGCGTCCGCCACGTGGGCGGGCAGGAGCAGGATGTCGTGCTGCGCACGGGACTGCGCATGCACGCGAGCGAGCGCCGCGCCGAGGGCTGAGCGGACCCCGGCGCTGCGCTGGACCTCGGCGTCGGCGGCGATCCGCTCGCCTTCGGTGTCGGCGGCGATCCGCTCGCCTTCGGTGTCGGCGGCGATCCGCTCGCCTTCGGTGTCGGCGGCGCTCCGCAGGGCCTCAAACCCGCGGGACCCTCACGTCCAGCACCACCGGCAGGTGGTCCGACGCCTCCGCGAAGCGCTCGGCGCTGACGCGTGCGCTCTGCCGCGGCGAGAACGCCGCGCGCACGCGCACGTCGGGAGTCGTCAGGAGCGCATCGATGCGGCTGCGGGGGCTCGCAGCCGGGAACGTCGGCTGATCCCAGGCGGGGTCGCTCGCGGCGGGGTCCTCGAGCACCCCGGAGAGCAGGGTGCGAGCGGGCCCGTCGGCGCCCTCGTTGAGATCCCCGCCGACGATCACCGGCGCCCCCGCGCCCTGCACGAGCTGGAGGACATGCCGGGCGTGGCGCTCGCGATTGGGGACCTGCAGCGCGAAGTGGATGTCGGAGACCACCACCGCGCCGCCGCCCGGAACCGCGAGCCGCACGGCGGCGACGCCTCGCGGATAGGTCGAGTTCGCGTCGCTGAGCTGCTGCGCCACCGGGTGCATCCCGCGCCGGATCACCTGCCCGGCGATCTCCTCGCGCGCGAGGATCGCCAGTCCCCTCCCGCCGCGTCCGCCCACCAGGATCCGCCGGTCCACCCGGCTCGCGAACCATGACAGCCGGGCCTGCGGGAGCACGAAGCGCGGGGCCTCCTGGAGGAGGAGCACATCAGCGTCGAGGTCGCGCACGCCGTCGATCAGCGCGGGCAGATCCCCGCGCAGCTCGCAGATGTTCCAGCTGAGGATCCGCAGATCCCAGCCGCCGCGCGCGCTCACGCCAGACCCTCGGCGGGCACCGGCACCAGGCTCTCCACCAGCGCCACCAGCTCCTTCACTCCATATCCGGGCCAGCCGAACATCTCGCGCCGCCATTCCGGCGGCACCGCCTTGAAGCCGAGCGCACCGCCCATCAGGGAGCCGGCGATGCATGCCACCGTGTCGGTGTCGTTGCCGGCGCGGACTGCCGACTCGAGCGCCTGCACGAGGGCGGCCCGCTGGGCGAACTTCCCCGCGGGGATCGCGCCGACGCCGTGCACCGCCGCGAGAGCGGCCTGGAAGGCGTGCACCACCCAGCCGTTGCGGGGGAAGGATGCGGGTTCGGAGGCCTCGGCCTCCTCGATCCGGCGCTCCCAGAGGCCGCGCCTCTCGGCGCCGAGCCGCGGGAGCGCGCGGCGCACGTCGATCTCCCCGGTGAGCACGGCGTGGCGCACCGCGAAGCCCCACAGCAAGCAGGCCTCGGAGGCGTCGGGGTGGGCGTGGGTGAGCCCGCACACCGCCTCGATGGTCTCCTGGGCGACGTCGTCGCTCTGGAGCAGCGCGGCGATGGCCGCGGCATGCGTGCGCATGAGCGCGCCGTTGCCGGAGACGCGCGGCAGGTCCCGGTGCACCTCGCTCGCGGCGCGCTGGAAATCGGAGGCGCGCGGCACGGATCGGCCGTCGGCGCGGGCGGACTCCGCCGCCCGGCGGATCACGTGGGAGGTGAGGGCGCCGATGTCCGGGGTGCCCATCGACCAGGAGTACCACTCGCGCGCGATCTGATCCAGTGCCGAGCAGGCGCGCAGATCGTGGTTCTCGGGCGCGGCGGCGGCGGCCTCGAGCACCACGATGGCCATCGCCGTGTCGTCGGTCCACTCGGCCTCTGCCCAGCCGAGGACCCCGCCACCGATCATGCCGATCTCCTCGCTGCCGGAGATCGGGGCCTGGAACTCGTAGGGCGCGCCGAGCGCATCCCCAGCGGCCGCGGCGACCACGGATCCCGCAGCGCGGGCGCGCACAGCCAGCGTCGCCGAGGCGTTCATGCTGGTCTGGTCGTCGTCCACCTCGCCATCGTGGCACATCGCAGCCCTCCAGCAGAATGCCTGGTCAAAACCGGGTCCGTGGGATGCCGAACACAGGCAACCGACGGCAACCGCGGCACTGTCCCGGGCCCTGGGAGGTGCGGGTCCGTGCGCCGATAGAGTTGGCGGACACCGAAGGAGATCCATGACCCCCTCCACGCCCGCACCCGCGACCTCGCACCCCGCCCCGGAGAGCGGCGCTCCCCAGCAGCCCGCCTCCGAGCCGCAGGGCTGCGGAAGCTCCTGCACGGACGCCCACGACCACACCGGCCACGACCACGGCCCCACCGGAGCGGACATCGTCCGCAGCTTCGGCTCAGGACTGGCCATCGTGACCATGGTGATCCCGGCCCTCGCCGTGGTGATGCTGCTGAGCGCGCTGGTCCTCGCTCCCGCGACGCCCCTCCCCCTTCTGCTCGGCATCGGCCTCGGCGGCGCGCACCTGCTGGTGCTGGTGCTCACGAGCCTGTATGTCTCGCGCACGGAGCGCCGCCTCGCGGTCAGCCCCGGGCTGCTCGCCGTGCGCAGCACCGTCGAGGAGCTGCTGCGCCTGGCCGCGGTGCTAGTCGGCGCGCTGCTGTGGCCCTTCGAGCACCCGGGCGCGCTCGGCGTGTGGGTGGGCGCGGGCGCCGCCCTGGTGTGGATGGCGCTCGCGACCGCGCAGACCGTGAGCGCGCGCCGCCGCATGGCGAGCCCCTCGAACTGGTCCAAGAACGCGGTCGCCACCTTCCTCGCCGAGAAGGTGTCCGTCCGCCGGTCCCTCGTGCTGCGCGTCCTCGACGTCATCGGCTCCGCCGCGTTCCAGATCGGCGCGACCGTGCTCATCTTCCTGAACCCCCTGATGACCGTCGGCACGATCGTGCTGTCCATCGCGACCGGACTCTCCACGCTCGTGCTGCATCGCCGCAGCTCGGCCGAGCGCGCGCGCACCCCCTGGGCCTACGCGCCCTTCGCCGTCGGCGCCCTCACCCTCGCCCTCGCGATCCTCGGCATCTCGACCCTCTGACCCCGGACCCTCTGGCTCCGGCCCTCTGGCCCAGGCCCTCTGAACAGGAGACCCATGACCTCCCCTCAGCACACGCCCGCCCGCTCCGGCCTCGACCTCAGCCAGGTCGATCCCGCGATCCACCTCCAGGACGATCTGTTCGGCCATGTGAACGGCCGCTGGCTCGCCGAGCACGTGATGCCGGCCGACCGCTCCTCCGACGGCGAGTTCCGCCGCCTGCGCGACGAGTCCGAGGCGCACGTGCGGGAGATCATCGAGGAGGCCGCCGCCGCGGGCGCGGATCCCACGAGCGACACCGGCCGCATCGGCACGCTGTACCGCCTGTTCATGGACGAGGAGACCATCGAGGCCAAGGGCGCCGCGCCGCTGGAGCCGCTGCTCGCGGAGATCACCGCCGCGCAGTCCCTCGACCAGATCGCCGCTCTCATGGCCGCCCCGGTCGCGGGCACGAGCGCAGTCCACGCATACGTCTGGACCGATGACGACGACTCCTCGCGCTACCAGGTGAAGCTCTACCAGGGCGGGCTCGGCCTGCCCGACGAGTCCTACTACCGCGAGGATTCCTACGCCGAGATCCGCGAGGCCTACGCCCGCCATCTCGCGCGCCTCGCCGCGCTCGCCTCCCTGCCGGGCCGCGAGGGCCTCGTCGGCGGGGATGCCGCCGCGCAGGCCGCGGCCGTGGTGGACTTCGAGACGCGCCTCGCCTCCTGCCATGTGGATGTGGTGCGCCTGCGCGACTCCGAGGCCTCCCACAACCCGATGACCGCGGGCGCACTGGCCGAGCTCGCTCCCGACTTCCCCTGGGGCCCGTTCTTCGAGGGCACCGGCGCACCGGAGGGCTCCTTCGACACCCTCAGCGTCAGCCAGCCGGAGTTCATCACCGCCGCCGCTCCCCTGCTCGCGGAGACCCCCCTGGATGTGCTGCGCACCTGGCTCGCGCTCCACACCGTGAGCTCCTACGCTCCCTACCTCTCCGCCGCCTTCGTGGAGGAGGACTTCGACTTCTCCGGCCGCACCCTCTCGGGCGCGGAGGAGCTGCGCGAGCGCTGGAAGCGGGGCGTCGCACTGGTCGAGGGAGCGGTCGGCTTCGCCGTCGGCAAGGAGTACGTGCAGCGCCACTTCCCGCCCTCCCACAAGGAGACGATGGAGGAGCTGGTCGCCGCACTGCTGCGCGCCTACCGCACCTCGATCAGCACGCTGGAGTGGATGACACCCGCGACCCGCAAGAAGGCCCTCGAGAAGCTCGAGCAGTTCACCCCGAAGATCGGCTACCCCGAGCGCTGGCGCGAGTACGACTCCCTGACCCTGGATCCCAGCGACCTCGTCGCCTCGGTGCGCGCGGCGCGCGAGCATGAGACGGCCCACGAGTTCGCGAAGCTCCAGGGCCCTGTGGATCCGTACGAATGGCACATGACCCCGCAGACGGTCAACGCCTACTACAACCCCGGCGCGAACGAGATCGTCTTCCCCGCCGCGATCCTCCAGCCCCCGTTCTTCGACGCGGATGCCGAGGCCGCCGTGAACTTCGGCGGCATCGGCGCGGTGATCGGCCACGAGATCGGCCACGGCTTCGACGACCAGGGCTCGAAGTACGACGGCGCCGGCAACCTGCGCTCCTGGTGGACCGACGAGGACCGCGCCGCTTTCGAGGAGCGCACCGCGCGCCTCATCACGCAGTACGAGGCGCTCTCCCCCCGCGAGCTGGACGCCGAGCACCACGTCAACGGCGCGCTCACGATCGGCGAGAACATCGGCGACCTCGGCGGGCTCTCCATCGCCCTGCAGGCCTACCTCGACTCGGTCGAGGGCTCCGGACCCGAGATCGACGGCTTCACCGGCGTGCAGCGGGTGTTCCTGTCCTGGGCGACCGTGTGGCGCGGTCGCAACCGCCCGCAGGAGTCGATCCGTCGCCTCGCGATCGATCCGCACTCCCCCGCCGAGTTCCGCTGCAACACGATCGCCGGGCACCTCGACGCGTTCTACGAGGCGTTCGACGTCGCCGAGGGCGACGCCATGCACATCGCCCCCGAGCAGCGCGTGAGCATCTGGTGAGCACGGCGCAGCGGGGGCGCCCCGATGCGCCCTCCTACACCGGCCGCACCCTGATCGGCGCGGTCGGCTGGACGCGCATCGGGATCGCCGCGGTGCTCGCCTTCGCGGCCGCGGTGTGCGGCGCCCTGCAGCTGATCCAGATGCCGTTCGTGATCGCGGTGATCGTGTTCACCGTCGGCTTCGCAGTCGCCGCGTGGATGCGCATGAGCACGCGCTTCGTCGTGGACGAGCGCGGGCTGACGGTACTGCTCGGCGGGTTCTGGAAGCGGCCCACGTGGCCGGTGGAGGACTTCCGCACCGTGCAGCTGCGAACGATCCCCGCAGAGCTCGTCGGCGTGAGCACCGGCGGGTACGGCTGGCGCGCCGGGAAGGCGATGTCCGCGGCCGACGGGACGATCGAGCCCCTCCCCGGGCGGAAGCCCTTCACCACGACGTCGGCCCAGGAGCTCTACCGCCTGCTCGTCACGCGGCCCGGGACGATGGTCGAGATCATCGGCCGCGAGGGCTGGAACTACCTGATCTCCCCCGAAGATCCCCGGGAGACGGCCGCGGCGGTCGACCAGGCGATCCGCGCCCGCCGCTGAGCAGGCCTCCCGCCGCCGCAGGGGTAGACTCCCATCCGACATCCACAGACAGGGGAGCACCGCTTCGGTGCTGAGAGTGCGCAGCTGCGCAGACCCTCGAACCTGATCCGGTTCATACCGGCGTAGGGAGTCGGGATTTCTTCCGCGCGCGGGCCGTCCCGGTCCCGTGCGCGGCCCCTTCCATCACGGAAGGAGATCACGATGTCGACTGCACCCACCACCACCTCCACGGGCGGCACCTCCGAGGGCTCCGCGCTCGCGCGGCGGCCCCTGCTGGCCTACCGCACCGTGGACCTCGTCCTCACCGTCGCGATCGGCGTCGTCTTCGGCGTCGTGTTCGTCGGCTGGGGCCAGGTCTACAACCTCATCACGCCGCTGCAGGCGGCGTTCCCGCCCGCCGTCGGCCTGCTGACCGGCGTGTTCTTCCTGCCGGCGCTGCTCGCGGCGCTCATCGTGCGCCGCCCCGGCGCCGCGCTGCTGGCCGAGGTGATCGCCGCATTCCTGTCGATCGGTCTCGGGGGCCAGTGGGGCTTCGGCGCGATCCTCAGCGGCCTGATCCAGGGCGCCGGCGTCGAGCTCGCCTTCGCGCTCACCGCCTACCGCCGCTTCACCCTGCCGGTCGCGATCCTGGGCTCCGTGCTCTCGGGGCTGTTCGAGTGGGTCTTCGAGCGCTTCGTCTACTACGCCGAGTGGTCCTGGACCTTCGCGTTCGCGCACCTCGGATTCTTCCTCGTCTCCTCGGTGCTGCTGTGCGGTGTGCTGGGCTGGGCGCTCGTGAAGCTGCTCGTCGGCACGGGTGCGCTGAGCGCCTTCCCGGCCGGGCAGCGGATGCGGACCGCCCGCGCGTGAGCACCCCTTCCGCTGCCGACGGCGCAGCGACTGATGCCGATTCCGGCACGGTCGCCCGCGCCGCGTCGGCGACCGCGCCGGCCGCGACTGCTCTGACGATCACCGACCTCACGTGGGTGCCGTCCGGGCGGTCACGGCCGACGCTGGACGCGCTGAGCCTGCAGATCCCTGCGGGCCAGCGCGTCCTTCTCGTCGGCCGCAGCGGCAGCGGGAAGTCCACCCTTCTCCGGGCCCTCGCCGGACTGCTCGATGAGAGCACCGGGGAGCTCTCCGGTTCCATGCCTCTCGCGGGGCGTCCCGGGGAGCGCGCACTGCTCCTCCAGCAGCCGCTGCACGCGATCGTCGGCGCGAGCGTGGGCCGCGATACCGCATTCGGGCCAGAGAACGCCCGCTGCTCGCGCCCGGAGATCCAGGAGCGGGTCTCGCGAGCGCTGCAGGAAGCCCGCGTGGTCGGCGCGGAGGATCCGCGCACGAGCGCCGATTCGATCCCCTGGGAGCTGAGCGGCGGGCAGCAGCAGCGCCTCGCCCTCGCGGGCTCGCTGGCACTGGAGCCCGGCGCGCTCCTGCTCGATGAGCCCCTCAGCATGCTCGATGGGCCGACGGCGCAGTCCGTCCGCTCCGCGATCCTCGAGGCCGCGCGCGGCCGCACCCTGGTCGTCGCCGACCACCGCATCGAGGACTGGCTGCCGCACATGGACCGGGTGATCGTGCTCGGAGACGGCGCCCGGATCCTCGCCGACGGCACCCCGGCGCAGGTGCGGGCACAGGGGATGCTCGGCGGATCGGCGGCAGCGGACCCCGGGCGCGCCGACGTTTCCGGTGCCGGGAACGCCGATGCGCGCGAGGCCGCAGCTCGGGAGGCCATCTCTGGGGAGCCCGCAGCCGAAGAAGCCTCCGCCGAATCGACCCCCGCGCCACTGCTGCGCGCTCGCGATCTAACGATTCGCCCCCGCCGCCGCGAGGGGGTCTCCGCCCGCGCTCATCGCGCGCTCCCGCCCCTGCTCACCGGGATCGATCTCGATCTGACCCCGGGCTCGCTCACGGCGATCATCGGGCCGAGCGGATCGGGGAAGACCACCCTGCTGCGCGTCCTGCTCGGGCTGGACTCCCCCGCCGCCGGTTCCCTCGAGGCCCCGCGCGGCGCGGACCTCGCCTTCGTCCCCCAGGAGCCCGAGCACTCCTTCCTCGCGCTCACCGTGCGGGAGGAGGTGACCGCCTCCCCCTGGGTCCCCGATGCGACCGACGTCGATGCGCTGCTGCGCACCGCAGGGCTCGAGGATCTCGCCGACGCGAGCCCGTACACCCTCTCGGGCGGGCAGAAGCGCCGCCTCGCGGTGATCTCCGCTCTCGCCCAGCGCCCGCGGCTGCTGGTGCTCGACGAGCCGACCGTGGGCCTCGACGCCGAGAGCTGGGCGCAGCAGCAGGCCCTCCTGGATTCGGCCCGGGCCGAAGGCGCCGCGGTGCTCGTGGCGACCCACGATCCGCGGCTGATCGCACGCGCGGATGCCGTGCTCGACCTCGCCGCGCACCGCCAGGATCGCGCGCTCGCGACGGGACCGGGGCCGAATCCGGGCACGAGCGGCGAGACTGCCGCGCGCACGCTCCTGCGCCCGATCCGGCGCCGGCCGCGTGCACTCACCGATGCGCTGAACCCCCTGTCGCTGCTGCTCATCGCTGCGGCCGCGGTGGCCGGATCCTTCGGCATTGCCACCTGGCAGACGGGCCTCGCATCCCTCGCGCTGGTCGCGGTGCTTGCGCCGCTGAGCATCCGCACCGTGCGCGGGACGCTTCTGCGGCTCGTGCCCGTGGGGCTCGCGGCGGCGGGCCTGTGGTGGTCCACGATGCTCGCCTCCGAGCTGCCCGCCTTCACGGCAGGATCCGCCCTGCTCGGGCTGAAGGAGGCGCTGCGCATCGCCTACTTCGTCGCGCCCGGCGTGCTCGCCTTCACCTCCCTGGATCCGACGGCCCTCGGCGATGCGCTCGGCGGGCGGCTGCGATTGCCGGGCAGACCGGTCGCGGCGAGCGTCGCGGGTCTCGTGCGCGCGGGCCTCACTGCGGATGTCTGGTCGCGGGTCCTCGAGATCCGCCGCCTGCGGGGGCTCGATGCGCGCTTCTCCTGGCGGCATCCCCTGCGCTCGAGCGTGCAGCTCGTGCGCACTCTCTCCTCGACCACCCTCGCGGTGCTGCTGGACGCGATCCGCTCCGCCGAGCAGCAGGCCCTCGCCATGGACGCTCGCGGCTTCCAGCAGGCCCAGCGCCGCACGTGGGCGCTGCCGAGCCGGTTCAGTGTCGCCGATGCGACTGGAGCAGGGGTTGCATTCGGGCTCGCTGCCGCTCCGTGGGTGATCAGAGGACTGACCGGCTGACAGGCTCATCTAGCCATGGATCCGCTAGGCTACAGTCCAGGCACACCGCCGAACCCCACGATCCACGGATTGCGACGATCCGGTCCCCGTAGCGAGTGCTCCAAGTCAACTTCCCAACTGGCGGACGACGCGCCGGCTGACCGCAGCTTCACCTTTTCGCATACAGGGCCGCGGACTGCCGAGGTGCGGAAACCAGGCTCGCCCACACTCGAGAATCAGCACCCACGCTCGCCTTAGTCGCTCATTGAGTTGCCCTCCTGGCACAGCCATATCTGCGTATCCACGCTCCGGAGTACGGCCCTACGACGTTGCCGCCCGGACCGAGGCACGCCTCTCAACGCCGACATGCCGGGCCCCCTCGTCCAGTCCCGTACGATGGACACAAACGATGACTGGGCTGTCCCGCCTACGCAGAGAGGAAGACCATGGCTGCGCTCGGAGAGCACATCACCGCCATGGTGCGTAGCCATGCAGCCGGTGATGACGCGGCGTTCTACTCCGTGGCGTTACAGGTCGCCGCCCGGGAAGCCCGAAGCGGGCATCACACTATCGCGGAGAACATCAAGAAAAGCGTCGACAGCTCCCGGCAGGTCACACCGCGGAGCAACATCACCAAGCTTGCGCAGCCCCGTGGGGACCTCGCCGAACTCGTGGAGACCACCCACCCAGCGGTCACGTTGCGAGAGTTCGTCGCTCCGCCAAGCCTGACAGGGCAGATCAAGCACATCATCGCTGAGCAGCGTCAGCGGCAGCGATTGCTTGAACATGGCTTCGCGCCGGCGCACCGTCTTCTCCTGGAGGGGCCGCCGGGTACAGGCAAGACCATGACAGCCAGCGTCCTTGCGTCCGAACTGGCACTTCCGATGTTCACTGTCCGCCTAGATAGCTTGCTCAGCAAATACATGGGAGAGACGGCCGCTAAATTGCGAATCGTGTTTGAGGCTGTCGCCCAGCGGCGCGGCGTGTACCTATTTGATGAGTTCGATTCACTTGGTGGCGACCGGAGCGGAAATGACGTTGGTGAAGCTCGTCGGATCCTGAATTCTTTCTTGGTCTTCCTCGAGGGAGTCAGTCCTGAGTCTATTGTGATCGCGGCTACCAATCATCGCTCCATTCTCGATCGCGCATTGTTCCGCCGTTTCGATGCCGTCCTGGCTTACCAGCTACCGGATGCCCGTCAAGCAAGTGCCGTTATCCGCGCACGCCTCGGATCACTCGGCACGGGTCTGAGCCTGGCCAAGCTCGGTGACCACACCAACGGACTGAGCCATGCCGACCTAGTGAAAGCTGCGGAGAGCGCAGCGAAGGGCGCATTGATGCGCGGGCAGAGCGCCGTCCGTCGAGAAGATCTCATCACAGCGTTGACCGCACGCCAGCAGGCAAACATTGGCTGACGAGTTGCCGCATCTCGATCACCTCTACATCGTCGAGCGAGCTGCAAATGAAGAGTTCTCTCGTGGAGGGCAGGGAAACCCAAAGGTCCGCTCGGTCAAGCACCGCGCCCACGGCCTGCTCATGCGGGGCCAGCTTCAGGAAGCTTTCGCGAAGGCCGACACGGAGCGCCACCAGGTCAGCATCACCGCCGAGGACACTCAGACTCTCGGCACTGTTATCGTTCTCGAGGGCGCCGACGCCACATATCCTCTCAAAGTCGAATCGCTCGACCGCCTCAGCACACATCGGAGGTCCCCGAAGCGCCCGATGTGGCTCCTCCTCTCCGTCCACCCCGCCTCCAGTGATGCGCCCGAACGAGCGACGGTATGGGTGGCCGATGCCTACCGGCCCAAATTCCTGCAGCTGTTCGATGATTACCTAACGAAGCTCTCCACCAAGGCGGATGAAAAAAAATGGAGCACCCCGGAGGGGAACCCCGCCAACCAAGCCCTGATCGCCAACATTGCTCGGATCCGAAAAGCGATCCTCCGCGATCTGTGGACCTCCGAGAGTGAACCACCGACACGGGGACTGCACTGGTGGGAACTATGGCTAGACACAACGCAGCCAAACTATGAACTCTTGGACGCCTTCGCCGCGGCACACAAGCTCCGAATAGCGAGGCACTCAGTAACTTTCCGAGATCGCATCGTGGTGTGGATTGAGGCGACTTGGGATCTGTTGCAAATTTTGCCCTTCACTGGCGTTCCCATCGCGGAGGTCCGTCGACCCGAGTTCATCGAAACTGTGGAGGATCTCCCCGCACAGGAACAGGACGAGTACGTAGTCGACCTCGTTGACCGGATCATCACGGCCGCCGACGAAGCGCCGGCAGTCACACATCTCGATACCGGCGTCTACCAGGGCCACCTTCTGTTACGCGATTCCCTACACCCCCGCGATGTTCACACTATTATTGGTACGTCGGGAGCCGATGTCGCTGGTCACGGGACGACAATGGCCGGCCTAGCCCTGTACGGGAATATCGACTCGCTACTCGTATCGAACAACCCCGTACAGCTTGAGCATCGGCTCGAGTCGGTCCGCATGAAACCCGGGCGCGGAGAGCAGCTCCTCGACCCACTGGATTTCGGTACCGCAACCGCCACCGCGGTCTCACTCCCAGAGATCACCGCTATTCGGCGTCGAGTCTTCTGCCTACCACTAAGCGCAAAGCCTGACCGCCCGGGCGAGCCAACACTGTGGTCAGCGACCGTCGACGCGCTCTCTGCAGGGACCGAAATCATTCGAAACGGCACCCAGCTTCGACTGCTGTCCGCGCCGGAGCCGGCCGCGGCCCGACTCATTGTGGTCGCGGCCGGAAACGTGGACAGCTACCAAATCGACCATCGATCCGAGTCCGACACCTCCGCCATCGAAGACCCTGCTCAAGCTTGGAACGCTCTCACGGTTTCCGCGCACACCGAGCTAGCCAGTGCGCCATCTGATCCTGCTTACCAAGGCTGGACGCCGCTAGCCAACGCAGGCGACCTCTCGCCGCACAGTCGCACCTCGGTGATGTTCTCGACTCGGCAGTGGCCCATCAAACCCGATATCTGCATGGAAGGCGGGAATGTCCTAAGCGACGGCGCTACCGGATTCGAGGACAAGCACCCCCTGTTGTCCCTGACATCATCAGGAATCGCGAATGACCGCGCACTGACCTCAGCGAACGCCACCAGCGCCGCCGCTGCGCAGGCCGCACGTTTAGCCGCAATAGCAATGGCCCGCTATCCGGAGTACTGGCCGGAGACGATTCGTGGCCTATTGACACACTCAGCAGAGTGGACGTCAACAATGCGCCAGGAAATCGCGGCCGCAAGCGGCAAGACGGCGCGCCTATCTCTGTTGCGCCGCTACGGCTGGGGCGTGCCTACGGACGACGCGGTGCTCAACTCATCATCGCAGGCAGTGACGCTGGTCAGCCAGGATGAATTCGTACCGTTCGACGGCACCGATTTCCGCATGCGTCATTTCCGTCTTCACAACCTGCCCTGGCCACGGGAGGCACTCGAAGAGATTGGAGATGACGACGTTCGCTTGCGGGTTACCTTGTCCTACTTCATCGAGCCGTCGGCCTCACGCCGCGGTTGGCGCCGCCGCTACTCGTATGCGTCACATGCACTGCGCTTTGAACTTCAAAGTCCGTTGGAGTCCCAGCGGGACTTTGTTCAACGCGTCAACCGTGATGCGCAACGGGACGAGGAAGTTGCCAGCAGAAGCACGTCCAGTTCGGACCGCTGGCTTGTCGGGCCTAACCAGCGGAATGTTGGCTCCCTTCACCAAGATGAGTGGACCGGCAGCGGCCATGAGCTCGCCGCGTCTGGCTCCCTAGCCGTCTATCCTGTCGGCGGCTGGTGGAAAAACAACGGGCGGGCCGACCGCACCTCCTTGCCAGTGCGCTACGCGTTGCTGGTGTCGCTGCGCACCCCTCGCACCGACATCGACCTCTATACGCCGATTGCTAACGAGATCCGGGTCGCGACTCCGATCGCCATTGAATAGCGACAAATACGTGCTCTCCCACACGCCAGACCCCTTGGCAGCCGCGGCCGCCGACCCTCGCTTCCTGCGTGGCAATCCGCAGCCCGTTCAATCAAAACCGCTTGCCAAGGCGCAGGTTGGCGAATGGAATCTTTCCGTACTCATCCACGAAGGCGTCCAGTAGCTGGGTCTCGACCTCTTCCGGATCCCGACCTGGGGTCGGACACCAGGCGACCAGTAGATCCGCATGATCGGCCATCTGCCATACCAGGCGCCCTCCGGAATGCCCCACAGGCTCACCATCACCGAAGCGGCGGTATTCCTCAAGGCGCTTTCGCAGACCGCGCCTTCCTGCCTTGCCGATCGCAGCCTTTCCAATGTACAAAACGTGGGCACCAGAAACCCAGGCCCGCTCGAGCGCAGAGAGGTCAGTGACCGTCGGATCCCTTCCTTTGAAATGGCCTGCAATACTGTGCTCCAGAAACACGGGCGGGTCGTTCGAATCGCGAATGACGACGTAAACCCCGTCTACGTTCGGGAGGGCCTCAACGGGCACGGTCAGCAGGTCGGCAAAGGGCACGAAGCCGCGGAACCCGATGCGCGTGAGCCCAGCCCGGGTCCATGTCGAAGTCACGGCGCCGTCATCGTGGCGTAGTGGTCGAAGAGGATGCGAGCACGGTCCTCGTTCGAGCGCGGTGCCTTCGTGGCGCCGAATGCGCGGTCGACCACGCGGTCCAGTGTGTTGTGCGCCTTCACGAGCACGGGATCCATGGCGAGCGGGCTGTAGTGCTGGGCGAGAGATCGCTCGGGGTGGAGCGCCCGGGCGTCGAGGACTCCACGCCCCGCGGCGGAAATCGCGTCGCGCTGGGCAATTTCGAGATGAGGCAGCGGGAAGTTGTTCCAGGTGATCGTGCTGGAGAAGCTGAGGTCAGACTTCATCCGGCCGCCGACGGCCTTCATCCAGGTGATGAACGCGGATGAGGACGCGATGGCGAAGACCAGGCCAGTCTCGTCGATCGCGCCGTAGACCTTGTTGGAGATGATCGTTCCGGGATCGAGGTGCGCGACGGGAAGGTACCGGCGTGCTTCGGAGCTGACCTCGGGGATCGCCACGATGGGTACGTCGGCCATGATTCCGAACTGCCGGAACAGGTGATGGTGGGGGTAGTCGCGGGTCGATGCGGCTTTCGAGGCGGCACGGAAGTCGCGGACGGCGGCTACGCGATCTCGCAGTAGAGTCGAGCGCTGCAGGTCGGTGGGGTCGACGTCCCGCAGCCACAAGCACCACCGCTTCTGCCCGTTGATGAGTTCCTTCGAGCCCATATACGGACGAACGAACTTGGCGGCCAGTGGATCTGCCATGACCTCCGTGTGCTCGGCAGGGGTGATGACGAAGTTCCCGTCATCGGTAGCCATGGATCCTTTGACCACGGTCGGAATCAGTGGGCTTAGGGGAGTAGAGCGCTTCTCGACGAGGATGTTGCGTGCGTCGAGAAGGTACGCGTTGATGCCGATCTTGACGGGAAGCTCGTGGGGGTCTGCTTTGGGACTTTCGTACTCGAACAGGCGGGGGCTGGTCTTGGTGTCCTGGGTGAAGCCGACGATGACGCAGTGCACGGCGGCAGCGCCGGGGGCTTCGCTGGACCAGGCAAAGGTCTGGTGGGCGAACTTGATCTTCCAGCCGGCCTCGAAGATCGGCTGGAAAAGGCGGGCGGGCTGGTCACCCTGGGTGATGGAGTTGGTGGTGACGAACGCCCACTGGCCCGCGTAGCGGTAGTTGGCGAATAGGGCAAGGGTCTTGGCGTGCCAGCCCGTCACGTAGTCCATGCGGGACAGGACCTTGTTGCCGCCCCAGGCGTTCTGGAGGTCTGCGAGCTGGTCGGCGCCGCGCGTGTGGTCTCCGAGGAAGGGCGGGTTGCCCATGACGAACAGGGAACGTGTCTCGGGGACGATCCGCTGCCAGTCATCCTGGAGGGCGTTGGCCACGGTGATCCGCGCCGAGTCCTGGAGGGGGAGCATGGGCACGGAGTAGCCGAGGGTGAGGTTCACGGCCTGGTTGGCCTGGTGCTCCATGAGGAACATCGCGGTGCGGGCGATGGTGGCCGGCCATTCCTCGATCTCGATCCCGTAGAACTGGGAGAGCTTCACGTGCACGCGCGATTCGGCTTCGAGGGAGAGCTGTGCGCGGGCGGGGTCGAGCTGCTGGAGGCGCTCGTGGATACGCAGCTCGAGGGCGCGCAGCTCGCGGTAGGCGATGATCAAGAAGTTCCCGCAGCCGCAGGCAGGGTCAAGGAAGATGAGGCTGCCGAGATGCGTCAGGAGCTTCTCGAGCTCGTTCTTCTTGGCGCGGGCCTTGGTGAAGCGCTCCTCGAGCTCGTCGAGGAACAGCGGGCGGATGAGCTTGAGGATGTTCGTCTCGGTTGTGTAGTGCTCTCCGAGTTCGCGGCGGGCCTTCTTGTCCTTGACCGCTTGGAAGAGGGACCCAAAGATCGCGGGGCTGATCGAGGACCAGTTGAAGTAAGCCGCCTGGAGCAGCAGATCGCGTGCGGCGCGGTTGAAGTAGGGAATGTCGACAGCCTCACCGAACACCGAGCCGTTGACGTAGGGGAAGGCCTGGAGCAGGTCGTCGTCCCGGCCGTAGCGCTTGTCCTCGGGCTTGTTGAGCGCCTGGTAGAGGGTGGCGAGCTGGGCACCGAGATCGGAGCCGTCCTCGCTGGTGCGCTCCTCGATGTAGCGGGAGAACAGGTCTCGCTCCCACAGGCCGGCGTCGTCGGCGTAGAGGCAGAACAGAGTGCGGACCAGGAAGATCGACGCCTGGTGCTCGTCGTACCCGGTGGCCTCAAGGTGCTCGTACAGCCCGGCCATGAGCTGCGCGGCCTTGATCGACGCAGCTTCCTGCTCGGCGCTGCCGAACTTCGTGCGGCGGTAGCCGGCCAAGAACATGAGGTCCTCGACATGGGAGGGCAGCTCATCGAGCGTGAACTCGATCAGGTCGTCGATGTCCGGCTCGACGGTGAGGTCGAGCATGCGGAAGCGTCGGAAGTCGCTGGTGATGATGAAGTCTGGACGCTCGTTCTCCGAGAGCGACTCGATGTAGTCGAGGGCCTGTGCCTCGGCCTTGACGAGGTCTGCCCCGGCCGACTTCATCTCGATCAGGGCGGTCCCGGAGATCAGGGCGTCGATGTACCCGCGCTGCCCCGTGGTGGCGCGCTCGGCGCGCTTCTCATAGACGGCCGCAGTGCGACCGCTGATCCCGAAGACGGCGAGGAGGCCACGCACGAACTCCTGGGCCTCGCCACGCTCGTACCCTTCAGCGTCGCGCCACTCCGCCGCGAAAGTAGCTGCGCGAGAGCGAATGTCGGACAGGACGAGCGGCTTCTGCACCATGGAGGCATTATCCATGCTTCGCTGTCGCAGGTCCTGACGTCGTCGACGCCAATGGGACTCGGCCGCTGGGCACCAAAGTCGCCTGGCTCAGGCTGCTTCCGATCAGCGAAGATACGGTGCGTCCATGACGAGCACGCCGCCCCCTGCCGAGGCCACGAGCCCGGAGCCCTACGAGTCATCCTCTCCCGCGAGTGACTCCGTGGACCCTGCCGTCCTCGACCTCGCCCACCGCATGTTCGATGCGGCCCGCGCGGGTGATGCCGCATTGCTGCTGTCGCTGCTGGAGCAGGGGGCACCTGCGAACCTGCAGGACCCGCAGGGGAACACGTTGCTCATGCTCGCCGCCTACCACGGCCATGCCGATCTTGTCCGGGAGCTCGCCGCGCGCGGGGCCGATGTCGACCAGGTGAACGACCGCGGCCAGTCGCCGCTCGCCGGTGCCGCCTTCAAGGGGACGCACGACGTCGCCGCGGCGCTACTGGAGGCCGGCGCCGATCCGGACCTCGGAACCCCGAGCGCTCGCGACACCGCCGCTTACTTCAAGCGCGGCGAGATCACGGCCCTCTTCGATGAGACGAGAGCCTGAACGCCAGCTCGCAGCGCCACCGATGCAGATGCCCAACGCTCGAGGAGGAGCCCTCCGATGACCGAATCCGTACCCATGAGCCCCAGCCCGAAGGTGGAGGAATGGCAGCGCGATCTTGCCGCCGGGCGGCGCATCGAGCTCCGGCGCTCCCGGGTGACGAATATTCTCCTCGCCCTGCTGATGCTGGGGCTCGCGATCCTCTTCGCGTTCCTGGCGCGGAGCGCTGACGACGGGTCATTCATCCCGTGGTTCGCCGCAGTCTGCTCCCTGGTCGCTTTCGCCGTCTTTGCCTATCGGGGCGTCTCCGCGCCGCCGGCTGCGATCATCTCGCCCGAGGGCGTGAGCCGCGGGGACGGTACGAACCCGATCCCGTGGTCCGAGATCAGCGACACCGGGGTGATCCGCTCCCAGCGCAGTCGCTTCGTCGCCCTGGTGCTCACTCCGCAGGAGGCAGCGCGCCGCACCGAGCTGGGTGAGCCGACAGCAGACCTCACCAGTGACAAGGGCGAGACGGCGACCGCGGCGTTCCTGCCCAGCGGCATCCCCTCCGAGGACGACCTCATCGCCCTGATCGAGATCGAGCGTCAGCGACGCGGCTGAGCTCCCCTCAGCCCCGCGGGTGGCGGAACCGCATCGGGACGTGCTCGATGCCCGCCTCCATGAACACGGGGCCGGTCGTCTCGTATCCCATGCCGATGTACCACTGCTCGAGGTAGGCCTGGGCGTCGATGTTCACGTCCTGCTCGGGCGCGAGCTCGTGGGTGACGTCGAGGGCCGCGCGCATGATGCGGCCGCCGAAGCCGTCGCGGCGGTTCTGCGCGCGCACGGCGAGGCGGCCGATGCGCATCGACCCGTCGGGCTCGGTGAGCACGCGGATGTGCGCGGCGGGCTCGCGCTCGAGGCCCGCGGCCTCTGCGTCCTCGCCGGGCACTTCGACCCACAGCAGCGTGGTCCCGCTCTCGAGATCGCGGCCGTCGAGGTCGGGATCGCTCGCCTTCTGCTCCATCGTGAACACGTCCTGGCGCAGCTTCGCCAGCAGGTACACGGTGCGCGGATCGATGTCCCTCACGTGCGCGCGGCGCAGCACGGCGCCGGTGGCGGGATCGGGAGCGGAGGCGGCGGGATGGATGATCGGCTGCGGCATGGGACGAATCTAAGCGATCTGGGCGGGTGCAGCCGCACTCGCGGGCCCGGCATCCCCGGTATCAGACCGGCCTCCCGGATCCCCCGCCTGACCGGCCGGATCCGCCCACGGACCGGCAGGGTGCTGCGCGGTCCACGGCGAGCGCCGGGAGCGCACGCTCTGGCAGCGGGGGCACCAGAAGACGGTGCGGGCGGCGAGATCGCGCGAGCGGATCTCGGTCCCGCAGATCCGGCACGGAAGGGTCTGGCGGTGGTAGACGTAGAACGAGCGCTCGCGCGCGACCGCGTCCGGATGCTCCTCGCCGTTCTGCAGCGTGCCCCGGGAGCGCTCGACGATCCGGGCCTCGATGTCGCGGTGCTCGGGCTGGGTGGTGACGATCCGCCCCGTGCGCGCCCCGTAGCGCAGCAGCGGCACGAGGTCGTCCCAGATGCCGCGCACGATGCCCGCGCTGAGCTCCCGGCCCGGCACGAAAGGATCCAGGCGTGCCCGGAAAAGGACCTCAGCGCGATAGATGTTGCCGACCCCGGCAATGACCTCCTGGTTCATCAGGAGCGCCCCGATCGTGGTGCGCGAGCCGAGCACGCGATCCACGAAGCGCTGCGGGTCGGCGTCGGCGCGCAGCGGATCGGGGCCGAGGCGCTGCAGCAGGGCGTCGCGCTGGGAGGAGTCGTACAGCTCGCAGGCCGTCGGCCCCGTCAGATCGGCGAGCCCGGATACGCCTTGGAGACGGAGCCGGGTCGTCGGCCGCGGGAGGATCGCTCTCCAGCCGGGCTCCGCACCGTCTTCGTCCGCAGAGCCGTCGGCCCCCGCTGAGCTCTCCACGGCCCGAGTGCTTCCCGCGAGCGCTTCCTCGCGCTCCCCCACACGCAGCCTCGGCGCGCCGATCGCTCCGGCGAGCGCGAAGCCAGGATCCCCGGCGAACGTCCAGGAGCCGTAGAGGCCGAGGTGCACGTGCACGATCCGCGCTGCGGGGCCCTCGGGGTCGCTCTGGGCATCCGGGGTGAAGGTGATCAGCAGGTGCTTGCCCGCGGCTTCTGTGCGCGCGAGCACCCAGCGTTCGAGCTGCGCGGCCTCCTCGAAGCGGCCCTGGGGGCTCGAGACCCGCACCCGCTGCCCGCCGAAGCCCGCATCGAGGGCTCCGGCGAGGCGGTGGATCGTATGGCCCTCGGGCATCAGGAGGCGGGCGCCTCGTAGGTGCCGGTCTGCTCGTAGCGGGCCATCAGCGCGATGCGGCGCGCGTGGCGCTCCTCCTCGCTGAACGGCTCGGCGAGGAACAGGTCGATCAGATGCTCGAGCTCCTCCTCGGAGTGCTGGCGCGCGCCGACGGAGATGACGTTCGCGTCGTTGTGCTGGCGGGCGAGCTTCGCGGTGTCCTCGTTCCAGACGAGCGCCGCGCGCACGCCCTTCACCTTGTTCGCGGCGATCTGCTCGCCGTTGCCGGAGCCGCCGATGACGATCCCGAGGGACCCGGGGTCTGCGACCACCGCTTCGCCGACGGCGGTGCAGAACGGCGGGTAGTCGTCCTGCGCCTCATAGGTGTGGGCGCCGTGGTCGGTGACCTCGTGGCCCTTGGCGGTGAGGGAGTCGACCAGGCGGTTCTTCAGCTCGAAGCCGGCGTGATCGGTGCCGATGTGGACGTGCATGGGTGTGTGCCTTCCGGGAGAGGAGCGAGGATCAGTCGAAGACGGGGCCGGTGGTGCGCGAGCGCTTGAGCTCGAAGAAGCTGCTCACGCGGCTCATCGCCTCGAGCCCGTCGAACAGGACGCCTGCCTCCTCGCCCTTCGGGGCCGGGGAGATGACGGGGCCGAAGTAGGCCACGCCCTCGCCGAAGGAGATGACCGGCGTGCCGACCTCGTCGCCCACGAGCTCCACGACCGCCTTCTGGCGGGCGCGCAGCTCGTCGTCGAGGGACTCGTCCTCCAGCGCGGAGATCAGCGAGGCATCCAGGCCCGCCTTCTCCAGGCCGGCCTCGGCGGCGCCGGGGTTCTCCTTGTTCCCGCCGACGTGGAAGGTCTCGCCCCACGCGGTGTAGAACGCAGCGAGATCCTCCTGGCCGCCTGCCTTCTCCACGGCGAGCGCGAGGCGCGCAGGGCCCCATGCCTCGTCCATGTGCTTGCGGTAGTCCTCATCCAGGTCGCGGCCCTCGTTCAGCGCAGCGAGCGACATGATCGAGAACGTCGGTGCGATCTCGCGCACCTCGGCGGCGCTCAGCAGCCAGCGGCTCGTCATCCAGGCCCAGGGGCAGATCGGATCGAAGAACAGTTCGACAGGGCGGGCGCTCATGGGGTCTCCTCCGGGTGGTGCGGGTGCGTGCGGCCATTGTGGCACCCGTCTCCCGGCCCCGCCTGGGACGACCAGCGATGCGGGGTCGCGCGCCCGTCCCGCGGGACTCGCACAGCGCGAGAGCGCGTCGCACGAGCGCGGTGCGAGAGTGCCGGGCACGAGTGCAGTGCGGTGAGCGGATCGACAGCGCCGGTCCCGCAATTCTGTTGCCGGGGCCCGCCGTTCAGGGTTGGATCATCAGGTGCCCGACTCCCCCGCCCCCTCCTCTCCCGCACCCGCCCCTCCCGCAGCCGGCGCTCCCGCCGGCCGGCCCCCGGTCTCCGTGATGCGCTCGATCGTGCGCGATCACCGCCGTCAGCTGCCCTGGATCCTGCTCGGCTCCTTCGCCGTCGAGGCGATCGACATGGCAGTCCCCATCCTCATGGGCCTGGTCATCGACGCCGGCATCGTGCACCGCTCGCTGAGCATCACGATCCTCGGCGCGCTCGGGATCGTGGCCCTGCGCCTGGTCAGCACGTTCAGCTGGGCCGCGATGTTCCGCGCCTCCCAGCGCGCCCGCATGTACCAGCGCCACCGGCTGCGCGTGGCGGTGACCGGCGCGGTCCTGGACCCGCGCTCGAACACGGTCGACCGCCCGGCCGGGGAGATCCTCTCCATCGCGACCTCGGACGCCGACAAGGCCTCCGACGTCATGGACATGCTCCCCTGGGCCGTCCCCGCCGGCGCCGCGGTCCTCGCGGCCAGCATCTGGCTGGCCATCCTGGATCCCTGGCTCGGCCTCGCCACCCTGATCGGCATCGTCGTGATGGTCCTCGTGGTCCGCGTCATCACTCCGGCGCTCTCGGCCCGCTACGACGCCCAGCAGTCCAAGGCGGCCGACGCCGCCGCGACCGCCACCGATCTCGTCCACGGGCTGCGGGTCCTGCAGGGCCTCGGCGTGCAGTCCCGAGCGCGCGCCCAGTACCGCCGCCGGTCGCGATCCGCGCTGGACGCCGCACTGGTCAACGCCCGCTTCTCCGGGGTCTCCAGCGGACTGACCACACTGGTCACCGCCGTGATGATGGCCGCGGTCGTCATCATCGCCGCCCAGCGCGCACTGATCGGCGAGCTGACCCTCGGCACCCTCATCGCCGTGGTGGGCGTGGCCCGCTCGAACATGGGGATGCTCCAGGGCCTCTCGGGCCTTCCCGTGTGGTGGGCGAGCATGTCGACCTCCGCACGCCGCGTGCGCGACCTGCTCGCCGACCTCGGCCGCACGATCGACGATCCCGAGCTCAGCATCGCGCACCTGCGCTCCGCGCGAGACGACCGCGGAGAGGGCGGCGCCCCCGTCGGCCGGCGTCCCGGCACCGGCGGGCTGCGCATCTCCGGCTCTCCCGGCACCGCCCTCGAGGGCGCCGAGATCGCCGTCGCCGACGGGTCGATCCTCGCCATCGCCTGCGCCGACGGTGCCGATGCCGAGGAGGTCCTGGACGCCGTGCGCACGAGCAGCACCGGCCTCGCCCGCGCGGACGTCCTCCTGGAGCCGCACGTGGTCGACCTCTTCGACGGCTCGCTGCGCACCCAGCTCGCCACCCGCGCGCCCGCCGGGCGGGCACTGGACGGCAGCGACGACTCCTGGGCCGACGCCGCCCTGCACGCCGCAGGCGCCGAGGACCTCCTGCGGATCCTGCCCGAGGGCTACGACACCCGCATCCTGGACCGCGGCGCGAACCTCTCGGGCGGGCAGCGCCAGCGCATCGCGCTCGCACGCGCCGTCGCCTCCGACGCCCCGGTGCTCGTGCTGCACGATCCGACGACGGCCGTGGACGCCGTGACCGAGCAGCGCATCGCCGAGGCGCTCACGGCGGCCCGGAGCGAGGACGATCGCGCGACGCTCCTGATCACCCGCGCCCCCGCACTGCTGCGGCAGGCCGACCAAGTGGTCTTCGTCGCCGGCGGCGAGATCGCCGCGAGCGGGACCCACCAGGACCTGATGGAGCGCGAGGACTACCGAGAGATGGTGCGCCGATGAGCACGCAGACCACCGCCCCCGCCGCGGGGCGCACGATCTACGGGATCGACTGGGAGCGGTCCACCGAGGACGTCCTCGGTGAGGATGCGACCGCTCTGCGCCAGCTCGACGAGCATGCGCAGATCCTCCCGGTCGCGACCGTCGGCGCGTCCTTCGCGCATGTCGCGCGCCGGCTCCTGGACCTGTGGCCGATGACGCTGGCGACGCTGCTGGTCGTCACCGGCGGCGCGGCGGCGGCGGCCTGGATGCCGCGCCTGATCGGCGGGGCCGTCGTGATCGTCGAGCACCACGGCAGCGCTGCGGACGTCTGGCGCCAGGGCGGCATGATCGTCCTGGCGGGAGCGCTGCAGGCGGTCCTGTCGGCGCTCGGCTGGGCCCTCGTCTCGAGCCTCGGCCAGCGGATCCTCGCGGGGATGCGCGAGGAGGTCATCGACCGGGCGCTGGACCTCCCCGTGCAGACGATGGAGATCACCGGCATCGGCGACGCGCTCTCGCGCGTGGCCGACGACGTCGACATCACCGCGCGCGCCGTGAACAACGTCGTGCCGAACCTCATCCAGATGGGGTTCTACGTCCTCATGACCCTGATCGGCATGGCGACGCTCTCGCCCTGGCTGCTGATCCTGCTGGTCGTGGTGGTGCCGATGTACGCGGCCGCAGCCGTCTGGTACCTGCGCCGCACCGCCCCGATCTACCGTCGCGAGCGGGTGGCGATGGGCGCGCGCGCCCAGGGCCTGCTCTCGGCCATCCAGGGCATCCCGACCGTCCACGCCTACGGCATCGAGCGCCGCGAGACCCGCCACGTCTCCGTGCTCTCGGAGGTCGCCGTCGTGCTCGGGATGCGTGTGATGGTGCTCGTGACCCGCATGGTCAAGATCCTCGCGATCCCCGAGAACATCTCCATCGCCCTGGTGCTCGTGCTCGGCTACGCGATGGTGCACGTCGGCGGCGCCTCGATCGGCACCGTCACCGCGGCGAGCCTGTACCTCATCAGCCTCATCTGGCCGATGATGAACCTGATCTTCAGCCTCGATGACGTGCAGTCGGCCGCGGCGAGCCTGACCCGCATGGTCGGCGTCATCGAGTCGATCGACCCGGCCGCCTCCCCCGGCGACGAGATCCCCGCCGACGGCTCGATCAGCCTGCGGGGCGTCTCCCACGCCTACGGCGCCGCCGAGGACGCGAAGGGAACCGGCGCCGCGCCCGAGCGGATCATCCTGCAGCCCATCGATCTGGAGGTCGCCCCCGGGGAGACGATCGCACTGGTCGGCGCCTCGGGCGCGGGCAAGTCGACCCTCGCCTCGATCCTCGCCGGCACGCTCACCCCGCGCTACGGCCAGGTGCTGCACGGCGGCGCAGATCTCGCCCGCGCCGACCTCGAGGCCGTGCGCCGCCACTCCTCGATCGTCAGCCAGGACGTGCACGTCTTCCGCGGCACCCTCGCGGAGGACCTGCGCCTCGCGCGGCCCGAAGCGAGCGAGGACGAGCTCTGGGGAGCCCTGGAGCGGGTGGACGCGGCCTCCTGGGTGCGCCGTCTGCCGAAGGCCCTGGAGATAGAGGTCGGCGAGAAGGGCGAGCGCCTGACCGCCGAGCAGTCCCAGCAGCTCGCGCTCGCGCGCGTGGTGCTCCAGGATCCCGCGATCCTCGTGCTCGACGAGGCCACTGCCGACGAGGGCTCTTCCGGTGCGCGCGTGCTCGAGCGGGCGGCGCTCGAGGTCGCGGCGGGCCGCACCACGGTGATCGTCGCGCACCGCCTCTCGCAGGCGAGCACCGCCGATCGCATCCTCGTCATGGCCGATGGCCGCGTGGTCGAGGAGGGCCCGCACGCCGAGCTCGTCGCGCGCGGCGGGGTCTACGCCGGGCTGTGGTCGGCCTGGAGCGGCGAGAGCAGCTGAGCGGGCGGACGCGACGCGCCCGGGGCGGGGCAGTCCTGTGCGTGAACTGGGCATCTGGTCCGTGACGTCCAGGTTTTCCGACGGCGCAGGCGTTAGGGTCACGGGCATACGCCTCCCCCTCGCGGGGAACTGATCCCGGGCCGATGGGCCGGTCGCCCCGGGTCCCGCGGGGCTGACCCGGCCAGGAGACGGCATGTCCTCCACGACTCGATGGTCGCCTGGAGATCAGGTGACCTGGACCTATTACACCCTGCAGCACCCGACGCGCACCGTCCGCCCCGGCACGGTCGTCCTCGACGACGACCGCGGGATCGTGGTGTGGGTGGCCCCCGGCACCGAAGTGCTCCTGCCCGTGCTCTCCAGCGGAGCGCCGCTGCGCCGCGCGGGCGACGAGGGCATGTTCACCCAGCCCCGCGTGCAGTCCAAGCAGCTGTGGACCGGCAACGGCATCCTCATGATCGGCCTGCCGGACAAGCCCTACTCGGTATGGCTGTTCTTCAAGGACGACGGCACCCTCGGCTGCTACTACGTGAACCTCGAGACGCCCTACGAGCGCACCGAGGAGGGGGTACGCACCCGCGATCTGGTGCTGGACCTCGTGGTCCTCCCCCGCCGCGACTGGCACTACAAGGACGAGGACGAGCTCGAGGGCGCCGAGCGCGTCGGCTACTTCTCGCCCGAGGAGGCCGAGCAGATCCGCGAAGCCGGGCGGATCGCCGAGAAGGACATCGCGGAGTGGACGTATCCTTTCGCCGCGGGCTTCGAGCACTTCTTCCCGGATCCGCGCTGGCCGATCCCGAGGCTCCCCGAGCACTACACCTGGGATCTGGACTTGACGACCCGTTCGTGACGAGCGATCACTCCCGGATCTGGACGATCCCCTCGGACTCGCCCCATGCACGGTCCGCTGTCAGGACCTGCACCTCGAGCCGCTGTGCGAGAGCAAGGCACAAGCGATCGCCCAGAGACAAGGGCGATCCGGAAGCCGACATCCCTGCGGCCATCTCCGCATCTGCCTGCGTCACCGGCTCGATCGACGTTCCATAGCCTTCGATCAGCGCGCGGACGGCCTCCACGTCGGCCCCGCGAGCAGTGACCTTCTGGAAGATCTCGGACCAGTTCGCGGCGCCGACCACGCCACCCCGCTCGAGCTCCTGCTCGACACGATCAGCCCCCGCTCTCCCTGGAGGAAGGCGAGGACGGCGGAGGCATCGAGGACGATCACGACTGGTTCTGGCGCGATGCCTCGACCCGGCGCTGAGTGATCAGCTCCTCCACCAGGTCACCCCCCGCCAGCTGGGCGCGCACCAGGGCCTTCAACTGATCACGGGAGGCCATCACCACTCCCGCGGGAGTCTCGATGAGATGCAGCACCGTGCCCTCTTCCCAGTGCTGGCGCCCGCGCAGCGGCGAGGGGATGACCATGCGACCGCGGTCTCCCACGCGAACAGTCTCCGTGGTACTCATGGAGGAATCGTCCCACCTGCGGCTTCAGGACGGTCACGGCACCGTCTGCCCAGCCGGACGCCCCTCCTGCCGCGATCAGGTGGCCCGGGGACCGCGGCGATGGCAGGATGGGAAGCATGCCCACAACAGAGAACCTCACCCGCGACGAAGCGCGAGAGCGCGCATCCTTCCTGGCCACGGACACGTACGACGTCCGGCTCGACCTGACGACCTCGGAGACGACCTTCCTCACCGAGACCACCATCCGCTTCCGCTCGAGCGCGGCGCGCGAGACCTTCGTGGACCTCATCGCCCCCGCCGTGCGCGAGATCGAGCTCAACGGCGAGCTGCTCGAGGATCCGGCCTCCCGCTTCGACGGCGCGCGCGTGCAGCTGCCGGCGCTGGTCGAGGGCGAGAACGTCGTGCGGATCCTCGCCGACGGCGCCTACATGAACACCGGCGAGGGCCTGCACCGCTTCGTCGACCCGGTCGACGGCGAGGTCTACCTCTACACGCAGTTCGAGGTCTCCGACGCCCGCCGCATGTTCGCCTGCTTCGAGCAGCCCGATCTGAAGGCCACGTTCCGCTTCACGGTCACCGCTCCCGACCACTGGCGCGTCATCTCCAACATGACCACCCCGGAGCCGACCCCCGCCGGCGAGGGCACCGCGACCTGGGCCTTCGAGCCCACCGAGCCGATCTCCACCTACCTCACCGCGCTCATCGCCGGGAAGTACGAGGGCGGCACCGGCGAGATCACCACGCGCGACGGCCGCACGATCCCGATGGGCGTCTTCGCCCGCGCCTCGCTCGCCGAGCACGTCGACGCCCAGTACGTCATCGACATCACCAAGGCCGGCATCGACTTCTACGAGGAGGCCTTCGACTGCGACTTCCCGTTCACGAAGTACGACCAGGTCTTCGTGCCGGAGTACAACATGGGGGCGATGGAGAACCCGGGCGCGGTCACCTACGTCGAGAGCTACGTGTTCCGCTCCGAGGTCGCCGACGCCGTGCGCGAGCGCCGGGACCTCACGATCCTCCACGAGCTCGCCCACATGTGGTTCGGCGATCTCGTGACAATGCGCTGGTGGGACGACCTGTGGCTGAACGAGTCCTTCGCCGAGTACGCCTCCACGCTCGCCTCGGCCGAGGCCACGAAGTGGACCGACTCCTGGACCACCTTCGCGGGCTCCGAGAAGGCCTGGGCCTACCGCCAGGACCAGCTCCCCTCCACCCACCCGATCGTCGCCGACATGGTCGACTTCGACGCCGTGGAGACGAACTTCGACGGCATCACCTACGCCAAGGGCGCCTCGGTGCTGCGCCAGCTCGTCGCGTACGTCGGCAAGGACGCCTTCTTCGAGGGTCTGCGCGCTTACTTCCGCAAGCACGCCTGGGGCAACACCGAGCTGAAGGACCTCCTGGTCGAGCTCGAGGCGACCAGCGGCCGCGATCTCAGCTCCTGGTCGGCGCTGTGGCTCGAGACTGCGGGCGTGAACACCTTGCGCCCGCTCGTGGAGCGCGACGCCGACGGTGCCGTGACCTCCTTCGCCGTCGAGCAGAGCGCCGCGGCCGACTACCCGACGCTGCGGCCCCATCGCCTGCGGATCGCCGGCTTCTCCCTCGAGGACGGCGTGCTGCGCCGCACCGAGAGCGTGGAGATCGACGTGGACGGCGAGCGCACCGAGGTCCCGGACCTCGTCGGCAGGACCGCGGAACTCTGGCTGCTCAACGACGGCGACCTCGCCTACGCGAAGATCCGCCTCGACGAGCAGTCCCTCGCCGTGGCGATCGATCATCTGCGCGACATCGAGGATCCGCTCGCGCGCACGCTCGTGTGGTCGGCCGCCTGGGACATGGTCCGAGACGGCGAGCTGCCCTCGCGCCGCTTCCACGCCCTCGTGCTCGCGAACATCGAGGGCGAGTCGTCCTCGAGCGTGATCCGCACGCTGCTCGGCCAGGCGCGCACCACCGCGGGCGCCTACGCCGCGCCCTCCGAGCGCGCCGCGCGCACGGCGCTGACGGCCGACGCCCTCTGGGATCTCGCCGAGCGCGCCGAGGCGGGCTCGGACGCGCAGTTCCAGTTCCTCGAGGCGTTCACCCACGCCGCCTCGACCTCCGCGCATGCGGAGCGGGTGCGGAGCCTGCTGGAGGGCACCCTCGTGCTGCCCGGCCGCACGGTCGACACCGACCTGCGCTGGACCCTCGTGACCTCTCTCGCCGCCCTCGGCGCCATCGACGAGGCCGCGATCGATGCGGTGCTCGCCGAGGACGACACGCAGTCGGGCCGCAAGCGCGCTCTCACCGCGAAGGCCGCGATCCCGACCCCGGAGGCGAAGGCCGCCGCCTGGGAGAGCATCGTCGAGCGCGAGGACCTCGCCAACGAGTCGCTCTCGGCCGTGGCGCAGGGCTTCTCCCGCGTCCACGACGGCGCGCTCATCGCCCCCTACGAGCAGCCCTACTTCGCCATGCTCGAGCGGGTGTGGGAGGAGCGCTCCAACGAGATCGCCAACCGCATCATCCAGGGCCTGTTCCCCGCCGACTTCGGCGGGCAGGAGGTCGTGGACGCCGCGGATGCCTGGCTCGAGGCGCACCCCGGCGCGCCGCTCGGCCTGCGCCGCCCGATCGTCGAGGGCCGCGACACGGTCGCCCGTCAGCTGCGTGTGCGCGCAGCCGATATCGCCTGATCCCGGGCGGGGGCTGAAGGGCCCCTGGACCGAGCCTGCTCCGGCCGGGTAGCGATTCTCACCGCTGCCCGGCCGGACTGCGCACGGGGTCCGCGGCTAGGGTCGAGAGTATGGATCTGGTCGAACTGCTGAGCGCCCCCTCGACGGAAGGCGCGCTGTCCCTCGCGGACAGGATCTGGACATGGCTGCTCTCCAGCGGCGTCACCGTCGTCATCATCATCGTGGCCGCGCTGATCCTGCGCATGGTCGCAGCGTGGCTGATCCGCCGCTTCTTCCGCACCATGCGGGAGGGCGGCACGCGGCTGAGCAGCATGACGAGCGCGATGGCGGGCCGCGATCAGCGCACCGCGCGGATGGCCCAGCAGCGCCGTGCGCAGCGCATCAGCACGCTCACCTCGGTGAGCGTGAACATCGCGAGCATCGTGATCGGCATCGTGGCCCTCGTGATGGTGCTCTCCGCGCTCGGGGTGAACGTCTCGCCCCTGATCGCGAGCCTCGGCGTAGCCGGTCTCGCTGCCGGCATCGGCGCCCAGACGATCATCAAGGACATGATCGCCGGCATGCTGATCCTCTTCGAGGACATCGTCGCCGTCGGGGACACCGTCGACTTCGAGTACGCCAGCGGCACCGTCGAGGCCGTCAGTCTGCGAGCCACCCAGATCCGCGCGCTCGACGGCACGCTGTGGACCGTCCGCAACGGCGAGGTGATCCGCATCGGCAACAAGTCCCGCGGCTTCGCGACCGCAGTGGTCACCCTGGACATCGACTCCGGCGCCGACAACACGGTCGTCAGCACCGCCCTCGCCGCCGTCGCGGATGACCTGGCCAGCGACGAGGCCTGGGCGGATCTCATCGATCCGCCCGTGGAGGTCAGCGGCATCCTCAGCGTCGACGGCGCGCGCATGCAGCGCCGTGTCACCGTGAAGACCGTCGCCGGGCAGCAGTGGGCGGTCGAGATGGAGCTGCGGCGCCGCATCCGCATCGCCTTCCGCGCCGCGGAGATCGACTTCGCGCTCCCCCGCTTCGAGGGCTCCGCGAAGGCCTGAGCACTCCCCTGCATCGCGGCCGCGGTCGCAGCACCCGAGAGGACGAGAGCACCCCATGACGATCCCCCTGCGACCGGCCGGCCCCGGCCACGAGCCCCAGCAGACCTTCCACGAGGCCGTCGGCGGGCACGAGACCTTCGTGCGCCTCGTGGACCGCTTCTACGAGGGCGTCATCACGGATCCGCTCCTGCGGCCGATGTACCCCGAGGCCGAGACGGACCCCGCCATGCCCGGGGCGCGCGAGCGGCTGACGATGTTCCTCGAGCAGTACTGGGGCGGCCCGAAGACCTACGGCGAGCAGCGCGGCCATCCGCGGCTGCGGATGCGCCATGCGGTCTTCCCCGTCTCCCCCGCGGCTCGGGACGCCTGGCTGCGGCACATGCGCGCGGCGGTCCTCTCCCTCGAGCTGCCGCCGCTGCAGGAGGAGACCCTGTGGGACTACCTCGAGCGGGCCGCGCACTCCCTGGTCAACACGCACGACGGCGGCGAGGCCCCGATGGCGCCGGGCAGCATCCCGGGCCACCTCGACTGAGCACCGGTCAGCACGCCCAGATGCACGGACCGGGGCGGAAACAGTTCGCGTCTCTCTGGGAGCCTTGACCTTGACACTGTGTGAAGCGGTTGGGTGGGGGTCGACATGTTGAGCATCGGAGAGATCGCGCACCGCACAGGTGTTTCACGGCGCATGCTGCGGCACTGGGAAGGCGAGGGGCTACTGACCCCAGCTGCCACCGACCCAGTGACCGGGTATCGGCGCTACCAGGACAGTCAGCTGGGGCGCGTGCGAGTCATCACGCGACTGCGGACGCTCGGATTCGGCTTGGCCGAGATCGCGCAGCTGCTCGACCCTCTGATCGAGCAGCCTGCGCTGGTAACGCTTCTCACCCACCAGGCAGACACCCTGCAGCGCCAGATCACCGAGGCTTCGACAAATCTGGTCCATGTCCAGCACCGTCTGGACGTCATTCAGAGCATGTCCAAGGAGATCGTGATGAATCTGTCCCTCGCCGCACTGCCCCACTTCGAGATCTGGGGACTGAGCAGCGCTGTCCTCGACGAGACCGACATCCCTCACGCCGTGGAAGAGCTGTACCAGGAGCTTCCGCCATCCGATGACGAGATCGTGCTTCTGTACGACGGCACGCGCGACGACCAGATCACTGTCTCGGTCGGGAGCATCGCGCGCCCCGAATCTGAGGCGGTCAGCAGCATCGTCGTGCAGGAGGCACCGGAAGGCGTCACGGTCACTTTCGACACGCCCCCAGAAAGCATCGGGGATGCCTGGGTCCTCATCGAGGCCGAGCTCGAGAAGCGGCACCTGATGAGTTTCGGTGTCTATCGGCAGATCAACAACGCGACGGGCCGGGTCACTCTGCAAGCTCCCGTTCGCGAGCGGAGCTGATCTGTCAGCTGCGGAACGCGATCGGCTCGTCCTGAAGCGCGGCGAGGACCTCGCGGCTGGAAGCGTCCAGGCGCGAGGTGCCTCCCGTGGCGCGGTCGACGATGACGATCGTCGTGCGCGCGCTTGCGTAGGGCGCGGCGCCTTCGCCATCATCGCTGCGCAGGATGCGGTAGTCCACATCGAAGCTCGCCCCGCCGATGCGGGAGACCCACAGCCGCACCAGCACGCCTTCGCGGAGGTAGTCGATCGGCCGGTGGTACTCCAGGCGCTGGGAGGCGATGAGGGTCAGCATCGCCGAGCGCGGCCCGAACAGGTCCAGCTGGGTCGCGCGCGCCTCGGCGCCGCGGGCGAGCTGCTCGGGGGCGGGCGCCCAGAACGCCGCGATCCTCGCCTCCTCCAGCAGGCCGACCACCGCGGCGTTGTTCACGTGGGCGTAGGCGTCCAGATCGCTCCAGCGCAGGGGGATGACGACATCGAGATGAGGCATCCGCCCATGGTAGATCGGTAGCATCCGGCCATGGCCACCGCACCCGAACCGACCCCCGATTCCGTCTCCGCCGCCCTGCTGGACCTCCTGGATCTGCGCGAGGTCCCCGCAGATCTCCCCGAGTCCGGGCCCGCGCATCCGGGCCCCGCCGGCATCTTCGAGGGCGAGACCCGCCCGCAGCCCGGTGGGCACGTGTTCGGCGGCCAGGTGATGGGCCAGGCCGTCGTCGCCGTCGGCCGGACGGTCCCTGCCTCCCGCCGCATCCACTCGATGTACTCCTACTTCCTCGCCCCCGGGGATCCTGCCCTGCCGATCCGCTTCGAGGTCGATGCTCTGCGCGACGGCGGCTCCTTCTCGGTGCGCCGGGTGCTCGCCACCCAGGCGGGCCGCACGATCCTCGCGATGACCGCGTCCTTCCAGGAGCAGCAGTCCGGCCTCGAGCACCAGGACCGCGCCCCGTCGGCCCCGGACCCCGAGGGGCTTCCGACCACCGCGGACGTCCTCGCGGGCATCGACCACCCCGTCGCCCGCTACTGGGCGACCCAGCGCCCCATCGACATCCGCCATGTCACCGATCCGATCTACCTGCGGCCCGACGGCAGCGCCGCCGAGACGCAGATGCTGTGGATGCGGGTCCTCTCCCCCGTCGAGGCGCCCGGCCTCGTGCACGATGCGATCCTCGCGTTCGCGAGCGACTACACGCCCTTCGAGCCGATCATGCGCCGCCAGGGGCTGACCTGGGTCACGCCGGGCCTGCGCATGGCCACGATCAACCACGCGATCTGGTGGCACCAGCACGCCGATCTGAACGACTGGCTGCTGTACGTGCAGCGATCCCCCTCGGCCTCCGGCGGACGCGGCCTCACCCAGGGCCAGCTCTTCGCGCGCGACGGCTCGCTGGTGGCGACCGTGACGCAGGAGGGGATGATCCGCACCGCGCAGTGAGCGCGAGCGGATCATCCCCTCCTGGAGCGGGCCCGATCAGGCCATCGCGGCGTTCCCGGCCTCCTGGGCCTGCGGGAGGCCCTCGGCGGCGCTGAGGCGGCCGATGAAGATCTCCTGGAAGATCGGGAACGCAGCGGTCAGCCCCGCGTTCGCCTTCGCGCCGGTGTCGGCCATGGCGGGGTTCTTCGCCGCCTCGACGAACACGGAGACGTCCTGGCCGAGCTTCGACCAGTAGTGGACGAACGCGCTCTGCACCTCGGTGTTGCCGGGGAAGGAGATGCCCTTCTCGCCGATCGGCCGCTGGCCGTCGGCCGAGCCGAGCCAGGTGAGGAGCTGCGCGATGCCCTCCTGCTTGTCGTCCTCGGCCTTCGCGTTGCCGACGGCGACCACGCCGTGCACGAGCGACTTCGCCCCTGCCGGGCCCGCGACCATGGGCGCGATGCCCCACTCGAACGAGTCGCCGATGCCCTCGTTCAGCGCGGTCAGGCTGTAGGGGCCGGACTGGAACAGGCCGAGCTTGCCCTGCACGAACAGATCGCGGGAGAAGTCGCCGTTCTCGTTGGTGTCGGCGGCGCTCGGGGCGACCTGCTGGACGTTCACGAGATCCGCGAGGTACTGGAACGCGGCGATGCCCTCGGGCGAGGCGAAGGTGTAGGCGTCGTCCTCCTGCCACGTGGCGCCGTTGGAGGCGAGGAACGGCCCGATGATCGCCTGGCGGTCGGCCTGGGAGTTGAACCCGAACTGCGCACGGGAAGCAGCGTCGAAGCCCTCCTCGCCGGGGTGCTTGCCTGCGCCGTCGACGGTGAGCTTCGCTGCGGCCTCGCGCAGCGAGTCGGTGGCCGCGGCCGGATCGAAGGCGAGCTTCGCGGGATCGATGCCCGCGGCCTCGACGAGGCCCTTGTTGTAGAACAGCGCGATCGAGTCCCACAGCTGGGGGACGCCCCAGAGCTTGCCCTCGCGGGTGTAGAGCTCGACGACCGCCTTCTCCCACTGGTCCGCGCCCTCGGTGACCACGTCATCGATCGCGACCAGGTTGCCGGAGGACTGGTACTGCACGTAGTTCGCGGAGTTCATCCAGTAGACGTCGGGCGCGGAGCTGTTCTTCGTGCCGGCAGTGGCGACATCGAGCGGGAGGGTCGTCCAGTAGTCGGACCACGGGACGACGTCGATGCTGACGCTCCAGCCCGTCTTCTCGGTGAACGCGGCGAAGGACTCCTCGTAGGCCGCGCGGGCCGAGTCGTCCCACAGGCGGAAGGAGAGCGTCTTGCCCCCGCCGCCGTCGGAGCCTCCCGAGCCTCCCGAGGTCCCGGAGGGCGAGCAGGCGGCGGCAGCGGCGGAGACGGATCCGGCTGCGGCGAGAGCGGTGAGCATGCGGCGGCGAGAGAGCATTGGTGACCTTCCGGCGAACGGGACTGCGGTGCGCCCATATTGTCACACCTTCAACTACCGTGAGCGGGACTGTGTCCGCCGATGACGCTCTCAGCGCAGCGCGCCGGCCCCGATCGAGCGGGTGAGCTGGCGCTGGAAGATGATGAACAGCACCACGAGCGGGATCATCGCGATGGTCGTCGCCGCCATCACCATCGTCCAGTTCGAGTTGTACTGGGACTGCATCCCCGAGGTCGCCACCGTGATCGTCTGCCAGGGCGGACCCGAGGTGATGACCAGGGGCCACATGAAGCTGTTCCAGTGCGTGACCACCGTGATCAGCACCAGGGTGATGATGATCGGCCGGTTCAGCGGGATCACCAGGTTCCACAGCAGCCGCAGGGTGCCCGCGCCGTCCAGGCGCATCGCATCCATCAGCTCCCCGGGCATCGCGCGGAAGTTCTCGCGCAGCAGGAAGATCGCATACGGCGACCCCAGCACGAACGGGAGCACGAGGGCCCAGAAGGTGTCGCGCATCCCGGCCTGGGTCAGCATCAGGTAGAGCGGCACCACCACGACCACCTGCGGCACCATGAGCGTGGCCACATACACCCAGAACAGCAGGTCGCGACCGGGGAACCGCAGCAGGGCGAAGGCGTAGGCGGCGAGCACCGAGAAGACCATCTGCCCGATGAGGATCACCGCGACCATCTGCAGCGTCACCGCGATCGGCGCGATGAGCCCCCCTGCGTCCGTGGTGAGCAGAGCCTGGAAGTTCTCGAGGGTGGGCGGGGCGGGCAGGGCGAGCGGGCCGTCCTGCACGAACTGGCGGGGGGACTTCAGCGCGGTCAGGACCGACAGCGCGAAGGGCGCGAGCGTCAGGAGCGCGGCGATCGCGAGGATCGCGTAGGTGGCGGCATAGCCGAGCAGTCGGCGGGCGTGCATCGTGTGCCTCTCTCAGCTCATGTCGTAGGTGATGCGGCGGCCGAACCACCGCTGCTGCACGATCGTGATGACGACCAGCAGCAGGAACAGGATCACGGCCACCGCGCTCGCGGTGCCCATGTTGAAGGAGACGAACGCCTGGTTGTAGACCAGCGAGGCGATGACCTCGGTGCGGCGGGCCGGGCCGCCCCCGGTGAGCGCGTAGATCATGTCGAACACCTGGAAGCTCGCGACCACCTGGGTCACGGCCAGGAAGAACGTGGTCGGCCGCAGGAGCGGCACCGTCATGTGGCGCAGGATCTGCAGGGGCCCGGCGCCGTCGAGACGAGCGGCCTCGTAGATGGACTCGGGGATCTTCGACAGCCCCGCCTGGAAGAACAGCGAGACGTACCCCACGTTCTGCCAGATGGCCACGAAGGCGACGGCGGGCAGCGCCAGCGACGGTGAGGTCAGCCACTCCACGCGCATCCCCAGCAGCGCATTCAGGGCCCCTGTCGAGGGCTGGAAGATCCACTTCCAGACCACGCCGAGCGCGAGCGGGGCGCACACCCACGGGATCACCACGAGCACGCGCACGATCCCCGATCCGGGCAGCGCCCGGTTCAGCTGCGTGGCGAGCACCAGGCCCAGCCCGAGCGAGAGGGGCACGGAGATCAGGGTGAACAGGGCGGTGACCAGCAGGGAGTTCGCAAGCACTCCCCCGGTCAGCAGGCTCGCGTAGTTCTCCAGGCCCACGAACTCGCGGGTCCCGATGAGGTCCCAGCGGTACAGGGACACAACGAACGCGAGGAGCACCGGCAGCAGGATGAAGGCGGTCACGCCGATCAGGCTGGGCGCGATGAGCAGCCAGGCGACGAGGGGACTACGGGGGCGCATCGCTCCAGTATCCCCCCGGGCAGCGGTGCCTCCCGCCCCCGCGCGCCGCTGCGCCCGCGGGCGCAGCGCTGCCGCGCGCACGCCGTCCGGATGCGCCGACGGGCCCCGTCCGCTGGGGACGGGGCCCGTCGGCCCGAAGCGCTGCGGGGCAGCGCCCGCGCTCAGCCGCGGGTGAGGCGGCGGTGCGTCACGCGGTGGGGACGCGCGGCGTCCTCGCCCAGGCGCGAGACCTTGTTCTCCTCGTAGGCCTGGAAGTTGCCCTCGAACCAGTACCAGTTCGCGGGGTTCTCCTCGGTGCCCTCGTAGGCCAGGATGTGGGTCGCCACGCGGTCCAGGAACCAGCGGTCGTGCGAGACGACCACGGCGCAGCCCGGGAACTCCAGCAGCGCGTTCTCGAGCGAGCCGAGGGTCTGCACGTCGAGGTCGTTGGTGGGCTCATCGAGCAGGAGCACGTTGCCGCCCTGCTTGAGGGTGAGCGCGAGGTTCAGGCGGTTGCGCTCGCCGCCGGAGAGCACGCCGGCCTTCTTCTGCTGGTCCGGCCCCTTGAAGCCGAACTGGCTGACGTAGGCGCGCGAGGGGATCTCGACCTTGCCGACCTGGATGTAGTCCAGCCCGTCGGAGACGACCTCCCAGAGGGTCTTCTCGGGGTCGATGTTCTCGCGGTTCTGGTCGACGTAGCTGATCTTGACGGTCTCGCCGATCTTCAGCTCGCCGCCGTCCAGGGGCTCGAGGCCGACGATCGTCTTGAACAGCGTGGTCTTGCCGACGCCGTTCGGCCCGATGACGCCGATGATGCCGTTCGGCGGCAGCGAGAAGGAGAGGCCGTCGATGAGCTTGCGGTCCCCGAAGCCCTTCTCCAGGTCCTTCGCGTTGATGACCACGTTTCCGAGCCGCGGGCCCGGCGGGATGGTGATCTCCTCGAAGTCGAGCTTGCGGGTCTTCTCGGCCTCGGCGGCCATCTCCTCGTAGCGGGCCAGTCGCGCCTTCGACTTCGTCTGGCGGCCCTTCGCGGAGGAGCGCACCCAGTCGAGCTCCTCCTTGAGGCGCTTGGCGAGCTTGGCGTCCTTCTTGCCCTGCACCGCCAGGCGCTCCTCCTTCTTCTCCAGGTACGTGGAGTAGTTGCCCTCGTAGGGGTAGAGGTGGCCGCGGTCGACCTCGGCGATCCACTGCGCGACGTGATCCAGGAAGTAGCGGTCGTGCGTCACGGCGATGACGGCGCCGGCGTACTCCTGCAGGTGCTTCTCCAGCCACAGCACGCTCTCGGCGTCGAGGTGGTTGGTGGGCTCGTCCAGCAGCAGCAGGTCGGGCTTCTCCAGGAGCAGCTTGCACAGCGCGACGCGGCGGCGCTCGCCGCCGGAGAGGTGGGTGACCTTCTCATCGCCGGGCGGGCAGCGCAGCGCGTCCATCGCCTGCTCCAGCTGGGAGTCGAGATCCCAGCCGTTCGCGTTGTCGATGTCGGTCTGGAGCTTGCCCATCTCCTCCATCAGCGCGTCGAAGTCGGCGTCGGGCTGAGCCATCTCCTCGCCGATCGCGTTGAAGCGCTGGACCTTGCGGTACAGATCGCCCATGCCCTCCTGGACGTTCTCCAGGACGGTCTTGGTCTCGTCCAGCGGCGGCTCCTGCAGGAGGATGCCGACGCTGTAGCCGGGGCTGAGGCGCGCCTCGCCGTTGGAGGGGGTGTCGAGCCCGGCCATGATCTTGAGGATCGTGGACTTGCCGGCGCCGTTGGGGCCGACCATGCCGATCTTGGCTCCCGGGTAGAAGCTCATGGTGACGTCATCGAGGATGACCTTGTCTCCCACGGCCTTCCGAGCCTTGTACATCGTGTAGATGAACTCTGCCACTGCAGCTCCCATGCATGTCGTCTTCGAGGCGCGGCCTCACGGCGCGCGCACGATTCCCACCCTACCGGCGGGCCGCCCGGCGGGTCAGGGCGCGGGCGGGCAATGAGGGCAGAGACTCAGTGCACTGCGGCGATCAGTCCAGCGGCACGCCCCGGGCCCGCAGCACACGACGCGCGATCTGCGCCCCGTGCTCGGGGGCGTCGCCCTCGGCCGGGGGCTGCTCGCCGTTGCGGGGCCACAGGTGCGCATCGATGCCCAGCGCGCGGGCCGCCTCGATGTTGTCGGCGCGGTCGTCGAAGAAGATCACGTCGCCGGGGCGGGAGACGCCGCCGTTCTCATGGACGAGCACGTCCAGGAGGATCCGGTAGATCTCCGCGTCGGGCTTCGCCACCCCCTCCTCCCCCGAGATGATCGCGAAGGAGAACGCCTCGAACCAGTCGGCCCGGCGCACCGCCTCACCGAAGGCGATGGAGGCGTTGGACAGCAGCACCAGGCGCACTCCGTTGCGGGCGAGGTCGTGGAGCAGCTCGCGCGCGGCGGGGTCGAGCTTCAGGAAGTAGCGGTCGTCGGCGATCTGCAGCTCCCGCGCCTCCTCGGGGCTGAGCGAGTCGATGCCAGCGGCGGCAGCGACGCGGCCCCAGTACTCCTCCGGGCTCAGCTGCCCGAGGTCGTAGCCGGGCCGGTGCTCCCACAGCGCCTCGCGCACGGCCGTCTCCTCGCCCCCGGTGAGGGCCTGGACGTCGGGGACGGGGTCATGGCCGGCGCTCAGCACGCCGCCGAAGTCGAGGACGACGGTGAGGCGCTTCGGATCGGCGACGGCGGGGCCGCGGCGCTTCTTGCTCACGGGGACTCCTTCTCGAGCGGGTGGCTGATTCTTCGGGCGGGTGCGGCAAGGCGGGGTGGCGGGGCGGCGGGGCGATCAGCCGCAGGTCGGCAGGGCGGAGACGTCTCCGCCCTCGCCGATGGTCTCCACGGCATGCAGGGCGCCCTCGAAGGTGTCGACGCGCACCACCTGCAGGCCGTCCGGGATGCGGCCGACGACCTGCTCGCAGTTCCCGCCGGGAGCGAGGAAGTACTCGGCGCCCTTCTCGCGCGCGCCCACCATCTTCTGACGGATCCCGCCGATGGGGCCGACGGCGCCGTCCTCGTCGATCGTGCCGGTCCCGGCGATCTCGGCGCCGCCCGTGAGCGCGCCGGGGGTGAGCTCGTCGTAGACGCTGAGCGCGAACATGGTGCCGGCGCTCGGACCGCCGACCTCGCCGACGGCCAGGTGCACCTCGAAGGGGAACACGTGGCCGGTGGCCAACACGATGCCGAGCCGCGGCACGCCGTCGCGCATCTCGGGGGTCACCGCGATCTCCTGCTCCGCGCCGTCGCGGCGGACCGTGAGGCGGACGTCCTGCCCCGCCGGGGTGGCTGCGGTGAGCGCCTGGAAGCCTGCGGGATCCGCGGCGGCGCTGCCGTTGACGGTGAGGAGCTCGTCTCCTGCCTCGAGGAGCCCGTCGGCCGGAGCGCCCGTCTCGACGCCGGCGATGAGGACGGCGTCGGTGTAGGGGATCCCGAGCTCCTCGAGGGCCACGGCGACGGCGCCCTGCTGCGAGGTGCTCATCTGCACGCTGGTCTGCAGGGTGGTCTCGTCCTTCGTCTGCTGCGCGGGGAAGACCACCTCGCGCGGCATCACGGCCTGGCTGCGATCGAGCCAAGCGCCGATCACCTCCAGGGGCGTGACCGTGTAGCCGGGGCCGCCGTCGACCGCGACGGTCGTCATCATCAGCGCGCCGTCAGTCGGGTAGGTCTCGCGGCCCTCGATCTGCAGGATCTTCTCGCCCTCGTACTCGCCGAGGACGTCGATCGCGGGGCCGGGCCGCTCGATCACGTACGGCACGGGCAGGAGCATGGCGCCCAGCAGCATCGCGCACAGCAGCGCGAGCGTCGCCATCGCGAGTCGGGGGCGGGCGAGCGCGCTGCCCGCTCGGGCGAGGCGGCGGGGGGCGCGGAAGGAGCTCACCTCGCCATTGTGCCGCGCTCCGGCTCCCAGGGGCGCACAGACATACCGGGGCGTGCGCACAGTCGGGTCCAGGTCACGCTCGCTACCCTGGCCCCATCCAGCGACGACGACCGTGCGGCGAGAGCGCCTGCGCTGCCCCACCAGGAGGTGCCCATGAGCCAGGACCCGATCTCCCGCAGCGGCGGAGGGGACGAGGAGGCGCTGCGGCGCTTCCTCGAGGAGACGTTCGGCGGGGCGCTGCCGCCGGAGGCGCTCGAGGGAGTGGACCTCTCCGAGCTCGCCAAGCACGCGAATCTCCCCACCGATCCGGCGATGCTCAAGGCCGCCGCCGCGCAGATGCAGCACATGTTCGCCGCCCAGGACGACGGCCCGGTGAACTGGACCCTCGCCCAGGACCTCGCGCGGCGCACCGCGCAGGGCGCTGTGCAGATCCCCGGCGCCCCGGCCCCCGAGGGCACCCCGGGCGATCCGAACCCTTCCGAGCAGCAGGTGCGCGAGCTACGCGACGCGGCGAACATCGCCGCCCTGTGGCTCGCCGACGCGATCGACCTGGACCTGCCCGCCCAGGACCTCGAGGTCTGGAGCCGCGGCACCTGGCTTCACCGCACGCTCCCCCGCTGGCAGTCCACCGTGGAGCCCGTGGCGAAGTACATGGCCAGTGCGATCGGCGATGCCATCGGCGCGCAGCTGCGCCAGGCGGACATGGCCCTGCCGGGTGACCCGGCCGCGATGATGGAGCGGATGGGCGGCACCATGTTCGGCGTCCAGTTCGGCCATGCCATCGGCTCCCTCGCGCGCGAGGTCACCGGCACCACCGACCTCTCGCTCCCCCTCGGCCCCGAGGGCCGCCCGGCCCTCGTCGCCGCGAACGTGCAGGACCTGATCGCGCAGCACGATCTCGACGCCCCGGCCGCGCGCATCTTCCTCGCCGCGCGCGAGCTCGCCCACACCACGCTCTTCGCGCGCGCCCCGTGGCTGGGCCGGGCGCTGTTCTCGGCGATCGAGGACTATGCCCGCGGCATCACCCTGGACCTCGACGCCCTGGACGAGATGGTGCGCGACATCGACCTGTCCGACCCGGCCGCCATGCAGGCGCGCCGGCCCGAGGAGATGTTCCGCTTCACCCGCCGGGCCTCGCAGGAGCGCGCCCTCCAGGAGCTCTCCACGACGCTGGCCCTGGTGGAGGCGTGGGTGGACCACGTGACCACCCAGGCGCTCACCGGGAAGCTTCCCCAGCTCGAGGCGCTGCGCGAGGTGCTGCGGCGCCGCCGCGCGAGCGGATCCCCGGCCGAGGAGATGCTCTCGCGGACCGTCGGCATCGAGCTGCGCCCCCGGCGCGTGCGCGAGGCGCTCGCGTGGTGGGACAGCGTGCTCGCGACCGAGGGCGTCGCGGGCCGCGAGGCCAAGTGGGCCCACCCCGATCTCCTGCCGAGCCTCGAGGTGCTCACCGGGACCCCGCAGGCGCCGCGGCCCGACGCGGCACCGGTCGCAGGAGCCCCTGCCGCGGAGCCCGGTTCCGGTGAGGAGCCGGGCGCCGAGAGCGAGGGCGCTGCGGGGAAGGACGACCTGGAGGGCATGGTGCTCCCTGCGGACTTCGACGCCGAGCTCGCCCGCCTGCTGGATGAGGCCGGCGAGGGCGATGCAGGTTCCGATGGCGACTCCCGCTCCTGAGGCGCTGGCGCGGCGCGCGGCCGAGGAGCTGCGCGCCGCGACCGGTCCCGGCATCGACCCGGAGATCCGGGAGGACTATCTGCGACTGCTCCGCGCCGCGCCGAGCGCGCTCCTGCGCGAGGGCGCGGCCCGCGACCACGAGGGCGGGAAGCTGCACTTGACCGTCAGCGCCGTGATCCTCGACGACTCGCTCGCGCGCACCGTGCTGGTCTTCCACCGGAAGGCCGGGGTCTGGGTGCAGCCCGGCGGTCACATCGAGGCGGCCGACGCCTCGCTCGAGGCCGTCGCGCGCCGGGAGGCGCTCGAGGAGACGGGCCTCGCGGATCTCGAGCGGATCGGCGACGGCCCGGCGCTCCTCATCCCCCACGGGCCGGCCGACACCTTCGGCTCCTGCGGATCGCACTGGGACGCCGTGTTCGCTCTGCGGGCCCCCGGTGCCCAGCCCGCACTGCACCCCGAGGCGGGATCGGACGCGGTGTGGGCGCCGCTGACGGATCTGCCGCCGGGCACGGCCGAGGACATCGCTCCGCTGCTCGCGGACGTGCAGGCGGCGCTGGGGATCTGAGGCGAGCCCGCTCTCGGCGAGGGGGTCCGACGGGGGCCAGCAGCGGCTCGGGGCTCTGGGCTCTACGCGCCCGTCGCGGCACCATCACCTGCGTCCTGCGCCTCGGACTGCTCGCCGTCGATGTCGCCGCCCTGCCATCCGTGCTGGACGGCGAAGCTGACGCCGTCGAGGAAGCCGCGGGCGCTCTCCGTGCGGGGATAGCGGGCCACGAGCGCCCAGAACTCCGGGCCGTGGCCGTCGATCAGCAGATGCGCGAGCTCGTGCACGAGCACGTACTCGAGCACATGCACGGGCATCGACCGCAGCCTCTGCGAGAGGCGGATCTGGCCGGTCGAGGGCGTGCAGGAGCCCCATCGGTGCTGCTGACGGGCGGACCAGCTCACGGAGACCGGCTGGGCGCGGCCCTCGAGGTGCGCCTGCGAGAGGCGCCGCGCCATGCGCAGCAGCTCGTCATCGCCGGCGCGCGCAGGGGTGCGGGACTCCTCGCTGCTGCGCAGCTGCGCGACCATGCGCACGGCCCAGTCGCGCTCCTGGCGGCGGGTGAACCGCGCGGGCACCGCGAGGACGATGTCGCCCTCGCGGCGCGAGATCGACACCGTGCGCGTGCGCCGCGCGGACCGGCGCACGAGGATGCGCTCGCCGGAGGGGCCGGTGATGCCGTCGAGAAGGTGAAGTTCCGCCACACAGCCAGGGTCTCAGAAAAAATCTTCGGCGAATTCCCTGTCCCCATCTGTGCACGACGAGTGCGCCGGTCATGAGGACGCCGTCCGGATCCCCTCCCCGCTGTCCACAGCGGGACGGGGCCTGGTCCCCACGGCATCCACAGCATTCCGGGGGTTATCCACAGCTCGGGCACCCCCGCCGCTTTGACCCCGGCCCGCTCCCGGCACTACGTTCGAGTCGTGTGGAGCCCCGGGATAACGGGCGCGGTGCGTACGGGGAAGGTGCGCAGTGCGCTGATGGTCCCCGGGGCTCCACGACTCGTCTGAGGGCCTGCCTCGGGGCGCAGGGGCGGCCGCCGTGGGAAAGCCGACTCACCGGAGATTCAGCGCCCGGCCTCACCGGCCTATACAGTGGCCTGACCGGCCCAGATTCGCCGGCCCGTGACGTGCGGCGCATTCGGTTGCTGGGCGATGTGAAGGAGTGAGCATGGCTGACGAGAAGTACAGCGGAGATTTCTACTGCGTGAAGTGCCGTGAGAAGCGCGAGGCGACCGGCGATGTCGTCGTCTCCAACGAGCGTCGCATGGCCAAGGCCGTGTGCCCCGTGTGCGGCACCAAGCTGAACCGGATCCTCGGCAAGGCCTGATCGGATCTTCTGCAGGGGCGGCGCACCTTCGGGTGCGCCGCCCCTGCTGTGCGCGCAGGCCCGTCACGCCCGCACGCAGGCCCGTGCGGCGCGCGAGCCGCGCCGCCTCGTCTGGCGGCACGGCGCTCACGCGGCGGCGGCGTCTTTGCGGGGCCGGCCCCGGCCGCGCTTGACGGCGATCACGCGGCCGTTCTCGAGGATCTCGCCGCCCCACACGCCCCAGGGCTCTGCGCGCCGCAGAGCGCCCTCCAGGCATTCGGCGCGCAGGGGGCACGGACCGCACAGGGACTTGGCGCTCTCGAGCTCGGCGGGGCGCTCGGAGAAGTACAGGGACGCCACCTGCGCGCTCTGGCACGGCAGGACCGGGGTCGGGTCATCGGGGACGCACGCAGGGGTGCGGATCAGGATGTCAGTCATCGTCTCGCTGCTTCAAGATCGTCGTGGAGGAGAGCGGGCGCGCGCGAAGCGCTTCGCCGGGGGCGGAGCCGGGGCCAGAGGAGCGGGACGGATCCCGGTCAGATCTGGGGGGTGGGCTCCTGGGGCTGATAGCCCCGCTCTCGCTGAGTCGAGGGCGCCGCAGGGAGGGCGCCGCGCTGCTGCGCGAACGGGTTCAGACCCGAGCTGATGAGTGTGGACATTCCAGCGGCACCTCCTTCTGACTGCGCGCTCTCCGGCTGACCGGATCACGACCTGAACGATGGACAGGGCAAGCCTACACGGCCCCGCGCACGGGGCAATCTATTTTTTGACCTGCGGCGATGCGCTCTCGGCGGGTGCTGCGGCAGCGAAGCCGGCAAGGATCGCGAGGACTTCCTCGCCGTGGCGCTGCACCTTCAGCGGCCCGATGCCGGGGATCTGCGCCATCTCCTCCGCGGTGCTGGGCGCGCGCTCGGCGAGCGCGCCGAGGGTCGCATCGGTGAAGACGCTGTAGGCGGGCACGCCGAGCTGGGAGCTGCGCTGGCGGCGCCAGAGCCGGAGCGCGTCCAGGACGCTCTCGCCGTGCGAGGGCGCGCACCCCGAGTGCCGGCCCAGGCGCTGCTCCGCGTCCGTGGTGAGCTGCGCGCCGCACGTGCGGCACTCGCTGAAGACGGTCGCGCTGCGGCGGCCGGTGCGGCGGGGCGAGGACGCTGCAGGCCCGGTGCGCGCCCCGCTGCCCCGCTGCTCGAGCACCCCGTCCAGGAAGCGGGAGGGCTTGCGGGATCCGCGCGAGCCGGGAGTGCGGGCGGCGGACCAGGAGATCGTCAGCAGGTCGCGGGCGCGGGTCAGGGCGACGTAGAACAGGCGCCGCTCCTCCTCGACCTCCGCGGGAGTCTGCGCCATGGAGATCGGCAGCAGGCCGTCGCTCGCTCCGATCACGAAGACGCTCGGCCATTCGAGACCCTTGGCGGCGTGGATCGAGGCGAGCGTGACGCCGTCGACCACGGGCGCGCTCTGGGATTCGGCGCGCTCCTCCAGCTCCCGCACGACGTCCACGAGACCTGCGCCGGGCCTCGCGAGGATCGTGCCGGTCAGGTGCACCAGGGCGTTCAGGGAGTCCCAGCGCTCGCGCACCGCGCCGGTGGTCTCGGGCGCCTTCTCGCTCCAGCCCAGTGCGCTCACGACGTCGCGCACCGCGCGCGCGGCATCGCCGTGCTCCACCCGGCTCGCGGCGCGCAGGGCGAGCAGCGCCCGGCGCACCTCCTGGCGCTCGAAGAAGCGATCGCCGCCGCGCACCAGGTAGCCGATGCCGCGGGCGGTGAGGGCCTGCTCCACGGCCTCGGACTGGCTGTTCGTGCGGAACAGGACGGCCATGTCGGCGGCGGTGCGGCCCTCGCGGATCTGCTCCTGGATGCGCTCGGCGACGCCCTCGGCCTCGGCCATGTCGTCGGCATAGGACTCGATGACCGGAGCCGGGCCGGCGGGGCGCTGGGAGACGAGGGTGAGGCGGTGCGCCTTCGTGCGGCCCTGCGCGCCGTCGAGCACGGTGTTGGCCAGGCGCACGATCTGCGGAGTGGACCGGTAGTTGCGCTCGAGGCGGATGGTCGAGGCGCCGCGGAACTCGCGGGGGAAGTCCAGCAGGTAGGAGGCGCGCGCACCGGCGAAGGTGTAGATCGTCTGGGCGGCATCGCCCACGACGCACAGATCGGTGCTCGGTCCGAGCCAGAGCCGCAGCAGGGCGTGCTGGAGCGCGGAGACGTCCTGGTACTCGTCGACGACGAAGTGGCGGTACTGGCCGCGGATCTCCCGGGCGATGTCGGGGCGCTCCGTCAGGAACCCGACCATGTGCAGCAGGACGTCCTCGAAGTCGATGACGCCGCGCTCCTTCTTGACCTCCTCGTACTGCGTGAGGATGCGCGCGATGCTGCGGGAGTCGAATCCCGCCACCCCGGGCCGACGGGCCTGCGCGGCCGCCTCGGGATAGCTCTCGGGGGTGAGCATCGACACCCGCGACCACTCGACCTCGGAGACGATGTCGCGCAGCGCCGCGCGGTCCACGCTCATGTGCAGGCGCTGGCAGGCCTCCGCGACGCCCGCGATCTTGTTGGGCATGATCTCGGGCGCGCCCCCGCCGATCACGCGCGGCCAGAAGTGGCGCAGCTGGCGCAGCGCCGCGGCGTGGAACGTGCGGGCCTGCACGGCCGGCACACCGAGGTCGCGCAGTCGCGAGCGCATCTCGGCGGCGGCCTTCGCGGTGAACGTCACCGCGAGCACGTGGCGCGGGTTCAGCTGGCCGGTCATCACCCCATAGGCGATGCGGTGGGTGATGGTGCGGGTCTTGCCGGTGCCGGCGCCGGCGAGCACGCACAGCGGGCCGCCGAACGTGCGCGCGGCCTCGCGCTGCTCCGGGTCCAGGGCCTCGAGCACGCCCTCGGCGGTGAGGGGCGGGACGGCAGGTGCTCCTGCGGCTGGGGCTGCGTCAGCGGGGTCTGCGGGGAAGGCGCCGGTGTTCTCAGTCATCGCCTCCAGTGTGCCAGCGGCCCCCGACATCCCGGATCCTGCTGTGGATCCCCTCTCGCCGCGCTCACGAAGGCGGCAGCGGCGCCCCGTACCAGTCGGCGATGAGGGCGTGCCCGAGGGAGGCCGGACCGGGCAGCGCGATCGCGCCCTCGACGAGCGCGCGCGAGAGCTCCTCGCGGGTGACCCACTGCGCGGATGCGATCTCCCCGTCGGCCAGGACGATGGGCGTCGCGCTGCTCGCCCAGGCGCGGAACCCCAGCATCAGGGAGCGCGGGAACGGCCAGGGCTGGGAGCCGACGTACTCCACGGACTCCACGTGCAGGGAGACCTCCTCCTCCACCTCCCGCGCGACCGCCGCCTCGATGCTCTCGCCCGGCTCCACGAATCCTGCGAGGACCGAGTGGAAGGTGTGCTGCGCCCGCGCGCTGCGGGCGAGCAGCAGACGGTCGGACTCGTCCCGGACCGCCATGATCACGGCCGGGTCGGTGCGGGGGAACTGCAGCTCCCCGCAGCCGGTGCAGCGCAGCTCCCAGCCGCCGCGCTGCGCGACCAGGGCCTCCCCGCAGGCGGGGCATCGCCGGGTGGAGCGGTGCCAGGCGATCATCGAGATCGCGGTGAGGGCGAGTGCGAGGTGCGCGGGCTCCAGGTGCGCGCCGGCGGTGCGGAGCTCCTGCCAGCCGAGGTCCAGGCCCTGCGGTGCAGCGGTGCCGGCTGCGGGCTCCGCGACCTCGGCCCCGATGCATCGCAGTCCGTCCATCGATCCGAGATGCACGAGCACGGAGTCTCGCGCCGCGGGGGGAAGCTCCCGGGACAGCAGCAGCTCCTGCGCGCCGGCGACGGCGACCGCTCCCCCGCGGGTCAGGACGTAGCGGGCGTCCGGCCCGGGCTCGAGGATCCCGGGCTCCGCGCGCCGCAGGGCGTCGCGGTCCGTCCCGGTGCGCGTGAGCGGGGTGAGCAGGTGCGGTCCTCGCAGGGTCGTCATCGGCCCAGGGTGCCACGCGCACGTTCCCGGCGGCGCGCCGCACCTCTCGCGTGTGTCCGGCGGGGAGGCCCAGCCGTCGGCGGGTACGGTGGAGGCGTGCCTCGCAACTCCTTCCTCCTCGCCGCCTTCGCCGCCGCGTCCGTTCCCGGTCTCGACCCGGTGAAGACCGTCGCGATCCCCACTCCTGCCGACGATGTCGACGTCGCCGGGGTGGTGGGCGAGGACGGCCGCCGCGTGCTCGTCACCTGCCCGCGCAGTACTGCCGCGGGAGTGCGCATGGAGAAGGACCTGGCGATCTCGGCGGCGCTGAGCGCGCACGCCCTGAGCGATCTGGTCCCCTCCGTGCTCGGGTCGGTGAAGCTGCCGGGCGGCGGCCGGGCCGCCGTGACCGACGTGTTCGACGGCGCCCCTCTGGCCTTCGACCGGCTGCTCGAGGACAGCGGCCTCGCCGCCTCGCTCGGCACCGCGATCGCCCGCATCCACGAGGTGCCCCGGCACATCGCCGAGGGCGCCGGCGCGGAGCAGTACTCCCCCGCCGCCCTGCGCGAGCGGCACCGCGCGCAGCTCCTGCGCGCGCAGCGCAGCGAGCCGCTGCCCGCCGCCGTGCTCCAGCGCTGGCAGGCGCAGCTGGCCGACGACGCCCTCTGGGCGCTCGATCCCGTCCTCGTGCACGGCGACCTGTCCGACGAGGCGCTGTTCGCGCGCGACGGCCGGATCACCGGGGTGCGCAGCTGGTCGAGCGCCCGCATCGCGGATCCCGCCGCCGATCTCGCCTGGCTCGCCTCCACGCTCGAGACGGACCGCTTCGACGCGCTGATGGCCGCCTATGCTGCGGAGCGCCGCGCGCCGCTCGATCCCCGCCTGGTGGACCGCGCCCACGTGCTCAGCGAGTTCGCGATCATCGACTGGCTCCTGCACGGCATCGACACGCAGGACGAGGCCGTCATCGACGACGCCCGGGCGATGCTGCACGAGCTCGACGACGCCCTCGCCCAGATCGCGAAGGACGAGGCCGAGGAGGCCTACGCGGAGCTCGCAGCTCCCGCAGGGCCCGGGGAGCCCGGAGAGCCGGCCGTCGGGCATTCCGCCGACGGCGTCGCCGAGGTCGAGGCCGACTCCGGCTCCGACTCCGACCCCGACGAGCGGCCCGCCTCCCGCTGATCCGCGCGGCTCACCCTCCGCGCAGCAGCATCCGCTCGATCTCCGCCCGCGAGGGGTGCTCGAGCACCTCGTGCTCGACGCCCGCGGCGACGTAGAAGAACACGGTGCGGATCCGGTCGAGGTCCAGCCCCGTGCGCTCGTGCCAGGCCAGGCGGTACACCGACAGCTGCAGAGCCCGCGCCCGGCGCTGCGCGCCCGTCGGCACCGCGCCCGTCTTCCAGTCGAGGATCACGACGCCCCCGGGGTTCTCGGGATCGGGGTAGACCGCATCGATCACGCCGCGCACCGCCATCGGCCCGATGCGGGTGGAGACGGGCGTCTCCACGGCGAGCGGCGTGCGCTGCGCCCAGGGCGAGGCTTCGAACGCGGCCCGCATCGCGGCGAGCGCCTCCTGGTCGGGGTCGGCGGCGGCGTCCTGCGGATCCTCGATCGCGGCGAGATCGGCCAGCTCCTCCAGATCCTCGAGATCCAGGAGCGAAGCGCCTTCGAGATGCTGCTCGAGCCAGGAGTGGAAGGTCGTGCCGCGCCGCGCGGACGCCGAGGGCCGGCGCGGCAGCGGCCGCAGCAGCGCGCGCGCCGCCTCCGCCGGATCCTGCGCACGCGCCACGATCTGTGAGGCCGACAGCCTCGCGGGCGAGTGCACGCTGAGCGCTTCCCGCTGCTCCGCGAGATCGGCGAGCACGCGGCGCGTCTGCTCGGCGAGCTCCGCCTCGGGGGACTCCTCCCCGAGCTCTCCGCGCGCGGCGGCTGCGACGAGCGCCTGCGCCTGCGCGCGCCGCTGCTCCGGCAGCCCGGGCTGGGGCGGCCAGAGCGCGGTGCTCTGCGCGGCGTCCAGCGGGTTCTCCGCGGGGATCTCCTCCTGCGCGTGCAGCGCGGGCGGGATCAGCGGCAGCGACTCGACGAGGTAGCGGGACCGGGGCCTGGGTCGCGCCATCCCCGTGCGCCAGGCGGCGGAGCTGAGCAGCAGGGAGCGGCGGGCCCGCGTCACCGCCACGTACATCAGCCGGCGGTCCTCGCGCAGCGACTCCTCGCCCTGCTCGAGGCGGAACTCCTGGATCAGGCCCTCCGCATCGACCTGGGTGTCGGCCTCGGCCCATCTCAGCTGCGGGAGGATGTCGGCGTCCCCGCGCAGCGAGCTGGGCAGGGAGGCGTCGGCGAGCTTTCCGATCCAGCCGTCGTCCGGGACCCGCACGATGCCGTCCTCGTCGGCGCTCGCGCGGCGCAGGTCGTAGGAGGGCAGCGTCCCCTCGTTCAGGCCCGCCACCGCCACCAGATCCCATTCGAGGCCCTTGGCGGAGTGCATGGTGACGATCGTGACCGCCTCCGGGTCCGCTTCGGCGTCCTGGGCGCTCAGGGAGAGCCCCGCCTCCTGGTCCTCGCTAATCTCGAGCAGCGCCAGGAACGGGCCGAGGCCCGGCTGCTGGGCGGAGCGCTCGAAGGCGGCGGCATGCTCGCGGAACGCCTGCAGCGCTGCGAGAGGCTGCGCGGGCTCATCGGCGGGCGCGGCGAGCAGCTCGAGGTCGAGGCCGAGCGCCGATGCGGCCTCGCCGATCAGGTCCTGAAGCGGCAGGGCGAGGCGGCGCCGCAGCAGGCGCAGGATCTGCTGGAGCTGCAGGAGCCGGGTGCGCGCCGTGTCGGACAGCTCGCGGCCCTCGCTGTCGGTCCACCCCGGAGCGGGGAGATCATCGAGCGCGTCGATCAGGGTGAGGGCGTCGGCCTCGTCGACCGGCGCGCCGGAGGCGGAGCGGCGGCGCCGCGAGTCCTGGTGGTCCCGCCAGCGCCCGAGCACGGCGATGTCCCGGGCGCCGAGACGGAAGCGCGGCCCGGCGAGCAGTCGCATGAGCCCGTCTCCGCGCCCCGGGTCGTGCAGGCACTCCAGGAGGGCGCGCACGTCCGCGATCTCGGGGCGGTCCAGCAGCCCTCCGAGGCCCATGACGTGCACTCGCAGTCCGGCTTCCTCGAGCCCCTGAACCAGCGGGGCGATCTGCTTGCGCGCGCGCACCAGCACCGCCGCGCTGGCGGGGGCTGCGGGGTCCTCGCCCCGCTCGGGAGCGGCAGCGCGGCGGTCCAGGATCCACCGGGCGATCGCGCGGGCCTCCGCGCGCTCGTCGGCCGTCTCGATCACGTGGACGAGCCCCTCGCCCGCGCCGGGGCGCTCGTGCAGCTCCGGGATGGTCACCGCCTGGGAGGCGGAGCGCAGCGGGCCGGCGATGCGGTTCGCGATCGCGAGCGGAGCCCGGTCGTTGCGCCAGGATGTCGACAGGGTCGCCTGGCGCACGGGGGCGCCAGGGGTCTCGAAGGCGCGGGCGAAGCCGTCCAGTGAGGCGGCCGAGGCGCCCCTCCAGCCGTAGATCGCCTGCTGGGGATCTCCCACGGCGCATGCCGCATGGCCGGGGCCGAAGAGATCCGCGAGCATCCGGAGCTGAGCGACGGAGGTGTCCTGGAACTCGTCGAGCAGCACGACCGGGTGGAGCTCCCGGGCGAGCCGGCCCGCTTCGGGCACCTCGCGCGCGATGCGCGCGGCCAGTCGCACCTGGTCGGAGAAGTCCAGCGCGGCGCGCTCCATCCGCACCTGGTCGAAGCGCTCGATCAGGGGGATCAGGGCCAGCCGTGCCTCGCACGCGGCGATCACGCGCGCCACGTCCTTGGGGACGGTGCGCCGTCGGCCCTCGGCCTGCAGCGGGATCTGGGAGAGGTGGTCGCGGATCGCGCGCAGCTCCTCGCCGAGCTCCTGAGGGCTGACGAGATGGTCGGCGAGGGAGGACGTGAGGGAGATCAGCGCAGCGGTCAGGGTGGCCGGCGAGGCGTCCGCCTCGAGGGAGTCGTCCGAGGCCTCCACCAGCTCGTGGGCGAGCTGCCACGCCGCCGAGGGGGACATCATCGTGAACTCCGAGTCCAGACCCACGCGCAGGGCGTGCTCGCTGACCAGATCCAGGGCGAACCCGTTGTAGGTCTGCACGCTGACCTGCTGGCCGAGGAGGTCCTCGCCTCCGCGCTCGAGCCCGGGAGGCAGGGGGATCCCTTCCGCGGCGAGCGCGCCCGCGAGAGCGGACAGCCGCGCCCCGATGCGCTCGGTCAGCTCGTGGGCGGCCTTGCGGGTGAACGTCAGCCCCAGCACCTGCCGGGGCTCCACGAGCCCGTTCGCGATCAGCCACACCACGCGCGAGGCCATCGTCTCGGTCTTGCCGCTGCCGGCCCCGGCGACCACCAGCAGCGGGGCCAGCGGCGCCTCGATGACCTCGGCCTGCTCCGCAGTCGGCGAGGGCAGCCCCATCAGCGCGGCGAGCCGGGCGGCGCTCAGGCGCGGGGCACTGGGGCTCGGGGCGCTGGGGCGGGGGGCGCTGGGGCTCGGTGCCCTCCGACCGGGGCCGCTCGGGCGGGGGGCGGGGGCCTGCGCCCCGGAGGGACGGTTCACAGCTGTGCTCCTTCGGGCCACAGCGCGCAGGTGCGGCGCACGGCGCACCTGTCGCAGTGCGGATTGCGGCGGGCGCGCACCTGGGAGCCGCTGACATCCGCGGCGACCTTCTGCGCGATGGTCTCGAACCAGCGGGGATCCTCGGCCGCAGGGAGCGCGGCCTGCGTGCGCACGGCGGGCTTCGCTCCCCCCGTGCCGACGTAGACGAGCTGGGCACCTGCCAGCCGCTCCCCTGCGTCGGGGCCGAGCACCTCCTCGAGGGACCCGGCGGCCACGGCGGTCTGATAGGAGGCGAGCTGCAGATCCTCGGCGGCGGCTGCAGCGGACTTCGGGGCGCGACCGGTCTTCAGATCCACCACCCGCACCTCCTTCTCGCCCTCCAGGCGATCCATGATCCCGCGCAGGTCCACCGGTCCGATGCGGACGGCGAAGGGGACCTCGGTGGCGATGGCGGGCGCGGCGTGCGCGAGGTACTGCTCGAGCAGGCGCACGGCGTCCTCCGCCTGGCGCAGCCGGCGCCTCCCCGACCAGGTCTCCTCCAGTCGCAGGGGCCGCAGGAGGCTCTGCAGCCGGAGCAGGAGATCGGGGACGCCGCCGGGGCCCGCGCCGCCCGGATTCTCCTGCGCGAGGGCGTGGATGGCGGTCCCGATGAGCTGGGGGGCCCCGGCCGACCGCGACCCTCCGGCGCGCTCGAGGAGCCAGGCCTGCGGGCAGTCGTGGGCCCGCTCGAGAGAGGAGGGGCTCAGCCGCACGGGCGTCTCGGCATCGGGGCGCAGCGGCGACTCGGAGCTGGGGAGCTGGTGGTACCAGGTGCGGGGGTCAGCGCCCTCGACGCCCTCGCCGGCCAGTCGCGCCAGCAGGATCGCCGCATCGGTGCGCGCCCGGGGATCCTCGCTCTCCAGGCGGCGGCGCAGGGCGGCGACCAGGCGCCGGGGGTCGGGCGCGGGCCCCGGATCCGCGGTGAGCAGGGCGGGATCGGGCCAGCGCGCATCCGCGTGCGGGCGCAGCAGATCCAGCAGCACCGACGGCGCGAGATCCCCGCCGTCCACGGCCGTGACCAGCACGCGCGAGCGGCCGCGAGCGAGGGCGCTCACGGCGAGCCGGAGCTCGTCGGCGATGACCTGCTCGCGCTGGAGCGCCCGCAGGGGCGCCCCCTCGAGCGGCACCTCCTGCGAGGAGCCCGGGGTGCGCCCCTGGGCCCACAGGAGCGAGAGCTCGGAGGCGCCGAAGAGGGTCGAGCGCAGGCGGGCGTTCGGCCAGGCCCCCTCCTGCACTCGCGCCAGGACCACGGTGTCGCGCTCGAACCCTGCGAGCTGGGCGGGGGTCAGCACGGCGACGTGGCCGCGCGCCTCCGCGCGAGGGGCCAGGGTGTCCTCGGCGACGGCCTGGGAGCGCACCTGGTCGATGAAGACCAGCGCATCCGCCTGGGGGCGGCGGTCCGTGAAGCGGTCCGCCGCGGCGAACAGCGCGCTGACGGCATCCAGTCGGCGCGCCATGAGGCGGGCGCGCGCATCGCCCTCGGTGATCGTGCGCTGCCGGTCGAGGCCCAGGGAGGCCTGCTGCCAGCCCTCGGCGAGCGCGGCCGCCTCCCATGCGGCCCACAGCGCGAGGGCCGCGGCCGGCGCGGGGCCGAGATCCCGGACCGCAGCGACCATGCGCCGCAGGCGATGCACGGGGGTCGCGGTGCGGTTCCCGGTCCCCGGCGCCGGCAGGCCCGGCTCCTCTGGGGAGACGATCGCCGCGGCCAGCAGCTCGGCGCTCGCGCGCGCCGCCTGATCTGCGCCTGCGGAATCGGACTGCGAGTCCGCGCCTGTGGAGTCCGAGCCCGCAGAATCGGAGCCCGCAGAATCGGACTGCGAGCCGGAGCCCGCGGCGGTCCGCTCGTGGTCCAGGAGCATCCGGCGGATGCGGCGCAGCCGCAGGGCGTCGGCATCGCCGAAGGGACCGCGCAGCAGCGCTGCGGCGTCCTCCGGGCTCAGCTGCGGGGTGCGCCCGGAAGCTGCAGCGGCGCCCAGCTCCACTATCCGCAGGAGATCCGCCACGACCGGCTCCTCCCGGAGCGCGGGGAGACGCTGCGGGGTGGTCACCGGCAGGCCCGATCGCGCGAGGAGGTCGGCGACCTGCTCGACGATCCCTCCGGATCGGCACAGCACCGCCATGTCGTCATAGGGGACCTGTTCGCGGTGATGCGTGTCGCGCAGCACGGAGGCGATCAGCCGGGCCTCTTCGAGCGGATCCGCCGCGGTCAGCACGCCGAGCGCCGTGGCGCGAGGCGAGAGCGCCTCTTCCGGCTCTGCCTGCCCTGTCGGCGCAGGCTGCTCTGTCGGCGCCGCCTGCCCTGTGGGTGCGGGCTGGGGACGGCGCAGCTCCAGCGGCTGCCCCGCGATCGGCAGGCGCGCGCGCAGCGCGGCGATGCCCGCGGCGGCCGTTCCCCGCGAGCGCCATGAGGAGGCCAGCACGATCTGCTCCAGGGGCCGGGGCGCGGCCGCGGCTATCCGGGCGGCGGCGTCAGGGAGAGCTCCGCGGAAGGAGTCGACCATCTCATCAGGGCAGCTCGTCACCAGGAGCTGCGCTCCCGCACGGGCCAGTGCGCGCACCAGGGCGATGCCGGCGGCGGTGAGATCCTGCGCGTCGTCCACCAGGACTCGCCGCGGCAGCAGCGCGGGCGGGAGGCCGCCGAGCAGGTCGGCGGCGCGGCGCACGAGTGCGCCCGAGTCCAGCCGGGGACCGGCGTCGAGCGCGGAGGCGGACTGGAGGTCGAGCACGTCGAGGTAGTCCTCGAGGAGGGCTGCCGCGTCGAACCAGGCCGCCCGTCCCCGCTGCGCCGCGAGAGCGCGCAGATCGCGCGGGAGGAGACCGAGCTCCTCCGCGCGGGTGATCACATCGCGCAGCTCCGCACGGAAGCCGGGGAGCGTGCGCGCGGCCGGCTCGACCTCCACGGCCCAGTCCGGCCGCTGGGCGATCAGATCGGCCAGCAGCGCATCCTGCTCCGCACCCGTCACGAGGGTGGGCTCGCCGGTTCCTCGCTCCCGGCTCTCGGCCCTGACCACGGAGAAGGCATAGGCGGCCGGAGTGGCCACCCGCACGCTCGCAGCAGCTCCCGCGAGGGCGACCGCGTCGCGCAGGGCATCCGCCGGGGCGCGCCGCGCCACCAGCACCAGCGTCTCCTCGGTCCCGAGCGGCGCCGGACCCGCCCCCGCCGCGCGGGCGGCGGCGAGGGCTGCTGTGAGCACGAGGCTCGTGCGGCCGCTCCCCGGCGCGCCGGGGAGAAGGAGGTCGCGGCCCTGCTCGACGACGCGCAGCGCGCGGGACTGCGCGGGATCCGGATCGCTCAGCAGCCCTGGCAGGCGCCTCACATCCGGCGGCAGCACCTGCAGGGGCCGGGGTGCGGAGAAACCCCTGATCTGGGGCTCTGTCCCTGCGCTCTGATCCATACCCCCAGTGGACCACAGGGGGCGGACAAACCGGTCCCCGGAGCCTGTATGCTCACGGTCCGGCCACGTGATACTTGCTGTCCGGCGACCCGTACTCGCAGCGCTGCGCGTCTGCCCCGGGCCCCCTGCCGCTCGGAGAGAGAGACCATGAAGCAGACTCAGCGGATGCCCCGTGCGAAGCGTCGAGCCCAGCTGCTCACGATCGCGACGATCCAGTTCGTCCGCGACGGCTACCAGGCCTCTTCGATGGACGACATCGCGGCAGCCGCCGGCGTGACCAAACCGGTCCTCTACCAGCACTTCGACTCGAAGGACGACCTCTACCTGGCTGTCCTGGAGACGATCGGCGAGGACCTCCTCGCCGCCGCGCGCCGACTGCGCCACATCGACGGCAGCACGCACGCGCGCGCGCGCTTCGGTCTCGTCGCTCTGCACGATGTCCTGCTCCCGCAGGGGGCGCTGCGCCTGCTCCTGGGGAACGAGTACGTCTCACCTGCCGCCTCCCAGATCACGGAGCGCATCCTCTCGGAGCTCGCCCGCTCCGTGGCCGCGGTTCTCGCTGACCATCGCGATCTCGGGGAGCTCGAAGCGCTCGTGCTGGGGCGCTCGCTCGTCGGCGTCCTGCAGTCCACGGTCGAGATGCTGCGGGAGGTCGAGAACGCCGCGGCCGGGGCCGCAGCGGATCCTCAGCGCCCCGCCCCGCCTGCCGAGGGCGAGGCCGCAGCAGGAGGGGATGCGCGCTCCGACGACGAGGCGACCGCTCCCGCTGCGACCGCGCCCACGATGACCGCTCCGGCGATGCCGGAGCTGGTCTCGGGTCTCGCGGCCCCCGGCGGGTCGCCCGAGGCCCTGGCCGCGCGCCGCCGGCTCCTGCTGGACGTGCTGACCGACTTCCTGATCGGAGGGCTCACGGCGTTCTCTCCGCATCCCGGCGCGGATCCGGGCACGGACTCCGTCCCCGATTCTGAGCCCTCAGTGAACGCGGACCCAGCCGTCGGCCGCACGCAGTGATGCGCCGATAGACTCGGAGCCGTGCGAGCGCGGCACAGCCGCGATCCCGCCCCCACCGCGACACGAAGGACTTCATCATGGACATCCGCATCGGCCTCCAGCACGCGCCCCGCGAGCTCACCATCGAGAGCGTCGAGACGCCCGAGGCGCTCCAGGAGACCCTCGCCTCCGCCATCGAGCAGGGCACGGTCGCCGTGCTGCGCGACTCCAAGGGCGGGACGGTCCTCGTCCCCGGCTCGAAGATCGCCTACGTCGAGTTCACGGGGCAGAAGCCGCAGCGCGTCGGCTTCCTCGGCTGACCATCCCGGCCCGCCCGCGCATCGTGAGCAGCAGCGTCCCGGAGCCCGTCGCACCCTCGGTGCGGCGGGCTCTGGACCGTTTCGTCCTCACCCCGATCCTCGCGATCGCCGGCGCCGCGATCGGCCTGGCACTGGTCCCCGCGACCACGGCGAGCGTCGGCCCCCTGGAGGTGTCGGTCGCGCTGCGCCCCTCGCTCTCCTCGGAGATGGTGCTGCTGGTGCCTCCGGTCGGGCAGATCGTGTTCGACTCCCATCAGGCTCCTGTGCGGATCGAGGGCCAGGTCGAGGGCGTGGACATCGCGCAGGCGCAGGCGCTCATCGCCGACCCCAGCGGCCTGTCCCGCCTCGAGCAGGAGGCCCCCGACGCCATCACCCGCGCCGCCGAGATCAGCGCGGCCCTGAACATCGCCTTCGCCGCGATCGGCGCGGGGCTCGGGGTGGGGCTCGCGACCCGCCGCTGGCGCCGCACGCTCATCAGCGCGGCGAGCATCGCGGCGCTCACCGGCTCCTGCGCGGGCCTCGCGGCGGCGACCTTCCGCCCCGAGTCGCTGCAGCAGCCGCGCTTCGAGGGGCTCCTCTCGCAGGCGGCGTATCTCGCCGACGTCGGCGAGAGCACCGCCGCGAACTACGCGAGCTACCGCGCGACGTTCGCCGAGTTCGTCGGGCAGGTCTCCGCCCTGTACGTCGCGGCCGACGGCCTCCCCGTCGCGCAGAACCGCGAGGACCTCATCACGGTGCTGCACGTCTCGGACCTCCACGACAATCCTCAGGCGTTCGACGTGATCCGGCAGCTCGATCGGCAGTTCGACATCGACGTCGTCGTCGACACCGGCGACATCGTCTCCTGGGGCACGGGCATCGAGCACGGGCTGCTCTCCCAGATCGGCACGATCGACTCCCCCTACGTCTACATCCAGGGCAACCACGACGGTGCGGCGACCGCCGCCGCCGCCGCCGCGAACCCCAATGCGATCGTGCTGGACAACGAGACGGCGGAGGTCGCCGGGCTCACCTTCGCCGGGATCGGGGATCCGCGCTTCGCCGCGGACGACGACTCCGATGCGGCAGGCTTCAGCGCGGGCAAGGAGGCCGTGGCGGGATCCGGCTTCCAGCTCGGCGAGACGATCACCTCCTGGGATGCCGCGCATCCGGAGGCGGCGGTGGACATCGCCCTCCAGCACGACCCCTCGCAGAAGGCCGGACTGCTGGGCCGCGCTCCGCTGGTGCTGTCGGGCCACATGCACTCCTCGAAGGTCGAGCTCGACGTGGACGGCTCGGGCACCGACTGGCTGACCGTGGGCTCCACCGGCGGTGCGCTGGCCTCCGGCGGCGTGCGTCCGGTGCTCGACGGCGGGGAGCCGCTGGACCTCACGGCCCGGCTGCTCTACTTCGACCGCACGACCCAGCGCCTGGTCGCCTACGACGACATCGTGATGGGCGGGCTGGGGCTGGTCTCGATCTCGATCCAGCGCCAGCAGCTGCCTGCCCGGCCCGAGGAGCCCGAGCTCACCATCCCCTCGGGCGCCGAGACGCCGGAGGCGAGCATCCCTCCGGAGCAGGTGGTCGAGCCGGGCGTGGGCCTGAGCGACGAGGAGCGGCTGAGCCCCGCGGGCACCTCCCAGTAGGCCGCATGCCAGCAGGCCGCATGTCCGTGCCGCAGGACCGCGCGAGCTTCCGGGCGGGCGCGCGCCAGGGGCGGCGCAGGGGGCACCGCTACGATGGCGGGGAGAATCCATGACCAGAGAGATGAACTGTGTCCGACACCAGCACCCCTGCCCCTGAGGCCGACGAGTCCGCCGCCGTGACGGCGCAGACCCCCGCCTCCCAGATCGCCGTCGAGCCCGGCTCCGGCGATGCCCCCTCCGATCCCGCCGCAGCGGCGCCGGAGGCCCCCGCTCAGACCTTCGCCGACTTCGACGTGCGACCTGACATCGTCGCGGCGCTCGCGGCCAAGGGCATCACCACGCCCTTCCCGATCCAGGCGATGACCCTGCCGGTGGCCCTGCGCGGCCGCGACATCATCGGCCAGGCGAAGACCGGCACCGGAAAGACCCTCGGCTTCGGCATCCCGATGCTGCAGAGCGTCGTCGCCCCCGGCGAGGACAACCCCTCCGGCCGCGCCATCGGCAAGCCCCAGGGCCTCGTCGTGCTGCCCACCCGCGAGCTCGCGGTCCAGGTGGCGGAGGATCTCCGCGCCGCCTCCACCCAGCGCCCCGTGCGCATCCTCACCGTCTACGGCGGCCGCGCCTACGAGCCGCAGATCGAGGCCCTCGCCGAGGGCGTCGAGATCGTGGTGGGCACCCCCGGGCGCCTCATCGACCTCATGCGCCAGAAGCACCTGGACCTCTCGCAGGTGCAGATCGCGGTGCTGGACGAGGCCGACGAGATGCTCGACCTCGGCTTCCTCGAGGACATCGAGAAGCTCCTGAGCGCCGTCCCCGCCACGCGCCAGACCATGCTCTTCTCGGCCACGATGCCCGGCCCGATCATGGCGCTCGCGCGCCGATTCATGCGCCAGCCCACCCACATCCGCGCTGCGGATCCCGGGGATCTCTCGCGCACGAAGGCCGACATCAAGCAGGTCATCTACCGCGCCCATCAGCTCGACAAGATCGAGGTGATGGCCCGCATCCTGCAGGCGCGCGAGCGCGGGCTGACGATCGTCTTCATGCGCACCAAGCGCCAGGCCGACCAGGTCGCCCATGACCTGATGGACCGCGGCTTCGCCGCCGCACCGCTGCACGGCGATCTCAGCCAGGGCGCGCGCGAGCAGGCGCTGCGCGCGTTCCGCAACGGGAAGATCGATGTACTCATCGCGACCGACGTCGCCGCCCGCGGCATCGACGTCGAGGACGTCACCCACGTCATCAACTGGAACTCCCCCGATGACGACAAGACGTACCTCCACCGCACGGGCCGCACGGGCCGCGCGGGCAAGAAGGGCACCGCGATCACGTTCGTGGACTGGGACGATCTGGCCCGCTGGGCGCTGATCGCGCGCCAGCTCGGGCTGGAGAGCACCGAGGCCGTGGAGACCTACTCGACCTCCGATCATCTCTTCTCCGATCTCGACATCCCCACCGACGCGAAGGGCACGCTGCCGAAGGCGAGCCGCACCCGCGAGGGCCTCGGCGCGGAGGTGCTCGAGGATCTGGGCGGCCCGTCGGCGCGTCGCGACAGCGGCCCGCGCACGGGCGGACGCTCCGGCGGCCGGGACGGCGGTCGCGAGGGCGGCCGTGGCCGCGACGGCGGTCGGGACGGCGGACGCGGCGGCGAGAGGGGCGGCCGTTCGCGCTCCGGCGAGCGCGGTGCGCACTCCGCTCGCGGCGCCTCCGCCGGTGATGCCGCCGAGTCCGAGGGCGTGACCGTGCAGCCCCGCGAGCGCTCCGAGCGCCCGCGCCGCGATCGCAGCCGCACGCGCCGCGTCAACGGCGAGGTCGTCGAGGGCGCAGGGTCGGGACCGGCTTCCGGCTCCGATTCCGGCGAGGGCGCTGAGGGCGGCGCACGCCGCCGCCGCTCCCGCGGGGGCCGCGGCCGAGGGCGCTCCGGCCAGAACGGCCAGAGCGCACAGGGCACGACCGGCGGGAACGACGCCGGCTGATCCTCAGAGGCCCATGCGGCCGCCGCTCCGTCAGCGAGACCGACGTCCTGTTCCAGATCGTGGAACAGGACGTCGGTCTCGCTGCATGCACGGCCGGCGGGGCGCCGGGAGCGGTGGCGACCAGGCGCCCGCGCACTCAGGCGGGGATGACGCCCCAGTCGGTGAGGAAGGAACGCACGGCGTCGAAGAGCATCTGCACGCTGATCGCGGCCAGCAGCACGCCGGCGATGCGGGTCACGAGGGTGACGCCGCCCTTCCCGAGCACGCGCGCGATCACTACGGAGAACCGCATGAACAGGTACATCATCGCGGCGATCGCCACCAGGGCCAGTGCGATCGCGGAGAAGCGCGTGATCTCGCCGTCGGCCCGCTGCACGAACAGCATCACCGCCACGATCGCCCCCGGCCCGCCCAGCAGCGGCGTGCCCAGCGGCACGAGCGCCACGTTCACGCCCTCGCTCGCGGCCATCTCGTCCTCCTGGCCCGCGAGCAGCTGCAGAGCGATCAGCAGGAGCAGGAGGCCGCCGGCGAACTGCAGCGCCGGCAGAGAGATGTGCATGTAGGCCAGGATGAACTGGCCGAACACGGCGAAGCCGACGATCACCAGCATGCCGACCCCGGTCGCGACCAGCGCCGCGCGCGAGCGCTGCTTGGCGGTCATGGTGCTGGTGAGCGCCATGAAGATGGGGATCGTGCCGGGAGGGTCCACGATCACGAAGAGGGTGACGAGCACTTCGAGGAGGAAGCGGGCGTCGACCACGTTCACGGCAGGAGGACCTCTGTTCGGCTGGCGGCGCGCTCGATCAGCGCGCTCAGGGCTGCGGGGGCGGTGAGGTTCTCCCCCAGCGCGTTCGGCTTGCCCGCGCCATGGTAGTCACTGCCTCCGGTGACGATGAGATCGCTCGCCCTCGTGAGGTCGCGCAGTCTCGCGCGCGCGACATCATCGTGCTCCCGGTGGTCGACCTCGATCCCTCCGAGGCCAGAGGCGATCATGCTCTCCAGGAGACCGTCCGGCACCTGGCCGCCGCGCATCCCGGAGGCGGGGTGGGCCGCGATCGACACACCCCCGGCATCAGCGATGGCGCGCACCGCGACGTCCGGGGCGGGCGCGTAATGGCGCACGTAGTACGGGCCCTGCGGGCTCAGCACCTCGCCGAACGCGGCGGAGCGGTCGGGCACAACCCCGCAGGCGACGAGCGCGTCGGCGATGTGCGGCCGGCCGACGGTGGTGTTCTCGCCGGCGACCTGGGCGGCGACGTCCTCCCAGGTGATGGGGTAGTCCGCGCCGAGGCGCTCGACCATCGCCCGGGCACGGCCGTCGCGGGAGGCGCGGGCGCGGGAGAGCTCCTCGGCGAGCGCGGTCCCGGCCGAGGGGTCGGGAAGGATCGCGAGCACGTGCACGCTGAAGTGGCGGTACTCGGTCGACACCTCGATCCCCGGCACGACGGCGATCCCGTGCGCGCGCGCCGCTCGCGCGGCCTCGTCCCAGCCTGCGACCGTGTCGTGATCGGTGAGGGCGATCGCGTCGAGCCCGCTCTCGGCGGCGCGGCGCACGAGCTCGGCGACAGTGGTGGTGCCGTCCGAGCAGCGCGAATGGGTGTGCAGGTCGATGCGGGCGTCGTCGCTGAGCCAGCGGGGGGTCTCGGGCATGTGCCCAGCGTAGCCATCGGTTCCCGACTGCCCAGCGCCGCTCGCGACCGCCTGCTCCGCTCCTCGGCCTGCTCCGCTCCTCCGACTGCCCTGCGCCGCTGGGCAGTGCGTGAGAGCATCGGGGGATGAGCACCCACGAGACCCCCTCCGCCGACCGCGCCGACACCGCTGCCGCAGGCCCCTCCCCCGAGGAGCTCGCCTCCCGCGGGGACTCCCGTGCGCAGCGGCCCACCAACGCGGCGTTCCGCGCGTTCATCGGCGAGGACTGGGACGAGTCGGTCCCGGAGCCTGCGCGCCGCGCAGCCGCCGACTGGACGCCCGCGCGCCGCGACACCCTGGTGCAGAGCCTTCCCGGGGCACGGATCGTGCTGCCCGCAGGCGTCTTCAAGGTGCGCGCGAACGACACCGACTACCCCTTCCGACCGGACACCGCGTTCGCCTACTACAGCGGGCTCGGCACCGATGAGGAGCCCGACAGCGTCCTCGTCGTGGAGCCGTCCGCCGAGGACCCGCAGCGCAGCGAGGCGACGTACTTCTTCCGCCCGCGCGGAGGCTTCGACTCCACCGAGTTCTATGCGGATGCGCGCTACGGAGAGCTGTGGGTGGGGCGCCGCCCCACGCTTGAGGAGGTCTCCGCGCAGATCGGCATCCCCTGCCGCCACATCGACGAGCTGCGCGATGCGCTCGGCAAGGACGTCGGCGCGCAGCTGGATCTGCTGATCAAGCCCGGCATCGACGCGGGGATCGAGGAGATGGTCGCCGAGATCCGTGCGCAGAACGGGCTGGCGGGCGGCGAGGAGCAGAGCGCCGCCTTCGACCTGCTCGCAGAGAAGGCCAGCGAGCAGCGACTGGTGAAGGACGACTTCGAGATCGCGCAGATGCGCGAGGCCGTCGCCGCGACGATCTCCGGCTTCGAAGAGGTCGTGCGGGAGCTGCCGGCAGCCGTCGGCCACCCCCGCGGGGAGCGCGTCATCGAGGGCGTCTTCGGCAAGACCGCGCGCGGGGCGGGGAACGGGGTCGGCTACGACACGATCGCCGCGGCCGGGCATCACGCCTGCACCCTGCACTGGGTGCGCAACGACGGCGCCGTGCGCGAGGGGGAGCTGGTGCTGATCGACGCCGGCGTCGAGGTCGACTCGCTCTACACCGCAGACGTCACCCGCACGCTCCCGATCTCCGGCACGTTCACCCCGGCCCAGCGGCAGGTCTACGAGGCCGTCCTCGAGGCGGCCGACGCCGCGTTCGCGATCGCCCGCCCCGGCATCCGCTTCCGCGAGCTGCACGCGGCGGCGATGGAGGTCATCGCCGCGAAGCTCGAGCAGTGGGGGCTGCTCCCGGGCACCGCGGCGGAGTCCCTCGCCGAGGACGGACAGTTCCACCGCCGCTGGATGGTGCACGGCACCAGCCACCACCTCGGACTGGACGTGCACGACTGCGCGCAGGCGCGGCGCGAGATGTATCTCGACGCGGAGCTGGAGCCGGGAATGGTCTTCACGATCGAGCCCGGGCTCTACTTCCAGGCCCACGATCAGAAGGTGCCCGCGCACCTGCGCGGGATCGGCGTGCGCATCGAGGACGACGTCCTCGTGACCGCCGACGGCGTCGAGAACCTCTCGGCCGCGCTCCCCCGCGGCGCCTCGGATATCGAGGCGTGGATGGCGTCACTCGCGCGGTAGGGCGCGCGCCGCCGGGCACTACCCTGGAGGGCGTGAGCACCTCCCCCCAGCGCTTCTTCGCAGCCCGCCTCGCCGGCACCGTCGTGTTCGACCCGATCGGCGAGCCCGTCGGGAAGATCCGCGACGTCGTCGTGCTGCCGCAGGCCCGCGGCGCGGCGCGCGCGGTCGGGTTCGTGGTCGAGGTGCCCGGCAAGCGCCGCGTGTTCCTCCCCGTCACGCGAGTCACCTCCATCACGCCCGGTCAGGTGATCTCCTCGGGGCTGCTCAACATGCGCCGCTTCGAGAAGCGCTCCGGGGAGATGCTCGTCATCGCCGATCTCCTGGACCGCACGGTGACGCTGCTCGACGGCTCGGGCCAGGCGACGGTCCAGGATGTCGCGCTCGACCAGAACCGGCACCGGGACTGGGAGCTGAGCAAGCTGCATGTGCGCCGCGCGAAGACGGGCTCCGGGCTCACCAAGCTGGTCTCCCGCGGCGAGACCCTGACCGTCGACGTCGACGCGGTCTCGGGGCTGCACGGCACGCAGGCGGAGCAGTCGGCCGCCCTGCTGCTTGCCTCCTACCAGGACCTCAAGCCCGCCGACCTCGGCGAGATCCTGCAGGAGCTCGACGCGAAGCGCCGCCTCGAACTGGCCGAGGAGCTCAGCGACGACCGCCTCGCCGACGTCCTCGAGGAGCTGCCGGAGGACACCCGCGTGGAGGTCCTCACCCGCCTGCAGGCCTCCCGCGCGGCGGACGTCCTGGACGTGATGGATCCCGATGATGCCGCGGACATCGTCCAGGAGCTCCCCCATGACCTCGCCGAGGAGCTGCTGGAGCTGATGGAGCCCGAGGAGGCGGAGGACGTCCGCCGCCTCATGGCCTACGACGAGTACACCGCCGGCGGCATGATGACCACCGAGCCGCTGATCGTCGCTCCGGAAACCCCCGTCGCCCACTGCCTGGCGATGATCAGCCGCGAGGAGCTCTCCCCCGCCCTCGCCGCCACCGTGCACGTGTGCCGCTCGCCGCTGGAGACGCCCACCGGCCGGCTCCTCGGCATCGTGCACTTCCAGCACCTGCTGCGCGAGCGCCCCGACCGGCCCGTCGGCGAGATCCTCGACGCCGACCGCCACACGGTCCCCGTGCACATGCCGCTGTCCGGCGTCACGCGCGAGATGGCCACGTACAACCTCGTCTCGATCCCCGTGGTGGACGACGAGGGCCGCCTGCTCGGCGCGATCACCGTCGACGACGTGCTCGACCATGTGCTCCCGGAGGACTGGCGCGAGCAGGATGAGCCGCCTGCGCTGACCGGTCAGATCGACCTCGCGGAGATCTCTCGCGCGGCCGGCGCCCGAGGGACGGCCCGCTGATGGCGGAGCAGCGCGTCCCGAGCCTGGACGATCCGGGCCCCCGCCGCCGCGCGCGGCTGCGCAGCCCGATGGGCGGGGACACCTTCGGCGCCGTGGCGGAGAGCTTCGCACGGCTGATGGGAACCCCCGGGTTCCTCGTCGGCATGACCCTTTTCTGCGCGGTCTGGCTCGCCTGGAACTCCCTGGCCCCGGCGGCAGCGCAGTTCGATCCGCGCGCCCTGAACTTCACCCTGCTCACCCTGATCCTCTCGCTGCAGGCCTCCTACGCCGCGCCCCTGCTGCTGCTCGCGCAGAACCGCCAGGACGATCGCGACCGCGTGCAGGCTGAGCAGGATCGCCAGTCCAACGAGCGCAATCACGCGACCACGGACTTCATCACCCGCGAGATCGCCTCGCTGCGCATCGCCCTGAACGATGTCGCGACCCGCGACTTCGTGCGCGGAGAGCTGCGCGACCTGCTCGAGGAGATCGAGGAGGGCCGCGGCGCGGCCGAAACCGGCGACGAGCAGGAGCAGCTGCGCGCGCTCGTGCGCGAGGCCGTGCGGGAGGAGCTGGCGGCCGGGACCGCCCAGGGGGTCTCCACCGGCGAGGGGCCGACGGATCGCGCGGGCGGCCCCGCTTCCGAGCGGGGCGCGCGCGAGAGCGACTCGTGAGCGGGAGCGAGAGCGGCGCCGAGGATCCGCGGATCGCCGCGATCCTCGAGGCGCTGGGCGGGGTGATGGACCCTGAGATCCAGCGCCCCCTCACCGAGCTCGACATGGTCGAGTCGGTCGAGATCGACGCCGAGGGCGCCGCGCACGTGAAGATCCTGGTGACGATCGAGGCCTGCCCGATGCGCGACCGGATCGAGCGCATGGCCGCGGAGGCCGCAGCGACGGTCCCCGGCCTCACCGCGGTGCGCGTCGAGTCGGAGGCCATGAGCGAGGCTCAGCGCACCGCGCTCACCGAGCGCCTGCGGCAGGGCCGGCGCCAGAACCCCTTCAACCGCCCCGGCTCCCTCACCCGCATCATCGCGGTCTCCTCGGGCAAGGGCGGGGTCGGCAAGAGCACCGTGACCGCGAACCTCGCGGCGGCGATGGCCGCCGAGGGCCACCGCGTGGGCGTGATCGACGCCGATATCCACGGCTTCTCCATGCCGGGCATGTTCGGCATCACCGATCGCCCGACCAAGGTCGGCGACCTGCTGATGCCGCCGGAGGGCCACGGCGTGAAGGTGATGAGCATCGGGATGTTCGTGCCCGAGCAGCAGGCCGTCATCTGGCGCGGGCCGAAGATGCACCGGGCGATCGAGCAGTTCACCGCCGACGTCTTCTGGGGGGACCTCGACGTGCTGCTGCTCGACCTCCCCCCGGGAACCGGGGACGTCGCGATCTCGGTCGCCCAGATCCTGCCGCAGGCGCAGATGCTCGTGGTCACCACGCCCCAGGTCTCCGCCGCGAGCGTCGCCGAGCGCGTCGGCTCCCTCGCCGCCGCCACGGAGCAGGACGTCATCGGGGTCGTGGAGAACATGAGCGGGCTCGTCCTGCCGGACGGCTCCGTGATGGAGGTGTTCGGATCCGGCGGCGGTCAGCGCGTCGCCGCGACCCTCGCGGGAGCCGTCGGCCATCCCGTGCCGGTCCTCGGGCAGGTGCCGCTGGATCCTGCCGTGCGCGAGGGCGCCGATGACGGGGTGCCGGTCGTGGTCTCGGATCCGGGCTCCGCGCCGGCGATCGCCCTGCGCGGCGTCGCGCAGGCGCTGCTGCATCGACCCCGCGGCCTCGCGGGGATGCGCCTGCCGCTCAGCGTGCAGTAGTCAGCGTGCAGTAGGGGGCATGCGCTGCCGCCCGGCGGGAGCGCTCAGGTGGCCTCGGGATCGAAGGGAGCGCGGCCGTCACCTGCGTCGGAGGCGTCCGCGCGGCTGACCGAGCGATCGCTGCGCGAGCTGCCCGCTGCGGAACCCGCTGCTGCGGCGCCGCCGACGGTCGCCGCAGAGACCAGCGACTTCGTGTCGGGCATGATGTCGTCGAGGCTGGTGTCGCCCCACGCGTCGCGGATGATGCGGCGAGGATCGTACTGGCGCGGATCGTACTTGCGCAGCTCGTCCATCGACATGCCCATCTCGTTCTCCACGGTGGCACGCGACTCCTCCACCCAGCGGCGGGCCCTGCGGACCCCCTGGATGACGTTGCGCGTGTACTCGGGAAGACGCTGCGGGCCGATCACGACCAGGAAGACGATGATGAGGACCAGCGGCTCCCAGCCGTTGAGACCGAAGATCTCCACGTGCTCCCCTTAGTGCTCCCGGTGGACGACGGACCGCACCAGTATGGCAGAGTGACGTCGCAGAACTCTCCTCGGGGTGCTCCGCAGGGCCGACGGGCGCGCGCCCTGTCGTACCCTGGACCGAGCCCGCCGCAGTTCCGGAGATCCGGCCGCGCGGCGCAGGCTCCACAACATCCAGGAGGAGATGCGCGCATGGCATCGGGGAAGATCGCCAGCTGGGCCCACGGCGAGGAGTTCGTCGGCGAGGATTCGCTGTTCGAGGCGGACGGTGTGCTCGAGCGCGCCCGCGAGCGCGGCAGCGAGCTCGGCATCGCCCCGGTCCTGCCCGGTGCGGGTGCGATGATCCGCGTGCTGGCAGCCGCGGTCGATGCGCGCAGCGCCGTGGAGATCGGCACCGGGGCGGGCGTCGCCTCCCTGTACCTGCTCTCGGGCATGAACCCTGCCGGGGTGCTCACCACGATCGACCCGGAGACCGAGAACCAGCGCGCCGCCCGGGCCGCGTTCACCGAGGCGGGCATCCGCCCTGCGCGCGCCCGCACGATCGCGGGCAGCCCCCGCGAGGTGATCGGCCGCCTCACCGATCACGCCTACGACCTGGTGAGCTTCTCCGCCGACGCCCCGCACGCCCAGGCTCTGCTCGAGCACGCGCGGCGCCTGCTGCGACCGGGCGGCGTGCTCGTGATCCTGAACGCGCTCTACCACGACCGCGTGGCCGACCCGGCGGCGCGCGACGCCCCCACCCAGGAGGTGCGCGCGCTGCTGCGCGCGGTAGCCGAGGCCGAGGATCTCGTGCCCGCCCTCGTGCCGAGCGGCGACGGCGTGCTCGCCGCGGTGCTGCGTCCCTGACGGCGAGTCGCTGACGGCGAGTCGCTGACGCACGGCCGTTCGCGACTGCCGGGACCCCCGTACAGCGAAGGACCCCGCCTCCCGAGATGATCCTCGGGGGTGCGGGGTCCTTCGCTGCGGTGCGGGGCTCAGGCCTTGATGACCCCGCCCAGCGCCTCGCGCAGCTCCGATGCCTCGGATGCGCTGATCTCGACGACGAGACGGCCGCCGCCCTCCAGGGGAACGCGCATGATGATGCTGCGCCCTTCCTCCACGACCTCCAGCGGACCGTCTCCGGTGCGGGGCTTCATTGCAGCCATGCGCCTGCCTCCCTCGATGATGTTCCGGCGCGGCGCCCCTGAGGGGGTGCCGTCAGCACGATGTCACCCCTATTATCTCAGGTTCTCGGAGATGGTGCTCACCGCGGGGTCCCCGAGGGCATTCTCGGCCGCCTGGGTGCCGTCTCGGGGCCGCTGTGATCGGGTCCGATGCGAGCCCGGTCGCGCCGTCGGCCGCTCCGGCCGCGCGGGCCGCTCCATGCCGATCGGCACCCTCCCCCAGGCCGCTGCGATGAAGATCGCCGCGGTCACGAGCGCGAGCCCCAGCAGGATCAGGACCCCGGGGCTGACGGCGGTCATGCCGAGCGCGCGGTGAACTCCGCCAGCACGTCGAGCGCCTCCTCGGCGGTGTCGACGACCCGCAGGATCGAGAGATCGGGCTCGGAGATCACCCCGTGGTCCAGCACCGTCGAGGTCAGCCAGTCGATGAGCCCGCTCCAGTAGGAGCGGCCCACGAGGATCAGCGGGAACATCGAGATCTTGTGGGTCTGCATGAGGCACAGCGCCTCGAACAGCTCGTCGAAGGTGCCGAAACCGCCGGGCAGCACGATGAATCCGCTCGAATACTTCACGAACACCGTCTTGCGGGCGAAGAAGTAGCGGAAGTCGACGCCGAGGTCGACATATTCGTTCATGCCCTGCTCGAACGGCAGCTCGATCCCGAGGCCGACGGACACCCCGCCCGCTTCCTTCGCGCCCTTGTTGCCGGCCTCCATGATCCCGGGGCCGCCGCCGGTGATGACGGCGTAGCCCATCTCCACGAGGCCCGCGGCGAGCTGCTCGGCCGTGCGGTAATCGGGGTGCTCGCGCGGGGTGCGGGCGGAGCCGAAGATCGAGATCGCCGGGCCCAGCTCGGCGAGCGCGCCGAAGCCCTCGACGAACTCGGACTGGATGCGCATGACGCGCCAGGGGTCGGAGTGGACCCAGTCGACGGCGCCGTCGTGCTCGAGCAGCCGCTGGTCGGTGGTCTTCTCGGGCAGCTGGGAGCCGCGCAGGGTGACGGGCCCCTTGCGGTGCTCGTCGGTCCGCTGCGCGCCGGGGGTGCTCGGCGGCTCGGACGTGCGCTGGATCTCCGGCAGGGGCTGGTCCGTCGGCGCCCCCTGGGGCTCGGGGGTCCGCGGTGCTTCGGGCGTGGCGTGAGTCATGGGGCGAGGGTAGCGCGCGGGACTGCGCGCCGCCCGCGCCGCGCGCTCAGGCCTCGAGCCCGAGCCAGCGCCGCAGCGCCGTGCGGCAGGCGGCGAGGTCGGCGACGGGGATGTGCTCGTCATCGGTGTGGGCGAGCAGCGGGTCGCCGGGGCCGAAGTTCACCGCGGGGGTGCCGAGGGCCGCGAAGCGGGCGACGTCGGTCCAGCCCTGCTTCGCATCGATGCGCACACCCTCCCCGAGCGCCTCGAGGAACGCGCGGGCCGGTGCGGTGTCCAGGCCCGGCAGGGCGCCGGCGGCGCTGTCGGTCACCTCGATGTCGACGGGGAGACCGGCGAGGACCTCGCGCACGTGGGCCTCGGCCTGCTCGGGCGAGGTGTCGGGGGCGAAGCGGTAGTTCAGCGTCGCGCTCGCGCGGTCGGGGATGACGTTCCCGGCGATGCCGCCGGAGATCGCGACCGCGTTCAGGCACTCGCGGTACTCGAGTCCGTCGATCACGGCCCGGCGCGCCTCGTAGGCGGCGAGGCGCTCGAGCACGGGCGAGAGCGCATGAATGGCGTTCTCGCCGACCCAGTCGCGCGCCGAGTGCGCGGCTTTCCCGTGCGCGGTGACCTCGAGCTTCATCGTCCCCTTGCAGCCGCCTTCGACTCCGGCCGACGTCGGCTCGCCGAGGATCGCGAAGTCCGCTTCGAGCCACTGCGGCTTCTCCCGGGCGATGCGGGTGAGGGAGTTGTCGGCGGCGGCGACCTCCTCGTGGTCGTAGAAGATCCACGTGAGGTCGACGTCCGGCTCCGCGGCCTCGACGGCGAGCTGGAGGAAGACGGCCACTCCGCCCTTCATGTCGCAGCTCCCCCGGCCGACGAGCTCTTCGACGCCGTCCCGGGTGCGCAGCGAGGAGGGGAGATTGCCCGCGACGGGGACCGTGTCGAGGTGCCCGGCGAGCAGCACGCGCTGGTCACGGCCGAGCTCGGTGCGCGCGAGGACCGTGTCGCCGTCGCGCTCGATGCGCAGGTGCGGAGCGTGGGCGCGCAGGGCCGCCTCCACGGCATCCGCGAGCGCGCGCTCGTTCCCGGAGACCGATTCGATGTCGATGATCTGCCGGGTGAGGTCCAGGATGTCGGCGCGCGGATCGAGAGCGGGGGCGGCGTGGTTCATGGAGCCATCGTGGCACGTCGCCCAGCAGCCGCGCGGAACTGTATCGGGATGACCGATACAGACTGTATGGTGGGGAGCAGTACAGTCGACTGCCGCGGGAGGCGCACCATGGACCTGCAGATCCTCATCGAGACGGATGCCGAGGCGCCCGCCTGGGCCCAGGTGCGCGATCAGCTCACCGCTGCCATCGCGAGCGGGCGCCTGCGCGAGGGCGACCGGCTGGAATCGGTGCGAGGGCTCGCCTCAGCGCTCGGCGTCAGCCCCGCGACGATCGTGCGGGCCTACGAGGCGCTGCGCGAGGACGGTCTGATCAGCACCGCTGCGACCGCGCGCGCGACGGTGGTCGTGGGCAGGTGGCCGGAGCCGGCACGCAGATCGTGGGAGGCCGCCCTCGAGCGCGTCCTCGCCGGGGCACTCGCTCACGGCCTGGATCGCGAGCAGGCCCTCGCGCTGTGCGCCGCCGGCGCGGACCGCGTGCTCGGCGCGCGGACCGCTGGGGGCGAGGCCTGATGGGCACCTCCGCAGCCCTCGCGCTGATGATCGCGGTTCCCGCGGCTCTCGTCGGGGCAGCGATGATCGCTCTGCCGGCCCTCTCGCGCTCCACCGTGCCCCTCGGGGTCGACGTCCCCTCCGATCGGGCCGGGGACCCGCGGGTGCGCTCGGCGGTGCGCGCCTACCGGTGGCGCTGCGCCGCGGTGACCGTGCTGTTCACGGCGAGCGCGGCGGCGATCCCCTTCCTCGTCGACGAGAGCAGGCCGGCGCTCCTCATGGGGCTGCTCATCGCGCTGCCGCTGCTCGAGACGGCGGCCCTGACGGCGGTCTTCGTGCGCTCCCGCCGCCCGATCCTCGCGGCGAAGCGCGCCGAGCGCTGGTTCGACGGGGCGCGCACCGCCCGCTCCGCCGTCGCGGGGCCGCTCCCCCACCGGGTGCCGGGATGGACCTGGGCCGCGCACCTCGTCGCGGTGCTCCTGGTGCTGCTGCCCCTCCCCGTCGCGGTCGCCCGGTGCGAGCACCTGCCCGATCCGTACCCCACGCACTGGGACGCCTCGGGCGCGCCCGACGCGTTCGCGCCGCTCAGCGCGGGCACGGTGCTGAGCCCGGTGTGGATCGGCCTCGGATGCGTGCTCCTGGTCGCGGGGATCGGGGCGCTGCTGCCCCGCCTGCCGATGCGCACCTTCCCCGACGGGGATGCCGACGGCGCCCCGCAGCGGGCCCGGCGCGAGCTGCGCGGGACCGCCGGACTCCTCGCCGCGGTGAACGCGGGCGTCGGACTGCTGATGTGCGCGGTCACCCTGCCCACTCTGCTCGGACTCTCCCGAGCGCAGGGCGCGGCGCTGATGTGGGGCGGGTTCGTCGCGCTGAATGTGATGGTGATCGGCGGGATCATCGCGGTGGCGGTGCGGAGGCGCCGCGAGCCGTGGGATCCCGCGAAGGGCGAGATGGAATCGGCCGACGAGGACTCGCGCTGGATCGGGGGACTGCTCTACGCGGATCGGAGCGACCCGTCGGTTCTGGTGCCGAAGCGCAATGGCATCGGGTACACGCTGAACCTCGCGAGCACGGGAGGGATGATCGCGACCGCGCTGCTGGTGCTGCTGGTCGCAGGTTCCCTGGCCCTGCCGTTCCTGGTGGCCTGAGGGACACTGGAGCGCCCTGGATTCCGTACCGATTCTCCTTGCCGAGACTCGGAACGGAACCCAGGGCGCTTCAGCGAGTCCCAGCGACCGCTCGAACCCCGGCCGACCAGGGTGTTGCCACGACGCTAAGACACCGCCACCCTCAACGTGCCCCATAACGATATGGTCACGTTCCCACGCCCCCGAGTGTGAGTCATGGCACTCTTATCCTCGAAGAAGCCCTGCACCAAAACCACCCAGGAGTGCACCCATGCGAACCACGATCACTTAGGCGGCGAGGCTGCTTTTTGCGACAGCCCTGTCGTTCACACTGCTCGCGGCCCCCTCGACTGCAACAGCGGAACAACCTCTCGCCACCCAGGCCTCGCACGAGATGATGGCAGCCTGGATACCTTACGATTACGTTAACTACACAACGAACACCAAATGCAATAATCGCCTCAGGTATCTCCGCACCCAATATCCCGACATGCACCTCGGGAACACGGAGTGCCGGGCAGTATCGGTACTGCAATGCCCGCCGAAGACCGTGTATTGGATCTACATTCTCGACAAGGCTGGGTACCGTGTTGCAGGAATTTCCAGCGAGGCCGCTCCGCACACGATTTCTCCCGACAGCCTTTCACTGGCGTGTTAATAACAGCGCGACCCTCCATGTCCGTCCAGCACCCCCATCCGCCACAAGAGTTACCTGGAAGGAGCGGCTGAACACCTTGTTGATATTCACTGGCTCAGGACACATACTTTCCGCGGCTCTCCTCGAAGATGGGCCTGACGATATGGCCGGGGTGAGATTCGACGTCGCGGGTCGAACCGACGCAGACGATCCTTCCACGCAGTTTCACGCAGTCATCGACTCGCTGGTCGACAGCGCCCGAACGAGACAGTGGAAGCGCCTGGTTGATACCAAGGCCGAGGCGGGAGAGCTCGTCTCGTGCCACTTTTCCGGATTCGCCACTATTACCAGCGGGCAGGATGATTCAGCGCCGCGGTACCACATCCGAACGTTCTTCATCGCCCCGGACATCTCTGCCATGCCAGGAAGATCGGATGCGTGAGGGCGGCATGACCTGAGACCGCCGTGTTCGCGGCGCGAGCAGGTGAGACTTCGGAAGCTGAGGATTCATGGCGGGAGTGTTCGAACAGCTGCTGAAAGCTTCAGCCCGACCGTTGCCGAATGGGGGCCTGCAGAATGCACCGTCGCCGCCCTCTCAGCGGTCGAGGGTCCGGCCTGGGGGCGAACGCCGAGCAGGCTGGTCCTAGTCCTGGGACCCGCTGATCATGGCGTTCGTGCGTAATTCGGCAGCCGTGCAAGGACGTGGCAGACGATGACGGCCGGGGCGAGGACCGCGAATCCTCGCCGCAGATCTGCGGCGCTCAGACCGCCCCCTTCACGCTCCAGATCATGGGCGGCCGCCCACGCCCCGGCTCCCATGACCGGGACAGCCGTGATCACCCCGGGGGTGTACCGATGCGCCGCCACCGATGCCAGAAGATGCGTGCCGACGTGCGCCCCGAGCCCCGCGAGAACGGCGCGATAGAGCCGGGAGCTGCCGTTCGAGGTCGCGCCCCGGAGGCAGGCGGCACCGACCAGGATTCCCATTGCCCCGACCGCCGTCCAGGACTGCCGGGCATCCATGCGGAGCCGCGACCGCCCCGTGCGCGCCGCGAGGACGTCGCAGGCATCAGGGAAGGTCAGCGCCTCTTCGACATCATGGAGCGCCCATGCCGTGAAGAGCATCAGCGGCCCGCGAGCGCGCATGGCCGCTCAGGCCCCGCCGAAGGCCGCGAGGCGGCGGGCGACGACCTCGGCGTGGTGCAGGAGCTGCGCTCCCGTGCCGGGCTCGGCGGTGATCGCGGAGCCGGGCTGGGCTGTGGAGACCGGGACGCCGACCATGAGGCGGCGGGTGAAGACGCGGCCGTCCTTCGCGATCGGGCAGTACAGGCCGTCCACGGCGATCGAGCCCGTCGGGAGGGGCCGGCCCGTGCCGCGGGAGGTCTTCGAGTCGGCGCGCACCTCGCCGCGCGAGCGCCAGGCCTGCAGCAGCGGCGCGGTGTACGCGTTCAGCTCGACCGGCGGCAGGTGCGCCTCCAGCACCCCGTCGCACAGCGCGACATCCTCCGGGCCGGAGCCCGTGGTCACGCGGTAAGCGCCAGCAGCGTCGTCCACGTCGAGCCTCATCCCGGGGCCGGTGAAGCGCAGCAGCCCCGCCTCTTCGAGCGCGAGCACCTGGCGGGCGCGCAGCACAGGCGGGCCCGAGGCCCAGGAGGCGAAGGCGTTGCGGAGGTGGCCGTCGATGTCGCGCGACAGGGATTCGCTCGTGTAGGCGCCGAGGTCCACGAGCTGGTTCACCTGGATCCGGCAGGCGGTGAGCACGCGGAAGATCAGCAGCCAGGCGGGGCTCGGGGCGGCCGCGTCGGCGAGCGCCGCGCGCAGCAGGTCGCGGGTGCGCACGTGCGCGTCCTCGATGGCCCCTCCGCGCCGGCCCAGCGGGAAGAGGATCCGCAGCACCGCCTTCTCGCTCGCGAGCTCCCGGTACCCGGCGGCACCCAGGGCGCGCACGAGCTCGGCGAGGATCAGCGGCATGACGTCGGCTTCATGGTCCAGCCCCGCTTCGCGCACGGACAGCTCCATGACGCGCTCGGAGGTGAGGATCCGGGGCACATAGGGATCGGGAAGGTACGGGCTGACGTCGGGCTTCGGGCGGTAGACCATCCCGGACCTCGAGCCCACGAGCAGCTGCGGCTCGGCGCCGACGGGCGCATACCGCAGCCCGCTCGGAGCGTTCGCGTCCTCCTCGAAGCGGCCGCCAGCGGCCTCGGTGATCATGCCGATCGCGTCGTAGAAGTTGAGCCCCATGCCCTGCACGGCGACGCGCTCGCGGCCGAGGAGACGGCGGTAGTCGACCTCGAGCGGGTTCGCGGGGGCGATGTGGACGAGTCCGTACCGCTGCGCGGCGTGCTCCATGATCTGCGAGCGGGGGCCCGGGGCGGTGCCCAGATGTCCGAGCGCGAGCGCGACGGCGTCGGCCGCGAGCACCTCGCCGGTCGACAGGCGGATCTCCTGGGGGCCGTCGGCCTCACCGGTGACGTCGACCGCTTCGGCGGCATGGCGGATGATCCGCAGGCGCGCGGGATCGGCGTCGCGCTCGGCGCGCTCGAGGACGGCGGCGAGGTACCGGCCGTGCTCGGCGCGCGGGGCGAAGTCCGCGGGGCCGAGGCCCCGCGGGGCGAGGTGCTCGGCGAGGGTCTCCCGGTGCGGGACGGGCAGCACGGGCCTGCAGGTGGGATCGGGGTACATCGTGGTCTGCGCGGTGGTGGTGTTCATCAGCAGCACGGGGCTCTGGTCGCAGCGCCAGACCGCGCCGCCGAGACCGACGGCCGGATCGATCAGGTGCACCGTCAACGTCCCCTGCCACGAATCGGCCAGCGACGCGGCCGTGAGGCGCTCGATGATCGCGGTGCCGCGCGGCCCCGCACCGATCACGGCGACCGTGCGGAGCGGGGCGGCGGGGGTGGTCATCCCTCCAGTATCGGGGATGCGGGGCGGCGGCCGACACCGCGCGCCAGCAGCACCACCGCTCCGATGACCGCCCACACGGAGCCCACGAGCAGCGCCAGGTGCGAGATGTTCACGAGCACCGCGAGCAGCACGAGCGCGCCGACCGCCGGGATCAGCACATGCACGGGCCAGGAGATCGCTCCCCCGCGGCGCCGCAGCACGAAGTAGCCGATGACCGAGAGGTGCACCAGGGTGAAGCCGACGAGCGCGCCGACGTCGACGATCGAGACCACGCGGTCGAGCCCGTCGGCGCGCGTCGCCGCCCAGATGGAGACGACCACGTTCGCGGCGGCGACGACGAGAATCCCGAGGAAGGGCGCGCCGCTGCGCGCGGAGATGCGGGACAGCGCGCGCGGGAGCGAGCCCGAGCGGCCCATGTCCATGAGCACGCGGGAGGCGGCGGACTGCCCGACGAGCGCAGCGAAGGCCGCGCCGGCCGCCTTCGCGAGCGCGAGCAGCCAGTGCAGGGCCGGGGAGATCGACTCGTCGACCATCGTGTAATAGGCGGCGCCCTGGAGCGAGGGATCTGCCTGGAGCTCGGCGGTGCTCAGCGGGCTCAGCAGCGCGCCGATGTAGGTCTGCGCCATGAACAGCAGCCCCGCGATGACGAGGCAGGCGAGCGTGGCCCGGCCGATGACGCGGGAGCTTCCGGTGGTCTCCTCGGCGAAGGTGGCGAGCGCGTCGAAGCCGAGGTAGCTGAGCACGGCGATCGCGACGGCAGAGAGGATCAGGCTCCAGTCGAGCCCCGCCGCGCCCCCGGTCAGCGGATCGAGCCAGGGCCGCACCGGTCCGCTCTGGACGAGCGTGACGACGCCCGCGATCAGCACGATCAGCAGCACGATCACCTCGATGATCACCACGGCCATCGAGACGCGCGCGGTGACGCCGACGCCCGAGAGGTTCAGGGCGGTCGTCGCGATCACCGCGATCGCCACGAACACCCACACCGGGACCGCGGGGAACAGGGAGTTCAGCGCGATGCCGGTGAAGAGGTAGGCGACGGACGGGATGAGGATGTAGTCCAGCAGCACCATCCATCCGGCCATGTGCCCGGTGCGCGGGCCGAAGGCCTCGGAGGCGTAGGCGAACACGGTGCCGGCGCGCGGCACCGCGCGGGACATGACCGCGTAGCTGGAGGCGGTGAGCGCCATCGCGAGGGTCGCCACGAGGTACACGATCGGCACGACGCCGCCCGAGCGGGCATCGAGCGCACCCCACACGCCGACGGCCGCGGCGGGCCCGATGAACACGAGGCCGTAGGCGATGAGCTGGGTGAAGGAGACGCTGCGGCGCAGCGCCGGGGCGGCGGTCGCGCCCGAATCGGCGGCTGAGGCGGGCCCCGAGGTCTCGGCAGAGGGAAGGGAGGTCATGCATCCAGCTTATGCGGCACCCGCTCTTCCTTTATGGGTCGCGTGTCCTGCTGTGACGGTATCGCCACACTTCGGTCGCCGCGAGACCCCTGGAGCCGAGGAGGCGCTGCTGCGCATCCCGTCGGCCTCTCATGACGTTGAGAGCCCCTCCGCCCGTGCGTGCGCATCCCAGAGCGGCGCAGCCGGGACGCGCCGCAGATGCGGACCGAGTGCGGCGATCGCCAGCGCCAGCACGCAGACGCCAGCGAAGACCAGGAGCGTCGTGCGGGGGCCGACGTGCGCAAGCCCCCATCCCGCCGCCATCGGCATCAAGGGCATCAGTCCGAGCGCCACCAGGCCGTTCAGAGACATCACCCTCCCCTGCATCGCCGTCGGCGTGATGTGGAGGAGGAAGCCCTGGATCGCCGCATTCGCCGGCGCGAGCCCGATGCCCATGACCGCATACAGGGCGGCATAGCCGATGAGCCCGCTCGCGAACGGGACGGCGGCAGCGGCGGCCGCCAGGAGACCGAGCGCCACCAGGACGACGGCGCCCGACGGCACCTTCTCCACGATGCGCGGTGCGATCAGAGCGCCGACGAGGATCGAGACGGCGAGCGCGGTGGCGAGCAGCCCGATGCGGGCGGGCGCCATGCCGACGATCGCGAGCTGCAGGCCGACGGTCAGCAGCACGCCGTTCAGTCCGAAATTCACCAGGGCCCCCACAGTCAGGAGCTGCAGCCGCATCTGCTGCCCGACCGCCCATCGCAGCGCTTCCCTCAGATCGGCGCGCACCGTCGTCCCCGGAGCGTCGAGCGCGCGCGGGCGATAGTCGCCGCGCAGCAGGAGCGTGGAGACCAGAGCGGAGAGCTGACCGAGCACGAGCAGGAGCGAGGGTGCGGCGAGGTGCAGCGCCAGCAGTGCTCCGCCGAGGGGCCCGGCACCGAGCTCGATCGCCGCCCCGCGCCCCTCGTTGATGGCGAACGCTCTCGGGAGCTGCGCCGGCGGCACGATCTGCTTGAGCATCGCCCCGGACGCGGATCCGAGCACTCCCGCCCGGAAGCGATCGGCGAAGGCGAGCACAGCCAGGAGCGGAACGCTCGCCGCCCCGAGCACGAGGATCGCGATCAGGAGCGCCTGCAGGAGTGCGCCGAAGCCCGCGGAGAGCAGGCGCAGACGCTTCCGGTCGACGCGGTCCGCGAGCACGCCGCCCGGGAGCATTCCGCCGAGCACTCCGAGCCCCTCGACCAGGCCCACGATCCCCACGGCCTCCGCGGATCCCGTGGCGTAGAGCGTCACGAGCGGAAAGGCGAAGGCGGCGACCCCTCCCCCGGCTTCGAGGAGGAGGTCGCCGGTCATCCAGGTCATGTATTCGCGATTGCGCCGCAGCGGAAGGGGCTCGCCGGTGTCGGAGGTGCTCGTGCTCATAGCGGGACTCTAGTTCCGCACGTCTTATTGCGCAATATTCATTGCGTACTGGCTTCGGGGTATCGAGCCGTCCGCGCGCCCCGCGAGCAGCCGGGCAGGCGCGCATCACTAGACTCGCGACATGACCATGCCTCCCGCATCGCCTGCGGGCGAGCGCGACCCCGGGCCCGCGCCCGCGGGGGATCCCTCCGACCCGCCCGCCACCCAGGAGATGCTCCGCGCCATGGCGCATCCCCTGCGGCTGCAGCTCGTGGAGCGCATCGGCCGTCGCGGGACCGCTCGCGCGGCAGATCTCGCCGCCGAGCTCGGCGTCCCGGCGAACTCGCTGAGCTACCACCTGCGGATGCTCGCGCGCGGCGGAGTGATCGTCGAGGCGCCGGAGGAGGCGCGGGACCGGCGCGACCGGGTCTGGCGCCTGCAGCAGACCTCCTTCCTCGCGGGCGCCGAGGGCTCCGGGGCCGAGCCCAGCGGGACCACGGATGACTTCGCCGCAGCCTCCGCCGCCGCCAGCCTCGCAGCGCTCGAATGGGTGCGCTCGGCCTGGATCTCCGAGACCACCCAGGCTCGCGACGCCGACCACTCCGGGACGCCTCGCGAGGGCCTCGGGACGATGCACTCCACCTCCCTCCTGCTGACGATGGCGCAGGCCGAGGAGCTCGGCTCGCGCGCTGACGCCCTCCTGCGGGAGTTCGCCGCGCTGAACCGCGATGAGCAGGGCCGAGACCTCCCGACCGCCCCTTCGTCCGAGGAGCGACTGGTCGAGTTCCGTGCCCTGTTCGCGCTCGTCGGCGGGAGGGCGCCAGCCACGTCCGACGTGAGGTCGGGCTCACCGGGCGGACCCTCCCAGACCGCTGGGGAGGACCCTTCGTAGAATCGGATGCATGACGACGCCTGCGACCGATCCCGCCGCCACCGAGCAGTCCCCCGCCCCCACGCATGCCTGGGGTGCGGGTCTCGCGACCCTTTCCGCCGATGGCGCGACGCTCGACGTCTGGTACCCCTCCCCCCAGCTCGACGAGGCGCCCACCGCTCCGGAGGACCACCCCCTGCACGCGCAGCTGAGCGCCGCCGCCCGGGCCGACGAGGTCCGCGGGACGCGCCAGGAGGTCGTCGTGCGCGCGATCGAGCTGGCCGCTCCCCCGGCCGATGCGGCCGACGCCTACCTGCGCCTGCACCTGCTCTCCCACCGCCTCGTCGAGCCCAATGCGCAGAACCTCGACGGTCTCTTCGGCCAGCTCACGAACGTGGTGTGGACCTCCGAGGGCCCCTGCGCCGTGACGGGCTTCGAGGAGACGCGCCTGCGCCTCATCGCTGCCGGCCGCACCCCGACCGTCTTCAGCGTCGACAAGTTCCCGCGCATGGTCGACTACGTGATGCCGACGGGCGTGCGCATCGGCGATGCGGACCGCGTGCGGCTCGGCGCGCACCTCGCCGAGGGCACCACCGTCATGCACGAGGGCTTCGTGAACTTCAACGCCGGCACGCTCGGCACCTCGATGATCGAGGGCCGCATCTCGCAGGGCGTCATCGTCGAGGACGGCTCCGACATCGGCGGGGGTGCCTCCACCATGGGCACCCTCTCCGGCGGCGGCACCCAGCGCGTGCGCATCGGCAAGCGCTCCCTCGTCGGCGCCGAGGCCGGGGTCGGCATCTCGCTCGGAGACGACTGCGTGGTCGAGGCGGGGCTGTACGTCACGGCCGGCACGAAGGTCACGGTCGTCGGCACCGAGGATGCGGGCCGCGTCGTCAAGGCGCGCGACCTCTCGGGCGTCAGCAACCTGCTGTTCCGCCGCAACTCCGTCACCGGCGCCGTCGAGGTCGTCGCCCGCGAGGGCCAGACGGTCGCGCTGAACGACGCCCTGCACGCGAACTGACGCGCACCGGGATCCCGATGGCGAACGCTCCCCGCAGCCGCTGGCGGCACCTGCTGGTGCCGCTCGTGCTGCTCGCGGCGATCCTGTTCGTCGCGGGCGGCACCTACGTCGCCCTCACGGGATTCGACGCGGCGCGCCGCACCGGCGAGTGCACCGCCGCCGGCCTCGGCACCACGCACTCCTACACGACCGAGCGCACGGCGAACGCCGCGCTGATCTCGGCCGTCGCGGTGGACCGCGGCCTCCCGCCGCGGGCGGCATCGATCGCGCTCGCGACCGCGTACCAGGAGTCGAAGCTGCAGAACATCGACTACGGGGACCGCGACTCGGTGGGTCTGTTCCAGCAGCGTCCCTCGCAGGACTGGGGCACGGCGGAGCAGATCATGGACCCGGTCTACGCGAGCAATGCGTTCTACGACGTGCTGGTCACCCTGGACTACGAGTCCATGGAGGTCAACGACGCCGCCCAGAAGGTGCAGCGCTCCGGCTACCCCGAGGCGTACGCCGACCATGAGACCGAGGGGCGCATCTTCGCCTCCGCGCTCACCGGGCAGTCCGGCGGGAACCTGGTGTGCGACCTGGAGCCTGCGAGCGGTCCCGTGAACCCGCAGGATCTGCAGGCAGTGCTCGAGCGCCAGTTCTCCCGGAGCATCGGGGCGGGCACGATCACCAGCTCCCTCAGCGGCACCGGCGCGGCGCTCGGCGACGGCACTGCGCCAGAGGGAGCCGGAGCGACCGCGCTGGTGATCGACCCCCACGGCGACACCGCGCGCGGCTGGGCGCTCGCGAACTGGGCGGCCGCCCAGGCCGGCGATGGGGGCGTCGTGCAGGTGCGCTACCAGGGGCAGGCGTGGACCCGCTCCGACTCCGAGCAGACCGCGGGCGCCTGGCCCGAGGCGCCGGGCGGGGATCCGGGCGTGATCGTCGTGGTCGTCGCGGGCGGCTGAGCCTGCTCGCGCGACGCACCGCACCGCACCGCACCGCGCGTCAGTAGACGGTGAGCCCCCGGGCCCGGAACTGTTCGCGCACGCGCTCGACCGTCGCGGAATCCGGCGGCGCCACGTCTCGCAGGCGATACTCCATGCCGAGGGTGTCCCACTTGTCCTGGCCCATGTTGTGGAACGGGAGCACCTCCACACGCTCCACGACCTCGCTCCAGCGCTCCACGATGTCGGCCACTGCCTCGACGTTCTCCACGCTGTCGGTCCAGCCGGGCACCACCACGAAGCGGATCCACACCGGCGTGCCGCGGTCCCGCAGGCGGTCGCCGAAGGCGATCGTCGGCCGCAGCGGACGGCCGGTGAGGTTTTTGTAGACGTCCTCGAGTCCCGCTTTCACGTCGAGCAGCACGAGGTCCACGGAGTCCAGCAGCGTGTCGGTCGCCGCGGCGCCGAGGAAGCCCGAGGTATCGATCGCGGTGTGCACGCCCATCTCCTTCGCCGCCTCGAGCACGTTCTGGGCGTAGGCGCTCTGCTGGAGGACCTCGCCTCCCGAGAGGGTGATGCCGCCGCCGGAGGCCTGGAACACCTTGCGGTACCGGCGGATCCGGCTGACGATCTGGGCGAGCGGGACGTCCTGACCGTTGCGCATGGCCATGGTGTCGGGGTTGTGGCAGTACACGCAGCGCAGCGGGCAGCCCGCGAAGAAGACCGTCAGGCGGGTGCCGGGGCCGTCGACCGCCGTCACCAACTCCCAGGAGTGGATCGAGGCGAGGGTGCCCGCGCGCATCGCGTCGAGCCGCTCCCCCCGCTCGACCTCCGCCTCGATGAGCCCGTCGATGCCGCCGCCGAGGCGGCGGTTCGCGACGGGGACGCCGAGCTGGAGAGGGATCGGCTGGGCGATCGGGGCCATGGTTCGCTCCTCACGATGGTGCAGGGCCGACGGCGGGCGAGCCGATGGCGCCGCTGGCCCGTCGGCCCTGCGGATCAGCGCTCCCACGCCCCCGTGGTGGTCGCTGATCGGGGAGGCGCCCTCACGGGCGCCGGTCTGGGGTGTCAGGCGCCCTGGTGGAAGGTGCGCTCGAGGATGTCCTGCTGCTGCTCACGGGTGAGCTTCACGAAGTTCACCGCGTAGCCGGAGACGCGCACCGTGAGGTTCGGGTAGTTCTCCGGGTTCTCCATCGCGTCCACCAGGGTGTCCTTGTTCAGGACGTTGATGTTCGCGTGGTACAGACCGGACTCCATGTTGTTCGCGGCGCGCTGGGACTTCATCTGCGCGAGGCGCTGGTCGAAGGTCTTCGTGGTCATGGCGGTTCTCCTTGGGCAGTGCGGGAATCGGGTGATCGGGAAGGCGGGATGCGAGAAGGCGGGGCGCGGGAGCGCGCAGGTCAGTCCTGCGCGTCCGCCTCGTCCATCACGAAGCCGGAGTCGAGGATGCCGACGAGGTTCTTCACCTGCTCGTCCTTCGTGCGGCCGAGCCCCTGCGGAGTGATGGTGTTGGTGAGCGAGATGCCGTCGAGGGCGTCGTTGTAGTCGAGCTTCCCGGCCGAGAGCATCGAGGCCACCATGCCGTGGCTGTCCATGCCGTTCTCGGGGTTCGCTCCCGGCGCGAAGGGCGTGCCGGCCCGGTGCCCGGAGGGGAAAGATCCGGTCGCCTTGCCGTACACGACGTTCGAGGTGATCGTGAGGACCGACTGCGTGGGGATCGCGTCGCGGTACAGCGGGATCTCCTTGATCTTCTCCATCACGGTGTGGACGATCGTCGCGGCGATGTCGTCGGCCCGGTCGTCATCGTTCCCGTAGACGGGGAAGGTGCCCTCGGTGACGTAGTCGGTGATCAGTCCGGTCGCGTCGCGCACCGGGGTGACCCTCGCGTGCTTGATCGCCGAGAGCGAGTCCGCGACGATCGAGAGCCCGGCGATGCCGCAGCCCATCGTGCGGATGATCTCCGAGTCGTGCAGGGCCATCTCGATCGACTCGTAGGCGTACTTGTCGTGGCTGTAGTGGATGATGTTCAGCGCCTCGACGTAGGTGCCGACCACCCAGTCGAGCATCTCCTCGTACTTCTGCCAGACCTCGTCGAAGTCCAGCGGCTCATCGCCCTCGATCGGGGTGAACAGCCCCGGCTCGGTGACCTGCTTGCCGCTGACCTCGTCGCGGCCGCCGTTGATGGCGTAGAGCAGGGCCTTCGCGGCGTTCACGCGCGCGCCGAAGAACTGCATCTGCTTGCCGACCTTCATCGGAGAGACACAGCAGGCGATCGCCGCATCATCGCCCCAGCGGTCGCGGATCTGCTCGTCGGACTCGTACTGCAGGGAGCTGGTCTCGATGGAGACCGCTGAGCAGAACTCCTTGTAGCCCTCCGGCAGCGCCGGGTCCCAGAAGATCGTGATGTTCGGCTCCGGGGCGGGGCCGAGGTTGCGCAGGGTCTGCAGGAGGCGGAAGGAGGTCTTGGTGACCTGGCTGCGGCCGTCCTCCGAGAAGCCCGCGTCCGACCACGTCGCCCAGTACGGATCGCCCGAGAAGATCTGGTCGTAGTCGATGGTCCGCAGGAAGCGGACGATGCGCAGCTTGATCACGAGCGCATCGATCATCTCCTGCGCGTCGGTCTCGGTGATCAGGCCCGCGCGCAGATCGCGCTCGAAGTACGAGTCGAGGAACGGCGAGAGGCGGCCGATGGACATCGCCGCACCGTCCTGGCTCTTCACCGCCGCGAGGTAGGCCATGTAGGTCCACTGCACGGCCTCCTGCGCATTCGCCGCGGGGCGGCGCAGATCCAGGCCGTAGATCTCGCCGAGGGTCACGAGCTTCTTGAGCGCGGTGATCTGCTCGGCGTGCTCCTCGCGGTAGCGCGCCCAGTGCTCCGAGAAGGGCTGGCCGACGACGGCATCCTTCGCGCGCATCTTGTCGGCGATCAGGCGGTCCGCGCCGTAGAGCGCGAGGCGGCGGTAGTCGCCGATGATGCGCCCGCGGCCGTAGGAGTCGGGCAGACCGGTGATGATGTGCGAGGAGCGCGCGGCGCGGATCCGCGGGGTGTAGATGTCGAAGACGCCCTGGTTGTGGGTCTTGCGATGCTTCGTGAAGATCTCCTTCACGCGCTCGCTCGGCTCCTTGCCGGCCTCGCGGATCGCGGTCTCCACCATCCGCCAGCCGCCCGCGGGCATCATCGCGCGCTTCAGCGGGACGTCGGTCTGCAGGCCGACGATCACGTCGTCGTCCTCGCTGATGTACCCGGCGGGGAACGCGTCGATGTCGGCGGGAGTCTCGGTGTCGACGTCGAAGACGCGGCGCTGGCGCTCGACGGAGAGGTAGTCCTGCTGGAGCGTGCTCCACACGCGAAGCGTCTTCTCGGTGGCGCCCGCGAGGAAGGAGGCGTCGCCGTCGTACGGGGTGTAGTTGTGCTGCACGAAGTCGCGCACGTCGATCCGGTCCTGCCAGGGGCCCGCGGTGAACCCCTCCCACGGATCGCGCGCCATGCCCTGCGCGGCTGCGGTGTCTGCGGTGTCAGCGGTGGTGGTCATGCCTCCACGCTAGGCGCGCCGCGAGGCCCGGAAACGGCCGAAGGTCCCGGGCGAAGGGCGGAGCGGGCGTCAGGCGAGACCGGGCGCCGCAGGCGTCCTCGCGGTTCGGACGCACAGCGGGCGCAGCACCGGTGACGCGCTGCGCCCGCTGTTCGTCAGGACCTGAAGGGACGGCTCAGTGCCGCGGCAGCGGCTGAGGCTCAGTGGTCGAGCCCGCGCTCCTTCGCACGACGCTCCTGGTGCGCGCGGTGCTCCTGCTCCATCGCGGCCTGCAGCTCCTCCAGGCGCAGCTCGGTGGTGCCGGTGCGCTCCTCCATGGAGACGTAGTCGCGCGCGTGCTCGCCCGTGTAGATCTGGCGGGGACGGCCGATCTTCGTCTCGGGATCGTGGATCATCTCGTTCCACTGGGCGATCCACCCGGGCATGCGCCCGATGGCGAAGAGCACGGTGAACATGTTCGTCGGGAAGCCCATCGCCTTGTAGATGATGCCCGTGTAGAAGTCCACGTTCGGGTACAGGCGGCGCTCGATGAAGTAGTCGTCGTTCAGCGCGATCTCCTCGAGCTTCATGGCGAGCTCGAGGCGCTCGTCCTTCACGCCGAGGCGCTCGAGGACGTCATCCGCGATGGACTTCACGAACTTCGCGCGCGGGTCGTAGTTCTTGTAGACCCGGTGCCCGAAGCCCATGAGGCGGACGCCGTCCTCCTTGTTCTTCACCTTGTCCATGAAGCGGCGAGGATCGGTGCCGGAATCGCGGATCTCGTTGAGCATCGCCATCACCGCGGCGTTCGCGCCGCCGTGCGCAGGGCCGGAGAGCGCGCCGATGCCGGCGGAGATCGAGGTGAAAAGGTTCGCCTGGCTCGAGCCGACCAGTCGCACGGCGGAGGCCGAGCAGTTCTGCTCGTGATCGGCGTGGAGGATCAGCAGCTTCTCCATCGCGCTGACGACCACGGGATCCGCGATGTACTCCTCGGCCGGGTAGCCGAAGGTCAGGCGCAGGAAGTTCTCGATCAGGGAGAGGCTGTTGTGGGGGTACAGCAGCGCGTGGCCGGCGCTGACGCGCTGGGCGTACGCGGCCATCGTCGGCACCTTCGCGAGCAGGCGGTAGGTCGACAGCCGCACCTGCTCCTCGTTGAAGGGGTCGAGGGAGTCCTGGTAGAAGGTCGACAGCGCCGAGACGCCCGCCTGCATGACCGCCATCGGATGCGCGTCGCGCGGGAAGGAGTCGAACATGCGCTTGAAGCGCTCGTCCAGCAGCGTGCGCCGCTCCACGGAGCTCTCGAAGTTCTCCAGCTGGCCCTTCGTCGGCAGCTCGCCGTTGATGAGCAGGTACGAGACCTCGAGGTAGCTCGACTTCTCCGCGAGCTGCTCGATCGGGTAGCCGCGGTAGCGCAGGATCCCCTCGTCGCCGTCGATGTACGTGATCGAGGACTTCGTGTTGGCGGTGTTCATGAAGCCGGGGTCATAGGTGACCGCGCCGGTCTCCTTGCGCAGGGGCGCGACGGAGATGCCGTCGTTGCCCTCCACGGCCGGGACGTGGGGCAGCTCGAGGTCCTGTCCCTTGAAGCTGAGGCGGGCGGTCGTCGACGCGTTTTCCATGTGCTCTCCGTTGTGCAGGCAATCGCGGGGCGATCGGCGGGGGTGTCGTCGTGAAGGTCGTGCAGGTCGGTATGGGGTCGATCAGAAGGACGGTGCGGGCCGCGAATCCTGCGCGGCGCGGGTCAGGCGGCGGGCAGCGGCATCGATGCGCTCATCGCTCGCCGTCAGCGCGATGCGGACGAACTGTGCTCCCGCCTCACCATAGAACATCCCCGGGGCGCACAGGATCCCGAGGTCCGCGAGGCCGTCCACGGTGGACAGGCAGTCGTCCCCGAAGGTGGTCCAGAGGTACAGGCCCGCCTGGGAGCCGTGGATCTCGCCGCCGAGGGCCTCGAGCGCAGGCCGCAGGGTCTCGCGGCGCGCACGGTAGACCTCGTGCTGGGCCCGGACCGCGTCGTCATCGCCGAGCGCGGTCGCCATCGCGGACTGGATGGGACCGGGGAGCATCATGCCCGCCTGCTTGCGGATGGCGGTGAGCTCGCCGATCAGCTGCGGATCGCCGGCGACGAACGCTGTCCGGTATCCCGCCAGGTTCGACTGCTTCGAGAGCGAATACACGCACAGCAGCCCCGTGAGATCGCCCCCGCTCACGCGCGGATCGAGGATCGAGGGGACCTCCTCGACCTCCCAGGGCAGCAGCGCGTAGCACTCGTCGGACGCCACGATGATCCCGCGCTCCCGGGCCCAGCGCACGACGGCGGCCATCGACTCGGCGCTCATCACGGCGCCCGAGGGGTTCGACGGGGAGTTCAGCCACAGCAGGCCGATGCGATCTCGGACCGCCTCGGGGACGGCGGCGTCACCGCGGGCGGCGAGATCCTCCATGTCCAGCGGCACCGGGGTCGCGCCGACGAAGATCGCGCCCATCTCGTAGGTCGGGTAGGCGACGCTCGGGAACGCGACCGCGCCGCCCTTGCCGATGCCTAGCTCGAACGGCAGGTGCGCGACGAGCTCCTTCGAGCCGACGGTCGGCAGCACGTGCTCGTGGCCGAGGGACTCGGGAGCGCCGCGATGGCGGATCAGGAACGCCACGAGCGCATCGCGCAGCTCCGCGGTGCCGACGGTCGTCGGGTAGCCGTGGGAGTCGGCCGCCGCGGCGAGCGCCTGCTGGATGGTCTCGGGCGTCGTGTCCACGGGTGTGCCGACCGAGAGGTCGACGATGCCGTCCGGGTGGGCGGCGGCGCGCGCCTTCGCCTCCTCCAGCGTGTCCCAGGGGAAGGCGGGCAGACGCGAGGCGAGGGGGGCGCGGCGGGGGGCGGAGGGCTGGGAGTCGGCCATGGCTCAGCCGAGGTCGTTCGGGTTCGGGGGCAGGGCCGAGATGATCGGGTGGTCCTTGTCGATCACGCCCATCTTGGCGGCGCCGCCCGGAGCACCCAGGTCATCGAAGAACTCGACGTTCGCCTTGTAGTAGTCGGCCCACTGGTCGGGCAGGTCGTCCTCGTAGTAGATCGCCTCGACCGGGCACACCGGCTCGCAGGCGCCGCAGTCCACGCACTCGTCGGGCTGGATGTAGAGGGAGCGCGTGCCCTCGTAGATGCAGTCCACGGGGCATTCGTCCACGCACGCGCGATCCTTCACATCGACGCAGGGCAGGGCGATGACGTACGTCATGGAGCAGTCCTTCCGGGGCGAGAGCGCGCCCGCTCGCGCGGGCACGGCACTCCATCCTCCCACTTCTCGCTCCGAGCGGCCCGGCAGGGCGCCCGCCCCCGGCGTTGATCATCGTCACGTGCGCGGGCAGCTCCGCCCCGGCGCCATCCATTGGCCCCTGCAGACCGGTCCTTCGCCTGCACTGCTTTCGAACGCCCTTCCGCTCTGTCACCAGGTCGAGATGTTCCTGACCGTCGGAGTACGCCGCTCCGCTCGATCGAGGTGTTCCGGGCCGTCGGAATGCGCCGCGATAGCGACGGCCAGCAACATCTCGAAGCGGAAGCCACCCCTTTGTCGCTCGTACCTGCGTGCCGCACCGAAGCAACGCGCGGAGGGGCGGGCCGGGGCGGGGCGGGTCACTCTCGCTCACGCAATGCTTTCGCGATCCGCGCCACGGGAGCCGACCACCCATGTCGAGCCTCCTCGTGCACCACCCTGATCTCGACCATCCCCTGCTCCCGTCGGCGCATCTCCCGCCTGATATCCCGCCATCGCTGCTCGGGGCTCAGGTGCGTCCGTCCGTCGTACTCCACGCAGACCCCATGGCTCCGCCACAGCAGGTCGGGCGTGCCGAGATCCTCGCCGCCCGCGATCCACGGCGAGTTCAGCTCGGGCATGGGGAGCCCCGCTTCCGCGCATGCGAGCCGCAGCAGCGTCTCCTGCGGCGAATCGCTCCCGACGCGTACCCGTTCAGCGGCGCCGCGCAGGCCCACGATCCCGCGGCCCGTGGCCGCGCGGGCGGCTCGGACCAGCTCCTCCACCGCCGCATAGGGTGCGTCGCGGCCCTCCGCCCATGCGCGCGGCTTGCGCACGAGGTGGTCCCCGATCACGACCAGCCATGACGGGGAAAGATCATGACGCAGATCGATCCACGTCTGCACCATGGACGTCGCACGGCACTCATTCCCGTGGACAATCCGGGTTCTGTCGAGATCCCGGTGCTGCCAGTGCACAATGGCGCGATCGTGCCGGTGGAGAGCACGCGGGCTGAGAAGCGTCACGGGTGTGCCCAGGCTCCAAGAACCGACCGAGAGCGGCAGCGGCATCCCCCACAGCCGGGCTGCCGTGAGCCCGGCGGCTGCAGCCCCCGGATACTTTCTGCAGAGAGCACCGACCACCTCTCGCTCCGTGAGCGAATGCCCTTCCGGTGCGTAGACCCCCTTGACGAGCGGGCGAAGATCTCGTCGGCGCAGACGCTCCGAGCTCACGCCGCAGCTGAATGCCTCTTCGGTCGTGAACACTCGACCCGCGAGCTCGGCAGGCAGGGGCGATGGGTTCCTCGACATGAGGAGAGCATCCACCGTCTGGTGACGAGACTCACTAGCCGATGCACAACGCCCAGGTCATCGCCCCTTATCAGCAATCCTCCCCACTGGCCGGGGCCAGGCGAGACGGGCGCTTCAGCGGTCCACCGGCAGTCACTGAGTGGCCAGCTGATTTGGCCCGGGCAGGAGGAGCCCAGCGCTTGAGGTCGCATTCGAGGTGCACGTAACCGTCGGAATGCGAGGAGCACCGAGATCGAGGTGCACGGAACCGTCGGAAACGGCCCCTCGATTCCGACGGTCACATACACCTCGCTACGGAGCACGGCGACACGAAGGGAGCGGAGGCGGAGAGCAGGAGAGATACCGCCGCCCCGCTAGGCTCGATGCATGAGCGAGCCGGGATCTGCCGCGCGCACCCGGCCGGGGTGGGCGCCGTTCCTCACCCCCGGCACGCGCGTGGTGCTGCGCTACCGGATCGACCGTGCGGCCTCCCCGCACGGGGAGGGGCTGACCGACGCGCTCGGCACGATCAGCGCCGCGGATCCAACGCACGTGCACGTGATGACGAAGCGGGGCGAGAGCGCGGTGCCGCGGGAGCTGGTGATCGCCGCGAAACAGGTTCCGCCCCCGCCGCAGCGCAAGGACACGTGAGGGCGCGGGCACTGCCGCAGAGGAATCGCGGGGCCCCGTGGGAGATCACGACGGACCGGCGCCATCCCGACGGCGGGGCCGCGATCAGGGTCCCGATTCAGCTGGCGCGCTGCACCCGGCGCAGGCGCTGCACGGTGACGACCGCGCAGACGATGAAGGGGATGAAGACGCCCAGCGCCTGCACGATCCACCCCGAGTACTGCATCTGATCGCCGAGAATGGCGGGCATCAGCACTCCCCCGCCGGGACCGGTCCCGGCCAGCGGCATCACCAGCAGACCCCACGCGCAGGCCAGCAGCACCACGGGCAGTCGCGAGCCGGTCGACGCCCACAGGAACACCGAGGCGACGGTCTGGAACAGCGCCCCGAAGAGCAGGCCGACCGGCAGCGCGAGCCCGCCGAGGTCGATGCTGAGGCGGTGCGTCGGCACCATCACGATCACCGAGACGACCGCGACGACGAGCGCCGATATCACCTGGCTGATCCGGGCGCTGCGGGAGGTGGTGTCGAACGGGGGGTGCGGCGCGGCGCTCTCGCCCCCGGCCGTCGGGTGCGAGGCCGAGGACGGCTCAGCTGCCGCTCCCCCGCCCGCCGACGAACGCGGCCGCGCCGCCCCGCCGTCGGCTGACGGTGAGGCGGCGCGGCCGGTGGCGGGAGCCGCGGCGGCAGGGGCTGCCTGCCGCCGCGGTCCCCGCCGAGCTCGGGGAGCTCGGCTCATGCGTTCTTCGCGCGCGAGCGAGCGCGCTGGCGATCGCCCGGATCGAGGATGACCTTGCGGATGCGCACGATCTCGGGGGTGACCTCGACGCACTCGTCGTCGTTCGCGAACTCGAGGGACTCCTCGAGCGTGAACTTGCGCGGCGGCACGAGGTTCTCGAAGGAGTCGGAGGAGGCTGCGCGCATGTTCGTCAGCTTCTTCTCCTTCGTGATGTTGACGTCCATCTCCTCGTTGCGCGAGTTCTCGCCGACGACCTGGCCCTGGTAGACCTCGGAGGTGGGCTCGACGATGAAGGAGCCGCGCTCCTGCAGGTTGATCATCGCGTACGGGGTGACGACGCCGGCGCGGTCCGCGACCAGCGAGCCCGAGGCGCGGAACTCGATCGGGCCCATCCACGGCTCGAAGCCGTCGGCGTAGGAGGAGGCGATGCCGGTGCCGCGGGTCTCCGTGAGGAAGCGCGTGCGGAAGCCGATGAGGCCGCGGGCGGGGACCACGAACTCCATGCGCACCCAGCCGGAGCCGTGGTTGCTCATGGTCTCCATGCGGCCCTTGCGGGACGCCATCAGCTGCGTGATGGTGCCGAGGTACTCCTCGGGCACGTCGATGGTCATGCGCTCGACGGGCTCGTGGACCTTGCCGTCGATCTCGCGGGTCAGCACCTGCGGCTTGCCGACGGTGAGTTCGAAGCCCTCGCGGCGCATCTGCTCGACGAGGATCGCGAGCGCCAGCTCGCCGCGGCCCTGGACCTCCCAGGCGTCGGGGCGCTCGGTGGGCAGAACCCGCAGCGAGACGTTGCCGATCAGCTCGGACTCGAGGCGGTCCTTGACCTGCCGGGCGGTCAGCTTGTGGCCGCGCACCTTGCCCGCGAGCGGCGAGGTGTTGATGCCGATGGTCATGGAGATCGCGGGATCGTCCACCGTGATGAGCGGCAGCGGGCGCGGGTCGTTCACGTCGGCGAGGGTCTCGCCGATCATGATCTCGGGGATGCCGGCGACGGCGACGATGTCGCCGGGGCGCGCCGGGCGGGTCATCTGCTCGCGCGAGAGGCCCTTCGTCTCGAGCAGCTCCGTGATCTTCACGGTCTTCGTCTCGCCGTGCTGCGTGCACCACGCGACCTGCTGGCCCTTGACCAGCTCGCCGTTGACGATGCGCAGCAGCGCGAGGCGGCCGAGGAACGGGGAGGCGTCGAGGTTCGTGACGTGCGCCTGCAGCGGCATCTCGTCGTCGTACGCCGGGGCCGGGATCGTCTCGAGGATCGTCTTGAACAGCGGCTCCACGGTCTCGGAGTCGGGCAGCTCGCCGTCGGCGGGCTTGTTCAGCGACGCGCGGCCGGCCTTGCCGGAGGCGTAGACGACGGGGACGTCGAGCACGGCGTCGAGGTCGAGGTCGTCGACCTCGTCCGCGAGATCCGAGGCGAGGCCGAGGAGCAGGTCCGTGGACTCGGAGACGACGGCGTCGATGCGGGCATCGGCGCGGTCGGTCTTGTTGACCACGAGGATCACGGGGAGCTTCGCAGCGAGCGCCTTGCGCAGCACGAAGCGGGTCTGCGGGAGGGGGCCCTCGGAGGCGTCCACGAGCAGCACGACGCCGTCGACCATGGACAGACCGCGCTCGACCTCGCCGCCGAAGTCGGCGTGGCCGGGGGTGTCGATGACGTTGATGATGATGCCGTCGTCCAGGCCCATCGCCGCGGCCGACGGGCCGGTGTACCGGATCGCCGTGTTCTTCGCGAGGATGGTGATGCCCTTCTCGCGCTCGAGCTCCCCGGAGTCCATCGCACGCTCTTCGTGCTTGTCGCGATCGCCGAAGGCGCCGCCCTGGGTGAGCATGGCATCGACGAGAGTGGTCTTGCCGTGGTCGACGTGGGCGACGATGGCGACGTTGCGCAGATCGGTGCGGTGCTGAAGGGTCATGCGGGGGCTTCTCGATTCCTCATCGGGGATGGGCGCGCCGGCGTCGACGGCCCCGGACATCCTATGTCGCAGGATGGCCGGGGCCGAGGGGCTGGGAGAGTGATGTGAGCCGGATTCCTGGAGTTCCAGGCCCGCCCGTGAGGAATCAGACGTGCCCGGCGGCCGTGAAGGGGTCCTCCGGCTCGGCGCCGAGGGGGCTGCGGGCGCCGTCCTGCTCGGCCTTCAGCAGCTTCTCCTCGTCCACCACGGGAGCCTCGACGTCGATGGTCTCGGATCCGGCCAGCGGGATCGAGCCGCCCGGGATCGCTGCCAGCAGACGCTTCGTGTACTCCTCGCGCGGGGCGTGGAAGACGTCATCGGTCAGGCCCTGCTCGACGACGCGCCCCTTCTCCATCACGATCGTCTCGTCGGCGATCTGGCGCACGACGGCGAGGTCGTGCGTGATGAAGAGGTAGGAGAGCCCGAGCTCGGACTGCAGGTCGTTGAGCAGGTTGAGCACCTGGTCCTGGACCAGCACGTCGAGCGCGGAGACCGCCTCGTCGCACACCACGATCTCGGGGTCGAGCGCCAGGGCGCGCGCGATCGCGATGCGCTGGCGCTGCCCGCCGGAGAGCTCATTGGGGTAGCGGCGCATCATGGCGGCCGGGAGCGCGACCTTGTCGAGCAGGTCGCGCACCTTCGCCTCGCGGCTCTTCGCGTCTCCGATGCCGTGCAGGCGCAGGGGCTCCTCGATCGTGCGGTAGATCGAGTACATCGGATCGAGCGTGCCGTAGGGGTTCTGGAAGATGGGCTGCACGCGGCGGCGCAGGTCCATCAGCTCCTTGCCCGCGATGTCCTTGATGTCCCTGCCGTCGATGACGACGCTGCCCGAGGTGGGCTCCAGCAGCTTGAGGACCATCTGGGCGACCGTCGACTTGCCGGAGCCCGACTCCCCCACGATCGCCATCGTGGTCCCGCGGCGCAGGTCGAAGGAGACGTCGTCCACCGCGGTGAACGGGGTCCGCTGCCACGGCGTGGTGCCGCGGATCATGAACTGCTTGGTGAGGTTGCGGACGCTGATGATCGCGTCCGACGGGGCATCTGCTGCGGGGCTCCCGGCTGCGTGGGCGCCCGCTGCGCGAGCGCCTGCACCGTGCGCCCCGGGAGTGTGGGTCGCGGGAGCGTGCGTCGCGGGAGCGGCCGACGGCTCCCCTGCGGACACGGCCGCGGCCGTACCGCCGTTCGCACGCTCCTTCGCGGAGACCAGGCGCCGCGAGGCCAGCGAGGGCGCCGCCGCGATGAGCCGCTGCGTGTAGGGGTGGCGCGGGTTCTGGAGGATCTCGATCGCAGGACCGGACTCGACGACCTGGCCCTTGTACATCACCACGAGGTGCTGGGCGCGCTCGGCGGCGAGGCCCAGATCGTGGGTGATGAGCAGCACCGAGGTGCCGAGCTCGGTGGTCAGCGAGTCCAGGTGGTCCAGGATCTGCTGCTGCACCGTGACGTCGAGCGCCGAGGTCGGCTCGTCGGCGATCAGCAGCGAGGGACGCGCCGCGAGACCCATGGCGATGAGCGCGCGCTGGCGCATGCCGCCGGAGTACTCGTGCGGGAACTGGTGGGAGCGGCGCTCCGCATCCGGGAGCCCGGCCTCCTCGAGCAGCTGGACGGCGCGCTTGTGGTTGCCGCCCTCGGTCTTCACGTGGTTCGCGGCGAGCGTCTCGGAGAGCTGCGCGCCGACGCGCCACAGGGGATTGAGGTTGCTCATCGGATCCTGCGGGACCAGGCCGATCTCGCTGCCGCGCAGCGCACGGATCTCGCCGAGGGGCACCTCGGTGATGTCCTTGCCGGCGAAGCGGATCGAACCGCCGGTGACCTTGCCGTTCCCCGGCAGGAGGCGGGCGATGCTCATCGCGGTGGTGGACTTCCCGGATCCCGATTCGCCGACGATCGCGACGGTCTCACCGGGGTAGACCTCGAGGCTCGCGCCGCGCACGGCGTGGACCGGCCCGTTGGAGGTCGAGAAGGTGATGTCGAGATCGCGGATCTCCAGCAGCGGGGCCGCTCCGGATCCGCTCTGCGCGGTGCCGCCAGGGCCCGCCGGGTGCTGCGGGGCGGCTGCGTTCTGCGGGGTGGCTGCCGAGCTCATCGCTTCCTCGCCTTCGGGTCCAGGGCGTCGCGCACGGCGTCGCCGAGCATGATGAAGCTCAGCACGCACAGGGCGAGCGCCGCCGACGGGTAGAACAGCATCATCGGGTTGGTGCGCAGGGCGTCGCGGGCGTCGGAGATGTCCCCGCCCCAGGAGACCCCGCCGGTGCCGAGGCCGAGGAACGACAGGGTCGCCTCGGCCACGATGAACACGCCGAGGTTCACGGTCGCAGTCACGATCACCGGGGCGATCGCGTTCGGCAGCACGTGCCGCACGAGGTTCACGAAGCGGCCTGCGCCGAGCGCGGTGGAGGCGGTGATGAAGTCCTGGCTCTTCACCGCGATCACGGAGCCGCGGGTGATGCGGGCGATGTTCGTCCAGCCGAAGATCGCGAGGATCAGGGCGACGGTGACGATCCCCGGGCGCTGGAGAGCGTTGAACGCGACGATCGCGCCGAGCACGAGCGGGAGGGCGAAGAAGATCTCCGTGATGCGGGAGAGGACCTCGTCCACCCAGCCGCCGAGGTATCCGGCGAGCGCGCCGAGGACCACGCCGATGGCCGTGGAGACGATCATCGCGATGAAGCCGACGCTCAGCGAGGTGCGGGTGCCGTAGACGATGCGCGCCCACACGTCGTAGCCCTGGCGCGTGGTGCCCAGCAGATGGCCTTCGCCGGGCCGCTGGTTGCTGATCGCGAGATTGCCCTTGGTGGGGTCCAGGCTGGTGAACAGTCCCGGCACCGCCGCGACGATCAGCAGCAGGATGATCAGGGCTGCGGAGATCAGGAAGATCGGGTTGCGCACCAGGTTGTGCCAGGCTTCGCCCCACATCGAGCGGGGTGCGGCGGTGGTGTCCACGGCGTCGACGGCGCGCAGAGGGGTCTCCTCCAGCGGTGCCACGAAGTGGTCCTGGTTCGCGCGCAGTCGGCGCGGGGCGGGAGCGGCGGCGTCACTTCGCATAGCGGATCCTCGGGTCGAGTGCGGCGTAGAGGAGGTCGACGACCAGGTTCGCGACCAGGAAGATCATCACCATGATCGTCACGATCGCGACGATCATGGGGCTCTCCGACTTCTGGATCGCGTCGTAGAGCAGCGAGCCGATGCCCCGGATGTTGAAGATGTTCTCCGTCACGATGGCGCCCCCCATGAGGGCGCCGAGGTCGGCGCCGATGTACGTGACGACGGGGATCAGGGAGTTGCGCAGGATGTGCTTCATCGTGACCCCGCCGCGGGAGAGTCCCTTGGCGGTCGCGGTGCGCACGTGGTCGGCAGTGGCGACCTCGGCGACGGACGTGCGCGTCAGGCGCAGCACGTAGGCGAAGGACACGATGCCGAGCACGAATCCGGGCAGCAGCAGGTTGAACCAGGAGGGGTCGCGACCCACGTTCACGGGGAAGATCTGGAACTTCACGCCGAGGAAGAACTGGGCGACGAAGCCGATCACGAACGTCGGCACCGCGATCACGATCAGCGAGACCAGCAGCAGCCCGGTGTCGTAGATCGAGCCCTTCTTGAGCCCCGCGAGCACGCCGGCGGTGATGCCGAGGACCGTCTCGACGATGACCGCGATGATCGCGAGCTTGATGGTCACGGGGAACGCGGCGAGGATCTGGTCCACGATGGGGCGGCCGTTGAAGCCGACGCCGAGGTTTCCGGTGACCACGTTGCCGATGAAGATCAGCCATTGGACCAGGACGGGCTTGTCCAGGTTGTACTGCGCGCGCAGCTGCTCCTGCACCGCTGGCGAGAGCGGCTTGTCTCCCATGATGGCCTGGATCGGGTCTCCGCCCGCGTAGAAGGCCAGCAGGTAGATGAGGAGAGTCGCGCCGAGGAAGACGGGGATCATCTGCAGCAGGCGCCGCCCGATGTACCAGATCACTTCGGACACCTCAGGTTCTTCGGTGGATGGGGGTGGACGTCATCGTCCGCTGTGCGGTCGCGTCGGAGGACGACCCTACACGGGGAGGACCGCGAGACGGCGGCCGGCTGCCGCCGGCCGCCGTCCGCGCTGGCGCGCGGGAGCTGGGATCAGGCCAGGCCTGTCAGCTCTCGCGCACCGGTGATCACTTGGTGATCGCGTAGTACAGCGGGACGGTGTCCCAGCCGAACTCGACGTCGGACACCAGATCCGAGTAGCCGCCGATGGAGTTCTGGTACCACAGCGGGATCGCGGGAAGGTCGGCCATGAGGACCGCCTCGGCCGCCTTGTACTTCTCGATGGCAGCATCCTGATCCGGAGCCGACTGGCCCTCGGCGAGCAGCGCGTCGAACTCGGGGTTCTTGTAGTCGCCGTCGTTGGAGCCGTTGCCGTCGGCCGCGGCCGTGGAGTACAGCGGTGCCAGGAAGTTGTAGGCCGAGGGGTAGTCGGCCTGCCAGCCCGAACGGAACGCGCCCTTCAGCTGCCGACCCGTGATCTGCTCGCGGAACGCGCCGAACGCCGGGAAGGGCTGCGGGGTCGCAGTGATCCCGAGGACGTTCGCCAGGCTGTTGCAGACCGCCTCGACCCAGTCCTTGTGGGGGCCATCAGCGTTGTAGCTGAGGGTGAACTCGCCGGAGAACGGGGCGATCGCCTCGGCCTGCGCCCACAGCTCCTTGGCCTTCGCCTCGTCGAACTGGAGCACCTCCCCGCCGGGGATGTCGGTGGCGCCGCCGCCGGGGATCACGGGAGCGACGAAGTCGGTCGCAGGCGTGCGGGTGCCGAAGAAGAGCTGATCGCAGATCTCCTTGCGGTTGATCGCGCGGGAGAGCGCCTGGCGACGCAGCTTGCCGGCCTCGCCCGAGAAGTTCGGATCGCTCTGGGGGATCGTGAACGACTGGAAGACGGCGCCGGGAGCGTTGACCGCGCGCTCGCCCAGCTCGTCCTCGAAGGTCTGCAGCGAGGAGCCGGGGATCGCGTCGATGACGTCGACGCTGCCCGAGAGCAGGTCGTTGTACATCGTGTCGTTGTCCGCGTAGATCGTGAACGTCAGGCCGGAGTTCTTCGCGGCGCGGGGGCCCGCGTACTCCTCGTTGGGCACGAGGACGATCTCGGAGTCGTGGGTCCAGCTCTCGAGCGTGTAGGGGCCGTTGCCCACGGGCGACTCGCCGAAGGTCTCGATATCGCCGATCGCGGACTCGGGCAGCGGCGAGTAGGCCGAGTAGCCCAGGCGCTGCGGGAAGTCGGACTGCGCGGAGACGAGCTTCACGGTGAAGGTGGAGTCGTCCACGACCGTCAGGCCCGAGAGGGTCTGGTCGGCCGTGGCGGTCTTGGCCGAGACCACGTCGAAGCCCTCGATGGGCTCGAAGAAGCTCTGGCCCTTCTGGGCGTTGGCGGTGTTGGCGCCGAAGTTCCACGCGTCCACGAAGGACTTCGCGGTCACCGGGGTGCCGTCGGAGAACTTCTGGTCAGCCTTGAGCTTCACGGTCCAGGTCTGCTTGTCCTCGGACTCGATGGACTCGGCGACGTCGTTCTCGACCTTGCCGTCGGCCGTGTAGTACACCAGGCCCGCGAAGATCGCGTTGATGATGCGGCCGCCGCCCACCTCGGAGGTGTGGGTCGGGATGAGCGGGTTCTCCGGCTCGGTCGTGTTGGCGAAGACCGCCTCGCCGCTGCCGCCGGCGGAGCCGCCGCCGTCGGAGGAGCCGCCGGAGCCGGAGTCCGTGCCGCAGGCGGCGAGCGCCACGGCGCTGGTGCCCGCGAGAGCGGTGGTGAACATGAGGGAACGGCGCGAGATGGCCATGGATTCTCCTACTGGTTGGGTTGCGGGAATGCATGCGGACCGGAGCCCGCGGGGAGAGGGCTGGTCAGCCCTTCACGATATCGGGGAACAGCAGGCCGCCGTTCCAGGAGAACTTCACGTCGGAGACGGCCTCGCTGTGGCCGCCCATCGTGTTCTGGTACCACAGCGGCACCGACGGCAGGTTCTCCATCAGCACGGCCTGGGCGTCCTTCCACTTCGCGAGCGCCTCGGCCGGATCGGTGGCCTGCTGCCCCTCCGCGAGCAGTCGGTCGAACTCCTCGTTCTTGAACTGGCCGTCGTTGCTTCCGTTGCCGTCGGCCGACGCGCTCGCGTACAGCGGGAAGAGGAAGTTGAACACCGAGGGGTAGTCCGCGACCCACGAGGAGCGGAACGGGCCGGTGATCTCCCGCGCCGCGATCTGCTCCTTGTACGCTCCGAACGCCGGGTACGGGGTGGGAACTGCCGTGACCCCGATGGAGTTCGTGACGGAGTTGCAGACCGCCTCGACCCAATCCTTGTTCGGGCCGTCGGCGTTGTAGCTGAGGGTGAGCTCGCCCTGGAAGGGGCTGATCGCCTCGGCCTGTTCCCAGAGGCTCTTCGCCTCGGCGGCGTCGAACTGCAGCACCTCGCTGCCGGGGATGTCGGTCGCTCCGCCGCCCTCGATGGAGGTGGAGGTGAAGTCCGTGGCCGGCACGCGCGTTCCGAAGAAGATGGCCTCGCAGATCTGCGCGCGATCGATCGCGCGGGAGAAGGCCTTGCGGCGCAGCGCGCCCGCCTCCCCCTGGAAGTTCGGGTCGTACTGGGGGATCGTGATGAACTGCAGGATCGCGGCGGGCTGGTTGATCGCGCGCTCCCCCAGCTCGTCCTCGAAGGTCGACAGCGCCGACGACGGGATCCCGCCGATGACGTCGAGCGAGCCGGAGGCGAGATCGTTGTAGGCGGTCTCCTCGTCGGCGTAGACGACGAAGGTGATGCCGGCGTTCTTCGCGGGGCGCGGGCCGGTGTACTCGGGGTTCGGCACGCAGACGATCTCGGAGTCGTGGGTCCAGCTCTCCACCTTGTAGGGACCGTTGGAGACGGGAAGCTCGCCGAAGGCCTCGATGTCCTCGAATGCGCTCTCGGGCAGAGGCGCGAAGGCCCAGTAGCCCAGCCGCGAGGGGAAGTCGGACTGCGGGGAGTTCAGGCGCACGGTGAAGGTGTGATCGTCCACGACTGCGAGGCCCGACATCGTCTCGGCGGTCGGCTCCTTGGCCGAGACATCGGCGAAGCCCTCGATCGGCTCGAAGAAGGACTGCGCGCGCTGCGCGTTCGTGGTGAGGGCGCCGAAGTTCCACGCATCCACGAAGGACTTGGCGGTCACGGGGGTGCCGTCGGAGAACTTCCAGCCCTCCTCGAGCGTGATCGTCCAGTTCTGGGCGTCCTCTGACTCGATCGACTTCGCGACCTCGTTCTCGCTCGAGCCGTCGGCCGCATAGGCCAGCAGGCAGGAGAAGCAGGCGTTGAGGACGTCGCCGCCGCCGAGCTCCGAGGTGTTCGTCGGGATGAGCGGGTTCTCGGGCTCGGTGTTGTTGACGAACACGACCGCATCGCCGGAGCTGCTCGCTCCCCCGCCGGAGCCGGAGCCTCCGCTCCCGCAGGCGGCCAGGGCGAGGGCCGAGGCGCCGGCTGCGCCGGATCCGAGGATGAGTGAACGGCGGCGGATCTGCATGGTCGCTCCAATGCGTGGGGGGGGGCAGGGTGCACCCATAGTGCCCTAGAGCGACCTGGATCACGTCGAGGCGGGCGACCTTGTGACCATTCTGTGACCCCGCCTTGACAGGCGGGGCCGACTCCTGAAGCAGGCAACTTCCGGAGCAGTCCTGTCGATCGTCAGCCGCACGCGCCACAATGGCCCTATGAGCAACGACACCGCAGCAGCAGACCCGATCGACCCCACCACGACCGACGCCTGGGAGCGCCTCATGGAGCATGACGAGGCCCTCGAGGGCTCCCTCCGCGAGTGGTTCGCCACGGATCCGGAGCGCGCGGCCCGCTTCACGCACGACGCGGCCGATCTCCACGTGGACCTGTCCAAGAACCTCATCACCCAGCCCACCGTCGATCTGCTCCTGGAGCTCGCCGCGCAGACGAACGTCCTCGAGCGCCGCGATGCGATGTTCGCGGGCGCCCACATCAACACCACCGAGGACCGCGCCGTCCTGCACACCGCGCTGCGCCGCCCGGCCGGGGCCTCCCCCGCCCTCGTGGTCGACGGGCAGAACGTCGATGAGGACGTCCACGAGGTGCTGGGGCGGGTCTACGCCTTCGCCGACGCGGTGCGCTCGGGCGAGTGGACGGGCGTCACGGGCAAGAAGATCGAGACGGTCGTGAACATCGGGATCGGCGGCAGCGACCTCGGCCCCGTCATGGTCTACGAGGCGCTGAAGCCCCTGGCCGATGCCGGCATCGAGGCGCGCTTCATCTCCAACATCGATCCGACCGACGCCTACGAGACCACCGCCGATCTCGATCCTGAGACCACCCTGGTCATCGTGGCCTCCAAGACCTTCACCACGCTGGAGACCATCACCAACGCGCGCCTCGTGCGCGAGTGGCTGCTGAGCGCGCTGCGCGAGAGCGCGGGCCTCACCTCCGAGCAGGAGAAGGAGGCCGTGGCCAAGCACTTCGTCGCCGTCTCGACCGCTCTGGACAAGGTCGAGGAGTTCGGCATCGATCCCCAGAACGCCTTCGGCTTCTGGAACTGGGTGGGCGGCCGCTACTCCGTGGACTCCGCGATCGGCACCGTGCTCGCGGTGGCGCTGGGGCCCTCTGTCTTCGAGGAGCTGCTGGCCGGCTTCAACGCGATGGACGAGCACTTCCGCACGGCTCCGGCCGAGGAGAACGTGCCGCTGCTGATGGGCCTGATCAACGTCTGGAACGTGAACTTCCTGGAGGCGGAGACCCACGCGGTGCTCCCCTACTCGCAGTATCTGCACCGCTTCCCCGCCTACCTCCAGCAGCTCACCATGGAGTCGAACGGCAAGTCGGTGCGCTGGGACGGATCGACCGTGGTCTCCGAGACCGGGGAGATCTTCTGGGGCGAGCCGGGCACGAACGGCCAGCACGCGTTCTACCAGCTGATCCACCAGGGCACCCGCATCATCCCCGCCGACTTCATCGCGTTCGCGACGCCCGAGCGCCCCCTGAAGGACGGCGAGCAGGACGTCCACGAGCTGTTCCTCGCGAACTTCTTCGCGCAGTCCAAGGCGCTGGCCTTCGGCAAGACCGAGGAGGAGGTGCGCGCCGAGGGCACCGAGGGCGAGCTCGTCGCGGCGCGCATGTTCTCGGGCGACCGCCCCTCCACCTCGATCATGGCGCCCGCGCTCACGCCGAGCGTGCTGGGCCAGCTGATCGCTCTGTACGAGCACATCACCTTCGTCCAGGGCGCGGTGTGGGGCATCAACTCCTTCGACCAGTGGGGCGTGGAGCTCGGCAAGCAGCTCGCGAACCAGCTCGCTCCCGCGGTCGCGGGCGACGAGAGCGCGATCGAGGCGCAGGACTCCTCGACGGCGGGCCTGATCCGCTACTACCGGGAGCACCGCCAGGGCTGAGCGCCGGCAGCACGCAGCAGCGCGCCGTCCCTCCTGCTGGAGGGGCGGCGCGCTGCCGTGGTGCGGGGCGAGGCGGGGCGGCGCGCCGCTGCGGGGCGGGCGCGGAGCGGGGGCGAGCTGGACTCCACCGCGCTTCGCCGAGATCCACGTGAGGACCCGAGACGCGGCCGTCTCGGGTCCTCAGGTGACTCTCGGCGCAGGATCGCGGGATCGCGGGATCGACGGCGCGGGCGCCAGCGCGCTCTCAGTCCTCCGCCTGCACCGCCTCGCGGATCGCGCGGTCCTCGCGCTCCGCCTCCTCGCGGTAGAGCTCATCGCGCTGCAGCTCCGGGTGGGTGCGCTTCACCAGGAACCAGCCGATGACCAGCAGGATCGCGAAGACCGGGATCGAGCCCAGCGTGGCGAGGCCCATCGGGAAGGTCGATCCGTCCTCCAGGGTGAGGGAGTTGAAGCCGATGAGCACGAGGATCCCGGCGAGCGCCGCGATGCAGATCCAGCTCGCGACCGCCCCGCCGGGCATCGGCAGCTCGGAGGCGCCCTTCCCGTGGCGCCGGCGCAGGCCGATCTGCGCGAGGAAGATCGCGGCCCAGGTGCCGATCACGCCGATCGCCGCGGTCTCGAGCGCGAGATCGAAGGCGAGCGACCCCTTGCCCTGACCGCCCGTGGCGAGGAGGGCGACCACCAGGCCCACGGCGTAGAAGACCGCGATCGCGAAGATCGAGGCGTAGGGGACGTGGCGCGCGTTCATCTTCGTCAGCCAGGCGGGGGCATGGCCGTGCGAGGCCATCGTGCGGAAGATGCGGCCGATGGAGTACAGGCCGGAGTTCGTGGAGGAGATCGCGGCGGTGGTGACCACGAGGGTCATCGCGGTGCTCACCCAGCCCAGCCCCATCTTCTCGAAGACGGTGACGAACGGGGACACGCCCGCGACGTACTGGTCCGAGGGCAGCAGGAGCGCCAGCAGGGTCACGGAGCCGATGTAGAACACGACGATGCGGAAGACGACCGTGCGGATCGCCTTGGGGACCTCGGTGCGCGCGTCCTTCATCTCGCCCGCGGTGATGCCGACGATCTCGATCGCGTTGAACGCGAACACCACACCGGAGAGCACGAGGATCATCGGAGCGATGCCGTGCGGGAAGAACGAGCCGTTCACCGCGGTCAGGTTGTGCACTCCTGCGGTGCCGGCGTCGCCGATCTGTGCGCCGATGACCACGAGCACGGTGCCGACCAGCAGGAACAGCACGATCGCGGCGACCTTGATGACCGAGGCCCAGAATTCGAGCTCGCCGAACATCTTCACGGAGATCAGGTTCGCGCCGACGAGCAGCACGAGCGCGATCATCGCGGAGATGAACCAGTGCACTCCGGGCAGCAGGTTCTGGATGTAGAGGCCGATCGCGATCAGCTCCGCCACGCCCGTGAGGCCCCAGTTGATGAGGTAGGCCCAGCCTGCGATGAACGCGCCCTTGGCTCCGTAGAACTCTCCCGCGTAGGAGACGAAGGAGCCGGAGGTGCGGCGGTACATGATGAGCTCGCCGATGGCGCGCATGAGGAAGAACGCGAGCAGTCCGGCGATCGCGTACGAGCCGATGAGCGCCGGGCCTGTCGTGACGAGCCGGCTGCCGGTGCCCATGAACAGGCCCACGCCGATGGCGCCGCCGATCGCGATCATCGTGACGTGGCGGTGGGTGAGGGTGCGGGCGTATCCCTCGGAGGAGATCTCGACCCCGTCGGCCCCCGTCCCGCCTGATGGCTCTGCGGATGAGGTGGGTCCGGTGGTGCTGTGCGCAGTGGACATGGCGGCGTTCTCCTTCGAGTCGGCTGATCCTGGAATCTCGGCGACCGTGGAATGCGCACGTTCGAGCACTGGTCTTCGTGCCGAGCCGCCTGGAACCTTACTCCCGCCCGCCGCCGCGCCCCCGACGAGGGAGCCTCGAGGCCGTCTGGAATACCGGAAGGGCCCGGACCGCTGCTGCGGTCCGAGCCCTTCTGGGATGATTCTCCGCCGCGGCGCGCAGCCGGGCGGGAGAGGTCACTGCGCGGCGGAGTCCGCCGCGGCGCGCACAGCGGCGTCCTCGACGCGCGCGGCGCGCAGGTAGTGCTCGCGCTCCTGAAGCTCGGGGTGGGTGCGCTTCACGAAGATCCAGCCGATCACCATGAGGATGGCGAACACCGGGATGGAGGAGAGGATCCACAGACCGAACGGGACGGTCTCTCCGGCAGCGTTCGTCGCCGTGGAGAAGCCGATCAGCACCACGATGCCGATCGTCGCGAGGATGCACAGCCAGGCAGCGACGGTGCCGCCCGGCATGGGCAGCTCGGAAGCGTCCTTGCCCTTCGTGCGACGCAGCACGATGACGCAGCCGAAGATGATCACCCACGAGCTCAGCACGCCCACAGCGGCCGTCTCCATCGCGAGGTCGAAGGCGAGGGAGCCCTTGCCGTGGCCGCCCGTGGCGAGGAACGCCACGATCAGGCCCACCAGGTAGAACGTCGACACCGCCAGCAGCGATGCGTACGGCACGTGGCGGGCGTTCATGCGGGTGAGCCACTGAGGGGCGTGGCCGTTCTCGGCCATCGTGCGGAAGATGCGGCCGATCGAGTAGAGGCCGGAGTTCGTGGAGGAGAACGCGGCGGTCGCGACGACGATCGTCATCGCGGTGCCCATCCAGCCGATGCCGAGCTTCTCGAACACGGTCACGAACGGCGAGACGCCGTTCTCATAGGCATCCGAGGGCAGCAGCAGGGCGAGCAGCAGGACCGAGCCGACATAGAACACGACGATGCGGACCACGACGGTGCGGATCGCCTTGGGGACCTCGGTGCGGGCGTCCTTCATCTCACCGGCGGTGATGCCGATGATCTCGATGCCGTTGTACGCGAAGACCACGCCCGAGAGGACGAAGATCATCGGCGCGACGCCGTGCGGGAAGAACGAGTCGTTCACCGCGGTGAAGTTGTGGAATCCGGCCTCGTAGATGCCGATCTTCGCGCTGAACAGGACCAGCAGGGTGCCGATCACGAGGAACGCGACGATGGCCGTGACCTTGATGATCGAGGCCCAGAACTCGAGCTCGCCGAACACGCGCACGGAGATGAGGTTCGCGGCGACCAGCAGCACGAGCGCGATGAGCGCGGAGATGAACCAGCTGAGGTTCGGCAGCAGGTTCTGGATGTAGAGGCCGATGGCGATCAGCTCGGCGATGCCGGTGAGGCCCCAGTTGATGAAGTACGACCAGCCGGCGATGAACGCGCCCTTGGCGCCGAACAGCTCGCCGGCGTAGGAGACGAACGAGCCGGAGGAGCGGCGGTACATGATCAGCTCGCCGATGGCGCGCATGAGGAAGAAGGCGAGGATGCCGCCGATGATGTAGGAGAGGATCAGGGCCGGGCCGACGGTGACGAGTCGGCCGCCCGCGCCCATGAACAGGCCCACGCCGATCGCGCCGCCGATGGCGATCATCGTGACCTGGCGGTGGCCGAGGGACTTGGCGTAGCCCTCGTGGGAGATCTCGTGGCCGTCTGCTCCGACGGTGACGGTGCGCTCTGCGGCGGGCTGATGCCCTGCAGGCGGAGGAGTGCTGCTCATCGTGTCCCCTTCAGCGGGGTCGTGAAGCTCCAGAGGCGGGCTGGGCCGGCCTGGGGTCCTGGTGCGCTTCGAACGGGTAGGGATGTGCACCGCCCGGAGGCGGCGCGGCGTTCTGCATCCCGGCTCCGGGCGGCTCCCTGCTGCTGCGGGGTGCCCTCCGTCACCGATCGACGCTGGAAATTACCCCGTGTTCACCAGCCCGTCATGCCGCGCCCGGGATCGCGGATCAGGCGCGTCCGCGCACGCAGAGAACGCCGAGACGCGTACACCCGTGACACAAAAAGGGTCTACCCGCAGAACTGCCGCTTTCGTGAATGATTGTTCAACAATCCTTCCCGTGCGTCCCGTATGCGGGACGCCGCGCGTGAGGAGCGCCACCGCGTCTTCAGTTTTCAGGGCGGATTCCGGCGCGTCCCGGATGTGATCCGCACCGCGCCCTCGCCTCACAGCCCGGATCGCAGGGCGCTCCTTCCCCCCTGCCGGGCGGCGCCCCGCTCTGCCCCGCCGGCCCGTCCCCTTCTCCACAATCCCCCGCGCAGCACCGGGAGTCGTGAGAGGCTGAGAGCCACCTCACCGCCGGCTGAAGCCACGAACCGGAAGGGCCCTGATGGACCCCGCACTCCTCATACCGCTGATCATCGTCGGCGCGATCCTCGTGCTGGTCGCGATCGTGCTGTTCGTGATCGTCCGCAGCTATCGCATCGCCGCGCCGAACGAGGCGCTCATCATCACCGGGCGCAACGCCGCCCGCTCAGCCGCCGACGTCGACCTCGAGTCCGGCGGTGCGCGCGTGGTCATCGGCTCGCGCGCGATCGTGCGCCCGTTCTTCGACCGCGCCTTCGTGCTGAGCCTCAGCTCCCGCCAGATCCAGGTCGAGATCGACGGCTACTCCAAGAACGGCATCCAGCTGCGCCTGCGCGGCGTCGCGCAGGTGAAGGTCGGCGGCACCGTCGAGGACGTCCGCCGCGCCTCCCAGCGCTTCCTGGACCAGCAGAAGAACATCGACCACTACAGCCAGGAGATCCTCTCGGGAACCCTGCGCGCGGTGGTCGGCACGCTGACGGTCGAGCAGATCATCCAGGATCGCGCCTCCTTCGCCGCTCAGGTGCAGGAGGAGGCCGCGCACTCGATGAACAACCAGGGCCTGGTCATCGACACCTTCCAGATCAGCGCCGTCGAGGACGACGGCTCCTACCTGCGCGACTGGGGACGCCCGGAGGCAGCTCTGGTCGCCAAGCGCGCGGCGATCGCCGAGTCCGATGCGAACCGCGAGGCCACCCAGGCCCGCAACATCAACCTCCAGCGCGAGGCCGAGTCCAAGCAGGAGCTCGATCTGCGCCAGGCCGAGATCAAGGAGCAGACCGACGCCCGCCAGGCCGTCGCGGACGCCGCCGGGCCGCTCTCGCGCGCGAACCAGCAGCAGAGGGTGATCGAGGCCGAGGAGGCCATCGCGATCCGCAACAACGATCTGCGCGAGAAGCAGCTGATCGCCGAGGTGCACAAGCCCGCCGAGGCCAAGCGCTACGCCGAGCAGCAGGATGCGGATTCGAAGAAGTACGCGCGCATCGCCGAGTCCGAGGCGCAGCTGACCGACGAGCGCAACCGCGCCGAGGCCCGTAAGGTCTCCTCCGAGGCGGAGGCGTTCTCCATCGAGGCCCGCGGCCGCGCCGAGGCCGAGGTCGAGCTGCAGCGCCGCTCGAAGGACGCCGAGGCCGTGCGCCTGGAGGGTCAGGCGCAGGCCGACTCGCAGCGTGCCCGCGGCGAGGCCGAGGGCGCGTCTATCCGCGCCAAGGGTGACGCCGAGGCGGAGACCACGCGCGCGAAGGCCGAGGCGTACAAGCAGTTCAACGAGGCCGCTGTGCTCTCCCAGGTCCTCGAGGTGCTCCCGAAGGTGGCCGGAGAGCTCGCCTCCCCGTACTCGAACATCGAGAGCCTCTCCGTCATCTCCTCCGACGGCGAAGCGAAGATCGGGCAGAACATCTCCGTGGGCCTCGCGCAGGTGCTCGAGATGGTGCGCTCCACCACGGGCATCGACTTCCAGGAGACGCTGCAGGCGGCCGCCGCGGGCGGGCGCCGCGTGAGCGCCGAGGCCGGTGCCGCGCAGTCGGCGCCCGGCTCGGTCGCAGCGCCCGCCGCGAGCACGAGCACCCCTGCCGAGCAGGGCGGCGCTGCAGGCTCAGGGCAGGACGAGTCGCGCGCATGACCGGCAGATGAGCATCGGGTGAGCAGACGGCGAGGGGCCGGGCAGGCGCGACGAAAGTCCCCACCCGGCCCCTCGCTCTCTGCCTAAGGTGAGGATCAGCCCCTGACCGACGACGAGAGCGCGTGACCTCATGAAGATCGGCATTCTGACCTCCGGCGGCGACTGCCCGGGCCTCAACGCGGTGATCCGCGGGGCCGTGCTCACCGGCGACCGGCACTTCGAGGACGAGTTCGTGGGCTACCGCGACGGCTGGCGAGGCGTGATCGAGAACGATCTGGTGCCGATCCCCCGTCGCCGTGTGCGCGGCATCGGCCGCCAGGGCGGGACGATCCTCGGCACCTCCCGTGCGAACCCCTTCCACGACGGGCAGGACGGCGCCGCGATCGTGCGCCGCGCCATGGAGGCCGAAGAGGTCGACGCGCTCATCGCCATCGGCGGCGATGGCACCCTCTACACGGCGAACCGGCTGTTCGAGGCGGGGATCCCGGTGGTCGGCGTGCCCAAGACCGTCGACAACGACCTGGATGCCACCGACTACACCTTCGGCTTCCACACGGCCGTGGAGATCGCGACGGAGTCCCTGGACCGGCTGCGCATGACCGGTGACTCGCACCACCGGTGCATGGTGGCCGAGGTGATGGGTCGGTCGGTCGGCTGGATCGCGCTGCACTCGGGCATGGCCGCCGGTGCGCACGTCATCTGCATCCCCGAGTTCCCGCTCTCCCTGGACGAGATCTGCGCGCACGTGCAGAGCGCCTGGGACCGGCGCCGGGCGCCGCTCGTGGTGGTCGCCGAGGGCTTCCAGCCCCGCGACGCCCCCGCCGGCCTCATGGACTACGAGCTGGACGAGTTCGGCCGGCCGCGCTTCGGCGGGATCGCGCAGGCTCTCGCCCCGCTCATCGAGCAGCGCCTCGGCATCGAGTCGCGCGCGACGGTGCTCGGCCACATCCAGCGCGGCGGCGAGCCCACCGCGTACGACCGGGTGCTCGCCACGCGCTTCGGCATGGCGGTGATGGACCTCGTCCACAGCCGCCGCTACGGACGCATGGTCTCGCTGCGCGGCACCGACATCGTGGACGTCCCGCTCACCGAGGCGATCGACAACCCCAAGGCAGTTCCGGCCAGCCGCTGGGACGAGGCGCGCGCCCTGTTCGGCTGATCCGCTCGCGGCGGCCGGGCGGCCCCCCTCCCCCGTGCCGCCCCGCTATCGACCCGCCCCGCCTCACTGCAGGCAGGACGGGCCCAGCAGCGCCTTCAGCGAGGCGTAGAGGGCGGCCGACGGGGTGACTGCGAGGCGCGCGTCGAGCTGCATGAGCGTGGTGCGGCCAGGCTCCTGCAGGCGCAGGCGCACCTCGCTGGGGCCGCGGTTGTCCTCCAGCACGCCGCGCAGATCCTCGGCGACCCGCTGGGAGAACCGCACGGCCGGCACGGAGATGACGACCGGTCCGTCGGAGCCGCCGGAGGTGACGTCCGGCAGGCTCACCTCCATCACGCGCAGCTCGGGCATCCCCTTGGAGGTGTCCAGCCGTCCCTTCATCGAGACCACGATGTCCTCGGCGAGCTCAGTGGAGACCGTCTGGTAGGTCGTGGGGAACAGCAGGCAGTCGATGGATCCCTCGAGATCCTCGACCGTCGCGATCGCCCACATGTCGCCCTTCTTCGTGGTCTTGCGCTGGAGGGAGGTGATGAGACCGGCGATCTTCACCATCGCGCCGTCCTCGACGGCGCCCTCGTCGGCCAGGGAGGAGATGGGGCGGTCCGAGTGGTTGCCGATGACGTGCTCGAGCCCGCGCAGCGGGTGGTCCGAGACGTACAGGCCGAGCATCGTGCGCTCGAAGCCGAGCTTCTCCTTGCGGTCCCACTCTGGCAGGTCCGGGATCGTGATCGTCGCCGAGGAGCCCGAGGCGACGTCGCCGTCCTCTCCCCCGCCGAAGAGGTCGGAGCCGAACAGGTCGTACTGGCCCTGGGCCTCCTTGCGCTTGACGTCCACGACGGCGTCGACCGCATCCTCGTGGACCAGCATGAGCGAGCGGCGGTTGGCGCCGATCGAGTCGAACGCCCCGCCCTTGATGAGCGACTCGATCGTGCGCTTGTTGCACACCGCGAGCGGCACCTTGTCCAGGAAGTCCGTGAAGGAGGTGAACGCGCCCTTCTCCTCGCGCGCCTCGAGGATCGCCTCGACCACGTTCGCGCCGACGTTGCGGATCGCCGAGAGCCCGAAGCGGATGTCCTCGCCGACGGCGGAGAAGTACATGCCGGACTCGTTCACATCCGGCGGGAGCACGGTGATGCCGCGATGGCGGCAGTCGCCGAGGTAGAGGCCCAGGCGGTCGCGATTCTCCTGGGTGGAGGTGAGCAGCGCCGCCATGTACTCGGTGGGGAAGTTCGCCTTGAGGTACCCGGTCCAGTAGGAGACCACGCCGTAGGCCGCGGAGTGCGACTTGTTGAAGGCGTAGTCGGCGAACGGCAGCAGGGTGTCCCACAGCGCCTTCACCGCAGCGTCGGAGAACCCGCGCTCCTTCATGCCTCCGGAGAAGGACTGGTACTGCTTGTCCAGCTCCGCCTTCTTCTTCTTGCCCATCGCGCGGCGCAGGATGTCGGCCTCGCCGAGGCTGTAGCCGGCGACCTTCTGCGCGATCTGCATGACCTGCTCCTGATACACGATCAGGCCGTAGGTCTCGCCGAGGATCTCGGCGAGGGGCTCCTCGAGCTCCGGGTGGATGGGGGTGATGGGCTGGAGGTCGTTCTTGCGCAACGCGTAGTTCGTATGCGAGTTCATGCCCATGGGACCGGGGCGGTACAGCGCCGAGACTGCCGAGATGTCGCCGAACTTGTCGGGCTTCATCTGGCGCAGCAGCGTGCGCATGCCGGAGCCGTCCAGCTGGAACACGCCGAGGGTGTCGCCGCGGCCTAGCAGCTCGTAGGTCGCCGGATCCTCGAACCCCATGGTCTCGAGGTCCGGGGCCTCCTTGCCGTTGGTCTCGATGTTCGCGAGCGCATCGGAGATCACGGTGAGGTTGCGCAGACCCAGGAAGTCCATCTTCAGCAGGCCCAGGGTCTCGCAGGTCGGGTAGTCGAGCTGCGTGATGATCTGCCCGTCCGCGGGGCGGCGCATCATCGGGATGATGTCCACCAGCGGCGCGCTGGACATGATGACCGCGCAGGCGTGCACGCCCCAGCCGCGGGTGAGGCCCTCGACTCCGGAGGCGATCTCGTAGACCTTCTGCACGTCGGGGTTCTCGTCGTGCAGGCGACGGAACTCCCCCGCCTCCGCATAGCGCTTGTCGGTCGGGTCGAAGATGCCCGTCAGCGAGATGTCCTTGCCCATCACGGCCGGCGGCAGCGCCTTAGTGAGGGTGTCGCCCATCGCGTAGGGGTAGCCGAGCACGCGGGCGGCGTCCTTGAGCGAGTTCTTCGTCTTCATCACGCCGTAGGTGATGACCTGGGCGACGCGGTCGTCGCCGTACTTCCGGGTGACGTACTCGAGCACCTCTCCGCGGCGGCGATCATCGAAGTCGACGTCGAAGTCGGGCATCGAGACGCGATCGGGGTTCAGGAAGCGCTCGAACAGCAGTCCGTGCTCGAGGGGGTCGAGGTCGGTGATCCGCATGGCGTAGGCGACCATCGAGCCGGCGCCCGAGCCTCGGCCGGGGCCCACGCGGATGCCCTGCTCCTTGGCCCACTTGATGAAGTCGGAGACGACGAGGAAGTAGCCGGGGAACCCCATCTGGGTGATGATCCCGACCTCGAAGTCCGCGCGGGCGCGCACATCGTCGGGAATTCCCGCCGGGTAGCGGTACTCGAGGCCACGCTCGACCTCCTTGATGAACCAGGAGTTCTCGTCCTCCCCGGGCGGGGTGGGGAAGACGGGCATGAAGTTCGCGCCCTCGTCGGTGGTCGTGAACGCGACATCGCACATCTCCGCGACCAGCACCGTGTTGTCGCACGCCTCGGGCAGCTCGCGGAACAGCTCGCGCATCTGCCGGGCCGACTTCAGGTAGTAGCCCGAGCCGTCGAACTTGAAGCGGCCGGGGGTGTCGAAGGTCGATCCGGAGTTGATGCACAGCAGCGCATCCTGGATCTTCGCGTCCTCCTCGGTGACGTAGTGGAGGTCGTTCGTGGCCAGCAGCGGGGCGCCGATGGTCTTCGAGAGCTTGATGAGGTCGCTGGTCACCCGGGTCTCGAGGTCCAGTCCGTGGTCCATCAGCTCGACGAAGTAGTTCTCCTTGCCGAAGAGATCCTGGTACTCCCCCGCCGCGCGCACCGCCTCGTCCCACTGGCCGAGCCGGATGCGGGTCTGGATCTCCCCCGAGGGGCAGCCGGTCGAGGCGATCAGGCCCTTCGAGTAGCTCTGCAGGATCTCGCGGTCCATGCGGGGCCACTTGCCCATCTGGCCGTCGAGCGACGCGGCAGAGCCCAGTCGGAAGAGGTTGTGCATGCCCTCCGTGGTGCGGGAGAGCAGGGTGAGGTGGGTGTAGGCGCCGCGCGCGGAGACGTCGTCGCCCGCGTCCTGCTGCGCCTTCGTGCCCCACTGCACGCGGGTGCGGTCGTGGCGGCTGGTCCCCGGGGTCACGTAGGCCTCGATGCCGATGATCGGCTTCACCCCGGCGGCCTTCGCCGTGCGGTAGAACTCGTAGGCCCCGAACAGGTACCCGTGGTCGGTGATCGCGATGGCCTTCTGCTCCTGGCGGACCACCTCGTCCACCAGCTTCGAGATCTTCGCGGCGCCGTCCAGCAGGGAGTAATCGGTGTGGACGTGGAGGTGCACGAAGTCATCGGATGCCATGGATCAAGGGTAGTCGGGCCCTGTGACGAGCGGGCCTCTCAGACTCGCCCCGGCGCCGTCGCGAGGGTCACCGCGGAGACGGGAATGCGGACGCTCTAGCCGCGTGCCGAGCCCGGGTCCTCTTCTGCCTCGTGCTCCCGGAGGGTCTCGGTGAGCAGGGAGTCGACATACTCCCCCGCCTGCTCGAAGCTGAGGGCGCGGCCGTCGGCGCGCGGAGGCATGCCCTCGACGAAGGCCCCGCCGTGCCAGGCCATCGACTCATCCGGCAGGCGCGGATCCGCATCGCGCCACAGGTCCACGGGTACGCCGTGCGCGGCGAGATCCCGCGCGAGGGCGTCGGCATCAGCGGCGCTCCCGGCGCGGGAGAGGATCGCGACCAGCAGAGACTGGGCCGACCACGCCTCCGCATCGTCCCGCCCGGGCTGCGCGTGCTCGGCGACGAGCGCCGCGAAGCTCGCCGCGAGGGAGAGGTCGCCGTCCTCGAAGTGGTCCTTCGCCACGCGGAGTGCGAGCTGCGGGATCAGCTCGGGGGCCTCCCACAGCACGCTCGCGCCGATCAGGCTCATGCCGACGCCGGTGGGGAAATCCGGGTGCGCCGCCACCGGGCTCGAGGGCGCGCGGCCGGCGCGGCGATCATCGTCGGCCGCGATGTAGGCGCGCGCCGCGGCGAGGACCGCATCGCGCGCGGACACGTCATCGCGCAGTGCGACAGCGGCCTCCGCGGGGGCGAGGCCGAGCAGCCCCGACACCCGCTCCCAGGGGAATGCGGCGCGCTGGAGCGCCCGCTCCCGGGCCGCGCCGCTGTTCTCCTTCGACATCAGCCCTCGCGCAGGATCTCGAGCGCGCGCTGGAGATCGGCCGGGTACTGCGAGGTGAACGTGACCTGCTCGCCGCTGACCGGGTGCACGAAGGACAGCTCGACGGCGTGCAGCCACTGGCGCACGAGTCCCAGTCGCTTCGCGAACGTCGGATCCGAGCCGTAGAGCGGATCGCCCACCAGCGGGTGGCGCATGGCGGAGAAGTGCACGCGGATCTGGTGGGTGCGGCCGGTCTCCAGGTGCACCTCGTTCAGCGAGGCGCCCGGCAGCTCCTCGATCACCTCGTAGTGGGTGACCGATGCCTTCCCCGAGCTCAGCACCGCGAACTTGTAGTCGTGCTTCGGGGAACGGCCGATGGGCGCGTCGATCGTGCCCTGCGGCGGGACGGGCACCCCCTGGCAGAGCGCATGGTAGGTCTTCGAGACGGTGCGGGCGCGGAACGCGTCCTTCAGCACCGTGTACGCGCGCTCGGTGCGCGCCACGACCATCAGCCCGCTGGTGCCGACGTCGAGACGCTGCACGATGCCGCGGCGCTCCGGATCCCCGGAGGTCATGATGCTGACGCCCGCGCCGGCGAGGTGCCCGAGGACCGTCGGCCCGGACCAGCCGGCCGCCGGATGGGCGGCGACGCCGACGGGCTTCTCGATCACGACGATGTCGTCGTCCTGGAAGACGAGGTGCATGCCCTCGACGATGCTGGGGCGCACCTGCACGGGCGGCTTCTCCTCGGGGATCTGCACGCGCAGCAGCGAACCGGGCTCGAGCCGCGCGGAGCGCGCCGGCTCCGCGCCGTCGACATGCACGGCGCCGCTGCTGACGAGCTCCGCGGCGCGGGTGCGGGAGAAGCCCAGCAGTCGCGCGAGACCGACGTCCACCCGCTCACCGGCGAGGCCCTCGGGCACCGGGAGGATGCGCTCGGTGCTCATCGGCGCTCCCCCGCGGGAGTCTCCCGTGCGGGCTCGTCGGGCGCGGGCGCCGTCGGCAGTCCGAGGATGCTCAGCAGCACCAGCAGGATCGCGCCGGAGACCACGCCCATATCGGCCACGTTGAACACGGGCCAGTGGGGCAGCACGAGGAAGTCCACCACCCAGCCGCGGAACGGACCGGGGGCGCGCAGCAGGCGGTCGTGGATGTTGCCGAGCGCGCCGCCGAGGATGAGCCCCAGGGTCACCGCGTACCACGGGGAGCGCACAGCGCGGATCGCGAATACGACCACTCCCGCGGCGATCGCCAGCTGCAGGATCGTGACCACCGGGGTGATGCCGGAGCCCATGCCCCAGGCCGCCCCCGAGTTGTACAGCAGGCGCAGCTGCAGCAGCTCGCCGAGCAGCGGCCGAGCGGAGTCGGTCTCGAGGTTCGCCTCTGCCCAGTGCTTGGTGACCTGGTCGAGCACGAACAGCACGGCGGCGATCGCGACCACCAGCACCAGCGCGGCGGAACGGGTCATCGCGCGGGGGGCCGACGAACGGCGACCGCCCGGCGCGGTGCGCCCGGCGGTCGCCGTCGTGGTGGAGCTGTGACTCACAGGCCGAAGGAGGTCTGCTTGTCCTGCGTGTCGGTGGTGTCCAGATCGCGCAGCTGGTTCTCCAGGTAGTTGCGCAGACGGTTGCGGTAGTCGCGCTCGAAGGTGCGCAGACCCTCGATCGTCTTCTCCAGCTCGCTCTTCTTGACCTCGAGGGCCTCGAGGGTCGTGCGGGACTTCTCCTCGGCCTCGCCGACGATGCGACGGTGCTCGGAGTTGGCGTCCGCGATGAGGCGGTCGCGCTCGTCCTCGCCGTTCTTGACGTACTCGTCGTGCAGACGATTCGCCAGGGCGATGATGCCGGCGGCCGACTGGTCGGCGCTCTCGGCGGTGGGAGCCGCGGCGGCCGGGGCGGCGACGACGCCGTGGACCTGCGTGGCCTCCTCGACGTCCTGCGCGGGCTCGGTCTCCTCGTAGGCGGCAGCGGCGTCCTCACGCACGGGCTGCACCTCGCGGGGAGTGGACTCCAGCTCCGCGATGCGGTTGTGGGCCTCGTCCAGCTCGCGGGTCAGGCGGGCGTTCTCGTCGAGGAGCTCCTGCAGGCGCGGCAGGACCTCGAGGTCGAGGAAGTTGTCCACCTCGTCCATGTCGTAGCCCTCGGAGAACCGCACCGGGGTGAACCGCTTGTTATCCAGGTCTTCCGGCATCAGAGCCATGGGTCACCTTCTCGTCAATCTCGTAGTCCGTCGCGCCGGAGTGGGCGCATCTGCTGACAGGGTAGCGGATGCACCTGCGCCGCGCCCCCGGAGGGCCCGCGAGCGGGCCCCGCAGGGCCGCGCCGCGTCTCGCAGATCACATCCCCGCCGCAGTCCGCGGGACCGCTCCCACCCGGAGCGGAGCGTGGGGGCGTTCAGATCGCGAAGCGCGCCAGCACGGAGAGCACGAGGGAGCACGCCAGCAGCAGCACCATCAGCGAGAGATCCAGTGCCACCGCTCCCAGCCGGACCGGGGGGATGAGGCGGCGCAGCAGCTTCACCGGCGGGTCGGTCAGCGTGAACACGGTCTCGAACAGCACGAGCACGGCGCCGCGGGGCCGGTAGTCGCGGGCGTAGCCGCGGATCCAGTCGATGACCAGCCGTGCCAGCAGCAGGAGCGAGTAGAGCAGCAGTCCGAGGTAGAGGACGGACGCCAGGATCTCCACGCCGCTCAGCTCTGGTTGTAGAAGGTGCCCTCGTCAGTGGAGGCGTCGCCGTCCACCTGCACGAACTCGGGCGAGAGCAGGAAGACCTTCGAGGTGATCCGCTCGATGGAGCCGCGAAGGCCGAACACCAGGCCAGCGGAGAAGTCGACCATGCGCTTCGCGTCGCCGTCCTGCATGTCGGACAGGTTCATGATCACGGGGACCCCGTCGCGGAACGACTCGCCGATGGCCTTGGCGTCGTTGTACGAGCGCGGGTGGATCGTGGTGATGCGCTGCATGGAGTCCTCCGCGGAATGCTGCTGGACCGACAGCACGTGACCGCGCTGGCGGATCGGGGTGACCTGGGCCTCGCGCTCGGCGGGGCTCTCGACGACGCGGTCGGCGCGACGGGCGACGGGCGCCTCCTCGCGGCGCGGGGCCTCGTCCTCGTAGTAGTCCTCGTCGACCTCGTTCGCCAGGCCGAGAGCGACCATCGCGTTGTGCCAGGCTCCCATGGATGCTCTCCCGATGCTCAGATGTGGTGGCTGTGATGCGTGCAGGGCGGGCGCTCCGACGGCACGGCTGTGCGCAGGGGCCCTGAGGCGAAACTACCCGAGGCGCGAAGCCCGCGCAGGGAGGCCGCCGGTGTGTCGGCGCGTCGTCGGCGCGCCCTGCGTCACGTCCCGGCGCGACGGATCGCGCCGACGAAGCGGCCGGTGCGGGCAGAGCGCCGGTAGGAGAACCAGCGCTCGTCCTCCAGCGTGCACGGGGCTCCCGCGTCGATCCGCTCCGGGGCGAGGCCCGCGCGCACCAGCGCCGCGGCCGCCCCGGCGGGCAGGTCGAGAGCGGGAGTCCCGGATCGCGTGGTCGAGCGCGCAGCCGGGAGAGCCGCGACGGCCTCCTCCTGCATGGCCTCCGGCACCTCGTAGCAGCGGCCGCAGACGGCAGGGCCGATCGCGGCCTCGGTGCGCGCGGGATCGGCGCCGAGCGCAGCCATCGCCGCCGCCGTCGCCTCCAGGACGCCCCCGAGGAGCCCGCGGCGACCCGCGTGGGCCGCTCCGATCACTCCGGCGACCGGATCGCTCAGCAGCACGGGCACGCAGTCGGCGACCATGATTGCGAGGGCGATGTCCGTGCGGTCGGTGACCAGGGCGTCGGCCGTCGCGATCGACGACTCCTCGCCGCGCGCGCCGCCGGAGCGCAGCACGAGGACGTCCGCCGAGTGCACCTGCTCCACGAACACCAGCGGCAGGCCGATCTCGCGCGCGAGCAGCGCGCGATTGGCCTCGACCGCCTCCGGGTCGTCCCCGACGTGGCGGGCGAGGTTCAGGGAGTCGAAGGGAGCGGCGGAGACCCCGCCCGCGCGCCCCGTGAACAGGGCACGGGCCCCGCGCAGCCGCGGGGCCCGTGCCGAGATCGGTGACTGCGTCACAGCTGCGCCATCACTTCAGGAACGAGGGCAGATCCAGATCGTCGTCATCGGCGGGCGGCTCCTCGATGCGCGGCGGGCGCACCGGCTCGGCCTCCTGGCGGGGCACCGCCACGGGGCGGTACTGCGCGGCCGACTCGCCCGAGTCCTCGACGTCGGCGGGATCCATGACCTCCGTCCCCGGCTCCGCGCCCTGACCGGTCGAGGGCTCGAAGGTCTGCTGGGGAACGCCCCAGCCGCCCGCAGCGGGGGTCCGGTCGGAGACGGCCGAGGGGCGCGCCGCGGCCTCCGGACGGGCGGGACGGAACGCGCGCGAAGCGGACTCGGTGCGGCCGCCTACCTCCGAGCGGGGGGCGCTCTCGACGCGCGCCGCAGGACGCGCGGCGACCTTCGGCGCCTCCTGGCGCGGCGTGGGGCCGCCGCCCTCGAAGCCCGCGGCGATGACGGTCACGCGCACCTCGTCGCCGAGCGCGTCGTCGATGATGGCGCCGAAGATGAGGTTCGCATCGGGGTGCGCGGCCTCCTGGACCAGTCGGGCCGCCTCGGAGACCTCGTACAGGCCCAGGTCGCTGCCGCCCTGGATCGAGAGCAGCACGCCGAAGGCGCCGTCGATCGAGGCCTCGAGCAGCGGGCTGGAGACGGCGAGCTCCGCCGCCTGCAGCGCGCGGTCGTCCCCGCGGGAGGAGCCGATGCCCATGAGCGCGGAGCCCGCGCCCTGCATCACGGACTTCACGTCGGCGAAGTCGAGGTTGATCAGGCCCGGGGTGGTGATGAGGTCAGTGATGCCCTGGACGCCCGAGAGCAGCACCTGGTCGGCGCTCTTGAAGGCGTCGAGCATGGAGACCTGCTTGTCGGCGATCGAGAGCAGGCGATCGTTGGGGATCACGATGAGGGTGTCGACCTCGGACTGCAGCGCCTCGATGCCGGAGTCGGCCTGGCCGGAGCGGCGGCGTCCCTCGAAGGTGAACGGGCGGGTGACCACACCGATGGTCAGCGCGCCGAGGCTGCGGGCGATCTTCGCGACGACGGGAGCGCCGCCGGTGCCGGTGCCGCCGCCCTCGCCCGCGGTCACGAAGACCATGTCGGCGCCCCGCAGGACCTCCTCGATCTCCTCGGCGTGATCCTCGGCGGCCTTCCGGCCCACCTCGGGATCGGCGCCGGCGCCGAGGCCGCGGGTGAGCTCCTTGCCGACGTCGAGCTTGACGTCGGCGTCCGACATCAGGAGCGCCTGGGCATCGGTGTTGATCGCGATGAACTCGACGCCCTTGAGCCCGGATTCGATCATGCGGTTCACGGCGTTCACGCCGCCGCCGCCGACGCCGACGACCTTGATCACTGCGAGGTAGTTCTGGGATCCGGCCACGTTGAGGTCCTTGCTCTTGTTGTCTTCGTCCTGGTGAGAGAGGGGATGCGCCCGCAGGCCCCAACCCTCGACCTCAAGTCGAAGGTTGGACTTCATGGTCCTCGTCCCTTCCTTCGACGCTAGGGAAGCGGGACCGCGGGTGCAACGACCTCGAGGGCGTGTCGCGCGCGTGTCGCGGGCGCGCCGGGGCGCGTCCTCGCCCGGCGGCGCGCAGCCGAGCTCGGCGGGCTCCCCCGGGCCCGTGCAGCCCTCAGCGGGTGACCGGAGCGATCGGGGAGGTGACGTCGATGGTGGTGCCGGGCTGGCCCAGCAGCGCCCGCGCGACGTTCGCCTTCAGCTCGCTGTCGCTCGCGTCCCCCCACACCACGGTCCGTGTGCCCTGATCGGTCTGGACGGTGAGCGTGACGTCGGTGCGGGAGCTCGCGGCGATCTGGCCGACCGAGGAGCGGAAGTCCTCGGGCAGCGCCGCGAGGACCTCGAGCATGGAGCTCGTCGCGGCGGCGGGATCGGCGGCGCCGTCGGCGATGGTGAGCGCCGTCAGGTGCCGCGGGGAGCCGTCCGGCGCCTGCGTGGCGCTCGAGGGCAGGACGGTCCCGGTGGCGTCCAGGATGCTGACCGCGCCCGAGGCGTCGGTGAGCTGCGCGAGCGGGGTGCGCTCGGTGACCGCGATCCGGGCTCCGTCCGGCCACTGCCGGGTGACCTCGGCCGAGGCGACCCCGGGGACGCCCTCGACCTCGCGGGCGATGCGCCCGGCGGGCAGCAGCAGCACGCTGGAGCCGGTCTCGCCGGCGGCGGCCTCGCGCACCTCGTCGGCGGAGACGTAGGTGGTGCCCACCACGTCGACGCGCTGCACCTGGAGCTGCGGCAGGCTCACCGCAGTGATGAGCAGCGCGACCAGGAGCAGGACGGTGCCGGCCCCCCAGGCGATGATTCGGCGGCGGTGGCGCCTCCAGGGCCGGGGGCGCAGCAGCGCGCGGAAGCGATCCGCCGCGTGGACGACGCGGCCGCCCTCTTCTTCGGTCCGGCCCTCCCGCTCCGCCGGGGCCGACGCTGCACGCGCCGAGGCCGCCGTGGACGCGCGCCGGACAGGCGCTCCTGCCGCGGGGGTGCGCGGCCGCGCCGCCGGCCGTGCGGGCGGGACGGGGGCCGAGGCGGCGGGCTTCGGCGGGGCGGGTCGGCGCGCCATCAGCCGCGGGCCGCGTCCTGGAGCGCAGCGAGCACCGAGGGGGTCGTCTCCACGATGTCCCCTGCACCCAGCATCAGCACCACGTCTCCGGGGCGCGCAGCGTCCGCGACGGCCGAGGCGCCGCTCTCGCCCTCGGCGAGCGCGCGCACTCCCTCGGGGGCGAGGGCGGTGATGGTCCGCGCGGTGACGTCGGGGTCGTGGTCCTCGCGCGCGGCGTAGACGGGCATCACCCAGGCGGCGTCGGCTCCGGCGAGCGCGCCGGCGAACTCCGCGGCGAAGGCGCGGGTGCGGGAGAACAGATGGGGCTGGAACACCACGAGCACGCGCCCGCCCGTGCTGCGGACGATGCCGCGCGCCGCCGCGACAGCCGCCTCGACCTCGCGGGGATGGTGGGCGTAGTCGTCGTAGACGGCGATCCCGTTCTCGCTGCCGGCCAGGTCGAAGCGTCGCGAGGCGCCGGTGAAGGGTTCGAGTCCCGCCGCGAGCGCGGGCAGGGCCGCCTCGGGTGCGGCGGCGCGGGCCGCCGCGAGAGCCCCCAGCGCGTTCAGGACGTTGTGGTGGCCGACCACGGAGAGCGAGGTCCGCAGCTCCCCGTGCGGGGTGGCGAGCACGAGCGAGGTGCCGGTGGTGCCCGCGTCCTCCTCGAGCACGCGCCAGTCGGCATCCGGGCCTGTGCCGTAGCGCTGGACTGCGACGCCGCTGCGCTCGGCCATCTCCCCCAGCGCCCGGGCGCCCTTGTCATCGCTGCAGACGATGAGCGTGCCGCCCGCGGGGATCCGGGCGGTGAGCGCCTCGAAGGCGGCGGTCACGTTCTCGGCGGTGCCGTGGAAGTCGAGGTGGTCGGCCTCGAGGTTCGTCACCACCAGGACCTCCGGAGCGAAGGCGAGGAAGGACCCGTCGGACTCGTCGGCCTCCACGACTCCGTATCCGTCCCCTTCCGGTCCGGCCTCGGGTCGGCCCTCGGCGCCGAATCCCGCGTTGCGGCCGAGGTCGGGGACGGCGGCGCCGAGCGCCCAGGCGGGGTCCTCGCCCGCGCCGCGCAGCGCGAGGGTCGCCATGGCCGTGGTGGAGGTCTTCCCGTGGGTGCCCGCGATGGCGATGACCTGGCGCGCGCCCAGCAGCCCGGAGAGGGCGGCGGCGCGGTGGATCACGGGGATGCCGCGCTCGCGGGCGGCGACGACCTCGGGATTGTCGGCGCGCACCGCGGTGGAGACGACCACGAGATCGGTGCCGGGAGCGAGGAGGTCGGCGCTGAAGCCGATGCCGATGCGAGCGCCCTGGGCGCGCAGCGGGCCGATGAACTGGCCGTCCTGCGAGTCCGATCCCGTCACGCTCATCCCCGCCTCGAGCGCGAGCTGCGCCACCGCGGACATCCCGGCGCCGCCGATGCGCACCACGTGGAGGGAGCGGACGAGCCCCTCGGGCCAATCCCGGGAGCTGATCACGGGGCCCGGGTCGAGGATCGTGCGGACCTCGGGCGTGGAAGCGGCGGGGGCGGCGGGCGTGCTCATGCAGGACACGGTAGTCGGCGGCAGGGCCGCTCCCGTTCAGCTCCGCTGCGCGGCGTCGATCACGATCTGCGCGAGCTGCGCCGCGGCATCGGGCACGCCGAAGGCGCGGGAGGCCGTGCTCATCGCGCCGAGGTGCTCCGCGTCCAGCAGGAGGGGCAGCACCGTGCCGGTCATCACGGCGGGCGTGAGCGCGGCATCGTCCACCATCAGCGCTCCCCCGGCGGCCACGACCTCCTCGCCGTTCAGCGCCTGCTCCCCGTTCCCGATGGGCAGGGGCACGAACACGGCGGGCAGCCCGATCGCGGTGAGCTCGCTGACGGTTCCGGCCCCGGACCGGGTGAGCGCGAGGTCGGCGGCCGCGTAGACGTCCTCCATGGCGCCGGCGTACTCGAGCAGGCGGTAGCCGTCCTGGTCGGCGAGGGCGGCGCCGACGGCCGTCTTCCCCTTGCCGGTGATGTGCACGATCTGCGCCCCGGCGGCGAGCATCGCGGGGGCGGCCTCCACCAGCACCTCGTTGAGGTGCTGCGCTCCGAGCGAGCCCCCGGTCGCCAGCAGCACGGGCCGGGCGGGATCGAGTCCGAGCGACGCCACGGCCGCGTCGCGGCGCTCTGCGCGATCGAGACGGGCGATGCCCTCGCGCATGGGCATGCCGATGCGGCGCGCCCCGGGCAGGGGCGTCCCCTCGAACGCCGTGAGCACGGCGTGCGCACCGCGCGCGCCGAGGCGGTTCGCCATCCCGGGCCGCCGGTTCGCCTCGTGCAGCACCCGGGGGATCCGCAGCGAGGCGGCGGCGAGGTAGGCGGGCGGGCAGACGTATCCGCCGAACCCGCACACCGCCTGGATCTCCCGCTCCTTCAGGAGCCGGCGCACCTGGGCGATGGTGGAGGCGAAGCGGCCCGGGAAGCGCACCGCGGCGGCGTTCGGGGAGCGCGGGAAGGGGACCTTCGCGATGGTCACGAGCTCGAAGCCCGCGGCGGGCACGAGATCCGCCTCCAGACCGTCGGCCGTGCCCAGCACCGTGATCTCGGCGCGCGGGTCGAGGGCGCGGATCTGCGCGGCGGTCGCGAGCAGCGGGGAGACGTGCCCGGCGGTGCCTCCTCCGGCGAGGAGGATGCGCGGGGCGATGCGGGAGCGGGCGGCGGCGGTCGTCATCAGCGGGTGCGTCCTCGGGTGGCGGTGCGGGAGCGGCGGGCGGAGCGGGAGCGGCGGCTAGGGCGGTCAGCGGGGCGCGTGCGCTCGTCCCTGCTGGCGGGGACCACGGCCGAGGATCGGCGCACCGCGCCGATGCGGGCGGAGATCGCGTCCTTCGCACCCGGCTCGTGCCGCGCGAAGGAGAGCAGCATGCCCAGCGCCAGCATCGAGGCGACGAGGGAGGAGCCGCCGGCGGAGATGAACGGCAGGGGCACGCCGAGCACGGGCAGGAGCCCGGTCACCACGCTCATGTTCACGAAGGCCTGGCCGAGGAGCCACGCGCCGACGCCGCCGATGGTGATCTGGATGAAGGGGCTCTGGGCGCGCGCGATCATGCGCAGCAGGATGAAGGCGAGCGTCGCGAACAGAGCGACCACGATGAGGGTGCCCAGCAGTCCGAGCTCCTCGCCGATGATCGCGAAGATGTAGTCGTCCTGCGCCGCGGGGAGGCGCCCCCACTTCTGCGCGGACTTGCCGAGCCCGACGCCCCACCAGCCGCCCTCCGCGAGCCCCATCAGGCCCTGATCGGACTGCAGGCACGAATCGCCCTCGCAGGTCCCGGTGAGCCAGTTGTGGATTCGGGCCATGCGGTTCGCGCTCGTCAGCACCATTCCCGCGACGCCCACCAGGCCGAGGGCGCCCGCGAGGGCGAACCAGCGCCGGGGCACCCCGGCGATCCACAGCGATCCGGCCACCAGCATCGCCATCACCATCGCGGTGCCGAGATCGTGGCCCAGCAGCACCAGTCCGAGCGAGACCCCCACCAGCGCCAGCGGCAGGATCAGCGCACGGGGGCGGTGGAGGTTCGGGCGGAGCCGGGTCAGGAGCGCGCCGAGCGCCACGGCGAGCGCGAGCTTCAGCAGCTCGGAGGGCTGCAGCGTCATCCCGGAGATCTTGATCCAGTTGCGGTTGCCGCCGCTGTCGTAGCCGAGAGGCGTGTGCACGAGCACCTGGAGCGCAAGGCCGAGCGCGATGAGCACGGGCGCCGCGCGCTCGTAGAACCGCGGCGGCAGGCTCGCGGCGGCCAGGAGGCCCACCAGCCCGAGCAGTGCGAAGGTGCCCTGGCTCAGGAACCCGCTGAAGGCGGACTGGCCGCGGGCGAGCTCGGTGACCGAGCTGCTGGAGAGCACCATCACCAGGCCGAAGCCGATGAGCAGGGTGCCGACCGCGATCAGCGCGTAGAAGTCCAGCACGGGCGAGCGCATCCAGGTGCCGAGCCCGTCCCCCACCCGCGAGCGGAGGTCGCCCAGCGGGCGCTCCTCGTCGGGTCGCACGACGGCGGGGGCGCGGCGCGGAGTGTCCTGCAGCGTCATCCCTGCTCCTCTTGCGCGGCGGAGGCGAGCGCGCGAGCGGAGGATGCGAACAGCTCGCCGCGCTGGCCGTAGTCGGTGAACTGGTCCATGGAGGCCGCGGCGGGAGCGAGGAGCACGGCGTCCCCGGGGTGCGCGAGCGAGGCGGCCGCGCGGACCGCCGCGTCCATGAGCCGGGCACGGGAGAGGTCGTCGGACGCGTCCTCCGGGGCGATGCGGTGCACCGGGACATCCGGCGCTCCGCGGCGCAGCGCCTCCTGGAAGGGGGCGTCGTCGGCGCCGATGAGGACCACGGCGCGGAGCCGGCCAGCGGCGGCGACGACGAGGGGGTCGAGGTCGGCCCCCTTGGTGAGGCCCCCGGCGATCCAGACGGCGCTGCTCACTCCGGCCAGGGCCGCGCGCGCGGCGTCGGGATTGGTGGCCTTGGAGTCGTCGATGAAGGCGATGCCCCCGTGCTCGGCCACGAGCTCGGAGCGATGGCTGCCCGCACGGTATCCGCGCAGCCCCTCGCGCACGGCGGCGGCGCTCACGCCGTGGGCGCGGGCGAGCGCTGCGGCGGCGAGGGCGTTGAAGACCATGTGGGGCGGGGCGCCGTGAGCCCCGAGGTGGGCGAGGTCCGAGAGCTCGCCGAGCTCGGCGGCCTGGCGGCGCCGGTCCTCGACGAACGCGCGGTCCACGAGCATCCCGTCGACCACGCCGAGCTCGGAGAGTCCCGGGACCCCGAGCGTGATGCCGATGGCGCGCGCGCCCTCGGCGACGTCCGCGTCCTCCACGAGATGCCTGGTGGTCTCGTCGGAGGTCGAGTAGACGCAGGCGATCTGCACGCCCTCGTAGATGCGGCCCTTCGCGCGCGCGTACTCCTCGAGCGAGCCGTGCCAGTCGAGATGGTCCTCGCTGATGTTCAGCACGGCGGCTGATTCGCACAGCAGGTGCTCGGTCCAGTGGAGCTGGAAGCTGGAGAGCTCGACGGCGAGCACGTCGAAGCCCTCGGGGTCCAGGGCCGCCTCGATGACGGGCAGCCCCACGTTCCCGCAGGCGACGGCGCGCAGTCCCTCCGCGCGCAGGATCGACTCGAGCATGGTGACGGCCGTGGTCTTGCCGTTGGTGCCGGTGATGCCGAGCCAGGCGGGGCCGTCGGCGCTCTGCATGCGGCGCGCGAGCTCGATCTCGCTCCACACGGGGATGCCCGCCGCGGCCGCCTGCACGAGGAGGGGCTGGTCCGGCCGCCACCCCGGGGACGTGACGACGAGGTCGACGGGGCGATCCTCGGGCAGCGCCGCCACGTGCTCGGGGCCGAGCCGGACCTCGACGTCGAACACCTCGAGCACGCGCGCGCGGTCGCGGTTGCGCGGCGAATCGGCTCCGTCCAGGACCAGCACGTGCGCGCCGCGCTGCATGGTCTGGTCGGCGACCGCATAGCCGGAGACGCCGAAGCCGAGCACGAGGATCCGCACCCCGGCGACGTCCAGGCCCGGCCAGGGCCGCTCGTGGACCGGCACCGGCGCGCTCGTCATGAGCCGAGCCTCGGCAGGGCGTCGAGGTAGAACAGGCCCAGGCCCGCGGCGCCCAGGATCCCGGCGACGATCCAGAACCGCACCACGATCGTCACCTCGTTCCATCCCTTGAGCTCGAAGTGGTGCTGCAGCGGGGCCATGCGGAACACGCGCTTGCGGGTGAGCTTGAAGCTCGTGACCTGGATGATGACCGACAGGGCGATGATCACGAAGAGGCCGCCGATGATCGCGCCCAGCAGCTGCGTGCGCGAGACGATCGTCAGCCCGGCGAGCGCGCCTCCGAGGGCGAGCGAGCCGGTGTCCCCCATGAAGATCTTCGCGGGCGAGGTGTTCCACCACAGGAAGCCGACGCAGGCGCCGACGAGCGCTGCGGCGATGATCGCGGTGTCCAGCGGATCGCGCGCGGAGTAGCAGTGGGCGGCGTCGAAGTCGGCGCGGCCGCCGGTGCAGGTCTGGCGCCACTGCCAGAAGGAGATCACGAGGTAGGCGCCGCCGAAGATGAGCGTGGCGCCGCTGGCGAGACCGTCGAGGCCGTCGGTGAGGTTGACGCCGTTGGACCATGCGGCGACCAGGAAGTTCGCCCACACGGCGAACAGCACCACGCCCAGCGCGCTGCCGGCGACGGCGAGGTTCAGCCAGGGGATGTCGCGCACGAAGGAGAGGTGCGTGGAGGCGGGGGTGAGGCCCTCGGCGCTGGGGAAGCGCAGCGCGAGCACCGCGAAGATCGTCGCGACGGCGAACTGCCCGAGCAGCTTCTGGTACGGCTTCAGGCCGAGGCTGCGCTGACGGGTGATCTTGATGAAGTCGTCGAGGAAGCCCACGACCCCGAGGCCGGTCATGAGGAACAGCACCAGCAGCCCTGAGGCGCTCGGCAGCTCGCCCATCACGAGGTGGGCGAAGAAGTAGCCGATGAGGATCGCACCGATGATCGCGACGCCGCCCATCGTGGGGGTCCCGCGCTTGGTGGAGTGCGTGGTGGGGCCGTCGTCGCGCACGAACTGGCCGTAGTTCCGCTTGACGAGGAGCCTGATGTACAGCGGCGTCCCCGCCATGGCGAGGACCAGAGCGGTCGCTCCCGCGATGATGATCGCGATCATGCAGGGTCTCCTGTCGGCGAGGCAGCGGGGCGCTGCCCGCTCTCCGAGTGTGCCATGGACGGCGCGCCCTGCCCGTCATCGGCGCGGCCGAGGAGGGCCGCGGCGAGCGGCTCGGCGAGCGTGCGCAGTCCCGCATCGCGCGAGGACTTCAGCAGCACCGCATCGCCGGGCTCGATGAGCTCGAGGAGCCGGGGCAGGGCGTCCTCGAGGGAGGGGACGTGCTCGGACTCCTCCCCGAAGCTGCCCTCGAGGCAGGCGCCGCGGTGCATCGCGAGCGCCCCGGGGCCGACGGCCACCAGGTGCGAGATGTTCAGGCGCACGGCCAGGCGGCCCGTCTCGTCATGCAGGCGCAGCGAATCGGGGCCCAACTCGAGCATCTCGCCGAGCACCGCGATGGTGCGGCGCGTCTCGCCCAGGTGGGCGAGGGTCTTCAGCGCCTGGCGCATCGAATCGGGGTTCGCGTTGTAGGCGTCGTTGATGATGAGGACGTCCTCGCCCGCATGGATCGTCTCCATGCGCTGCGTGGAGGCGAGGCGCACGCCCGGGAGGATGCGCGCGAGGGCGTCGAGGTCCAGGCCCAGGGCCAGGGCCGCCGTGGCGGCGGCGACCGCGTTGAGCGCCTGGTGCTCTCCGAGGAGGTCCAGCGGGATCTCCCGCTCCCCCGGCTCGACGATGCTCCCGTCGAGGCGCTCGAGGGGGCGGTCGAGAGCGAGGGTGAGGACGGCGCGCGCGTCGCCGTCCAGGCGCACGTCCGCCACGCGCACGTCGGCCTCGCCATGCCCCCAGGTGAGGACCGGGGCGCTCGTGCGCTCGGCCATGCGGGCCACGCGCGCGTCGTCGCCGTTCAGCACAGCGCGGCCTCCGGGCGCGAGGGCCTCGACGATCTCGCCCTTCGCCTGCGCGATCGCCTCGATGCCGCCGAACTCGCCGAGGTGGGCGCTGCCCACGTTGAGCACGAGGGCGACGTCGGGGCGCGCGATGGCGGTGAGGTGCGCGATGTGGCCGATGCCGCGCGCGCCCATCTCGAGCACCAGGAAGCGGGTCGACTCCGTCAAGCCCAGCACGGTCAGCGGCACGCCCAGCTCGTTGTTCAGGCTGCCTGCGGGAGCGATCGTCTCTCCGAGATCCGACAGCAGCGCCCCGAGGAGGTCCTTGGTGCCGGTCTTGCCGGCGCTGCCGGTGATCGCGATGACCTGCAGCCCGGTGCCTGCGCTGCGGGCCTGCTCGAGCTGCGCGGTCGCCAGGGCGCTCAGCGCCGCCTCGACGTCGGGCACCAGGACCGCGGGCTGCTCGACCTCGCGGCTGACGAGGCTGAGCACGGCGCCGGCCGCGTGCGCGCCGGGGACGTGGAGGTGCCCGTCGGTGCTCTCGCCCGTGAAAGCGGCGAACAGGTCTCCGGTGCCGACGAGCCGGGAGTCGATCCGGGCCGCTCCGGTGACCTGCTCCTCGCCGGTGGCGCCGCCGACGAGCCGGCCCCCGGTGATGCGGGCGATCTGGTGGGCTGTGGTGGCGAGCATTCAGCGTCCTTCAGCAGGGTGGGGCGGGAGGGTCGAGTCCGCAGGGGGCGCGACGGCCAGGCGGCGGCGCAGCTCCTCGCGATCGTCGAACGGGAGGACTGTACCGCCGACGTCCTGACCGGTCTCCGCCCCCTTGCCGGCGACGAGGATCGTGTCCGACTCATCCGCGAGGGCGCAGGCGAGCGCGATGGCATCGGACCGGCCGGGGACCTCATGGATCTCCGCTGCGGCGGCCGCGGCATGCGCGCCCTGGAGCACTTCGGCGCGGATCGATGCGGGATCCTCGCTGCGCGGATTGTCATCGGTGACGATGACGACATCCGCGAGCTCGGCCGCGGCACGGCCCATCGCGGGGCGCTTGCTGCGGTCGCGGTCCCCGCCCGCGCCCATCACCACGATGAGCCTGCGCGTGCTGGGGACGGCGCGCAGCGTGGCGAGCGCCTTGCGCAGGGCATCCTCGGTGTGCGAGAAGTCGACGACCCCGAGCACGGGCTCCTGGCTGATCAGCTCCATGCGACCGGGGACGCTGCCCGCGCGGGCGATCGCCGCGCGCGCGGCGGCGCCCTCGTGCCCGATCTGCTCGAGCAGGAGCATCACGGCGACGGCGTTGGCGGCGTAGTGCGTGCCCGGAAGGGGCGCGCGCAGGGAGATCTCCTCGCCGCCGGTGCGGCGCACGCGCAGGTCGGCGCCGAAGCCGTCCGGTGCGATGCGGGTGATGACCGCGTCGGCCTCGCGCGCGGGATCCGTGGTGAAGGTGCGCACGGGGATGCGCGCGCTCTGCGCGAGGCGGCGGCCCCACTCGTCGTCCACGCAGACCACGCCGGCGCGCGCGTGCTCGGGGGCGAACAGGGACGCCTTGGCGGCGAAGTAGTCCTCCATCGTGGGGTGGAAGTCCAGGTGGTCCTGCGAGAGGTTCGTGAAGCACACGGCGTCGAACACGATCGCGTCGGCGCGGTGCAGCACCATCGCGTGGCTCGAGACCTCCATCGCGGCCACTGCAGTGCCCGCGCGGGCCATCTGCGCGAGGATCGCCTGGACGTCAGGGGACTCGGGAGTGGTGCGCACGGTCGCGATCTCGTGGTCGGTGCCGTCAGCGCCGCGGAACACCGTGCCGCTGGTGCCCATCACTCCGGTCGGCACGCCGAGATCCAGCAGCGCGCTGCGCAGCATCGTGGTCACGGACGTCTTTCCGTTCGTCCCCGTGACGCCCACCGTCCGCAGGCGCTCGGCGGGGCGATGGTGGATCAGTGCGGCGGCCTCGGCGCTCGCGCGCCGAGGATCCTCGTGCAGCAGCACGGGCAGCCCGGTATCGGTGCACAGGGACGCCCCGGCGGCGTCCGTGAGAGCGGCTGCCGCGCCGGCCTGCGCGGCCTGCTGCGCGAAGGCCGCGCCGTGGACGCGAGAGCCCGGGAGCGCGCAGTACAGGTCCCCGGGGCCGACGGAGCGCGAGTCGAGGCTCGCTCCCGTCAGCAGCGCGCCGGCGGCGTCTGCGCCGAGGAGCTGCGCGCCGATGCGCGCGGCGAGGTCGGCAGCCTCGATGCCCGCGCTCACCACTCGTTCTCCAGGGTGCGGCCGGGCACGCCGGTGGGGGCGATGCCCTGGGTCTGGAGGGCGTAGCCCATGATCTGCGCGAACGCGGGAGAGGCTGCGGTGTTGCCGGAGACGAACGAGGTCAGCCCGTAGACGAACACGCCCACGATGATCTCCGGGTCGTCCATCGGCGCCATGCCGATGAACGAGGCCGTGTACGTGCCGCCCGCGACCTGTGCGGTGCCGGTCTTCCCGCCGACCGCGTAGCCGGGGATGCCGGCGTTCGCGGTGCCGTCGTCGGGGATGTCGTTGTCCATGAGCGTCATCACCTGAGCGGCGGTCTCCGGATCGGTCGCGCGCACGCCCTCGGCGATCGGAGCCGGGGTGAACACTCCTGCCCCGTCGCGGGTCCCCGCGACGAGCGTGGGGTGCATCCGCACTCCGCCGTTGCCGAAGGCGCCGAGAGCGGAGACCATCTGGAGGGGGGTGACCGCGTAGCCCTGGCCGAAGGAGGTCGTGTAGTTCATGCGGCCGTGCCAGTCCGAGACGGGGTGCAGGATGCCGGCCGACTCGCCCGCGAGCCCCACGCCCGTCGGCTCCCCCAGCCCGAAGGCGCGCAGCGTGTCGTAGCGCTGCTGCGGGGTGACGGTCTGGGCGATCTGCACGGTGCCGGTGTTCGAGCTGTCCTTGAGGATGCCCGCGACCGTGTAGCGCTTGGTCTCGTGCTCGTGGGAGTCGCGGTACGTCTCGCCGTCCACCTCGAGGGTGTACGGGGCGGTGAACTGCGAGGTCGGCGTGATGGTGCCCTGCTCGAGAGCCGTGGTGACCGTGAGGAGCTTGCCGGTCGAGCCGGGCTCGAACACGTTGGAGAGCGACTGGTTGCCCCGGTACTTCTCGTCCGTGGCGCCGGGGTCGTTGGGGTCATAGGTGGGCGTCTCGGCGAGCGCGAGCACCTCGCCGGTCCGGATGTTCAGCGCGACCGCGCTGCCGCCGCTGGCACCGAACTTCCCGACCGTGTCGGCGAGCACCTGCTGCGCCTTCCACTGGAGGTCCGAGTCGAGCGTCAGCACGAGGTCCTGGCCGTCGACGGCGGGCACGATCTGCGTGCGTCCGTTGGGGAGGATCTGGCCGCCGCTGCCGCGCTCGTAGGTGGTCGAGCCGCTGGTACCGCGCAGGCGGTCGTCGAAGCTGAGCTCGGCGCCGCCGAGGGCGGCCCCGTCGGCGCCGACGAATCCGATGACGTTGCCGCCCACCTGGCCGGCCGGGTAGATGCGATCGGCGACCCGATCGGAGCCGATGCCGGGGATCTTCAGCGCGACCACCGCGTCGCGCACCGCGGGCTCGACGTTCTTCAGCAGGTACTGGAAGCCGCTCTCTCCCGTCAGGAGCGCCTGGGTCTCCTCGACCGACTTCCCCAGCAGCGGGGCGAGCGCCTTCGCCGCCGCGGGCGCCCCGGTCTCGGGCGCGTCCTTCTTGCGCTCGAGGTACTCGCCGACCTGGAGCTGGTTGACCCAGAGGTCGTAGCGCTCCACGGAGCGGGCCATGACCGCGCCGTCGCGGTCCACGATGTCTCCCCGCAGCGGCGAGATCGTGCGTTCGACAGTGCGCTGCTTGACGGCCTCCTCGGCGCGGGCGCTCGCATCGAGCCCCTGCACCCACATCAGCCGCCCTCCCAGCACCACGACCGCGAAGATCACGAGCACCGCGAGCAGGCGGAAGCGCACCACCGGGCTGCCGACGCGCGCCGCGGGCACGAGCCCTCCGCGCGCACGAGGCCCTCCTCCCGCGGGGCGCGCGCCGCTGCGGGTGCGAGGGGCGGCGCCCGCCGGGCGCGCTCCGCCGCGGGAGCGGGAGGAGCGGGGCGCGGCGGAGGCGCGCGCCGTGCTGCGGGCGCGGGGAGCGGCGCCGTCGCGCTGTGCGGAGCGGCGCTGCCCGGTGCGGCGAGGCGTCTCGGCCATGCTCAGTCCCTCTCGTTGCCCATGCCGTGGTACTGCTGGTCCTGCTGGTAGATCTGCGCCTGCGGGATCGCTGCCGGAGCGGCCGCGGGCAGCGGAGCCGCCGCGGACGCCTCCCCCAGCACCGTCCCCGTGGACAGATCGATGTAGATCGGCGCGCCCGTCGGCACCATACCGAGCGCCTGCGCGCGCGCCTCGAGCTCCTGCGGGGTGGAGAGCTGGTCCTCGCGCTCCTGGAGCGCCTGCTGCGCCTCGCGCAGATCCTGCGACTGCCCCTGGAGGCGGGTGATCTGGAAGCTCATGTCGGACATCCGGATGTTCAGGAAGAGCACCGAGGCCAGAGTCAGGACCACGATCGCGGTGCACAGCAGGGCGAACGGCATGATGCTGCTGCGCGGGGCCGGCCGGGCGACGACGGCGAGCCGCGGACGCGCAGCTGGTCGCGCGCCCGGTCGGGGGGCGCGGACCGGTGCGGTGCGGGCGGCTGCGGAGCTGATGGCCATGATGTCTTCCAGAGGCGGAGGGGCGGGCGGGGAGGGAGGGGCGCCGGGTCGGCGGAGCCGCGAGGTCAGGCGGTGTCGCGTGCGCGCTCGAGGGCGCGCAGCCGCACCGATGCGGAGCGGGGATTCTGGTCGCGCTCGGCCTCGCCGGCCTTCTCCGCGCCTCGGGTGAGAGCGGTGAAGGTGGGGCGGTGCTCTTCGAGCTCGACCGGGAGGCCGGGCGGGGCGGTCGAGCGCGTGCGACGCCCGAAGGCGGTCTTCACGAGCCGGTCCTCGCCCGAGTGGTAGGACTCCACGACGATCCTGCCGCCCACGCGCACGCAGTCGAGCGCGGAGTCGATCGCATCGGAGAGGATGCTGAGCTCGTCGTTGACGGCGATGCGCAGCGCCTGGAAGCTGCGCTTGGCGGGATGGCCGCCGCTGGCCTTCGAGGCGGCGGGGATCGCGCGATCCAGCAGCTCCACGAGCTCGCCGGAGCGCTCCAGCGGTGCGCTCGCACGCTGCTCCACGATGAGGCGAGCGATGCGACCTGCGAAGCGCTCATCGCCGTAGTGGCGCAGCATGTCCGCGATCTCGTCCTGGGAGAGGTCGCGCAGGAGGTCCGCAGCGGTCGGCCCGCCGGAATCCGGATCCATCCGCATGTCCAGCGGCGCATCCCACGCGTAGGAGAAGCCGCGATCCGGGGTGTCGATCTGGAAGCTCGAGAGGCCCAGATCCATCATGATCGCGTCGGCGCGATCAAGGCCGAGGCCTGCGAGGGCCTCGGGGATGCGGTCGTAGGTCGTGTGCACGAGGTCGATCCGATCGCCGAAGCCCGCCTGCTCCAGGCGGGTGCGGGCGAGCGCGAGGGCCGCCGCGTCGCGGTCGATGCCGACGAGCCTCGCGTGGGGCGCCGCCTCCAGGACGGCGCAGGCGTGGCCGGCCATGCCGAGGGTCGCATCGACGTAGATCGCGCCGGGTCGCTCGAGGGCCGGGCGCAGCAGCTCCACGCACTCGCGGAGCATCACGGGCACGTGACGATCGGCAGCCGGCATCGCGGACGCAGTCCCGGCCGGTGCGGCGGGCGCCTGCGCCGACGGCGCGGGCACCGTGGTGTCCATCCCCATGCTGTCCTGCTTCCTGTGCTGTGCTCGGATGCGCGGGCGGGCTGCGCCGGACGCTGCTCGTGGTGCCATCCCACGGGATACCTCGTCGCTCCCGACCCGCCACCGGGGAAGATGCATCGGGGCGGGGGCGACGAGAGGTCTCGCGGGAGGGAATCCCTCAGAACAGGCCCGGGACCACCGACTCGGCGGTCTGGGCGAAGCCCTCCTCCTTCTGCTCGAGGTAGGCCTCCCACGCGGGGAGGGACCAGACCTCGAGTCGATCGAGTGCGCCGATCACGGCACATTCCCGGTCCAGGCCCGCGTACGAGCGCAGGTGGCCGGGAATGGTGATGCGGCCCTGCTTGTCCGGGATGACGTCCTCCGCACCGGAGAGCAGCACGCGCAGATAGTCGCGAGTGCGCTGATCGGTGGTCGGCGCCCGACGGGCCTCCTCCAGCTTGTGGCGGAACTCAGCGAGCGGATACACCGCGATGCAGTGCTCCTGCCCTCTTGTCATCACCAGGCCGGAGGCGAGGTCGTCCCGGAACTTCGCAGGAAAGATCAGTCGGCCCTTGTCGTCGAGCTTGGGCGTGAAGGTTCCGAGGAACATCCGCACCCCCTCGTCTCGACGGGAGACCCATCTCCCTCCTGCGCCCTCCACTTTACCCCACAAGCCCCCACCGTCGTCGAGCCCTCGGGGCCGATTCCCGCCATCTCAGTACATCACCGCAGGTCACAGGAGTGGGGCGCGGTGGAGGGGAAATGCGCGCCACATCCGTGTCGGTCACCCGCTGCACTGCGCTCCCCCGGCCCGACGCCGCTGCTCGGGCGGCACCGCACCCCTCTGACCTGCGCATTCGCACTGCGGCGGGCGCTGATCGCCGTTGCCGCACGCCCGGTGGAGCGCAGTGGAGGGGACGCGGTGGAGGGCGGTGGAGGGGCCGAGGAGGGCGATCTTCCCAGGGGGGTCACAGCATGCGGCTCGCACGTGCAGAGGGGGTGGAGTCTGAGGGCTGGGGGTGCCCCGCCCAGCGCTTCGCACTCGGGGCGCATGCAGAACGACCCGAGCCGTGCGGCTCGGGTCGTCCAGAGTTCAGGTGCCCGCGGGGCGGGCGCGCAGAGAGCGCGCAGTGCGCGGCGGGTTCAGCCGCGCCCCTCGTCGGAGCGTCGGTCCCAGCGCTCCTCCATGCGTCGCAGCAGGTCGCTCTGAGGCGCACCCGCGCCACTGCTCGTCGCGGCGCGCGCCCGGCGCGCGGGACCTGCGGAAGAGGACGCGGCGACATCGGGCCCGATCGCCGGAGCCGTGATCGCGAAGATCGCGCCGGCGAGCATGATGAGGAATGCCAGGACCCCCAGCCAGATCGCCGGCAGGGCGACGGCGAGGACCAGGAGCCCGAGCCCGAGTGCGACACCCAGCAGCCCGAGTCCGATGCGGCGGCGGTCGTGCCGCGGGCGGTCGTCGGCGCGGAACGCGCGCGCGAGCTTCGGATCGTCAGCGAAGAGCTGGCGCTCCATCTCGTCGAGCATCCTCTGCTCGTGCTCGGAAAGCGGCATCGTTCCGTCTCCTTGTCCGTGCCGAGCTGCATGCAGCATGGGCGATCCCCGGCGACTGCCCCGGTGATCCCTGCAGGATAGTCGGCGCGCCTGGGGAATGGAACAGGCTCCCGCGCGGGGTCCCGCGACCGCCGGACGCGAGCCCTCCCCCAAGGCGGCGGGCCCTCAGAAGAGCGTCGAGCCCGGCGGATCCTGCGGAGAGTCCGCTTCGCGCGGATCCTGCGGAGAGTCCGCTTCTCGCGGAGCCTGCGCGCTCCGCGTCTGCGTGCGACCGGTCGCTCGGACGGCGTCCGCGCCCGATCCCGAGCCTGTGCGCACGGGGAGAGTGGAGCCGCGAGAGAGGCTTGCGGTGCCGAACCGTGCGAGCGCCGCGTCCATCGCCGGCTCCAGCCCCTGCCAGCCGGTCGTGCCCGACGCGAGCTCGACGGCCGCGGCGGCGTCCTCCGCTCGCGCCAGACGCTCGGCGCGCACCCCTGCGAGCCGGAGCCGCGGCATGGCGCCGCTCTCCCTCTCCCAGAGGCGCACCACCTGCTCCCGCAGCCGCTCCCCGCTCGCGGTGGGCTGGCTCATCGTGGCCGAGCGCGTGATCGTGGTGCCGTCCGGAGCGCGCAGCTTCACGCTCACCGCTCGCGCGACGAAGCCGTCCCGGCGCAGTCCGCGCGCCACATCGTCGGCCATGACGGTCAGGCGCCGACGGACATCCTCCGGATCGGTGAGGTCCTCCTCGTAGGTGCGCTCGACCCCGGCGCTGCGATCGCGGACCCGCGTGCCGAGGCCGGTGCGGTCCTCCCCGGCCGCCAGGCGCTGGATCTGCTCGGCCCCGGGGCCGACGGCGCGCCGCAGCGCGGCGAGCGGGATGTCGCGCAGCTGACCGATCGTGCGCACGCCCAGGCGCTCGAGCGCCTGGGAGGCGCGGGGCCCCACCCCCGAGATCGCGCTCACCGGCAGCGGAGCGAGGAACTCGGCGGTGCCGGCCGCGGGCACGATGAGGAGGCCGTCGGGCTTCGCGCGCGCCGAGGCGATCTTCGCGACCGCCCGCGAGACGGACCCGCCCACGCTCGCGGGCAGGTCCAGCTCCCCTCGGATCCGCTCTCGCAGCAGGGCGCCGATCTGAGCGGGGGTCCCGAACAGGCGCCGCGCCCCGCGCACGTCCAGGAACGCCTCATCCACGCTGATCTGCTCGATCTGCGGCGTCACCCCGCGCAGGATCTCCATCACCTGGGCCGACACCTCCCGGTAGACGGCCATCCTCCCGGGGACGATCACCAGATCGGGAGCGAGTCGCCGCGCCGCGGCCATCGGCATCGCCGAGCGGATCCCCCGCGTGCGCGCCGGATAGCTCGCTGCCGCGACGACGCTGCGCGATCCTGTCCCGCCCACCACGACGGGGAGACCTCGCAGATCGGGGTTGTCGCGCACCTCGACCGAGGCGAAGAAGGCGTCCATATCCAGGTGGAGGATCGTGCTGTCAGCATCACCGAGTTCGGCGTCTGAGGGATCGGTCGTCACCGCGTCGCCTCCTTCCGATTCCGCCGAGAATGATCGCGTCGGCGCCGCGCGACGGGCCGCCCCGCCATGCTAGAGCCGTGCTCGCAGAGGTGCGGGTCGCCCGCAGGGGACGCGCCCGCCCGTGCGCTCCTGCTCACCCCGCCAGCGCCACCGCCGAGGAGGAGGTGAGCTCCGAGAGCAGCTGGGCCCGCACGCTCGCGATGCGGTGCGCCGTGCCCTCGAGATGCGCCTGCAGCAGCTGCGGATCGGGGACTGCATGCTGGTCACGATCCAGGCGATCGCGCTCGGCGACGAAAGCGCTCGCCTCGAGCGCCCAGGGGCGCGTGCTCGCACCCATGCGATCCAGCGCCTTCCAGACGTTCAGCGGAAGACTGCGGCGCCGCGTGCGGTTCGCGCGCGCCACGAGCACCCCGGCAGTGCGCAGAGCCGAGCGATGGATGAGCTCGAAGGCGGCGCGGGGATCGTCCCGGCGCACCGAGCGCGCCTGGTGGAGGAGCTGCTGCGCGCGCTCGAGCGCGGCGAGATCCTGATCCAGGCGGATGAGCTCCAGTCGAGAACTGTTCATGCCCGCCACGCTAGGAGCGCCCACCGACATTCGAGAGCCGACGAGCGAGGATGTGGAGGACGCCGCTCCCGCCGCGGGCTCCGTCACTGGGGACAGCCGCCCCAGAGCGCGACCGCATCGCCTCTCCTGATCCCCTCTAGAGTGGAGCGATGACCTCACGCGGCCGCGGGCGACAGCGCACCGCTCCCTTCCCCCGGCTCGGACCGGTGGGCGAGCCGATCCCCATCTCCACGGGCACCGCGCAGCTGGAGGTGGAGAGCGACGGATCCGTCCTCCTGCTGGTGAACGGCGTGCCGTCCTCGCACCTGGACCCGGATCCGGCGCACCTCGTGTTCGAGTACATGCGCTGGATGCAGCTGAGCATCCGGCTGTGGCTCCAGGAGCAGCCGGAGCGCGCGCAGGCCCTGCAGGTCGCCCACCTGGGAGGCGCGGGCTGCTCGCTGCCCCGGGCCGTCGCCGCCGAGTGGCCCCGCTCCCGCCAGATCGTCATCGAGCTGGACGGCATCCTCGCCGAGAGCGTGCGCGAGTGGTTCGATCTCCCCCGCTCCCCGCAGCTGCGGGTGCGCACGGGCGACGCGGCCGAGGCTCTCGCCCAGTGGCGCGAGGGCCGCTTCGATGTGCTCGTGCGGGACGTCTTCGCCGGCAGCGTCACCCCGCCCTCGCTCACCGGCGCCGAGGCTGCGCGGCATGCCGCGCGCGTACTCGCCCCTGGCGGGCTCTACCTCGCCAACAGCGCCGCGCCTCCGGGAACGCGGATCCTCGCCGATGAGATCGCGACGCTGAGCGAGAGCTTCGCGCACGTCGAGGCGATCGCCGAGCCTGCGCACCTCAGCGGGAAGCGTCGGGGGAACTGCGTGATCCTGGCCTCGCAGAGCCCGCTGCCCGCGCAGCTGGATCGCGCACTGCGGTCGGACCCGGTCTCCGTGCGGCTCGCGGGCGGGGACAGAATCCGCGCCCTGCGCGCAGCCGGCCGCATCGCGAGCGACTCCTGAGCCCAGCGCCCTGCGGCGCGCGCCCACAGGGGCCCTGGAGACGGGCTCCGGACGCGGAAGAGCGGGCAGGGCACCGAAGTGCCCTGCCCGCTCTCACCAAGTAGTGGAGAGTCCGCTCAGAGAGCGCGGACGTTCTCAGCCTGGGGACCCTTGTCGCCCTGCGTGATGTCGAGCTCGACGCGCTGACCCTCGTCGAGAGCGCGGTAGCCGTCCATGTCGATCTTGGAGTGGTGGACGAAGACGTCAGCGCCGCCGCCATCGATCTCGATGAAGCCGTAGCCCTTCTCCGAGTTGAACCACTTCACAGTTCCCTGCGCCATTTTCTTCACCTTCTGTGTCGTCAGTCGCCGGACACTTCGCCCGGCGTGCCGCGTGACGTACTTCCCCGCGGGGACGGGACTTCCGACAGGTCCGGTTCTGCGCCTCGCGGCGCGGAGCGGGTGCCGGGCGAACCCGCATCACTGCAACACATCCAATATCTCATGGAAACCCGCGGCCCGGGGGTACTCGAGGGGTCCAGGTGACAGCATTGCGTGACGAAGTTCACATGCAAAGGTGGTGAAGTCGCATCGGCGGCCCGCAGACCCGCCGCCCAGCACGTGCGGGGGCGCTCAGTCCGTTTCGCCGCGGGGTCGCGCGTCCCCCGGGCCGCCCGTCTGCGGACCATCGCCGCTCGGCGAGCCCGGGCCCTCGTCGGAGCTCGGGTGCCCGTGCTCCTCGCCGCCCTCGCCCGCCAGGAACCGCTCGAAGTGGTCGGCGATCTCATCACCCGTCGGCAGATCCATGGTCGTCGGGAAGACGCCTTGTCCCTCGGCCTGCTGCGCGTCGCGCTGCTCCTCGAGGGCAGTGACGATGCTCTGCACATCGCCGTTGTCGGCCAGGGTGCTCTCCAGCGCCGCACCAGCGGCCTCGGCGAGGTCGCCCAGATCCACGAGCGGCAGCTCGAGTCCTGAGGCATCGCTGACGCGCCGCAGCAGCGCGAGCGCGCCCGCCGGGAATTCCGTGCGGGTGAGGTAGTGCGGGATCTGAGCCGCGAATCCGCGGGCGGGGTGCCCCGCCCGGCCCAGCTCATGCTCCAGCAGCGCACCGAATGACGCGGGCACGATGATCTCGCCGGGGCTCTCCCCCACCGGCGGGACGTCCGCGGCGGGATTCGCATGGGCGATCAGCTCGATGGCGCGCGTGTGCGGCACGGCCATCGGGATCGCGCTCATGCCGATCACCTGCTCCACCTCGAAGAACTCGACGAGATCGATCAGCGCCTGCGCGAGGCGGCGCCACTGCAGATCCGGCTCCAACCCATCCAGGTAGAGGAAGGGGCGGTCGGCATCGTCGTACATGAGGTAGAGCGCCATGTCCGGCATGTCCACCGAGGTGTAGGCGCCGCCGTCGAAGACCGCCTGCGGCCGCGAGCCGCGGTAGTCGAGGAGCTCGTCCGCATCGAACGTCACCAGGCGCACGTGACGCAGGGAGTCGCGCAGATAGGTCGAGGCGATACGGCAGGCGCTGCCCGCATCCACGAGCCCGGGAAGTCCGTGCACCAGCACCAGCGAGCGGCGCGGGACCGAGGCGATCACATCCGCCGATTCGAACGCGTACAGATCGCGAGGATCTCGCACTGCTCCTCCTCGGTCCGTGGGCGAGCGCCCGGAGCAGGGCGTTTTCCCGTGCTCGTGCCCGTCCACCATAATGGATCGCCATGTCACCGCGCCCCGGCGGTCAGGAGCATCCCCGACGCCTCCCGATCCCGTGCGCACCCGAGGAGGGCATCAGGTTGGAACCGATGGAAGCCCGGCCGACGAGGCCCGAGGAGATCCTCCTGGAGCGGGAGCTCGAGCGCGAGCAGAGCTACGCCGACCTCCTCTACCGCCGGGTCGATGAGCTGATCGCGCAGATCGAGAAGAGCCTCGACCAGGTGCAGGCATCCCAGCATGCCGCCACGCACCAGAACCGGTCCGAGCGCGATGCGTTCATGGCGATGTACGAGGACCGTCTCGCTCTGCTGCGATCGGTGAGCCAGGCGGTCGTGTTCGGCCGCCTCGACACGGACGCCGCCGAGCGCCACTACATCGGCCGGATCGGGCTGTTCACCGCTCAGCGCGAGCAGCTCCTGGTGGACTGGCGCGCCCCCGCGGCCGCCGCCTACTACCAGGCCACCAGCGTCAATCGGAAGGGCGTGCGGCTGCGTCGCCACCTGATCGGCCGGGGCCGGGAAATCGTCGCCCTCGAGGACGATGTCCTGGACCCCACCCTCCTCGCGGACGGCGCGGAGGCCGACGTCGTGCTCCAGGGCGAGGGTGCGCTCCTCGCAGCGGTCAGCTCGCAGCGCACCGGCCGCATGGGCGACATCGTGGCGACCATCCAGGCCGAGCAGGACCGCATCATCCGCTCCGATCACCGCGGGGTCATGGTCGTCCAGGGCGGACCGGGCACCGGCAAGACGGCGGTCGCCCTGCATCGCGCCGCGTACCTCCTGTACACGCACCGTCAGCGCCTTGAGCACTCGGGCGTCCTCATCGTCGCCCCCACGATCGGGTTCCTGCGCTACATCGAGAGAGTCCTGCCGAGCCTCGGCGAGTCCGGGGTGGTCATGCTGACCCCCGGGGACCTCTACCCCGGCATCTCGGCGCAGCGCCATGACACCCCGCCCGTGGCCCGCCTCAAGGGGGACGCCCGGATGGCCGAGCTGCTCGCGCGCGCCGTGAAGCAGCGCCAGATCGTGCCCGACGAGGATCAGCGCCTGCTCATCGACGGCACGCCCGTCACCCTCTCCCGCTCCCTGCTGGCCGGCGCCCGCAAGGAGGCGCGCGCCTCGCACAAGCCGCACAACCTCGCGCGGGCCGTGTTCGTACGCGCCGCGCTCGCAGGGCTGGTGCTGCAGTACGAGCAGGCCCTGCGCAGCGAGGGCGTGACCGTCGTCCCCGAGGACCGCGCCGGGTATCTCGAGGACCTTCGCTCCGACCCCGGCGTGCGCCGGGCCCTGAACCTCGCATGGATGCCGTACACGCCCGACTCGTTCCTGCGGATCCTCCTCAGCAGGCCCGAGCGCCTGCAGCGCGCCGCGCCCCGATCCCTCTCGCGCACCGAGCTCCACCGGCTCGTGCGGGAGAAGGACGCCCCCTGGACCATCGAGGACATCCCGCTGCTGGACGAGGTCGCCGAGCTCCTGGGCGAGGACGACGCCGTCCAGCGCGCCGAGGCGGAGCGCCAGGGTCGTCGTCGCGAGAGCGATATCGCCTATGCGCGAGAGGTCATCGAGAGCTTCGACGAATCGGGGATGGTGCGCGCCGAGGACCTCGCCGACCAGATGGGCCGGCTGCGCGACGGGCGCAGCCTCGCCGACCGCGCCGTCACCGATCGCACCTGGACCTACGGGCACGTCGTGGTCGATGAGGCCCAGGAGCACTCGGCGATGATGTGGCGCTGCCTGATGCGGCGCTGCCCGACCAAGTCCTTCACCGTCGTGGGAGATGTCGCGCAGACGTCGTCCGCTGCAGGCGCGTCCTCCTGGCACGAGATGCTCGAGCCGCACGTCGAGGACCGCCTCCTGGTCGAGCACCTCAGCGTCAACTACCGCACGCCGCGCCGCATCATGGAGCGGGCTCAGGCGGTCGCCGAGGCGATGGCGCTACCGGTCACTGAGGTCACCTCGGTGCGCGAAGGCGACTGGGACGTGCGGATCGCTGCCGGCGCGGAGAGCACACTCGTCCCCCGCGCCGTCGATGCGGTCCGCGAGCTCGACGAGCTGGCGCTCGGCCGCCTCGCCGTCATCGCGCCCGGGGCGCTCCTCGAGGAGCTCGCGGCCGCGCTGGGCGCGGTGGAGGCGCTCGGACGCATCGGCGTGGGCAGCTCCGGCATCGACGAGCGCGTCGCCGTGATGACCGCCCAGGACGCCAAGGGGCTCGAGTTCGACGGCGTGGTGCTCGTGGAACCGGCCGCCATCGCGGATGGAGGGGACCGAAGCGCGGGCGACCTCTACGTCGCCATGACCCGGTCCACGCAGCGACTGGACGTGGTCAGCGCGCGGGATCTGCCCCCCGGGTTCTGACACGCGGGCCCGCCCACGAGCCTGGGGATGCGGCTGCGCCATGAGAGGGGCCGGCGGCCATGCGAGGCGCCGCAGGCATGAGAGGCGCAGCCGGGCATGAGAAGAGCCGGCGGTCGTGGCTTCCCCTCCACGACCACCGGCTCGCGTGCGGTCCGAAGACCGCAACGGGACCATTCTAGGGGCACGATCAGGGTGCTGCGCACCGCGCAGGAATCAGGAGGAGCGCTCCGCGTCGGAGCCCGCCGACTGCGCCCGCAGCTCCTCGATGGCGGCATCGAAATCCTCGAGGGATTCGAACGAGCGGTACACGCTCGCGAAGCGCAGGTACGCCACCAGATCCAGCTCCTTCAGCGGCTGCAGGATCGCGAGGCCGACGTCATGCGCGTCGATCTCGGCCTGGCCGCTCAGCCGCACCGCCTCCTCGACCTTCTGGGCGAGCAGGGCCAGCTCGTCATCGCTCACGGGGCGCCCCTGGCATGCCTTGCGCACACCGGAGATCACCTTCGAGCGGCTGAACGGCTCGCTGGCGCCGGAGCGCTTGACCACCGCGAGCGCTGCGGACTCCATCGTGGAGAAGCGGCGCGAGCACTGCGGGCACTGCCGACGGCGCCTGATCGAGGCACCGTCATCAGCGGTGCGGGAGTCGACCACGCGGGAATCGGGGTTGCGGCAGAAAGGACAGTGCACCGCCCCATCGTACTGGCCGCGCTCCTCGACGCCCCCTCGCGCCCGCCTGAGGGAGGGAGGTCAGGAATCGAGGGCGGAGCCGGCGGGAAGGAGGATCTCCTGGCCGTCGGTGATGCGCGCGGTGCTCAGATCGTTGATCCGCACGGTCTCGCGGATGAAGTACTGCGGATCGGAGCCCTCAGGCGCGAACCGCTCGGCATAGGACCAGAGCGTGTCGCCGGATCGGACCGTGACGCTCTCGAGCTCGCCGCTCCCCGCGAAGGCACTGGGGATGTCGAGGACCAGCAGGGCGAGCAGCGCGACCACGACGCCGGCGATGAAGACCAGCGCCATCGCCGCGGCACGGCCGCGCTGGGTCAGCTGCAGTCGAACACCCTTGCGGGCGGGCGCCTCGGATGCCGTGGGAAGGGGAAGGATGGTGCTCATGTCCGAACTCCTGTTCGATCGAATACGTGTACGACTGTACGACCTGGAACCGCGACACGCAACAGATTCTTCGAACAGATGTTTGGCTGCGGCTCCTGCGCCGCCTACTGTGGGCGACAGGAGCACTCCATCGCAGGGGTGGGACATTCGAGAGGGAAGAGGGCCGAGATGACCCCCAGCAGCACGCCCGAGCACACGGACGATGCGCACGCCGACGGGCTCACCCCGCGCCAGCAGCGCATCCTCGAGACGATCACCGCGGCCATCGCTCGCCACGGCTACCCGCCCACCATGCGCGAGATCGGCGATGCCGTCGGCCTCACCTCCCCCTCCTCGGTCTCCCATCAGCTCCAAGCGCTCGAGCGCAAGGGCTTCCTGCGGCGCGACCCCAACCGGCCTCGCGCGATGGAGGTCGTCCTGCCCGATGAGGCGGGCGATCCGGGCGCGCAGGAGGATCTGCAGGCGCCGGCGGCCTCGGTGAACGTGCCCCTGGTGGGCAGGATCGCCGCAGGCGTGCCCATCACCGCCCAGGAGCAGGTCGAGGACGTCTTCACCCTCCCCCAGCAGCTCGTCGGCGACGGGGAGCTGTTCCTGCTGCAGGTCGTCGGCGACTCCATGGTCGACGCCGCCATCTGCGACGGGGACTGGGTGGTCGTGCGCAGCCAGCCCGTGGCGCAGAAGGGCGAGATCGTCGCCGCCATGATCGAGGGCGAAGCCACCGTGAAGACGTTCGCCCAGCGCGACGGCCATGTGTGGCTCATGCCGCACAACCCCGCCTTCGCTCCGATCCTCGGCGACCACGCCGAGATCCTCGGCAAGGTCGTGGCAGTGCTGCGGGCCGTCTGAGCCTGCCCGCCCGCGCCGATCGGGCCCGCGCCGGTCAGGCGGGCCGGGAGAGCCGCTTCAGCGCGCCGAGGGCGACGGCGGGGTCGTTCGTCGGCCACAGCGGCGGCATCGCGCTGAGCAGCACCTGGCCGTAGCGCTTGGTGCGCAGGCGCGGGTCCAGGATCGCCACCATGCCCCGGTCGCCATGGGAGCGGATGAGGCGCCCGGCGCCCTGCGCGAGCAGCAGGCTCGCGTGCTGCACCGAGACGGACATGAACCCGCTCCCCCCGCGCGCGTCCACGCGCTCCGAGCGGGCCGCGACCAGCGGATCGTCGGGCCGGGGGAACGGCAGGCGGTCGATGGTGACCAGGCGGCAGGTCCGTCCCTGCACGTCCACGCCCTGCCACAGCCCGATCGTCCCGAACAGGCTCGCCCGATCGTCGGCGCGGAACTGCTCGACCAGTCGCGGCAGGGAGTCCTCGCCCTGGAGGCCAAGGGGAAGGTCGGTGCGCGCGCGCACGTGCTCAGCGGCCAGCTCCGCGCCCCGGCGCGAGGAGAACAGGCACAGCGCGCCGCCGTCGGACGCCTCCAGCAGCTCCGTGAGGTGGTCGAGCATCGCGAGGGCGGGGCCCTCGCGGCCCGGCTGCGGCAGGTGCTGGGCGACGTAGAGGATGCCCTGGCGGCGGTAGTCGAAGGGGCTGCCGACGTCGAGACCCGCCCACGCGTCGCGGTTCTCGAGTGGCGGCACCTCGTCCACGTCCATCCGGTTGCGAGCGGCGAGGCCGATGGAGCCGGCGGGCTGCTCGAAGCGGCCGCCGAGCGCGAGCGTGGCGGAGGTGAGGATGGCTGTGCGGTCCTCCAGGATCTTGCCGCGCATGGCGCCGGCGACGCTCAGCGGCGCGACCTGGAGGTGGGAGCGGCCCGTCTGCTGCGAGTGGGACACCGAGACGACGTCGTCCTCGTCGGGCTCGCGCAGGCGCTCGCAGACGTCGATGATCGCCTGGAGGTCCGCGCGCGCGGTCTTGCGGGCCCCTGCCATGCCGGGGGCGTCCCCGCCTGCGTCCTTCGCCTCGCTGTGGGCCTCTCGCGCCTGCGTGTGCAGGACCTGCAGCGCGTCGGACATCGCCCCCGGGAGGGCTCCGAGCACGCGGCCGTCGGGCATCTCGGCGAGCGCGGTCCCGAGGGACTCCCCGGCGTCGTCGAGGGCGGTCGCGCCCATGCCCATCCCCCGCAGCTCGCGCACCACGGAGCGGACCATGGTCGGGGAGAGGACCTCGGTCACCGCTCCCGTCACGCGAGCGGTGAGCTCGTGGGCCTCATCGAAGATGACGGCGTCGTGCTCGGGGATGATGCCGTGCCCGTCGAACGTGTCGATCGCGAGCAGCGCGTGGTTCGTGACCACGACGTCCACCTCGCGAGCGGCGGCGCGGCTGCGCTCGGCGAAGCACTGCTCGACCAGCGGGCAGGAGGAGCCGATGCAGTGCGAGCCCGAGACCGAGACCTGGCGCCAGGCCCGATCGGAGACGGGCTCGTCGAGGTCGTCGCGGTCGCCGGTGTCGGTGTGCTCGGCCCATTCGCGCAGGCGCACCACCTGCTCCCCCAGCCGCTCCGTCTCGCTGCGCGAAGGATCGACGCTGACCTGGGAGAACAGCGCACCGGGATCGAGATCGAGGGGGTAACCGCCGTCGAGCTTGTGCAGGCACGCGTAGTTCCCGCGGCCCTTCAGCAGGGCGAAGGACGGGGTGCGCGGCAGATGCGGGGCGACCGCCTCCACGATCCGCGGCAGGTCCTTGCGCACGATCTGGGACTGCAGGGCGATCGTGGCGGTGGAGATGACCACGGGCCGGCCGCTGCGCATGGCCTGGCGCAGCGCCGGGACCAGGTAGGCGAGGGACTTGCCGGTGCCGGTCCCCGCCTGCACGAGCAGATGGCGTCGGCCCTCGAGGGCGAGATCCACAGCGCTGGCCATCTGGTCCTGGCCCTCGCGCGGCGCCCCGCCGACGGCGCCCACGGCGGCGGCCAACATGACATCGAGATCGGCGATCCGGGAGGAGCCGGAAGGGGTCGCGGTGGGCATCGGATCACTGTAATGAGCACGGCCCGCCGCGCCTCGAAGGCGCGGCGGGCACACGGGGTGATCCCGGGCTCAGGCCGCTCGAACGGCCTCGGAGATCTCCGAGGCGAGCGCCTCGTCGACGCGAGCGTGCAGGCGCGTCCCCTCCGCGAGATGCTCCTCCGAGAGGACCTCGCCGGTGGTGTGCGCGCGGGAGATGAGATCCCCTCGGGTGTACGGCACCAGCACGTCGATCTCCACGGCCGGCTGCGGGAGGCGCTGGGAGATCAGCTCGCGCAGCTCCTCGATCCCCTCGCCCGTGTGCGCGGAGACGACCGCGCTGTCCCCGACCTGGCTGCGCAGCCGGGCGATGGTCTCCGGAGCGGCGAGATCGGCCTTGTTGAGCACGACGATCTCGGGCACGTCGAAGCCCTCGATGTCCGCGAGGACCGCGCGCACGGCGCGGATCTGGCCCTCGGGATCCGGGTGCGAGGCGTCGACCACGTGCAGCAGGAGATCGGCGTCGGCCACCTCCTCGAGCGTCGAGCGGAACGCCTCGACCAGCTCCGTGGGCAGAGAGCGCACGAAGCCGACGGTGTCGGCGAAGGTGAAGTCGCGGCCGTCGGGGGTCTGCGCGCGGCGCACCGTCGGATCCAGCGTCGCGAACAGCGCGTTCTCCACCAGCACGCCGGCGCCCGTGAGGCGGTTCAGGAGAGAGGACTTGCCGGCGTTGGTGTAGCCGGCGATCGCCACGGCGGGCACTTCGCGGCGCTTGCGGTCGGCGCGCTTGGCCTCGCGGCTCGGCGCCATCTCCTTGATCTCGCGGCGCAGCTTCGCCATGCGCGTACGGATGCGCCGACGGTCCAGCTCGATCTTCGTCTCGCCGGGGCCGCGCGAGCCCATGCCCTGGCCTCCGGCGGCCTGGCCGCCCGCCTGCCGCGACATCGACTCGCCCCAGCCGCGGAGCCTGGGAAGCAGGTACTCGAGCTGCGCGAGCTCGACCTGCGCCTTGCCCTCGCGGGACTGGGCGTGCTGGGCGAAGATGTCGAGGATCAGCGCGGTGCGGTCCACGACCTTCACCTTGACGATGTCCTCGAGCGCGCGGCGCTGGGAGGGGGCGAGCTCGCCGTCGGCGATCACCGTATCGGCACCGGTCTCAGCGACCAGCGCAGCGAGCTCCTGGGCCTTTCCCTTCCCGAGGAAGGTGGCGGGATCGGGGTGCGCACGGCGCTGCATGACGCCGTCGAGCACCTCGGAGCCGGCGGTCTCCGCGAGGGCCGCGAGCTCGCGCATGCTGTTCTCGGCATCCTCCACGTTGCCGGTGGTGAACAGACCGGCGAGGACCACGCGCTCCAGGCGGAGCTGGCGGTACTCGACCTCGGTGACGTCCTCGATGTCGGTGCGCAGTCCAGCCACTCGGCGCAGCGCATGGCGATCCGCGAGGTCCATCTGCTCGCCGTCGGCGTCCGAGGTGTACGTGATCGCGGAGACGGAGGCGTCCCCGCGAGCGAGGATGCGCCGGGTCAGGGCGTCGGCGGAGCTCTCCGGGGCGGAGCCCGAGGGCGCCGCAGCGTCAGGCGCAGCGCCTGCCTGCGTCGCGTCCTGGCCGGATCCGGGGGCGTCCTGGGGGTCGACGGCGTCGTCGGCGGAGCTGGAGTCCGGATGGAAAGCGATCGGCACGGGCGGGGCCTCTTCCTGTGGTGGTTGCGGGGCGTGCTCCAGGATCCCACGCGGGCGGCCAGCGGTCGAGGCCTTTACGCACTGGGCGTAGCGGACCCCGGCGCGACCCTGCGTAGTCTTGCGGGGTGTCTGAGCACTACTTCTCCCCCACCACCGCCACCGAGGACTCCCGGCGGCCGCTGACGGTGCAGCTCGCTGGCGCTGCGCGGAGCCTGGTCACCTCGCGCTCCGTGTTCAGCGGCGACCGCCTCGACAAGGCGACCGCGGTGCTGCTCGCGCGCTTCGACGAGCTCACGGAGCTCCCCCCGCGCCCGCGCATCCTCGACCTCGGGTGCGGCTGGGGCCCGATCGCCCTGACCGCCGCGCTCGAGCACCCGGACGCCGAGGTCTGGGCGGTGGACGTCTCCGAGCGCGCCCGAGCGCTCACGCGCGAGAACGCGGAGCTGCTGGGGGTGGAGGTGCACGTGGCGACCCCGGAGGAGGTCCCCGAGGATCTGCGCTTCGACGCCATCTGGTCCAACCCCCCGATCCGCATCGGCAAGGAGGCGCTGCATGCGCTCCTGCTGCACTGGTGCGCCCGACTGACGGACGAGGGGACCGCGGCGCTCGTGGTCGGGAAGAACCTCGGCGCCGACCCGCTCGGGGCGTGGCTCGACGGCCAGCTCCCGGACCGCAGCGTGCGCAAGGCCGCGAGCGCGAAGGGCTTCCGGATCCTCGAGGTCGGCCCGACCGGCTCCTGAGCCGCGGTCCGACGCCCGGCGGCAGCCGCAGGGCCGACGGGAGCAGGGCTCAGATCGCCAGCGAGCCGTCCGCGACGATGACGGCGGGGCCGGCGAGAGTCATCTCGCTCTCGCGGAATCCGATCACGAGGCTGCCGCCGGGGACGTCCACGCGCCACTCCTGGCCGCTGTCGTCACCGGCCCAGTGCGCGGCGGCGAGGCCGACGGCGGCCGCCCCGGTGCCGCAGGACTGCGTCTCCCCCACTCCGCGCTCGAACACCCGCATGGCGACGTGGCGCTCGCCTCGGCGGGCGACGAGCTCGATGTTCGCCCCGCCCTCGGGCATCGGATCCAGGGCCGGCTGGACGGTGAGATCGAGGTCCTCCAGCTCCAGGTCGTCCGGCAGGAGCGCGACGGCATGGGGGTTGCCCATGTCGACGTCCCAGGCGGGCAGCGTGCGGCCGGTGATCGTCACGGTGCGCTCGGGCTCGGTGAGCCGGCCGGGGCCCATGCCGACCCTGACCTGCCAGGCATCCCCGGCCGCGGCGGGCCGCTCGAGGATCTCCACGCGGCGGGCGCCGGCGCGCGTGGCGATGACGAAGTCGCCGGAGCCGGCGAGCCCAGCGCGATCGAGGCAGGCCGCGAAGACGCGCACCCCGTTGCCGCACATCTCGGCGATCGAGCCGTCGGCGTTGCGGTAGTCCATGAGCCACTCCGGCTGCGCGGCGCCCTCAGGGTCGGCACCCTCGACGCCCTCGGCACCCGGGCTCTCGGCGCCGTCGGTGCCCGGCACCTCGACGCCGGAGACCGCGGTGCGGACGATGCGGATGACGCCGTCGGCGCCGATTCCGCCGCGGCGGTCGCTGATCGCGGCGACGGCATCGGCATCGAGGGCGAGACGGCCCTCAGGATCCGGGATCAGCACGAAGTCGTTGCGGGTCCCGTGCCCCTTGGTGAAGCGCTGGGGGGCTGCGTCGCCCTCGGACTGCTCGCGGCGATGGTTCGACATCGCTCCAGCCTAGGGGCGCCCTCCCCCGCGCTGTGCTCCAGCGCTCCCAGAGCGGCCGCGAGAGTGAGCGAGGGATCATCCTCGGCGCGGATCCAGCGCACGCGCGCGTCCCGACGGAACCAGGTGTCCTGCTTGCGCACGAGCCGGCGGGTGCCGACCACGGTCGCCTCCCGGGCCTGCTCGCAGGTCATCTCGCCGTCGAGCACTGCGAGCGCCTGCTCGTATCCGATCGCGCGCCGCGCAGTGGCCCCGCGATCCAGTCCCTCGGCCCGCAGGGCGCGCACCTCGTCGATGAGGCCCGCCTCGACCATCCGGGCCACGCGCTGCGGGATCCGGGCGTGCAGCTCCTCGCGGGGGCGCTCGAGCCCCAGCTGCACGGTGCCGGCCACGCGATAGCGGGGCTGCGGGAGGAAGGCCCGGAACGAGCGCCCGGTGATCTCCCCCACCTCGAGCGCTCGCACGATCCGGCGCTCGTCGGCCTCGCTGATCTGCGCGGCGGCTTCCGGGTCCCTCTCCTGCAGCTCGCGGTGCAGGGCGCGTGGGCCGATCGCGCGGGCGCGCGCCTCGAGGCGGGAGCGCACCGCGGGATCGGTCGGCGGGAACGCGATGTCGTCCAGGAGCGCGCGCACGTACAGACCGGACCCGCCCACGACGATGGGCAGGCGCCCGCGGGCGCGGATGTCGGCGATCGCGGCGCGCGCCTGGTCCTGGTACGCCGAGACGCTCGCCTCCTGCGTGACCTCCAGGACGTCCAGGAGGTGATGCGGCACGCGCTCGCGCTCCGCGCGGGTCACCTTGGCGGTGCCGATGTCCATCCCCCGGTAGAGCTGGAGCGCATCGGCGTTGATGATCTCGCCGCCCAAGCGCTCGGCGAGATCGATGCCGAGATCGGACTTCCCTGTCGCCGTGGCGCCGACGACGGCGAGGAGCTCGAGGGGGTGCGCGGGCATGGCGCTACGGTACCGCCCCGCTCGGTGCGCAGTGAGTCCGGGACGTTCGAGGCAAGGGCGATAGGGTGAAACGATCCGCGCCGGGAAGATCCCGCGCGCGGGCGCCCCTTCTCTCTACAGCGACGCCGAGGTTCGACGTGACACAGCCCCAGGCCTCCTCCGCCCTCCCGGCGGCGGACGGCGTGACCCCCATCAGCATCGAGCGGATCGAGAGCGCGCTCTCCCAGCACGGCTACGCCTTCGTGGAGGACGCCGAGCATCCCGAGGTGCTGCGCGCCCGCTTCGACGACTACCGCTTCCAGTTCATGCTGGCCAGCGTCAACCGCCCCGTGCTGCAGATCCGCGGGCGGTGGAACCACTCGGTGGACGTCTCGCGCAAGCACGAGATGCTCCGCCTGTGCAACGACTGGAACATGGGCCGCGTGTGGCCGAAGGTCTACGTGCGCCGCGAGAACGAGGGGATGCTGGGCCTGTACGGCGAGGTCACACATGACTTCTACGGCGGGGGCACGGATCAGCAGATCGACCGCGCTATCGAGTGCGGGCTGCGGACCGTGATCGCCTTCTTCCACGAGCTGGAGGACCAGCTCGGGCCCGAGATCGAGGATCTCGACGCCTGAGGCCCCCTATGCGACCGCGGGGACCGGCCTGCTCAGCGCCGACGGATCTCCGGCAGGCCCAGCACGACGGGTCCCGCAGGCGCAGGGCCGGCCGTGCCGCAGGCGCCGCCCGTCCCGCACGCTCCCGCGGACTCCCCTGCAGCGCCCGGCTCGACCACCCCGCGGCCTGCCTCCCACGCATCCCCTGACGCGGTCCGGCGCACGGCGAAGACCTCGGGGCCCAGCGCATCCCAGGGCACCCCTGCGGCAGCCGGGGCGAGCGCCGCATCGGCGATCAGATAGAAGGGCGCGGCGCGCGTGATCGTGGTGGCGACGATGTCACCGGGGCGAGGGCGCTGCGCGACCGGCAGTCCCGGCTGCAGGGAGAGGTGCACGAGACGGTTGTCGGCGCTGCGGCCCGAGATGCGGTGGGTGAGCGCGTCGCGCGTGCCCTCCCCCTCGGCGATGAGCACTTCGACCTCGCGGCCGACGCGCGCCGCGTTCCCCTCGAAGGTGATCCGGTCCTGCAGGGCGGTGAGCCGCTCGTACCGCTCCTGCACGACCTCCTTGGGGAGCTGATCCTCCATGGTCGCGGCCGGCGTGCCCGGGCGGATGGAGTACTGGAAGGTGAAGGCGCTCGCGAAGCGGGAGGCCTCGACGACCTCGAGGGTGCGCTGGAAGTCCTCCTCCGTCTCGCCCGGGAACCCGACGATGATGTCGGTGGAGATCGCGGCGTCGGGGATCTGCGCGCGCACGCGGTCGAGGATCCCGAGGAACTTCGCGGAGCGGTAGGAGCGTCGCATGCGCCGCAGCACGGCGTCGGAGCCGGACTGCAGCGGCATGTGGAGGGTGGGCATGACGTTGGGGGTCTGCGCCATCGCGTCGATCACGTCATCGGTGAACATCGCGGGGTGCGGGGAGGTGAAGCGCACCCGCTCGAGACCCTCGATCTCCCCGCAGGCCCGCAGGAGCTTCGCGAACGCGCCGCGATCGCCGAACTCGACGCCGTAGGAGTTCACGTTCTGGCCCAGGAGCGTCACCTCGATCGCCCCGGCCTCGACGACGCCGCGGATCTCGGCGAGGACGTCGCCGGGGCGGCGGTCCTTCTCGACGCCGCGCAGGGAGGGGACGATGCAGAAGGTGCAGGTGTTGTTGCACCCGACGCTGATCGAGACCCAGGCCGCGTACACCGACTCGCGACGCGTGGGGAGCGTGGAGGGGAAGACCTCGAGGCTCTCGAGGATCTCGACCTGCGCCTCGGCGTTGTGCCGGGAGCGCTCCAGCAGCACAGGGAGGGATCCGATGTTGTGCGTGCCGAAGACGACATCGACCCAGGGGGCGCGATCCACGATCGCGGAGCGGTCCTTCTGCGCGAGGCAGCCGCCCACGGCGATCTGCATCCCGGGGTTCGCGCTCTTCCCGGCGCGCAGGGATCCGAGGGTGCCGTAGAGCTTCTTGTCGGCGTTCTCCCGCACAGCGCAGGTGTTGAAGACGACCACGTCCACCTCGCCTCGGCGCGGGTCTGCCTCGGCGGGCGCCGGGGCGTACCCGGCGTCCTCGAGCATCCCGGTGAGACGCTCGGAGTCGTGCACGTTCATCTGGCAGCCGAACGTGCGCACCTGGTAGGTGCCCCGCTCCTGCGCGCTGGACTCTGGTGCAGGCGGGGGTGCAGCTGCGGCGGAGCTGGGGCCGGGCGCGGGGGCGTGTGCGGAGATCGTCATGGCGCCCTCATCCTATGGTCCCGGTCCTCCGGTGCTTGTGCTCCCGGCCCTCTGGTTTTGGTGGTTCTGCCGGCGCCTCCGGCGGGCGGAGCCGCCTGTCGCGCAGCGCCGGATCAGCGGCCGGTCGCCGCCCGCATCTCCGAGGCCACCACCCGGCGCACGAGCCCGCCGTCATGCCCGCGCCGCCGCAGGAACCCCTCCGTGCGACGCGAGATGCGGATCCGGGCCGGACCGTCGGCGTGCTCCAGGGCAGCGCCCTCCCGCCGCAGGCGCTCGCGCGCCAGCTCCCGGCAGAGCTCCTCCTCGTCGGAGCCGTGCTCCCCGATCGCCGCGGCGATGGTCTCCGCGTCCACTCCCCTCGTGCGCAGCTCGAGCCGGAGCGCTTCGTGGGAGAGGCCGCGCAGCGACTGCCGCTGCGCGACCCATTCGGCGGCGAAGGCCGCATCGTCGATGAGGCCCGCCCGGCCGATGCGCGCCATCACCTCGTGCGCGACCTCCGCGGGGACCTCGCGCTCGCGCAGGCGCTCGCGCATCTCGCCCTCGCTGCGGCGCCTGGTCGACAGCAGACGCATGAGGTAGCGGCACTCGCTCACCACGGCACGGTCCCTCGCGACCTCCTGCGCGCTGATGGTGCGCGCAGGAGCCGCGAGGATCCGCTCCATCCTCTGCTCGAGATCCTCCCGGACGGCCTCGTGCATGGCGTCAGATCGTCGCCGGGACGCCCTCATCGAGGAAGTCGTCCGCTTCGAGGCCCTCTGCGGAGTCCTCCGCCGACGCCTCCTCGACGTTCGCGAACGCCCCGACCCCGAGGGTCTGGAGGATCTTGGTCTCGATCTCGGCGGCGAGGTCGGTGTTGTCCTTGAGGAACTGCCGCGAGTTCTCCTTGCCCTGGCCGAGCTGGTCGCCCTCGTAGGTGAACCAGGCGCCGGACTTGCGCACGATCCCGTGCTCGACGCCCATGTCGATCAGGCCGCCCTCACGGGAGATTCCCTCGCCGTAGAGGATGTCGAACTCGGCCTGCTTGAAGGGCGGGGCCATCTTGTTCTTGACGACCTTCACGCGGGTGCGGTTGCCCACTGCGTCCTGGCCGGTCTTGAGGGTCTCGATGCGACGGATGTCCATGCGCACGGAGGCGTAGAACTTCAGCGCCTTGCCGCCCGTGGTGGTCTCCGGGGAGCCGAAGAACACGCCGATCTTCTCGCGCAGCTGGTTGATGAAGATCGCGGTGGTGCCGGTGCTCGCCAGTGCGCCGGTGAGCTTGCGCAGCGCCTGGGACATGAGGCGCGCCTGCAGACCCACGTGCGAGTCGCCCATCTCGCCCTCGATCTCGGCCTTGGGCACGAGGGCGGCGACGGAGTCGATGACGATGATGTCGAGGGCGCCGGAGCGCACGAGCATGTCGGTGATCTCCAGGGCCTGCTCGCCCGTATCCGGCTGCGAGACGAGGAGCGCGTCGGTGTCGACGCCGAGCTTCTTCGCGTACTCGGGGTCCAGGGCGTGCTCGGCGTCGATGAAGGCGGCGATGCCGCCGTTGCGCTGCGCGTTGGCGACCGCGTGCAGGGCGACGGTCGTCTTGCCCGAGGACTCGGGGCCGTAGATCTCCACGATGCGGCCTCGCGGCAGCCCGCCGATCCCGAGCGCGGCATCCAGCGCCACCGAGCCGGTGGGGATGACCTCGATGGGCGGGCGGGTGTCATCGCCCAGGCGCATGATCGAGCCCTTGCCGAACTGGCGGTCGATCTGGGCGAGGGCGTTGTCGAGGGAGGAAGCGCGATCCGTGGACGGGGCGCTGGACTTCGCGGGGGACGCGGTCCTAGAGGACTTCGCTGCGGGCATGGCTTTCGTTCCTTCCGGAGAGCCGGTTTCACCGGCGTGTGCTGACCTGCGGCCACACTAGATCGGGGGTCGGACGTTCGAGACGGCGGGGACCCGGGCGGTGGAGAACTCCCCGCGGGGAGGACTCATCCGGGTCCGAGCGATCGATCGCTGCCGACCGACAGCCACACCCTACCCGAACAGATGTTCGAATGCACGGTGCGGGCGCGATCCGGCGCGTCGGTGCAGATCGGGGTCGTCGCATCGGAGCCGATCGGGGCCGGCGCGCCGGAGCTGACCGCGGGCGACGCGGCGATCAGTCGCGCCGGGCCCCGGCCGGGATCTCCCAGCGGCTGCTCTCGGGCACGTCCATCGCCTCGCACAGCGCGGTCCACGCCTCTCGGGCGCCGATCCCCGCGGCGAGCGCCTCGTCGACGGTGCGGCCGCCGAGGGCCTCCAGCACGAGCTCGCGGCGATACGCGAGGGAGAGGGCCGGCCCGAACACGTGATCGGCCAGCGCGGTGAGCTCGCTGCGCTTCATCGGCGGAGCCTCGGCTTCCCGGCCGGGCTCAGCCGGCGCAGACGAGCGCGTCGGCCCCTTCGGCCATCCCCTCGGGGATGGTGTCGGGGATGCTCACGCCCTCGGCCACGGCGATGCGGTCCGAGACCTCGCGCAGCACGAACGACAGCGGCATGCCCAGCGCATCGGTCACGGAGACGAGGAGCTCGCTGGAAGCCTCCTTCTGGCCGCGCTCGATCTCGCTGAGATAGCCGAGGGAGACGCGGGCGTCGGCGGAGACCTGGCGGAGCGTGCGGCCCTGGGTGCGGCGCGCATCGCGCAGCACCTCGCCGAGCTCCTGGCGGAAGAGGATCATCTGGCGGCCTCCGTTCGTCGGCGCTGCGGGCCGCGCCGCGGGCGCTGTCCCCGTGCGGGCGCGGGGTGCGGCGGGAGCGGAGCGGAGCGACCCTGCCGGTCGCGGGGCGAGGGATCGCGGTGCGCCGGGGCGTGTGGATGCGCGGCCGGTGGTATTCATGCCGGGGGCGCGCATATGGGTGGGGGTCATCGTGCTCTTCACGTCGGGTGCAACGCACCGGGCGGTGCGCGTGTTCCCCGATCGTAGGGAGGCGGCGTGGGAGATCGCTGGGCCCTCCACCGGCGATGCCTCCCCAGCGGCCGGCTTCAGGACTCCTCGCGCTCCCCTGCGGGCAGCGACGGCTCGCTGGCCTGCGGCGATGCGGCCGAATCCCGGAGCCGGTCCCGCAGCAGAGCGAGCGCTGCACGCACCGCCTCCCCGCGCACCTGGGCCCGGTCGCCGCTGAGACGCAGTTCACGCACGAGGGCAGGGCCGCTGCGCGATGCGAGCGCGATCCACACGGTCCCGGCCGGGACGCCGCGGTCGTCGGGGCCCGGTCCCGCGACGCCCGTCGTCGCCAGAGCCAGATCTGCGCGGTACAGCCGCGCGGCGCCGCGGGCCATCTGCCGGGCGACCTCCGCGGTGACCGCGCCCTCGCGGCGCAGCAGCTGCGCGTCCACCCCCAGCACGTCGGTCTTGGCGTCGAGCGCGTAGCAGACGGCTCCCCCGGCGACGCAGGCGCTCGCACCGGGCACGTCGATGAGCCGGGCTGCGAGCAGCCCGCCGGTGAGGGATTCGGCCGCGGCCAGGCGCAGACCGCGCGCTGCGGCGCGCTGGACGACCTCCTGCGCGATGGCTGCGCTCTCCTCCTCGAGGCGATCGGGGCCCTGGCGCTCTCCCACGGCTCAGGCCGAGGGCGACCCGGCGAGAGCCTCGCGGCGCAGGCGCAGCCCGTCCTTGAGGTTCACCAGCCCCGACCAGATCGTGAGGATGAAGGCGATGGTCACGAGCGCCAGGCCGATCCACTTCGCCGGGCCCCACCACAGCTCGAACGGGATCAGGCAGAACGTGATCGCGATGGACTGCATCATCGTCTTCGCCTTGCCCGCGAAGGTCGCGGGCAGCGCCCCGTGCTTGAGGATCGTGAAGCGCATGATCGTGATGCCGAACTCGCGCACCAGGATCAGGATCGTCATCCACCACGGCACGTAGTCCCAGATGGACAGCACGATGAAGGCGGCGCCCGTGATCGCCTTGTCGGCGATGGGATCGACGATCTTCCCGAAGTCGGTGATGAGGTTCCGGGAGCGGGCGAGGTAGCCGTCGAGGAAGTCGGTGACCATCGCGACCACGAAGATCGCGGCCGCCCCGAGCCGCCAGGCCACGAGATCCGGGTGCATCACCGCGACCACCACGAACACCGGCACCATCACGCACCGCAGCATCGTCAGGATGTTGGCGATGTTCCACAGCGGCACGGGCTGCGGGGACTGCGTCTGGCTCATGGATCCTCCAAGGAAGGGGCGGCAGCCGGCCGGCTGCGGGGGTCACGTGCGGGGGCTCAGCATCTCACCGGCCGGTGAGCTGCCAGGCGTCCTCCCCGTCGGGGTCGTCATCGTCGTAGCCGTCGTAGTACTCGGCGGCGACGTCGTCTCCCGAGCGGTCCAGGGGATCGGTGGCGTACCGGCCTCCCTGCTCCGCGAGGGGGATCTCCTCCGCGTCCTCGAGGGAGACCTCGGCCCCGCTCTCGAAGGGCTCCTCCCCCGCCGGGGCATGGGAGGCGCCGACGGGCTCCTCGTCCTCGCCGCGGATGCGCGCGAGCGCGCCTGCGAGGTCGTCGGGGCCGACGAGCACGTCGCGGGCCTTCGAGCCCTCCGAGGGGCCGACGATCTCGCGCGACTCGAGCAGGTCCATCAGGCGCCCGGCCTTCGCGAAGCCGACGCGCAGCTTGCGCTGCAGCATGGAGGTCGAGCCGAACTGCGTGGTCACCACGAGCTCGGTGGCCTGCAGCAGCACGTCGAGATCGCCGCCGATGTCGTCGTCGACCTGCTTCTTCACCGCAGCGACGGCGACGTCCTCGCGGTAGGCCGGCTTCATCTGCTTCTTGACGTGCTCGACGACCTTGTGGATCTCGGACTCGTTGACCCACGCGCCCTGGACGCGCATGGGCTTGGCCTTGCCCATGGGGTGGAACAGGGCGTCGCCCTGGCCGATGAGCTTCTCGGCGCCGGGGGTGTCGAGGATGACGCGCGAGTCCTGCAGGGAGGACGTCGCGAAGGCGAGGCGGCTGGGCACGTTCGCCTTGATGATGCCGGTGACGACGTCCACGCTGGGGCGCTGGGTGGCGAGGATCAGGTGGATGCCGGCCGCGCGGGCGAGCTGCGTGATGCGCTGGATCGAGGCCTCGACGTCGCGCGGGGCGACCATCATCAGGTCGGCGAGCTCGTCCACGACCACCAGGAGGTACGGGTACGGCGCGATGCGGCGCTCGCTGCCCGGGGGCATGACCACTTCTCCCGCGCGCACGGCCTTGTTGAAGTCGTCGATGTGCTTGAACCCGAACGCGGCGAGATCGTCGTAGCGCGCGTCCATCTCCTTGACCACCCACTCGAGGGCCTCGGCGGCCTTCTTGGGGCTGGTGATGATGGGGGTGATGAGATGCGGGATGCCCTCGTAGATCGTGAGCTCGACGCGCTTGGGATCCACGAGCACCATGCGCACCTCCTCGGGGGTGGCGCGCATGAGGATCGAGGTGATCATCGAGTTCACGAAGCTGGACTTGCCGGCGCCCGTGGCGCCCGCGACCAGGAGGTGGGGCATCTTCGCGAGGTTCGCGACGACGTAGCCGCCCTCGACGTCCTTGCCCACGCCCATCACCATCGGGTGCTCGTTGCGGGTGGCCACCGAGCTGCGCAGCACGTCGCCGAGGGCGACGGTCTCGCGGTCGGCGTTGGGGATCTCGATGCCGATGGCCTTCTTGCCGGGGATCGGCGAGAGGATGCGGACGTCGGCGCTCGCGACGGCGTAGGAGATGTTCTTGTCGAGCGCCGTGACCTTCTCGACCTTGGTGCCGGGGGCGAGCTCGACCTCGTAGCGCGTGACCGTCGGGCCGCGGGAGAACCCGACGACCTCGGCGTTCACGCTGAACTGCTCAAAGACCTCCTCGAGCGCCTCGACGACGCGGTCGTTGGCCTCGGAGCGGGTCTTGTGCGGGGGGCCCTCGAGGAGGTAGTCCGAGGCGGGGAGGGTGTAGACGATGTCGCCGGCCAGCTCGAGCTGCTCCCCCGAGCGGGGGAGGTCGCCGCGGGGCGCGGGGATGACCAGCGGCTCCTCGGTCTCCTCTGCCTGCGCGGACTCGCTGCGCGCGGGCTTCGCGGCCGCAGGGGCGGGAGCCGGGCGCGCGGCGGAGGAGCCCGCGCGCGGGGACGCGGAGCCGGATCCCTTCGCGGGAGCGGCGGGGGCGAGGGCCTCCGTCGGCCCGACGGGGAACGCCTTGGTGCGGGAGTTCTCGTCGGCGACGACGTCGAACACCTCGGTGGCGTCCTTCGGCGCGGCGCGGCCGGCGCGGGCCGCGCGCGCTGCCCCTGCGGCTGCGGCGGCGGGCTCGGTGCGGGCGGCCGCGGTGAAGGGCTCGTCGCCCTCGTAGCCGAACTCCTCGTGGTCGCGAGCGGCCTGCTCCTCCTTCTCACGGCGGGAGCGGCGGCGCGGGCGGGCAGGAGCGGATTCCTCGTCGGAGCCGTCCAGCGCTCCGCGCTCGCGCGCGGTGACGCGGCGGGGGTGGAGCCCGAACGTCTCGCGCTCCGCCTCCTCCTCGGCGCTGCGGCCGACGAGCCCCTCGTAGACCCCGCGCAGGCGGGCGGGGAGCGCCTCGACGGGAGTCGCGGTCAGCACGAGCACGCCGAACAGGATCACGAGCACGTAGACGACCACCACGGCCCACCCGGGGAGCAGCGCCATCAGCGGCGCGGCCGCGAGGTACCCGAGCACGCCGCCTCCGCGGGAGAGGGCGTCAGCGCCGTCGGCGGGGGCGGGCATCTGCGCGTGCACCGAGGCGATCGCGGAGAACGAGGTCAGCAGCAGGGCGATGCCGAGGCCCACGCGCGCGTTGGCCCGCACGAGATCGGGGCGGCGGAACATGCGCAGCGACCAGCCGAGAGCGAGCAGCGGCACGGCGACCGAGGCGACCCCGAAGGTGCCGCCGACGACTGCGTGCACCGCGTCGAACAACGCGCCGGGCGCCTGGAACCATTCGCGGGTCGCGACGAGCGCCGCGATCAGCAGGAGGAAGAGGGCGAAGCCGTCCCGTCGCTGCTCGAACGCCACCTCCCAGCGCTGCACGCCGATCGCGCGGACGAAGCCGCCGGCGGCACGAGCGATGCCGAGGTAGCCGGAGCGCACTGCGCGCACCGGGAGCGGGAGCGTCGAGGGGTCGTGGGAGGCACCGCCTGCGCCGCGCGAGGCTGCGGAGGAGGTGCGGGATACGCCTTTCGACGCACGTGCGGGGGAAGACGTACGTGTCGCCATGGCGCCAATCTACCCCGTCGGCCCTCCCCCGCCCCGGCTCGCCGACACGGAACGGGCCCGGATCACGCAGCGGCGGCTGCGCGATCCGGGCCCGTGCGAGGCGCTGCGGCTCAGACCTCTACGACCACCGGGATGATCATCGGGCGGCGGCGCAGGCGCTGGCCGACGTAGCGGCCGACGACGCGGCGCATCGCCTGCTGCAGCTGGTAGGGATCGTGGCGCTTGCCCGCCTGGTCGGCGAGCGCCTTCTCCAGCGCCTTGACGATCTCGGGGCGGAGCTTCTCGAGCACGGCGTCATCCTCCGCGACGCCGCGCGAGTGGATCTCGGGCCCGGCGATGATCGCGCCGCTGGCGGAGTTCACCACGGCGAACAGGGAGATGAAGCCCTCATCGGCGAGCACGCGCCGGTCCTTGAGATCGGCCTCGGAGATCTCGCCGACGCTCGAGCCGTCGACGTACACGTAGCCGTTGGGGATCTCGCCGACGACCTTCGCGACGCCGCCCTTGAGATCGACGACGCTGCCGTCGTGGGCCAGCACCACGTTCTTCTCCGGGACGCCGGAGGACTCGGCGATCTTCCCGTTGGCGATGAGGTGGCGCACCTCGCCGTGCACGGGCATCACGTTCTTGGGCTTGACGATGTTGTAGCAGTACAGCAGCTCGCCCTCGCTCGCGTGGCCGGAGACGTGCACCTTGGAGCTGCCCTGGTGGACGACCTCGGCGCCGAGCGCCATGAGCTTGTTGATCATGCGGAACACGTCGTTCTCGTTGCCGGGGATCAGCGAGGAGGCGAAGATGACGACGTCGCCGGGGCCGACGGAGACGCGGTGGTCCTGGTTGGCGATGCGGTTCAGGGCCGCCATCGCGTCGCCCTGGCTGCCGGTGCACATGAGCACGACCTGCTCGTCGCGCAGGCTGTCGATCTGCTTGACGTCCACGAGGGTGTTCTTCGGGACGTGCAGGTAGCCGAGGTCCACGGCGATGCCCATGTTGCGCACCATGGAGCGCCCGACGAAGGCGACCTTGCGGTTGTTCTTCGCCGCGGCGTCGAGCACCTGCTGGACGCGGTGCACATGGCTGGAGAAGGAGGCGACGACGATCTTCTGCTTCGAGCGCGCGAACAGCGAGTCGAGCACGGGGCCGATCGTGCGCTCCTGGGTGGTGAAGCCCGGGACCTCGGCGTTGGTGGAGTCGGTCATGAACAGGTCCACGCCCTTCTCGCCGAGCCGCGCGAAGGCGCGCAGGTCGGTGAGGCGGCCGTCGAGCGGCAGCTGGTCCATCTTGAAGTCGCCCGTGTGCAGCACGGAGCCTGCGGGGGTGGACACGTAGACGGCGAGCGCGTCGGGGATCGAGTGGTTCACGGCCACGAACTCGCAGTCGAAGGGGCCGAAGCTCTCCTGCTGGTTCTCGTGCACGGCGAAGGTGTAGGGGCGGATGCGGTGCTCGCGCAGCTTCGCCTCCACCAGCGCCAGGGTGAGCTGGCTGCCGACGAGCGGGATGTCGGGCTTCAGGCGCAGCAGGTAGGGGACGGCGCCGATGTGGTCCTCGTGGCCGTGCGTGAGCACGATCGCGGCGATGTCGTCGAGGCGGCCGCGCAGGTAGTCGAAGTCCGGCAGGATCAGGTCGACGCCGGGCTGGGTCTCCTCGGGGAAGAGGACGCCGCAGTCGATGATCAGCAGGCGGCCGTCGTACTCGAGCACGGCCATGTTGCGGCCGACGTCGCCGAGCCCGCCCAGCGGGATGACGCGCAGGGTGTCGCGGCGCAGCTTCGGCGGCAGGTTCAGCTGCTCGGTGAACGGCGTGGCGGCGACGGGGGTCGCGGCCTCGGGGGTCTTCGCGGTCGTGGACATGGTTCCTTCCGGAGGGATCAGTGCAGCGGCGCGATGCCGGGGACGGCATCGAGCGCCTGAGCGAGCGCGCGGGACTGCGCCTCGCTCGCGGGAGAGTGGGGGCCGCGCACGGCGGCGTGGGGCAGGACGCCCTGGAGGTGCAGGGCGGTCTTCGCGGCGACGACCCCGGGCATCAGCCCGAAGATCGCCTCGGTGACGGCGGCGAGGCGTCCGTGCAGCTCCTGGGCGCGCGGGATGTCACCGGCGTCGACGGCCTCGACCAGCTCGGCGAGCAGGTCGCCGGCGACGTGCCCGATCACGGAGACCAGGCCGCTCGCGCCGATCGCGAGCCAGGGGAGGTTCAGGGCGTCCTCGCCGGAGTAGTAGGCGAGGTCGCTCTGCGCCATGATCAGCGCGCTCTCGAGAAGATCGCCCTTGGCGTCCTTGAGCGCGAGCACCGAGGGGTTCTCGGCGAGATGCAGGATCGTCTCGCGCGAGAGCGGCACGCCGGTGCGCCCGGGGATGTCGTAGAGCATCACGGGCAGGTCGCTCGCAGCGGCGATCGCCTCGACGTGCGCGATGATCCCCTCCTGCGAGGGCTTGGAGTAGTAGGGGGTGACGACGAGCAGCCCGTCGATGCCGAGCGCGGCATGATCGCGCACCACGCGCACGCTCTTGCGGGTGTCGTTGCTGCCGACGCCTGCGATCAGCGTCATGTCGGGGCCGACGGCCTCGCGCACGGCGCGCACGAGGGCGAGCTTCTCCTCGCCCGAGGTGGTGGGCGACTCGCCCGTGGTGCCGTTGAGCACGAGCAGATCGTGTCCGTGATCGCGCAGGTGCACGGCGAGGCGCTGGGCCGCGTCGAGGTCGATGCTCTCGCCGTCGGCGGAGAACGGCGTGACCATCGCGGTGCCGACGGCCCCGAAGGGTCGGGCGGGGGCGGTGCGCTCGGTGCTCATGGGGTTCTCCTGGTGCGTGGCGGGGACGATCGCGGGCGATTCTCGGCGTGGCCCTCAGGGGGCGACGCGACCGCCCTGCTCGAAGGCGTCGTAGGTGAACGGCATGGCCTCGCGGAAGAAGGCCTCCATCTGCTCGGCCACCATCTCGATCTCGCGCTGCGGGAAGGACGGGAAGGCTGACCCCTCTCGCGCGGTGCGCAGGGACAGGAAGTTCATCAGCGCCCGCGCGTTCATCGTGACGTACATCGAGGAGTACAGGTTCAGCGGGAGCACGGTGCGCGCGACCTCGCGGGCCACCCCTGCCTCGAGCATCTCGAGGTAGGAGGCGTACGCCGCCTCGGACTGCGCGCGCACGGAGCGCTCCACGAGCGCGTGCTGCTCAGGCGAGCCCGGCTCGAAGGTGTAGGCGCCGGGCTTGCCGACCTGCACCAGGCGGCGCTCGGGGCCGGGCACGTAGAAGACAGGGCGCATCTTCCGGTAGCGGCCCGACTCCTCGTTGTACGAGGCGACGCGGTGCCGCATGAACTCGCGGAACACGAAGATCGGCGCCTCCACGAAGAACGTGAACGAGGTGTGCTCGAAGGGGCTGCCGTGGCGATCGCGCATGAGGTAGCGGATCAGGCCGCGATCGCGGTCGGACGCCTCGCTCCCCGCGGTCTCGAGGGTCTTCTCGCCCTGGGTCGAGACCCGCGCGGCGAAGACGACATCGCCGTCCTGCGCGGCGGATCGGACCAGTTCGACGGTCATATCAGACCGGAAGACGATGTCGCTCATGGTTCCCCAGGGTAGTCCAGGCTTCTCAGCGGGGTCGGCTCATCGCGACCCGGCGGGCCTCGCGGGTGATGGACTCGTCGATCTCGGGGGCGCGGTAGCGGTCCTCCCCCGTGCGGTGGAGCACGGCCTTGCCGAGCAGCCAGTCCGCGAGCACCGGGTTCTTCGGCAGGAGCGCCCCGTGCAGATAGGTGCCGATCACGTTGCGGGAGATCGCGCCCTCGGTGCCGTCGGCGCCGTTGTTGCCGCCGGCGGTCGAGTCCTCCTCGCCGAAGGGCGCGACACGGCCGAGCGCCGTCGCGTCGGGACCGAGGGAGGTGAGCCCGGAGTGGTTCTCGTAGCCGACGACCTCCCCGAACTGCTCGGTGCGCACGGTGAGGTTGCCGATGAGGCGCTGCGCGCTGCCGCGCGTCTCGACGTCGAGGATCGAGATGCCCTGGAGGGGCTCGCTGCCGGCATCCTGGGCGGCGGGCACGAAGACGTGCCCGAAGAGCTGGTAGGAGCCGCAGATCATCAGCATCGGGACGTCGGCCTCGGCCCACTCGCGCAGCTGCGCGCCGTGGCGCCGGAGATCCGGGGCGATCGCGACCTGCCCGGAGTCCTGGCCGCCGCCGCCGACCACGAGGTCGACGTCGCTCGGCATCTGCCCGCCGATCTCGTGCTCTAGCAGCTCGACCTCGAAGCCGGCCCACTGGGCGCGGCGCTGCAGGGTGAGGGTGTTGCCCCAGTCGCCGTAGATGTTCATCTGCTCCGGGTACAGCTGCAGGATGCGCAGCGCCGGCCCCCGGGCCTGGCCGTTCTCGGTGCTCACAGGACTGCCTCCACGTCGGCGAACTGGGCGAGCTCGGCGCGCAGGGCGAGCATCGCGGTGTAGGTGCAGTAGATGCGCATCGGCTCGCGGTCCGCGCGGCCGCGCTCGAGGAGCAGGCGCAGCGCGGCGCCGAGATCGGGCTCGACGCTCTCGACGGGCACCTCCTCGTAGCGCAGCCGCAGCGCCATGTCGTAGGCGCGCACGCCCGTCACCGCGAGCACTCCGCTCTCGCGCAGGGCGGTGAAGTCCACGTCCCACAGCCACGACATGTCGCGGCCGTCGGCGTACTGGTCGTTGATCGCGATCACGGTGGTCGCCCTCTGCGCGGCGCTCGAGAGCAGCGCCATGCGGAACCCGGCGGGGTTCTTCACCAGGGCGAGCTCGAGGGGCACGCCGCCCACGTCGATGAGCTCGCCGCGGCCGAAGGCGGCGCGCACCTGCGAGAGCGCCGGAGCGAGCTGCGCCAGGGCGGCCCGCTCCCCCAGCACGGCGCGCACCAGGGCCAGGGCGCCTGCGGCGTTCAGCATGTTGTGGATGCCGGGCAGGGCCATCTCGACCTCGGCCTGCTCGCCCTGCAGGGTGAAGCGCGCGGTGCGGCCCTCGATCGACTCCAGCCGCGTCGAGGGCGCCCTGCCCTCGACGCCGCTGCCGGAGAGATCCATCGGGGCCTCGCGGCGCAGGTCGTCGTCCGAGAGGAACGTGCGGCGCAGGCTCTCCCCGATCCCGAAGCCCTCGACGCGGGCGCTGAGCCCCTCGGTGAAGCGCGGGGCCGACAGCCGCGGATCGTCGGCGTTCAGCACGACGACCTCGGTGGTCGCGGCGGCTACGGCGCGCAGCAGGGAGGCGGTGTGGTCGATCTCCCCGAAGCGGTCGAGCTGGTCGCGCATCACGTTCAGCAGCAGGCTCGCCCGGGGCTTCACCAGCCGCACGAAGTGGACCGCGTGCGCCTCATCGAGCTCGAGCACGGCGATGTCGGCATCGAGCCGGCCGCGCGCATCGACCTCGGTCAGCAGCGCCGCGGAGACGCCGCGCACGAAGTTCGAGCCCGTGGGATTGGTGAACACCTTCAGGCCCTGAGCGCGCAGCAGCTCGACCACGATCTTCGTGGTGGTCGTCTTGCCGTTGGTGCCGGAGACGACGACCACCCCGTGCGGAAGCGCATCGAGGGTGCGGGCGAGGAACCCGGGATCGATCCTCTCGACCACGAGGCCGGGGAAGGCGCTGCCCCCGCGGCCGCGGCCGCGGAGCCTGGCGAGCCGGCGGGCAGTGCGGCCGACGGCGACGGTGAGGGCGGAGTGCATGGGAAGCATCGTATCGGCGCGGAGATGCGCGCCGGGCGGGCGCGGACGCGGCGCGGGCTCAGGCGCCGCGGCGCGCGATCCGCACCCTGCCGTCCTGCACGCTCGCCTCGAGGTCATCCAGCGAGGTCACCAGCGCCCCGGCGAGCGGTGCGAGCTCGCCTGCAGGGGTGGTGGTGGTCACGGCGATCGCCGGGCAGCCTGCAGCGCGCGCCGACTGCAGCCCGCCGACCGCATCCTCGAGCACGAGCGCGGCCGACGGATCGACACCGAGGCGCTGCGCCCCCAGGAGATAGGGCTCCGGGTCGGGCTTGCCGCTGCTGACCTGGTCGGCCGTGACGAGGGAGTCCGGGGCGGGCAGGCCGGTGCTGGCCCAGCGCGCATCGAACAGAGGTCGGGTGCAGGAGGTCACGATCGTCCAGACGGGCCGGCCGAGCTCGGCGGAGATCGCGTCGAGCTCCTCGAGCAGCCGCGCGGTGCCGGGCAGCACGGTCACCGCGCCGGCGTCCTCGATCTCCAGCCCCTCGACGCGCGCGAAGGCGGTGTCGCGCTCGGCCTGGCTCATGGCGGGGAACTCCTCGGCGAGGATCTGCCCGGCGGGGCGGCCGTGCATGTGGCTCTCGTAGGAGCGATCCGAGCCGAGCTCGGTGAACAGCTGCTTCCAGGCCATGTGCACGGAGGAGCTGGAGTCCACGAGCGTGCCGTCCATGTCCAGCAGGAGCGCATCGACCAGGATCGGCAGCAGCTCCTCCTGCGGGGCGGAGGAGGCCTGGCCGTCGGCTGGGCGGGAGATCTGAGAGGCGGAATCCATGGCTTCACGCTCTCACGGCGGCGCTGCCGCGCGCGCGAAGGGGCCCGGCACCGATACCGTGTCGGTGCGATGACTCCCTCTCCCCGAGCCTCCTCCCCCGCTCTCGATCCCGACGCCGGTGCGGCCGACGACGTCGCCGCCGTCCGCGACGCGAAGCGCAAGGGCCTGTCCGTCGGCGCCGCGACCGGCCTCTACGGCATCTCCTACGGCGCACTCGCCACCGCCTCCGGGCTCGATCTGTGGCAGGCGATGGTGCTCTCCGCAATCCTGTTCAGCGGCGGCTCGCAGTTCGCCTTCGTGGGCGTGATCGGAGGGGGCGGCTCCGCCGTCGGCGCAGCGCTGGCCTCCATCCTGCTGGGAATCCGCAACACCCTCTACGGCCTCGCCCTCGCCCCGGTCCTCCCGCGCGGCGGCCTGAAGGGGGCGGCGCGGGCGCTGCTGACGATCGACGAGTCCGCGGCGGTCTCCGCGAGCGGCACCACCCTCGCGGCCAAGCGCGCCGGCTTCTGGGCGGCGGGCGTGTGGGTGTGGGTGTTCTGGAACCTGTTCTCGCTGGTCGGGGCGCTGGTCGGCCAGCGAGTGGGCGATCCGGGCAGCTGGGGCCTGGATGCCGCGGCGGCTGCCGCGTTCCTCGGCCTGCTGCGGCCGCGACTGGTGAAGGGCGATGTCGTCGCCGTCGCGGTGTGCGCCGCGTTCGTCGCCCTGCTCACCACGCCCGTGCTGCCCGCCGGACTGCCCGTCCTCGCCGCGGCCCTCGTCGCCGTCATCGCGGGACTGCGCACGGGAGGTGCCCGATGAGCTACCTGTGGATCGGCGTGATCGTCGCGGCGCTCGCCTCCTTCGCCCAGAAGTGGCTCGGCTACCAGGTGCCGCCGGCGGTGCTCGAGCGCCCGCGGATCGCCCGCATGACCGCGCTGCTGCCCGTCGCTCTGCTGGGCGCGCTGGTCGCCACGCAGACCCTCACGAACGGCCCTTCGCTCGCGTTCGATGCGCGCGTGCCCGCGCTGCTCGTCGCCGCGGTGCTGCTGTGGCGGCGGGCGCCGTTCATCGTGGTGGTGATCGCCGCGGCGCTGGTCGCCGCGGGCGTGCGCGCACTCGGCTGGGGCTGAGACCCGCTCGCAGGGCAGATCACCGCAGTGCGAGTGCCGGGCTCGAGCCCTGCGGCGCGCACGCCCTCAGCGGCCGGAGCGCTCGAGACTGATCGCTCTGCGCAGCGCGGCGCGGGCCTGCGCGCGGTCGCGCATGCCGTCATAGGCGAGGGCGAGCCGGTACCAGGCGCGCCAGTCCTCGCCCGCCCCCGTCTCGAGGGCGGCGCGCGCCGCCTCGAACTCCCTGCGGGCCTGCGCGGCGCGCGCATCCCGGTCCTGCGGCTGCGCGTCCTGCAGCGCAGGTTCGCCGTCCGCTGCTGGGCCGTACATCCGGGCGAGCCGCCCGGACTGCATCCCGAAGCGCACCTCGCGCCAGGTCACCCAGATCGTGAGCACCACCAGGAGCACGACCGCGACGGCGAGCCCCCACCCGACGGCGCTACCGGCGCGCGCGAAACCGGCGGCCATCCAGGCCATGCCCCAGACGAACACCCCGGTGAGCAGCACCAGGACGGCCACGCCGATCTTCGCGCGCATCTCAGCCCAGGTCCATGTAGCCGTCGAGACCGATCGTCAGCCCTGGATGGGAGGCGACCTCCCGCACGCCCAGCAGCACGCCGGGCATGAAGCTCACGCGGTCGAAGGAGTCGTGGCGCAGGATGAGCTGCTCCCCCGTGCCGCCGAACTGGACGACCTCGTGGGCGAGGAGCCCGCGCTGGCGCACGGCGTGCACGCGAACACCCTCGACCAGCGCGCCGCGGGCGCCGTCCGGGTCCTTCTCGGTGGCATCGGGGATGGGGCCGAGGCCGGCGTCGGCACGGCCGCGCGCGATGGCCGCGGCGGTGTGCTGCGCGGTGCCGGAGGGGGCGTCGAGCTTGTCGGGGTGATGCATCTCGATGATCTCGGCGCTCTCGTAGTAGCGCGCGGCGATCTCCGCGAACCGCATCGTGAGCACGGCGCCAATCGCGAAGTTCGGGGCGATCAGCACGCCGATCCCCGGGTTCTTCTCGAGCGCGCTGCGCACGGCGCCCCGGGACTCATCGTCCCAGCCCGTCGTGCCGACGACGGCATGGATGCCGTGCTCGATCGCCCACAGCACGTTGCCCTGCGTGGCAGAGGGCACGGTGAGGTCGACGATCACCTGGGCGCCTGCATCTGCGACCTGGTCCAGGGAGTCGGAGCTGCCGATGCGGGCGACGAGCTCGAGGTCGTCGGCGTCATCGACGGCGGCGCACGCGGCGCGGCCCATGCGGCCGCTGGCGCCGAGGACTGCTACGCGCAGGGGGCTGGTCATGGGGGTTCCTTTCGACGGGAGGGAGGGTTCAGGCCACCGGGCCGGAGACAGCGGGGGTTTCGGACTGCGCGGCTTCTGACTGCGGGGCTTCAGAGTGCGGAGCTTCAGACTGCCGGGCCGACGTCCACCCGGGCGGTGAACGAGGCGGCGAGGCGGGCGGCGAGCTCCTGGACCTGCTGCGGGGTGACGGCCGCGATCCGGGCGACGGTCTCGTCCACGCTCGCGTAGCGGCCCTGGACGAGCTCCTGGCTGCCGAGGCGCCCCATGCGCGAGGACGTGTCCTCCAGTCCCAGGGCGAGGCCGCCGGTGATCTGCCCGAGCGCGCGGCGCATCTCCTCGTCGGTGACGCCGTGATCGCGCATGTCCTCGACCTCGGCGCCGAGCAGCTCGACGACCTGCTCGGTGCGCGAGGGGCGGCACGCCGCGTACAGGCCGAACAGGCCGGCGTCCCGATAGGCGGAGCTGAAGGAGTACACCGAGTACACGAGCCCGCGCTCCTCGCGGATGTGCTGGAACAGGCGGGAGGACATCCCTCCCCCGAGGATCGCCATCAGCACGTTCATCGCGTGGCGGTCCTCGCTGGTGGCGCTGATCGAGGGCCCGCCGAGGTAGATGTGGGTCTGCTCGAGAGTGCGCTCGAGGAGCTGGGCGGGCACCTGCGTCGGCGCGGATCCCGCGACCCCGGCGAGGGAGCCCTCGGGGCGGCGCGGGCTCGGGAGCGCGGCCGGATCGAGGTCCCAGCCGCCGGCGGCGAGCCGCTCCTCGAGCATCCGGGCGAGCTCGTCGTGGTCGAGGTCGCCGACGGCCGTGACCACGAGGTTCTGGGGCCGGTAGTGCTCTGCATAGTGCGCGCGCACGTCGGCGGCGCTGAGGGCGCTCACAGTCTCCACCGTTCCGCCGACGGGCCTGCCGAGCGCTGTGTCCGCGCCGAGGACCGCCGCGAGGAACTCCTCGTAGCCGCAGTCGGTGGGGTCGTCCAGCGCCATCGCGAGCTCCTCGAGGATCACCTCGCGCTCGGTCTCGAGCGACTCCTCGGCGAGAGCGGAGGAGGTGAGCATGTCGGTGAGGACGTCGACTGCGAGCGGCAGGTCCGCGCTGCGCACGCGCCCGTGGTACACCGTGTGCTCCTTCGCGGTGACGGCGTTGGACTCCCCGCCGATCTCGTCGAAAGCGGTGGCGATGTCGAGCGCCGAGCGGCGCAGCGTGCCCTTGAACAGAAGGTGCTCGAGCGCGTGGGTCGACCCCGCGTGCTGCGGCTTCTCATCGCGCGAACCGACCGGCAGCCACAGCCCGATGCTGGCGCTGCGCACCGAGCGGTCGGTCTCCGTCAGCAGCCGCACCCCGCCTGGAAGGATCGAGCGCCGCACCAGGGGACCGCTGGTCCCGTCGGAGAGGAGCTGCTGGCGGGAGGACTCGTCGAGCGTCAGGTCGATAGGCACCGCTCGAGTCTGCCACAGGCGCCCTGGCACCCGATCCGCGCGGTGCCGCCGGGGCGATGTGCTCCCGGACGCACCGCAGGGCGGCCTCCCCGTCTCCGGGAAGACCGCCCTGCGGCGAATCTGCGCGAGTGCTCCGGCGATCACCGTGAGGCGATCGCCGAGGCGGTCACTCGGCGGTCGGCGCCTCGTCCGCGACCGACTCCGCGGCGGCGAGAGGAGCCTCGGCGGGCTCGTCGTCCTGCGCGACGGCGAGGCTGATCTTGCCGCGCGCGTCGATCTCGCGGATCTCGACCTCGATCTTCTGGCCGACCTTCACGAGGGACTCCACGCTCTCCACGCGCTTGCCGTCGTTCAGCGTGCGCAGCTGGGTGACGTGCAGCAGACCGTCCTTGCCCGGGGTGAGCGAGACGAAGGCGCCGAAGTCCACCACGCGCACGACGGTGCCGAGGTAGCGCTCGCCGACCTCGGGGACCATCGGGTTCGCGATGGCGTTGATCGCGGTGCGGGCCGCCTCGGCCGAGGGGCCGTCGGTCGCGCCGATGTAGATCGTGCCGTCGTCCTCGATCGAGATCTGGGCGCCCGTGTCGTCCTGGATCTGGTTGATCATGGCGCCCTTCGGGCCGATGACCGCGCCGATCTTGTCCACGGGGATCGTCACCGCGATGACGCGCGGAGCGTTGGGGCTCATCTCGTCGGGCTGGTCGATGGCCTCCTCCAGCACCGAGAGGATGTGCAGGCGCGCCTCGCGGGCCTGCGACAGCGCCGACTTCAGCACCGAGGCGGGGATGCCGTCGAGCTTGGTGTCGAGCTGGATCGCGGTGATGAACTCGGAGGTGCCTGCGACCTTGAAGTCCATATCGCCGAAGGCATCCTCGGCGCCGAGGATGTCGGTGAGGGCCGCATAGCGGGTCTCGCCGTCGACCTCGGCCGAGACCAGGCCCATCGCGATGCCGGCGACGGGGGCGCGCAGGGGCACGCCGGCGTTCAGCAGGGCCAGGGTGGAGGCGCAGACCGAGCCCATGGAGGTCGAGCCGTTGGAGCCGAGAGCCTCGGACACCTGGCGGATCGCGTAGGGGAACTCCTCGCGCGAGGGCAGCACCGGCGTGATGGCGCGCTCGGCGAGCATGCCGTGGCCGATCTCGCGGCGCTTCGGGGAGCCGACGCGACCGGTCTCGCCGGTGGAGAACGGCGGGAAGTTGTAGTGGTGCACGTAGCGCTTGTGCGTCACCGGGGAGAGCGAGTCGATCTGCTGCTCCATCTTCAGCATGTTCAGCGTGGTGACGCCCAGGATCTGGGTCTCGCCGCGCTCGAAGATCGCCGAGCCATGCACGCGCGGGAGCACGTCGACCTCGGCGGAGAGCTGACGGATGTCCTTCAGGCCGCGGCCGTCGATGCGAACCTCGTCCTGCAGGATCTTCTGGCGCACGAGCTGCTTGGTCAGCGAGCGGTACGCGCCGGTGATCTCCTTGTCGCGGCCCTCGAGAGCGGCGCCCTCGGCGCCGAGCTCGGCGACGACCTCGGCGAGCAGCTGCTCGGTGCGCTCCTCGCGCTCCTGCTTGCCCGCGATGCTCATGACCTCGGCGAGGCGGCCCGAGGCCGTCTCGGAGACGATGTCGTAGGCGTCGTCCTGGTAGTCCAGGAACAGCGGGAAGTCGCGCACCGGCTTCGCAGCCTTCTCGGCGAGCTCCTGCTGCGCCACGCACAGCGAGCGGATGAAGACCTTGGCGGCCTCGAGGCCCTCGGCCACGACCTCCTCGGTGGGGGCGATCGCGCCCTGGTTCTTCACCAGGTCCCAGGCGTTGTCGGTGGCCTCGGCCTCGACCATCATGATCGCGACGTCGGAGGCGCCGGAGATGTCCTCGACGATGCGGCCGGCGACGACCATGGAGAACACGGCCTCGTCGAGCTGCGAGAAGGTCGGGAAGGCGATCCACTGGCCGCCCTGAGCGTTCGGCATGAGCGCGATGCGGACGCCGCCGATCGGGCCCGAGAAGGGGAGGCCGGAGATGGAGGTCGACGCGGAGGCGCCGTTGATGCCGACGACGTCGTAGGCGTCATCGGGATCGATCGCCATGACGGTCAGGACGACCTGGACCTCGTTGCGCAGGCCCTTCACGAAGGCGGGGCGCAGCGGGCGGTCGGTGAGGCGGCACGCGAGGATCGCGTCGGTGCCCGGGCGGCCCTCGCGGCGGAAGAACGAGCCGGGGATGCGGCCCGCGGCGTACATGCGCTCCTCGACGTCGACCGTCAGGGGGAAGAAGTCGAACTGGTCCTTGGGCTTGTTCGAGACGGCGGTCGCGGACAGGATCATGGTGTCGTCGTCGAGGTAGACGGCGACGGCGCCGGCGGCCTGTTGCGCGAGGCGGCCGGTCTCGAAGCGCACCGTGCGGGTGCCGTAGGAGCCGTTGTCGATGACGGCGGTGGTGGCAGTGATCTCGGGGCCTTCCATGGCCATGAGGATCTCCATTCGTTCGGGTTCAGGTGGTGGTTCCCGGTCCGGACGCGGCCTTCGTCAGGAGCTGTCGGGGGGCGCTGGGCACTGGGCATTGAGCACTGGGCCTCAGCGATCCCGCCGGCCTCTGCCGAGGACCGAGTCCGCGGATCCGGGGGTGTCGGGGCGGCTGGGGCCTGGGAGGATGCTCCTCCCGGGCCTGCCGGGCGATGGGCCGCGCGCTGTCCGCGGGCCCGACGGGAACCGCCGCCCGCCCCTGAGGGGCGAGCGGCGGGGTTCGTCAGCGGCGCAGGCCGAGGCGCTGGATCAGCGAGCGGTAGCGCTCGATGTCCACTGCCTGGAGGTACTTGAGCAGTCGACGGCGCTGACCGACCAGGAGCATCAGACCACGACGCGTGTGGTGGTCGTGCTTGTGCTCCTTGAGGTGAGCGGTCAGGTAGGTGATGCGGTGCGTGAGCAGCGCGACCTGGACCTCGGGCGAGCCGGTGTCGCCCTCGGCGGTCTGGTACTCGGAAATGATCGCCTGCTTGGTGGCGGTGTCGAAGGCCATGCGGCTTCTCCCTGGTCGTTGCGCGGCGCTCCGGGGCCTGATGCTCCGGGCTCTTCGTGCGAGCCTCTCGGCGCGAGCCGGGGCAACCCCAGTGCGCGCAGCCGATTCGGGCTCTCCGCGGCCGATATGACGGCTCTTCGAGGTTATCAGAGCGGGTTGGAGGCGTCCCGGGCCAGGGCGGACAGAGTGCGGCGGGTCACGTCCTTGTCGAACTCCATCTGGGCCACGAGCTCGGCAGCGGAGTCGAAGCGGAGAGTGGGCCGCTGGCGCTCCACGAACTCGAGCCGCACGGTGTCGCCGTAGAGGTCGAGATCGTGGTCGCCGTGCACGTACGCCTCGACCATGCGGGGCGGCTCCTCCCCCGCGGCGGCGCTGCCGTCGTGGAACGTCGGGTTGGTGCCGATCGAGATCGTGGCAGGAGCGCCCAGCAGCGGCGCGGTGCCGACGTGGGCGGGGTCCTGGGCGACCACCGTCAGGAAGCCTGCGTAGACGCCGTCGGCCGGCACGAGCCCTTCCGGGCGCGGACCGAGGTTGGCGGTGGGGAAGCCGAGCTCCCGGCCGCGCTTGAAGCCGTGGCGCACGGTGTCCGTGACGGTGTGGAGCCGGCCGAGCATGGCGGTCGCCGCGGGGATGTCTCCGCGCAGGAGAGCCTCGCGCACGGCGGAGGAGGAGATCCGCCCGCTGCCCGGGCCGGCGGGGCCGAGGTCCGGCAGGACGATCACCTCGAACCCGTACCGCTCCCCCAGTGCGCGCATCTCCTCCGCGCCGCCGGTGTTGCCGCGGCCGAAGCGGGAGTCCGCGCCCATGACGATGCAGCGCATGCCGAGCCCCTCGACGAGGAAGCGGCGCACGAACTCCTCGGCGGTGTGCTGCGCGAACTCCCAGGTGAAGGGGAGGTCCAGGACCCCGGCGACGCCGTCGAGGAGCAGCAGACGGTCGCGGTCCTCACGCGCGGTGAGCAGGGGCGGCTCGCCCGGGGTGTGCATGACGTGGCGCGGGTGCGGCCAGAACGTCAGCGCCACGGGGGCCAGGGAGCGCGCGGCGGCCGCCTCGCGCAGCGTCTCCAGGACGAACCGGTGGCCCGCGTGCACCCCGTCGAAGTTCCCGATGGTGACGGCGCTGGGTCCCAGATCCGCGGGCACATCGTCCAGGCTGTGCCAGATCTGCGCACGGGTCACGGGGGCGGGTTCCTTCCGGGTGGGGACGGCGGACTCGGCAGGGCCCGGCCACGGGGAGCCACTCTAGCCCTCGCGCCCGCCGCGTGCGGCGCATCGCCGGCACTCACGGACCCTTACTCTGCGCGCGTTCTGCGCGCGCAGGGGCGGGCACGCGCGCGGAAGGGAGCGCATCAGGGCGCGAATGTGACGAGTCTGTGGCAGCCTGTCCCATTCTCGTCGGCGCCTCCTCCCTGTAGTGTGCTGAGGACGACGGTGCACCCGGGGAGAGCCCCCCTCCTGTCGCCTCCGCTCGCGGAGCGCCGACGACTGCCGGAAAGACGAGGACACATGTCACAGCTCACCGCCCCCGCCGGGCCCTCCGGGCGCGCGGACACCAGCAGCCCCGCTCGACGACGGGCTCTGCTGATCCTGATCGCCGCTCTCGCGGTCGTGGCCGTCGTCCTCACCGGCGGCGCCTTCGCCTACGCGAAGAGCTTCGAGGGCAAGGCGCTTCCCGGCACCACGGTGCTCGGGCAGGACGTCTCCGGAATGACCCCCGAGCAGGTCGCAGCACTGGTCCAGGAGCGCGCCGACGCCACCGAGGTGACTGTCGATGCCGACGGCACCGCGCATACGGCCACACTCGCCGATCTCGGCGTGAGCGTCGACGCCGCCGCCACCGCAGAGGCCGCCGCCTCCCACGACGGCAGCGTCACCGAGGTGCTCTCCTCGACCTGGTCGGGCTCTCGCGAGGTCGCGCCGGTCGTCTCGGTCGACGAGAACGCCGTCCACGAGTTCGCCAAGGGCCTGGTCCCCGCCGATCGCACCGCGCCCGTCGACGCGCAGCTGACCTACGACAAGGATGCGGGAGCCTGGACCGTCACCCCCGGTCAGGACGGCCAGGGCGTGGACGCCTCCTCCCTCGTCGATGCCGTGCGCGCACAGGCCCCCGCTCTCGAGAGCTTCACGGTGTCCCAGCCGATCACCGCGACCGCCCCGGCCATCACCACCGAATCGGCGGAGGAGACCCGGACGCAGATCCAGGGGATCCTGGATCAGCCGATGTCCATCGCCGGCCCCAAGGGCACCACCTACGAGGTCTCCCCCGAGAACCGGAGCTCCTGGATCTCCGTCGCTCCCGATGAGAGCGGCACCGCCCTCGCGATCTCGGTCGACGAGCAGGCCGTGCGCGACTGGGTCGCCGGCCGCGCCGGCAAGTCGACCGTCGAGGCCAAGGACGGCATCGAGCAGGTCGATGCGAACGGCACCGTCGTCAAGGTCGTCACCGAGAAGAAGGACGGCGTCGAGGTCACCAACACCGATGCCGTCGCCGATCAGCTGATCGCGTCGCTCTCCGGCGCGACCCCGCTCGAGGCCGCTTTCGAGACGAAGGCCGTCCCGGCGAAGGTGACGCAGGCGAAGGCCCCCGCGGCCGAGACCCCTGCCGATCCCGCGGCTCCGGCGGCCTCCGCAGCTCCGGCCGCCCCGACCGGAGAGAAGTGGATCGACGTCGATCTCACCGCCAAGACCGTCACCGCCTACGTGGGCGACACCCCGGTGTGGGGACCGCGCGCGATGGTCGACGGCAAGGCCGGCAACGAGACCGTCACCGGCACCTACAAGATCTACCTGCGCTACGAGAAGCAGGACATGACCAACGAGGGCTACTTCCCCAAGGACCACCCGAAGTACTACTACATCAAGGACGTCCCCTGGGTGCAGTACTTCTACAACGGCTACGGGTTCCACGGGGCGCCGTGGCGGTCCTCCTTCGGGTACTCGGGCTCGCACGGCTGCATCAACCTTCCGGTCTCGGATGCGAAGTGGCTGTACGACTGGGCGTCCAAGGGCACCCGGGTGGAGAGCCACCGCTGAGCCTCCGCTCCCCCGCATGATGAGAAGGGCTTCCGCCGAGCATTCGGCGGGAGCCCTTCTCACGTGGGGAGCACGGGCGCCAAGGGCGTGCCCGCCCCGGTCGCGACTGCGCTGGGCGCAGGGACCTCAGCAGCGCGCCTCGAGCGGGATCACCATCACCGGCTGCAGCGCGCGCCCGCGGGCCTGGACGATCGCGCAGAGCCGCCCCTGGGCATCGAGCGCGGCTACCGGCGCCCCGGCACCCTCGTGGGCCGCAGCGGCGGGCTTCGCGGAGCCGGACGCCGCGGGGGGCGAGGCGGGGGCGCGCACGGGCACCTGCTTGCCCTGCGCGAGCGCGGCAGCCTCCTGCGCGTCGACCGTCACCGAGGGCAGGACCTGCCGTGCGATCTCGCCGAGCCCCTGCAGAGGCAGCGCGACGTCATCTCCCTCTCCCCGGGCGGGGATGTGCAGGGCCTGCGCGACGTCGAAGGGGCCGACGGCGCTGCGCCGCAGCGCCGTGAGATGCCCGCCCACGCCGAGCGCCGCCCCGAGATCGCGGGCGAGAGCGCGGATGTAGGTCCCCGAGGAGCAGTCGACCACGACGTCCAGGTCGAGGTAGCTCCCCTCGGTGCGCTGCGCGAGGACGTCGAAGCGCCCCACGTGCACGGGGCGCGCGGCGAGGGAGACCTCCTCCCCCGCCCGGGCGCGCGCATAGGCGCGCTGGCCGTCCACCTTGATCGCGCTCACGGTGGAGGGCACCTGGGCGATCCGGCCGCGCAGCGGCGCGAGGGCGCCCTCGATCTCCTCCGCGCTCAGGCCCGAGGCATCGCGGGGCTCGCCCAGCGCCTCCCCTTCGCGATCATCCGTGATCGTCGCCTGGCCCAGGCGGATGGTCGCGCTGTACGTCTTGTCGAGGCCCACCAGATACGTGAGCAGCCGCGTGCCCTGGCCGACGCCGAGCACCAGCAGACCGGTGGCCATCGGGTCGAGGGTGCCGGCATGCCCGACCTTCTTCGTGCCCAGGAGCCAGCGCGCCCGGGCCACCACGTCATGGCTCGAGCGGTCGCTCGCCTTGTCGACCAGCAGGATCCCGTGGGGCGGGGCGGCCGGGCACGGCCGGGCGGGCGGGGTGCTCACGCGCGCGCAGCCGCCGGGCCGTCGGCGTCGTCGCTCTGCTCGTCCTCGAGGTCCTCGTCCTCGTCCTCGTCCTCGAGGTCCTCGTCCTCGAAGTCGTCGTCCTCGAGGTCCTCATCGGCGCGCGGCTGGCGGTAGGGGTCGGCCTCGCCGGCGTACTGGGCGCCCTGCTGCTGCCCCTTGAGCTCGGCGTCGCGGCTGCGGGCCTCCATGAGCAGATCCTCGATGGTCTTCGCGTTCTCGGGGATCGCGTCGGCGAAGAACTCGAGAGTGGGGGTCAGGCGCACGCCCGTCTGGCGGCCCACCTCCTTGCGCAGCACGCCCTTGGCGCTCTCGAGCGCCGCGGCCGTGCCCGCGCGCTCCTCGTCGGAGCCGAACACGGTGTAGAAGACGGAGGCGTGCTGGAGGTCTCCGGTGACGCGCACATCGGTGACGGTCACGAAGCCGAGGCGCGGATCCTTGATCCGGGTGTCCAGGGTGGTCGCGACGATCTCCTTGATGCGATCGGCGAGACGGCGCACGCGCGGGTTCTCAGACATCTGGGGTCCTTTCATCGGGTGCGGCCGCGAGCGGTGCGCTCGGGGCCGATGCGGCAGTGGTCGTCGGGGAGGGATCCCCGGGGCGGGAGGCTGCGGGCTCGAGCGGCGAGGAGGAGATGCTGTCGGCGAGCTCCTGCAGGGCGGCCATCCGGGGATGGTCGCTGCGCACCGCGAGGATCACGTCGCGGTCGATGGACTGGTCGACGCGATGGCGGAACTCGCCGTCCCGGCTGAGCACCGTGAACCCGTGCTCGGCGAGGACGGCGCGCGCGGAGGCGAACGGCGCGGTGTGCCGGTTGACCGCGAGCGCCATTCCGCCCCCTGCGCGCAGGAGAGAGCGCCACACCGGAGCGGCCGCACCGAGGAGATCCAGCGGCGAGCGGCTCCACCGCGCCTCGCTGCGGGCGCCGTGCTGCACGCCGTAGGGCAGGTCGGCCACGATCGCGTCGACGCTCCCCGAGGGCAGCACGGAGCCGAGCTCGGTCGTGTCGCAGCCCAGCAGGGTCAGGCGCTGCGCTCGGCCCGCTCGCTGCGCGGCCTTGTCCTTGGCGAGCTCGAGCTCGAAGCGGGTGCCCAGCTGTCGGCGCGAGACCGTCAGCCGCGATGCGCGGGAGCTGTGCTTGAGACGCCCCTGCTTCGCCCAGGTCAGCAGGAAGGCGCGGTAGGCGTCGACGTCCGCGGAGTCGATGTCTGCGCCGACGGGGCTCAGTCCCAGCCGCAGCGCGCGGCTGAGAGTGGTGCCGCGGCCGCAGATCGGGTCGAGCACCGCGAGGGAGCCGTCGAGGATGCCCGCTCGACGATCGCTGAGGGCGGCGGCGAGGTTCAGCAGCAGCGCGGTGAACTGCTCGTTCGTCTTGCCCGGGTAGCGCAGAGTCGTCTCGAGCGCGCTGGCGTGATGGTGGACGTCGGGGAGGCGGGCGGGCCGCAGGAGCTCCTCGCCCTCGAGATCCACCGGCGCGAAGGCGGCGAAGGCGCTCGAGAGCTGCGCTGCCAGCGCAGGAAGGGTGCTCTGAGGGCCGATCCGCTCCTCGGGGTCCCGACTCGAGATCCGCAGGTGCTCGATCCCGGCGACCTCTTCGGGTCGGACGGCCAGAGAGGGCCCGTGATGCGCGCCGAGCACCCACCGGGCCTCGGCCAGCGCGAGCGGCCCCGCCTGGGCGGCGTACACCCGGTTCGCCGAGGGCGCCCGCAGCAGGGACAGCAGGTCGGTCATCTGGGGCCAGGTCCTTCCGGGCGGTGCGCTCTCGCCGTCCGCGGAGCGCAGGGGGTGCAAGGGGTCGGGCAGGCGGCGGAACGGCAGCAGGGCCGCCGCGCGGGAGCCGCGCCGAGAGGGCCGCAGGACGGCTCCGCCCGCGCCGGATCAGAGCCCGGCGCGGGCGAGGCGGTCAGTGCGCGGCGGGCCGGTCGACGGCCCGCCGCGCACCGCGGATCACTTCGAGGTCTCGCGAGGCTTCTCGCGCATCTCGTAGGTGGTGATGAGGTCATCGAGCTGCAGGTCGTTGAAGGACCCCAGGTTGATGCCGCACTCGAAGCCCTCGCGGACCTCCGTGACATCGTCCTTGATCCGTCGCAGACCCGCGACCTCGAGCCCCTCGGTGATGACGACCCCGCCGCGCGTGATGCGCGCCTTGGCCCCGCGGCGGATGGTGCCGCTGCGGACGATCGAGCCGGCGATGTTGCCGAACTTCGAGGAGCGGAAGATCTCGCGGATCTCGGCAGAGCCCGTGTCGACCTCCTCGTACTCCGGCTTGAGCATGCCCTGGAGAGCAGCCTCCACCTCTTCGATCGCGCGGTAGATCACCGAGTAGTACTTGATCTCCACGCCCTCCTTGTCGGCGTAATCAGCGTTCAGACCCTCGGCCCGCACGTTGAAGCCGATGATGATGGCGTTGGAGGCCACGGCGAGGTTGATGTTGTTCATCGTGATCGCGCCGACGCCGCGGTCGATGATCCGCAGCTGCACCTGGTCGTCGATCTCGATCCCCAGCAGAGCCTCCTCGAGCGCCTCGACGGAGCCCGCCGCGTCGCCCTTGAGGATGAGGTTGAGGGTCTCGACCTTGCCGTCGGCCATGTGCTGGGTGATGTCCTCCAGGCTGATCCGCTTGCGCACGCGGGAGAGCGAGGCGGCGCGCTTGGCGGCCTCGCGCTTCTGCGCGATCTGGCGGGCCTGGCGCTCGTCGGCGGCGACCAGGAAGGAATCGCCGGCGCCGGGCACCGTCGTGAGGCCGAGCACCTGGACCGGACGGGACGGGCCCGCCTCCTCCACGGCGACGCCGTGCTCATCGAGCATGGCGCGCACGCGGCCGTGGCCGCTGCCGCAGACGATCGCATCGCCCACGTGCAGGGTGCCCTGCTGCACCAGGACCGTGGCCACGGGGCCGCGACCGCGGTCCAGGTTCGCCTCGATCGCGATGCCGCGCGCGTCCTTGTCCGGGTTCGTGCGCAGATCCAGCGCCGCGTCGGCCGTGAGCAGCACGGCCTCCAGCAGGTCGTCGATGTGCAGGTTCTCGCGAGCCGACACGTTGACGAACATCGTGTCGCCGCCGTACTCCTCGGCCACGAGGTTGTACTCGGTGAGCTGCTGGCGCACCTTCTCCGGGTTCGCGTCCTCCTTGTCGATCTTGTTGACCGCGACCACGATCGGCACGTTCGCCGCCTGCGCGTGGTTCAGGGCCTCGATCGTCTGGGGCATGACGCCGTCATCGGCCGCGACCACGAGGATCGCGATGTCGGTGACGTCGGCGCCGCGGGCGCGCATGGCGGTGAACGCCTCGTGGCCCGGGGTGTCGATGAAGGTGATCGGACGCTGCTCGATCTCGCCCTCGTCGTTCGTGTGGTCCACGACGACCTGGTAGGCGCCGATGTGCTGGGTGATGCCGCCGGCCTCGCCGGCCTGCACGTGCGCATCGCGGATCGTGTCGAGCAGTCGGGTCTTGCCGTGGTCGACATGGCCCATGACCGTGACGACGGGCGGGCGCGGCAGGCGGTCCTCGTCGTCCTCGCCCTCGAGCTCGGCATCGAGATCGATGTCGAACTGCTCCAGGAGCTCGCGCTCCTCGTCCTCCGGGGAGACGATCTCGATGCGGAAGCCCAGCTCCTCGCCGAGCAGCTGGAAGGTCTCCTCGTCCAGGGACTGGGTGGCCGTGGCCATCTCGCCCAGGGCGAAGAGCACCGTGATCAGCGCGGCGGGGTTGACGTCGATGCGATCGGCGAAGTCCGAGAGGGACGCGCCGCGGCGCAGGCGGATGGTCGCACCGTTGCCGCGGGGCAGCGAGACGCCGCCGGGAGCGGGAGCCTGCTGCTGCTCGAACTCCTGGCGCTTCGCGCGCTTGGACTTGCGGGAGCGGGCGGGCTTGCCGCCGCGGCCGAACGCGCCCTGCGTGCTGCCGCGACCGCCGCGACCGCGGTTCGGACCGCCGCCGACGACGGGAGCGCCGCCGCCTGCACCGGGAGCGCCGGGACGGCCGCCGCCGCCGGGACGCGCACCGCCGCGACCGCCGCGGCCCGGAGCACCGGCGCCCGGACGGGCGTCGGACAGTCCGCCCTGGGCGTGCTGGCGCATGATGCCCGGAGTGGGCATGCCGGGGCGCGGAGCGCCGCCGGGACGGGGACCGCCTGCGCGGGGAGCGCCCTCGCGAGCGGGACGACCGCCCTGCTCGCCGCCGGCGGGAGCGCCGCCGCGGCCCTGGGGACGCGGGCCGCCCGGACGGGGCATGCCCTGCGCCGGGGCGAAGGGGTTGTTGCCGGGGCGGGGACCGCCCGGACGGGGTGCGCCGGAGCCGTCGCGCTCGGAGCGCGGGCGGCCCGGTCGCGGCATGCCCTGCGCCGAGGCGAAGGGGTTGTTGCCGGGACGAGCGCCGCCGGGACGGGGCGCGGGAGCGCCGGGACGGGCCCCCTCGGAGGCGGCGGGCGCCTCCTGCTTCTTCTCGGCGGCGGGCTCTGCCTGCTGCGGGGCCGCGGGCCGCGGCGCGGGCGCGCCGGGCGTCGGGGCCTGGGATGCGCGCGGGGCGGGCGCCGGGGCGCTCGGGGCGGCGGGCTTCTCCGCGGCGGGAGCTGCCGCCGGCGTCTCGGGCTTCACCGGCGCGGTGGACTCTGCCGCCTTCGCGGGAGCCTCCGGTGCGGGGGCGCCGGGCTTCGCCGGTGCGGGCTTCTTCGGCGCGGGGCGCGCTGCGGAGTCCCCGGCATCGCCGGAGGCCGCGGGCGCTGCGGGCATGGCCTCGCGGAGCTTGCGCGCGACGGGCGCCTCGATGGTGGATGATGCGGAGCGAACGAATTCGCCCATGTCCTGCAGCTTCTGCAGAACGACCTTGCTGGGCTGTCCGAGCTCTTTCGCGAGCTCGTGGACGCGGACCTTAGCCACTGTTCTCCTGTCTCGGTCCGGCCGACAAGAGGGCGCGGACCATCAGTTAATGAGGGGTCTCATGTGTGAGCACTCATCGGATGTCCATGGTTCTTCTACCTGTTCCCTGGATTGCGGGTGGGTAAGAGGATCTCGAGCTCCTGGGAGAGGCTCCCGGTCTCGACCGCGCCGCGGAAGGACCGGGCGAAGCCGCCGCGCGTGAGCGCGAGCTCGAGGCATGCTGCGTCGGGATGGATCCAGGCTCCCCTGCCCGGGGCGGTCGCGGTCGGATCCGCGCGGAGCGGAGCCGAGGCGTCGGCCTCGGGATCGAGAGCAGGGTCCCTCACGATGCGCAGCAGCTGTGCGCGCGGGGCGGCCTTGCGGCATCCCACGCAGGTGCGCTCTGGAGCAGAGGGAGCGATGGGCATCAGGTGCTCCTCTCCTCCTCGCGCATCTGCAGAGCGCCCCCGCCCGGGGAGTCAGCCTCCCCTGCGCAGTCGCCCTGCATACAGCCTGTTCAGTGTAGCCGACCCCTCAGGGCGCCCAGCAATCCTCGAGGCGTGGGACACACGGCCCGCCGGGGCCGGGATCAGTCCTGCTCGGCCGGGGCCTTCTCCTGCTCCTCCGGTGCGGGAGCGGGCTCGCGACGGGAGTCGCCGCCGCTGCCGGCACCGCCGGCGGCGGGATCGGTGTCGGGACGGATGTCGATCTTCCAGCCGGTGAGCTTCGCCGCGAGGCGGGCGTTCTGGCCCTCCTTGCCGATGGCGAGGGAGAACTGGCTCTCGGGGACGATCGCGCGCACGGCGCGGCCGACCTCGTCGATCACCTCGACGCTGCTCACCCGCGCGGGGGACAGCGCGCTCGCGACGTAGACGGTCGGATCCTCGTCGAAGTCGACGATGTCGATCTTCTCGCCCCCGAGCTCCGTCATCACGGCGCGCACGCGTGCGCCCATCGGGCCGATGCACGCGCCCTTGGGGTTCACCCCGGCGACGTTCGCGCGCACGGCCATCTTCGTGCGGTGCCCGGCCTCGCGCGCGATGCCCATGATCTCGACGGTGCCGTCGGCGACCTCGGGAGCCTCCAGCGCGAACAGTCGGCGCACCAGGTTCGGGTGCGAGCGCGAGAGCGTGATCTGCGGGCCCTTGAGGCCGCGCTTCGTCTCCACGACGTAGGCGCGGATGCGGCGGCCGTGCGAGTAGTTCTCCCCGGGCACGCGCTCGTGCGGGGGCAGCACGCCCTCCACGCTGCCGAGATCCACCAGGACCATGCGCGGATCGCGGCCCTGCTGGATGATCCCGGAGACGATGTCATCGGCGCGATCGGCGAACTCGCCCATCACGGCGTCGTCCTCGAGCTGGCGGATGCGCTGGAAGATGACCTGGCGCGCAGTGGAGGCGGCGACCCGGCCGAAGTTCTCCGGGGTGTCGTCCCACTCGTCGAGCACTCCGCCCTCGGCGTCGAACTCGCGGGCGATGACAGCGACCTTCCCGGTCTTCTCGTCGATCTGGACCTCGGAGTCCTTCACCGGGTGGTCGGTGTGGAGGTAGGCGGCGTGGAGGGCCTGGCGGATCGCATCCACGAGGATCCGCACCGGGATCTCGCGCTCGCGCTCCAGGGCCCGCAGGGCTCCCATATCGATGTCCATCTCAGCGCTCCGAATCGTCAGGGGTGGTGGGGGTGTCGGCGTCGGCCTCGGAGGGCGGGGAGAACTCGACCTCGACGCGCGCGGAGGCGATCTCCTCCAGCGGGATCTCGCGCACGGCGGGGCTCCCCTTCGGCAGCTTCCGGGGGCGGCCGCGATCGTCCGTCCCGGGCTCGAGGCGAAGGTGCAGGATCTCGCCGTCGGTCTCCTCGAGCACGCGGCCGCGCAGGTCCTCGCCGCCCGTCGTGCGGAGGGAGACGATGCGGCGCCGCGCCCGGCGGAAGTGGTGGGGCTCGGTGAGCGTGCGCTCGGCGCCGGGGGTCGTGACCTCGAGCAGCGACGGGCCGGGGCCGACGAGGCTCTCGTCGGCATCCAGCAGCTCGGAGAGGGCGTGGGAGGCGCCCGCGACGGCGTCGAGGTCGGCGCTGCCGATCCTGTCCTCCGGGAGATCGACCACGAGGGTGATCTCGAGCTGGCCCTCGCGGCTGCGCACGGAGAGATCGTCCACGATCAGATCGAAGGGGCGGATGGTCTCGGCGGCGGCCTGCCTGAGGCGCTCGGCAGTCTGCTCGATCGTCATCTCTCACATCTCCTGGTTGTCAGCACGGGGCGACCGGCCCTGGCCCGCATCTCGCACCTCGCGGCGCGGTGCGGGGCTCGCGGCGCTCCGACCGGCCCATTCTACTGCCCGCCGCCGCCCTCCCCTCCGGGAGACCGGTGCGAGAATCGTGGGATGCGTCCCCTCGACGAGCTCCCCTCCCGCCGCCCGTCCCGGCGCGCCCTGCTGCGCGGGGCGGCCGCGGCGGGCGCGGCTCTCCCGCTGAGCGCCTGCGGCCCCGTGCGCATCGGCCAGCCCACCTCCTACACCCCGCCGCCGCCGGGGATCGATGATCTCTACCGGCAGGATCTGCTCGCGCTCCTGGACCAGGCGCTCGCCCTCGGCGCTCTCGCGGCGCCGGACTCCGTCCTCGCAGCGGATGATCTCCTGCTGCGGATCCGCGACGCGCTGAGCGCGCAGCGCGACGCCCTGCTGACGGGCGCCGAGGCGGAGGAGATCGAGTCCGCGGCGCCCTCGCCGAGCAGCGCGACCGCCGGCGCCCCAATCGACGGCGCCGCGACCCCTGCTCCGGCAGACCTCCCCGCCGGGGCCGGCGCCCAGGAGCTCTCGGATCTGCTGATCCGGATCCGAGACCTCGCCGCCCAGGCGGCACGGCAGGTCTCCGGATCCCTCGCGCGCCCCGTGCTCGCGATCGCCGCGCACGAGACCTGGGCGGCGGGCCGCCTCGCCTATCTCGGGGCCGCGGCCGCGCCGGCACCCGCCCCGGAGGCCGGGCAGATCGTCCCGGTGCGCGACGTCCCCGCGAGCGATCCGCCCTCCATCGGCGCGAGCGTCGACTACGACCAGGCGCTCGAGGCCGCGCAGGAGGACGAGTGGTACGCGGGGTACATGCACGAGGTCCTCGCGGCATCGGCCAGCGGAGCGCAGCGCCAGGCGCTGCTGGAGGAGGCCGCCGGGAACCGCGAGCGCGCGCAGCAGCTCGGCCAGTTCGCCCTCGCGGACGGCGCCCCTGAGGTGCGCCGCGCCGCGGTCTACCCGGTCCCGGGCGGCGAGCTGAGCGCGCAGACCCTCGCCGCGCTGCCCGTGCAGCTCGCGACCGCGCTGCTGCAGGACCATGCGGCCCTCGCGGGGGCGGCCCCCTTCGAGCGCCGCCCCCTGCCGATCGCCGCCGCCCTCTCCCAGGCGGAGCGCCTGGCCCCTCTGGTGACCGCCCTCCCGCCGCTGCCCTCGCTCGAGACCGGGACGGAGTGAGCGCGCGCTCTCAGGAGCGCACTGCCGCCAGGACCTGCTCGACGATCGCCTCGGGGGTGGTCTCGGTGACCTCTCCGCTCGCGCGATCGCGCAGCTCGAGGACCCCGTCGGCGAAGCTGCGGCCGATGACCACCGCCGTGGGGATGCCCAGGAGCTCGGAGTCCTTGAACTTCACGCCCGGGGATGCCTTGGGCCGATCGTCGTAGAGCACCTCGAGTCCGCGGGCCTCCAGTTCGGCGCTGATGCGCTCGGCCTCGGCGAAGACAGCGGGATCCTTGCTCGCGGCGACCACGTGGACATCCACGGGAGCCACCTGCCGCGGCCACACGAGGCCCTTGTCGTCGCAGAAGCGCTCGGCGATCGCGGCCACCGCGCGGGTGACGCCGATCCCGTAGGAGCCCATCGTGGGCGTGACGGCCTTGCCGTTCTCGTCGAGGACCTTCAGCTCCAGGGCCTCGGCGTACTTGCGGCCGAGCTGGAAGATGTGGCCCATCTCCATGCCGCGGGTCAGGCGCAACGGGCCCGAGCCGTCGGGCGCCGGATCGCCGTCGCGCACCTCGGCGGCCTCGATGGTGCCGTCCGCCGTGAAGTCGCGCCCGAAGACGAGGTCGTAGACGTGCATGTCCTTCTTCCCCGCGCCTGCGACCCAGGACGTGCCGGGCACCACGCGCGGATCCACCAGGTAGCGGATCTTCGAGAAAGACTCGAGCCCGAGGCCCTCGGGGCCGATGAAGCCCTTGGTCAGCACCGGGTGCTTCGCGAAGTCCTCCTCGGTGAAGGGGACGGCGGTCGCCGGGGCGACGGCGACCTCCAGGCGCTTCTCGTCGACCTCGCGGTCGCCGGGGATCGCGATCACGAGCGGCTCAGCGGTGCCGTCGGGATAGGTGAGCATGTAGACGAGGTGCTTGAGCATCTCGTAGCGGGTCCACTCCCCCGACTCGGCGACGGGTCCCTTGCCGGGGAACGCCTGGTTGGAGAAGTCGGTGAGCGCGGCGATGGTCGAGGCGCCGGGGGTCTCCTCGAGGTGCATCGCGGGCAGCTGCGCGATCTCCGCCTCGCTGAGCGGGGCCGGGGCGAGGGTGGTGACGGCCTCGACGTTCGCGGCGAAGCCGCCCTCGGACAGCACGAAGGTGTCCTCGCCGATGGGCGTGGGGTGGAGGAACTCCTCCGAGCGCGAGCCGCCCATCGCGCCGGCGTCGGCCTTGCAGATGACCGTCGGCAGGCCCAGGCGGTCGAAGGTGCGCTGGTAGGCGGCGCGCTGCTTCTCGTACGAGGCGTCCAGCCCGGCGTCGGCGACGTCGAAGGAGTAGGCGTCCTTCATCACGAACTCGCGCACGCGCAGGAGACCGCCGCGGGGGCGGGCCTCATCGCGGTACTTGGTCTGCACCTGGTAGAGCATGACCGGGAGGTCCTTGTAGGAGTTGAAGAGGTCCTTCACCACCAGGGTGAACATCTCCTCGTGGGTCGGCGCGAGGAGGTAGTCGTCCTGCCGGCGGTCCTGGAGGCGGAAGAGGTTCGGGCCGTACTCCTCCCACCGGCCCGTCGCCTCGTAGGGCGCGCGGGGCTGGAGCGCGGAGAAGAGGATCTCGTTGCCGCCGATCGCATCCTGCTCCTCGCGCACGATCGCCTCGACCTTGCGCAGCACCTTCAGGCCCAGCGGCAGCCAGGTGTACACCCCGGCGGCGCTGCGGCGGATGTAGCCGGCGCGCACCAGGAGCTTGTGGCTGGCGACCTCGGCGTCCGCCGGGTCCTCGCGCAGCGTGCGGATGAAGGACTGGGACATGCGGATCATGAGGGGCCTTTCGAGCGGGAGGGCGGGGACCTGCCGGGCGCGGGGCGCGCAGCCTGGACCGGCTCCATCGTACTGGGCACGAGGCCCGCGCCCCGGGCGGGTGCCGGGCGCGGGCCTCGATCGCGGCGGGAGCGGCCGACGTGATCCGCGATGCGCGCTCAGGCGGCGGTGCGCTGCAGCTCCCGTCGGCTTGTCGCGCCCGCGCCGCCCTCCGTGAGGCGGCCGTCGAGCACCCGCACGATCCGGTCCAGGGCGCCCGCGTGCACGAGGTCGTGCGTGACCAGCAGCGTCGCGGTGCCCCGCTCATGGGTGAGGGAGGCGATCAGCTCCATGATCGCGGCGCCGCGCTCCTGGTCCAGGGCGCTCGTGGGCTCATCCACGAGCAGGACGTCGGGCTCGTGGACGAGTCCCCGGGCGATCGCGACGCGCTGGCGCTGGCCGCCCGAGAGCTGGGCGGGGGTCTTGTCGGCCTGGCCGGCGAGGCCGACGGCCTCCAGCAGGTCGTCGACGCGCGAGCGGATGGCCTCGCGGCGCCGGCGGGAACCGGCTCCGCCGAGCTCCCCCATCGCCTGCAGCTGCTCGCGGGCGGTCAGGGAGGGGATGAGATTGGACTGCTGGAAGACGATCCCGATGCGCTCGCGGCGCAGAGCCGCGGCGTCCTTCGCCCGCAGCCCCGCCGCGTCGACGTCCCCGATCATCACGCGCCCGGAGTCGGGGCGGATGAGCGTGGCGCCGAGGGCCAGGAGGCTGGACTTGCCGGAGCCCGAGGGCCCGGTGATCCCGAGGACCTCTCCGGGGAGGGCCTGGAGGCTGACGTCGTCGACCGCGGTGATGCGCGAGGCGCCGTCGGGGTAGGTGAGGGTGACGTTCTCGAAGGTGATCAACGGGTGCTCCCGAGTGCGGTGAGGGGGTCGGCGGAGGTGACGGAGCGCAGCGCGAAGGCGGCTCCTGCGAGTCCGAGCACCGCCATGGCGAGGGCGGGCACGAGGGTGGTGAGGGGGCTGAGGAGGAACGGCAGGGCGGTGCCGGCGAGCGCGCCGAGGCCGACCACGGCCAGCAGCCCCGCCCCGATCCCGATCGCGAGGACCACGGCGGCCTGGCCGAGGGCGTCCCGCACCAGGGAGGCGGTGCTGGCCCCGAGGGCCTTCAGCACGGCGACGTCCCCTGCGCGCTGCATGGTCCAGACGGTGAAGAACGCGCCGACGACGAGCGCGGAGACGCCGAACAGCATCCCGATCATCAGAGCGAGGGATCCCACCTCGGAGGTGAAGGTGGACAAAGCGCGGAGGCTGGCCAGCGGGCTCGCGGCGCTGGTCGAGGTGCTGCTCGCGAGGGCGTCCCAGTCAGCCTCGCCCGTCACGGCGAGGACCGTGGGGTCGCCGGTGCCGCCGAACCGCTCATCCACGCTCGCCCACGCGGAGGGGGTCAGCGCGATCACGGCGGTGTGGCTGTACCAGACGTCCTCGCCGATGCTCGCGACGGTGAAGTCCTGGCCGACGATCGTGAGGGTATCCCCCACGTGCGCGTCGAGCTCCTCCGCGGCGCCGGCGGAGAGTCCGACCTCGCCGTCGGAGGCCGGGGCGAGCGCGGTCAGAGCGGTGCTGCGCGGTGCGCGGCCCGCGGAGTCCTCGCGGGGAAGGCCCACGACCGCGACACCGGCGGCGCCCGCGCTCTGGGCACCGGCGCTCGGGGCACCCGCGCTCTGGGCACCGGCGGGGGCGGTGATCTCGGCGCGGCCCTGCACGACGCCGATGGGCAGCACGCCGGTGACGCCGTCGGCCTCCGTCCAGGCCTTCTGGGTCTCGGCGGTGATGTCGGAGGCCGCGAAATCGGGCTTCTCGCCATCGGGGGCGGCGAGGACGAGGCGGTCGCCGGGCATCGCGAGCACCGCGGAGATGTTCTGGTGCGCGAGCCCGCCCGTGAGCCCCGCGAGGAAGCCGACGAGCAGCATGATGAGCGCCACGACCGTGGCGATGAGGGCGAAGCGACCGCGGGCGAACCGCAGATCGCGCCAGGCGACGAACACGTGAGTTCCCTTCCGCGCTGCGGTCCCTCCGCAGCACTCCTCCAGGCTCCCGCGGCGTCCCGCCCCGCGGCATCGCGCACTCGGAGGGTTCTGCGATCGAACTTTCGATGGATCCGCGCAAGAGGCCGGGTCACTAGGCTGGGCGCACCATGCCGCACAGCTCCCTGCCCCCCGTCTTCCTCGGGCTCCGCGCCGGGCTGCACGTGCTGACCGCCGCGCTGCTCGTGCTGGTCGCGGTGCGCGTGCTGATCACCGGGGACTCCATTGCGACGCTGGCCCTGGTCCTCGTGCTCGCGTTCGCTGCGCTCTATGCGGGCGGGCGCGCGCTGTCCCTCGCTCCCCCGGCGCGCCGGCAGGCGCTGGGGCGGCTGTGGCTGGGCGGGCTGTGCGCGGTGTGGACCGGACTGATGCTGCTGGTGCCCGAGGCCGCCTACCTGGTCTTCCCGCTGTTCTTCCTGCTCCTGCACCTCCTGCCGCGCCCGTGGGGCGAGATCGGTGTGCTCGCTGCGACGGCCCTTGCGATCCTCGCGCTCGGCCTGCACCACGGATTCAGCCTCGGCGGGGTGGTCGGTCCGCTCGTGGGGGCCGGGGTCGCCCTGCTGATCGGCCTGGGGTACCAGGCGCTCGCGCGAGAGGCCCGCGAGCGCGAGGAGCTGCTGGCCGAGCTGCTCGCCACGCGCAGCGTCCTCGCCGCCGCCGAGCGCGAGCAGGGGGTGCTGACCGAGAGATCGCGGCTCGCCCGCGAGATCCACGACACCGTCGCCCAGGACCTCTCGAGCATCCAGATGCTCCTGCACGCCGCCGAGCAGTCGAGCCCGGACGGCGCAGGCATGGAGCATGTGCGCCTCGCCCGCGAGACCGCGGCGCACGGCCTGGCCGATGCGCGCCGCTTCATCCGCGAGCTCGCCCCCGAGGATCTCGAGCGGGGCCTGGGACCCGCTCTCGACCGTCTCGCGCGCGGCATCGCCCAGCGCACCGGCCTCGAGGTCGAGGTCGAGGCCCCCGCCGATCTCGACCTGCCGGTCGCCGCGCAGGTGGCGCTGCTGCGCATCAGCCAGGGGGCGCTGGCGAACGTCGCCCAGCACGCGCGGGCCGATCGCGCACGGGTGCAGATCGCGCTGGAGGACGGCGGCGTCCAGCTGAGCATCGCCGACGACGGCGCGGGCTTCGACTCCTCCGGCCTCGCCGAGGGTACGACCGGAGTGCTCGCGGCGGCCGGCGCCGCCTCTCGCCCGGACTCCTTCGGGCTGCGCGCGATCGCGCAGCGCGCCGCGGATCTCGGTGGGACCCTCCAGATCGACTCCGCCCCCGGCCGCGGCACCCGTCTCGTGGTCCGGGCCCCGCTTCCCGATTCCGAGGTGCCGCGCCCGTGATCCGCCTGCTCATCGCCGATGACCATCCCGTGGTGCGCGCGGGGCTGCGAGCGCTCCTGAGCGCCGCGGAAGACCTCGAGGTGCTCGCCGAGGCGTCGTCCCCCGTCGAGGTCGTCGCTCTCGCCCGGCAGCACTCCCCCGATCTCGTGCTGATGGATCTGCAGTTCGCAGGGCCCGCCACGGGGGCCGACGCCACCCGGGAGATCCGCGCGCTCCGTCCCGCTCCGCAGGTCCTCGTGCTGACGAACTACGACACCGAAGGGGACATCCTGGCGGCGGTGGAGGCCGGCGCCAGCGGATACCTGCTGAAGGACGCCCCGCCCGAAGAGCTGCTGGCGGCGATCCGGGCGGCCGCGGCCGGCCGCAGCGCCCTCGCCCCGGCCATCGCAGGGCGGCTGATGGAGCGGATGCGCGCGCCGCAGGAGAGCCTGTCCGCACGCGAGATCGAGGTGCTGCGCCTCGTCGCCCAGGGCGCCTCGAACAGCGCGATCGCCCAGTCGCTGCACATCAGCGAGGCGACCGTGAAGTCCCACCTGGTGCACGTGTTCACCAAGCTCGACGTCTCCTCGCGCACCGCGGCCGTCTCCGCCGCGCGAGAGCTGGGAATCCTGCGCTGATCGCGCCGAGCGGCGGGACCGCCGGTGCCCGCCTGCCCCTCAGAACAGGATCGTCGAGAGCTCGCCCGCCTGCACGAAGCCGGCCGCGGCGTAGGCCCGCCGCGCGGGCTCGTTGAAATCGTTGACGTAGAGGCTCACCTGGGGTGCATGGTCCCGTGCGACCTGCCGGGCGAGATCGGCCATCGCCGCCCGACCGATCCCCTCGCCGCGATGCGCCGGATCCACCCATACGCCGTGGATCTGCGCCACCGGGCCCAGCACCGCGCCGACGTCGGCCTTGAACAGCACGCGCCCCTCCCGCATCACCACATAGGTGCGGCCCTGGGCGATGAGGTGCGCGATCCGGCTGCGGTAGCCGCGGCCGCCGTCGTGCGCCAGCGGGTCGGCGCCGACCTCCTCGCGGAACATCGCGACGGCGGCGGGCAGCACGAGGCCCTCCTCGCCGCGCACCGCCTGCCGCAGGGCGAGGCGCGCCCCTCCTGGCCCCGGCGCAGCGGCGCCGTCCTCCGTCGCGCTGGGGGCAGGGCCTCCCGCGCTCGCTCCGCGGTGCACCAGCAGCGGCTGGGACCAGCGGGCCTCGCGCACTCCAGGGCCCCAGGAGGGCTCGAGGTGCCGCCACAGCGCCTCGATCGCCGGGCGCTCGCCGACGATGGAGCTGCAGCGGCGCGAGCGCTGGGACCATTCCTGCCCGAACGCCTCGAGCGCCGCGGGGCTCGCCGAGATCGGCGAGAGGTTCACTCCGTGCCACATCACGCCGAGCGGGCGGCGGTCCTGGCCGAAGATCGAGAACTCCTGTCCGATGCCGGGGCTGCGGGAGAGGTCTGCGAGGCGCGCCCCGCCCAGGGCGTTCGGCAGCGGATCGCTCAGCGCGAGCTCCAGGGCGGCGCCGGCTCCGGTGAGCCGCAGGGGGCGCAGACGATCGCCGCGGGAGAACATGGGCTCAGCCTCTCGGAGGGGTCGGTGCGGGGGCGCTCACGGGAACAGCGTCACAGGCTTGACGATGTCGGCGTACAGCAGCAGGACCGTCATCACGAGGAACCCGATCGCGACGACGTTCGTCAGCGGCAGCAGCCGCGACATGTCCACCGGACCCGGATCCGGGCGGCCGCGCAGCCGGGCGATCATCCGCCGCGCCCCCTCGAGCAGCGCGCCGGCCACGTGCCCGCCGTCCAGAGGCATCAGCGGGATCAGGTTGAACACGAACAGGGCCATGTTCAGCGAGGCCAGCATCGACAGGAGCGTCGCGATCTTCGCCGTGAGATCGAACCCGGGCTGGTCGGCGGAGGCGATCTCGCCGGCGAGCCGGCTCACCCCCACCACGCCGATGGGACCGTTCGGGTCCCGCTCCCCGCTGCCGAACGCCGCCTGCGCGACCTCCACGAGCCGCACGGGGAGCCCGATCACCACGTGCGCGGTGCCGGTGAAGGTCTGCCAGACCATCTGGGGGACTGCGAGCGGCGAGGCCCGGCGCAGCTCCTGCCCGGGGGCGATGCCCAGGAAGCCCACCTGATCGGTGGCGAAGGTGCCGTCGGCCTGCGTCACCGCGGCGCCGTCGGGTCCGATGACGGGCCGCGCATCGACGATCGGCGTGGCATGCAGGGTGGTCTCGGCGCCGTCCCTGCGCACCACGACCTCGACGCTGCGGCCCCCGGCCCCGCGCACGGCGGTCGTGACGTCGGACCACTGGGCGATGGGCGTCCCGTCGATGGAGACCAGCTCATCGCCCGGGCGGATCCCTGCGGCGAGGGCGGGAGCCTCGGGCCGCCCCTCGCAGGAGGTGCCGACGGGCGCATCGGCGGGGACCACGCACTCGGAGACCGATTCGATCGTGGTCGAGGGCGCGGGCAGTCCGATCCCGCACGCGAGCACGGCGAGCAGCACAGCGCTGATCAGCAGGTTCATCGCGGGGCCGCCGAGCATCACCACGAGCTTGCGCCGCACGGGCAGCGCCGCGAAGGTGCGGTGGGCCTCGGAGGGGTCGTACTGGGCGGCCTCCCACTCCTTCGCGTCGTCGGCCATCTGCTGGAACAGGCCCGTGGAGTCCTCGCGGATCGTGCCGGGCGGATCGGCCGCGCGCGGCGGGTACATGCCGATCATGCGGATGTAGCCGCCCAGCGGCACGGCCTTGATCCCGTACTCGGTCTCGCCGCGGCGGCGCGAGTAGAGAGTCGGCCCGAAGCCGACCATGTACTGGGTGACGCGCACGCCGAAGGCCTTGGCGGGCACCAGGTGCCCGATCTCGTGCAGGGCGATCGAGAGGCCGATGCCCAGGGCGACGAGCACGACGCCCGCCGCGTACAGCAGAGCCGTCACGGGCGTGCCGGCTTCTCCTGGGACCGGGCGCTGCAGCGCCCGCGGGAGAGGATCACGGGACGGAGGCCATCAGATCGGCGACATGGTCGAGGTACACGTCCACTACGGCCTCCTGGTACCCCTCGGCACCCTTGCGCCGACGGAAGGCCGCCCGGCGCACATCGTCCACGCTCATCGGAAGGCCCTCGGTGAAGTAGCCGACGAGCTGGTCGCACAGGGCGTCCACGTCCGTGCGGTCGTAGGAGAGAACCCCTTCGGCGCCCGGGGCGAAGCGCTGCCCGGCCGGGCGCTCGAGGCGCTCCTTGAGGGTCTCCGCGCGCTCGGTGAGCTGGGCGATCCACGCGCTCTCCCCGTGGCGGGCGATCTCCGCGTCTCGCTGCTGGAGGGCGAAGGCGTCGGCGAGGCGGTCCAGCGCCTCGTCCACCGCACGCATGTCGTAGCCCCCGCGCTCATCGCCGAAGCTCGCCGAGGCCACCTCCGTCGTCCCGAAGGAGGAGTCGCCGCTCTCGTAGGCGGAGCGCGCCCGGGCGAGGAACTCATCGACCTCGCGCGGCGAGTAGCCGACGCTGACGCGCGAGACGCGCTCGAAGGACGTGGTCACGAGGATCTCCTCCAGGTGGGACGGATGCGGCGGTGCAGGGATGCTCCCCCACTGTAGCGAGCGGGAGCGCGGCGGCTGGGAAGGCGCGAGAGCGGGGACTCAGCCGTCCGCGCCCTCCGCGCTCTCGGTCCCCGTACGGGCCGCGACCGCCTCGACGCGTGCCATCCGCGCCTCGCGGTCCTCGCGGTGCGTCTCGGTCTCGATGACGGTGGCCGCGAGCTGGCCGCAGGCGCCGTCGATGTCGGATCCGCGGGTGTCCCGCACGGTGGTGTGGATGCCGCTGTCGCGCAAGGTCTCCACGAAGCGCTTCTCGACCAGGGGATCCGAGGCCGTCCACTTCGAGCCCTTGACGGGGTTCAGCGGGATCGGGTTGACGTGGATCCAGTGGGCGCCGCCCTGGGCGATCAGGCGGTCGGCGAGGAGCTGCGCGCGGTGCTCCTGGTCGTTGATGTCGCGGATGAGTGCGTACTCGATGGAGACGCGCCGCCCCGTGGCCTCGAAGTACTCGTAGGCCGCGCCGAGGATCTCGTCGATGTCGAACCGCGTGTTGATGGGCACGAGCTCGTTGCGCAGGGCGTCGTCGGGCGCATGGAGGGACACGGCCAGGGTCACCGGGATCTCCTCCTTGATCAGCTTGCGCACCGCCGGCGCGAGGCCGACGGTCGAGACGGTGATGTTGCGCGCGCTCATCCCGAAGCCCTCCGGCGCGGGCGCGTTCAGCCGCTTGCACGTGGTCGCCACCGGCCGGTAGTTCGCCAGCGGCTCCCCCATCCCCATGAACACGATGTTCGAGACGCGGCCCGGCCCGCCGGGCACCTCGCCGTCCATGAGCTTCCGGTTCGCGATGCGCACCTGCTCGAGGATCTCGGCCGTGGAGAGGTTGCGCGTGAGCCCCATCTGGCCGGTCGCGCAGAACGGGCAGTTCATCCCGCAGCCCGCCTCGGAGGAGATGCACAGCGTGATGCGCCCGGTGTACCGCATGAGCACGGACTCCACGAGCGAGCCGTCGAACAGCCGCCACAGCATCTTCTGCGTCGCGCCGTTGTCGGCGCTCTGCATCGAGACCAGGGTCAGCAGCTGGGGGAAGAAGCGCTCTGCGAGGCGCTCGCGCTGGTCCTTGGGCAGATCGGTCATCTGCTCGGGATCGACCTGGGCGTGCTCGAAGTAGTGCACCGAGAGCTGCTTCGCGCGGAACGCGGGCAGGCCCATCTCGACCACGGCCTCCTTGCGCTCCTCAAGGGAGAGATCGGCGAGGTGGGCCGGGGGCTTGCCGCGGCGCGTCGGCCGCAGCTGCAGCTGCCCGGGTGCGAGTGCGACCTTCTCGCCCGGGATCGCCTCGCGGGACAGGTCCGGCAGCGGGCGCACGGAGGGATCGGGCAGGGAGGTGGTCATGGTGCGAGGATCTCCAGGAGGATGTAGGTGGCGGGCGCGGCGAGCAGGATCGAGTCGATGCGGTCCATCACGCCCCCGTGGCCGGGCAGCAGGTGGCCCATGTCCTTGATGCCGAGGTCGCGCTTGAGCAGCGATTCGGCGAGGTCGCCGCCGGTGGCGATGACCACCAGCACGACACCGAGGATGACGCCCATCCACCAGGGCGGGCCGTCGACGAGGGTCGTCAGGCCGACGGCCACGGCGGTGCCGAGCACGAGGGAGCCGCCGAAGCCCTCCCAGCTCTTCTTGGGGCTGATCGAGGGGGCCATCGCATGCGAGCCCAGCAGCACCCCGGCGATGTACCCGCCGATATCGCTCGCGACCGGCACCAGGATTGCGATCAGCACGAGGATCGCGCCGTCCGGGCGGTCGAACAGCAGCAGGGCGAAGCAGCCGAGGAACGGGACCCACGCGATCGTGAACACGCCCGCGGCGACGTCCCGCATCGCCAGCAGGCCCATCGACTCCGCGACCCGCCAGAGGATTACCACGCACACGGCGACGGCGGTGGCGAGCACGAGCCCGTCGAGCTGGAACACCACCGTGGAGACGACCATCCCGATCACGCCCACCAGCACGGGGAGCGCGGGGACGTGGAGGCCGCCGCTGGCCAGGGCGCGCGTGAGCTCGAGAACCGCCAGCAGCATCCCCACCGCGATGAGCACGGGGAACGCCTGGGGGAGCACGAAGATGCACGCGAGCAGGACGAGGACCAGCCCGACGCCCACGCCGATCGCCGCCGGCAGGTTGCGACCGGCGCCGCGGTGCTTCTCCGTCGGAACAGGGAGGACCGGCGCCGCCTCGTCAGGGGACGAGGCGGCGCGGTCGGGTGCCTGGGTGGAGAGCGTCACAGGGGCGTCGGAGCGCGGGTCGGAGCGCAGGGCTCAGACGGTCGCGAGCTCCGTCTCCTTGGCGGCGAGGGCCTGGTCGATCTGCTCGATGTACTTCTTGGTGAGCGCCTCGAGGTCCTTCTCGGCGCGCGTGCCCTCGTCCTCGCCGATCTCCTTGTCCTTCACGAGCTTCTCGATGGCCTTCTTCGCGTTGCCGCGGGTGCCGCGCACGGCGATGCGGCCGTCCTCGGCCTTGTTCTTCGCCTGCTTCACGTAGTCGCGGCGGCGCTCCTCCGTGAGGGCGGGGAGCACCAGGCGCAGGTTGTCGCCGTTGTTCGTGGGGTTCACGCCCAGGTCGCTCTCGCGCAGGGCAGTCTCCACCGCGGTGGTTGCGGACTTGTCGTACGGGGTCACGATGACCGTGCGCGCCTCGGGGAACTGCAGCGAGGCGAGCTGGTTCAGGGGGGTGGGGGCGCCGTAGTACTCCACGGTGATGTTCTGGAACATCGCGGCGTTCGCGCGACCCGTGCGGATCGTCGTGAACTCCTCCTTGGTGACGTCGATGGTCTTGGCCATCTTCGACTCGGCGTCCTGCATGATGCCCGAGATGTCCTCGCTCATGGGGTGCTCCTCATTCTGATCCGGTAGGGGGACGGGGCCGAATGGGGCCCCGTGTTCCGTTCCATTGTCCCTCACCGCGCCGCCGGGCTCGCTGAGGGGGCCGCTCAGCCGCCGGTGACGATGGTGCCGATGCGCTCGCCGACCATGGCGCGGGTGATGCTGCCCGGCTCGTCGAGCCCGAAGACGACCATCGGCTGGCTGTTGTCCATGCACAGGCTGAACGCCGTGGCATCCACCACGCGCAGGCCCCGCTGGAGGGCGTCGGCGTAGGTGACCTGGTCGAGCTTGGTGGCGGTGGGATCGAGCCGCGGATCGGCCGTGTAGACGCCGTCCACGCCGTTCTTGCCCATCAGCACCTCCTGGCAGCCGATCTCCAGGGCGCGCTGCACGGCCACGGTGTCGGTGGAGAAGTACGGCATCCCCGCTCCCGCGCCGAAGATGACCACGCGGCCCTTCTCGAGGTGCCGCACGGCGCGCAGCGGGAGGTACGGCTCGGCGACCTGGCCCATGGAGATGGCGGTCTGGACGCGAGTGGAGACGCCCTTCTGCTCGAGGAAGTCCTGCATCGCGAGGGAGTTCATGACCGTGCCGAGCATGCCCATGTAGTCGGCGCGACGGCGATCCATGCCGCGCTGGGACAGCTCCGCCCCGCGGAAGAAGTTCCCTCCGCCGACGACGATCGCGCACTCGACACCCTGGGCGACGCCCTCGGCGATCTCTCCGGCGATGCGGGAGATGACGTCGGGATTCACACCGACCGCCCCTCCCCCGAACGCCTCACCGGAGAGCTTCAGGAGCACGCGGCGCCCGTCAGCCTTCTTGGGGAGCACGGGAATCTGCGAGGTGATGGTCGCCTGGGCCATGGTGGTCCTTCCGCTCGAAGTCTTCGCAGAGCTTACCGGGCCGGATGGGCGGACCTCCTGCCGAGCTGGTCGAAGGTGACCACCCCCGCATCCTCGGGGGCCGGACGCACGGCGGCCCCGCACCAGGAGGTGCGGGGCCGCTGCGTCGGGACCGGAATGGCCCCGGGGAGATCAGTTGCCGACGCGGAAGCGCACGAAGCCGGTGAGCGTGCCGCCCACGGACTCGAGCACCTTGCCGACGGTCTGCTTGGGATCCTTGGCGAACGCCTGGTCCAGCAGCACGTTCTCCTTGAAGAAGCCGGTCAGGCGGCCCTCGACGATCTTGGGCAGCGCGGCTTCCGGCTTGCCCTCGTTCTTCGCGGTCTCCTCGGCGATGCGACGCTCGTTCTCGACCGTCTCCGCGGGGACGTCCTCGCGGGTCAGGTAGAGCGGCGAGTAGGCGGCGATGTGCATCGCGATGTCGCGAGCGACCTCGGCGCCCTTCTCGTCGGTCGCCACCAGCACGCCGACCTGCGGGGGCAGGTCCTTGTTGGTGCGGTGCATGTACTCGGTGACCTTGTCGCCGAGGACGCGGCCGATGCGGCGCACGACGATCTTCTCGCCCATGGTCGCGCCGGCGGTGGTCAGCGCCTCGCCGAACGCGGTCTCCGCGAGATCCTCGGGGTTCTGCGCACCGGACTCGACGGCGGCGGCGACGGCCTCGTCGCCCAGGGCGACGAACTTCGCGTTCTTGGCGACGAAGTCGGTCTCGGAGTTCAGCTCGATGAGCGTGCCCTCCTGCTGGTCGTCCAGATCGCGGATCGAGAACGCGATCAGGCCCTCGGAGGCGCTGCGGCCCTCGCGCTTGGCGATGCCCTTCAGCCCCTTGACGCGGATCAGCTCGACAGCCTTCGCCTTGTCGCCGTCGGCCTCGTCCAGAGCCTTCTTGACGTCGAGCATGCCGGCGCCGGTGGACTCGCGGATCTCCTTGATGTCAGCAGCCGTGTAGTTGGCCATGGTGACTTCCTTCTGTGGTGGAGGTGATGGTCAGTGCCGGAGGGCGCGAGCAGGCGCCCGCGCCCTCCGGTGCGACGGTCAGGACTCGGTGGTCTCGGTCTTCTCGGCGACCTCGGCCGCGGGGGCCTCGGTGCCGTTCTCGACGACCGCAGCGGTCTCGGAGACCTCGGCCTCCAGGGGCGCCTCGGCGGTCTCGCCCGCAGCGACGGACTCCTCCGCAGGGGCGTCGGACTGCTGGACCTCGGACTGCTTCAGCAGCTCCTGCTCCCACTCCGCCAGCGGCTCGGCGTCGACGGCCGAGACGTTGCGCTCGCGGCGCTCGTCCTTCGCGTGGCGGGCCTGGAGGCCAGCGGCGACGGCATCGGCGATGACGCGGGTGAGCAGCTCGACCGAGCGGATCGCGTCATCGTTGCCCGGGATCGGGTAGGCGATGTCGTCGGGGTCGCAGTTGGTGTCGAGGATCGCGACGACCGGGATGTTGAGCTTGTGCGCCTCGTCGATGGCGAGGTGCTCCTTGTTGGTGTCCACGATCCACACGGCGCTGGGGGTGCGCGCCATGTCGCGGATGCCGCCGAGGGTCTTCGACAGCTTGTCCTTCTCGCGGCGCATCATGAGCAGCTCCTTCTTCGTGCGGCCGGAGGAGGCCACATCGTCGAAGTCCACGAGCTCGAGCTCCTTGAGGCGGGTCACGCGAGCGGACACCGTCTGCAGGTTGGTCAGCATGCCGCCGAGCCAGCGCTGGTTCACGTAGGGCATGCCCACGCGGGTCGCCTGCTCGCGGATCGGCTCCTGCGCCTGGCGCTTGGTGCCGACGAAGAGGACCGTGCCGCCGTGGGCGACGGTCTCGCGCACGAACTCGTACGCCTTGTCGATGTAGGTGAGGGTCTGCAGCAGATCGACGATGTAGATGCCGTTGCGCTCGGCGAAGATGAAGCGCTTGACCTTCGGGTTCCAGCGACGGGTCTGGTGACCGAAGTGGACGCCGCTCTCGAGGAGCTGGCGCAGGGTAACGACTGCCATGATGTCTCTTTCCTGGTCCTGGGCTCGCACGGCGCACCTCGTGGGCGTCCGCGGTCATCGCGCAGGACCTGCATTCTGGGTTGTCCCTCCCACCGGATGGCGGAGGCCTGGTGCCCGGCTCTCCGGCCGCCCCGCCTCCTGCCGCTGCGCGCAGGTATCCGGGGACGCCTTGCTGCGGGGAATGGCGAGGACCGCTGGACGGAGGAACCGTGCGGGCACGCGAAGTCACCCGGACGAGCCGGGTGCTGGGGTCACTCTATCCGACGCAGGTGCGCCCGCGCAGTCGGGGGCGGGGCGCCGTGCGTCACTACTGCGTGAGTCGCTCCTGCGTGCGTCACCGCGGCAGGCCCCCGCTGCGCTTCCGCGCGCTGACGCGCGCGAGTCCTCCCCAGCGCCGGGTTCTCCCCCGCACGGGCCGCGACCGCACGGGACGGGCCCGCAGGCAGGAGGCTCGGCCCATGCCGCTCGCCTCTGCCTCTGCGCCTCTTCCTCTTCCTCTTCCTCTTCTCACTGCAATCGCGCTCGCGATCGCCCTCGTGCTGGGCGCTCCGCTCGCCCCGGCGGCTCCCCCGCCGGCGCCCACTCCCCCGGCCGACGCCCGCGCGCTGGCAGCGACTGCCGCGACCGCGGCGCGAGAGACGGGAGCCTCCCCCATGCCCGGTGCCGCAGGAGCGGGCGGCGCAGGAGCAGACGGCCCTCCCGGCGCCCGACCCGCTGCTCCTGCCGCCGGCGCGCGCTGGACCTGGCCGCTGCCCGACCCCCATCCGGTCGTGGAGCCTTTCGACGCCCCCGCGCATCAGTACGCATCGGGGCATCGCGGCCTCGACATCGGCGGCAGCGGGGAGGTGCGCGCGGTCGAGAGCGGGACCGTGCGCTTCTCGGGGATGGTCGCCGGTCGCCCCGTGGTCTCGATCCTGCACTCGGACGGCCTGATCTCCACGTACGAGCCCGTCGTCTCGGACCTGCAGGCCGGGCGGAGCGTGGCCGCCGGGGAGGTGATCGGGATGCTCGGGGCGCAGACGGAGCACTGCGCGCAGGCGTGCCTGCACCTGGGCGCTCGGCGCGGCGAGGACTATCTCGATCCGCTGCCGCTGCTGGAGGGGCCCCGGCCGAGCGTGCTGCTGCCAGTGGCCGGCACCCTGCGGCCGGCCGGGAGCGTGCTCACGCCCGCGGGTGGGCCTGCTCCACGGTCGCCCGCAGGCGCTCTGCGCTGACGTGGGTGTAGATCTGGGTCGTGCCGAGGGATGCGTGCCCGAGGAGATCCTGGACGCTGCGCAGGTCGGCGCCGCCCTCGACGAGGTGGGTCGCAGCAGTATGGCGCAGCGTGTGCGGGGTGATGTGCCGCGCGATGCCCGCCTCGCGGCCGTGCCGGTCCACCAGCTCGCGCACCGCCCGGTCGCCGAGGCGTCCGCCGCGCGCGCCGAGGAACACCGACGCGCTCTCCCGGCCCGCGAGGAGGACGGGCCGGCCTCGATCGAGCCACTCCTCGATCGCGGCCAGCGCCGGGATCCCGACGGGCACGATCCGCTCCTTGGCGCCCTTGCCGAGCACCCGCACGGTGCGCTGAGCGTGGTCGATCCGGGTGAGATCCAGCGCGGTCAGCTCCGAGACCCGCAGTCCCGAGGAGTACAGAAGCTCGAGCACGGCGGCATCGCGCAGGCGGATCGCCTCCGCTCGGGGGTCCTCGGCCGGGCTGCCGGCAACTGTGTCCGTCCCGGAGTCCGCACCCGTGCCTGCGCTCCTGGCGGGCGAGGGCGCCGGGGTGCCGGGTTCGACCGGCCGGGCGCCCGGGGCTTCCTGCACGGTGCGGATCAGCTCCTCCGCCTGGTCCTGCGTGAGCACCGTCGGCAGGTGACGGCCTCTGCGCGGCGCCCGCAGCCGGCCCCCGACGTCGTGGGGGATCCGCTCCGTCGCCGCGAGCCAGGAGGTGAAGGTGCGCGCCGCCGCGGCCGCACGAGCGAGCGAGGCGGCGGAGAGCCCGGCTCCGGAGCGCTCCGCGAGCCAGGAGCGCAGCGCCGCGACATCGAGCTCAGCGATCTCGATCCGCTCGCGCTCGCGCAGGTGCGCCAGCAGGTCTCGCGCCTCGCGCTGGTAGGCGCGCACCGTATGCGCGGAGCGGCCGCGCTCGAGGTGCAGGTGCGCCGCGAAGGCGGCGATCAGCTCTGCGTCCTGGTGCTCTCTCGCGGCGGTCATCCCCCGAGTGTTCCACGGCCGCACCCACGCGCGGATTCTGGCGCTGGCGCCGGCGCCGAAGGCTCCCCGATGCGCGGACTCAGGGGGCGCGCCGCACCCGCTCCTCCTTCTGCGCGAGGAGCCCGAGCAGCGCGAGCCGGCCGAGCGCGCCCTGCACCTCGGGCAGAGGCAGCCCGGTCTCTCCCGCGATCCGCTCCGCAGTCGTCCAGGAGCGGGCGGGGACCGCGGCGCAGATTCGGTGATCCGCGGGGCTGAGCAGATCGAGCTCATCGCTGCGCGCGAATCGGGAGTCCCCGGCCGGAGCCGCTCCGGGGAGCAGCTCGCGGATGTCCTGCATCTCCGTGACGAGCGTCGCCTGGCCCTCGCGGATCAGGCGATGGCATCCGGCTGACGCCGCCGAGGTCACCGGTCCCGGCACCGCCGCGACGCTGCGCCCGATCTCGGCGGCGCGGTTCGCGGTGGCCAGCGCACCGGAGCGCCAGGACGCCTCCACCACGACCGTCACCGCGCCGAGCGCCGCGATCAGCCGGTTCCGCGAGAGGAACCGCCAGCGCGTCGGCGACGTGCCCGGCGGCGCCTCGGAGACCAGCAGGCAGCGCTCCCGGATCAGCTCGAGCATGCGGGCGTTGCCCCGCGGGTAGAGCCGGTCGAGCCCGCCTGCGAGGACCGCGACCGTCTCCCCGCCGCGAGCGGCGAGGGCCCCACGGTGCGCCGCGGCATCGATGCCGTAGGCGCCGCCGGAGATGACCGCGCAGCCGTCGGCGGCGAGCTGCGAGGCGAGAGCGGCGGCGCAGTCCTCCCCGTACGTGGTGGCCGCCCTCGAGCCCACGACGGAGACTGCCCGTGCACCGCTCAGCGCGGGCAGCGAACCCGGCCCGTGGACCCACAGGCAGTGCGGAGCGCCTGGCCCGAGATCGTCCAGCGCCTGCGGCCATTCCTCGTCCCCCGGCACCAGCACGCGCATTCCGGTGCCGTTCGCCTGCTCGAGCACCTCCTCGGGGCGCACCTGCGCGAGGCGGGCCGACCAGCGGGCCATCCCCTCGGCGATGCGGCGCCCCGCGGTGCCCCCGCAACTGTCGACGAGAGCGCCCGCATCCCCTGCGCGCACGGCATCGAGCGCGGCGACGGGGCCCAGCTGGGTGCACACGGCGTGCGCGAGGGCGTCGTCGGGCTCGGCCAGGAGGGACCAGGTGATGCGCGCCCAGCGCTCGCCGTCGGCGTCCTCGTGCTGCGCTGGAAGCACGTGATGCGCTGTGTGCACTGCGTGCTCGACGGAATCGGTGTGCTGGAGGTGCTCCGCACGTGCGGCGTGCTCGGAATTCTCGATGCTCATCGCTGGTCCTCTCCTCGGAGTGTCAGGGCGCGGCCGACGTGATCGGCTGTGGGGCGGGGCGAACCGCTGAGATCCGCCAGGGTCCAGGCCAGGCGCATCACGCGGTCGTGGCCGCGCAAGGTGAGCCGCCCGCGTCCGAGCGCGTGCTCGAGCAGTCGCGCCGCCTGGGGCTCGGGAGCGAAGCGGCCCCGCAGCTGCGGGCCGGGGATCTGGCTGTTGAGGGACCAGGGATGCGCCGCGAAGCGCTCCTGCTGGCGGGCGCGGGCGGTGCGCACGCGCTCGGCGATGCTCGCGGAGCATTCGGCCCCCTCGGCACTGCCTGACTGCACCGCGGAGGGAGGGACCTGCAGGCGCATGTCGATCCGGTCGAGCACGGGCCCGGAGAGCCGCGAGACGTACCGGCGGCGCTGCATGGGCGTGCACGAGCAGTCCTTCCCGCTGCCCCATCCCTTCCCGCAGGGGCACGGGTTGGCCGCGAGCACGAGCTGGAAGCGCGCAGGGTAGCGAGCCACGCCCTTGGCGCGATGGAGCGTGACGTCTCCCGTCTCCAGGGGCTCCCGCAGCGCTTCGAGGACGGCGCGGTCGAACTCCGGCGCCTCGTCGAGGAACAGGACGCCGGCATGGGCGCGGGAGATCGCGCCGGGCCGGGCGATCCCGCTGCCGCCGCCGACCATGGCCGAGGCGGTGGCGGTGTGGTGGGGGCTCTCGAAAGGAGGGGTCCGGATCAGTCCGCCGCGGGCGTCGAATCTGCCGGACAGCGAGCGGATCGCGCTGACCGCGAGGGCGTCCTCGGCCTCGAGCTGCGGCAGGATCCCGGGCAGCCGCGAGGCGATCATCGTCTTCCCGGCGCCGGGCGGTCCCTGGAGCAGGAGGTGATGCCCGCCCGCTGCGGCGACCTCGGCCGCGAAGCGCGCCTGGTGCTGGCCGATCACATCGCGGAAGTCCGGCGGGGAGGGGGGTTCGGCAGCGGGGGTGGGAGCGTCCGCGGCCGGGGCCTGCGCGGGCCGCGGCGGCGTAAGGGGGATGCGTGCTCCATGCGCACGGAGCACAGCAGCGAGGTCGGGAGCGGCGATGACCCTGATGCCGTCGACGAGCTGCGCCTCGGCGGCGTTGGAGTCGGGCACGACGACCGTGCGCACCCCGGCGGCGCGCGCGGCGAGCAGCGCGGGCAGGATTCCCGGGACCGGGCGCAGCAGCCCGTCGAGGCTGAGCTCCCCGAGGTGCAGCACGGGCGCGATGGCCGCGGCGGGGATGACGCCCTGCGCCGCGAGCACGGCGACCGCGATCCCGAGGTCGAAGCCGGAGCCGCTCTTGGCGATCCAGGCGGGGCTCATGTTCACGGTGATGCGGCGCTGGGCGAGCGAGGCGCCGATCTGGGCGGCTGCGGCGCGCACGCGGTCGCGGGACTGCAGGGTGGAGCTGTCGGGGAGGCCTACGAGGGAGAAGACCGGCAGGCCCGGCGAGACGTCCGCCTCGATCTCCACGAGCGTCCCCTCGAGACCGGCCAGGGCGATCGAGAGCGTGCGGGCGACCTCCATCAGAACACCCCGGGCAGATGCTCGATCACGCAGGTGCCGTCGGCCCGCACCTCGACGGCGACGACGTCGATCCGCAGGTCGCGGTGGCGCGGGGAATGCGTCAGCAGGTACTCCCCCGCGAGCTGGCGCAGTCGCCGGAGCTTCTGCGGGGTGACCGACGCCTGCGGGAGGCCCGTGACGAGGGTGCGGCGCGTCTTCACCTCGAGGAAGACGAGGGTCCAGCCGTCGATCGCGACGATGTCGATCTCCCCCGTGCGGAAGCGCACGTTGCGATCCACGACGGTCCATCCGGCCGCGGCGAGCAGCTCGGCGATGAGGTCCTCACCGGCCTGCCCGAGCTGGCGGGTGGTGAGCTGGGAGACGGGGAGCGGGACGGGAAGGCGGATCGCCGGAGCCTGGGTGGTCATGCCCCCAGCATCGTGCGGGCGCCCGCGGTCCCGTCAGCGCAACGAGTCCGCTGTGGAGAACGCTCGCGTGGGGAGGATTCGCGGCCCGCTCAGGGCAGGGAGATGTCGGGCTTCGCGAGCTCTTCGATGTTGACGTCCTTGAACGTCACCACGCGCACGGAGCGCACGAAGCGGCTCGCGCGGTAGATGTCCCAGACCCAGACGTCGGCCAGGGTGAGCTCGTAGAACACCTCGCCGCCGGCGGAGCGGACCTGCATGTCGACCTGGTTGCACAGGTAGAAGCGGCGATCGGTCTCCACCACGTAGGTGAACAGGCTGGCAACGTCCCGGTACTCCCGGATCAGCTGCAGCTCCATGTCGGACTCGTAGTTCTCGAGATCCTGCGTGCTCATCGCTGCGCCTCCTCCTCACCCGGGCGAGGGTCGCCGTCCCGGGCCTCCCACAGTACGCCAGTGCCGCTGGTGGGGATCTGCAGGAGAGCCGCCTGCGCGCTCGGCAGGAGATTCCAGGAGCGCCGATGGGCGGCATGCGGGCCGAGACGCGCGATCGCCGCGCGGTGCGCCGCGGCCCCGTAGCCCTTGTTCTGCCCCCAGCCGTAGTCCGGGGCGCTCTCGGCGAGAGCGACCATGCCCGCGTCTCGGTCGACCTTCGCCAGGATGCTCGCCGCAGCCACGCTCGCGCAGTCGCGATCGGCCTTCACCTGGACGTGCACGCGCGGCGGCGGGCCCTCGAGGAGAGCGGAGCCGCTCTCCCCCGAGCGGCGGAGGTCTGCGAGGGCGGGGGTGATGACGTCGACGCTGCCGTCCATGATGATCGCGTCGACCGCGCAGGGAAGGGCGGCGATGGCTCGGGCGGTCGCGAGTGCGAGCACCGCCATGATCCCCCGCTCGTCGATCTCCTCCGGGCTCGCGGAGCCGAGCGCCCAGGCGTGCGCGCTCTCGCGGATCGCAGGGGCGAGGAGCTCGCGGCGGCGGGCCGTCAGCGCCTTGGAATCCCGGATCCCCTCCGGCAGGGGCGTCACGCAGCGGCCGTCCTGCACGAGCACGGCGCAGGCGCCGATCACGACGGGCCCGGCGAGGGCGCCGCGGCCGACCTCATCGACGCCGACGATCACGGCTCCTCCCCGCGGGGCGGCGCTCCGGCCGACGGCTTCGCGCGCGAGCGCGAGCTCGACGTCGTACGTCGGGACGATCCGGGGAGCCATCGCTCAGGACGCCGGCGGGACGTCCGCGAAGGTCTCCTCGCCGTCGTCCAGTCCCGACCAGTGGCTGACCGGCCAGAAGACCGCGACGGCCTTGCCGGTGACGTCGTCCAGCGGGATGAACGCCGGCTGGCCGTTGGCGCTGTGATAGGCGGAATCCGCCGAGGCGTAGCGGTTGTCCCCCATCACCCAGACGTCGCCCGAGGGGACGGTGATGTCGAATGCGACCTGGCAGGCGGGCGTTGCGGGATTGATGTAGGGCTCATCGAGGGTGACGCCGTTGACCTGCAGCGCACTGCCCCGCTCTGCGCAGACCACGTGGTCGCCGGGCAGGCCGATGAGGCGCTTCACGAGGTGGTTCTGCGCGGGATCAGGCGCCAGGCCCACCCAGCTCAGCACCTGCTGCAGCTGGTAGCGAGGGCCGTGAGGGCCGTTCGCGGTCGATCCGACCCAGTGCTGGGTGTCCTCGAAGACGATGACGTCCCCGCGCTGGAGATCGAACACGCCGGGCGTCAGCTTGGAGACGACGATCTTGTCATCCGTGATGAGAGCCGGGTTCATCGACTCCGAGGGGATGTAGAACGGCTGGATCAAAAAGGTCTTCACCAGGACCGCGATCACCAGCGCGACCACCATCGTGACCAGGTAGTCGAGCCAGCTGCCGCGGTAGGTGAACCCTCTCCGCTCGGCGGCGTGGGCGCCCTCGGCGGGGCCGTCGGCCTCTCCCGCGCTGCTCGCGGTCGCGGTGCCGGTGGCGCCGCGCAAATCCTCCGTGCCGTCGGCAGGGAGATCCGCGGCGGGGGTGCCGGCCGCGCGGGGCGCCTTCTCAGTCATCGCGCCGATTCTACCGGCGCGAGCGGTCCGGACCTCTCCAGCGGCCAGACGATGCGACTGGCCTCACCCGTCACGCGCTCCACCGGGATCATGCCGCCGCCCGGCGCGCCGAGGAGGTGGCGAGAATCCGTGGAGTCCGCGCGGTTGTCCCCCATCACGAACATGCGCCCGCGCGGCACCTCGAGGTCGAAGGCGATCGTGCTCGGGGCCGTGCCCGGGGCGAGGTAGGGCTCGGAGAGCGGGACGCCGTTGAGCACGAGCGCACCCGATTCGTCGCAGCAGCGGATGGTGTCCCCGCCCACGGCGATCACCCGCTTCACGAAGAACGGGGAGTCCTCGGTGCCGGGGAGGTAGCCCGACCCGTCGAACACCACGATCTCTCCGCGCTCCGCGCGCCCCCCGGCAGTGCGATCCGCCAGGAGCACGTCCCCCACCTGGAGGGTCGGCTCCATGGACGCGCTCGGCACGCGGAACGGCGCAGTGACGAAGGTGCGCACGCCGAGCGCCGCGACCAGGAGCAGGACGGTCGCGAGCGCGGCCAGGGCGAGCAGGCGCCTGCCCCGGGCGCGCTCCGGGGACAGCGCAGCGCCCGCAGTCTCGCTGGTCACGGGGTCCGTGCTCATGCGATCACTGCGGGCGCTGCGTGATGCTCAGGGATGCGGGCGATCAGGAGTGATCGCGCTTCTCCTTGATGCGGGCCTTCTTGCCGGTCAGGCCGCGCAGGTAGTACAGCTTCGCGCGGCGCACGTCGCCGCGGGTGACGACCTCGATGCGATCGATGGTCGGGGCGTGCACGGGGAACACGCGCTCCACGCCGACGCCGAAGGAGATCTTGCGGACGCGGAAGGTCTCGCGGATGCCGTCGCCCTGGCGGGCGATGACGTAGCCCTGGAAGACCTGGATGCGGGAGCGGTTGCCCTCGACGACCTTCACGTGGACCTTGACGTTGTCGCCGGGGCGGAACGTCGGGATGTTGTCGCGCAGCTGCGCCTTGTCGAGCTCGTCGAGCTTCTGCATGTCATTCTCCTGCCACTGGCCTCAGGTCCTGCGGCGTGTTCGCCGAGGCCGCGAGCGGCCCCGGAATGAACCTCCTGGATCCGGCGAGCCGAGGCTCGTGCCGGTGTGCTGGGCCTCTGGCCACGACTCCCATCGCGACGGACCTGCCCGGCCGCTTCGTGCGCTCCTCCCCTGAGGCAGAGGTGCGCGCGGCGTGCACAAGGAGCCATTATGCCGCGCGGGGGGCGTGATTGCCACGGGCGGCAGCGGCTCCGGCCCAGATCACACTGCGGGCCGGCCGCCAGCGGCGCCTCGCGCGGCTCAGAGCGCGCGAGGCTCCACCGCCGCGCCGTCAGCGCCCAGCAGATCCGGTCGGCGCTCAGCCGTGCGCTGCACGGACTGCTCGGCGCGCCAGGCGGCGATCACCGCGTGGTTGCCCGAGAGCAGCACCTCCGGCGCCTCCCGGACGACGCCGAGCGGATCCTCCCAGCTCGCGGGGCGCGTGTAGAGCGGGTACTCGAGCAGCCCCGAGGAGTGCGACTCCTCCACGAGCGATTCGGCATTGCCGACGACCCCCGGGATCAGCCGCACGACGGCCTCGGTGATCGCGAGGACCGCGACCTCGCCGCCGTTGAGCACGTAGTCGCCGAGCGAGGCCAGGGCGACCTCGGCACCGCTGTCGGCCAGGAACTCGTAGACGCGCTCGTCGATCCCCTCGTAGCGGCCGCACGCGAACACGATCCAGTCCCTTCCCGACCATTCGCGGGCGGTGGCCTGCGCGAACACGGCGCCCGCCGGGTTCGGGAAGACGATCAGCGGCTGCGCGTCAGGGCCGAGCTCCTCGCGCCCCGCAGCGATCACCGCGGCGAAGGCCTCCGCCCAGACGCCGGGCTTCATCACCATGCCGGCGCCCCCGCCGAGCGGGGAGTCGTCGACCGTGCGATGCCGGTCATGGGCCCAGGTGCGCAGGTCGTGGCGGTGCACCCCGATCAGCCCCTCGCGGGCGGCCTTCCCGATGAGGGAGAGCTCGAGAGGTGCGAGGTACTCGGGGAAGATCGTGATGACGTCGATGCGCATCTCAGACGCCCTCGGCCGGGCTCTCGGTCGCGTCCACGTCCTCGTCGTCGTCCTCGGGGAGGTCCTCGAACAGGCCTCCGGGCGGATCGGCGAGCACGATTCCGCCCTCGACATCCACCTCGGGGACGAGCGCCTCGACGAACGGGAGCATGACGCGGCGGCCGTCGAGGCCGCGCACGATGAGGAGGTCCTGGGCGGGATGGAGCTCGAGGTCGAGCACCGTGCCGAGCTCGCGGCCGTCGACGTGGCGCACGGCGAGGCCCTTCAGATCCGAGGGGTACCAGGCGTCCGGGTCCTCCTCAGCCTCCTCCTCGAGGTCGATCTCGAGGGAGAGGACGGCCCCGCGCAGCGCCTCGGCGTCGGTCCGCGAGGAGACCTCGGCGAACTTCGCGTACCAGCGACCCTGCTGCAGGCGGGTGGAGACGATGGTGAGGGTGCGCGCTCCCTCGTCGGCCGCGATCTCGAAGACGGTGCCGTCCTGGAGGCGCTCCTCCGGCTGATCGGTGCGCAGGATGAGGCTCACCTCTCCGCGCAGGCCGTGGGCCTTGCCGATGGTCGCGATCGTGACGTCTCTGGTGGTCATCGGAGCTCTCCGGGATCCTCGCCCGCGGGCGACAGGGTGGGGACATGCCGAAGGCGGCACCGAGAGCCGGTGCCGCCTTCGTCGGTCATGCGGGGCGATTCGCCTCAGCGGCGATCGACGTCGACGATGTCCACGCGCACGTCGTCATCCGACAGTGCGGCGGTCACCGTGCGCAGAGCACGGGCGGTGCGGCCGGAGCGGCCGATCACGCGACCCAGGTCGGCCGGAGCCACACGAACCTCCAGGAGCGGCCCGCGGCGGGTCGACTTCTCGGTGACGCGGACGTCATCAGGAGAGTCGACGATGCCGCGCACCAGGTGGTCCAGGGCTTCAGCGCGAGCGTTCATGCTCAGGCCTCGTCCGCAGCGGACTCGGTCTCGGCGGGAGCCTCAGCGGCCTCCTCGGCGGGAGCCTCGGACTCGGAAGCCTCGGACTCAGCGGCCTTGTCGGCCTCAGCCTTCTCCGCGGCAGCCTTCTCGGCCTCTGCAGCCTTCTCGGCCTCGGCCTCGGCCTTGGCCTTCTTGAGGTCCTCGCGCTTCGCGCCGGCGGCCTTGTCGGCCTCGGCGATGAGCTCCTCGGCGGTGGCCTTCTCGGCCTTCGTCTTCAGGGTGCCCTCAGCGCCGGGCTCGCCCTTGAACTTCTGCCAGTCACCGGTGATCTTGAGGAGCACAGCGACCTGCTCGGTGGGCTGCGCGCCCACGCCGAGCCAGTACTGCGCACGGTCGGACTTGATCTCGATGAACGAGGGCTCCTCGGTCGGGTGGTACTTGCCGATCTCCTCGATGACGGCGCCATCGCGCTTGGTGCGCGAATCGGCGACGACGACGCGGTAGAACGGTGCACGGATCTTGCCCATGCGCTTCAGACGGATCTTGACGGCCACGTATGGCGCTCCTTCGGAGATGTTCGGGTGAGGATCGCCGCTGCCTGTGGGGTGATGCGGGCGCAGGCGAGCCTCGGGTTGGACGCGAGCTGGCGGGTAGAGGGCCGGTCAGCACGCATACAAGGGCCCAGTATGCCAGGTCCCCGGCCGGGCTCGCCAGGCGGGAGGCTGTGGGCCGGGGCACGTCCGTCGGCGTGCGATCGCCCGATGGCCGGGGGGCCGACGGAAGCGCTCAGCGCAGGCGCAGCAGAGCGAGCACCCGCGCGAAGCGCTGCTCGACGTCCCGCTGCACGTACCCCTGGGCGAGACCGCGGTGCGGCACGAGGTGCGCCGACTCCAGGATGCCGATGCCAGCACGGCGCCGGAATCCCTCGTCGCCGCCACCCGTGAGCGCGCGCACCGCATCAGCGGTGGTCGCGTCCACGCTCTCCCGCGTGAAGAGCGGGGTGAGCAGGCCGAAGCGGGCGAGGGCGGGAGTCGTCCGTGTGAGCAGATCAGCCGCCACTGCGCAGTCGATGGGGCCGGAGCCGGAGTCCGGGACCAGCTCCGCCAGGGCCGGCGCGAGCACGTCGTCCAGGAAGTCGTCGACCTCCTGCATGTCGTACCCCTCGGACATGCGCACGGGGGCGAAATGGATGGACGGGAGCTCCGCGCGGAGGACCGCGGCGTCCCGGGGGTCCGGGGAGGCCGCGGCACTGGCAGCCCGGTCGAGGAAGGCGTCGACCTCCCCCACGTCGTAGCCCTCGCTGAAGCGGACCGGCGTGAAGCGCTGGTCTGCGATGATGCGGGCGAGATCCATCGGGACTCCTCTCGGGGCGGGAGGACTGAGACTACCGGCGCTCCGGTTTCAGTCCCGGCCCGCTCGCACCCCGCCGACGAGCACCAGCTCCGGGTCGCGCAGCGCCCGGTGGTCCGTGCGCGGATCCTCTCGCACGACCACGAGGTCGGCTGGGGCGCCGTCCTCGAGCGCGGGCGCTCCGAGGAATGCGCGCGGGGCCCAGGAGGAGGCTTCGAGGATGGCGGAGGCGCCGAGCCCGCAGCGGGAGAGCTCGTCGAGCTCGTCGTGGATGATGCCGTGCCCGAGGACTCCCCCGGCGTCGGTGCCGACGAGCAGGCTCACTCCCGCATCGAAGGCGTCGCGCGTGCGAGCGTAGCGTCCCGCTCGCAGAGCGCGCATGTGGGCCGCGTAGGCGGGGAACTTCTTCTCCCCCGCGCTCGCGTACTGCTCGAATTCGCCGACGTTCACCAGGGTGGTCACCACCGGCACGTCCGCCGCGGCGGCCTGGGCGATGGTGTCGTCGGTCAGCCCGGTGGCGTGCTCGAGGCAGTCGAAGCCGGCCTCCAGCGCGAGCGGGAGCGTCTCCTCGTCGAAGGTATGGGTGGTGATGCGGGCACCCTCGACGTGCGCGGCGTCAGCCGCGGCGCGGAAGTCCGCGGCGTTCCAGGTGGGTGTGAGGTCCCCGGCGTCCCGGTCGATCCAGTCGCCCACGAGCTTCACCCAGCCGTCGCCGCGACGCGCCTGCTCGGCGACGGCTCCGGGGAGCGCCTCGGGCTCGACCTCCTCGGCATAGCCGATCAGGTAGCGCCGGGTGCGGGCGATGTGCCGGCCGCAGCGGATCAGCCGCGGCATCCTCGCCTCTGCCTGGAGCGGGGCGGTGTCGATGATGGAGCCGGCGTCGCGGATCAGCGTGACGCCGGTGGCGAGGTCGGTGCGCGCCTGCGCGCGGGCCTCCGCCAGGCTCGTACCGGTCCCCTCGCCGCTGATGCCGATGTGGCAGTGGAGGTCGGCCAGCCCCGGCACGACGAAGCCGTCGATGCGCTGGATCTCGGTGCCGCGGGGCAGGTCGGGTCGCTCGTGGCGGATCGCGCCGCCGACGACCCATGCCTCGCTCAGCTCCTCGTCCGGACCCAGCAGGATCGGGCCGCGCAGGTGGAGGACGGGCGCAACCTGTCCCGGCCGCGGGGCGTAGGCAGGCGAGGCGCTCGCGGGGCGGAAGGACGGGGCGGTGCTCGAGTGAGGGGCGGTGCTTGCGTGCGAGGCGGTGCTCATGCGCGGGTCTCCTTCGAGGTCGCAGGAAGGCGGGAGCTGCCGGAGGCAGCGCTGTCGGCAGCGCCGTCGGCAGCGATGGCGGCGGGATCGATGCCGGCATAGTCGGCATCGTCGGCGTCGGAGCCGGCCCCGTCGGGCGTGAAGCGCAGGCGGGTCACGCGGTGCCCGTCCATCTCGCGCACCTCGAGGCGGCCGCCGTCGATATCGACGCTGTCCCCGATCGCGGGAACCCGCCGCAGCTGCGCCATCACGAACCCGGCGACGGTCTCGTAACCGCGGCCGTCGGGCAGCTCCACTCCAGTGCGGTCGCCGAACTCCTGGACGATCAGTCCGCCGTCGAGGTCGAGCGGGGCCCCCGCCGTGTGCGCGGCGCCCGGGCTGCGGACCTCCGCGTCGTACTCGTCGTAGATCTCGCCGACGAGCTCCTCCAGCAGGTCCTCGAGCGTGACGAGGCCGTCGGTGCCGCCGTACTCGTCGACCACGACCGCGATGTGGTCGCGCTCGGCGCGCATCCGGTTCAGCGCGTCGAGCGCGCCGACCGTGCCGGGAAGCTGCAGGATCGGCCGCGCGATCGCCGACAGCGGCATCGAGGGATCCTCCACATGCAGCAGGTCGCGCACATGGACGAAGCCGGTGACGTCGTCGATGTCCATGCCGGTCACCGGGTAGCGGGAGAACGTCGTCCCGCGCAGCGCCTCGCGGGCTTCGGCGGCGCTCGCGGTCGCGGGGAGCACGTGCATGTCCCGGCGCGGGCGCATGACCTCCACGACGGTGCGCTCGGCCGCGTCGAACACGTCCGTCAGCACGCGGCTCTCGAACCCCGCGATCGCATCGGAATCGCGCACCATCGAGCGGATCTCCTCGGCGGAGACCTCCTCGCGGTTCGCGTGCGGGTCCCCGCCGAGCAGCCGCACGACGATGTCCGTCGACGTCGACAGGAGCCAGATGACCGGGCGCATCAGCACGCTGAACACCCCGAGGATGGGGCCGAGGATCCGGGTCATCGCCTTCGCGTTCTGCATGGCGAGGCGCTTGGGCACCAGCTCGCCGAACACGAGGGAGAGATAGGCGATCACCAGGGTCATGCCGATAAGGGCGATCGTGGACGCGGCGCCGGCGCTGACACCGAGGCGCTGGACCGCAGGGGCGAGGGCAGGGGCGATCGTGGAGGCGCCGTAGGCGGAGGAGAAGAATCCCGCGACGGTGACGCCGATCTGCACGGCCGAGAGGAACTGGTTGGGGTCGCGCGCGAGGGCCGCCGTGCGCCTGCCCCGCTCCCCCGACTCCTCGATCTCGCGGATCTGCGAGTCCCGCAGCGACACGATCGCCATCTCGGTCCCTGCGAACACACCCCCGATGAGGACGAACAGGAACACGAGGCCGAACGCGAGAAGGGCTGAGGAGTCCATGCCTCCACGCTATCGGGAGCGGCTGGGGAGGAGGCGAGCGGGGCGGGGCGGGACGCGCGGGAGTGGGCTGAGCGGGGCGCCACCCAGCTCAACTGCCGCGAGATCGCGACCTCATGCCACTTCTTGGCATAGAACCGCGATCTCGCTCCCGTCGAGAGGCGGACGACGGGCGTCGGGCCTCGGGCCTCGGGCCTCGAAACAGGCACTCCCCGCCGCCTCACACCGCCAGCACCGCCTGAGCGCGCTCGATCGCGGCGCTCAGGCGGTGCAGGAACCGCTGGGGCGAGACGACGTCCGCGATCGAGATCCGCAGCACGACCCAGCCCAACTGATGCAGCACCTCATCCTTGTGGAGGTCGCGCTGCCACTGGCGACGGTTCGTGCGGTGCTCTTCGCTGTCGTACTCGATGGCGATCTTCAGGAAGGGATACCCGAGATCGATGTAGAACAGCTGCCCGGTCACCGGGTCGCGCACCTCGAAATTGGCGACCGCCGCACCGAATCCGCTCCGGATCAGCAGGAGCCGCACTCGCGTCTCCATCGGGGACCACACGTTCTCTGCGGCATCGGCGAAAGCCTTCCTCAATGCAGCGGCACCCCGGCCGCGCAGATTCTCCACGATCTGCTGGACTGCCTTTCGCGGCACCGCCGGCACACGCATGCCCTTCCCGCTGATGACCGCATCGAGTCCCACAACCAGGTCGTCGTGACGCAGACCCGGACTGAGCTCCTGGAGCACGAGCACCGGGTGAGACATGAGCACGCCCGCGATGCGGCACCGCTGAGCGGGCTCCCCTCCGCGATGTACGACATAGCAGGAGTTCGCTCGCCCTGCCCACGATGGCTCCGACGACCGGCAATGCAGCAGTGCACCACCCTGGCGAGAGAACGTCCGGGGCAGCGGGATTCCCAGCAGCTCCCCCGCCGTGGCATGACTGACCGTGGCGTTCGGGACGATGCCGGTCTGCAGCGTCCCGGGGATGGCGAGCAGGGGGGCGGGAGCGTCCGTGCGCATGTAATAGCCGGGCAGCACTCGGGTGAAGGCGGATGACGCCAGCAGGCGCTCATGGGCTCCGCGGCGCAGGAGCTCTGCGCGTGCGAACAGCACGCCAGGCGGGAGATCCGTGGGACGCAGAGGCATGCCGCTGACGCTATGGAGGATCGAGAGCGACGCATGCGGGGAGCGCGCGCATTGTGGAAGCCCCACTGGTGGGGAGGACTGGTGGGCGCTCAGTCGTGCGCGCCGCACTGCGTCCTTCGCGAGATCGCGATCCCATGCCAAGAAGTGGCATAGGACCGCGATCTCGCGCCGGCAATGCCGCTGCCGCGGCGCCCAACACATGCCCTCTCGCACCGAGATCGTGGTCCTATGCCAAAAGTTGGCATAGGACCACGATCTCGCGGCGGCAAGGGAGCGCTCCGGTGGGGCGGGCTCGGGGCTGGCGTGGGGCGGGCGGGCGCAGGGCTGGCGGCGACCCCGCCCGGCGCCCGGCGCGCCCCGGCGCGCCCGCGGCTCAGCGGCCGCCGAGGAGCTTGCGCATCTCCGGGGGCAGCTGCGAGGGGTCGATGTCGCTGAGGTCGGGCATCGCGCCGAAGCCGTTCTTCGCCCCGCCCTTCGCCCCGCCGCCGAACGCCGAACCCGCACCGGCGGGCGCCTCGCCGCGCTCGGCCGCTTCGCGCGCCCGCTTCTCCGCCTCGGCGGCCTCGCGCGCGGCCTTCGCGGGGTTCTTCGACTTCTTGCCGCCGGAGACGGGGCGCGGGGACTGCATCCGGCCGCGGGACTTCTTGCCCATGCCCATGCCGGGGCCGCCGGGCATCGCGCCGCCGCCCATGGCCGAGCCCATGCTGCGCATCATCTGCTGGGCCTTCTTGAAGTTCTCCAGGATCTGGTTGACCTGCTGGACCGATGTGCCCGAGCCCTTGGCGATGCGGGCGCGGCGCGAGCCGTTGAGGAGCTTGGGATCCTTGCGCTCGGCGGGCGTCATGGATCGCACGATCGCCTCGACGCGATCGATCTCGCGCTCGTCGAAGGCCTCGAGAGCCTCGCGATGCTGGCGCATGTTCGGAAGCATGCCCAGCATCTTCTTCATGCTGCCCATCTTCTTGAGCTGCTGCATCTGGTTCAGGAAGTCGTCGAGGGTGAAGTCCTCGCCGGATGCCAGCTTCTGCGCGGCCTTCTCGGCCTCCGCGGCGTCGAAGGTGCGCTCGGCCTGCTCGATGAGCGACATGACGTCGCCCATGTCGAGGATGCGCGAGGCCATGCGGTCGGGGTGGAAGCGCTCGAAGTCGCCGAGCTGCTCGCCGGTCGAGGCGAACAGGATGGGGCGCTGGGTGACGCCGGTGATCGACAGGGCCGCGCCGCCGCGGGCATCGCCGTCGAGCTTCGAGAGCACCACGCCCGTGAAGCCGACGCCGTCGCGGAACGCCTCGGCGACGCGCGCGGCGTCCTGGCCGATCATGGCGTCGACGACGAACAGGGTCTCGTGCGGGTTCACGGCATCGCGGATGTCCCGCGCCTGCTGCATCATCTCCTCGTCGATGCCGAGGCGGCCCGCGGTGTCGACGATGACCACGTCGCGCTGCTGGAACTGCGCGGTGGAGACGCCGTTCATGGCGACCAGCACCGGGTTGCCGACGCCGTTGCCGGGCTCCGGCGCGAAGACGGGCACGCCGGCGCGCTCGCCGACGATCTGCAGCTGGTTGACGGCGTTGGGGCGCTGGAGATCGGCGGCCACCAGCATCGGGGTGTGGCCCTGGTCCTTCATCCACTTCGCGAGCTTGCCGGCGAGGGTGGTCTTGCCCGCGCCCTGCAGTCCCGCGAGCATGATGACCGTCGGAGGGTTCTTCGCCCAGGTCAGCTCGCCGGTCGCGCCGCCGAGGATCTCGACCAGCTCGTCGTTGACGATCTTCACGACCTGCTGAGCGGGGTTCAGCGCCTTGGAGACCTCCTCGCCCAGCGCCCGCTCGCGCACGCGCCCGGTGAAGTCGCGCACCACGGGCACGGCGACGTCGGCGTCGAGCAGCGCGCGGCGGATCTCGCGGATCGTCTTGTCGACGTCCGCCTCGGTCAGACGGCCATGGCCGCGCAGACCCTTGAGGGAGGCGGCGATGCGGTCGGAGAGGTTGTTGAACACGGCAGGCTTCCCCCAGGGTCAAGTGGACCGTCCCAGTGTAGGGCGCGCGCCGCGCATCGCCCGGGGCGCAGGGGGCTGGGGCGGCTCACCTCACGCCGAGGCTGCCTCCATCAGGGCGGGGATGACGCGCTGGACCATCGCGTCGGCGAGCGGACGCCCGCGCGCGTCGGTCAGGTAGAGCACGTCCACGGCGCGGTGGCCGAGGGTCATGATGTGGGCGCTGCGCACCTCGAGCTGATGCAGCGTGATCATCTCCGCGACGTCGGCGAGCAGGCTCGGCCGGTTGCGCGCGTTGACCTGGATGACGGTCGCTCCGGGTGCGGCGCCCGGCAGCAGGGTCACCACCGGGGCGTCCTCGGCGGTGCGGGGCGGCGCTCCGGGGGCGACGTCGAGCACGCGGGCGGCCGGATCGTGCCGTCGCTCCAGCTCGCGCTCGAGGGCCGCGCGCAGGACGGTCGGGTGGGGCTGGTCGGCCGGGGCGCCCGTGACCCACCGCGTATCGACCGCGATCCCCTCGGCCGTCAGGATGACGGCGCTGCGCACGTCCATGCGGTGGCGCGCGAGCACTCGCGCCATCGCCGCGAACACCCCGGGGCCGTCGGGAGCGCCGAGGCACACCTGGGTGACGGGCTCTGCGTCCGTCGGCGCCGGGTACAGCACCTGCGGCCCGCCGGTGCGGCCGACGGCCTCGCGCACCGCGGCCTGGGCGGCGCGCTGCGGGGTCAGCAGGTCTCGCGGGGCCCGGGCGGTCCCGGTGAGGGCGTCGCGGGCGAGGGCGGTGAGGTGGTCCACGAGCGACGCCCGCCAGCTCGACCAGGCCGACGGCCCCGCGGCGCGGGCGTCGGCCTCGGTGAGCGCGCGCAGCAGCTCCAGGACCCCCAGGTCGCGGTCCACCGCCTCGAGCAGCGCCTCGAGCGTCCCCGGCTCGGAGAGATCGCGCGCGGTCGCAAGCTCGACGAGCGTGAGGTGCTCGCGCACGAGGCGCGCGACCACGTCGGCGTCAGCCTCCTCGAATCCCAGGTGGAGCGCCGCGCGGCGCGCGAGCGGCGCTCCGGCCAGGGAGTGGTCGCTGCCGTCTCCGCGCTTGCCGATGTCGTGCAGGAGCGCCGTCACCAGAAGCAGATCGGGCCGGTCCACGCGCGCGAGATGCGACTGCGCCTCCTTCACCGTCTCGAGCTGGTGGCGGTCCACGGTGAAGCGGTGCACGGGAGAGCGCTGGGGGCGATTGCGGATGCCCTCCCATCCGGGCACGAAGCCCCCGAAGGCACCGTGGACGTCGAGCGCCTCGTAGGTCTCCCGGATCGCCCCTCCGGCGAGGGCATCGACGAGGACGTCGCGCTGGGCGGGGGTGAGCGGGCGGCTCGGCCGACGGGCGAGGCGGGCGAGGGTCGCGTCCGCGAGCGGGAGGCCCGTGCTCGCGGCATGGCGCACGGCGGCGAGGTCGCGCACCGGATCCGTGACGGCGGGGTCGACGGACACCTCACCGGACTGCACGAGCACGCCGTGGCCGAAGCGCTCGAGCTGCGGCCGGCGGTCGGCGCCCTGGCCGCGGGTCCCCGATCCGCCCGGGGCGGCAGCCGCGGCGGCGGCGCGCACGGTCCGGTGGAGCTGCCAGGAGATCGCGCGCGCGGCGTCGGCCAGCGCGGAGAGGTGGTCGTCCGCCGTCTCGAAGCCCGTCAGCGCGGCGACGGCGTCCTGGTCGGCGCGTGCGAGGCGGGTGGTGGCGCGTCCGGTCACGGCCTGCAGCGCGTCGCGCGCATCCATCAGGGTGCTCGCTGCGGCGTCGACGACCGCGTGGTCGTGATCGGCGAGCCATGAGGCCGCGAAGGCGCGGATCACCGTGATGTCGCGCAGTCCCCCGCGGTCGGACTTCAGGTTGGGCTCGGCGGAGTGGGCGAGCTGGCCGTACTGCTCCTCCCGGGCGCGAGCGATGTCGATCAGCTCCGCGCTCAGGCGGCGGGCGGCGGAGCGCCACTGGCGGCGCACCCGGGAGGCGGTGTCCGCGACGAGGGCCTCCTCCCCTGCCACGCAGCGCAGGTCCAGCAGGGAGATCGCGGCGCGCAGGTCCTCTCCTGCGACCGACTCGCACTCCTCAGGGCTGCGCGAGGCGTGGTCCAGGGACGTGCCCGAGTCCCAGATGGGGTACCACAGGGCGCTCGCGAGACGGGCCGCCTCCTCCTCGTCGATCCGGCTGCGGTCCAGCAGCAGGACCAGGTCGAGGTCGCTCGCGGGGCCGAGATCTCCCCGGCCCAGCGAGCCGATCGCCGCGAGCGCGGCGCCGCCTGCGGGCGGATCCGCCTGCGCCCACAGCTCCTGGAGCCAGGCGTCCACGAGGGCGGCGTGCTCGGCGCGCCGCGCCGGGCCCGATGCGCCCTGCGCGAAGCCGGCGTGCAGGACGTGGGCGAGCCGGCTGGCCGGCAGCGGTTCAGACGGCATCTGCCCCTCTCTCGCCCGTGCGCACCCGCACGGTCTCGACGATGTCCGTGACCCACACCTTGCCATCGCCGATGCGTCCGCTGCGCGCGGTGCTCACGATCAGGTCGACGACGCCCTCGACGCTCTCGTCGCGCACGGCGATCTCGATCTTGATCTTCGGGATGGTGTCGATCCGGTACTCGGCCCCGCGGTACACCTCGGTGTGGCCGCCCTGGCGGCCGTATCCCGCGACCTCGGTGATGGTGAGGCCGGAGGCGCCGTGCTCGCGCAGCGCGTCGGCGACGGCGCTCAGGGCGTGGGGCTGGATGACGGCGGTGATGAGCTTCATCGGTTCTCTCCTCGGTGGGCGTGGCTGGTGGCGATGCTGCGCAGGGTCGCCGGGCTCCCGGTGAGGTCCCAGGCGGTCTCGGCATGGCGGCTGAGATCGATGCCGGCGATCTCCTCCTCCTCGGAGATCCTCCACCCGAGCACGGCCTTCAGGAGGAGGCCGACCGCGAGTGTGACGGTGCCGGAGACGAGCACGGCGGCCAGGGTGATGATCACCTGCACGCCGAGCTGCGCGAAGCCGCCGCCGTACAGGAGTCCGGTGTCCGTGGCGAGGAAGCCGATGAGCACGGTGCCCGCGATCCCTCCCACGAGGTGCACCCCGACCACGTCGAGGGAGTCGTCGATGCCGAAGCGGTGCTTGAGGCTCACCGACAGCGCGCACACAGCCCCGGAGATCGCGCCGAGGGCGATGGCCCCGAGGGGGCTGACGGCGGCCGCGGCCGGGGTGATCGCGACCAGGCCGGCGACCGCGCCGGAGGCTGCCCCGAGGCTCGTGACGTGGCGGTCGCGGATTTTCTCGACGACCATCCAGCCGGCGATCGCCGCAGCGGTCGCGACGGTCGTGTTCACCCAGGCCAGTCCCGCGGTCGCGTTCGCGGTGCCGGCGGAGCCGGCGTTGAAGCCGAACCATCCGAACCACAGCAGGGCCGCGCCCAGCATCACCAGCGGCAGGCTGTGGGGCCTCATCGGCTCACGGCCCCAGCCGATGCGGCGCCCGGTGAGGATCGCGAGCACGAGGCCCGCCATCCCGGCGTTGATGTGCACGACGGTCCCGCCGGCGAAGTCGATGGGGGCGACGGCCGCGACGGCGTCGGATCCGGTCCCCGTCGTCCCGAAGACAGCCGCGGCGAGCGAGTCCGCGGATCCCGACAGGAGCCCTCCGCCCCAGACCATGTGCGCCATCGGCGCGTAGCCCAGGATCGTCCACAGGCCGGCGAAGACGACCCAGGTGCGGAAGCGGATGCGGTCGGCGATCGCCCCGGAGATCAGGGCGACGGTGATGATCGGGAAGGTCATCTGGAATGCGGCCGCGACGAGGAAGGGGACTCCGGAGGCGGCGAGGAGCGACTGCTCGTCGGTCCCCTCGAGGCCGAGGAACTGGAGGGGATCGCCGATCACGCCACCGATGTCGTCGCCGAAGGCGATCGAGTAGCCGCACACGGTCCAGACGATCGCGCCGACTGCGAGCGCCGCGAAGGACATGAGCATCATGTTCAGCACGGTTTTCGCGCGGACCATGCCGCCGTAGAAGAAGGCGAGGGCGGGGGTCATGAGCAGCACGAGCGCGGCGCTCATCAGCATCCACGCGGTGGCCCCGGTGTCGAGGACGAAGGGTTCCATGTCGGCTCCTGAGAGGGGAGTCGGGCGGCCCGGGGGCCGACGGCCCGAGAGGACCGCGCGCCCATCGTGGGTCGGAAGGTGCGCGCTCGCCCCCTCCAGAGCGCCCCGTTACCTTTCCGTGACCTGCGGTTCCAGGGGGTGGACATGGAAAGGCGCCCGCACACCCGCGCAGGCGGACGGGCGGGCGCCCGGGGGCGTCGCGTCGAGCGGCGCTCAGTCCAGGAGCGCGTCCACGAATCCGTAGGCGTCGAACGGCGTGAGGTCGTCCATGCCCTCGCCGAGGCCGACCATCTTCACCGGCACTCCCAGTTCGCGCTGGACGTTCGCGACGATGCCGCCCTTGGCGGTGCCGTCGAGCTTGGTGAGCACGAGACCGGTCACCTGCACCACCTCGGAGAACACGCGGGCCTGCTGCATGCCGTTCTGACCGGTGGTCGCATCGAGGACGAGGAGCACCTCGCTGATCTCGTCGCCGTGCAGGGCCTTCTGCGCGACGCGGCGCACCTTGCCCAGCTCGTCCATCAGGCCCTTCTTGTTCTGCAGGCGCCCGGCCGTGTCGATGATGACGACGTCGGCGGAGGTCTCGATGCCGCGCGCGACCGCGTCGAAGGCGACGGCTGCGGGATCGGCGCCGTCGCGGTCCGAGCGCACGGTCTCCACGCCCACGCGCGATCCCCAGGTGGCGAGCTGATCTGCGGCAGCCGCGCGGAAGGTGTCGGCGGCGCCGAGGACGACGCTGCGGTTCTCGGCGACCAGCACGCGCGCGAGCTTGCCGACGGTCGTCGTCTTCCCGGTGCCGTTGACGCCGACCATCATGATCACCGACGGCACCGCAGTGCCGTCGGGCGCCGTACGCACGGTCGCGGCGAGTCGGCGGTCGAGAGTCGGGTCGACGAGATTCACGAGCTCCTGGCGCAGGGCCTCGCGGATGGCGACCGGATCCTCGGTGCTGATGACCTGGATGCGTCGGCGCAGGTTCTCCATCAGCTCATCGGTGGCGCTGGGGCCGAGGTCGGCGAGCAGGAGCGTCTCCTCGATCTCGTCCCACGTGCTCTCGTCGATCTTCCCGCTGGTCAGCAGGCCGAGGAGGCCCCGGCCGAGGGAGCCGGAGCGGGAGAGGCGCTCGCGCAGGCGCTCCATACGGCTGGCCGCGGGCTCCGGCGCATCCAGCGGCACGACGGCGGGGGCGGGCTCTGCCGCAGGCTCCGCCCGCGCCGGCTCAGCAGCGGCGTCGTCGGTCGGAGCGACGCCGCTGGCCGGAGCCGCAGCAGGGGGCGCGGGGCTCGCGGCGGGCTCCGCGGGGGTGGCGGGCCGGGCCGGGACGGTCTCGTCCGTCGCGGCTCGCTGCGCTGCATCCGCCGGAGCGGCGGTCTCTTCCGGGCCAGCGGGCGCAGCAGGGGCGGAGAGCGTGTCGCCCCAGGTCGGAGCCGCGGGGCGGTCCTTGGTGGCCGGGCGCTCCTTGACCTCCAGACCGGTGGAGGTGGTGCGGACGGTGCCCTCAGCCGAGTCGGTGCCCGGCCGGCTTCCGCCCTGCCGGGTGCTGTCGCCCTTCGCACGGCGGCTGCGCACCCAGGCCCAGGCGCCTGTGCCGATGACGACCAGGCCGCCGCCGGTGCCGGCGAGTATGGCGAGGATTTCATTGGGGTCCACAGGGCACCTCCACGAGTAACGGGCGCCGTTCGGCGCAGGCCGCCCCCCAGTCTAGGGGCCGCGGGTACGGGCCGTGCGGCCCGCGATCAGGCGCTGCGGTCGGTGCGGGAGGTGCCTCGGAGGGGCGCCTCGACCGGCTCTGCATCGCGTCGGGCGGTGAGCACGGTGAGCGCCAGCACGCCGAGCGCGAGGAGGACGGCGAAGACGATGAAGAGAATGCTCACGAGACCCATGGGTCCATTGTGTGCTCTCCCCAGGCGGGGCTCTCGCCGCCGGCCTGGGGAGTTGGTCACATGCGCCTCACGGGCGCGGTCTCAGCCCTGCTCGGGGAACCAGATCGCGATCTCGCGCGCAGCGGACTCCTCGGAGTCCGAGCCGTGGACGAGGTTCTGGATCACGGCGGTGTCCCACTCGCGGGCGAGGTCCCCGCGGATGGAGCCGGGAGCCGCCTGGGTGGGGTTGGTGGCGCCGGCGAGCGAGCGGAAGCCCGCGATGACGCCCTCTCCCTCGGCGAGGATCGCGACGACCGGGCCGGAGCTCATGAAGTCGACGAGGGGCCCGTAGAACGGCTTCCCCTCGTGCTCGGCGTAGTGCTGGGCGAGGAGCTCCTGGGTGGCCTCGCGCTGGTCGAGCGCGAGGATGGAGTATCCCTTGGCCTCGATGCGGCGCAGGATCTCGCCCCGCAGACTGCGGCGGACGGCGTCGGGCTTCAGCAGGATCAGGGTGCGTTCGGTGCTCATGGCGTCAGCCTATCGAGCGCGGCCCTGCAGCCCTGGGTCCGCCCTGCGAGGATCCTCCTCGGGGTGCGCCTCCCAGTAGCTGGCATCCACCGCGTCCTTCTCGGCATCGAGCTTTCGGCCGATCAGCACGCTGTACACGTAGATCGCGGCGAAGAGCAGGCCGACGGCCCACATCGCCCCGACCCAGATGCCCATCGCGATCAGCGGCAGCTGCAGCAGGGCGCCCATCGCGTAGGGCCAGGCGCGCTTCTTGAGCATTCCGCTGGTGAGCACGAGCAGCACCGCTGTGACCAGGGCCAGCGTCCACACCGGTGCGCGCGTGCCAGGGCTTAGCTGGTGGGCGACGAGCGCGGCGAAGACCATGACGAGCGCCTCGACCACGAGCGTCGTCGAGGCGAGGATGCGCTGGGCGCCGTGGGGGCGCTGCGACGGGGTCAGGGAGCCGGGCACTCTCACACCTCCTCGGCGAGGCCGAGGAGGTCGCGGACCTCGGCTGCGAGCGTGATCGATCCGGCGACGACGACGCCGCCGAACTGGTCGCCGCCGTCCTCTGCGAGATCCACGGCGCGCTGGATCGCGTCCGGGAGGGACGCGGACTCGATGACGCGGTCCTCGTCGCCGAAGACGTCGCGCGCGATGTCGGCGAGGACGTCGGCCGGGATGGCCCGGGGGGAGGAGGACTGCGAGATGACGACGGCATCCAGCAGCGGCTCGAGCGTCGCGAGGATCGCATCGGCGTCCTTCTCCGCGAGGATGCCGACGAGCCCGATCGTGCGGGTGAAGCGGAAGTTCTCGCGCACGGTCTCGACGAGGACCTCGGCCCCGGCCGGGTTGTGGGCGGCGTCGATCAGCACCGTGGGCGCCTGACGGGCGACCTCCGCACGGCCCGGGGAGGTGACACGGGCGAGGGCGTCGGCGAGCATCTCGGCGCCCAGCGGCGTCTCCCCTCCCCCGAGCAGCGCCTCGCAGGCCGCGATCGCGAGCACGGCGTTGTGCGCCTGGTGCTCGCCGAGCAGGGAGAGGAACAGGCTGTCGTAGCGCCCGGCGATCCCCTGCACGCTCAGCATCTGCCCGCCGACGCCGGGGGTGCGGGAGAGCACGCCGATCTGCTCGCCCTCGAAGGCGGCCTCGCAGCCCAGTTCGGCGGCGCGATCGCGCAGCACGTCGGCGGCGTCGGGCTCGGCCTGCTCCCCGATGACGGCGAAGGATCCGGCCGTGAGGATGCCGGCCTTCTCCCCTGCGATCTCGGCGATCGTGTCCCCGAGGTAGTCCTGGTGGTCCAGGCCGATGGCGGTGATGACGCTGACGTCCGGGTCGATCGCTCCGGTCGCGTCCCAGGTGCCGCCGAGGCCGACCTCCACCACGGCGACGTCGACGGGGGCGGTCGCGAACGCCTGGAACGCCATCGCCACCATGTACTCGAAGAAGGTCAGGCGGGGACCCCCGGCTGCGAGGGACTCGGCGTCCACGGCCTCGGCGAACGGGAGGACGTCCTCGTAGGCCTGGATGAAGCCCTCCTCGTCGATGGGGGCGCCGTCGATCGCGATCCTCTCCACCGGCGAGTGCAGGTGCGGGCTGGTGGTGCGGCCCGTGCGCAGTCCCGCCTCGCGCAGGATCTGCTCGATGATCCGCGCGGTGGTGGTCTTGCCGTTGGTGCCGGCGATGCGGATCGAGCGGTAGGAGCGCTGCGGATCCCCCATCAGCTCCATCACGCGGCGGATCCGGGTGAGATCCGGCTCGATGCGGTTCTCGGGCGCGCGCTCGAGCAGTGCGGCGTAGACGGCGCGGAGCTGCTCGGACATCTCCGGGCGGGCGGTTCGGGGCACAGCGGCTCCATTCGGTGCTGAGCGCGCGGGAGCGGACCGGGTGCGATCCGCGGCGCGAGATGGGGAGGCCTCAGTCTATGAGGGGCGGGCCGGCCGTTCCTGCACCGGGCCGCCGTTCCTCCCCAGCGCGTACTTCTCCCCAGGGCCGACGGGAAGCGGTCGCGAGGCGCCGGGCGGGGCCTAGCGTCGCGCCATGAGCGGATTCCTGGGGATGGACGTCGAGGCCGCGCGCGCCCGCGCCGCGCAGTGGGAGCAGCACTCGGCGGAGCTGCTCGGATCGGCGACGGCGCTCGGCGGAGCGGTGCGCGCGGCGGTGTGGGAGGGGCCCGACGCGGAGGCGTTCCGGGAGGACTGGACGGCGCGCGCGGACGCGCCATGGCGCGAGGCGGCGGAGGCGCTCGCGCGCTGCGCCCGGGACCTCGAGCGGCACGCCGCCCAGCAGGAGGCGGCCTCCGCCACGGACTCTGCGGCGCCGACTGCGCCTTCCGGACCGGCGGGCCCGGCACCTGCATATGCCGGGATCGGCACCCCGATGTACGGCCTCGCGGGCGGATACCAGGGGATCGGGACCCCGATGTACGGCAGGGCCGGCGGGCCGCCGGCGGCGCTCTCCTCCGCGTGGGGCGGCACCGCTGCTGGGCGAGCGCCCGGTCCCTCCCTCGTCGCGGACCGCACCGAGGTCGAGCTGATCACGCCTCTGGACTGGATGATGGCGCGCTTCCCAGGCGGCGCGGCGAACCCTCGCGTGCAGACCCTGGACGCCCATGTCGACAACCTCGCTCGGATCGCCCTCGAGTCCTCGCCGCTCGGCCGGCCGGCCAGCGCGAGCGAGCTGATTGCGGGAGGGATCCTGGTGGCGGGGTCCGCTGCGGCGCTGTCGCCCCCCGGTCTCGCCCGGCTCCCGGACGGCTTCCTGGATCCGCGCACCGAGGTGAGGGTCCGCTCCGTCCAGAAGATCGAGTCCTCGGCCGCTCCGCGGAGTCTCGCCGATCTCATCCTCGCCACCGACGAGGCCCGTCGCACCCTGCCGGGCACCGACCACCCCTTCGACAGCTCCGCGACCGGCCAGATCCGCATCCAGGCGGTGCGCCCGGCCGACGGCGGCGAGATCGTCTACGTCGTCCACCTCCCGCCGACAGAGGGAGAGGACATCAGCAGCCCGTTCGCCTGGGGCCCGCAGGGCAATCCGAGCGACTGGGGGGCGGACGTCCAGCTCGTCGCCGGTGAGCGCACGGCCTCGATGGCTCAGGTCGAGGCAGCGATGGCGACGCCGGGCGCAGACGGAGAGCCGCTGGTCCCGGCCGGAGCGCGCGTTCTCCTGGTCAGCCATTCCCAGGGCGGGATCGTCGCCGCGGCGCTCGCCGCGGATCCGCTGGTCAACAGCACATCCGGAGCCGAGGGGACCTACCGGATCACCCACTCCCTCAGCGTGGGATCGCCGGTGGAGTCGCTGAGCGCGGCCCGGAACGGCACCCAGGTGGTGAACGTGGCGCACGGGCCGATGGTCCCGGCGGTCCCGCCGGACGGCGACGCCCTCCTGCTCGGCTCCTACGGCACGATCGCAGGAGACACCATGACCGCGCCGGTCCTGGTGGGCGATCCGCGGGACATGCTCGGCCATCTGCTGAACATCCCCGACCTCGTGCCGACGGCGGATGTCGGAGGGCTGCGCCTCGGGATCCCGCTGGCCGGCGGCCCCGGCGCCACCGACATCGTCCTGCCGACTCCGCGGGGGGAGCACGGCGGCGAGGGCCTGATGCAGGATCGCCACAACTCCGTGCAGCGCGGCAGCGGCGAGGTCGATGGCCTGGCCGGCTACTACGGCACGCTGCGCGAGCACCAGGACACGGATCCGCAACTGTCAGCGCTCCAGCGCGACCTCGAGGGAACCTATATCGGCCCGGGGGTGCAGCTCGTGGGCGACGTCGTCGTGGAGACCTCCCGCGAGGATCTGCGGCCGGGGAGCTGAGGTGATCGCGGTGCTCGTGAGCGCGGGGGCCTCAGGCCACCTTCCAGCGATAGACGAATGCAGCCATCGCCTCGCGGCTGATGGGCTCGGCGGGGCGGTAGGTCCCGTCGGGCCAGCCGGTGGAGATCCGCTGACTCGCAGCCCACGTGATCTCCCGGTAGAAGATCGTGGACTCCGGGGTGATGTCGCCCAGCGGGGAGCTCGCAGGAGGCGTGTGCGCGGGCGATCCCGCGGCGCGATAGAGGAACGCCGCCATCGCATCGCGGGCGATGGGCTGCGTGGGGCGGAAAGTCCCGTCGGGATAGCCGGTCGTGATCCCCTGCGCCTGCGCCCACGTGATCTCCCGGTAGTACTGGGTCTGCGGGGTGACGTCGGTGAAGGGCGAGACCACGGGCGGGGTGAACTCCGGGGAGCCGGCCGCGCGATAGAGGAACGCCGCCATCGCATCGCGACCGATCGGCTGGTAGGGCCGGTAGGTGCCGTCGGCCCAGCCGGTGGCGAGCTTCTGGTGCTTGAGCCAGGCGATCTCGACGAAGAACTGGGACTGGCCGTGGCGCACGTCGGTGAAGGGCGCCTTCGGGGTCCCGATGCTCGGGGCGGCGATCGGGCTGGGGGTGGGGTCGGCCCCCGTCGGCGATCCGAACCACGTGGCGTAGATCCGATAGAAGTTGCGGTTGCCGTAGGTCGCGCAGACGTCATCGGCCACGACCCCCGCGCCCGCGTCGAGCGCCGCCTGGCTCGGCGTGAACGGCGTGTAGTTGTAGAGCGCCGCCGTGGCGCGGTTCGCAATGCTCACGCGCCCGGTGCCGCAGAACTCGAAGGGGCTGTACTGCAGGTCGTAGGTGCGGCCGGCCTGGTAGCGGAAGCCGCGCGCCGGATCGCCGTACTCCTGCAGCCGCGAACCGGCCTGGTAGATCTGCTGCGCGAAGCCGGCCTTCGCCGGATCGCATCCGAGGAAGTCGGGGCAGGCGAATCCGAGCGCCTGATCCAGCTTCTTCCACGTGGGAGCGGCGGTGGTCACGAGTCCCTGCTCCTTCTGCAGCATGACCAGCAAGGCCTTCGGGCTCACGCCGCAGGCGGCGGAGACGGCCGCGAGGATCTGCCCGGCGCTCTGCGCAGTGCCCGCGGGGATCGCGGCGCAGTACGCCGTCTTCTCGCGCTGCGGTGTGCTCATCGCGAGGTCCTTGAGGCACGGTGCGCCGTCGACTCCCGTGCGGCAGGAGGCGCCGCGCTCGTCGAGGAAGGCGTCGATCTCGGCGGCTCCGAGAGCGCCCCCGTCGAACATCAGCGCGTCGGTGATCAGCAGGCCCGGATCGAAGCCGCCGATCCCTCCGGGCGGGGTCTCGGCGCGCGCGGCCGTGATCGGCAGCGCCAGCAGGAGCGCTGCGAGGAGGCCGAGCACGGCGAGGGGCCGGGCCGTGAGGGATGTGCGAGGAGCGGGAGAGGTCATGGGGAGGGCCTTCTCGGGTGCGGGGTGCGCCCCGCGATCACCGCGCAGGCGAGTCTGGCTGACGCGCCGAGCATACGTGCCCGGGCCCGGCCGCGGAACGGCCCGGTGCGCGGCCGCTGGTCCGGTCTGCGGCCGAGCGGACGCGCCGGCCGGACCGGGGCGCATGCACGCCCCGGTCCGGTCGGTGCCGACTCAGGCCCGCGCCACCGACACGGTCACCGCGCCGCCCGCGACCTTCTCGCTCGCGCTGTGCGCGCCCGCTGCCGGCTCGGCGGGGACCTGCAGGTCCGTAGCGAGCACCTCCGCGGCGACGAGATCGCGATGCGCGGCGACGGCGGCGACGACCGCCTCATCGCCGGCGACCGTCAGGCGGATCCGGTCGGAGACGTCGAGCCCGGCCTCGCGGCGGGCCTGCTGGATCGCACGGATCACGTCACGGGCCGTGCCCTCGGCCTCGAGCTCCGGAGTGAGCGCGGTGTCCAGGACGACGAAGTTCCCGCCGCGCAGGACGCCGATCGCGGTGCCTTCGGACTGCGAGGAGCTGCCGGCGACGAGATCGAGGGTGTACTCCCCCTCCTCGAGCGCGAGCCCGCCGGAGGTGACCACGCCGTTCTCATCGACGGACCAGTCCCCCGTCTTCGACCCCTTGATGACGACCTGCACGTTCTTGCCGAGACGGGGCCCGGCGGCGCGTGCGTTGACGCTGAGCCGCTGCTCGACGCCCATCGCCTGGGCCTCGGGGCTCGCCACGTCGAGCAGGCGCACGTGCTTCACGTTCAGCTCGTCGGCGATGATCCCGGTGAAGTCGGCGAGCGCCTGCGGATCGGAGGTGACGACGGTCAGCTCGGCGAGCGGGAGGCGGGCGCGCAGGCCCTCCTTCTTGCGCAGCGAGTTGCCGACGCCGGCGACCTGGCGCACGAGGTCCATGCGGGCCACGAGCTCCGGGTCGCGCGGGAACTGCACGGCATCCGGCCAGTCGGTCAGGTGCACGGAGCGCCCGCCCGTGAGCTGCTGCCAGATCTCCTCGGTGACCATCGGCAGCAGCGGAGCCGCCACCCGGCACAGGGTCTCCAGGCACGTGGAGAGCACGTCGATCGCCTCGGCGTCCCCCTCCCAGAAGCGGTCGCGCGAACGGCGCACGTACCAGTTCGTGAGCATGTCCAGGTGGTCCTGGATCAGCTCGGCGGCCTCGGCCAGCTCGAGGCGCTCGAACGCGCCCCGCACGGACTCCACCAGCGCGCCCGTGCGGGCGAGGAGGTAGCGGTCCATCACGTCGGCCGCTTCGAAGCGCGGCTGGCCGGTGTAGCCGGCGGGACGGCCATCCGCGTCCTTCTCCCCGGCGGCGTTCGCGTACAGCGCCAGGAAGTACCAGACGTTCCACAGCGGCAGCACGGTCTGGCGCACGGCCTCGCGGATCTTCGGCTCGTCGACCACGAGGTTGCCGCCGCGCAGGATCGGAGAGCTCATGAGGAACCAGCGCATCGCGTCGGCCCCGTAGAGGTCGAACATCTCGCGCACATCGGGGTAGTTGCGCAGCGACTTGCTCATCTTCTGGCCGTCCTCGCCGAGCACGATGCCGTGGCAGATGACGGAGGTGAACGCCGGGCGGTCGAACAGGGCGGTGGAGAGCACGTGCATGACGTAGAACCAGCCGCGGGTCTGCCCGATGTACTCGACGATGAAGTCGGCGGGGTTGTGCGACTCGAACCAGTCGGTGTTCTCGAAGGGGTAGTGCACCTGGGCGTACGGCATCGAGCCGGAGTCGAACCAGACGTCGAACACGTCGGTGACGCGGCGCATCGCGGACTTCCCCGTGGGGTCGTCCGGGTTCGGGCGCGTGAGGTCGTCGATGTAGGGGCGGTGGAGATTCACCTCGCCGTTCTCGTCCAGCGGCAGGCGGCCGAAGGCCTCCTCGATCTCCGCGAGCGAGCCGTAGACCTCGACGCGCGGATGGTTCGCGTCGTCGCTCTTCCACACCGGGATCGGGGAGCCCCAGTAGCGGTTGCGCGAGATCGCCCAGTCGCGGGCACCCTCGAGCCACTTCCCGAACTGGCCGTCCTTGACGTTGCCCGGGACCCACTCGATCTGCTCGTTCAGCTCGAGCATGCGCGCACGCTGATCGGCGACCTTGATGTACCAGGAGCTCACGGCCTTGTAGATCAGCGGGTTCCGGCAGCGCCAGCAGTGCGGGTAGGAGTGCACGTAGCTGGCCTCGCGCAGGAGGCGGCCGGCGCGCTGGAGGTTCCGGATGATCGGCCGGTTCGCCTCGAACACCTGCAGCCCGGCGATCTCGTCGAGCTCGGTGCCGCGGAAGTAGTCCAGGAACTGTGCGCCGTCGTCCACGGAGACGACCACGGGGATGCCGTACTCGGCGTTGACCTGCTGGTCGATCTCGCCGTAGGCGGTCGCCTGGTGGACCACGCCCGTGCCGTCGTCGGTGGAGACGTAATCGGCGACCGTCACGATCCAGGCGTTCTCGAGCCCCCACCGCGCGGGATCGGCGGAGTAGACGCTCCACAGCGGCTCGTAGGAGACGTGCTCGAGCTCGCGACCGGCGAACGTGCGCGGCTCGAGAGCGGCGAGGACGCTCTCGGCGTCGTCGTAGCCGAGCTCCTTCGCATAGGAGCCGATGAGCTCCTTCACCATGAGGTAGCGGGAGGCGCCGGGGGCGGAGCCGTCGGCCGCACCGTTCGGTCCCGCGGGCACGACGACGTACGTCAGCTCGGGGCCGACGGCGAGCGAGAAGTTCGTCGGCAGGGTCCAGGGCGTGGTCGTCCAGGCGAGAGCCTTCACCCCCGCGAGGCCGAGGCTCTCGGCTTTCTCGCCGGTGAAGGGCAGGGTGACCGTGACGGTCTGGTCCTGGCGCTCCTGGTAGACGTCGTCGTCCATGCGCAGCTCGTGCGCGGACAGCGGCGTCTGGTCCTTCCAGCAGTAGGGCAGCACGTAGTAGCCCTCGTAGGCACGGCCCTTGTCGTACAGCGTCTTGAAGGCCCACAGCACCGACTCCATGAAGGAGGGGTCCAGAGTCTTGTAGTCGTTCTCGAAGTCGACCCAGCGGGCCTGGCGGGTGACGTACTCCTCCCACTCCTTCGTGTACTTCAGCACCGAGGCGCGGGCGGCGTTGTTGAACGCCTGGACGCCCATCTCCTCGATCTCGCGCTTCTCGGTCATGCCGAGCTCGCGCATGGCCTCGAGCTCGGCCGGCAGGCCGTGGGTGTCCCAGCCGAAGCGGCGGTCGACCTTCTTTCCGTTCATCGTCTGGAAGCGCGGCACGACGTCCTTCACGAAGCCCGTGAGAAGGTGGCCGTAGTGGGGCAGGCCGTTGGCGAAGGGAGGGCCGTCGTAGAAGACGAACTCCTCGGCGCCCTCGCGCTGCGCGATGGAGGCGCGGAAGGTGTCGTCCTCGCGCCAGAACTCGATGATCCGGTTCTCGAGCGCGGGCAGGTTCGGCGAGGGGACGAGCGGGTCTCCGCTGAGGGGGTAGACCATGAGGACCTCCGAGGGGCGGTGGTGGCGGACTTCTGCGACGCTGCCCGAGGACGCCTCCCGCCTCGCCGGGTGGGCGAGGGCGGCACGCGCGGTACCACCTCGGTTGATGCCCCTGCTCCGCAGGCTCTGCGCGCCGGGGCGCCCAGGGCCGACGGGGGCATCCCCTCGATCCTCAGCTGTGACGGGCTGGTCCCGGCGGGTTCTACTGGGCTCGGCTCCCTGGCACCGGACCATCCGCCTGCGCGGGGGCGTCCTCGATGTCAGGGGAAGAGCTGTTCTTCCCGCGGCTCTCCGGTGATGGCCGGGTCGGTGCCGATGAAGTCATCCTAGCCTCCCTCCGCCCGGAGACCGGGTCGGGGTCCTCCTGCCCCTCAGCCCGCTGCACGGGCACGAGGGCAGCGGCCGCGAGCGAGACGGCGAGCGCGAGCACGAGGCCCGGCAGGAGCAGCCACAGCGGCGCCGCCTGCCCGAGCGCCCAGATGCCGACGATGACCAGGGCGGCGAGGATCCAGAAGACTCCGATGCCGACGGTGAGGGGACGGCGCCGCGTCGGGGGCGCTGGGGGCTCGACGGATCCGGGACCCCTGGGTGCGGACGCCGCGTCGACGCCGACGAGCTGGTCTGCGCCCGGCATCGTGGCCGGGCTGGGTGCTGCGGTGCTCATGATCCGCTCCTCGTGTAGATGACGTCACCGGCGGCGATGCTCCCGGTGAGATGGACTCCGATCTCGCCCGGATCCACGCCGTGCTCGAGCGCAGGAGCCTGGCCTCCCACGGTGCCGATCGCGGGCACGAGGTCCGAGGTGAAGGGGGTTCTCTCGGGAGGGAGGATCACGGTCACCCTGCCGACGGGGCGGGTGCAGTAGACGAACATGTGCAGCGACATCGGCTCCGGCTCCGAGGCATAGGGGTCGAATTCGGCGGGGGCATCTCCTCCGCCGTCGCTCGCCGGGGCGCCTCCCCCGTCGCTCGCGGCCGCCGGCTCCTCGCCGTCGGGAGCCGCGGCCGGATCCTCCGGCGCAGCGGGGCCGCCTGCCGCAGCATGATCGGCCTCCCACATCGCGACCGCGCTCTCGCGATCAGCGGGCACCTCGAGACCGGAGAGATCCACGACCACGGGCTGGGCGAGCGTGGAGGCGTCCTGCCCGCCGCAGACGTCCACGAATCCACCCGGCGCGTACTGATCCACGGTGAAGATCGCGGGCTCCGCTCTCGGGTCGAAGGTCAGCCGCGCCCAGCCCGCGCCGAGGACGAGGACGGGCAGCGCTGCCAGGGCGACCAGGGCGGTGCCGACGGCGCGCTGGCCGCGCAGACCCGCCCAGATCATCAGCATGCCCGCCGTCACGAGCACCGCTGCGGCGGTCCCGCCGGCGATCCACGCAGCAGGCAGCGGCGCACCGTCGGGGACCCAGGACGCACTGCTCTGGAGCAGAGCGAGTCCCGCGACGGCGAGCGCGCCGACGGCCAGGAGCGCGGTTGCTCGCAGCAGGTGGGGCCGCAGCGAGATGGGCGACCGAGGGGCGCGAGAGGAGGCCTCATCGAGCCTCGGAGCGTCGGGCTGCTCTGACTGCGCCGCCTCGGGGGCCGACGGGACCGACGCGACCGGGCGCACCGACGCGCTGGCGAGAGCCCACGGTGCGCGGCGTGCGTGCTCCTGCATCACGGCGGCGAGCTCTTCGGGACCGACGACACCGGCGCGCTCGCCGAGCCCTCCCAGGAGGTACGCCAGCCGGGCGCGCTGAGCGCGTCGCGCGGAGACCGCGACCGCGGTGACCAGCGGCACCAGGACGAGAACGACGAGCACGGGCAGAGTCCGCAGCTCGGTGAGGAGCAGGAGCATCCAGATCAGGGCGCCGATGCCGGCAGGGATCATCGCCATCACGATCAGCACGTCCCCGGTGGTGCCGGTCCCCCGCCGCACGGGCTGCGCGGCATCGGGTCTCTGCCCGGCGCCACCAGGCTGTGCTGCGGGCTGGACCGCAGGCGGGAAGGCCGGCAGCAGGAGCAGGCCCAGCAGATACAGCAGCGGACCGATCCCCAGCAGCGTGAGGAGCACGGCGAGGGCGCGGATCATCGCCGCCGGGACTCCCCATGCCGCCCCCAGCGCAGCGCACACGCCGCCGGTGAATCCCGCAGCCGGGTCCCGGAGCACCCCCGTGCGCAGGGCGCGCTCGGCCGGGGAGCCATGGGCGGGGACGATGAGTGCGCGCACCGCGGGGCGGATGGGGTCCTCGGGCGCACCGGGGGCACCGGTCGCACCGGGCGGGACGGGAGGCGGGAACTCGCTCATGCAGCCATCCTCTCCGGCGCCGCGGGCCGGAGGTGCCAGATCGGCCCCGCTTCTCCCCGGGCTCATCCCGGAGGTTCCCCGGAGCGAGCGCACCAGGGCACGGATCTCCGTTCGGCGCAGGCATGATGGGCCCATGCCCACCCTGATCCTCCCCTCGGCCGAGGCCTGGAACCGCCATCCGCGCCGAGCCGTCCTCACCGGCACCTGCGCGGCGCTCGCCGCGGTGCTCGAGATCTCCCCTGCGCTGCTGCGCGGAGCGTGCGCGATCAGCGCGGTGCTCACCTGCACGCTCCTGCCGGTGATCGCCGTGGAGGACCTCTCCTACCCCGGGCACATCGGCGTCACGCGCGGAATGCTCCTGCTCGCAGCAGCGCCGCTGGTCGCCTACGTTCTGGCCTGGGCGACGCTCCCGGGCGATGACGCCCTGCAGCGTCGCCGTGCGATGGCGGCGGTGCTGTCCCCGATCGCCGGCCGCCCCGCGCAGAGCGCGAACGCTCCCCTGGCGGGGGCTCGACCCCAGCCGCTGCTGCTGCTGCGATGGCTGTGCCTGGCCGCTGCGAGCGGTCTCGTGGTCGCCGTGCTGGTGATGGGCGCGTTCGGCCCGGCGATGGCCGCGATCAGCTCCTGGTACGGCATCGCCCTGCACCTGCTCGCCTTCTGCCTCGCGGTTCCGGCCGCGGGCCTCGTGCTCGGACTGCTCCCGCTGAGCCTGCTCGATGCCGCACGGGCAGAGGGTGCCGCGCGCGTGCCCCTGCCCGCGATCGCTGCTCTCGCGCTCGCGCTGGCCGCTCTGGCCCTCGGGGCCCTCGCCGTCGTGGGGGTGAGCTTCGGTCCCGGCGCCATGATCGGCACGGCGATCGTCATCGCCGGCACCGCGCTGCTCGCCTCGCTCCTCGTCATCCCCTGGGGCCGGCACCTGTGGCGCGCGGTGCGCGAAGAGGCCGGTGAGCGCGCGCTCGTGCAGCAGCGCAGCGAGTTCACCGCCCATCTGCACGACTCCGTGCTGCAGACCCTGACCGTGCTGCAGCGCCCCGGCACGGAACCGGCCACCGTGCGTCACCTCGCCCGGCAGCAGGAGCGCGAGCTGCGGCGATGGCTCTACCGGGCCGGGGCCGCGGAGCCCGGCGCGCCGGAGGATCTGCGCGGGGCCGTGGAGGCGCTCGCCGCGGAGCTCGAGGATCTCCACGGGATGGACGTGCATGCGGTCGTCGTCGGCGATGCCCCGGTGACCGAGGATCTCCGCCCGCTCCTGGCGGCCCTGCGCGAAGCGGCGTCGAACGCCTGCCGCCATGGTCGCGATGGGGTGGACCTGTTCGTGGATGTCGATGCGGCGCGGGTGGAGGCGTTCGTGCGGGATCGCGGTCCCGGCTTCGACCTGGACTCCGTCCCGCCCGACCGCCTGGGCGTGCGCGAATCGATCATCGGCCGCATGCGTCGCGCAGGGGGTAGCGCGCAGGTGCATCCGGGTCCCGGTGGAGGCACGGAGGTGGCCCTGCTCCTCCCCCGCGGCAGGAGGACGGCATGAGCGCCCGCCCGATCCGCGTGCTGGTGGTCGATGACCACCGGATCTTCGCCGCCGGCGTCTCCGGGGAGATCACCGCCCACGACCCGGGCCTCGCGGTCGTCGGCCAGGCCGATGACGTGGAGTCCGCCATCGCCGCCGCGCAGAGGCTTCGGCCCGATGTGGTGCTGCTGGATGTGCACCTGCCCGGGGGCCTGGGCGGCGGAGGCGCCGAGGTCGCCGACGCGCTGCATGAGCTCACCACCGCCGCGGGCGAGCCCGTGCGCGCGCTCGCCCTGTCGGTCTCCGACGCGGAGGACGACGTCCTCGCGGTGATCCGAGCGGGGGCGCGCGGATACGTCACCAAGTCGATCCTGCCTGCGGATCTGGTCGCGGCGATCCGCAGAGTCGCCGAGGGCGATGCGGTCTTCTCCCCGCGCCTGGCGGGATTCGTGCTCGACGCCTTCCGGGGGACGGCTCCGCCCGTGCCCACCGAGCTGGATCTCCTCTCCCCGCGCGAGCAGGAGGTCATGAAGCTCATCGCCCGCGGATACACGTACCGCGAGGCGGGGTCGGCGCTGTTCATCTCCGACCGCACGGTCGAGAGCCACGTCTCCAGCGTCCTGCGCAAGCTCCAGCTCACGAACCGCCGCGAGCTCGCACGCTGGGCGAGGGACCGCCGCGTCATCTGACGCGACCCCCGCGCGCGCTGCAGCGCTCAGTCCGCGAGCGGCAGGCGGACGGTGAACACCGTGCGCCCAGGGCGGCTGTCGACCTCGATCGCGCCCCCATGGGCTTCGGTGATCGCCTTCACGATGGGCAGACCGAGCCCCGTGGTGCCCTCGCTCCCGGAGCGGGCGGCGTCCGCACGGGTGAAGCGGGCGAAGACGTCCCCCGTGCGCGCGGCGTCGATCCCGGGGCCGTCGTCCTCGACGCGCAGCACGGCGCTCCTCTGTTCAGCGGCCAGCCCCGCACGCACCGTCGTGCCGAGCGGAGTGTGCTTGCGCGCGTTCGACAGGAGGTTGACGACGATCTGCGAGAGCTGGCGCGCATCGCCGCGCACCTGGATCGTCTCCTCGGGGACGTCGATCCGCCACTCGTGGTCCGGCGCGGTGACCTGCGCGTCCATCACCGCGTCCAGCACGATCTCTGCGAGATCGACCTCGGTGAGCGCGGCCTGCGCCCCTTCGTCGAGCCGCGCGAGGAGGAGCAGGTCCTCCACGAGCGCGGTCATCCGGTGCGACTGCGCCTCCAGGCGCTCCACGGACTGCTCGCCGTGGGGCGTCAGCTCCTCCGTCAGCCGGATCATCTCCGTGTACCCGCGGATCGCGGTGAGCGGGGTGCGCAGCTCGTGCGAGGCGTCGGCGATGAAGCGCCGCATCCCCTCCTCGGTGCGCTGTCGCGTCTCGAGCGCGCCCTCCACGTTCTCCAGCAGCAGGTTCAGCGCCCTGCCCACCTCTCCCGCCTCGGTCCCGCTGCGAGCGATCCGGTCGTCGACGCGGGAGGCGATGACCACGTCGCCGCGCGCGAGCGGCATGTCGGCCACCTGCCCGGCGACGGCGGACACCTCCTCGAGCGGTCGCAGGGTGCGGCGCACGATGAGCGAGCCGAGGATGCCCGTGGCCAGGAGCGCCAGCAGGCTCGCCCCGACGAGCGTGAGGTCCAGGCGCGCGAGCGTGGAGCGGAGCGGATCGAGCGGGAGCCCGGCGAGCACCTGCTGGCCGCCGGGACCGCGGCCGAGCCGGAAGGTGTACTCCCCGAGGCCGTCGGCGGCGAGGTCCACGGTCCCGCGGTCACCGTCGGTGTCCGCGACGGCCGCCTGCAGAGGGGCGAGATCGCTGATCGCGTGGACCGTGCCGCCGGCATCCCGCCAGCTCGCGCTGACCACGGCGCCGTCGGCATCGAGCACGGCGGTGAGCTCGAACTCGCCGGAGCCCGGGGCCCCGCCCGGGGTCCCCGCTCCTCCTGCCCCACCTGCCCCTCCGGCGTCGTCCGCACCGCCGGCGTCATCGGGGCCGACGGCGGAGCCGGGACCGGCGGCGCGCTGCGCGGCGCGCTGGAGCTGGGCGTCGAGCTGCGTGTGCAGCTGGCTCGACACGGAGATGTGGGTGATCAGCGAGAGCGCGAGGCACATCGTCGCGACCGTGGCGAGCAGGAGGAGCACGAGGGTGCGCCGCAGGCTCGCGCGGCGGCCTGCGAGGTGGGGCCTGGCGCTCATGCGGGCTTCAGCATGTATCCGGCCCCGCGCACCGTGTGGATCATCGGCTCGCGCCCCAGATCGATGCGCTTGCGCAGGTAGGAGATGTAGAGCTCGACGATGTTGGCCTGCCCGCCGAAGTCGTAGTTCCACACGGCGTCGAGGATCTGCGACTTCGACAGCACACGCTGCGGGTTCTCCATCAGGTACTGCAGGAGCTGGTACTGGGTGGCCGTGAGGGCGATGGCATCGCCGCCGCGCGTCACCTCATGGGTGTCGAGGTTCATCACGAGATCGCCGACGACCAGCTCGCTGCTCGAGAGCGCGGTCACTCCCGAGCGCTGCACGAGCCGGTGCAGGCGCAGCAGCACCTCCTCCATGGTGAAGGGCTTGGTGACGTAGTCGTCGGCCCCGGCGGCGAGGCCGGTGACCCGATCGGCGGGGGCGTCCATCGCCGTCAGCATCAGGGAGGGGACCTCGGGCTGCAGCGCGCGGATCCGGCGCAGCACCTCGAGGCCCTCGATGCCGGGGAGCATCCGATCCAGCACCAGCACATCGGGTCGGATCTCCCGGGCGATGCGCACCGCCTCCAGCCCGTCTCCGACGACGGTCGCCTCCCAGCCGATCATCTGCAGCGGGAAGCGCAGGAGGTCGGCGATCATCGGCTCGTCCTCGACCACGAGCACCCGGATCGGCGAGCCGTCGGGGTGCTGGAGGGCGGGCAGCGCCGCGAGAGCGGCGACAGGGCTGTGGGACATGGCGGGCTCCTGGTCAGGGGCAGCGGTGCGCTGCGATGGGTCGACACTAGCCCTGCGAGCGCGCGAGCCGCCCGCTCCCCCGCTCGATCCTGGGATGCTCACAGCAGGTCGGGCGCCCGCGCACAGCAGATGCACAGTCCCGGCGCGCCGGGGCGGTGCCGGCTGAGTCGGGGGTCACGCCCCGTGCCTCGCGGGCCGGGCGCGTGGCAAGCTGGGGAGCTCACCCCCGGTCCTCGCGGCCGCGCACCCCAGGAGGAACCTGATGTCCTATGCAGGCGAGCCGTTCACCGCGAAGTGCCGCGCGGCGGGGAAGACCGTCGAGGTCGGCTCCGAGGAGACGCTCCTGCAGGCGCTCCTGGACGCGGGGATCTCCGTGGACTACTCCTGCGAGGGCGGGGTGTGCGGCACCTGCGTGGTGCCGCTGATCGCGGGCGAGGTCATCCACCAGGACGAGTTCCTGCTGGAGGACGAGCGCGCCGAGCGCATGACCCCCTGCGTCTCCCGCGGCATCGGGGAGATCGAGATCGACGTCTGAGAGCGGGCGCGGATCCGCCCGGGCCCTCCTCCGGGTACGACCCTGGTCTGCCCCGGATCAGCTCTGGGTCTGATGTCGTCGGGCCTCGCTGCGCGGCAGGGTGGAGCCATGGCGCCGATGCTCGTCGGCGCGGGATCCCCAGGAGGCACCCGAGATGACGACCGCTCCCCGCACCGTCCTCAGCAGCGTCGATCTCAGCAGAGCCGATCTCTCGACCCCCGGCCGCCCCCGCGCCCACTCCGCCAGATCACGGCTGGCTCCGCCGCTGCTGGTGCTCGCGCTGCTCGCACTGCTGGCCGCCCTGATCGGCGGACCCTCCCTGGGTCTCGGCGCCGGGACCCTGCTCTGCGCCGCGTCGCTGGCGCTGCTGGGCCTCAGCGTCCTGGCCGCGCGCAGCGTCGGATCGGCTGACGGCTGACGGCTGACGGCTGAGGCTGAGGCTGACGGCAGGATGCTGAGACCCATCCCCTCTCAGACGCTCGCGTCCCGCGCGGCGAGCGCGGCGAAGGCGCCGCCCCTCTGGATCAGCTCGTCATAGGTGCCGCGCTCGAGCACTCGCCCCTTCTCGAGCACCACGATCTGATCCGCATGGCGGATGGTGGAGAGCCGGTGCGCGATCGAGATGGTGGTGCGGCCGGAGCTGAGAGCGGCGAGCGCCCCGCTCATCGCCTGCTCCGTGAGGGTGTCCAGCGCGCTGGTCGCCTCGTCGAGGAGCAGCACGGGCGGATCCCGCAGGATCGTGCGCGCGAGCGCGAGACGCTGCTTCTCGCCTCCGGAGAAGCGATAGCCCCGCTCCCCGACGACCGTCTGGTACCCCTCGGGAAGTGACGCGATGTGGTCGTGGATCTGCGCGATGCGGCACGCGCGCACGAGATCCTCATCGCTCGCCTCCGGCGCCGCGAAACGCAGGTTCTCGGCGATGCTCGCGTGCAGCAGATACATCTCCTGGGTGACCACGCCGACGCAGTCCGCGATGCTGCGGAGCGTGAGGTCGCGCAGGTCGTGGCCGTCGAGCGTCACCGAGCCCGCCGTCGGGTCGTAGAGACGGGCCATGAGGTAGCCGGTCGTCGTCTTCCCGGAGCCCGTGGTGCCGACGAGCGCCGTGTGGGTGCCGGGATCGACAGAGATGTCGAGGCCGTGGAGGGTGTCCTCCTCCGAGCCCGGGTAGCGGAAGTGCACGCCGCGCAGCCGCACCTCTCCGCGTACCCGGGCGGGGTCGAGCGCCAGCGCTCCGGGCTTCTCGGCGATCGTGACGGGCGCGTCGAGGTATTCGAAGACCCGGGTGAACAGGGCGAGGGACGAGCTGACCTGGGTGGCCACCCGCAGCAGCCCGTTGATCTGCGGGTACAGACCCGACTGCAGGGCGATGAACGCGACGAGAGTGCCGATGGTGATGCCGGGGGTCTCGCCAAACAGGAGCGCCCCGCCCAGGAGATACGTGAGCGCGGGGATGACCGACATCAGCGTCGTGTAGAGCGCCATCTGCCAGCGGCCCGCGGTGGTCGAGGAGACGCCGAGGTCGGCCAGGCGCCGGGAGAGGCCGTCGAAGTGGGCGGTGAGCTCGGCGGTGCGCCCCATGGTCGTGCCGAGCAGGATGCCGCTGACGGACAGAGACTCCTGGATCGAGGAGGAGAGATCGGCGGCGGTCTCCTGCTGGGCTTTCGTGATGGCGCGGCGGCGCAGCCCCACACGCCGGTTCATCCACACCGCGAGCGGCACGGTGATCAGCGAGAACAGGGTCAGGCGCCAGTCCATCGCGGCCATCGCCGCCACCGCCATGGCGATCGCGGCGACGGAGGACACGATGGAGGTGAGCACGCTCGTGACGACAGCCTGCATCGCACCGATGTCGTTGAAGATGCGCGACTGGACCTCGCCGGTGCGGGTGCGCGTGAAGAACCCCAGACCCATGCGCTGGAGGTGCCCGAAGGTCGCCACGCGCAGGTCGTGCATGATCGCCTGGCCCACGCCGGTCGAGAGCATCCCCTGGATCACTCCGAGCACGGCGGAGATCGTCGTCACCGCGATCATCCCGCCCACGCACCACGCGAGGATGTCCATGCGCCGATCCGGGAGCGCAACGTCCACGATCTCGCGCACGAGGAACGGGGAGATCACGCCAGTCGCCGCCGCCAGGGCGATCAGGAGCCCCACGACGGCGAGTGTGCCGCGGTAGGGGGCGAACAGACGAAGGATCCGGCGGGTGTCGGCCTTCTGCCCGGGGGCGAGCCGGCGATCCTCCGCTCCCGGCATCGCGCGGCCCCCTCCCCCGCCGCCCATGCCGCCGCCCATCCCGGGGCCGTGGGCCATGCTCACCGGCTCAGATCCCCGCGCCGCGGGCGACCTTGTGGGCGGCTGCCTGGGCGAGGGGCCGCAGCGTCACGAGGTCCAGGTTCACGTGCTGGGGCGCGTGCAGCGCATAGGCGATGACGTCGGCGACATCCTCCGCGCGCAGCGGCTCCTCGACACCTTCGTAGACGGCAGCCGCAGCCGCGCGGTCCCCGCCGAGCCGCACAAGGGAGAACTCCTCGGTGGCCACCATCCCGGGGGCGATCTCGATGACGCGGATCGGCTCGCCGTTCAGCTCGAGGCGCAGGGCGGCGGCCATCATGTGCTCTCCGGCCTTCGCCGCGTTGTATCCGGCACCGCCCTCGTACGCGACCTGCGCAGCCGTCGAGGAGAGAACGAGGATGCTGCCGCTGCCCGAGCGGCGGACGGCGGGCAGGAGGGCCTGCGTGACCCGCACGGGCCCGAGCGTGTTCGATTCGAACATGGCGCGCCACTTGGCGAGGTCGGCGCCCTCGACGGTCTCGGTGCCGAGCGCCCCTCCTGCCACGTGGACCAGCGCGTGCAGACCCTGCGGGAACAGCTCGTCCACACGGCCGGCGAGTCGGGAGACGGACTCGTCGTCGGTGACGTCGACCCGCAGGATCTCGCAGCCGTTCTCCTGCGCGAGCTGCGACAGGCGCTCCTCGCGCCGCGCGACCGCAAGCACGCGCCAGTCGTCGGCCACAAGACGCTCGGCGGTGGCCCGCCCGATGCCCGAGGAGGCACCGGTGACGACGGCCGTCCGCTCGGCCCCCGGCGTACGGGGGTCGACGGTGGTCACGGACGGGGAGGGAAGGGTCTCGCTCATGGCTCCAGAGTACGAGCGCTGCCGACGGCGGACGCACCGCACACGTCGGTCGCGGCGCTAGCGTGATCCCGTGACGACCTCCGACGACCCCCGCGACCTCGCCGCGCGCCTCGTGCGCGAGCACGGCACGACATTCGCCGCCGATGCCGGGATCGCGCTGCGCGACGAGCCCTCCGCACTGTGGGAGCTGCTGCTCCTCACCCTGCTGCTCTCGGCGCGGATCCGCTCGCAGGCCGCCGTGGACACCGCCCGCGTGCTGATCGGCGCGGGATGGACCAGCCCCGAGCGCCTCGCCGCCTCCACCCACCGCCAGCGAGTCGCGGTGCTCGGCCGCGGCGGCTACCGCCGCTACGACGAGTCGACGTCCGCGAAGCTCGCGCACGCCGCGTCCCTGCTGCAGGATCGCTGGGGCGGGGACCTGCGCGCCCTCCGGGACGAGGCCGGCGGGGATCCCGCGCGCATCGCGCGACTGCTCCAGGAGTTCGAGGGCATCGGGCCGACGGGCGCACGGATCTTCCTGCGCGAGGTCCAGGCGGTCTGGCCGAGCGTGCGGCCCGCCGCGGACGACCTCGTGCGCAAAGGCGCCCGGGCGGCGGGGCTGCCGACGGACCCGTCCGCGCTGGCCGATCTCGTCACCGGGGACGAGCTGGCGCCGCTGTGCGCCGCGATGGTGCGGGTCGCGCGCGATCCGCAGCTCCTCGAGCGCGCCGGCATCTGAGCGACTAGACTCCTCCGGTGCTCTCGTACTGGCGGATCCTCACCGCGACCTTCCGCCAGCACACGACCTATCGCACCGCGACGCTCGCGGGGATCTTCACGAACTCGATGTTCGGGCTCATCCGCGCCTCGATCCTGCTGGCGGCGATCCATGCCGCCGGCGGGGAGCTGAACGGGTACACCGCGCTCCAGGCCGCCACCTACGTATGGCTCGGGCAGGCGCTGCTCGCGCCGATCGAGGCCTTCGGCACGCGCGAGGTGGCTGCTCGCGTGCACCAGGGCGATGTGGCGGTCGATCTCCTGCGGCCGCTGAGCTTCCTGGGGCTGTTCTTCGCCCAGAAGCTCGGCCGCTCCTCCTATTACCTGCTCGCGCGCGGCATCCCCCCGATGCTGATCGGCGCGCTGCTGACGGGTCTCGCCCTGCCCGAGGATCCGCTGAGCTATCCGCTCGGCGTGCTCACGATCGCTCTCGCGATCACGGTCGCGTTCCTCGGGGACATGCTCGTGAACCTCGCGGCGTTCTGGATCCTCGAGACCCGCGGCCTCACCGTCCTCTACAACTCGGTGATGAACCTGCTCTCCGGCTTCCTGATCCCGATCCTCTGGTTCCCTCCGTGGCTGCTCGCGATCGCCCGCTGGACGCCGTTCCCCTCCATGGTGCAGACCCCCATCGATGTGCTCTCCGGCCGTGTGGGGCCGGCGTCGGCTATCGGCCTGATCGGCGTGCAGTCGGCCTGGATCCTCGTGCTGCTCCTCGCCGCCGCGGTCATGCTGCGCGCCGGCGCCCGCTCCCTGGAGGTGCAGGGTGGCTGATCGCGCGTCCCGTCTCGACCGCCCGGTCGGCCCCCTGCGCATGGCCGCGGCGCTCTACGGCTCCCGCATCCGTTCGCAGGCATCCTTCCGCGCGAGCTTCGCGGCCGACCTCGCCGGCCAGGCCCTGCTGGTGATCGTCGAGTTCATCGAGCTGTGGGTGATCCTCTCCCAGGTCGGCGTGTTCGGCGGGATGACCCTCACGCAGGTCGCGGTCGTCTACGGTCTCGCCTCGCTCGCCTTCGGCCTCGCGGACCTCGCCTTCGGTGAGGTCGAGCAGGTCTCCTCCCTCGTCCGCTCGGGAAGGCTCGAGACCCTCCTGATCCGGCCCGTGCCGCTGCTGCTCCAGCTCTCGAGCCTGGATCTCTCGCTGCGGCGCATCGGCCGGATCGCGGTGGGTCTGGCGATGTACGTCGGTGCTCTGCTCGCCGCGGGCTTCTCCCCCGGAGCGGCGGACCTTGTGCTGGCGATTCTCGCGCCGCTCGCAGGCGCGGCGATCTTCTCCGCCCTGTTCGTGGCCGCGGGCGCCCTGCAGTTCTGGCTGATCGACGGGCGGGAGTTCGCGAACGCCTTCACCTACGGCGGCAACTATGTGGCCACCACTCCCGGCGCCGTGTTCGGCGCCCCGATGCGCGCCTTCTTCACCTTCGTCATCCCGGCGACCCTCGTCGCCTACACCCCCGCCCTCGTGCTCCTGGACCTGCCCGGCCCCGCCCTGCTGCCGCAGTGGACGGGCTGGCTGGGGCTGCCCGCCGCGATCCTGCTGTGGACCGCGACGGCGCTGCTGTGGCGCGCGGGGGTTCGCCGATACACAGGAGCAGGCGGATGAACCAGTCCCCGACCCCCACCCGCGATCCGGCCGTCGGCGAGCGCGGCCCTGCCGTCGCGCTCACGGCCCTGCGACGCGACTACACGGTGCACGCGAAGGCCGACGGCGCCCGTCGCCGCACCGCGCGCGTGATCCGCGCGGTCGACGACCTCACCCTGCACATCGAGCGCGGGGAGGCGGTCGGCTTCGTCGGCGCGAACGGAGCCGGGAAGTCCACGACCATCAAGATGATGACGGGCATCCTCCAGCCCACCTCAGGAGACGTGCGGGTGCTCGGGCGCTCGCCCGTGGCCGAGAGGCGCCAGCTCGCACGCGAGATCGGGGTGGTCTTCGGACAGCGCTCCCAGCTGTGGTGGGATCTGCCGCTGCGCGACTCCTTCGCGATCCTCGGCGCCATGCACCGCCTCACCGAGCGCGAGCGGCGCGCACGGCTGGACCGCCTGGTGGCGGGCCTTGACCTCTCTGGCTTCCTGGACCGGCCCGTGCGCCAGCTCTCGCTCGGGCAGCGGATGCGCGGGGAGGTCGCCGCGGCGCTCCTGCACTCCCCGCAGCTCGTGATCCTCGATGAGCCGACGATCGGGCTGGACATGGTCTCGAAGGAGGGCTTGCGGCGCTTCCTCACCGAGGACCGCGCCGAACGGGGCACGACCCTGTTCCTCACCACCCATGACATGAGCGATGTCGAGCGGCTCGCGGAGCGGATCGTGATCGTCGACGGCGGCGCGGTCGCCTACGACGGGGCGCTCGCGGATCTGCGCGAATCCCTCGGCGCGCCCCGCGAGCTGATCCTCGACCTCGCCTCTCCGCGGGAGGAGCCGCTGCGCGTCCCGCCCGGCGCTCAGTGCGCGGGCATCGAGGCGGGCGGGATCCGCCACCGGATCCGCTTCTCGGGCGCCGACCTCACCGTCCCGGTGCTGCTCGCATCGCTCTCCGAGCAGGCGGAGATCGCGGATCTCTCGCTCGCGGAGCCCGCGATCGAGGATCTCGTGCGCCGGATCTCCGCGCAGGAGCGGTGAGCCTGCTCCGCGTATCCTGGGGGCTCCGAGCCGCCGATGAAGGAGCCCTTCGTGAGCACAGCCCAGCCGTCCGTCGGCCGCATGATCGCGAGCGGTCTCGCCGCGGTGCCCGCCGTGAACCGCAAGGACGCTCCGCGCACGCGCCATGAGGCGATGGCGAGAGGGATGCTCGATCATCTGCTGCGCGATCGCCGCGCGCGCCGCGCGTTCACGCGCCGCATCGCCCGGATCGACACCGAGGTGCCCACCTTCCGCACGACGACCCGCACCGGCCCCACCGCGTTCGACCTCATCGCGCAGGCCCCGGCAGAGGGCAAGGGCGAGGGCACGCTCGGCGTGAAGCTCGTGGTGGACGGCGAGATGGATGCCGAGCGGATCCGGGAGCTGCTCGACGGGTTCCGCGACCACCCGGGCAATCGGCTGCTGCTGGTCATCCCGCGATCTCGTCGCCAGGAGATCGCGGCCGACGACGACCGGCTGCGGATCGTCACCTGGGCCCAGGTGGTCAAGCGCATGAGCGCCAAGGACGAGGAGCGCGCGGAGCTCTGGCGCGCTCTCGGCGAGTTCGGCGAGAACGAGGCGGTGCCCGACGCCCACCAGCCCGTCTCCCCCGCCGTGCTGCTGGACCGGGAGGTCACCGAGGAGTTCCGCGCTCACCTCCAGGCGATGCTGCTGGTGAGCCGTGAGCTGATGGGCCGCGCCCCGCGCTTCTCCTCCAGCCGTTCGCACCCCCGGGCCTGGCTGCACGTCGGCGGGAGCACGGGCGATCTGGGCGTCGAGTTGGACGCCGTGGAGGACGGCTCCGCGATCTGGCTCGTGGGCAGCCGCCCCACCCGCTCCTTCTCCCTCGGGATCGGAGCGCTGCCCGACGAGACCGCTCGCGCCGACGCCGAGAAGCGGGTGCGGGCGATCGCCGCTCGGGATGACTGGCGCCACGATCCCGACTTCGCGCTCGAGACGGGACCGTTCATCGGGACGCCTGCGACCCGCACCATCGAGGACGCCCGCTCCCTGCTGTGGGAGGTGCTGGACCCCGCGCGGCTGGAAGGGGCAGGCTTCCCCCTCGTGCCGCGCCAGCAGCCCGACCTCGAGGAGAACCGCCTGGCGGTGCGCGTGCATGCCCCGGGCATCCCGCGCTCGGGCACGTTCCTCGTCTCCATCGGCGGATCGAGCACGTGGCGCACCCTCCTGCCGCGCGTGACCAGGGAGTACGACGGCCGCACCTACGTCATCCAGGCGAAGAAGACCGACACCGCGCAGGATCTGGTGAGTGCCGTCCACAAGGCCCTGCGCTCGCTCGCGACCAAGCCGTAGGCCCCTCGGTGTCGCCGGGGCGGTCTCAGCGGCCGCTGAGAACGCGCTCCCCGTGGCGCCCTCGGTAGACAGCAGTGCGCAACTCGATCGCATACGCCTCCCGCCCCGGCATGCGCAGATTCTCGGCGGCAGCGATCTCCCCCTCGATGTCGTAGGGGACTCGCACGTGCTGCACGGAGAGGCTCGATACCGCGTCGGCGAGGATCACGTACGAGGCCGTCGGCTCGTCCAGCGGGTTCCCGACACTGCCGGTGTTCACCAGGGTGCACCCATCCTTGACCTCGAGAAAGGCTGCGTGGATGTCGCCGTAGACCACCATCGAGGGCTGCAGGCCTTCAGCCGCCCATCCCGCATCGTCCAGAGCAGCGCAGTCGGCGGTGAACGGCGAGTTCTCGAACATGCCGTCGAACTCTGCAGCGGTGTGCTGAGGATGCACCCGGGTGAACTCGTCGACGGCCGATGCGTGCACGAGTCGGATCCTCCTGCCGCCGAGCTCGAGATCGATCGCTCCGGGGAGGGTGCGCATCCACTCCCGATCGGAAGAGCTGAGCTCTGCGCGCCACCAGGCGAGCTCCTCGCTCCACGGCTCGTCCCGGGCACTGAGATAGGCCTCCCAGTTGCCGCGGACGCTCGCCTCGCAGCGGGAGCGCACGATCGCCACCGCCTGCGATCCGCGCGGCCCCTTCCCTGCGACGTCGCCGAGATGCAGGATCCGCTGGATCCCGCGCGCCTCGATGTCGGCCAGGACGGCCTCGAGAGCCGTCACGTTCCCGTGGATATCGGAGATGACTGCGATGGCGCTTCGCTGCATGGATCCAGGCTATCCGCCGACCGGATCCCGCTCTCGCCTCCGCGCACGGGAACGGCCCCGCAGATCGCTCTGCGGGGCCGTTCTGCGAGAAGGGACGATCAGTTCTTGGTGAACCCGTCGGAGATGTTCTTCAGGGCGTCCTTGCCGTTCTCGATGGCCTGCTTCACGCCGGCCTCGGCCTTGTCGCCCGCGCCCTCGGCCTCGAGCTCGCGGTCACCGGTCTTCTCGCCGATGAACTCCTTGGCCTTGCCGCCGAGCTCCTGGGTCTTGTTCTCGATGTCGTCCTGCAGGTTCATGGGTCTCTCCTCTGATCGCTGGGTGCGCCCGCATCTCCCGGAAGGGGACCGCGGGCACCGTGTGTGGGCGAGAGCATAGACCCTGCTGCGGGCCGGTCCCTGAGTGCGGTGTGCGGGCCCGGGCCGGGACTGTCGCCTGCAACTTCCGCGGTCTCCACCCAAAGGCAAGCAGAGCCAGCCCGCTCGCATCGTCGGCGCGCTGATTCACGGCTCCCCGTGCGACTCGCCCGGCCGAAATCACCACGTGGCCCCTGAGCGTCGCCGCCACCCGGCATCTCGTCACCTCGATGATCTCCCTCCCCTCCTCCCCGCTGCCGACAGCTTTCTGCACCAATTCCGCCGCTACCATTGCCCCCCCCGGATAGTGCCCTATTCTCCAATCACGCCTCATGGAGGGGCGGATCACAGCAACGGAGGACAATGATGTTCAGTGCACGACGGATTGCAGCAGCAGCAGTGCTCACAGCGACACTCGCCGCTGGAGGCTCATCGGTCGCCTTCGCAGGGTGGACTTCGAATACAGCTGGGGGCGCGGCGAGCGTCTCCACGAACAGGACCAAGCTGACAGTGACAGACACTCGCGCTGACAACAACCGGATCTACGCCAATTACGGGCTGAATACGGGCACAAGGGGACAGCTGATCACGAAGTCGAGTGGGCAGTCGATCTCGCAGACCTTCACCAACGGGAAGCTCGTCGCGAACTTCCAGGCGTGCACCGATCGGCCGTGGGACGACGACTCGTGCGGCGAGTTCATCTACATCTGACCAGCCCGCGTGGGGTGGGCTCACCCGGCCCGCCCCACGCACCTCCGCACGAACATCGAGGGGTTCCGCGCAATGCTGAAGCTGGACAACGTCACGGTCGCATACCATCGCAGAACGGTCGTGGAGCACGTCTCTTTCGAGGTGCCGGAAAGGACTTCAGCCTCTCTCATCGGGCGCTCCGGCGTCGGAAAGTCATCCCTCTTTGGCGCGATCCTCGGCATGGTGAAGCCGACGAGCGGCAGCATCCTCGTCGATGGACGGGACGTGCAGCGCCTGACCAGCGTCGAGCGCCGGGATTTCCTGGCCAGGACTGTCTCCGTCGTCTTCCAGAGCGGCGAGCTCATCGATGAGCTGCGGCCGGAGGAGAACGTAGCGCTCCCGCTGATGCTCGGAGGAGCACGAGCCGCCTCCGCTCTCTCCCAGGCCGCCGCCCTGCTGGAGGAGGTCGGGATCTCCCCTGCCGCCGCCCTGACGAGGGACCTCTCCGGCGGCGAGCGCCAGCGCGTCGCCGTGGCGCGCGCCCTCGTCACCCGGCCCTCTCTCATCCTGGCCGACGAACCGACGGGTTCTCTCGACAGGGAAACCCGGGATCTCGTGGCTGATCTCATCCTCTCGATCCCGCAGCGCTGGCATGCCTCAGTCCTGATCGTCACGCATGACCCGGAACTGGGCGGGCGAACAGATGCAAGCTTCCAACTGCTCGCATCCAGCACGGGCCCTGCACACTTGGTCCAGCGATGAAGCTCCTCCAGGCAGCTGGCAGCACGCCAGAGCCGCTCCGCTGGTGGTTACGATTCGGCCACAATCTCGACCGGGGCAGACCGGAGCGCCGCATCAGCGCCGCTCTCATCGCGCTCGGAACCTTCGCGCTTGTCAGCTCCTTACTTGTCTTGGCGGGAACTGTCGCCACCTACCAGGAGCGCCTGGCCCGGGACGATGCCCGCATCGATCGCGGGTGGCTGTCTGGTGCAGAGCCGCTGAATGACGGTCCGCGCTGGCGGGCAGCCAATGACGCGGTGGACTACGACTGGGTTCTCGTGCTTGTCGTTGAGCCGGGCCCGGACTCCCCATTGCCTCCTGGATTGGAGGGCTGGCCCGCCCCGGGCGAGGTCGTACTCTCCCCGGCCCTCGCCGGTACAGCAGCGGGAGACGTGCTCGTCGAGCGGTACGGGAGTCCTTCACCGCTCGAGATCGGGCTCGCAGGCCTCTCCTCGCCCGGCGAGCGCGTGATCTACGTACGTCCTTCGACCGAGTCTGTCAAGAATTTCAGCGGCTATCCGCTCACCGGATTCGGATTCGGAATCGGCCGCAAGCCCTCGCCGTTCGACAGCGGCTTCCTCGGTGGCGTCGCGTACCAGCGGAGCGTCTTCGAACCATTGGTCGGTTTCATACTCGGTCTCACGATCCCGTCCGCACTGCTTCTTCTGGTCGGATCACGTGTCGGCTCCCATCGACGTGATCGCCGCTCTCAGATCCTCCGCCTCCTCGGCGGCCGTCCTCGCGAGATCCGGGCCGCGCTGATCGGCCAGGTCGGCATCCCCTACCTTCTGGGCTGCGGGCTGGCATCAGCACTCCTGATCACCGCGCTGTGCATCGATCTGCCTCTGCCGCATGTCGGATTCACTGTCCAGAGCCGAGACCTCCGTGCTCATTCGCTGTGGCTGACGGGCGCCCTCCTCCTCGGCATCGCACTCTCGGCACTGCTCGTGCTCGCGGCGAACCGCACTCGACCGGGCATCGGAACACGCCCGCGTGCCCGGGTGAAGCCCGCGAGCTGGCGGGGCCTTCTCGCGCTGCCCGTCGCAACAGTCGGCACCGTCATCACGCTGCAGCAGACGCTGGGGTGGGAGGAGTCCGCACTGAGGATATTCGTCGTCTATGGCGGACTCATTCTCATCACGGCGGCGCTACCGAGCTTTCTGAGCGCAGTGACCGCAGCCGCATCTTCCACAGGCGTGCGAATCGCTCGGCGCTTCGGCAGCACAGGATTCCTGGTCGGCTGCCGCCAAACACTCGCCGACAGTGTCGCGTCTCGGCGCCTCGCGAGCGGGATCGCTCTGATCATCGTCCTTGTCGCCCAGGCAATGACGATCGGGACTATCACCTCATCCAGCCAGCGAGCGGCTCTTGCTCTCGAGCAGAGCCTCGGCACCACTGTCCTATCGCTCGACGGGATCGCCCCGACTTCTGCGGGCCTCGACGCCTCGCCCGTTTCGACCGCACTGCGTGCAGCAGGGCCTGATGCCACCCTCATCGCCCTCGATGCCGAAGTGAGCCCGGGCGGAAGCACCGTTCGCCTGTTCGGGGACTGCAGCATCCTGGGGGAGCTAGGAGCTCCTTGCGCCTCCGCAGCACCGGCAGCAGCAGTGCCGGCGTTGCGACTGGAGGCTGCCATCGCAGATCGCGCGGGGCCCGGTGCGCGAGTCGAATCGATCCCGTTGACCGATGACGTCGCGCGCTCTGACGAGGTGAGCTGGTATCTGCTCAGCAAGAGCGGAGCAGATCTCCCGCTGGAGCCCCTGAAAACGACTCTCGCGCATTTCTCACTTCCGAGGGCCTCTATCGATCCGATCGGGCGCGGGTGGCTGATCGGCCTTCAGGAGAGCCGCGACAGATCTGAGTGGAGCATTCTCGTCGTCGCGGCGGCCACCGTGCTGCTCGTCCTCGCCACGCTTGGCGCTATCGTGGGAGATGCCGCCTCAGATAGCCCCGCTGCCGGGGTGGCGACCATGTGGGGTGCAGATCTAAGATTCGCAGTCGGGCTCACTGCGGCACGAGTCGTGCTCCCGCTCGCGGTTGCCATCCTCATCGGAAATCTTGTCGCTCTGTACACGACTCTGCCATATACGATGCCGCCTCTGAACGGCTATCTCCCCGAGGGATTCTTCGTTGCCACCGCCGTGATCCCGATCCTGCTCATGGTCCTTCTGGCGGTCGCGTCCCTCCGCACAGTGCGGAGGGCCCTGGGGTCCTGGCGGCCCGGAGCAGCGACATAGCCGGGACGGTCAGGGGCGTGACAGTCCGAACACTGAGCCAGGTGCGGGGGCGCCCACCCGCCTGGAACAATGGGGGCATGACCGAGACCTCCGCGCCCTCTTCCGCCTCCGCGATCCCCGACAAGCCCTCCCTCGACGGCCTCGAGGCGAAGTGGGACGGCGTCTGGAGCTCCTCCCAGGTGTACGCCTTCGATGAGGACACCACGCGCGAGCAGGTCTTCAGCATCGACACCCCGCCGCCCACGGCCTCCGGATCCCTCCACGTGGGCCACGTGTTCGGCTACTCGCAGGCCGACATGATCGCCCGCTACCAGCGCATGCGCGGCAAGAACGTCTTCTACCCGCTGGGCTGGGACGACAACGGCCTGCCCACCGAGCGCCGCGTGCAGAACTACTACGGCGTGCGCTGCGATCCCTCGCTCCCCTACGTTCCGGACTTCACGCCCCCGCAGGAGGGCGGCGACAACAAGTCCGCCAAGGCCGCCAACCAGATCCCCATCTCGCGCCGCAACTTCATCGAGCTGTGCGAGAAGCTGACGAAGATCGACGAGGCCTCCTTCGAGGAGGTCTTCCGGATCCTCGGCCTCTCCGTGGACTGGAAGCACAGCTACCAGACCATCGACGCGCGCTCGCGCGCGGTCTCCCAGCGCGCCTTCCTCGAGAACCTCGAGGCCGGCCAGGCCTACCAGTCCGAGGCCCCCACGATGTGGGACGTCACCTACCGCACGGCCGTCGCCCAGGCCGAGCAGGAGGACCGCGAGAAGGACGGCGCCTACCACCGCATCGGCTTCACGAAGGCCGACGGCTCCGGCGAGAAGGTCTTCATCGAGACCACCCGCCCTGAGCTGCTGCCCGCGTGCGTGGCACTGGTCGCCCATCCGGAGGACGAGCGCTACCAGGGCCTGTTCGGCACCACGGTCACCTCCCCGCTGTTCGGGGTCGAGGTGCCCGTGCTCCCCCATCGCCTCGCGCAGGCCGACAAGGGCGCAGGCATCGCGATGATCTGCACCTTCGGCGATGCGACCGACGTCATCTGGTGGCGCGAGCTGGACCTGCCCACGCGCTCCGTGATCGGCCGCGACGGCCGCTTCCTGCCCGAGGCCCCGTGGATCACCTCGGCAGGCGGCCAGGAGCGCTACGCCGAGCTCGCCGGGATGACGGTGTTCTCCGCGCAGAAGCGCGTGGTGGAGATGGTGACGGAGACCGGCGATCTCGTCGGCGAGCCCAAGAAGATCACCCACCCGGTGAAGTTCTACGAGAACGGCGACAAGGCGCTCGAGTACGTGACGAGCCGCCAGTGGTACCTCACCAACGGCGGCCGGGATCAGTCCGAGGACGGTCTGCGCTCGCAGCTCATCGCCCGCGGCACCGAGCTCACCTGGCACCCTGCGTACATGGAGTCCCGCTACCGCAACTGGGTCGAGGGCCTCGCCGGTGACTGGCTGATCTCGCGCCAGCGCTTCTTCGGCGTGCCGTTCCCGATCTGGTACGGCGTCGGCGCCGACGGGGAGACCGACTACTCGCGCGTGCTCACTCCCAAGGTCGAGTCGCTGCCGATCGATCCGACGATCGATGTGCCCGAGGGCTTCACCGAGGACCAGCGCGACCAGCCGGACGGCTTCACCGCCGACCCCGACATCCTCGACACCTGGGGCACGTCCTCGCTGACCCCGCAGCTCGCGGGCGGCTGGAACAGCGACCCAGCTCTGTTCGAGAAGGTCTTCCCGATGGACCTGCGCCCGCAGGGCCACGACATCATCCGCACTTGGCTGTTCGCCACGATCGTGCGCTCCCACCTGCAGCAGGACTCCCTGCCGTGGAAGCACGCCTCGATCAACGGCTGGATCCTGGATCCGGACCGCAAGAAGATGTCCAAGTCCAAGGGCAACGTGGTCACCCCCATCGGCCTGCTCGAGCAGCACGGCTCCGACGGCGTGCGCTACTGGGCCGGCCGCGCCCGCCAGGGCGTGGACACCGCGTTCGACGAGGGCCAGATGAAGATCGGGCGCCGCCTCGCGATCAAGATCCTCAACGCCTCGAAGTTCGCGCTAGGCTTCGGCCAGGCTCCGGCCGACCCCGCAGGGCGCCTGGCCGCGGACCCGTCGGCCGTCACGGAGCCGCTGGATCGCGCCCTGCTCGCGCGACTCGCGGAGGTGGTCGAGGCCGCGACCGCTGCGTTCGCGGACATGGACTACGCGCGCGCCCTCGAGGTCGCAGAGCCGTTCTTCTGGGCGTTCTGCGACGACTACATCGAGCTGGTCAAGGAGCGCGCGCACGGCAACGCCGAGGCCGGAGTCTCCGAGGCCGCGACGGCGTCGGCGCGCGCAGCGCTCGCGATCGCGCTCGAGGTGCAGCTGCGCCTGTTCGCCCCGGTCGTGGTGTTCGCGACCGAGGAGGTGTGGTCGTGGTGGCGCGAGGGGTCGGTGCACACGCAGCCCTGGCCGAGCGCCGCTCCGCTGCGCGAGGCCGCTGCCGGCCAGGACTCCGCGCTGCTCGGCACCCTCGCGGACCTCGCGATCGCAGTGCGCCGCCTGAAGTCCGACGCGAAGGTCTCCCAGCGCACCCCGATCCTGCAGCTCACCCTGACCGTCCCGGCCGCGCAGCTCGAGCACGCGGAGGCGGGGCGGGCTGACCTGGTCTCCCTCGGCCGCATCGAGAAGCTCGAGATCACGGGCGGCGACGTCGAGACGATCACCGCGAGCGGCGTCGAGATGGGCGAGCCCCCGGCCAAGCAGCCGCGGGGCTGACCTCAGCCGATGCTCACCGGGCGCCGCACCTCACGGGGTGCGGCGCCCGGTGCGTTCGCGGCGTCCGAACGACGACTGCATCAGTGCAGCACCGTCGGCTTCGACCAGACGGCGAGATAGCGCCACAGCGGCAGGCGCTGCCACGTGACTCCTGGCAGCAGGGCCCTCAGCTCCGTCCGTGCCTCGGTCCAGGTCTGCAGAGGCTCCTGCGTCGAGCATCCCGGATCCCACCACACATTCCGGGCCCTGAGAGCGGCGTTGCGCCCGACATCGATACAGCTCCGCACTCGATCGGTGAGCGAGCTGTCGCGGCCGAGACCGAGCACAGCGATCCGTCCTCCCGGCTGAAGGACGCGTGACGCTTCGCGCAGTGCGATCGCGGCGTCCACGTGGTGCAGGACCATCACCATCGTCACCGCATCGAATGCGGCGTCATCGAACGGGAGCCGCTCTGCAGAGCCCGGGATGAGGGGTACTGCACTGTGGGTCGAACCCGGCACCTCTAGATCAATTCCCGTCGCGTCGTGTCCCTGCGCATGGGCCCACCGGGCGAAGGTGCCGTCCCCGCAGCCGACATCGAGAAGGCGCACGGGCCCGGCGGGAGCGACAGCACGCAGCACGCGCGGGTACTGGTGGCCATTGTGATTCCACTGCTGACTGAACGGGTGCACGCCCCGAAGATAGCTCGGGACCGGGCCTCGCGCCTTCAGCCGCCCCGGGGCGCTCTCTTCGCAAGCGGTCATGGCCACGACGTACGCGAAGGCGTACGCTGTGGCCATGACCGCTGTGACCGCCACCGCCGCCCGTTCCGATCTCTATCGCCTCATCGACCAGGTGAACGACGAATCCGAGCCGCTCACCATCACGGGCGCCCGGGGCAATGCCGTGCTCGTCGGCGAGGAGGACTGGCGGGCCATCCAGGAGACGATCCATCTCGCCTCGATCCCCGGCATGGCGCAGTCGATCCACGCCGCGCGCGAGGAGGGGATCGACGCCGGCTCCGAGGAGCTGGACTGGTGAGCACCTGGAGAGTCGTCTACTCCCGGCAGGCGCAGAAGGATGCGAAGAAGCTCGCCGCATCCGACATGAAGGCGAAGGCTCAAGGGCTCCTGGAGATCATCGCCGACGATCCCTTCGCGACCCCGCCGAGGTTCGAGAAGCTCGTAGGAGACTTGGCCGGCTGCTATTCGCGACGGATCAACATCCAGCACCGTCTCGTCTATGAAGTGCTCCCCGACGAGCATGCGATCCACGTCCTGCGCATGTGGACGCACTACGAGTAGCTCTCGGGCACACCACGCCCGGCCGACGCCGCAGCGCGGTCAGAGCGAGGGCGGCTCCCCCGCCTGGATGTGCTCGTGGTGGCGGATGACCTCGGTGACGATGAAGCGCAGGAAGGCCTCGGCGAAGGTCGGATCGAGGCCTGCCTCGTCGGCCAGCGACCGCAGCCTGGCGATCTGCTTCTCCTCGCGATCCGGATCGGCGGGGGGCAGATCGTGCTGCGCCTTCAGCACTCCGACGCGCTGGGTGTGACGGAAGCGCTCGGCGAGGATGTGCACGAGAGCCGCATCGATGTTGTCGATGCTGCGCCGCTCCTGGGCGAGGATCTCGCGGGCCCTGGCCGCATCATCAGCCGGGGCACCATCGATTCCCCCGCCCCCCCGCGCTCCGATCCTCTCGCTCCCGGCCATCAGGCGCTGCGCTCCTGCCGGCCGTCGTCCTCGCGGTCGACGTCCTTCGTGGACAGCATCAGAGGGGCCCGGCCCTCCCGCACCACGCCCTCGGTGATGACGACCTTCGCGATGTCGGTGCGCGAAGGGACCTCGAACATCACCGACTGCAGGGTCTCCTCGAGGATCGCGCGGAGCCCCCGGGCGCCCGTCCCGCGCTCGATCGCGCGATCGGCGACGGCCTCAAGCGCGCTGCGCTCGAAGTCGAGCTCGACACCGTCGAGCTCGAACATGCGCTGGTACTGACGCACCAGGGCATTGCGCGGCTCGGTGAGGATCTGGATCAGCGCCTCGCGGTCGAGGTTGTTCACGCTGGTCAGCACGGGAAGGCGGCCGATGAACTCGGGGATCAGGCCGAACTTCAGCAGATCCTCGGGGAGGATCTTCGCGTAGATCTCGGCCTGCTCCATCGGGGTGTGCAGCTCCGCGCCGAAGCCGATGCCGCGCTTGCCGATGCGCGAGCCGATGATGTCCTCGATGCCGGCGAAGGCCCCGGCCACGATGAACAGCACGTTCGTCGTGTCGATCTGGATGAACTCCTGATGGGGGTGCTTGCGCCCTCCCTGCGGGGGGACCGCGGCGACCGTGCCCTCGAGGATCTTCAGCAGCGCCTGCTGCACGCCCTCGCCGGAGACATCCCGGGTGATGGAGGGGTTCTCGGACTTCCGGCCGATCTTGTCGACCTCGTCGATGTAGATGATGCCGCGCTGAGCGCGCTCGACGTCGTAGTCCGCGGCCTGCAGCAGCTTCAGCAGGATGTTCTCGACGTCCTCGCCGACGTATCCGGCCTCGGTGAGCGCGGTGGCGTCGGCCATCGCGAAGGGCACGTCCAGCAGCTTCGCGAGGGTCTGGGCGAGGTAGGTCTTGCCGCAGCCCGTCGGCCCGACGATCATCACGTTCGACTTCGCGACCTCGACGAGGGGGTCCTGGCCCTGCGCAGAGGGGGCCCCTGCGGATCCGCCGACCTCCGGCTCGCCGACACTCTTCACCGCTCCGGAGCTCGCCGGGGGCGAGGACTGCGCGCGCACCCGCTTGTAGTGGTTGTAGACGGCGACGGCCAGGGCGCGCTTCGCGGGCTCCTGGCCGACGACGTACTCCTCGAGGAAGTCGAAGATCTCGCGGGGAGTGGGGAGCTCGGACTGCTCAGCTGCGGCGGGCTCGGCGGCGGAGATCTCCTCGGCGATGATCTCGTTGCACAGCTCGATGCACTCTTCGCAGATGAAGACGCCCGGTCCGGAGATCAGCCGTTCGACCTGCTTCTGCGACTTCCCGCAGAACGAGCACTTGAACACGTCGGCCCCCTCGCTCGTGCGCGCCATGTCCGCTCTCTTCTCTCGTGGATCGGGGTGGAGCCGGCGGGCGAGCTGCCCGCCCTCTCGGCTCGGCCGCCGGCGTGCGGCGGTCCAACCGCCCACCACGGTAGCCCAGCGGGCCCTCTGCGGCGGGAAGGCGGCGGCCCCGGCGCGTTCGCTCCGGGGCCGCTGCACCTGCTCGGGAAGATGCTCGGGTCAGCGGGCGATCTGCGGGCGGGTGTCCTTGCGCGAGGCGAGGACCTGGTCGATCAGTCCGTAGTCCAGCGCCTGCTGCGCGGTGAGGATCTTGTCGCGCTCGATGTCGCGGCTGATCTCCTCCTTGCTGCGGCCCGAGTGGTGGGCGAGGGTCTCTTCGAGCCACTCGCGCATGCGCAGGATCTCGTTGGCCTGGATCTCGATGTCCGAGGCCTGGCCGCCTCCGCCCTGGCCGCCCATGGCGGGCTGGTGGATCATGATCCGGGCGTTCGGCAGCGCGAGGCGCTTTCCGGGCGCGCCGGCGGCGAGCAGCACGGCGGCCGCGGAGGCGGCCTGGCCCAGGCACACGGTGGTGACGTCGGGCTTGATGTACTGCATCGTGTCGTAGATGGCCGTCAGCGCGGTGAACGAGCCGCCCGGGCTGTTGATGTACAGCGTGATGTCGCGGTCGGGGTCCTGGGACTCCAGCACGAGGAGCTGAGCCATCACGTCATCGGCGGAGGCGTCGTCCACCTGCACGCCGAGGAAGATGATGCGGTCCTCGAACAGCTTGGTGTACGGATCCTGGCGCTTGAAGCCGTAGGCGGTGCGCTCCTCGTACTGCGGCAGCACGTAGCGGCTGGTGGGCATGGGGCCTGCCTGCGCGGCAGGTGCGCCCGCGGAGGCGGTGAAGTCGTAGCGGCGGTCGAAGGTCACGGGGTGCTCCTTGGAGAGGGTCGAGGATCGAAAGATCAGGGCGCGCGGTCTCAGTCCTCGGTGCCGCCGCCGCCGCTGACGTCGTCGGCACGGGTCACGATCTTGTCGATGAAGCCGTACTCCAGGGCTTCCTGGGCCGTGAACCAGTTGTCGCGATCGGCGTCGGCGTTGATCTGCTCGACGCTCTTGCCTGTCTGCTGGGCGGTCAGCTCGGCCATCTGGCGCTTCATCGAGAGGATGAGATCCGCCTGGATCTTGATCTCCGTGGCGGTGCCGCCGAGCCCGCCGAGGGGCTGGTGCATGAGCACGCGGGTCATCGGGGTCGCGTAGCGCTTGCCGGGGGCGCCCGAGGAGAGCAGGAACTGGCCCATCGACGCCGCCATGCCCATCGCCACGGTCACGACATCCGGCTGGATGTACTGCATGGTGTCGTAGATGGCCATGCCGGCCGTGATCGAGCCGCCGGGGCTGTTGATGTAGAGGTAGATGTCCTTCTCGGAGTCCTCCGCGGCGAGCAGGAGGAGCTTCGCGCAGATCGCGTTCGCGTTGTCGTCGCGCACATCCGATCCGAGCCAGACGATCCGCTCGCGCAGAAGGCGCTGGTAGACGTTGTCATCCAGGCCCATGGGCGTATCGCCCGAGGCGTTCTGAGGGTGCGAGGTCATGGGTGTCTCCTTAGTCCGAGAACTCGATGACTCGACTCTATGCCGCCGCTCGGACAGACGACCCGTCTGTTCGCCGCGGGCGCACATGTCCCGGGGCCCCGGGATCTGCGGCCCGGATGTGACCTGCCGTGCACAGGAGGAGCGCCCGCACCCCTCTCCCGCAAAGCCGGATCACCGGCGGGTCATGCATCGGCCCGATCGCGTCAAGGGATCGCAAAGGTGCAGGCCGGGCTCGATCAAGCCACTCGCCACAGCGCACGCGCGCCCCTACGTTGGAGGAGCCGAGGCCGAGAGCATCCCTGCTTCACCGGTCTGAGAGCCACCACACGGAATCGTCCAGCTCCCCCACTGGATGACATGGAAGGAACGCCGCACTCATGGCCAAGAACAACACCCACCGCGCAGCAGTCCGCACGGTCACCCCCTTCACCGCCTCCACCATCGCTGTGCGCAGCGCCGGCGGCGCGGCAGTGCTGGGCACCGTCCTGGTCGGCTCGGCCTTCGGGATGCAGAGCGCCACCGCCGCTCCCGCACCGGCCGCCGCCCCCGCGGTCAGCGTCGCCGCCGCAGCTCCCGCCGCTCCCGTGGCGCAGGCCGCCCCCGCGGCCGTCACGCTCAGCAGCGGCTCCACCCTGTACCGCGGTGTCAGCAGCAGCCGCGTCGCCGACCTGCAGAGCGCGCTCAACGAGAACGGCGCGAGCCTCACGGTCGACGGCAAGTTCGGCGCCCGCACCCACGCCGCGGTGCGCGACTTCCAGGCCGCCAACGGCCTCGCGGTCGACGGCCGCGTCGGCCCCGCCACTCGGGCCGCGCTGAACGGCGATGCCGCTCCCGTCTCGCAGTCGAGCGCTTCCGATACCTCCTCGAGCAGCTCGTCCTCGAGCTCGTCGATCCTTGACTCGGGCCGCACGCAGATCGGCAAGCGCTACGTGTGGGGCTCCAGCAACCCCTCGGTCGGCTTCGACTGCTCCGGTCTCGTGGTCTGGGCCTACTCCCAGAACGGCATCTCGCTGCCCCGCACCTCGGGTCAGATCGCGGCCGCCGGCAAGACCATCTCCCAGTCCCAGGCTCAGCCCGGCGACATCGTCGCCTGGCCCGGCCACATCGGCATCTACGCCGGCAACGGCAAGGTCCTGGACTCCGCCCCCTCGAAGAGCGGCGTGAGCGAGCGCGCGATCTGGGGCAACCCCACCTTTGTCACCTTCCGCTGAGCATCGCGGTGATCAGCCGACAGCGCTGATCGACACCCAGAAGGGCGGCACCTCACGGTGCCGCCCTTCTCATGTGTCCTGGCGGAGCCAGGAGTATGGTCCGCAGCTCATTGCCCCTCGGAACAATGAAACTGAATATGACGGACGGTCACCCGAAGTCGTGGCCAGGATGCTACGCTCAAGCCAGCAGCGCATCGAGGCACTGCTGGGGGCGAACGCCCCCCGATACCTGAATGATCGGGGCATCATCAAAACAGCACTTCGGCGGCTCAGCGGAGCCGCGGTCATTGCCGGGTTCGTCTTTGCACCTCTTGCCGCGAATGCGGACCGGGGCCTGTACAGCTACCAGGGTGGCGATTACTCCTACGACTACATCTCATCGTACAAGATCCAGATCCACGATGGAGAGAACGACGGACACGGCGTCAGGGCCGAGTATTTGATGCTGAGCGGCGGAGAATCAAGGCATCTCTACAACTACGACGGCATCAACACCAACAAGTACGACTCCCTGAGTGGGCCTCTTCGAGCCCACCGGGCGATCGAGATCCTCAGCGGTCGCCCAGATGCGTATGGCGACTGGAAGTACCCCAGCTGACAGCCGGGATCGGAGAACCCTTACGTGACTGACCACAGCGTCGCATGCACGGACGCAACGGTGACGTTCGGGGACGTGCTCGCGCTTCCCCGAACGTCACTGAGCGTTTTTGCAGGCTCTTCTCTCGCCATCATGGGCCCGAGCGGCTCGGGGAAGTCGACTCTTCTCGCCTGCATCCAAGGACTCGAACGACCCACTTCAGGCACCGTCGTCGTCCTCGGTCAGGACCAGGGCTCTGCCTCCCCCCGCGCCCGCTCTGAGCTGCGGCGTCGTCGGATGGGGCTGATTCTGCAGAGCCCGAACCTCCTGGAGGAGTTCTCCGCCATCGAGAACGTCGCATTTCCCCTACTCTTCGATGGGACGAAGCGCGCAAGTGCACTTAAGTGTGCCCATGAAGCGCTAAGCGGGGTGGGACTGGAACATCGGGCCAATGCCGACGTTCGCACGCTCTCCGGCGGCGAGGCCCAGCGCATTGCGGTGGCGCGTGCCCTGGTGCGGCCGGGTATCGCCTTGCTGATCGCGGATGAGCCGACCGCCTCTCTCGATGCCGACAATGCGCGGCGCGTGACCGAGCTCCTCCTGCGTGAAGCCGAACGGCGCTCAGCAGCTGTGCTGCTCGCGACGCACGACCCTGCGGTCGCAGCTCTGTGCGCACGCACTCATCACCTCGCACGCGAACGCGATGCAGAATGAGCGCGATCGTCCGGTTCAGCGCCGCGGTCGCCTTCTCCGCCGACCGCCGCCAGCGCTGGCGGCAGTTCTGCCTCATCGGCTCGGCCGCTCTAGCGGCCTTCCTCATTCTTCTCTCATGTGCTCTCGGGCTCCTCTCCGTCACCAGTCCTGTGAGGGCTGGATCGCTGCTCGGCGTCCCCACCACAGCCCAGGCCGAGGGGGTCCCCGGACTCTCACCCGACGGCGCTGTGGCCGCAGTGGTAGAACGCGGCACCCTGGCGATGGGCCGTCAGGTACCCACAGTGTGGATCGAACCCATGCTCGGGCACGAGGACGATCCGGCCGCCGTTCCGAGAGGACTCACCACTTTGCCGGATCCGGGCGAAGCGGTGCTCTCGCCCGCACTCGTATCGGCCGGCTATACGGCGGAGGATCTCGGCTGGCTCAGTTCTGACGCAGGATCAGGCAGCGGCGGGGCGATCGGCTACGAGGGGCTCGCGGCTGCGTCTGAGCCCCTCATCTTCGTGCGACCGGCCCCGGGTGCAACCCTCGGCGAAGGAGGCGCGATCACCTACATCGCGACCTTCACGGAATCCGATCCGAACGCCGTCTACGGCGGGTACTCCTACGATCCCGAGGTCATTTCCAGCAGCATGATGATTCCGGGCGTGCTCATGTACCTGATTGCACCGAGCATCGCTCTGCTGATCTCCAGCTCTCGAGCACGATCGCTCGTGCGCGATGAGCGCCTGCGATTCCTGCACCTGCTGGGCGCCTCTTCCTTCCGGGCGCGCGCGGCCATGGCCCTTGAGACAGCGCTCCTCGGCATAGTCGGTTCCCTCATCGGCGCCCTTGTCTACGCGGTCTCCAGTCGCTGGCTCACAGTCATCCCCGCCACCTCTGTCCGACTTCTCCCCGGCGACCTGGTCCTTCCGTGGTGGGCGTACTCTCTTCCTGTTGCGGCCGTTACCGGTTGCGCTGCCGTCTGCGGCGCGCTCGGCCGAATTCGTCTCCGCCGAAATGGGGGGCGAGCCCGAGCCGGTCATCGAATCGCGGTTGCAGCCCTGGTCCTCTCGGTCGTCTGCGTGATGACGGCTGCGACTCCGTGGGTGTCGTCCTCATACGGAAGCACTGTTCTCTTCTCCGGTACGATCGGCATGCTCATCGCACTCCCCCTGGCCGTCCCGGCCATCACTGCAGGGGTTGCCAGATCGATGAGCGGTACGAAGAGTCCTGTGCTCTGGGCTGCCGCACGCAGACTCCGACATGATTCCGTGCATCTTTCACGCATCGCCTCGATCATGGGGATGCTTATCATCGTGGTGAGCGTTGCGATCTCACTCTGGGCATCTGCGGCAGCGACCCAGGCAGAGGGATCTGCGCCGAGCGAGACTCAGGTTCTCGCGGTCGGCTGGCGCGGCGATCCCGACTCGGGGCTCTCCGCTGCCCGGCGAGCGTTCGCAGACGTGCACCGCGACGTGCTCATCGTCCCTGTGCTCAGCCAAGACGATTCCAAGGGACCCCTCCCCCGCCTTTTGGACATTGACGATTGCAACAGCTTCACGGCGTTCTTCGGCGGAGATGCGTCGGTTCTCTGTACCCCTGGGAGGTCGACTGCGCTCTCAGACTTCGCAGAACAGAACACCGGAATGCGAATTCCGGATTCTTCCGCTCGGCTGCTTCCGAGCGGTGGCCTGGGAGAAGACGTGATGATCTATTCCAAGGCGCCCTTGGCAGTCGAGGACGTGCAGCGAACTCTTGGGTTCCTCCCGGCTCTGAACATCGCTCTCCCCGCGCATTCCACCACGGCGCCGCTCCCGCTCGTCCAGTGGCTCATCGCAGGGGCGCTGGCGGCATTCCTGATCCTCGGGATGGCCATCGCCCGGGAGATCGGGGATCGGAATGTCGAGGACGCCGACCGCGACCTGCTCTATCAGCGACTCGGCCTCTCGTGGCGCACAGCAGATAGGCTCTCCTGGATGGTTCTCCTGATCCCGCTGCTTGTTTCCGCCGCGACAGCATTCGTCTGCTCTCTGGTCATCGCCTATGCAGGCGAAGTCCTGCAGTTCGCTCGGGGTGACACGGTGAAGCTGCTTGCCGTAGCAGCGGTTTCGCTCGCCTTGCCAGTCAGTGCTGTGCTCGTCAGCATCCCTGCTCGCAGGGCAACGACTGCCGCCGTTCGGCAATGACCTACCTTCGAAACCTTCCGCTGATCAGGCGGTGATCAGCCGACAGCGCTGATAGACGATCCGAGAAGGGCGGCACCTCACGGCGCCGCCCTTCTGCTGTCCCTAGGGATCTTCGAGCCTCTGCGCAGAGTGCCCGACGAATGGTCGGCCCAGGGGGCGGTCACGTGCACCAGTGCACGTGAGAGCCCCCTGCAGTGAGGAGAGCGCGGGGCCTTCCATGGGAGGGCTCTCACGCCCAGCGCTCTCCGGATCGCCGACGAGGCCGCCGTCCCCCTCAGGGGGGACGGCGGCCTCTTCAGCTCACGACGCGGGTACCTCAGCGGCGCCTGCGGTCATCAGCTCACTCGGAGTCGGCAGCCTTCGCGGGAGCCTTCTTCGCGGGTGCCTCGGCGGTCTCGCCCTCGGCAGCCTCCGCCTTCTTCGCGGCGGCGGTCTTGGCGGGTGCGCGCTTGGCGGGGGCCTTCTTCGCGGGAGCCTCGGCGGCCTCCTCGCCCTCGGCTGCAGCAGCGGCCTTCTTCGCGGGAGCGCGCTTGGCCGGAGCCTTCTTCGCGGGAGCCTTCTCCTCGGACGCCTCGGCGCCCTCGGTCTCGGCGGCAGCCTTCTTGGCAGGAGCGCGCTTCGCGGGCGCCTTCTTGGCCGGAGCCTTCTCCTCGGCGGCCTCCGCTGCCTCGCCGCCCTCGGTCTCGGCGGCGGCCTCAGCCTTCTTCGCGGGAGCCTTCTTGGCCGGCGCCTTCTTCGCAGGAGCCTTCTTCGCGGGAGCCTTCTTCGCGTCGGCAGCCTCGCCCTCGGCCGGCTCGGACTTCTCCAGGCCCAGGTCGAGCACATCGCCCGCGGCGTTCTTCACGATGACCTCGGCGAGCACCGAGTCGAGAGCCTTGGAGCGCTGCGCATCCCCGAAGACCTGCTCGAGCTGGCCCGACTGCGCGAGCATCGAGATGAACTGGTTGGGGTCCACGCCGTACTGCGCGGAGAGCTGCGACAGGTAGGACATGAGGTCCTCCTGGCTCACCTCCACCGTGCGGGACTCATTGATCGCATCGAGGATGAGCTGCGCCTTGATGGCCTGCTCGGTGTCCTCGCGGATCTCCTCGCCATGGGGGTCGCCTGCGGGCTTCCCCTCGCCCTCGAGGTGGCCGTTGATCTCGTCCTCGACGAGCTGCGCGGGCACGGGGACTTCGAGCTCGGAGACGAGCTGGTCGAGCAGCGCGTTGCGAGCGAGCGCCACGCGGTTGCCCTCGGCGTCCTTCGCGGCCTGCTTCTCGAGGTCGGCCTTCAGCTCCTCGATGGTGTCGAACTCGGAGGCCATCTCGGCGAACTCGTCGTCGGCCTCGGGCAGCTCGCGCACCTTGACGGACTGCGCGGTCACGGAGATCGAGGCCTCCTCGCCCGCGCGGTCGCCGCCGGCGAGCTGCGAGGTGAAGGTGGTGGACTCCCCGGCCGACAGGCCGATGAGCGCCTCGTCCATGCCCTCGAGCATGTTGCCCTCGCCGATGCGGTAGGAGACGCCCTCGACGGACTCGATCTCCTCCTCGCCGATGGTGGCGGTCATGTCCAGGGAGACGAAGTCGCCGTCGGCCGCGGGGCGGTCCACGCCCACGAGGGTGCCGAACCGCTCGCGCAGGGCGTCCAGGCGCACCTGCACGGCGTCCTCGTCCACGACGGGCTCGTCGATCTCGACGGTCACCTCGGAGAAGGTCGGCAGCGCGATCTCGGGGCGCACATCCTGCTCGACGGTGAAGACGAGGTCGCCCTCATCGGTGCCGTCGAGACCGGGGACCTCGGTGACCTCGACCTCGGGGCGGCCGAGGGGGCGGATCTCCGCCTCGGAAGCGGCCTTCTGGTAGAGCTCGGGCAGGGCCTCGTTGACGGCCTCCTGCATGATCGCCGGGCGGCCGACGCGCTGCTCCAGGATGCGGGCGGGAACCTTGCCCTTGCGGAAGCCGGGGATCTGGACCTGCTCGGCGAGGGACTTGAAGGCCCCGTCGACGTACGGCTGGATCTCGGCGAACGGGGCGGAGACGGTCAGCTTCACCCGGGTGGGGCTGAGCTTCTCGACATCGGTCTTCACGTGAAGGTCTCCCTAAGCATGTTGTGGGACTGGTGGTCTGGTCGTGCCGCACGCCGGGGAGCGCCTGGCGGCGATCCTGCTGCGAGTCGGGGTGACAGGATTCGAACCTGCGACATCCCGCTCCCAAAGCGGGTGCTCTACCAAGCTGAGCTACACCCCGCGGGGCAACCCTCCTGATCCTACCCGTTCGCCTGCCAGGCGCCGGGAGGGCGCCTGAGCGCTGTGATCGGATCCATCCGCCCTCCAGGGCCCGACGGGTGCGAGGGCGGGCAGGGATCTGGTCTAATAGAGGACGGCCGAGCGGCCCCGGGATCCCGCCTCATCGCGGGGATCCCAGCATCTCCGCTGGTCACGCGGGCGTAGCTTAGTGGTAAAGCCTCAGTCTTCCAAACTGATGATGCGGGTTCGATTCCCGTCGCCCGCTCCGAACATCACCGCAGGTCAAAGCCTCTTTCGCCTCCCTGCAGCGTCTCGGATGCAGGCCGAGACCCACCGAGTGCCGCACCTGCTCGCACCAGGATCAGGTCCAGCACCACCAGCAGGATCCCGAGCACCGGCCGCAGCACTCCCCAGCTGTCCGAGGGACCGCCGATGCCGTACCGCAGCGGCGCCAGGAGCCACCAGTCCAGTGCCAGGTATCCCGCCATGAGGACGAGAGCGGGCAGCTCCCAGCCGGGCCGGCGGGTGCGCGGCTCGCTCTGACGGATCGGGCCGACGAATGCGCGCCCCGCTCGTGCGACCATCGCCGCCACCAGCAGGAGCGGAGCCCACGGCCACATGCTCCCCCCGAGAACTCTCGAGTAGATCCAGCTCCCCACGGAGCTGCCGGACAGCATGCTGAACCCCATGCCCCAGTCCACGATCCCGAATCCGAGGACAGCCAGCCCCGCCGTGGCCAGCACAGCGAGCAGCTGCAGCCGCCGGTCCAGCCACTGCCACAGATGCGGGCCGATTCGGTTCGTCGCGGGGCCTGGGACGGGGTGATCGGCGGGCGGAATCCGATCAGCGGAAGAAGGCGCCGCCGGCAGTCCCGCCGCGACGCGGGAGCCGGGCTCGACGCCCGACTGGGCCTGGGCCCCCGCCACCGCTGGCTCGTCCTCGGTCTGCGTCTTTCGCAGACCGAGCAGGAGGGCCTGCACCACGGCATACAGCGCGGGAGCGCTCGTGACCTTCAGGATCCGGCGCACGAGGGGGCGAGGCATCGCCCGCAGCACGCTGACGACTTCCTGCACCTCCCGGTGCGTGGCCTTCGCCATGGGCACCTCCAGCGGGGCGGGGTCGAGCAGCTCTCCCCTGGCCAGGGCCCGGAACTCCTCGGAGTCCGGATCCCGCCAATCGCCCCGCTGCCAGAGCGCCTCGGTGCGGTCGAGCAGGCCACGGGCCCCCGCGGTGTCGCAGCCGATGAGCTCCAGTCGCACGCCCCGCTCATCCAGTGCGTCCAGACCCTGCCGGGCCAGGGGCAGGACGATCACGGCGAGATGATCCACCACCTCGATGAACTCCTGGCGGAGATCCTCCGGCAGGGGCGCCGCGGGATCCGCGCTCTCCAACGCGGAGCTGCGGGCCGTCAGCTCCTCCATCCGCTGGGCCGCGGCTGGGACCTCTTCGAGGCGGGCCAGCGCCGGGTGATCCACGCCGAGAGCGATCAGGGCCTCCCGAGCGAACGTGATGGCGAGCGCCAGGAACTCGGCGTCCTCCGGAGTCGGCTCGCCCCCGACGGGTGACGAAGCCGGACCGGGGACCGCATCCGGGCGAGAGCTCTCCATGCCTCGATGGTAGAGGCGCCCCGCTCCCCACTGCCGTGTCCGGATCCCGCTGGCCTCCGCCGCCCCGCCCCTGTTCACTGGTGCCCATGGACACGATGACCGACGAGGAGCGCTACGCGGCGATCAGCGCGCGCGATGCGCGCTTCGACGGCATCTTCTTCACGTGCGTGCGCACCACCGGGATCTTCTGCCGGCCCTCGTGCCCCGCCCGCACACCGAGCCGGGCGAACGTGGAGTTCGCCGCGAGCGCTGCAGCGGCCCTCGATGCCGGCTTCCGCGCGTGCAAGCGCTGCAGCCCCTCTGCTCCCCCGGGCTCGCCGGATGCCGACCCAACGGAATCCCTGGCCCGCCGGGCCCTCGACCTCATCGAGGCGGGCGCCCTGGATGACGGGGCCGGCGTCGGCGCGCTCGCCTCGCGCCTGCACGTCACCGAGCGCACCCTGCACCGGGCCCTGCTCGCAGCGACTGGGGCGAGCGCCCTCTCCCACGCCCGGATGCGCCGATCGCGCCGCGCCCACGAGCTCCTGCGCACGACCGATCTGCCCCTGGCCCGCATCGCCTACGCGGCGGGATTCGGCAGCGAGCGGCAGTTCCACGACACCTTCCGCCGCGTCTACGGCCAGACCCCCAGCGCCCTGCGCGCGGCCTCGACCTCCGCGCGCAGCAGCACTGCGGCCTCCGACGGCGCCGTGCTGACCGCTCGCCTCGCGGTGCGCCTCCCTTTCGACGGCGCGGGGCTTGCCCGCTGGTTCGCGGCGCGCGCAATCCCCGGCACCGAGGCGGTCGAAGGCCTGCGCTGGCGGCGCGCAGTGCGGCTGCCGCACGGCCCTGCAGTGCTCGAAGTGGAGCTTCTCCCCCGCACAGCCGGTTCCGGAGGATCCGCCCATCTCCCGCTCACCGCGCGCCTCGCGGATCTGCGGGACTACTCCGCGGCGGTGGCCCTGGCCCGGCGGATGCTGGATCTCGACGCCGATCCCGTCGGCATCGATGGCGCACTGTCGCGCGCCCTGCCCGCCCTCGCTCCCCTCGTCGCGCACCGCCCTGGGGTGCGGATCCCCGGGCTGCCGACCATGGAGGAGGCGCTGCTGCGGGCGATCGTCGGCCAGCAGATCAGCACCCGGCGCGCCCGGGACCTGCTGATCGAGGCGCAGGAACTGCTCGGCGAGCCGCTTCCGCAGCCGCTCGCGGCCGACGGGATCACCCATCTCCTCGCCCCCTCGGCCGCCCTCGCCGATCGTGCAGACGACTGGTTCCGCGGCCCCGCCTCCCGGCGCCGCGCACTCGTCGCGGCGCTGCGCAGCGGGATCGATCCCGCCGCCCTGGGGGCCGCCGAGCTGGAGCAGGCGCTCCTCGCCCTGCCCGGCGTCGGCCCCTGGACCGCGCAGTACGCGATGCTGCGGGCCGCCCGCGCGGTCGACGTCGCCCCGGAGCGCGACGTCGCCCTGCTGCGAGGGGCCGCCGATATCGGTCTCGCGCAGTCCCTCGCCGATCTCGCCACCGCACTCGCCCCCGCCTCCCCCTGGCGCAGCTACGCGGCCCTGCACCTGTGGCACCACGCCGCGGCTCTCCCCGCCGCTCGCCCCACCCCTCGAAAGGCACCTCGATGAACGTTCCTCTGACCGGCCCGCGCCACCGCATCCTGCCGACCCGCCTCGGCACGTACTACCTGGCCGCCGAGGACGGCCCGGAGGGCGATGCCATCATCGGCGTGTGGCGCGAGGACCAGTCCTATATGCCGTCCGCGGAGCGGCTGGGCACGCGTATCGAGGGCCCTGATCCTCTGCTCGACGCCGCTGCGGCCCAGATCCTCGAGCATCTCGACGGCTCGCGCACCGACTTCACCCTTCCGCTGCGACCTCAGGGCACACCGTTCCAGCAGCAGGTCTGGGCCGTGCTGCGGGCGATCCCCTGCGGGTCGACCACCACGTACGGGCAGATCGCCCGGCAGATCGGCTCCCCGAGGGCTGCGCAGGCTGTCGGCCGGGCCGTCGGCACGAACCCCATCTCGGTCCTCGTCCCCTGCCATCGCGTGCTCGGCTCCGCCGGCGCGCTGACGGGGTACGCGGGCGGGGTCGAGACGAAGCGCGCCCTGCTGGAGGTCGAGGGGGCGATCCCGCCCGAGGCCGGCGCGGAGGGCTGAGCCGCCTCCCGTGCAGCGGCACGCCCCATGCCACCATGGGTGCATGCCCTCCCCCCTGAGCTCCTCCGCACCCGCACGGCCGCACGCCCCGTTCGCCTTCCCCGTCGCCGCCCGCTACGCCGGCATGGAGAGCTCCCCCCTGAAGGACATCTTCGCGCTCGCGGCGCGGCCTGACGTCGTCTCCTTCGCGGGCGGCATCCCCGATCCCTCGCTGTTCGCGCTGGCCGACATCGCCGAGTGCTACGACCATGTGCTGCGCCTCCACGGCTCTCGCGCGCTGCAGTACGGGCAGAGCGAGGGCGAGCTCGAGCTGCGCGAGCAGGCCGCGCGGCGCCTCTCCCGCGATCTGCCGACGTCGGCCGAGCAGATCCGCATCACGTCGGGCTCCCAGGAGGGGCTGTTCGTGGCCGCCGAGGCGCTCCTGGAGACGGGCGACGTGGTGCTGGTGGAGTCTCCGACCTACCTCGCCGCGGTGCAGGCGTTCGCCGTGCACGGGGCGCGGATGGTCGGGGTCCAGACCGACGAGCACGGCGTGCTGCCGGACGCCCTGGACCGCGCGATCCGCACGCACCGCCCGAAGCTCGTCTACCTGATCCCCACCTTCCAGAACCCGACCGGTCGCACCATGCCGCAGGAGCGCCGGGAGCAGGTGGCCGAGGTTCTGCTGCGCCACGATGTCCCGCTCATCGAGGACGATCCCTACGGGGAGCTGAGCTTCGACGGCTCGCGCCACCGCCCCATCGCGGCTCTGCCCGGGATGAGCGAGCGCACCCTGCTGATGAAGTCGATGTCGAAGCTGATGAGCCCGGGCGTGCGGATCGGCTGGATCCGCGCCGAGGGCCCGATCCTGCAGACCCTCGCGGTCGCGAAGGCCGCGATCTCCATGCAGTCCTCCGTGGTCGATCAGCTCACGGTCGCCCGCTACCTCGAGGCGAAGGATCTCGATGCGCACGTGGCCTCGGTGACCGGGATCTACCGCGAGCGCCGCGATGCCCTCGCGGGCGCGCTCGCCCCGATCCTCCCGGCCGGTGCGCACATCACCGATCCCGAGGGCGGGATGTTCCTGTGGGCATCGCTCGGCGAGGCGTACGACGCCCAGGCGATGCTGGCCGACGCGGTCGCCGCGGGGGTGGCGTACCTGCCGGGGTGGTCGTTCTTCGCCGAGAACCCCGACCGCTCGTCCATGCGCCTGAGCTTCGTCACCCACAGCCCCGAGGTGATCCGGGCGGCCGCGGGCCGCCTCGGCGAGGTCATCGCGCAGCACGGCTGAGGGCGCGGAACCGCACTCTCGCCCCTGCTGCCTTACAGGCGAGCGGCGGCCGACGCGCGCGGGCTATCAGCGCGCGAGCTCTCAGCGCCCTCGGTTCTCGCTCTCGCCCGTGAGCTCGCGGATCCGGCCGCGGGCGAGCCCGGACAGCGCTGCCGCGTGCAGGCCTGCCCAGCTCAGCACCGCCAATGGGCCCCCGTGCACCGCCGCGAGCCCCAGCACGACCGCCGCGAACAGCACCAGCAGCAGCTCCCCCGCCTGCCACAGCAGCATCGGCGCGATCGAGGCGTCGCCCATGGGTGTCGGCATCGGCGTGGCCAGGCTCAGGGGCATCGGCCCCTTCGCCGCGGCCCAGATCCGGGCCAGCACCACGATGCCGCTCAGCAGCGCCGGGACGAGCAGCAGCACGGGCACCCCGCTCGCAGCGGCGGGACCGGCAGCAGCAGGACCGGCAGTGCCGATCAGCGCCCCGATCCCGCCCAGCACCGTGAGCACCGCCAGCGCGAGCACCGGCGCGACCGCATGCAGCGCGCACTGCGCGCCGATGCTCTGCGCGAGCAGCCGCGTCGCACCGAGCGACTCCACCGCGTGGCGCAGCCCGTCGATGAGCGCACCCGAGGCGGCCCAGAGAGCCGCTGCTCCGGCCAGCAGCAGGATCCAGCGCAGCGGGCCCGTCAGCCCGAGGGCGAGCACGAGCAAGAACCCCGCTCCGAGCGCTCCGAGGATCCCGCCGATCAGCCGCTCGGGCGTGCGCAGCCAGGCGAGCGCGTCGCGCCGCGCGTGCAGCAGGACCAGGGCCAGGATTCCCGCTCCGGAGCCTCGCACCACCGGCAGCCGGCGGCCCGTGCTGGGCCGGGCGCGGAAGGCGCCGCCCGCGCCGGCGAGATCCCCTGTGGTCGCGATCGTGACCGCGCCCTCCCAGCGGCTCGACTGCTCGAGCAGCACCGTCCCGCGCACCCGGTCGAGGGCGACGATGCTCGCGAGGACCGCTGCGGTGCCGCCGAGCAGCAGGATCGCCGCCCAGAGCCCTGCGCTGACCCCTGGATCGAGCCCTGCACCGAGCCCAGCGCTGCCAGCCCCGATCGGATAGACGGCGGCGAGCCCCAGCCTCGGCGCCCCGCCCGGCAGGAGGATCTGCACGGCGGCAATCCCTGCGCCGACGGCCGCGAGCGCGAGCGCCGCGAGGCGCCGCACCGCCGCCCCGGCCCGCTCCCCGAGCAGCCAGGCCCCGCTCAGCAGCAGCGCGGTGCCGGCGGCGCCGAGGAGGAAGGGGGCGCTCTGCCCGAGGCTCGTGCCGACCGCCACGTGCAGCACCCAGCTCACCAGCGCCGCGGCGGCGAGCGCGATCGCGAGCACCGCGAGCACGGAGCGGCCGAAGGGGCGCGCGAGGGCGGCGCGGCGGCTGCGGTCGCTCGAGGCGAGCGTGAGGGTGAAGAACGGGGAGAGCAGCGCGGGGCCGCGCACGCCCCCGGCGAGCACGAGGGCGGCGGCCGCGACCCAGGTGCCGGCGCTGATCCAGGCGCCCGTGGAGGAGGCGGTGAGCACCGGGACGACGTCGGGGCGGGCGAGCAGGATCCCGACGGTGCGGCCGGCGGGGATCACCACCACGAGGATCACCATCAGGACCAGGTACAGCAGGTAGGCGACGTCGGCGCGCGTGCGCGCTCCCTGGCGGTCCTTCCAGATCTCCTGGACGGCCGGGCGGGCAGCGCTCACAGCTCGCCCTCGAGCAGGAGGGTCGCGCTCGCGAGCTCCTCCTCGAGTCGGGCGCTGTGCGTGGCGAGCATGACCGCGCACCCCTCCTCGGCCCGGCGCCGCACCGCTCCGATCACGAGGTCGAGCCGGTCCTCATCCAAGCGCTGCTCGGGCTCGTCCAGCAGCAGCGCCTCGAAGGGGCGCGCGAGAGTGAGGGCGAGGCCGACGAGCTGGGACTGGCCGCTGGAGAGCTCGTGCGGATAGCGGCGCGCGAACGCGCTGATCGCGAGCTCCTCGAGCAGCTCCTCGGCCGACTGCCGCGACTGCGCGGCGCTCGCTCCCCAGGTCGCCGCGATGAATTGGAGATGCTCGGCGACGGTGAGGTCGCGCGCGGTCATGGGCGGGCCGATGAGCGCGGCGAGCGCGCGGCGGAAGCGCGGGTCCCTGTCATCCGGGGCCACTCCGGCTACCCGCACCGTCCCTGCCGTGGGCTGCAGGATCCCCGCGATCACGCGCAGCAGCGTGGTCTTCCCCGAGCCGTTCGCTCCGCGCAGGGCGAGCACCTCCCCGGGCGCGACGGCGCCGCTCGCCCCGTCGAGCATGAGGACGTCGTCCCGGAGAACAGCAACGTCCTGGAAGGCGATGAGCAGGCCGGATCGGTTCATGGGTTCCATTGCATCCCGGCGCGCGGGGCGCTGCCAAGCGCCGAAAGTCGAGGGATCCCGCTCACGCGCCTGCGTGCGGTCGCGGGCGGCGCGTGCCCGTCGGCGTATGGCGCGGGAGCACCCGTGCAAGCCACGCCCCGCCCACCAGGCACAGCGCGCCGCTGGCGACCGCGGCCGCCGGCACCGGCGCCACCAGTGCGATGCCCGCGAGCAGGAGCGGCGCGACCATCCGGCCCACCCCGAGCATCGTGTTCCACCACGCGAGGTAGGTGGTGCGGCCGTGCACCGGGGAGAGGTCGATCCCGAGGGTCATGAGGATCCCGGCGCCGAGGCCGTTGCCGAGCGCGATCACGAGGGAGGGCAGGAGCACGGCGAGGAACGCTGCCGTCCCCGTCGCGTCGCGGGCGGTCCAGCCGACGATGCCGAGCAGCACGAAGCCGGCCCCGAGGATGAGCGAGCAGGGCACGGCGACGGCCGCACGGCCGTAGCGGTCCATGAGGATCCCCGCAGGGATCACCATGGCGATGTCGGCGAGCGCGGAGATGCCGATGATCAGGGAGATCGTAGTCGCGTCGAGCCCGAGCCCCGCCCCCAGCAGCGGCACGATCACCGGCCGGTTCACGCGCGCCATCATCACGGGCACGATGCCGGTCCCCACCACCAGCATGCGGCGCAGCACGCCCTTGGCGAGCGCGGTGCGGGCGGTGCTGCGGGGCAGCGCAGCGGACGCAGGCGCGGCGTGCTCGACGGGAGCGGGCGCCGTCGGCGGCTCCTCGGGCAGGGCGGGCACGGTCGGCGCGGGCGCATTCGGAGCGGGCGCCTGCTCCCCCGGCACCATGAACAGCCCGACGAGCGCCGTCGCGAGGCCCGTGAGCACCGCGAACAGCCCGAACACCCAGGCCTCGTGGCCGGCCGCCATCACGGCCGCGCCGAGCAGGGGGCCGAGGACGTCCCCCATGCGCAGCGTCCCGCCGAACAGCGTCATGCCCCGGGCGCGCATCGTCGGCGGCAGCGCGGTGCCGAGGTAGGACTGCCGCCCGAGCCCCCACACCTGGCTGCACGCCGAGACCACGACCAGCAGCGCCACGAGCGCCCAGCGGTGCAGGGCCGACGGCGCGCCCTCCAGCCCCGGCCCGATCACGAGCATCGCAGCGACGTTCGCGGCGGCCATGATGATGCCGGTGATCACGAGGGCGCGGCGCGCCCCGATCGCGCGCATGAGCCAGCCCGAGGGGATCGGGCCGATCACGGCGCCGACGCCGAAGATCAGGGTGAGGGCGGCGGCCGCCGGGACGGAGAAGCCCAGGTCCAGGGCCATCAGCGTGATCACCGGCAGCAGGGCGCACATCCCGGCCCATTCGAGGAAGGTCGGCGCATAGACCGACGGGACCAGCGACCTCAGCACTGCACGCAGCTCCGGGCCCTCGGCGCCGACGGAGGGGACGGGCGGGGGCGCGGGACTCACCCCGTCACTCTCGCACAGCCCGGCTACCGTGGGCGCATGGACCCCGCCGACTCCCCCGCCCCCTCCGTCGTCTCCGCCTCCCTCCCAGGCCGCGCCCCGATCGCCGTGATCGGCGCCGACAGCGTGCTCGGCGAGGCGGTGACGCGCGATGCGATCCTGCGGGGCGTCCCCGTGCGCAGCATCGCCGAGCATCCGGAGCGCGTCGCGCGCATCAGCCCCGCTCAGGAGATCTTCGCGCTGAGCGGGACGGAGACCTCTGCGCTGGAAGCCGCGATCCACGGAGCACGGGGCGTCATCCTCGCGCTCGAACCGGATCCCCGCGCCGACCGCACCGCACTCGTCCTCGCGACCCTGCGCGCGATGCGGGCCCTGGGGATCGAGCGCGTGATCGCGTCCTCCTCCCTCGCCCTGCTCGGTCCGCCCGAGGATCCGCAGGCCGATACGCGTCTCGCGGCGGCAGCCGCGTCCGTCGCCCGCTCCGCGCTGCGCGCCCTGCCCCTGCGCCGGCCCGAGCAGCGCGCCCCGCAGGCGGTCTCCGCGCCCGCGCAGCTGCTGGACCTGCGACGCATGGAGATGCTGCTGGCCGGAAGCGGACTGGACTGGTCCCTCGTGCGCGCCGGCAGCCTCAGCGATCTGCTGGGCACGCGCACAGCGCGACTGGTGCCCGTGGCCGGGGCGGGCCGGGACGCGGCGACCCGCACGGTCGCGCGCGAGGACCTCGCGCGCATGCTCCTCGAACTCGCCCTCGCCCCGGGGACCGAGCCCCGGCTGCACGCCGTCGCAGCGGACAGCTGACCGGGTCGGCCGGGCGACGGCTCAGGGGGTGACGGCTCCCGCCGCACCGCCGTATGCCGCGGTCGTGGCGAGCTCGCCGGCGCGCGAGAGCGCCGGGTCGGTGCCGGCGGCGGCGGAGGCCCCTCCCCAGCGGATCGACCAGGCCGCCACGAACGCGGCGCCCTGGGCCGTGGCGAGCCACTGCGGGGTCGGGGTCGGCACGGGATGCTCGCTGAGGCTGTCCCACCCGCCGGAGAAGGCGGCGAGGCCCAGCAGCGCGATGTCCCAGCCGACGGCGGAGGCACCCGGGCCGTAGGCGTCGAAGACCTCGCGGGGCATCGCGGTCGTGTGGACGAGGTCCAGGGAGCTTGCGCCGTCGTCCATGGGATCGATCCGGATCAGCAGGGAGTCGGCCTTGCCCTGGTACTCCCAGGTCAGATCGAGCTTGTGGGGCTCCACGGCCTCGAGGATGCGGCCGCCGGCCCCGCCGGGGGCGCGGAACTCTCCGCCCTCGCGCAGATCGCCCTCGATGGGGCCGTACCACCGCGCGAGCTCCTCAGGACGCGTGAGCAGGGGCCACAGCCGCGCGGGGGCGGGTGCGAGATAGGTGGACAGCGTCGTGGTGACGAGGATCGTCCCCTCGCCCGGCTCGAGCTCGCAGGTGCGCCGGACGGCGTCGACGATGGAGGCTGCCGCATCTGCGGTCATCGGGGCTCCTCGGGGGGAAAGGGCGACCCGTCGCAGGCGCGGAGCGGCCGGGGGTCCCACGCATCGTACGACGCGCGAGCGCGGACCCGCCAGGACGATCGGGCCCCGGCCCGCACACCGCAGGCGTGATCCCCTTCACCGCGGTCCTGACCAGGGCGGCGACCGCTTCGGAAGGTCATTGCCAGGCCCTAGCATGGCGGATGTGAACGCGAGCCAGACGTCCCCTGTCCCTGCAGATCCCCGCTCCCTCCGGGCGCACCTGTTCGATCTCGACGGCGTCATCACGCCGACCGCGGAGATCCACATGCGCGCGTGGGCCGAGATGTTCGAGGGCTTCCTCGCCTCGCGCGGCATCGCCGAGCCCTACACGGATGCGGACTACTTCGCCCACGTGGACGGCAAGCCCCGCTACGACGGCGTGCGCACGTTCCTCGCCTCGCGAGGGATCGAGCTGCCGGAGGGCGATGCCGAGGATCCGAGCGACCAGGCCCCCGGCGAGGAGACCGTCGCGGGCCTCGGCAATCGCAAGAACGACCAGGTCCTCGAGATGATCCGCACGGCCGGCGTGGAGCCCTACCCCGGCACCGTCGCCTATCTCGACTCCCTGCCCGCCACCGCCCGGCTGGCCGTCGTCTCGAGCTCGAAGAACGCCGAGGAGGTGCTGCGCGGCGCAGGGCTGCGCGAGCGCTTCGAGTTCGTGGTCGACGGGAACGTCGCGCACGCCGAGGGCCTCCCGGGCAAGCCCGCCCCCGACACCTTCGTGCACGCGGCGCAGCTGCTCGGCTGCACGATCGAGGAGTCCGTCGTGTACGAGGATGCGGTTGCCGGGGTGCGCGCGGGCGCCGCGGGTGGCTTCGCGCTCGTGGTGGGCGTGGACCGCGGCGTCGGCCACGAGACCCTGCGCGAGGCGGGCGCGAGCCTGGTCGTCTCCGACCTGAGCGAGCTCGTCGACGGCGCGGGAGCGCAGGCATGAGCCCCCGCACGAGCGTGGTCGCCGATCCGGTCGACCGCCAGCACCTGCCGGTCGACGAGTGGCGCCTGGTGGAGTCCCGCACCGGCGGCGACCTGGGCCTGCTCGAGACGCTGTTCGCCACCGCCAACGGCTACCTGGGCATGCGCGGCACCCCCGAGGAGGGGCGCGAAGCGGTCGACCACGGCACGTTCATCGACGGCTTCCACGAGACCTGGCAGATCAACCACGCGGAGTCCGCCTTCGGATTCGCGAAGACCGGTCAGACCATCGTCAACGTCCCCGATGCGACGGTGATGAAGCTCTATGTGGACGATGAGCCGCTCATCGTCGGCGAGGCGGATCTCGAGAGCTACGAGCGCGCGCTGGACTTCCGCGAGGGAGTGCTGCGGCGCGATCTGATCTGGCGCACCCCGGCGGGCAAGCGCATCCGCGTGCGCACCTCCCGCATGGTCTCCTTCACCAGCCGCCACCTCGCGCAGATGACGATGGAGCTGGAGATGCTCTCGGGCAGCGCCCCGATCGCGATCTCCTCCCAGATCATCAACCGCCAGGACGGCGGCGACGACTTCGGCGGCCACGGCGCCCACACGGACAAGGCCGATCCGCGGCGCACCACCGCCTTCCGCCACCGGGTCCTCGAGCCCAGCGGGAACGTCCACAGCGAGCGGCGCATGCTGCTGGGCTGGCGCACCGCGACCTCCGACATGTCCCTCGCCGTCGGCGCCGAGCACCAGGTGGACTCCGAGCTCGAGGTCGAGCAGCTCATCGACACGACCGACGACCAGGGCAAGCACGTCTTCCGCGCGCAGATGATCGAGGGCTCCTCGCTGCGCATCACCAAGGCCGTCGCCTACCACTCCTCCTCCCACCTGCCGATCCGCGAGCTGTTCGACCGCTGCCGCCGCACGCTGGACCGCGTGCGCAGCCACGGCTTCGAGCAGTACGAGCGCGAGCAGCGCGAGTACCTCGAGGACTTCTGGATGCGCACGGACGTCCAGATCCCCGGCAACCCCGCCGAGCAGCAGGCGATCCGCTGGTGCCTGTTCCAGCTCGCCCAGGCCGCGGCGCGGGCCGACGGCGACGGCATCGGCGCGAAGGGCGTCACCGGCTCCGGGTACGAGGGCCACTACTTCTGGGACACCGACGTGTACGTCGTCCCCTTCCTCACGTTCACCTCCCCGCAGTGGGCGCGCAACGCCCTGCGGTTCCGGGTGAGCCTGCTGGAGAAGGCCCGGGAGCGGGCGCGCGAGCTGAACCAGCGCGGCGCCCTGTTCCCCTGGCGCACGATCAACGGCGATGAGGCGAGCGCCTACTACGCCGCCGGCACCGCGCAGTACCACATCGATGCGGACATCGCGTACTCCTTCGCGCAGTACGCGGACGTCACCGGCGACCTCGACTTCCACGACCGCTGCGGCGTCGAGGTGCTCGCCGAGACGGCCCGGCTGTGGGCCGATCTGGGCTTCTGGCGCGAGCACGGCGACGGCACCGCCTCGTTCCAGATCCACGGCGTGACCGGCCCGGACGAGTACACGACCGTGGTCAACAACAACATGTTCACCAACGTCATGGCGCGCCACAACCTGCGCCGCGCGGCGCAGGCGGTGCGCGAGCTCGCCGAGCGCAGTCCCGAGGAGCATGCGCGGCTGGTCGCGCAGATCGATCTGCACGAGGACGAGCCCGCCTTCTGGGAGGCCTGCGCCGAGGGCATGAAGGTCGCGACCGACGAGGGCCTCGGGATCCACCCCCAGGACGACTCCTTCCTCGAGAAGGAGGTCTGGGACCTCTCGAGCACCCCGCCGGAGTCGATGCCGCTACTGCTGCACTTCCACCCGCTGGTGATCTACCGCTTCCAGGTGCTCAAGCAGGCCGACGTCGTGCTCGCCCTGTTCCTGCGCGGCAGCGAGTTCACCCTCGAGCAGAAGCGCGCCGACTTCGAGTACTACGACCCGATCACCACCGGGGACTCGAGCCTCTCGGCGGTCGTGCAGTCGATCATCGCGGCGGAGGTCGGCTACCAGCGGGCCGCGCTGGACTACTTCCGCACCGGCCTGTTCGTCGACCTCGCCGATCTGCACGGCAACACGTCCAACGGCGTCCACATCGCCTCCGCCGGCGGCGTCTGGAACGCGCTGGTGCACGGCTTCGGCGGCATGCGCCAGGAGGGCGGGCGGATCAGCTTCGATCCGCGCCTCCCGGAGGCCTGGCCCGAGCTGACGTTCCCGCTGACGGTGCGCGGCTCCCGATTCCGCACCCGCCTGGTGCGCGATCGGATCGAGTTCACGCTGGAGGAGGGCGAGGAGATCGAGGTCAGCGTGCGCGGCGCGCTGGTCGCGGTGACCGCCGAGGGCGCCTCGGTGGAGCTGTCCGACCAGGGGCCCTGCCTCACCGACCTCGACCTGTCCGAGCCGGTCGGGCTCGGCGAGGTGCGCTCGGACGGATCGATCATCGCCTCCTTCGTGCCGAACGCTCCGCACGGCCCCGACTCCCCGTGGGAGTTCCCGGTCCCCGACGCCTCCGCCGAGGCATCGGAGGGCTCTGGGGCCGACGGCTCCGAGGCCTGAGAGCCCGAAGCCGGGGGTGCTCGCGGGTAGACTCCGCGAGCACCCCGCATCTGCCATCCCCCACCCCGTTGGAGCTCCCATGACCGCCATCGCCGGCCACCCCGTCCTCGTCGAAGCCGCCCCCGCGTTCTCCGCGGCGAGGCGCAGCCGCGCCGCTCTGATCGGCCGCGAGGCCCTCCTCGTGCTCGGCGGGACGGCTGCGCTGACCCTGCTCAGCCAGGTCGCGATCCCCCTGCCGTTCACGCCGGTCCCCCTCACGCTCGGCACCCTCGGCGCCCTGCTCGTGGGCGCGGCGCTCGGCCCGGCGCGCGGCACCGCAGCGGTCGGTCTGTACGGGATCCTCGCCGCCCTCGGCGTGCCCGTGCTCGCGGGCTTCTCGAGCGCCGGCGTGCTCACCGCGAGCTTCGGCTACGTGATCGGCTACGTGCTGGCGGGCCTCGCCCTCGGCCTCGCGGCGCGCCGCGGCGCCGACCGCTCGATCTGGCGCACCGCCCTCGCCGCGAGCGCGGCGACCGTGCTCGTCTACCTCCCGGGCGTCGCCTGGCTGATGGCGGTCACGGGCAGCGACCTGCCCACCGGCCTCCAGCTGGGCGTCTACCCCTTCCTCGTGGGCGACGTCCTGAAGGCGCTGGCCGCAGCCGCGCTGCTGCCCGGTGCGTGGAAGCTGGTCGGCGCCGTCCGCGGCCGCTGACCTCTCCCCTCCGCTCACTCCGCCCCCGCCGATGCCCCGAGGCCGCCGAGATCGTCCGCTCGTGACTCTCGAGCGGCCCCGGCTCAGCGACCTCGCGGTCCTGGACCGGGTGCGCATGCGGATGATCGACATCCAGGTGTGGGACGTCGCGGGGACGATGACGTTCTACACCGTGCTCTCGGTGCTGCCGGCGGCGATCGCGCTCGTGTCGATGCTGTCGCTGCTGGGAATCGAGCAGCGCACGGTCGATGCGATCGGCTCCCTCGCGCGGGAGGTGTTCCCCACGATCGATCCCGAGCCGTACGAGCGCACCCTGCTCGCGCTGGCCTCGCTGGACGGGGGCTGGGTGCTCGTGCTCGCCGGCACGATCGGCTCTCTGCTGTCGGCCTCGAACGGGGTCGCGGCATTCCATCGGGCCCTTCACCGCGTGTACGACACGCGCGAGGGCCGGCCGTTCCTCCGCTTCCGCACGATCGTGCTGGGCGAGACGATCGTGCTGATGGGCGTGGTGATGCTGATGATCGGCATCCTCGTGGCGGGCGGCGAGGCGAGCCGTCGCATCGGCGAATACGTGGGCATCCCCTCGGCCGCGTTCGAGCTGTGGAATCTCGCCAAGTGGCCGATCCTGCTGGCCGTGCTGATCCTCGCGGTGTCGCTCGCGTACTACCTCTTCCCGAACGTGCGCCTGCCCCGCTACCGCCTGATGAGCCTCGGATCGACCGTCGCGGTGCTGGTGCTCTTCGCCGCGGCGATCCTGGTGGGCCAGCTCGCGGGCCGGCTCACCCGCGTCGCGGAGATCATGCCCGCCCTCAACGGCGCCGTCGGCATCCTGCTGCTGATCTGGCTGGCGAACATCGTGATCGTCGCCGGCGCAGCGATCGACGCGGAGACCCTGCGCGCCCGCCAGATCGCCGCCGGGATCCCCGCCTGGCACACCCTGGCCCTCGAGCCCCAGGCCACGCATTCCCTCGAGTTCCTGGCCGGGGTCGCGCAGGCCGACGAGGCCACGGGCCGTATCGTGTACGAGGCCGCGCGCACGGGCCGCAGCGTGCGCCGCCCCCGCAGCCTGCGCATCGTGGACGCGACGAGCCCTCTGGCCGTCAACCCGCCCCGCGACCGCGCGATCCGAACCGGCGACCCAGGAGACCAGCAGTGAGCGTCCGCCCCATCACGATGATCGGCCACCGCGCCCTCAGCCAGCCCGCGAAGAAGGTGCGCGAGGTGACGGACGAGATCCGCACCCTCGTCGCCGACATGATCGACACGAGCGCCGCGGCCGACGGCGCCGGGCTCGCCGCCCCTCAGGTCGGCTCCCGCTGGCGGATCTTCGTGTACTCCTGCACCGATGGCAGCGGGCAGATGCGCGAGGGCGTCGTCATCAATCCGAAGCTGACGCGCTTCGGCGAGCTGGTGCTGGACGACGACTCGATCGAGGGCTGCCTCTCCGTGCCCGGCGAGGGGTTCCCGACCGCCCGCTTCACCGGTGCGCGCGTAATCGGCACCGATCTCGAGGGCGCCGAGGTCGTCGTCGAGGACGAGGGCGGGGTGCTCGCCCGCTGCCTGCAGCACGAGGTCGACCACCTCGACGGCATGCTCTACCTCGACCGCCTCTCCCCCGCCCGCAAGCGCGAGGCCCTGGACGCCGTCACCGACCGCGGCTGGCGCGCGGAGGGCCGACTCAGCTGGGATCCGAGCGCGATGAGCGCCGACGAGGTCTGAGCAGCCGGAGCAGCCGCGTGCACGGGAGTCCTCGGCCACGCCCAGGCCCTCTGCGCGACCCGCTCGCATCGCGGGTCGCTATCCTGGCAGGCATGGATCGCCCTTGCCTCTCCCGCCGCAGCGCCCTCGGCGCACTGACCCTCGGCACCACCGGAGCCGCTGCCCTCGCGGGCTGCGGCACCCGCAGCGACAGCTTCAGCTCGGTGCCCCCGGTGACCGCCGAGGATGATGCGATCCCGCTGGCGGATCTGCCCGAGAACGCGACCACCCTCGTGAACTTCGGCGGGCAGCGGCCCTTCGTCGCCCTGGTGCGCGGCACGGGCGATGACGTCAGCGCGATGTCCGGCTACTGCACCCACCAGGGCTGCGCGCTCGCGAAGTCCGAGGACGACTCCGAGCTGGACTGCCCCTGCCACGGCTCCCGCTTCGACGCGAGCAGCGGCGCTGTTCTCGTCGGCCCCGCGGATGTCCCTCTCCCCCCGGTCGAGATCACCGTGGACGGGGATCTCGTGCGGCTGGTCCGCTGAGCCCGCACCCGAGAGCGGAGCCTCCCATGCCCCCTGCCGAGCCCGCCGAGGCGAGCGGCACCCGCCGCGACGTCGTCTCCTTCGTGCGCCGCGGCACGCGGCTCACCCGCAGCCGGCAAGCCGCGTGGGACCGCCTCGCGCCGACCTGGGTGCTCGACATCCCCCTCGGCGACCGCGACACCATCCCCCGCCCCGATGCCCGGCTCGACCTCGAGGCCGAGTACGGGCGGCGCGCGCCCCTCGTGGTGGAGATCGGCAGCGGACTGGGCGAGAACATCGCCGCAGCGGCCGCCCGCGACGGCGACCGCGATCACCTGGCCTTCGAGGTGTACGCCCCCGGCATCGCGCAGACCCTCGACCGGATCGAGAAGGCAGGCTCCCCGCGCAACGTGCGCCTCGCCGCGCTCGACGCCCCCCATGCGCTGCCCGTGCTCCTCCCGCCCCGATCGATCGACGAGGTCTGGATCTTCTTCCCGGATCCCTGGCACAAGTCGCGCCATCACAAGCGGCGCATCGTGAACCCGCCCCTGCTCGACGCCCTCGCTCCTCTGCTGCGCGAGGAGGCGGTGCTGCGTCTGGCCACCGACTGGGCCCAGTACGCCTTCCACATGCGCGAGGTGCTGGACGCCGATCCCCGCTTCGCCCCGCTGCACCCGGATGGAGAGCGCCCGGACGTCGCGCTCGGCGCTGCGCCCTCCGACCCGATCCCCGAGACCATGCCCGCGCGCGGGTGGGCCCCGCGCTTCGAGGGCCGGGTCCTCACGAGCTTCGAGCGCAAGGCGGGCGATGCCGGCCGGATCTCGTGGGATCTCGCCTACCGCTTCGACCCCGCCCACTCCGCCGCGCCCTCCCCTGCCGCCGGCGACCGCACCCCCGGGGAGTCCGCATGAGCCACGCCGAGATCGACCTCCCGGGCGAGTGGGAGGATCCGAGCCAGCCCGCCCCGCGCCGCCGTCGCCGCGGCTGGCTGATCGCCCTGCTCCTGATCGGCGCTCTCATCGCAGGCCTGGGGGTCGTGATCGGCGGGTACCTGCTGTCGCTGCGGGGCGAGTACGAGAAGCGCTCCACCGTGAGCATCGCGCGCACCGCCTCGGACGGCGAGCGTCCGGCCGACCTGGGCAGCGGGACGAACTACCTGCTGCTGGGCTCCGACAAGCGCGATCCCGAGACCGCGGCGCGCGAGCAGACCTTCGGCCAGCGCTCGGACGTGATGATGCTCGTGCACGTCCCCGCGGACGGCTCGGACATCTACGTCCTGTCCTTCCCCCGCGATCTCTACGTCGACATCCCCGGCCACGGCAAGGACCGCATCAACGCGGCGCTCGCCTTCGGCGGCGTGCCGTTGACCGTCGCCACGGTCGAGAACTACCTCGGCGCACCCATCGCGCACGCCGCGCTCATCGACTTCGACGGCATCAAGGGCCTGGTCGACGCGCTCGGCGGCGTGGACGTCGAGGTGCCGCTGACCTTCGAGGGCGACGGCATCGAGTTCACCGAGGGCATCCAGCACATGGACGGCGAGACCGCCCTCACGTTCGTGCGCCAGCGGTACATGTTCGCCGACGGCGACTTCCAGCGCAATCGCAACCAGCAGGCGCTGCTGAAGGCGATCCTGAACTCGTTCATCTCCCGCGACACCCTCAGCGATCCGATGAAGATCCGCGAGGCGATCGGGCAGGTCTCCCCGTTCCTCACCACCGACGACGGTCTCACCGCCCTGACGATGGCCCAGCTCGGGGTGTCCCTGCGCGATGTGCGCAGCGAGAACATCCGCTTCATGGCCGTCCCGCACGGCGAGCCCTTCACCACCACCGGCGGTGCGAGCGTGGTGGGCACCGACGAGGAGGGCATGGACGTGCTGCGCCGCGCCCTCGCCGAGGATGCGATGGGCGCCTACTACTCCCAGTACGCGGGCGCGTACTGACAGCTCCGCCGCGTACCATCGCTGTGCAATCGACCCACCGCCCAGGAGGCTGACGTGCCCAATCCCCTTGTGAAGCTCGCTATGACCGGCGCCAGTCTCGCTGCCGGCTACGTCGGGCAGAAGCTCCTCATCGCCGGCTGGGAGGCCGTGTTCGGCGAGGACGCGCCCACCGATCAGAACGTGAAGCAGTCCGCGAAGGACACGAAGGCCGTGCGCAAGATGGCCAAGAAGGAGGGGCTCACCAAGGAGGAGCTGCAGGAGATCCGCGATCCCGAGGAGGATCGCCCCTTCTGGCAGGCCGTCCTGTGGACCATCCTGACGGGCGTCATCCTGCAGGCGCTGCGGGAGGCCGCGAGCAGCGGCACCCGCATCATCGCGCAGAAGCTCAGCGGTCGTCGGCCCTCCCCGAACCGCGGCTGAGCGCGGACGAGCACAGCAGCGCCCCCGGATGATCGCTCATCCGGGGGCGCTGCTGCGAGAGGGGCTGCTCGGCCGGGACGGCCGATCCCCGATCAGAAGTCGTCGACGTCCGTGAGCGCGACGCGCGAGTCGATGGAGTCGCCGGTCACCAGGAATCCGACACGGCGCACGAGCGAGACGGCATGGTCGCCCAGGCGCTCGTAGAACCGCGCGAGCAGGGTGAGGTCGACGATCTGCGCCGTGGTGAAGGAGTCCTCGCGCGCGATCGCCCGGTAAACGTCGCTCTGGAGATCGTCGATCTCGTCATCGCGCTTCTCGACCTGCGCGGCGAGCGCGAGATCGTTGTTGCGGATGACGCTCGTGGCGTCCTTGATCGAGGCGAGCGCCAGCTCGGCGAACCGGCGGAAGTCCTCGGTGTGCTGGGACGGCACCGCGATCTCGGGGTGGCGGCGGCGCGCCACGATCGCGATGTGGGCGGCGAGATCGCCCATGCGCTCCAGCGTGGAGCTCATGCGCAGCCCTGCGACCATGAGGCGCAGGTCGCTCGCGACCGGGGACTGGCGGGCCAGGAGCTCGACGATCTTCTCGTCGAGCTGCACCTGGCGCTCATCGATGTGGGAGTCGGCGGCGATGACCCGCTCGGCCAGGCCGAGGTCGCCGTCGAGCAGAGCGGTGGAGGCGTCCGTGAGAGCGGCGTGCACCATCTCGGAGATCTCGGCGAGATCCTCCACCAGATGCCGCAGATCGCTCTGGTAGGCGTCGCGCATGTGCTCCTCATTTCGTGGTCAGGGGGCGGGATGCCCTCGGATTCTCGCAACCCAAGATGAACGGCAGTGGTGGGGCGGGTGAACACCTGCGGACCGCTGGCGTGACGGTCCCCTCTCCCGGAGGCGGGGCCCCGAGCCTCTCGTACGATGGTCGGGTGCCCGCGCCCATCCTTCTGCTCCTCGCCGGAGCCATCGGCCTGATCATCGGCTGCGCGGCCGTGCTCGCCCTGCGACGGCCCGACCGTGCGCCTGAGCGGCCGGCCTCGGCCGACGGTCCCTTCGCCGTGCCGGACGGCGCGGCTGAGGTGCTCGCCGTGCTCTCCGCGGCGTACGTCGTGCTCGATGCGAGCGGCGACGTCCTGCGCGCCTCCCCTCTCGCCTACTCCTACGGGATCGTCCGCGCGAACGGCACGGACTACCCGCGCCTGGCGAACCAGCGCCTGGTCGAGCTCGCGGCCGACGTCGGCCGGATCGGCGGCTACCGGGACGAGCGGCTCACGCTCGGCAGCGCGAGCGGCGAGGACGGCGAGTCCGTGATCGATGTGCGGCTGGGGACCCTCGGATCCCGGGGCGTGCTGCTGCTCGCGGAGGACCGCACGCGCGCCGTGCGCGTGGAGGAGACGCGCCGCGACTTCGTCGCGAACGTCTCCCATGAGCTGAAGACCCCCGTCGGCGCGATCACCCTGCTCGCGGAGACGATGCAGGACGCCGCCGACGATCCCGAGGCCGTGCGGCGCTTCGCCGGCAGGATGCAGAGCGAGAGCCGGCGCCTGGCCCACCTGGTCCAGGAGATCATCGAGCTCTCGCGCGTGCAGGGCGGCTCCGCGCTGCCCGACGCCGAGCCCGTCGAGATCGACGACGTCGTGGAGACGGCCGTCGCGATGAACCGCAACCTCGCCCTCGGCGCCCGCATCACCCTGAAGACCGGCGGCCCCACCGGGCTGCAGGTGTTCGGGTCCAGCTCGATGCTGGTCACGGCGGTCTCGAACCTGATCTCCAACGCGATCGCGTACTCCCCGCCCGAGACCCAGGTGGGCATCGCCGTGCGCCGCGACGGCGGGATGGTGGAGCTGCTGGTCAAGGACCAGGGCATCGGCATCTCCAAGGAGAACCTCGAGCGCGTGTTCGAGCGGTTCTACCGCGTGGATCGCGCGCGCTCGCGCACCACCGGCGGCTCCGGCCTCGGCCTCGCGATCGTCAAGCACATCGCCACCGACCACGGGGGCGAGGTCTCCGCGTGGTCGATGGAGGGCCAGGGCTCGACCTTCACCATCCGCCTGCCCGAGATGGGCCGCACCGACGCGATCACCGTCGGCGGCTCGGCGCTGCGTGCGCCCCGGACGATCTGACCCCCGCCCCGTGCGCTCCGCCCCGCGCACGGCACCTGAGAGGAGCTCCATCATGGCCCGCATCCTGATCGTCGAGGACGAGGAGTCCTTCTCGGACCCCCTCGCCTACACCCTGCGCAAGGAGGGATTCGAGGTCGCGGTCGCCGGGACCGGCTCCGAGGGCCTGAGGATCTTCACCGCGCACGGCGCCGACCTCGTGCTCCTGGACCTGATGCTCCCCGGGATGAGCGGGACCGACGTGTGCCGCGAGATCCGCCGCACCTCTGCGGTCCCGATCATCATGCTCACCGCCAAGGACGACGAGTTCGACAAGGTCCTCGGCCTCGAGCTCGGGGCCGACGACTACGTCACCAAGCCCTACTCCTCGCGCGAGCTGCTCGCCCGCATCAAGGCGGTCCTGCGCCGCCTCCAGGACGCGGGCGAGGACTACGAGGACGGGACCCTCAGCGCCGCCGGGATCGTGATGGATGTGGACCGCCACGTGGTGACCGTCCACGGCGAGCCGGTCGCCCTGCCCCTGAAGGAGTTCGAGCTCCTGGAGCTCCTGCTGCGCAACGTCGACCGGGTGCTCACCCGCGGCCAGCTCATCGACAGGGTGTGGGGAGCGAACTACGTGGGCGACACCAAGACGCTCGACGTCCACGTCAAGCGCCTGCGCGCGAAGATCGAGCCGGATCCGAAGAACCCCGTGCACCTGGTGACGGTGCGCGGGCTCGGCTACAAGTTCGAGGGCGCGCAGCGCCCCTGATCTCGGCTCTCCGGACGGCTGACGGCCCGCATCGCCGAGGGGATGCGGGCCGTCGGCCGTGCTGGGGCCCGAGGGGCCGCAGGAGCAGCGGGGGCGGGCCTCAGCCCTGCCCGCCGTCGGATGCCTCGTCGCCCTGGTAGTAGGGCAGGGAGGTGCTGGTGATCGGCAGGGTGATCGTCGTCGACTCCCCGGCGGCGTCCATCGTCAGCAGCATCATCGTGCCGGGATCGGCCGGGAAGTCCTCGGTGGAGACGGCCGTCGGCGCCTCGGCGCCGCTCTCCCCGCTCCCCACGAGGCTCGCGGGGCCGATCTTCACGACGCCCTTGGGCGCCACGGTGACGGTGGTCGTGAAGACCTCCTCGCCGGTGACGACGCCGCGGCCCTCCGCGCCGGCCTGGGCGAGGTTCCCGGTGAGCGTGACCGACTGGGTCTCATCGGAGTAGTTCACGACCGAGGCGACCAGCTCGCCGGTGCCGGACTCGTCGACCACCACGATCGCGTTGCGCACGCCGACCTCGAAGGTGCTCGCCGCGTCAGCGCCGGTGACGCTGCCGTTGGTGCCGTCCGCCGCCTGGTAGAAGTCGTGGGTCTGCACCGGGTTGAAGTAGGTGCAGCCGGTGGCGGTCAGCGCCAGTCCCAGCGCGGCGGCGGTGAGGGCGAGGCGGGGCAGTCGCGCGGTCTTCACGGTGAACTCCTGTTCGTGACCGTCCGACGGGGCGGGCGGACGGGGGAATGCGGGAGAGAGCTGAGAGCGGGCGCGCCGCAGGCGCGCGCACGGTCTCCCCCAGGATAACGCACCCCCGCGCTCGCACCGGTGCTCGCCGCTGACCTGCACAGATGCACAAGGAGGGCGAACTATAGCAGAACCTGGCGTGATAGGATGGGGTCAAGGAAAGGGGTCCATCACATGAACTTTGCCGTCGGCGAGACCGTCGTCTATCCGCATCACGGGGCCGCACTGATCGAAGAGGTCACCACGCGCACCATCAAGGGCGAGGAGCGCACGTACCTCAAGCTCAAGGTCGCCCAGGGCGATCTCACGATCGAGGTGCCCGCCGCGAACGTCGACATGGTCGGCGTGCGCGACGTCGTGGACAAGGAGGGGCTCGACGAGGTGTTCGAAGTGCTGCGCCAGCCCTACACCGAGGAGCCCACCAACTGGTCCCGCCGCTACAAGGCGAACGTCGAGAAGCTCGCCTCGGGCGACGTGAAGAAGGTGGCCGAGGTCGTGCGCGACCTGTGGCGCCGCGATCAGGACCGCGGGCTCTCCGCCGGGGAGAAGCGCATGCTCTCCAAGGCCCGCCAGATCCTCGTCTCCGAGCTCGCGCTCGCCGAGAAGACGGACGAGGCCAATGCGGAGACGATCCTCGATGAGGTCCTCGCCTCCTGAGGCGGCCCGCCCCGCCACCGGCCTCGAGCGCAGATCGCTCGGGGCCGTCCCGCCCGGACCCATTCGCAAGCCCCTGGAGGAACCCGTGCGGACCATCGCCGTCGTGAGCGGAGCCGGGCTCACCACCTCGAGCCTGCTGGCCGAGCTCGTGCGCACCCAGCTCGCCGCGCACCTCTCGGAGCTGCGGGTCGTCCAGGCGACGGTGATGGACCTCCTCTCCCGCGATTTCGAGGCCGACCTCATCGTCGCCACGGTCGAGCTCCCCGAGGCCCTGGGCATCCCGGTCGTCTCGGGGATGCCGCTCCTGCTGGAGACGAACCCCGATCTGGTCCGCGCCGACATCGTGCGGCTCCTGCAGCTGCCGCCGCCCGCCGCCGGCTGAGCGGGCCCCGCGCCCCGCCCCTCGGCCCCGCCGTCCCACCCCCTCGGAGAGCACATGCGCCCCCTCGACACCCATCCCGCCCCCGCGCCCACCCTGCCCACGGCGGAGGACATCGAGCGCGCGGCCGCGCGCCTCGCCCCGATCGTGCGGCGCACTCCCGTCCACCTCAGCGAGCGCCTCTCCCGCATCGCCGGCGTGCCCGTGTGGCTCAAGCGCGAGGACCTCCAGGTGGTGCGCTCCTACAAGCTGCGCGGCGCCTACCTGCTGATGGACTCCCTGGACGACGCGGCCCGCGCCGCGGGCGTCGTGACCGCGAGCGCAGGGAACCACGCCCAGGGCGTGGCGTTCTCCTGCTCGGCTCTCGGCGTGGACGGCCGCATCTACGTGCCCAGCACCACGCCGCGCCAGAAGCGCGAGCGCATCCGCGCGCTCGGCGGGGACCGGGTGGAGCTGATCCTCACCGGGGAGACCTTCGACGACGCGGCGGCGGCCGCGGCGGCCGATGCCGAGCGCACCGGCGCCACCCAGATCCCGCCCTTCGACCACCCCGTCGTGATGACCGGCCAGGGCACCGTCGTGCTCGAGGCGATCGAGGACATCCGCGCGCAGCACGGCCAGGACATCGCCACGGTCGTCATGCCCATCGGCGGCGGCGGCCTGATCGGCGGCAGCGGGACCTGGCTGCGCGAGCGCGAGCCCTCGATCCGCATCGTCGGCGTCGAGCCGGCGGGCGCGGTCTCCATGGCAGCGGGAGTGCGGGCCGGCTCCCCTGTGACCCTGCGGGAGATGGACCGCTTCGTCGACGGCGCCGCCGTGCGGCGCGTCGGCACCCAGACCCTGCGCGCCGTCCAGGCGATCTCCCCGGAACTCCTGAGCGTCGAGGAAGGGGCGGTCTGCACCGAGATGCTCGCGCTCTACCAGACCGACGGGATCATCGCCGAGCCCGCCGGGGCCCTGGCCGCCGCCGCGGTCGCCACCGGGCTCGTCGGCGGGGCTTCCGCCGCGCAGCACGGGCGCGGCGAGCGCGGCACCCCGGTGCGCAACGACGCCGACACCTCCGAGGGGATCCTCGTGATCGTCTCGGGCGGCAACAACGACGTCTCGCGCTACAACGAGGTCGTCGAGCGCTCCCTGGTGCACGAGGGCCTGAAGCACTACTTCCTGGTGACGTTCCCGCAGGAGCCGGGCGCCCTGCGCCGCTTCCTGGACTCCGTGCTCGGGCCCGACGACGACATCGTCCTGTTCGACTACATCAAGCGCAACAACCGCGAGGAGGGGCCCGCGCTCGTGGGGCTCGAGCTCGGGGCGCGGGAGAACCTCAGCCCGCTCCTGAGCCGGATGGCGGCCTCCACCATGCAGATCGAGCGGATCGACCCGGAGGATCCGATCTACCGCTACCTCACCTGAGACGCACGAGCGCCCGGCCCCGCGCAGGCGAGACCGGGCGCTCGCAGGATCGGGATCAGGCGCTGCGGCGCGCCTCGACGGCGGAGCGCACGATGTCGTCCAGGGTCTGCTCGCTCGACCAGCCGAGCGACTCGGCGATGCGGTCCTTCGAGCACACGAGCCGCGCAGGATCCCCGGCGCGGCGCTCGCCGATCTGGGGGGTGATGGTCTCGCCGGTGGCGCGGGAGACCGCGTCGATCACCTCGAGCACGCTGGAGCCGGACCCGCTGCCCACGTTGAACACGCGGTGCGGGCGCTCCTCTCCCCGCAGGTACTCGAGCGCCGCGACGTGCGCGTGCGCGAGATCGAGGACGTGCACGTAGTCGCGGATGCAGGTGCCGTCGGGGGTGTCGTAGTCGTCGCCGAAGACGATCGGCGCCTTCCCCTTCTCGAGCGCGTCCAGGATGATCGGCACGAGGTTCAGGGTGAGGGTGTCGGCCAGATCGGGCCAGCCGGCGCCGGCCACGTTGAAGTAGCGCAGCGCCACGGTGCGCATCCCGTGCGCACGCTCGGCGTCGGCCAGCATCCATTCGCCCACGAGCTTCGTGGCGCCGTAGGGGTTGATGGGCCGGGTCTCGATGTCCTCCGTCACCAGGTCGACGTCGGGCACGCCGTAGACCGCCGCCGAGGAGGAGAAGACGACGTCGCGCACGCGCGCGGTCGCGCACGCCTCGAGCACGTTGGCGAGCCCGCCGACGTTGTCGTGCCAGTACATCTCGGGCTTCTCGACCGACTCCCCCACGCGCTTGTGCGCGGCGAAGTGGATGACGCTGTCGGCGCCGGAGGCCTTGAGGTGGAAGGCGATGCGGTCGGCGGCATCGGGGGCGGTGATGTCGAGCCGCACGAGGTCGGCACCCTTCGTGCGCTCCTCGAATCCGGTGGAGAGGTCGTCGATCACGACGACCTCCTCCCCCTTCTCCAGCAGGAGGCGCACGACGTGCGACCCGATGTATCCGGCTCCACCGATCACGAGAGTTGTCATGGCTCGAGCCTACTGGGCGCCGCGTGCGGCGGGCGATGGCCGAGCCGCCCGGGATACGGACGGTGTCCGGATGCAGGATCCGCGCGGGATCTCCACATCCGCGCTCCGGCGGATCGCGGCCCCGGGATGCACGGATCCGTAGGATGTTCGCCATGACGGACCAGAACCTTGGCCGCCGCATGCGCCGGCCCGCCCGGGGCCTGCGTGCGAGCGAGCAGAGCGCGCGCGCCGATCGCGGCCCCGAGCAGAGCCTCCCCGAGGACGATCAGCACGCCCCTGCACGCCCTGGCGAGCCCGTCCCCGCCCGCGAGTCCGGAGAGCCGTACCCCTCCGCGAGCGCATCCGGCTCTCGCCCCGCCTCCGCGAGCGGCGGCGCCCCCGTGCGCTCCAACTGGTCAGCGATCATCGCAGGCACCGGGACTGCGGCGACCTCCGTCTCCGGCCGCTTCGGGCACGGTCGCCCCGCTGAGCCGCAGCAGTCGACCGGCCCCGGGGCTGATGAATCCGCTGCCGCGCGTGACGAGCCCCCCGCCGAGCGCGCCGCTCCCGTGCGCCGCCCGCGCGGCCGGCGCGCCGGCCCCCCGCGGCCGGAGGACTCCGACGTCTGGGGGCCGCTGTGGGCCGCTCCCCGCGACCCCGACGTCACGCAGGCGCTGCCTCCCGTGCAGGACCCCCCGGCCGCGAGCGCCGAGCCCGCCGCCTCGCTCGCGGCCCGCGGCTCCTCCCCCGTCTTCCCTCGGAGCGCAGATGTCCCGCAGGCCGCAGCGTCGTCCTCGGCGGCGAGCGAGCCCGATGCTTCACCCGCAGCCGCTCCGGGCCGGCCGCGAGTGCGGCCCGGCGGCTCCGCGACCCCTGCCGAGCGTCGCACCGCCGCACCCCCGGCCGAGGCCGCGACCACGCGCGCCGCAGCCCTCGTCGGCCCGGCAGCGCACTCCTCCGCCGCGGAGCCCGCTGACGGCTCCGAGGAGAGCCCGCGGCCCGGGGGCCTGCGGCGCACGGCGCTGTGGACCGTCCTGACCTCGCTCATCCCGGGAACCGGACTGCTCACCACGCGCCGGCGCGGGTGGGGCATCGCCCTGCTGGCGATCGGGCTGCTCGTGATCGGCGGCGCGGCCCTGTGGTACTTCACGGGCTCGCCGCTGATGAGCCTGTTGAAGTACCTCACGAACCGCCGCGTGCTGATCGGCCTGCTGGTCGCCGTCGCAGTGGTCGGGGTCGTCTGGATCCTCCAGATCCTCGCGACCCAGCGCGCGCATCGTCGGCGCGAAGGGCTCCGCGGGGGCAAGCGCGCAGCGGCGTTCACCCTCGCCCTGGCGATGGCGGCGCTCGTCGCCGTGCCGTTCTCCTTCGCCGGCCAGTACATCTGGGCCGCGCAGGGCATGCTGGGCAACTCCGCCGTCTTCCAGCAGAGCCCGAGCAGCGGTCGCCTCGCCACTGGAAAGGATCCGTGGGCCGGCGTCGGCCGGATCAACGTGCTGCTCCTGGGGCAGGACGCCGGTGCCGATCGCACGGGCACGCGCCCGGACACGATCATGGTCGCCTCGATCGACACGAAGACCGGCCGCACTGCCCTGTTCTCCGTGCCCCGCAACCTGGAGAACCCGCGCTTCCCCGAGGGCACCGCCGCGGCGGAGCGCTTCCCCGACGGCTTCGACTACTACGGCCCCGAGCAGAACCTCATCAATGCGGTGTGGTCCTGGGCGGGCGATGAGCCCGAGCTCTTCCCGGAGGGATCCGATCCGGGCCTCACCGCGACGACCTGGGCGGTCGAGGAGGCGCTCGGCCTCCCGATCGACTACTACGCGATGGTGAACCTCGACGGGTTCAGCCAGCTCGTCGACGCGATCGGCGGCGTGGACATGACCGTCGAGCGGCGCATCCCAATCGGCGGCGGCACCAATCAGGCCACGGGCGGGAAGTACCCGATCACCGGCTGGATCGAGCCGGGCCCGCAGCACCTGAACGGCTACCAGGCGCTCTGGTATGCGCGCTCCCGCGAGGGCTCGAGCGACTTCAACCGCCTGTGCCGCCAGCAGCGCATGGTGCAGATCGTGACCGAGGAGGCAGATCCGGCCACCCTCGCGCTGAACTTCACGCGCCTGGTGGGCGTGGCGGGGTCGAACATCGAGACCGATGTGCCGGCCGACGACGTCGACGCCTTCGTGGATCTCGGCACGCGCGTGAAGAGCGCGGGCTTCGCCTCCTACCCGATCCAGCCCGGCGTGGACCTGCCCGAGCGCGTGCGCGAGGGCCGCTTCGAGGACGGCCACCCCGACTGGGACTTCCTCAAGCAGTGGGTGCAGGACTCGATCGCCGACTCGATGACGGCCGTCGAGCCGCCGGCCGCGGCTCCTTCTGCGACGCCGGAGCCGACCACCGAGGCGCCGACGACCGAGGCTCCCCCCAGCGAGGAGGCCCCCGCCGCGGAGACCCCGGCCGCCCCCGCTGCACCGACGCACCCCCTGGCGGAGTGCCTGCCGGAGGGCGCGACCGACGTGCGCGGCTGAACCGCGGGCGGGCGGGCCTGTCAGCCCGCCCGCTGCCGCACGGCTTCCCTGAACAGCTTCCCTGAACGGCTTCCCTGAGCCGGCTCAGTCCGTCAGCTGCAGCAGCGCGTTCTCGATCAGCTCGGGAAGCGCCGGGTGGATCCAGTACTGGGTCGAGGCGATGTCGGAGACGCTCTGGCCGGTGCTCATCGCCTGGATGAGCTGCTGGATGAGGATCGTCGCCTCGGGGCCGATGATGTGGGCCCCGAGGATCCTCCCGCTCCCCTTCTCGGCGATGATCTTCGCGAAGGAGGTCGTGTCCTCGAGCGCCCACCCGTAGGCGACGCCGGCGTAGTCCTGGACGGCGACGGCGATCTCCAGTCCCTGCGCGCGCGCCTCCTCCTCGGTGAGGCCGACCATCGCGACCTGAGGATCGGAGAAGATCCCGGCGGGCACCGGCATCGTGTCCGAGCGCCGCAGGGCACCGGGGTGCAGGATGTTGTGGCGCGCGATGCGCTGCTGGTGGTTCGCGACGTGCTTGAGCTGGTGGCGGTCGGAGATGTCCCCGAAGGCCCAGACGCCCTCCACCGGCTCTCCCCCGGCCAGGACCCGCTGATAGGCGTCGACCTCGAGCGCCCCGCCGGGGTGCAGATCGAATCCTGCCACGCCGGCGTCCAGCAGGTCGGTGTTGGGGCGCCGGCCCGTGGCGACCAGGAGCTCCTCCGCCTCGATCACGAGCTCTCCGCCCGGGTTCTCGTTCGGGGAGCCGTCCCCGCGCGAGCCCTCGCAGGTGCCGCTGAGGCGGATACCGCCCTCGGTGCGCTCGGCGCGCGCGGCAGAGAATCCGGTGACCACGCGCCAGCGCTCGGCGGCGATCCGGGTGAACCGCTCGGAGACGGCGAGGTCGGCGGCGCGCAGCAGGCGATCGGAGCGCGCGATGATCGTGACGTCCACGCCGAGGGCCTCGAAGATGTGCGCGAACTCCGCGGCGATCACGCCGGAGCCGAGGATCGCGAGGGAGCGCGGCAGGCGGTCGATGCGCATGGCCGTATCGGAGGTCAGCGGGTCGAGGTCCGCGAGGCCGGGGACGTCCGGGATCACGGGACGGGAGCCCGCGCCGATGACGATGGTCTGGGCGGTGATCTCCTCGGTGCCGCCGTCCTCGAGGTCCACGGTCAGGAACTTGTTCCCGGTGAAGCGCGCGGTCCCCTGCAGCAGAGTGAGGTTCGCGTTGTCCTCGTGGTCCTCGCGGTAGGCGCGCCCGCCCGCGGAGATCGGGTCGATGCGCCCGAAGATGCGGTCGCGGATCGCCGGCCAGTCGACGCCGTCGAGCGTCTCGCTGACGCCGAAGCGGGCGGCGTCAGCCGGAGTGCGCGAGATATCGGCGGTGTGCACGAACATCTTGGTGGGGATGCACCCGAGGTTCAGGCAGGTGCCGCCGAACACGCGGTCCGGCCCCACGCCCCGATCGATGTAGACGATGGACTTCCCGGCGAATTCCGGGCCGGGGAAGGAGTTCCCGGATCCCGAGCCGATCAGGGCGATGTCGTAGTGCGTCATGCCCGCAGGGTAGACCCCGCCCCTTCGGGCTCCCTGCCCGCGCCCCGCACGTCCGAGGGTCGTCGTACAGTGACGCGGTGAGCGAGAAGACAGCACCCCCCTCCCCTGCCGCGGGCCACCCTGCCGACCGGCATGACCTCATCCGCGTCGACGGCGCGCGGGAGAACAATCTGCAGGGCGTCAGCACCGAGATCCCCAAGCGCCGCCTCACGGTGTTCACCGGGGTGTCCGGATCGGGGAAGAGCTCGCTCGTGTTCGACACGATCGCCGCGGAGTCGCGCCGCATGATCAACGAGACCTACAGCGCGTTCGTGCAGGGGTTCATGCCGGGGACGGCGCGCCCCGATGTCGACGTGCTCGAGGGGCTGACCCCGGCGATCGTCGTGGATCAGGAGCGCCTCGGCGGCGGTCCGCGCTCGACCGTCGGCACCATCACCGATGCCGCCGCGTACCTGCGCACCCTGTTCTCGAAGGTCGCGCAGCCGCACGTCGGCGGCCCCGGCGCCTACTCCTTCAACGTCCCCTCGGTCAGCGCCTCGGGCGCGATGACCGTCCAGAAGGGCGCGAAGACCATCGCCGAGAAGACCACCTATTCGCGGGTCGGCGGGATGTGCCCGCGCTGCGAAGGGAAGGGGCGGGTCTCGGACCTCGACCTCACGGAGCTGTTCGACGACGCCAAGACGCTCTCGGAGGACCCGTTCACCATCCCCGGCTACACGGGCGACGGGTGGTACGTGCGCATCTTCCGCGAGAGCGGCTTCCTGCCCCCGGACAAGCCCATCCGCGACTTCACGAAGCGCCAGATGCACGACCTCCTCTACAAGGAGCCGACGAAGGTGAAGGTCGAGGGCATCAACCTCACCTACGAGGGCCTGATCCCGAAGATCCGCAAGTCGATCCTGTCCAAGGACCCCGAGACCCTGCAGCCGCATCTGCGCGCGTTCGTGGAGCGCGCGGTCACCTTCATCGTCTGCCCCGAGTGCGAGGGAACCCGTCTCGCGGAGCACGCCCGCACCTCCCTCATCGAGGGGAAGTCCATCGCCGACGTCACCGCGCTGCCGGTCGTCGAGCTGCGCGACTGGGTCGCCTCGCTGAGCCCTGAGGGGATCGCGCCGCTGCGCACGAGCCTGCTCGCTCTGCTGGACGCGTTCGTCGGCATCGGGCTCGGGTATCTCGCGCTGGACCGCCCCTCGGGGACGCTCTCGGGCGGCGAGGCCCAGCGCACCAAGCTCGTCCAGCACATCGGCTCGGCGCTGACCGACGTCACGTACGTGTTCGACGAGCCGACCGTCGGCCTGCATCCCCACGACATCTCGCGCATGAACGAGCTGCTGCTCGAGCTGCGGGACAAGGGCAACACGGTGCTCGTGGTCGAGCACAAGCCGGAGACGATCCTCATCGCCGATCATGTGATCGACATGGGCCCGCGCGCCGGCCGGGACGGCGGGCGGATCGTCTACGAAGGAGATGTCGAGGGCCTGCGCGCCTCCGGCACCCTGACCGGTGAGCACCTCTCGGCGCGCGCGGCGGTGAAGGATCAGGTGCGCGAGCCGAGCGGGGCGCTCGAGATCCGCGGGGCGAGCACCCACAACCTCCAGGACGTCGACGTGGACGTGCCTCTCGGCGTGCTCACGGTGCTGACGGGCGTCGCCGGTTCGGGCAAGAGCTCCCTGATCCACGGCTCGATGCCGCGCGATGCAGGAGCGATCGTGGTGGACCAGCAGGCCATCAAGGGCTCGCGCCGCTCGAACCCCGCCACGTACACCGGGCTCCTCGAGCCGATCCGCAAGGCGTTCGCGAAGGCCACGGGCCAGAAGCCCGCCCTGTTCTCGGCGAACTCCGAAGGCGCGTGCCCCTCCTGCAAGGGCGCCGGCGTCACCTTCACCGAGCTCGGCTTCCTCGAGACCGTCGAGTCGGTGTGCGAGGAGTGCGAGGGCCGCCGCTTCCAGCCCTCGGTGCTCGAGCTGACCCTCGGAGGGAAGAGCATCGCCGACGTGCTGGAGATGAGCGTGACGGAGGCGCACGCCTTCTTCACGGGGAAGGACGTGCCGGAGGCGAAGGTCCCCGCTGCGGCGAAGATCCTCGGCCACCTGGAGGACGTCGGCCTCGGCTACCTCACGATCGGCCAGTCCCTCACGACCCTCTCCGGCGGCGAGCGCCAGCGCCTGAAGCTCGCCACGCATATGGGCGAGAAGGGCGGGATCTACGTGCTCGACGAGCCCACCTCGGGGCTGCACATGGCCGATGTCGAGCAGCTCCTCCAGCTCCTGGATCGCCTGGTGGACGGCGGGAAGAGCGTGATCGTGATCGAGCACCACCAGGCGGTGATGGCGCACGCGGATTGGATCATCGACATGGGGCCGGGCGCCGGCCAGGAGGGCGGGCGCGTGGTCTTCGAGGGCACTCCCGCCCAGCTCGTCGCGGATGCCTCGACCCTCACCGGGAAGGCCCTGGCCGCCTACGTCGGGAAGGACGCCTCATGACCGGCCTGCTGGGATCGCTCGAGGACGTCGACCGCTCCGACCCGGACCTGCGCGACTGGGTCGCTGAGCGCGTGCGGCGCCTGGAGGCCGACGCGCGGCGCAGCGCCGACACCCATCTGCTGCACCTCGAGCTGCCGCGCGAGTGGGGCATCGACCTGTATCTCAAGGACGAGTCCACGCACGTCACGGGCTCGCTGAAGCATCGCCTGGCGCGATCCCTATTCATGTACGCGCTGGTCAACGGCTGGCTGCGCCCGGGGATGACGGTCATCGAGGCTTCCTCCGGCTCCACGGCCGTCTCCGAAGCCCATGTGGCGCGGATGCTGGACCTGCCGTTCATCGCGGTCGTGCCCGCGTCGACGAGCGCCCAGAAGATCGCGCTGATCGAGGCGCAGGGCGGCCGCTGCCATCTCGTCGAGCGCGCCGACCAGATGGACGCCGAGTCCCGGCGCCTGGCCGCAGAGTGCGACGGCCTGTTCATGGACCAGTTCACCTTCGCCGAGCGCGCGACCGACTGGCGCGGGCACAACTCGATCGCCGTCTCGATCTTCGACCAGCTCGCCGAGGAGCCCCACCCGGTGCCGCGCTGGCTCGTGGTCGGCGCGGGGACCGGCGGCACGAGCGCGACGCTCGGCCGCTACGTGCGCTACCACCGCCTGCCCACAGGACTGTGCGTCGCCGACGTCGAGGGCTCCGCGTTCTTCCCCGGCTGGCGTGATGAGGACGCCGCCGCGAGCTCGGACTGCGGCTCCCGCATCGAGGGCATCGGCCGGCCGCGCGTCGAGGCGAGCTTCGTGCCGGAGGTCGTGGACCGCATGATCCCAGTGCCCGATGCGGCCTCCATCGCCGCGGCCCGGTTCCTCTCGGGCAGGCTCGGCAAGCGCGTCGGCGCCTCCACCGGTACGAATCTCGTCGCCTGCGCGCGCCTCATCGCAGGGATGCGCGAGCGCGGCGAGACCGGCTCCGTGGTGACGCTGCTGTGCGACTCGGGCGACCGCTACGCGGCGACCTACTTCGACGACGACTGGGTCGCGGCGCAGGGCTGGGACCTCGCTCCGTGGCTGGAGGAGCTCGAGCGGGAGCTGCCGATCGGGATCGGGTGAAAGCGGGACCACGACGTCGCCGCTGCGCCGGTACGCCGGTCCAAGGCACCTCGGTTCTGCCTCGCCCACGGTCGACGTCGGCGAATCGCGTCCCAGGTGACGAGAAGGGGCCGGCTCGTCTCCTGGCACGCAGCTCGCGGGCCGGACGGGCCTGATCGATTCACCGCCAGATCCGAGCGCACCGGGGCTACTGTCATCCCATGCCGACGACGTCATCGCCCTTCCCTGCCGCTCCTGATGCAGCTGCCGCCGCGGGCAGCACCGCTGCTCCTGCCATGACCGGCAGCGTCGGCCCCGTGCAGCCCGGCGCACTCGATCGCCTGGTCCGCGCGGGCGTGACCGTGCTCGGCCGCCTGCCGGATCGCGTGATGGCGGCCGTCACGAGGAACCGCACCACGGCGGACGGGCAGGTCCTCGAGCGCGAGGTGCAGCTGGCACTCGCGTGCTCGGAAAGGTCGGGGGGATCCCCTTCGAGAAGCTCTCTCTGGACAGGGGCCGCCGCCAGATCGATGTGGAGGCCTGGCAGTTCGGGGGCGATCCCCTGCCCGTCGGCAGTGTGCGGTCGCTCGAGATCCCCGGCCCGAACGGTCCGATCCCGGCCCGCCTCTACCTGCCGACGACCTCCGGCCCGGACGGTGAGCCCATCGCTACCGGAAGCCGCGGTCTGCTCGTGAACTACCACGGCGGGGGTTTCGTGCTGGGCTCGATCGCTTCGCACGATCCGATCTGCCGCTTCCTGTGCGCGCGGGCGGGCGTCGGGGTGCTGAGCGTCGGCTACCGCCTCGCCCCCGAGCACCCCTTCCCCGAGGGGTACGAGGATACGATCGCCGCGTACAAGTGGGCGCGCGAGAACGCCGCAGCGCTGGGTCTCGCAGACCGGGTCGCCGTGTGCGGGGACTCCGCGGGCGGCAACCTCGCCGCCGCTGTCGCCCAGGCGGCGCGCGACCGCAGGCTCCCCCAGCCCGACCTGCAGGGGCTCCTCTCCCCCTAGCTCGACCTCGCGGGCCGCCGCGCCTCCCGCGGCCTGTTCGCAGACGGCTACTTCCTCACCGCCGCGCAGCTCGACTGGTACACCGAGCGCTACCTCGGCCGCGTGGACGCGGAAGGGCGGCCGACGGGCGCCGCCGACGGCCCCGACGAGACCGACCCCCGCGTCTCCCCGCTCCTCGCCGAGGACCTCACGGGTCTCGCCCCCGCCTACATCGCCTATGCCGGCTTCGACCCGCTGCGCGACGAGGCCCGCGCCTACGCCGAGCGCCTGCGCGAGGCCGGGGTGCGCGTCACCGAGCGCTGCCACACAGGGCACATCCATCCGTTCTAGAACGTGCTCGGAGTGGGCCGCACGGGCCGAGCCGCCGCCGAGGAGATCGCCGCCGCCGTGCGCGAGGGACTGCGCCCGGCCTGAACCGGCTTGCCTGATCCGCCTGGCCCGGCCCGCAATGCTTGATCCACCCGGCCCTGGCCGGCGCCGCCCCCTCCCCACCACGAGACGCGTCAGGAGAGACGAGAAGGGTTCTTCTCGTCTCTCCTGACGCGAATCAGCGCAGACGGGCCGGAACCGGGTGGGGTGGGCCCAGGTCGGAGCCGGCTGGGTTCTCAGGCCCCCGCACCCACCCGCTGGGCGCGCAGGACGCGGCGCCGCTCGGCCTGCTCCACGGGGTCGGGCACCGGGAGCGAGGCGATGAGCCGGCGCGTGTACGCATGCTGCGGGCGGTGCAGCACGTCGGGCCCGGTGCCGCTCTCCACCAGCTCGCCGTGCAGCAGCACGCCGATGCGGTGGGAGAGCGAGTCCACGACCGCGAGGTCGTGGCTGATGAACAGGGCTGCGAAGCCCAGGTCGGCCTGGAGCTGGCGGAACAGAGCCAGCACCGTCGCCTGCACGGAGACGTCCAGGGCGCTGGTGGGCTCGTCGGCGATCAGCAGGCGCGGCCGCAGCACGAGCGCGCGGGCCAGGGACACGCGCTGGCGCTGCCCACCCGAGAGCTCGTGCGGGTAGCGGCGCGCGTACGCCGCGGGCAGCTCCACCGACTCGAGCAGCTGGCCCACGCGGTCCCGCCGCTGCGTCGCGCTCATGCCCCGCTCATGGACCACGAGCGGCTCGCTGATGCACTCGCCGATCGTGAGGTGCGGGTTGAAGGACGTCGAGGGGTCTTGGAAGACGAACCCGATGTCCTTGCGCACGGGCCGGAAGGCGCTCTCGCGGATCCCGTTCATCTCGTGGCCGAGCACCCGCAGGCTGCCGCCGGTGGCCTTCTCGAGCCCGGCGATGGCGCGGCCGATCGTGGTCTTCCCGGATCCGGACCCCCCCACCAGTCCGTAGACCTCGCCCTGGCGGATCGTGAAGTCCACGCCCTTGACGGCGCGGAACGGCGCTCGGCCGATGCGACCCGGGTACTCGATGACCAGGCCCTTCGACTCGACGACGGGCTCGGCGGCCATGACCGCCTCCTGCTCGCTCGCGCTCAGCGCGCTCCAGGCCGAGTCGCGTCCAAGGTGGGGGACGGAGCCCAGCAGGCGCCGGGTGTACTCCTCGCGCGGCTTCTCGAACAGCTCGCGCGCGCTCCGGCGCTCGATGATCTGCCCGTGGTACATCACGGCGACCTCATCCGCGAGGTCGGCGACCACGCCCATGTTGTGCGTGATGATGATGATCGAGGTGCCGAAGCGGTCCCGCACATCGCGCAGCAGATCGAGGATCTCGGCCTGCACGGTGACGTCGAGTGCGGTCGTCGGCTCGTCGGCCACGATCAGCTCCGCGCCCATCGCGAGCGCCATCGCGATCATGATGCGCTGCTTCTGCCCGCCGGAGAACTCGTGAGGGTAGCGGTCGATCCGCTCCTCCGGGTCCGGCATGCCGACGGCGCGCAGCGATTCGATCGCCCGCTCCCGGATCTCCTTCTTCGAGATCTTCGGCTGGTGGGCGCGCAGCCCCTCCCCCATCTGCCACCAGATGGGGTAGACGGGATTCAGCGCCGCGGACGGCTCCTGGAACACCATCGAGACGTCCTCCCCGCGCAGGGCGCGCAGGCGCGAGCCGCTGAGGCCCACGACGTTCGTCCCCGAGACCTCGATCGCCCCGGAGGCCGTGGCGGTCTCCGGGAGCAGGCCGAGGATCGCGCGGGCCGTCACGGACTTGCCGGAGCCCGATTCCCCGACCAGGGCGAGGATCTGCCCGGGAGCGACGTCGAGGCTGACGCCGCGCACGGCGCGCACCTCCCCGCCGTCGGTCGCGAAGGAGACGTCGAGGTCGCGGATCGACAGCCGCGGAGCGGAGTCGGCCTGGGCGGCGCTGCGCGGTGCGGCGCCCTGCCCGTCGGCGGCGTCCTGCCCGTCAGCGGCGAGAGGCTCCCCTGCTGCGGCGTGGCTCATGACTGGGTCTCCTTGGTCGCGGCTTCCGCAGTGCCCGGACCGCTCGCGGCGGTGGTCCGGCGGCGGCGCCGACGAGTGCGCAGGCGGGGATCGTTGAGGTCGTTGATGGACTCGCCGACGAGCGTCACGCCGAGCACGGCGAGCACGATCGCCAGGCCCGGGAAGAGGCCCGTCCACCAGATGCCGCTGGTGGCGTCGGCCATCGCGCGGTTCAGGTCGTAGCCCCATTCGGCGGCCATCGTCGGCTCGATGCCGAACCCGAGGAAGCCGAGCGCGGCGAGCGTCAGGATCGCCTCAGAGGCGTTGAGGGTGAAGATCAGCGGCAGGGTGCGGGTGGCGTTGCGCAGCAGGTGGGTGCCCATGATGCGCATGTGACCGGTGCCGACGACCTTCGCGGCCTCGACGAACGGCTCGGCCTTCAGTCGCACCACCTCGGCGCGGATCACGCGGAAGTACTGCGGCACGAACACCACGGTGATCGAGATGGCGGCGGCCAGGATGCCGCCCCACATGCTCGACTGGCCCTGGGAGATCACGATCGACATCACGATCGCGAGCAGCAGGGACGGGAACGCGTAGACCGCGTCCGCGATCATCACGAGGATGCGGTCGAGCCAGCCGCCCGCGTATCCGGAGACCAGGCCCAGAAGCACGCCGATCACGATCGAGGCGAGCACCGCGCAGACCATCACCGCGACTGCGGTGCGCGTGCCCCAGATGACGCGCGAGAGCACGTCGAATCCGGAGACGGTGGTGCCGAGCAGGTGCCCGGGCGTGCCCGGGGGCTGCTGGGTGCCGAAGGAGCTGCCGTCGGCCGACGTCGCCGCCCAGGAGTACGGGGCGAGGAGCGGGGCGAGCAGGGCCGTCAGCAGGAGCCCGGCGACCAGCACCAGTCCGGTGATGAGCATGCCGCGCTGCAGGCCGACGGAGCGGCGCAGGTGGCTGATGACGGGCAGACGCAGGTACCAGGGCTCCCCGCGGCGGTCGGCGATAGCGGTGCCCTCGGCGGCGAGCGCCTGGGCCTCGAGGTCCACGCCGTCGACGGGGGGCTGGGGGGTGGAGATCGTCATGTCAGTACCTCACCCTCGGGTCGATGAGCGCGGCGATGACGTCGACCACGAAGTTCGAGACGGCCACGATGACGGCGAGCATCATCACGATGCCCTGCACGGCCACGTAGTCGCGGGCCTGCATGTACTGGGCGAGCATGTAGCCCAGCCCCTTCCATTCGAAGGTGGTCTCGGTGAGCACCGCACCGCCGAGCATCATCGCGATCTGCATGCCCATCACGGTGATGATCGGGATCAGGGCCGGGCGCAGAGCGTGCCGGGTCGCGAGGCGGCCCTCCCGCACTCCGCGCGAGCGCGCCGAGTCGACGTACGGCATCTCGAGGGTGCCGATGAGGTTCGTGCGCACCAGGCGCAGGAAGATCCCGCCGGTGAGCAGGCCGAGGGCGAGCGCCGGGAGGATCGCGTGGCTGAGAGCGTCGGCGATCAGCTCGGGACTGCCCAGGCGGATCGCGTCCAGGAGGTAGAAGGGCGAGGGGTTCAGGATCTGCCCCATGGCGAGCTCGCCGCGGTTCGAGATGCGCCCGGCGACCGGGAGCCAGCCGAGAGCCACGGAGAAGATCAGCTTCAGCAGCAGGCCGACGAAGAACACGGGCGTCGCGTAGGCGAGGATCGCGCTGATGCGCAGGACCGCATCGGGCCAGCGGTCACGGCGGCGCGCGGCGATCATGCCGAGCGGGATTCCGAGGGCGAGCGCCACGATCACGGCGTAGACGACGAGCTCCGCGGTCGCGGCGCCGTAGGTCAGGAGGATCCGGACGACCGGGGTGTGGTCGGTGTAGGTGGTGCCGAAGTCGCCGCGCAGCACGTTCCCGAGGTACTCGAGGTACTGCACGATCAGGGGGCGGTCGTAGCCGGCGGCGGCGCGGCGGGCCGCGAGCTCCTCGGGGGTGAGGCGCCCGCCCTGGGCGGCGGTGATGGGGTCGCCGGTCACGCGCATGAGGAAGAAGACCACGGTCATGAGGATCAGGACGGTGGGGATGATGAGCGCGAAGCGCACCAGGATGTAGCGGCCGAGGCCGCCGAGGCCGCGGCGGGCCTTCGGGGCCGCTGCAGCAGGAGCGGGGGTGGGCACGCCTGCGCCGGAGCGCCCGTGATCGGGCGCTCCGGCGGTCTCGGGCGTGCTCGTGCTGGGGGCAGGAGTCACGGCGCAGGGCTCACTTGTGCAGCGGAGTCAGGCGCAGCTTGAAGGAGGAGTCCAGCGTGACGCCCTCGAGGTCCGCCACGCCGACCAAGGTCTGGGTGCCCTGCAGGAGCGGGATGGTGGAGACCTCGGCGGAGACGATGTCCTGGATCTGCCCGAAGATCGCCTCGCGCTGCTCCTGGGTGTCGGCGGCGCGCTCCTGGCCGATGAGCGTGTCGATCTCCGGGTTGTCGTAGTGGTTCTTGAGGAAGTTCCCGGTGGTGAAGAACGGCGCGAGGTAGTTGTCGGCGTCGGGGAAGTCCGGGAACCAGCCCAGCTGGTAGGCGGGGTAGACGTCGCTCGTGCGGTCCTTCGAGTACTGGACCCACTCGGTGGACTGGAGGTCGACGGCGAACAGGCCGTCCTTCTCCAGCTGCGCCTTGACGGCCGCGTACTCGTCGCCCGAGGACTTCCCGTAGTGATCGGGGTTGTACTGCAGGCTGAGCTTCACCGGGGTGGTGACGCCGGCGTCCGACAGGCGCTTCGCGGCGCGGGCCGCATCGGGCTTGCCCTGGCCGTCGCCGTACTCGGTCTTGAACTGGGTGCCGGAGCCGGGGACGGCGTCGGGGATGTAGCCCCACAGCGGCGTGTAGGTCTCCTTGTAGACGTCCTTGGAGATGGCCTCGCGGTCGATGAGATCGGCGGCGGCCTGGCGCACGGCGCGCGCCTTGGCGGCGTCGGCCTCAGCGGTCTTCGCACCGAAGGGCATGGTGTCGAAGTTGAAGACGATGTAGCGGATCTCGCCGCCCACGCCCTCGTGCACGGTGACCTTCGAGTCCTCGCGCAGCGAGACGATGTCCGTCGCGCTGAGCGAGCGGTACGCGGCATCGATGTTGCCCTGCTGGATGTCGAGCTTCATGTTGTTGGAGTCGGCGTAGTACTTCACCGAGACGCTCTTCGTCTTCGGAGCGCCGAAGATTCCGTCGTAGTCCGGGTTCGCGGCGTAGGAGATCAGCTCGTTGAGCTTGTAGGAGGCCAGCGTGTACGGGCCGAGGAACGGGTTCGCCTTCACGATCTCGTCATCGCCCAGGAGCGCGTCGGCGGGGAACACGGTCGCATCCACGATCGGGCCTGCGGGGCCGCCGAGCATGTAGGGGAAGGTCTGGTCCTTGCCCTTGAGGTGGAAGACGACCGTGAGGTCATCGGTCGCGTCGACGGAGTCGAGGTTCTCGAGCAGGCTCGAGGGGCCGTTCGGATCGGCGATCGCGAGCTGGCGGTCGAAGGAGTGCTTGACGTCCTTCGAGGTCAGGGGGTTGCCGTTCGCGAACTTCAGCCCGGACTTCAGCGTCACGGTGTACTCAGTGTCCGAGGTGAACTCCGCGCTCTCGGCGAGGTCGGGCTTGGGGATGCCGTCCTTCGAGCCGAGCTCCGTGCTGAGCAGGAAGCTGTAGACCTGCGAGGCGACCGCGAAGGAGCCGTTGTCGTAGGCGCCTGCGGGATCCAGCGCGGTCACCTTGTCGGTGGTGCCGATGGACAGGGTCGAGCCGTCGCCGCCGCCGTCGCTCCCGGAGCCGCCGGCGTCGCCGGAGGACTTCGCGCAGGCGGTGAGGAGGAACGGCACACCGGCCACGGCCAGCAGGACCGAGCGGCGGCGGGGATTGAGAGCGGCGTCGAACATGGTGGCACTCCAGGGTGATGGCCCGCGGGTGTGCGGGGCGCTGGCGGCGTCGCGAGCTGCGACGACGACGGGATCCCTGGCAGTGAGCCCTGGATCACAGGGGATGAACCTAGCACCCCGGGAGCTCCCAGCCCGCTCCCCCGTCACACTCGGACCCGCCCGCGCCGTCCGCGCGACGAGCGAGCCCTCCCTCAGGCGCTCTCGGACCGGGCTGCCTCGAGCGCCGCGAAAACCTCGTCCGTGAGGTCCTCGAGGCTGCGCAGCCGGATGCGCTGATCGAACGGGTCATCGGCCTGCGCGCGCACTACCTCGACGACGCCGCCGAGCCGGCGCGCGACCCGCAGGTGCACGTCGACGGCGGACTTCGTGCTCGCGCCGACCTGCGCGAACTTCCGTCGGCCCATCAGGGAGGCGAACGTCTTGCGCAGCTGCACCTGCGCGCCGCGCTCCTCCGCCCAGGCGAGCAGGGCGTCGGCGATCGGACGCAGGTGCGGGCGATCCGCGTACTGCGCCTCGAGGAGCTCGTCGGCGTCCTGGAGGAACGATGCGGGGTAGCCGACGACCCGCCAGTGGACGGCGCTCGCGGCATATCCCTCGATGCCGCGCTCCCGCATCCACTCCTTCAGCGCCGCCTCGTCGAGGACTCCCGCGTCACGGGCGCGCTCCGCCCACGTCTCGGCGCTCTCGCCCGTGCGCTGCAGCACGAGGTGGTCGCACCACTGCACCATCTCTCGCCAGGAGCCTCGGGGAGCGCTCATCCCATGCCCCCGCCCATGCGGTCGAGCCCGACCTCGCGCCGCATCCACGCGGTCGCCTCGCGGGCCGCGCGGGCGTCGAGCGCGGCGTCGGAGCGCCGCAGGAGCGTCGGTCGCCCCCGCAGCGCCTTCACCCCGTCGGGCCCGATGTACGAGCCGTGCGGGAGGGGCTGCGCGGCCGCGAACAGCACGGACTGCGCCCCCTCCTCGGCGGTCATCGCGAGGGGGCGGCTGAGCGCGGTGATCGCGCGGTCGGCGCGCTCGCTGCCACTCGCGTTCTGCAGGTTCGTGAGCACCCAGCCGGGGTGGACGAGCTGCAGGTCCGGGCCCTCGCCGCCCTCGACCGCGGGGCGCAGCTGCTCTGCCAGGTCCAGGCCCCAGAGCATCGTGAGCAGCTTCGAGCGGCCGTAGGCGGCGGGCATCGTCCATCGTCTCTGCCGGTAGTGCGGATCCGGGAGATCGATGCGGCCCCAGCGATGGGCGTCGGAAGCGACGACGACGATCCGATCGCGCACCATGTCCCGAATCAGCTCGGTGAGCAGGAACGGGGCGAGGGCGTTGACCGCGGTCATCAGCTCGAAGCCGTCGGCCGACTCGGTGCGCGAGCGGCTGACGGCCCCGGCGACGTGGATCAGCAGGTCGATGCCGCCTCGCCCGAGGATCCCGCGGATCGTCTCGGCGCCTGCGCGCACAGCGGAGAGGTCGGAGAGGTCCATGTCCACCAGGCGCACTGCGCCCGCGCGCCCGGTCTCGCGCTCGATCCGCGCGCGGACCCGCTCGCCCTTCGCCCGCGAGCGCACCGGGAGCACGAGGTCCGCTCCCCAGCGCGCGAGCTGCAGGGCCGCCTCGCGGCCGAGGCCGTCGCTCGCGCCCGTCATGACGACGGTGCGACCGGTCAGCTCCGGTGCGTGCAGGTGCTCCCAGCCCATGGCGCTCATGGGGCGAGGGTAGAGCGCGGCTCTGAGAGCGCGCCTCTCAGCGCAGCTCCCCCGCCACCTCCTGCACCGCATCGAGCACCGACACGTCGAGCAGCCGCTGCACGGCATCCTCGATGTCGGGAGCGAGGAAGCGGTCCGGGCCGGGGCCTTCGACGGTCCGGCGCAGCACCGCGATTGCGGCCTGCGCGGCCGGAGAGGGCAGCAGCGGCGCGCGCAGATCGATCGCGCGGGCGGCGGTGAGGAACTCGATCGCGAGCACGCGGCGCAGCGCGTCGACGCTGGTGCGGAGCTTGCGGGCCGCATGCCAGCCGAGCGAGACGTGGTCCTCCTGCATGGCGGAGGACGGGATCGAGTCGGCCGAGGCCGGCACCGCGAGGCGCTTCATCTCGGCGACCAGCGCCGCCTGCGTGTACTGGGCGATCATGAAGCCGGAGTCGACACCGGGGTCGTCCGCGAGGAACGGCGGCAGGCCGTGGGAGCGGGACTTGTCGAGCATGCGGTCGCTGCGGCGCTCGGAGATCGAGGCGAGGTCGGCGGCGACGATCGCGAGGAAGTCCAGCACGTAGGCGACGGGCGCGCCGTGGAAGTTGCCGTTCGAGGTGACGGTGCCGTCGGGGAGGACGACGGGGTTGTCGATCGAGGCGGCGAGCTCGCGGGCGGCGACGGTGCGGGCGTGCTCGATCGTGTCGCGCACGCCGCCGGCGACCTGGGGTGCGCAGCGCAGCGAGTACGCGTCCTGCACGCGGGAGCCCTCCGCGGCGACGTCGGCGACGATCCCGGAGTCCTGCAGGAGCGCGAAGATGTTCGCGGCGCTCGCGGCCTGGCCGGGATGGGGGCGCAGGGGCTCGTGGAGCTCCGGGGCGAAGACGCTGTCGCGGCCGCGCAGTCCCTGCACGGTGAGGGAGCAGGTGAGGTCGGCGATGCGCACGAGCTCGTCGAGGTCCGCGATGGCCATGAGGAGCTGGCCGAGCATGCCGTCAGTGCCGTTGATGAGGGCGAGGCCCTCCTTCTCGGCGAGCGCGATCGGCGCGATCCCGGCCTCTTCGAGCAGCTCGGGAACCGGGCGCTCCTGCCCGTCGGCCCCGCGTGCACGCCCTTCGCCCAGCAGCACGATCGCGCAGTGCGCGAGCGGGGCGAGATCGCCCGAGCAGCCGAGGGAGCCGTACTCGTGGACGATCGGGGTGATGCCGGCGTTCAGCAGGGCGACCATCGTCTCGAGCACCACGGGGCGCACTCCGGTGCGGCCGGAGGCGAGCGTGCGGGCGCGCAGCAGCATGAGCGCGCGCACCACCTCGCGCTCGACCTCGGGGCCTGACCCGGCGGCGTGGGAGCGGATGAGGGAGGACTGCAGAGGGGTGCGCATGGCCGGCGGGATCGCGGTGTCGGCGAGCGCCCCGAATCCGGTGGAGACCCCGTAGACGGGCTTGTGATCGGGTGCCGAGAGCGCGTCGATGTGCGCGCGTACGCGCGCCACCTCCTCCAGCGCCTCGGGGGCGATCTCGACGCGCGCATCATGGCGGGCGACGGCGAGGACGTCAGCGGGGGTGAGGCCGGAGGTGCCGAGGGTGATCATGCGGACCAGGCTCGCATGCGGCGCACCGCAGGGGCGCACGGGGCCAGGGTCATGCGTCGCGGATACCGGAAGCGGGAGGTCCTGTCGGCCCACGACGTCCGCGCAGCCCCCTGCGCAGCACCCACGCCGCCCCGGCGATTCCGGCGGCCGTCAGCAGTGCACCGCAGGCGATGCTCGCGAACCGGTTCGGCCACGGGAAGATCGCGAGCGGGTGGAACATCCCCAGCAGCCACGGCTCGACCAGCGCGCCTGCCGGGACCACCAGGCGCCCGAGCAGACCAAGCCACCCGCTGCGCGCCGCGCACCAGCCGAAGATCCCGAGCGGGCCGCCGAGGATCAGCGCGGCGGTGAACCACGAGGCATTGCCCGCCAGCGCATCCGGTCCGAAGAAGCCGATGAGCAGTCCGAGCCCGTAGTGCAGCAGCAGTGAGGCCAGGCACGCGATCACACCGGACGCGGCGGCGACCAGCGGCCGCCTGCACTCCCACCCGGCGTACACGCCGATCGCTGCCCATGCCGTCCCGCTGTTGAAGAACAGGCTGAAGGTCTTGCGGATCGCCGAATACACCTCCCAGTTCCCCTCCATCTCCTGGCGGGTGGAGAGGTTCGTGAGCAGCGAGAGCACGGCGAGCGCGGCGCATGCGATCGCGATGCGACGCGCCGCGGGGGGAATGGTCATGCCGTCAGGCTAGGCGCGACGGAGCGCGTGCCGCATCCGTGGGGGCCCCGGACGAGGGCCGGATTCCCCACGGGAAGCTCTGCAGCGGCGGTCGTAGACTTCGAGCGCCCCCATCTCCTGCACGAAGGATCCGCCATGCCCGCACCCCGCACTCTCGACGTCGACCTCCTGGTGATCGGCTGGGGCAAGGGCGGGAAGACCCTCGCCGCGACCATGGCCGGCGCCGGCAAGAGCGTCGCGATCGTGGAGCAGTCGGCGCTGATGTACGGCGGGACCTGCATCAACATCGGCTGCGTGCCGACGAAGGCGCTCGTGCACTCCGCCTCCGAGCGCCGGGAGGACGACGACCCGCAGGCCTTCTTCGATCGCGCTGTCGCCTCGCGCGATGCCCTCATCGGGAAGCTCAACGACGTGAACCTCCACATGCTCGGGGACCGCGAGACCGTGACCGTGGTGGACGGGCGGGCCCGCTTCATCGGCCCCCGCGAGGTCGAGGTCACTCCCTAGGCCGGAGGCTCCGGCATCGCCGAGCACCTGCGCATCACCGCCCGGACGATCATCGTCGGCACCGGGGCGACGCCCGTCATGCCCCGGATCCCCGGGATCGACGGCCCGCGCGTGCACACCTCCACCTCCCTGCAGCACGTCTCGCCCTTCCCGGCCCGCCTCGCGGTCATCGGCGCGGGGCCGATCGGCCTCGAGTTCGCTGCGATGTTCCGGGACTTCGGCAGCGAGGTCTCGGTGATCGCTCGCGGCGAGCAGATCCTCCCGGCCGAGGACGATGACGTCGCCGCCGACGTCCGCGAGGTGATGGAGGGCGAGGGCATCCGCATCCTCACCCGTGCGGAGGCCACTGCGCTCGAGGACGGCGAGGACGGCGTCACCCTGCGCGGCGTCCCCGGCCCGGACGGAGAGGACCTCAAGGTCGACGCGGTGCTCATCGCCACGGGCCGCCGCCCCGCGACCGATGATCTCGGGCTCGAGGCCGCCGGCATCGAGGTCGACGAGCGCGGAGCGATCGTGGTCGACGGCCAGCGGCGCACCAGCGCCGAGGGCGTCTTCGCGATGGGCGATGTCCACGGGCACGGCCAGCAGACCTACCTCTCGCTGGACGACCACAGGATCGTCGCCTCGGCTCTGCTCGGGGACGGCTCCCGGCGCCTCGATGACCGGGTCGCGGTGCCGAGCACCATCTTCCTCACCCCTCCGCTCTCGAGCGTCGGGCTCACCGTGCGCGAAGCCCGGGAGGCCGGGCACGCCGTGCGCACGGTGAGCGCGAAGGTCGCGGGCGTCAAGGCCATGCCGCGCCCGAAGACCCTCGGCGATCCCCGCGGGATCATCTCCATCGTGGTCGACGCCGAGACCGACCTGATCCTCGGCGCTCGGCTGTTCCACGTCGACAGCCAGGAGGTCATCAACCTCATCGCGCTGGCGATGCGGATGGGCGCGACCGCGAGCATGCTGCGGGATGGGATCTGGACCCATCCCTCCTCGACCGAGGCGCTGAACGAGGTGCTCGGCCAGCTGAGCTGAGGGCGGCCTGTCAGGCCACCCGCCGTCCCTTCCGCCAGACCGCATGCGTCAGCGGCATACCCGGCCGATAGGCCAGGTGGATCGCGGCGGGCGCCTCGAGGATCTGCAGGTCCGCCCGCGCCCCGACGGCGAGGTGGCCGACGTCGCTGCGGCGCAGCGCGAGCGCTCCGCCGCGAGTCGCCGCCCGCACTGCCTCCGCGATGCTGAGGCGCATCTGGAGGACGGCCGTCGCCACGCAGAACGGCATCGCGCTCGTGAAGCTCGTGCCGGGGTTGCAGTTCGAGGCGATCGCCACGTGCGCTCCGGCGTCCAGCAGCGCGCGGGCCGGGGCCAGCGGCGCCCGGGTCGAGAGGTCGCAGGCAGGCAGAACCGTCGCGACCGTCGGCCCGCGATCCACCGCGAGCAGACCGTCCTGCTCCCCGGGAGCAGTGGCGATGCCAGCGGTCCCGGCGAGAGCCTCGATGTCATCCGGGCTCATGAAGTTCACGTGATCCACGCTCGCCGCCCCCAGCTGCACGGCGAGCGCGACGCCTCCGCTGCGCCCGATCTGGTGGCCGTGCACCCGCAGTCCGAGCCCGGACTCTCGCGCCGCGCGCAGGACCCGCTCGGACTGCGCAGGGGTGAAAGCGCCCTCCTCGCAGAACACGTCGGCCCAGCGCACGTGCGGGGCGACGGCTGCGAGCATCGGGCCGACGACGAGGTCGACATACCCCTCGGCATCGTCGGCGAACTCGGCCGGCACCAGGTGCGCCCCCAGGAAGGTCGCCTCATCGAGTACTCCCTCCTCGATCAGCCGCTCGGCGAGCACTGCAGCGCGCTTCTCGTCCTCGACGGTGAGCCCGTAGCCGGTCTTCGTCTCCATGCACGTGGTGCCGAGAGCCTGCGCAGCCTGCACCCGCTGGGCGACCAGCGCGGCCAGTCGCTCATCCGACGCCGAGCGGGTCGCATCGGTCGTGACCTGGATGCCGCCGGCGGCATATGCCTGGCCCGCCATCCGCGCCTCGAACTCGGCGGAGCGGTCCCCGTCGAAGATCAGGTGCGAGTGGGAGTCCACCCAGCCGGGCAGCACCGCGCGACCTTCCGCATCCACGCGCTCATCGGCCTCCGGCGCCTCGGCGGCGGGCCCGGTCCACGCGATCCGTTCCCCGTCGATCACGAACGCGGCATCGCGCAGCACCTGGGCTCCGGTCGCCCCGCGCTCGTCGGGATCCTCGAGCGCAGGGTCGAGCGTCCAGAGCTCGGAGATGTTCGTGATCAGGGTCGATGCCATCGGCTCACCTCTCCACGGGCGCGACGCGCGCACCCGCGGCGGCCGATGCCGCCGCCTGCGCCGCTTCCGGATCCTCCGCGTCGCGCACGTGCGGCGCCATCGGCACCCGCACGCCGCGCTCGCGGGCGACCTCGTCGGCCCGCGCGTAGCCGGCATCGACATGCCGGATCACGCCCATTGCCGGGTCGTTCGTCAGCAGTCGTGCGAGCTTCTGCGCGGCGAGATCGGTGCCGTCGGCCACACCCACCTGCCCCGCATGGATCGAGCGGCCGATGCCTACGCCGCCGCCGTGGTGGATCGAGACCCAGGTGGCGCCGGAGCTGGCGGCGGTGAGCGCGTTCAGCAGCGGCCAGTCGGCGATCGCGTCGGAGCCGTCGAGCATGCCCTCGGTCTCCCGGTACGGGGAGGCGACGGACCCGGAATCCAGGTGGTCGCGGCCGATGACGATCGGCGCCTTCACCTTCCCCTCGCGCACCAGGTCGTTGAACAGCGCCCCGGCCTTCGCGCGGTCCCCGTACCCGAGCCAGCAGATGCGCGCGGGCAGGCCCTCGAACTCCACGAACTCGCCTGCCGCGTCCAGCCAGCGGTGCAGGTGCTCGTTGCCCGGGAACAGCTCCTTGAGCGCCGCGTCGGTGACGGCGATGTCCTCCGGATCGCCCGAGAGCGCGACCCAGCGGAACGGCCCGAGGCCCTCGCAGAACAGGGGGCGGATGTAGGCGGGCACGAAGCCGGGGAAGGCGAAAGCGCGCTCGTACCCGGCCTTGCGGGCCTCGTCGCGGATCGAGTTGCCGTAGTCGAACACCTCGGCGCCCGCGTCCTGGAACTCGACCATCGCCTGCACCTGACGGGCCATGGACTCGCGGGACTTCTTCGTGAAGCCCTCGGGATCGGCCTCCGCCTCGCGGTCCCACTGCGGCACCTCGACCTCGAGGGGGAGGTAGGAGAGCGGGTCATGGGCGCTCGTCTGATCGGTGACGACGTCGATGGCGATCTCCCCGGCCTGCTGGCGCGCGAGCAGCGCCGGGAAGACCTCGGCCGCATTGCCGACGATGCCGATGGAGACTGCCTCCCCCGCCTCCTTCGCGGCGTTCGCGCGAGCAAGCGCGGCATCGAGGTCCTCCGCGATCTCGGTGAGGTAGCGCTTGGCGACGCGACGCTCGAGGCGAGTGCGGTCGATGTCGGCGATCAGGCACACCCCTCCGTTCAGGGTGACGGCGAGCGGCTGGGCCCCGCCCATGCCGCCGCAGCCGCCGGTGAGGGTGATCGTGCCGCGCAGCGTGCCGTCGAAGCGCTTGCGGGCGATCGCGGCGAAGGTCTCGAAGGTGCCCTGGAGGATGCCCTGAGTGGCGATGTAGATCCAGGAGCCGGCCGTCATCTGGCCGTACATCATCAGCCCCTCGGCCTCGAGACGGCGGAACTCGGGCCACGTGGCCCAGTCGCCGACGAGGTTGGAGTTCGCCAGCAGCACGCGCGGCGCCCAGGGGTTCGTGCGCAGGATCCCGACGGGCTTTCCGGACTGCACGAGCAGCGTCTCGTCCTCCTCGAGGTCCGTCAGCGAGGCGACGATGGCGTCGAAGGCCTCCCAGGATCGGGCTGCGCGGCCGGTCCCGCCGTAGACCACGAGGTCGTCGGGGCGCTCGGCGACCTCGGGGTCGAGGTTGTTCATGAGCATCCGCAGCGGGGCCTCGGTCTGCCAGGACTTCGCGCTGATCTGGGTGCCGCGCGCGGCGCGGACGGGTCGTGCTCCTTCGAGGGGCATCGGTGCTCCTTGGTCTGTGAGGCGCCCGGGGCGCGCTGAGGTCCGTCCAGGAGACCACGGCGGAGCGGCGGGCGGAAGGGAGAGCGTCGCCGGGTCCGGGATCCGGCCGCGATCGTGTCCAGCGGCCCGGACCCAGGGGTCGTGACCTGCGGGGACATGCGCTATCCCGCGCCGCCGAGACGCCCGTCGGCCCTGCGCGTGGCAAGCTGTCGGGCGGCGCCGTGCGACGCGCGCCAGTGAGAGAGAGGATCCCGATGAGCGCACCCCAGGAGCTGCCCGACTGGTCCGGCCGCATCGACGGCGAGGGCCCCGCGCACGCGCGCTGGCACCAGCTGGTCCGCCCGGCGCACCGCGATGACCCGGATGCCCCGCACATCGCGCTGCTGGGCTTCGCGAGCGATGAGGGCGTGCGCCGCAACGCCGGTCGCGTGGGCGCAGCAGAGGGCCCCGCCGCGCTGCGCCGCGCCCTCTCCCCTCTCGCTCCGCACGCCGCCATCGGTCGCGGTGACATCGCTCTGCGGGACCACGGCGACGCGCGCACGGCCGGCGAGGACCTGGACGGCGGGCAGGCCGACGCCGGCGCCCTCATCGCGACGGCGCTGGACGCCCCCGGGAACCTGCTGACCGTCGTGCTCGGCGGAGGGCATGAGACGGCGTGGGCCTCCTACCTGGGGCTGACCGCCGCGGAATCGCTGCAGGGGAAGCGGTGGGGTGTTCTGAACCTCGATGCCCACTTCGATCTGCGAGACGCCGACCGGCCCACCTCCGGCACGCCGTTCCTGCAGATGGCCCGCGCGGAGGACGCCGCAGGCCGGGCGCTCGAGTACGCGGTGATCGGAATCGCCGAGCCCTCGAACACCGCGGCCCTGTTCGACCGCGCGCGGGAACTCGGCGTGCGCTGGATGACGGACGAGGACTGCGTCGAGGGAGGGGCGATGTCCGTTCGCGCGTTCGTCGTCGATTTCGCCCGCGACCTCGACGTCCTCTACCTGACGATCGACCTGGATCTGCTGCCCGCCGCCGTCGCGCCCGGCGTCTCGGCCCCGGCGGCGCTCGGCGTCGAACTGCCGCTGGTCCTGGCCGCGGTCCAGGCGGCCGCCGCGAGCGGGAAGCTGTCCCTGGTCGACGTCGTGGAGCTGAACCCCGGCCTCGACATCGACTCCCGCACCGCGCGCACCGCCGCCCGGCTGATGGACGCCGCGGTGCGAGGGGCCGTGGACGCCGGTGGCCGTGCCTGCGCTGTCGGTGAGGCGAGGCTGTCCGCGGCTGACAGCCGCAGTCCCCGCGAGTAGGGTCGGAGCCATGATGATGAGCACTGATCTCGAGAAGAAGTTCCAGGCGCAGATCACCCTGGAGCTGTCCGCTTTCGCCACCTACCGCCAGCTCGCCATCGAGGCCGACGAGCAGGATCTCCCCGGCATCGCCAGCTGGCTCCAGGCTCAGGCCGAGGAGGAGCTGGTGCACGCCAACAAGTTCATCCAGCACGTCTCGGATCGCGACAACCACGCCGCGATCGGCACCATCGAGGCGCCCGAGGTGAAGAAGGGTCTGAGCGTCCTGGAGATCTTCAAGGCCGCCCTCGCCCACGAGCAGAAGGTCTCCGAGTCGATCCGCGACCTCTACCGCGCGGCCGACGCCGAGGGCGACCTCGACTCCCGCCCCCTGCTCAACTGGTTCATCGACGAGCAGATCGAGGAGGAGGCCACGGTCTCCGAGATCATCGGCCGCCTCGAGCGCGTCGGCGACGACGGCTCCGGCGTGCTGCGCCTGGACTCGCAGCTCGGCGCCCGCACCCCCGCGGTCGACGACGAGGAGTGATCCTCCCCCGCGGCTGACGCCGCGCGAGCGAGCGGCCCGGTTCCCTGCGAGGGAGCCGGGCCGCTCGTCCCTCCGGGCTCAGCCGTCGGCCGCGTCGGACCCTTCGGCGCTCTCCTCGCGTGCGGGACTCTGCGCTCCTGCCGGCAGGGCCATGCCGTCCAGGTGGAGCGTCGTGCCCGGCGGGAGCGCCTCGAGCAGGCGGAGCTGCGCGAGCACCGGCGAGCGCTCGAGGAGCTGGGCGGAGGCGAGGCGGGCGCGCGTCGCCTTGACCTCGGCGCGCGCCCGCTCCATCTGGATGCGCGAGGTGATCTCGACCAGCATCTCCTCCTCGCGCGCGCTCGCGATCTGGCGCGAGGCCGATGCGTCCTTCAGCACGACGTCCTCGATCGCGAGGCCGACCTGCCGGGCAGCCGAGTCCGCTGCGGTGCGCACCGGGGCGAGGTCGAGCTCGCGCAGCAGCACGCGCTCCATGGCCGTGCGTGCGACCGCCTCGCGCAGCGCCACCTGGACCGCGAGATACACCTCGGCATCGGGGTCGGCGGCGGCGCTCACGAATGCGAGCGGGGCCTCCACGCGCACCACGATCACGGCGGTGACCTGGACGTCGATCCCCTCGGCCGCGGCGATCGACTGCGGGGACATGACGAGCTGGCGCCGACGCAGGTCGACCTGGCGGTAGCGGTCCGAGGGCCGCGAGAGCTCGCGGCCGCCGAGCTCGGCGAGCTGGCCGTCGCGCGAGCGGATCACGGCGTACCCGGGCAGCACGACGGGCGAGCGCAGCGGCGAGGGCAGCCAGTCCCCCGGATCCGCGGTCGGGGCGGGTGCGGCGGCGAACCAGTCGGCACCTTGTTGGCGGTGCGCTGCGAGGCGGCGGAAGATCATCGGTCTGCTCCGTTCAGGAGAGGGGCTCGGGGGCGGTCGTCGCCGGGCGGGCGCGGCGGGGCGGGATCGCGGGGTGTCACGCGCTGGCCCGGCGAGCCGGGGCGGCGCGATCGGTCCGCGTCCAGGGCCCGCACCGCGGCTGATCCGCCGGGCGACGACCTGAGGAGAGTTGAACTCCGGCCCGAAGGGCTGTACCTGAGCGCGGGCCGTGGAAGACGCGGAACACCTCCGGAAGACCTCGGCGCCGCTGCGCGCCCGTGCTCGGGGCCCAGTATGCGGGGCCGCGCTGACCTGCGCCAGCAGTTTTCTCCGCCGCGGGCCTTCGCGTCGTCCGGCCTCTCGCGCCGTCAGAGTCCGACGGCCGGCAGGAACTCGCGGGCGACCAGTCGGCCGCTCGCGGCGATCTCTCGCGAGCGGTGGTAGGACAGCGACGTGCTCTGCACCGGGATCTCCAGCACGATCGCGTCAGGGTGCTGGCGGATGATCTGCACCTCGATGCTGTGCTGGGCGAGGGTGAGCGCGCTCATCACGTACTTCGGCGCGTGACGGCGGGTGATCGGCTGGGTCTCGTCCCACAGCGGGTCCGCCGGCGGGCCGAGGACGCTCACCGCCAGGACCTCGTCGACCTCCGGGCGGCGGACGTCGGGGATCGGCAGCGGCAGGACGAGCGTGCCATCGGCCACCACGCGCTCCCCCGCGACGATCGGGGAGAACAGGCCCGGCACTCCGATGGAGGCGCGCACGGCCTCGATGCTCGGTCCGGACGTGAACTCGACCGGTTCCCAGGTGTTCATGTCGGTGGCGACGATGCGGGTGGGAACGGCGAGCTCCTCGAGCAGGGTCTGCGCGAAGAGGTCCTCGAGCAGGCGCCCGATCCTCTGGCCGGCGAGGACGCCCGCGCTGGTCAGCGAGAGGTCCACGAGGCGGGCGAGGTCGCGCAGGCGCGCGGCGTCGGCCATCTGCTCGAGCACGTCGAGCTTCCCCGCCGCCCACGCGGTGCCGATGAGCGCGCCCATCGAGCAGCCGTGCACGGCGACGATCTCGTGGCCGCGCTCCTCGAGCGCGCGGATGACGCCGATGTGGGCGAGGCCGTGGGCGGAACCCGCCCCGAGGACCAGCTCGATCTTCATGGGGCGAGGGTCGCACGGGCGGCTGGCGCGGGGCTGGGGAGCTCAGCGGCCAGCGCGCTCGAGGAGCAGGTCCGTGCGCTCTCGGAGATAGGCGCCGAGGTCCTGCGGCGAGGCCGCTGGCGCCCAGCGGATGCGCAGGGATCCGTCCTGCGCGAGCAGGATCGGCCCCGCCTCGGCGGCCGCGCCCTGGGCGAGGGCCTCGAGATCGAGCGGGAGGGGGTCGACGTGGACGCTCTGCCCTGTCGCGAAGCCGGCGCGCGAGGCCGTCCAGCGCAGAGCATCCCTCTCGCGGGCCGACTCCGCGACGTACCCCACGCGCTCTGGCGGGCGCGCACGAGTCAGCGTCCCCTCGGCATGGAGCAGCGGGCCGGCAGCGTCGGGCACCTCGGGGAGCAGGAGGAGTCCCAGCGGCCACGCGCGCCCGATCTCCTGCAGCGTCTCGGGGCGCTGGATGAGGAGCACACGCCGGGCCGGGATGAGGCGCGCGAGCGGCTCGGCAGGGACGCCCGCCGCATGCAGTCGCGCACGGAGGTCGGCGAGGAGACCCGGGAGCGCGGCGGGGGTGGTCATGGGGCGAGGGTACGCGGTGGAGACGGGGCGCGGTGCGTTCGTGATCGCGGTGGAGAAAGGGGCTGAGCCGGCCCCCGGCCCCCGGTCCCCCGCCTCTGGTCGCGGTCCCCGGTCCCGACCCCGGCGAGGGCTCGGCCGCTCTCGAATGTCGGTGCCCCTCCGTAGTGTTCTTCTCATCGGGCAGCACCACCGGAATCGGACCGCTGCCAGCGCATTCATCCACGAGAGGGGGCACGGCAATGGGAGACCTGCACGAGCACATCACCTTCGAGAGCCAGCAGGCTGCGCTCTTCTCAGCCGGGCCCGGCGGCCGCTGCGATTCCGCGCCTACTGCCCGCCCCGCAGCGGCCGCATCTTCGGACGCTCCGTCCGCTGCGCCGCTCCCCGGGCCCCCGGCCGCCCATGCCCCTCACCCCTTTCGTCGGCTGACGGCCCCGCGGCCGATCACCCCCGATTCCCTCGCCCGCAGGGTCGAGCCCTGCCCCTCCCCTGCCCTCGATGCGCACGCCCAGGCGATCTGGGAGGAGATCGCCGAGGAGTCGCGCGCCCTCGCCCGGCGCTTCGAGCTGTATGCGATGTCCTGGCTCGAGCGGGATCACCCCGAATGCGAGGCGACCGAGGAGGAGATCGAGGCGGAGGACATGCTGATCGCCGTCGCCTCGCGCTGCACGATCCACCAGGCTCGCGCGCGGGTCCGCTCGGCGCATCGCGCGCGCCACCTGCTTCCCTCGTGCTTCACGCGCCTCGCCGGCGGGGAGTTCCCTGCCGCGTGGTTCCAGGACATGCTGCGCCGCACCACCGATCTCAGCGCGAAAGAGCTCGCCTGGATCGACGTGACCGTGTCGACCTGGGATCTGCGTGTCGAGCAGAAGCGGTTCACCAAGGCGCTGGCGCACCTCATCGCCCAGGTGCTCGTGGAGCGCGAGACCCCGCCGCACCTCGATCCCGAGAATCGGCGCCGCATCCGCATGCTGCCCGGCGAGGGCGACGGCGTGGGGCGTCTGCTCATCACCGGCCCGCAGCCGGAGATCGCCTCCTTCGCCTCCCGTCTCGACGCCACAGCGCGCGCCGTGCAGGATGCCCAGCGCCGGGTGATCGCCGAAGGGCGCGAGGCCCCGGCCGATCTCGACGGCATCGTCACCGCGACCGGCTCCGTCTCGAGCCTGCGCGAGCTGCAGTACGGGGCGCTGCTGTCCGCCCACCTCGAGACCGACGGGGTCGAGGTGCCGAAGGATGCGTACCGCCTCAGCGTCACCGTGCCGGTGCTGTCGCTGCTGGGCGTCTCGAACGCTCCTGCGACGCTCGACGGCATCGAGCCGATCCCCGCCGACATGGCCCGCAGGATCGCCGCGCAGAGCTCGACCTGGTTCCGAGTGCTCACCGATCCGAGCACTGGCGCGTTCCTGCCGTGCCCGGCCGCCCAGTACCGGCCCACCGCCGCGATGCGCGAGCATCTGCGCCTGCGGAACCCGCAGTGCGCGGCCCCCGGCTGCACGCGCTCCATCATCCGGGCGTCCGAATGCGACCACATCGAGGAGTTCGACCATCGCGATCCTCTCCACGGAGGGCCGACGAGCATCGAGAACCTCCACCACCTGTGCCGCCAGCATCACGATCTGAAGACCGACGGGTGGATCGATCCGGCGCGGGAGGACTTCCCAGGGACCGCGCCGCCCTCGGCCCTCGGAGCAGCCGCCCCGCCGACCACCTCACCCCCACCAGGTCGGGAGCCGGAGCTCATCGACTGGATCGCCCCGCGCGCTGGGACCTTCCCGCCTGGCAGCGACGGGACGCGCTGGAGCCTGCGCGGCCGCCTGGGCGTCTTCCTCGAGGACGACCGCGACATCATGACACCCGAGACCGTCGCCGATCTCGAGCAGTCGTGGAAGGATTTCGAGGCGGCGCAGGAGGCTCATCGAGCACAGCACCGCGGCCGCGTGCCGCTCGACATCGGCGACCCGCCGTTCTGATCCGAACTGACGCCCACTACAGGGAGAAACCATGCAGATCGCCGGCTCATACCTCGTGCTGGACGCCTCCGACATCCGCTGCGAGGCCGACTTCTGGGCCTCCGTCCTGGACGGCACGGCGACCACCGATGTGCCAGCGGGCGATGACGAGCGCTGGATCGAGATCGTCGTCCATGGCCGCACCGTTCTCGCCGTCCAGCACGCGCCCGACCACATCGCTCCGACGTGGCCCCTCACCGACCCGACCGCCCAGCACAGCATGCAGATGCACCCGGATCTCTACGTCCCCCGCCGCGCTGTCGCCTCCGCGTGCGAGGAGGCGATCCGGACAGGCGCGACTCTCGTGCAGGAGGCGGAGAGTCTCGATGCCCGCAGAGGCTTCGTCGTGCTGGCCGACCCGGCTGGGCACTCGTTCTGCATCTGCTGGGACGAGGACCGCGAGTCCTAGGGAGCTTCGGACTCGAGCATCCCGGACGAACCACCATGCCCTCTGCAAGTTCTTGCGGGTTTTGCCCAGGGAGCTTGCAGTGCGGGCTAGGCCCGCCTAGAGTTGGATCTCATATCTACACCGCGCCCCGTCGACGACGACCCGCGCGCCCCCTCCCCTACCGGGACCACGCCAGACATCGGAGTCGACATGGCACACCTCGCCCCCCTTCCGCGCCGCAGCACCGTGGCGCGCCGCGCCATCGCTGCCGCGAGCGCCGCTCTCGTCGGTGCTGCGGGCCTCCTCAGCGCTGCCCCGCTCGCGAGCGCCCTCGGCCCCGGCTCCGTCGTGCTCGCCGGCTCCCTGCAGAGCGAGCTGGGCTGCGACATCGACTGGAGCACCGACTGCGCCGCGACCGAGCTCAAGGCCACGGGCACCGAGGGGATCTATGCCGCGACCTTCACCGTCCCCGCCGGCCAGCACGAGGTGAAGGCAGTCGTCGGCGGCAGCTGGGACACCGCCTACGGCATCGATGGGGGCGCCGACAACATCCCTCTCTCCCTCGCCGGGCCCGCGCAGGTGGCGTTCCAGTTCGACGCCTCCTCGCACCGGCTCTCGATCGCCCTCCCAGAGCAGGCCGATACGGGCGGCTACACCGCCGCCGACGACGCCCTCGCCACGGCGCCCTTCCGCCATCCCGGGGGCGGGGAGAACTTCTACTTCGTGCTCACCGACCGCTTCGCCGACGGCGATCCGGCCAACAACACGGGCGGTCTGAGCGGGGACCGCATGAGCACGGGCTTCGATCCGGCCGACAAGGGCTTCTACCAGGGCGGTGACATCGCCGGGATCCGGCAGAACCTCGACTACATCGAGGGCCTCGGCACCACGGCCATCTGGCTCACCCCCAGCTTCACCAACAACCCCGTCCAGGGCGAGGGCGCGAACGCCTCCGCGGGATACCACGGCTACTGGGTCACGGACTTCACCACGATCGATCCCCATCTCGGCACCAACGAGGAGCTGAAGGCGCTGATCGACGACGCCCATGCCCGCGGGATCGACGTCTATTTCGACATCATCGTCAACCACACCGCCGACCTCATCGACTACGAGGAGGGCCAGTACTCCTACATCGACCAGAAGACGTCCCCGTACCGCGATGCCGCGGGGAATCCGGTGGATGTCAGCGCTCTCGCCGGCTCCCCCGCCTTCCCGGCGATGGATCCGGAGATCTCCTTCCCCTACACGCCGGTGCGCTCCCCGGAGAACGCGGTCATGGTGCCCCAGGCCCTGAACGACGTCACGATGTACCACAATCGCGGCAACTCGACCTGGCAGGGCGAGTCCGTGACCTTCGGCGATTTCGATGGCCTGGACGACCTCATGACGGAGGACCCGCGGGTCCTCGCGACCATGGAGGACATCTACACCACGTGGATGGACTTCGGGATCGACGGCTACCGGATCGACACCGTCAAGCACGTCGACTTCGACTTCTGGAAGGACTTCACCGCGACGGTGAAGCAGCATCAGGCCTCGACCCCCGCCGGGGAGGAGTTCTTCACCTTCGGCGAGGTCTACGACGCCGACGCCGCGAAGCTCTCCCCGTATGTGCGGGACACCGACATGAGCTCCGTGCTCGACTTCGCCTTCCAGTCCTCCGCGCTGAACTTCGCGAAGGGCTATACGACCGCGGGCATGCACGGCCTCTACGACGCGGACGACTACTACACGACGCCGGATTCCTCGGCTGCGGATCTGCCCACGTTCCTCGGCAACCACGACATGGGGCGCATCGGCAATCTGCTGGGCTCCTCCGACCGCCGCCCCGAGCGCGACGCCCTGGCCCACGCGACCATGTTCCTCACGCGCGGCCAGCCGGTCGTCTACTACGGCGACGAGCAGGGCTTCGTCGGCGACGGCGCCGACAAGGACGCCCGCCAGTCCCTCTTCCCGAGCCAGGTCCCCTCCTATCTCGATGACGTCCTGGTCGACGGCACTCCGTACGGCTCCGGCAGCCACTACGGGACCGACGGGGCGCTCTACCAGGAGATCGCCGAGCTCTCGGCCCTGCGTTCGTCCTCTCCCGCGCTCGCCACGGGCGCGCAGATCGAGTTGCACGCGGACTCCGGCGCCGGGGTCTACGCGTTCTCGCGAGTGGACCGCACGGAGAAGATCGAGCACGTGGTCGCGCTCAACAACGCAACCTCCCCGCGCACCGTCACGCTCACCACGCTGACGCCGGGCGCTACCTACACCGGTCTCTACGGCACCGAGGAGTCCCTCACCGCCGACGGCTCCGGGCAGCTCACCCTCACGGTCCCCGCGCTGTCGGCCGTCGTGCTGAAGGCGGGCACGACCGTGGCCGCGGCCGGTCCCGAGCAGTCGATCTCCCTGGACCTCGCCCCGGGCTCGGCGCTCGAGGGCCTCGCGCCCATCAGCGCGAGCGTGAGTGCCGATCGCTGGGCGGAGACGTCGTTCTCCTACCGCCTCGCCGGGCAGAGCGCCTGGACGAGCCTCGGCACCGCCGAGGATGACACCCCTCGCGTGTTCCACGACGTGCGCGCACTCCCCCGCGGCACGGTCGTCGAGTACCGCGCGGTCTCCACCGATGCCTCCGGCGCGCGCGTCGCGGCGTCCAGCACCGGCGTGGTCGGGGTCGATCTCGGCACCGAGGCGCCTACCCCGGGCGAGGGCGAGGTGGGGCCCGAGGACGTCACCGTCCCCGGCAGCCACAACGCGGCCATGGGCTGCGCCGGCGATTGGATGCCGGCCTGCAGCCAGGCGCGGCTGACCCTGGACGAGGCCAGCGGCCTGTACACCGCGACGTTCGACCTCCCCGCCGGGGACTTCGAGTACAAGGCCGCTGTCGGCGGCACCTGGGACGAGAGCTACGGTGCGGGCGGCGTGCCCGGCGGCGACAACATCCGCTACACCCATGCCGGGGGCCCGATCACCTTCTGGTACGACCCCGCCACCCACGTCGTCCAGAACTCGGCGCAGGGCCCGATCATCACCCTGCCCGGCTCCTTCGACGCGGCGCTCGGCTGCGCGGGCGACTGGGCCCCGGACTGCATGCGCACCTGGATGACCGACGGCGACGGCGACGGCGTCTACGAGTTCTCCACCACTAAGATCCCCGCTGGGGCGCACGAGGTCAAGGTCGCCCATGGGCGCTCCTGGGACGAGAACTACGGCCAGGACGGCGCACCGGGCGGTGCGAACTACACCTTCACCACTGCAGCGAACAATAAGGTCACGTTCCGCTACACCCTCGCCACGCACACCCTCGAGATCCTCGTGGAGGACCCGCCTGTGACCGGTTCCGGTCAGTCCCTCGCACACTTCGTGGATCGCTCGACCATCGCATGGCCTGCGAATCTCACTGCCGCAGGCAGCACCTATGCGCTGTGGTCGGCCCCGACCGGAGGCATTGCTCTGGCCGACGGCGCCGTCACCGGCGGCACGCAGCTGGGCACCCTGTCGGTGGCCTCCGGCGGGCTCACCGACGCTCAGCTCGAGAACCGCGGGCACCTCCGCGGCCTCACCGCACTCCACCTCGCCGGTGTGAGCGACGCCCAGCTCGAGGAAGCTCTCACCGGCCAGCTCGTGGTGGTCTCCACCGCGGCCGACGGCACGGTCACCGCGCTGACCGGGGTGCAGATCCCCGGTGTGCTCGACGACCTGTACGCCGAGGACGCCGCCGGGCAGAGCCTCGGGGCGACCTTCGCCAACGGCGCGCCGACCCTGCGCCTGTGGGCGCCGACGGCGAAGAGCGTGCAGCTCGAGCTGTTCGATCCGGCCGATCCCGCCGCCGCCCCCCAGCGCATCGCCATGGCGCGGGGCGCAGGCGGAGTCTGGACCGTCGCAGGCGACGCCTCCTGGGAGGATCGCGAGTACCTCTTCGACGTCGAGGTGTTCGTGCCGCCCACGGGCGCCGTCGAGCACAACGAGGTGACGGACCCGTACTCCGTCGGCCTCACCGTGAACTCCACCCGTTCGATCCTCACGGATCTCAGCGATCCGCGCTGGAGCGACGAGACGTGGGCGAAGACCCCCGCTCCCCGCTCCGAGCAGTTCGCCGACCAGAGCATCTACGAGCTGCACGTGCGGGACTTCTCCGCCGGCGACAAGACCGTCCCGGCCGATGAGCGCGGCACCTACGCGGCGTTCGGCGCAGAGGGCTCCGACGGCACCGCTCGGCTCAAGGAGCTCGCCGCGGCGGGAATCACCACGGTGCACCTCCTGCCGACGTTCGACATCGCCACGATCGAGGAGGACCGCGCAGCGCAGCTGCAGCCTCAGATCCCCGCAGATGCCGGGCCCGCCTCCCCGCTCCAGCAGGCGGCCGTCAAGGCCGTCGCCGCGAAGGACGCCTACAACTGGGGCTACGACCCGTTCCACTACATGGCACCGGAGGGCTCCTATGCGCGTGACGGCCACCAGGTGGGCGGGGAGCGCACGAAGGAGTACCGCGGGATGGTCGGCGACCTTCACGCCATGGGTCTCCAGGTCGTGCTCGATCAGGTCTACAACCACACCGCCGCCTCGGGCCAGGACCCGAAGTCGGTCCTGGACCAGGTCGTTCCCGGCTACTACCAGCGGCTGAGCCTCACGGGAGCCGTGGAGACCTCCACCTGCTGCTCCAACATCGCCACCGAGCACGCCATGAGCCAGAAGCTCATGGTCGACTCGACGGTGCTGTGGGCGAAGGCCTACAAGGTCGACGGCTTCCGCTTCGACCTCATGGGCCACCATTCGCGCGAGAACATGGAAGCCGTGCGCGACGCTCTCGACGAGCTGACCCTCGAGAAGGATGGCGTGGACGGGAAGTCCATGTACCTCTACGGCGAGGGCTGGGACTTCGGCGAGGTCGCAGGCGACGCCCGGTTCGAGCAGGCGACGCAGGGCCAGCTGAACGGCACCTCCATCGGCGCGTTCAACGACCGGCTCCGCGACGGCGTGCACGGCGGCTCGCCGTTCGACACCGACAAGCGCACCCACCAGGGCTTCGGGAACGGGCTCTACACCGACCCGAACTCCGCTGCCGTCGGCACGCCCGAGGAGCAGCGCGCCGATCTCCTGCACCGCACGGATCTGATCCGCGTGGGTCTCACCGGCAGCCTCGCCGATTACGAGCTCACGGACTCCCACGGGAAGCTCGTGCGGGCCTCGCAGATCGACTACAACGGCGCTCCTGCCGGGTACACCAGTCGGCCGGAGGAGGCGGTGAACTACGTCGACGCCCACGACAACGAGACGCTGTGGGACATGAACGTGTGGAAGATGCCCCAGGACTCGACCATGGAGTCCCGGGTCCGCATGAACACGCTGTCCCTGGCCACCGTGGCTCTCGGCCAGTCGCCCTCCTTCTGGGCTTCCGGCACGGATCTGCTGCGCTCGAAGTCGCTGGATCGCGATTCCTACGACTCGGGCGATCACTTCAATGCGATCGACTGGACCGGTCAGGACAACGGCTTCGGCCGCGGCCTGCCGCCCGAGGGCAAGAACAAGGAGGCCTGGCCTCTCATGGGCCCGATGCTGGAGAACGAGGCGCTCTACCCGGCGCCCGCTGACATCTCCGCCTCGGCCGATGCCACGCTGGATCTGCTGCGCCTGCGCCGCTCCTCGCAGCTGTTCACTCTCGGCGATGCGGATGCCATCCGCGAGAAGGTCTCTTTCCCCAATGCCGGCCCGGATGCCACCCCCGGCGTGCTCGTGATGCGCATCGACGACACCAAGGGCACGGATGCCGATCCCCTGCTGGACGGCGTCGTGGTCGTCTTCAACGCGTCCGACGAGGACCTCACCGAGACGATCGACGCAATGGCGGGCACGTCGTATGCGCTCTCCGACGTGCAGGCTGCAGGCAGCGACCAGGTGGTGAAGCGGTCCTCGTGGGATGCCGCGACCGGTACCGCCACGGTCCCCGCCCGCACGGTGGCAGTCTTCGTCGCGAAGCAGGATTCTGCCCCGTTCGAGTGCGCGTTCACGGATGTGCCCGCGTCGCTGCAGTTCCACGACGACATCTGCTGGGCGGCGGAGCAGGGCTACGTGACGGGCTGGGCCGACGGCTCCTACCGTCCCGTCTCCCCGGTGAACCGCGATGCGATGGCCGCGTTCCTGTACCGCATGGCTGGATCGCCTGCGGTGGACACTTCCGGGGCGTCGCCGTTCACGGACATCAAGGCCGGGGACGAGCACTATGCCGCGGTGCTGTGGGCCTACCAGGAGGGCATCACCACGGGCTGGGTGAAGGCCGACGGGACTCGGGAGTTCCGTCCGGTGACGCCGATCGATCGTGATGCGATGGCCGCGTTCGTGTACCGGTACGCGGGGGAGCCTGCGGCGTCGGCGCCGGCGGCGGGTCCGTTCTCGGATGTTCCGGCGGGTCTGCAGTACGCGAAGGAGATCGCGTGGCTGAAGGCGCAAGGCATCACGACGGGCTTCCCGGATGGTTCGTACCGTCCGTGGGGTCCGATGAACCGTGATGCGATGGCTGCGTTCATGCATCGCATGGACACGGCAGGCATCGACTTCGTCGACAACTGATCGCCTTCTGCGCGAGCGACCGGAGGGCCCGCCTGCTGCCGCGGCAGCAGGCGGGCCCTCCGCCGTCCCCAGCGACCCGTGCGTCACGGCCAGGGCCCTGGGCCGGGGGGTTCAAAGGTCCGCCAGGTACCGTGAAGGCATCCGAACCTTCCCCCTGAGGAGCACCATGTCCAGTCCGTACCGCCCTGAGAACGAGCCCGAGCTGCTTCCGGAGGCCGCGTCCGCCCCGTCGACCGTGCACCCCGGCGCTCCGCGCCTCGACGACGCGCAGTCCCCCACCGCCGATCTCGCAGCGAACCCCACGCGCCGCGCCGAGCTCGATGCACGCGACGAGCGCGCAGGAGACCGCGAACGCGACCGCGACCTCCGGTACCGCCGCGAGGAGAGCCGCCCGGCACCGAGCGAGCGCCGCGATCCAGACCCCGACCGGCGCGAGCGGGCCCGTGATCTCGACAGCCGCACGAGCCCCCAGGATCGCGATCGCCGCCGCTGGGAGGAGGACCGCGACGCGCGCCAGCGCAGCAGCTCCCCCACCACGCCGCGCACCGCCGGCTCCCACGACGCCCCCGCGACCGAGGTGAAGCTGACGCGCCGCCTGCAGATGCTGACCGTCGTGGTCGGGTTCCTGTTCTTCCTCGCTCTGCTCATCGAGCTGCTGCTGATGGCGATGGGCACGGAGCACGGCACCCTCACAGCCGACGGCACCAGCACGGGAGCGACCGGCTGGGCGGAAACCCTGCGCGTGATCGCCCTCGGCGGCGTGCTGATCCTCGCCCCGCTGACGATGCTCTTCGCCGGCTCCTGCCTCGGCCGCTACCGGGCGCTCGCGAAGCTCGCTGCGATCCTGCTCTTCCTGGGTGCGGCAGTCCGCATGGGCTGGACGTTCCTGCTGGAGGCCGCAGAGCGCACCGGCGTGCTGAGCAGCGGCACGCTCCTGGGCAACCAGGTCCTGGAGACCACCGGCCCGGCCCTCGCCCAGGGCGACCTGCGCCTCGCGGCGTGGGGTGTTCTCGTCGGCTCGCTGGTCGCGACCCTGATCGGACTGCTGGGTCTGATCGCGATCCGTCCGAAGGCGCCGCGCGTGCGCTGACCCGGCACCGCGCCCCATGTCGGGTGCGTCGCATGCAGCAGGCCCCGAGCGGGATCTCCGCTCGGGGCCTGCTGCTGTCCGGAAACGGGTCAGCTGCCCGTGCCGCGGCCCGTTCTGCTGCCCCCGGCCTTGCGCGAGTTCGCGCCGTCAGCGGGTCCTCCGCGCGAGGCGGCATAGACATCCCGGGCGATGGTCCCGCCCTCGCGAGCGACCTTCAGCGCCGTGCGGCCCGCATCGGTCTGCATCAGATCGCGGAGGGTGCGCGCATGCTCGAGATAGGTCGCACCCCGTCCCGCCGCCGCGGCAGCCCGCTGCGCGAACGAGCGCGGATCCTCCGCTTCCTCATCGCCCGCAGCGCCGGCAGCCCCTGCGGCGGCACGCTCCTCGCCATCCGCACCGCCCGCGGGGCCGCCCTGCGCGAACAGGTCGGCGTCGGGATCCGCGGCCGCAGCGCGAGCGGGCGACTCCCCCGGCTCGTCCGCTCCATTCCGCCCCCGCGCATGCACCCGCACCTGCTCCTGCTGCGCTGCACGCAGCGCCTGCGGGATCGTCACCACCCGCTGCAGCGTCTGGGCGATGATCTCCCGCGCCCGAAGCTCCGCGCGGTTCCAGCGCCCGGCATCTGTGCCGGTATCGGTCTCGGCATCGGACTGCTCCAGCGGGCCGAACTCGAGGTCTGATCCGAAGAGGTCCCATCCCCGCGACAGCAGGAACGAGACCAGCTCTCCGGCCGCCTCCAACGTGATGCCGTACTCGTCCCGCGCAGAGGGGGAGTCGAGCTGCGAGCGTGCAGAGGCGCCCCCTCCGGCGATCTCGCGGAGCGACGGCGCTGCCGCCGCCGTCAGCACGAACGCCTGGTAGGAGGGCAGGGAGGGGATGTCGGCGACCAGGAGGTCGCGTCGGCCCCACGCGGGAGGAAGGTCCACCAGCGCGTCGACCAGGTCCAGTCCCTCCCGGGCGAACTCGTGCTCCGCGGCGCGGCGCAGCACCAGCTCGCAGGCGCCGACCACGTCGCGCGGCTCGAGCCGGGCGGGCAGCGAGGGGATCACGCTGCGCAGATCCGCGATCAGGCGCAGATCCTGCGGGCTGAGCCTGCCCGGAGCACGCCGAGCAGGGAGGGCGCGCAGAGCTCCTCCCAGCTGCGAGATGCGCTGGCGCGGGCTGCGCCGTGCGCTCAGTTGCGGTCGTGTCGTGTCCATGGGGATCCTCCTTCGATGCTGCCGGGGAGACTACGCGCCCGGTCTGACGGTCGACGGGTGGCGGCGACGGCCCTCCGCCCCGAATCCGCCGCCCCGTTCACACTCGGGCATCCTCCCCTTGGCGCGGCGCACGCCCAGGCGTAGGGTCGGGAGCACCACCCCTTCACTCGCCACACCTGCGGGCATCTGCTCGTCGTCGGCGTCTGACATGAGCGATCGGATCCGATCCATGTCGTCCCTCCTCTGGCTCCTCCCCCTCGCAGTCGTCGCCTTCGCCATGTGGCTGTTCATGACCGGGCTGCATGACATGCATCTGGCGCGCTCCGCCGCCCGTCTCCATCGCGCCGCCGCGCTCATCGTCCCTACCGGCCCCCTGGCCGCGGTGCTGGCGCCGGCCGGCTCCGCCGCTGATGCGCTCGCCTCCGCCGGGACCCCGCCCGCTGCCGACGCCGCCGACGCTCCCGGCGCCGCGCCTCGACTGATCGCGCTCCCCATGCACCTCCAGGACGCGATCGACGTCGCCCGGGATCGCATGATCGCGGGCGGCGGGATCTTCCTCGCCTTCGGCATCATCGCCGCGCTCGTGAGCCCCCTGGGCCGCGGCCTCCTGATCTGACGGGCCGGTCAGCTCAGCAGCAGCATGATCGCCGCGGCCACCATCGTCGCCGCCACGACCGCATCGAGGATCCGCCAGGACAGCGGACTGCCCAGGTACCGGCCGAGCACGCGCGCCCCGAAGCCGAGAGCGCTGAACCACAGCAGGCTCGCGCACATCGCTCCAGCGGCGAACCACCACCGCTGCTCCCCGTGGCTCGAGGCGATCGAGCCCAGCAGCAGCACGGTATCGAGGTAGACGTGCGGGTTCAGCCAGGTCAGTGCGAGGGCGGTGCCGATGACCGCAGCGAGCCCGCGAGCAGCTGGAGCGGTCTCGACCTCGAGGGCCTCGCCCGTCGGCCGCAGCGCCCGCCGGGCCGCCATGGCGGCATAGACCAGCAGGAATGCGATCCCGGCCCAGCGCGCGACCTCCACGAGCCACGGCACCGCGCGGATCACCGCGCCGAGCCCGCCCACTCCTGCGGCGATGAGCACCGCGTCGGACAGCGCGCAGATCGTCACCACCGCGAGCACATGCTCCCGGCGCAGCCCCTGGCGCAGCACGAACACGTTCTGCGCGCCGATGGCGACGATCAGGGAGAGGCCCGTGAGAAGGCCGTGGAGAGCTGCGGTCATGGGAGGAACCCTAGGTCAGAGCGCCTTCAGAGCGCTGAGGCGCCCACGAGTTCCCCCACGCTCGCCCCGGTGAGGGCCGCTTCGCGCACGGCAGCGATCCCCCGCACCGCCGCACCGCGCGCCACCCCCTCCCTCCCCAGCGGCGATGCGACCAGGCGCGGCGGCGCCGCATGCAGGAGCGAGGCCAGGAGCGGGCGCGCCTGATCCAGCACGCCGTCGATCGCGGCCGCCGGGGCCCCCGCGATGACGACGGTCTCCACGTCCAGGAGACCGGCGAGCACTGCCACGATCCGTGCGAGCCGCTGCGCCATCCGCGACAGCAGCTCCCCGGCATAGGGATCCCCCTCCTGCGCAGCGAGGAGGACCGTCTCCCCGTCGGCGTGCTTCTGGGCGAGGCGCGCCAGGGGGCTGGCAAGCGGGACGACGCCCGCAGCCTGGTCCTGCTCGAGCCAGCGCCTCGCCAGGGCGCCCAGCCCGTACGCCTCCCCCACGCCGCTCACGAGCTCCATGACCGCGAGCTCTCCGGCGCGACCGTGCCTGCCGCGCACGACCTGCCCGTCGATGAGGAGGCCCGAGCCGAAGCGCTCGCCGGTCAGGAGCGTGGCGCTCGAGGCGCTGCCCTGGGCCGCGCCGACGGTCCCTTCAGCGAGCGCGGCGAGGTTCGCGTCGTTGTCGACGATCACCTGCCCCGGGGCCGACAGGAGATCGATCAGACCGGGGTTCACCAGCTCCCACAGGGCATTGGGCTCGCGCGGAGAGCGTCCCTGCGGATCGCAGGGAGCGGGAACGCCGATGACAGTCGCGAGCACCGGCGCGTGCGGGGCCGGCCCGGCCGCCTGCACCCTGGCGATGAGCTGCTCGATCAGCGCACGGCGGCCGGCGAGGTCCGGAGCGCCGGGATCGGCGAGGGCTGCGGGCACATCGCGGCGCTCAGAGGCGAGGACCGCGCCGGCGAGGTCGGTGAGCACCGCACCGACGTGGTCCTTGCCGGCGTCCACCCCGATCACCAGACCCGTGTCGGAGCGGAATGCGAACCGCAGCGACGGCCGGCCGGCGCGGTACGCCGTGCCGGCCTCCCTCGCGTTCGGCAGCTGCGCGAGCCAGCCGGCCTCCACCAGGGCGGTGCACTGGGCGATGGCGGCAGAGCGGGCGAGACCGGTCGCCGAGACCGCGTCGGCTGTGAGGAAGGCACCGGCCCCCCAGGCGAATTCGAGCACGGCGCGGGGGCGCGCGCCCTGCCCTCGGGCAGACCCCGGCTCGAACGCCGTGCGCGACTTCTGCGTCGTCCCCATGCACCCCTCAGCTCTGCGAGATCCCTCCGTCGGACCTCTTGACCACAGTGAACCACGCCACTAGATTCGGTGACTGAATCTACTCCTGTCCTCGGCTCCCGCCGCATCGCCGCGAGCGCGACCCTCCCCGGCTCGCCCGCCGAGCCCGACCTCCCGGAGATGACCGTGACCCCATCCCGTACCGCCCCTGATCCGCTGGGCAGAGCGCGGCTCGCACGCCGCTCCCTCTTCGCCGGCGGCGCGGTGCTCGGCACGGCAGCCCTCGCCGGCTGCTCGAGCTCGAGCGGCACCACCCTGTTCTTCCACGAGACGAAGTCCGAGGCGTTCCCCTTCTTCACCCAGGCGATCGCGGATTTCAATGCGCAGGCTGACGGCATCACCGTCGTGCACAACAAGACCGGCAGCCTCTCGGCCGCCTTCGTGCGCTCCAGCCCGCCCGACGTCGGCTGCCTGAACTACAACCTGGAGATGGCGCGCTTCATGGAGCGCGGAGCGCTCATCGACCTCGCCGACATGGAGGAGACGAAGCGGATCCGACCGGATGTGCAGGATCTGGTGGACGAGTACCCCGGCTTCGAGGACCGCGTGAGCGTGATCCCGTACTCGATCATGGCCGCCTCCACGATCTACAACCGCACCCTCTTCCAGGAGCACGGGCTCGAGGTCCCTACCACGTGGGACGAGCTCCTCGCGGTCTGCGAGGCGTTCCGCTCCGCCGGCGTCACCCCGTTCTACGCAACCCTCGCCGATCCGTGGACCGTCGCCCAGGGCTGGTTCGACTACGCGGTCGGCGGCATGGTCGACGTCGCGGAGTTCTTCCGGGCGATGAACGAGGCCGGCCCCGACGTCACCCCGGACTCCGAGGTGTCGTTCTCGGCGGTCATGCGCGAGCCGGTCGAGAAGATGATGCAGCTCCTCGAGTACATCAATCCCGACGCGGCCAGCCGCGGCTACGGCGACGGCAACACGGCGATGGCTGGCGGCGCGGGTGCGATGTACCTGCAGGGTCCGTGGGCCTTCGGCGAGATCGACAAGGTCGGCGTCCCGACCGACATGGGCACCTTCCCCCTCCCGATGACCGAGAACCCGGACGACCGCAAAGTGCGCGTGAACACGGATCTCGCCCTGTGGATCCCGGAGGCCTCCGGTCACCACGAGGAGTCCAAGGCGCTCGTGCGCTACCTCATGCAGCCGGACGTCCAGCACCCCTACAACAAGGAGCAGCTGGGCTTCTCGACCACGACCGATGCGCCTCCCGCGGAGGATCCTCGGATCGCGGAGATGCAGACCTACTACGACGAGGGCCGCTTCTACCAGGGCCCCTCCAAGTTCATCCCGCTGATGATCCCGGCGGAGAACTACTTCCAGGCGATCGCCACGGGCGCCGACATCGGCGCGACGCTCGCGCAGCTCGACAACGACTGGGCCAGGCTGGCATTCCGCCAGTGACGCGACCCGCGAGACGAAAGGCCCTCCCATGAGCACCACCACCCCGGCGCGCGCCGCGAGCGCGGCGAGCGCGCCCGTGCGCCAGCGCAAGCGGCGCGTCGACCCCATGTTCTACGTCTTCCTCATCCCCACCCTCGTGCTGTTCTCGCTGTCGATCACGCTGCCCGCGCTGCTGGGCATCTTCTACAGCTTCACGAACTCCATCGGGTTCGGGGAGTGGGACTTCATCGGCGTGCGCAACTACATCTCCGCATTCCGCGATCCCTCGGTGCTGTCGGCCTACGGCTTCACCATCATGTTCGCCCTGGTCACGACCATCGTCGTGAACGTCCTCGCGTTCCTGATCGCACTCGGCCTGACCGCGAACATCCGCTTCAGGACGGCCCTGCGCGCGATCTACGTGATCCCGATGGTCATCTCGGGCATCATCATCGCGTTCGTGTTCCAGTTCCTGTTCTCGAACTCGGTGCCCGCCTTCGGCGCGTGGATCGGATCGGACGTCCTCTCCGAGAGCCTGCTGGCGAACCCGACCTGGGCGTGGGTGACGATCGTGATCGTGACGGCCTGGCAGTCGATCCCCGGCACCATGCTGATCTACATCGCCGGCATCCTGTCGATCCCCGGCGAGGTCTACGAGGCCAGCTCGATCGACGGCGCGAACCCGACCCAGCAGCTCTTCCGCATCACGCTCCCGCTGGTCGCCGGGTACGTCCTGATCAACACGATCATCTCGTTCAAGAACTTCCTGAACACCTACGACATCATCGTGGGCCTCACCGACGGCGGTCCGGGCACGGCCACCCGCTCGGTCGCGATGACGATCTTCCGCGGCTTCGAGGGCGGCGACTACGCCTACCAGATGGCCAACGCCACGATCTTCTTCGTCATCGCCATCGTGCTCGCACTCCTGCAGCTGCGCCTGAGCGGCGGAAAGTCGGGGCTCGCCTCATGACCACCAACGCCAACGCCTCCTCCTCCCAGGCCGCGATCGCCGCGGCCGCGTCCTCCGAGGCCCCTGCCCGCCGGCGCCGTCGGCGCGTCGGCACCGACCGCACGAACTGGCCGGCGACGATCCTGCTGCTCCTCGGGGCCCTGACGATCCTCGCGCCGCTGTACGTGACGGTCGCGATGTCGCTGAAGACGACCGCCCAGGCCGTCGACGGCACCGCGTTCACGCTGCCTAACCCGATCAACCTCGCGAGCTTCGCCGAGGCGTGGGAGATGATCGACTTCACCCGCGGATTCCTGATCTCCACGGCAGTCACCATCGTCACCGTCGCGGGCACGATCATCCTCGCCGCCTGGGCGAGCTACGCGATCGTGCGCAACTGGGATCGCAGGTTCTTCCGCTGGTCGTTCTTCTACCTGCTCGCGGCGATGTTCATCCCGTTCCCGGTGGTCGCCCTCCCCCAGGTGCGCCTGACGGGCATCCTCGGCCTCGACAACCCCGTCGGCGTGGCGATCCTGCACATCATGTTCCAGCTGAGCTTCTCGATCCTGCTGTTCACGGCGTTCCTGCGCTCGCTGCCCGAGGAGCTCGAGGAGAGCGCGCGGCTCGACGGCGCGACCACCTGGCAGGTGTTCTGGAAGCTCGTCTTCCCCCTGCTCGCGCCGATGAGCGCGACGGTCGCGATCTTCGCGTTCCTCGCCTCCTGGAACGACTTCATGATGCCGTCGCTCATCACGGCCGACCCGCGGGACCAGACCCTCCCGGTGCTGCAGTCGATCTTCCAGAACCAGTTCCAGAACAACTACAACGTCGCCTTCGCCTCCTACCTGATGGCGATGGCACCGGCGATCATCGTGTACCTGTTCACCCAGCGCTGGGTGCTGTCCGGCGTGACCCAGGGCGCGATCAAGTAGCCGCTCGAGACTGAGGGCGCCGGCTCGCGCGTGCGCGCCCGGTGCCCTCAGCGCTTCCGAACCCGATCCCGACTCCGAGGAGACCTTCCGTGACCGACCGCCAGATCCTCACCGCCGATGCCGACTGGTGGCGCCAGGCCGCCGTCTACCAGATCTACCCCCGCTCCTTCGCGGACGCCTCGGGCGACGGTCTCGGCGATCTGCGCGGCATCGCCGATCGCGTGGACTACCTGCGGGAGCTCGGGATCGACGCGGTGTGGCTGTCCCCGTTCTACCCCTCGGCGCTGGCCGACGGCGGCTACGACGTCGACGACTACCGCGACGTCGATCCGCGGCTCGGCACCCTCGAGGACTTCGACGCGATGCTCGCGGCGCTGCACGAGGCCGGGATCCGGGTCATCGTCGACATCGTCCCGAACCACACCTCGGACCGCCACCGCTGGTTCCGCGAGGCGCTCGCCTCCCCGAAGGGCTCGAAGGAGCGGGGCCGCTACGTGTTCCGCGACGGCCGCGGCGAGAAGGGCGAGGAGCCGCCGTCGGACTGGATCAGCTACTTCGGCGGGCCCGCCTGGGAGCCCGTCGGCGACGGGCAGTGGTACCTGCACCTGTTCGCGAAGGAGCAGCCGGACCTGAACTGGGACGAGCCGGAGGTGAACGAGGAGTTCCTGACCACCCTGCGCTTCTGGTCCGACCGCGGGGTCGACGGGTTCCGCGTCGACGTCGCGCAGCTCCTGCTGAAGGACATCCCCGAGGACCCGCAGCAGATCATGTCGAAGGCCGAGGCCGACGCGATCGACCGCACCACCGGCGAGCACCCCTTCGAGGAGAGGCCCGGAGTCCACGAGATCTACGCGACCTGGCGCGAGGTCTTCGACTCCTACGACCCGCCGCGCACCGCTGTCGCCGAGGCCTGGGTGAGCTCCCCGGAGCAGCGCGCCCGCTTCGCGCGCCAGGACAGCCTCGGACAGTCCTTCAACTTCGACCTGCTGGAGGCCGACTTCGACGCGGAGCAGTTCCGCTCGATCATCGAGAAGAACCTCGCGATCTCCGAGGCCAGCGGATCCTCGACCACCTGGGTGCTCTCCAATCACGACGTGGTGCGCCACGCCACCCGGTACGGTCTCGACCCCGTCGCCGGCACCGGGAGGAAGGGCGGGGCCCAGTGGCTCCTGGAGGGCGGTGCGGCGGACGCTGTGCGCGCGGATGCGGGCCTGCGAAGGGCGCGGGCCGCGTCGATGCTGCTGATGGCGCTGCCGGGCTGCACGTACATGTACCAGGGCGAGGAGCTCGGGCTGCATGAGGTGGGCGACCTCGATCCGGATTCCCGCCAGGACCCGACCTTCCTGCGCAACCCCGGCGTGGACGTCGGCCGCGACGGCTGCCGCGTGCCGATCCCCTGGTCCCGCGGGGGCGCCTCCCTGGGCTTCGGCGAGACCGATGCCGCTCCCCATCTGCCGCAGCCCGAATGGTTCGCCTCCAGCTCCGTGGAGGCGGAGGACTGCGATCCGGCCTCGACGCTGAGCCTCTACCGCCGGGCGCTCGAGCTGCGCCGCATCCTGCAGGCGGACGAGGAGCTCGAATGGCTCGAGACAGGCGCCGAGGGCGTCCTCGCATTCCGCCGCCCGAGCGGCTGGGTGAGCGTGACGAACTTCGGGGCGGAGCCTGCCCCGCTGCCGGAGGCGATCTCCGAGTCGGGGGCGGAGCTGCTGCTCTCGAGCGGTCCCGAGACCGGCGAGCAGACCCCCGCCGAGGTCCCGGGCGAGGTCCCGGGCGAGACGACGCTCTGGCTGCGCGGCTGAGAGCGAGGCCTCTGTCCCCGTGGCCCGCTCAGGTACCTTTACGGCGCGCGAAAGGTACCTGAGCGGCCCCAGCGGGATCCGCGCAGCGCCCTCCCGCCGAATCGCCCGAATCAGGCGGCGCGGCGCAGTAGTGTGGCGCCATGGTGAGCACGCCTCCCCCTTCGGAGCAGAAGCCTGCCGCGGTGAGATCGGCGTTCGCCGGCTGGGCGGCCGCGCAGGCCACCCCGCGCAATCTCCTGCTGCTGGGCGCCCTGCTGGTCATCGCCGTGACGTGGGCGCTCGGCGGCTTCCGCTCGAGCGCGCTGGCTGCGGCGGACCTCCCCCGGGGCGCCGTCGGCACCGAGGCGAGCGCGAGCCCGCTCGTCGCGACCCTGGAGCAGGGGCGGATCGTCGACTCGGATGACGAGCTCGGCCTCCCGGACGTCGACGGCTCGCACTACGTGCTCGTGCCGGCGATGCTCACGACCACCGATCCGCGCCCGATGGCCGGGCTCACCCTCACGCGCGCGTTCTCCTCCGACCTCGCCGGCCGCACCCGCTTCGGCGCGCCCGCCGGCGACACCGACTACGAGGCGGGTCCCGAGATCCTGCAGGCCGAGGACGCCGTGCCCGTCTCCGGGCTGCAGCCGGATCTCCCCCAGTCCGCCGTCCTCGTATGGGAGCAGAGCGACCAGGCGGCTGCGCCCGCAGAGGTCGCCGTCACCGTGCACGGGTACACCTGGCGCTCTTCGATCCTGAGCGACGGCGCCGCGTACTGGGACCGCACCCCGCGCGTGCAGATCCTCGTGCCCCTGGTCGGCGCGCGCACCGGGGCGACCTCATGAGCGCGCCCCAGACCCCTCCTCGCTCCCGCGCGCTGAGCGCCGTCGCCGCAGGCCTGGCCCTGGCGGCGCTCGGCCTCGGCTCCTGGGTCAACAGCGCCGTGCCCTCGGTGCGCGACAGCGTCGCCGATCCGTTCGTGCGCACGGGCGCCATCGGGCAGAGCGTCGCGCTGCGCACTGCGCGCGTGGAAGTCCTCGGGGTCGACGGGGCGAGCGTCGTCGTGACGCCCTCGGGCGCGGCCTCGCACTCCGACTCGGGGGTCTGGGTCGTGGTGACGGTGCGCATCGAGGGCGATCGCGAGCCCGTCTCCCTCAGCGGGGTGAGCATCGAATCGGCCGACGGCCGTGTCTACGCCCAGAGCAGGTCCGACGTCCCGGCCGCATGCGGTGAGGCCCAGCCGCACGTCCCCTGGGTCTGCCCGATCGCGGTGGAGATGCCGGTGGAGGCCATCCCCGGCGCGCACGTCGTGATCCCCGTGAACGGCTCCGTGCGCGGCGATGCCGTGGCGGAAGTCGACCTCGGGATCGACGCCGCGACCGCGCAGTCCTGGCGCGAGCGCTCCATGCCGCTCGAGGTCCCCGCGTCCGCTCCCGAGGAGGCACCGCTGTGAGCCGTGCGGCCCCGAGCCCCGTCGGCACGGCGGAAGCGAGCGGCAGGCGCAGGCTCCTCGCCCCTCTCGCCCAGTCGTTCCTGCGCCGCAACCGCACAGGGCTCATCCTCCTCGGCCCCGCACTGCTGCTCGCGCTCGGGACCGCCGCCATGCAGTACCAGAGCGTGTACCTGCCGACGACGATGTCCGCCCCGCACACCGCGGAGGCCGACGGCTGGTCGCGGCTCGACGTGCAGATCGCGCCGAGCGGCGTGCCGGTGCACCGCGTCGTCGCCGCGCGCATCGCCGCCAAGGAGGATCTCGGCCCCGTCCAGGACGTCTCGCAGCCGGGCACCCACATCGTGCGCCTGGAGGTCGCCTTCGAGGCCCCGAGCGCTTCGCCGCTGGTCTCGTGCAGCTGGCGGATCCTCGGCACCGACGGCGACCGGTACACCCCGCTCGCCGTCGGCGAGGAGGGCGGGGGCGAGGGCGAGGGAGCCGCGTTCGATCAGGGCAGCTGCGTCCCGGCGGCGACGCCCGGCCCGAGCTACGGCTTCGGCGACGACGCGCCGGTGGAGGATCCCTCCGCCGCCGGGCCTCGCCCGCCCACCTGGACCCGCGTCGCCCTCGTCTCCGTGCCCGACGGCGTCGATGTCGACTCCGTGCAGATCGGCTGGGAGCCGCCGGACTACCTCGAGCTGCCGGCCCCCGGAGCCTGAGCGGCGGCGCGCGCCTCGCCGCGCTCCCGCGCCTGCGTGAGGATGCGGTCGATCGCGGCGGCGAGCAGCACGATCGCGATCATGAAGTAGCAGAGGCGACCGGCGAGCACCGCGTAGGGCTCGATCGCGGCCGAGAGCTGCTCGCTGCGCGGGCCGATCAGCCAGCGCACGGCATTGCCCGCGACCGTCGCGATCTGCGTGGACACCACGAACACGAGGCAGAAGAACACCATCGGGAGGATCCCCGCGACCGCGACCTTCCGCAGGGCCGTCAGCGCGCCCTCGACGGGGCCGACGACCGGTGCGGCCGCCTCCCGGGCGAGCCTGCGGGCCTGGCGTCCGGTCGCGGCGGCGACGCGGGCCGTGCGCGAGGCCGCTGCCGAGTCCTCCGCCGCGGCGGCCTCGTCGGCCTTCTTCTCCGCCGCGAGCTCCTCCCCGTAGACGAGAGCGCCGACGCTCAGCCAGGCGACCGGCACGACGATGACCGCGCTCAGGGAGCCGAGATGGCTGCTCACCCAGCCGGCCGCGGCACCGACCGGACCGAGCCCGGCCAGCAGGCTCTCCCAGCCGGTGATGATCCCGGCGATGACGCGGCGGGTGCTCACCCATTCGACGAGACCGTCGAACCAGGAGGCGACCGCGACGCCCAGCGTCAGCAGCCACAGCCCTTCGAGGTAGGCGGCGAGGATCCCGATCCCCGTCGAGCGCTTCTCGAGGCGGAAGGCGCGGATGAGCCGGCGGGCGAGGAAGGCCCCCGCGATGATCGCGACGTACACCCAGCCGGTGGCGAGATCGAGGCGGCCCACGTCCATGGCCAGCTCGTTCTGCCGCGCCTCCTGGGCGATGACCGTGCGCACGAAGGTGCGGCCGTCCTCGGCGAGGAAGCCCTGCGAGGCGTAGATCGCGAGGAACGGGATGAGGAGGCCGGTCATGGCTGCGGTACCGGCGCGCACGCGCCCGTGCGCCCCCGGCTCCACGGCGACGGGTCCGAGGCCCGGCAGGGAGGGCCGGGTCGTCCAGAGCATGAGGATGAGCGCCGCGAGCATCGCCAGTCCCGCCAGCGGGATCAGCAGCACCGCGAGCGTCGAGCTCCAGCGGGAGACCTCGACCCCGAGCCACACGACGCCCTGGCGCAGCCCGAGGCCCAGCAGGCACAGCGCGAGCAGCGTCGGCCAATGGCGGGCGAGCAGACGCAGCCCCATCCAGGGCACGCGCAGCAGGTCCGTCAGCGCCGAGGGCAGAGATCCCATGCGCGAAGACTAATCGGACATGAGCCCCTGCGCAGGCGATCCCGCGGGGCCTAGGCTCAGGGTGTCGACACCCGGGTCGGCCCCCAGGAGGAGCCCCATGTCCCTGAACCCCGCCCAGATGGGCCGCACGGCCGACGAGCTCGCCGCGAACTTCCATGCCAGCGGGCTGACCCTCGGCCAGCTGGCCGAGCTGACCGGCCTCTCCCCCGAGCGCACGGCAGGCGTGCTGGCCCTGGATCCCCGCAGCAGCTCCCCGGAGGAGGTGTGGCTGGTGCGCGACAAGCTCGAGACGGCGGTCCGCGAGGTCAGAGGCGACCTCACCCCGTACTCCGTGCTCACCGAGCAGGCGCGCACGGCAGCCGCGGGCTGGTTCGGCGTGCGCGACGAGCGGTGAGGCAGCCTGCCGTGAGAGTGCCCCGTCGGACCCTGCTGGCCTCCTCCTGCGCGGCGGGTGCGCTCGCGCTGTCCGGGTGCTCCGTCCGCCCCTCCCAGGAGGACGCGAACGAGGTCGCTGCAGATCTCGACCGCTCGCTGTTCGCGGAGCCCGAGGTGCGGCCGGGCCATACCAGCGAGTTCGGCACCGAGTGGTGGGTGGAGACCTCGCTGCTGACCACGGACCTCGACGCCGCGGGCGCAGCGATCCACCGCCTGGCCGTGAAGCACGCAGGCCGTCTCGCGCTGATCGTCTCGCTCGATCCTGATGCCCGCGGGGAGGAGCGGCGGACCTTCCGCGTCTTCAACGGCACGAAGGACCGTGCTCTCGACGACGCCGTGTGGACCCAGGCGCTGCGCCTGTCGATGGAGCGCGGCGTCATCACCGCCGCCGTCCGCACCTCCCCCAGCCCCATCGCCCTTGAGCTCACCGTGAACGGGCCGCCCGCCGAGCTCGAGACCTTCCTCGCGACCGGGCACGACTTCCCCGACCCCGGCGCCCTCCCTGCACGGTGCACCCTCGTCGGAGAGGAATCCGCCCCTGCGACCGAGAGCAGCACGTTCGGCTTCGTGCACGCGCCGTTCCGCATCGGCATCGCCGCGCACGAGGCTCCCCTGGCGGCCGACGCGCTGAGGATCCTGCGCGAGCACACCGGTTTCACCGGGCTCGCCAGCGTCATCCTGCAGCGTCTTCCCCAGAGCGACAGCCCCTTCGATCTGGTCGCGCACGTGCGAACCGCACGGCCCCTCGCCACCGGGGCCGAGGGCACTGCCGCTCCCGACAGCACCGAGCGCCAGGCGGCGGCAGCGCTCCTGGAGCGGGTCGCCGAGGTGCTGCCGGCGGGCCTGCGCGCGCAGATCCGCCTCGCAGAGGGCGACGAGGCCCCCTCAGCAGGCTCCGGCACGCTGCTGGCGAGCATCGGCTGAGCCGCTCGCCCGGCTCGCACCCGCCGACTCGTCACGGCATCTCGGGCGAAGTGCGCGGAACCGGACCGTGGCGCCGGTTACAGTGAGGGGGTTCCGCATCCCCATCAGAGACGAGCCTGCGATGACCGACACCGACCACTCCGCCCTCGCCGGCACCTGGACCTTCGATCCCGACCATTGCCGGATCGGGTTCTCCACCCGTCACGCGATGATCTCCAAGGTACGCGGGGCGTTCAACCAAATCTCCGGCCGCGCCGTGTTCGATCCCGAGAACGCGGATGCGAACCACGTGGAGCTGTTCGTGGAGATGGCGAGCATCGACACCCGCTCGCAGGGCCGTGACGACCACCTGCGCAGCGCCGACTTCTTCGACGTCGAGAACCACCCGCAGATGGTGTTCCGCTCCACCCGCGTGGAGGAGGTGGGCGATAACGGCTACATCATCACCGGCGATCTCACCATCCGCGGCATCACCCGCAGCCTGAGCATCCCCATGGCTCTGACCGGCGTGGACACCGACCCGTTCGGCAACCGCCGCGCCGGCTTCGAGGGCACCCGCCGCATCGACCGCCGCGACTGGGGCGTCAGCTGGAACACCCCGCTGGACTCGGGCGGCCTGCTGGTGAGCGACAAGATCAGCCTCGAGTTCGAGCTGTCGCTGATCAAGGAGTCCGACGACACCACCACCGGTCTCCTCGAGGATCCCGCCGCGCAGCACGGCGAGGATGCGCCGCAACACGAGGATGCGCAGCAGGGCGGGGAGCACGAAGATCACGGCGGTGAGCACCACGAGCACCACCACGAAGGCGATCACCACCACGAGGGCGACCACCACGAGCACCACGGCTGGGACCATCACCAGGGCTGAGGGATTCTGTCGCGCCGGATAAAACGTACATACAACGGACTCGCCCCTCCCGATCCTGCACACTGGAACTATCAGTGCAGGTGGGAGGGGCTTTCTGTGGGCCCCGTGGGTATCGAACCCACGACCCGCGGATTAAAAGTTGGACGCTATCCTGACCTGAGCAGGGACCCAATCAATAAATCCGCTGGTCATCGGCACTACAGGGGTACGGCGGGGAGACCCGTCTAGGACTAGGAATGGGTCACAAAATGGGTCCACCTCCGCTACGGTGGGGTCACGACAATCGGAGGGGCGTGGACATGGCGCGGATCAAGGGAGACGGGACGCTGTTCAAGGACGGCCAGGGCTACTGGACAGCGCGCGTGGAGCTGCCTCCCGCCGCCGATGGGTCCCGTAGGCGCAAGACCATCCGATCCAAGGATCGCGGCACCGCCGTCAAGCGCCTTCGCGACCTCCGTGCCGAGCTCGACGCCCACGGCGACATCTCCACATCCGTCCCCACCCTCAAGGTCTGGGCCGAGCGATGGATGACGCACACCGCCCCCGAGCGCGTCCGCCCCCGCACCCTCGCCACCTACCAGGGCTACCTCGACCGGTGGATCCTCCCCGCCATCGGGCGCGTCCGCCTCGACCACCTCACGACCACGCATGTCGAGCAGATGCACGACCTCATGCGCACCGGCTACGGCGAGGGCAAGGATAAGCGCAGCCCCCTTTCCTCGACCTCGCGCCTGCAGGCCCACCGCATCCTCGGCGTCATCCTCCGCGACGCCGTCCGCGCCGGGCACCTCCGCGCGAATCCCGCCGACCGCGACCACATAGAGGCCCCCCGCAAGGCCGCGACGACGACCGCCGTTCTCACGCCCGAGCAGGCCTGGACCGTCCTGCAGCACGTCGCCCACGACCGCCTCTGCACCCGCTGGGCCGTCGCCCTCCTCGGCGGCCTCCGGCAGGGCGAGGCGCTCGGTCTTGAGCGCGACGCCATCGACCTCGACGCCGGGACCATCACTGTGCAGTGGCAGCTGCAGCGCCTCAAGGACAAGCCCGCCCAGCATGTGGAGCATCGCGACCTCGGCGGCGGCTACTACCTCACCCGCCCCAAGACCAGCTCAGGCATGCGCGTCGTCCCCATGACCGCCCCGCTCCTCGAGGTGATGAAACCCCACCTCGAGGCGATCCCCCTACGCCAGGTCGCCGAGCACGACCTCATCTTCCTGACCCCGCAGGGCCGCCCGATCCACTCGACCGGCGACACGAAGCGGTGGCGCGCAATCCTCGCTGAGGCCAAGGTGCCCTCCGTCCGCCTCCACGACGCGCGGCACACGACCGCGACGATGCTCCTCGCGGCGGGGGTTGAGATGCGGGTTATCCAGGCGATCCTCGGGCATTCATCCGTCGCCATGAGTCAGCATTACGCTCACGCGAGCACCGAAATGACCCGTGACGCCATGGACCGGATGAGCATGTCCCGCGTCAAGTAGTTGGCAGGATTTCCTTAGTTGTGAATGCCGCGCCACCTGGGCCGAGTACCGGCATGCGCGCCGGATTCGAGGTCGTGGGCGTTGACATCGACCCGCAGCCCCGGTACCCGTTCGAGCATCACGTGGCCGACGCTCTCGCTTTCGTGGCCGAGCATGGGCACGAGTTCGACGCGATCCACGCATCACCGCCCTGCCAGGCGTACTCCGCGACCCGGAGCCTCCACTGCAATACGCACCCCGAGCTGGTGGAGCCGACCCGCGACGCCCTAGAGGCGTCCGGTAGGCACTGGGTCATGGAGAACGTGCCCGGCGCTCCGCTGCGGGACCCGCTCATTCTTTGCGGCACCGAGTTCGGGCTCGTCGCAGACGACGTGGATGGGCGGCCCCTGCAGCTCGTCCGGCACCGCCTCTTCGAGTCGAACGTGCCGCTGGCCCGCAACGGCGGTTGCGCGCACGACCCGTCGCGGCGGATACGTCCCGCACACGGACGTGTGCAAGCGCCTGCTCGGCATATACTGGATGACGAAGCGGGAGCTGTCGCAAGTTGTCCCGCCCGCGTACACGGAGCACCTAGGGCGGCAGCTCATCGCCCACCTGGACGGGACTGCCCCGCGGCATCCAAGGCAGCTCGACCTGCTCGATCACCTCTCCACCCTCTGGAAGGACCCCTCATGTCTCTCTCTCGCCGTGCGGCCTTGTGGACCGCGCCTGCCGTGGTGGTGGCGACTGCGGCCCCGGCCATGGCTGTCTCGCAGGAACCTGCAGTGTCGGGGCTGATGCGGGTCACGTATCAGCCGTCCTACCGCGAATCGACCCTGACGATGACGACGCAGGACACGGGCCTGGGGCTCCGGGTGACGAAATCCACGACCCGCCCCGATAGCGCGACCCTGACCGTCTACTACTCCGCCGAGATCGTCCCCGCGTCCACCGTCTGGACCGGCACCGGGGGCGGCTGGACCGCCCCCACCTATCAGCGCACCGAGGGCGGCTACACGGTGTGGGAGCTGCGCTACACCGGCACGTGGACGCAGACCGGCCCGACCACCTGGGCGACCGGCACATTCACCTGGGGCGCCAAGGTCGCCTACGGCAGTGGGCTCCGGTCCCGGGCGATCCGCACCGTCACCATCGCAGGCCAGCCCTACACAACGGACTCCGGGTACGTGTCCATCGGCACGATTACGCGCGCCGCCCGCACCGCCCCTGTCTCCGATGGCGGGGGCGAGCCCACCACCTACACCAAGACCATCTGAGAGGACTCATCCCATGACTAGCAAGACCCCTGACTGACGGCGACGGCAACACCCTCCGCATCGACCAGTGGCGCTCTGGCCACGTCTCTCTGGTCGCCCGGCAGGAATTCACGCGCACCTGGGTCGGCCCCTTCGACCCTGCCGACCTGATCGCCGCAATCGAGTTGGCCCTGGCCGACTACGAGGCCATGTTCGGTCACCCGCTGGTCGAGGCCTGCCCGGTCGATCCCGAGACCGGTGAGCTGTTGCCCGTGGTGACCATCGTGACGGACAACGGCGGGCCGTTCCGGTCTTCCGCTTCGAGTCCTTCATCGCCGCCCACCCCGAGCTACACCACGTGCGCACTCGAGTGAAGACCCCGGGGCAGAACGGGTCCCGTGAACGCGGCTTCGGCACGCTGAAGTACGAACGGCTCTACCTGGACGAGATTGACGACGCGATCGTGCTCGCCGAGCGGGCCGAGAACTACCGGATCGAGTACAACGAGCTCCGGCCCCACGAGGCCATCTCATGGAACCGGCCCAAGGAGGTGTACCTGGGCCTGGCCGACCCCACCACCTCGAATCCGGCGCGCATGCCGGTACTCGGCCCAGGTGGCGCGGCATTCAAAACTAAGGAAATCCTGCCAACTACTTGACGCGGGACAACAGTGAGTGACGCCGATGGCGTCGACACCGTGGTGCCTGACGCTACCGTGATGGCCCTCCCGGACTATACGAACCAGGCGCGGTGGGAGGTGTTTTTCTCGGGCATCCCGGATGGCGCGACGATCACGGGATTCACACACAAGATGGCTGGCATCACCGCCGACCCCGCCCCGCCGGGCTCGTACTGACCGATTGGCCCCCGCCTACCCTCACGGGTGGGTGGGGGCCTTTCGTCGTGCCCGGGGATGCCGCCCGGGGCGCTCGCCCGAACGTCCCACACCCACCTCAGACCTACCCCAGGCCTAGCAGGGGTCGCATGTGCGCCCAATGGGTCCACCATCGGGTACACCTGGACGCATTCGTCCCGTGCACATACACGGTCTGACCTGGTGGACCTGGCTGGGTGCTTCTCAAACCCCCGCAAGCCTCTGCGGACGCTGATTCACCGCGTTCTTAGGGGGTCGAGGCCGTCGAGACCGGCGCGAGTGCGTGGTCCGATCATAGATGAGCGGGGCCCGGTCACGGAAAATTCGACGCAGAGTCAAACCCGTTTGAACGCCTCGACTCGCGCTGAACTGCTCGATGGCTATGCCTCGGGTGTCCCGGTGAGGCTGCTGGCGGAACGGTTCGGTGTGCATCGTTCAACGGTGCGCGAGATAGCCGCGAAGGCCAAGATCAGCCCGCGTCGACGTTCGCTCTCGGAGCGAGACGCGCAGGAGGCGACTCGCCTCTATACGGATGGGATGACGCTCGTCGAGGTCGCCGCTCGGCTCGGTGTCGGTGATGAGGCTGTGCGTGCCGCGGTGGTCGCCTGCGGCGGAACCATCCGCCCTCGTGGGCGGCGTGCCATGTGAAGCTTAAGGATCCGCTCGGTGTCGCTCATCTATGAGGATGATCTTGAGCTTCAGAACTGGCAATAACGTTGGCACGCTGCCAGTTCTAATCATTTGGTTCAAGCGATCGCAACTCTTCCTGAAGAACAGCAACGTCAGCAGCTGCCTTCCGCAGCATCGCCGCTCCACATTCAGCACAGTACCCCTTCTCCGGCGTTCCTGGGCCCGGCTCCTTCACGACGAATCTCGTATTGCCCTTCATGATTTCGTGGTTCTTGTTTCGAGAACATCGCGATAGCCGCTCAGCAGTCCTCACGGACAACTTCAACAACACTGATCTAGTCGCTGGCATCAGCGAGCTTCCCTTCAAGCTCGTTTTGAACGACATCGGCGATGTCATCCAGCATGGAGATTGCTCGCTCAAGCGCCTGAGTGTTCTGATCGCGACGCTCGTTGTTTTCGATCCCCAATTCAGTGTTCACCGCACGATTCATGAGTACAATCACCGCGGCCAAATTATTCTGTGCGCCGGTTCCTCCAAGGAGTGCGATGCGGCGTCCTGCGGCACGCTGTCCGAGCGCATCACAGATGCGATTGGCCGCCGACCGAGTTTGCTCATTGAGTCGCCGACGCAACATCTGGCGGTGTGCCTGAGGCTGGACTGGGATGCGCTCCGGAGTGTCTGGAACGGGACGGTGACGCGCCTGCCCAAGGCGTCGTTGAAGCTCGCTTCGGTCGAGGCCCAAGCTCTCAAGGTCTAGACCTTGTTCACGGAGGACGTTCATTGCGTTGTCGATCAGCGTGTCGTCAGCCGGGTCCAAGTAGGGGTCTGCGAGAAACCGATCAATGATCTCTTGAGTGACGTCCATGTCGTGAGCAAGGCGACGACGGCGCCCCGTAGAGTCGCTGTCGCCACCGGGTACTATCTCATCAGATTCGAGCCAGTCGTGAATCAGCTCTTGATCACCGCGGTCAATTGACTTGAAGTCATCCCAGAACCGATCAATGTTCAACCCGACATGTGAGACGATGACTCCTTGGTTGTCCGCATGCCCTGGAGCGTTCTGCACGTTTACTCTCATTGCACGCCCGACGAACTGAATATATGGACTAAGCGAACGGAAAGGACGGAACACTGCCGCAACAGACAAGCGCGGGTGATCGAATCCCTCACCGAGCATTTGAACTTGGACGATCGCATCAAGGGTGCCGTTTCGCAGTTCCCGGAGGACTTCTTCGCGTTCATCTGCGTTTTGTCCACTATGAATTTCTCGTGTATTGATGCCTCGCTCCTGGTAGAGGCCACGAATCTGTCTGGCGTGGTCGACCGAGCAGGCGACAGCAATCAGTTGATGCGGTAGGCCACCTTCTTGGAGATGGCGAAGCCACTGTATCGAATGGTCAACGATAGAGATGTTGCTCTGTGGTGCAAGGGCAACACCCTTGGAGTACCAGTCGTTCTCACGCATCTCCATAACTTCCGAGAGGGTGTGCTGGTATTCATCGCCACGATACGTGAAGTACAACTCGCTCGGCGCAACGTTCGACGACGTCATCTCCTTGATATAGCCGCACTGCATCGCATCTCGAAAAGTGTACTGGTAGATCGGCTCACCCTCGACGGGCTGTTCATCAGCGCGGAACGGTGTAGCGGTAAGGCTGAGAACGCGTGCCGACGGGAATCTCGCAAAGACGTTCTGCCAACTTGGCGCAGCATTGTGATGCCCCTCGTCGACGATGATCAGGTCGAAATAATCTTCGGAGAAATGAGGTAGCCATCGATCTGCACGTTCAGCTAGCTGGTGAATATTGGTGACCACGATGTGTGCGTCGTCGCAATCGCTGAGGTTGGCATCGGCGTCCAGAACCGCACGGAAAGGGCCGGCGCTCATGTCGGCCAGCACACCTGCTCTGCGGTAGAAGTTGTCCGAGCTGGAGACGTTGACGGCCTCTGCGATCTGATCGCGGATCGTCAGGTTGGGCGCTATGACAAGCACCCGGCCCCTCGCAATCCCAAATGGTAAGACCGAGATCAGCCCAGTCTTTCCGCATCCCACAGGAATTTGCTCGATAGCACGTTGACCTCCTCCGTTGAAGAACTCCATCGCAGAGGTCCAACCTTCTTGCTGAGGTTCACGGAGCGATTGGTTGCCTCTGATTGCAGCCGGCGTCTCCTGGAAAAGGGCTGCTATTTCGGTATTGGTCAGCATCTCTTATCCCTTAGAAGACCGAGGATCGTTACCTGGAGCGATAGTGTCTTGCTCACGGATCGTCCCTCGCCGCGACCGGACTTGGAGCTCGCCACCCCATCACCACTGAGAATCTCGCGGCCGCGTTTGATCCCATCGGATTGCGTAGGGGTGATAGCACTTGCCCGCTTGGCACCAGGTTTGCGCACCTCCCACTTTCCGTCGTCACGAGCCTGCACGAGGCGCTTGTTCGGCTTGCCCATTTGGGTTCTCCCTTACTGATCACGAGCTTGAGGGCTCGCCTGGTTCAATCGTGGTAGTAGTGAGACGACCTTGCGCCCGTCGCTCGTTTTCTGCGCCGTTTGAGAGTCCAAGGCTTCCTCGGATGGAAGCGGAGTCCTTGCCGTCACCGTTCGGAAGAGCTCGGTCGGCACACGGCACTGTTCGACGAGATCGTGTTCGACAACGCCCTCTTGTCTGAGGAGCTCGATAGAGCGTGGCAGAAGGGAGGGGTGCTCTATTGTCGTGATGAGGCCGGGCTCACTGCGTCGCCATCCTCGTGACGACAGCGTCATCATCGCGTTGCGGTAGGAAACATCGTTCAGTCGACCAAGTCGACGTGCCCTGAAGAGAAGGGCCTGGATGCTCACGCCCCAGTGCTCTTTAAGTTTACCGAGGGCTACCCACGCAGCCCGGTTCATCGCCGACGGTAGTTCGTCTGCAATCTCCGCAGCTGGCATGAGGAGTTCTGATGCGAAGCGGTGTGCCTGTTCCTCGACAATGCGGCCGCCTGGTTCGGCGTCTGCGTGCATGACGAGGTGTCCAAGTTCGTGGGCGACATCGAAGCGCTGCCGATAGTAGTCTCGCTTAACGGGGTTCAACACCACGACCGGCCGCAGCCTGCTGTCGAAGGAATATGCGTCAACTGAAGCAGCTTGCTCAGGACTGAAAACAACGAGCACCCCGTGATTTTCTAGGGCGCGAACAAGGTGTCCAACGGAGCCAGCGTCCATACCCCATGCGCTTCTCAGCTCTCGGGCCGCCTCTTCCGGTGAATCATTGTCAAGTTCGTCAGTGTTTACTGGCGAGCTTGGAATATCTATCCCCGGGAACTCGACGTGGCGCTCAATCGATTCGGAAATGTCGAGAGCCACCTGTCCGTAGGCGAATGCCTGATCTCGTGCAAGTTGGCTAGTTGATCTCAGCGAGCGGAAATGCGGCAGTGCGCTGACTTTCGCGATGTCGTTCGGTCGCGCAGCGAAGAATCCGGGGTTTACAGATAGGCCGAGCGCAAGCTGAGCCACGGTGGCCGCCGTTGGGCGCTTGGCTCCAGTTTCCCATGCGGATACGGCGGTCGGGCTCTTATTGACTAATGATGCAAGCTGGCTCTTACGAAGACCGGCTAGATTACGTGCCAGGGTTAGGCGTGCGCCATCAAAGAAGACGGCGGCCGAGGCCGTGCGATCGGTATCGCTCACTCTCAGGCGTCCTTCCGGAGATCGTGGTGTTCGGCCGCGGGACGGCGCAGACGGACGGGAGCGTCAGGTGCATCCTCAGGACCTGTCGGCGCAGGCTTAGTCGGGCGGAGTCGACCACCGTCATCCGGCGGCAGCTGCAGTAGGTCGTGGCGCCAATACCAGGCCGAACCGCCCCCGGCGTTCAAGCGGGGCTGACCGATCGTCAACTCGCGGTTGCCATGGTCAGCTTCCAGTGAGTGAGCTACAACGAGGGTGCGCAGATCGAGTTGGGGTTCGGACACCGCAGTGGCGAGTCCAGCCTGTTCGTCTGCCGTGAAGTGGTCAAACAGCGTGGGCTGATCGGCGTACGTGCTGGGTTGCTGTGCGACTCGCTGCTTGGTCGGGCTCTTTTGGGGCCACGAAAGCCCGTCAAGCTTGCCGAACGGTGCGGAGGCGAGAAGCCAGCGGACTCCACCGTGCGCCCAGCCAGGGCTACCACTCAAGTTCGCCCGTGACACCAAGGTCGGATCGATGTCGGGAAGCGTCGCGATGTCGCGATCGGACAACTCAGCATGAAGCACATCTAGGCTCAGCTCGCCGTCGATGTTCTCAGGTACGGAATAGTTTCCGCAGGAGAAGACACGGTCAAGCCGGTCCCGGAGTAGCGTGAAACGGCTCACGCCGACCCACGTCGCATCATGGCCGGCCGCCGCGGAGTAGTCCGTAAGTACGCGCTCGGTCGCCGAGAGGTAAGCCCAGCGGATCGCCCCGAGTACACCAGTGTCGTTCAGCTCCGCAATCAGCTCATCTCGATCGATCATGTAACGAGTCTACACCCATAGGCAGTAAGCTTGGCCCCAGACTGAACCAGAGGCGTGTCTGACGGGCCGCACTAGCACCGCGCTGCCCTGCGAACCCGTGCGTGGCGGCTGGACCCGCCCCGTCGTTATCGCCGTCGACGCTCGCTGGCGAGAGTGTGGGGCAGAGCCTCCTGAGTAGCGTTTCGGCGCAGTTGCCGACGTCGGTCCGCGTGTGGGTTGCGGGGTGTCCTGGCCTACCTGCTCTCTAGCGATGAGAGGAGAGCGTGATGGATGGGCTCAGTGCGCTGGGGTTCAACGAACGGTACGGGCGCGTCGTTCTGGCGTCCCTGGTGGACCCTGGTGAGCCACTGACGGGTTGGGTGGTCTCGCAGGTCGGCGCGGCAGAGGCCGTGCGAGCGTTGACCGGTGATGGTCCGGCGCCGGCGCTGAACAGAGTCGAGGCGGACCTGTGGCGGGCGAAACGGAACCCGAACGTCGATGCCCGCACCGTGCAGGCCACGATGGTCGCCGCCGAGCGGCACGGGTACACCACGCTGATCCCCGGCGATCCGAACTATCCGACCTCGCTGGAAGACTTGGGCGAACGGGCACCGCTGGTGCTGTGGGCCAAGGGCGCGGAGTCGCTGCTGGGAACCCACGTCGGTGAACGGGCCACGATCACCGGGGCACGAGCCTCGACCGCCTACGGCGAACAGGTCGCCAGCGAAGTGGCCGCCGAGCTGGCACGTAACGAGATGGTCGTGGTCTCCGGTGGGGCGTACGGGATCGACGCTGCGGCGCACCGTGCGGCTCTCGCGGAGGGCGGTCACACGATCGCTGTGATGGCCGGCGGCGCCGACCGGCTCTATCCTCGCGGCAACGCCGACATGCTCGACCGCATCGGTGACGTGGGCCTGCGCATCAGCGAAGCGCCCCTGGGAGCACCGCCCTCGCGGACCCGGTTCCTGGCGCGGGCACGGATCGAAGCGGCGCTCTCGGGTTCCACAACGATCGTGGAGGCCGGCGCCCGCTCGGGCTCGCTGGTGACGGCCGAGCAGGCACGCCGCCTGGGCCGCCCTGTCGGCGCGGTGCCCGGCCCGGTGACCTCGGCGGCGAGCACGGGCACGAATCTGCTGCTGCGTGATGGCACAGCACGGGCGGTGACGAACGCACGCGATGTCACCACCCTACTGGACCGTGCCCCTACACAGAACAGGGAGTCAGCCGGCCTTGCCGGCCCTGATTCGTTTCGACATGCTCGCGGAAGCATCGAACGCGGCCATCACGGCCATGAGCTGTAGCTGGCTGGCCGACGCCACCGGTTGATCGCACAGATACAGCGTGATTCCCGCCGCCTCGAACTCGTCCACGAGCGCCCGGACGGCAGGGTAATGGCGACCCAGCCGGGCGAGGTTGATAGTGACGAGCACGTCGAACTCACCAGCTCGGGCACGGTCGAGCACCCGTTCCATCTCCGTCCGATCCCTTCCGACGTCGTAGACGATGTCGAGGACGGTGTATCCCTTCTCTCCGGCATGCCGGAGACATAGGGCCTGCTGGTACTCGCGGTGCTTGCGGTTCACGCTGGCGTTGGAGGTGTAGATGAGCGCTCGCATCAGGCCACCCCCGCCAGGTCCGCATCGGAGGTCTGAGCATGCTCGGGTGCTGGGGCGTGCTGCCTGCGGTTGCCGCGTTCGGCCAGGCGGGCACGCAGCAGCCAGGCGATGCCCAGCGGGCCGAGCCAGAGCATCTTGAACCCGTTCCAGATCGCCAGCAGCACGAGCAGATGCAGCCAGCCGGGGCCGCCGGTGTCGATGAGGTGGACGAACCAGACAGCGAGCAGGAAGTACGGGCCGGCCAGCAGCATTGCTGCCGGTCCCCACTTGTGGCCGCGCCGGGTACGGATGGCGTCGGCGAGGATGTTGGTGGGCATGTAGCAACGCAGGAAAAACCGGATGCGGATGCTGGCTGCGGCTATCAGCCGGAACATGATGGGCTCCTCTCAATCGCACGTTCGATGAACGAGACGGTGCGTTGAGAAAGGGCCCGGTGAGGGCCGACCGCGAACGGCCGAGTGAGCGAAATGAAACCCGCCTCTGCTGCCAGGATACGCCCGAACGGCGTGGACCGGAAGACGCCCGTGACCTCTACTCGCTGGCCTATAGGCCGAGGTCGCGGCCTTGCCGCTGGGCGACAGCGCGGTCCTGCTCGGGGCGGCCGGGCTTGGCTGTGAGGCGGCGCAGCGCGGTCTCGGCGCGGGCTCGATCGACCTTCTGCGCGTCGTTCTGCGCCGGTGGCCCAAGCGGGCTGGTGTCGGTGATCTGGTAGCGATCGCGGTAGGCGGCGACCACGCGGGCACTGGATCGCCACCGTCTCGCCGCCTTCTCCTCATCCGGTGTGGGGCCGAGTTTCCGGGTCCAGGGCTGCTTGTCGGTCAGGGCGGTGTCGAGGACGGCTGATGCTCGCTGCTCGATGAGCCGGTGGCGTTCATCGAGAGCCTGGCGCATCTGATCGGTCATCGGGCCATCGGCGCGGGCGATGAGACCAGCGATCAGCCGTGGGGCCACGCGAGCGCGGGCCGAGCCGGCCGTCTGGGCGGTGGCGCGGGCGAGCCGGTAGTGCAGCACCTTGGCGATGTCCTCGGCATCGTCGAACCCGCGAGCAGCCACCAGACGCGGAAACAGCCGGTCGATGTCGTGGTGGTTGGCCTCGGCCCGCCGGAGCTCGGCGGTCAGCGCACCGAAGGCATCGGAGACCAGCACCGAGTCGGCCTGTTCGTCATCGAGGCCGCTGTCACGGATGAGGGCGGCCCAGCGGTCCTTCTGCGCGGCGGCAGCGACGGTTTCGTATTCGGCTGCCAGTTGCGCGATCGAGCCCCAATGGTCCTGCTCGGCGGTGATCGTCTCGTGGGCGGACAGCTCGGCGCCGGAGTGCTGCACGACCCCGTAGAGCACGCTGCGCGAGCTCGCGTCGGGGTTGTCCGAGGGGTGGGGTTCGGTGTGGTCGTCGTCGGCGCGGTCGAGGATCACATAGGCCTGGTTGGACTGAGCGCCGCGGGTCATCGCGACGTAGAAGTTCTCCCGCGTGGTAGCAGGCTCGACCAGCACATGGGCGGTATCGACGGTCAGGCCCTGGGCGCGGTGGGCGGTGACGGCGTAGCCGAGGTCGACGTGCTCGGCGACATAGGAGGCTGGGAGCACGATGCTGCCGCCGGCCCGTTTACCGGGCTGGCGGATGGTGACCGATCCGTCCTCGCGCACGTCGGTGACCTTCCACCTGGCTCCGTTGCGGACCCAGTCCTTGCCGTTGCGTAGCCGGCGGTCGTTACGGCGGGTGATGATCAGGTCACCGACCCCGGCGCTGGTGCCATCGGTGAGGGTGACCTCGCGGCTGGGACTGATGGTGCCGTCCAGGATCAGGTCGGCGCGGGCACGAGCGTTGAGACTGATGACATCCTCGCGGGTCTCGGCGATCAGCAGCGAGGAGAGGCCTTGGTCGCGGTCGGCCCGCCAGGCCGCATACGCCGCGTCGATCATCGGCTCGGAGTCGCCGCCGGTGACCCGGCCGTGGTCGAGATAGGTGTCGATGACGTCGGTGCGTCCGTGGCGCAGGTCCAGTGAGGCGGTCTTCTCCCACTCGTGAGTGAAACGGTGGATGTCGACGAGCTCAGGAGCGTCGTCGCGCTCATGCACGAGCAGTCCGTAGGCGCCGCCGGCATCCACGGATTGGAGTTGGGCGTAGTCGCCGACCAGCAGCACTTTCGCCCCGGCCCGTTCGGCGACGTGGGTGAGCCGGTCCAGTGAGAGGGTGCCGGCCAGGGATGCCTCGTCGATGATCACCAGCTGCCCGGCATCGAAGGTCGTGCCGTGCATCAGGTGGTTCTGCCACCACTTCGCGGTGTTCTCGGTTGCGATGCCGAGGTCATCGGCCAGGGCCTGCGCGGCGACCGCCGAGGGCGCCAGCCCGATCACCGACCCGGTGCCGTGCTCGGCCTCCCACGCTCGGCGCAGCGCCGACATGGCGGTGGTCTTGCCCGCACCGGCCGGGCCGACCAGCAGATCGAGCATCCGCCCGGACACGGCGATCTGTTCGAGCGCGGCCGCTTGATCCGGCCCGAGCCGTCGACCGTAGGCGTCGGGCTTGGCGATGGTCTTCTCCACCGTCGCCAGTGGCACAGTGGGCGCTGACCGATCGCGGGTGCGGGCAAGGAGCCGGTCTTCGGCTTCGAGGAGCTGGGTCGAGGAGTAGACGGTGGAGTGTCGGGGACGAAACACCGAGGACCCGTCGTCACGTTGGAAGGCGACCGGGCTGGTCGCCAGCTCCGGCGGAGTCAGGCGCAGCGATCCCTGCTCGGCGGCATCGGCGATCATCGCGACGATCGCCTCGCGGTCCTCGGGCGAGGCGAACCGCCAGCCCATGGTCTGCCTGCTCGCCTCGGCGTGTAGGTTCCACCGGCGCCACGTCGCCCGCTTCTCACTCACCGTGGCCACCACCTCGCCTGCGAGCTCGGCCACCGTGTCCAGCGGGATGTCATCGGCCCGTAGCAGCATCGCCGCCGGGTTGTCGGTGACCGTGCGGGACCACTCGGTCGCGTCTGTGCCCAGCAGGCCGGTGGCGCGGGTGCGCCAGTCAGCGGTGAGGTCCGCCAGCGAGCGGACCTCTTTCTCGGGCCGGGTCGCCAGCGTGGCCTGTGCTCTGAGCTTGACGATCGTCCTGGCCGAGGGGCGGCGGCCGTGCTCGCTGACGAACGCCTCGATGAGCCGGTCGGTCTCGGCGTCGATGTCGCGTGAGCGGGTCGAGAACGCCTCGATCAACGACTCCGGCACACCGGCAATCTCCCATGCCGGGTTCCGGTCACGTCCCCGGTCGCGGGCCTCCCACTCGATCCCGAAACTGCGGGTGAGCCGGTCGGCCAGGATCGCGTTGTAGTGCTCGGATAGCGCGACCACAGCCGCGTGCATCGGCCGGCCATCGAGCGAGCGCCATCGGTCATCGAGCACCGTCTGGACCTTGTTCGACACGACCACATGCGTATGGAGCTGCGGGTCGCCGCCGCGGCTGTCGTAGTGATCGAACCCTGTGGCCAGCAGTCCCTTGACGTCGACCTGGGCGACCGCTCCGTCTCCGGCGGTCGTGCCGGTGCGGGTCGCGGCGACCTCGCGCTCCATCAGATCGAGCACATCGCCGATCGCCTCGTGGTGGGCTTGGGCGATGAGCGCCTGCGTACCGGCATCAGAGATACCCCACAGAACCGAGACAGACTTCGGCACCGAGAACGTGTAGTCGAACCCAGCCACCGGCCGGCGGACACGGCGGCTGCCTTCCTCGGTCTCGATCTCGGCGATCGCTGCATCCCGCGTCCCGAAATCCCACTCCTCTGGCAACGCATCGACTCGCGCCCTCACCCGCTCAGCCAGCGGCCGATAGGCCGGGAACGCCCGCCCCAACGGGTCTCCCGTCAGCGGGTCACGGCCCATCCCGATCAGCAGCTGCAACTGCGCCTCGGAGACCTGATCACCCGTCGCGAGCTGCCCGTCACCCAGGCCAGCGAGCCCGGACCCCAGCCATTGACCCGGCGGAGTTCCCTCCTCCGTGTAATACCTCGTCAACGGGGTCGACAGGCTCCGGTCACCATCGGCAGCCGCGATCGTGCGCAGCAGGTACCTATACCCGTCGCCCGCACTCATCACCCGCATCGAGACCGTCACGCCGACCAGGTGAACCAGGCACTCCGCACGACCTCGCCGCCGACTGTCGGTGGCGAGGTCGCCACCCCAACATGCGAGATGGCCATCGACACGGCTGTCTCGTGAGCGGTGAAGTGACGTGCATGTTGGTGGACGTGTTGCAGGTGACAGGGCTCCTTCGCGCTCTGGTGGTCGAGACGCCGATCGCGGGCGACGACGGTGCAACACGGTTCCCGCTGGGAGGTTTCGGCATCGAGTGGTCGGGAAGCAACCTGATTGCATTCCGCGCCCGCCATCGAGGCCGTAGTCCGCAACCCCATCGACGCGCAACTGGCCTCGCGGCTCGACGCCGGTGAGACCGTCCTGGTTGCAGGGCTCCTGCGACTGCTCAAAGCCAACGACACCGCATCGCGTCTCGACAGCGGTCTGGTCCTCGCACACGTCGAAATGGATGTACGGATCATCGGGGCGCCACTGCGATGAAGAAGGTCGACGATCACGAGCGGTGGTCACCTCGCGGTCCCGGCGACGAGGTGCTACTGGATGCCGAGTACCACGTCGATGACGACATCGGCCGACCAGCGGTACTGCGTCTGATCCCGCCATGGCCAGGCAGGGAGCAGGCTCATCTGTACGTTGAGGCCGAGACGGCTACCGGGGAAGTCTCCTTACTCATCGCCTGCTCCCCTGTCAGAGCTCGCGCTGTGGTGTGCCAGCACTACAGCAGCCAGGTTCATCGCCACCGGCGGCACCGACGACTTCACCGCCACCCTCGACGACCTCTGAACCGAAGTAGCGATAGCACTTTCGGAAGGTCAGCTTTGCATGCGGCTGGGCGTTCCCCCGCGATCTGCAAGAGGTGTGATCGCTCGGAACGGGAGCTTGGAACGATGAGCGACGACAGGCTCAAGTGGTGCCTCTCGACGGTCGGCAGACAGTTCAGGTGAACAGACGATGAGGGTGCTGATAGCTGGCCTTCTGATGGGTGAGGGCGAGCGAGCACCTGGCAGGTGACCTGCCTGACGAAGGACCCAGAACGGGGTTCGGAATCGGGCTCACCGACCCGCCGGAGCGCTCATGCACGACACACCTTCCAGCGATGATCGCCCGCCACGGATCGGGTCGCTGTTCAGCGGATATGGCGGCCTCGACCTCGCCGTCGAACACGCTACCGGCGGCCAAACGATCTGGTTCTCCGAGGTAGACACTCCTGTCGCTCGCGTCTTCACTCATCACTGGCCGGAAGCTCCCAATCTCGGTGACATTGCGGCCGTGGACTGGACCGCCGTTCCTGCAGTCGACGTGCTGATCGGAGGGTTCCCCTGTCAGGACGTCTCGACCGTCGGCAAGGGCGCGGGCCTCGCGCCCGGTACCCGCTCTGGTCTCTGGTCGTACATGGTCTCGGCCATCGAGGCGCTGCAACCCCGGCTCGTAGTAATCGAGAACGTGCGTGGCCTGCTCTCCGCAACCGCAACCAGACCCCAGAGACAAGGAGCAACCCGTGCCCGCAATCACGATGATGCAACCTCCGCACACGCAACCCCTCGCGACGTGGAACCCCGACCTCGGGTGCTGGGAGACGAGCCAGCTCGACCTCTTCGGGCACTCGGAGCCGTACTCGGCGATCTGGCCGACCTCCGGTATGACGCGCAATGGATCGGCCTACCCGAATCCCTGGCCGGCGCACCACACCACAGGTTCCGAGTCTTCATCACCGCACACCCCCAGAACCTTGTTTCGCACTCCGCTGGCTTCGGACTACTCCCGAGGCGGGGAAACGCTGGATCAAGTACGAGCCCGGCGGGGAACGATCGCCCTGTCTCACCAGGTCATCGACTTCGCCCTGCACGGACCGGATGGCTCACCGACCAACAGGAACGACTCGGAGACACTGTTCAACCTGATCGAGACCGTGTTCGCCGATGGGGACGTTACGCCGAGGCCATCGCACGATGGGAGCACATCACCGGACACGCCGCCCCTGCCCCCGCAGTTCTGAACGAGGACAGAGGGCCACGTCCGTCGCCGAAGTTCGTGGAATGGCTTATGGGTCTGCCAGCCGGATGGATCACCGATCCGATGGGTGAACTGACTGCAAATCAGCAGAAGACCGCCTTGGGTAACGGGGTCCTGCCACTTCAAGCGCTCGTTGCACTGCGCAGTCTTGCATTACGTATGCAACCACGCTGAGTCGGGCGACCATCAACTGCCGCGCAACGGTCGGCGGAGTTCGGGAACAGTTCGACGGCCGAGCCTCAGATAATGCCTTCGAGGCGTTGCTCGATCTGCGGCTTCGGCATCGCCCCGATGATCTCGCGCACGATCTCACCCTTGTCGAAGACCTTCATCGCAGGGATCGAACTGATGTTGTAGCGCGAGGCGATGTCGGGATTCTCGTCGACATTGAGCTTGGCGATGAGGAGCTTTCCATCCTGCTCGGCCGAAATCTGGTCCAGGACCGGCGCGATCGCACGGCACGGGCCGCACCAGGCCGCCCAGAAGTCCACGAGAACGGGAACCTCGCTCTGGAGCACAACCTCATCGAAGGTCTGGGTGTCGACGGTGATGACTTCGCTCATGGGACTGCTTTCCTTCCTGTTACACGTCGCGTGCGATAGACCGCACGCACACCACAACGCCCTACCCTGTGGGGGTATTCCCGTGGTGCTGGTTTCAGACCAGTCGCATCGTGGTCAGGCAGGTTTGCGCATCGTCGCCGACGGTCGAAAGTTCGGAGGTGGCGGTCTGGCCGTCGTGGGTGATCGAGATCGATGTCTCGATGCCTCGGGGCAGCCAGATCCCGACGAAGCCGTTGTCGAGGGTTCTCAACTCCTCGTCAACGATCGTCTCGCCGGTCGTCGCATCCGTCACCGTTACGGCCACGTCTGCGTTGCGCAGCTCACCCAGGCATCCGGTCGGGCTGTGGTAGTAGCAATCATGGGTCTGCGACCGATACGGGGCGACGGATACGTAGATCTCGTCACTGGGCAACCGCACCTCTGCCGTGCGTTCGTGCTGATCGGTGAGCGTGACCGTCTCCGCAGTGATCGACGTGGTCAAGGTCTCCGTGCGATCGTCCAGCGGGATCGCATCGAGCGTTTCGATCAGCTCCCGCACGTCGAGGCCGTCGAGGCCATTCTCGGCAAGGATCTCGGCTCCGCTGGCCGAGGTGACTGAGGGTGAGTCGTTGGCGGCCGTGCATCCGGTGAGCAGGAAAGCGCCGACCACGACGGTGATTGCAGCGGTTTTCTTCCCGCCGTACTTCGGGAATGACCTGAGGTTCTTCATGGGATTCCTTGTCGTGTCTGCCCGCGGTGCCAATTGGCCATAGTACCCCATAGGGGTAGTGCCTACCTGCGTGATGCGGAAGCGCCCCCGCCCGGTACGAGCCCGGGAGGGGGCGCTGCGTTCAGTCGTGCTTGCTGACTTCCGGTTCATGTTCGGCAATGTGCTCGGTCTCGATCTGGAAGGTCGAGTGATGGACGGAGACCTCGAAGTGTCCTGCGACGCAGTCTTTGATCTCTTGGAGCGTCTGGGCGGCATGACCGTCGGTGAAGCACTCGTCGTCGACGACGACGTGGGCGGTCAGGGTCGGTAGGCCGGTCGCCACAGTGGAGGCGTGCAGATCGTGGACATCCTGGACGTGGTTGAGTTCGAGGATGTGTGAGCGGACTTTGTCGAGGTCGAGGCCCTTAGGAGTGAACTCCATGAGGACGCTAGTGGTCTCGCGCATCAGCTTGAACGCGCGAGGCACGATCAGTGTGGCGATGAGCAGTCCGGCGATGGCATCGGCCTGCATGAACCCGGTCGTGGCGATGACGATCGCCGCGATGATCACTCCGAGCGAGCCGAGAGCGTCGTTGAGGACTTCGAGGAACGCGGCGCGCATGTTGAAGTTCGAACCGCGGCTGGAGGCGAGGATGGTGATGGCGATGATGTTCGCGACCAGGCCGATGATGCCGAAGATCAGCAGTTCGCTTGCGGGCACCTCCGGCGGCTCGAACAGTCGCCGGATGCCTTCGATGGCGGCGTACGTGCCCACCACCAGCAGCAGTGCCGACTGTCCGAGGGCTGCGATCACCTCGATACGCCGGAACCCCCAGGTGCGCTTGGAGTTGGCGGGCTTGAGCATCAGCGTCGCGGCGATCAGTGCGACCAGCAGGCCGGAGGCATCGGTGATGGCGTGGGCGGTGTCGGTCAGCAGCGCGAGGCTGCCGGTGATGACCGAGCCGATGGCCTGGGCGACGACGATCGTCGCGGTGATCGAGAATGCGATCCAGAGTTTCTTGCGGAAATCTCCGGGGTGCCCGGTCTCGCTAGCGGCGGGGCCGTGATTGTGTCCTGCGCCCATGTCTACTTCTTCTCCGTATCTGTCGCGTGGTGGATATGTGGGAGTCGCAGGTGCGTGCAGAGCAGGGCCTGCGTGCCGGTGGCATCGAGGAGGGATTCGGCAGCGGCGATGAGGGTACGCAGGAGCTCGGGCTGTGTCAGCGAGTACCAGGTGGAGCGCCCTTCCGGGCGCATCGTCGCCAGGCCGCACTCGACCAGGAAGCCGACATGTTTGCTCACCGTGGACTGGGCCAGGCCCATGTGCTCGACCAGATCGCGGACCCGGTGCTCACCCGAGGCGAGGTGCTGCACGATCGCCAACCTCGTCGGTTCCGCAAATGCCTGGAACAGGTGGGCGTACGCTGCCGTCGCCACCTCGTCGAGGGTTGCCCCCTCCTGTTGAATCATCGTCATAGGACGATCATATCGCTCTAGGGCGATATTGTCGAGTGTGATCTGTCGCTCGACGCGGAATGAAGCTCAGAGGTCCCGGCGCGCCCGAGGGTGGACTACCGGCCTCCTGCGACGCGTGTCCTATTGGACTCAGCGGAAAGTGGAGGTGCCTACGGGACTCGAACCCGTGTAAACGGTTTTGCAGACCGCTGCCTATCCTCTCGGCCAAGGCACCAAGTCGCCGGCGAGATCAGTCGCCCGGCGTGAGGCCGGCAACCAGGTTGAAGGCGCCGGTGAGAATGTTCAGCGACACGACCCCGACGACATCAGAGATCTCACGGTCGCAGTACCCGTATCCCCGAAGCTCGTCGATCTGCTCGTCGGTGATCGACGCAGGCTCACGGTAGACCTGGAGGCCGAGCGCGATCATCGCCGCGACCGGGCCGGTCATCGCCGTACCCTGCTGGGCGAGTGCGATCTCGTCATCGCTGACCCCGAGCGATCGTGCCGCGCTGATGTGCGAGGCCAGGCACATTCCGCATCCCTGCTGCGACTGCACGGCGATCGAAACGAGCTCGCTGACCTTGCGGTCGAGCTTGGCGCGACGCATGGCTTTGCTCAGCTGGAGATAACCGCCGAGCACCGCCGGGGAGTGCGCCATCGTCGAGACCATGTCTCCGACCTCGCCGTGCCGCTCGACGAGATCGCCGAGCAAGTCTCGTGAGGCCCCCACTGCGGTCTCAGGGGTCAATCGGGAAAAACGGGGCATGATGCCTCCTTCGTCAGTTCGGTCGCGAGTTCGAGGTGGGAGAACCCGCACGAATGCGTTCCTGCTGCTGATGCTCGGCATGGAAGATCGCAGCCTCAGCCAGCGCCCCGGCATGCACACCGGTCAATAGGTAGAAGTCGCCGGACTCGCGTCGCTGCCGACTCACAATCCCGGCCGACTCCAGACGGTCAAGCTCGTGGGAGGTCTGGTCGATGGGAAGGTCGACCATGTCCGCCAGGTGATTGGCAGAGGCCTCGATGTCGCGAATGGCGAGGATCATCTTCACTCGCACCGGATTCGCCAGCAACGCGAAGACTTCGACCGCCGCATCCAGGTGCGGTGTGTCATACGTGGCGTGCGCGTGTTCAGCCTCTCTCATAGTCACCAATCTTACCCATTACCCCTATGGGGTATCAAGTATCATCCGATTGGTGTGAAGGACTCGGAGACGCGTGGCCGGGTGCGGCGGATTGAGGTGAGGCCAGAGACGACGGGCCCGCGCAGGAGCACGTGTCCAGTCGGGAGGGTCAACCGCGTCCAACGGCCGGCGGTGGAGATCGCGGCCTCTCCTCCGGCGCTGAGGAACCCGAACACGTAGGCGGCGAACGCGACGCCTTGCGGCAGCGACGAGAGGGCTGTGTCCGGGGTGCCCCAGACCATGCCCCGGATCTTGCGGACGACATCGTCGCCGGGTTTGTCGGGAAGTGCTTGGGCGACGGCCTCGATGCCGGCACGGGCGCTACGCATCAGCGTCAGACTGGACACAACCGCAATGTGTCTCCACCCGTGTTGCGGGGGTTCGACGCTGGTCCAGGTGGGTGCCAGCGAGGTCTCCGGCAGTTCGAGGGCCAGGGGGTCGACGGTCGCGGTCAGGGTTTCGACGGTGACGTCGCACTGCAGCTCGGCGTCGGAGCGGAGCGTGCGAAGGACGAGGATCGTAGGGGTGCGGTCGAGCGGACCACGGGGCGTTAGCGCAGCCGCACTCATGCACAGCAGCCCGGCCGCGGCCTGCAAGCGCACGCCGTGGGCGCCGGCCCACGCGGCCCGTTGAGCGAAGGTGAGCGCATCGCGGGCGGACGGCGCGTCGGCGAGGATCAGGCGCGCTGGCATCGTGAGGGTTTGTGCCCGCCGTGTCCTGGAACGCGGCCGTCGGGGTCCGAGATCAGGAGCGCACGAGCCGGTTGATGGCGTCCGTGGCTTCCTGGATCTTCTCGACGGCCGCCTCGTCGCTGAGCTTCGCTGCATCGAGCACGCAGTGCTTGAGATGATCGTCGAGTAGACCGGTCGCGACCCCCTGGAGGGCGCGGGTCAGGGCGGATACCTGGGTGAGGATGTCGATGCAGTATTTCTCCTCATCGATCATCTTCGCGATCCCGCGGGCCTGACCCTCGATGCGCTTCATGCGGCCGAGGTAGCGCTCCTTGTCGCTGATGTATCCGTGCTGATGAGGATCAGTGTCGACAGACATGGGCATGTCCTTACTTCTGGCGTTCCAGGACGGAACGCGTGCTGGCTTCGGGTGTGAGGTCGATGCGCCGCAGGAGTTGGGCGTTGAGCGCAACCACCACGGTGGAGGCCGACATCAGGATCGCGCCGATCGACATTGGCAGGACGAATCCCACCGGTGCCAGGATACCGGCCGCAAGCGGCACGGAGATGAGGTTGTAGCCGGCTGCCCACCACAGGTTCTGCTTCATCTTGCCGTATGCGCGTCGTGAGAGCTGGATGATCGAGAGCACCGACCGGGGGTCGGAGCTGGCGAGGATGACCCCGGCCGAGGCGATGGCGACGTCGGTGCCGGCGCCGATCGCGATGCCGACGTCGGCCTGGGCCAGTGCCGGGGCGTCGTTGACGCCGTCGCCGACCATGGCGACCTTCTTGCCCTCGTGCTGCAATTGGGCGACCTTGGCGGACTTGTCCTCGGGGCGGACGCCGGCGAAGACGCGGTCGATGCCGAGCTCCTTGCCGACCTCGTTCGCCACTGCCTCGGCGTCGCCGGTGATCATGACGACCTCGACGCTCAGGGCGTGGAGGGCGTCGACGGCGTCGCGGGATTCGGGGCGGACCTCGTCGGCGAGCTTGAGGCCGCCGACCACCTGGCCGTCGCGGAGGACGTGCAGGATGATCGCGCCCTCAGAGCGCCATTCCTCGGCTGTGCCGACCTCGTCCTGGCCGGTCTCCTCAAGCAGCCGGGGGCCGCCGACGCGGACCTCCTGGCCGGCGACGGTCGCGGTGACTCCGACGGCGGGCGAGGATGAGAAGCCGCTGGCCTGCTGAAGGGCGAGTCCCTTGTCCTTGGTGGCGGTGACGATGGCCTTGGCGAGCGGGTGCTCGCTGTCGGCCTCGGCCGAGGCCGCGAGGGCGAGGACCTGGTCGGCGTCGAGGTCGCCGGTCGGTTCGACGCCGGTGACGGTGGGCTCGCCCTTGGTCAGTGTGCCGGTCTTGTCGAAGAGCACTGCGTCGACCTGCCGCATGGACTCCAGGGCGAGGCGGTCCTTGACCAGCACGCCGCCGCGGGCGGCGCGCTCGGTGGCGATGGAGACCACGAGCGGGATCGCCAGGCCGAGGGCGTGGGGGCAGGCGATGACGAGCACGGTGATTGTACGGACCACGGCCTCGTCGGGCATGCCGATGAGCGTCCAGACGACTGCGGTGACCAGCGCCGCGCCGAGGGCGAACCAGAACAGCCAGGCCGCGGCCTTGTCGGCGATCCGCTGGGCGCGGGAGGAGGAGTTCTGGGCCTCGGTGACGAGCCGGTTGATGCCGGCCAGGGCGGTGTCGTCGCCGGTGGCGGTGATTTTCACCCGCAGGCCGGAGTCCGTGGCGACGGTGCCGGCAGTGACTGTCTCGCCCTCGCCCCGAGAGACCGGGCGGGACTCGCCGGTGATCATGGACTCGTCCATGTCGGCGCGGCCGTCGACGATGGTGCCGTCGGCCGGGACGCTGCCGCCGGGACGCACGATCACGACGTCGCCCACGTCGAGGTCGGCTGGGGCCACCTTAACGACGTTCTCGCCCTCAACGCGCTCGGCCTCGTCGGGCAGCAGTTCCGCCAACGAGTCGAGCGCCGAGGTGGTCTGGGCCAGGGAGCGCATCTCGATCCAGTGGCCCAGCAGCATGATCACGATCAGCAGCGCCAGCTCCCACCAGAACTCCAGCTCGTGATGGACGAGCCCGAGGGTCGCGGCCCAGGAGGCGAAGAAGGCCACCGTGATCGCCAGAGCGATGAGCAGCATCATCCCGGGCTTGCGGGACTTCAACTCGCTGACTGCGCCGGTGAGGAAGGGCCTGCCGCCCCAGACGTACATGACGGTGCCCAGTACCGCGGCGACCCAGCCCGCCCAGCCGGGGACCTCGTAGCCCAGCAGCATGGCGAACATCGGCGAGAGGGTGACCGCGGGGATGGCGATGACGAGGTTGATCCAAAACAGCCGGCGGAACTGGCCAACGTGATCACCGTGACCGCCATGGCCGCTGTGATCTCCGTGGCCACCGTGCTGGGCGTGCTCACCGTGGCCGCCGTGCTCGTCGAGGCCCGTGTGGTCTGAGTGCTGCCCGTGGTCCATGGCGTGGCCCTGGTGCCCGGTGTGCTGACCCTCGCGCGTGCCGTGCGCCTCCGCCGAGGCGTGCGCGGACACAGACCCGTGGTGATGCTCGCCGTGAGCGGGTGCATCGGTTCCGTGACCGTGGTGCTGGTGTGAGTTCGGGTCCGTCATCGTTCCCCTCCTCCGTCATCGAGCCATGCCGATTGCCGCTCACCCGGTCGCCGGGCAAGCGAACGTCGGCTCAGGACGCTGGTTGGATCTCGCTCTCGACGACCCACTTGTGGTTCGTCATCTTCATGCCGTCCGTCTCGTAGTCGACCATGTAGACCGTCTCATCGGTGGACGAAGCGATGGTGGCCGTCGCACCCTCCATGCCCTCCATGTGCTCGGCGAGCAGCGTCACCTCTGTGCCATCGGCCAGGCGCTCGTCGCCGGCATCCTCGATTTCTTCCTGCACGACCCACTTGTGGTCCGTGACGGGGGCGCCGCCACCTGCGGGCGTGTAGTTCACGGAGTACGTGTACGTGTCGAATGCGCCGGAGATCGTCGCCGTCGCACCGTCCATGCCTTCCATGTGGTCGGCCGTGAGCTGTACCTCTGTGCCGACCGGGTAGGCGGGGTCGCTGGCTTCGGCGATACCCTCGGGTGCCGGTCCGCCGTCCATCGGGTGCTCCATCGAGTGATCCATCTCCTCATCACCGCTTTCTGCGTTGTCGCCGCCGTGGCCCTGATGCTCCTCAGTAGCCGAAGGGTCGGCCTGCTGGTCTTCGTCTGCTCCGCTGCCGCAACCGGCGAGCACGAGTGTCACTCCGAGCGCTCCTGCTGCCAGCCCTGCTCGCAGTCTCCTCTGCATGTCAGCTCCTTTCATCAACATGCCTACCTTATACCCCCAGGGGGTACTAGTCAAGGATCGCGCGTTGTACCGGTGTGGATAGATCGAATTGTCCTTCTCAGAGGGACTGCTCATGTTGGATGGGCAATGCGGCGATGAGGGGATGGTCGAAGCCCGCCGGTCCGATCTTCGCGGCTCCACCGGGAGAACCCAATTCGTCGAAGAACTCGACGTTGGCCTTGTAGTAATCAGACCATTCGTCGGGCAGGTCGTCTTCGTAGTAGATGGCCTCGACGGGACAGACCGGTTCGCAGGCTCCGCAGTCAACGCATTCGTCGGGATGGATGTAGAGCGAGCGTTCGCCCTCGTAGATGCAGTCGACAGGACATTCGTCGATGCAGGCGCGGTCCTTGACGTCCACGCAGGGAAGCGCGATCACATAGGTCATGGCTGCTCTTCTCGGTCGGGTGCGGATCGGCGGTGAGAGTCAGTGGGAGGCTCGGGGAGGTCGTCAGTCTCTGCCGGGCCTGCGACCGCCTGCGGGATGCGCAGGCGCAGGACGGTGGCTGCAAGGCTGAGGGCGATGATGATCGCACCGAGGATTGTCATGGTTCCTGACAGGGTGAGCACCGGCACGAGCAACCCGGCGACAATGGTGGGCACACCGAATGCGAGGTAGGCGACCGTGTAGATCACAGCCATCACGGCGGCGCGTTCCGACGATGCCGTGTGGGGCATGAGTGTGCGCAGCACCCCGAGGAACGCTGTGCCGAACCCGGAACCGACGATCGCGACCGACGCGACGTAGGCCGGGTAGGAACCGAGTGCGAGGGCGCCGATGCTCACTGCGGTGCCGAATGCCAGGGCGCTGGTCGCATACAGGCTGATGGTGCGGGCGGAACGCCGCTGCAGGACGGACGAGGCGGTGACTCCGGAGATCGCCAGTGCGAAGATGACGATGCCCGCGTGGGTGTGCGTGGAGCCCCCGAGCTCACTGCCGACGAGGCCGGCTCCGAGCGCGAGGAAGAGTCCGTTGGTCGCCCACCCAGCGATGATCGCGGGCACACCGGCGGTGAACATGCGGCGCAGGTGCGGTGGCACGGTGAACCGCGGGCGGAGGTCGCCACGTCGTAACCGGGTCTTGGGGACCAATTCCGGTGTGATCCACACCGTCGCTGCCACGATGAGGAAGGCGAGCACGAGCAGGCCGAAGACCGCAGCTGTCGGTTCGGGGGTGAGATCGAGGAGAAGCGCAGCACCGAGTGCCCCGGTCCCGAGACCGATCATCGGCCCGATCGTGTTCCACAGGGCTGCGATGTTCGGATGCGACGGCGGCTCGAAGTCGATCATCATCGCCGACAGGGCCGGGATGAGCAGACCCGCTGCGAGCCCTTGCAGAGCGCGTGCGACCAGGAGTGTCGCGAGGCCGCCGGCGAACCAGAACATGGCCAGGCTCAGTGCCAGCGCCAGGGAACCGGCGGTTACGACCGGACGTCTGCCGATGTAATCGGAGAGCGGTCCGAGGTAGAGCAGCGCGGCCAGGAGGGTGAAGGTGTAGACCGCGAATACGAATGTGGTGGCGACGGGAACGAGCTCGAGCCGTTCGGCGATCTGGGGGTAGAACAACGACGGCGCGCTGGCAGCCGCCATCATGAGAATGGTCGCTGCCAGCGAGAGCAGGAAGCCCCGCCGTGGGATCTGCCTGGTACAGTCTCCCGCCATCGCCTAGGCCTGCACGCCGTGGAGCTGCTGTCCCCACTGGTAGACGGTGCCGACCGCGTCGATGCCGGTGACGCCGACGACCATACCGTCGGTCTCGTGGCGGACGATGAACTCCTCGCCGGCTTCCAGGTAGGTGTTTGTGCCGGCCGTGTACCCGACTCCGGAGATCATCTGACCGTAGACCATCGCCATGTAGGGGCTGCGTGGCAGGTAGGTGCTCGGATCGTCGCTGATGCCGAGGTCGTGCAATGCGGCCTGTGCGGCGTGCGCACCCTGCGCGGCGGCGTCTTCCCAATGGTCGATGCGCCAGGCGCCCAGTGCTTCGTCGTGATGCGTGGCCACACCTCCAGCGGCGTAGACGTGGTCTGCTGCGGCGCGGAGGTGATCGTCGACGTCGATGCCGTTCGTCCACGGTGACGGGGCTGCGGGCGTCGTGCCGAGCGCAACGAGGAGGAAGTCGGCCACAATAGGATCGCCGTCGTCGAGGGTGATGGCGACACCGGATTCTGTTTCGTCGACATGCTGGAGAGTGCGACCGAATCGAGTCTGCACCTTGGCGGCATGGTCGGCGGCGAGGCGTTCAGCCACGGGCGCCCCAAACGCTCCGATGCCGGGAACGGAACTGCGAGAGACCAGCGTGACCATGTGTCCGTCGGCTTGCAGCGACGAGGCGGTCTCGGCTGCGATGATTCCGCCGCCGTAGATCGCCACGCGCGCCGGCCGTCCCAGGCCGGTCAGCAACTTTCGGATGCCGAGGGCATCCTCCACGGAGTGAAGAGCGGTGACCCTCCCTTGTCCGGCGTCGTCGCCGAACACGTCAGCGGGCAGGGAACGGGGCATGCTCCCGGTCGCGACGATGAGCGCGTCGTAGGAGACCTGTGCGCCGGAGGTCAGCCGGACCTGCTTCGCCGAGGTGTCGACTTCGAGCACGGTGTCGGCGATGACCTCGATCTGAGGCAGCGGGAGCTTGATCATCTCCGGCGGTGTCGGACCGAACGCGATTCCCTTGATGAGCATCCGCGTATAGGGCGTCTCCCCGGTGCGGGTCACCAGCGTCACCCGGACATCGTCGCGTGAGGCGAGAGTGCGGGTGGCTGCGGCCCCGGCTGCTCCCGAGCCGAGGATGAGGACGTGCTGGGTGGTCATAGAGGAACTCCTGGGCTGCTGGTCGTGGTCGAACTGGTGCGTCGGCGTCAGGAGCGAACGAGGCGGGCGATGGCCTCGGATGCCTCGCCGAGCCTCTGCTCGCTGACTGGTCCGCCGGCGACTGCGGCGTCGAGGACGCAATGCTTGAGGTGATCGTCGAGCAGGCCGAGGGCGACGTTCTCGAGTGCCCTGGTGGCTGCGGAGATCTGGGTGAGGATGTCTATGCAGTAGCGGTCCTCGTCGACCATCCGATCAATGCCGCGGATCTGGCCTTCGAGGCGTCGCAGGCGATTGCGGTACTTCGTCTTGTCGCTGATGTATCCGTGGTCGGACGCGTCGCCGTCGCCTCCTGCGGGGTAGGTGTCGAGGTGGGTTTCGGTGGTGGGGGTCGTAGTGGTCATGTCGGTTCGCTCCGATCAGGTGGCGGGGTGCCGCAGCGGTGCCGCGGCACCCCGCACGCTGGTGGATTACGCCATGTTGGCGGCGTACTTGGCCGGATCCGAATCGAACGCGGGGCCGCAGCCGGCGCAGCAGAAGTAGTAGCGCTCGCCGTCGAAGTCGCGGTAGAGTCCGGCGGCTTCGGCGGTCTTCTTGCTGACCGGGGTTCCGACCATGACCGGGCAGGTGGTCATGTCATCGGCTCCCCCGCCGAGCAGGTTCTCGCGTCCACCGTTCTCGGCGGCGGGGTTAGTCTCGTTCGTGCTGCAGCAGCTGCTCATTCTCTGGTGTTCCTTCGTTGTTGGATTCGTGTGGATGGGTGGGTTCTCGTTCGTCACTTCGTGGCGACGCTCTTGAACCCGCGCAGGCGGAGGCTGTTGCCGACGACGAAGACGCTGGAGAACGCCATCGCCGCGCCTGCGAGCATGGGGTTGAGCATGCCCAGCGCTGCGACCGGGATCGCGGCGGTGTTGTAGGCGAATGCCCAGAACAGGTTGGTCTTGATCGTCGACAGGGTCTTACGGGACAGACGGATCGCGTCGACCGCGGCCCGCAGATCACCGCGGACCAGGGTGATGTCGGAGGCCTCGATCGCGACGTCGGTGCCGGTGCCCATCGCCAGGCCCAGGTCGGCCTGCGCGAGCGCGGGGGCGTCGTTGACGCCGTCGCCGACCATCGCGACGATCTTGCCCTCGGATTGAAGACGGGTGACGACGTCGACCTTGTCCTTGGGCAGCACCTCGGCGATAACCTCCTCGATGCCGACCTCGGCGGCGATCTGGCGGGCCACGGCCTCATTGTCACCGGTGAGCAGCACCGGGGTCAGGCCGATCTCCTTGAGCCCGCGGATCGCCTCTGCGCTCGTGGGCTTGACGGTGTCGGCGACGACGAGGATGCCGCGCGCAGCACCGTCCCAGCCGATCGCGACGACCGTCTTGCCTTCACCCTCGGCCTGAGCCTTCGCCTGTGCGACCTCCGGAGAGAGCTTCTGCGACCAATCGGCCAGCAGCGATTCGCGTCCGACGACGACCGGGGTGCCCTCGACGATGCCCTGCACGCCCTTGCCCTCGACATTGGCGAAGTCTTCTGGCGTGGGCAGCTGGCCGACTTCCTGGGTGGCGCCCTTGGCGATCGCCTGAGCGATCGGGTGCTCCGAGGAGTCCTCCAGCGCACCCGCGAGGCGCAGCAGCTCGGCACGGTCCACACCGGCTTCGGTGATCACATCGGTAAGGGTCATCTTGCCGCTGGTGACGGTACCGGTCTTGTCGAGCACGACGGTATCGACCTTGCGGGTGGACTCCAGCACCTCCGGGCCCTTGATGAGGATGCCCATCTGCGCCCCGCGGCCGGTGCCGACGAGCAGCGCGGTCGGAGTCGCGAGCCCGAGCGCGCAGGGGCACGCGATGACGAGCACGGCGACCGCTGCGGTGAACGCGGCGGCGACGGGGAATCCGCCTCCCAGCCAGGCGCCGAGGGTGATGAACGCGACGACGATGACGATCGGCACGAACACGCCGGAGATCTTGTCGGCCAGACGCTGCACCTCGGCCTTGCCAGTCTGCGCGTCCTCGACGAGCTTCGCCATCTGCGCAAGCTGCGTGTCCGAGCCGACACGGGTCGCCCGCACGACAAGGCGGCCGCCCGCGTTGACGGTGGCACCGGTGACCGAGTCGCCCTCGCGGACCTCGACCGGTACGGACTCGCCGGTGAGCATGGAGGCGTCCACCGCGGAGGAGCCGGAGGTCACGATGCCGTCGGTGGCGATCTTCTCGCCCGGACGAACGATGAACTCGTCGCCGACCTGGAGGTCAGAGGTGGGGATCTTCACCTCAACGCCGTCGCGGAGCACGGCGACTTCCTTCGCGCCGAGCTCCAGGAGGGCGCGCAGCGCGGCCCCGGCCTGGCGCTTGGAGCGCTTCTCGAAGTAGCGGCCGGCGAGGATAAACATCGTCACGCCCGCGCCAACTTCGAGATAGATGTTCGCCGCGCCATCCGAGGGAGCGATCGTGAACTCGAACGGGTGCGTCATCCCGGGTGTGCCAGCGGTTCCGAAGAATAGTGCGTAGACGGACCACAGCAGTGCGACCGAGGTGCCCATCGAGATGAGTGTGTCCATCGTCGCGGTGCCGTGCTTGAGGTTCGTCCATGCGGCCTTGTGGAACGGCCAGGCTGCCCAGATGATCACCGGGGCGGCAAGCGCGAGCGAGGCCCACTGCCAATATACGAACTGCAGTGCGGGGATCATGGCCATGGCGATCACGGGAACCGTGAGCACAATGGCGCCGACTAGCCGATGGCGCAGCGAGGTGAGCTCAGTGTCTTCCTCCTCCCCGGCCTCGGTCTCCGACGTGTTCGCCGTGGTGTCCTTGGGCTTGGGCAGCGCAGCCGTGTAGCCGGTCTTCTCGACCTCGGCGACCAGCAGTGCCGGATCGTAGCCGGCAGGCACGGTGACCTTGGCCTTCTCCGTGGCGTAGTTGACCGTGGCCGCGACGCCGTCGAGCTTGTTCAGCTTCTTCTCGATCCGGTTCGCACAGGAGGCGCAGGTCATCCCGCCGATCTCCAGCTCGATGTCCGGCCCACCGGTGGGGGGCGCTGATGTGCTCATCCTCTTCCTTCTCTCTTCAGCTCTCGTGCGACGCCAGTCCCTGCGGGTCAGTGGCCGTCGGTATGCGAATCGTCTGTCTGCGAGCCGTCACCATGCTTGGCGTCGATCACGAACTCGGCGGTGTGCACCTGCCCGTCGACCTGGAAGTCCAGGTAGAGCAGGTAGCGGTCGGCGGTCGGGGCCTCCGCTGCGAATCCGATCTCGGGTCCGGCCGTGTCCCCGGCCTGGGGCTCGTCGCCCTCGGCGTGGACGTGCAGGTAGGCGAGGTCGCCTTCGCGCAGCGCCACCAGGTGACCGAACGCGCCCAGGTAGGGCTCCAGCGTGGTCACCGGCTCCCCGTCGCGCTCGACCGAGATGGTGAGCTCGCTTGAGGTGCCCGCAGTGAGGTCGCCGTTCAGGGAGACGGTGTATCCGTCGACCTCGTCGGTGATCTGAGCCTCGGTCTCGACGGGGGTGAAGTCGCCCGCCACCTCGACGGCGCGAGTCAGGGTGATGCCTTCGGCTCCCTCGCCCGCGGGTGTGAAGTCGGCGTACACGCGGTAGGTGCCGGCTTCGTCCCAGGTCCACGGCACCGACCAAGTGCCTGTGCTCGTGTCGAGTTCGGGGTGCACGTGCTGGAAACCGGTACCATCGGTGCGAACGGCGATCAGATGCAGGTCCTTCTCGTGTGCGGTGGTGTACTCGGTCACCGCTTCGCCAGACTCGTCGAGGATCTGGAAGCTCAGCTTTCCATCCTCGCCTGCAGCCGTGGGAGCCTGGACCGGGGAGAGCACGAAGCCGTCCGCGCTTGCGGAGACCCCGTTCAGAGCGGGCTCCGCAGTTTCCTGCGCAGCGCCGCCGTGCCCTTCACCGTGTGTGTTCACGTCACTTCCTTCTGCCCATGCTGCTACGAAGCTGTCGGGAATGACGGCGCCGGCGAGGCCGAAGGCCCCGCCGAACGCCACCACCAACCCGGCCCCGTAGAGCGCGAGCCGTCCTCCGGCCTTCATCAGACGCGCACCGCCGAGTAGCCGGCCTCCTCGACCGCCGCGAGGACCTTGGCATCGTCGATCTCGCCCTCGGAGGTGACGTTGAGCTTGCCGGTCTGCGCGCTGACCTGGATGTCCTGGACGCCGGGGATCTCGCCGACCTCCTCGCGGATCGACATCTCGCAGTGCCCGCAGGTCATGCCCGTCACCTGGTAATCGTTCGAAGCCATCAGGTATCCTCCTTCTATGCAGTAGTACCCCTACCGGGTACGTGTACAAGTCAACGGTATACCCCTGGCAGGTATTCCGCAAGAAGGGAGGCGATCGTGTGAGCCGCATCGCAGATGTGCTGCGGGCAATGGTTGGAGCGTCCGAGGTGAGCCTCGTGGCGCAACGATGCTGCGGGGCGACCCGCTGGGCGGTGTCGCTGCGCGTCGGAGAGTAGTGAGCCCCGGCCTTATGAGAACCGTGGACTGCCTTGCCGCGTCGGCGAAGGCAGTGACGACCGGTACGGGCCGGACACCCACCAAACGCCGATCAGTCGCTGGTGCTCATGGTACGAAGCCGGCCGTGCCAACTCGATTCGCAGGCGTTCGAGATTGGTGAGTGGATCAGACGAATCCCAGCTGGAGTGCGCAGTTACGCCGGAGACAGTTAGCGGCTCCTGTGCTGCGCATTGGCATATCCCTCTGGTCGCGGACACACGCACGATGCATAGGCCTGTCGGTCCGATGGTCTACGACTGCCTCAAGATCGTGTTCATCCGATCGGGATCGGCGATCATGTTCAGCGAGTTCGGTCGTCAGGCAGTCAACGTCGGTGACGCAATTCTCCTTGGCCCGAACGTGCTGTTCAGCAGCGAGCCCGAAGAACTCGTCACGTTCACCTCGATCTACGTCGATACCGATTTCGCTCTCGATCAGTTCTTCTGGCAGCACTCTGCGGTGCTGCATGACCGGCTTGAAGCGCCCAGCTTCGCGGAGAAGGTCTACTCTGAACCTGCGCAGATCCTGCGGCTCGGCAGAGATCGGGCCGGGATGGTTGTGCCGTGGCTGGACGAGATGGTGGCCCTCAGCGTTGAGGAGCAATTCCGAGAGAGATTCAATCGACTCCAGGCACTCTGGTTCGCCGTCATGGATGTGCTCGGACCATTCATCCGCGTCTCGCCTGTGAGGCTGACACCGTTGCAGCGGGCGCGCTCGCGTCCGGTGCTGCCGCGCAGTCGTCGGTTTGCTCCACTGCGTCGTGAATCGCTGCTCGCTCGTGAAGCTCTCCACGAGAACATCGCACATCCATGGACGCTTGGTGAGCTGGCCGAGACTGTGCGGTTGTCCCCGCAGCAGCTGACTCGCGTGTTCGCTGAGGCGTTCGGGAAGACCCCGATCGCCTATCTGACGATGCTGCGTGTTCAGGAGATGGCCCGGCTGCTGCGCGAAACCGATCTCCCCGTTGCCCGCGTCGGCCGGCGGGTCGGGTGGTCGAGCCGGTCGCGGGCGACGGAGGCGTTCATCGAGCACATCGGGCTCAGCCCGAGCCGCTATCGGGCCATGCGCCCCGTTGGTGAAGAACGCCCGCTGTAGGGGCAGTCGCGTCCGGGAAATCATCACTTCGTCCGGCGTCCGACCGTACTTGACCTCCGCTCGCCCAGTAGGAGAGCCGTCGCTGGTAGTCCAGTGAGTCCACGTCAGGTGCCGCCGCGTTCCTGATGGCCAACATACCGATCCTGTCGTTCGCTGACCGTCTGACTCGCCGGATGCGCCTGGCGCACCTCGCTGGTGCAGGGTCTGCCGCTTCTACGCGGTGGCCTGCCGAGAGGAGGCCGGACGATGGCGACGAGGGAAGAGGCCCGCCAGAAGCGGGAAGCGAGGCTCGATGAGCTCCACGAGACGCTGACCGGCGCGGTCGAGCAGCTCATCACGGGCGAGGACTGGGCCGACGCGCTGAGGTTCGCCGCCCGGTTCCGGTCACGGTCGTTCAACAACACGCTTCTCATCTGGAAACAGCACGAGGCGAACTATGCGGCCGGGAAAGTGGCCTCGCCGTTCCCGACCTATGTGGCCGGCGCCGGGCAGTGGCAGAAGATGGGTCGGCACATCCTCAAAGGCCAGAAGCACTACGGTATCCTCGCTCCGTTCAAGGCACGGTTCGCCACGGCGACACCGAAGGACCCTGACTCCTGGCGGCGCCTGGGCCGGTATGAGAAGCCCAAGCCCGGCGAGGCCGTCCGCACACGCATGGTCGGTGTGGTCCCCGCGCGGGTCTTCGATGTCGCCCAGACCGGCGGCGACCCGATACCCAAGGCACCGGAACCGACGCTGCTGCAAGGCGAAGCGCCCGAGGGGTTGTGGGAGGGACTGGCCGGGCAGGTGCAGGCCGCCGGGTATGAGCTGATGCGTGTGCCGCATGAGGGCATGATCGACGGCGCGAACGGACGGACCAACTTCACCGACCGATCGGTTGCGGTGCGGGAGAACATGGACGCCGCCTCCCAGGTCAAGACGCTGGCTCATGAGCTCGGGCATGTGCTGATGCACAGCCCCGACCAGGAGGAGGCTCGCCAGCATCGTGGGATCGCGGAGGTCGAAGCCGAGTCCGTCGCGCTCATGGTCGGCGCCGCTCATGGAATGGACACCAGCGACTACACGATCCCGTACGTGTCGGGGTGGGCGGCAACGGTCGATGGCACAGAGCCGGTCGAAGTCGTCAAGGCCACCGGGGAGCGGGTACGTCGGGTAGCGATCGACATCCTCGATGGTCTCGACACTGTTCGACTGCCCGACGGCACCCCACCCGGTCTGGCCAAGGACGGCCCAGCTCGCACCAGCGCGGGCCGCGAGCGGACACCCCAGCAGAGTGCAGGGCCCGATACGGCGAGACGCCCGGCCTCGACAGCCCGGCCGGAGCGGAGGCTGTGATGGCCAGCCGGCGAGGATTCATCTGGGCGGTGCAGCAGATCGATGCGACGACGCCGCTACCGGAGGCAGCCGTCATCTTCGCTCGCGCCGGGGTGCCGGTGTTCCCGTGCGCACCGGGCGGCAAGCAGCCCGTCACCGGGCAGGGGTTCAAGAACGCGACCACGGATCTGGCCCAGGTGCAGGCCTGGTGGCACCGTTTCCCGGCCGCGAACATCGGGATGCCCACGGGTGCCGCCTCGGGGGCGGTGGTCGTGGACGTTGATGTCCATGGCCCTGTCAACGGCTACGACGCGCTCAACCGCGCCGACCGGGCCGGACTGGTGTCGGGGTGGGGGCTGGCCGCACGTTCTGCCTCGGGCGGCCTGCATCTGTACTTCCCGGCCACCGAGGGCGTGGAGCAGCGCTCGTGGCAGGCGGGGCGGGCAGCGATCGACTTTCGCGGTGATGGCGGCTACATCATCGTCCCGCCCTCGCGACGTGCCGTCGGTGGCACCGAGGCGGTCTATCGGGTCGAGAGGATCAATCCCGGCCGGGTCTCGACGGTGGATGCCCAAGCCCTGCGTGACTTCCTCGATCCGAAGCCACCGCCGCGGCCCCGTCCCGCAGGGCTTGCGGCCAATCCGAGCGAGGCAGCGGGACGGCTGGCCGGCTGGGCTGCTCGGGTACCCGAGGGGCAACGCAACTCAGGTGTGTTCTGGGCCGCGTGCAAGATGGCCGAGAACGGCGTGGACCCCTCTGTTGCGGCCGGCACGTTGACCGAGGCCACCGAGCAACCAGATTTCGATGCCCGCGAGATCGGCCGCATCGTCGTCAACGCCTACCACCGCGTCCACGCCACCACCCCGACGACTCGGACCGAGCAGTCGACAGGCCCACCGACCGTGGATCGTTGCCGTGTGGCGGCCTCGCGGGCTCCGACATCGCCACGGGGTCTGTGATGGCCGAGGGCGTGAAGGGCCGGCGATCCGCCGTGGCAGCCGCCGCGGTCGGCAACGTCGTCATCGCGACCGGCGCGTTCTGGTTGTCCTACACCGCATTGGCCGATCTGGCGCAGCGCTCGGGCATCGCGGCCGGCCAGGCGTGGCTGTGGCCCATGCTCGTCGATGGTCTGATCGTGGTGGCCACGGTCGCCGTCGTCGCCCTCGACGGGCACACGACGGCCTGGTACGCCTGGGCACTGCTGATCGCCGGAGCCCTGGTGTCGGTCGCAGCCAACGCCACGCACGCGATCCTCGCCGCCGACACGAGCGTGCCCGGTCTCCTCGCGGCGCTGGTCTCGGCCGTCCCACCCCTGGTCGAGGTCGCCACCACACACCTGCTGGTCGTGCTCATGCGCTTCTCCCGCGCCACCGGCCAACGAGAGCCCGGCACCGATGCCGAAGCTCTGAACCCAGCTCAGGACGCGCACGCCCTGATAACCCGACCACCGCGGGCCGAGCGCGAGTCGCCGCCGGAGCCGCCGACGAGGCCTGTTGACCCCGCACCGGCGGGCCTTGCTCTCGTGGTGGACGAGCCCTCGGCGCAGGGCGAGCCTGCGCCTCGTCGTCTCCGAGCGGCACGACTGCGGGAGAAGGGCTGGTCGAACAAACAGATCGCCGCCGAGCTCGCCGTCCACCCCAGCACCATCGGCCGCTGGTTCACCGCCGCCGACGCAGACCATCCGGAAACCGACGAGAACACCCAGGAGGACCCATCATGAACCCCGACACCCATCCCCAGCACCTGAGCCCACGGCATGCGCTTCGCCAGGGCCCGAGCACTCGTCATCGGGTCGATCCGAGTCCGAAGCAGCCGGACTCCTCGCCTGCTCCCGGCACACCCGAGGCGGTGCAGGCCGCCGACGTCGACCAGAACCGAACCGCCGCCGTGGGCGGGTCGCCACGGAACGCACGGCGCGGACTGGAGTGGGTCCGTCCCACCGATCTGATCGCTCGCGGCTCGGCCACAATGGCCGGACGCGGGATCGACTTCCAGACCGAGCTGGCCCGTAAGGCCCGCGCACCGATGATCCGGGGACTTCACCGGGTGGGCGAGCGAGCCAAGCAGCTGCCACCGATCCAGGCGTTCGGACGCGGCCACGCCCACCGGGCGGCCACGCGCGACGCGGTCGGAAGGTCGTAGGCGGTGACCGGCCATGCGAAGACTAACCATCCCCGAGCGCCCGCTGAGGGCCCTCGTGCGCACCTGCCTCCCAGGAGGTGCCGCGATCATGACCACACACACCACACGAACCGGCGAGCCGGAGGACTACACCACCAGCGAAGGGCTCCGTCGCCTGCTCATCCGGCTGCACGAGGGCGAGGCCGGCGCTTGGCAATCGGACCCTGTCGCTGCCGAGCTGATGGAGTACGCCGCCGAGAAGTACGCGGCCCTGGCCCACAAGCACGGGCTGGACAAGTGGGAGGCCGCATCGGCGGCGTTCGACGTGATGCGCAGCAAGGCCGCCCGCACCGCGTGCGATCCGTGGGGCGTGATCACGCACGCGGTGCGGATCACCTGCATCGCCGAGGAACGCGCCGCCGGGCTGCTGTGCTCGGTGCATCAGGCTCGCCGCCCGACGTTCTCGCGCTTCCACGACGCCGAACGCATCTCGGACCGGGAGAACCCGCTGACGGACTATCGTCCCGAGTTCCAGGTCACCGACCCCTATCCCACCGATCCGGTGACGCTGCACTACGGCGGCGAGGCCACGATTCGGGCGTACACCTCGGCGACCAGCGCCGTCGAAGACGCGATCGCGCTGTTCGCCATGTTGGGCTGGCCGCCGGACACGGCGCGTGCTGCCGTGGAGCACGTCAGCTCCGAGCTGGCACGAATCGGATCGCGCAAGAGCGCGTTCGAGGCGCTGCGCCGTGACAAGTACTCCCGTGCTCTTCTGGACTTGTCGGCGTGGTCCTGGCTGTCGGTGATCAAGACGCTGCTGGGACACCCGAACCCGGCCTATGCGGCCACCAGCCAGGGCAAGGGCCTTCTGCTGCGGCTGGTGATCGGCGAGAACCTGTCGATGCTGCTGCTCGATGACGACCTGGTGCTCACGATCAGCGTGGCCGCACCGAGTCTGAGGTGGCGCGATGGGCTCGCGTGACGGACACATCGAGCTCGACTGGGCCGTCGACGCGATTGTCGTGGGCACCCGGCATCGCACCGACCTGGGCGACATCGACGCGCTGGCCTCCTCGATCGACCGGCACGGGCTGCTCCAGCCCCTGACGTTGACCTCCCAGGGCGTGCTGGTCTGCGGCTACCGCCGGCTCACGGCGATCAAGAAGCTCAACTGGCGCACGACCGGGGTATGGATTCGCTCGGGCGTCTCGGACCGCCTCGGGCACCTGCTGGCCGAGCAGGACGACAACAACCATCACAAGGCGCTGACCCAGACCGAGGCCGCCGCGCTGTACCGCGAGACCAAGACGCTGATGGCCGAGGACGCTGCCCGGCGGAAGAAGGCCACACAGTTCAGCAGCGACAACCAGCCCGGAAACGGCGGTCCTGCCAATTTGGCAGGACCGTCACCGGCTGACGCCGCGGAGGCTCCAGCCGGGGCGATGGGCACCGCCCGCGAACAGGCCGCCCGGCTGATCACCGGCCGCGCCTCCTACACGACACTGGAGCGCACCGGATTCCTCCAGCAGCTCCTCGAAGACCCGGCCACAGCCGAGCATGTCCGGGCCGAGGCCGCGACCGGGCTCGAACAGATCGAGGCCGGCGCACCCGTCCACCCGATCTACGAGCGCCTGCGCTCCCTGGCCGGTCAGGCCACCGAGCGCCGCCAGGACGACCTGGACGAGATGGCGAAGCAGGCCCTGGCCCGCGTGCGAGCCGCCGAAGCGACCAAGCGGCCCCGTAGCGGGCAGCCCAGCCGGCCCCGGCAGAGCGTGCCGGGCCGCTGGCCGGTGCGGGCCTTCCTGACGACGTTCGAGGAACTGACCGACTGGTGGACCCACTACGACCCAGCCACCTTGGCCGCAGAGCTCACCGACGAGCAGGCCGAGATGTTCCTGGGCGTGGCCACTGGCACCGCCGACTTCGCCGAGCAACTGCGTGCCGCACGAGAGGCACTCGGCGACGAGCAGGCCCGCACCGCACGCGGGCACCTGCACGCCATCTGAGCCCGGCCGGCCCAGGGAGCCACGCACGTACCTGGGCGTCATGAACACCACTGACGACTCCCACGCCCGCCGCCGGCTGGTCGCCTGGATCATCGCCGGGATCGCCCTGCTCGTGCTGATCGCCGTCGGCGTCTACGGCCTGCTCATCGGCCCACCCGACACCGACACCCCGCCGGCACCGGCACCGTCGGAGCGAACGGTGGGCCCGCCGCCGAGCGAGAAGCTCACGCCACGACTGCCGGTCATCATCGCCACCGACGACCCCGAAGGCTTCGCCCGGTCGGTGGCCGAAGCCCTGTTCACCTGGGATACCGGCGATGGCCTGATGCCAGCGGACTACAGCTCAGTGATCGTCGAGGTCGGCGACCCGACCGGGTACGAGCAGGCCGGGCTGGCCTCCGACATCTCGACCTACCTGCCCTCGCGGGAAGCGTGGATCGAGCTGCGCAAGCACTCCACCAGCCAGTACCTGAGCATCGAGACCGCCGCCGTCCCCGAAGCCTGGGCCGAGGCCGTCGATCAAGCCCAGCCCGGCCAGCTCCCCGAGGGCGCCACCGCGATCACGATCGAGGGAACCCGGCACCGAGAAGGCATCTGGCAGGACGATCCGGTCTCATCCGAGCACTCGGTGGCGTTCACCATCTTCCTCGCCTGCCCCGAGGACGCCGACTCCTGTCATCTGCTGCGCCTGTCCGAACTCGACAACCCCCTGCGCTGAGAGCACGAGAGGCCCTGCTGTGACCAAGAAGCTCGCCCTGGTTGTCATCGCCGTGCTGCTGCTCGGCCCGATGTTCGCACTCGTCGGCGTCGGGCTGCTGATGAACCCCGCCGCCACTGCCGACTGCACCGTGCCCGGCGGCTCGGTCGAGGTCGGCGAGGTGCCCGACGAGCTCGACGTGGAGACCCGCTCCGGTGAGCGCTTCACCCTGAACCACGACCAGCTCACGCACGCCGCCACGATCATCGAGACCGGCTCGGGGATCGAGGGCGTGGGCCGGCCTGGCATCAAGGTCGCCCTCATGGCGGCCCTGACCGAATCCACCCTGCGCCAGCTTGCCAACACCTCGGCCTACCCCGAAAGCGCGGACTACCCGAACGACGGGGACGGCAGCGACAACGACAGCCTCGGACTGTTCCAGATGCGCCCGCAATCGGGGTGGGGATCGGTCGAAGACCTCATGGACCCCACCTATCAGGCGTCCGCGTTCTACGGCGGACCCGACGGGCCCAACCATGGGTCACCGCGCGGCTTGGTGGACATTCCCGGCTGGGAGCAGATGGACCCCGCCGAGGCGGCCCAGGCGGTCGAGGTCAGTGCCTACCCGGACCGCTACCGCGACTACGATCCGGTCGCCGAGACGATCCTCGACGCGCTCTCGGCCAGCGGCGGCCCCACCGTCGAGCCTGCTGGTCGCGCCGTGACTGCGGCGGCCCCTGCGGAGCGTGGCTCCTCGGGCGTGGTGTTCCCGCTGCCGGAGGACACCTGGGTGGCGACCTCGCCCTTTGGTCCGCGGACGCATCCGATCACCGGCGAGCAGACGATGCACACCGGCAGCGACTTCGCCGCCCCGGACGGAACCCCGATCTTGGCCGCCGCCGATGGCAGCGTGACCGTCGCCGAGTACAGCGACGCGAGCGGCGGGATCGTCGTCATCGAGCACACCATCGATGGCTCCACCGTCGCGACCGCCTACATCCACTCCTGGGCCGATGGCATCCACGTCACCGTCGGCGATCAGGTCAGCGCGGGCCAGCACATCGCCGATGTCGGCAGCTCGGGCATGAGCACGGGACCCCATCTGCATTTCGAGGTCCGCGAGGGCGGCGCCGACGGGGACCATGTCGATCCTGCCGCCTGGCTGAACTCGCATGATGCCGCGGGCCTGCCCGAGGCCGAGACCGGCGCACCGGACGGGGATGAGGGCTGCGTCACCGAGGACGGGGCCACACCGGGCGGCGAGCCCGACCCCATCGAGGGCGACCCGAGCCGGATGGTCGATGACCCCACCAGCGACGGGCAGATCACCGCCCGGCTGCTCCACCTCCACGACCAGACGCTCGGTCGGTACCCCCAGACCTCCTGGGCGTGCTGGTCGCCGCGGCCCGGACAGTCCTCGGAGCATCCGCTCGGCCGCGCGTGCGACATCGCTTTCGGCAATGCCATCGGCCAGTACCCGACGCCCTCGCAACTGGAGGCCGGCTGGGAGGTCACGAACTGGATGAAGGACAACGCCGAGGCCTTGGGCGTGGAGTACCTGATCTGGCAAGGACAGATCTGGAGTCTCAGCCGCGACGATGAGGGGTGGCGTGACTACGGCGGCGGTGGCATGCACGACCCGGACAATGTTACCGGCGGTCACTTCGACCACCTGCACGTCACTGTCGCCGAATAATCTCCGAAGTTGCATCTGATGCACGAATCATGCGTCGGAGGCCGGTGCCGTCGCGCCGCTGTTTCGGCTGGTGCGGCGGCGTTGCCCCACCCTGTCGTGCCCGATCCGGGCGGCGTGCCCCCTGAGCATACTGCGCCTGCGAGGGGCCGTGGGGGTGATGACGGGCGGCCGGCGCACCTGAGGGGCATGGATGCTGTCTACTGCTGGTGCCGGACCACGCCCTGCGGGGGTGGATGAGCGATGGATGTCTTTCCCGATTTCGAGGGCTTGGGTGGCATCGGCGACCTCCAAGAGGTCGTCGGTGCGGCGTTGATGATCGCGCTGATCGTCGCGGTGCTGATGCTGATCGTCTCGGGCATCATCTGGGCGATCGCCACTGCGACCGGCAACTACCAGGCGGCCGCGAAGGCACGCGCCGGAACCCTCGTTGCCCTCGGCGGCGCGATCCTGGCCGGTGCCGCGGTGACCTGGCTGAACTGGCTCATCGACCTCGGCGGCACCCTCTAGACCCAGCACCGTTGCGCACCCGTGACGCCCGCCCCGGACCGGGGCGGGCGTTGTCATGTCCTTGTGCCGAGGGCAGCCGCGCTCACCTCGCAGCAGAACCGACCCATTTCTCGACCAAGGGAGTTCTGCCGTGATTGACATCGACCCCAATAGCGAAGGCCTGCCGGGCATCGAGGCGCTGCGCACGATCGTGGGCGCGACTATGACCATCGGTCTCATCCTCAGCGTCCTCGCCCTGATCGTCTCGGCGATTATCTGGGCTTACGGCTCCAATTCCAGCAATCCGCATCTGAGCGGGAGGGGAAAGATCGGCGTTCTGGTCTCCTGCGGCGCGGCGATCGTGTGTGGCGCGTCGGTCACGCTGATCAATTTCTTCTGGAACGTCGGCCAGGGCGTCTGAGCTCACCCATCATCTTTGGAGGTCCGTGATGGGTGTGTGCGATGTTCCCGTCATCTCAACCGTCTGCGATACCGCGGGCGAAGCCGCTGCCAGCCTCATCTCGGCACCGTTCGACTGGCTCGCCCAGGCGATGGGCGAAGCGGCGGCGTGGCTGTTCGAGTCGGTCTGGACGGTGTTCGACACCACGACTCTGGTCGACGTCCAGCGCCCGGAGTACGTCGAGGTCTACAACCTCGTGTTCGGGATCGCCGCCTTTTTGATGCTGCTGTTCTTCTGCTTCCAGCTCATCACCGCCATGATCCGCCGAGAACCTGGTGGCCTGTCCCGCGCGGCCCTTGGGCTGGCGAAATCGGTGCTCGGGTCGTTCGTGGTGATCACGGTGACCGCGTTGGCCCTGGAGATTGTCGACCAGCTCTGTGTCGGGATCATCCAGGCCGCCGGAGAGACCACCGAGTCCCTGGGCGACAAGATCGCCGCGCTCGTCGTCGGCCTGACCGCGCTGAACATGGGCGCTCCGGGAGTCGCCGCGATCCTGACCATCTTCCTGGCCGGCCTGGCGATCGCGGCGGCCGCGATCGTGTGGCTGAGCCTGTTGGTGCGCAAAGCCTTGCTGCTGGTGACGATCGCCTTGGCCCCGTTGGCGTTCTCCGGCGCGTCCTGGGATGCCAGTCGCGGATGGATCAGCAAGTGGGCGATGTTCGTCATCGCCCTGGTGCTGTCCAAGCTCGTGTTGGTCGTGATCCTGTTGGTTGCGGTCACCCAGGTTGCCGCCCCTATCGACGGTGATCTGGCCTCGGTGAGCGATCCGCTGGCTGGGATCGTGCTGATGGCGATCGCCGGGTTCGCGCCCTACATGACCTATAAGTTCCTCTCCTTCATGGGCTTCGACCTGTATCACGCGATGGGCGCCGAGCAGGAGGCCAAGCAGGCACTCAACCGGCCCGTCCCGACGCCCGGCAAGCCCGGCGGCGATCAGCCCAAGAAGGTCCTCGACGGCGGCAAGGACGGCGGCGGCCCCGGCGACGGCGGAGGCGGTGGTGGTGGGGGTGGTGGTGGGCCCAAGCAGAGCCCGACCCCGGCGAAACCACCCGCGGGTACTCCCACCGGATCGAGCACCGCGACCGCCGGCACCAGCGGAGGCGCCACGGGTGGCACCGCGGCAGCAGCGGGCCCCGCCGCGGCGGTGGTCATCGGCGCGGAGGTCGCCAAGAAGGCCGCCACCGCGGGACCGAAGGCCGGCCAGGCCGTGGCCGGGCAGGCCGAGAGCGCCTCCGATGGCGCCGACCAGAACGGCCAGAACAACCAGGGCGGCCAGCCCCCGGCCTCCCAGCCGCCGTCCTCGCAGCCTCCAGCGCCCCAGCCGCCGCTGCCGACCAATCCGACTCCGCCGGCTGGCGGCGGATCGGCTCAGACGCCCTCGGGGAAGGAGTAGGCCATGTCCGCGAGTGATGACAGCTCGACGCCGGGCACCGAGCTGGTCCCGGTGAAGTTCTCCCGGTTGACGCGCAGGGGTGTCCTGCTGGGCCTGTCGGTCTCCCAGCTCGTCGCCCTGGGCATCGGCGGAGCCTCGCTGGTGTGGGCGTTCTACGCCGGTGGTGGCCTGCTGATCGCGATGACCGCGCCGATCTGGCTGGTCGCCGCGGCCATCACCTGGGTGCCCGTGGCCGGCCGGCCCCTGGTGGAGTGGCTGCCCGTCGTCATCTGGTGGGCCTGGCGCACGACCATCGGGCAGCTGGCCTACCGTCGCCGGATCGTCGTGCCGCGCCCGGAGGGCACGCTCGCCCTGCCCGGTGACATGGCCCGACTGCGCGAGTACGTCGACCCCGAGACCGGGGCGGGCATGATCCATGACCCGCACCAGTCCACGTTGACCGCGATCGTCGAGGTCACCCATCCAGCGTTCGTGCTCCTCGACCCGGCCGAGCAACAGCGCCGGGTCACCAGCTGGGGGCGGGCGCTGGCCACGGTCTGCCGCTCCGGACGGGTGGCGACGGTGCAGGTGCTGGAGCGCACCCTGCCCGACGCCGGGCAGGGGCTGGCCGAATGGTGGTCCGAACACGGCACCGATGACGGGTCCTGGCCGGCGAGGACCTACGCCGAGCTCATCGACCGGGCCGGACCCGCCGGTGAGCGGCACGCCTCGACGATCAGCCTGAGCCTGGACATGAAGGCCGCCGCCCGCCAGATACGCACCGCCGGCGGCGGTATCCGCGGGGCCGCTGCCGTGCTGCGCCAAGAGATGACCACCGTGACCGCGGCACTGCGGGCGGCGGACCTGAACCCCGGCGACTGGCTCGGCACCGGGCAGATCGCCGTCGTCCTGCGCTCGGCCTACGATCCGGCGATCGCAGCGACCCTGGAACGCCACGGCGAGCTCGGCCACGACCTGGCCACGGCCGGGCCGGTCGCGGTCACCGAGACCTGGACGCGGCTGCGGACCGACTCGGCCCACCACGCCGTGCTGTGGATCAGCGAATGGCCACGCTCGCAGGTGTATCCGGGCACGTTCCTGGCGCCGCTGCTGCTGACGACGGGCATCCAACGCTCGTTCTCGCTGATCTGCACGCCGATGCGCACCGACCAGGCCGTCCGCGACATCCGCAAGAAGAAGGTCGAATACGTCTCCGACGCCTCCCAGCGAGCCCGGATCGGACAGATCGAGGACGCCGGGCAAACCGCCGAATACCAGGACGTGCTGCGCCAGGAAAGCGACCTGACCGCAGGACACGGCGTGCTGCGCTACACGGGCCTGGTCTCGGTCTCCGCCGAGACCGTCGACGAGCTCGAAGCCGCCGTCTCCGCGATCGAGCAGGCCGCGATCCAGTCCTCCTGCGAGACCCGCCGCCTGGTCGGTCAGCAGGCCGTGGCGTTCACCGCCGCCGCGCTGCCGCTGTGCCGGCGCGTATGACACCCCACTCGTTCGTGGTCGCGGCACCGGGCCGTGACCGTCCCCACCACCGATCCCAGAAAGGGCCCATCATGCCGACGTTCTATGATCCCGCCGCCGACTCCACCGAGGCCGCCGAGGCCCTACGGGGGCTGGCGCACGCCTCCCGCCACTTCGACTACCCCCGCGACCTGCACCCGGTGATCGGCGACCTGCTGGCCAGCACACGCTCACTGCGCCAGACCCTCGACCAGCTCGCCGCCGCGCACATCGACCACCGCTCCCGCGCCCACGACGACGCCGGTGATCACCTCACCGGCGCTCACGACGCGCTGGCCGCCGCCGATGAGCTGCACCAGGCCGGCACCCTGCTCGACGACGTCACCGAGCGACTGGACGCCGGCTCCCAGGCCACCAGCCGCATCGCCTGGCACGATCCCCTCGGCCACGAAGCAGCCCAGACGCTGCCGCCGGTGCGCGAAGATCCCACCCACCAGGGGCCTGCTCACCGGTGGGTCAGCGTCGCGTTCCTCCAGGGCGAGGACGCCGACACGGTGCTCGACGTGATCGACCGCGACGGTGTCGAGGCAGGTCTGGACCACATGACCGGCTTCGACTACGGCACCGAGACCACCGACGCCGCGTTGGAGAACGGGCACGTCTACGACGATCCGCCCAGCGGGATGCTCGATCGTGAGGCCGACCGCGGCGACTACCGGATGGTCTACAACCCGCAGGCCGGGCACGTCGCCCTCTACCGCCAGCACACCATCGACCCGGCCGACCAGCTCCCGCCCGAACCGGGGCTCGGGACCCGCGAGCTGCTGAGCAGGCCAGCAGGTTCTGCTGGCGGCCCGGCAGTCGGGCAGGCTGGACTGGGCCGTGGGGCGGCTGCCTCGGCGTTCGCCCGTGAGAGCACGCACAAGACCACGACCGATCGCGGAGCCAGTGGACGGGACGGCTCATGGTTCGCCCATCGCGGTGTCGCCGCGGTCAAGCGCGATCGAGGGCTGGGACTGTGAACCGCGAGGAGCGTCTGCACACCGCGGTCCTGGTCGCCCCGGCCAGCGAGCGACGCAAGACCCGCAAGCAGCGCCGGGCCGCCGCGGCCCGGATCGCCGCCGAGCAACGAGAAGCCGACCGCGAGACTGCCCGGCAGGAGGCCCGCCAGCAGCGGGCCGAGCAGAAGGCCACCATCACCTTGCCCACGGCCGGGCAGCCCGGCCCGGCGGACCTGCGCACGCCGGGTCGGTTCCGGTTGCCGCGCCACCAGGACACCAGCGCCACCCTCGCGGCGAGCTATCCCTTCCTCGCCGAAGGCGGTCTGGGGCCACAGGGAGTGTTCGTGGGCCAAGACCTCTACAGCGGAGGATCATTCGTGTTCGACCCGTGGGTGCTCTACGCCCGCGGGATCATCACCGCCCCCAACGTCATCGTCGCCGGCATCGTCGGATCGGGAAAGTCCTCCTTGGCCAAGAGCTTGTATACGCGCAGTCTGCCGTTCGGGCGCCGCGTCTACATCCCGTGTGACCCCAAAGGGGAGCACACGCGAGTCGCCCGCGCGGTTGGCGGCAAGGCCATCGAGCTCGGCCACGGGATGCCCAGCCGGCTCAATCCGCTCGACGAGGGCTACCGGGCATCGACCATCTCCGATGAGGAATGGGCCGTGCAGGTCGCCTCACGCCGCCGTGACTTGATCGGGGCGCTGGCCGCGACCGTGCTGGAGCGGGCGCTGACGCCGCTGGAACACACCTGCGTCGACACCGCCCTGGCCGCGGCGGTGCGCGAGAACTCCACGCCGATCCTGCCGCAGGTGGTCGATCGCATCCTCGCCCCGTCCGACGACCCGGACGGGCGGCTGGCCGAGGACGGCCGCATGGTCGGCCACGGGCTGCGCAGACTCGTCGGCGGCGACCTCTCCGGGTTATTCGACGGGCCGAGCACCGAGACCTTCGACCCCACGTTGCCGATGATCAGTCTCGACCTGAGCCGGGTCACCGAGAACAGCACCTTGATCAGCGTGCTGATGACCTGCACGAGCGCGTGGATGGAAGCGGCCTTGCAGGACCCGGCCGGCGGGCAGCGGTGGGTCATCTACGACGAGGCCTGGCGTCTGATGAGCCATCCCGCCCTGCTCAAACGCATGGACTCCCATTGGAGGCTCGCCCGCCATTACGGCCTGGCCAACATGTTGATCTTCCACAAGCTCTCCGACTTGGAGACCGTTGGCGATGCAGGCTCAGCGGCCCGAGCCCTGGCGACCAGCCTGCTCGCCAACGCCGAGTGCCGCATCATCTACCGCCAGGAATCCGACCAGCTCGGCAGCACCGCCAAGACGTTGGGGCTGACGGGCACTGAGCGTCAACTGCTGCCCACGCTCTCGGTCGGGCAGGGGCTGTGGCGGATCAAGGAAAGAGCCTTCCTTTCTCAGCACCAACTCCATCCTGCCGAGCTTGAGCTGTTCGATACGAGCTCTCGGGCAGCAGCACGCGACTGACCCACGAGCCGTGATGGCAGGCTGGGCGCACCTTCGGCTCATGACGAGCAGCCATGAGAACCGCCGCCACCATCGGCGCCAGACCACCAGCCCGAAACCTCACCGCCAGGACCGTGAGGACGCGCCGCCGGTGCGTCTGCCGCACGTCGTGGTCACCGTCGACGAACCTGGCACGCTGAGGGTCACTGTCGATGGCATCGACCTCCCGGCACCCGAGGACGAGCAGTCGTGGACCCGTGCCCGGTTCGCCGACATGCTCGATCTGGTCACCGACGACCGCCGTGTCGCCGTGCGCGTCGAGGTCCACGAGAGCGACGGCAGCACCTTCACCGACCTCATCCACGCCATCCGCCGTCCGGCACCCGACCCCCTCGTCGAACTGGCGACTGAGGCGCCGGCACCAGGCGAGACACCGATGGAACCGGCCACGCCCGAAGGACCGGTGGAGGTCACGGCCGACGGTTTCACCGCCGGAGAAGAGATCACCGTCGCCCTGGCCATCGCCACCACCGCCGCTACTGCCGATGGTCGCGCCCGTGCCCAGGTCGACCCGTCCCAGACCGGTGCCGGCGAGGTCCTGCTGGTCGGGCGGGTCTCGGGCACCATCGCGGCAAGAGGCCTGTCATGAGCACCTCGCAAGGACGTCAGACCGGCGGATTCGGTGACGAGCTGACCAACGCGCTGATGATCGGACTGGTCGGGGTATTCGCCCTCGCGCTGATCTTGCGGGCGGCCGGGTCGGTGACGGCGTTCGTGACCGGTGCCGCGCAACCGGCGGCCGGGCCAGCAGCCGGAGCGCTGGTGCTGTTCGCCCCGAACGATCCCGGCCGAGTCCTGGAGGCCGAGGGGTTGAACCCGGTCGTGTACTGGATCGTCACGGTCGTTCTCCTGGCGGCGCTGACCGCCGCGATCGCCTGGGTGTGGACGCGGATGCGCCGCCACACCCGCAAGACCGAGACCGATCCGCGCCGCCTGGCCGGTGTCGCGACCCGGCACGAGGTCGCCCAGGCCGCCTCGGAGACGGCACTGATGCGCCGCGGCGGCAACCTGCGCCCGTCGCTGGAACACCCGAAGCCCGCCGACATCGGCTACCGGCTGGGCCGCTCACGCGGCCAGCAGGTCTGGGCCAGCGTCGAGGACTCGATGCTGTTGCTCGGCCCTCCTCGCAGCGGCAAGGGCCTGCATGTGGTCATCCCGTTCATCGTGGACGCACCGGGCGCGGTCGTGACCACCAGCACTCGCCCGGACAACCTGACCGCGACCCTGCGGGCTCGCGAACGGGTCGGCCCCGTCGCGGTCTTCGATCCGCAGCACCTGGCAGAGGGCGTGCCGGCGGGTATGCGCTGGTCACCGATCCGAGGATGCCAGTCGCCCCTGACGGCGATGATCCGCGCCACCGGCCTGGCCTCGGCGACGGGCCTGAGCGCTGGAGGTGTGGAGTCCGGAGGATTCTGGGAAGGCAAGACCCGTGCCGCGCTTCAAGCGCTCTTACACGCTGCCGCGCTCGACTCTCGTCCGCCTTCTGAGCTGTTCCGCTGGACACTGGACCCCACCGCCGCCAGCGACGCGGTGGCGATCCTGACCAACAGTCCGGACGCGGCCGCCGGGTGGGCCGAGTCGCTGGAGTCGATGATCGACGCCGACCCGCGCACCCGCGACTCGATCTGGCAGGGCGTGAGCCTGTCGCTGGCCGCACTGGCCGACCCTCGCGTCCTCGATGCCGTCTCACCGGACCAGGGTGAGGACTTCGACCCCGAAACGTTCATCCGCGACCGCGGCACCCTCTACCTGCTCGCGACCGGCGCCGGAGCAGGCGCATCGGCGGCGCTGGTGGCCGCGCTGGTGGAGGACCTGATCGAGACCGCCCGCCAGATGGCCGCCCGTTCACCGGGCGCGAGGCTCGACCCGCCCATGCTGCTCGCGCTGGATGAGATCGCCAATCTCAGTCCACTGCCGTCATTGCCGGTGCTCATGGCTGAGGGAGGCGGCACCGGGATCACCACCCTGCCGGTCTTGCAATCGTTGGCGCAGGCCCGCGACAAGTGGAACGAGAACCAGGCGAACGCGCTGTGGGATGCCGCGATCGTCAAGCTCATCCTCGGTGGCGCCTCCAACAGCAAGGATCTCCAAGACCTCAGCAGTCTCATCGGGGAGCGCGACGAGTACACCGACAGCGTCACCCTCGGAGACCACGGCACCCGCTCGAACCAGCGCTCGGTGCGCCGAATCGCTGTCCTGCCCCCGGACCGGATCAGGACGCTGCCGTTTGGCACCGCCGTGACCCTGCTGCGGTCGGCACCACCGATCATCACCGATCTGGCCGCCTGGCCCGATCGGCCCGACGGCGATCGGCTACGGGCCGACCGGACCGAGGTCGAGGCGCTGCTGCGCCGGCGCGATACGCCGTGATGCCGCGCCCGCGCACCTGACTGCACCAGCGGCCATCACCGGGGTGGTCGCGCGAGCAGGAGCACGTCGATGAGCACCGAAACCCCGACCGGCTTAGAGGTCAAGGACAGCATGTACGCCTTCGTGGCCTCCAAGCCGCGCCTGACCTACACCGAGAACGGCGACCCGCGCCTGTACTTCAAGGCCGGGCAGCGCCACCGCCACTACGACCCGGACAACGGGTGGACGAACTCGCCGACGACGTTCCACGACGTCGTGGCCTACAAGGGCGCTGCCAAGTTCGGGATCGAGAACCTGCGCGAGAAGGACCGCTTCATGGCCCAGGGCACCGTCGCGCCCTACGTCAACAAGCGGACCGGAGAAGCCGAGGAACAGTTCGAGGCCAGCCGCTTCCTCATCGCCAGGGCAACACCGAACACCACCACGGGCCGGGCCCCGGCCAGGAACCTCGGCCACGACGCCCAAGCCCAGGACGCCACCGGCCGCGCGGCCGCCGGCCCCAAACGCGCCGAACCGGCCCAGCCGGCCAGACGAGGTCTGCCGCAGTTCGACAACAGCGGCCCGCGACAGCAGCAGGCCAGCGGCCACTCGATGGGCCTGTAAGAGACGAGGAGGAGACCACCATGGACGAGTTCACGCCCGGCGAGCAGGCCCCCGACCCCGATGGCGAGGAGGCGCCCGCGTTTGATGAGGCCGATATGCACGCCGTGCCGCGACCGATCAACTGGAACCTGCTGAGCTCCGATGATCTGGAAGCCGAACTGCTCGCACTGAACGAGTGGGTCACCTGGCTACGGCGGACCTACGGGTTGCCCGCCTCGATCATCCCGCCGTACTGGCACCGCCACGAGGAGCTGATCTGGGAGCTCAGCGGGTTGCATCTGCACTGGCTGGGCGCCTACGACCCCGAGCAGGACGCATCAGCGCCGCTGGGCTGGCATCGAGACTTCGCCGATGCCCGCCAGCGGCTGCGCGAGTGGGTCTCCACCAGCGGCACCCGCCTGGATCGCGACCGGCCGACCCGGCAGACGACCTGGCCCGGCGAGGAGCCAGCCGCCCCGGTCGAGGACACCATCATCACCGACCGCGACGCGGACTTCGTGCAGTACGTCCTCGACGAGGTCGCGACCCGGCGTGAAGCCGAGGAAGCGTTCTTCGCCGGCATCGATCTGGACACTGGAGAACTGCGATGACCAGCAACACCAACAACCTGCCACCGCAGCGGATGCGCGACTACCGCATCGAGGCCGAGCTGCGAGACAGCCCCGATCTGCACAAGCTCGCCCAGGTCTTCATCGGCATGGCCCAGGCCCGCGCCGCCAACGAGCACCGCGCCCACACCGCACCGCAGAACCCGCCCGCTGTCGACGACGCTGATCACGACGTAGAATCGTAGACGTACCAAGCCAGTGGTCGCCCGCAACGGCGACCGTGGTGCGTTGTCTTATCTACTAGCCCTTCGTGGCCTACCCAGCCCGCCCCTCGCGGACGGCACGGGTCGTGTTCCTTTCCTACCTCGCACCGCACGAGCAGCCGCCCGTGCTGTCTCGTGTTGGCCCCACCTCTGTTGGGGAAGGAACGCGACCCATGACAACCACCAACGCGCCCGCTTCGCTGCACCGCAGCGCCACCCAGACCCGCACGGCCGGCTGCACCGAGCTCGATCAGGCACCCGAGCCCTCATCAGGATCGGCGTTCGGGCTGGACCAGATCGGGGAGACCACCACGCTGGCGGTCTCCTACCTGCGCGTCTCGACCAAGGAGCAGGCATCCAAGGGCGGCCGGGACGAAGGCTTCTCGATCCCCGCCCAGCGCGAGGCGAACCTGCGCAAAGCCCAGGGCCTGAACGCGATCATCATCGAGGAGTTCGTCGACGCGGGCGAGTCCGCCCGCAAGGCCGACCGTCCCGCGCTGATGGAGCTGATCGAGTACGTCAAGACCCACCCGGTCGCCTACTGCATCGTCCACAAGGTCGACCGGCTGGCTCGCAACCGCGCTGACGACGTGGCCATCCACCTCGCTCTCAAAGAGGCCGGGGTGTTGTTGGTCTCGGCCACGGAGAACATCGACGAGACCCCCTCCGGGATGCTCCTGCACGGCATCATGTCCACGATCGCGGAGTTCTACTCCCGCAACCTCGCCAACGAGGTCTCTAAGGGCATGACGCAGAAAGCCATCACGGGCGGCACCAACGGCAAGGCCCCGATGGGCTACCTCAACGTCACCCGCCGTGACGAGCTCGGCCGCGAGCTGCGCACCATTGAGGTCGACCCGCACCGCGGCCCGCTCATCCGCTGGGCATTCGAGGCCTACGCCACCGGCAACTACTCCACCGCCACCCTGCGCGAAGAACTCATCGACCGCGGGCTGACCACGGTGGCAACGCCGAAACGCCCCGCACGGCCACCGGCGCTGTCCTCGATCCAGCGGATGCTGTCCAGCCCGTACTACAAGGGCAACGTGCTGTTCAAAGGCGCCACCTACGACGGCCTGCACGAGCCCCTCGTCGCCCCGGAAATCTGGTATCGAGTCCAGACCGTGCTCGCCGCGCACCAGGTCTCCGGGGAGAAGACCCAGGCCCACGACCACTACTTGAAAGGGTCGGTGTTCTGCGGCATCTGCGGGTCCCGGCTGATCCTGACCAACGCCAAGAGCCGCCGCGGGGTGATCTACCCGTACTTCATCTGCTCGGGCCGGCACAAGAAGCGCACCAACTGCAACCGCAAGGCCATGTTCGTGCCCGATGTCGAGGCCGCCGTGGAGGACTACTACCGCACCGTGCAGATCCCCGCACACATCATCGGGCCTCTGCGCGAACTGATCCATGCCGAGTTCGACCGGCTCCACGCCACGGCCAAGACCGAGCGCAAGGCCCAGATCGCCGAACGCGACCGGCTCTACGACGAACGCCACAAACTGCTCCAGGCCCACTACGCCGGAGCCGTACCCCTTGACCTCTTGAAGTCCGAGCAGGACCGCATCGGCCGTCAGGTCGCGTTCCTCGACTCACGGATCGAGGCCAGCGAGGTCGAGTACGACCAAGCACGAGCCCACCTCGATGACTGCCTGGCGCTAGCCGGTGACGCGCACACGATCTACATGAGCCTGGACGACTCGCTGCGCCGGATCGCGAACCAGGCCTTCTTCAACCGGCTCGTCGTCACCGACGGCGACGTCGTTGAAGGGGAACCCGGAGTGCCGTTCAACATCTTCTTCGACCCCGGCGTACAAGCAACCGCCCTCGCCCGACAGGGCGAGGGCGGAAACGAGGCGGGTAAAACCGGAAACGTCGGTGGTTTGAACAACGACGCTCTGGTGGGCCCCGTGGGGATCGAACCCACGACCCGCGGATTAAAAGTCCGATGCTCTGCCGACTGAGCTAGAGGCCCGTGCCCGCCGAGCGGGCCCGTCCATCCTAGCCGGGAGAGAGCACAGCGGCCCCGCACCGAGCCGGTGCGGGGCCGCTGCTGTCGCGGGAACAGGCGCGTCAGGCGTTCTTGGCCTTGCTGCGGCCGACGAAGTACAGAATCAGCCCGATCACGAGCAGCACGAAGCCGAGCGTGCCGCCGAGGATGCCGAGAATGATCCCGCCGGCGGCGGCGAAGGCGCTGCCGATCGCGACAGGGGGCGCCACCATGATCTGCGCGTCGCTGGGCGTGCAGCTGATGGTGTACTCCTGCGTGGAACTGGAGGCGAAGCTCTGGAACGACACCCAGTTCTGCCCGTTCCACCCCACCGTGCTGCTCTGGCCGGTGCCGACCGTCGGCGAGAGTCCGTCGGCCCCCACCACCTCGCACGTCGGGACGCTCTGGCCCTCGAGAGCGTAGAGCTGGATGACGTTGCCGCTCTCCACCGTGACCGATGAGGTGCCGGAGAAGTACGTCGCCTCATCCACATCGCTGATAACCTTCCCGAAACCGACCACCGACAGGATGATCCCGCCGATCACGCTGAGCGCGAGGATGATCGCACCGAGGATCGAGAGGATCTTGCCCCACTTCCGCAGTCCCTTGCCGGCCTCGGGGTTCGACGGCGGGCTGTAGCTCCCGGGCGCGTGACTGCCCGAGCTCGGGAACGCGGAGGCGGCGGGTTCGAAACGGGGGGTCTCGTGGGAGGCGGGGGGCTGGGACGGGGTGCTCATGGGGTCTCCTTCGGCGGGGATGATGCCTGCAACGCTATCCCAGCGCCTGCGCCCGCTCAGCGCGCGTTCCTACACTGGCCTGCATGGCCGCGCACCCCGATCCCGTCGCGCGCACCCCGCGAGCGCCGGTGCTGACGCTGGCCGCGCCGATGGAGCACGAGCTGATCGAGCGGAAGTCCCGCTTCCTCGCTGCCCTGCACCCGGTCCGAAGCGTTGCGGAGGCCGACGCCGCCCTGCGCGCGATCCGCTCCGCCCACCCCGGTGCCCGCCACCACTGCACGGCGCTCGTGCTCGCCGAGCACATCCCCGGTGCGGGCGACCCTGCGGGCAGCGCCGTCACCCCTGCCCTGCACCGCTCGAGCGATGACGGGGAGCCGTCGGGAACAGCCGGGATGCCGATGCTGCAGTCGCTGCTGCGAGCGGATCTCGTCGACGTGGTCGCGGTCGTCACCCGGTACTTCGGGGGCGTGAAGCTCGGGGCGGGCGGCCTGCTGCGCGCCTACACCGCCGCGGTGGAGGAGGCGATCGCCGCCGCCGGCAGCGCCGGCCTGCTGCGCGAGCGCGTGGAGCTCGAGGAGTGGCAGATCGAGGTGCCCCTCGCCGAGTCCGGGATCGCGGAGAACGCGGTGCGGCGCTTCGCGGAGTCAGCCGGGCCCGACGGACGCGCAGAGGTGCTCCCCACCTCCTACTCGAGCACGTCCGCCCAGCTCGCCGTGCTGCTGTCTCCCCAGCTCGCAGCCCCTTTCGCGGCCGACGTCGCCGCCTGGTCGCAGGGGCGCGCGATGCCCGTCCAAGGCCCCTCCCGCTCTCGCGATCTGCCCGTTATCAGGTGAATTCTCGGTGACGAGGGATTCCTGGGTTGGGCGGGAGCCCGGCGGGGGCGCATGATTCCACCGTGACCGCTGAAATGATCATCCTGATCCTGCTGGTCGTGACCGCCGTCGGCTTCGACTTCACCAACGGCTTCCACGACACCGGCAACGCCATGGCGACTTCCATCGCCACCGGGGCCCTCAAGCCCAAGACCGCTGTCGCGCTGTCCGCGATCCTCAACCTCATCGGCGGATTCCTGTCGGTCGAGGTCGCGCTGACGGTGACGACATCGGTGCTCAACATCCAGGACCACGACTCGGGCGCGCTGCTGCCCGGCCTCGACGCCCAGACGGCGATGTTCATCATCTTCGCGGGGCTCGTCGGCGGCATCCTGTGGAACCTCCTCACCTGGCTGTTCGGCATCCCCTCGAGCTCCTCCCACGCCCTGTTCGGCGGACTGGTCGGAGCGGGCCTCGCCGCGCTCGGCACCTCCGGGATCAACTGGAACGGCCTCACCGGGAAGGTCATCATCCCGGCCCTGCTCTCCCCGTTCATCGCCGGCGCGATCGCGGCCGTGGGCGTGTGGCTCGTGTTCCGCGTGACGCGCGGGGTGAACGAGAAGCACCGCGAGAGCGGGTTCCGGGCCGGTCAGATCGCGACCGCCTCGCTCGTCTCCCTCGCCCACGGCACGGGCGATGCGCAGAAGACGATGGGCGTGATCGCGCTCGGCCTCATCGCCCACGGCACCCTCACCTCGCAGAGCATCGAGGAGAACGGCCTGCCGGTCTGGATCATCGTGGTCTGCGCAGGCGCGATCGGACTGGGCACCTACATGGGCGGCTGGCGCGTGATCCGTACCCTCGGCAAGGGCCTCGTGGAGCTCGACGCTCCCCAGGGCATGGCAGCCGAGGCCTCCTCGGCCGCCATCATCCTCACCTCCAGCCACCTCGGGATGGCCCTGTCCACCACGCATGTCGCGACCGGATCGATCATCGGCTCCGGCGTCGGGCGGCCCGGCGCGAAGGTCCGTTGGAACGTCGCCGGGCGCCTCGTCGTCGGCTGGGTGCTGACCCTGCCCGCCGCGGCGATCGTCGGCGCTCTGACGTACCTGCTGGGCGCCGGGATCGGCGGCATCGGCGGAGCCGTCGCCGTGTTCATCGTCCTCCTGGCCCTGGCCGGTTTCATCTACTACCGCTCGCAGCTGCAGAAGGTGCATGCGGGCAACGTCAACGAGGAGTGGGAGGGCGCCGACGCCGAGCTCACCCCCGCGAGCGATTCCCCCTCCCAGACCCGCCTCGAGAACGGAGCGAGCCGATGAGCATCGACCTGGCAGAGATCGCACTGAACACCGTCAAGGTCCTGGTGGTCGGGCTGCTGCTCGGCGCCGGGCTCCCCCTGCTCTTCTCGCTGGGGATCCGCCTGCAGGACATCGGCCACGGGGGCACCGGCCCCGACGGCGTCGCGCGCGCCCCGCAGCCCGCGGCGAAGGCCGGAGCCTGGGTGATCTTCGCGGCGGTGGGGCTCGTGGTCCTCTACGGGCTCCTGTTCATCACCAAGAAGTCGATCGCCCACTACCTGGGCATCGAGCTCCCGATCTGAGGCGGCCATGAGCAACCCGATCTCGGCAGTGCTGGGCTGGCTCCGCGCCGGCTACCCCGACGGCGTCCCGCCGAAGGACTTCTTCCCCCTGCTCGCGCTGCTCGAGAGCACGCTCAGCGAGGAGGAGCTGCGCAGCGTCACCGCGACGCTGATCCGCGAGAACCCCGAGGGCGAGATCCGCGAGGAGGACGTCTGGGAGGCGATCGCCCGCCGGACCGACTCCCCCGTCTCGTCGGCCGACGTCCGCGATGTCGCCTCCCGGCTCGCCGCCGCCGGCTGGCCCCTCAGCACCCTGCCCGACGCCGACGCTCCTCCGCACAGCGCCTCCGACGCCGGGGATGCCCCCGCGGAGAGCAGTGCGTTGGACGCCGACGGGGACGGAAGCGGAGAGGGCGAGGAGACGGACTCCCGCCGCATCCTCCAGCGGATCGTCGACTGGCTCGCCGTCGGCTACCCGCAGGGAGTGCCCCCGACCGACCGCGTGCCCCTGGTGGCGCTCCTGGGCCGGGCTCTCAGCGAGCAGGAGGCCGAGGAGATCGCCGCGATGCTCGTGCACCAGGCGCAGCGCGAGGGCGAGAGCATCGCACCGGCTGATGCAGGAGCCCTGATCACGCAGTTCATCGACCAGGATCCCTCCAAGGAGGACCTCGAGCGGGTCTCCGCCCGCCTCGCCGCGAAGGGCTGGCCCCTGCAGCGGTGATCGCGCCCCGACAATCCCCGGCATGACGAACGCGCCGCCTCCCCGAGGGGAGACGGCGCGTTCGCGCTGGTGCGGGGCGGATGCGCCCCGCGGCGTGGACTCAGACGCGCGAGTTGCGGGTCACGAGGCCGTAGATCGCCATGACGACGATGGCGCCGATGACGGACAGCACGATGGTGCCGAGGCTCCACGGGTTGTTGATGATGCCGTTGACGCCGGAGCCGCCGAAGAGGCCGCCGATGAAACCGCCGACGATCGCGCCGACGATGCCGAGGATGATCGTCATGCCCCAGGTCATAGCCTGGTTGCCCGGCATGATGGCGCGGGCGATGAGGCCGACGAGGGCGCCGATGATGATCCAGGAGATGATTGCCCAGAGAAGGCCCATGATGTGCTCCTTGTTGCTATCAGGTGGTGCGGACAGCGCGGATGCGCCATACCTCCATTTAACACTCAATCATCACAGCATCTGCACAAGGGCGCGCCGAACGTGGCCCATCCCACCAGATGGGCACGACTTGAAACCTCGCATGCCTGGTGCATCCCGACACTCGGGATGCCGCCGGGCATGCGCCGGGCAGGGCCCAGGAGCCCTCGAGGCTCAGAAATCCCAGTCGTCGTCCTGGGTGTCGACGGCCTTGCCCATGACGTAGCTCGAGCCGGAGCCCGAGAAGAAGTCATGGTTCTCATCCGCGTTCGGGGAGAGCGAGGCGAGGATCGCGGGGTTCACCTCGGTCTGGTCCTGCGGGAACAGGGGCTCGTAGCCCAGGTTCATAAGGGCCTTGTTCGCGTTGTACCGCAGGAACATCTTGACGTCCTCGGTCCAGCCGACCGGGTCGTAGAGGTCCTCGGTGTACTCCTCCTCGTTGTCGTACAGGTCGAGCAGGAGGGACATCGTGTAGTCCTTCATCTCGGCCTGGCGCTCGGGGGAGGCCTTCTCCATGGCCTTCTGGAACTTGTACCCGATGTAGTAGCCGTGCACGGCCTCGTCGCGGATGATCAGGCGGATCACGTCGGCGGTGTTGGTCAGCTCGCCGTGGCTGGACCAGTACATCGGCAGGTAGAAGCCCGAGTAGAAGAGGAAGGACTCCAGCAGCGTGGAGGCGACCTTGCGCTTCTCGGGGTCATCGCCCTGGTAGTAGCCCATGACGATCTGGGCCTTCTTCTGCAGCGCCTCGTTGTGCTCGCTCCAGCGGAACGCCTCGTCGATCTGCTTCGTGGTCGACAGCGTCGAGAAGATCTGCGAGTAGGACTTCGCGTGCACCGACTCCATGAAGGCGATGTTCGTGTAGACCGCCTCCTCGTGGGGGGTGATCGAATCCGGGATCAGGGAGACGGCGCCGACGGTCCCCTGCACGGTGTCCAGGAGCGTCAGGCCCGTGAACACGCGCATGGTGAGGGTCTGCTCGAGCTCGCTGAGGCGCCCCCAGGAGGGGATGTCGTTGGAGAGCGGCACCTTCTCGGGGAGCCAGAAGTTCCCGGTCAGGCGGTCCCAGACCTCGAGGTCCTTGGGGTCGGGGATCCGGTTCCAGTTGATGGCCTGGACCGATGTCTTCAGGTGCTCGGAGTTCACCGCTGCCTCGCGCTTTCACTGGGGATGAGTCGCTCGCCAGTCTAGCCAGCGCCCCGCGACCCCTGCCCGCTGGTGAGGTCTCTATCTCCCCTGCCCCGCGCGCCACTCCCGCACCCAGCTCCGCTCCGCCTGCCGCTCTTCGCGGAGCCAGCGAGGATAGAGCGGGGTCATGAGCAGGTTCACCCGCCCGGGGACGATGACCGGCGAGAACCGCGATGCGAGATGCAGGGCGGCGAGGAGGAGGATCGCGATCAGCCCACCGCCGAGGGCGAGAACCGCATCCAGGTTCGCGGGCCCGATCCCGCACAGCATCAGTACGGCCCCGATCCCCACTGCGCCGAGCCAGGCCCCGAGCACAGGCCACCAGAGCAAGAAGAAGGGCTCTGCATCCACTCGCCGGCGCGGCTGCTGAGCAGTCCAATCCCGCACCCAGAATCGTGATCGCGGCGACCTGCCCCGGCGCATCCAGAGCGCGAGCGCGAGCGCAGCGGCGCCGAGGGGCAGCGCGAGCGTCTCGAGCACGAGGTGCGGCGAGTCGGGCATGTCAGCTCCTGACGCATGAGGACCGGGCAGTTCGAGTATCGCGCACTGCAGCGCATCGACTGCGGGCGGCCGTACGCTTGCCGCGATGAGCACTCCCCCGTCCCTCCATCCCGGCGCCGTCGCCGCCGCTGCACCTCTCTTCGCGCGCTTCGACGACGCGCGCGGCGGGACGTCTCTCCGCTTCGGCGCACCGCAGCGCTGGATCATCGCCGAGACAGCCGCGGAGGTCGCTCCCGCCCTCGCCGCCATCGAAGCGGCTGTCGCGGGCGGGGCCTGGGCCGCAGGGATGATCACCTACGAAGCCGCCGCCGGGCTCGACCCCGATGCCCGCACGCACTCCCCGCTCCCGGGGCTGCCGCTGCTCGCGTTCGGGATCTGCGCCGCGCCCGTTCACGAGGAGAGCGCCGACTCCGCTGCCGAGCGCTCCCCCTCCGGCCCGGCCGCCGTCGTCGCCCGCCCCTACGACTGCGCTCCCTGGCGCATCGACTGGAGCCCATCCGAACACGCGCGGCGCGTAGAAGCAGTGCGGGCCGCGATCGCCGAGGGATTCACCTACCAGGCGAATCTCACCACGCGCCTGCGCAGCAGCATCACGGGCGACCTCGACGCCTGCTACGAGGACCTCATCGCCGCGCAGGACGGCGCCTTCGGCGCCTCTCTCGATCTCGGGCGCTGGCGGATCCTCTCGGCGAGCCCCGAGGCGTTCCTGGAGTGGGACGGGCGGCAGGTGCGGAGCCGACCGATGAAGGGGACCGCCCCGCGCGACCCCTCGGCTCCGCTGGCCGGTCGCGGGGCGCTGCTCGCGAGCGAGAAGGACCGCGCCGAGAACATCATGATCACGGATCTGCTGCGCAACGATCTCGCGCGCATCGCCGTGCCCGGGAGTGTCGGCGTCTCCGATCTGCTGCGCGCCGAGGAGTACCCGACGCTGTGGACCCTCACCTCGACCGTCTCGGCGGCCCCGCGCCCGGGCCTCACCCTCGCGGAGCTGCTCGCAGCGACCTTCCCCTGCGGCTCGATCACCGGCGCCCCGAAGCTCTCCACCATGGAGATCATCGAGAGCCTCGAGGACGACGCTCGCGGGATCTACTGCGGGGCGATCGGCTTCTTCGCCCCGGCCGGCGCAGTCGGCGCGAGCGCGCGGCTGAGCCTCAGCGTCGCGATCCGCACGATCCTCGTGGACACGGTCGACGGCTCAGCGACCTACGGCGTCGGCGGCGGGATCACGTGGGCATCGGATCCGGCGGCCGAGTACGCCGAGCTGCTGACGAAGGCGCGGATCCTCGATGCGATCACGGAGGAGCGCCCTGCGCTGCAGCCCCGGCCGGACGCACTTCCGATCGAGACGTTCGCGGTACGGGCCGGGGTGCCGCAGCACCTCGAGCTGCACCTGGACCGTCTGGAGCGGACGGCGCGGGAGCTGCTGCTGTCCTGGGACCGCGAACAGGTCCGCCGCGCGATCCTCGAGAGGCTGCCTGTCGCGCTCAGCGTGGTCGAGGGCGGCGGGGCCGACGCGATCATCCGGCTGACGCTGCAGGTGGACGGCACGATCGACCTCGCGGCCCGGCCCCTGCCGCCCGCCTCCCCCGGTCCCGTGCGCCTCGCGATCGACACGGTCCCGGTCTTCGCCGATGACCCCGCGCTGCGGCGGAAGACCACCGATCGGGCGCTCTACGAGGCGGCGCGCGCCCGCCATCCGGAGGCCGACGACGTCGTGCTCGTGAACTCTCGCGGGCACGTCACCGAGACCGCGATCGCGAACCTCCTGGTGAAGATCGACGGCCGGTGGTGGACTCCCCCGCTGGCGGACGGGCTCCTGCCGGGCGTCGGCCGCCGTCTCGCGCTCGCTGCCGGAGACGCCCGGGAGCGATCGATCACCGTGGCCGAGCTGCGGGCCGCGCAGGAGCTCGCTCTGGTCAGCTCCGTGCGCGGCCGCAGGCCCGCGATACTGCTGGACTGATCAGAAGCCGACTGCGCTCGCGAGCGCCCAGAGGCCGAGCGACAGGATGAAGCCGATGATCGCCATCGCGCCCTGGATCAGGGTCCAGGAGGCGAGGGTCTGCTTCATGCTGAGGCCGAAGAAGCGGCTCACGAGCCAGAAGCCCGAGTCGTTCACGTGCGAGAAGCCCACCGAGCCCGCGCTCATCGCCATCACCAGCGCGACGACCTGGAAATCCGTGTAGTGGCCGGCGGAGACGACCGCGACCATCAGGGAGGCGGCGGTGGTCAGGGCGACCGTGGCGGAGCCCTGGGCCAGGCGCACGATCTGCGCGATGAGGAACGCCGCGACGATCACGGGCAGGCCGATGTCGGACATCGAGTCGGCCACGGCCGTGCCGATGCCGGTCACGCGCAGCACGCCGCCGAACATGCCGCCCGCGCCGGTCACGAGGACCACCGAGCAGATCGGGCCGAGGGCAGAGTCGTTGATCTTCTCGATCAGGGTGCCGCGCTTGCCGGCGCCCCAGCCGAGCACGAACATCGAGACGAACACGGTGATGAGCAGCGCGATCGGCGTCTCGCCGAGGGCGCGCAGGATCATCACCCAGGTCTGGGACTTGAAGGCGTCAGCGTCGCCCGAGGCGGCGGCGAAGGTGTTCAGGCCGGTGTTCAGCAGGATCAGCACCAGCGGCAGGAGCAGCAGCATGATGATCGTGGAGACCTTCGGCGTGGACTCGAAGCCTGACTCCTCGCGCGTGGTGTCGAGGATCTCGGGCACGGGCACGTCGATGCGCGGGCCGATGATGCGGGCTGCGAGGGGCGCGACCACGGCCCAGATGATGATGGCGAACACGAGGCCCACCAGGAGCACCTGGCCGACGTCGGCGCCGAGCGTCGCGGAGGCGGCGACGGGGCCGGGGTGCGGCGGGGAGAAGATGTGCATCGCGGAGAACGCGATCGCCGAGGGCAGCGCGATCGAGAGGAACGATCCGCCCACCCGGCGGGCGACGGCGTAGATGATCGGCATCATGACCACGAGGCCGGCGTCGAAGAAGATCGGGAAGCCCATCATGAGGCTCGCGACGGAGAGCGCGAGTCCCGCGCGCTTCTCGCCGAAGATCCCGATCATGCGGTTCGCGAGGATCTGCGCGCCGCCCGAGGCCTCGATCATGCGGCCCAGCATCGCGCCGAGCGCGACGAGCAGCATGACGTTGCCGAGGGTCGGGTAGAAGCCGAAGCCGAGGGACTCGACCAGGCGGTTCGCGGGGATGCCGGCGACGAGCGCCGTGAGGATGCTGGTGACCATCAGGGCCAGGAACGCATGGACCTTGAAGGCCATGATGAGGACCAGGAGGAACGCCACCGCGGCGGTCGCCAGGATCAGCAGCCCTCCGGTGCCGAGCTCCCAGTTGAGAACGAGATCTTCCATGGCTGCGCCTTCGATCGGGGATTGGCGGCCGGTGCCGGCCGCGAGCGGGGAGGAGGGGGACGTGAAGTCGAAGTGACCTGGGTCATCTTACGTCCGCGTCGCGTCGGCCGGGCGACCTGCCCGCCGACGAGCGCGCCCGGGAACCCGAAGAGCCCCTCGCGCGTCCCAGGAGTGGGAGCGCGAGGGGCTCTTCGGATCTCGGCCGGTGGGCCGACGGGCTCAGGTCAGAGCATGCAGCTGACGCAGCCCTCGACCTCGGTGCCCTCGATCGCCATCTGCCGCAGGCGGATGTAGTAGAGGGTCTTGATGCCCTTGCGGAAGGCGTAGATCTGCGCCTTGTTGACGTCGCGCGTGGTCGCGGTGTCCGGGAAGAACAGCGTCAGCGACAGGCCCTGATCCACGTGCTGCGTGGCCTCGGCATAGGTGTCGATGATCTTCTCGTAGCCGATCTCGTACGCATCCTGGTAGTACTCCAGGTTGTCGTTGTCCATGAAGGGCGCCGGGTAGTAGACGCGTCCGATCTTGCCCTCCTTGCGGATCTCGATCTTGGAGACGATCGGGTGGATCGAGGACGTCGAGTGGTTGATGTAGGAGATCGAGCCGGTCGGCGGGACGGCCTGCAGGTACGCGTTGTACATGCCGTGCTCCTTCACCTCCGCGCGCAGCTCCTCCCAGTCCGAGCGGGTCGGCAGGTGCACCGAGGAGGCGGCGAACAGATCGCGCACCTTCTGGGTGCGCGGCTCCCACGTGCCGTCGATGTACTTGTCGAAGTACTCGCCGGTGCCGTACTTCGAGTTCTCGAAGTCGTAGAAGGTCTCCCCGCGCTCCTTCGCGATCGCTACCGAAGCCCTGATGGCCTGGTAGGTGACCGCGTAGAAGTACATGTTCGTGAAGTCCAGGCCCTCGTCGGACCCGTAGAACACGCGCTCGCGCGCCAGGTAGCCGTGCAGGTTCATCTGCCCCAGGCCGATCGCGTGCGAGCGGCGGTTGCCCTCGGCGATCGTCGGCACCGACTCGATGTCGGAGGTGTCCGAGACCGCGGTGAGGCCGCGGATCGCGGTCTCGATGGTGCGGCCGAAGTCCGGGGAGTCCATCGCCTTGGCGATGTTGAGCGAGCCCAGGTTGCAGGAGATGTCCCGGCCGAGGGTGTCGTAGGAGAGGTCCTGGTTCATGACCGACGGGGTCGCGACCTGCAGGATCTCCGAGCACAGGTTCGAGTGGGTGACCTTGCCGGCGATGGGGTTCGCGCGGTTCACCGTGTCCTCGAACATGATGTACGGGTAGCCCGACTCGAACTGGATCTCCGCGAGGGTCTGGAAGAACTCGCGCGCCTTGATCTTCTTCTTCGCGATGCGCGGGTTGTCGACCATGTCGCGGTAGTGCTCGGTCACCGAGATGTCGGCGTAGGGCTTGCCGTACTCGCGCTCGACGTCGTACGGCGAGAACAGGTACATCGGCTCGTTGTTCTTCGCGAGCTCGAAGGTGATGTCGGGGATGACCACGCCGAGCGAGAGGGTCTTGATCCGGATCTTCTCGTCGGCGTTCTCGCGCTTGGTGTCGAGGAAGCGCAGGATGTCCGGGTGGTGCGCGTGCAGGTACACGGCGCCCGCGCCCTGTCGCGCGCCGAGCTGGTTCGCGTAGGAGAAGGAGTCCTCGAGCAGCTTCATCACGGGGATGACGCCGCTGGACTGGTTCTCGATCTGCTTGATCGGGGCGCCGTACTCGCGCAGGTTGCTCAGCAGCAGGGCGACGCCGCCGCCGCGCTTGGACAGCTGCAGGGCGGAGTTGATGCCGCGGCCGATGGACTCCATGTTGTCCTCGATGCGCAGCAGGAAGCATGAGACGAGCTCGCCGCGCTGGGCCTTGCCGGCGTTGAGGAACGTGGGGGTCGCGGGCTGGAAGCGGCCGTCGAGGATCTCCTCCACGAGGTTCCGGGCGAGGTCCTCGTCGCCGCGGGCGAGGGTCAGCGCGGTCATCACCACGCGGTCCTCGAACCGCTCGAGGTAGCGCTTCCCGTCGAAGGTCTTCAGCGTGTACGAGGTGTAGTACTTGAACGCGCCGAGGAAGGTCGGGAAGCGGAACTTCTTGTCGTAGGCGCGCTCGGACAGGGCCTTCACGAACTCGAAGTCGTACTGGTCCAGGACCTCGGCCTCGTAGTACTGGTTCTCCACCAGGTAGTCGAGCTTCTCGCGCAGCGAGTGGAAGAACACCGTGTTGGGGTTCACGTGCTGCAGGAAGTACTCGCGGGCGGCGAGGCGGTCCTTGTCGAACTGGATCGACCCGTCGGGCCCGTAGAGGTTCAGCATCGCGTTCAGCGCGTGATAGTCCAGCTGCTTGTGATGCTCCAGCGGAGGCATCTCGGTCAGTGTTGCCACAGCGACTCCAATCCGTCATGCACCTGCTGCACGTCTCGCGGCGTGCCCAGGAGCTCGAATCTGTACATGTGCGGGACGCGGCACTTGGCGGAGATGATGTCCCCCGCCAGTCCGTACGCCTCGCCGAAGTTGGTGTTCCCCGCGCTGATCACGCCGCGGATGAGCCGGCGGTTGCGCTCGTCGTTGAGGAACTTGATGACCTGCTTGGGCACCGCCCCCCGCCCGTTGCCCCCGCCGTAGGTGGGGACGAGGAGCACGTACTCCTCGTCCACGACGAGGGGCTCCTCCTTGGGGAGGAGGGGGATGCGGGCGGCCGGCAGACCCAGCTTCTGGACGAAGCGGTGGGTGGTGCCGGAGGCAGAGGAGAAGTAGACGAGGATCCCCATCTCTATCGCCTCCTGCGGCGGATCAGACGGCTGCGGACTGCCGCACGGTCGCGCCGGCGGCGACGAGCGCCTTGATCTTGTCGGGGCGGAAGCCGGACCAGTGGTCCTCGCCGGCGATGACGACGGGGGCCTGCACGTAGCCGAGGGACTTCACGCGCTCGAGCGCGGCGGCGTCCTCGGTGATGTCGACGAGGTCGTACGCGATGCCGGCCTTGTTCATGGCGCGCTTGGTCGCGTCGCACTGGACGCACATGGGCTTCGAGTACACGGTGATAGCCATCGTCGGCGGGGCCTTTCTGCAGCTCGCGGCGCAGGGCGCAGCGAGGGTGTTCAGGGATGCTTCTGCGGTGTGATCAGGGGGTCTGCGGGGCAGCTCCCGGGGACCGGGGCCCGATCTGCGACGCTCTCGCGCCGGCTCCGCCAACACTACACCTAGTGGTCCACCCATCGGAGCACCACAAGATGTACTGACTTACACGAGTGTCATCCACATCGATGTGTGCAATGGGTGTGGACGAACCGCGCCCGCTGGGGACGAATGGCCGCCGCCTGCTGGGATGCTGTGGACAAGCCGGTGGACGGGCCCGCCGGACCGCATCCGGGCGGTGGATCCAGCACCGCCGAGAAGGGTGCGGGTGGCAAGGATCTCGCCCGGAATCCGTGCCGAGGACCTCTGCCGCCGGGCGTGTCGCCGGGCCCCGGAACGCACGAGCGCGGCGCCGCCCGGAGGCTGCGCCGCGCTGCGACGGGGCCCGGAGGATCCGGGCGGAGGGGGTTCAGTCCTCGCGCTCGGCGCGGGTCGAGCCGCCTGCGGGCTCTGCCGGCGCAGGGGGCGGGGCGGGCAGATCGTCTTCGGCGAGCTCCTCGGGGGTCAGCGGAGTCACCGTGCTGTCGCCCTGCACCTCGAACGACCAGGCGTCGGAAGCCGCGACCGCGAGGGACGGGTCGATCTCGAGGGGATCGAGATCGGCGAGCGCATTCGGCTCCGACGGCGTGCCGACGGGCTCGTCGGCGCTCGCGGCGGTCGTGCCGGCTGCGTCCCTTACGGGCGCGGACGGCGCGCTCGCCTCGGCAGCATCCGCCTGCGCGGCCGCCGGGCTCAGCGCGGGGTCAGCGGCCGGGACGCCCTCCGTGCTCGTCTCGCTCTCCCCCTCGGTCTCGCCCTCGGCGTCGTCGGCCGGCTCCGGGTCCAGCGAGCGCCCGTCGGCCCCGACGATCGCGGCGAGGACCTCGCGCAGCAGCGCGACCTCCGCCGCAGCCTCGGCCGCGCCCGACAGGGGCGCCTCTCCCTTGTCGACGAAGGCGTGGAAGGCCTCCCACATCGCCTCCGCGGCTCCGAGCGCGGAGCTGTGGGAGGTGGTGAGGATCTGGCCGTGGGACTTCTCGCGCACCGCCATGCTGGAGCGGGCGTCGAGGAACGAGGGCGGGGCGAGCTCGAGGTCGATGCGCTTGCGGGCCGAGAGCACCTCGTAGCGCTCCGAGTACTGCGGGGCGAAGGGCAGGTAGTGCCAGACCAGGCGCACGGGCTCTCCGCCCTCTAGCTCGCCGAGCAGCTCGATGGATCCCGGGATGACGCCCTTGGGCCAATGGCGCACCGCTTCGATGCGGGTGATCGGACCGTAGATCCGCTCGGTCACCGCGAGCTGGTGCGCGATGCCCGTCAGCAGGCCCTTCACGTAGAGATCGCGGTCGCGCTGGGTGGCGGCCTCCCCGGATCCCGCGATGACGGCATCCTGCAGGCCCTGGCGGCGCTCCGCGCGCGCCTCGGCGGGGAGGTCGTAGGCGGCGGCGGTGACATGGGAATGGCCGAACAGCGGCGCCGCCGCCGGCATCAGGATCTCGTGGTCGATCATGCGCACATCGCGCGCCCGCACCTCGCCTGCCACCTCTGAGACGACCTCGTCGTACTGCTGGGGGTAGGCCATCATCACCAGGCGCCGGCCCATCACGCGCTCGAAGGCGGTGATCCGCTCGACCTCCGCGCCCGAGTATCCCAGCGGCGGCTCGACGAGCGTAGGGATCCCCCGCTTCATCAGCGCCAGCAGGTCGTCGACGTGCAGGCCGTCGGTCGCGAGCACGGCGGCGTCCACCTTCACGGTCTTCGCGCGCACCCCGGCGATGAGATCGCCGACGGTCTCGAAGCGCTGCTCCTCGCCGATCCCCCAGACCTCGGCCGACTCCCGGCGGCGGCGCGGCGAGTGGTCCACGAGCGCCGTCACCGCGAAGCGGTCCCAGCGGCGCTTCAGCAGCGGCAGGTGGATCGACTGGGCCATCGTTCCGGCACCGATGACGGCGATGTTCAGGATGCTCGGCATCAGGGAGACTCTCCTCGCAGGGCTCGCAGGCGGGCGCGCCCGCAGGCACGTGGCTTGTTCTACCACACGGCGCTGATCTGCCCGGATGCTCGCTATCGTAGGGGCGTGCCCACGTTCTACTCTGCAGTCCGCACCACCGCGACCCCGCTGGTCCGCCTCATCTGGAGGCCCCGCGTGACCGGTCTCGAGCACTTCCCCCGCAGCGGCGGGGTCATCGTCGCCTCGAACCATCTGGCGAACGTCGACTCGTTCCTGATCCCGGTGATCGCCCCGCGGCACGTTCGCTTCGTCTCCAAGGACGACTTCTGGAAGCAGCCGGGCCTCAAGGGCCGCGCCCAGAAGTGGTTCATGAACACCGTGGGCACCATCCCGCTCGACCGCGCCACCATGAGCTCCGGCCAGGGCGTGCTGAAGGTGGCCCTGGAGGTGCTGAAGAGCGGCGAGGTGTTCGGCATCTACCCCGAGGGCCACCGCTCGAAGGACGGCCTGCTGCACAAGGGCCTGCCCGGTGCGGCCTGGCTCGCCCACGAGTCCGGTTGCCCCGTGATCCCGCTGGGCCTGAAGGGCACCGACAAGCTCTTCCGCGACGGCAGCATCCTGCCGTCGGCCCATCGCGCCGAAGCGCACTTCGGCGCACCCGTCGACTTCTCCGACATCCCCGCGGATCTTCCCGTCGGCGCGCGTCGGCGCCTGATGACCGAGCGGATCATGCAGGAGATCCAGAAGCTCTCCGGCCAGGAGCGCGCGCAGTCCTGAGCGCGCCGCGTAGCATGGAGCGGTCCGCATCCTGCCCGCGAGGAGGAACCATGGCCGTCGTCGTCGGCTTCATCCCCACCCCCGTGGGCTTCGAGGCGCTCGACGCCGCCCTCGCGGAGGCGACCCAGCGCGGCGGCCCCCTGATCGTGGTGAACGTTATCCGCCCTGGCGACGAGGCCGATCCGCGCCACGCGCACCCGGGCGATCTCGATGCCGCGGCCGACCGCCTGCGCGGCGCACCGGTGCGCGTGGACATCCGCCAGGAGCAGGCGCAGCACGACATCTCCGAGGTGCTCCTGGACCTGGTGGAGACCGAGCGCGCCGAGCTGCTCGTGCTCGGCATCCGGCGCGGCCGCGATCTCGGCGCGCACCTGCTGGGCATCACCTCGCAGAAGCTTCTGCTCTCGGTGCCCTGCGACGTGCTGGTCGTCTGACCGCACCCCCGCAGAGCACGACGGGCCGCCCACCGCGATGGTGGGCGGCCCGTCGGCCGTTCCCGGGGCCTCACGGCCCCGGGAGCCTCAGATCACTCGGCGATGGGGTCCGCTCCGGGGACCTGCTCGCCGGACTGCTCGCGGTACGAGCGCTCGATCGCCTCGCCGACCTCCTGGTCGATGTTCTTCCAGTACTGGAAGACATTCGAGAGCACGGGCTCCTCGACGCTGCCGAGCAGGGTGCCCGTCACGGTCTCCACGAGGCGCTCGCGGGCGGCCTCGTCCATGACCTCGCGCACCAGCGTGTGGGCCTGGCCGAAGTCGTCGTCCTCGGCGTGGAGGGTGTAGGCGGCGCGCACGAGCGTGCCGTCGGCCTCCCAGCCGTTGTCGACCCTCCCCTGCTCGTCCTGGTAGGCGCGGCCGTAGGAGTTCGGCGCGTACACCGGGGCGTCGCCCGTGTGGAAGAAGCTCATCGCCCCTTCCTTGTCGTACGAGTTGGTGTCGATGATCGGGCGGTTCACCGGCAGCTGGTTGTAGTTCGTGCCGAGACGGTTGCGCTGCGCATCCGGGTAGGAGAACACGCGGCCGATGAGCATCTTGTCGGGCGAGATGCCGGTGCCGGGCACCGTGTTCGCCGGCGAGAACGCCGCCTGCTCGATCTGCGCGAAGTGGTTGACCGGGTTCTGGTTCAGCGTGAAGCGGCCGACCTTGTGGCGCGGGTAGTCCTTCTTCGAGATCGTCTTGGTGAGATCGAAGGGGTTGAAGCGGTAGCCCTTCGCATCCTCGTAGGGCATGACCTGCACCTCGACGCTCCACGAGGGGAAGTCGCCGCCCGCGATCGCATCGAACAGGTCGCGGCGGTGGTGGTCCGCGTCCTTCCCGGCGAGCGCCTCGGCCTCATCGTTCGTCAGGAACTCGACGCCCTGCTCGGAGATGAAGTGGTACTTGACCCAGAACTTCTCCCCGGCCTCGTTGACCCACATGTAGGTGTGCGAGCCGTAGCCGTTCATGTGGCGCCAGGTCTTCGGCAGGCCGCGGTCGCCCATGAGGTAGGCGACCTGGTGGGCGCTCTCCGGGGAGAGGGTCCAGAAGTCCCACTGCATGTTGTTGTTGCGCAGGCCCGAATCGGGGGTGCGCTTCTGGCTGTGGATGAAGTCGGGGAACTTCATGGGGTCGCGCACGAAGAAGATCGGCGTGTTGTTGCCGACGATGTCGAAGTTCCCCTCCTGCGTATAGAACTTCAGCGAGAAGCCGCGCACGTCGCGCCAGGTGTCGGGCGAGCCCAGCTCGCCGGCGACGGTCGAGAACCGCGCGAGCATCGGGGTCTTCGCGCCCTTCTGGAAGACGCCGGCCTTGGTCCACTGCGAGACGTCCTCGGTGATCTCGAGCTCGCCGAAAGCGCCCGAGCCCTTGGCGTGGGGGCTGCGCTCCGGGATGCGCTCGCGGTCGAAGCGGGCGAGCTTCTCGACGAGCGCCACGTCGTGCAGCATCAGCGGGCCGTCGGCGCCGAGGCTCAGGGAGTTCGCGTCGCTCTCGCGGCGCGCGCCGGCCTCGGTGGTCGAGGGCTTGGTGGAGTCGTGGCCGGGAACGGCCGTGCGATCGAAGTCAGTCATTGTTCCTCCTGGGCGAATAGGGCGGATGGACGGGACGGGTCAACTCATGGGGCCGGGCTGGCGTGGGCCCGATCCGCGGGGGATCCGGCCTGCCGGCCCTGGCACGCGGGGCAGAGACCGCGGTAGATCACCTCGGCCTGGTCGATGGCGAAGCCGTGGCGGCCGACGGCGGGCGAGTCGAGGCAGGGGGCAGAGCCCTCTGCGCACGGCGCGTCCTCGAACCGGCCGCAGCCGCGGCACACCAGGTGGTGGTGGTTGTCGTGCTGCTCGAGCTCGAACAGGGCGCGCCTGCCGTCGAGGCTGATCGAGCGCACGAGGCCCGCGCCGACGAGCGCGCGCAGGGCGTCGTACACCCCCTGGCGCGAGACGCTGCCGAGCTGGGCGCGCACCGCTGCGATCACGCTCTCGGCGTCGAGGTGCCCGTGGCCGGCGAGCGCATCGAGCGTCGCGGCGCGCGATGCGGTGACCCGCAGACCGGCGCCGCGCAGGAGGGCGACGGAGTCCGGCCGGACCCCGCTCTCCTGAACCTGACGCTGCGTCATCATGGCTCCACCGTACTCACCTTTCCTGGACTGAGTCCAAGAAAGGTGGGCCGTACTGGGCGCGGAGGGGGACGGGGTGCGGGAGTGCGGGGCTGGGCGCGAGGAGTGCGCGGCGCGTCGGCCGACGGAAAATCGCTCGCCCTCCCTCGGCCGCCCCCGTAGCGTCGGCCCTCCGCCGCAATCGCGGCGACCGGCCGCGCGCCGGCATCACGGAAGGAATCTCCATGCCCACCCAGATCGCCCAGGGCCTGCTGTCCTGGGCCAGCATCCTCGATGAGAAGACCCGCGAGCAGGCCATCACCACCGCCTCGCTCCCCTTCATCCACCCGCACCTCGCCCTGATGCCCGACGCGCACCTCGGCAAGGGAGCGACGGTCGGCTCGGTGATCCCGACGCTCGGCACGATCATCCCCGCCGCCGTCGGCGTCGACATCGGCTGCGGGATGATCGCCGTGCGCACCCAGTTCGTCGCGAGCGACCTCCCTGCCGACCGCGCCGCTGTGCGCGAGCAGATCGAGCGGGCGGTGCCGCTGTCGGCCGGGGCGTACAACAAGAAGATCGTCGCGACCGCCGAGCCCCGCATCGCGGACCTCGAGGAGCGCGCAGAGCGGATCGGCCTGGATCCCGGCAGCTACGCGGGCAACTGGCGCCACCAGCTGGGCTCGCTCGGCTCCGGCAACCACTTCATCGAGATCTCCCTGGACGAGCAGGATCGGGTGTGGGCGTTCCTGCACTCGGGCTCGCGCGGGGTGGGCAACAAGATCGCCCAGCACCACATCAGGGTCGCTGCGCAGTACGCGAAGCGGAACTGGATCGCGCTGCCCGATCCCGATCTCGCGTACCTCGTGGAGGGCACGAGGGAGTTCACGGAGTACATCCGGGAGCTGCGCTGGGCCCAGCACTTCGCCCTGCTGAACCGCGAGGAGATGATGGATCGCGTGCTGCGGCAGATCTCCGAGTGGGTCGGCACGAGGGTCGAGGAGCAGGAGCGGATCAACTGCCACCACAACTTCACCGAGTCCGAGAAGCACGCGGGCAAGCAGGTGTGGGTCTCGCGGAAGGGAGCGATCCGCGCCGGCGAGGGCGAGATGGGGCTGATCCCCGGCTCCATGGGCACCGCCTCCTACATCGTGGAGGGCAAGGGCGACCGGGCCTCTCTCGAGTCCGCTCCGCACGGCGCGGGCAGGGTGCACTCGCGCTCCTCCGCGCGGCGCACCTTCACCCGGGAGCAGCTGCGCGCGGCGATGGAGGGCATCGAGTACCGCGACACCGACGCGTTCCTCGACGAGATCCCCGCGGCGTACAAGGACATCGACCAGGTCATGGCCGACGCCGCCGACCTGGTGCAGATCCGGCACACGCTGCGCCAGATCGTGAACGTGAAGGGCGACTGAGCGGGCCACGGAAGGCCATCCACCCGCCAACACCGTGCACGGACGCGCTCTCGGAGCGGAAGCGAGATGCGTCAGGTGAGACGAGACCACCCGGTCTCGTCTCGCCTGACGCGATTCGCGAGGCGGGGGGCATCGCTGCGTGGACGCGTACCGGGAGGGGGTTGCGCACTACCCGGGTTCTATGGTTAGTTACTCAAGTAATTAACCAGGGAGGCTCGATGGACTTCTCGTCCGACTCACCGATCTACCTCCAGATCGCCCAGGACGTGCGCACGCGCATCACCGACGGCGACCTGGGCCCAGGAGACCAGCTCATGTCCACCACCCAGTACGCGACCACCTATCGGATCAACCCCGCCACCGCGAACAAGGCCTTCGCCGCCCTCGTGCAGGAGGGACTCGTGGAGAAGCGGCGCGGCATCGGCATGTTCGTCACCGAGGACGCCCCCGAGATCCTGCGGGCGAGCGGGCGCTCCCGCTACCTCGACGACGTGCTCGGCCCCGCCATCCGGCGCGGACTGAGCCTCGGCCTCGCCCCATCCGCCATCCGCGACCACGTCGACTCGATCCTGGAGGACTCATGACCGCCGCCCACGACGCAGCCCCGACGGCCGGGAAGACCGGCTGGGGCGCGAGCATCCGCGACCTCGACTACGACTACCACCGACCGCTCTCCTCCCGCTCCCCCGCCCTGCGCTCACTCTCCGCGCAGATCCGACCGGGCACCATCACGGGCCTCCTCGGCCGCAACGGCGCCGGGAAGAGCACGCTCGCGAAGATCCTCGCCGGCCAGCTCCGCCCGACGCGCGGGACCGTGGAAGTGGACGGCTCCGCCCCCTGGGAGGACGCCGCGCGCATGGCCGGGACGGCCTACGTCGCCTCCGGCATGGGCTCCGGGGCCTCCATGAGGATCTACGACAGCGAGCCGCTGCGCAGCACGCTCGAGCTGTGGGAGGAGACCCGCGCCTGGGACGGCGAACTGGCCGACCGGCTCCTGCGCCTGTGGGAGCTCGATGCCGACAAGGACACCCCGGACAGCCTCTCCCAGGGCCAGCTCTCAGCGTTCTGCGCCGTGCTCGGCCTCGCCTCGGGCGCTCCGCTGACGATCTTCGACGAGGTCCATCTCGGGATGGACGCCGTCGTGCGGCGGCAGTTCTACGACGAGCTGCTGGCGGAGTACACGCGCACATCGCGCACCTTCGTGCTCTCCAGCCACCTGATCGAGGAGATCTCCGACCTCCTCGAGGACGTCATCTACGTGCATCGCGGCACCGTCGTCGAGCACGGCGACGTGGACGAGATCCGCGAGCGCCACCGGACGGGCGATTCCCTGCCCAGCCTGACCGACATCATGATCCGCATCGCAGAGGAGGCATCATGACCACCCGCACCAGCACCCTGACCAGCAGCACCCGCGCCTGGTGGCGCGAGATCCGCATGCTGATCCTCATCGGCCTGGCCGTCATCGCCATCGCCTACGCGATCCGCTACGCCCTCGTGCACATCGATGCCCTCGCCCGCCTGGTCGAGCAGGGCGAGCCCGGGCAGGACGGCACCGGGTGGAACGTCGGCCCGCTCTCGTCGACCTCCCTGTGGCGGGTGCCGCTCGGGCTGAGCGGGGCGGCCGCCGTCGCCGCGCTCGTCTACGGCATCGTCATCGGCAGCTCGAGCCGGGTATCGATCGCCGCCGGCATGACCCGCCGCGCCATCGTGCGCGCCGACGCGACGTTCCTCGGCACGGTGGTCCTCGCGCTGACCGCACTGATGGTGGTGGCCGTGCTGCCCGCGCTGATCCTCGAGCCCGCCCCTGAGCTGCGCGAGGGCTTCCTGCATCCCGCTGTCGCGCCGCTGCGCGTCCTCGTGACCGCCGCCGCGGCGGCGATGCTCGGGCAGATGATCGCGCTGATCTTCCTCCGCTTCCCGTGGTTCGTGGGGGTGCTGGTCTGCGTCGTGCTCCTCGGGCTGACGAACCTCTCGGGCCGCTTCGATGCGCTGCCGGCGCTCGCCGAGCTGCTGGTCAGCATCGGGATCGCCGCCCTGGTCGCCGCCCTGGCGCACTCGATCACCCGCCGCGTCGCTGCGGGACTGGAGGTCTGACACGCGCCTGGCGGAGCGAGTCGCATGAGGGGACCCGAGATCACCCGATCTCGGGTCCCCTCATGCGACTGACCGGAGGGACGGCGTGCGCGCGCAATCCGAATGGGTATCCAGATGTGCGTCCCGCACCCCGTCAACCCCCTCGCTCGGCAGTCTGTGCCATGCAAGAAGGCCCCTCACCACCGGGTGAGAGGCCTTCTGTGCTGCGGAGCCGCCTACCAGAATCGAACTGGTGACCTAATCATTACGAGTGATTCGCTCTACCGACTGAGCTAAGGCGGCACGCCTGCCCGCTAGGGCAGGCCGGTCCACTCTACGAGATCCCAGGCCGGGGGCGCAAAGCGAGCCGGTGAGCGGCTCGTCACTCTCAGCAGGTCAGCAGGTCAACAGGTCAGCACCTCAGCAGCTCAGCAGGTGAGCCCATCGGCAGGGGCGGTCCCCTGCAGGAAGTAGGCGTCGACCGCCGCCTCGATGCAGCCGCCGGAGCGGCCGTAGGCGGTGTGGCCGTCGCCCTCGAACGTCAGCAGCACGGAGTTGTCGAGCTGCGCATCCAGGCTCTGCGCCCACTGGTACGGCGTGGCAGGGTCGCCCGTGGTGCCGATGACGACGATCAGATCGCTGCCGGGGGCGTGGATCTCGGCCGGGGCCCGCAGCGGCTTCACGGGCCACTGGTCGCACATGGTCTGGCTGTAGGCGGTGATGCCGGCGGCCGGGTACTTCTCGAGCAGCCGCTCGGTCTCCTTCTGCTGCCACGCGAAGTCGGCGATGCCCGGATGGTCGAGGCAGTTCACGGCCAGGATCGAATACAGGGCGTTGCCGGTGTAGGTGCCGTCGTCGCTGCGCTCGGCGCCGAGGTCGGCGAACATCAGCAGCAGGGTGCCGTCACCGTTCGCGGCGGCGTTCAGTCCGGTGACGCCGAAGCTCCAGTTCTCGTCGCCGTACAGCAGCAGCGACAGTCCTGCGGAGGCGAGCGCGCCCGTGAGGGGGCGATCCGGGTCGGAGGTCTGGATCGGGTTCTCGGCGATCGAGTCCATGAGCGCCTCGAGCTGCTCCACGCCCTCCTCGACGCTCGGCCCGCGCAGGGCGCACTCCTGCTGCTCGAGGCAGAAGCCCACGAACTGCTCGATCGCATGCTGGAAGCCGCCGGCCTGGCCCTCCGTGAGCTCATCGCCCGTGATCGACGGGTCCATCACGCCGTCGAGCACGAAGCGGCCCACGCGCTCGGGGTAGAGATCGGCGAACGAGGAGCCGAGATAGGTGCCGTAGGAGTAGCCCAGGTAGTCGAGCTTCTCGGAGCCCACCGCGGAGCGCAGCACGTCCATGTCGCGCGCAGCGGAGTACGTGTCGAGATACGGGAGGACCGCCCCGGAGTGCTCCTCGCAGGCCGCCGCGATCTTCTTCATCCACTCGACCGAGCGCGCGAGCCCCTCGTCGGTGGAGCCGTCGTAGGTGTCGGCGCGGTACTCGTCGGTCTGGGCGTCATCGAGGCACTCGATGCCCGCGGAGCGGGAGATGCCGCGCGGGTCGAAGCCGATGATGTCGAACTCCTGCCGCATGGGCTGGCTGAAGATGTACGAGGCGTTCTGGGCGACGAAGTCGACGCCCGAGGCGCCGGGACCGCCCGGGTTCACGAACAGCGATCCCTTCGCCTCGCCTCCCGCCGCCACCCGCACGACGGCGAGATCGATGGTCTGGCCGGAGGGGTCGTTCCAGGCGAGCGGCACGCGCACCGTCCCGCACTCGACGGCCTGGCTCGCGTCGGCGGTGACGTCCGCCTCGCAGGGTCCCCACTGGACCCGCTGGGAGTAGAACGCCTCGTAGGCGGGGTCCGTCGCGGGATCCGTCGGCAGATCCATCGCGGCCGACGTTCCCAGCTCCGCGAGCGGCAGGTCGCTGCCGGAGCCGCCCGGGCTCGCGGTCGCGCTGGACGAGGCGGAGCCGCCGTCGGATGCGCCGTCGTCGCCCCCGCTCACGGGCAGCAGGTCGCAGCCCGCCAGCAGGAGCGCTCCGGCGATCGCGGCGGTCATCGCGCGCAGCGCGGCCCGTCCGTGAGATCGACGGTTTCGGGTGACAGGGCGCATGGCATCTCCTGGGGTCCTGGGCCGCCCGGGAGGGCGGGGCGGTGCGGATCGTGCAGGACTGTCGGCGCCGGGCGCCGGGCTCCTCATCCTAGGTGCCCGCCGCCCGCCGCGGGCGGCGGCTCAGCCCAGCTCGCGCCGGCTCCACCGCCAGGCTCCGATGGCCGACGGCACCACGAGCAGCAGCAGCACCGCGCCGAGGGCGGAGGGCTCCGCGCGGCCGGCGGCGAGGTCCCTCGCGGCCTGCGGGAGGTCGACCCACGCGACGGCGGAGACCAGCGACTCCACCCCGACGGCCGCGGCGATGCTCGCGATCAGCGGCACCATGAACGGCACCGAGATCGCGACCACGCAGGCCAGAGCCGTGCTCTGGAGCAGGATGGCGCAGGCGATCCCGAACAGCGCTCCCGCCAGCAGGTGCGCGCTGGAGGCGAGCAGGGTCTGCGCCCCGCCCTCCCAGCTCGGCGCGATGCGAGCGACCGCGGCGGTCAGCGCGGTGGCCCCCGCGGTGAGCAGAGCAGCCGCCGCGATGATCGCGGCGCTGAGGACCAGCGCGGCCAGCACCTTCGAGACGAGCACCCCGCCGCGGCGGGGCCGCTGCAGGAGCGTGGACTGCATGGCCCCGCTGCTCCACTCCCCGGCCACCGCCATCGCGGTGATGACCGCGAGCAGCACCGACAGCGGCAGGCTCAGCAGGGTGAGCGTGAGCGAGAAGTCGGCGATCGGGTCCGGGAGGAGAGTGACCTGCAGGACGGACGAGAGGGCGATGACGGCGAGCATGATCGCGGCGGTCACCAGCAGCACGGCCCGCATCGCGCGGGTGTCGACGCACTGGCGCAGGTCCAGCAGGGGCCGCAGGGAGCGGGTGGGCCGCACGGCGGAGGGTCGAGGGCCTGCGGAGGGCAGCGACGCGGAGTGCGGGGCGGCGGGGCGGGCGAGGGCAGTGCTCATGGGTCAGACCTCCAGGAGGGACGGGGCGGCGGGAGCGCCGACGGGAGAGCCGGCGTCACCGCGGGCGCCGTCGGTCAGGGTGAAGAAGACGTCCTCCAGGGAGCCGTCCTCGACGGGGTGCAGCGCGGTGAGGACGAGCTGGTGGTGCAGGGCCAGCCGGCCGACGTCGGCCGCATCGAGGGCCACGTCGAGTGCGCCGTCCCCATGGGGCGTGCACGCGGCGCCGACCGCGTCGATCGCCTGCCGCAGCCGCACGGGATCCGTGGCGGCCACGCGCGTGCCGCCGCCGGCGGTGACCTCGGCGAGCGCGCCCTCGCGCACGAGGCGTCCGCCCGCGATCACGAGCACGCGATCCGCGGTGGCCTGCACCTCGGAGAGCTGGTGGCTCGAGAGCAGCACGGTCCCGCCCGCGTCGGCGAAGGAGCGCAGCAGGCGGCGCATCCAGCGGATGCCGTCGGGATCCAGGCCGTTGGCGGGCTCGTCGAGGACGAGCGCGGCGGGGTCGCCGATCAGGGCGACGCCGATGCCGAGGCGCTGGCGCATCCCGTAGGAGTAGCCGCCCACCCGCTTGCGGCCGGCGCCCTCGAGGCCGACGAGCGCCAGCACCTCGTCGGCGCGGCCCCTGGGCATGCCCGCGGCGATCGCGGCCAGGCGCAGGGTCTCCAAGCCCGTGCGGCCGCTGTGCAGGGCGCGCGCGTCGAGCATCACGCCGATGCGGCGCCCGGGGGCGGGCAGATCCCGGTAGCGCACGCCGTCGATGAGCGCCTGCCCGCCGCTCGGCTCCGCGAGGCCGGTGAGGATGCGCAGAGTGGTCGACTTCCCCGCGCCGTTCGGGCCGAGGAACCCGGTCACGGTCCCCGGCTCGCAGGTGAAGCTCAGGCCCTCGACGGCGCGGTGCTCGCCGTAGCGCTTGCTGAGGTCGCGCACTTCGATGCGCACGGGGGCGGCCGCAGAGGGCGGCGCCGGGGTCACGGATGGGTTCTCGCTCATGCCATCACCCTCTCGCCCGCTCCGTCGCCCGGGGATCCGGCGCAGGTTCCGTCCCGGCGCGACTTTCGTCGGCTCCGCTGATCCCCCGGATCCGACGTTCGCCCGGATCCGCGGCGCCGAGGGTCGGCAGGTCCCGCTGCGGCCCCGGGCGCGCGAGTGCGCTGGATACAGTGGACGGCATGGAGCACAGCGCCGCACCGCCCCGCCGGCTCTGGGCCGAGATCGCCATCGCGATCGCCGCCGTGCTCGACGCGCTCCTCTCCTTCTGGGCCGCCGACTACTCCCCCGCGAGCCGGCTGCTGCCCGCCGCGATCGGTCTGTGGGTGACCCCGGTCGCGGGGCTCGCGTGCGGGCTCGCCCTCCTGCTGCGGCATCGGCACTGGCGCTGGCTGCTGCCGGCGCTCCTGGTCCTGAACGCGATCGGGTTCTCCTTCGTGGTGCTGACGGTCGCGACGTACGCCTTCGCCGATCGCGCGCGCTCGCGCGCGGCGATCTGGTCGGTCACCGCGCTCGGCGCCCTCAGCCTCGCACTGCCGACCCTGCTCCCGGCGAAGAGTGACCGGCTCCTCATCGGCTCGATCATCGTGGTGGCGGCGTTCTGCGCGACTGCGCTCGGCCTCTATGCACGGGCGCGCCGCGAGCTGCTCACCGAACTGCGCAATCGCGCGGAGGACGCCGAGCAGCATCGGGCCTCGGCCGAGGAGGCGGCGCGGCGCGAGGAGCGCACCCGCATCGCGCGCGAGATGCACGACATCGTCGCGCACAAGATCTCGCTGGTGGCCCTGCAGGCCGGTGCGCTCGAGGTCAATCCGCACCTGGCGCGCGAGGACGTCGTGCGCGCGGCGGGGCTCATCCGCTCCACCGCGGCCGATGCCCTGGCCGAGCTGCGCGAGGTGCTCGGCGTGCTGCGGGGCGACGGCGAGCAGGCTCCCCTGACACCCCAGCCCACCTGGGAGGACGTCCGCTCGCTCGTCGCGAGCAGCCGGGAGGCGGGGATCCAGGTGGAGCTGTTCGACTTCATCGACGCTCCCGTCCCCGACGCCCTGGCCCGCACGGCGTTCCGGGTCGTGCAGGAGGGGCTGACGAACGTCCACAAGCACGCGCGCCACACGAAGGCGCGGGTCGCGCTGATCGGCGAGCCGGGCGATGACCTGCTGGTGGAGATCAGCAATATGCTTCCCAAGGGGTACGCGAGCGATCTGCCCGGCGCCCGCATGGGGCTGTCGGGGATCGAAGCCCGCGTGACCCACACCGGAGGGACGATCACCTCCGGGCCGACCGACGATGGACGATTCACAGTGAGAGCGGTGATCCCGTGGCCGAAGCCGAGCGCATGAAGCGCATCGCCCTGATCGACGACGACTCCCTGGTGCGCGCGGGGCTCGCGATGATCCTCGGCGCCGACCCCGGGATCGAGGTGGTCGGGGAGGCGGCCGACGGCGCCGACGCCGTCACGCTGGTGCAGAAGCACCGCCCCGACGTGCTCCTCATGGATGTGCGGATGCCCCGGCTCGACGGCATCGCCGCGACCCGTGCGGTCGTGGCCGAGCCGAACCCGCCGAAGATCATCATGCTCACGACGTTCGACATGGACGAGTACGTCTTCCAGGCGCTCGAGGCGGGGGCGAGCGGGTTCCTGCTGAAGGACACTCCCCCGCAGGATCTGATCCGCGCCGTGCACGTGGTCGCGGGCGGCGATGCGATGCTCGCGCCGACGGTCACCCGCCGCATGCTCTCCCACTTCTCGAGCGCGAACCCCGGTGCGCGCGGCGGCGAGCACCCCGGCATCGCCCTGCTCACCGAGCGCGAGCGGGAGGTGCTCGCGAGCGTGGGGGGCGGGTTCTCCAACGCCCAGATCGGCCAGCGCCTGTTCATGAGCGAGGCCACCGTGAAGGCGCACATCTCGAAGATCTTCGCGAAGCTCGATTGCAGCAACCGCGTGCAGATCGCGATCATCGCGCACGAGGCCGGGCTCGCCGACAAGGACGACCCGGTTCTCTGAGGGGGCCCGGCGGAGCTGCCGGGAAGAGCTCAGCCCCAGCCGAGCTCGTGCAGCCGCGACTCCTCGATGCCGAACAGGTGCCCGAGCTCGTGCAGGACCGTCACGCGGATCTCCCGCACCAGGTGCTCCCTGCTCGTGGCGAGGCGCTGCAGGGGCCCGCGGAAGACGAGGATCCGGTCGGGCTCGGCGAAGCCGTCGAAGACGCTCCGCTGGTCGAGCGGGATGCCGTGGTAGACGCCGAGCAGCTCGGTCCCGCCCGGCAGGCCGGCGCCGTCGGCCTGCGGATCCGGCTCCTCCTGGACGAGGATCACGACGTTCGACTCGGCGATCGCCCGGGCGACCTCATCCGGGAGCGAGTCCAGGGCGTCATCGACCGCCTCCTCGAACTCGGCGGGGCTGATGGAGATCATGCGCCGGTCTCCCCCTCGGCGAGCGCGGCCAGGACCTCGCGGCCGCGCTCGGTCTCGCCGAAGCCCTCGATCAGCTCCCGCAGCGGGCCGGCGGCGGTCGCCGCCCCGAAGGCGCTGCTGAAGGGCTGCAGTCGCACCCCTTCGCGCAGCTCCCCGATGGGGAGCGCATCGAAGCCCATCTCCTCGACGAGGGCCGAGGCGACCTCCACCGCGCCGGCGGGGCCGGCGAGCGCGATCGCGAGGCGCTCGGGGTGCCCTGCGGGCCGACCCTTCTCGTCGAGATCGTGGTAGCCCATGTGGTTGAAGGCCTTCACGACCTGCGCGCCGGGCAGGTGCGCCTGGACGAGCTCGCTGGTGGAGGCGGCGGGGCCCGCGAGCTGAGGATCCTCGCCGTCGGTCTCCCACCAGTAGTTCATCGCGTCGATCACGACCTTCCCGGCAAGGTCCTCGGCCGGGAGGGTGCGAAGGCGGCTGAGCGGGAGCGCGAGGATGACGAGGTCCGCCTCGCGCGCGACCTCGGCGGTGGTGAGCGCGCGGGCGCCGGGCGCGAGCACGCTGATGATGAGTGAGATCTTCGCCGGGTCGCCGGAGCCGGAGATCAGCACCTCGTGGCCTGCGCCGAGCGCGAGGCGCGCGAGCACCGTGCCGACCTTCCCCGCGCCGATGATCCCGATGCGGGCGGGTACTCCAGCGGAGCCCGTGGCGGGTGCCTGGCCGCTCATGCGCGCGCGGTCCCGTCGGACTCGGCGAGCATCTCGCGCACCATCGGGATGACCTGCGTGCCGTACAGCTCGACGGCGGTGCGGCGGGCCTCCAGGGAGATCGGGCCCGCGGTGTGGATCAGGTCGAAGCGGTCCACGCCGAGCGCACGCACGTTGCGCGCGATCTTCTCGGCCACGGTCCGCGGCGAGCCGACGTAGAGGGCGCCGTCGCGCACCTCGGAGAGGTAGGCCTCCTTCGTCAGCGGCGGCCAGCCGCGCTGGCTGCCGATGCGATCCATCATCGTCTTGTACGTCGCGAAGTGCTGCGCGAGCGCGGCCTCGTCGGTCTCGGCGATGAGGCCGTGGGAGTGCATGCCGACGGCCTGGGGCTGCTGGCCGAGCTCGGTCGCGGCGCGCTTGTAAAGGTCGACGTAGGGCGCGAAGCGGGTGGGCTCGCCGCCGATGATCGCGAGCATGAGCGGCAGGCCGTAGCGGGCCGTGCGCACGACGGACTGCGGGGACCCGCCGACGCCGATCCACGTGGGCAGACCGTGCTCGTGCTCCGTGGTGGGGAACACCGAAGCGTTCGTGAGCGCGGGGCGGTGGCGGCCCTTCCACGTCACGGGCTCCTCGTCGAGCAGGCGCACGAAGAGGTCCAGCTTCTCCTCGAACAGCTCCTCGTAGTGGGCCATGTCGTAGCCGAACAGCGGGAAGGACTCGGTGAAGGAGCCGCGGCCGAGGATGACCTCCGCGCGACCGTTCGAGATCGCATCGACCGTCGCGAAGCGCTGGTAGACGCGCACGGGGTCGTCGCTGGACAGGACCGTCACGGCCGAGGCGAGGCGCACGCGCTCGGTGCGCGCGGCGATGCCCGCGAGCAGCGTCTCGGGGCTGGAGATCGCGAAGTCCTCGCGATGGTGCTCGCCGACGGCGAAGACATCCACCCCGGTCTGGTCGGCGATGACGCCCTCCTCGAGCACGGCGCGCAGGGCGGCGGCGTGGGAGATGAGCTCTCCCGAGGCATCGGCGGGGATATCGCCGAAGGTGTTCAGGCCGAAGGTCAGGGTGCCGGTCCCGGGCGCGGTGGTGGGGCCGGTGCCGGGGGCGGCGGCAGCGGGCTCGGTCTGGGACTGGCGCTGGTCGGAGGTGCTCATGGTTCCTCGATTCGGGAGGGTCGCGGCGGGCGGATCGCCTGCCAACAATGTAGTTGATCGATTCAACTATCGCGATGCGGGGTCTATTCCCGGCGCGGGGCGCTCAGCGGCGGGGTGCAGCCGGAGACGCACGCGTCGAGCGCGACGGGAAGACACCCGGCGAGCCTGTCGCATGCACCGCATCGGCACGTGAGAGTGAGGCCGCGGAGCGATCCTCCCGGTATGATCCCTGGCAGGCCCCCATCGTCTAGTGGCCTAGGACACCGCCCTTTCACGGCGGCGACACGGGTTCGAACCCCGTTGGGGGTACCGCGAGGCCCGCCCGCAGAGAATGCTCTGCAGGCGGGCCTCTTCTGCGCCCCGGGAGGCCGTCGGACCGCCCGCCGCGCACGCACCTGCGGCGTGCGATCTGTTTCACAGCCGATCTGGCGCGGGGCCCCCGAAACCTCCGGTAGAGTTATCGAGGTCGGAAACGCGCAAGCGAGTTCGACGGTTTGGCCCTGTAGCTCAGTTGGTTAGAGCGCCGCCCTGTCACGGCGGAGGTCGCCGGTTCAAGTCCGGTCAGGGTCGCACAGAGAAGGCCCCGGAGCGAGTGCTCCGGGGCCTTCTGCGTGGGCGAGCGCTTCGCGGGGCACGGCGCCCGGGCGCCGGACCGCGTCCCGCCGCGCGCGCAGCTCGCCCGACGCTGACGCCGATGCCGACGCCGTCGAGGTGGCCTCGCTCTCACTGGGCCGCCGGCGGTAGGCCAGGCCCCGCAGCGCTGGTACGATGATTCCCGGTCGCTGACGCGACCACGGCTCTGTAGCTCAGTTGGTAGAGCGTTCGACTGAAAATCGAAAGGTCACCGGATCGACGCCGGTCGGAGCCACTGAACCCCTTCCTAGCTTCTACATGGAAGGGGTTCTTCGCTGTCCGGGCCCGGTGCGCGCTCTCGCGCCCGCCCCTCAACCCGCGATCGCGAAGCCGCCGTCGGCTTCCGCCCCGCGCGCCGGCACCTCCCGCACCCGCACCCCGCTCACCCAAGCGGACACCGGGCCCTGGTGCGCCCACTCCACGAGCGCGTCGACCGCCGCATCCTCCCCTTCGGCCTCGAACTGCACGGAGCCGTCCAGCAGGTTCTTCACCCAGCCCTGCACCCCGAGCTCCCTGGCCTTCGCCTGCGTCGAGTACCGGAAGCCCACACCCTGCACCCGGCCGGTCACGTCGGCCCGCACCCGCTTCGCCATCGCGCTGCTCTCTCTCCGTAGAAGGTGGTGCCAGGCTACTCGGGCGGCTCCGGGAGCGGTCGAAGGGGCCGTCCACCCTCCGTTCACCCGGGCGTCACCGCCGGGTCCCCGATCTTTCGGGAATGTCGGCGCGCTCACTACGCTGAAGGCATCAGAGACGATCACCCACCTGGAGGGGGCCGGATGAGATCGAAGGCGACGGCCGGGATCATCGGCGGGGCGATCGTGATCGTCCTCGTGGTGCTGCTCGGCGTGGCGTACTTCAGCCGCTCCACGGGGTTCAACCCCTTCGGCGGCAGCACCGTCGAGGTGCGCGGGATCGTCGGCAGCGAGAAGGCCGACTTCTTCCGCGACCCCGAGGTGATCGCGCTGTTCGAGAAGCACGACCTCGCCGTCACCGTCGACACCGCGGGCTCCTGGGAGATGGGCCGCAAGCCCGGGCTGACCGAGACCTATGATTTCGCGTTCCCCGCCTCGGACGTCGCCGGCAGGCGCATCCAGCAGGAGAACCCGGATGCCACCCGATCGGTCTCCACGCCGTTCTTCTCCCCCATCGCGATCGCGACCTTCCAGCCCGTGCTCGACGTGCTCGCGCAGAACGGCGTCGCGACGAAGGTCGGCGATACCTGGCAGATCGACATGGACGCCTACCTCGCCCTCGTCTCCCAGGACACCCGCTGGAACCAGCTCGCCGGCAGCGAGGCCTACCCCTCCAGCCGCTCGGTGCTGTTCTCCTCCACCGACATCCGCTCCTCGAACTCAGCGGGCATGTACATGGCGCTGGCGAGCTACTCGCTGAACGGCGACGAGGTCGTCAGCACCCCTGAGCAGGCCTCCGCGCAGGTCGACCAGCTCAGCCGCCTGTTCATCGGGCAGGGCTACGCGCAGTCCTCCTCGGCCGGCCCCTTCGAGCGGTACCTCAGCCGCGGCGCGGGCGAAGCGCCGCTCGTCGTGATCTACGAGGGGCAGTTCTTCGCCGAGCAGGCACGGGAGAACTCGCGGATCACCGACCAGATGGTGCTCGCCTACCCCTCCCCCACGATCTTCTCCACCCACACCGGGGTCACGTTCTCCGAGGGCGGCGATGCGGTGATGCAGCTGCTCAGCGAGGATCCGGAGTTCGCGCGGCTGCTGGCCGAGCACGGCTTCCGCACCTCCGGCCCGAACGCCGGAGTGTTCGACCAGGTCGTCGCCGAGCACGGCCTGCAGGGCTCCTACCGCCCGGCCGGGGAGTTCGTCGACCTCGCCCAGATGCCCAGCTACGAGATCATGACCTACCTGCTCGAGACCATCGGGAGCCGCTATGAGATCCAGACGCCCTGAGCCCGCCCCGGTGCCATCGACCGCCGGGATCTCGCGCCGCAGCGTGCTGATGGCCGCCGCACCCGCCGCGGTGCTCCCGCTGGCGGCCTGCACCGGCGGGGGCGATGTGAGCGAGGAGAAGACCCTGACCGTGCTCGCGGGCTCCGAGATCCGCGATCTCGAGCCGCTCCTCGCGGAGATGGCCGAGTCCATCGGCTACGCCCTGGACATCACCTACCAGGGCACTCTCGACGGCACCGATGCTCTCGTCTCGGGCGGTCCGGGCGAGTACCAGGCGACATGGTTCCCCTCGAACTACTACCTCTCGCTCTTCCAGCAGTCCGCCGCGCTCATCGACCAGCAGAGCCCGATCATGAGCTCCCCGGTCGTCCTCGGCCTCACGTCCGAGGCCGCCGCCCGCCTCGGGTGGAGCGCCGCGCAGCCCCCCTCGTGGCAGGACCTCATCGAGGCGGTGCGCGCCGGGAGCCTCACCTTCGGGATGACGAGCCCGCTGTCCTCGAACTCCGGGTTCTCCACTCTGCTCGAGGCCGCGACGGCCCTCTCCGGCACGGGGACGGCCCTCGCCGCCGCCGACATCCCCGCCGTCGTCGAACCGCTGACCGCCTTCTCCGCCGGGCATGCGCTCACCGCCGGCAGCTCGGGCTGGCTCGCCGAGCGCTTCGCCGAGAACCCCGGCGCGGCCGACGGCATCTTCAACTACGAGAGCGTGCTGAGCGGGATGAGCATCGGCGGCCAGCCCCTGGTGCTCATCGCGCCGTCCGACGGCGTCGTCACCGCCGACTACCCCCTCACCCTGCTGAGCGGGGCGAGCGAGGAGGCGCGCACCGCATATCAGGCGATCGTCGCGCACCTGAGCAGCGAGGAGATCCAGCGCCGCATCGCCGAGACCACCCGGCGCCGCACCTCCACCACCACCGCCGGGGACGCCGTGGTCTTCGAAACCCCGTATCCCGCCTCGCTCGAGACCGTGCAGGCCCTGCTGCGCACCTGGTTCGAGCAGACCCGCAAGCCCTCGCGCATGTGGTTCCAGATCGACACCTCGGGGTCGATGGCCGGAGAGCGCCTGGAGGCGCTGAAGACCGCGCTCGGCGTGCTCACCGGTCGCGAGGCGCAATCGGCGAACGAGTCGCTACTGGCGCTGCAGCCCCGTGAGACCCTCACCATCCGCGAGTTCGACTCCGTGCTCGGTCCCGCGCACACCTTCAGCCTGAGCGAGGACCAGGACCCCGCCGGCGTGCACCGCGAGATGGACGCGATGATCGACTCCCTCGAGGCGGGCGGCGACACCGCCATCTACTCCTCCCTCGCGCAGATCCTCCAGGAGGCCGCCGGCGAGGCGACGCCCGAGACGTTCACCTCCGTGGTCGTCTTCACCGACGGCGAGAACACCGCCGGGATGGATCTGGCGGACTTCCGGAAGGCCTACAGCGCCGGTGAGTACAGTGCGGGAAGCTCCGACGGCGGCAGCATCCCGGTGTTCGCGATCGCCTTCGGCGAAGCGGATTCCCAGGAGCTCGCCGACCTGACGGAGCTCACCGGCGGGCGCGTGTTCGACGCCGGTGACGACCTGACCGCCGCCTTCCGAGAGATCCGCGGGTACCTGTGAGCACATCCCATCCAGAGCCGTCCGGCAGCGAGCCCGTGCGCCCGGGCGACCAGCCCCTGCCCTGGAAGGCGACCGACGAGAGCCGCGGGCACTGGGGGCCGCAGGGCGAGGCCGCCCGGGCCGGATCCTCCTCGCGCTCCCTCGCCGGCAGCGGCTCCCGCGCGCTCGTCGGCACCATCGAGGAGCCGACGTCAGGACCGGGAGTGCTGGGCGTCGGCGTGCCGATCGTCTCGGGCGGCCTCGCAGCGCTGACGAGCCTCGTGCTGGGCCTCGGCAACGTGTTCGCCGGCCCCATCGACACCGCGGTCGTCGCGGTGGCCGTCGGGTCGGCGATGGCGAGCGGCACGGCTCTGGTGATGCGGGCGCTGCGCCCGAAGCGCTCCGCGCTGGTCGCCTCGGCCGAGTCGATCACCGAGCAGACCCGCGCCGCGCTCGAGCAGGTCCTCCAGAACGTCACCGATGCCCGCGAGCGCGTGCGCACCCTGCGGGGCGCCTCCCCCGATCCGGTCGCCGCGCCCGTCCTCCAGGATGCCGACGCCCTGCTCGTGCGGATCGCCGCGCTCGTGAACACCGAAGGCATCCAGCAGCGCGAGCCGTTCGACGGCGACGTCATCATCCTCGGGGAGATGTCCGAGCGCTGGATCCCCGATCTCCTCGACTCCGCGAGCGACAACCTCAGATTCCTCGCCTCCTTCGCCGGCACCGCGCGCAGCGAGGCCATCGCGAACCTGGAGACCGTCCGTCGCGAGCTGCGCTCCCTCAGCGAGGGGCTCGAGGCGATCGAGCGCGACATCGTCAAGAGCGGCACTCGCGAGCTCGAGGTGCACAGCGAGTTCCTGCGCCGTCGGCTCGCGACCGAGGGCCCCGACCCCATCTTCGACGCCTGACCCGACCGATGATCCGCACTGTCCGTTCCGTCCGACCCGCCTGAGCCGTCGGCCGCCGACCTTCGCACCCACCGCACCGCCCACGAGGGCGGAAAGGAGATCCTCATGGACAAGCTCACCCCTCCCGCACCCGCGCCCGAGATCGTCCCCGCCGAGCCGGTCGAGCAGATCAGCGAGGAGAAGGCCGTCAAGCTGCTCTCCGACCTCCCCGCCTCCGAGCAGCAGGACCTCGAGGCGAAGGCCAGCACGTGGCTCGACACCGTGACCTCGATGAACCCGCACTCCCAGGAGTTCAAGGCGCAGGTCACCGCGATCGGGAACGTCGCCCGCCGCACCTTCGAGAGCACCGGCGGGACGTCCTCGCGCTTCATGTCGCAGTCGCTGCGCAGTGCGAAGGGCTCCGGCTCCGAGAGCCAGGCGAAGGTCGCCCAGGACCTGGTGAACCTCCGCACCACCATGGACGATCTCGCGCCGACGGAGGACACCTTCGCCCAGCGCGCCCTCTCCATCATCCCCGGCATGAACGCCGTCACGCGCTACTTCCGCGGCTACGAGTCCAATCAGAAGCAGCTCTCCCACGTGCTGACCTCTCTCGCCCACGGCCAGGAGATGCTCCTGCGCGACAACGCCGAGCTGGCCGTGGAGCGCCGCACCCTGTGGGAGGACCTCCACAACCTGCAGAAGGCCGCGCACCTGCTGAGCCTGCTGGACGACCAGGTGGTGCGCCGCGGTTCCGAGGCGCGCGCCGCGGGCAAGACCGAGGTGGCCGACGGGCTCGAGAAGGACGTCCTGTTCGCAGTGCGCCAGCGCCGCCAGGACATCACCACGCAGATCGCCGTGACCGTCCAGGCCTACATGGCGATGGGCCTCATCGAGGACAACAACACCAAGCTCATGCAGGGCGTCGAGCGGGCGCGCACCACCACGGTCACCGCTCTGCGCACCGCCGTGATGACCGCGCAGGCGCTCGAGAACCAGAAGATCGTCCTGGACCAGATCGACGCGATCAACGCGACCACGAACGACCTCATCAACCGCACCTCCGACATGCTCGCCTCGAACACGGTGCGCATCCAGGAGCAGGCCTCGAACCCGGGCGTCGCCACGGAGACCCTGCAGCGGGCCTTCGACTCGCTGTTCACCACCATGGACGGCATCGACGCGTTCCGCACGAAGGCGAACGAGAACTTCCTGATCACCGTCTCCGAGCTGGAGAAGCAGGTCGAGCGCGCACAGCCCTACATGCGCCGCATGCAGGGCACGGCCGATGAGCAGATCGGCCAGATCAGCTCCGCCTCCGACCTCCTCGAGATCGAGGACTGAGCCGGGGCCCATCGCGAGTGTCAGCTGGCGAGGCGAAATGGATCGTTCTCGCCTCGCCGGCTGGCACTCGCCGTTCCGAACGGGCCAGACTCACCGCCGGTTCTGGCGCAGGCTCTCCAGGAGGGGCTCGAGCTCGGCCTCGGTCTCGTCCTCGAGGTCGATGTCCACGGTGACGTCCACTTCCTCGGACTCGTGCTCCGGCTCGTCCCAGGCGCTGCGCATCGTGAGATCGGAGTCGCCGTGGCGGTGGGAGACGACGTTCGTGGGCACGGCGGAGTCCTCGTCCCGCCCGGTCCCGGAGTCGAGCTCGTCGACGAAGCCGTCGTCGTCGAGGTCCTCGTCCATGTCGTCGGCGAGCCTCGGGGTGAGGTCGTCGACCGCGTAGTGCAGCCCGCTGACGAAGCCGCGGCGGAACGCGGCGCGGCCCACCATCGTGCTGGAAATCGTCACGGTCACCATCTGCACCAGCACCACGACCAGGAGCATCCCCGCCACGGGCCAGCTGCCCGCGATGAGGGCCGCACCCGCCAGGATCAGCAGCAGCCCGAGCAGCTGGGTCTTCGACGCCGCGTGCATGCGCATCAGCACGTCGCGGAATCGCTGCACGCCGATCGAGGCGATGATCGCGAGGGTGACGCCCGCGCCCATGAGGACCAGGCCGATCACATCTGCTGCGTTCACAGGACTCCCTCCTCCTCGGACGCGCCGCGCACCGTGCCGCCGCGGGGCATCGGACCGCCGCTCGCGGCGTCCGCGCCGACTTCCTCCGAGGGCCCCGGCTCCGGGCCGGTGCGATGCGGTGCGTCCTCGGCCGATTCCGCGCCGTCGATCGGATCCGCCTCGCCGGCAACCTCCGCATCACCGGCCGCCTCCGACTGCTCGCCAGCCGCCTGCGCGTCAGCGAGATGCGCGGGATCCCCCGCGTCGCCGCGAGCGTCCTGCCCCTGGAACTCGCCGGGCGTCGCCTCACGGCCCACGAAGCGGGCGACGGCCAGGGTGCCGAGGAACCCGAGGCCCGTCAGCGAGAGCATCGCGGGGATCGCGTAGGCGGTGCCGCTCGCGGCCGTGTAGAGGCCGAGCGCGGCGACCACCAGCACCAGGATCATGTCGGAGCCGACGGCCCGGTCCAGGATCGTGGGCCCGGTGATCATGCGCGCCACGGTGATCACGGCGGCGATGCCGAGCCCGCAGGCCATGACGATGAGCCAGAAGGTCATGCTCATGCCAGACCCGCCTCCTTCAGGACGTCGCGGCGCGCGAGGGCCCGCAGCAGCCGGTGCTCCTGCTCCCGCACGCGCACGCGGGCGGCCTCCGCCTCCTCGGGCGTCTCGGCGCCGATCACGTGCAGGAAGATCGTGCCGGTGCCGCGCTGCGCCTCGACGACCACGGAGCCGGGGATCAGCGTGGAGAGGCCCGCGGTGATGGTGAGGAACAGATCGGAGCGCGAGGCCATCTGGACCGCGATCACGGACGCGCCCGGCTGCTCTCCCGGCCGGATCGCGTACCAGGCGATCTGCACGGCGGAGACGACCATGTCGAACAGGAACTTCGCGACGAACCAGATGAAGGCCAGCGGCCGCAGGCTCAGCTCGCGGCTGATCGAGGGCATCGGGAACAGGATGTGCACGATCGCGGTGGCGAGGAGGCCGCCGGCGATGTCCTGGAAGGAGAAGCCGCCCCACAGCAGGCACCAGAAGACGACCGCGATGAGGATGTCGAGCCAGTGATCGGCGAGGCGCCGTGCGCGCTGGATCATCGCTCCACCACCCGGCCGCCGTCATCGTCGATCCGGTACACGAGGTCGCCGGCCGCCTGGTCGCCGAGGACTGCACTCACGTAAGGGCTGCGGTCCATGATCGAGACGGCGGCGTCGTCGGCGAAGGACAGCAGGGGGCCGGCGGCGAAGGTGAAGACGAGGGACAGGCCCACCAGGGCCATGGTGGCGCCGTGCATGACCTTCGGGATCGGGGCGGGGTCGGAGGCCATGTCCTCGGGCGGGCTCTGCCAGAACGCGCGGTTCCAGACCTTCGCGATCGCGTACAGCGTGAGCAGGCTGGTGAGGACGCTGACGCCGACGAGGGTCCACGAGGCGGCGGTGCCGTTCTCGATGCCCGCCTCCACGAGGCCCACCTTGCCGATGAACCCGGACATCGGCGGGATGCCGGCGAGGTTCATGGCGGGGATCAAGAACAGGATCGCGATGAGCGGCGCCGTCTTCGCCAGGCCCCCCAGGCGCGCGAGGTTCGTGGTGCCGCCGCGCCGCTCGATCAGCCCGGCCGCGAGGAACAGCGTGGACTGCACGGTGATGTGGTGGGCGACGTAGAAGACCGTCGAGGCCATCGCGAGGCGGGTGCTCATGCCGATGCCGAACAGCATGAACCCCATGTGGGAGACCAGGGTGAAGGACAGCACGCGCTTGAGGTCGGTCTGCGCGACGGCGCCGAGGATCCCGACCACGAGGCTGAGCCCGGCGGCCGCCAGCAGCAGGTTCTCGAGCTGCGAGTAGGGGAACAGCAGGGTCTCCAGGCGGATGATCGCGTAGATGCCGACCTTCGTCAGCAGGCCCGCGAACACGGCGGTCACGGGCGCGGGGGCCGTCGGGTAGGAGTCGGGCAGCCAGGCGCTCAGGGGGAAGATCGCGGCCTTGATCGCGAACGCCAGGAGGAGCACGAGCTCCAGGGCCATGCGGGTGCCGTCGGGCAGCTGGTCCAGCCTCACCGCGGCGAGCGCCATGTTCACGGTGCCGACCGCCGCGTACACCGCCGCGACGCCCACCAGGAAGATCACCGAGCTGATGAGCGAGACGATGACGTAGGTCGTCGCCGCGCGGATGCGGCTCGCGGAGCCGCCGACGGTGAGCAGCACATAGCTCGCTGCCAGCAGGATCTCGAAGCTGACGTAGAGGTTGAACAGGTCGCCGGCGAGGAAGGCGTTGCTCACCCCCGCCACGAGCACCAGATAGGTGGGGTGGAAGACCGCGACGGGCGCCTTGTCGGAGCTCTCGGAGACCGCCTGCGCGCTCGAGTAGATGAGCACTGCGAGGGTGACGGCGCTGGAGATGACCAGCATCAGCGCGGTGAGGCGGTCGGCGACCAGCACGATCCCGAGCTGCGGGGTCCAGGTGCCGATCTGCAGCACCATCGTGCCGACGTCCGCGATGTGGAAGGCGAGCACGAGGGACACCGCGAGGATCGCGGCGAGGGTGAGGATCGTCAGCCACAGCTGCACGCGCACGTGGTGGCGCAGCAGGAGCGCGAAGGCGGCGCCGCCGAGCGGGAGGAGGGTGGGCAGGGCGAGCAGCATCTCGATGCTCATGGGCGCTCCTCCTCCTTCTGGGCGGCGATGGCCGGATCGGCCGTGGCGGGGTGCTCGTCGAGGGTCTCGATCTCGTCGATCTCCTCCTCGTGGTCGCCGGCGTCGGTCGCCGGGCCGGTCCCCGGGAGGATCCCGTGCTGGGTCTCGGCGGCCGCCGGGCCGGAGCCGTGCCACTGGGCCGAGGGGTCCTCGAAGCCGTCGGCGGGATCGTCGGGGCCGTCGTCCTCCCACTCGTCGGCCTCGGTGGCGTCCTGGGGGGCGTCCTCGGGGCTCGAGAGGTCCGAGGACAGAGGATCGTCGTCGTCCCCGTCGCCGCCCGTCGGGCGCCCGAGGCCCTGGCTCACGGCCAGGGCGCCGCGGCGGGCGTCCTCGTCGAGGGCGTCGGCCCAGCCGACGGACTGTCCGCGGCCCCCGTTGCGGCGGCGCGAGCGGCGCAGCACCCGGCGGTCCTCGACGTCGTCGGGCACCTCGTCATGGCCGAACAGCTGCCAGGCGCGGTACGCGAGCGCCATCACCAGCGCCGTCACGCCGAGGGTGATGACGATGGCGGTGAGGACCATCGCGAAGGGCAGAGGGTCCGACATCTCCGAGGGGTCCCCGGTGCCCTCGAACGGCGGGAGACCGCGCGGGCCCGCGGCGATGATGTAGAGCAGGTTGACCCCGTTGCCCAGCAGCACGAAGCCGATGATGATGCGCGTCAGGGTGCGCTCGAGCATGAGGTAGATGCCGCAGGCGATCATCACGCCGGCGGTCAGAATGAGGGCGAGGCTAACGGGCATCGAGCTCGGCCTCCTGGTGCTTGTCGATCTGGGAGCCGAGGCTGCGGAGGATGTCGAGCATGAGGCCGACCACCACGAGGTACACGCCGGCGTCGAACACGAGGGCGCTCGGCAGGTGCACCTCGCCCAGCAGCGCCACGTGCAGCACGGGCGTCGCGGTGGTGAAGATGTTGCCGCCGAGCAGCAGCGGCAGCACTGCCGAGACCACGGCGAGCGCCATCCCGCTGCCGAGGATCAGTCCCGGCTGCAGGGGCATGGCCTCGTTGAGCTCGTAGCGGCCGCCGGCGAGGTAGCGCAGGGTCAGGCCGAGGCCGGCGACGAGGCCGCCGGCGAACCCGCCGCCGGGGGCGTTGTGCCCGGCCATCAGCAGGTAGATCGACAGCATCATGATCAGCGGGAACGCGATGCGGGTGAGGACCTCGAGGATCACCATGCGGCGCTCGGGCGCGAGGGTGCGGCCGGCCGACAGCCACGTGCGCCAGCGGTTGCCGGTGACCTCCTCGGGCCGGATATCGAAGTCCAGGACGTTGCGGGGCAGGTTCTCGCGGGCGGTGCGGCGCCAGATGCCTCCGTTGCCCGCGATCTTGACGTCGCGGGCGCGGGCCACGCGGGTCTCGCGCTGGGTGACGAACACGAGCGAGGCGATGCCGGTGGCGACCACCAGCAGCACGGAGATCTCCCCCATCGTGTCCCACACGCGCGCATCCACCAGGGTCACGTTGACGACGTTGTGGCCGCCGCCGATCGTGTACGCCGGCTCGATCATCTGCGGGCCCATGGGGGCGGCGGTGCGGGCCGCGGCCGCATACACGGTCACGCCGACGAGCGCCGCCGCGGTGCCGATCGCGATGACCCAGCGCACCCAGCGGTCCAGTCGCAGCGGGCGGCGGGAGAAGTGCACGGGCAGTCGGCGCAGCACCAGCACCAGCACGACCGTCATGATCGCCTCCACCAGCACCTGGGTGGTGGCGACGTCGGGAGCGCCCCAGAGCATGAAGTAGATCGCGGCCACGAAGCCGGTCACGGTCACCAGCAGCACGGCGCGCAGGCGCCGGCGCGAGCGGGCGGTGCCGATCGCCGCGATCGCCGCGATCACGAGCAGCAGCCATTCCACCGGCGAGCTGTGGGCGACGATGTTCGCGGGCAGCGGGGCCTGGCTGAGCAGGATCGGAGCGGTCAGCGCGATCAGCACCACGAACGCGGTGCCGAGGGTGAAGGGCAGCGATCCGCGCTGGTACAGCGGGGTGATCGTCACGGCCACGAGGTCGACCCCGCGCATGAGGCGGCGGAATCCGCGCTCGGCGTCGGTCCACTCCGCGAGGCGGCCGCCGGCCCAGCGGTCCGGGGTCACGGCGCGCTGGAGCTTCTCGAACGGCCGCGCGAGCGCGATCAGCGCGGCGCCTGCGCCGAGGGTGACGGCGCTCAGCAGCAGCGGCACTCCCCAGTGCGGGATCACGGCGAGATGCACGCCGTTGTCGGGGCCGGGCACTGCGCCCGCGATCTCGCGCAGCACCTCCTCGAGCGGATGCGCGAGGGCCAGCAGGCCCAGGGTCGCCGCGGCGATCGCCGCCGGCGGCAGCCAGAACCCGGCGGGGATCGCGGCGGCCCGCACCGGGGCGGCTCCGCGTGCGGACCCGAAGGCGCCGTTCACGAAGCGCCACGAGTAGGCCACCGTCAGCACCGAGCCGGCGACGAGCACGCCGAGCAGCACGCGCTGCCAGGTGCCGCCGTACCAGAGCGCCGTGTAGATGCTCTCCTTGGCGAGGAAGCCGTACAGGGGCGGCACCGCGGCCATGGAGGCGGCGGAGAGGATGCCGATGCCGGCGACCACGGGGGCGACGCGCCCGACGCCCGCGAGCATGCGCAGATCGCGGGTGCCGAACTTCTTGTCGATGGTGCCGACCACCATGAACAGCGGCGCCTTGAAGACCGCATGGGCGATGAGCATCGCCGTCGCGGCGAGCACCGCATCATGCGTGGCGAGGCCCGCGACCGCCATGAGGAATCCGAGCTGGGAGACGGTGCCGTAGGCGAGCAGGAGCTTGATGTCGGTCTGCCGCAGGGCGCGCCAGCCGCCGAGCAGCATCGTCGCCCCGCCGAGCACGCAGAGGATGATCTGCACGCTCGGCAGATGCGCGATACCCGGGGCGAGGCGCAGGATCAGGTAGATGCCGGCCTTCACCATCGCTGCCGCGTGGAGGTAGGAGGAGACGGGGGTGGGCGCGGCCATCGCCCCGGGGAGCCAGAAGTGCGTGGGCACCATCGCCGATTTGCTCACCGCGCCGGCGACGACCAGCAGCGTCGCGATGAGCACGTAGGCGTCGGCCCCGCTCCACATGCCGGAGTCGAGGATTCCCGAGATGCGCAGGGTCCCTGCGCGCTCCCCCAGCATCAGCAGGCCGACGAACATCGCGAGCCCGCCCGCGGTCGTCGAGATCAGGGCGTTCATCGCGGCGCGGCGCGAGGACTGCTTCTCGGCGTAGTGGCCGATCAGGAGGTAGGAGAAGATCGTCGTGAGCTCCCAGAACAGGTAGAGCATCATGACGTCGTCGGCCAGCACGAGGCCGACCATCGCCCCGGCGAAGGCCGTCAGCACGGCGGCGAATCGGCCGAGCCCCGGCTCGGAGTCCTTGAAGTAGCGGGCGCAGTACGCGAGGACCAGGGCGCCGATGCCGGTCGCGATCAGCGCGAGCACCCAGCTCAGGGGGTCGAGGCGGAAGGCGAGCTCGATGTCGAACACGGGGATCCATGGGACCGCGGTCTCCAGCGGCGCATGGGCGAGCGCGAAGGGGTTCTGCACGGCGAGCCAGAGCGCGCTCACGGCGGGCACGAGGGCCAGGATGTAGAAGGCATTGCGTCCCAGAGCCCGCACCAGCGGCGCGCCGATCAGGGCGGCCGCGAAGTGGGCGAACAGGACAGCAAGCACGGAGTCTCCATCCGAGACGGCGTAGGGGGATGAGGCGAGTTTATCGTGCCCGCCTGGACGCCCTTGGCCCGCCCGGGACCGGCGGTGCCTAGAGTGTGCGCATGTCCTCCCTCTCCGCCGCGCCGGCCCCTGCCCCGCGCCGCGCCGTCGTCTCCTTCGCCCTGTGGGACGGCGGGATGTCCGCCTTCAGCTCGGTGATCCTCACGTTCGTCTTCGCCACCTACGTCACCAGCGGCGTCGCCGCGGCGGGCATCGAGGGCGAGGCCGCGATCACGGCCGCGCAGGCCCACGGCGCGCAGGTCCTCTCGAGCTGGCAGGCCGCGGGCGCCGTCGTCATCGCCCTGCTCGCTCCGCTCCTGGGCAATCTGGCCGACGCGCGCGGCGCGCGCAACACGCTCCTGCGCATCACCACGCTCGCGACCGTGGCGGCGGTCGCGCTGATGCCCCTCGTGGCCTACGACCGCGCCTACCTCGGGCTCGGCGCCGCGCTGATCGCGCTCGCGCTCGTCTTCTCCGAGCTCGCGGGCGTGTTCGTGAACTCGGTGCTGCCGGAGATCTCCACGCCCCAGAACCGCGGCCGGGTCTCCGGGACCGCGTGGGCGGTCGGGTACTGGGGCTCGATCGGGTGCCTCGCCCTCGTGCTCGTGCTGTTCGTGATGCCCGGCACCGGGCTGCTCGGCATCACGTCCGACAACGGCTGGAACCTGCGGGCGATCCCGATCTTCGTCGCGCTGTGGATCCTCGCGGGCACGCTCCCGCTCATGCTGTGGGCCCCGCGGCATCCCCCGCGCGCGGGCGGCCCGCAGCGCTGGACCCCGTGGCAGGGCTACGCCCAGATCGGCCGACGCGCCGCGCGCGCTCTGCGCGAGGAACCCGTGATGCTCGCCTACCTCGTGGCCTCGGCGATCTACCGCGACGGCCTCGGCGCGGTGTTCAGCGTCGCCGGCGTGCTCGCCGCCGTGTCCTACGGCTTCTCCACCACGGAGGTGATCGTCTTCGGCATCGCCGCGAACCTCGTGGCCGGGTTCGGCGTGTTCCTGGGCGGCCGGGCCGACGACCGCTTCGGCCCGCGGCGCATCATCATCGCGGGCTGCGCGGGCATCATCGCCGTCGGCTCGCTGATCCTGGCGTTCGACTCGAAGGCGGTGTTCTGGGCGGCCGGTCTCGCGATCTGCCTGTTCGTCGGGCCCGTGCAGTCCTCCTCGCGCACCCTCCTCACCCGCCTCTCGCAGCCGGGCCGGGAGACCGAGAACTTCGGGCTCTACGCGACCACGGGCCGGGCCCTCGGGTTCCTCGGCACTGCCGCGTTCGCGATCACCGTGGGGCTCTTCGGGGACACCCGCATGGGCATCCTCGGCATTCTCATCGTGATCATGCTCGGGCTGATCGCCTTCGTGCCGATCCGGCTGGGCGCAGCGGGCCGGGCCGGGGATCCCGCGGCCGACGGGGCGCTCGTGCGCTGAGGCTCCGGCCGGGCCGCTCAGACGAGGTCGGCGGGGTCCACCAGGAACCCCTCGAGATCCACCACGTAGCCGCCGACGGCCTCGACGATGACGCCCGCGATGCGCCCGGCCCGTCGGTAGACCTGCTCCCAGCGCGCCGCGATCTCGGGCGAGGGCCGCTCGAGGGACTCCTCGGGCTCGTCGGCCAGCAGGTGCACGATCTGGTAGTCCACGGCCCTGCGCAGCCAGGGGACGGCGGCGAGCGCCACCGGCTTCACGCTGGGGCCGAGGCGCACGAGCAGCTCATCGTCCTCGCGCTCGTCGGCGGGCAGGCCGATCTGCGTGGGATCGGTGCCGAAGCTCAGGGCCGCGTCGTCCTGCGCGCGCAGGGAGAGCGGGATCGCGATCACGTAGCCGGTGGTGTCCACCCCGGGCGGCGGGACCTCCAGGTGCGCCTCCGGCTCGATGGCCTGCAGCAGCGCCAGGAGATCCCCCGCGATCAGCGGATTCGGGCTGACGACGCTCAGGTCGCGCACCGAGAACGGGTGCGGGGCCAGGCGCTCCCCGCCGTCCGTCACCACTGCACCCCGGAAGCGGCGTGCGAGCGACACGGCGAGGTCCAGCAGCTCGCGCTCCTCGCCGAAGGGGATGCCGAGCGGGAAGGCACGAGCGTAGCCGCGGGAGTCGGGCGGAGGGTGCGGATCCTGGGCCTCGCGCGAGCGGGGAGCGTGCAGGGTCCAGACGCTGGGCGTCGCCGCGTCCTGCACGAGCCGCGCTCCCCCGCCGAGGTCGATCCCCTCGAGATCCTCGCGTGCATCCGGGCGCACGCTGCGGATCATGGCGAGCACCGCTGCGGGATCGGTGCCTGCGGGAAGCTCGAGGCGGTGCTGGGCGATCTCCGCAGCCGCGCCGCTCACCCGCGGTCCGCTTCGATGCGGGTGCGGTGGAAGTTCAGGTGCGAGCGCGAGGCCGTCGGGCCGCGCTGGCCGCTGTAGCGGTTGAGGTTCCCGGCGCTGCCGTAGGGGTTCTCGGCGGCCGAGGACAGCCGGAAGAAGCACAGCTGGCCGATCTTCATCCCGGGCCACAGCGCCACCGGGAGGGTCGCCATGTTGGAGAGCTCGAGAGTGATGTGGCCCGTGAAACCGGGGTCGATGAACCCCGCGGTCGAGTGGGTCAGCAGTCCGAGGCGGCCCAGCGAGCTCTTGCCCTCGAGGCGCGCGGCGACGTCATCCGGCAGCGAGACCTGCTCGTACGTCGAGGCGAGCACGAACTCCCCGGGGTGCAGCATGTACGGCTCGTCGGGCTCCACCGCGACCTCGCGGGTGAGGTCTGCCTGCTCGACGGCGGGGTCGATGAAGGCGTGCTTGTGGTTGTCGAACTGCCGGAAGAACCTGTCGATCCGCACATCCACGGACGCAGGCTGGATCATCGCGGCGTCGAAGGGGTCCAGTCGGACCCTCCCGGCCTCGATCTGGGCACGGATGTCGCGATCGCTGAGCAGCACGCGGCCACTGTAGCGCCCGGAGCCGCAACGGGCCTGCGGCCAGCGGGTTTCCGTCTCCCAGGCCGGGCGCGCTATGCTGGCCGAGCACATCACGCGGATGTAGTTCAATGGTAGAACTTCAGCTTCCCAAGCTGATAGCGCGGGTTCGATTCCCGTCATCCGCTCTCGCTGACCTGGGCCGCGGCTCCCTCTCCGGAGGGGCCGCGGCCCAGGTCGTTCTGCGGTGCGGGCAGGGTCATGGGCGGGGGCGGGGGCGATGGCGGTGAGGCCGGCCGCCCGCCTGCCCAAGCGGCAGGCGATGGGCAGAGATGTCGGCATAGCGACCGACAGGTCCGTACAGCGCTCGCCGATCGCTATGCCGACGTTCCTACCCACGGGGCGCGGGCGCCCCCGGATGCCATCCCCTCGCGGACCCCGCCGCCCCTCGCACTGCCCCTCCCCCTGCAACCCCTCGGCGTCCGCTCGGCACCGCGCACCTTCGCGCCCGGGCGTCCGGATCACATCCGATGGTGGTGCGGCGTTCCCACCGCGTGCTCAGCCTGCTTGAGCGCTTCGTCGACGAGAACTGCTGCGTGCTCATCGGTCAGCCGGTAGAAGACGCGAGTCCCCTCCTGGCGCGCGGTGACCACGCGCGCGAGCCGCATCTTCGCCAGGTGCTGCGAGACGGCGGTCGCGGGCTTGTCCACACGTTCGGCGAGATGGCCGACGGACAGCTCGCCGTCACGCAGCGCGAGGATGAGCCGGACTCGGGTGGCATCGGCGAGCATCGCGAAGATCTCCACTGCGAGCTCCACGAAGGGGCTGTCGGGTTGGGAGGCGCCGGCATGGTCGGAGGTGGTCATGGGGCCATCCTCCCCTGCCCCGCCGCCTCGAGCGCTCTCGATCCGCCTCGCCGCCCGCGCGATCCTCCCCGCCGCTCGCTCCGGGCGGCGACTCCTCCCGCGATCGCGATGGCGGCGAGGACGGCGGCCGCGGCCGTCAGGCTCTCAGCGCCGATCCATCCCGCCAGCGGGTAGGTGAGGAGGAAGCAGGCGTGGGAGAGGGAGAACTGGGCCGTGTAGAGCGAGGAGCGGGTGGAATCGTCGGATGCGCGGGCGAGCAGTCGGCCCGAGGGCGTGCCGATCATCGAATTCCCTGCACCGATTGCCAGCCAGAGCGGCAGCAGGAGCCACCAGGCGCCGTCTCCGCGCCCTGAGGCAGCCCACGCCGTCATGCCGACCGCGCCGATCAGGGCGGCCGAGCTGAGCCCGGCTCCCACGAGCATGAGCCGGCGATCGCTGACGCGCTCCAGGAGCCGCGGCACAGCGAGCGCGACCAGGAGAGACCCGGTGCCGCAGCAGGCCAGCGCGAATCCGAGACTGCTGCTGCCGAGGTGGAACACGTCCCGGACATAGACCACCGAGTTCACGACGACGAGGGCGGTGCCAGCGGCGACCACCAGGTTCATCGCCATCAGGAAGCGCAGGCTCGGCGTCCTGGCGAAGATCCTGGCGCCGAGCGTGGTCCTGTGCCACACCGAGCCTGCCGCCGCGACGGGAGTGCGTGCGGGCAGAGGTGTCGCGAGCACGCACACCGCGGAGAGCGCGAAGCCGACGGCTGTGCCCGCGAACAGCAGATCGAACTCGATCACGCTCAGGAGCGCGGCGGCCAGCAGCGGGCTCACCAGCGATTCGAGGTCGTAGGCGAGTCGCGACAGCGAGAGCGCCTTCGTGTAGTCCTTCTCATCGGGCAGGACCACCGGGATCAGCGACTGGAATGCGGGGGTGAACGTCGCCGACGCGGACTGGAGGACGAACACCAGCACATAGATCTGCCAGATGTCGGTCAGGAACGGGAGGGAGGCCGCGACCGCGAGCCGGATGAGGTCGGCTCCGACCAGCACGGCTTTCGTCGGCAGCCTGCTCACGACGGCGGCGATCACGGGCGCGACGGCCACGTACGCGACCATCTTGATCGTCAGAGCCGTCCCGAGCACTGCCCCCGCCCTGGGACCCGCGATGTCGTAGGCGAGGAGCCCGAGGGCGACGGTCAAGAGGCCGGTCCCCACGAGCGCCACCGCCTGGGCAGCGAACAGGTTCCGATAGCGGGGGTCCCGCAGCACGCTGAGCACGACCAGCCTCCTTATCTGCATGACTGCGCAGATACGCAATTGCGAGCAGACCGTACCACGCACCTTCGTGGGTGCCGCGCACCCCGGCACAATGGACCGATGCGCTCCCCCTCCCCCTCTGAGCCTGCGCCCTCGTCGGCCCCCTCGTTCCACTCCCTGTTCGAGACCCTCACGGCGACGACCAATGCGGGCGACTGGTGGCCGGCGCGCACGCGCTTCGAGATCATCGTGGGGGCGGTGCTCGTGCAGAACACCAACTGGCGGAACGTCGAGACCTCCCTCGCGCGCCTCGATGCCGCCGGGATGCTGGAGCCGCAGGCGCTGGCCGCGGCGAGCGGCGCTGAGATCGAAGAGCTGATCCGCCCCTCGGGGTTCATGCGCGCGAAGGCCGCGAACCTGCAGGGCCTCGCCGCGTGGTTCCTCGAACACGACGAGGAGGCGGCGAACTGGAGCGACGCGGAGCTGCGCACCCGGCTGCTCGCGCTGCGCGGGGTCGGCGAGGAGACGGCCGACGCTCTCCTGCTCTACGTCTACGAGCGCCCCGCGTTCCTCTTCGACGCCTACGCCCGCCGCGTGCTCGCGGCCGCCGGCTTCGGCGCATACCCCTCGTATGCCGCCGCGCGGAAGGCGCTGAACGCGCGCGTGCACACCGAGGGCTTCACGGTCGCCGAGCTCGCCGCTTTCCACGGGCTGATCGTGGAGGCGGGGAAGAAGGCCCGCGACGCCGGGGGCTGGGACAACCACTGGCCCCACCTCGAGGCCGCCGCCGGCACGGCGCTGCGTCCGCTGCGGGAGAAGGACAGCCCGGCGCTCGAGACCGCGACCCTCGCCACGATGAACTGGTGCGGGGATCGCTTCACCCGCGAGGACATCCGCGCGAACCCGGCGTTCTCGCACTACACGCGCATGGACGCCTCCCGCGGCGACTTCGGGGTAGTGGCGGTCGCGGCCAGGGCGAAGAGCGCCGCGGAGAGCGCCGCGGAAGGCACCCCGGAGGGTGCCGCGGACACCGCCGACGAGCAGGTCGCGGGCATCGCCTGGGCGCTTCTGCTGCCGGAATCGGATCGCGGCTACGGCTGGATGGGCGCGGACGTCCCCGAGGTGAGCCTCTGGGTCGCCTCCGCCCAGCGGGGCCGGGGGCTCGGGCGGCGCCTGCTGCGGGCTCTGCTCGCCGAGGCGGACGCCCGCGGCATCGCGCGCGTGAGCCTCTCCGTGGAGGAGGGCAACCCCGCGCGCGATCTGTACCTGCGCGAGGGCTTCGTGCCGGTCGCGGGCCGCGAGGCCGACGGGGTCATGCTGCGCACGGCCCCCGCCGCTCGCTCCTGAGGATCCAGCGCGCCTCGCGGGCGCCACCTGCTCCTCGCATGGCCGTCGGGACCGCGCCTCGCGCAGCGGATCGTCGGGACCGCCCGCGGTGCAAGAATGTGCGCATGCCCAAGATCATCGGCGCCTCCCTGGGCGAGCACCGGGAGCGCACTCGCGAGAAGGTGTTCGCCGCCCTCGGAGCGCTCATGGAGCACGACGCCTTCGAGGACATCACCTTCTCGCGCATCGCCGAGGCCGCGGGGGTGGGGCGCACCGCGATGTACAACCACTTCCCCGACAAGGCGACGCTGCTGGTGGAGTACACCATGCACGAGACCAGCGACTATCTCGAGCGCCTGCGCGCCGGGATCGACGGCGCCGATTCGCCCGTGCAGGCGATCGAGCTGTACGTGCGCACCCAGCTGGACCTCACCACGTCCTTCCACATGCCCAGCACCCGCGGCCGCGTGACCCTCGACCCGCAGATCGCCGCGAAGATGCGCGAGCACGTGGTGATGATCGAGGACGTCCTGCGCACGATCCTCGAGGCCGGCGTCGCCTCGGGCGATTTCGCCGCCGATCTCGACGTCGACTCCACGGTGCGCATCCTCAACGCCGCCCTCATCGGGCGCGCGCTCCCGCCGGGCACCGATCCGCTCGCGCTGGTCCGCTTCGTGCAGCGGGGGCTCGGCGCGCGGGTCTGACGCCGACGAGCGCCGGGGGGGCTGAACCGCCCCGCAGCGCTGGGTGCCCCGCGCCCGCACTGCAGGCGCGGGGGCCCCAGCCTTCAGCGCCGGGTGCGCTTCTCCCGGCCGGCCCGCCCGCCGCGACCACCGCGCCCGCGCGGGGCGGCGCCCTCGTCATCGCCCTCGTCGTCGGCCCAGTCCTCGAGCAGCGCGCCCGCAGGCGCCTCCTCGGCGCGACGGGAGAACAGCGGCGCCGACTCCTCGCCGAGGTCGTCCTCGAGGTCGGGCTCCGGGGCGGTCAGCGCGTAGAGCCAGCAGCCGCCCGCGACGAGCAGGGCGAGGATCGCCGCCCCCCACCGCAGCGCCGGCTCGGTGCCGTCGAGCATCGCGTTGACCATCGGGGAGGCCGTCAGCACGCTGATCAGCGCGCCCAGCACGGCGGCGAGCGCGATCATCGTGCCGAGGGCCCCGCGCAGGGCGTCGCCGAGGGCCGCGGCGCCGAGCGCTCCGGAGTGGGCCCAGGAGCCGCGGCCGCCGTAGCGCCCGGACTCGATCACCTCGAGGGCGGCGCGCGAGGAGCCCGCGAAGACCGTGCTGCCCACGGCGAGCACGGCGCCTGCGCCCAGCAGCGTCACCACGAACGCCGGGAGGGCCGACGGGCCCAGACCGAAGCCCGCGACGATCGGCATGAGCGCGGCGGTCGCGACGGGCGCGAGGGCTGCGCGCTTCGCGGCGGCGGGGAGGTCGGAGAAGTCGACGGCGCTCTCCCCTGCGAGCAGAGCGGCGCGGGTCTCGACCACGGAGGCCGCCCCGAGCCGGCGCTGCGCGGTGAGCATGCCGGCTGCGACGAGGGCCGTCGCGACGAGGGCGAGCGCGATGCCGCCGGCGACCGGGAGGGCCGACGGGGTCAGCGCGTGCAGGGCGCGGTCCTCCCAGACGGTCCCGGCTCGACCGGCTGCCTGCATCGCGCCGATCATCGGCAGGATCAGGGGCAGCGCCGTCATCGCGAGGGCGAGCTGGAGGCTGACGGCCGTCTCCGCGGCGCCGCCGCGACCGGCCGCGCGCACAGCCGCGTCGGTGCCGGGGCGGTCGGCGAGGAGCTCGGAGGTGTGGAACGCGGCGCTCGCGGCGATCACGAGCAGGGCGCCGAGGCCCGCGAACGCGAGCAGCGCGAGCATCAGCTCGGGGACTCCCCTGCCGATCACGGAGAGCACGAGCAGCACCGCGCTCAGCGCGCCAAGACCGCCCGCGGCCGCGAGCAGCGCCGAGCCTCCGGACGCAGCGATGCCGAGCACCCCGCCCGTGCGGTGGGTGCGGGCGGCGCGCAGGGCCGAGCCTCCCGCCGGGTTCAGCACGCGGGCGGCGAGGAGCTGCGCGGCGAGAGCGGCGAGCGCGCCGAGCGCGAGGGCGGCGGCCACCACGGCGTTCGGGTGGATGCCATAGAGCGTGAGCAGGTCGAGGAACGCGCTCGCGTAGCGGGACTCGTCGGTCACGTCGATCCACTGCGTCATGTCCCCGATGGACTGCAGGATCTGCGGCTCGAGGTTCGCGCGGGGAACGGGATCGCTGCCGCCGGTGAGCGCCGGGTCGGTGAAGCTGTCCATGCCGACGGCCGCGAAACGCAGCGACTGGTAGGCAGAGGGCAGCCACAGGGAGATCGCCGCGGCGGCGGTGCCGACGGCCAGCAGGGCCGGGACCAGCGCGCCGATGCGCAGGGAGGTGCGCTCGCGGTCCGCGCGCCCGATCGGCGGGATCACGGCGACGAGCAGGGCGATGAGGATCGCGACGACCAGCACGAACAGGGGCACGAGGATGCCCTCGGCGCCGAAGACGGGCACGCCGACCCGGATCGAGGCAGCGACGAGGGTCGCGGTGAGCGCCACGAGAGCGGCGGCGCGGGCGGGGCCGCGGCGCAGGAGCTGGGCGAGCTGCAGGTGCGCGGCGCCGGGGTTCTCCTCACCTTCGAGCGGCAGTCCCTTCTCGTCGGCCCCGGCGAGCAGCGCGGAGCTGGTGCCGACGGAGCCCGCGAGCCCGGCCACCGCATGCAGCACCAGCGCGAACAGGGCCGCACCGGCGGCGTAGGCGATCATCGGCGAGGCGGCGGCCTCGCGCATGAAGTACACGGCGGGCACGATCGGCAGCGCGGCGATGCCGAAGGCGCTGGCGACGAACAGTCCGCCGAAGCGGGGCAGGGAGCGGGCGCGGTCGGCCGGGGCGATGGCGAGGCCGCCCAGGAGCATGCTGCCGGCGCGCCAGGCCGCCAGGGCGCCTGCGACCAGGCCGACCAGCACGAACCCGACGCGCAGGATCCGCACGTCGGTCGAGCCGGGCACGAGGGCGAGCAGCAGCATCATCGGCACGCCGACGCTCGCGGCGATCGTGGTCGCGGTGGTGACGAGCCCGCCGAGCCGGGAGCCGAGGTGGGCGTCGAGCTCCGCATCGCCCGTGTCGGTGACCTCGGCCAGCTCGGCCTCATCCTCGTCCTCGATCTCGTCGAGCTCCGCCGCGTGGGAGCCGTCGGCCCCGTCGGCCCCCTTCGCGCGGCGGCGCGCGCCTCCCGTCTCCGCGCGGCGGCGCGCGAGCGCGGCGCCGCGCCGAGCGAGGCGCGGGGGGATCAGCACGCCGAGAGCGATCGCCGCGAGGGCTGCCACCCCCAGCACGAGGAGCAGGACGGCGATGTCATCGCCGAGGGCGAACTGCGTGATGAGGTCCACGGGGGTCTCCTGGGGCGTCCGTCAGCAGGGCCGACGGTCTTCGGGGGTCAGGGCCGGGGCGGCGCCGCGAGTCGGCGCCGGGGCGTCAGCCGAGCAGCGAGAGGTCCAGCGTCGTGCTCGCACCGGGGGCGATGCGGATCGGCACGCCCCAGTCCTGCTGGTGCATGTGGCAGGCGGGGAACTCGACGGAGGGATCCGCATCGCACGAGGCGGCGCGCGCGCTGACGTGCAGCACGCCCTCGCGGTAAGCGGGATCCAGCGTAATCGCCCGCTCGAGGTCCGTGCGCATGCCGCCGCCGTCCGTGAGCATCGCGCTCGGCGTGGTGGAGATCGTGACCTGCGTGGACGGGCCGAGGGTGTCGTCGAGCTTGTGGCCCGGCGGCGGGGTGAAGACGACGCGCACGGTGAGCGGGCCTTCGCCGACGTCGGTCACGGGCCGGGAGGTGCGCTGCTGGCCCTCGTCGATGATGCGCTCGGCGGCCTTCGCCACCGGCACCCAGGTGACGCGGTGCGCCCCGGACTCCACGACGATCAGCTGGCCGATGCCGTCCACCGGAACGCCGACGATCACGTCGGAGGGCTCGGCGAGATCCGTGGCGACGGTGACGACACTCGCGGGGGCGTCGCCGCTCTCGCCGCCGGTGGCGTCGATGATGCGGATCGCGCCGTTGTAGGTGTCGGCGACGGCGATGCGGCCGTCGGGCAGGCCGGTCACGCCGAGGGGGTGCTGGAGGCGCGCGCGGTCGGCCGGGCCGTCCACGTGGCCGAAGTCGAACAGGCCTTCGCCCACGAGCGTGCGCACCGTGAATGTGCGGGGGTCGAGGATGCGGATCGCTGAGGTCTCGGAGTCGGCGATCGCGAGGGTTCCGTCGGCCAGCTCCGCGACGCCCGAGGGCTGCGCCCACCAGGAGCGCACGAGGGCGCCGTCGACGAGGCCCTCATTCGTGGTGCCGGCGAGCACGGCGAGCTCGCGGCTGCGCGGCTCGAAGGACCACATCTGGTGGATGCCGGCCATCGCGATCACGGCGCGGCCCAGCACGTGCGACCAGGCGAGATCCCAGGGCGTCGACATCGCGTACGTCAGCGGATCGGCGCCGCCGGTCGCGAGCGGCTGGCCCTGCATCCACTGCGCGCCGGTGCCGGCGACGGTGCCGACGACGGTCGGCGTGCGGCCGCGCAGGAGGCGGGAGTGGCCGAGCTCGACGGAGCGCAGCAGGTGGTTGGCGCTGTCGGCGACGAGCAGGTCGTAGCCGACGGCGTCGGCGACCTCTTCGGGCAGCACGAGCACGCCGTTGGGCTCGGCGAAGGAGGCCTGGTCGGCCTCGCCGTCGGCCGCGCCGCGGGCGCCGGAGCCGATGATCTCGGAGACGCTCACGCCGTCGGGCTCGAAGATCACGAGGCGGTGCTGGCCGGCGTCGGAGACGACGTAGCGGCCATCCGGCAGCGCCTGGATCTTCGAGGGGTAGCGGAGGGTCTGGGGGACGCGCTCGGCGAGGACCGTCGGCGCGGGGCCGCGGCGCAGGGAGCCGTCGGCCTCGGCTTCTGCGATCAGTCGGCCGATGAGCGCGTCGAGGTTCGCGGCGTGGCCCTCCCCGGAGAGGTTCGCGGCGATGCGGCCGTGAGTGTCGAGCACCATCAGGGTGGGCCAGGCGCGGGCGCCGTACTCGGTCCACGTGGTGAGCTCGGGATCATCGAGCACGGGGTGGGTGACCTCGTAGCGCTCGATGTTCGCGCGCAGGGCGTCGGCGTCCTTCTCGAACTCGAACTTCGGGGAGTGGACGCCGATGACGACGAGCTCCTGCTCGTACTTCTCCTCGAGCGGGCGCAGCTCGTCGAGGACGTGCAGGCAGTTCACGCAGCAGAAGGTCCAGAAGTCCAGCAGCACGATCTTGCCGCGCAGATCGGGGAGGTCCAGATCGACCCCGCCCGTGTTCAGCCAGCTGCGGCCGCGCAGCGGGCTCGCATGCACGCGGACGTCCAGCGTGCCCTCCCGCCCGGTGGGCTGGTCGGGGCGAGGCTCGTGCGCGGAGGTGCTGCCGGAGTGCGTCATGGGTTCAGTGAACACCGCACGCCGTGGTCGCGCCACTCATCTGCACGCACGGGCCTGGGTTCTCACATGGGCGCGCCGGGCGCGGCGGCAGACTCACCAGGTCGCGATCCACTCCAGCAGGCCCTCGTCCTCCAGCGTCGCGATGCGCAGGTCGGCCTCATCGACGTCGCCGCCGTGCGGGGGCACGGCGAGCAGTCGCAGACCGGCCGCGACCGCGGCGCGGGCGCCGACTGCGGAGTCCTCGAGCGCCAGGCACTCCCCCGGCGCGACTCCGAGTTCGCGCGCGGCCTTCGCGTACATATCCGGGGCAGGCTTGCCGTTCTCGACGGTGTCGGTGGACTGCAGGTTCGCGAACAGGTCGATGATCCCGGCGCGGGTCAGCTTGTCCTGCAGCGCCTCGTGCCAGGAGTTCGAGGCGCAGGCGATCGGCACGCGCGCGGCAGCGGCGCGCACGATCGCGATCGCCCCCGGCATCGGGTGCAGCTCCTCGCCGAGGTCCGTCAGGAACTGCTCGCGCGCCGCGGCGAGCACCTCCCCGTAGTCGGCGCCTGCGGCGCGCGCGATGACCTCGGCGGCCTGCTCGAGGGTCGCGCCGATGATGGAGTCGTCCTGCTCGGGGGTGAGGGTCGCGCCGTAGCGGGCGAGCATCGTCTGCTGGGTGCCATCCCAGACGGATTCCGTGTCCAGGATCAGTCCGTCGCAGTCGAAGACGACGCCCTTCGGGGTCCAGTCGCCGAATGCGTCGAGGTAGCGATCGATGTCGCTCATGCGCGTGCCTCCCAGGTGGCGATCCAGGCCTGCAGCACCGGATCTTCGAGCGTGGTGATGGTGCGGTGCGCGCGGGGCGACTGCCCCGGCAGCGAGGGGACGGCGATGACCTGCAGTCCCGCGTCATACGCGGCGCGGGCGCCGGTTTCGGAGTCCTCGAAGGCGAGGGCGCGTGCGGGATCGACACCGAGGCGCCGGGCGGCCTCGACATAGATGTCGGGGGCGGGCTTCGGATGGGCGACGTCGTTCTCGCTCACCGAGGCGGTGAGCACGTCGGCCACACCGATCTGCGCGATCGCGGCGTCGAGCAGGTCGCGCGGGGAGTTCGAGGCGATGGCGACGGGCACCTTCGCGGCGACCGCGCGGACAGTGTCGACGGCGCCCGGCATGAGCACCGGGGCCGCGCTCTGGCGCTCGATGTGCATCTGCTTCAGCTCGTCGCCCGCGGCGTACGGATCCTGCCCGGTGATCTCCGCGAGGGACCGCACGACGGTCTCGATGGTGCGGCCGGCGAGTCCGCGCCACTGCTCATCCGTGACGACGGCGCCGCGGCGTGCGATGTAGTCCTTCTGCGTGAGGACCCATTCGGCCTCGGTGTCGATCAGCAGTCCGTCGCAGTCGAAGACGACTGCGCGCGGGGTCCACTGCGGAGGCCAGGTCGAGAGCGGGCTGATGAGCGGGTTCGGGTCCTGTGCGCGCATGATGTCCTCAGCGTATCCGGCAGGGATGCGAGGACATCGAGAGGGAGACGGGTCATGGCGGGGCGACTGGGACAGGCGACGTGGCTGGAGTACCTCACGGGGAGCCTCGAGAGCGGCGCTGCGTTCTATCGGCGCCTCGCCGGGTGGGAGATCGCCGAGGGCGAGGGCGCAGCTTCTGCGCGGCAGCTTCTCGCCACGGCCGACGGGGAAGCCGTCGCGAGCCTCCTCGACACCACCGGCATGCTGTGCCCGATGGGCCGCACGATCCCGACGAAGTGGGAGGTCTACCTGCAGGTCGACGATCTCGATGCGCGGCTCGAGCGGGCACGTGCCGCCGGTGGCGAGGTGATCGATGGTCCGCGCGAGGCGATCGGCGGGGCGCGCCTGGCGGTCGTCGCCGACCCCACGGGCTGCCCCGTCGGGCTCTGGGAGGGCGAGGGCTTCGCGGGCCGCGAGAGCGTCGGGGCGCCGGGGACACCGGTGTGGTTCGAGCTGATGAGCATGGACACGCGCGCATCCCGCGACTTCTACCAGGCGGTGCTCGACTTCGACTACCAGGGGATGCCGGGGTCGGAGAGCGAGCCGGGCGGTGAGCCCGGCTACTTCACGAACGCGGGCGGCCAGGAGGCGACCTCCGGGCTGTGCAGCGCGAAGGAGTGGTTCCCCGCGGGCACCTCGTCCTTCTGGCGCTGGTACCTCGCGGTCGACTCGATGGAGGAGGCCGTTGCCGTGGTGCGCGAGATGGGCGGGAAGGTGCTCGACGGGCCGATGGACTCCCCCTTCGGCATCGTCGCGACGATCGAGGATCCCGATGGTGCGACGCTGCAGATCCTGGAGGGGCCGCGGGGCTGATCGCCGGGCAGGGCGGCTGACGGGGCATTGCCCCCACTCAACCGAACGCCGTCGTCCTCGCTTCGACCACATGATGGATCTTCGCGCGATCGGCATCGACAGCCGTCCAGGCGATGACCCACTGGCGGGGGCCATGGACGATATAGATCATCCATCCCCGGACGGTCCCACCATCGACAGCAAGCTCATAGGGGCCGCGCTTCGCTCTCGCTGCCCCCACCTCGATCGCATCGAAGGCGTCGTCGAGCTTGTCGAGGAGGTTCTGGTCGCCGACCTTCTCCAGTTCAGTGAGGGCGCGATCGGCGGCATCGCTGAAGATCAGCGTCCGGCGGCTTGCCATGGCCGTTCAGCGAGCCTTGAGCTTGCGGCGAGGATGACCCTCATCGAGCCGTTCGCTTGACTCCTCGATCGCCACCCGCAATTCCGTGTTCACGTAGATCTCAAGCTCCGCTCGCGTAAGAATCCGGGCCGGTTCGAGCAGGAGGCTACCGTCTTCGAGGGTTGTCATCTTGAATGTCGTGTCCTTGGCACCGAGGGGCGCGCGACCTCGGCTGTCGGTGGTGATCGTGGTCGTCCCGTTCATGCGGTCGAGCCTAACACCCACGGGGGGCAAGTGGGTATTGCCCACTTGCCCTTGGCGAACCGGCCATGAGCTCCTCGTTGCGGGCGTGCAGACCAGCCCTCCTCCGGCCCCTCCCCCACCAACATCACACCGGCCACAGCCCCCTGCGGCCGGTAGAGTGGACGACGGCCTTCGGGCCGCACAACGGCGTATTCGACGACACGACACATGTGGTGGCGCGGGGATCCTCTGGGTCCCGGCGGCGCGTAAATCTGATCACGGCACAGGATCGAGTGCCTCGCCGTGCCCACTCGTCGTCGATCCCTGGAGCACCCATGCCCTCCGCGCCTTCTGCGCCCCACGCCGCCCGAAAGCCCGGCCCGATGATCGCGGTCGCCGCTGCGGCCGCCTTCCTCGCCACCTTCAACGAGACGTTCCTGAACGTCGCCCTCGCGCCGATCATGGCCGACTTCGGCATCGGGGTCGCCACCGCCCAGTGGCTCGCCACCGGCTACATGCTGACCGCCGCCGTGTTCGTTCCGGTCTCCGGCTTCTTCTACCGGCGCTTCCCCACGCGCGCCCTGTTCGCAGGCGTCGTCGGCCTGATGCTGCTCGGCAGCCTCATCGGCGCTCTCGCCCCCACCTTCCCGATCCTGCTCGGGGGCCGGCTGCTGCAGGCCATCGGCACGGGCCTGCTGATCCCCATCGGCATGAACATCACCGTCGCCGCCTCGCCCCGCGAGAAGCTCGGCCTCTACATGGGCATCATGGGCGCGATGACGACGATCGGGCCGTCGGTCTCGATCCTCGTCTCGGGCGCACTGCTCGAGGTGACCACCTGGCGCACCCTGATGTGGGTGTTCGCCGCGCTCTGCGCGATCGTGCTGTTCGCCGGAGCCGCCGTGCTGCGCACCCTGATCACCCTCGGCCGCCCCCGGCTCGACGTCCTCTCCGCGGCGCTCATCGCGATCGGCCTCGTGGGACTGCTCTACGGCGTCTCCACCGCCTTCTCCGGAGCCCTCGCGATGGCGTTCGTCTCGATGCTCGTCGGCATCGCCGCGATCGTGCTGTTCGCTCTGCGCCAGCTGCGCGCGAGCGATCCCCTGCTGAACCTCTCCCCCTTCGCGAATCCCCGCTTCACCCTCGGCGTGCTGATGGTGATGGCGACCCTCACGATCGTGTTCGCGATGAACATCGCGATCCCGATCTTCCTGCAGTCCGCACAGGGCCAGTCCTCCCTGGACGCCGCCCTCACCGTCGCCCCCGCGATCCTGCTCTCCGCAGTCGTCGCCCCGTTCGCGGGTCGTGCCTTCGACCGCAGCGGCATCCGCCCGCTCGCGGCCACCGGCTTCGTGCTCATCGGCGCGTTCGCGCTGCTCGTCGCCTGGGCCGCGGGCGGCTCCTCGCTGCTGCTGATCGCCGCCCTGTACGTGCCGCTGATCGCGGGCACCGCGCTCGTCGTCGGCCCTGTGCAGACCTTCGCCCTCTCGCAGCTCAGCCGTGAGCAGAGCCCCCACGGCGTCACCGTGTTCGGCACCGGCTTCCAGGTCGCCGGCTGCGTGGGCACGGCGATCGCCACCGGCGTCTACGGCGCCGTCACCGCCGCGCGGGCCAGCTCGGGAATCGCTGCCGCCGACGCCGCCGTGACCGGCTTCCGGTCCGTCGGCCTCCTGGTCGCGATCATCGCGCTCGCGGGCGTGGTCATGGCCTTCGCCGCCGTGCGCAGCGCCGCTCGCGCGTCCGCCGCTCCTGTTGCGCCCGCGGCGCTCGCTTCGGCCGACGGAGGAGCCGGTGCCCTCGCCCCGCTGATCGCGCGCGACGTCTTCACCCTCTCGCCCGAGCAGACGGTCCTCGAGGCGCTGCAGATGTTCGCCGTGCGCGGCATCTCCGGCGCTCCGATCGCTGATCGGAACGGCCGCCTCGTCGGCTTCTTGTCCGACGGCGACGTGATGCGCTACCTCGCGGCCGAGCACTCCCTCGCCCGCGGCATGTTCACCGTGGCCGCGAGCACCGGCGGCGCCCCGGGCGCGAGCGAGGACGACGCGCTCTCAGTCGCGATGCGCGACCTCATGCAGCTGCCCGTGATGCGTCTCGGCGAGCGGCGGGTCATCACGATCCCCGCGGATGCCTCGATGACCGAGGCCGTCGCGGCCCTCGCAGACGCGCACCTCAAGAAGGTGCCGGTCGTGGATGGCAAGCGCATGGTCGGGATCGTCTCCCGCTCGGCGATCAACCGCAGCGCCGTGGCCGCCTACCTCGAGCAGAAGCTGCCCCAGCTGGTCTGAGCGGCGAATGCATAGCGACGGGCGGGTCGGGGAGGGATCCCCCGGGCCGCCCGGCTGCGATCCGGCATAGAGCGAGAGCGCGTGGATGCGGTCCGGGGAGCCGGTCTGCTTCTTGCAGGTGCGGCGGTCACCGCAGGCAGCAGCGGGCTTACCGGTGCAGCCCCGGCTGTATTCTGCACAGCAGCCACGCACCGCCGCGTCCTCCCTCGCAGCGAGCCCCCCCCCTGCAGCGAAGGATCCCCCATGTCGTCCGTCCCGCCTTCTTCGGGCTCTTCCGCCGCCCGCCTCCTCGGCGCCACGAAGTCCCTCGGCACCCGCGGCAAGCTCGGGATCGGCGCGGCGGGCTGCTGCAGCCTCGGCTGTCTCGGCTTCGTCCTGCTGCTGCTCCTCGGCGCGTGCGGCGCGATGCTGCCGCCGACGCCCGCACCCACGCCCTCGCCTTCACCGGCGAAGCCCGTCGGGATCGTCTCGGCCCCGGCGACCACCCCTGCGCCGACCACGCTCGCTCCGGCCCCGACAACGGTGCCGCCGACAACTCCCCCGCCGACCCCCGAGCCCGCGCCGACCACGGAGACGCCGACTCCCACTCCGGAGCCCGCACCCGCGCCCTCCCCGGAACCGGAGCCCGCACCAGATCCGGCACCGGCTCCAGAGCCTGCGCCCGCCCCCACGACCCCTCCGCCCGCTCCTGAACCTGATCCGGCGCCGGCCAAGGCTCCTGCAGCCGGCGTCTACTACAAGAACTGCACCGAGGTACGCGAGGCAGGTGCCGCCCCGATCCGCCCGGGGGATCCCGGCTGGCAGGACAAGTTCGATCGGGACGGCGACGGCCAGGCCTGCGGAGACGACTGACCCCAGTTCCTGCAGCGACGGGCGGCCGGGGGAGGGATCCCCGAGCCGCCCGGCACTGCATCTGCTGAACCACAGCTCGCTCTTTCTCGGTGCGATAACTCTCGCGGGAGGGAGGGATCTACTCGGCACCGCCGCCACCGTCGCCGTCGCCGTCGCCGTCGCCGACCAATGAAGAGGCGGCTTCTATGAACATCGCCTTCATGGAGTCGGTGCAGTTGGACGCCTACTTGAAGATCTCCCCGACGCTCCCGACCGCGAATCAGATCGACGAGGCTCACGGGTCGGATGCCTTCCTGTACTACTCGAACTTCTACTTGCCGATGTACCACTCCGGCCACTGCGAGGCAGCCTGCACCACCAACCAGTTGCCCGTGGCCATCTGTGATGAGGCTGCACACGGCTACTACATCGAGTACAAGTTCCAGAAGTTCATGGAGGAGGCCTTCGCCAAGGCCTAGCCCCAGATGAAGAACTACATGATGCCGCTCATCATCATCCTGCGCGACAACGAGGAGGATTACACCGAGGACCACTCTGACCAGCCAAATCGAACTCCGATCCCTGCTTGGTCGAACCTCGATCCGAGACCCCATCCACGCAGGTCAAGCCCAGCGGCCCCCAGCATCGTGGCCTTGACGCCCTCCACCCTCCTTCGCAAGAACGCTCCCGATTTTCTGCGAGCGAACGGCTCCAGCATGCCCTGCAGTGCTCCCACCACGGCGCCCCCAGCACTCGCGGCACGAGTCTCGGAAAGCGCGATCGTGTAATTCCGCGTGTCGGATCCGCTGACGGCGCTCCGTAGGATCGGCTCACCGCTCATTCGGAGCGCTCGTGCCAGCCGCGGCTGGCTCCGTCGGTCACTGAAACGAACGACGGACAATCAGGGAAGAAGGTTGGATGACTGCGGCCAATTCACCTCGGAGAGGGTCGTGCAATTGTGAGCGACCGATGATTGGAGCCACGAGAGCCACGGGCGCTGCCTCCCGCGTGAACGGTTGGATGCAACTGCTCGCGGCTCTCGTGAATATCTCCACTGCGATCATCCGCCTGCTGACTCCTCAGTGAGCAGGTAGCTCCACAAGGAGCCTGGGCCCTGTCCTCGCTGCAACGAGGGCGGGGCCCATCCTTGTCTGCGCACCCGAACGCATGAGCGGACCGGCGGAAATCCCAGTCTAGGTCGAGGGGTGAATGGTGGGCCCGCAGTTGGCGAGCGCCTGGTCAGGGCTTCGTGGCGTAGACCCGGAACCTGCGCTGGGTCACGACGATCGGTGCCGACGCCTCCAGGTCGAGCAGGCGCTGTGCGTGGGCGCGCACGGTGAACCCCGGAGCGTCCCAGGGCACCAGGCCGATGTAGGTGACGAGCGCGCGAGCATCGCGGAAGCGCATCGTGCCGTGCCAGCTGTCAGCAGTGTCGATGCGCAGCCCTGCATCCTGCAGAGCTTGCGCGTATCCCGCCAGCGTCACGTCGGGGTGGAGGAACTCCCCGCCGAACCATTCGTGGATCTCGGGGGCGTCGAGGCCGTCCACCTGCTGCGTGAGGACCCTGCCGCCGGGAGCGAGGACCCGGGCGATCTCGCCCGCGTCGTAGACCTCGTGGCGCGACATCACCAGATCCTGGCTCGCATCGGGGAGGTCGAGGGGCTCCCCCACCTCGGCGTCGTATTCGAGCACCGTCACGCCGTGGGCCGCGAGAGTCTCTCTCGCAACGGGGACGTTCGGCGCCCAGCCCTCCGTCGCAACGACATGGGGCGGACGCACCTGCTCCTGCGCGAGCGACTCCAGCAGCGCCGACAGCCGCTCACCGCCGCCGGTACCCAGATCCACAGCGCCGATCCTCGAGCCCCGCAGGGCGCTGCGGCAGTCGTCCTCGAAGTCCCACCACGGACTGTCCGAGACCATCGCGTCATCCAGGCGCGAGAAGTCCCAGCCGACCATCTCCGCGTCGGCGTGCGCCTTCTCGAGGCTCCCCAGCAGATCCATGAGTGCTCCTTTGCAGGGTGGGGCGCGACGACTGAGCGACGCTGGTCGTGCGGAGCGGCACTCGCAGCGCGCCCGTAGGGCTTCAGGCATCGACCCTAGTGCGCCGCCCCCGTTCACTCACCTGAATGACGCCATCACCCGATCGCTGCGAACCCCTTCTCCAGATCCGCGAGGATGTCGTCGATGTGCTCGAGCCCGACGGAGAGGCGCACGAATCCGGGCTCGACGCCCGCGGCGCGCTGCTCGTCCGCGCTCAGCTGCGAGTGGGTGGTGGAGGCGGGGTGGATGACGAGGCTGCGCACATCGCCGATGTTCGCGACGTTCGAGTGCAGCTCGAGGGCGTCCACGAACCGCTTGCCGGCGTCGGCCCCGCCGGCGAGCACGAACCCGAGCACGGAGCCGGCGCCTCGCGGCAGGTACTCCTGGGCGCGGTCGAAGTAGGGGGAGCTCGGCAGGCCCGCCCAGGCCACGGACTCCACGGCCCCCTGGCCCTCGAGGAACGCGGCGACCTTCCGGGCGTTCTCGAGGTGGCGGTCCATGCGCAGCGGCAGCGTCTCCAGGCCCTGCGCGATGAGGAACGCGTTGAACGGCGAGACGGCAGGTCCCAGGTCGCGCAGCAGCTGCACGCGGGCCTTGATGATGAACGGCGGGAGCGAGGGCGGCAGCTGCGTGTACACGAGGCCGTTGTAGGAGGCGTCGGGCTCGTTGAAGCTCGGGAAGCGTGCGGGATCGGCGGCGAAGTCGAAGGAGTTGCCGTCCACGATCACGCCCGCGATCGAGGTGCCGTGGCCGCCGAGGAACTTCGTGGCGGAATGGACGACGATGTCGGCCCCGTGCTCGAGCGGGCGCAGCAGGTAGGGCGTCGCGACCGTGTTGTCGACGATCAGCGGCACGCCGGCCTCGTGAGCGATCTGCGCGACCTCGCGGATGCGCAGCACGTCCTGGCGGGGGTTCGGGATGGTCTCGGCGAAGAACGCCTTCGTGCTCTCCTTCGCCGCGGCGCGCCAGGACTCCAGATCATCGGGATCCGCCACGAAGATCGGCTCGATGCCCAGGCGCGCCAGGGTGTGCTTGAACAGGTTGAACGTGCCGCCGTACAGGCTCGGCGAGATGACGATCGAGTCGCCCGCGCCCGCGACGTTCAGGATCGCGAGCGTGATCGCGCTCTGCCCGGAGGCGACCAGCAGCCCCGCCGCGCCGCCCTCGAGCGCGGCGATGCGATCCTCCACCACCGCCTGCGTGGGGTTCGTGATGCGCGTGTAGATCGGGCCGAGATCCGCGAGGGCGAAGCGATTCGCGGCGGTCTCGGCGTCGGGGAACACGAAGCTCGTGGTCTGGTAGAGCGGGAGGGCCCGCGCGCCGGTGGCCGGGTCGGGCTCCTGGCCGGCGTGGATCGCGAGGGTCTCGAAGCGGGGGGACTGCTCGGTCATGGTGCTGCCTTCCGACGGGAGGGATCCGCTCTGCGGGATCCGCGGGCTGGTGAGAGACCCGCCGGGGGGCTGCGCAGCGCGGGGAGCGCGTGCGCACGGCGAGGAGTGACCGGGACCAGGATTCGGCGCGGCCCGCGCCCCTGCCAAGGTTCGTGAACACGCATGTCCGGACTCTGCTGACGAGCAGCTCGTGACATCGGCTGCCGGAATGCCCCGATTTCTCGGCTTTCCTGAGCGCGCTGCTCGTCTCCTGCAGGCGCGGTGGAAGCGCTCAGCTCGGCGCGCCAGCTGCCGCGGCCGATGCCGGGCATGCACTCATGCCCCCAACGAGAGCGAGCTCATGACCGACAGCACGAACCCCCGCCCCACCCCCTCGATGACCCGCCGCGGCCTCACAAAGGGCGCCGCCTGGACCCTGCCCGCCGTCGCAGTGGCCTCCGCGGCACCCGCCTTCGCTGCCAGCATCAGCGACTGCCCGACGAACGCCCGGATCGACCAGTTCTTCGCGCAGCGCCGCACCGAGGTCGCGAACTACGACGGCTGCGCCGGCACCACCTCGCCGACCTTCACCATCTGGTACGACGGCGGGGGCGGCGCGAACGTCGCCCTGCAGAACAGCTTCATCAACGTGCGCAACCAGAACAGCTGCACGATCGACCTGCGGGCGTACCCTCTCGCCTTCCGCATCGACATCGCGAACAGCGCCGGCGCTGACGTCGCTGCCGACAGGCCCGGCGTGCTGCGTCGCAGCATGACCTCGACCAACTCCTACGGGTACCTCTCCCGCCTCAGCGCCCCGGGAGTCGAGCGCTGCGGCATCAAGAACGAGACCTACTGGGAGCCCAACGGCACCGAACAGGTGCAGATGTCGGACGGGTCCACGGCGACCCGCACCATCTACAGCGCCCGCTGGAACACCGTCCGCGCCGCGACCGTGGTCTCGGGCGAAGACATCGACATCCAGTTCTCCTGGGCCGACGGGCTCGCCGCCGGCGGCCGCCTCAACAACATCTATCGCCTGGTGCCGCTCGGCATGGCGGCCCCGCAATGGGCCGACCTCACCACTGCCGATTCGGGTGCCTGCGCCGACGCCTACGCGTACTACTCCGCGAAGGTCGCCGAGTGGTACCGGAACGGCTACGGCTGCAACCCGAACATCCGCTGGAGGTGGGGACGGACGTGACCGCCACCAGCTTCCGCACCACCTCGAGCTACACCCGCACCCCCATCACCTGCGGCACCGGGATGTGGTCGAACGTGTCCCGGGACTTCACCCCCTCGCACGACGGCATCTACTGACCGAGGCGGGCCCGGGAGCGGCTGCTCCGGGGCCCGTGCACTCGCGCAGGGCAGGGGCGGCACGGCGGTCGGAACCGGGGCATGGCATGCTCATCCGATGCGCCGTGTCGTCCTCCTCTGCGGTCCCTCCGGGTCCGGCAAGACCACCTATGCCCGCGGTCTCGAGGCCGACGGGTTCACCCGGCTGTCCTTCGACCAGGAAGCCTGGGCGCTGGGCCTCGCGCCGCTGGACCTGACCCGCGCGCAGCTCGCGCAGATCGACGCGGAGCTGCGCTCCCGCCTGCACGACCTGCTGCGCGCCGGGCGCGACGTCGTCCTGGACTTCTCGTTCTCGACCCGCTCCCTCCGCGAGGAATGGCGGGCATTGGCCGCTGCCGATGGCGGCAGCACCCTCACGATCCATCTCGCGACGCCGCGCGAGGTGTGCCTGGCGCGGATGCGGGAGCGCCGCGGCGCGCACGCCGATGACGTCATCCTCGACGAGTCGGCGGCCGCCCATCACATCGACACCTTCGAGGCGCCGACGGCCGACGAGGGCCCGCTGCGGGTGATCCGCGGCGGTTGACCCCGCAGCCTGCCCCGGCCAGGCCCGGCTGGCGAGGGCGCGGCTCGCGAAGCGCCTCGTCCCTCAGCCCTCAGCGGCCCCGAGGTCGATCCGCCGCCCCTCCCACCGCGCCCGCAGCCAGCGGTCGTGGGAGGCGATGACGACGGTCCCGCCCCAGTCCAGCACGGCCCGCTCGAGGCGGGTGGCGAGATCGAGGCTGAGGTGGTTCGTCGGCTCATCCAGCAGCAGCACCGAGGGCGGGCTCTGCAGCAGGCGGGCGAGCTCCGCGCGGCGCTGCTGGCCGCGGGAGAGCTCGTGCAGGGGGCGGTCGAGATCCTTCTCGTGGACCAGGCCCATCAGGTCCGGCGCCTCGGCGTCGTCGGCCCTGCGGCCGAGGAGTGTGCGCACGGAGATATCGGGGTCCAGCAGCTCGTCCTGCGCGAGCACGCCGAGTTCGGCCGCGACCTCGACGCTCCCGCCGGTGGGCGCGAGCACCCCGGCCAGCACGCTCAGCAGTGTCGACTTCCCCGAGCCGTTCGGGCCCGTGATCAGGAGCTTCTCCCCTGCCTGGACCTCGAGAGAGATCGGGGCCAGGCGCCCCGTGACGGCGACCTCCCGGGCGGTGATCACCGGCTGCCCGGTCTCCACGCTCCTGCCGGGGATCCCGGTGAAGTGCAGCTCCGCAGGGGGCTGGCGCACCTGTGTGCGCTCGAGGATCTCCAGGCGCTGAGCGGCGTTGCGCACCCGGCGGGAGACGACGCTCGCGTTGCGGTCGGCGTAGAACTTCTTCGAAGCGCGCGCCTCGGTGCGCGGGGGGCGCTCGGCATACCCGACCTCGTGCGCATCCTCCACGAGCTGGCGCAGCCGCACCAGCTCCTCCTGCTCCAGGCGGTATTTCTTCTCCCAGCGCTCACGGGCGTCGAGCCTCGCCATGAAGTAGTCGGTGAAGGTGCCCGTGAAGGCCGTCAGCCCGCCCTCGTTCGCGTCGATCCGCGAGGCCGACGGGTCCAGATCGAGCTGCGCGCGGGTCGCGTCGTCGAGAAAGGCGCGATCGTGGCTCGCCACGAGCACCGGCCCGGGATGCTCGCCGAGGATCCGGGCGAGGAACTGCGCACCAGTCTCGTCCAGGTGGTTGGTCGGCTCATCGAGCAGCAGGGTCGTGGGCCGGGCGATCAGCAGGTGCGCGAGCGCCAGGCGCCCGCGCTGCCCGCCGGAGATCTCCGCGAGCAGCCGCTCCCGGGGCACGTCGGCGAGGCCGAGGCCGTGGAGGATCTCGTCGGCGCGCGAATCCGCGTTCCACGCATCGGCGATGCGGGCGCGGGCGAGCAGCTGGTCGTAGCGCGCGCTCGCGGCGGGCGAGGGATCGGTCTCGAGCGCCTCCCCCGCCTCGGCGAGCAGCCGCTCGAGCCGCCGGGATTCCGCGAGCGCCTCCTCCACGACCATCGCGATCGTGGTGGTGCGCGGATCGTGCGGGAGGTCCTGGCGCAGAAAGCCCAGTGGCTTCGGCGTCTTCACGACGCCCTGGGTGGGCTTCTCGATCCCCGCGATGATCCGCAGCAGAGTGGACTTGCCCGAGCCGTTCTCGCCCAGCAGTCCCGTCGGCCGGCCGGCGGGGACGACGAGGTTGATGTTCGTCAGCACGCGCAGGGTGCCGTAGGAGTGGGAGACGCCGTCGACCCGCAGGTGCATGCCCTTCGGCGGGGCGCTGCCGGCGGGGGCGTCCGGGTTCCAGCGCGCGGTGCTCGTGGGGCGCGGGCGGGAGGCAGGCGCGGGCTGCAGGGGGGCCGACGGGGCGCCCGGCGACGGGGCGGACGGCTGCTCAGCAGAGGAATGGGGCATGGATCAGCTCCGGGTTTCGCAGAAGGACAGGCAGGGCGGGGCGCGGGGCTGATCAGATGCTCATCCGCCCACGGTACCGCGCCCGCGCCTCTGCCCTCGGGACGCCCTGCCCTGGACTCGGGCCGACTCAGCAGGAAGAGTGGTCGCATGACCCTCACGAGCAGCCCCGACGCCCCTCGCACCCGCGCCGCCCAGTCCGCCCGCTCCACGAAGCTCGCCGTGATCGGCGCGGGCGCCGTCGGCAGCTCCGTCGCCTATGCCGCCATGCTCCGCGGCAGCGCTCGCACGATCGCGCTGTATGACCTGAAGACCGACAAGGTGCGCGCGGAGGTGCTCGACCTCGCCCACGGCTCCCCGCTCGCCTCGGGCACTCGGATCATCGGCGGGGACGACATCTCCTGCGTCGCCGGGGCCGACGTCGTCGTCATCACCGCGGGCGCCGCCCAGCAGCCCGGACAGACCCGCCTGGACCTCGCGGGAGTGAACGTCGGGATCCTCCGCTCGCTGCTGCCGCAGCTGCTCGAGCAGGCGCCGGACGCCGTCTACGTGCTGGTCACGAACCCCTGCGACGTGCTCACGGTCGCCGCGCAGCAGATCGTCCGCGCGTACGACCCCGCTTTCCCGGACGGCAGGATCCTCTCCTCCGGCACGGTCCTGGACACCTCCCGCCTGCGGAACCTGCTGTCCTGGATGACCGGAGTCGATGCCCGTTCGATCCACGCCACGATCGTCGGCGAGCACGGCGACTCGGAGTTCGGCCTGTGGTCGAGCGCGAACATCGGTCAGGTGCCGCTCGCGGACTGGGCCGACGAGAACGGCGAGCGCCCCTTCGACCTGGACCGCCTCCACGCCCTGGAGCAGGAGGTCGCGGGCGCGGCCTACGAGGTCATCCGCGGGAAGGGCGCCACGAACCTCGCCATCGGCGTCGCCGCCGCCCGCATCGTCGAGGCGATCCTGCGCGATGAGCGGGCGGTGCTGCCGGTCTCCACGCCGCTCACGGACTACCACGGCGTCAGCGGCGTCGCGATGAGCGTGCCCTCGGTCGTCGGCCGCCATGGCGTGGAGCGCACGCTCGACGTCCCGATGGACGAGCGCGAGCTCGCCGCCTTCGCGCGCTCGGCCGACGCCCTGCGCGCGGTGCAGGAGTCGCTGGGGCTCTGAGGGACGCCGCCTCAGCCCACCCGCCGCGTCCCGATCGCGGCGCGCGTGCGGGCGAGCGCGTCGCGGCCGAAGTCCGGCAGGCGGGCGGCGACCGCGACGAACACGCAGTCCACGACCGTGAGCTGCGCGATCCGCGAGGCCGTCGCGCCCGAGCGCAGGGTTGATTCCACTGCCGAGGTGGCCAGGACGTCGTCGGCGAGCTGCGCGAGGGGACTGCCGACGGATCCGGTCACCGCGATCAGCCGAGCGCCGCCTTCGCGGGCCAGCCGCGCGGCCTCGAGGATCTCGGCAGTGCGACCCGTGTGGGAGAAGACCAGCATCGCGTCGCCCGCGCCCAGCAGCGCCGCGGCCGGCAGGGCACTGTGCGAGTCGGTGAAGGCGATCGCGTGCAGCCCCACGCGGGAGAGCTTCTGCTGCTCATCCATCGCGGCGAGGCCCGAGGCGCCGACGCCGAACAGCACGATCTTCCGGGCACTCGCGATCGCCTCCGCCGCGCGCGCGAGGACGGCCAGGTCGAGCCCCTGGACGGTGTCCTGGACGGCGCGGGCGTCGGCGGCGGCGATCTTCGCGATCATCGTCGCGAGGTCATCGGCCGGGTCGATGTCCCCCTCCTCCTCGGCGCCGTCCGTGCGCGCGGCGGCGGTCTCGGCGGCGACCGCCTCCTCGTGCAGGCGGAAGCGGAGGTCGCGGTAGCCGCGGAAGCCCAGCTCGCGCGCGAAGCGCACGACGGTGGCCTCGGAGCATCCGGCCTCCTGCGCGAGCTCCCCGATGGTCATGCCCGCGATGCGCGCGGGCGAATCGGCGATGAGATCCGCGATCCGGCCGAGCGCCGGCTGCAGCTCCCCCCGCATCCCGCGCAGGCGCAGGACCAGCGGCGGCGTGCTCATCGGCCCGCGCTCTGCTCTCGCAGCTGCCCGGCGTTCTCCGCGCGCAGCAGCGCGACGGCGCTGCGGATCCCGGCGGGATCGCCCGTGCGCGCCGGATCCTTCGGGAAGCTCTCGAGCGCCGCCGCGGCGGCGGTCGCGTCGGCCCCGGCGAGGAGGGCGACCAGCGCGGTGCGCACGGATCCGCCGGCTGCCTCGAGCACCGCGGCGGCGTGCTCGGCATCGGCGCCGCTCGCCTGCACGAGCATGCGCACGGTGCGGGCGACGAGCTTCCGGTTCGTGGGGCGCACGTCGATCATGAGGTTCCCGAACGTCGTGCCCAGGCGCACCATCGTCGCCGTGGACAGGGCGTTCAGCGTGAGCTTCTGGGCAGTGGCGGCCTTCATCCGCGTGGAGCCGGTGACGACCTCCGGGCCGACGGCGAGCAGGATCGCGACGTCGGCCTCCGGGGCGAGGGCCGCCTGCGGGTTCGCGGCGATCAGCCCCGTCGCCAGTCCGCGTGCACGGGCGGCGCGCAGGGCCCCGCCGACGAACGGGGTGCGGCCGCTCGCGGCGAGGCCGATGACGACGTCCCCCTCCCCGCAGTGCTCGCGCACGAGGGCGGCACCCGCCTCCTCGTCGTCCTCGGCACCCTCGACGGCGCGCAGCATGGCGTCCGCTCCGCCGGCGAGATGGGCGGTGACCATCTGCTCGGTCGCGCTGTATGTGGGGACGAGCTCGACCGCGTCCAGCACACCGAGCCTGCCCGAGGTGCCCGCGCCGACGTAGTGGACGGTCGAGCCCGCGGCGATCGCGGCGACGCAGAGGTCCACGAGCTGCGCGATCTCCGGGGAGACGGTCTGCACGGCGGCGGCGACCTGGGCATCCTCGGCGAGGATCGTCGCGACGAGATCCGCGGAATCCAGGGTGTCGAGGTCCATCGTGCGCGGGTTGCGCTCCTCGGTGGGCGAGGCGAGGTCGACCAGCTCGCGCCAGTCCTGGGTGGTCGCGCTCATCGGGAACCTCCTGGAGGGGTGGACTGCGGGGCGACGGGGTGCACGCGCAGGGCGCGCACGGGGACGAAATGGAGCGATTCTCCCGGTTCTCCCGCCGCCAGCGGAATCGGCGGGGCGAGGGAGCCGAGCACCACGGGCCGGCGCGCACCGGTGACGGTGCGCTGCGAGCCCGTGCAGGGATCGGCGCGCGGGACCGCGGGCAGGCCGTGGGCGCTGAGGTATCCGATCAGTGCCATCAGCAGCGCCTCCTTCGCATCCGGCGGCACGCCGATCTCCTCGCTGGTCACGAGCGGGATCGGGTCCAGATGCGCGGCGAGGCGCTCCCGCAGGGCGGGGTTGCGCATCCCGCCCCCGGAGCCGACGACGCGCGCGACCGCGGCGGGCGTGCGTTCACTCGCCGCCCCGCCCGCGCCCGCCCCCGCGCCGACGATCGCGTCGGCGACAGTGCGCGCGGTGAGCTCCGTGAGCGTCGCGGCGAGATCCTCCAGACGCAGATCTGCCGCACCCGGGGCGCGGCGCAGCACGTAGCCGGCATCGAAGTGCTCGCGGCCCGTGGATCGCGGCAGGGGCCGCGCGTAGAACGGAACGGCGAGCAGCGCCCCGAGCACCTCCTGGTCCACGCGGCCCGCGCGGGCGAGGGCGCCGTCGATGTCGGCGCTGCGGGCACCGCCCGTCGCCGCGTGCACAGCGGCATCGAGCAGGCAGTTCGCGGGGCCCGTGTCCCCCGCGCGCACCGATCCGTCCGCCCCGATCAGGGTCACGTTCGCGATGCCGCCGAGGTTCAGGAACGCGACCCTCTCCCCGCCTGCGAGCAGCACATCGAGCACCGGGGCGAGCGGTGCCCCCTGGCCCCCGGCGGCGACGTCGGCGGCGCGCACGTCGTGCAGCACCGGTGTGCTGGTCGCCGCGGCGATGCGGGCGGAATCGCCGATCTGCAGGGTGCCGCGCGCGGCTCCGGTCTCATCGATCCAGTGGAAGAGGGTCTGCCCGTGGCTGACGATGAGGTCCGCTGCCCCGCAGCGCTCGAGCACCTCGGCCGCGGCGTTCGCGAACTCCTCGCCGACGGCCGCGTGGAGGCGGGTCCACTGCGCGGGGCCGCCGGGGTCGACGGGACCGCTGGCGGCGCCGTCCTGAGCCGTGGCAGCGGGCGCCCCGACGGCGGCAGGACCGACGGGGGCCGCCTCGCCCGTCGGCAGCACCGCGAGCAGGTCTCGTCGCAGGTCATCGGGCCATTCGTGCTCGGCGGCATCGAGCAGCGCGGCGTGCAGCACGGACGGATCCGCCGGATCGCGCGTGAACTCCACCAGCGCGGTGTCGATCCCGTCGATGCTCGTGCCGGACATCATCCCGAGGATCCTCATGGGCGCGATCCGCTCCCCGCGCCCGCTGCGAGCATCCGGCCGACGGCCGCGCGCATCATGGCCAGTCCGCTGCCGAGAGTGCGCACCTGCCGGCGGGATTCCGGAGCGGCGCCGGGGACGCCGACGTGCACGACGATCGCGTCGGGCCGCGCCGCGAGCACCGCGGCGAGGCGCTCGCCCTCCTCCGGGGATGCCTTCGGCAGGCGCGTCACCACGAGCACCTCCCGGCCCTCCATGTCCTGCGGATAGTCGGCGAGGATCGCGTCGATCCCGCGCTCGCGCAGGGCGGGCACCAGGAGCGCGGGCCGGGTGCCCGAGGCGTGGTCGGCCCGCGCCCGCGCATCGACCACGCAGACGGGCCCGCCGCTGAGCGCGGCCTGGCGCAGCGTGATAGCGCGCTCTGCCGCCGCGGCGCCGAGCTGCGCGATCTGCTCCAGCGCCTGCTCCAGGGAGCGTCGGCCCTCCTCGCGCTCGCGCGTCGATGCCGCGCCGCGGCGCACGCGCAGGGCGCGGATCTGCCGGGCGGCGTCGGCAGCGCGACGTGCGACGAGATCGCGGGGCAGTCGGCCGCTCTCGATCGCGGCGCAGATCGCGTCGTGCGCCTCGCGGAGCATCTGCTCGTCATCGCGGCGCAGCGAGGTGCCCAGGCACAGCAGGTGCGCGCCGGCCTCGACGGCCCGCACGGCGGCCTCCCCGTATCCGGGGTCCTCGGCCACCGCGGCCATGTCCAGGGCGTCGGTGATGACGAGCCCCCGGTATCCGCCGTAGACCATCTCGTCCAGCAGCGCGCGCGACCAGGGGGCGAGCGAGGCGGGACCCTCGCCGAGCGCGGGCACGAGGATGTGCGCGGTCATCACCGCGTCCAGCCGCGGCGCGATCTCCCACGGCGCCAGGTGCTGCTCCCGCAGCTGCGCGCGGTCCAGGTCGATCAGCGGCAGGGCGGTGTGCGAGTCCACGGAGGTGGCCCCGTGGCCGGGGAAGTGCTTCCCGCACACGCCCACGCCGGCCGCGCGCAGCCCGTCGGCGAAGGCGCGGCCGTGGCGGGCGACGAGGTCCGGGTCGTCCCCGAAGGCGCGGGTGCCGATGACGGGGTTCCCCGGATCGGTGGAGACGTCGAGCACCGGGGCCAGCGCGAGGTCGATGTCGCAGGCGGCGATCAGAAGGCCGAGGGCCTCCCCCGCGCGCAGCGTGAGGGCGGGATCGTCGATGGCGCCGAGCGCCCAGGCCGTCGGCAGGGAGGAGCCGGTCGCGGCCTGCAGGCGGGTCACGTCCCCGCCCTCCTCGTCGATCGCGATGAGCGCCTGCGGGGCGCGGGCATGGATCGAGCGGGAGAGGTCGCGGGCGGTCTGGGCATCGGGGGTGTTGTGGCCGAACAGGATGATCGAGGCGAGCCCCGCATCGAGCGCATCCCCCGCCCAGCCGGGCAGGTCGGTGCCGTCGATGGGGGCCATCATCAGCCCCAGGACGTCCCGGTCCCACTCCCGTGCGGCGGCGCTCATCCCTTCACTGCTCCCTGGGTGAGACCGCTGGCGAGGTTGCGCTGGACGAGCACGAAGAAGATCACCACGGGCAGGGCGATGATCGTGGAGGCGGCCATCACCGCCCCCCAGTTCGCCGTGTTCTGCGTGAAGAAGGTGCGCAGCCCGACGCCGACGGTGTACTTCGAGCTCTCCTGCATGAACGTCAGGGCGAAGATGAACTCGTTCCAGGCGGTGATGAAGCTGAAGACCGACGTCGCCACCAGGCCCGGCGCGACCAGCGGCAGCAGGATCGAGCGGAATATGCGGAACCAGCTCGCGCCGTCGACGTAGGCGGCCTCCTCGAGCTCGCGCGGCACGGCCGCGACGAAGCCGCGCAGGTTCCAGATCGCGAACGGCAGGGAGAAGGCGAGGTAGACGACCACGAGCCCCCACACGGAGTTCAGCATGTGCAGGGTGCGGGCCTGCAGGAACAGCGGGATCACGAGCGCCTCGAGCGGGACCATCTGCACCAGCAGCACCAGGATCAGCACCTGCGTGCGCAGGCGGAACCGGAAGCGGGCGACGGCCACGGCCGCGAGCAGCGCGACCGCGGCGGAGATCAGCACGGTGGCGACCGCGATGACGGCCGAGTTCTTCACGTAGTCGAGGAATCCGGCATCCACCAGCACGTAGCGGAAGTGCTCGAGGGTGAAGCCCGAGGGCAGCAGGCGCGCTCCGCGGGACAGGGGGCTCGAGTCCACGGCGGTGGAGAGCATCCAGTAGAAGGGGAACAGGCTCCCCACCAGGAGCGCCACCACACCCAGTGCCTTCAGCACTGTGAGGACGGGATGGCGCTGCAGAGCGCTGCGGTTGCGGGGCACGGGCGCTGTGCTCACAGCTCGTCCTCCTTCATCAGGGTGCGCATGTAGACCACGGAGATCGCCAGCAGCAGGACCGTCAGCAGCACGGCGATCGCGGAGCCCATGCCGTACATGCCCTGGCTGAACGACTCGGAGTAGGACCACACGCCGAGGTTCATCACGGAGCGGTTGGAGCCGTCGCCGCCGGGCATCAGGTAGATCTGCGTGAACACCTTGAAGTCCCAGATCGTCGAGAGGATCACGCAGACTGCGAGGATCGGGCGGATCCCGGGGATCGTCACGTTCGCGAAGCGCTTCCAGGGGCCGGCGCCGTCCAGCGCGGCCGCCTCATAGAGCTCCTTCGGGACCGTGAGCAGGCCCGCGAGGACCGTCACCGCGATGAACGGGAAGCCGTGGTAGACGACGTTGAGGGTCGCGATCGCGTAGAACGCCCAGCGGTTCGTGAACCAGTTCCACGATCCCGCATCCAGGATCCCCGCGCTGTCGAGCACGGTCGCGACCAGCCCGTTCAGCGGGTCGAACAGCCACACGAACACGTACGTGCCGGTCATCGCCGGGATCGCCCAGGCGATCATGATCGCGGTGGTGCACACGGCCCGCCAGAACCCGGAGAGCGAGTTGAGGAAGAGCGCGACCGCGACGCCGACGATCATCGTCAGCGCCACGCACACGACCGCGAAGCCGACGGTGTTCGGGAGCACGGTCTTCCACAGGAAGCCGTTGCCGAGGATGTCGGTGTAGTTCGCGAGGCCCACATAGTTCGTGTCGCCGCGCAGCAGGTTCCGCAGCCGGTACTCCTGCAGGGACAGGTCCACCACGCGCACGAGCGGCCAGATCAGGAGGACGCCGAGCAGGATCAGGGAGGGGGCGAGGAGCAGCCACGGGGCTGCCCCGCGAGCGGCGCGACGGCGCAGGGGCGCCGTGCGCCGCTCGAGGGGTGCGGTGCTCACTTCGCGGCGGCGAAGATCTCGTCCATCTCCGCGGCGGCGGCATCGGCCGCCTGTTGGACGGGGGTGCCGCCGAGGATGGTGCCGAGCAGCGTGGACATCGTCTTCTTGCCCTCGATCTGGCCCCAGGCCGGGGTGACAGGGACGGTCGTGCCGGCCTCGGTCATCTGCTGGGCGAAGACCTTCGTGAGATCGTCGCCCGCGGCGATGACCTCATCGAGCGCCTTCTGCTCGCCGGGGAAGAAGTTGGTCTCCTGCGCCCACTTGGTGGCGAACTCGCCCGTGGTCATGAGCTGGATCAGCGCGAAGGCGAGCTCGGGCTCCTCGCAGTCCGCGAAGCGCGCGAGCGCCGAGCCGCCGAGGAACGACGGCGCGATGGCGTTGTCCTTCGCGGGGATGGTGAAGGCGACGAGCTTCTCGTGGAGCTCGGGGTTGTCGGCCTTGATGGTGGCGGGCACCCACGAGCCGGTCACGAACATCGCGACCTGGCCCTGCTGGAAGGCGGCGAGGGAGTCCGTCTCCTTCCAGGTGGAGGCGGCGGCCGTCGAGGAGTTGTGCTTCAGCGCGAGGTCGGAGTACCAGGTGAGGCCCTCGACCGACTCGGGCGTGTTGATCGCGGCCTTCCAGGCGCCGCCGGACTCCTCGGCGATCTTGCCGCCCGCTCCCCACACGAACGGCATCATCGCGAACAGGCTCGCGCCGGGGACGGGGAAGGGGATGAGGTTCGGATCGTGGGCCTTGAGCGCCTCGATCATCGCGAGGAGATCCTCCCAGCTGGAGGGCTGCTGGTTCACGCCGGCCGCATCGAGGATCTCGCGGTTGCCGAGGATCGAGCGCACGCCCGCGTACCAGGGCATGCCGTACATCTCGCCGTCCAGGGTCACCGCGTCCACGAGGCCCTGGATGAGGCCGTCCTGCAGGCCGGCATCGGAGATGTCGGCGGTGAGGGTGTCCAGGCCCCCGGCGTCGGCGAACTCGGGGACCCAGGTGGTGCCGACCTCGGCGACATCGGGGCCGGTGCCGCCGGACATCGCGGTCACGAACTTGTCGTGCGCGCCGTCCCAGGGCTGGACCTGGACGTCGAGGGTCGCGCCCGTCTGCTCGGTGAAGGCGGTCTTCAGCTCCTCGATGTAGGCGTCGGCCTTGGCATTGGTGCCCTGCATGATCCACAGGGTGATGGTCTTGCCCTCGCCGTCGACGGCCGCGCCGCCGTCGGACCCGCCCGAGGTGCTGCTGCCGCCTCCGCCGCAGGCTGCGAGGCCCAGGGCTGCGGAGCCGGCGGCGCCGGCGGCGATGACACTGCGTCGTGTGATCATGGGAATGCTCCTCCACGCTGTCTCTCGGCGCGGGCCCGGGGGCCGCATCAAGGAGGTCCCATCGCCTCGATGCGATGGAGGAAACTTCCCTGGCCGACTATGTTCATTGAAGTTAGCACGCTCTGAGAGGCGACGACCAGATGACCGACCATCGTGACGCACCTGTGACCTCCGGCCCCACCCCCCTCGACCTGGTGCTCGCGGGAGATCTCGGCGCGACGCGCAGCCGGATCCTGCTGGCCCCCGTGGACCCCTCGGCCGCGCACCTCATGGCCGAGCCCCTGCTCGGGCCGGGCGCGAACCTCCGCTCGAGCGGACCGGACGCCCTCGACTCCCTCGTGGAGACGGTGCGGGGCGCGCTCGCCGCGGGCGGGGAGGGCGCGGCGAGCCGCGTGGGAGCGGTCGTGCTCGGCATCGCCGGGGCCGGCCCCGCGCGCCACCAGGAGGTCGAACGGGCCGTGCGCGAGGCGCTCGCACCGCTCGGGATCCCGCCGCAGCGGGTGCTCGTGTGCGATGACCTGCGCACCGCGTTCCTCAGCGCCGACGTCGGCAGCGGTGACGGAGGAGAGGACGGCATCCTCCTGCTCGCGGGCACCGGGGCCGTCGCCGTGCGCTATGCGGGCGGCGTCGCCGTGGAGCGCTGCGACGGGATGGGGTGGCTGCTCGGCGACATCGGCTCCGCCGTGTGGCTCGGCACGCAGGTGCTGCGCGCCGTCGCCTCCGACATCGACCGCCGCGGCCCCCGCACAGCCCTCACCGATCGCGTGGGCGACCTGCTGGACCTGGACCTGCGCGACGGCCTCGTGCCGCCCTCCCCCACCGGCGATCCGCGCCAGGACCTGATCCGCGCGATCGACGGGCTCAGCCCCGCGCAGCTCGGCCGCTTCGCGCCCCTGCCCGCCACCGCCCCGGGAGACGAGGTCGCCCGGGAGATCCTCGATACGGCCTCGCGCCACTTCGCGCGCACGGTGCGGCGCCTGGACCCGGAGGCCGAACTGCCGGTCGTGCTCGCCGGATCGGTGCTCGCGACTCCCGGCCCGCTGCACGAGCACCTGGTGTCCTGGCTCGAATCCGTCGGCCATCCCGTCGCGGTGGTCGCCGACGGGATGCCCGGGGCGCTGCGGCTCGCGCGCGAGCACGCCCGCGCGCTCGCAGGCGAGCGATGAGCACCGCCGCTCCGACACCCGGGCCCCAGCCCGCAGCCGCGAGGATTCCGGATCCCGCACCTGCACCGGCACCCGCCCGTCGGCCCGGCACCGGAGGCCGGCCCCGCCCCGCACGGAAGCGGATTCCGCTCGAGATGCGCCTGCGTTCCGAGCGCCTGCGGTTAGGGCTCGCGATGGCCGCCGCCATTCCGGTCACCCTTGCGGTGGTGTGGGTGCCGCTGCTGCTCGATGCCGACCTCGCCCAGGGCGTCGGCACCGCAGCACTGCTCATGATCATCGGGATCGTCGCGGGCGGATCGTCCTACGCCGCGGCCTATGCGGGGCTGACCCACTGGACCTTCCTGCGCCTGTCCCGGCGCGAGGTCGTGATCTCGGCGCGGCACTCGCGGGCCGCGCCCCGCGGGTTCGCCGCGCGCTGGCTCATGGGGCGGGGATCCGCGACGTCCGAGATCTTCTCGCTGCTGCTGATCGCCGTGAGCGGAGTGCTCGTGCTGCTGACGGTCGATGATGAGCGCCTCCGTCCGCTCCTGCTGCTGTGGGCGATCGCGGCGATCCTCGCGACCTGGTACAGCAGCGTCATCACCTTCGCGATGGAGTACGCGGCGGCCGACGCCCACAGCGACGCCTTCGAGATGGTGGGCGCCGATCGCGACTTCGAGGACTACGTCTACCTCTCGCTCCTGCTGCAGGTCTCTGCGGCGCCGAGCGACATCGTGCCCAGGGTGCGCCGGGCGCGCCGGGCGGTGCGCACCCAGGCGGTCCTCGCGCACATCATGAACACGGTGGTCATCTCGCTCGGCGTCTCCGTCGTGCTGTCGGCGCTCTGACGCTCAGCGCTCTGCGCTGCCTGACTCTCAGCGCTCTGCGCTGCGCGGGCTGGATCGCGCTGTTCGCGCTGTGAATCGTGCGCATGGGCCGCGGCTAGGATGACTGCGCCCCTCACCCCGACGTGGAAGGCTCCGCAATGAACCACGCCTCCGATCTCCCGGAGATCCCGTTCGACGCCCCGGCGATCTCCTTCGCCGACGTGCCCACGCGGGAGAAGGTGCTCATCGTGGGAGCCGGACCGGCGGGCCTCGCCGCGGCTGCATCGCTGAAGGCGGCCCGCGTGCCCTTCGACCTGGTCGACTCCGCGAGCGACGTCGGCGGGATTTGGAACACCGAGCGCGCCGACTCCCCCGTCTGGCCTTCCCTCGAGATGGTCTCCTCGACGCAGTTCACGCAGTTCGAGGACCTCCTGCAGCCGGTCTCGTTCCCCGCGTACCTGAACCCCGCGCAGATGGCGAAGTACCTGCGCGCCTACGCCGCCCGCTACGACCTCACCGACCAGTTCATCCCCCGCACGACCGTGCGCTACGCCCGCCCCTTCGAGGAGGGCGTGTGGCAGGTGGAGACCTCCGACGGCGCCGTCTCGGTGTACCGGGGCCTGATCGCCGCGCACGGCATCTCCTCCCGCCCGCACCTGCCCGAGTGGGCGGGCTCCGTGCCCGCCGGGATCCGCACGCTCCACTCCTCGCAATGGGAGGGCGCCGCGGGCCTCGAGGGCAAGCGCGTGCTCGTGGTCGGCTCCGGGCAGTCGGCGGCCGACATCGCCGTGGACGCCGCCCGCCGCGCCCTCGAGGTGCGCTGGTCGGTGCGCACGGGCCACTGGATCGTGCCCCGCACGGTCGCCGGCACCCCCGGTGACGTCGCCGCCGCTCGCGAGCCCGCTGTGCTGGGGTCGCTGAACGAGCGGATCGCCGAGCAGGTCATCACCCGGGCCGTCGGCACCCCCGAGGCGCTTGGACTGCCGCGGCCGGCTAAGCCGCTGCTCGAGGATCGCGTGATCGTCTCCGACGAGCTCTCCCCGCGGATCCGCGACGGCCGCATCGCCCCGGTGGGCGCGGTGAGCGAGGTGCGGGAGGACGGCTCCGTCTCCTTCGCGCGGGGTGCGGACTACCTGCCCGACGTGATCGTCTTCGCGACCGGCTACGAGGGCGGCGCCGACTACCTGCCGGGCGACATCCTGCCCCGCACCGCGAGCGGCGCCCCGGACCTGTTCCTCGGCACCTTCCCCCGCACGCGCGACGACCTCGTGCTGCTGGGCCAGGCGCGCGTGAACGGCGGCGTGCTGCCGCTGCTCACCCAGCAGGCCGACCTCGCCGCCTACTTCTTCCAGGCGCAGCTCTCCGGCTCCCCGAAGGCCGACGTGTTCCGCCGCGTGCGCGACGGGGCCGACGAGTCCGTGGACCGCACTCCCGATCCCGGACTGCGCGAGCGCGTCTCCGCGCTGCTGCCCGCGGCCGGGGCTCTGCGCGGCCGGCGCGCCCACCCCTCCGCAGTGGGAGCGTCCTTCCCGGGGGCGCATGCCCCCGGTGCGGTCAGCGCGGCGCCGACGGGCCGCGGTGCCCGGGCGGCGCTGCCGCTCGGTGAGGGGGAGGATCAGGCCACGCTGGTCCCCTTCGTGGACCGCGACCAGCTCGTGGAGCGACTGCAGCGGGTGCGCTCGATCTTCGAGTGAGGGACTGAGGCAGTGCGCGGCGGGCGGCGATCCTGGGGACGGGGTCGCCGCCCGTTGTGCTTCTATGCCGCCGCCCGCGGTTGGGCCGCCGCTGCCCTTGAATCCCCCCTCATCGAGTCGTCTCCGCGCACCGCACTGTCGTCCCACCATCGAGGTGCGTGGAAACGTCGAATGCCACGCCACATTCCGACGTCGCCACGCACCTCGATCGCCTCAACCGCCTTATTCCGACAGTTGCGCGCACCTCGTCAGCGATCAATACCGAGGCGTACGTCCACGTCAGATAGCGCGCCCATTCCGACGCGGGCGTACGCGTCGATCGCAGGAGCAGCGTCATTCCGACGGTCGTGTACGCGCCGATCCGCGAGCGGAGCCTCAGCGAGGGGAGCCGGTGGTCGAGCCGCCACGCGCACACCAGGCGAGCACCAGACCCTGCACCACCGCGAGCCCCGCGATGACCCAGCCGGCGTCCCGCTGATCGGCGAGGGTGTCTGCTCGCCAGGTGCGGCCAGTGGCGCCGAACCAGCTCGGCAGCAGGGCGGTATCGCCGAGGATGAGCACGATCCCGCAGGCCAGGAGCCCGGCCGCGGGAAGGGCGACCGCCAGCACCGCCGTGACTGGGCCGACTGCCATATCCCGGCGCGCTGCTGCCGAGATCCACACCTGCACGGCCCCGAGCACTGCCGCCCCGACCATCAGCACCAGGTGCATGACGTGCCCTTCCATCGCAGCGCGCAGCAGGGGCGGATACGCGTACGCCGCCGCAAGCAGCGCCACAGGCACCACCGACAGGACCGGTAGCAGCCAGCGCGAGCGAGCGCACACGCCCGCCAGGATCCTGGGCGGTGCGAACGCCGCACCGATCAGCGGGCCCGCCACCGCGAACAGCAGCACGTGCTCGATCAGATGCGCGGAGGCGAGCACCTTCGCGTACACCGCGAGCGGACCGCACGTGACCAGCAGCGCCAGCGCCACCCCCGCGAGGAGCAGAGCGCTCGCCCAGCGCTCTCGGCGCGGACTAGCAGGCCTCCACCACACGAGCACCAGCGCCGCCGCTGCAGCGAGCGCGAACGCATCCACCCGCCAGGAGCCCAGCACAGCGCCGAAGCTAGGGGCAGGCGGCATCGGATAGCCGGTCAGAAGCTCCGCGATCGAGCCCGGCACCGGAGTGGCATCGGCCGGGGGCGGGGAGCTGCTCATGGCGGCGGCGAGCGCGATCGCGATTGTCATCAGTCCGAGCTCGAGCAGCGCGAGGCGGCGGTAGAGCCCGAGGCCCGCTCCCCCGCCCGTCGACACGGCCGCCGCATCTGCGAGCACTCGCCGCTGCTGCCAGCCGATCATCCCGAGCACGAGTAGCAGCACGGCCTTCGCGACGCCGAGCTGCACATACGGGCTGGTGAGGATCTCTGCGGGGGTGTTCATGCGCAGCGCGAGCGCCCACACCCCGCTCACGGCGAGCGCGATCCAGGAGATGAGGGCGAGATGGGAGTAGCCGCGCACTACTGCCGCGTCATCGCGGTCCGCTACCCCGTGCGCTGCGCCCCCGCGGGTCCCGCCGGCCGTGTGATCCGCGCGAGGCCCGTCGGCCGCCGCGCTCACACTCCCGCGCGCCCCGACCGGCAGGAGCTGCAGCACTCCGAGCGCCCCCGCCCAGGCGCCCACGGCGAGCAGGTGCACGAGCATCGTGGAGGTCGCGGCCTCGTGCGCGGAGGCGCCGGAAGCGTGCCCGGTCATGGCTTTCGCGAACAGCGTCAGCGTCGCCATCACCGTGAGGATCCGGGCGAGGCGCCGGCTGCTGCCGAGCACAGCCACGGTGGTGGTGCCGGCGGCGAGCACCGTTCCCGCGAGCAGCCACAGCCCGAGCTCCGTGCCGAGGTAGACGTGCAGGTCGGAGCCGAATCGCGGGTCGCCGACGGGCTGCCCGGTCGCGAGCGCATAGGAGAGCAGCAGGGAGGCGAGCTGGGCGAGGGTCCAGATGCCCGCGGTGATCGCGGCGAGGCCCAAGGCGCGCACGCGGTCGGCGTCGCGGCGCAGGATCCAGCCGCCCAGCACCGCCGCCCCGAGGGTCAGTGCCCCGCCGAGGTCGGCGAGGAGCGAGGCGATGGGTGCGCCGCGCCGTGCGATCGCGCCCGCGTTCAGCAGGACCGTGTTCCCGGCTCCTGCGGCCTGGGCTGCGAGCACGGCAAGGCCAGCGGCGAGCAGGAGCCCTGCGCCAGCGGCGATCCAGCCGCTCGGCCTCACGGCGAGGGCGGAGGGACGCTCATGCCCCTGCCGATCCTGCCGGGGCTCGTCGGCCCGCCGGGACTCGTCGGCTCGTCGTGACTCGTCGGCCCGCCGCGACTTAGGCCCAGCACTGCTCACGGGGCGAGCACTCCCCCGAAGAGCTGCGCCGTCATGAGTCCGCTCCACAGAGCCGCCATGCCGATGCCGACGCTCACCATCAGGTATCCGGCGGCGATCACGGGCGCCCCTCGGCGCACCAGCGAGACGACGTCCATCGCGGCGGTCGAGAGGGTCGACAGACCCCCGCAGAATCCTGCGGAGAGCAGCAGGAACAGGGCGCGCGCCGAGCCTTCGGTAGCAGCCCCGAACTCGGTGACGACGATGCCCAGCAGGAAGCAGGCGAGGATGTTCGCGAAGATCGTCGGCCACGGGATCAGCTCTGCCGCGATCGACGTGGCGCCGCGGCGGGCGAGGCGCCGCAGCCAGGCCTCCTTGATCGCCCAGCGCAGCACGCTGCCAGCCGCTCCGCCGACGCCGACGGCGAGCAGCAGGACCACCAGGGTGCTCATGCGCGCACCTCCGCCGCCGTGCGCTCCGTGCCGCCGCGACCCCCGAGCCACAGGCCCAGCAGCAGACCGGCGACCGCCCCGCCGATCGCGCCGAGCGCCGTGGTCACCCCGTACGCGAAGGACAGCGCCGGGAAGTTCGCGCCTATCATCGCCGAACTCTCCAGCACCACCGCCGAGAACGTCGTGAACCCGCCGAGCAGCCCCGCGCCGACGAGCGGGTGCACCCACTGCGGGGTCTCCGGGCGCTTCTCGAGGATGCCCGTCAGCACCCCGAGACCCATGCAGCCCAGCACGTTGACCAGCAGCGTCGCGCGCGGCAGCTCGATCAGGGTGGGGGTGGTGAGCGTCGTCATCGCGAGCGCGATCCCCTGGCGGGCCATCGCGCCGATCGCGCCGCCGAGGGCGACGAGCAGCACGATCTTCCACATCGGAAGCGGCTTCCGCACGGGCCCGGAGCCGAAGCTGAGCTCCGCCTCCAGCAGATCCGAGAGCCCGAGGGCCTCCATCTCGACCGTGTGCATGCGCGGGTCGTCGCGGCGGCGGGGCTCCGGGGGGATGGTCACTCCCCCAGGGTACCGACGGCGGGCATCAGCCCCACACGAGGCCGAGCTGCGGCTGCTCGAGCACCGCCGAGATGTCGCGCAGCAGCTCGGAGCCGAGAGCGCCGTCGATCAGGCGATGGTCGAAGCTCACCGCGAGCTGCGCGACCTGGCGCACCTCGATGCGCCCGTCCACCACCCACGGTTTCTCCTTGACGGCGCCCATCCCGAGGATCACGGACTCCCCCGGGTTCAGGATCGGGGTGCCGGAGTCGATGCCGAACACACCGAAGTTCGTGATGGTGATGGTGCCGCCGCGCGTGGCAGACAGGGGCGTGGCGCCGGCGCGCGCGGTCTTCGCGAGGTCGCCGATCTGCTCGGCCAGCTCCTTCAGGGTGAGCAGGTGCGCGTCCTTGATGTTCGGCACGATCAGCCCGCGCGGGGTGGCCGCGGCGATGCCGAGGTTCACGAAGTGCTTGTAGACGATCTCCCCTGCCGCCTCGTCCCACGAGGCGTTGACCTCGGGGTTCCGACGGATCGCGACCAGCAGCGCCTTCGCGACCACCGCGAGCGGGGAGATGCGCACGTCGGCCCACTCGCGCGATCCGCGCAGCTGCGCCACGAGCGCCATCGTCGCGGTCATGTCGACCTCGTTGAACACCGTCACGTGCGGGGCGGTGAAGGCGCTGGAGACCATGGCCTCGGCGGTGCGCTTGCGCACCGAGCGGATCGGCACGCGCGTGGTGCGGTCATCCCGGGTCACGCCCGCGAAGGACTGCCCGGAGGAGCTCGCGCTCTGGGGTGCGGCCGACGGGGTCATCGGCTGCGTGCGCGCCGAACCCATCGCGGAGGCCAGATCCTCCGGGGCCTGCGGCGACTCGTCGGGGAAGTAGTCCCCCTCGGCGGGAGCGACGGCGGGGCGGGAGGCACCGGCGGAGCGGGGATCGCCGGTGGCGCGCTGCTGGGCCTGCAGGACGTCCTCGCGGGTGACGACCCCGCCGGGGCCGGTGGCGAGCACGTCGGCGAGCGCGATGCCGAGGTCCCGGGCGAGCTTGCGCACCGGCGGCTTCGCGAGGATGCGGTCGATCGGCACCTGGGTGTCGGCATCGCCGAGCGCGGTCGCCCGGCGGCGCCGGCGCACGGAGTCCTCGCGGGCGCCGTAGCCGACGAGGTTCTTCGGCTGCTCCTCGGCGGGCTCGTCGGCAGCTTCAGCCGACGCGGCCGCGGGCTCGTCGGCAGCGGGCGCCTGCTCGGCGAGCTCCTCGGCGGAGGGGTCGGGCTGCGCGGCGGCTCCGTCGGCCGACGCGGCGCCGTCGGCAGAAGCCGTGCCAGCGCTCTCGTCGGCCTGCACGTCAGCGGTGCCCGCCGGAGCAGACGGGGCAGCGGCGGAGGCATCGGGGTCCGTGTCGATCTCGATCAGCGGGGCGCCGATCAGCACCTCCTGGCCGGGCTCGACCATGATCCGCGTGACGCGGCCCGCGATGTGGCTGGGCAGCTCGACGGCCGACTTCGCGGTCTCCACCTCGATGACGGGATCGTTGATGGCGACCATGTCGCCGACGTTCACCTTGATATCGAGGATCTCGGCCTCGGTGAGACCCTCACCGGGGTCGGTGAGGGTGATCATCACCAGGGTGCTCATGGCGGTCCTTCCGTGGACGGTCAGCAGCGGCGGGCGCCGGAGTGTCAGTGGCCGTGGTGTCAGTATGCGAGGGAGCGATCCACCGCGTCGAGCACGCGATCCAGATCCGGCAGGTAGTGCTCCTCGAGGCGGGCCGGCGGGTAGGGCGTGTGGTAGCCGCCCACCCGGATCACCGGGGCCTCCAGGTGGTAGAAGCAGCGCTCCGTGATGCGCGCGGCGATCTCGCCGCCGATCCCGCCGAACACGGGCGCCTCGTGCACGATCACGAGCCGGCCCGTGCGCTGCACGGACGCCTCGATCGTGTCGAAATCCAGCGGAGAGATCGACCGCGCGTCGATCACCTCGAGGGAGATGCCGTCCTTCGCGGCGACCTGGGCGGCCTCCTGGATCAGGCCGACGCTCGGGCCCCACGCGAGCAGCGTCGCATCACGCCCCTCGCGCAGCACGGCGGCCTGGTGCAGGCCGAGCTGCGGGCGGGCGCCGGTGTCGACGTCGCCCTTGATCCAGTAGCGCCGCTTCGGCTCGAAGACGATCACCGGATCCTCCGACTCGATGGCCTGGCGGGTCATCCAGTAGGCGTCGTTCGCGTTCGAGGGCGTGATGATCCGCAGTCCGGCGGTGTGCGCGAACAGCGCCTCCGGGCTCTCCGAATGGTGCTCGACCGCGCCGATGCCGCCGCCGTAGGGGATGCGGATGACCATCGGCACGTTCACGCGGCCACGGGTGCGGTAATGCATCTTCGCGAGCTGCGTGGTGATCTGGTTGAACGCGGGGAAGACGAACCCGTCGAACTGGATCTCCGCCACCGGCCGATAGCCGCGGAAGCACAGGCCGATCCCGGTGCCGATGATGCTGGCTTCCGCGAGCGGTGTGTCGACCACGCGCAGCGCGCCGAACTCGTCGAAGAGCCCGTCGGTCACGCGGAACACGCCGCCGAGCACGCCGACGTCCTCGCCCATGATGAGGACCTTCTCGTCGGCGCGCATCGCGTCGGCGAGGCCCTGGGTGATGGCCTTGGCGATGGGAAGCTTCACGGTGCTCACTTGCCGGCCTCCTCGGTGTCGTCGGCGGCCTCGTCCTCGAACTGCGCCTGGTAGCGCAGGAACTGCTCGCGCTCCTCCTGGACCAGGGCGTGCGGCTCGGCGTAGACCTCGTGGAAGATCTCGACGGGGTCGGGATCGGGCAGGCCGTGGATGTGGTGGTGCAGCTGCATGGAGAGATCGTGGCCCTCCTCGTCGCAGCGCGCCATGAACGCGTCATCGATCTCGTCGATCGCGCGCAGGTGCAGGGCGAGGCGCGCGATCGGGTCGCGGCCCTTCCACGTGCTCAGCTCGTCGGCGCTGCGGTAGCGGCCGTCGTCATCGCTCGTGGTGTGCGCGGCCATGCGATACGTGAGCGCCTCGATGTAACGGGGGCCGCCGCCGGAGCGCGCGGCATCCAGCGCCAGGCGCACCGTCGCGTAGACCGCGAGGACATCGTTGCCGTCGATCCGGACGCTCGGGATGCCCCAGCCGCGCGAGCGCTGCGCGAGCGGCACTCGCGACTGCACCGTGCTCGGCACGGAGATCGCCCACTGGTTGTTCTGCGTGTAGAAGACGGTCGGCGTCTGGAACGAGGCGGCAAAGGTGAAGCCCTCGCTGGTCTCGCCCTCGGAGCTCGTGCCGTCGCCGAAGAGGGTGAGCACGGCGGTGTCGGTCTCGACATCCCCGGTGCCGACGAGCCCGTCGCGCTGCAGCCCCATCGCATAGCCGACGGCCTGCGGCACCTGCGCGCCGAGCACCAGCATGTAGGGGTGGGTGCGCAGCTCGTAGGGGTCGTAGCTCGAGTGCGAGATGCCGCGCCAGATGTCCAGCAGGTGCCAGGGCTCGATGCCGCGGGCCCACGCGATGCCGTGCTCGCGGTAGGTCGGGACGAGGTAGTCCTGCGTGCGCGCGGCGTGGCCCGCGCCGATCTGGGCCGCCTCCTGGCCGAGCGCGCTCGCCCACAGGCCGAGCTGGCCCTGGCGCTGCAGGGACGTGGCCTCGATGTCGGCCGCGCGGATCATCACCATGTCGCGGTAGTAGGCGCGCAGGTCCTCCGCGGTGAGATGCGCGAGCGCGGCATCGAGCTCGTCATGGGGCGTGCGGGTGCCGTCCGGCGCGATGAGCTGGACCATCGGCTCGTCGTCGGCGTTCTCAGGGATGGTGGTGCGGAAGACGCTCACGCCAGCGAGCCTAACCTACGGTGCCGTAGGTTCCAAGGAGGGGGTGGGGCGGCGGGGTCGTGGGGCGGAGGGGGTGCACCCTTCGACGCACGAACCTGGACCCGCGCCCAGCTCGCACCCGCGCCCGGCTCGCACCCGCGCCCGGCTCGCACCCGCGGCAGCGAACCCGGAGAGGTGAGTCGCGTCTGACGTGACGAGAGCGCCCGTTCTCGTCTCCTGGGACGCGACTCGGTGGAGCGGATCGCGCGCGGCCTCGTCGAGATCCACGTGAGGAGCCGAGATCGGGGCATCTCGGCTCCTCACGTGAATCTCGAGGCGGGGCAGGATCGAGCCGGGAGCTCAGAGCTCCCGCACGCTCCCCGCCTCCACGTGCCAGCGGCGGTTCGTGCGCACGGTCTCGAGCATCCGGCGGTCGTGGGTGACCAGCAGCAGCGTGCCCTCGTAGCTCTCGAGGGCCTGCTCGAGCTGCTCGATCGCGGGCAGGTCGAGGTGATTGGTGGGCTCATCGAGCACCAGCAGGTTCACTCCGCGCGCCTGCAGCAGCGCGAGGGCCGCGCGCGTGCGCTCCCCGGGCGAGAGCTCTGCGGCGGGCCTGCCGACGTGGTCGGCGCGCAGGGCGAACTTCGCGAGCAGCGTGCGCACCTCCGCGGGCGTCATCTCCGGCACCTCGGCCTCGAAGGCGTCGGCGAGCGCGGCTTCCCCCTCGAACAGAGAGCGGGCCTGGTCGATCTCCCCGATCTGCACGCTCGCGCCGAGCGAGGCCGAGCCCTCGTCGGGCTCCCGTCGTCCGAGCAGCGTGCGCAGCAGCGTCGATTTCCCGGCACCGTTCGGGCCGGTGATGCCGATCCGGTCCCCGGCGCTGACCTGCAGCGACACCGGGCCGAGCGTGAACGGGCCCTGCCGCACGACTGCGCCCGACAGCGTCGCCACCACGCTGCTGGAGCGCGGGGCGGCGCCGATCGTGAACTGGAGCTGCCATTCCTTGCGGGGCTCCTCGACCTCCTCGAGCCGCGCGATGCGCGATTCCATCTGCCGCACCTTCTGGGCCTGCTTCTCGCTGGACTCCGACTGCGCGCGGCGGCGGATCTTGTCGTTGTCGGGAGACTTCTTCATCGCGTTGCGCACGCCCTGGCTGGACCATTCGCGCTGGGTGCGGGCGCGGGAGACCAGGTCAGACTTCGTGGCGGCGAACTCCTCGTACTGCTCCCGGGCGTGGCGGCGCACGGTCTCGCGCTCCTCGAGATAGGCCTCGTAGCCGCCGCCGTAGAGGCGGTGCGAGTTCTGCGCGAGGTCGAGCTCGAGCACGCGGGTCACGCAGCGGGCGAGGAACTCGCGATCGTGGCTGATGATCACCGCTCCCCCGCGCAGCCCCTGCACGAACGCCTCGAGCTTCGCGAGCCCGGCGAGGTCGAGGTCGTTGGTCGGCTCGTCCAGCAGCACGAGGTCGAAGCGCGAGAGCAGCAGGGCCGCGAGCCCCACGCGCGCGGCCTGCCCGCCGGAGAGGGAGGTCATCATGGTCGCCTCCGCCTCGCGCGCATCGAACGGGAGCCCGAGATCCGCGAGGACAGCGGGGATGCGCTCCTCGAGGTCGGCGGCGCCGCTGGCCATCCAGCGGTCCAGCGCGGCGGAGTAGACGTCGGCCGGATCCGGACCGCCGGCGGGGGCGGGCTCCCCGAGCGCGATCGCGGCGGCGTCCATGTCGGCGCTCGCCTGCGCGCAGCCCGTGCGGCGGGCGATGTACGCGGTGATCGATTCGCCCTCACGGCGCTCGTGCTCCTGCGGGAGCCAGCCGACGAAGGCGTCCGACGGGGACAGCGTCACTCTGCCCTCGTGGGGCTGCGCGGCGCCGGCGAGCAGCTGCAGCAGGGTCGACTTCCCGGCGCCGTTCGCGCCCACGATGCCGACCACATCGCCCGGGCCGACCGTCAGGTCGAGCCCCTCGAACAGGATGCGGTGGCCATGGCCGCCGGCGAGATCATGGGCGACGAGGGTTGCAGTCATGGGGACATCGTCGCACCGGGGCCCTCCCGCGGTGCGACCATGGACCCTGTGACCTCCCCTGATGCGCCCTCCGCCACTCTCACCTTCTCCGGCCTGCCCGCCGAGATCCTGCCCGACGGGTTCAGCGCGACCGGCTGGGCACTGCGCATCGGCGGGATCGAGCAGTCCCACGTCGACCTCGCCGACCCCCGCACCGTGCGCCACGAGTACCTGCGGCGCGTCGCGAACGTGCTCGACACCGCCGCCGCACCGGGCGAGCCGCTGTCAGTGCTGCACCTCGGCGGCGGCGCGCTGACCCTCGTGCGGTACGTGCAGGCCACCCGCCCCGGCTCCGAGCAGACCGTCGTGGAGATCGAACCGGAGCTGATCGACCTGGTCACCGGCGCACTGCCCCTGCCGGAGGGGACGCGGATGCGCGCGCTCATCGGCGACGCCGAGGAGCAGCTCGCCCTGCTCGCGGAGGCCGACGCGCGCTTCGACGCGATCGTGCTGGACGTCTTCAACGGCTCCGACTCACCCCCGCACCTGGCCCGCGAGCGCTTCTACGCGCGCTGCCTCGAGCGCCTCACCGAGCGCGGGATCCTGCTGGTGAACATCGGGGACGACGACGGCCTGCGGTTCTTCGCCGACCAGGTGCGCGAGGTGCGAGGCGCCGCCGCGCAGGCGAGGATGGCGGGCCCGTGGACGCTCACCGACTCCGTTGTCGCGGGGATCCTCGAGGAGGGGAACCTCGTGCTCGCGCTCGGCCCGGGCGTGGAGGCCGGGGATCTCGATAGCCGACGGGAAGCCTGGCTCGAGGCCGGCCCGCACCCCGTCGCCGTGCTGGACCCGGCGCAGACCGAGGTGCTGCTGCGACGCATCCCGGAAGATGATCTCGAGGCCGACGAGGAGAGTTGAGTCGCCGGTTACGGCGCCGCTCAGCGGCGGGAGCTCCGGCGACTGCCCCGCGCGGGAGGAGGCTGCGCGACGTCCCAGCGCCCGTCAGCCCAGGTCGCGCCCGCTCTCGACCCAGGCTGCCGCGATCTCCAGCAGGCGGTCGTTCGCCGCGGCCTCGCCGATCGTGACGCGGACCCCGTCGGCCCCGTAGGCGCGCACGACGAGCCCGCGGGCGTCGGCGAAAGCGGCGAACTCTCCGCTGCGCTCCCCGAGCGGGAAGAACACGAAGTTGCCCTGGGAGGCCGGGAGGGCGTCGGCCGCACCCACCGCATCGGCCTCACCGCGCGCGTCGGCCCCGCTCGCGCCCGTCCCTCCACCCGCGCGCGCCGCCCCGGCGATCCGCGCGAGCCCCTCCTGCACCCGGGCCCGCTCGGCGCGGATCCACGCGGCGCGCTCTTCGAGCTCACGGGCGGCATCGGGTGCGAAGGTCGCGAGCGCCGCCGCCTGGCCCAGCGAGCTCGCGCCGAAGGGCACGGTGACCTGGCCGAGCGCGCGGGCGAGCCGGGGGTGCGCGATCGCGTAGCCGAGCCGCAGCCCGGCGAGGCCCTGGAGCTTGGAGAAGGTGCGCAGGATGACCACGTTCGGGTGCTCGGCGAACAGACGCGCGGTGTCGGGCCGCAGCTCGGGGTCCACGAACTCCCGGTAGGCCTCGTCGATCGCGACGGCCACATGCGCCGGCACCTTCTGGAGGAACTCCGAGATCTCTTCGGTCGAGAGCGCGGGGCCGGTCGGGTTGTTCGGCGTGCACAGGATCACGAGCTTCGTGCGCGCGGTGATCGCCACGGCCATCGCGTCCAGATCGTGCTCGAACGTGCTGGTCAGCGGCACCGGAACGCTCACGCCGCCGTGGGAGCCGACGACGATCGGGTACGCCTCGAAGCTGCGCCAGGCGAAGACGACCTCGTCTCCCGCGTCCACCAGCGCGCGCACCAGATCTCCTGTGACGGCCACCGATCCCGTGCCGAGCACGATCGCCTCGGGGGCGAGGTCGAAGCCGCTCTCGCGGTGGTGCGCGGCGATCGCCTCCCGCAGCTGCACGGCGCCCATGTCGGGATAGAGGTGGGAGGTCTCCATCGCGCGCGCCACGGCCTGCTGCACGGCGGGCAGGGGTGGGAAGGGCGACTCGTTGGAGGAGACCTTGAAGCGGTGCACGCCGTCGTCTGGTGCAGGCCGGCCGGGCACGTACGCGGGCAGGGCGTCCAGGGCCGCGCGCAGGCGGATCTGCTCGTCGGCCGGACCGTGGGCGCTCGCGTTCTCAGGCATGCTGCCAGCGTAGACGCGCGGGGCCCACCCCGCCCGGCCGTCCCAGCGCCGCTCCTGGCCCCGCCCGCCAGGCCCCGTCGGCCGCTCCCCCCGGCCTGCCGGCCCGGCCCTGTCGGGCCCGCCCTGCCGACCCTGCCCCAGGCCGCTGCAATCTCCTCTTGGCACAATCGGCCCCATGATGCGCTTCCTCGGATACCTCGTCATCGTCGCCGCTGCCCTGTGGCTGACCTCCCTCATCCTCCCCGGCATGCACCTCGGAGACGGCGGGGAGAGCCTCCTCTCCCAGGCCCTCACCGTGCTCGCGATCGCCCTGATCTTCGCGATCGTCGACGCCGTCGTGCGCCCGATCCTCTCCCTGCTGACCCTCCCCATCACGTGCCTGACCCTCGGGCTGTTCATCCTCGTGATCAACGCGCTCATGCTGCTGCTGACCTCGTGGGTCGCGGGCCTCATGGGCCTGCCGCTCGCCTTCGACAGCTTCTGGTGGGCGCTGCTGGCCGGCATCATCGTCGGCATCCTGTCCTCGATCTTCGAGTCGATCGTCGGCGCAGCGTCGCGCGAGGACGCCCGCGCCTGAGCGTCGACTGCCTGAGCGTCGACTGTCTGAGCGCCTGAGCGCGGCCTGTCTGTCTGGCCGCCCGGTTCCCACTTCTCGGCGCTACCAGGGCTGATGCGCGGGGCATCCGGAACGTGAGACGCCCCCTTCCTCGAGGGCGGACGAAGGCCGGCGGAATGTCCGCTCGGAGGGCTACTGTGACCGTGATCCCCCGCACCGCGGGGGTCACGGTCTGGCGCAGTGAAGCGTCGTTCGACGTCATCCCTGCGCTCCCGGCCAGCCCTGCCGACGGCCCTCCCGTCGGTCGCCCCGAGGAAGGCAGCACGCGCAATGACGACGACCCAGCCCAGCGATCGACCCTCGACCGGTACCGAGGCGCCCCGGGAGAGCAGTGCCGACGGCACCCACCCCGAGGGCGGCACCTACGTCTATCCCTTCACCGTCGGCTCAAGGACCAGAAGGACCTCCTCGGCGGCAAGGGCGCGAACCTCGCCGAGATGACCCGCCTGGGCCTGCCGGTGCCCCCCCCCGGATTCACGATCACCACCGACGCCTGCCGCTACTGCATGCACCACGGCGAGAACCCCGCTGAGCTCGCCGACCAGGTGGACGAGGCGCTCGCGGACGTCGAGAAGGAGCTCGGTCGGCGCTTCGGCGACTCCGAGGAGCCGCTGCTCGTCTCCGTGCGCTCGGGCGCGAAGATGTCGATGCCCGGCATGATGGAGACGGTCCTGAACGTCGGCCTCAACGACGAGACCGTGCGGGCGCTCGCCGAGAAATCGGGCTCCGAGCGCTTCGCGCAGGACTCCTACCGCCGCCTGCTGCAGATGTTCGGCCGCACGGTGCAGGACATCGACGCCGAGAAGCTCGAGCACGTCATGGACACCGCCAAGAAGGACAAGGGCGTGGCCAGCGACGTCGAGCTGGACGCAGAGGATCTCGCCAAGGTCGTCGAGCGGATGAAGGCGATCATCCTCGACGAGACCGGCGAGCCGTTCCCCCAGGATCCGCGCGAGCAGCTGCGCCAGTCGATCCGCGCGGTCTTCGACTCGTGGAACGCGCCGCGCGCGATCATCTACCGCAACGCCGAGCGCATCGATCACGACATGGGCACCGCCGTGAACGTCTGCTCGATGGTCTTCGGCAACCTCGACGACCGCTCCGCGACGCGCGTCTGCTTCACGCGCGATCCCTCCACCGGCCACCCGGGCGTCTACGGCGACTTCCTCGTCAACGCCCAGGGCGAGGACGTCGTCGCCGGCATCCGCAACACCCGCTCCCTCCCCGAGCTCGAGGAGGTGCTGCCCGAGTGCTACGCCGAGCTGACGGACATCATGAACCGCCTCGAGGAGCACTACAAGGATCTGTGCGACATCGAGTTCACCATCGAGTCGGGCAAGCTGTGGATGCTGCAGACCCGCGTCGGCAAGCGCACCGCCGCCGCCGCGTTCCGCATCGCCACCACCCTGCTGGACGAGGGCACCATCGACGAGCAGGAGGCCCTGCGCCGCGTCGACGGCGAGCAGCTCACGCGACTGATGTTCCCGCGCTTCGACGACGCCGGCGAGAAGGACCTCATCACCCGCGGCATGAACGCCTCCCCCGGCGCGGCCGTCGGCAAGGTCGCCTTCGACACCCCGACCGTCGTCTCCTGGGCTCGCGAGGGCACCCCCTCGATCCTCGTGCGCCGCGAGACGAACCCCGATGACCTGCAGGGCATGCTGTCGGCCGCGGGAGTGCTCACCTCGCGCGGCGGCAAGACGTCCCACGCGGCCGTCGTCGCCCGCGGCCTCGGCCGCACGTGCGTGTGCGGAGTGGAGGCGCTCGAGGTCGACGAGAAGGCCAAGGAGATCCGCATGGGCGGCGAGGTCATCGCCCGCGAGGGCGACATGATCTCGATCGACGGCTCCACCGGCGAGGTATTCCGCGGGGAGGTCCCCGTGGTCCCCAGCGAGGTCGCCCAGTACCTCACGGGCGAGGTCGACCCCGAGAAGGACGAGGTCAGCGACCTCGTGCACTCGGTGCACCGCCTGATGCGCATCGCCGACTCCACGCGCCGCCTGAAGGTGCGCGCCAACGCCGACACCCCGGGCGACGCCGAGCGCGCGGTGAAGATGGGCGCCGAGGGCATCGGCCTGGTGCGCACCGAGCACATGTTCCTCGGGGACCGCCGCGTGCTCGTCGAGAACCTCGTGCTCGCCGCCAACGCGAAGCAGCGCAAGAAGGCGCTGAAGGCGCTCATGGAGCCGCAGCGCGACGACTTCATCGGGATCATGGAGGCGATGGGCGACCTGCCCATGACGATCCGCCTGCTCGACCCGCCGCTGCACGAGTTCCTGCCCGACATCACCGAGCTCAGCGTGAAGGTCGCCCGCGCCGAGGAGTCCGGGGAGGACAGCGACTCCCGCGACCGGATGGTGCTCGGGGCGGTGCGCCGACTGCACGAGCAGAACCCCATGCTGGGCCTGCGCGGCGTGCGCCTGGGCCTGACGATCCCGGGCCTGTTCGGCACGCAGACCCGCGCGATCCTCGAGGCTGTGCTCGAGGTCCGCAAGCGGGGCGGGGACCCGAAGGTCGAGATCATGATCCCGCTGGTCTCCTCGATCCGCGAGCTCTGGGAGATCAAGGCCGAGATCGAGGGCGTCATCAAGGACGTGTGCGAGGAGAGCGGCGAGAGCATCGACGCGCCGATCGGCACGATGATCGAGCTGCCGCGCGCCGCCCTGCGCGCCGACGAGATCGCCGAGGACGCCGACTTCTTCTCCTTCGGCACCAACGACCTCACGCAGACCACCTGGGGCTTCTCGCGCGATGACGTCGAGGGCGGGTTCTTCTTCACCTACAAGGACCGCGGCATCCTCACGCACTCCCCCTTCGAGACCCTCGACCAGTACGGCGTGGGCGAGCTGGTGCGCATCGGCGCCGAACGAGGGCGCCGCACCAAGCCCGACCTCAAGCTCGGCGTGTGCGGCGAGCACGGCGGCGACCCGGACTCCATCCACTTCTTCCACTGGGTGGGACTGGACTACGTCTCCTGCTCCCCGTTCCGCGTGCCGGTCGCCCGACTCGAGGCGGGCCGCGCGAAGCTGCTGGAGAAGGACTTCACGCCGCACCACTGATCCGGTGATCGGCTGAGCGGATGACGACGGCCGACGGGGCGGGTGCCCCGTCGGCCGTCGTGCGTCCGCCGCCGGCCCGCTCCCCCATCTGGGACAATGGCCCCATGCCTCTCGAGACGCCCCAGTCCCCCGCCTTCCAGAGCTTCGCCGACCTCACGCCGCCCATCGCGCTGACCCCGCTCGACGGCCGCTACCGCCCGCAGGTCGCGCCGCTGGTGGACCACCTGTCCGAGGCGGCCCTGAACCGGGCGCGCCTGGTGGTGGAGACCGAGTGGATGATCCACCTCCTGGACCGCGAGGCCATCCCGGGCCTGCGCACCCTCACCGATGAGGAGCGCGCCCTGCTGCGCGCGATCCCCGCCGAGTTCGGCGCCGACGGCATCGCCGAGCACGCCGAGATCGAGCGGGAGACGATCCACGACGTCAAGGCCGTGGAGTACTACATCAAGCGCCGCCTCTCGGGCACGAGCCTGGAGCCGCTCGCCGAGATCGTGCACATCTACTGCACCAGCGAGGACATCAACAACCTCTCCTACGCGCTCATGATCCGCGGCGCTGTGCACGACGTCTGGCTGCCCGCGCTGCGGGAGGTCACCGCGCAGATCACGCAGATCGCGCGCGATGCCGCAGGCGTCCCGATGCTCTCGCGCACCCACGGCCAGCCCGCGACCCCGACCACGCTCGGCAAGGAGCTCGGCGTCTTCTCCTACCGCCTCGGCCGCCAGATCCGCCGCATCGAGGCCGACGAGATCCTCGGCAAGATCAACGGCGCCACCGGAACCTACGCCGCGCACGCCGTCTCCGTTCCGGGCACCGACTGGCAGGAGGTCTCGCGCACGTTCGTCGAGCACCTCGGCCTCACCTGGAACCCGCTGACCACGCAGATCGAGTCCCACGACTGGCAGGCGGAGCTCTACTCGGACATCGCCCGCGCCGGCCGCATCCTGCACAACCTCGCCACCGACGTGTGGACCTACATCTCGCTGGGCTACTTCCGCCAGCGGCTGTCGGCCCAGGGCGGCACCGGCTCCTCGACGATGCCGCACAAGGTGAACCCGATCCGCTTCGAGAACGCCGAGGCGAACCTCGAGATCTCCGGTGCGCTCCTGGACGTGCTCGCCCAGACCCTCGTCACCACGCGCCTGCAGCGCGACCTCACCGACTCCACCACCCAGCGCAACGTCGGCCCCGCCGTCGGCCATTCGCTGCTGGCGATCCGGAACCTGCAGAAGGGCCTCGCGGGCCTGGACGTCGACGCGGATGCCATGGCTGCAGATCTCGAGGGCAACTGGGAGGTCCTCGGCGAGGCCGTCCAGTCGGTCATGCGCACCCTCGGCGTGCAGGGCGTCGAGGGGCTCGACAGCCCGTACGAGCGGCTCAAGGAGCTCACCCGCGGCCAGCGGGTGGACGGGGCGGGCATGCGCGCCTTCATCGAGGGCCTCGGGCTGCCGGACGCCGAGCGGGAGCGCCTGCTCGCCCTCACTCCGGCGACCTACGTCGGGTACGCGCCGCAGCTGCTCGCGCACCTGGAGGGCTGAGCCCCGCTGGGCACTGGCCCGGCAGCGGTGTCAGACCGCCGCTGCCGGGACCTGCTCCCGCCCTGCGCGGCGCGGGATCGTCAGCACGAGCGCGGCCGCGCCTGCGCAGAGCATGGCCGCCGTGATCCAGGCCCACTCGTAGCTGCCGGTGCTCTCGCGCAGCGCTCCCGCGACGCTCGCGCCGATGCCCGCCCCGACCATGTGGGCCGCGAACACCCAGCCGAACACGACGCCTGAGCGCTGGATCCCGAAGTGCGTGCGGCACAGCGTGACCGTCGGCGGGACGGTCGCCACCCAGTCGAGGCCGTAGAAGACGATGAACGCCCACTTCGGCGGCGCGATGCTGGGACCGAGCAGGCTGTGCAGGAACAGCAGGGACAGCCCGCGCAGGGCGTAGTAGGCCATGAGCAGCAGGCGCGGATCCACGCGATCGGTGAGCCAGCCCGAGAGCAGCGTGCCCACGATGTCGAAGATCCCGACGACAGCCAGCAGCGAGGCGGCGGTCGTCGCGGGCATCCCGTGGTCGTGCGCGGCGGGCACGAAATGGGTCTGGATCAGCCCGTTCGTCGACCACCCGCACACGAAGAACGTGGCCGCGAGCGCCCAGAACGTCCATCGCGTCGCGGCGATGCGCAGCACTCCGAGGGCCGACGGCGCCGGCGGGTCGGCTGAGGCCCGGGCGGCGGGGACAGCATCGTCAGCCGTCTCAGCGCTCGAGTCCGGCGCCGCTCTGACTGTGCGCGCGTTCGCCGCCGCGCCGCCGCCCTCGAGCGCTGCCGCCCCGTACGCCTCGACCCCGAGGTCGGCCGGGCGGTCCCGCAGCACCGCCCACGCGGCGAGCGCCATCAGAGCGGCGAGGGCCACCGTCACGCCGGTCGCCCACCGCCAGCCCGGCCCCTCGGCCGCCGCAGCGATGAGCGGCAGGAACAGCAGCTGACCGGTCGCGTTCGCCGCGGAGAAGATGCCCATGACCAGGCCCCGGTGCGCCACGAACCACCGGTTCGCGATGATCGCCCCGAACACGAGCGCCATCGCTCCGGTGCCGGTCCCCACGCCGATCCCCCACAGCGCCCACAGCTGCCACGGGGCGGTCATCACCAGGGTGAGGCCGCTGGACAGCGCGATCAGCACGAGCGCAATGGTCGCCACGCGCCGCACGCCCCAGGTCTCCATGAGCGCCGCCGCGAACGGCGCGACCAACCCGTAGATGACGAGGTTCGCGGTGACCGCGCCGGAGGTGACCATGCGCGACCAGCCGAACTCGTGCTCGATCGGGCCCATCAGCACGCCGGTCGAGGAGCGGAACGCGGAGGCCGCCACGAGAGCGCCGAGCGTCACCGCCGCGACGATCCAGGCCGGGTGGATGCGGGCGGGGCGGGGGGACGGCGCGGAGGGGATCACCTGCGGATCCTAGGCAGTCGCGCAGGTCGCGCGCGCGGATGTCCGGATCGCCGCTTACTCTGTCGCGGTGAGCACCGCCGTCTCCCTCCCCCTCGCCCCGGCGCGCATCTCCCCTGCGCAGCGCCTGCGCCGTCTGATCGACCCGCCCCGCATCACGGGCCTGGATGTCGCCCGAGCGCTTGCGATCATCGGCATGATCGGCGCGCACGTCGGGAACATCCCGGAGTTCTCCTTCAACGATCCCCTCTCCTACCTCGGCATCGTGCATGGGAACTCCGCGATCCTCTTCGCGGTTCTCGCCGGGATCTCGATCTCCCTGCTCACCGGGCGCATGCGCATCCCGGAGCCGGCCGACCTTCCCCGGCTGCGGCTCGCTCTCGTCGGCCGCGGGGCGTGCATCTTCCTGATCGGGCTGGGCCTCGAGATGCTCGGCACCGTGGTCGCCGTGATCCTCACGTTCTGGGGCGTGCTCTACATCGCGGCGCTGCCCGCGCTGCGCTGGCCGGCGAAGCGCCTGCTCCTGGTGGCCGTCGGCATCGCGCTGCTGGGGCCGGTCCTCGCGGAGGCCGCGAACCTCCTCGCGCTGCAGGCGGGCGGCGCCGGCTCGAATCTCGTGCTGACGGGCATCTACCGCGTCACCACGTGGGTGCCGCTGCTGCTGGTCGGCATGGCGCTCGGCCGCATGGACCTCACGCGCACGCGCGTCGCAGTGTGGATCGCGGCGGCCGGGGTCGCCGTCAGCACCGCCGCGCACGTGATCATCACGCTGGTGGTGGGCGTGCTCGCGATGGTCGCCCCGGTGTACGCGCAGGCCATCGTGCAGGGCACGTACAGCCTCTCCGGATCGCAGGTGTATTCGGGGTCCGGGTGGAGTGCGGTCGTGGGCGGCGGAGCCGGGACCAGCGCCTCTGATGCCGGCGGATCCGTGTCGGGGTCGGCATCGTCCGCTGGGGCCGACGGCCTCGTCCCCGCCTCGTCCATCGATATGGACGGTCTGGTGTGCTACCCGCCGATGTCGCACGAGGACTTGGTGAGCTGCGCTCCGCCGGACGTCTTCGGAGGCTCCACCAGCTCCTCCGGCTCAGGCATGGGGATGATGGGCGGCTGGGCCGACTACCCCGCATCCTTCTGGGAGCAGCAGCCCGGCCCGATGCTCGCGCACGCGTTCTTCGGCAGCTCTCCGCACTCGGGCGCGACCATGGAGATCTTCGGCTCCGGGGGCCTCGCACTGGTCGTCATCGGGGTGATGCTGGTACTGGCGCCCCTGCTGCGCTGGGCGCTGCTGCCGCTCGCGGCGATGGGTTCGATGCCGCTGACCTCCTACGCGCTGCATGTGCTTGTGATCCTGGTGGTCGGCGGGCCGATGTCGATGATCGCGAGCAACGGGGTGTGGGCTGGCATGGTGGCGGGGCTGCTGGTGCTCACCACGGCGTGGGCCGCGCTGCGCGGGCGCGGGCCGCTCGAGCAGCTCACCGCGTGGGCGGCGCGGCGCGCGGCCGCCGGCGCCGGGGCGGGCAGTGCGGGGCCGAGCACGCTGCCGACCGATTCCCTCAGCGGGGGCGGACCGAGATGACGTCGAGGCTCGCGTCGTCGCTCGCGCGCACGGCGAGGCCGACGGCGGTCGCGACGGACTGCGGGCGCAGGTAGTTCTCCGCCTCGTAGTCGCCGTCCTCATAGGCACGCAGCTCGTGCTGCATGTCGGTGTCCACTCGGCCCGGGTGCACGGAGCTGACGCGCACGCCGTGCTCGCGCTCCTCCTCGCGCAGGGCATCCGTCAGCGCCCGGAGCGCGAACTTCGAGGCCGAATAGGCGCCCCCGCCCGCGCCGGAGGTGAAGCCGGAGCCCGAGTTGATCGTGACGATCGTGCCGCCCGCGCGGCGCAGCTCCGGGAGGAGCTGGCGGGTGAGGTCGGCGACCGCGACCACGTTCGTCGCGAGGGAGCGGGTCCAGTCGGCGGCGCTGAGCTCGGCGACCGTGCCCGAGACGAGGATGCCGGCGCTGTGCACGAGAGCGTCGAGCCCGCCCGGAAGGTCCAGGCTGTCGACCGCCGCGGCAACGCTGCGCGGGTCGGTGAGATCGGCCGAGAACGCCTGGGCGCTCGGGAAGCGGGCGGCGAGCTCGCGCAGCTGCTCCCGGCCCCGGCCGCCGAGCAGGAGGCGGTGATCGGGGGCGAGCTCCTCGGCGATCGCGAGGCCGATGCCGCGCGAGGCGCCGGTGATGAGAGCAGTGGGGCGCGGGGCAGCGGAGTTCGTGTCAGCCATGCCAGCAGTATCCCGCGCGCACCGGCGGCCTCCCTGACCGGGGCCCGCCGCAGCAGGGTGTTCTCCCGTCTGTCGCCCTCGCGTCACCGCAGCGCGCCCACCGGTTCAGGAGCGCGCCGGCTCAGGAGCGCGCCGGTTCAGGAGCGCGCCGAGCGCAGTGCCAGCAGATTCGTCGGCCCAGGAGCCGGTCACGTGCAACGGTGCACGTGGGCGGCCCCTGAACCGACGACTCTGCGCGCCGCCCTCGCCGAGCCTCTGTCACCCCGCCGCAAGCAGGGCGGCCCAGGCAGCAGGAGCCCGCCGGGTCGTGGCAGCCACGCACTCTGTACTTCGCACCACGCGCACCGAACTCCGCCCCCGCGCACCGCACTCGCAACCGCAGCCGTAGCCGCAGCCGCGCCCTTTCCCCGTCCCCTCAGCAAAAACATCGCTCCCAGAGCCGCTCACCTGGACCAGTCCACGCGACCGGCTCTGACACCGAGGACTTTGCGGTGAGGCAGAGGCGAGAAGCCCCAGGGCCACCCGGCTGCCCGCGCCGCCGGCTGCCCGCAGCGCCGGCACCGGCGGGCGCGCAGGCCGCACAGGCCGGGCGGGCCGGCCGCCCTTAGCACCGGCGCAGGCGCACAGGCTGCTCAGACCAGGCGGGTGGGCTAGGCGCGCAGGCCGGGCAGGCCGGGCGCGCGGGCCGGGCGCCTCGATACGCTGGCTGCATGCCTTTCGCACTCCCGCCCCGCGCCGCTCTCGAGGCGCGCGCCAACAATTGGGGCGGCAACCACCGCTTCACGCCTGCCGTGACCGTCTCCGCCGAAAGCGCCGCCGACGTCGCCGCGGCTGTGCGCTGGGCGATCGCCCACCGCCTGCCGGTGCGGCCGATGGGAACGGGCCATTCGTTCTCCGCCCTCGTTCCCACCGGCGGGGTGCTCGTGCGCACGCCAGACCTCAGCGGCATCACGGGGGTCGACTCCCGGACCGGGCGCGTGCGCGTCGGCGCGGGGACACCGCTCGCACAGCTGAACGAAGAGCTCTGGGAGCACGGCCTCGCCCTGCCCACCCTCGGGGATGCCGACAAGCAGCAGGTCGCCGGGGCGCTCGCGACCGCGACCCACGGCACGGGCCTCGCCACCGGATCCCTCTCCAGCCTCATGACGGGGATCCGTCTCATCACCGGGACGGGCGAGGAGGCGTGGATCGATGAGTCCGCGCCCGAGCAGCTGCGCGCCGCCCGCGCGAGCCTCGGCGCACTCGGCGTCGCGCTCGAGGTCGAGCTGCAGGCCGTTCCCGCGTTCCACCTGACCGATTCGCGCACGCTCACGGATGCGGAGGATCTGCGCGCGCAGTGGGACGGCCTCACCGATCCCGCGCGACCGGCCTCGTTCCAGTGGCTGCCCGGGGAGGATTCCGCATCACTCCTGGAGCTGCCCGCGCCGGAGGGCGAGCCCTCAGCCGGGCGTGCGCTTGTGCGCCGCTCCGCGCGCGCCGCGACGACCGCACTGGTGGAGGGCACCGGCTCGCCGACAGGTGCCCCCGACTCGCCGACAGCTGCCCCCGGCCCCGTGAACGCCGACGGCACCGACCGCTCCTACCGGGTGCTCGTCGGCCGGTCGATGAAGCCGTTCCACGAGATGGAGCTGCTGGTGCCGCTCGATCGCGCCCGAGAGGCCTTCGATGCGCTCACCGCGCTACTCGCCGAGGACTTCCCTGAGCACCAGCACCCGATCGAGGTGCGCTTCGTGGGGCAGGACGACGCCCACCTCTCCCCCACCGAGGGCGGCCCGCGCGCGGCGCTGTCGATCCCGGTGAAGACGAGCGCCGACTACTGGCCGATGCTGATCGCCATCGACGCGCTGCTGGAGCCGCTGGGCGCCCGCCCCCACTGGGGCAAGCTGCACCTCCTGGACCGCGAGCGGGTGGCGGCGCTCTACCCGCAGCTCGGGGCCTTCCAGGGCGTCCACGCCCAGCTGGACCCCCACGGGATCTTCCTCAACGACCACCTGCGCGCGCTGCTCGGCTGAGCGCGCAGCGCTCGATTCTCGGGCCCGATTCCCCCTCGCCGAGACGGCATCGACTGCGGCTCGCAGCTCACTCCCCCCATGCCCATCGCAGTCCCACCAGACCCGGGCCGACGTCGTGCGCGGAGACCCGTACGCGGTTCGAGGCGTTGATCAGGGCGGGCTCCGCCGTCTCCTCGCCTCCGGCCCGGATCCTTCTCTCGCAGCGCACCGGCTCCTGCTCGGGCGCGAACTGCACCTGGATGAGGACCTCCCTGGCTTTGCGGGAGAACGAATAGGTCGCTTCCCTGATCGCCGACGGCGGCAGGGCGAAATGCACCCGGTACTCGCAGTACGCCAGGTCTCCGACCTGCAGGTCCTCGTCCATGATGAGCTCTGCACCGTGCGTGCGCAGGTCGGGCCGGTCGATCTGCCTGCCGACGGCGCACCCCAGCAGCGGCTCCAGAACAGGCCGCGCACCGGGCTCGTCGGGGGCCATGATGTGGACAGACGGCAAGTGGCACCGGCCCGCCCTCAGAGCCCGCATCAGGATCCGGAACTCGAAGACCACGGTTCCATCCCCCCGCGAGAGATCAACCTTCTCGACGACGTAGAGCTCGTGCGGAAGCTCCTCATCATCCTCGAAGCCGAGGGCCGTGAGCGCAGCGCTCGCGATGTCCCGATGCGGCATCTGCTCATGAAGAGGCTCTTGGAGGAGCGGCCGTCCAGCGCGCCGAGGCGCGCCGATGGCGTCGCGCAGATGCCCGGACTCGCACCCGAGGATCTCCTCCAGCGCTTCCACTGCGCGCAGCGACTCCGCCTTCTCGGGCTGGCGTGCCCCCGACTGCCACATGCTCAGCGCCGAGATGCTGACCCGATGCCCGCGCGCCTCCAGGCGGTCCTTCACAGCACGCAGCGTCAGCCCGGCGGCGGTGATCGACTCTCGCAGGCGGGACGCGAAGCTCTCGCCCCCGGGGTCCGTCACAGAGCGGCCTTCGCGCGGGTCAGCGGGAGGCAGCTGCGGGATCGGCTATGACCAGTCATAACCCGATGATGACATAGAGACGGCTTCCAGAAAATTGCTCCGGGCCCGACAAGAAAGCGCGCAAGGTCGTTCACGTGTTTTGCGCCCCGCGTGAACGCCCCTCGTCGGCGAACCCCCGATCAGGCCGAGCCCAGGCACGGATGCGCAGCGCGGGACCAGTAGATTTCACACATTTCTCCAGTCCGTGAACGCCGACGCAATTCACGGGTTGCGAACTCCTGTGAATCCCCGGCACTTAATCTCCCCGTGTTCCGCTCTCGCGGAGCGCCGATCGGCGCTCTGTGAGCGCCCGGTCCTCCGCACACGCTTCCGAAAGGCGGCGCCATGCACGCGATCCCCCGTTCCACGTTCCTCACCGGAGCACTCACCGCCGTCGCGGCCCTCGGCCTCGGCACCTCCGCAGCCTCCGCACACGGGACTGCCGGCTCGAGCGGAGCCCCGAGCACGACCTACACCTGGGGCACCGCGTACACCTTCGCGAACACCGAGCGGTACGTGTACCTGCGCGAGGCGCGCACTGGATACGTCCTCATCTTCCAGCGCTCCCGCTCCGGCAGCTACTGCCTGTACCGCCGCACCTGCTGGATCCCGTGCGGAGCAGTCCCGGCCACGATCCCTGAGCCCGAGGACAACGCCGAGCCTCTGTTCGCACCCTGACCTCTCCGCCCCCGGCCCTCCGCGCACCCAAGGACACAGACATGACCTCCACTGCCGGAGACACAGCTCCCCCGCCCCGCCCTACGCGCCGGGCGCTCGCACGCGGCACATTCTGGGCGGTGCCGACAGCCGTCGTCGCCGTCTCCGCCCCCGCCTTCGCCTCGAGCACGCCCGTCACGCCTCCCGACCACGGCGATTCCACCATCGGGCTCCAGGGCCTGCTGAACGTCGGCAAGGGATGCTCCGGGTACGGGGGCGGCCCCTACGATCTGGTCGTCAACGCCCAGGATCTCTCCTCGACGAAGCCGGTCTACGACGAGAACGGCGTCCTGGTGAAGTACGGCTTCTACGTGCTGGGGGCGACGGCCTCGCAGCGGCCTGCGAATGCTCGGTTCACGATCTATCTGCCGTCGGCGCTCGGCTCGATCGCCTGGACGAACCGGGCGACCACCTCGGGGTGGACGAATCTCATGAAGGACTCCTCAGTGCCCCAGTACAGCGGCATGACCGCCTACACCACCACGTTCCAGGGGACCTGGCGCTACTCGGTGGTCGACGGGGTCGGACGATGGGCGGCCGGGGGCAGCGCCCCTTCATGGGGTGCCAACCCTCCTGCTCTGGATGCGAACGGAACTGCGCGCCAGTACTGCCCGAACGGCACGATGCCTGCAACCGCCTTGCGCCGGGTCATCGTGGACGGCGAGGAGCTGAGCTTCCAGCGCAGCGTGCGTCGACCCGTCTGAGGGCGCGCGGTCTGCTCTCGCCTCGCATCCGACCCGCGTGCACGGGCCGGACGCTCAGAGCACCCGCGGCTCCTGGTCGCCGTCGGCCACCATCGGCAGGCCCTGCTCGAACCACTCGTCCATGCCGCCGGCGACGTTGATCGCGTCGTAGCCGTTCTGGTTCAGCCACATGGTGGCCTGCGCGCTGCGGCCGCCGGAGCGGCACACGATGTAGAGGTCGCCCTCCTCAGGCAGCTCGCCGAGGTGCTCGACGATCGAGCTCGCGGGCACATGCTGGGCGGTCGGCGCATGGCCGGCGTCCCACTCGTTCTGCTCGCGCACGTCGATGAGGTGCGCGCCCTCGGGGATGTCTCGGGGCTGCACGGATTCGATGCTCATGGGGGCTCCTGGATCGATCGGACGGTCCCGTTCAGACTACGCGGGCCGCCTCCTCCGAGGGGGCGGCCCGCGCGCCGCGCCTCACTTTCCGGTGAGCGCACCCCGGCGCACGATCGGCCCGGAGACCAGCACCGCCGCGGCGACCAGGCCGTATGCCGCCGCCGCCGAGACAAGCAGCTGCAGGACCAGCGGCAGCGGGTTCTCCGCGACCTGGCCGATCGCCGGGGTGAGCAGCAGCAGCGCCGTCATGACGGCGACCACGGTGCTGAGCGCGAGCGGGATCGCGATCTCCATCCACCGCGCCGCGTGCAGCTGGCGCACCTCGGCGCCGCCGACGTGCTGAGAGCGCAGCACCGGTGCCTGGTCGACGGCCCGGGCGGCCTGGGTGACGCCCGTGGAGACGGCGGCGAGCACGGCGGCGATGGCGAGGGTGAGCATCCCGCCGGTGTGCATTCCGGTGAACATGCGCACCTCCTCCGGGCTGGTCGGCTCCGAGACGACCTGGATGAAGCCGAGGAAGCCGGCGATCACGAGTGCCACGGTGATCCCGGAGACCGCGCGCCATCCCCCGCGAGGATCTGCCGCCAGGCGCCGGGCGCCGACGAGCAGGGCCGGCCCCCGCGCGATCCGAGGGATGATCCGCGCCGCGGCCCACACCAGGAAGGGCCCGATGATGGCCAGGCTCAGCATCACCAGTCCCATCATCACCACCAGCACCACCACGACCAGTGCATCCCCGCCGAGGACCTAGAGCTGCCCCGTGGAGCGGGCGGCGATGAAGAACCCCAGCATCAGCGCGCCCCACAGCGCGACGCGGGCGATCGACATCCGCACCGAACGGGACTGGCGCGCCACACCGAGCGGCGTCACGGCGACCCCGAGCAGGGAGACTGCGGCAGAACCCGCAGCGAGCGCCACGATCCCGAGCAGTACGAGCGGATACCCCCACCACGGCAGCAGCAGCTCACGGGCCGTGGACGGATCGATCCCGAAGTCGAGCGTCGTCATCAGCGGCGTCGCCGCCAGATGCAGCCCGAGTCCGACCATCGCGCCGGCGACCGCCTGCACGACGACATCGGCGACCGCCACCAGGCCGACCTGCGCGGTCGTACCGCCGACCAGGCGCATCGCGGCGAGGTCCCTCTCGCGCCGGGCGAGGGAGAGCCGGGCGGCCGCGCCGCCGAGGCCGAGAGCGCTCGGCACCAGCAGCGTCGCCGCGATGCACGCGCACACCAGGAAGAACAGGAGGATCGAGGCCTCCTCGCTCTGCCCCGCCCCCGCCGCACCTGCGGCGTCCGAGGCGCCTCTCGCGCGCGCGAGGAACGCGCCGACGCCCCCGAGGACGGTCATCAGGATCCCGCTCGCCGCGGCGAAGGCGATGACGGGCAGGAGATCGGCGAGCGCACCGCGACGGCGCAGGAGCAGGGGCGCGGAGGAGAGGAGGACGGTCATCGCGCATCGCCCCCGCGCAGGTGCTCCGCCGCGATCCGGCCGTCCTGCATCATGATCGTGCGCTCGCAGGCGGCGGCGACGTGGGGGTCGTGCGTGACCATCACCAGACTCGCACCGACCTCCTGGCACGCGTCCGTCAGCACCGCGAGGACCTGCTGGGAGGTGGACTGGTCCAGCGCTCCCGTCGGCTCGTCGGCGAAGACGACCGACGGCCCGCCGGCGAGGGCCCGCGCGATCGCGACGCGCTGCGCCTGACCGCCCGAGAGCTGGCCGGGGCGGCGCCCGTGCAGTCCCGTCAGACCCAACCGGTCCAGCCACTGCGCGGCCTCCATGCTCGCAGACTGCCGCGAACGGCCCTCGAGCATCCGCGACAGGATCACGTTCTCCAGCGCGGTCAGCTCGGGCAGCAGCTGGCCGTCCTGGAAGACGAAGCCGAAAGCGCTGCGTCGCAGCCGGGTGCGCGCGGTATCGGAGAGGCGGGCGAGGTCGGTGCCCGCGTGGAGCACCGTGCCGGAGGTGGGTCGGAGGATCCCACCGAGCACGTGCAGCAGGGTCGTCTTGCCCGAGCCCGAGGGGCCCATGATCGCGAGCGACTCAGCGGGGCGCACGTCGAGATCCACGCCGTCCAGGGCGACGGTCTGCGCGCTGCGGTCGCCGTAGGTGCGGGTGAGGCCGCGCGCGCTGAGCACGGCCATCGACGCGGAGGCGGCGGGAGCTGGAGCAGTGGGGGCTGGGTCAGTGGGGGCTGGTGCGAATGTCATGCCTCCACCCTCGACGCCGACCCCCGGCATGCGCGTCGGCCCCGAGGACGAATCCTCGGGGCCGACGTCATACCGCAGCGGGAGGCGCGACCCGTACCGAGGTCGCGCTCCCGGGCCAGATCACCCGAAGCGGCCGGAGATGTAGTCCTCGGTCTGCTTGTTGGAGGGGTTCGTGAACATGCGCTCGGTGTCGTCGATCTCGATGAGGTGCCCGGGCTTGCCGGTGCCGGCGATGTTGAAGAAGCCGGTGCGGTCCGAGACGCGCGAGGCCTGCTGCATGTTGTGCGTGACGATCACGATGGTGAAGTCCTTCTTCATCTCGTGGATCAGGTCCTCGATGGCGAGGGTCGAGATGGGATCCAGGGCCGAGCAGGGCTCATCCATCAGGATCACCTCGGGCTTCACCGAGATCGCGCGCGCGATGCACAGACGCTGCTGCTGCCCGCCCGACAGGCCCATGCCGGGCTTGTCCAGGCGGTCCTTGACCTCTTCCCACAGGTTCGCGCCGCGCAGCGAGCTCTCGACGAGCTCGTCGGCCGCGGCCCGGGAGATGCGCTTGTTGTTCAGCTTCACCCCGGCGAGCACGTTGTCGCGGATCGACATGGTGGGGAAAGGGTTCGGCTTCTGGAACACCATGCCGACGCGGCGGCGCACGTTCACCGGGTCCACGCCGTTGCCGTAGATGTTCGAGCCCTCGATCTCGACGACGCCCTTCGCGTAGGCGCCGGGGATGACCTCGTGCATGCGGTTCAGGGTGCGCAGGAAGGTCGACTTGCCGCAGCCGGAGGGGCCGATGAGCGCGGTGACCGAGCGGGGCTGGATCGTGACGTTCACATCCTCGACGGCGAGGAAGTCGCCGTAGTAGATGTTCAGATCCTCGACGTTGATGGCCTGGGCCATGGTGGTTCCTTTCGGGGCGGTCGAGCAGGGCCGGGGATCCGGCTCAGCGGCCGAGCTTCGGCGAGAAGAAGTAGGAGACGAGGCGGGCGGCGATGTTCAGGACCATCACGATGATGATCAGGGTCAGGGCCGCAGCCCAGGCGCGATCGAAGTTGATCGAGGTGGAGCAGGCGTAGTCGATGCCCGAGATCGGGTTCGTCATCACGTCGGAGTTGCAGACCGCGTTGCCGGCGCCGTACTGGCTGTTGATGAACGTCGGCAGGGTCTGCATGCGGCCCGAGAACAGGTTCGTGTTCAGCATCGGCACGGAGCCGACGGTCAGCAGCAGCGGAGCGGTCTCGCCGATGACGCGCGCGATGGCGAGGGTCACGGCGGTGGTGAGGCCCGCGATCGCGGTGCGCAGCACGACCCGCACGATCGTGAGCCACTTCGGCACGCCGAGACCGTAGGCCGCTTCGCGCAGCTCCATCGGCACCAGGCGCAGCATCTCCTCGCTCGAGCGCACGACCGTCGGGATCATCAGCACCGAGAGCGCCACGGAGCCCATGAAGCCGATGCGGATACCGGGGTCCTTCGTGATGGTGATGAACAGGGCCAGGCCGAACAGGCCCGCGACGATCGAGGGGATGCCCGTCATGACGTCCACGAGGAACGTGATGCCGCGGCCGAGGACCTTCTGCCAGCCGTAGCGGGCGTACTCGACCAGGAAGATCGAGGTGAACAGGCCGATCGGCACCGAGATCAGGGTCGCGCCGAGGGTGATCAGCAGGGTGCCGACGATCGCGTGCGAGATGCCGCCGGCGTCCATGCCGCCGATGACGCCGGCCATGTCCGTGGTCCAGAACTGGAGCGGGGCCGGGGTGATCAGCTTGTGGATGCCGCGGCTGAGCACCTCCCACAGCAGGGAGAACAGCGGGATCATCGCGACCGCGAACGCGCCGAACACCAGCAGGGTGACGAAGCGGTCCATCGCCCAGCGGCGGCCCTCCCGCACGCGGGAGTAGGTGTAGCCGATGATCAGGTGCAGCACGTAGCCCAGCAGGACCAGCGCGGGAATCGAGAACACGCCGAGCAGGAGCAGGATCACGGCGGAGACCACGAGCGCGATCCCGGCGGTCATCGCCAGATGCCACCAGGGAAGGCGGGTCTCGGCCGCGCCGGAGCCGGTCATGAGCGCGTGGGAGCCGCCGCGGGGCGGGGTGCCCGCATCGCGGGGGGCAGCGGAGGTGGAGGTCATGTCGCGGGCCTCAGCTCTTCGTCGTGCGCGAGACGATCGCGCGGGCGATGGCGTTGATGATGAACGTGAAGACGAAGAGCACAAGGCCGGTGAAGATCAGCCGTGCCATCACGTCGGGTGTCGCCTCGGCGCTGTGCGAGGCGATGTTCGCGGCGATCGTGTTGTGCTGGCCGACCTGCAGGATGCGCAGGGAGAAGGTCTCTCCGGGCGAGAGCACCATGAGCACCGCCATCGTCTCGCCGAGGGCGCGGCCGAGGCCGAGCATCGAGGCGGAGACGACGCCGGAGCGGCCGAAGGGCAGCACCACGGTCTTGATGGTCTCCCAGCGGGTCGCGCCGAGCGCGAGCGCGGCCTCCTCCTGGAGGCGGGGGGTCTGCAGGAAGATCTCGCGGGTCACGGCGGTGATGATCGGCAGGATCATCACCGCGAGCACCACGGAGGCGCTCGCCATGTTGCGCATCGGGGCGCTGACGGTCCCGCCGAACAGCGGGATCCACCCGAGATGCTCGTTCAGGAAGAAGAAGAGGGGCTCCAGGCGGGGCACCAGCCACACGCCGCCCCAGAGGCCGAAGACCACCGAGGGGACCGCGGCGAGCAGGTCGATCAGGAAGCCGAGCGGAGTGGCGAGGCTGCGCGGGGCGAAGTGCGAGATGAACAGCGCGATCCCCACCGCGATCGGAACGGCCATCAGCAGGGCGAGGAGCGCCGCGAGCACGGTGCCGTAGACCAGCGGAGCCACGTACTGCACGAGCGAGACGGCATCGGCGTTCCCGGTGAGCTCGCGGCTGGTCTGGATCGCCGGCCACGAGCGGATCAGCAGGAAGATGAAGACCAGCGCCAGCGTGAGGAAGATCAGCAGGCCCGAGCCGATGCTCAGGCCGGAGAAGATGACGTCGCCGGGCCGCTTCGCGGTGCGGGCTGCGGTCGTGGTGGGGGCTGCGGGGGCAGGAGGATCCTGCTGCGGCGACGAGGGTGTCGCGACGGAGCTGCTCACGAACGGCCTTCCAGGAGGAGGGGTCAGGGATCCGGGCGCAGAGCCCGGGAGGCGGGCCGGTGCGCCGCCGGGAGCGGGGAGCTCTCAGCGGCGCACCGGCGCGGTCATCCTCCGGCTCAGCCAGCGGCCTTGATCTTCTCGATCGACGCGGTGGCTTCGGCCGAGAGCGTGTCGGTCAGAGCCGCGTTGCCCGCGGCCTGCGCGGCAGCCTTCTGGCCCTCCGGCGAGACGATGTAGGAGGCGTAGGCCTTCACGAGGTTCGCGGTGTCCGCATCGGCGTAGGTGTCGCACACGGCGAGGTAGGACACGAGCACCAGCGGGTAGGTGGTGGGATCGGTCAGGGTGCGATCCAGCTCGATGACGATGTCGCCCTCGGCGCGGCCCTCGGCGCGCGGGGAGTCCTCGACGGCCTTGGCAGCGGCCTCGGGGGTGTACTCCACGTACTCGTCGCCGACCTTGAGCTTGGCGATGCCGAGGTTGCCGGCCTTGGAGGCGTCGGCGTAGCCGATGGTGCCGTTGCCGCCCTCGACCACGGAGATCAGGCCGGAGGTCTTGTCACCGGACTGCCCGCCCTGGATGGGCCACTCCTCGACGGCGCCGTAGGTCCATGCGTCGGGAGCGTTCGCGGACAGGTAGTCCGTGAAGTTCTTGGTGGTGCCCGAGGAGTCCTGGCGGTGCACGGGGGTGATCGCGAGGTCCGGGAGGGTGGCCGAGGGGTTGTCGGCCGCGATCGCGGGATCGTTCCAGTTGGTGATGGTGCCCGCGAAGATGCCCGCGATGGTGGGGGCCGAGAGCTGCAGGTCCGTGACGCCGTCGAGCTTGTAGACGACGGCGATCGGGGAGATGTAGATCGGGACGTCGAACGCGGAGCCGCCCTGGCACGCGGTCGCCGACTGCGCGATCTCCTCGTCCTTGAGAGCGGAGTCGGTGCCCGCGAACTTCACGCCGCCGTTGAGGAACTGCTCGCGGCCGGCGCCGGAGCCGACTGCGTCGTAGGTGACCTGCGCCTCGGGGTTGAGGGCGGTGAAGTTCTGGGTCCATGCGCCCTGCGCGGACTCCGCGGAGGAGGCGCCGGCGCCGGCGAGCTGGCCGGAGACGGTCGTGCCGGAGGCGGAGCCGCCGTTGTCCGAGCCGGTTCCACCGGAGGTGGTGCCCGCGCCGCCGCCGCACGCGGAGAGCGCGAGAACGGAGGTGAGGCCGAGGGCGGCGACTGCGGCGAGCTTGTTCTTGCGAGCGATCACAGCGAATCCTTTCGGGGCCGGAGCCCACGCGTCAGTTCTGCAGGAGGTTCAGCATCGGGAGGCGGCGGGAAGGATCCTCTGCGAGGTCCAGGGCGATTCCGCCTGACGAGTCCGACAGCGCTGACGCTAAGGAGCACAGGTGACAACGGGGGCCTTGCTCGGTGAACTCCAGGTGAACGCGGCCGCAGACACCCCCGATCGGCCATGGAAGCGCAGGTCAGAGCGGGATACGGTTGCGTCACATCAAGGTCACAGTCGGGTCACAGCGCCCGCTGGACGGCACTCAGTCAAGGATCGGCCTGTGGCGCTCGAGCGCGACCACGCGCCCCTGCTCCGTCACGTGCAGCACGAGGGCCTCACCGGCCGCGAGATAGGGATCCTCGGCGGGCAGCTCCGCTGCGACCTCCTCGCTCGCATGCTCCCGGATCACCCCGATGACCGTCGGCAGCACCGGGCGGTGCGTGCACACGACCGTCGGCCGCGCCTCCTGCAGCACCCGGGCGATGACCGCCGCAGTTCGGGAGGGCTGCGCCTCGTGGCCCGCCTCGGTGAGGGCGCTCTTCGTGGTGAGGTCCAGGCCCGAGAGCCGGCCGAAGGGCTGGACGGTGGAGCGGCAGCGCTCCCAGGGGCTGGAGATGAGCACGGCCGGATCGTAGGAGTCCAGCATCGCCGGGAGCAGCTTCGCCTGCCGCTTCCCCTTCGTGTTCAGCGGGCGCGTCTCCTCGCCCTCGCGCCACTTCGCACGGGACAGCGCCGCGGCGTGGCGCTGGATGATGATCGGGCGGGTGCGCGCGGCGTCCTGCTCGAGATGGTCGCGCAGCGCGGCCAGCGGCGCCTGATCGTTCTGCCCGTGCATCAGTCGCCCGGCCTTCTCGATCTCGACCCAGCGCACCTCGTCCACCTCGCGGGGGTTCTGAGGCCCGGGGCCGACGCGCGAGCGCACCTCCCCGCTCCAGTAGCGCACGAGCTTCGGACGGCCGCTGGCGAGAACGTAGGAGCTCGAAGGCAGCGGCCGGTGCAGGCGCACCCGGTACCCGGTCTCCTCCTCGACCTCCCGCACGGCAGCGGCAGGGAAGGTCTCGCCCGGATCGAGCTTCCCCTTGGGGATCGACCAGTCGTCATAGCGGGGTCGGTGCACCAGCAGCACCTCGATCCGCCCCTTCTTCTCGCGCCAGGTCAGCACGCCTGCGGCGAGCACCGTGCGCGGATCCGCCAGGACCTCCGTCGTGCTCATGCGGTGCCCGCCTCCGTGCCGTGCTCCGCGCCCGCAGCCTCCGGGGCGGCGGAGGCCTCGGCGGGGAGGCGGAACTGGAGGTCCTTCCCGCTCACGCGGAAGCCTGCGCGCTCGTAGAGGCGCCGCGCCCCCGCGTTCCCGCCCTCCACGTACAGCTCCACCTCGCGCACTCCCGTGCGCTGGAGGTCGGCGAGCGCGGCCGCCGTGAGAGCGCCCGCGATCCCTCGGCCGCTCGCTGCCGGATCTGTGCCGACGGCATAGAGCTCGGCGCTGCTGCCGTCGGGCGCGCGCTTGACCCAGACGAAGCCGAGCATCTGCGCTCCCTCGCGCGCCACATGGAGATCAGCGGGGTCGAACCACGGCTCGGCCCGGCGCGCGTCGAGATCAGCGCGCGTCATCCGCCCCTGCTCGGGATGGTCGGCGAAGGCGATCGCATTGACCCGCACCCACTCGTCGGCCTCGCGGTCCAGCTCGAGCACGGGATCCAGGGCGGCGTCATCGCCCTCGGCCCCGGTGCGGGATCCCAGGGTGCCGAGCACGACGCCCTCCGGGACGGCAGGCACCGGCAGCGCGGGGCCCGCCGGATCCAGCGCACGGGACATCGTGAGCAGCTCGCGCGTGCACTGCAGGCCGTGCCGCGCGAGGAGCCGCACGGCCTCCGGCAGGCCGCCATGGGCCCACACGCCGGCATCCGGGCGCAGCGCGAGCGCGCGGCGGAGCAGATCGGCGCCGATCCCCCGGCCGCGGTGCGCCGGTGCGACCATGCCCTGCACGGTGCCGTCGGCCAGGATCGAGACGGCTCCGACCAGGGGAGCGCCGTCGGCGCCAGGCTCTTCGGGCGAGAGCGGGGCAGGGACGAGCAGGTGGCGCGCGCCGCGCGCAGGGCCGACGGCCTCTCCCCGCAGCGCGAGGCGGGCGGCCTCGTCCCAGGGGCTCACGCCGTCGTGCGCGGTCACGCTGCGCAGGAGGTCCGTGAGGGATCGACGCGCCCCGGGGCGCAGCTCGTCCGTGACGATCATGCAGGATGTCCTTACGGTCCTCGTCGGATTCCGCTGTCGGCGGCGGCTCGTAGACTGCCACTGTATCCCCAGCCCAGCACCGGGCCGCCCGAGCGCCCATCGCGCAGCGGAAGGCCGGGCGAGACCCTGACCGCAGCCCCGAGGAGGACGAGCATGATCGCATCCGAGCGCACTCCCCTGGGTGCCGCGCTCGCGGTCCTGCTCGCGCTCGTCGCGCTCACGGGCCCGCACTCGGCGGCGCTGATGGCGGCGCTGATGTGCCTGCTCTCGATCATGATCGGCATCGGCTGGCCCGACCTCCTCGAGCTCGCGAGCCCTCGCGGCACCCGGATCGTCGTGGCGGGCACGGGCGTGCTCGCCGCCCTCCTGACGCTCGGGACCGCCTCGACCGACGCCCCCCTCGGCAGCGTGGTCATCGCCTGCGCCCTGGGCATCTTCGGCGCGTTCGCGCACCAGATGGTGCGGCGGGAGCGCGACGGGCTCTCCGCCTCCCTCACCAGCACGATCGCCGGAGTGATGCTCACCGGCATCTCGGCCACGTGGGTGCTCGCCCAGGCCGAGGCGACGACCGGCAGCGAGGCCCGCATGCTCGCCGCCTGCGGGGCCGGTCTCGCGATCACGCTGCTGATCACGGCGACGGGCCTGCCCCGTCTGCTCCGGCTGGCCCTCGCGGTGCTGGCGAGCGCCGGGGCGACGGCCGTGCTGATGCCCGCTCTCACCTCGGCCACCTGGCCCCTGGGGATGCTCGTGGGCGCCCTGCTCGGCGTCGGCGCCGGCGGCGTGCACCTGCTGCTGGGGTCCGTGCTCGTCGCGAAGGAGCCCCTGCCCTCCCTCACCGTCGCCGCGGCCCCGGTCGCGACGATCGGGATGGTCGCTCTGCTCGCCGCGCGTCTGCTGGGCTGAGCGCGGCTCCTCTAGACTGGGCGCCATGAGCGCACTCTCCATCATCTTCTCGCTGCTGTCCGCCGTCGTCGGCCTCGGCACCGCCGGGTTCGCCGTCCTCGTGATCTCCCGGCTCTTCGGGCGCTGATCCCATGCCGATCGTCCTGGACCCCTCGCTCCCGGAGAGCCTCTACCCGCTCGCCTGGCTCGTCGGATCCTGGAGCGGCACCGGCGCCGCACAGGTCTCCGCCGAGGGCGGCGAGCTCGAGGGCCGCAGCATCGAGCAGCGCGTCGTCTGCACTCCGGGCGATGACGGCACCCTCGCGTGGGTGATGAGCACCGATCAGCTCGACGCTCCCCCGCCTCTGCCTCCCACCAGCGTGTTCGCGAACGGTCCGGAGGCGCAGGCCGCCCCCGAGGCCCCCGCCGACTCCGCCGCCGTGGAGCGCTCGCAGCTCGTGCGCGAGCGCGGCTTCTGGCGCGTCGGGGAACCCCTCCCCGGGCAGGATCTGGCGGCGGCCCAAGCCGCCAAGCCCGGCGATCCCGCCGGCATCGTCTCCTACGCCGTCGAGCTGGTCCTGCAGCGGGAGGACGGCGAGGAGATCTGGGCCGGCGAGGTGCGCGGACCGCGCATCCAGCTGGGGCTGCGCACCTCCCCCACCGCCCGCAGCGCCGACGGCGCGATCGCCGCGACCCGCATGTTCGGGCTCGTGGGCGGGCGCATGTTCTGGCTGTGGGAGCGCGCGCTCGATCCCGCCGCCCCGGACCAGATCGGCCCGTTCCTCTCCGTGGAGCTCGACCGTGGCTGATGCCGCGGACTCCCCTGCCGAGGCCCCTCCCCTGCCGGACTCTCCCCGCATCCGGCTGCTCCAGCGCCGCGGAGCCGTGCTCGCCGCGGGAGCGGACCGCGCCGTCCCCGCCCACTACGGGGCTCCGCTGCGCGAGCAGCGCCGTCTCCTGCGCGGCAGCGCCGTCGTGGATGCCGGGCATCTCGAGCTGCTCGAGGTCGCGGGCCCGGACGCCTTCAGCTGGCTGACGACGATCAGCACCCAGGTGCTCACCGGCGCCCCCGTCGGCGCGTCCCTCACCCTCGCGGTGCTCAGCCCCCAGGGGCGCCTCGAGCACCTCGCGGCCGTGGCGATCACCGCCCCGGACACGGCCCTGCTGATCACCGATCCCGGAGCCCGCTCTCCCCTCCTGCGCTACCTCGAGATGATGCGATTCGCCGCGCGCGTGGAGCTGACCTGCCGCGATGACCTGCGCGCGCTCGGCTCCACCCGTCCTCCCGCCGACGTCCTCGCCGCGGCGGGCATCGCCCTGCCCACCCCGGAGGCGACCTGGACCGATCCCTGGCCCGCGGTCGCTCCCGGCGGCGTCGCCTACGGCCCCGACCCGGAGGACGCCACCGCGTGGGTGCTCTCGGTGTGGCCCGCCGCCGCACTGACCGCGATCGACTGGCCCGCGGATCTCCTCGCCGGGCTGGACGCCGCGGAAGCGCTGCGCGTCGCCTCCCACCGCCCCCGCCTGATCACCGAGAGCGACGCGCGCACGATCCCCCACGAGCTCGACCTCCTGCGCACCGCAGTGCACACCCAGAAGGGCTGCTATCGCGGGCAGGAGACTGTCGCGAAGGTCCTGAACCTCGGCCAGCCCCCGCGGCGCCTCGTCATGCTCCACCTCGACGGCTCCCAGGACGTCCCCGTGCGCGCCGGCGCCGAGGTGCGGATGGGCGGGCCCGAGGGCCGCGCCGTCGGCACCGTCACCACCGCCGCCCTCCACGCGGACCTCGGCCCGATCGCCCTGGCGGTGGTCAAGCGCGCCGTCCCCCTGGAGGAGCGGCTGGTCGTACAGGCGCTCCTCGGCGCGCAGGACAGCGCGGACGAAGGCCAGGGCGAGGGCGAGGCGCTGTGGCTGGACGCCGCGCAGGAGGCGATCGTGCTTCCTCGCGATCACGGCGAGCGGCCTCCCACTGCCCGCCTCTGAGCGAATCGGACCTGCGAGAATGGACGCATGAGCGGGCAGGAGCAGGAGCACCAGCAGGAGCAGCGGAGCTGGTCCGAGGAGCGCGCCGAGATCATCGCCGCGAAGGACCGCGCGCTCTATGATGCCCGCCAGGCCGAGCACGAGCAGGCGACGGCCCTGCTGCGCGAGTTCGCCGAGCGCTTCGAGTCCGCGGGGATCCCTCCGATCCCTCTGCAGGCCCTCCCCTATCGGGGCGACCGCCCCGTGCGCACGCATCTGCGCGGCTGGTACCTCACGCAGGACCGCACCCTCGGGATGGATCGGCAGGGTCGCTATTACATCCTGCGCGCCGACGGCGGACTCGGATCTCGCCTCCGCGGGGCCGACGTGGAGCCTGCTCTCGCGCCCCTGGTCATCGGGCGCGGGGCGCGGGACGGAGAGACCGTCGATCTGCGCACGCTGCTCTCCACGCGGCTCAGCGATCCGGTGCGGTCATGACGGCCCCCGGCTCCACCTCCGTCGCGGAGCTGTCCCGGCGCCACCGGGCGCGCGCCGCGGTGCGCAGCCGGCTGCGCGAGAGCGCCTCGCGCACCCGCTCCGGGGTCTTCACCACCCTTCGCGGTGCGGCGGCGGCTGCTCTCGCCTATCTGCTGTCCACCGTGCTGTGGGGCCACACGCATCCGGTCTTCGCCGCGATCGCGGCGTTCGTGATCATCGGCGTCTCCAGCACGGAGAAGAAGATCCGCAAGGTCGGCGAGATGTCCAGCGGGGTCATGCTCGGCGTGCTGCTGGGCGAGCTCGCCCGCTCGACCATCGGCTCGGGCTCCTGGCAGATCCTCGTGGTGATCACCGTGGCGGGGCTGCTCGCCCGGTTCATCGACTCGGGCGTCATGTTCGCGATGCAGTGCTCGATCCAGTCGCTGCTGGTGATGCTGATGCCCGTGACGCCCGGCCTCGCCCCCGGTGCGCGCGTGCTCGACGCCCTCACCGGGGTGAGCGCCGCGATCCTGATCCACCTGCTGCTCACCGGCGATCCCCGCCGCGCGCAGCGCGATGCGGCCGACGCCCTCTTCCGCGCGCTCGAAGATGCCCTCACCCAGCTGTCCCTCGCGGCACGCACCGGCGATGCGGCGGTCGCCCGCGCCACTCTCGCCGAAGTGCGGCGCACCTCCCAGGGGCTCGTGGACGAGTGGCGCATCGCCAACAGCGCGGCCGACGAGGTCACCGCCTACTCCCCTACGAATCTCCGCCACGCCGCGGACGTCGAGCGCCTGCGCCAGCTCCTGGTGGGCTCCGACCGCGCCATGCGGAACGTGCGCGTGATCGCGCGGCGCGAGGTGCAGTTCCTCTCCGTGGTCGACGGCGACCCCCACTCGACGCTCGCCGACGCGCTCCTGGAGGCGAAGGACGCCGCGACCGCGCTGCGCGAAGCGGTGGACACCGACGTGGACTTCACCGAGGCGAGGCGCGAGCTGCGGCTGTTCTGCTCGTACCTGACCCCGGAGATGCTGCTGAAGAACGATGCCGGACAGCATCCGGGGCGCGTCGGCCACTTCGAGGGCGTCACCCTCGCCATCCAGCTGCGCTCCCTGGCGAGCGATCTGCTGGAGGCCACGGGCCTCTCGCCCGCCGAGGCCCAGCGCTTCCTGCCGAGCCTGCTGGTCGCGGGCGACGGCGACACCATCGGCCCGCGCCCTCTCACCCAGGAGATCCGCGCGATCGAGCCGCCGCCCACCACCGCCGCTCTCGAGCTGCTGATCACGGACCGCTCGGATCCCGATCGCCGTCGGCCCTCTCCCCCGCCCGAGGCGGGGGTTGCGGCAGCGGGCGAGACAGCGGGCGGGAAAGCGGGAGCGGAAGGCGCCGCGGCCACGGCAGCGGCGGGGCCGGGCGCGGCGGGGCCCGGCGCTCTGGATTCTCCCGACCCCGCACCAGAAGGACCGCGCGCAGGCGCGCCGGGGAGCGGCCGGTAGCCTGCGGGCATGGTCTTCGTCATCCAGCAGTGGATCTTCGCGATCCTCGCCGTCGCTCTGTTCGCCCTGGAGCTGTGGGCGCTGGTCAACGCGCTGCGGTTCCGCGCCGACGCCTACACCGCGGCGGGCAAGCGCACCAAGGCGTTCTGGGGAGTGCTCACCGGCGTCGCCGCCCTGCTGGGCTTCCTGTCGCTGCCGTACCCGATCGGCGGCGGGCAGAGCCGGATGCTGTTCATGCTGATCGGCGTGGTCATCGCGGGCGTCTTCCTCGCCGACGTCTACCCGGCGCTGAAGTCCGTCATGCGCAACGCCCAGGGTCCCCGCCGCCGCTGAGCTGCGCTCGCGGTGACGCGCTGCCTCACCGCGGACTCTCATAGCCTCTCCCGGCCCCCATCGATGCGTACGCAGCCGTCGGATAAAAATCGCATTCCGACGCCCACGCTCGCGTCGCCTCCTGCAGCGCCACGATTCCGACGCCCACTCACGCGTCGGCGCCTCGACTCCCCCAAGCGTCCCCCACCACGCGCCCTGCCGCCCCCAGCGCACAGCCCGCCTCGCCGCCGGAGCAGATCGAGGTGCGCTTGCACGTCGAATAGACCGACTCATTCCGACGTCTTCACGCACCTCGATCGTGCAGACACCTCCATTCCGACGTCTGCACGCACCTCGATCATCGGACCGTCCTCGCCACCCGGCAGCCCCACCCTGCCCCGGTCGATGTGTACGCAGCCGTCGGATAGAGATCCCATTCCGACGCTCACGTACGCCTCGATCGCGCCAGCGCCACCATCCCGACGCTCACGTACGCCCACCCGCCCGCGCACAGACGAGCGCCCCGCCCGGCGGAAGCCGGACGGGGCGCTCGGTGCGCGCTCTCAGCGCGCTGATGAGGCGTGAGCTCAGGCGCTCATGCTCGTGCCTGCGGAGCGCAGGTTCTCGCAGGCCTCGACGATGCGGGCGGCCATGCCGGCCTCCGCCTTCTTGCCCCAGGCGCGGGGATCGTAGGCCTTCTTGTTGCCCACCTCGCCGTCGACCTTGAGGACGCCGTCGTAGTTCTCGAACATGTGGGCGACCGCGGGGCGCGTGAACGCGTACTGGGTGTCGGTGTCGATGTTCATCTTGATGACGCCGTTGTCCACAGCCTCCTGGATCTCCTCCAGGGTGGAGCCGGAGCCGCCGTGCATGACGAGGTCCAGCGGCATGTCCTTGCCGACCTTCTCGCCGACAGCCTGCTGGATGTCCTTGAGGATGGACGGGGTCAGCTTGACGTTGCCCGGCTTGTAGACGCCGTGGACGTTGCCGAAAGTGAGGGCCGTGATGTAGCGGCCCTTCTCGCCGAGGCCAAGAGCCTCGACGGTGGCGAGGCCGTCCTCGGGGGTGGAGAAGAGCTTGGACTCATCGACGTCGGCCGAGTAGCCGTCCTCCTCGCCGCCGACCACGCCGACCTCGATCTCGAGGATCTTCTTGGCGGCGGAGGTCTTCTCCAGCAGGCGCTGGGCGATCTCGAGGTTCTCCTCGACGGGAACGGCGGAGCCGTCCCACATGTGCGACTGGAAGAGGGGGTTCAGGCCCTTCTTCACGCGGTTCTCGAGGTCCCACTCGATGAGGGGCTCGACCCACGACTCGAGGTTCTCCTTCGCGCAGTGGTCGGTGTGCAGCGCGATGGTGACGGGGTAGTTGTCGGCCACGGCGTGCACGAACTCGGCGAGCGCGATGGAACCGGCGACGCGGTCCTTGACGGTGGAGCCGGAGAGGTACTCGGCGCCGCCGACGGAGACCTGGATGATGCCGTCGGACTTCGCGTCGGTGAAGCCCTGCAGCGCAGCGATGGCGGTCTGCGAGCTGGAGACGTTCACGGCCGGGTAGGCGAACTTGCCCTTCTTGGCGCGATCGATCATTTCACCGTACTGCTCAGGCGTTGCGATGGGCATGTGTGCTCCTGACGAGAGTGGACATCATCGGGACGCAGGGAAGCGCCCGCTCGCCTCCGATTCTCTCATGCCCGCCCGTTTTCGAAAGGGGACGTCCGGCCCGGATCCGCGTGCTGGAGGAGCCAGGTGTGCATGGCGATGGCGGCGGCCGCGGCGACGTTCAGGGAGCGGGTCGAGCCGTACTGGGTGATCGCGAGCATCCGCTCGCACGCTTCCTGCAGCACCTCGCTGATACCGGGGCCCTCCTGCCCGAAGACGAGCACGGAATTCGCGGGCAGTGCCGCGCCCTCGAGAGGCTCGGCGCCGGGCGCGTTGTCGATCGCGATGAGGGGGCGGCCCTCGGCGCGCGCCCAGTCCGCGAGGGAGGCGACGCCCGGATGATGGATCTCGTGCTGGTAGCGGTCGGTCACCATCGCTCCGCGCCGGTTCCATCGGCGTCTGCCGACGATGTGGAACGCCCCCACCCCGAACGCGTTCGCGCTGCGCACGATGGAGCCGATGTTCGCGTCGTGCTCGAGGTTCTCGATGGCGATGTGCAGGTCGAAGCGCTTCTCGTCGAGAGCGGCGACGATCTCCGCGCGCTTCCAGTAGCGGAAGCGGTCCTCGACGTTGCGCCGATCCCCGTGCGCGAGCAGCTCCGGGTCCAGGCGCGGATCCTCGGGCCAGGGCTCCGGGTGGGGGCCGACGCCGACGGTGCGCTCCACGGCTCCGACGTCGCTCATCCTTCGTCGCCGGCGGCGGCGCGCCGGTCAGCGGCGTCCAGCGCGCGGTTCTCCTCGGCGTCGGGGTCGGGCAGCCCGAGGGCGCGGCGCCTCCGCTCGCGGCGCACGAGCTTCACGAGCCACCACACCACGGCCACGGCGATGAGGACGTAGACGATGTTCGAGACGACGTCGGTGTACGGCTCGATGATGTGCCAGCGGCTGCCGAGCTGGTATCCGAGCGTGATGAACAGGGTGTTCCAGATCGCCGATCCCGCGAGCGTGAGCAGGGAGAACGGCAGCAGCGGCATGGCGTACAGCCCGGCGGGGATCGAGATCAGGGAGCGCACCCCGGGGACCATGCGGCCGAAGAAGATGCCCTTCGTGCCGTGCTTCTCCATCCACTCGACGGTCCGGTCGTAGTCCTCGACGTGCACGAGCGGGAGGCGGATGAAGATGCGGCGCAGGCGCTCGGGCCCGAGCGCCCTGCCGAGTCCGTAGAGGAGCCACGCGCCCGTCAGCGATCCGAGCAGCGAGAAGAGCAGCATCTCGAGGAACGAGTGCTCGCCCCCGGCCGCCGCGACGCCCGCGAGGGGGAGGATCACCTCGGAGGGGATCGGCGGGAACACGTTCTCGAGGAAGATGAGCAGCGCGACTCCGAAGCCGCCCATCGCATTCATCGTACTGACCGCCCAGTCGACCACGTTCATGCCCGCACCTCTGTGACGTGCAGGGATACAGGGCGGAGCTGCGGCATGAGGTGCCTTTCGGAACGGGCGGCGCACGGGGCCTCGGACATCCTCATCGTAGGCGCGGCGCGTTCGCGTCCCCTGTGCGGCCTCTGACCTTCTACTGTGTCTCCCATGACCTTCAATCCCAATGCCAACATCACCTCCGGCAACGTCTCCCGCGCAGGGGGCGGCGGCGGACTCGGCGGTCGCGGCGGCCTCGCGATCGGCGGAGGCGGCGGCTGCCTCATGCTCGTGGTCGTCGTCATCATGATGCTCATGGGCGTCAACCCCGGCTCGCTCCTCGGCGCCGGCCAGGGCACGACCCAGCAGGACCCCGGCACCTCCACGGAGTGCACCACGGGCCAGCAGGCGAACGAGCGCGACGACTGCCTCGTCGTCGGCACCGTGGAGTCGGCCGACGCCGTCTGGGCGGGCCTCGCGGGCCCGGCCGGCATCCAGTTCTCCGAGCCTCAGGGCCGGCTGTTCTCCGGCCAGGTGAACACCGGCTGCGGTGCGGCGTCCTCGGCCGTCGGCCCGTTCTACTGCCCTGCCGACCAGACCATCTACATCGACACGAGCTTCTTCGACGAGCTCTCGAGCCGCTTCGGCGCCAATGACGGCAGCTTCGCGAAGATGTACGTGGTCGCGCACGAGTACGGCCATCACATCCAGAACCTGCAGGGCACGATGAATCAGATCGACCAGCAGCAGACCGGCCCCACCAGCGACGGCGTTCGCCTCGAGCTGCAGGCCGACTGCTACGCGGGCGTCTGGGCGAACCACGCCGCGCAGTCCAAGGACGGCGAGGGCAACAACTTCCTCCAGCCGCTGACCGACCAGCAGATCGCCGACGGCCTCTCGGCCGCCGCCGCCGTGGGCGACGACCACATCCAGGGCGAGGTGGCCGGCGGCCAGGTGAACCCGGAGAGCTGGACGCACGGCTCCTCCGAGCAGCGCCAGAAGTGGTTCACCACCGGCTACCAGTCGGGCGATCCCGGGGCCTGCAACACCTTCGCGACCGACGCTCTTTGATCTGAGCACTCCCGTGATCTGAGCATCCCCGCATCGCAGAGGACTCCCCGCAGATCTTCGGCGGGGAGTCCTCTCGTTCCGGGCCTTGCGCAGGGCCGACGGGTGCGCACCGGCCGGTGCGCCGGCGGGCTCGCGCCGGCGTCTGCGCGCCGGCGGGGCGCGGCTCAGATGCTGAGCTCGTCCACCCCGAAGGCCGTCAGGTAGCGGTACCCGGCCTTCTCGATGACCTCGCGCGCTCCCGTGCCGCGGTCCATGATCACGGCGACCGCGCGGATGCGCCCGCCGGCCTCCTCGATGGCTTCGCAGGCGGTGAGGACGCTGCCGCCGGTGGTGGAAGTGTCCTCCACGGCGATGACGTCGCGCCCGGCGATGTCCGGCCCCTCGATGCGGCGCTGCAGGCCGTGGGCCTTGTTGGCCTTGCGCACCACGAACGCGTCCAGCGCCGGCACGGAGGCGTCGGCCGCGGAGGCGTGGAGGAGAGCGGTGGCGACGGGGTCGGCGCCGAGCGTCAGCCCGCCGACGGCCGCGGCCGCTCCCTCGCCCTCCAGCAGGCCCTCGGTGCGCAGGAGATCGAGCATGACCCGCCCGACCAGCGGCGAGGCCTCGTGGTGCAGGGTGATGCGGCGCAGGTCGACGTAGTAGTCGGCCTCCTTGCCGGAGGACAGCGTGACCTTCCCGCGCACGACGGCGAGCTCGTCGATCAGCTGGAGGAGGCGGGCGCGGTCGGACGCGGGGGCAGTATCGATATCAGCCATGGCCACAGGGTAGTCCGGACCTCACTGGCCCTCGCGCTCCCACGGCGCGTGCAGCTCACGCTTCGAGGCCGTCCGGCGGGAGCGGCGCAGCCGGCGCCGGCTGAGGCGGGTCTCCCAGGCGGGGCCCGTCAGGAAGCGCATCAGGCGCCGCGGGGCGAGGCGGGACACCTCCCCTGCTGCGCGGTACTTCACCGAGGGGATCGAGAGCACGTGCCCGGCGGCGGTGTCCCGCAGCGCCTGCTCGACCACGTACGGGGCTTTCAGCCAGGTGACCCGCGGCAGGCCCTCCACGTTCATCGAGGCGCGCTCGTGGAACTCGGTCTGCACGAATCCGGGCAGCAGCGCGGTCGCCGTGACTCCTGTGCCCCGCAGCTCCGTGGCCAGGGACTCCGTGAACACGGTGACCCAGCTCTTGGAGGCGGCATAGGGCCCGGCGGCCGTGTAGCCGGCGAGGGAAGAGACGTTGAGGATCGCCCCGCACCGCCGCTGCACCATCGCGCGGGCGGCGGCGTGCGAGAGCACGAGGACGGCGCGGATGAGGGTGTCCATCTGGCGCTCGTGATCCTCGATCGGGACCTCGAGGAACTGCCCGCGCAGTCCGTAGCCGGCGTTGTTCACCAGCAGGCTGATGCGATCCACCGGATCCGTCAGCCGGCGCGCCACCCGGTCGAGCTCGCGGCGCACGGAGAGATCGGCGGGGAGCACCTCGATGTCGACTCGGTGCACGTGGCGGATCTGCTCGGCGACCGCATGCAGGCGGTCCTCGGAGCGCGCCACGAGCACGAGGTCGTGGCCGGTGCCGGCGAGCTGCCAGGCGAATTCCAGGCCGAGTCCTGCCGTGGACCCGGTGACGAGGGCGCGTGCCATCTCTGCTCTGCGGGAGCGGCGGGGCTCAGCCGCGCATCCCCGGGGACTGCGCGTAGACCTCCTTGGGGATCCGCAGCGGCTTCATCGCCTCGCGGGGGCTGATCCAGAAGGGCTCGCCGCTGCCCCGGGTCGCGTAGAAGTCGCGGATCAGCTCGACGTGCGAGGCGCCCCAGTACGCCCGCGCGCCCTCGAGCCGGCGCTCGGCGACGGTCTCGACTGTCCCGTCGGCCCAGGTCACCGTGAGATCGCCGCGCATGCTGAGGGTCGCGTTCTCGGCGGCGATGACGATCGAGACGGGCTCGTTGACGGCGTTGGCATTGGTCGCGTACATGACCGAGCGCACGCCGCCCTCGTGGGTGAGGACGAGCTCGGCGGTGTCCTCCACCTCGATGATGTCGCCGAAGACGTGGTTCGCGGCGTGGCCGGCGACCGCGCTGACGGGCCCCAGCAGCCACTCGAGCAGGTCGATCGTGTGGATCGCCTGGTTGATGAGCAGGCCGCCGCCGCTGTTCTCCCAGGTGCCGCGCCAGGGCTTCGCCCGGTAGTACTCAGGGGTGCGCGCCCACTTCACGGTTGCCGATCCGCCGATCACTCGACCGAGGCGCCCGCTGTCCAGGAGCTCCTTCATGGCGATGGAGGTCGCGTTGTAGCGGTTCTGGAAGCAGACGCCGATGCGCTGGGCGCTGGCCTCCGCGTGCGCGACCAGGCGCTCCGCCTCTGCGAGAGAGGCCGCGAGCGGCTTCTCGGTGAGGACGTCGGCCCCGGCGTCGAGGGCGTCGATCGCGACGGGGACGTGCTGGTCATGGGGAGTGCAGATGTGCACCACATCCGGGCGCAGCTCCTCCAGGAGCGCGCGGTGGTCGGTGAAGGAGGGGACACCGTTCGCCTCGCCCGCGCGCGCCGCGGCGTCCGGGTCGACGTCGCACACGCCCACGAGCTCGATGCCGTCGAGGTCCTCGATCGCTCCGAGGTGGAGCGCGGAGATGTCACCGCATCCGATCACTGCCGCCGTCGCCACATCGCACCCCCGAGATCGCCCAACTGGATCCCGACAGTCTAGGACCCTCGTCACATCCCGGGGGCCTTTCGCTACCCTGGCCGCATGCGCATCGCCACCTGGAACATCAATTCGCTGCGGGCCCGGATGGATCGCCTCATCGCGTTCCTGGAGCGCCACGAGATCGACGCCGTCGCCCTGCAGGAGATCAAGGCCAAGCCCTCCCAGCTCGACCTGGCCGCGCTGAACGCTGCGGGCTATGAACTGGCGGCGCACGGGCTGAACCAGTGGAACGGCGTCGCGATCGCCTCGCGCATCGGCCTCGACGACGTCCACACGGAGCTCGCCGCAGTGCCGACGTGGCCCGAGGAGGAGGGCGGCGTGGTCGAGGCGCGCGCGCTGAGCGCGGTCGTCGGCGGGAAGCTCCGGCTGTGGTCGCTGTACATCCCCAACGGTCGCGAGATCGACCACCCGCACTACGCGTACAAGCTGCGCTGGTTCGACGCCCTGCGCGCCGAGGGGGCGCGCGTGCTCGCCGAGGACCCGCAGGCCGCGATGGTGCTGGCGGGCGACTTCAACGTCGCCCCGGAGGATGACGACGTGTGGTCGATGGAGGCCTTCGAGGGCAGCACCCATGTCACCGAGCCCGAGCGCGCGGCGTTCCGCGCCGTGGTCGACGCCGGATTCGCGGATCTCGTGCGGCCGGACCACCCGGGCCCCGGCGTCTACACGTACTGGGACTACACGAAGCTGCGCTTCCCGAAGAAGGAGGGCATGCGCATCGACTTCCTCCTCGGCTCCCCCGCCGTGCAGAGCCGCGTGACCGGTTCCTTCATCGACCGCGAGGAGCGCAAGGGCAAGGGCGCCTCCGACCATGCCCCGGTGGTGCTCGACCTGGATCTCTGAGAGGCCGACGGGGGTCGCGGGGGCCGACGGGCATCGCGCGGGCTGGCGGGCGCGTCGCGCGCTCCGCGAACTCTCCCCACTGACGGGTTCTCCCCAAGCGGGCGGGCGGCGCTGACGCCGCCCGTCCGCTCCGCGACTCTGGGGGCATGACCAGCCTCCTGGAGCGATCCTCCCGCGGCACCCGCCTCGGCCCCTCGCGCGCCGCCGCGGCCCGCACGGACGCCCGCATCCCCTCTCGATTCCCGGCCGGGGCCGCCGCGCTCTCCGCAGACGGAGCATCCTCGACCGCTGCGCCAGGCGCCCGCGCGGTCGTGCTCTGGCACGGCGAGCGCGAGGGCGCGCTGCGCAGCCTCGCTGCCGACCACGTCAGCGCCGCCGGTGCCGAGCTGCGCGACGCCGGGCGCACTGCATCCGGCCCGATCGCACCGGGCCTGGGAGGCCAAGCCGACCAGTCGCTGCAGGGACCCGGAGAGCCGGCTCCTGCGCTGCATCTGTGCCCGGCCGAGGCCCTGCTCACGGCCGACCATCTGCCCGCCCCGGCCGGTCAGCTGATCGCGGTGGCCGACGCGCCGATCGCCGAGGGCATCTGGCGGCGCGCCCTGTCGGCGCAGGTGCGGGCCGTGTGCCGACTGCCCGAGGACTCCGCGGCCCTGCTCGCGCTGCTCTCCGGCGCGCTCCGGGCAGGCGAGGGCGCGCGCGTGATCGGAGTGGCAGGCGGCTGCGGCGGTGCGGGCGCCTCGAGCTTCGCGGCCCGTCTCGCGGGCGCCGCCGGGCGCCTCGGGCCGGTCGCGCTGATCGACGCGGATCCCCTCGGCGGAGGGCTGGAGCTCCTGGTCGAGGCTCCGCCCGCAGCGGGGGCGCGCTGGGAGGATCTCGCCGGCATCGACACGGCCGACGGCGCGCTCCTGCGCGAGGGCCTGCCCCGCGTCGACGGGGTGCATCTGCTGACCGCCGGTGCGGGCGCCCCGCCCCGCGCCCTCGATCTGGACCGCGCTCTCGGCGCGCTCGCGCGGGTTCCCGGCCACGTGATCGCCGATCTCTCCCCGGACCTGGTGGGCCCTGCCCTCCCCCACCTCGACGAGCTGCTCATCGTTCTCCCTGCCCGCGATCATGCCGTGCGGGCGGCGTGGCGCCGCCTCGGCTCCTGGCGGCCGCCCGCGGGCGTGGCCCGACTGGTGCTGCGGGGCCGGGGCCCCGTGAGCGCGGACGAGGCGCGCGAGGATCTGCGCCTGCCCGTCGCGGGCGTCTTCCGCGACTCCCCCGCCTCGCACGTGCCGCTGCTGGATGTGCGCCGCGGCCGGGCCGATGCGCTGTGCCGCCGCCTGCTGGAGGCCGGGCTGTGAGCGGGGCTGTGAGCGGGGCGCCGCTGCCGGGACTGCTCGAGCAGGTGCGCGAGGATCTCGCCGGCGATCCCGGGCCGGTGGACGTCCCCCGGATCGCGCGCCTGCTGCGGCGCGAGGGGCAGGTGCTCGGGGCCGCAGCGATGCTCGAGGCGACCGCGCGGGTGCGCGAGCATGTCGGCGGCCTCGGCCCGCTCCAGCACCTCGCCGTCCCCGGCACCACCGACATCCTCCTCAACGGGGACGGCAGCGTCTGGGTGGAGGACGCCGCCGGCCTGCATCGCACCGACGTGCAGGTCGACGCAGAATCCGCCCGGGATCTGGCGGTGCGGCTGGCCGCGCTGGGAGGGCGGAGGCTGGATGACGCGGTGCCCTTCGCCGACGCCCACCTGCCCGACGGCACCCGCTTCCACGGGGTCCTGCCGCCGCTGTCCACCGCGGGGGCCGTCATCTCCCTGCGCCTGCCCTCCGCGCAGGCGCTGTCCCTCGCGGATCTCGGGGCGCGGGGAGTGTTCGGCGCGCGCACCGCTGCCGTGCTCGAGGCCCTGATCGCCTCTCGCACCGCCTTCGTGATCTCCGGCGGCACCGGCACGGGCAAGACGACCCTGCTCTCCGCTCTGCTGGCCCTCGTCCCTCCGAGCGAGAGGATCGTGGTGGTCGAGGATGCGCAGGAGCTCCAGGTCCCCCATCCGCATGTGGTCCACCTCCAGTCGCGGCACGCGAACACCGAGGGTGCCGGCCGAGTGGACCTCGCCGAGCTCGTCCGGCTGTGCCTGCGGATGCGCCCGGACCGGATCGTGCTCGGCGAGTGCCGCGGCGCGGAGGTGCGGGAGCTGCTGCAGGCCCTGAACACCGGCCACGAGGGCGGCTGCGGCACCCTGCACGCGAACACCGCGGCCGACGTGCCCGCCCGCCTCGAGGCGCTCGGCGCGCTCGGCGGCCTGGACCGGCGAGCTCTCGCGGCGCAGGCGGCGAGCGCACTGGAGGTCGTGCTGCACCTCGGGCGGCCCGGCGGGGTGCGGGTGCTCGAGGAGATCGCCGTGCTGCATCGCGACTCCTCGGGACTGCTGCGCACGCAGACGGCCCTGGATCTGCGCTGCACGGGCGAGGTGCGCCCGGGGCCGGGATGGGACGCCCTGGCTGCGCGTCTGGACGGCCGCGGCCGCGATCACGGGACGCTCCGATGACGGGCGCGCTCGCGGTGCTGACGCTGCTGACGGGAGCGCTGCTGCTGTGGTGCTGCGCCCCGAGCAGTCCGATGCGCAGGAGCACCGTCTCCGCCGACGGGTCCTCTGCTGCGGCGAGCGGCACTGCGGAACGGCTCGTGATCCCTCCGGCGGCCCGGCGCGCACGACCGAGCGCGCTGCAGGTCGCAGGGCTGATCGAGCATCTCGCCGTGGTGATCGCGAGCGGCGCGGCCCCGCGGCAGTCCTGGCAGCTGGTCGCCGCCGCGGAGCCGCCCGGCCCCCTCGCGGATCTCGCACGGGCCGTCGGGGCCGGTGCGGATCCGCGCCGGGCAGCGAGCGGCGCTCTTGGGCGCTCTCCGGAGGTGCATGCGCTCGGCGCTGCGCTCGAGGTCTGCGAGCGCAGCGGCGCACCGCTGGCCGCGCTGCTGCGCAGCCTCGCCTCGGCGCAGCGCGACCTGCATGATGCCTCTCTCGCGCGCCGCAGCGCCTTCTCCGGCCCGCGCTCCACCGCCCGGATCCTGCTGGCCCTGCCCGCGGCGGGGATCGGACTGGGCATGCTGCTGGGCGCGAATCCGCTCGCGACGCTGACGGCCACCGGCCCGGGCCGGGCGCTGCTGACGTCCGGCCTCGCCCTCACTCTCGTGGGCTGGGCGTGGATGCGGCATCTGCTGCGCGCCGCCGCTTCGAGCTCCTCCGGTGGCATCGACCCCTCGGTGCTGCTCGAGCTCATCGCCGGTGCGCTGCGCGCCGGACTGCCGCTCGCCGGAGCCGCAGGCATCGTGGCGCGCGCCGCCGGGAGCAGCGGGCCGACCGGACCCGCCGACGCCGCGGCGACGTCCCTCGGCAGGTTCGCGCAGGCGCTGGCCGGTGGAGTCCCGAGCCGACTCGCTGCCGCCCATCTGGACCCTTCGGTGCAGGTCCTCGGGACCTCGGCGCTGCTCGCCGAATCTTCGGGAGCCGACCTCGCCCAGGTGCTGCGCAGCGCCGCCGCCGACTCCCGCCGCGGACGCGCTCGTGACGCGGAGGCCGCAGCGGCTCGACTCGGCGTGCACCTCGTGCTCCCGACGGGGCTGACTCTGCTGCCGGCCTTCGTGCTGCTGGGCATCATCCCGACGGTCGCCTCGCTGCTGGGCGGATCCTTCACCGGACTCGGCCCCGGCTGAAGGCGCCAGCTGAAGGCTCCGCGCACGCCACCGGTTCGAGTCGAAGCCCCATCAGATCGCCAGTCCCACAGACCCCCGCAGTCGGCGCCAGCCGGCTCCGGACCGCCGCGCTCGCGGCACCCATCGCAGTCGCCGCCGGCGCCTGCACGGACAGAAGGAGAATCCCATGACCATCACCGCCACCGCTGCTCCCACCGCAGCCACCCGTCCCGCCTCCGCGCCCGTCGTCATCGGCACCGTCACCGGGGCCGACGCCGGCGCCGGGGCCGACGCCGGCGCCGGGGCCGGGATGGCCCTCGCGTCCGTCCCGCGGCTCCCGCTGCGCGCGCGACTGCGGGACGAGACCGGGGCGAGCACGGCCGAGTACGCGATCACCGTGCTCGCCGCGTGCGGCTTCGCCGCAGTGCTCGTGGTGCTGCTGAAATCCGGAGAGGTGCGCTCGCTGCTGATGAACGTGATCACCTCGGCGCTCGCGCTGGGTTCGTGAGCACCCGATCGACGAGGTCCCGGCCCCTGGGCACCGGAACCGGCAGGTCCGCACCGTCGGTTTCCGCGCTGTCGGAACCTCCACCGTCGGCTTCCGCGCTGTCGGAACCCGCACCGTCGGGATCTGCGCCGGCGGGATCCGCCTCGGCGGGGGCCGCTCCCTCCTGGCTGCGCCGCCTGCGCGGCGCGGCCAGGAGGGAGGGCGGGGCCACCACGGCCGAGACGGCGATCGTGCTGCCCGTGGTGGTGGTGATGGTGCTCGTGATGGCCGTGGTCGGGGCGGGGATCGGCAGTCGCGTGCAGCTGGAATCCGCCGCACGCTCTGCGGCCCGCGAGCTCGCCCGGGGAGAGGACGCCGCCTCTGCCTCCCGCGCCGCGCGCACCATCGCCGGCCAGAGCGCGCGGGTCTCGATCTCGACCGAGGGCGAATGGGTGAGCGTGCGGGTCCAGCGCACCCTCTCGCTGCCCGGGGGCGCGCTCGGCGGGGCATCCTGGGCGCTCGAGGGCGATGCCACCGCCCGGCGCGAGCCCCATCTGCTGGGCGCCCCGGCTCCGGTCGCAGCGATCGGGCGTGCGCCATGAGAGCCTTCCCCCAGCTGCGCTCAGAGACCGGCTCCGGGGCAGCCGGACTGCTCGCCTGGACGGGAACTCTGAGCGCCCTGCTCGCCGTGCTCGTGCTCGCCGGGCAGGCCCTGCTGGCACAGGCGGCCGCGGATACCGCGGCCGATCTCTCCGCCCTCGCCGGCGCCGATGCGCTCGCAGCCGCGACCGCCGATCCCTGCGCGATCGCCGCCGAGGCCGCGCGGCGCAACGCGGCAGAGCTCAGGGGCTGCACGGTCCAGGGTGCCGACGTGCTCGTGCAGGTGCGCGTCCCGGCCGGGGCACTGCCGCCCGTGCAGGCGCAGGCCCGAGCAGGACCCCCGCCCGCCGGGACCGGGGCGCCCTGATGTCGCGGTCCGAGATCCGCGGGTACCAGATCTCAGGCCCAGGCCGCAGCTTCTCAGTCCATCGTCGCGAGCAGCTCCAGCAGGGCGATCGCTCCGGCCTTCGACAGCGGCTCGTTGCCGTTGCCGCACTTCGGGGAGACCACGCAGGCCGGACAGCCCGCCTCGCAGGAGCATTCCCGGATCATGTCGAGGGTCGCGCGCAGCCAGGCCGCGGCGTCGTCGGCCCCGCGCTCGGCGAAGCCGGCGCCACCCGGGGCGCCGTCGTACACGAAGATCGTCGGCTCGCCGGTGTCCTCGTGATGCGCGGCGGAGACCCCGCCGATGTCCCAGCGGTCGCAGGTCGCCAGCAGCGGGAGCATCGAGATCGCCGCGTGCTCTGCGGCGTGGAGAGCACCGGGAAGGAGCTCCCCTGGGATGTCGTGCGCCTCGGTGAGCGCGCGCGGGATCGTCCACCACACGGACTTGGTGGTGAGGGTGCGCGGCGGCAGATCCAGCGGGTGCTGGCCGAGGACCGCCTGCGTGTAGACGTCGCGCACCTGGTAGCCGGTCACCTGATCGGTGACGTCCACCGTCCCGAAGGACAGCTGGACGCCGTCCTTCCAGGGCGCGGAGCGGTCGGCCTGGCGGATGCGGATCGTGGAGGTCGACTGCGGATGCGTCGAATGCAGGGGGTCCTCGCGGTGCACGAAGGCGACGGCCCGCTCCACATCGAGGTGGTCCACGACGAAGGAGCGTCCCTGATGGAGGTAGACCGCGCCGTCGTGCACCTGGGTGTGGGCGCTGCCCGCATCGACGGTGCCCAGCAGCGCGCCGCTGGAGGCCTCGACGATCCGCACCGGCTCCCCGCCGCTGCCGCGCAGGTCGGTGAGATCGTGGGCGCTCTCCGTCATGGTCCAGTACCAGCCCGTGGGCCGGCGCCGCAGCACTCCGCGGGCGGAGAGAGTGTCCAGCAGCTCCTTCGCGGCCGGGCCGAAGATGCCCTCCTCGCCGTCCCGGATCGGCAGCTCCGCCGCGGCCGCGCACAGGTGCGGGGTCATCACGTACGGGTTCTGCGGATCGAACACGGCGGCCTCCACCTCGCGTCCGAACACCGTCTCGGGGTGGTGGACGACGTAGGTGTCCAGCGGATCCTCGCGGGCGATGAACATCGCCAGCGCTCCGGTGCGCTGCGACCGGCCCGCGCGGCCCGCCTGCTGCCACAGGGAGGCGCGCGTGCCGGGCCAGCCTGCGATCAGCACGGCATCGAGACCGGAGATGTCGATGCCGAGCTCGAGCGCATTGGTCGAGGCGAGCGCGCGCAGCTCGCCGGAGCGCAGCGCGTCCTCCAGCGCCCGCCGCTCCTCGGCCAGATAGCCCCCGCGGTAGGCGGCGACCCGGTTCGCACGGTCGGCGAGCAGGGCGCTGCCGCCCTGCTCCGCCTTCTCGTGCAGGAGCCTGCGCGCCCCGCCCGCCACGAGCTCTGCGCCGCGCCGCGAGCGCGCGAACACGAGGGTCTGAACGTCGGCCGCGACGAGGTCGGCCAGCAGCGCGCCCGCCTCGCTCGTCGCCGAGCGCCGCAATGGCTCTTCCGCGCGCGCGGCTCCCCCGTGCTTCGCGGCAGGTGCCGCGCTCTCGGGCCCGGCTCCACTCGCGCCCTCGCCGGCTCCCGACCCCTTCTCGGCCCTTCCGCCCGTGCTCCCGTTCGCTGCCCCGTCGGCCGGCCGCCCATCGACCACGGCCTTCGTCCCCGGCTCCCACAGCGCGAACGTGAGTCCGGCGCGCGGGGAGCCGTCCTCCGTGACGGCCACGACGTCCTCCCCCACCAGGCGCGACGCCGAGATCTCCGGGTTCGCGGTCGTGGCCGAGGCGAGGATGAACGTGGGCTCAGCGCGGTATGCGGCAGCGATGCGCCGCAGCCGGCGCAGCACCATCGCCACATGGCTGCCGAACACCCCGCGATAGGTGTGGCACTCGTCGATGATCACGTAGCGCAGCGCGCGGAAGAAGCTCGCCCACTGCTCGTGGCCGGGCAGGATCCCGAAGTGGAGCATGTCGGGATTGGTGAGCACGAAGCTCCCGTGCCGGCGGATCCAGCGCCGCTGCTCCGAGGGGGTGTCGCCGTCGTATACGGCGATGCGCGCATCGCGCAGCTCCGCGCCGTCGGCGAGCGCCGCGATGTTCGTCATCTGGTCCGCGGCGAGCGCCTTGGTGGGCGAGAGATACAGGACGGTCGCGCGGCGGGCCGACGGCTCGCGCTCTCGCGCGCTGATCGCGCTGAGCGCGGGCAGCAGGTAGCCCAGCGACTTCCCCGACGCCGTGGCGGTGGCGAGCACGACGTGCTGGCCGTCATGGGCGAGCTGCGCGGCACGGGCCTGATGGATCCAGGGCGCCGTGATGCCGCGATCCGCGAGGTGAGCGCGGATCCGCGGATCCGTCCATTCGGGGAACGGCGCGGTGCGCCCCTCCCGCTGCGGCAGGTGCTCGACGTGCGTGAGGCAGGTGCGCCGGGTCAGGGGCAGGGAGAGGTCCCGCAGCAGGTCGTCCGCTCCGCCAGCACGCACGCGCACACCTCCAGCTCTCCGGGGACGACCCAGCTGCCTCCCGGAGGGGTTCCACGGGGCTGGGGCACAATCGTAGCCATGCCCGACTCCACCCCCTCAGCCGGCTCCAAGCGACTCGCAGCGTCCGATCGCGCCTCCGCTCCGTTGCTCACCGACCCCGCGCTCCTGGCTCGACTGCGCGCGGATCTCCGGAGCGCCGACTACACCGTCGAGCGCGCCGAGGAGGCCCTCGGCACCCTCGCGGCCGACGCCCTGCGCCGCGAGAACCCGATCCCTGCGCGGCTCGCCCTGCGCGGGCGGCGCGATCCGCTCGCGGTGCTGTACTCCCTGTTCACCCTCGGCGCCATCCGGCCCCGAGCGGAAGTCGAGCCGACCCTGCCATCACTCGGAGTCGACGGTGCGATCGCTCTGGGCCTGCTTGCCGCGGCCCCCGCAGGCCCCGGCCACCGCGAGGAGGAGGACGCCGTCCGTGCGCTGGTGGACCTCTCCCCCTACTCCGCCACCGACGACCTGGGAGCGATCTCCTGGTGGATCGCCTCGGACCTCTCGGAGATCGCGACAGGCCGCGCGCTGGAGGGCGAGCACGTACTTGGCGTCGGCGGCGCGTCCCTGACGCTCGCCCGCATCACGCCGCGAGAGCCCGTCGGCCGCGCGCTCGACATCGGCTGCGGCGGCGGGATCCAGGCGCTGCACCTGGCGCGCCATGCAGAGCATGTGGTCGCGACCGATCTCTCGCAGCGCGCTCTCGACTTCGCAGCTTTCAACGCCGCGCTCAACGAGATTGCGCTCGAGCTGCGACAGGGCTCCCTCGCAGAGCCGGTGCACGGGGAGGTCTTCGACCTCATCGTCTCGAATCCGCCGTTCGTCATCACCCCGCGCACGGCGGCGGAGGGGGCGCCTGCCCCAGCGGCAGGGAGCGAGCAGCCCACCGGCGAGCGCTGGACCTATCGCGACGGCGGCCGTGCAGGGGACGCCCTGCTCGGCGAGCTCCTGGCCGACCTCCCCTCGCTGCTCGCGCCCGACGGGCGCGCCGTGATGCTGGCGAACTGGGAGATCAGCGAGGACGATTGGCGCGCGCACCCGGAGGCCTGGCTGCGCCCCGCGGCTGCTGACGGCGTCGACGCCCTCGTCATCCAGCGCGAGAGCGAGGACCCCGCGCAGTACGCCGAGACATGGGCGCGCGATGGCGGCATCACCGTGCGCGACGCCGCGTGGGAGGGCATGCAGGAGGCATGGCTCGCGGACTTCGACTCCCGCGGTGCGCACGCGATCGGCTTCGGCTACATCGCTCTGCACCGGCCCTCGACCCGCCGCCCCGGCATCCTCACCCTCGAGAACGTCGTGACCACCGGCTCCGGCCACCTCGGCGCGCATCTCGCGCAGACGCTCGACCGCATCGACGCGCTCGCGGCACTGCCCGACGAGGAGCTCCTCGCCTCACGCCCGGCGCGCGAGGCCGACGTCATCGAGCGCCGCCACCAGGAGCCCGGCGCCTGGGACCCGATGCTGATCGAGATCGTCCAGGGCGCGGGCTTCGGCCGCACCGTCCCCGCCGACCAGATGCTCGCCGCGGCCGTCGGCGCTCTGGACGGCTCCCTCACCCTCGACCAGACGATCGGCGCGATCTGCGCGCTCACCGACGCCGACCCCGAAGAGGCGAGGGAGCGCCTGCTGCCGAGGATCCGCGAGCTGATCCGCACCGGGGTGCTGCACCTGTGAGCTCCGCCCCGACGCCGGCGCCGAAGCGCACGCTCGCCCACCGCCTCCTGCAACGCCGGCGCCTTGGCGTGCTCGCCGCGCTCTGCCTGCTGGGCGCGGGGATCTGCACGGGAGCGCTCGCTCTGCTCGCCCGGGCCGCCGTCGGCACCGCGCGCGGGCAGCGGCTGGACCAGCTCGTCCTCACGGCCGCGCAGGCGGACACCAGCGCGATCAGCCGCGTCGTCTTCCCGGTCCTGAACACCGTCACCGTGCCGATCGTGCTGGCGCTGCTGGCGCTCGGGGCGGCCGTCGCGCTCATCCGGCGCCGGTACGGGACGCTCGCGCAGATGATCGTGCTGGTGGGAGGGGCGACGGCGAGCACCCAGATCCTCAAGCACCTGCTGCTGGACCGTGCGACTCTCGCCGAGGCGATCGAGCAGACGCCGAACTCCTTCCCCTCAGGCCACACGACGCTCGCGGCGTCGGTCGCGCTCGCCCTCGTGCTCGCGACCCCGCCGCACCTGCGGGGGCTCGTCGCCCTCATCGGCACGTTCTGGGCGGCAGGCGCCGGGGTCGGGACCATGGCGGGCGGCTGGCATCGTCCGAGCGATGTCCTCGGCGCACTGCTCGTGACAGGCGCCTGGGCGCTCCTCGTGCTCGCCGCCGGCGCGCTGCTCGGCGGGGCCGAGTCCGCTCGCCCCGGCAGCGCCGCCCTGGAAGACGGGGCAGTCGCTGAGGAGCAGCCCAACGACGGCGGCGCGAGCACCTCCGCAGCCCTCGCGATCATGGGCGTCGGCGCCGTGATCGTCGGCGTGCTGGGGCTCTCCAGCGTCCCCACGCCCCTGAGCCTGACGAGCGAGTCCGCACAGGCGAGCGCCTACGGCGGGAGCGCCATGGCGATCCTCGGCAGCATGGCACTGCTCACCGCCGCCGTGCTCGCGCTGCGCCTGCCCCGCCCGCACCGGCGCGACCTGCGCTGAATCGCCGGGCCGCTGCGCCGCAGGTCAGGCGCGGCTGCGCGCTCCGCGCATCCGGGGAGCAGTCCCGGTCGGCGCTCGCGGCGACCGTGTACGGTGAGCACGCCGGGGCCCTGGAGCACCGGCGACCGAGCAGAGCAGACAGGACGCAGCAGCGGCGCAGCCGGTGCTCCGTCCGCCGTGGAAGGACGTGTGACGTGGCCGGATCGCGCCATCTGGTGATCGTGGAGTCCCCCGCCAAGGCGAGGACAATCGCCAAGTACCTGGGCGATGACTACGTGGTGGAGGCCAGCGTCGGGCACATCCGCGACATCCCCGTGCCTCGCGACCTGCCGGCGGAGATGAAGAAGGGGCCGTACGGGAAGTTCGGCGTCGATGTCGAGGACGGCTTCGACCCCTACTACATCGTCGACCCCGACAAGAAGAAGAAGGTCGCGGAGCTCAAGCGCCTCCTCAAGGACGCCGACACCCTCTACCTCGCCACCGATGAGGACCGCGAGGGCGAGGCGATCGCCTGGCACCTCCTCGAGACCCTCAAGCCCAAGAAGTCCACGCCCGTGCACCGCATGGTGTTCCACGAGATCACGCGCGATGCGATCCAGAACGCGCTCACCAGCACCCGCGAGATCGACACGCACCTGGTCGACGCACAGGAGACCCGTCGCATCCTCGACCGCCTGGTCGGCTTCGAGCTCTCCCCCGTGCTGTGGCGCAAGATCGGCCCGAGCCTCTCGGCCGGTCGCGTGCAGTCCGTCGCGACCCGCCTCGTGGTGGAGCGCGAGCGCGAGCGCATGGCGTTCGTCGCCGCCGACTACTGGGATGTGACCGGCCGCTTCGCGGGAGAGGACGCCGCGTTCACCGCGCGCATCGCCACCGTGGACGGCGCGCGCGTCGCGAGCGGCTCCGACTTCGCCGACGACGGCACGCTGAAGAAGCGCACCGCCCAGGTCACCGTGCTCACGGAAGAGAGCGCGAACGCGCTGGTCTCCGCCCTGGAGGGCGCAGGCGCCACCGTCACCTCGCTCGACTCGAAGCCGTACACGCGCCGCCCCGCCGCGCCGTTCACGACCTCCTCCCTGCAGCAGGAGGCCTCGCGCAAGCTCCGCCTCGGCGCGCGCCAGGCCATGCGCGTCGCGCAGTCGCTGTACGAGAACGGCTATATCACCTATATGCGCACCGACTCGGTGGCCCTCTCGCAGGAGGCCATCCGGGCATCGCGCGCACAGGCCGCCGATCTCTACGGCAGCCAGTTCGTTCCCGACAAGCCCCGCTTCTACCAGATCAAGTCCCAGGGCGCCCAGGAGGCGCACGAGGCGATCCGCCCCGCCGGGGACCGCTTCCGCACCCCCGCCGAGGTCGCCGGCCAGCTCACGGGCGACGAGTTCCGCCTGTACGAGCTGATCTGGAAGCGCACCGTCGCCTCGCAGATGGCCGACGCGAAGGGCACGACCTCCTCGGTCGAGCTCACCCTCGCGAAGGACGGGCGCACCGCCACCTTCCGCGCCTCCGGCACCGTCATCACCTTCCGCGGCTTCCTCGCCGCGTACGAGGAGGGCCGTGACGCCTCCCGGTACGAGGACTCCGAGGGCGATGAGAAGCGCCTGCCCCAGATGACCGAGGGGCAGAGCCTCGAGGTCCAGGGACTCGTGCCCGACGGGCACTCCACCACCCCGCCCCCGCGCTACACGGAGGCCTCGCTCGTGCGCGCGCTCGAGGAGCGCGGCATCGGCCGCCCCTCGACCTACGCCTCGACCGTCACCACGATCCAGGACCGCGGGTACGTGCTGCGCCGCGGCAGCGCCCTGGTTCCGAGCTGGACCGCCTTCGCGGTGGTGCGGCTGCTGGAGGACCACTTCGGGCCCTTCATCGACTACGACTTCACCGCGCAGATGGAGGCGCAGCTGGACCGCATGGCCCGCGGCGAGCTGGGCCGGCGCGACTACCTGCAGGACTTCTACTACTCCGACGGCACCGGCGCGCCCATCGGCCTGAAGCCCATGGTCGAGGGGCAGGGCGAGATCGACGCCCGCGCGATCAACACCCTGCCGATCGGCGAGGGCATCGACCTGCGCGTGGGCCGCTACGGCGCCTATGTGGAGCGCGCTGCGGTCGACGAGTCGGGTGCTCCGATCGAGGGCGCCGATCCGGTGCGCGCGAGCGTTCCCGATGACATCGCCCCCGACGAGCTCACGGTCGCGAAGGCGAAGGAGCTCCTGGAGCGCCAGAAGGACGACGGCCGCGTGCTCGGCACCGACCCCGAGACCGGCCGCGAGATCATCGCGAAGGACGGCCGCTACGGCCCCTACGTCACCGAGGTCCTCCCCGAGGACCCCGAGGACAAGACCCCGAAGTCGAAGCGCCCGAAGCCCCGCACTGGGTCGCTGCTGCAGTCGATGGATCTGGCGACGGTGACCCTCGAGGATGCGCTGAAGCTGATCTCGCTGCCGCGCGTGGTCGGGGCCGACGAGGACGGCACCGAGATCACCGCGCAGAACGGCCGCTACGGCCCGTACCTCAAGAAGGGCACGGACTCGCGCTCCCTCACCTCCGAGGAGCAGATCTTCTCGATCACGCTCGAGGAGGCGAAGGCGATCTACGCCCAGCCCAAGCAGCGCGGTCGCGCCGCCGCGAAGCCTCCGCTGAAGGAGCTGGGCATCGATCCGACCAGCGAGAAGCCGATCGTGGTCAAGGAGGGCCGCTTCGGCGAGTACATCACCGACGGCACCACCAACGTGACCCTGCGCAAGGACGACTCCCTGGAATCGCTCACGCACGAGATCGCGGTGGAGCGCCTCGCGGAGAAGCGCGCGAAGGGTCCCGCCAAGAAGCCCGCGCGCAAGGCGCCGGCGAAGAAGGCTCCTGCCAAGAAGCCCGCCGCGAAGAAGGCGGCTCCGAAGAAGGCCTGAGGCGAGAAGGCCTGAGGCGCGAGCGCCAGCAGCGACGGGGGCCGGAGCCTTCCGCCTGCCTGCTCCGCCTCTGCCTGTCCGGCCCGGCCGACGCCCCAGCGGCGTCCGTCGGGCCGGACTCATGTGATCGGCGCCGCCCTAGGTCACGACTTGGTCACGAATGTCCGAATCCGTGCTGTGAGGTGCCACCATGTCTCCGGGGGAGGCCTAGCCTTGCCCCACCCCTCGATGGAGAAGGAGACATCATGAGCCGACGCGCTCTGAGCAGGCGCACGCTGATGGCCGGAACGGCCGCAGCTGCAGCGACGGCAGGCCTCACGGGCTGCCTGCAGAACCCCAGCCCCGGAGGATCCGGCGGCGGAGCTGTGAACCGGTACACCGAGGGCGACGTCCCCGGCAGCGGGACCGTCACGATCCTCGGCGCGTTCGGCGGCCAGGAGCAGGAGGCCTTCGAGGCCTCCCTGGCTGCGTTCCAGAAGGAATCCGGGATCACGATCCAGTACACCCCGGATCAGGACTTCACCACCACGATCCAGCAGCGCGTCGGCGCGGGCGACGCCCCCGACATCGCGCTGTTCCCGCAGCCGGGCGGCCTGTTCGACCTGGCGGAGAACGTCACGCCGATCGATGTCTTCCTGGACTACGACCAGCTGAACTCCACGCTGATCCCCGGCTTCCTCGACTCCGCGCGCCTGCAGGGCCGCGTCATGGGCGCGCCCATGCGCATGGCCTGCAAGTCGCTCATCTGGTACCCGAAGGCTGCCTACGACGCCGCCGGCTACTCGACGAGCCCGGCCACCATGCAGGAGCTGATCGGCATCGGCGATCAGATCAAGGCCTCGGGCATCACCCCGTGGTCCGACACCTGGGGCTCCGACCAGGCCACCGGCTGGGTGGGCACCGACTGGATCGAGGAGTACATGCTCCGCGTCCACGGCCCGGACGTCTACGACGACTGGACCTCCCACCGCATCCCCTTCAACGATGAGCGCGTGGTGCAGGTCTTCGACCTCGTCGGCGAGCTGCTGAAGACCGAGGGCAACGTGCTCGGCGGCGTGGACACGATGATCAACACCCCGTTCTCCGAGGCTCCCCTGCCCCTGTTCGAGAACCCCCCGCGCGCCATGCTCGTGCGCCAGGGCAACTTCGTCACCGGCTTCTTCCCCGAGGACGTCCTGGCGAACATCGACACCGAGGTCGGCGTGTACGCGATGCCGACCTGGGAGGGCGGCTTCGAGGGCCAGCCCATCCTCGGCGGCGGCGACCTGGCAGCGCTCTTCAACCTCAACGACGACTCGGCGAAGGTCATGGCGTTCCTGACCTCCGACAAGTTCGGCGCCGAGTGGGCGAAGGCCGGTGGCTGGCTCAGCCCTCACAAGACCTTCCCGCAGGAGAACTACGCCGACGAGACGACCCGCAGCATCGCGAAGATCGCTTCCGAGGCCGCCGTGTTCCGCTACGACGGCTCGGACCTCATGCCGAACGCAGTCGGCGGCGGCACCTTCTGGACCAACATGGTCGAGTGGCTGCAGGGCACCAAGACCTCGCAGCAGGCCTGCGACGCCATCGAGGCGAGCTGGCCGGCATGAGCACCGCCGCGACCTCCCCCCAGACCTCGACGGGTCCCTCGGCCGGCGCGCCGACGGAGCTGAACGAGAAGGCAGGCTCGCCGGCGCGTCCGGTGCGCGTGCTGGTGGGCGCGGTCGGCATGGTCGTCACGGCCTGGCTCGTGTGCAATGCCTTCCTCGCCTTCGCCTACTACCCGGGGTGGTTCTTCAACTCGGGCATCCTCATCGGACTGCTGGGCCTCATCGTGGGCATCGGCGGCTCGCTGCTGTTCTTCTACTTCCTGAACGTGTGCATCGAGGGCTTCCCGTCGCGCCTGGCCGAGGGATTCATCCCCTACGCCTTCCTGCTGCCGGGCTTCGCCCTGATCGCGCTGCTGCTGCTCTACCCGACGGTGCAGACGATCGTGTACTCCTTCGCGAACGATGACTCGACCGACTGGGTCGGTCTCCAGAACTACCGGGCGATCTTCGGCGATTCGGCCTTCTGGTCGGCGCTGCTGAACAACTTCCTGTGGATCCTCATCGTGCCGGTCACGACGGTCGCCATCGGCCTCGCGGTCGCGGTCTTCGCCGACAAGCTCAGCCCGCAGGGGGAGAAGTTCTCGAAGTCGGGGATCTTCCTGCCGATGGCCATCAGCTTCGTCGGCGCGGCCACCATCTGGGGTCTCGTCTACGCCTACAAGGCGCCGGGCGAGTCGCAGATCGGTCTGCTGAACGCGATCGTGCAGGGCCTCGGCGGCACTCCGCAGGCCTGGTTCCAGATGGAGACCATGCGCCTGAACTCGATCTTCCTCATGGTGATCCTGATCTGGCTGCAGGCGGGCTTCGCCATGGTGCTGCTCTCGTCGGCCATCAAGGGCGTCCCGGAGGACACCATCGAGGCCGGCCGCATGGACGGCGCGAGCGAGGTGCGCATCTTCTGGAGCGTCATCTTCCCGCAGGTCTGGCCGACCCTCGTCTCGGTGTTCATCACCGTGCTGATCATGGTGCTGAAGGTCTTCGATCTCGTCTACGTCACCACCAACGGCCTGTACAACACCGACGTCATCGCGAACATGTTCTACCGCAAGGCGTTCGTGTCGCAGCAGGCCGGCCAGGCCGCAGCCGTCGTCGTGGTGCTGCTGCTGCTGGTCACCCCGATCCTCATCTACCAGGTGCGGGTCTTCCGCCAGCAGGAGGCGAACCGTTGATGGGCATTATGAAAGACGGACGGCGCCGTTCTCTCGCCGCCATGATCACGATGCCGATCCTCGTCATCCTGTGGTCGATCCCGACGCTCGGCCTCCTGGTCACGAGCTTCCGCACCCGCGAAGCCGCGGCCACTTCCGGCTGGTGGACCTCGCTGTGGAACGGCGGCTGGACGCTCAGCAACTACGAGGCGCTGCTCAGCGGCTCCATGGGCACCTCGCTCATCAACTCGGTCGTCGTGGCGATCCCCGCCACGGTGCTCCCGATCATGTTCGCGGCCTTCGCGGCCTACGCGTTCACGTTCATCGAGTTCAAGGGCAAGGACCTGCTCTTCATCCTGATCGTGGCCCTGATGGTGGTCCCCATCCAGGTCGCCTTCCAGCCGATGCTCGACTTCTTCGGCCCCCGGGGCCTCGGCATCAACGGCCAGTTCGTCGCCGTGTGGATCCTCCACACCGGCTTCGGCATGCCGCTCGCGATCTACACGTTCCGCAACTACATGGCCTCTCTCCCCCACTCCGTGGTGGAGAGCGCGAAGATCGACGGCGCCTCGCACTTCCAGACGTTCTGGCGCCTGGTCGCTCCGATGAGCTCCCCGGCGATCGCCGCGTTCGCGACCCTGCAGTTCCTGTGGGTGTGGAACGACCTGCTCATCGCGAAGCTGTTCCTCGGCGGCGGCGCCAACCGCACCGTCATCGTGGATCTGCAGCAGATGCTCGGCACCCAGGGCCAGGGTCAGGAGATCCTGACCGCCGGCGCGTTCCTGTCGATGATCATCCCGATGATCGTCTTCTTCTCGCTCCAGCGCTTCCTGGTGCGCGGCATGACCTCCGGTGCGGTGAAGGGCTGACGCCCTCGCGGGCTCTGCCCGCCGCACGGGACCTCGAGAGCCCCGCTCCTGCCACGGCAGGGGCGGGGCTCTCCCCATGCAGATGCCCGCCCCGGTCGATTGTCGGGAGGGGCGGCTAGATTGGTGGGCATGACGAGCGACTCCACCGCCCGCGAGACCCTGCGCCTGCCGGCAGCGGAGGTCCCGGATCCCGCCTCCGCGCCCGCCCTGCGCTGGGCGGTGATCTCCCCCGGCGGCATCGCCGGCAAGTTCACGCACTCGCTGCACGCGGCGACGGCGTCGCGCGTCGTGGCCGTGGCCTCCCGGTCCGCGGATCGCGCCGCCGCCTTCGCCGCCGAGCACGGCATCGACACCTCGTACGGGTCGGTCTCCGAGATGCTCGCGGCCGGCGGCTTCGAGGTCGTCTACATCGCCTCGCCCCACGCGCAGCACGTCGACCTCGCGCGCGAGGTGCTGCGCGCCGGCTTCCCGGCGCTGGTGGAGAAGGCGTTCACCCTGAACGCCGAGCAGGCGCGAGAGCTGATGGATCTCGCCCGCGAGCGCTCGCTCTTCCTCATGGAGGCGATGTGGTCGCGCTTCCTCCCCCAGTACGCCGTGCTCCGCGGGGTCATCGCGAGCGGCATGCTCGGCGAGGTCGTGAGCGTGCGCGCGAGCCACGGGCAGTCCTTCCTCTTCGATCCCGCCCACCGCCTCTTCGATCCGGAGCTCGGCGGGGGAGCGCTGCTGGACCTCGGCGTCTACCCGATCTCCCTCGCGCAGATGGTGCTCGGCGACCTCGCCGATCTGCAGGTGCTGGGCTCCCTCACCGCGACAGGGGTCGATGAGACCCTCGGGCTGCTGGCGCGCGGATCCGCTCCTGTCGGCCGCAGCGAGGACTCCGCCGAATCCAGCACTGACTCCGCCGGTGCGGGCACCGGCTCCGCCGATGCGGGGGCCGGCTCTCCCGCCGGCTCCCCGGGCATCGCGATCCTCGAGACCACGCTGCGCGCCCGCTCCCTCAACGACGCGACCGTCGTCGGCACGGCGGGGCGCGCCCACCTCCGGGAGACCTTCTACGCGCCGACCTCCCTGCACATCGAGCTCGAGGACGGCCGCAGCGCGGCCGTCGAGCACCCCGGCGATCCCGAGCTCGCGATGGCCTTCGAAGCCGCCGAGACCGCGCGCTGCATCGCGGCGGGCGCCCTCGAGTCACCGCTGATGACGTGGGCCGACACCCTCTCCGTCCTCGAGACGATGGACGAGGTCCGCGCCCGTCTCGGCATCACCTATCCCTCGGAGCAGGAGCACCAGTCATGAGCCCGTTCTCCACCGGAGCCCACTCCCTGCGGGTGCCGAGCCCCCACGCTGCCCGCCGCGGCCTGTTCCTCTCCTTCGAGGGAGGCGACGGCGCCGGGAAGTCCACCCAGATGGCGCTCCTGCGCGAGCACCTCGTGAAGGAGCGCAGCGTCTCGGAGGACCTCGTCCTCACCACGCGGGAGCCCGGGGGGACGCCGATGGGAGCGCAGCTGCGCGAGCTGGTCCTCCACGGCGACCACATGAGCCCGCGCACCGAAGCGCTGCTCTACACCGCCGACCGCGCGCACCACATCGACACCGTGGTGCGCCCGCACCTGGAGCGCGGGGGTCTGGTCCTCGCCGACCGCTACGTCGACTCCTCCGTCGCATACCAGGGGGCCGGCCGCGAGCTGGAGCCCGAGCAGGTCGCCGCGCTGAACCTCTGGGCGACCGGCGGCATCATGCCCCACCGCACGATCCTGCTGGATCTCGCACCCGAGGCGCTCGAGGAGCGCCGCCCGGCGGAGAGCCTGGACCGCCTGGAGCGGGCGGGGCGCGACTTCCACCGCGCCGTGCGCAAGGAGTTCCTGGGGCTCGCAGCGGCGGAGCCCGAGCGCTTCGTGGTCATCGACGCCTCGCAGCCCCGGGAGTCGATCCACGCGCAGATCGTCGACGCGCTCAGCGAGGAGCTGTCGGCGTTCGACCCCACCTTCGAGCAGACGGTCGCCGCGCGCCCGCCCTCGGAGGAGCGGTGAGCGCGGGGCCGTCGGCGCCGCCCGGCCCAGGAGGCGTCTGGGACGATGTCGTCGGCCAGGACGAGGCCGTCGCCCAGTTCCGCCGCGCCGCGTCCCCGGAGGGCTCGCTCGCGCAGGCGTGGCTGATCACGGGCCCGCCCGGATCGGGGCGATCGACGGCCGCGCGCGCCTTCGCCGCGACCCTCCAGTGCGAGACGGGGACGGGCTGCGGGCACTGCCGCGCCTGCCGGACCGTCCTCCCGGGCACCCACCCGGACGTCACGCTCGTCGCCACCGACAAGCTCTCCATCTCGAAGGAGGAGGTGCGCTCGCTGGTGATGACCGCGCAGCGCTCCCCCGCCACGGGCCGCCACCGCGTGATCATCATCGAGGATGCCGATCGCATGAGCGCGGGCACCTTCAACGTGCTGCTGAAGTCGATCGAGGAGCCCCCGCCGGCGACCGTCTGGATGCTGTGCGCGCCGTCGGCCGAGGATCTCGCGCCGACGATCCGCTCCCGCTGCCGCGTGGTCTCCCTCGCCGTCCCGCCCTCCGCGGTGGTCGCCGCGCTGCTGGAGCGGCGCGACGGCGTCGATCCCGATCTCGCGCAGCGCGCCGCTCGTGCCGCGCAGGGGCACATCGGTCTCGCCCTGCGCTATGCGACCGCCGATGGGGCGCTGGCTGCCCGCGAGGAGTCGGCGCGCACGATCCTGTCCCTGCATTCCTCCGGTCAGGCGGTCCTCGCCGCGGGCGCCCTGGTCGAGCAGGCCACGGCCGAGGCGAAGGCCCACGCCGACGAGGTCGCCGCCGAGGAGAAGGCGCGGTTCCTGCGCTCAGCCGGGATCGAAGGCGCCACGGTGCCGCCGGCCCTGCGCAGCCAGGTCAAGCAGCTGGACGACGATGCGAAGCGCCGCCAGACCCGTCTGGTGCGGGACGTGCTGGACCGCTACCTGCTGGACGTGCACTCGGTGTGGCGCGATGTGCTGACCCTGCAGCTGGGCTCGGGCAGCGAGCTGGTGAACCCGGGGGTGCGGGAGCATCTGGACTCCGCGGCCGCCGCCGGGTCGCCCGAGCGCTCGCTCGGGCTGCTCGATGCGGTCCAGCAGGCCCGCACGCGCATCGCGGGGAACGTGCCCCCGCTGCTGGCGATCGAGGCGCTCCTGGCCCGGATCGCCGTGGAGGCCTGAGCTCAGGCCTCGGCCTTCTCGGCCGGCTCGTCCGGCTCGGTTTTCTCCTGCTCGGCCGGCTCGGCCTTCTCGTCCGGCTCGGTCTTCTCCTGCTCGGGAGTCTCAGCGACAGGCGCCTCGGGAGCCGATGCCTCCGGGGCGTCCGCGGGAACAGCCGACTCGGCCTCCGAGGTCTCATCGGTGCCAGCCGCCTCAGCCTCCGGCACGAGCGGCTCGTACTCGACCTCGAGATCGTCGACGACGACGCCCTCGGCCGCCTTCGCGAACTCGCTGGGGCCTTCGTCGCGGCCGGTCTCGGAGTGCGAGCCGCAGCCGTACTGCAGGCTGACGACGCGGCCGTCGGCCGGGGACCACTCGTTCGTGCACACGCCGAACTCGGTGCGCAGCGACCCTGCCATCAGCGTGAGGAAGCCGCAGCTCGCGCAGCTCGCGGAGATGGTGCCCTTGCGACCGCGCGAGGAGATCTCCCGGGGACCGAAGTCGCTGCCGATCCAGCGCTCCGCGGCCTCGGCCCGTCCGAGCGGCGAGAGCACGCGCGCGCGCCCGAGCCCCAGCTCCCAGATCGCGAGGCGGTCGGCCTCGGCGTCATCGGTCTGCTCGTAGCTCTCTTCGAGCCGCTCGTCGAACTCCTTGTACGGGAGCAGGTCGTCAGCGCCCACGTCGGAGGGGCGCAGGCGGTCCTCCCACGGCTCCCAGTCGGGAGCGAGCAGCGCGCCGTCCCCCGGCAGGAGGGTCGTCTCGCACACCGTGGCGGCCTTCGCGCGCGGCGCGCGCGCGACGACCACGTGCCAGGCCCAGCCGCGATACCCGGCCATCTCGCACGCGAACATGTGCGTGACCAGGCGCTCCCCGGAGTTCAGGACCCCGAGGTGCTCACCGACCTGCCCGGGCTCGGTCGTCTCCAGCAGGGCCTCGCGCGCGAGCTCCACGGCAGCGGCGCTCACCGCATCGAGCTTGGGGCGGGAGGTGCGGGGACGGCCGGCGGTATCGGCCTCGACGGGGAGCGTCATGCGGGGGATGTCCTCAGGACTCGAAGTTGTCGGCGACGCCGCGGAGCACCGTGGCGATCTTCTGGGAGTGGCCGCGGTCGGGGTAGCGGCCCTGACGCAGGCCGTTGCCCGCGTCATCGAGCAGGCGGATCAGGTCCTCGACCATCCCGGCCATGTCCTCGGGCTTGGGGCGGCGAGCGCGCACCACCGACGGCGCGGGCTCGAGCAGGCGCAGCGAGAGCACCTGCGGGCCGCGGCGGCTGTCGGCGATGTCGAAGTCGACCTTCTGGCCGGGTCGCAGCGCGGGGACGTCATCCGGGAGGGTGGAGGCGTGCACGTAGACGCTCTCGCCGGTCTCGTCGTCGAGCACGAAGCCGAAGCCCTTCTCGGAGTCGTAGAACTTCACCTTGCCTCGGGGCACGCTGATCCCTGTCCTTCACCTGGTCGTCATGCGACGAGTCGCCGATGAGGCGCGGCTCCGGACCGGAGCCTGTCGCGACCGCCCAGTCTACCGTGCCCCCTGCCCTCGCGCTCAGCGGGAGCGGGGCCTGCGCGCGCTGTCCCGTCGGCGCTCCGCGGGGATCTCGATCCGCGGCGGGGCCGACGGCGACGCCCCTGTCGCATCCGCGCTGCGGGCCGCGTCGGCGGCCGTGTCGGCAGGCGCGAGTCCCAGCCCGCGCAGCGTGTGCTCGATGAGCATGGCGGTGAAGCCCCAGACGAAGCAGCCGCCCTCGAGGTCGAAGACGGGGCCGACGGCCTCCCCGTCGAACGTGCCGAGGAAGCGGCAGGCGGGATCGGTGAGCGATCCCGGGCCGCACAGCAGCGGGGTCTCGATGCGCTCGACCTCGAAGGGATCCGCGCGGTGCAGCGACGGGAGGGTCGGCGCCCAGGCGAGGACGGGGTGGACGGCTTGGCTGCGCCAGGGCAGGGCGATCGGGGCGAAGGCGCCGAGCACGCGCACCGCCTCGGGCTTCAGGCCGATCTCCTCGCGCGCCTCCCGCAGGGCCGTCTGGCACGGGTCGGCGTCCCCCGGCTCCATGCCGCCGCCGGGCAGCGCGAACTGGCCGGGCTGGGAGCGCATGCGGTGGCCGCGCTCCTCGATCACGAGCCGCGCCTCCTGCGGGGTGCGCCCGGCGATGAGGAGCAGGACCGCGCTGCGGCGGGGGTCCCAGTCCTCAGGCACCGGGCGCAGCGCCTCGCCGAGGCGGTCGTCGCCGGCGGCGGCGCGCGCGGCGAGCCCGTGCAGGAAGGGCGGCAGGGGCTCGTCCTCGAGCACCCCGCGTGCGGCCGACGGGCCCGGTCCCGCGGGATCCGCAGGCCCCGTGGGACCCAGCGGCTGCGCGCCGCTCATGCCTCGATCCCGATCGCGCGCAGGGGCTCGGGCCCGACCAGGGGCTCCACGGCCGAGGGGCAGAGCGGATTCAGAGGGCACTGCGCGCAGTGCGGCGAGCGCGCCGTGCACAGCGTGCGTCCATGCAGGATCAGCCGCAGCGAGAGCGCGGTGAGGGAGCGCTGCGGGGCGCGGGCGGGCAGGTCGAGCGCGGCGCAGGACTCCTCGACCCGCCGCGCGACGTCCGTCTCCACGCGCACGGGGTCGCTCGCCTCGGTCCAGCCCAGACGCCTGCTGACGCGCCCCACGTGGGTGTCGACGGCCAGCAGGGAGCGGCCGAACCAGACCCCGCGCAGCACGTAGGCGGTCTTCCGGCCCACCCCGGGCAGCGCCTCGAGGGCCGCCTGGTCGTCCGGCACCTCTCCCCCATGGTCGCGCAGGAGCGCCTGGGCGAGGCCGACGATGCGCGAGGCGCGCGTCGGCCCCATGCCGAGCGGGCGCACGACGTCCTCCACCTCGGCGGGATCGGCGGCGGCGAGCGAGGCCGGATCGGGCCAGCGCGAGAAGAGCTCCGGAGTCAGGGAGTTCACGCGCACGTCGGTCGTCTGGGCGCTCAGCACGGTGGCGACCAGCAGCTCGAAGGCGTCGGAGTGCTCCAGAGCGGTGCGGGCATCCGGGTGTATCGCGGCGAGCCGGTCGATCACCTCGAGCGTCGCCCGGGCGCGGTCCTGACTGCTCATGTGCACGCTCCGACTCCTCCTCGACTGGCGCCGACCACTGCGCTCCGCGTCTCCGTGCCGTAGCATCGGATGCGCCTGCTCGTCTCCAGCAGGCGCGGATCGTGACACCTGCCACCCGGCGCCCGCGGAATACGTCACAATGGAGGACAACGCTTCGGTCCCGTGCCATCGGGATCACTGATACCTGGAGGTTCCGTGGACGAGAACATCGTACGTTCATCCCCGCTCTTCGCCGCGCTCGACGACGACGGCAAGCAGGCCGTGCTCGGCTCGATGTCCCAGGAGGACTACCACCGCGGGGCGATCATCTTCCGCGAGGGCGACCAGGGCGATCGCCTCTTCATCATCGGCACCGGCAAGGTGAAGGTCGGCCACGCCTCGGGCGACGGCCGCGAGAACCTGCTCGCCGTGCTCGGCCCGGGCGAGACGCTCGGCGAGCTCTCCCTGTTCGATCCGGCCCCGCGCAACGCGACGGCCACGGCCGTGGCCGAGTCGACCCTCTACTCGCTCTCGCAGCAGGATCTCTACCGGGTCCTGTCGCAGCGTCCCGAGGTGGCCCGCCACCTCCTCGCGTCGCTGGCACGCCGCCTGCGCAAGACCAACGAGTCCCTCGCGGATCTGGTCTTCGCCGACGTCCCCGGCCGCGTCGCGAAGAACCTGCTCGATCTCGCGCAGCGCTTCGGCCGTCAGACCGACGACGGCGTGATGGTCTCCCACGGCCTCACCCAGGAGGAGCTCGCGCAGCTCGTCGGCGCCTCCCGCGAGACCGTCAACAAGGCGCTCGCGGACTTCGCCTCGCGCGGCTGGATCCGCCTGGAGGCCCGCGCCGTGCTGCTCATCGACGTGGAGCGCCTGCGCCGCCGCGCGCGCTGATCATCCCCGGGCGCCGCGCGCGCCTGCTCTCGAGAGGCCCCTGCCGGATCCCGGCAGGGGCCTCTCGCGCACCCGGGGCGGGAGCAGCTGCCGTGCGTCATTCCTCTCGCGCATCTGCGGCAGGGTGCTCAGCCCGAGGCGCTCATCCCGTGCCGCTCACTCCCGCGCGAGGTGGCGCAGGATCGCGCGCAGGTTCTCCTCGGCCGCGGGACGCAGGCCTGCCGACAGGTCCGGCCCGTAGACCGCGGGCAGCAGCGTTTCGAGCGTGAGGAGACCCTTCGCCCGCGCGCGGCGCACCTGCGCGATGCGCTCCTCGCGATGCGCGATCTGCTGCTCGATCGCGTCGAGAGCAGCGAGCGGATCCTCGTACGGATCCCCGTGGCCGGGATGGATCGAGGAGATGCGGCCGTCGATCGCCATCGCCCGCAGGACCGCGAGGGACTGGAGATGCTCGGTGACATCGCCGTCCGGCGGGGAGATCACCGTGCTCGAGCCGCCGCCGAGGAGCGTGTCGCCGGTGAGCATGAGACCGCCGGCGACGAGCAGGCCGAGGGAGTCCGCGGTGTGCCCCGGGAGGTGGATGACATGGCCGATCGTGCCGTTGTCCCCGTGGATCACCGCCGGAGGTGTCACCGCCCCGGGCAGTGCGGCGCGATCCTCGGCCCACAGGGGGACGGGATGCCCGGTGCGGTTCTCGAGCTGGCGGCGCAGGGTCCCCGCCCCGGCGGAGTGATCGGCGTGCCGGTGCGTGACGAGGACGCCCACGCACCTCGGCGCCGCTCCCCCGCTCACCCCGGCAAGGCCGCACGCGCGCAGCACGGCGGCCAGGTGCCCGGCATCGAGGGGCCCCGGATCGACCACTGCGCACTGCGCACCGTCGCGCAGCACGTAGGTGCGCGTGCCGGTCAGCGTCATCGGACCGGGGTTGTCGGCGCGGACGTCGATCAGCTCGACCGGGGCCGCGGCCGGGTCCCGGTCGGATCCGGGCACGGGCTCCATCAGGCGTCCTGGAGAGGGCGCTTCAGGTAGGCGACGAGGGACTCGGGGTTCGGGCCGGGCACGACCTGCACCAGCTCCCAGCCCTCCGACCCGTAGTTGTCGAGGATCTGCTTGGTGGCGTGGATCAGGAGGGGGACGGTCAGGTATTCGAAGCGCGTCATGGTCGTCATGCCGCGAGCCTACCGGGGCCGCTCCGCCCCCACCCGGGCGGCGCGGCAGAGCCTGCCTCAGCTCGAAGCGCGCTCCGCCGAGCGGCGCAGCACGTCGAACCAGTCCTCCACCTGCGGATGCTGGCGCAGCAGGCGCCTGCGCTCACGCTCGGTCATTCCGCCCCACACGCCGAACTCGATGCGGTTGTCGAGAGCATCGGCCAGGCACTGCATGCGCACGGGGCAGTCATGGCAGAGCGACTTCACGCGCTGCTGGTCCGCGCCCTGGACGAAGAAGCCGTCAGGGTCGAGGTCCCGGCAGGTTCCCCGCGCTGCCCAGCTGCGGTCTTCCTCGCCCCGGAGACTGCTGATCGTCACTGGTTCCCCCATCTCGGATCGACGTCGATCCGGCTGTCCGCTGCATCGTAACGAGAGGGGCCGCTGTGTGCCAAGAATCGCGTTGGGTACCAGGAAAGGTTCTGTGCGCCCACCCGGATATCGCCGGGATCCCGGCGCCCGCGGCGAGTCTGAGCCTGCCGCGCGGGCACCGCGGCCCGTACTCTATGGGGCATGTCCGCTCCCACGCCCTCCGCCGGTCCCGGCGCCGCGCCCGGCATCCTCGCCCAGACCGTGTACCTGCTGCTGGGGATCCTCGCGGTCTCCGGCATCGCCGGCGTGCTGCTGGCCGCGTTCTTCCTGCCGGCCGTGTCGCTGGCCTCGCAGGCCGCTGAGGACGGCGTCGAGCTGTTCGACTCGATCCCCGCCGAGCTCGAGGTGGCCCCGCTGAACGAGGCCAGCCGCATCGAGGCGGCGGATGGCACGCTCCTGGCGACGTTCTACACCGAGAACCGCATCATGGTGCCGCTGGACCAGATCTCCCCGCACATGCAGCACGCCGTGATCGCGATCGAGGACCGCCGCTTCTACGAGCACGGCGGCATCGACTTCCGCGGCACGATCCGAGCGCTCGCGAACAATGCCGCCAGCGGCAACACCCAGGGCGGCTCCACCCTCACCCAGCAGTACGTCAAGAACGCCCTGCTGATGGACGCGGTGCAGAAGAACGACGAGGCCGCCATGAAGGAGGCCACCGCCCCGACCTACAGCCGCAAGCTGCGGGAGGCGAAGCTGGCGCTCTCCCTCGAGAAGAAGTGGAGCAAGGACGAGATCCTCAACGCGTATCTCAACGTCGCGCAGTTCGGGCCCTCGCAGTACGGCGTCGAGACGGGCTCCCAGCACTACTTCTCCAAGCCCGCGAGCGAGCTGAACCCGGGCGAGGCGGCGCTCCTGGCCGGCATCACCAACAGCCCCAACGGCAACGACCCCGTCAGCCAGCCAGAGCGCGCGCAGCACCGCCGCGACGAGGTCCTCGCCGACATGCTCGACCTCGGCTACATCACACAGGAGGAGCACGACCAGTACGTCGCCATGCCGGTGGGCGACATGCTCACCGTGAAGGACGTGCAGGCGGGCTGCGCCTCCGCCGGCACCAGCGGATTCTTCTGCGACTACGTCACCCGCTCGCTGCTGAAGGACCCCTCCTTCGGCGCGACGGAGGACGACCGTCGGCGCCTCCTCTACGGCGGCGGCCTCACGATCCGCACCACCCTGGACCCCGCGAAGCAGGCGGCCGCGCAGGAGATCCTGCAGCGCAAGATCCCCCAGGACGACGCATCCGGATTCGGCCACTCGATCGTCACGGTCGAGCCCGGCACGGGCCGCGTGCTCGCGATGGCGGAGAACCGCACGTTCAACCCGTACCAGAACGCGGGCCCCGGCGAGACCGCCATCAACTACAACGTCCCCCAGAGCCTCGGCGGCGGCAGCGGCTTCCCCGTCGGCTCGACGTTCAAGCCGTTCGTGCTGACCGAGTGGCTCTCCAAGGGCCGCTCGCTCTACGACACGGTGGGCACCGCCCGCGGCGTCACCCCGTCCTTCCCCGCGTCCTGCCTCTCCGGCGGCCAGTACATGAACCGCGACGCGTGGGATCCCGACAACGCCGTGTCGGTCTCGCTCGCCCCGCAGGAGACGGTCCTGAACGCGACCAAGTTCTCCGTGAACACCTCGTACACGAACATGGCGCACGAGCTCGACCTGTGCGACATCGCGAACCGCGCCCGCAGCCTCGGCGCCGTCCCTGCGACGTTCGACCCCTACGATCCCGCCACGACGCAGATGCCCATCGAGCAGATGTACGGCCAGGAGCTCGCCCCCTCGGTCGTGGTCCTCGGCGAGGTCCGCATCTCGGCGCTGGACATGGCGGCCGCCTACGCGACCTACGCGGCCAGCGGCACGTACTGCCGCCCCACCGGCATCGACTCGATCTCCGACCGTGACGGCAACCCCCTGCCCGTGACCACGACCCAGTGCGAGCAGCGACTGGAGCCGAAGGTCGCCGACGCGATGGCCTGGACGCTCGAGCAGGATCTCGTGGACCCCCGCGCGACCGGCAAGGGCCGCGTGATCCCCGGGCATGACGCCGGCGGCAAGACCGGAACCTCCAACGAGCAGTTCCACACCTGGTACGTCGGCTTCACGCGGCAGATGAGCACGGCCGTCTGGTACGGCCATCCCGCGCGCAACGTGCGCCCCGGCGGCACCCGCATCGACAACGGGCGCACCTATCTCCAGCGCGGAGAGGTCTGGGGCAACACCGTCTCCCTGCCGACGTGGCAGGAGTACATGACGCGAGTGCACGAGGGGTTGCCCAACGAGCCGTTCCCGCAGCAGCCCACCGGCAGCACCGGCGCGCCCGGCGAGACGGTCCAGAGCGCCTCGCGCCCCTCGAACCGCACGTCCACGTCCTCCAGCCGCAGCGGCGGAGAGGGCTGAGCATGGGCCGCCTCCTCCCCGCGATCGGCGCGCTCGCCGGCGCCGGGGCGCTCGCTGCGGCGGGCGCCCACGTCTGGGCCCGGCACATCGAGATCCATCGCTACACGGTCCGCGAGGAGAGCCTGGAGATCCTTCCGGCCGGCACCCCACCCGTTCGCATCCTCCACATCAGCGACATCCATCTGATGCCGGACCAGGACCGCAAGCTCGCCTTCCTGCGCCACCTCGAGAGCCTCAAACCCCACCTCGTCATCGATACGGGCGACAACATCTCCTCCGCCCGGTCGGTGGAGCCTCTGGCCGACGCGCTGCGCCCCCTCCTGGAGCGCCCGGGCGCCTACGTGATGGGCTCCAACGACATGTACGCCCCGCAGCCGAAGAACCCGCTGCGGTACTTCCAGCGCGACCCCCGGCCGGAGGGCTTCACCGAGAAGCGGCCCGAGGACCTCCCCACCGATCGCCTGCGGGCCGCGCTCTCGAGCGGCGGCTGGGAGGACCTCACCAACACGCGCGCGAGCATCGCGCTGACCGGGCTGCGCGTCGAGCTCTCCGGGGTGGACGATCCGCACCTGGAACGGGACGAGCTGCCGGTGCCCGGCGGCGCGGAGCCGGCGCCTGCCGCGCACGGCGAGGTCCCTGTGCTCCGCATCGGGGTCGCCCACGCCCCCTATCGCAGGGTGCTCGACGCCTTCGTCGCCGACGACGCACAGCTCATCCTCGCGGGCCACACCCACGGAGGCCAGCTGCGCGTCCCGGGGTACGGAGCACTGGTCACCAACTGCGACATCCCGCGCCGTCAGGCCAAGGGGCTCTCGCTGTGGAAGGGCGTGCCTCTGCACGTCAGCGGGGGCATCGGCGCGAGCCCGTACGCGAACTTCCGCTTCGCGAATCCGCCCGAGGCGACCTTGCTCACGTTGCGGCCCCGCCGCGCCTGATCGGTTCCCCGGATCGCCGACGGCAGGTAGACTCGTTCCTCGGTGAGCATCAGCGCACCGGATTCGGGGTGTGGCGCAGCTTGGTAGCGCGCTTCGTTCGGGACGAAGAGGTCGCAGGTTCAAATCCTGTCACCCCGACTCTTCGCAGCAGGTCCCCGCTTCGGCGGGGGCCTGCTGCATTCCCGGGGCGCCCCCTCGCCCTGCCCCCTCGACCCTCACGGCTCATACGCCGCCCTCGGCGCCCACGCCGCTCACGGCGCACACGGCGCACGCGGCGGACGAATCACAGCGGTGCAATTACCACGGTCCGGCGCCCTTGTCTCGCATCGACGCGCGCGCCTCACGGCCGCACGGTAAAGAGATGTCAAAATTCTGCCCCCCATTCTCTCGGTGTCTGTGCCTGCGGATCGCTCGCGCGGCACCCCGAGCAGGCGCGCACCCCTAGGGTGAAAGCGGCGCATCACCCCCTTGAGCGCCCTCCGAGAGCCGCCCCCGTCACGCTCCCGGCTGCAGTGCCGCTGTACCTGCGTGACGGGACGCAGCCCCGCCGCGCGCGCGTGGACTGCGAGGCGGCAGAGAGAGCGATCGATCTGATGTTCCGCACCACCCTTCGGCGCACGCACCGCGCCCAGGGTCCCGCCGTCATCGACTACAGAGGGCTCGTCGGCCCCCTGGGTCGCACCGTGGGCGGCGTCGCCGCCCTCGGCGCCGTGACGGCCACTGCGACCCTCGTCTCCGCCGAGGCGGCCCATGCCGAGGCGCCCGCCGCCCGCATCGCCGCTCCCGCGGCGGCCGCGCCCGCCGCACTGCCTGCCGCCCCGACGCCGGTCGCCATCCCGGTGGCCGCACCCGCCAACCCCTTCGCCGGGGTCACCCTGCGCCAGGGAGCCCGCGGCGACGCGGTCCGCTACCTCCAGGACGCGCTCAACGCGAACGGCGCCTCGATCGCCGCGGACGGCGTCTTCGGCCGCGCGACCCAGGACGCCGTGCGCACCGCGCAGTCCGGCGGCGGGATCGCCGTGGACGGCGTCGTCGGCCGTCAGACCTGGGGCGTGCTCTCCGGCAGCGGGCAGTCGACGCCCGCCCCGAGCGAGCAGGCCAGCACCAGCACCAGCACCGGTGCGCAGCTCACGCTGCGGCGCGGCGACCGTGGGGAAGCGGTTCGCACGCTGCAGGAGCAGCTCAACGCACGGGGCGCGGGCATCGCGGTCGACGGCTCCTTCGGAGCAGGCACGCACGGCGCCGTTCGCAGTCTGCAGTCCGCGGCCGGGATCTCGGTGGACGGGGTCGTCGGGGCGCGCACGCGCTCGGCCCTGACCGACGAGAGCGTCCGCATCACCAGCGGCTCCTCGGCGCGGAGCACCTCCGGATCATCCAGCGACTCGGCTCCGAGCGCGTCCTCGGACTCCAGCGGCGACGCCATCGTGGCCACGGCCCGCCAGTACCTCGGCGTCCCGTACCTCTGGGGCGGCACCACGCCGAACGGCTTCGACTGCTCCGGTCTCGTGCAGTACGTGTACAAGAAGAACGGGATCTCCACGCCGCGCATCGCGAAGGACCAGGTGTTCGGCGGCCGGATCATCCCGCAGTCGGAGGCCCGCCCGGGCGACCTGGTCGGCTTCACGGGCAACAACTACGGCCACATCGGCATCTACCTCGGCAACGGGCGGATCCTCGACGCCTCGAGCAAGGGACGCCCGGTGCAGGAGCGCGCCATCTGGAGCGCCCCGCACGTGTTCGTCACCTACCGCTGACGGACTGCGCCCCGCGGCGCGCCCCCGCAGTCCCCGGAGCCCGGTCGACCTCGTCGGCCGGGCTCCTCGGTGATGCATGTGACAGAATCGGATCGCTCTGCTCCATCGCAGGCCCCGCCCCGCCAAGGTCCAGGAGGATCTCCCGCCATGACCGACCCGATCAGCCTCGTCCCCCTCCCCCAGTCCGTCGTGTGGTCGCACGGCACCTGGGAGACGAACGATCCGTGGGAGGGGCTCTCGATCGGGATCTCCGGGGAGCTCGCGCGCGAGGAGTACGCGCTGGCGATCACGCCGCGCGGCGCGAACCTCACCGCCGGCAGCGAGGCCGCCCTGGCCGATGGCCGCAACACCTTCAACCAGATCATCCTCGCCTCGGGCGGCTCCATCCCCTGCGTCACGATCTCCGATCGGCCCGCGCACGCCTGGCGCGGGCTGCACCTCGACGTCGCCCGCCACTTCTTCGACGTCTCCGCCGTGAAGACGATGATCGACGGCATGGCGCTGCACCGCCTGAACGTGCTGCACCTGCACCTCACCGACGACCAGGGCTGGCGCGTCGAGATCGACGGCTACCCCCTGCTGACCGAGGTCGGCTCCCGGCGCGCCCAGACCCTCGTCGGCGCCATGGGCGACTCCGCCCCCGAGGAGTGGGTCTTCGACGGCACCCCCCACGGCGGCTTCTACACCCAGCAGCAGCTGCGCGACCTCGTGCAGTATGCGAGCGACCGCGGCGTCATGATCGTCCCCGAAATCGACCTGCCCGGCCACATGCAGGCCGCGATCGCCGCCTACCCGCACCTCGGGAACAACCCCGAGCAGCAGATCGCGGTGCGCGAGGTCTGGGGCATATCCCAGCACGTCCTCGGGGTCTCCGACGAGGTCTTCGAGTTCCTGCGCGACGTCCTCACGCAGATCGCCGACATCTTCCCCGCCCCGTTCTTCCACATCGGCGGGGACGAGTGCCCCATCACCGAGTGGGAGCAGTCGGTCGCCGCGCGCAGCCGGCTCACCGAGTGGGGCTTCACCCGCATCTCCGAGATCCAGGGCGCTTTCACCTCCTTCGCGACCGAGGTCCTGCGCGAGCGCGGCAAGACCGTGGTCGCCTGGGACGAGGTCCTCGACACGCACGTCCCCGATGACGTCGTGGTGATGAACTGGCGCGGCTCCGACGGGGTGAAGACCGCGGTGGACCGCGGCTTCCGCACCGTCGTCGCGAGCTCCGATCAGTTCTACTTCGACAAGGCCCAGGGCGACCGCGCCGCCGAGCCCCTCGCGATCGGCACCGACGTGCTCACCCTCGAGGACGTCTACACCGCCCAGTACGCCCCGAAGGGCCTCAGCGCCGAGCAGGAGAAGCTGATCCTCGGGCTCCAGGGCCAGCTGTGGACCGAGTACATCGCGACCCCCGAGCACCTGCAGTACATGGCCTTCCCGCGCCTGTGCGCGCTGGCCGAGCGCGCGTGGGGCTCCCCTGAGCAGCCCTACGCCCAGTTCGAGGAGCGTCTGCGCGGTCACCTGCACCGCCTGGAGGCCCTCGGCATCGCCTACCGCCCCTTGGACTGACCCCTGGATCGACTCCCGGGCGCCCGCCCGGGAGTCCTGAGCGCAATCGAGCCCGCCATGCCCTCCAGCCACCGCGACGCCCACCCCTACGGCCGGTCCACGCAGACCGTCCGCCGCCGGGAGGAGCGCGCCTCGCGCCAGCGGCGGGTGCGCATCACCCAGCTCGTCGTCTTCTCGCTGCTGACGATCGTGCTCATCGGCGCGCTGGTCTGGGCCGCCGCGAATCTGCTCGGCGAGGATCCCGCCCCCGCCGGTGAGCCTTCTGATGCGGGCGGGGCGGTCGCTGCCGCCGCCGACGGCACCGTGTGCCCCGAACCGGGGGCGGTGCCGACGGCTCCGGGCGAGGTCAGCGTGAGCGTGCGCAACGGCACCAACCGCTCCGGGCTCGCGGCGACGACCACGAAGGCCCTGGCCGAGCGCGGCTACGCCACGGGCGAGGCCGGCAACACGACGGCCGCCTCCGGACCGGTGACCATCGTCCACGGTCCCACGGGCTACCTCGCCGCGCAGTCGGTGGCCGCCCAGTTCGAGGGGGCGACCCTCTCGCTCGACGACCGCGAGGACGCTTCTGTCATCGTGCTGCTGGGCGAGGGCTACACGGATCTGCGCGACGGCGCCGCCGCGCAGGCGCAGCTCGCCCAGCCCGCCCCCGCCCTCGAGGGCTGCCCGGCTGGCTGATCCGCTGGTTGCTCCGCGGGTCGGCCCGTCGGCCGGTCCGCCGGTCGGGCCTGGGCGGCGCTCAGTCCTTCCAGGTGCGGCGGTCGCTCTCCATCCGCGTGCCGATGAACAGCGAGACGGCGCCGGCGAAGCTGATCAGCACCGCGATCGTGCCGTAGACGATCGCGGTGGACGAGGAGCTCGGCAGGAGCCCCGTGAGCAGCGAATTGATCCCGGCGCTCCCTTCCGACCCGCTCCCCGCGGATGCGGCGAGCGCCGGATCCACCTGCACCACCGCGGAGGCCAGATACGGCACTCCCTGGGCGTCCTCCACCCTGTAGAAGACGGGCGTGGCGCGGCCGGAGAAGCCGTCGGCCGGAGTGAACGTGAGCACGCCGTCGCTGCTCACCACGTACTCGCCCTCGCGCGGGATCACCAGGCGGGTGCCGCGGAATCGGTCGAGCTCGCCCAGGTTCGCGGCCTGCAGCGAGAGCAGGCGCGCGCTGGACGCCTGCAGGGGGCTGGCCGCGGATCCGGCGGTGTCGTTGGCCAGGAGATCAACCGCGGCCGAGCGCCCCGGCGCCGTCGCGATCTCGTCGTCCCGCAGGGTCGGGGTCGCCGCGCTGACCAGGGCGGTGAGCTGACCGCTGACCGGGTTCCCGGCGTGCACGCCGGTGCCCGTGATCCGCACGGTGCTGGTCGCGCCCGCCTCGAGATCGGACTCCGGCGTCAAGGTGATGGTGCCGCTCTCGCGGTCGATCTCCCACAGTCCCTGACCGGGGATCGCCATGGTCAGGCCGTCCTCGGCGAGCACGGCTCCGGGAGCGGCGCCCTCCGCGCTGAGCCGCAGCGAGTCCTTCGCGACGCCCCCTGCCGGCCCCGAGGGCGCGAGGGGGCGGAAGACGATCTGCGCGCCCGGCTTCGCGGCGGAGACGAGATCGAACAGCGCCGGGTACCCGATCGTCAGCAGGGCCGTTCCCGCCGACTGGCCCTCCGCGTCGGCCCCGGTGATGCCCATCGGCGCGGCCTCGATCACGGACGCCGACTCGGGGGTGAACGTGACCTCCCCCGCCTCGCGGTCCAGGGACCAGCGGCCCTGTCCGTCCACGATCACCTCGGTGCCGTCGGCGTTCACGCGCGCCATCCCTGGCTGCGGATCCTGCGTGGTGCCGCTCGTGCGCGCGTTCGCCGTCGGCCCCCCGACGGGGACCAGCCGCAGCGTGTTCGGGGAGACGTTCTGCTGGTTGTCCCGGACCGGGAAGGAGACCGGCTGCCCGAAGGGTGCGGCGCGCACCATGTCGGCGAGCACGGGGGTGACGATCGAGATGCTGCCCGTGCGCAGGGTGGCGCCGGCCTCGTTGTCGGCGAGATAGCGCAGGGTCGTGGGCTGGCGGCCCAGATGGGAGGCCGCGGGGGTGAACTCCACGGCGCCGGTCGCGGCGTCGTACTGCCAGACCCCCTCCTCGGGGATGACGATGCGGGAGTCGTCCTCGGTGACGGTGGAGCCGGCGGGCATGCCGTCGAGCAGGAGATGGATCCTCGCGACACCGGCGCCGCTCTCCCAGAGGTCGACGCTCACAGCGGCCCCGGCTCCCGCGGTGACCTGCAGCTCCACCGCGTCGGTGGGCTGCAGGCGGAACTCGGCGGGCAGCGAGCGGGTGCCGTGCACGCTCGCGACAGTGATCGCGATCGGGGAGAACCCGGGATCGGGCGACGCATCTGGAGTGAACACCAGGTCGGTGCCCAGCACCGACCACGTGCCCTCCCCCGCGACCGTCATCGCGGTGCCGTCCTCGGAGAGCGCCATGTCATCGAGCTGCTGCTCCGTGGCGCCGTCGGGCACCGCCAGGCGGGCCGAGGCGAGATCGAGCTCGCCCTCGACGCTGTCGGTGATGAGGTCCGCGACCGGGATGCGGTTGACGATGCCCGGCGCGATGTCGACCGTGCGCTCCGACCTCGGGAGCTCGAAGGGACCGTCCTCGCCGAGCGCGAGGGCGGCCGACGGGACGAGCATCGGACTGCCCGCGAGCACCGCCGCGGCGACTAGTCGGAGGAGAGGGCGGGGGCGACGGCCGGGGCGACCGGGCCACGGCGGGCTGCCCGGGCACGGAGCATCCGCGGCAGGGGGGATCAGCGGGGCGCCAGGCACCGCCCCACGCTATCAGCGGTGCCTGCCGCCAGGCCGCGCGGCACCGCCCTAGAGTGGAGGCCATGGACCGTCAGCGCCCCGCCTCCGCCGCCCTTCCCGACTCCGCCATCGAGCCTCTGCTCGTGTCCGCTCTGGACGCGATCGCCCAGTGGATTCCTGCGCAGCGCTGGTTCACGGCGAAGGCGGGAGGCGCTCCCCGGCTCGAGCTGCTCGCCTGGGCCGTGCTCGAGGCGCCCGCGGACGCCCCGGGTGCTGGGGGCGCTGAGGGCGCTCTCGTCGTGAACACGGCTCTGCGCGCCGGCGGCACCACCGACTACCAGGTGCCGCTCGTGCTGGTGCGGCGCGCCGCTGTCGGTGCCGGTGTCGAGGCGGAGCCTGGCGCGCTCATCGGGGAGGCCTCCGATCCGTCGGACCCCGATGCCCCTTCCCTGCAGCTCGTCGACGCGGCCCGCAGCGACCTGGGGCGGCGCACGCTCCTGGCGCTGCTGGCCGACGGGGCGGGTGCGCGGCCCGCCGCGGGGGCCGCGCGCGCCGACGGGGCGGAAGCGCAGCCCATCGCGGATGGCGCGCAGCCCGGCACGGCAGGCACGCAGCAGAGCGCGGAGGGCGGCCGCGCTCTTCCCTCCCGGGACCTGCGCCTGCAGGCCGCGCCCGTCGGCGATCGCGCGGCCGGTCGCGTCACGCGCAGCCGGCTGCTGTCCGGAGAGCAGTCCAACTCCTCGATGATCTTCGATCTCGAGGGCCGCGACCCGGTGATCCTCAAGCTCTTCCGCGTCCTGCAGGAGGGCGAGAACCCGGACGTCGTGCTGCAGGGCGCGCTCGACGCCGCCGGATCGACCCGCATCGCGCCGATGGTGGGCTCGGTGCGGATGGTCTACGGCGACGCGCGCATCACCACCGATTCCCTGCTCGGCCAGGGCTTCCTGGCAGGGGTGGAGGACGCATGGCGGGTCGCTCTCGAGCAGGCCGCCGCAGGCGCCGACTTCACCGACGGCGCTCGCACGCTCGGCGAGGCGACGGCCGAGGTGCACCGCATCCTGGGCGAAGTGCTCCCGTCCCTGCCGGCCTCCCCGGCCGACGCCGCCGCGATGGTCGAGCAGATGCTGGAGCGGCTGGACCAGGTCGCCGGACAGGTCGCAGAGGTCGCCCAGCGCCGGGAGGCTCTCGCCGCGGTGATCCGGCGCGCCGCCCAGGATGCCGTCGCCTGGCCGCCGATGCAGCGCATCCACGGCGACTACCACCTCGGGCAGGTGCTGCAGGCGCCGGGTCGGGGCTGGATCCTGCTGGACTTCGAGGGCGAGCCGATGCGTCCGCTGAGCCAGCGCGTCCTGCCCGACTGCCCGGTGCGCGACGTCGCCGGGATGCTGCGCAGCTTCGACTACGCGGGCGGCGCCGTGGCCCTGGAGCACGGGGCCGACGCCTCCGCCTGGGTTTCGCACGCGCGCGACGCCTTCCTCGCGGGCTATGCCGACGCATCAGGGATCGATCCCGACGACGCCTCGTTCCGCACCCTCATCGCCGCGTTCGAGGCCGACAAGGCCGTGTACGAGGTGCTCTACGAGGTCAGCAACCGCCCCGATTGGCTGCCCATCCCGCTGGCCGCGCTGGACCGGATCACGGGAGCGACGCAGGGCTGAGCCCCGGAGGCCTCCCCGTCGGCCGACCCAGAGCGCACCTGACCAGGCCCGAGCCCCGCCCGCCACGGCACCTGAGCAACCCCCGGCCCCTCGAGTCGCACGGTCCCATCGCCGAGATCCGGCTGACGAGGCGAGACCCCCCGATTTCGACTCGCCAGTTGGATCTCAAGGGGGCCAGGGCGGTGCCTCCCGAGCGCTTCCTGGGTGACTTCGCCTGCTGTACACGCGGGGCCGGGATTCCTCAGCGCGCCATCCGGCCCGAGTAGTCCATCGCGCCTTCGAGGAGTACCCGACCTCGCCAGGATCCCACTGGAGGAACAGGCACGCCCCGCTCGGTGCAGCTCCGATGGAGCCGGGTCAGGAACTCGTCCGGATGCACCAGATCCGCTCCGGTCATTCTCCGCAGCAGCCAGCCTGAAGCCGCGAGCCCATCACGGCGCTTCTCGTCCTCTCGCCACACCGAACGTCCAGTGCGGTGCACATCCCCGTCGAATTCGATCCCGACCCTCTGCGCCTCGTAGGCGCCATCTATCCGTCGGATCTTGCCCGATAGCACGTCGAGCACGGGCAGGTTCACCGTGGGCTCCGGGAATCCTGCAGCCACAATCAGTAGGCGCGCGTACGTCTCAGCCGGCGATTCCACCCCCTCCCGGGCGTCGGAGAGAGCCCGCCGCAGGGCACGCGATCCCCGCCTTCCTGCGGGGGCTGCTGCGACGTGCTCCCGGATCGCGGCGCGCGTGAGGAGGTGTCGGCCACCCCCGAGCTGCCTCGCGCGCGGGCTCAGGATGCTGTCCACCGCAGCGACGAGATCCGAGTGGCCAAGCAGCCCGGCGAGCTCCCACAGCACTTCCAGTGGGTGGGAGACCAAGAATCCGTCGTGCTGCAGGCGAAGTTCGGGCGTGCCCCGATGGACCCGGACACGAGGACCTGCAGCAGGATGGTGAGGCGCGGGGACGCGCACGTGCAGGGGAGGTTGCAGCGGGTTTCGCGGCACCGCAGCTCCCGTTCGAGAATCGATGCGCCCGGGCTGGACACGCGGCAGATGGAAAGCTATCCCGCCATCTGCAGACGCAGGAAGAGCGATCCCCATGAGAGCAGCAGCGGTCGTATGGCTGAGCACCACACCGGGGAGCACCTGCGTCTGTAGCACGTGGCACATCTGCCGCACACCTGCCGGCACCTCGGTGAGCGTGTAGAACCCTGGAAACACTCGCGTGAACTCCGAGCTCGCGAGCCTTCGGCTGGTGACGCCGCGGTCGAGGAGCGCTTCCCGGCTCAGCACCAAGCGCCCCAGCGAACTGGGGCGTGCGGAAGCCCGCCTGCGAGGACTGAGAGCAGAGTGCTCACTACCGGGAGAGGAGGACATGCAGCGACGCTAGAAGCTTCGGAGCACCGCCGTCCCCGCCACCTCTTCGATTGTGGACCCCGAAGGTCGGGGAGGGTTCGCCCACACGCACGCTTCGGACAAGTCAGCGGCGCCTCGCCTACCCCTGCACCGCCGCCCTCGCCATCCTTCCGCTACCCCGCCGAAATCCAGCCCAGGAGCCGAGATGGACGCATCTCGACTCCTGACGTGACTCTCAACGAGCATCGACGAGGTAGGGCAGGAGGCTGGTGTGGTGGTGGGCGGGCGCTCGGCGCAGCCCGCCCCGCCCCAACCCCGCCCCCGCTCAGCCGACGGGCACGAACTCGATCGGGCTCACGCTCGAGTAGCGGTCCTCGCGGATCGCGACCACGCCCACGCCGCCGATGAACGGGGCGAGGGCCTGGGGGTTCTTGCCGGGGTTCGCGAGGATGACCTGGAAGCCGAAGTGGCGGAAGGACTCCATCGCGGCGGTGATGAACTTGCCCGCGCCCTTCGAGAACGCTTCATCGATGATGATCGGCGCGTAGCGGGGCACGTCGACGCCGGTGCCGGCGAGCTGGTAGCGCAGGGCGGCAGCCAGGCAGAAGGTGGTGAGGCGCTCGTTCTGACCGCCCGAGAGCGGTCCGCCGGACTCGTGGGCGTGCACCACGACGCCGGTCGCGTCGACCTCCTCGGCGTGGAAGTGCACGTGGCGCCGCACGTCGAGGATCGCGCGGGAGACCTGATCCTCCTGCGTGCGCGCCGCGGAGATCATCTCCATCAGGCGCCGCAGCGACAGGAACCGCTCCTCGGCGAGCTCGCGGTCGCGGGTCATGTCGTGCTCGACCGTCCCGGAGACCGCGGCCTCCAGGGTCGAGCGGAACTCGTCGAGCGCAGCGAGGTGCACCGGGCGCATCGAGAGCTGCAGGTAGCGGCCCGAGTGGAACTCGACCTGGCTGAGCAGCGCGTTGATGCGCTGCAGGCGCTTGCGGATCTCGGCGGGCTCGCGCGCGATGGCGGTGGCGAGCGCCTGGACGTCGCCGAGCGTGTTGCCGGTGAAGAAGTCGAAGAACCGGTCCTCGACCTCGGGGAGCTTCTCCTCCTCGATCCGCCGGAGGATCGCGAGGTGGTCGTCGGCCGCATCCAGAGTCGCGTCGGTGTCGCCGGCCTCGGCGGGCCAGCGCCGCGCGAACTCGCGCATCGCCGTGCGCATGTCCTCCTCGGCGCGCGAGGTGCGGCGGGTGAGATCCACGAGCTCCGCGTCGAGGGTCGCAGCAGCGTCCTTCGTGACCTGGTCGATGTTGGAGAGCACCAGAGCGGGGGCGATCGCCGAGAAGCGATCGGCGAGCTCCTCCTCCACCTCGGGACTGAGCTCCCTCTCGGCGAGCCGTCCGCGCGCGGCCGTGAGTCGCTCTGCAGCCCGATCGGTCTGCTCGGTGAGCTTGCCGGCGGTGCGCACGACCTCCAGCAGCTCCTCGTCGGCGTCGGCGATGGCCTGCTCGACGTCGTCGACCTGACGGGCGAGGTCGGCGAGGGCCTCCGAGCCCGACTCCGCGGCGCGCACCATGTCGCGCAGGTTCGCGATGCGCCGGGCGATCGACGCGGCGTCGATGTCATCCCAGGTCACGGCGCTGAGAGCCTGGAGGGCGAAGAGCCGCTCCCGTCGGCGCTCCGCGTCGGCCTCGACGTCCTTGCGGCGCGCCTGCGCCTCGAACAGGGCCTGCTCGGCGCGGGTGCGCTCCGCTTCGAAGACGCTGCGCTTGCCGCGGTTGTCGAAGCCCAGCACCCACTGCGAGCGGTCGTTGATGGCGCGGTCGGTGTTCTTCTCGTGGCGCGAGGCCGAGTGCTTGATCTGGCCCGAGCGCAGCACGGCGCGCGGCAGGCGCGTGAACTCCTCGAGGCTCTCCGCGCAGGCGTAGTCCATGCGCGCGGCGATCTCGCCGGCGAGCCAGCCGTGGAACTCGCCGTCCTTGACGTCGATCTTCGCGGCGAGGGTGCGCTCGTCGATGCGGCGCACGGGCTGGCGCAGGTCGGTGTCGATGCGGTTGTAGGAGATGCGGCGCCGCAGCTTCGTGCGGTCGATGACCCCGGCGACCTCCCGGTACACGCGCTCGGGCACGAGGATCGAACGGGCGAGCCCGCGCAGCGCCTGCTCGGCCGCGGCCGTCCACTCCTCCTCGCCGTCCTTGACCTGCAGCAGCTCCGCGGCGAAAGGGAGGTCCGACGGGGCGATGCCGACTTCGCGGGCGATCGCGTCGCGGATCGCGACGTCCTCCGAGTGCAGGTTCGAGGCGCGCGAGGTCAGGGAGGCGAGCTCGGCGGTGGTGCGCTGGAGCGTCTCGCGCAGCTCGCGCACGGATGCCTCGGCCTCCCAGCTCTGCTCGCCGGCGCTGCGCTCCTCCTCCTCGAGGGCCGATCGCAGCGACGCGACCTCGCGCTGGGTGGCGAGGAAGAGGTCCTCGCTGACGGGAGTGCGCAGGTCGACGGTCGCGAGCTGCGCGGAGAACTCGGTGGCGCGCTCCTTGCGGCGCTCGCGCTCGACGTCGAGACCGGCGATCTGCTGCTTCCAGTCGTCGATCTCGCCGCCGCCGGCGCGTCGGCGCTGCTCCTTCAGCTGGAGGAGATCCGCGCGGGACTCGGCGAGGTCCTGCACGAGGCGGCGCTGCTGTGCGCCGACGCGGTCGCGCTCCAGGGTGAGCCGCTCCTGCTCGCTCTCGAGCAGGCGCACGAGGTGCTGGGCGGCGAAGACATCGATGTCGCTGCGGCGATCCACGAGCTCCCCGCCGCGCTCGCGCATCGCCTTCCAGGACTCGTGGGCGGTGCGCAGCGTGCGCAGGAGGTCGCGCTGCTCGCGCGCGTTGACGAGGGCGTCGTGCACCTCGGAGAGGTTGTGGAAGTTCGCGAGCGCCTGGTCGGCGAGCTCGAAGGTGCGCGGCTCCTCCAGCATGTAGTCGCGCAGCAGGGCGTTGACGTCGCCCAGCTCCTTGGCGCTTTGGATCTTGTGGAGGAGGCCGAGGGCCTTCTCGTCGGGGATGCCGAGGAGCTGGCAGAACTTCGCGCGGTACTCGCGGAACTGGCGGAAGGTCTCGGTGCCCGGATGCGCGGCCTCCAGCGCCTTGCCCTCGATCTGCGTGGAGACGAACTGGCGCAGATCCGTGACATCCAGCGGCTGCCGTGCGATGACGTACAGGCTCTTCACGTCGGAGTCGGCGCTGTGCCCGGCATGCAGGAGCAGCAGGCGGGTGAGCTGCACCGTGCCCCCCTCGCCGTCGGAGTAGCGCAGGGTGATGACCGAGAGCGTGGACTTCTCGCGCAGCACCTCCTGGCTGAACTCGCCGGTCGCGGCGTCGTAGTGCATGGCCCAGGCGCCGCGCACGTAGCTGGCGACAGTGCGGCGGTACTTCGAGCGCGCGGGCCCGGCGTCCGACGCCGCGGCGTTGAAGTGCAGGGTGCGCGGAGGTGTCAGCAGCGCGCTGATCGCGTCCAGCAGCGTCGACTTGCCGGTGCCGGGGCCGCCGGTGAGGAAGAAACCCTTGGGCGAGATCTCGAGGTCATGGGTGCCGTGGAACGTGCCCCAGTTGCTGACCTGCACGTGCGTGAGGCGCCACTGCCCGGGGTGGGGGTGGTCGGGGTCGGTGCTCACGTGGGCGCCCTCCGGCTGAGCGAGGGGCACGCCGGGCAGATCCAGGCCGCTCTGCGGGGAGTTGTCAGTAGTGGGAGGCACCGCAGAAGTCTACCGAGCGAGCCTCCGGGGATATCTGCGGCCTGCGACCCGCAGAACCTCGCAAATGCGACACATGCCGGATTGCGGCACCAAACGAATGCGACCTGCACACCTCTACCCCCTGAACCCCTAGACAACCCGCCGGTAAGGATGTGACTGGTTGAAATATGCACCTTTCCTCTTCCGGCACCCCCTCCCCCAAGCGCACCCCCGCTTCACGCCGCGCACTGCTGCGCGGCACCGCCTGGGCAGTCCCCACGGCCGCAGTGATGGTCGCCGCCCCCGCCCTAGCGATCTCCCGCACGGACTTCACCCTCGTTCGCACGTCCAACCTCGGCGACACCAACAAGGCCGCGCACACCGACACGCTCGCACTGCGGAACCTCAGCGCGGACCGGCCCACACGCGAGGGCACAGTCACCATCTCTGTCACCCAGACCAGTGGCAGCACGACCAAGCGCGCCACCCCGAGCCTTGGCACGTCGAATGCTGCGACCAAATGGTTCAGTCTGAGCAATCCCACCGTCACCACCGGCACCGATGGATACCGGACCTGGACCTGGACCATCACCATTAAGACCGGATTCCGCCCGAACGACGGCGTCACTTTCAATATGAACTGGCCCGACCGCATCTCTCAGCCCGCCAACTACACGTTCTCCGGGCAAATCCTCGAGGATGCCAACCCTGCGAACAACACGCTGACCTATACGAAGTCCTGATCTCAACGGCAGGGCCGAGACCGATTCGCATCACCGCACTATGCCTGCGATCACGGTCGGATGATCGTGATCCCCGCAGGCGGGGCGTCGCCCATCGCCATCAGGGCGGCTCCGGCTTCTTCGAGGCCGATCGAGGCGGTGACGAGATCCTGCGGGCGCAGCCTTCCGTCGCGGACCATCTCCAGCAGCTCTCCATAGCCGCCTGATGCCATGCCGTGACTGCCCAGAAGCGAGAGCTCCTGGCCGATGATCCGCGGCAGCGCCGTCACCGGCGGCGCGGCGAACAGGCCGATCTGCACGTGGCGGCCGAGCGGAGCGAGGCTCTGCAGCGCCGTCTCGAGGGTCGCTTCGAGACCGAGCGCATCGACGGTGACCGCAGGCCGCTCCCCGGTCGCCGCGATGATGGCGTCGGCCGACGCCTGCGGGTCGAGCCCGGCGGTGAGCACCGCGCGCTCCGCACCGTGGCGCTGCGCGAGCTCGAGCGCGCGCGGGCTGATGTCGACCGCGATCACACGGGCTCCGAGGGCCGCCGCGATCATCACGGCCGACAGGCCGACGCCCCCGCAGCCGATCACTGCGACAAGCTCCCCGGCGTGCAGCTGCGCGCGCTGGCGCAGGCCGCGGAAGGCTGTCGCGAAGCGGCAGCCGAGCGGCACGACCGCTTCCGCCGGAAGGCCCTCGCCGACGCCGACGAGGTTGTGGTCGGCCGCGTGGAGGACGACCTGCTCGGCGAAGGCACCGAAGTGGGTGAACCCGGGCTGCGTCTGGTCGGGGCACACCTGTGATTGACCCGCTTCGCACCACTGGCAGTGCCCGCATCCGCAGACGAACGGGGACGTGACGCGGTCCCCCACCCTCCAGCGAGAGACGCCTTCACCGACCGAGAGGACGCGGCCGACGAGTTCGTGGCCGGGGACGTGCGGGAAGGCGACGGTCGCATCGTGCCCGACGGCGGCATGCCAGTCGGAGCGGCACAGACCGGCGGCTTCCACCTGGAGGACGACCCCTCCGGGCGGGGCTTCCGGGGCGGGGATATCCCGCACCTGCGGGGTCGATCCGGGGACATCGAGGACGAGTGCGCGCATGGGACCAGCGTAGAAGAGACCGCACCTTGAGCCGATCAAGGCCCCTTGACGCAGTTATCCACATTCCCGGGAAGCCCTGTTCCTCCGGTTCTGCGCGGTTTAGAGTTCAGGAATCCCACCCCTGGAGGCCAGCCGTGCGCGCCAAGAATGCCCGACGATTCCTCGCCCCCCTCGCCGCCGCAGCCCTTCTCTGCGGCGCCGCAGCCTGCGGCGACACTGCCGCAACGCCCTCAGCGGCTCCGAGCGCGAGCCCCACTGCAGCTCCAGCTCCCGCAACGAGCGAGGCCCCGCCCGCGACCACGGCCGCACCGACCCCCGCCATCCCCAAGCCCGACCGCGCGGACTACCCGGGTATGGACCAGCACACCGACGACGGAGCCATCCAGGCGTACCGGTACTTCTGGGCGATGACAGTCTGGGCATCGCAGACCGGGAATGTCGACGAGCTGAAGACACTCCATTCGGAGAAGTGCCTGGGGTGCACACAGAATCTGGAATCCATCGAATTCATGCGCAGCCAAGGGCAGTTCTGGGTCGGTGGAGACCTTCAAGAACTGCCTGATCATTCGATCGACAGGTACGACTCTTCCCTCAACGAGGTAGAAGTCGGGTATGACTTCGTACTCGCCAAGAACACCTCACCTCGAGGTGACGGCTCCACCGCAGAGTCGGCGGCAGTCCTGATGTACACCGTCGGCGGGCTGAACTGGGACAACGGTCGATGGATCGTGTCGGACTACGATGTCGAGTCAAAATCCTGGGACGGGCCATGAGCGCCCCAAGATCATTGAAAGCGATTTGCGCCAGCCTTCTAGTCGCGGTAGTCATTTTAACTCCTGCCTCCGCCCACGCCACCCCCAAGGCGGAGGAGAACAATTCGACTTCTGAAGCGACTCCGGACCACTCCGAACTTCCGCGCGGATCTGGGATGAAGGGTAGTTTGGGGAAGCGAAATGTGGGGGTCGCGGCTGAGGCCCGCCTCGAGGAGGCAGAATCGGGCCGATCCGCCACCACTAAAGAAAACGCCGCCACGGCAAAGAGTCACAAAAACAGCTCCTCGTCTCCAGTCAGACCTAGGAGCCTAGCGGCCGAAACAATCCGCAAAATGTTCCAAATAGACCAGCAATACGTGCGCGCATCTCGTCAAGGCTGCGGCTCGACCGACGGCAGCGCTTGGAACTGTTCCGCACCTCGCGGCTCCTGCGAAGCGGCGTCCACAGGCTCGTATCGCGGCGAGGGAGATGCACTCTACGTAGGCGGATGGAAAGCAGCGCAGAATCCAGGGGCAACTGCGGGTCAGACGGTGAAGCGCACTCTCACGCTGGCGGCAACCGGGACCGTCGTAGGCGAGAGCTATTCGTGCGCCCTCCCCGGCCAGCCCGGCAACGCCGCCGCCCCCGACGGAACTCCCATCGTCATCACGGTCACGCAGTCCGACTTCGCATCCCTCCCCGTGCAACCCCTCCCTGCGCACGCAGGCCCGCCGGATGGTTGGCTCCCTGTGAACATGGATCTCGTGCTCTACGCCGAGACTGCGGAGCAGACTCTGCCCACCACGCTGCTCGGCATTCCCGTGGAGGTCAGAGCGATCCCCAGCCAGTACACCTGGGACCTCGGGGACGGCACCACCATCACCACCGACCGCCCCGGACGCCCCTTCCCCGCGCTCGACGTCACCCACACCTACCGCTACGAGGGCTGGTACGACATCACCCTCACCACCACGTTCCGCGGCCAGTTCTCGGTGAACGGCGGCCCCTGGCAGGACATCGACGGCACGATCGACATCGCCTCACCTCCGGTCGAGATCTTCTCGAAGTCGCTGGAATCCCGGCTCGTGAATCCTGACATCCCTGTCGACGAGAGCGCCGACCCCTGGATCCCGCCCCGCACCCCGGATACCGAAGGCCCGCAGGACCCCGACGCTCGCCGCAAGGGCTGAGCGCTTCCGAGACCCCCCGGGGCGGAGCCCTGTGGCCCGGTGCCCCGTCGGCCGGCGCCTCGCGGGGACGCCGCTCAGTTCTCGGCGTCAGCGCTCGGTGCGGACTCGTCCTCGTCGGCCGGAACCTCCGTCGAGCCGCCCTCGATCGCGACCCCCGCCTCGCGGTACAGCTCGATGAACTCGCGGGCCGTGTCGGGACCGATCATCAGACGCAGCACCGGTGAGACCTCGAACGAGTCGCCCTGCTCCTCGAGCAGGCCTGCGCGCTGGAGCTTCGTGATCGAGGCGCGCACCTCCTTGGCGAACCCGGCCTCGTCGGTCGAGGCGGTCCGCCGGTATGCGGCGAGCGCCTGCTGGATCTCCGCCTCGGAGACCACTGCGCGCTGGCCGCGGGAGGACTGCGTGAGCAGCATCTGGCGCAGCACCAGCATCAGCACGGAATCGAGTCGGTTCATGCCCGACAGCCTGCGCAGCAGCTTCGGGGCATCGGGATCGGACTCGCTCTGACGCACGAACGCCACCTGCGCGTCGTCGTCGAGCACCAGCTCGAGGAACAGATCCGCCAGTCGCGCCTCGATCGCGGGCCGGTCGCGCAGGAGCTGGCTGTAGCGGACCGTGTCCTTGCGGCCGTCGAGGAACGGTCCCTGCAGCAGGGCCACCAGCACGCGGCGGGACTCGTCCACGAGACTGCCGAGACTCGAAGCGGTCGGCGCATCGACATCGTCGGAGGCATCACGGGGCGCGGCGGGAGCGAAGGGGTTGGTCACGCCTCCCGAGGGTACCGGCTCCGCGCGCTCCCCAGCCGCCGTTGGCGCCCGCCGCACAGATCTGCTGGGATCGACGGCATGGACCCCCAGCCCCGCGTGCAGATGGATGATCTGACGGTCGAGCGCGTGCTGCGCACGATCGAGGCGATCCCCCGCGGCCGCGTCACGAACTACGGGACGATCGGTGCGATCGCGGGCTGCGGGCCGCGCCTCGTCGGCCGGATCCTCCGCGACTGGGGCTCCAGCGTGCCGTGGTGGCGTGTCGTCTCAGCATCGGGTGAGGTCGCTCCGCCTCTGCGCGCCCGCGCCTTCGCCCTGTGGGAGAAGGAGGGGATTTCGGTCGCGCCGCACGGCCGGGGCTGCAGGATGAGCGACTTCCGGGCCGACGAGGAGCTCCTCGCACGTGACGCCGAAGCGGCCTGGGTCGACCTTCCGAGCCCGCCTCAGTCGACCGGGACGTCGTCCAGGAAGTAGAACGCCGGCACCTTCGCCGCATAGTCGCGGCCGTCGAGCTCGCGCCAGGCGACGATCTCGGTGGAGCCCTCGCGCTGCTGCGCGTACTGGGTGGCGAGGAACATCAGTCCGATGACGCTCGCGAGGCCCTGCGTCGCCGGTTCCTCGCGCAGCACATCGCCGATCGAGGCCTGCCCGCCGCGACCGCGCACCCTGTTGACCGATCCGGTCAGGCCGATCACGTCGATGTCGTTGACGCGCACGAGGTTCTCGAGCACCTCGACGCTGAGCGTCGTCGCATCGTGCACCTCAGCCTCTGCGGGTGCGCCGGGGTCGGTGGGATCCTTCAGCTGGTGCTGGGCGACCGAGCTCATCCGCACACGCGCGAGGTCGAGCTCGAGGGGGAACGGCGAGCGCGCGCGCACCTCGTCCTTCTGCGCGAGCGCGATGCCCTGCGCCTCGGCGAGCAGGTCCATGAGCACACGGTGCTGGCGGAAGTCCTGGGAGCGCACGAACCGCGCGAGCGAGCGGTACAGCTCGGTCTTGACGTCGAGGACCTCCTGCGCCGGCTCGTACAGGTCGCTGAAGACGTTCGCGAGGCGCTCGCGCTCCTCCCGGCCGAGCGCGCGCGTGAAGTCCCGCTCCAGCAGACGGTCGATGACGTCCTGCGCCATCGCAGTCTGCGCCGGATCGTTGAGCAGGCGGAAGAACTGCGTGAAAGTGCGGCCGACGGTCGACTGGCCGAGCAGGTCGTCCCCCGCGAGGAGCTGCTCGAGGATCTCGCCGCGCGAGGCGTCGGGCGAGAGGATCTGCTCGCGCAGGTGGAGGTCGACGGCGCGCAGGTCCTCGCGGTACTGGAGGAAGTCGCCGGAGAGCTCGGAGGCGATCTGGAGAATGTCCCGCAGGCGGTCGGCCGACGCGGCAGGCGCCGGCAGCATCAGCTCGCCCTCGGAGAGGTCGGCGATCTCCCGCTCGATCTCGGCGCGTCGGCGCTGCAGGTCGCGCAGGCGGATATCGCGGTCGGTCTCCGTCTCCTGCGCGAGGCGGTCGAACTGCTGCAGCACGAGCTGCAGCCTGGACTGGGTCGTCGTCGGCCGATGCTCTTCCAGAGAGGCGATGAACTGGACCGCGTCGATCGTCGCCGGGGACGGCTCGAAGGTGGTCTCCAGGCGCTGCTGATCGTCGCGGCGCGTCAGGTAGCCCTCGCGCACCCACGTCTCGACGTACTCGGCAGCAGTCCGGGCGGTTCGGGACTGGCCCTCGTCCAGCAGCAGATGCAGGTGCGTCTCCACCCGTGCCACCAGCTCGCTGCGGGGCAGGCGCCGACCCCCTGCGGGGAAGACCGCCTGCAGGATCGCGAGGACCGCCGGGGCCTTCGTGGCCGACAGCAGCCGCCAGGTGCTGAGGCGCCGCAGCTGCTCGTAGGCGTCCTTGCGGGCGGCGACAGCCCCGGCAGCGCTGCCGACGGGCCGGCTGTCGCGGCCGCTGGCAGAGTCAGGGATCGGCGCGGAGGTCACGGCCGACGAGTCTATCCGGGCCTGCCTGCTGCGGTCCCGCGATAGCGTGAGGGCAACGTTTCCCACGACCAGAGAGCGATCCCATGAGCAGCCCCAACGAGTCCTCCGACCCGAACGCCCGCCCCGACGCAGAGGGAACCTTCTCCTCGGACCTGCCGGAGGTGAAGGAGTTCGGGCAGCAGCACGCCGAGCCCTCCGCCCTGCCCTCGTACGAGCAGGCCCAGCAGAGTCCCGCTCCCTCGAGCGCCCCGCAGTACGGAGCGTCGCAGCAGTACGGAGACTCATCGTCTGCGCCGTCCACGGCACCGCAGTACGGCTCCGCCCCCCAGTTCGACTCACCCTCGACCGAGTCCTCTTCGGCATCGCAGTACGGCTCCGCGCCGCAGTACGGCTCGGCCCAGCCGTACGGTGCCTCGCAGCCCTCCGGCCCCTCCTCCGCACAGCCCTTCGGTGCCGCTCCGGCCCCGGGCGCTGGACCCTACGGCGGTGCGGGCACCGCTGCACCGCAGCGTCCGCAGACCAGCGCCAAGACTGTGCGCACCCTCGGCACCGCGCTCCTAGGCCTGTCGATCGCTCTGCTCCTGGTGCGCCTGGCGCTGTCCCTGACGGCGATCCTCGGCGCCGCGACACTGGCTGCCAACCAGTACGAGAGCACGGAGCTCGACGCCGGGATGATCGGGGTGGGCCTCTCCGGCCTCGTGTTCGGACTGACGAACATCGTGCTGTCGATCGCGGCGTTCGTGGTCTCGATCATCGCGATCGTGAAGAGCACCGGTCGTGCCCGCGTCGGGGCGATCATCGTGCTGGTCAGCCTGGTCGTCTCGCTGGTGGGCGGCGCCATCATCAGCTTCGTCACCGGGATCGTGCTCGGCGCCGCGGGGATGACGGATCTCGCCGGCAACCTCACTGCAGATGCTTTCCGCATCAGCGGCGTCGTCGATGCGATCAAGGTGCTGGTGTTCGTCGGCGTGATGATCTACGGGGCGTGGATGGTGCGCAAGAGCGCGAACACCGCCGCCTCCTGAGCTTCCCGCACGAGAGCGAGCTGGGCATGCGACGGAGCAGGGAACGCGAGCTCGCCGCGTGGGAGACTCGCACTGGAGTCGTCCTGCTGGTCGCGGGCATCCTGCTGGCTCTGCTCGGCATCACGGCCCCGCTCCTGCAGGTCCTCGGCGCTGTGGCGCTAGGCGAGGGTGGGATCGCGCCCTCGACCTGGGAGGGGCTGCAGCGGGCGGCCTCTGCGATGGCGTGGGTGGCCGAGAGACTCGTGATGATCGTGGCGGTGCTCTCGGCCGCGCTCGCCCGGCGCCTGTGGGGTCGCGGACGAACGGGTGCCCTCGTCGCGCTCGGAGCCGTCGCCCTGCATGCGGTGGCCTTCGTCGCGCAATGGCAGCTGGGACGCGGCCTCTCCATCGGCCGCAGCGGTCCGGTCGAGGACTCCGACTGGGCGATCCTCGCGGTCCTGCAGTTCATCGCGGTCTTCGATCCGATCGTCCTGGCGGCGGGCACGATCGTGGGTGCGGCTCTCATCATGCAGTGGGTGCGGGGCCTCCCGCGATCCCAGCCCACGTCGGAGCTCCCGGCGGACTTCCTCGAGGTCGAGGGGCAGGGCTGAGGAGCTCGTAAGCGGAGGGGGCAGGGGCGCGCACATGCCCCTGCCCCCTCCGCTTGTCGTCAGCGGCCTACCGCACCTCGCCGTAGTACGCGCCGGTGCGCTCCTCGCGCAGGGCGTCGAAGTCGCCCGCGATGAGCGAAGCCCGGATCTCATCGACCAGGCGCACCACGAAGCGCTCGTTGTGGATCGTGCACAGCGTCGCCGACAGCATCTCCTTCGCGCGGAAGAGATGGTGGATGTACGCGGCGGTGTAGTGCGTGCAGGTGTAGCAGTCGCAGGTCTCGTCGATCGGCGCGAACTGGCGCTTGTAGCGGGAGCCGGTGAGGTTCACTCGGCCGCTGCGCGTGTAGACGGCGCTGTTGCGCGCCACGCGCGAGGGCGAGACGCAGTCGAAGGTGTCGGCCCCGGCGGCGACCGCGGTGAAGAGGTCGTCGACCTCGCTGATCCCCAGCAGATGGCGCGGCTTCTGGTCCGGCAGCTCCTCGGTCACCCAGCCCACGATCGTGCCGAGGTTCTCCTTCTCGAGCGCCCCGCCGATCCCGAACCCGTCGAACTCCCAGCCCTCGACGCTCATCGCGCCGAGATCGCGGGAAGCCTTGCGGCGCAGATCCTCGTACTGGGCGCCCTGGATGACGCCCCACAGCTGCTGGTACGGCTTCGCGCTGCGCTCTGCGGTGAGGCGCGCATGCTCGGCGAGGCAACGCTCCGCCCACAGCCGTGTGCGCTCGAGCGCGCGCTCCTGGTAGGGGCGGGAGTTCATCAGCGTGGTGAGCTCGTCGAAGGCGAACATGATGTCGGCGCCGAGCCCGTGCTGGATCTGCAGCGACACCTCCGGCGTGAAGCGGTGGATGTCGCCGTTGATGAAGGAGCGGAAGGTGACGCCGTCGTCGTCGACGTGCGCGAGGCGCTCCTTGCCGTCGGCCACGGCGTCGTCCTCGCCGGTGGAGGTGCGGGCGGTCGCGCCGCCGGCGAACTCGCTCGAGAGCACCTTCTTGAAGCCCGCCCCGAGGCTCATCACCTGGAAGCCGCCGGAATCGGTGTACGTCGGGCCGGGCCAGTTCATGAATGCGCCGAGGCCCCCCGCCTCGTCCACCAGGTCGTGGCCGGGCTGGAGGTACAGGTGGTACGCGTTCGCGAGGAGCGCCTGCGCGCCGAGATCGGCCATCGTCTCGGGCAGCACGGCCTTGACGGTGGCCTTCGTGCCGACGGGGATGAACGCGGGGGTCGCGATCTCGCCGTGCGGCGTGGTGATCACGCCCGCGCGGGCCTTCTCGCCGTGGCGGGCGGTGATCTCGAATCCCGCCTGGGAGCGCGGATCAGCAGGAGTCGCCTCGGGCGCGGAATCGGACTGGGGGCGGGGAGCTTCGGGGGGCGTCGGCACGGATGACAGTCTGGCATGCGCCCTCCAGTAGCATGCAGTTCGCTCTCCCCGTCCCCTCCGCAGGAGGCGCTCCCATCGACCAGCCCCCGAGCTCGGACACCGCACCCCGCCACGGGCGGCGTCGCGGCGCTCCGCGGAGCCCGGAGGCGGAGCTCGCGGCGAACGGCGTCATCCTCCCCGCTCCTGCCGACGAGGGTACAGGCGGCTCCAGCCCGGGCGCTGCGCCTGCGACCGCCACCGCGCCGGAATCTGCACCGACATCGACAGCGACAGCGCCGCACACCGCGACCCCCGCGCCCCGTCCTCGCGGGCGTCGGCGCGCTCTCCCCGCCGCCGAGGTCGAGCCCGCCGAGACAGCGGCGCCCCAGGATCCGCCGGCAGCTGCCCCCGCGGAACTGACATCGGAACCCGGCCTCGACCCATGGGTCCAGGACCCTGCGCCGCCGGCCCCCGCCGCAGAGGCCGACCCCTGGCTCGAGGAAGCCCCCGACGACGCCCAGGAAGATCCCGCCGCGCCCGCGCCCGCGCTCGCGCCTGCTGCCGACGGCGCCGTCGATCCCGCTCCGGAGTCCCCCACCCCTGCACCGGCTCCCGCCCGCTTCCGCACCGAGCTGCATGGGCTGCGAGCGGTCGCGATCGGCATGGTCGTGGCCTATCACGTCTGGTTCAACCGGGTCTCCGGCGGGGTGGACGTCTTCCTGCTGATCAGCGCGTTCCTGCTGACGGGGTCGTTCCTGCGCCGCATGGAGCGGGCCCAGCCGCTGCGCGTGCCGCAGTACTGGCTGCGCGCGTTCTCGCGGCTGGTGCCCCCGGCAGCGGTTGTCATCGCTCTGACCACGATCGCCGGGCTCACCATCCTGCCTGCCTCCCGCGCCCGCAGTCTCCTCGACGAAGCGATCGCATCCGCGCTCTACGCGCAGAACTGGCTCCTCGCCGCCCGCAGCGTCGACTACTACGCCCCCGATCACTCCCTCGCGAGCCCCCTGCAGCACTTCTGGTCTCTCGCGATCCAGGGCCAGGTGTTCCTGCTGTGGCCGCTCCTGCTCCTGCTCGCCGCCCTCATCGTCCGCGTCACGAGGCTCCGCCCGGCGGCGGTGGTCGCCGCGATCTTCGGGGTGATCGCGATCGCCTCCTTCACCTATGCGCAGCTGCGCCTGCCGATCTCCCAGGCCTTCACCTACTTCGACACCGGCGCCCGGCTGTGGGAGTTCGCTCTTGGCTCCCTGCTCGCGTGCGCTCTGCCCCTGCTCGAGCGTCGACGTGCCGAAGGCCCCTCCGCTGCGCGCGCGCTCCTCTCCTGGACCGGGCTCGCCGCGATGCTCGCCTGCGGCTGGGTGGTCGACGTCGCCGGCGCCTTCCCCGGGGCGATCGCGCTGTGGCCGCTGCTCGCCGCCTGCCTGGTGCTCGCGGCGGGACGCTCCGGGACGCGCTGGGGCGCCGACGCGCTGCTGTCCGCTGCGCCCGTGCAGCGCCTCGGCGGGATCTCCTATGCGCTGTATCTCGTGCACTGGCCGCTGCTGGTGATCGCGCTGCACCTCACCGGCCGCTCCCATGCAGGAGCCCTCCTCGGCTCCAGCGTCGTGCTCGCCTCGCTCCTGCTGGCGTGGGGGCTGACCCGGTGGGTCGACTCCCCTGTCCGACGCTCGCCCTGGATCGCGGCCAAATGGCGGCGGGGCGCCGGGGTGATCGCGCTGAGCTGGGCGCTGGTAATCGGCATCGCGCTCGGCGGCAGCGCAGTGCTGGACCGGCAGGTGCGAGAGGCTGCGCCTCCAGCGGCGACCGTCGACCCGTATCCGGGCGCGGCCTCGCTCCTCCCTTCGGCGGGCCCCGTCCCCGCCGGGGTCTCGCCGATCCCGGCGCTGAGCGAGATCCGCGGCGACATGGTCGACTGGGCCGGCGACTGCCCCGAGTCGATGCCCGGACTCGTCGGCGACTTGCGCGAATACTGCACCGTCGTGCCGACGGGTGCGCCCTCGGACGCGCCTCTCGTGATCATCGCGGGCAATTCCCACGCTCTGCAGGCGCAGCCGATGATCCAGGAGGTCGCCCGCGAGCAGGGCTGGCGCCTGATCAGCGTGGCGCGGCCGCAGTGCTCATTCGGCGAAGCCACCGGGAGCGAATGGTGCGCCGAGTACAGCAGGGAGGTGGTCGCGCTCCTCCAGCAGAACGACACCGCCGCGCTCATCACCTACGCGACGACTGCGGGCATCCCCGGCGCCGCCGGGGAGCAGTCGGCCGACGGCTTCTCGGTCCTCGCAGCACAGGTCCTGGACTCGGGGATCCCCATCCTCGGGATGCGCGACGTGCCGCGGCTGGAGATGGACTTCGTGGACTGCGTGGAGAGCGGAACCGACTGCACCTCACCGGTCTCCGCCTCCCTCGCTCCAGAGGATCTCTCTGCGCAGATCGCCGAGGCGCTCGCAGCGCGCCCCGATGCGGCACCCGGTTCCGCGAGCATCACCGCAGTCGATCTCACAGCCTCGCTGTGCCCTGGAGGGACGTGCGTGCCCGTGGTCGGGAACGTCTACACCTACGTGGACGACAACCACATGACGGCGGCCTACGCGCGCACCATGGCGCCCGCGCTCCAGCAGTCGCTGGACTCAGCCAGGTTCCGTCCGCGCACGGCCGCTCCCGCCGTCTCCCCCGCTCCCGGCGCCCCGGACCCTTCGGACCAGGGCGGCGCCTCGGATCAAGGCGGCGCCTCGGATCAGGGCGCCGGCTGACGCCCAGCGCCCTTTCCTGCTGCTCGGGCTGCGCCAGTCAGTGCTGTGTCAGTCGGTGCTGGGCAGGGCCGACATCCGACGGCCGAGCACCAGGTACGCGGCGCGGCGCTGGAGCGCGAGGATCTGCGCTCGCACGTCGCCCAGGCGCACGTCGGCCGCGGAGATCGTCTCCGGGGCGAGAGCGCGCGCGAGCCGGTGGAACTCCGCGGCCTCCTTCGCCTGGCTGCGCATGAGGCGCACCGACCACTGCGAGGTGCTCACGCGGAACGAGGCCAAGGAGCGGCGCAGCGCGACCATGTCGCCCTGCACCAGCACGTGCGCGTACGAGCCGGCGTCGATGTAGTAGGCGAGGTCCTGCCACCAGCCGGCCTTCTCGAGCGCGTCGCGGCGCATCAGCACGCACGCCGGCTCCCCGAAGAGGTTGCCGCCCGAGCGGACGGTCGCCCGCAGCGCCTTCGCGCCGGGGACCACTCCGTCGAGCCTGCCGAGCCCCCGGGCCTTCACGAACACCTCGCCGCGAGCGTCGATCAGGTCGCGCTGCGAGGCGACCAGGACGGCCCGCTCCCCCGCCGCATCCATGGCGCCCACCTGCTCCTCGAGCATCGTGGGATGGATGAGGTCGTCCCCGCACACGAGCTTGATGAGCTCCCCGGTCGCGAGCTGCGAGACCCGGTTCCAGTTGCGGCGCGCACCGCCGCCCGCCTCGGTGCGCTCGAGGCGCACGCGGGGATCGTCGGCGAACTTCTGCATAGCCTCCCAGGTGCCGTCGCTCGAGGCGTGGTCGGAGACGATCAGCTCGAAGTCCTGGAACGTCTGGTCGAGGATCGAGCGCAGCGTCTGCTCGATGACGTCGCCGTTGTTGTAGGCGGGGACGACGACGGACACACGGGGATTCATGGACGAGGCTCCTTGGGGTCGGTCGGTCCACCCTATGCAACCAGTCGGCGCTGTGCAGTGCGCATATATAGTGGCGGGCGTGACCGAAGCCCCCGCCTCCCCGACTCCGCACCGCATCTCGGTGGTCATCCCGGTCTATCAGGGCGAGAAGACTCTTCCCGCCCTGATGCAGGAGATCGCTGTGCTCACGGAGCCCTTCACGACGAAGGGCGGCGCGCAGGCGCAGGTCACCGAGGTGTTCCTGGTCCACGACCACGGCCCCGACCGCTCGGCCGCGACCATTCGCGCCCTCACTTCCGAGCATGATTTCGTGCGTCCGGTATGGCTGAGCCGGAACTTCGGACAGCACCCGGCCACCCTCGCAGGCATGGCGTCCTCGGGGGGCGATTGGATCGTCACTCTCGATGAGGACGGCCAGCACGATCCCGCCGACATGGGGAACCTGCTCGACGCAGCCCTCGCGCAGCAGGCCGACGTCGTCTATGCGAAGGCCACCAACGCGCCTCCGCACAGCGCGTTCCGCAACCTCACCTCGAAGGGCGCGAAGAAGGTCATCGAAGGCCTCTCGGGCGGAACGGACTCTTCCCTCTACCAGAGCTACCGGCTGGTGCTCGGGGAGATCGGCCGCTCGGTCGCGGCCTACGCCGGGCCCAACGTCTACCTCGATGTGGCCCTCGGCTGGGTCACCAACAGGATTGCGACGGCGCCGGTGACTCTGCGCGACGAGGGCGAGCGCCGCTCGGGCTACTCCCTGCGCAGGCTCCTCTCCCACTTCTGGCGCATGGTCATCTCGAGCGGCACCCGCAGCCTGCGCGCAGTGAGCGCGCTCGGCGCCCTGTTCGGCGTCGTCGGTGTCGCCGTCGGCATCTATTTCGCATTCGCCAAGCTGCTGGGGGGAGACGTCCCTGAGGGGTGGACCTCGCAGATCGTCGTCCTGCTCCTGGGCTTCGGTGCCACGCTGTTCGCGCTCGGAGTGATCGCCGAGTACGTCGGCGTCGCGGTGAACATGGCCATGGGCAAGCCGCTGTATCTGATCGTCTCGGATCCCGCGCAGGGGCCGCTCGGACGCGTTCCCGCAGCCCCCGCCCGCTCGGCCGGGCCCGCCCCTGCGGTCGCGCACGCAGCCGCACGCAGCCATGAGGCGGAGCCGCAGACACGCACGGCCGACAGCTCAGCCAGGCCCCGGTGACCTCCCCCATCCCCGTTCTCGTCATCGGCGCGCGGGGGCTCCTGGGGTCCGCCGTCGTCCGCCGCGGGCGCATGCGCGGGCTCGACATCCGCGCTGCTCGAGTGCGCTGGTCCGACGCCTCCCTGGCCGCCGAGGATCTGCTGGCGGCCGTCGTGCGGACGGCTTCGCGCAGCGCCGATGGGCCATGGAGCATCCTCTGGTGCGCGGGCGCCGGGGTCACCTCCTCCACTCAGGAAGACTTCGACGCCGAGATCGCGGTGATGCACGCTTTCGTGGACGCCGTGAGCTCAGGCCCTGCCGAGGCGCTGTCCCGGTGCACGCTCTTCTTCGCGTCCTCAGCCGGAGCCCTCTACGCCGGTGCCGCTGAGCCCCCGTTCACCGAGGACCACACTCCGAACCCCCTGGCACCCTACGGCCGGGCGAAGCTGCGCGCAGAGGCTGCGTTCTCCCGGCTCGCCGAGCACGGAGTGCGAGTCGTGCTCGGGCGCATCTCGAACCTGTACGGTCCCGGGCAGAACCTCGCGAAGCCGCAGGGACTCATCTCCCAGCTGTGCCTGGCGCACCACCGCTCGAAGCCCAGCAGCATCTACGTCTCCCTCGACACGCTGCGCGACTACATCTACGTCGACGACTGCGCGGACCTGGTGCTGGACCTCGTGGACCGCGCGAGCGCCCTCCCGCCCGGCTCGCCGCCCGTGGCCAAGATCCTCGGATCGCAGGCCGCAGTCTCGATCGCGGAGATCCTCGGGATGCTGCGCATGATCCACAAGCGCAAGCCCCAGGCGATCCTGGCAGCCTCTCCCCTGGGCAGGGCGCAGGCCCGCGACCTCAGGTTCCGCTCGGTGGTGTGGCCCGAGCTGGATGCGCGCACCCTCACTCCGATGCCGGTGGGCATCGCGGCGACCAGCGCGGACATCGGCCGCTCCGTGCGCCTGCACGGAACCTCCCGCCCCGACTGATCAGACCCTGCGGCCCCGCTTCCGCACGCTGAGAGCGACGAGCGCGAGCGAGGAGAGCAGGGAGAGCGCGAGCGCACCCATCTCGATCTCCCACCCGGGCGGGCGGAACGTCACGGTGACGACGCTCCCAGAGGAGTCCGCGGGGACGTCGACCGTCAGGAGATAGTCGCGAAGGGGCTTCCCGACCTCCCCGCCGCTGACCCGGTATCCGGGCCAATCCAGGCGGCTGAGCACGATGCGACCGCCCTCGGCGGGGACGCCGTCGACGCGCATCGTCACTTCGTTCGTGCTCTGGGAGAGCACCTCCACGTCCATGCCGGGAGTCCACCAGGTGGGCCCCCCGACCGGCGCGGTGGTCTCGTCGCGCACCCACGTCACGGAGATGGAGTCCCGATCGGCCACGCTCCAGCCCGCCGGCGGCTCGAGGCGCTCGATGCGGGCGAGCGACATCTCCTGATTCTCGAGGATCTGGATCGTGTCGAGGCTGAAGAGGTCTGCGCGCACCGCGCCGGTGGTCTCGTCGGGCGCGAAGAGGCGGTTGATGAGATCCCCGCAGGTGGCACCGTAGTAGGGAGACTGGCACTGGTCCGCGTTGAAGGCGTCGTAGCCGGTGGGGGAATAGGCGTTCATCGTGGGGACGCCGGAGAGGTACCAGGTGGAGCCCCAGAGGGTCTCTCCCCACGTGTCCTCGCCCTCCTCCTGGAGCCACTGGGGATCGCCCACGGTGACCATCTCGCCGCCGCTCGTCGTCACCACGCCCTGGTAGTCCTCGAGCGCGGTGGGGAAGCCTCCGGTGCCGAAGTGCGAAGCCTCGGGGACGTACGCCCGGATCTGCAGGGCGCTGGTGAACGCCGTGGCTCCGATCAGGGCGAGCACCACCCAGCGGCTGCGCGGGAAGCGCGAGGCGAGCACGCCGAACCCGACGAGCATCACCGCGCAGAGGACCCCCCAGAAGATCTGCACCTTCCAGGTGGCGAGCACCGCGCTGTAGCTCAGCCAGAACGAGAGCAGCGTCGCGACCACCAGGAGCGGCAGCTTCCGGCGCACGCGAGTCCAGTCCACTCCTCGCGAGAGCACCACGGCGGTGATGACGAGCAGCAGGAGGGCGATCCACGGCATCGAGCGGATCGGGAAGCGCAGCGGCCCCAGATCCGAGGGCCCGATCGCGAGCGCCATCACGATCCCGAGTGTCACGAACGCGCCGAGCAGACGCGGCACGACGGCAGCCATGCGCCGGCCGGATGCCAGGAGGAGCAGCGGCAGGAACCACGCGATGTAGGTGTACGGCACGTTGGGGTAGCGACCCCACCAGCCGGTGAGGTCCGCGCGGCCCGACGGCGCGGTGGAGACAGCGAGCCCGTTGAGGGTGAGCGTCATGGTGCCGGTGTTCTTCACGGTGTCCTCGCGCACGGTGACGTCGGAGGTCAGCAGTCCCGGCAGGTACACCGTCACGGCCATCAGCCCCATCGGCACGCCGAAGGCGATGAGCCGTCCGAAAGCGCCCCACTGCCGGCGCACGAGAGCCTCCACGCCGAGGCCCAGGAACATCGCGATCAGCATGAGCGTGCCCTGAATGTATCCCACGGTCACGAGCAGCAGTCCTGCCGCAAGGCCGATCACCGCACCGCGCGAGCGGTACATGAACCGCCTCGCGGACCACATCACCCACGGGAAGTACGCCCACACCTCGAGATTCGTGACCCACGCGGTCGCATCGAGGTAGAGCGTCCAGCCCGCGACGGGAGCGCTCATCGCAGCGAGCACCGCATAGCCGGGGCGCACCCCGTAGGAGCGGGTCAGGAAGTAGGTGCCGATGCCCGCGAGAAGCAGGAACGCGAGCTTCACGATCGCGGCGAGCACCGGGGGGTGCGGGACGACGGTCGCGGCCAGGGAGATCAGCCAGACCACCGGGTTGTACAGGCCCCACTGGCCCTCGGCGATGTGATTGCCCGCCATCCAGGCGTCCAGGGACAGCATCGGCCAATGCCCGGCCCGCAGCTCCTGGCCGAGCTCGTACCACTGGCCGTAGGCGCCGCCGGCAGTGTCATCGATGAAGTAGAAGGTGCGGCTCCAGAGCAGGGGCAGCAGGGTCAGGCCCATCACGAGCACGGCGGTGAGCAGCACGGGGACCAGATCGCGGCGCCCGAGCTCCTGGACGCCGGCGACCGCGCTGCTGCGCCCGCTGACGGCCCGAGTCCGCAGCGCGGCAGGAGTCCGGGAGGCTCGGCTCGACCCCGAGCGGGCGGGGGTGCTGCTGGTCGGCATGGTCGGATCGCATCCTTCGGCGTGGGACCGGGGCCGCGGGAGGCGGCGATGTGTCGCCCAACTCTATGTCTCCGCCCCCATCGCGCCGCGGAGGCGCAGAGGCGCGCTCCTCACACCGACAGCGGCCGCTACCATGATCGTTTCACGGCGGAGCACCGGCGACACCGACCCTTGCGCCTGCAGCGTGAAACACGCCTACGGAGATTTCAATATCTCGCCACTGCGGCGCACGATGTAGCTCGAGGAGCAGCTCGGAGTGGGTCGTCCGTCGACAAGCAGAATTCAAACGAGAGTGATGCACGATGACCGCTGAGATTCCTGGTGCACCCGTGACGACCGAGGAGAATGCGCGGCCCAGGATCAGTTCCTTCGGGCGCCGACTCCTGCTGCTCTCGAGCGTCGGCGCCGCGATCAGCAACCTCGGGATCATCCTGCTGGTCGCCCAGGTGCTCGATGTCGAGGACAACAAGGAGTTCCTGGTGTTCTGGGCTCTCCTGTTCGGGCTGTTCGGCGTCCAGTCCGGGATCCAGAACGAAGGCACCCGCGCGACCACCCGGCCCTCTGCGCGCGGAGCGCGCGTTCTCGCGGGCGGCGCAGCCTGGGGGGTGGCCTTCGCCGTGCTCATCGCCGCGACCTCCCCGCTGTGGGCCTCGCACATGCTGCCGCGCTCCGCGAGCAGCGCCGTGATCGTCCTCGTGATCACCGCGCTCCTCTATCCGATCTACATCACCGTGCTCGGCGCTCTCGGCGGCCGCGGCCACTGGGAATGGTTCGGCTCGACCTTGCTGGTGGAGGTCGGTGTGCGCGTCGCGCTCGTGTTCCTCGCGGCCGGGATCGGCGCGAGCCTCGGCGGGTTCGAGGCAGCGAGCGCAGCCGCGGTGCTCACCCTCGGCGCGATCCTGCTCATCGGCCGGGTGCCCCGCCGCGCGCTCCTCAGCCGAGCCGACGTCCCGCTGCCGCGGCTGCTGCGCCACCAGGCGCTGGCCATGCTCTCCACCGCCTGCACCGCCGTGCTCATCAACGGCTACCCGGCCCTGGTCTCGGTGACGAACCCCCAGGGGTCGCTGGGTCTGCCGCCCGAGCAGTCCGCTGCGCTGATGGGCGCGTGCATGCTCGCGGTGTCCTTCACGCGCGCACCGATCATGATGCCGCTGACGGTGTTCGTGGGGGTGGCGATCAGCGCGTTCGTCGGCCATCGAGGGAGCATCTGGTCCGCAGTGCGCAAGCCCTTCCTGCTCCTGCTCGCGGTAGGGCTGTTCGGCGGCGCGGCCGCCTGGCCGATCGGCCCCTGGTTCATGCGGCTCGTGAAGCCCGAGTACGACCTGCCGGGGTGGTACTTCGCCGCGCTCACCGCGTCCAGCGTGCTCATGGCATGGCTCATGATCCTCGGTGCGATCGCGCTGGCCACGAATCGCCATCTGCTCTACGTGATCGGATGGGGCGCCGCTTCTGCGGTCGGGGCCATGTGCCTGCTGCTGCCCCTGCACCTGACGGTGACGACGACGCTGTCCGTCTCCGCCGGACCGGCCGCAGGCATCCTCATCCTCTTCGCTGCGCTGCAGCGCCGCCAGCGCGTTCAGGAGCACGCGGACGTCGCGTCCGCGTCCTGAGGCGAGAGGGCGCGTCCCCGCGGGGACGCGCCCTCTTCTGCCCGGTGCGACGCCTCAGGGGCGCACGGGCTCGGGGTCGATCACCTGCTCGGTCCCGAGGCTGCTGATGGAGCGGCTCTCGAGAGCGTCCAGGCGGCGCTCATGCCTCTCGACCACGAGGCGCGCGATGGCTGCTTCCTCCGCGAGCACGCGCGCCTCGTCCTCCCGGCGCGAGAGCTCCATCGACAGATGGAGCGTCACGCCCAGCAGCAGCACGATCGCCAGCAGGAAGAGCAGGTTCGAGGCCACTTCGAAGCCCAGCACGCGCGCGGCGCCGTCGAGGAGACCGGGGAACACGGCGAGCACCACGACGGCGAGGCCGATCAGCACCCACAGCGCCGCGTACTTCTCCCGCAGCGCTCCGCCGCGCAGCAGGCGCAGCACCAGCAGGACGACGAGGACAGCGACCGCTCCGATGAACAGGAGGTTGGGGACCGAGCTGGGGTGCATCACACTCTCTCTTCCGGCGTCACCTTGCGCCGCGTCATCGCCATTCCGAGCGCGAAGAACGAGCGCATCAGGTACACGGCGGCCTTCCAAGGATTGTTGGAGGGCGTCCCGGCCTGGCGGGGGCGCATCTCCACGGGGACCTGCGTGACCGTCAGGCCGGAGCGGACAGCGACCACGAGCGAATCGATCGTGTCACCGAGGTACTCGGCCGGGTAGTGCTCGCAGTACTGCGCGATGACGGTGCGGTTGCCCGCGCGGAACCCGCTGGTGACGTCCGTGAGACGAGTGCGCGCGATCCGTGAGATGACGGCGGCGAGCACGATCATCGCCCAGCGCCTGGGCCCCTTCGCCTCGTAGTTGCCGCGGTCGGCGAAGCGGGCACCGATCGAGATGTCGGCCCGCTCGAGGCCCTCGAGGACCTCGAGGATGTTCTTGGGGTCGTGCTGACCGTCGGCATCGACCTGGATCACCCGCTGGTACTGGAAGCGGCGGGCGTACTTGAAGCCGGCGCGCATAGCTCCGCCCACGCCCAGGTTGTAGGGCAGGCGGAGCACGCGGGCCCCCGCCGACTCGGCGATCGCGGCGGTGGCGTCGGTGGACCCGTCATCGACGACGAGCACATCGGCCTGCGGCATCGCCGGGATCAGCTCCTCCAGGGTGCCGCCGATCACGGACTCCTCGTTCCACGCGGGCATGATGATCAGGAAGCGATCGGGAGCCGCGACGAACGGGGAAGGTGCACTCATGCGCGCCATCCTAATCGGCCGCTCACCTCCGACCGGTGCGCGCCGGGCCGGGCATGCTCCCCCGCCCCGCGGAGCGGGCCGATGCTTGAATGGCTCCATGACTGCCACCGCTCCAGACCGCACCGCTGCCGCCCGCGAGTTCGTCGCCGACCTCGGGGCATTCGTGACCGCCTCCCCCAGCTCGTTCCACGCGGCCGCCGAGAGCGCGAGGCGCCTCGAAGCCGCGGGCTTCGTGAGGCTGCGCGAGATGGACCCCTGGAGCGAGGCCGATGTCCGGGGGGATCGGCTGGTCGTGAGGGATGGCTCCGTGATCGCCTGGTCGATGCCGGAAGACGCCTCGGTCCGCACCTCTTTCCGGATTCTGGGGTCTCACACCGACTCTCCCGCTCTGAAGGTCAAGCCCAATCCGCAGCTGGGCGCTGAGGGTCTCGCGCAGGTCGGCACCGAGGTCTATGGCGGCGCGCTTCTGAATTCATGGCTTGACCGGGAGCTGCGCCTGGCAGGTCGTCTCGTGCTGCGCGGCGGGGACGAGGTGCTGGTGGCGACCGGACCACTGCTGCGCGTCCCGCAACTCGCTGTGCACCTGGACCGCGGAGTGAACGCTGAGGGGCTCCGACTCGATCCTCAGCGGCATATGCAGCCCATCATCGGCGTGGGGAGCGTGGATGTCCTCGGCCTGCTCGCAGATGAAGCGGACGTGTCGCCGGCCGACGTCCTCGGGTTCGACATCGTCGCTGCCGATGCCCAAGCTCCTGCCAGATTCGGCGCGCATCAGGAGCTCATGGCTTCGGGTCGGCTGGACAACCTGTCGTCCGTGCACGCTTCGTTGATGGCACTGCTCCGCGTGGCGGCCGACCGAGCTCGTGACGCACCGTTGTCACCGATCGCACTCATGGTGGCCAATGACCATGAAGAGGTCGGCTCCGCATCCCGCTCCGGAGCCGCCGGGCCCTTCCTCGAAGACGTGCTGGTTCGGATCCATGCTGGTCTCGGAGGAGACGAGGCGACTCGCCGTGCCGCCCTCGCGGGATCCGTCGTCGTCTCGTCCGACGCCGGGCACGCAGCCCACCCGAACTACCCGGAGCGCCACGACCCTGTGACTCGGCCACGCCTGGGCGCGGGCCCAGTCCTCAAGATCAATGCGAACCAGCGATACGCAACTGATGCCCGCGGGGCCGCTCTGTTCAGCGAAGCGTGCGCGCGGGCAGGCGTGCCGATGCAGACCTTCGTCTCCAACAACGCGATGCCCTGCGGGTCCACGATCGGCCCCATCACCGCCACGCGACTGGGGATGACGACCATCGACGTCGGCATAGCGCTCCTGTCGATGCACTCGGTGCGCGAGATGTGCGCAGTCGAGGACCCCCTGAGCCTGTCTCTCGCTTGTGAGACGATGCTCCGGTGAAAATCTCGACGACGCGGCTCCAGGCGTTTCTTCTCGCCCTGGCGGGCCTGTTCGGCGTCACATTCGGCTTCGCTCTGATCCATCCGATGTCCGGTTCCGCGGATGAGCAGGCCCATCAGCTCTATGCCTATGCAGTCGTCTCCGGCCAGGCACCTCTCTCTGAGGACCGGGAACTGCAGGCGCCAGCCTGGCTCCTCAAGGAGGGCCCCTGGTGCTGGCGCTTCGACGCACGAGTGCCCGCGACCTGCGCGACTGCGGATGGCACGATGGCGAGCGCTCCCTCCGAGATGGTCACCGCTGAGACGACAGCTTCCAACTACCCTCCTCTGTTCTATGTGACGACCGGCTGGCCGCTCCTGTTCCTCGAGGGACACAAGGCTGCGTACGCACTCCGGTTCCTCACCGCACTGCAGTTCAGCGCGATCGCGGCAGCCGGTATCGCGGCCCTCGGTCGGAACGACCGCCGATCGGGCCTCCTCAGGGTTCTCGCCGCAGCCTGCCTCACTCCCACCGCCATCACGGCAGCTGGCGGCTTCAACCCGCAGGGCCTGGAGATCGCCGCTGCGCTTCTTCTCGTCGCCAGCGGATGGCCACTGGTCTCGCGCAGCGCGAACGAGTACTCATCCAATCTGCGCTGGGCCGGCGTGGTCGCCGGCAGCGCACTGCTGATCCTCTCCCGGCCCACTGGACCCATCTGGGCGGTCCTCCTAGCGCTCCTCCTCCTCGTCGGCGCCGGAAGCCGGTGGAGCAGCCTCATCCGCGAGAAGGCTTTCCTCGTCTACGTCGGAGTCAGCGCCGCCGCCTGCGCGGTGTGGCTCGGCTGGCGGATCTTCACGCCCCAGACCATCGAGCCCCCGGCTGGTATCCCCGAGAACTGCGGCGTGGCCTGCGTCAGCCTCCACATGATGAACACACTGCCCAACCTGATACCCCGCACGATCGGAGTCACCGGCTGGGACGACACGGTCATAGCGTGGACCACAGCTGTCGCCGGGCTGCTGATCCTGGCCGCGGTCCTTGCAGCGGGGCTCGATGTCGACCGCAGCGCATCACGGCGGGCGATTCTCCTGGGAATCCTGTTCATCCCCGTCTCGGCCATCACGATCGAGCGCATGGTGATCGAGGATGCCGGCTTCATGTGGCAGGCGCGCTATGCCATGCCGTTCATCCTCTCTCTGATCTGGATTGCCGCGCAGTCGGCGTGGGAGATGGCGACGAGCCAGCGCGTGCGCGCTTGTCTCGCACTGCTCTCCTGGGCGGCGCTCGCGTTCCAGTCGTATGCGCTGGTCACCTATGCGCGCTTCTGCATCCAGAGGTTCTGGTGGGGCGTCGAGTCAGGTCCCATCCCGTGGGACGCGGTCCCTCGTGCGGCGCGCCTAGGCCTGGGCGTCGTCATCGGGACCCTGCTGCTCAGTGTGGCGCTCATCGTGGCCAGCCGCCTGCGCGGACGTACCCGTGTCCTCGGGGGTGACTCAGCTCCCGCCGGTTCGCATCGCGTCGATCCGGCTGAATCCGCTCGTTGATACGGGACCGCACAGCGCGTTATGACCGCCCGGGCGCGAGAGCGCAGTCTTGGCCGGTCACGAGCTCTCAGAGAGTACGCCCTAAGCGGCGACGATCCTGAGATGCTCACGGCGTCGACGACGCATCTGTCCTGACGTTGCGTCGAAGGACCGACGGCCGATTCCATCAGAGCCCCGCTGCACCGCACTCAGGATCCCTCAACCTCACTCCCGCAGCGATTCCCCGATGATCGCCCACGCCGCATCCTTCACGGCGAGCGCGCGGGCCGTCTGCGGGGCGTCCTCGCCGAAGTTCCGGCGGCAGTCCTTCACGAGCTCCTGCACCTGGATCAGGGAGTCCTCTGCCCGGCCCGCCCGGGCGCAGGCGAGGGCCAGCTCCCCACGGGCGGCGAGCACGTCGTCGGCGAGCGCCGCGCGCCCGGTGGCGTCCGGGGCGCTGAGCAGGGCGGCGAGCCGCGCGTACAGCGCGTTCATCTCCTGCGCGGCGACTGCGGCGTCTGCGGGCTCTGTGTCAGGACGGTCGGCGGGATCGATCATGCTGCACCTTCTCGCTGCACCTTCTGGAGGAACGCCTGCTGCTGAGCAGGGCTGAGGGGGCATCCGCCTGCGAAGGCGCCGTCCCCGGGTCCGGATGCCGCCCTCGAGAGGCGGGCGAGCTCGGCGCGCGCGGGGCCGGGCGGGATCGTCTGGTCCAGCCGCATCCAGCCGCGGGGGCGGTCGGCCTCACCCTCCCCCCGTTGGCCCGCGCCTGCGCCGAGGGCGGCGATGTCCACGCCGAACACGGTGTGGAGCGCGTCGACGAACTCGCCGGCATGGCCCTGGGAGGCATGCTCGCGGGCGCGCACCGTCGGCGAGTGCATGACCTTGGCGAGGATGCGGCGGATGCTGCGGGCGACGTCGTCGGCGGCCTCGTCCTTGCCGCTGCGGCGCAGCTGCGCGATCTCGGATTCGGCCGCGCCCTCCACGGATCGCCGCAGCAGGGAGATCGCCGGATCCACGCGCCGCATCTCCTGGCGGGAGGAGAACACGTCGACGCCTGCCGCGATGACGGCGCGGGCCGCCTCGAGAGCGGGCGTCGAGGCGGCGTCGCTCCCCGCACTGAGGTCGGAGAGGTCGAGCACGCGGACCTCGTCGAGCCTCCGCACCAGGGGGTGGAGGTCGGAGTGCAGGGCGAGGTCGAGCACGAGGGTGGGACCGGCGGTCCGGAAGTGCTCGGGGAACAGGCTCGTGCCGCGGCCGGAGCATGCCAGCACGAGATCCGCCTCGCGCAGAGCCGAGCCGAGCTCCTCCCCCGCGATCGCCTCCACGCCGTGACGCTGCGCGAAGCCGACGGCGCGGCCGGAGCGGGAGTGCACGCGGACCCGTCGGGCTCCCCGGCGGGTCAGATCGGCCACGCCGAGCCGGGCGTAGGCGCCGGTGCCGATGACCAGCACGTCCTGCTCGGCGATCGGGCCGAGGAGCTCCTCGGCGCGGTCCAGCGCCACTGCCACACCGCTGCGTCCGGCGACTCCGACCGGGGTGCGAGCGGCGACCTTCTTCGCGTGGCGGAAGCTGATCTGGAAGAGGTCGTTGAGCATCGCCGTGCTGTGGCCGGCCGCACGCGAGGCCTCGAAGGCGGTGCGGATCTGCCCGGCGATCTCGGCCTCTCCGATCACGATGGAGCGCAGCCCTGCGGTCACCTCGAAGAGGTTCTCGGCGACCGGGTCGCCCATCGCGGTCTCCAGGCACAGTGCGACCAGGTCGCGGTCCAGACCCGAGGTCGCGGTGACCGCTTCCACCACGAGATCCACGCCGTCGTGGAAGCGGTGGGCGTCGAGATAGACCTCGAGGCGGTTGCAGGTCGCGATCACGACCCACCCGGCGAGGGGCTCGCCCTCGGAGTTGAGCTTCGCGAGGAGCGCGGGGAGCCGATCGGCGTCGCGCGTCAGCAGATCGAGCACCCCGAGGTCGAGGTGCTCGTGGGAAGCGCGGACGGCGGCGAGCATCGCCCCATCGTAGGCCTGCTCCGCTGCGTCTCCACTGCACCCTCGCCCCTCACGGTGAGGCGTCGCACACCGCCATGCGTGTCAGATCCCTGTTCTCAGCGCGAAGGGGCCACAATGGACGGAGCGAGAAAGACCGCAGGTCAGAGCCCCTTTTCACGACAGGATGTCAGAAACTCGATGGATGCCTCCCCCGCCGCCCGACCCAGCGACGCCCCGCTCGTCCGCCGCCTCCGCGGCGAGTCGGTGGACGCTCCCCCGTCGGTCTGGTTCATGCGCCAGGCGGGCCGCTCCCTGCCCGAGTATCGGGCGGTGCGCGAGGGCACCTCGATGCTCGAGAGCTGCCTGATGCCCGCGCTCGCGAGCGAGATCACCCTGCAGCCCGTGCGCCGCCACGGCGTGGACGCCGGCATCTTCTTCTCCGACATCGTCGTGCCCGCGAAGCTCGCGGGCCTCGAGGTGGAGATCGTCCCGGGCCGCGGCCCGGTGTTCGCGAGCCCCATCCGCACCCGCGCCGACATCGACGCCCTGCCGCCGCTGGGGGACGCGACCGAGGAGGCCCTCGCGCCGATCCGCGAGGCCGTCGGGCTCACCGTCGCCGAGCTCGGCGCGACGCCGCTCATCGGCTTCTGCGGCGCCCCCTTCACCGTCGCCTCCTACATGGTCGAGGGCGGACCGAGCCGCGACCACCTGCGCACCCGCGCCCTCATGCGCGAGGACCCGGAGGCGTGGGACCGGCTCGCGAGCTGGGTCGCGGAGCTCTCCGGTCGCTTCCTGCGCGCCCAGGTGCTCGCGGGCGCGAGCGCGGTCCAGCTGTTCGACTCGTGGGTCGGATCCCTCTCCGCCGAGGTGTACACCCGCCACGTGCAGCGCCACTCGGCCGCCGTGCTCTCCGCCGTCTCCGACCTCGATGTGCCCCGCATCCACTTCGGCGTCGGCGCGAGCCACCTCCTGCGCGAGATGCACGCCGCGGGCGCCACGACGATGGGCGTAGACCACCGGATGCCGCTCGACGAGGCGATCCGGATCCTCGGCGGAGACGTCCCCGTGCAGGGGAACATCGACCCCGCCGTGCTGTTCACCGGCGAGGACGCCCGATACGCGGAGGCCCGCGCCGTCCTCGCCGCCGGCGCGAGCGCCCCCGAGCACGTGGTGAACCTCGGCCACGGCGTCCCCCCGGAGACCGACCCCGCGGTCCTCACCGACCTCGTCGCCTTCCTGCACGCGCAGTCGGCATGAGCCCCCAGGCGCAGCGCGTGATCGTGGTCGGCGGCGGGGTCGCCGGCCTGCTCGCCGCGCGCCGCCACGCTCTCGCCGGGGCCGACGTCCTCGTGCTCGAGTCCGCCCCGGAGCTCGGCGGGGCCGTCGCCGCCGGCTCCCTCGCGGGCATCTCGGTGAACCTCGGGGCCGAGGCGTTCTCGACGGCCTCCGGCGCCGTCGGCCGCCTCCTCGCGCAGCTGAAGTCGAGCGGAGCGCTGACGCCCGCGCGCGAGATCGTCGCGCCCCGCCAGGGCCTCGGCAGCCGCCTCGTCTCGGACGCCGGCTCCCTGCCGTCCCCGCGCGGCGGCCTGCTCGGCATCCCCGGTCGGCCCCTCTCCCGCGAGGCCCGCACGGTGCTCGGCCTGCGGGGTGCTCTGCGCGCCTGGTCCGAGCGCTTTCGCCCGGCGGCCGAGGGCCTCGAGCCGGGCGTCACCGTCGATGCGTACGTGCGCGCCCGCATGGGCGATGCCGTCGCCGACCGCCTGGTCGCGCCGGTGGTCGGAGGCGTCCATTCGGCCGACCCCCGCACCCTCGAGCTCGCGAGCGTGCTCCCGCGCCTCCCGGAGGCCGTGCGGGAGCACGGGAGCCTCGCCGCTGCCGTGCGCGCGCTGCGGCCCGTCAGCCCGAAGGGATCCTCCGCGAAGGGCGACAGCGCCCGCACCGCAGGAACGGCGGGAACGGCGGTGCAGGCACTCACCCCGACGATGGCCGCCCTGCCCGCGGCGCTCGCGGCCGATGTCGAGCGCCTCGGCGGCAGCATCCGCACCGGTGCGCGCGTGACCTCCGTCCGCCCCGGCCCGGGCGGCTGGAGCGTGAGCTGGTGGGAGGGCCACGACTCCTCCAGCACCCTCACCGCAGCGCGCGTCGTGCTCGCCACCGATCCCCAGGTCGCCTCGGCCCTGCTCGAGACCGTGCCCGAGGTCGCCGCGGCGATCCCCCTCACCCCCGCCTCCCCCGTGCGCCTCGTGGCGCTCGCCCTTCTCGCCCCGGCGCTCGATGCCCACCCCGCCGGCACCGGAGCGCTGGTGGCCCCCGGCACCCGGGGCGTGCGCGCGAAGGCCCTCACCCATGCGAGCGCGAAGTGGGAGCACGTCAGCCAGGCGGCGCGCGAGGCCCTCGGCCCCGGCGGTCACATCGTGCGCCTCTCCTACGGCCGCCCCGGCGAGACGCTCCCCGGGGACGACGGGCTCAGCGAAGAGCAGGTCATCGACCTCGCCCTCGCCGACGCCTCCGCCATCCTCCGCACGCCCCTCACCCGCGCCCAGCTGCGCGAGGCCCGCATCATCAGCTGGGCGGGCGCCATGCGACCGGCCCGCACCGGGCATCGCGAGGCCCTCGCCGCCCTGGACGCCGCGCTCGCCGCGGCGCCCGCACCCCTCGAGCTCGTCGGCGCCTGGCGCGCCGGCACGGGGCTGGATGCCCTGGCCCGCGCCGAGGAGCAGCTCTCCACCCCTACGGAAGGACACCTCTCATGACGCAGCACCCGCACTCCTCCCCCGTGCCCGAGGCCGATCCCCCAGGCGAGGGCCAGGGCGCCGAGATCATCCGGTACACCTCGTACACCGTGTTCACCCGCTTCGCCGCTCCCGGCGAGGCCTCCCCGGAGGGCGCCTTCAGCCGCGAGGCGGCCGCCGCCGAGCTCGAGCGCGTCACCGCCGCGATCGAGGCCTCCGGCGTCACGATCCGCGGGATCTACGACGCCTCCGTCTTCCGCGCCGACTCCCACCTCCTGCTGTGGATGATCGCCGAGCGCCCCGAGCAGCTCCAGTCGGCCCTGCGCCTGTTCGAGCGCTCGCACATCTCCGACGGCCTCGTCGCGTCCTGGTCTGCGGTCGGCGTGCACCGCGAGGCCGAGTTCTCCCGCTCGCACGCCCCCGCGTTCATGTCCCCCTCGCGCACGCCCCACGAGTGGATGACGGTCTACCCCTTCACCCGCTCCTACGAGTGGTACCTGCTGCCCGAGGAGGAGCGCCGCGAGATGCTCCGCGAGCACGGGATGATGGGCCGCGAGTACCCGGACGTCCACGCCCATACCGTCGCCGCGTTCTCCCTCGGCGACTGGGAGTGGATGCTCGCATTCGAGGCGAAGGAGCTGCACGAGCTCGTGGACATGATGCGCCACCTGCGCTACTCCAAGGCCCGCCTGCACGTGCGCGACGAGCTGCCCTTCCACGTCGGCCGCCGCCTCCACGCCACCGCCGACGTCATCGACGTCCTGCTCTGAGGGCCCCGCCCCGGCCCATCCGCCTCGACCACGCCGCGCCGTCCCCGCGGCGCCGCACTCCCGAAGGAGACCCCCATGACCGCTCCCGCCCGACCCGCCGGCCCTGACGCACCTGTCCCGCCCGCCGCCGACGTCATCGCCCCGCTCGTCCCCGGCACCGAGGCCGACACCCACGGCCGCCGTGCGCAGCCGCTGCCCGCAGACGCGATCGTGTTCGCCTCCTTCGGCGGACCCGAGGGACCGGAGGACGTCATGCCGTTCCTGCGCAACGTCACCCGCGGCCGCGGCATCCCCGACGAGCGCCTCGAGGAGGTCAGCCACCACTACATGGCGATGGGCGGCCGCTCCCCGATCAACGCGCAGAACCGCACGATGATCGCGCAGCTCGAGGCGGCTCTCGCCGAGCGCGGCATCGATCTGCCGGTCTACTGGGGCAACCGCAACTGGGAGCCCTACATGGCGGATGCCGTCCGCTCCCTCCACGCCGACGGCCACCGCCGCGCCCTCGGCATCGTCACCAGCGCCTACTCCTCCTACTCTTCGTGCCGCCAGTACCGCGAGGACTTCGGGAAGGCGCTGGTGGAGACGGGGCTGCTGGGCGAGGTCACGATCGACAAGATCCGCGTGTACTTCGACCATCCCGGCTTCCTGGACCCCGTGGCCGACGGCCTCGCCGAGGCTCTCGGCGAGCTGCGCGCCGAGGGCCACGAGCACTCCCGCATCCGCGTCCTGTTCTCCACCCACTCGATCCCGACCGCGATGGCCGTCGCCTCGGGCCCCGAGGAGACGCGCGGCGGCTCCTGCGAGGGCGACCCCGAGGGCACGGGCGGCTGGTACGTCGCTCAGCACCTCGCCGCCTGCCGGTACGTCATGGAGCAGGTCGCCGCATCGCCCGAGGGATCCGGCGCTGAGGCCCCCGCGTGGGAGCTCGTGTACCAGTCCCGCTCGGGCGCCCCGCACATCCCGTGGCTCGAGCCCGACATCAACGACGTCATCGAGGGCATCGCCGCCGAGCGCTCGGCCGACGCCGTCGTGGTCGTGCCGATCGGCTTCGTGACCGACCACGTCGAGGTCGTCTGGGACCTGGACACCGAGGCGAAGGAGAGCGCCGAGGAGGCCGGCCTCGGCTTCCGGCGCGTGGCCACCTCCGGCAGCGATCCGCGCTTCATCGCGGCGCTGGTGGACCTGGTCGAGGAGCGCCTGCGCGAGGACGCGCCCCGCCGGCAGGTCACCGATTTCGGGGGCACCCCGGACGTCTGCGGCGTCGGCTGCTGCGCGAACGGCTCGCCCCGCGCGCGGATCCAGCCGACCACCTCGGCGCTGGACTCCCCGGCCGACGTCGCCGCGGCGGCCGCGGATGCGGGCGCCGGGGCCGCCTCGTGAGCACCCCGCTGCGCCTCGGCACCCGGGCCTCCGCTCTCGCGCTCGCGCAGTCGGGGCAGGTCGGGCGCGAGATCGCCGCGCATCTGCCCGGCAGCGACGGCGAGGTGGAGCTGGTCCACGTCTCCACGCACGGCGACCGCGACCGCGTGAGCCCGCTCGCGCAGATCGGGGGCACCGGCGTGTTCGTCACCGCCGTGCGCGAGGCGCTGCTCGCCGGAGAGGTCGACGCGATCGTCCACTCCGCGAAGGATCTGCCGACGGCGGCCGTCCCGGGGATCGACATCGCCTGCATCCCTGCGCGAGAGGACGTCCGCGACGCCCTCTGCGCACGGGACGGCCTCACCCTCGAGACCCTCCCCGAGGGGGCGAGCATCGGCACAGGATCCCCGCGCCGCGCGGCGCAGCTGCTGGCCGCCCGTCCTGACCTGCGGATCGTCGCGATCCGCGGGAACATCGACACCCGCCTGGCGCGCGCGCTCGGCCCGGACGCCGACCTCGACGCCGTCGTGCTCGCGGCCGCGGGCCTGCGGCGCCTCGGCCGAGGGGACGCGATCAGCGAGCTCATCGACCCGTCCGTCATGCTGCCCGCACCTGCGCAGGGGGCCCTCGCAGTCGAGAGGCGCACAGAAGAGGGCGAGGACCTCGCCGCGGCCATGGCCGCGGTCGACGACCCCGCGACCCGCGCCGCCGTCACCGCTGAGCGCGCCCTGCTGCGCACCCTCGAGGCGGGCTGCTCCGCCCCCGTCGCCGCGCTCGGCGAGATCACGGCGGCGCCGCGCGGGGCGATCACGGCGGCGCCGCACGGTGACGGCGAGCATCCCGTCGGAGCAGCCCTGCGCCTGCGGGCGCTGGCGATCATGCCCGACGGGTCCCGCTCCTTCCCCGGGGAGCTGAGCGCCCCGATCGACCTGGCCGCCGATCGCGGCGCGATCGAGGCCGTCGCCTCGCGACTCGGGGCGGACCTCGCCGCGCTCCTCCTCGCCGACGGCGCCGGAGCCGTCCTCGGCGCGCCCGGGGGCGCCGCATGAGCCCCCGCGTCCTCGTCCCCCGGCCCGTCGGCCGCGCAGAGGGGCTCCTCTCCGCTCTCGCAGCGCAGGGGCTGAACGGCGAGCACCACCCCTTCCTCGAGCTCGTCCCCGAGCACGATGGAGACCTGCGCGAAGCGGTCGAGGATCTCGCCGCGGGCGCCTTCTCCTGGCTCGTGCTGACGAGCCCCGCGGCGATCACCGCGCTCGCGGCGCTCGGCGAGGGCCCCGCCGCCGCTCTGGACGTCCCGCCGTCGACCAGGATCGCGGTCGTCGGCGACGGGACGGCGGAGGCCCTGCGCGCCGCCGGTCAGGAGCCCGCGCTGATCGCCTCCGGCTCCGGGGAGGCGCTCGTGCGCGAGATGCCCGATCCTGAGTCCGGCGAGGAGACCATGCTGTTCGCGGCGTCCTCCGCGGCGGCGCCCACTGTGCCGGACGGCCTCGCGCAGCGCGGCTACCGGGTGCGCCGCGAGATCGCCTACCGCCCGCGCGCGGCGAGCGTCGACCCCCAGGCCGTGCGCGATCTGCTCCACGGCCGCTTCGCCGCGATCCTGCTGACGAGCTCCATGATCGCCCGCATGGCCGCCTCGCTCCCGATCCACCTGTCCACACAGGTCGTCACCATCGGCGCCCCCACCACCTCCGCCGCGCACGCGGCGGGCCTGCGGGTCGACGCCGAGGCCGACCGCCCCGATGACGCCGCTCTCGCCCGTGCCGCGCGCACGGCGATCGACACGGCCACCGACACAGCGAAGGAGAGCTGAATGACCGACTCCCGCAGCACCGACCAGACCCGCGCCCTGCGCTCGCGCCTGCCCGCGCACCTGCGGCCGATGGAGCGCCCGCGCCGCCTGCGCACCACGCCCGCGATGCGCTCCCTCGTGCGGGAGACGACGCTGCGCGCCGGCTCCCTCGTGCTGCCGATGTTCGTGCGCGAGGGCATCGCCGAGCCCGCCCGCCTGACCTCCATGCCCGGCGTCCTCCAGCACACCGAGGACTCCCTGCTCGCGGCGGCCCGCGAGGCCGCCGACCGCGGAGTCGGGGGACTGATCCTCTTCGGCGTGCCCGCGACGAAGGACTCTGACGGCTCCGCTGCGAGCGACCCGGACTCCTTCATCAACCGCGCGATCGCACGACTGCGCGCCGAGATCGGCGACGACCTCGTGATCATGGCCGACCTGTGCCTCGACGAGTTCACCGACCACGGCCACTGCGGCGTGCTCGATGCGCACGGCACCGTCGACAACGACGCGACCCTCACCCGCTACCGGGAAATCGCGATCGCCCAGGCCGAGGCCGGGGTCCACATGATCGGCCCCTCGGGGATGATGGACGGCCAGATCGCGGCGATCCGGGACGCCCTGGATGAGGCCGGCCACCAGGACGTCGGCATCTTCGCCTACAGCGCGAAGTACTCCTCGGCGTTCTACGGCCCCTTCCGGGAGGCCGTGGACTCCTCGCTCACGGGCGATCGCCGCACCTACCAGCAGGATCCCGCCAACGGCCGCGAGGCGCTGCGCGAGGTGGCGCTGGATGTCGCCGAGGGCGCGGACCTCGTCATGGTCAAGCCCGGGCTCCCCTACCTCGACGTGCTGCGCGACGTCGCGGACGCCTCCCCGGTGCCCGTCGGCGTCTACCAGATCAGCGGGGAGTACGCGATGATCGAGGCCGCCGCCGCGAACGGCTGGATCGACCGCGATCGCGCGATCCTCGAGTCCCTGCTCGCCTTCCGCCGCGCCGGGGCCGACGTCATCCTCACCTACTGGGCCAGCGAGGTCGCGCTCTGGCTGCAGGGCGGGCCGCAAGGCCTGCCCGCCCACCTGCGCGAATACGTCTGATCCGCCTCCGCCCCCGATCCGCCGCCGCCCCGTTCCGAAGGAGCACCCCCATGTCGCACGAGACCGCTCTGTCCTCCCAGCTGTTCGAGCGCGCGAAGCGCATCATCCCCGCCGGGGTGAACTCGCCCGTGCGCGCCTTCGGCTCCGTCGGCGGCACCCCGCCGTTCATCGCCTCCGCCTCCGGAGCGATCCTCACCGACGCCGACGGCAACGAGTACGTCGACCTCGTCGGCTCCTGGGGTCCGATGATCCTCGGCCACGCGAACCCGCAGGTCGTCGAGGCCGTGCGCGAGGCCGCAGGCCGAGGTCTCTCCTACGGCGCCCCGCAGGCCGGGGAGATCTCGCTCGTGGAGGAGGTCGCGCGCCGCATGGCGCCGATCGAGAAGCTGCGCCTGGTGAACTCCGGCACCGAGGCGACCATGAGCGCGCTGCGCGTGGCGCGCGCCGCGACCGGCCGCGACGTGATCGTGAAGTTCGCGGGCTGCTACCACGGGCACGTCGACGCGCTGCTCGCCGAGGCCGGCAGCGGGGTCGCCACGTTCGCGATGCCGGGCTCGGCGGGCGTCACCGCCTCGACCGCCGCGGACACGGTCGTCGTGCCCTACGGGGACCGCGAGGCCGTGCGCGAGCTCTTCGCCCGCCGCGGCGGGGAGATCGCCGCGATCATCACCGAGGCCGCGCCCGCGAACATGGGCGTCGTCCCCCCGGCCGACGGCACGGATCTGCGCGATGGCGGCGAAGGCATCGGCTTCAACCGCTTCCTCGCCGAGACCGCGCACGCCGCGGGCGCCCTGCTCATCACCGACGAGGTCCTCACCGGGTTCCGGGCGAGCGCGGGCGGCTACTACGGCATCGACGGCGACGGCTGGGCGCCGGACCTCATGACCTTCGGCAAGGTCATCGGCGGCGGCCTGCCCGTCGGCGCCTTCGGCGGCCGCGCCGACCTCATGGACCTGCTCGCGCCGCTCGGCCCCGTCTACCAGGCGGGCACCCTCTCGGGGAATCCGCTCGCGACCGCAGCGGGCATGGCCACTTTCGAGGGCCTGGACGAGGCGGCGTACGCGCACCTCGATCGCGCTTCGGCGCAGCTGCAGGCTCTCGTGGCCGACGCGCTCGCAGCCGAGGGCGTTGCGCACACGATCCAGACCGCCGGCACCCTGTTCTCCGTGTTCTTCCGCGACGAGCCCGTGCGCACCTACGAGGACGCGAAGGACCAGGACACCGCCGCCTTCGGCCGCTTCTTCCACTCGCTGCTGGACTCGGGGATCTACCTGCCGCCCTCGGCATTCGAGGCCTGGTTCGTCTCCACCGCGCACGACGACCAGATCCTCGACCGCATCGGCGCGGCCCTGCCCGCGGCGGCGAAGGCGGCGGCCCGGGGCTGAGCGCCGTCCGCCGCGTCCGTGCATGCCCGCTCCCCCGCGGGCAAGGGCGTGTGCAGGTGGCGTGCAGGTGCCGGGATCGGCCTGCGCTTCCGGACGCCCTGTGCGAGTCTGACGGCATGACTGCACAGCAGCGCCTCTGCGACCCGTCAGATCTGCCCGTGCGCCGCCCAGCCCGGCGCCAGCTCCTCGGCCTCGCTCTCCTGCCCGCCGCGCTGGGGCTGACGGGCTGCGACACGATCACCGCGCGCTTCCGCCGCACCGAGGCGCGCTGCCTCGGCCCTGACGAGGAGATCCCGGAGGAGGTCTTCCAGACCGCTCCTGAGGGCGTCGTCTACGACGTGCAGCCGATCGACCCCGACGTCATCTTCTATGCCGGCCCGATCGTCTCGCCCGACGGCAGCCTCGTGGCCGCCACCGGTCGCGACGGCCTGACCATCTGGGATACGGCCAGCGGCCAGGTCGTGCGGCAGGCGGCGGTCCGCGGCGGCGCCCCGATGGCCTGGCATCCGGACGGGACGATGCTGGCTCTCTCCGGCGGCCGGTACATCTCGCTGGTGAACGTCGACGGCACCCTTCGCGGGACGCTCATCGGCCATGAGATGCCTGCGTCCGGCTCGGCCGGCATGTACGACCTGGCCTTCCGCCCCGACGGCGCGCGCCTCGCCTCGAGCCACAGCGACGGGACCATCCGCTTCTGGGACGTCAGCGCGGATTCCTGCGGCCCGGTGGACGTCATCCAGCACGGCCAGGAGGACCAGAAGAGCCTCGCCTTCTCCCCGGACGGCACAGTGCTGGCCGTCGGGGGCCGCACGAGCTACACCACCAGCACCCCAGGGGTGCCGCCCGAGCTCTGGGATCCTGCCACCGGCGAGCGCATCACCGTGCTCGACCAGGTCACCGGGAAGATCGAGGAGCTCTGGTACAGCGACGACGGCACCCTCCTCGTCGCGCGCGCGAGCGCGCCTGAGCTGGCGGTGGTCGATGCCGAGGGGACGGTCGTCGCCGAGCACACGATCGATGCGCGCTCCTACCAGGGCTTCGTCGCGGGCGGCTCGGGCACCCGAGCTGCTTTCCGCACGGCCTACGACGAGCTGACGATCTGGGACCGGGAGACGGGCGAGCTGGCCCGCTGGACCGGAGCGCCCTATCGCTCCGCCGCGTTCTCACCGGATGACACGGTGCTGTACGTCCTGGTCCCGGAGACGGGGATCATCGCCTGGGATGGCACGAGCACGCGGGCCTTCGACCTGCCCTGACGTCAGCGCATCGCAGCCGGAGCCGTCGGGGCGGCCGCAGCCGGCGCCAGTGCTCCGCTCCGCACCGCCTCAGCCCCGCGAGCGCCGCCCTCGTCCCTCGTGCACGTCGATCGCGCGCTCATAGATCCGCAGCAGGTCATCGCTCGCCGCGTCCCAGGACCACTCCTCGGCCTCGGCGCGGGCGCGCTCCCGGATCCGGGCGGCGAGCTCCGGATCCTGCAGGCGGTCCAGCGCCCGGTCGAGAGAGCCGCCGGGCACGGCAGCGTCGGCCGCGTCGTAGAGCAGTCCGTTCTCCCCGTCGGCGACCTGCTCCAGCGTCGGCCCGGAGCGGGCGGCGACCACGGGCAGGCCCGAGGCCATGCCCTCCAGGATCACGAGGCCCAGGGTCTCGGTGACCGAGGGGAAGACGAACGCGTCGGCACTGGCGAAGGCGGAGGCGAGCTCCTCGCCGGCGAGGAAGCCGGGGAAGACGGCCCTGCCCGCTCCCGGGCCGCCGGAGTCCGGGCCGAACACCCGCTCGAGCTCGCTCCGGTGCGGCCCGTCGCCGACGATCGCGAGCGCGACGTCCTCGCGGCGATCCAGCAGGGGCCGCAGGCTCTGGATCTCCTTCTCCGGGGCGAGACGGCCGACGTACACCAGCAGAGTGCGTTCGGGATGCCCTCCGGTCAGCCGCTCGCGCATGGCGCGGGAGGCGAATCGCGGGTGGTGGGCCTCGACGTCGACCCCGCGCCGCACGACCTCCAGCCGCGGCACGCCGTGCGCGGCGAGCTCCTCGCGGATCGCCTGGGAGGTAGCGACGTTGACGTCGGCCCGGCCGTGCTGGCGGCGGATCCACCACCACACGAGCCCCTTGCCCCAGCGCCAGGCCGGGTAGAGGTCGAGATACTTCGGGATGTGCGTGTGGTAGCTCGCGACCAGAGGCGCATCGAGAGCGCGGGCCGCGCCCACGGCGCTCGCGGCCATCATCATCGGCTGCGCGGCGTGGATGACGTCGGGCCGGAATTCCGCGAGCAGGCGCCGCACGCGCCGCGAGGGCAGGGCCCACGGGCGCTGCCGGTAGAACGGCAGCGTCACCGTGCGGATCCCCTCGACCCGGGCCCCGGCGTGCTCGCGCGCCCCGAGATCCGGGGCGATCACGAGCACCTCGTGGCCCTCGGCCGTGAAGCGCTCGACCGCATGGCGCAGCCGCGTGACGACGCCGTCGACCGAGGGCAGGAACGTCTCGGTGACGATCGCGATCCTCATGCGAGCGCTCCCGGCACGCGAGGCGGACGGGCACCGGCGGCTCGGACCGCGGCGCTCCGTCCGCGAGCGGGCGTCACTTCCAGGTGACGGTCGGCATGACCAGCTCGCGGCGCACCCGATCGGTGTTCGCCATCGCCACGCGCAGCACCTCGGCGATGTGCTCGTCGGTCAGCAGGTGCGGCTCGAGGCCCAGGTCCAGCAGGTTCGTGTTGACCGCGTTGTAGTAGTGGTCGTACTTCTCCACGCGCGGGTTCTCGGTCGCGGCGATGTTCGCCTCCAGGCCCAGCTCGCGCGCGGCCCTCTGCACCTTCTCGGCGAGCTCCTTGACCGAGAACTGCTCGGTGAACTGGTTGTACACGCGGAACTCGCCGCGATCGGCGGGGTTCTCGCAGGCGATCTCGATGCAGCGCACGGTGTCCTGGATGTCGAGGTACCCGCGGGTCTGGGAGCCGTTGCCGTAGACCGTGAGGTCGTGGCCGATGGCCGCCTGGATGATGAAGCGGTTCAGGGCCGTCCCGAAGACCGCGTCGTAGTCGAAACGGTTGACCAGCCGCGGATCGCGCCGGGTCTCGTCGGTCTCGAGGCCGTAGACGACGCCCTGGTTCAGATCCGTGGCGCGGATGCCCCAGATGCGGCAGGCGAACATGATGTTGTCGCTGTCGTGCACCTTGGTGAGGTGGTAGAAGGAGCCGGGCTGCTTGGGGAACGGGAGGCGATCCTTCCGGCCCTTGTGCTCGATCTCGATCCAGCCCTCCTCGATGTCGATGTTCGGCTGGCCGTACTCGCCCATCGTGCCGAGCTTGACGAGGTGGCAGTCGGGCGCGAAGTCCTTGATCGCCCACAGCACGTTGAGAGTGCCCTCGACGTTGTTGCGGTGGTTCTCGATCGCGTGCTCGCGGTCGATCATCGAGTAGGGGGCGCTGCGGTGCTCGGCGAAGTGCACGAACGCCTCGGGCTGCCTCTCGCGCAGGAGGCCTGCGACGGTGTCGTAGTCGGTGAGGTCGCCGATGACGACCTCGATGCGCTTCCCGGAGACCTCCTTCCACGCGGCCACGCGCTCAGCGAGCGGAAGGATGGGGGTCATCGAGTTCGAGCCGAGCTCCGCGTCGATCTCGCGGCGCACGAGCGAGTCGATGATCGTGACCTCGTGCCCCTTCTGCGAGAGGTACAGGGCAGTGGGCCAGCCGCAGAATCCGTCTCCGCCGGCGACGACGATCTTCATCGGGTGCATTCCTCTCGGGGGCGAGTGCGCGCAGGGCCCGCGCCCGGCGCTCGCTCCAACCTAGCCCAGGTCAGCGTCGCTTCCGCTGGGAGCAGGCGCCTTGGTGACGGGCGCGGGAACGAGGCGCGAACGCCCGGTGGACGCTCGCCGCGCGAGGCGTCCCGACAGCTCCAGCCAGGCCTCCAGCACGATCGTCACCAGGGGCGGGATGGAGGCGGCGAGCGCGAGCAGCACCACCCACCAGCGCCAGCGCAGCTGCCAGGCGGCCAGCAGCGTCACGGCGAGGTAGGCGACGAACACGCCGCCGTGCAGGCGCCCGAACAGCCACACCCCCGCCTCGGTGCCGACGGGCCCGTACTTCAGCGCCATCCCGAGCAGGAGGCCCGCCCACGTGATCGCCTCGGCGATCGCGACGACGCGGAACAGCCGCCCCGCCCAGTGGATCCCGCCGGGTGCATCCGCCTCGGCCCTGCGGCCCGCATCGACGGCGCTGCCGGCCGACGCCGCCGCTCTCACGCCGCGTCCGCCTGCGCGAGGATCGCGTCGGTGATGCCGGGCCAGGCCGTCTTGTGCATCTCGCCGAAGGGCTCGGTGCTGAGGAACGCCGCGCAGAGGCCGCGGGTCGGATCCATCCACAGGAACGATCCGGACTGCCCGAAGTGGCCGAAGGTCTCCGGGGCGCTGCGCTGGCCCGTCCAGTGCGGGGACTTCTGCGCGCGGATCTCGACGCCGAGCCCCCAGTCGTTCAGCTTCTGGCGGCCGTATCCCGGCAGGATCCCGACGAGACCGGGGAACTGCACGTGCACGGCCTCACGGTGGAGCGCCTCGCCGACGAGGGTGGGGGCGAGCCACTCGCGGCCGACGGCCAGCAGATCGCGCACGCTGCCGCGATACCCCGCGGCGGGAGAGCCCTCGGCCTCCAGGGTCGTCAGCCCGAGCGGGCCGATCACGACCTCCTCCATCCAGTCGGCGAACTCGTAGCCGGTGGCCTCCTCGAGGTGGCGCCCGAGCACCTCGAAGCCCGTGTTCGAGTAGCCGCGCCGCGCACCGGGAGCGCCGATGAGGTCGCCCGAGTCGAAGGCGTATCCAGCGGTGTGGGCGAGCAGATGGCGCACCGTCGCGCCCTCAGGGCCCGCGGGCTCGTCGAGGTCGACCATGCCCCGCTCCACGGCGACCAGCGCGCCGAGCGCGGCGATGGGCTTGGAGACGCTGGCGAGGGGATGCACGGCGTCCGCATCCCCCTGGAGCAGGAGGATCGGATCCGCTCCCTCCGCACGGGAGACGCCCAGCGCCCAGTCGAAGGGCAGCGCGGCAGGGACGGGCTTCAGGGCGGTCGCAGAGGTGTCCACCCGGCCAGGATTCCACATGGCCCCCGGCCCGGCTCCACACGCTCTGCACATCCTCCGCACCTCTCCTGCAGGCAGCGGCCCCGAGCGTCTCACCTCGGCGCGGTACGATCGACCAGCGCGGCGTGCGCCTTGCGGGCCTCGCGCGCCCTTCCCATCCAGCACCGAGCAAGCGGAGGACCGATCGTGGGGATCTTGGACCGGATCGAGCGCGGACTGGACCGCGGCGTGACGAGCGTGTTCGCCCCCGGCCGCGGGCACCTCAAGCCGCTGGACCTCGCGCAGGGGCTGAAGCGGGAGTGCGACGACCAGATCCAGGTCCTCGACCGCACCCGCACCATCGCCCCGAACGTCTTCACCATCTATCTGAACTCCGCCGACCACGAGCGCTTCGCCTCCTGGGAGGACACGCTGCGCGAGGAGATGGAGCGCGTCATCCTCGAGCACGCCGAGAAGAACCGGTACGTGTTCGTCGGCGGCGTCAGCGTCCAGCTCGAGCGGGACGACGAGGTCCGCGAGGGCCGCTTCGAGACCGAGTCGCGCACCGAGCGCGGCGCGGTCGCCCCCGCCACCGCGGGCGAGGCCGCCGGCCCGAGCGGCCACCCGATCGTGGAGATCGACGACCAGCAGTACCTGCTCACCGGGCCGGTCACCGTGATCGGGCGCGGCGGCGACGCGGACATCATCCTCGACGACACCGGCGTCTCCCGCCACCACCTGGAGCTGCGCGTCGCCGACGGCGCCCTGCAGGCCACGGATCTCGGCTCGACCAACGGCACGTTCGTGGACGGCGAGCGGATCCGCACGCCCGTGACGCTCCAGGACCGCTCGACGCTGAAGATCGGCCGCACCCTGCTCACGGTGATCCTGCCCCAGTCCCCCGCCGCCCAGTGGTGAGGCGCGCATGAGCGAGCTGACCATCCTGGTCCTGCGCTTCGGCTTCGTGATCGGCCTGTGGCTGTTCGTCGTGGCCGTGCTGCTGATCCTGCGCAGCGACCTGTTCGGCACGACCGTGGTCAGCCGCGGCTCGAAGCCGGATCCGCGGCGCGAGCAGCGGCCGAGCGCCGATCCCTCCCAGGCCGCGAACCTGCGCACCGAGCCGGCCGCCGTGCTCACGCAGCTGGTCGTGACCGCAGGCCCCCTGCGCGGCACCAACCTGACCCTCGGCGCGACCCCCGTGCTGATCGGGCGCGCACCCGAGTGCACGCTCGTGCTGGATGACGACTACGCCTCCAACCGCCACGCGCGCGTCTTCGCGGCCGACGGCACCTGGATGGTCGAGGACCTCGGCTCCACCAACGGCACGCTGCTGTCGAACCGGAGGATCGAGGGAGCGGTGCCCTTCAAGCCGGGCGCCCAGGTGCGGATCGGCCGCACCGAGATCGAACTGAGACGAGGACCGAGATGACAGTCGCTCTGCGGTACGCAGCACGCACCGATGTCGGCCTGGTGCGCTCCAACAACCAGGACTCGGGATTCGCCGGCAGCCACCTCCTGCTCGTGGCCGACGGCATGGGCGGGCACGCCGGCGGCGATGTCGCCTCCTCCATCGTGGTCGGCCACCTCGCGCGCCTGGACTCCGAGGCCCCCGGCTCCGACCTGATCGCCGCCCTGGAGACCGCGATCCTCGAGGCCAACCAGGCGATCCTGCGCCGCGCCCGCGACGAGCCGGTCCTCGCGGGGCTCGGGACGACCGTCACCGCCCTGCTGCGGGCCGAGGGGCGGTTCGCCCTCGCCCACATCGGCGACTCTCGGGCGTACCTGCTGCGCGAGGGGGAGACGACGCTCGTCACGAAGGACCACACCTTCGTGCAGCGCCTGATGGACGAGGGGCGGCTGACGGCCGAGGAGGCCGAGCGCCACCCCCAGCGCTCCGTGGTGATGCGCGTGCTCGGGGACGTCGACGCCGATCCCGAGCTCGACCTCTCGCTGCGCCCGGCGCGCACGGGCGATCGCTGGATGCTCTGCTCCGACGGGCTCTCCGGTCTCGTCTCCCTCGAGACCATCGACCGCACCCTGCAGGAGATCGAGGATCCCGACCAGTGCGCGGCCGAGCTGGTGCAGCTCGCGCTGCGCGGCGGCGGCTCCGACAACATCACCTGCGTGATCGCCGACGTGGTGGATCTCGATGCGCTGCCGCGAGGAGCGGAGGCGCCCTCGACGGCGCCCCTGATCGTCGGCTCCGCCGCGCGCAACCGCAACCAGCCGACCGCCGCGGCCGGTCCTGCCGCCAAGGCCGCCGCCCTCACGCGCACCTCCCCCGCCGAGCCCCCCTACTCCGATGAGGACTTCGACGAGGAGGAGCCCCCGCGGCGCAGCATCTGGCCGGCGATCATGACGATCGGCCTGCTGGGCGCGGTGATCATCGGCGGGCTGTGGGCGGCGTACGCCTGGTCCCAGCAGCAGTACTACGTGGGCGCCGACGGCGCGAACGTCGCGATCTTCAAGGGCCTGCCCCAGGATCTCGGACCGATCTCCCTCTCCGAGCCGGTCGAGCGCACCGACATCACCGTCGCGAGCCTTCCCACCGTGACCCGCCAGCAGGTCGCCTCGACCATCGCGGCCGACGACCTGCCCGGGGCCCGCTCCATCGTCGAGCGCCTGCGCTCGCAGGTCCCCCAGCCCCTGCCCACGGCCTCCCCGAGCCCCGCGGCGACCGAATCCGCCTCGCCGTCGGACCCGGCGTCGACCGCCCCCGCCTCCCCGGCCGCGCCGTCGGAGTCCCCGAGCACGGGCCAGTAGTGGTCACGGTCGTCTCCTACACCGCGCGGACCCGTCGCACGCTGCAGGCGATCCTCCTGATCGCCGCAGCCGCCCTCGGGGTGCTGGCCTATGCCCTGGTGGACCTGGGCCGCAGCGGCGCGCTGCCGGAGAACCTCCTGCAGATCGGCATCATCGCCGCGGTGATCGTGGTCGTGCTGCAGGCCGTGGTGATGTGGAGGGCGCCGTACGCCGATCCGGCCATACTCCCGATCGTCGTGCTGCTCAACGGCATCGGACTCGCGGTGATCCACAGCTACGACACCGCCATGAACCTGTTCACGAGCGCGCAGATCGAGTACGCGAGCCGGCAGCTGCTGTGGACGATACTCGGCGCGATCCTCGCCGCCGCCGTGCTCGTGCTGCTGCGCGACCACCGCGTGCTGCGCCGCTACACGTGGATCTCGGCGGCCTGCGGGGCGCTGCTCCTGCTGCTGCCGCTCGCCCCGATCATCGGCCAGGAGAACCTGGGCTCGCGCATCTGGATCTCGATCGCCGGCTACTCGTTCCAGCCCGCCGAGCTCGCGAAGATCTTCTTCGCCCTCTTCTTCGCCGGCTACCTCGTCTCGCGCCGCGACACCCTCGCCCTCGCCGGCCCGAAAGTGCTGGGGATCCACTTCCCCCGCTGGAGCGACTTCGGCCCGATCCTCGTGGCCTGGGCGCTCGGCATCGCGATCCTCGTCTTCGAGACGGATCTCGGCACCTCGCTGCTGTTCTTCGGACTGTTCGTGGCGATGCTGTACGTCGCCACCGATCGCCTGAGCTGGCTGGTCATCGGCGCGGTGATGTTCCTGCCGCCCGCGATCGTGGCCGTCACGCAGGTCTCCCACGTGCGCCGCCGCCTGACGTGCTGGCTGGATCCGCTGAGCCCCGAGAACTACGGCCCCTGCGAGCAGATCGCCAAGGGCCTGTTCGGCATGGCCAGCGGAGGCCTCATCGGCACCGGCCTCGGCGAGGGCCGCCCGAACGTCGTGCCCTTCGGCCACTCGGACTTCATCTTCACCTCGCTCGCCGAGGAGCTCGGGCTCGTGGGCGCCTTCGCGGTGCTCCTGCTCTACCTGCTGCTCGTGCAGCGGGCCCTGCGCGCCGCGGTCGGGATCTCCGACGGGTTCGGGACGCTCCTCGCGGGCGGTCTCGGCTTCGTGATCGCGCTGCAGGTGTTCGTGGTCGTCGGCGGGGTGACGCGCGTGATCCCGCTGACGGGACTGACCCTGCCGTTCCTGGCCTCGGGCGGCAGCTCCCTGGTGTGCAACTGGATCATCGCGGCGCTGCTGGTGCGGATGTCCGACGCCGCGCGCCGCCCGGCCGCGCGCCGGCTCGGCGCCGCGCCCGCCGCCCCCGCGTCCGGCTCCGCATCCGGCCCGTCGGATGCGCCGTCCCCGGCCCGGGAGGTGACCGCGTGAACAAGCCCCTGCGCCACGTGTGGCTGGTCGTCAGCGTCCTGTTCCTGCTGCTGTTCGGCTCCACCACGTACTTCCACGTGATCGCCGCCGGCTCCTTGAACGCCGACGGCCGCAACGCCCGCACGATCTACAACGAGTTCAACAAGCACCGCGGACCGATCGTCGTCGCGGGGCAGCCGATCGCCCAGTCCTCCCCCACCGACGACACCTACGGCTTCAGCCGCCAGTACGACCCGGGGGCCATGTACGCGCCCGTCACGGGCTTCTACTCGGTGGTCTACGGCTTCGGCGGTCTCGAGCGCGCCCTCAACGGCACCCTCTCGGGCGATTCCGACGCCCTCTTCTACCAGCGCCTGGCCGATACGGTCTCCGGCCGCTCGCCCCAGGGCGCCACGGTCGAGCTCACCCTGGATCCCGCCGCCCAGCAGGCGGCCTGGGACGCGCTGGACGGCCGCCGCGGCGCGGTCGTGGCCCTGGACCCGGAGACCGGCCAGATCCTCGCGCTCGTCTCCGCGCCGAGCTACGACCCCAACGCGCTGTCCTCCCACGACACATCTGCCGTGCAGGCCGCCTGGAAGCAGCTCAACGACGATCCCGAGCGCCCGCTGACCAACCGCGCCATCGGCGGGGACCTCTACCCGCCGGGCTCGACCTTCAAGCTGCTGGTCGCCGCCGCGGCCCTGGACAGCGGGAAGTACACGAAGGACACCGTCATCCCGGGCCCCGGCACGCTCACCCTGCCGAACTCCTCGAGCGTGATGTACAACCACGCCGGGGGCGACGCGACCGCCTGCGGCCCCCAGGACCAGTCCACCCTCCAGGAGGCGATGCAGCAGTCCTGCAACACCTCCTTCGCGCTCCTGGGCACGGACCTCGGGGAGGACGCCCTCGCGAGCACCGTCGCCGAGTACGGCTTCGGGCAGCGCCTGCAGATCCCCCTGTCGGTCTCCCCCTCCACCATCGGCACGGACCTCGACGGGGCGCAGATCGCGACCTCCTCGATCGGCCAGTTCGAGGACCGCGTGACGCCCCTGCAGATGGCGATGGTCGCGGGATCCTTCGCGGCCGACGGCCGGGTGATGGAGCCGCAGCTCGTCCAGCAGGTGCGCACGAGCGATCTCTCCGTGATCTCCGAGCTGACCCCGCGCCAGCTCTCGCAGCCGCTCAGCGCCTCCAACGCCGCGCAGATGCGCGAGATGATGGTCGCCACCGTCGAGGACGGCACCGGGAAGTCCGCCCGCATCGACGGCGTCGAAGTGGGCGGCAAGACCGGCACCGCCGAATGGGGAGAGGGCCGCGCGGCCCACTCGTGGTTCGCGGGCTATGCGAAGAGCGGCGAGCGCACCGTGGCGGTCGCCGTGGTCGTGGAGGAGGGCGGGTACGGGTCGGCCGTGGCCGCGCCGATCGCGAAGGACGTCATGGAGGCGGTGGTGAACCCGTGAAGACTTCCCAGGGGCTCGTGCTGGAGGACCGGTACCGGCTGGATTCGCTGATCGCCACCGGCGGCATGGGCGAGGTGTGGCGCGGCTGGGACCAGGACCTGGACCGCGACGTCGCCGTGAAGGTGCTGCGCGACGAGTACGCCTTCGACGAGGGCTTCCTCAAGCGCTTCCGCGCGGAGGCCCGGCACACCGCCGCGCTCAGCCACGACACGATCGCGGCGCTGTACGACTACGGCGAGCTCGACGGTCGCGCCTACATCGTGATGGAGCTGTGCGCGGGCCGGCCGGTGTCGGAGATCATCGAGGAGAACCCCTCGGGGCTGCCGGAGGGCCGCGCGGTCTCGCTCCTCATCGCCCTGGCGCGCGCGCTGGATGCCGCCCACGCCAAGGGCGTGGTGCACCGCGATGTGAAGCCGGAGAACATCCTGGTGGACGACGCCGGCGACTGGACCATGAAGATCACCGACTTCGGGATCGCCCGCAGCCAGGACCAGGCGCGGCTGACGAAGACCGGGCTGGTCATGGGAACGGCCCAGTACCTCTCCCCCGAGCAGGCGATGGGCAAGCAGGCCACGTCGCTGTCGGACGTCTACGCGCTCGGCATCGTCGCCTACGAGATGCTCACCGGGCATCGGCCCTTCACCGGCTCCAGCCAGGTGGAGATCGCCATGGCGCAGGTGAAGCAGCAGCCGCCCGCGCTGCCCGACACCGTCAGCCCCGACCTGCGCCAGCTCGTGATGATGACGCTCGCGAAGGCGCCGGCGAACCGCCCGCGCTCCGCGGCCGCGGTCGCCCGCATCCTCGAGTCCATCCAGCGGGGCGAGGAGCCGCAGTTCGCGACGGATCCGGCGAGCAGCGTCGCGGCGCAGCCGAGCTCCTACGACGGCGCCCTCTCGGGGAGCGCCGCGGGCCGCTCCCGCCCGGCCTCCCCGGCGAGCACGCGCACCGCGGCGATGCCGCTGCCCCTGTCGGGATCGCGGCGCGGGGTGCGCCACCGCTCGGGCGCCTCGGCGTACTCGTCCTCGTCGGCGCGGTCGGCGTCCTCCGCGATGTCCGCATCGTCGGCCCTCTCCGCGGCGTCGGCCGCCTCGGCGAACGATCCCGGGGTGTTCTCCGCGAACCCCGTGTTCACGCGGGACTCGGCGAACCCGGCTGCTCCCGCGGCCCAGAAGCCTCCCGCCCAGGGCACGAGCACCGGCGCCAAGATCGGGCCGTTCTCGGTCCCCGGTCTGGTGCTGGCGATCCTGCTCCTGGTCATCGCGGCAGCGGCCGTGCTCGGCACGCTCGGCGTGTTCCCGCTGCCCTTCTCGGGGGCGCCTCAGGCGCCCTCGGCACCCGTCGGTACGCTGGCCTCCGGGGTCAGCACGGATCTCGGCACGAGGATGGTAGGACTGTGAACGAAGAGAAGCTCGTCCTGGCCGGGCGCTACGCCGTCGGCAAGGCCCTCGGCCATGGCGGCATGGCCGACGTCTACCTGGCGGAGGACCGCCGGCTGCATCGCACGGTCGCCGTGAAGATCCTGCGCACCGAGCTCGCCCGCGACACCAACTTCCAGGAGCGGTTCCGGCGCGAGGCGCAGAGCGCCGCCGGGCTGAACCATCCCTCCATCGTCGCCGTGTACGACACGGGCGAGGAGACCTCGCGCGACTTCACCGGCAACGAGCTCACGATCCCCTACATCGTGATGGAGTACGTCCACGGGCGCACGCTGCGCGAGTTCATCGATCCCGAGGCGGGCATGCCCGTGCAGCGGGCCTCGCAGATCATGGCGGCGCTGCTGTCGGCCCTGGAGTACTCCCACCAGGCCGGGATCGTGCACCGCGACATCAAGCCGGGCAACATCATGATCACCGACGACGGCGACGTGAAGGTGATGGACTTCGGCATCGCCCGCGCCCTCTCGGACGCCACTGGCATGACGCAGACCCAGGCGGTCATGGGCACCGCCCAGTACCTCTCGCCCGAGCAGGCGCGCGGCCAGCTGGTCGACGCCCGCAGCGACATCTACTCCGCCGCGTGCGTCTACTACGAGATGCTCACGGGCCGACCGCCCTTCACCGGGGACAGCCCCGTCTCGATCGCCTACCAGCATGTGCGCGAGACGCCCGTGGCGCCCTCGACGTTCAACGCTCGCATCAACGAGGACCTCGACGCCGTCATCCTCACCGGTCTCGCGAAGGACCGCGAGGCCCGCTACGCCTCCGCGGCCGCGTTCGCGCGGGACATCGCCGCGGTGATGAGCGGTCGCTCCCCGGAGCTCGGCGAGGGAGACCCCCAGCCGCGCGACGACGCCGAGGCGACCACCGTGCTCGGCGCAGTCGACGCCGACCGCACGGAGTTCCTGCCCGCGACGGCCGCCGCAGCCGGCGCCGCCTCCGCGGGCCGCCACGCCGCGCGGCCGACAGGCACCCTGGGGACGGCTCCCGCCGCTCCCGTCGTCCCCGCGCCCGCCGAGGAGGAGGAGCCCAAGAAGCCGGTCTGGCTGTACATCCTGCTGGGGATCGCGGCGCTCGCCGTGCTCGGCGCCGCCCTGTTCTTCCTCTGGCCGCGCGACAGCGCGCCGGCCACCGTCGCGGTTCCGGACGTCGTGAACATGACCCAGGAGCAGGCGCGCACGACACTCGAGGGCGAGGGGCTGACGCCCCAGTTCACCCCGGCTCCCAGCACCGATGTCGAGGCCGACCACGTCATCTCGACCGATCCCGGTGCGGGGTCGCAGGTGGCGCAGGGCAGCACGGTCGCCGTGTCCGTCTCCTCGGGCCCGGCCGACTCCCAGATCCCCGATCTCACGGGCATGCAGCGCAGCGCCGCCGAGGCGGCTCTGGCCGAGCACGGGCTGACGCTCGCGGTCGGGGAGACGGTGGACTCCAAGGAGGCCGCCGGCACCGTCATCAGCCAGAACCCCGCCCCCGGCGGCACCGGCAAGGCCGGGGACACGATCACTGTGACCCTCGCCAGCGGCTCCAACGAGATCCCCGATCTCTCCGGCCTCAGCCGCGAGGAGGCCCAGAAGGCCCTGGACGACGCCGGGTTCAAGGCGACGTTCCGCGAGCAGGAGGACCCTGCCGCGACCGCGGGCACCGTCATCGGCCAGGATCCGGCGGGCGGCTCCGGCAAGGTCGGCGGCAGCGTCACGGTCACGCTCGCGAAGTCCCCCGGGCAGGTCGCCCTGGACAACGTCGTCGGCATGACCGAGGCGGAGGCGAACGCGACGCTCACGGGCGCCGGTTTCGGAGCGAACCCCACGCGCGAGGCCTCCGACACCGTCGCGGCCGGTCGCGTGATCCGCACCGATCCGGAGGGCGGCAGCCTCGTGGATCCGAAGATCACGGTCACGATCGTGGTCTCCTCGGGCCCCGCGACGCCCACCCCCGCGTCGACGACCCCCGCCCCCAGCACCACGGCGCCCGCGCCGACGACCACCCCCGCACCGAGCGACCCCGCAGGAGGCGACGGCGATGACCAGGGATGAGACGAGCTCCGCGCACGCTCCCGCGACCGCGGACGCAGGTTCGGGCGCGGGCGCGCGGATCCTCGTGATCGACAACTACGACAGCTTCGTCTTCACGATCGTCGGGTACCTCGAGCAGATGGGCGCGCAGTGCACGGTCGTGCGCAACGATGCCGTGCCGAGCACCGATGAGGGGCTGGTGGACCTCGAGGGCTTCGACGGCGTGCTCGTCTCCCCCGGCCCCGGCAACCCCGGCACGGCCGGACGCTCCCTCGAGGTGATCGGGCGCTGCGCTGAGCTCGGCGTGCCGATGCTCGGGGTGTGCCTCGGCCACCAGGCTCTCGGCGAGCACTTCGGCGCCACGGTCGCGCACGCGCCCCAGCTCATGCACGGGCGCACGAGCGTCCTCACCCATGACGGCGCGAGCGTCTTCACCGGCGTGCCGAGCCCGCTCACCGCGACCCGGTACCACTCGCTCGCGGTGGTCCCCGAGACGGTGCCCGCCGAGCTCGTGGTCACTGCACGCACGGAGGACGGCGCGATCATGGGCCTCGCCCACCGGGAGCTGCCCCTGCACGGGGTGCAGTTCCACCCGGAGTCGGTGCTGACCGAGCACGGGCACCTGATGTTCGCGCGCTTCCTCGAGCTGTGCGACGGCATCGACGGAGCCGATCGCGCGCGCGGACTCGCGCCGCTGCTCAGCGCGAGCTGAACCCCCACCTACGACGACCCCCGGCCCGAACGGAGCACACAGCCATGGCGGCGAAGAAGCAGACCACCCGCGCGGCGGCGAGCCGCAGCACCGCGACGGATCCCGCGCGCGAGAAGGCCAAGGACGCCGACGTCGCCCGCCGCGCCGCAGAGGCCGAGCGGGAGAGCGCGCGCACTCCGGGTCGGCGCCGCTCGGCCGCGAGCACGGAGAGCCCCTCGTGGCTCGCCCCGCTCGCGGTCACGCTGCTGATCATCGGCCTGATCTACCTGATGGTCTACTACCTCTCGACCGGCCAGCTGCCCGTGCCGATCGGGAACTGGAACCTGCTCGTGGGCTTCGGGATCATGGCGATCGGCGGCATCACCCTGATGTTCTGGAAGTAGGCCCCGCATGTCGCACCCTGTCATGGACGGCCCGTCGGCCGACGCCCCGCAGCCGTGGCGGCGCTTCGTCGCCATCGGCGACTCCTTCACCGAGGGCATCGGCGATCCCGATCCCGACTCCCCCGGCGGGAACCGCGGCTGGGCCGATCTGGTCGCGCAGGAGCTGGGCCGCGGCGTGGACGGCTTCGAGTACGCGAATCTCGCGATCCGCGGCCGGCTGCACCGCCAGATCCTCGATGAGCAGCTGGAGCCTGCGCTCGCCCTGCGCCCCGATCTGCTGAGCATCTGCGCGGGCGGCAACGACGTGATCCGCGGGCGCGATCCCGACGAGATCGCCGCGGCGCTGGACGAGGCCGTCGGCTCGATCGCCGACGCCGGGGCGACGGTCCTGCTGTGGACCGGTCCCGATCCCGGTCATGCGGCGATGGCCCACCTGATCCGCGGGCGCGTGGCGATCTTCAACGAGAACCTGCGCGTCGTCGCCCAGCGCCACGATGCGGCGCTCGTGGACCTGTGGGCGCTGCGGTCCCTCACGAACCCGGCGATGTGGGCCGAGGACCGTCTGCACTTCTCTCCCGAGGGGCACCTCGCGATCGCCGCCCACGTGCTCGACACCCTCGGCGTGGAGAGCACCCTGGAGCCCCATCCCCTGGAGGACCCGGAGTCGCGGCCCTGGCGCGAAGCCCGGCAGCAGGACCTGCACTGGGCGCGCGTGCACTTCGGCCCGTGGGTGCTGCGGCGCCTGCGCGGGCAGTCCTCCGGCGACGGCCTCGCTCCGAAGCGGCCGCTCGCCGCTCCCGTCTTCGGCAAGCCCATGCCCCTGGGCGTCTCCGCGACGGAGCCCGAGGACAGCTGAGGCGCGCGGGTGCCAGAGCGTCCGGGTGCGCGAGTGCCGGAGCGTCCGCCCAGCGTGTGAGCCGGTTCATGCCTCCAGGATTGGCGCCCCGGCCGCGGCATCGCTAGTATTGTTCAGGTCGGCATGGCCGATGGGCGCCCGTAGCTTAACGGATAGAGCATCTGACTACGGATCAGAAGGTTGGGGGTTCGAATCCCTCCGGGCGCACCGAGTGACCTGAGCCGCGGCATCGTCGAGAGACGTGCCGCGGCTCAGGTCTTCTCTGCGTGCAGGCGCGGTGAAGGCTCTGCGCAGGAGCTGCGAAGCGCCTCCCGGGCCCGGCCCCCGTCGACGATGCTCAGGGCATGAACCGCACTCACCTCCTCGCGCTGCGCGCAGTCCTCCTCGCGGCCCTGCTCGGCTGCATCGTCCTGCAGCTCCGCCTGCCGCAGCTCTCCGAGACGATCGGGGGCGGCTACGAGGAGACCCGTGCTCTCGTCGGGCCCTACGCCGTCGCGGGGATCCTCGCCCTGCTGCTCCTCGAGGCGGCGATCGTCCTCGCGTGGTGCGGGATCGAGGCGCGCGAGCGCGGGTCGCTGACCCGGCGCGCCGCCTCCCGCGTCGGCACCGCCTCCCGCCTCCTCCTCGGCTGCGCCGGGCTCGTCGCGCTCATCCCCCCGGCGCATCTGCTCGTCGGCGTCGGCGTCGGAGGGCCGGGGATCCTGCTCGCGGCGGGGGCACTGGCCCTGATGACGCTCATCGTCCTCGCCTCCGCGGTGCCGCGGGATCCCTGGGCGGGCACGGCTCCCCCCCAGCCGTCCCGCTGCTAGCCGTTCAGCGTCTCGAGCATCCCCGGGAGGTCCTCGACGAGGCATCGCTGCCAGAACGGCCACTCATGGCTGACACCCGGATCCACCCGGTAGTCGTGCGCGATGCCCTTGCGGGTGAGCGTCCCGCTGAGGGCGTCGAGGGTGTCCCGCACCACCAGCTCGATCGTGTTCCCGTACAGCTTCGTGAGGTCGGGGAGGATGCCGTCGCCCGTGCGCAGGAAGAGGCGCTTGCCGCGGTAGCGCTCGGCCTGCCGAATGGGATCGGCGTCGAAGCGCCGCGCGCTGTAGGGCCAGTTCCCCCAGATCGCCCCGGGAAGGTTCGTGCGCGCCCCGGGGACGAACTTCCAGTCCAGCGAGGGGCAGGCCCACATCGCGAGCTCCACGCCGGGGTTGTCGACGCGCCCGGGTCCGGAGTAGCTCGAGATGGAGCGGAACAGCTCCGCGTGCTTCTGGCCGAGGGTGAGCGCGCCGAAGCCGCCCATGGAGAGCCCCGCGATCGCCATGCGCGAGGGGTCCGTGCGGAAGTTCGCGTGCACGAACGGGAGGATCTGCCCGATCACGTAGTCGTCCCAGCGGTAGCGCGAGACGCGGTCGTACTGGGCGTTGACGTAGAAGCTGCTGCCGCCGTCGGGCATCACGACGATGACGTCCTTGCCTGCGGTCGCGGCCTGCACTCCGCCGGCATCCGTCCAGTCCTTGAAGTTGCCGCCGAAGCCGTGCAGGAGCACGAGCACCGGGTAGGTGCGGGTGGAGGTCGCGTAGCCCTCGGGCACCATCACCCGCAGGGACGGAGGGTAGGTGCCGACGGCGGTGCTGGTGAAGCGGAAGTCGAAGCTGCGCAGCTCCGGCAGCTCCACGATGAGCCGGCCCGTCGGATCCTTGACGAACGCGAGGCCCTCGACCATCGTCCAGCGCGCGGGGTCCGCCGCGAGAGCGGCCGGGGCCCCCGCGACGGCGCCGGCGCCGATCGCGAGCGCAGGTGCAGCGGCCGCCGCGGTGAGCAGAGAGCGGCGGGAGACCGCGAGGTCGGGAGCGGGCATGGCGCACATCCTTGTGTCGGGTCGGCCTGCCGGAGGGCAGCGCCTCATCATGCACCATGCAGGCCTCAGCGAGGGTCGAATCGGACGCGTCGGACACCGGGCCGACGGCGCACCGCGCGGCTCGTCCCCTCGCCGGCTCAGCGGCGGATCATCGCGCAGCGCAGGGCGGCATCGAGCCCCGGCGACGTGGCCTCGTGGTCCATCGTCCGGGTGAGCTCGGGGCCGATCTCCTCTGGGCCCATCACCTCGAAGCCGAGGCGCGCGTAGTACGGGGCGTTCCACGGCACCGAGCGGAAGGTGGTGAGAGTCGTCGCTCGGCAGCCGTGCACCCTCCCCCACTGCTCCACGTGCGCGATCAGCGCAGCGCCGTATCCGTGGCCGGCGTGAACCGGATCCACCGTCACCTGCGCGATGTGGGCGCACCCGTCGAGGATCTCGGCGGCCGCGTACCCGGCCGTCTCCCAGCGGGTCCCCTCCCCGCCCTGCCCTCGGCCCTCCTGCGCGGCCGGCGTCCACGCCTCCAGAACCCAGAGCCGCCCTTCCTCGGCCGTGCGGATCAGCCCGCTCTCATCAGGGACGTCGGCGGCGACCTCCACCATGCCGATCTCCGCGAACGCGCGCCCGCCCGCGATCTCGATCTCCGCGGCGCGCGGGGCATCGGCCGCGCGGGCGGGCCGGATGCGCACCGCTCCGGCCGAACCGCTCATGCCCACGCCCAGAGCGGGCGCCGGCCCTCCGCTGCCGTCTGCGCCGACCGGTCGCGCGCTCATCGCGCCCCGGCGAGCACGCCCCGCTGCGAGAACTCGCGCTCCAGGGCGGCGACGGCCTCATGGGCGGCAACCCGCGCATGCTGGATGCCCAGCATTCCGCCCAGGGCCCAGCCGACGTGCTCCCCGACACGGAGCTCGACCACGCTGCCGGCGCCGGCCGCCCTGTTCTTCACGGACAGCGCGTGCACCACGAGCCGCACGTGGAACCGCTTCCCGGCGAGCGCCCCGAGCAGCAGCGTGCGCCGCAGCGAGCCGCGCTCATAGACCACGGCGCCGTCGGCCCGGCGCTTCCCGCGCCAGCCCTGCTCCCGCAGGCACGCGTCCGTCAGAGCACGGGCCGTCGGGCCGTCGCAGGTCAGCAGGAGGCGCACCGCACCGAACTGCGCGCCGACCCCCACCATCACTGCGCCTCGATCATCAGTGCGCCTCGTTACTCAGCGCGATCGCTCAGGGCGAGACGATCTTGCCGGGGTTGAGGTTCCGGCCCGGGTCGCTGCCCTCGAAGAGGCCCTGGATCAGCGCGACGCCGCCCTCGCCGATGTCCTCGGTGATCCACGGCTGATGCTCGGTGCCGACGGCGTGGTGGTGCGAGACGGTCGAGCCGAGGTCCACGAAGGCCTGCTGCACGGCGTCCTTGCAGGCCTGGTACTCCTCGAGCGCCTTCTCGGTGGCCGAGTAGGGCACGGCGAAGGTGAAGTAGAGGCAGGCGCCCGAGTGGTAGCTGTGCGACATGTGGCAGAACATGAAGCCGTCCAGCCCCAGCTCCTCGAGCTTCGCGTAGTACGCCTCGTACACGCGGGCGTGGACCTCGTTGATCTTCGACCAGGTCGCGCCCGTATCGCACACGTCCCCGAAGACGTCGTAGCTCATCAGGAAGTCGCGCAGGTACGGGGTGTCGAACTTCTTCTGGTCGTAGATCGCGCCCGGGCCCGCGCCGAGGGTGATGCCGCCGTTCGCCTTCACGATCTTCTTCACGATCGTTTTCTGCGCGTCGACCGCCTCCTTCGAGCCCTCGAAGCAGACGTACGAGATCGACATCTCGCCGCTGGTGTCCCAGCCCTGCGAGCGCAGGTACGCGAACAGCCCGTCCTGCACCTTCGCGGCGACCTTGCCCTTCGTGGAGGTCGGCTCCTTCACCATCGTCAGGCTGAACTCGGTCTCGGGACCGTCGGAGAGGCGCGTGAACGTCGGCGAGACGTCGGTGGAGCGGGCGATCGCGTGCATGCCGCGGATGCCGTGCTCCCAGTCCGGGTACATGTACGCGATGACCTGGCGCACGGGCGCGATGCGGTGCACCTGCACGGTGCACTCCGTGATCACGCCGAGGCGGCCCTCGGATCCGAGGATCATCTCGTGCACGCTCGGGCCCGAGTCGCGGCCCGGGATGGGCTTGGTGACGACGGTGCCGCGGGGGTGCACGACCCGCATGCCGCGCACGATGTCCTCGATGTCGCCGTACTTGTCGGACTGCATTCCCGAGGAGCGCGTCGCCGCCCAGCCGCCGAGGGTCGAGTACGTGAAGGAGTCGGGGAAGTGGCCGAGCGTCCAGCCGCGCGCGGTGAGCTGCTCCTCGAGGTCCGGGCCGTAGGCGCCGGCCTCGATGCGGGCGAGGCCCGCGGTCTCGTCGATGTCGAGCACCTCGCGCATGCGACCGATGTTCACGGTGAGGATCGGGCGCTCCTCGGAGACGTCGGGCGTGACGGAGCCGGAGATGCAGGAGCCGCCGCCGTAGGGGATCAGCACGAGGTCCTTCTCGAGGACCAGGCGCAGCACCGCCGCGACCTCCTCCTCGCTGCCCGGGTAGACGACCGCGTCGACCAGACGGGCGAAGTCGCCGCTGCGCACGCGGAAGAGGTCGGCCAGCGAGCGGCCGAAGGAGTGGACGACCCGGTACTCGTCGTCGACGCGCAGGTTCTCCTGGCCGACGATCCCTGCGAGCGCCTCGCGCACATCCTCGGGGAGGCGGCTCGCGGGCACGTCGAAGTCGGTCAGCTCCGGGTCCGGGCCCGGATCCTTCGCGGTGAGGTCCACGCCCACGCGGTTCTTCGCGAAGGGCGCGAAGGCGGGCTTGTTGTCCCAGCGGAACCGGCTGTCGTCCAGACCCCAGCCCCACCACTTGTGGCGCTTGACGTCCGCGGCGGTGAGGGTCGAGGTCATGGAGTGCTCCTTCGTGCGGGGGATGCGGAGAGGATCTGCGGGCGGTGCGTCTCGAGCAGCGCGAGGACCGCGTCGTGGACGCGATCCATGTACTCCGTGACGGTCTCGCCCTCGCGGGCCATCATCGGATCGCCGAAGACGACGCCGACGGGCGGCTTGCCGGGCACCGGCCAGTTCCGGCCCTTGGGCATCGCCTCGTGGGCGCCGATGATCGCCGCCGGGATGATCGGCACGCCGATGCTGGAGGCGAGCGCGGCGGCGCCGGGCTTGAACGCGGCGGTCACGCCCGACTGCTGGCGGCCGCCCTCGGGGAAGACGATGATCGGCACGCCGCTGCGCAGCAGGCGCTTGGAGAAGCCTGCGTTCTGGCGCGACCCGTCGCGATCGATCGGGAACGCGTTGAACAGCGCGCGCACGAAGATGCGGCGGTACCAGACGTCGAAGAAGTAGTCGCGGGCCACGCCCGTGGAGATGAAGCGCGCCTGCGCCCACGGCAGGCTCTGCGCGAGCAGCGGGGCGTCGAGGTGGCTGGTGTGGTTGGAGACCAGCACGTACGGCCCGCGCACGCTCTTCACGCGCCGCGGCACGTGGACGGTCTGGGTGACCAGGGAGCGCACGAGGCCCTTGAAGAGCACGCGCTGGAGCACGAAGCGGAGGTTCGCGCGCCACTGCGAGCGGTACTTCTTCAGGTCCGGGCCCGGCTCCTCCCAGCCCTCGGCGCGCATCCGCGAGGAGAGGGACTGCAGGCGGCGCGGGATGGGCCCGTCGGACAGGCGCTTGCTCGCCGCGGAGGCGGCCGAGGACGCCGCTGCCGAGGCGGCGGAGGCGGCAGCCGAGGCGCGAGCGCCCATGCTCAGTGGCGTCTCGCTCTGGGGCGGCTCGGAAGGCTGAGCGCCCCGATGCTGCGGGTCGGCCTGCGCCTCCGGCTGCAGGTCGTCCTGAGGCCCCTGGGGCGTTCTCGTCACCGCTCAGCGCTCCTTCGCGCGGCGGGAGGTGAGGATCTGGCTGAGGCGGTGGATGACCGGCCGCGGCGTCGTGCGCAGCACCGCCGTGATCAGCCGCCAGCGGCCGCCGGGGATGCTGACGGGCTTGCCGCGCGCGACGTCGCGCAGGCATTCCTCCACCAGCTCCTCCGCGTCCAGCCACAGGAAATCGGGGATCGAGGAGCCCTTGATGCCGGCGCGCGAGTGGAACTCGGTGCGCACCCACCCCGGATAGAGCGTGGTGACCAGGACTCCCGAGGAGCCGAGCTGCACGTTCAGCGACTCCGAGTAGTTCGAGACCCACGCCTTGATCGCCGAGTAGTTGTTCTGCGTGACGAAGGCGCTGACGGAGGCGATGTTGATGATCCAGCCTTCCCGCCGCTGCGCCATCGCACGACCGGCCGCTCCGCCGAGCTTCAGCACGGCGCGCTGCATCACCTCGAAACCGCGATCGTGCTCCGACAGATCGGGATCCAGCAGGGAGGCGCGCACGGAGAACCCGGCGTTGTTCACGAGGATGTCGACCGCCGGCTCCTCGTGCTCGAGGCGGTCGGCGATGCGCTGCTGGTCCTCGCGATCGGCGAGATCCGCGCGGATCGTCTCGACGCGCACGCCGTACTCCTCGCGCATCTGCGCGGAGAACTCAGCCAGGCGCGCGTCGTCACGGGCCACGAGCACCAGATCCACGCCCCGCCGGGCGAACGCCCTGGCGAATGCGGCTCCGATGCCAGCGGTCCCACCAGTGATCAGGGCCGTATGCATGCGGGCCAGCCTATATCAGCGCACGTCGCCCTCCTGGGCACGGCGCCTGCCCCGCAGGGGCCTCATGCGCTACCGTCAGGGGTTGACCCCGACCCGTCCTGGCGTCGGCCCCGAACCGTCACGCAAGGGATGCAGCGCATGTCGAACCCCACCCCGTCAGCCCCCCGCGGCGGCGCCACCCGCGAGATCCTGCTGACCGGCGTCACCGGCTTCCTCGGGCAGGCCGTGCTGCAGAGCCTCCTGGAGACGACCGACGACGTCCGCGTCACCGCGATCGTGCGCCCGAAGGGATCCGTCGGCGGGAAGAAGCGCCTCGAGGGCCTCCTGCGCAAGCCCGTGTTCACCTCCTGGGCCGACCGCATCGGCAAGGACGCGGTGAAGGAGGCGTTCGATCGCCGCGTCGAGGTGCTCGAGGGTGACCTCACCGACATGCCCGCGATGGACAAGACGTACGACGTCGTCATCCACTCCGCCTCCTCCGTCTCCTTCGATCCGCCGATCGACGAGGCCTTCCGCACGAACGTCGGCGGCGCCGCGAACCTGTACGAGGCGCTGCGCGCCTCCGGGCAGGATCCGCACGTCATCCACGTCTCCACCGCCTACGTCGGCGGCATCTCCAAGGGTCTGCGCCAGGAGGGGAGCCTCGTCCACGACGTGCAGTGGCGCACCGAGTTCGATGCCGCCCTCGCCGCGCGCATCGAGGTCGAAGCCGAGAGCCGCACCCCCGAGAAGCTGCGCGAGCGCATGCGCGCCGCCCGCCTGCGCGATGGCCGCATCGGCCCCAAGGCCGTCGCCGCCGCCGCCGAGGAGGCGCGCGTGGCCTGGGTGAACGAGCGCCTGGTGGACTTCGGGCGCACGCGCGCGCAGTCCGTCGGCTGGACCGACATCTACACGTTCACCAAGGCGATGGCCGAGCGCGTGGCCGAGGAGATGTGGGCCGGCAGCGGCCACCGCGTCTCCTTCGTGCGCCCCTCGATCATCGAGTCGGCGCTGCAGCGCCCCTACCCGGGCTGGATCGACGGCTACAAGGTCGCCGATCCCCTGATCATGGCCTACGGCCGCGGCGTGCTGCAGGAGTTCCCCGGAGTCGCCGATTCGATCCTCGACGTCATCCCCGTGGACTTCGTGGTGAACGTGATCGTCGCGCTCGCCACCCAGGACGTCTCCCGCCGCGGCGACGACGCCTACTACCAGGTCGTCTCGGGCGCCTCGAACCCGCTGGCCCTGCACGCGATGTTCCAGGCGGTGCGCGAGTACTTCCTCGAGCACCCCCTGCAGGACGACAAGGGCAAGGACATCGTCGTCCCGAACTGGACCTTCCCCGCCTTCGAGATGGTCGAGCCCAAGTTCCGGGCGAAGGAGATCGCCACGAAGGTCGGCCAGGGCGTCGTGTCCGTGCTGCCCGCGACGCGCCGCACCCGCGAGTGGACCACCACCCTGCACCGCAACGCCTCCGGGCTCACGACCCTGCGCAAGTACATCGAGCTGTACCGCATGTACACGCGCACCGAGATGGTCTTCGACGACGCGAACACCCGCGCCCTGCGCGGCGAGCTGCCGGCGCAGTTCCTCGAGGGGCATGACTTCGACGTCACCGCGATCGACTGGAAGGACTACTTCCAGCAGCTGCACCTGCCCGCGGTCACCGAGCTCACCAAGGCCTACTCGCGCGGGCGCGCCGCCCAGCAGAAGCGCGCGAACCGCCCGCCGGCCCCCCTCGCCGCCGCTGAGGGCGCGATCGCGGTCTTCGACCTCGACGGCACCGTGGTCTCCGCCAACATCGTCCAGCAGTACTTCAGCGTCGTGCGCGCCACGAAGCCGCGCCGCACCTGGCCGCGCGAGATCGCCTCGCTGCTGCAGTCGGTGCCGATGTACCTGCGCGCCGACCAGCGCAACCGCTCCGAGCTGATCCGCCTCGTGGACCGCCGTTACGCCGGCTACTCCCGCGCCGAGCTCGAGAAGCTCATGGCCGGCCCGCTCGGGAAGAGCGTGCGCGCCTCGATCCGCCCCGAGGCGCTCGAGGTCATCGAGCGCCATCGCGCCGCCGGGCACCGCACCGTGCTGGTCACGGGCGCACTCGACGTGCTGGTCGCGCCGCTCGCGGACCTCTTCGACGACATCGTCGCCACCCGCATGCACGAGTCCGAGGACGGCGTGCTCACCGGCTACCTCGCCACTCCCCCGCTCGTGGACGAGGCCCGTGCGAACTGGCTGCGCAAGTTCGCGGTCGAGAACGGCTCGGACCTCTCGAAGTCCTACGGCTACGGCGACTCCATGGCCGACGCCGCCTGGCTCGACCTCGTCGGCACCCCGACGGCGGTTTCGCCCGATCTGGGCCTGTACTCGGTCGCGAAGAAGAAGCGCTGGGCCATCGTCGAGTGGTGATGGGCGGGGGCTGGGGCGGGCTGGGCTGAGCGGGCCCCGCGGGCCCCGGCCCGTCGGCCCCGGCCCACCCGTCCCTTCGGCCCCCGTCGGCCCCGGCCCGGCGGCCCCGGCCCGCTGAGGTACCTTTCGCGCGCCGGAAGGGTACGTGAGCGGGTCGTGAGCGCCGGGGTACAGCTGGCCCCTCCTGCATCTGCCCCCGCCCCCGTCTCCCTGCTCCCCCCTCTGCCTGCTCCCCCTGCTCCCCGTGCCCGCGGGCGTACCATTCGCGCGCCAGAAAGGTACGTGAGCGGGCCGCGGGCACTGCTCGGGTGCGCATCCCCCTCACGCTGCGCCTCCGCCCCGTCCCCGCCCCGCCCCGCCCCGCCGAGTCCTCCCCACTTCGCATCTCTCCACAGTCTCCACGCGCCATCGGCCACCGGGTCGGAACGTCCCTAGCCTCCACACATGCCCCGACGTTCCGTTCCCCTCCCTCCCGGTGCCCTGTTGACCCGAGCGCAATGGCTCGGTCTCGGGATGTCGGCCCGTCGTCTCGCGGGACCCGAACTGGTGCGCGTGCTTCCGGGCTACTGGACGCCCGCCGCCGCACCCGCAAGCTTGGATGCGCTGTGCTACCGCTTGCAGCGGACGGTGCTCCCTGGCGCTGTCATCAGCGATGCGACGGCGGCGGCACTCATGGGATGGCCGCTTCCGTGGTGGTGGGAACGGGGCATCGGACTCCTCGCCGAGCAGGAGATCATGACACCGTTCGGGCCGATCACACCCAGCGCGGCGCCGGTTCCGCTGCGCCCCCTCGGAGCAAGCGCAGGTCCCGCAGCATTCGCGGAGCGCAGAACGCGCGAGATCCCGATCTGGCTCCCGCCGCCTCTGCACTGCACCCTCCCGCGCGAGGGACCGCATCGGGCTGGGCCGAACGTCACGGTCCACCGGCGCCTGCATCCCGGGGAGGCCTTCCTGTGGAGGGGCATCATGCTCTCCCACCCGGTCGAGGTCCTCTGCCAGATCGCAGGCTCGCTCCCGCACGACGACCTGGTCGTCGTGCTCGATCATCTGCTCGGCCCGAACTGTCGGCACAAAGGCCTCACCTGCGATGAGATCCTCGCGGCTCTCGATGCTCGAGCCGGTCACCGGGGCACCAGCGCGGTGAAAGCCGCCCTGACCGATGCGAGGAGCGGCGTGGAGTCTGCCGGCGAGACCCGCCTGCGGCTCCTGCTCGGGCGGGCGGGATTCCCTGAGCCGGTGGTGAACCTCGCCGTTCCAGATCCCGACCGCCCCGGCTCATCTCGTCGCATCGACCTCGGGTATCCGGAGGAGAAGATCGGGGCCGAGAACCAGGGCGACTACCACCGCACTCGGCGCGACCAGTGGCGGGCCGACGAGGGGCGCCGGGACTCGCTCGCATCAGTCGGCTGGCAACTTCGCGAAGCGACCGCCGACGACATCACCGCTCCCGCGCGCTTCCTGAACGGGATGCGGCGGGCGTTCCTAGCCGCGGGGGCCGAGGCCCCGCCTGCCTCGAACTGGCTCGGCGATGCAAGGGCGAGCCTCGCCCGACGGTCTGCTCCGCCTCGACGCTGAGCATTCGGCCCGTTCTCGTACCTTTCGGGCGCGCGAACGGTACGTGGCCGGGTCCCCGTTGCCTGATCAGCCGGGCCCCGTAGCAGCACGCCTCCACCACGAGATTCGGCCCGCCTGGGTACCTTTCGCTGACGGGAAAGGTACCCAGGCGGTCCGAAACTGGGGCGGTCACCGCTCGGCCAGCGGCACGCCGCTCACCGACCCGGCCAGCGCCGAGCCGGCTGTCGCCCCGCCAGCGTCGGACCGGCTGTCGCCCGGCCGCAGCACGGGGGCCGACCTGGGTGCCGGGGCGCCGGGGTGCCGGGAACACCCCCGCGCCGCGCCCCGGGCCCGCCCCCCGCCCGGGCCCGCCCCGCCTCAGCCGGTGTTCTTGAGGCCGGCTGCGACGCCGTTGATCGTGGTCAGGAGCGCGCGCTGGAGGTTCACGCTCGGCTGCTCGCCGCTCGCGGTGACCGCGCGGAAGCGCTGCAGCATCGCGACCTGCATGTACGAGATCGGGTCGAGGTACCGGTCGCGCACGGCGAGGGTGCGCTTGAGGATCGGCTGGCCGTCGAGGAGGTCCAGCACGCCCGTGAGGCGCTCCACCTCGGCGACGGACAGCTCGTACTCGGCCTTGATGACGTCGAACAGGTGCCACAGGTGCTCCGGCACGAGCGAGTGCACGTAGTGAGCGGCGATGTCCATGTCGGTCTTCGCGAGCGTCATCTCGACGTTGCTGATGACCGTGCGGAAGAAGTGCCAGTTCTGCAGCATCTCGTGCAGGTCGTCCTCGAGGCCGGCCTCGCGGGCGGCCTTCAGGCCGGAGCCCACGCCGAACCAGCCCGGCACGATCTGGCGGGACTGGGTCCAGCCGAACACCCACGGGATGGCGCGCAGTCCGTCCAGTCCCTTCTCCGAGGTGGTGCGCTTCGCCGGGCGCGAGCCGATGTTCAGGTCGCCGAGCTGCTCGACCGGGGTCGAGGTCACGAAGTACTCGGGCAGATCGGGATCGTCGGCGAGCGTCCGGTAGCGCGAGAATGCGGCGTCCGAGACGGTCCCCATCACGTCGCCGAAGCGCTCGAGCTGCTCCGGAGTGACGCGGGGACCGGTGTGCAGGGCGGTCGCCTCGAGCACCGCGGCGAGGGTGAGATCGAGGTTCTCCCGGGCGAGCACGGGGAGCGTGTACTTGTCAGAGATGACCTCGCCCTGCTCGGTGAACTTGATCGCGCCCTCGAGCACGCCGTAGGGCTGCGCGAGGATCGCGTCGTACGTCGGGCCTCCACCGCGGCCGACCGACCCGCCGCGGCCGTGGAACAGGTTCAGCCGCACGCCGTGTCGGGCGGCCACGTCGCGCAGTCGGCGCTGCGCCTGGTGGATCTCCCACTGCGAGGTGATCACGCCGGACTCCTTGTTGGAGTCGGAGTAGCCCAGCATGATCTCCTGCCGGTCGCCGCGCAGGCGCACGATCTCGCGGTAGGCGGGGTCCGACAGGAGCCCATCGAGGATCTCGCCGGCGGCGCGCAGCTCCCCGACCTCTTCGAGCAGGGGCGCGAAGTCGAGGTCGGCGCGCTTCTCGCTGCCGGCCAGGTCGATGATCCCGGCCTCGCGGGCGAGCAGCGCGACGGCGAGGATGTCGTCGACCCCGTGGGTCATCGAGACGATGTACGTGGAGATGACGTCGGTGCCGTAGCGCTTGTGCGCGCGGCGGATCTCGGTGAACACCGAGTACGTGGTGCGGGTGCCCTCGTCCAGCAGCGACTCGTCCTCCGCGAGGGAGGCGCCGAACATCGGCCGACGGCTCGCGAGCTCGCGCGCCAGGACGGGCGTGCGCTCCTCCCGGCTGAGCTCCGCGTACGGGCGATCGAGCTCCCCGAGCCGGTCGAACAGGCGCGCGAGGACCTCGTGGTGCTTCTCGGAATGCTCGCGCACATCGAGCGTCGCGAGCGAGAAGCGGATCCCGGCGAGCTGGTGCATCGCGAGCGCCACGGAGCCGTCGGCCACGCGATTGCCCTGCTGGCGGCGCAGGGCGTCCTGCACGACGGCGAGATCCGCGAGGAGCTCGTCCACCGCGAGGTAGTCATAGCCGTGTCGGTGCGCGTCGCCGGTGCGCATCCGCTCCCGGGTGTGCTCGAGCTTCGAGCGGATCGCCCCGAGCTTCAGGCGGAACGGTTCGGTGGCGTACAGCTCGCGCTGGCGCTCGGAGACGGAGTCCGGCTGCGCGAAGTCCTCCTCGAGAGAGGCCCGCAGCTGCGCATCCTCGCCCATGAGGGCGCTGGACTCGGACATGTCCTGGATCAGGCCGGTGATGACGCCGATGGCGAGGTCCATCGCGGCTTCGGCCTGCAGGGCGAGCACCTCGCGGGTGACCTCGGCGGTGACGTACGGGTTGCCGTCGCGATCCCCTCCCATCCAGGAGCCGAACCGGAGGGGCACGGCTCCCGGGCGCAGATCCGCGCCGTGAGCCCGCAGCTCCTCGCGCAGGTCGTCGACCAGGTGCAGCATCGTGTGCTGGTAGATCCCGCGCAGGTAGTACAGGGCGTTGCGCGCCTCGTCCTGCGGGGTGGGGCGGGTGCCGCGCAGCTCGTCGGTCTGCCACAGCGCCTCGATGACCTCGGCGAGGTGGCGGTCCTGGCGGCGGCGCTCGGGAGTGCCCTCCGCGGTCTCCTGGGCCAGGAGGTCCGAGAGGCGGCGCAGCTTCGTGAGGACCGCGCGGCGCGAGGCCTCGGTGGGGTGGGCGGTGAAGACGAGCTCGATGTCGAGGGCGTCGACGGCATCCTGCAGCCCCTCGGGGCCGACGGCCTCGGCGACCTGCGCGACCGTGCGGGGGATCCACGACTCGGCCGAGGGGTTCTCCTCGATGGCGCGCACGCGGTAGACCTGCTCGGCGGCGTTGGCCAGCAGGAAGTACTCGGTGAACGCGCGGGTCAGCGCGGTGGCCTGCGCGTTCGGGAGCTCCGCGAGGCGGTTCTGGATCGCGCGCGCCTTCTCGGCGTCCCCGGAGGCCTTGGCCTCCTTCGCCTGGCGGCGGACGTCCTCCACCAGCTCCAGCAGCTCGGGCCCGTGCTGGTCGGCCAGGGTGCGGCCGAGGAGTGTGGACAGGCGCCGCACGGTCGCGCGCAGCGGGGCATCGATGTGCGGGTCATCGCTCACGACGGGGAACTCGCTGGTGAGCGTGGGAATGCGGATGGCTCCGGCGTCAGTCACGTGGCCTCCTCGGGTAGTCCTCGGCGGGCGGCCGCCGAGAAGGATCGAGGCCGCGTCGACTCTGATCGGGTGCGCTCAGCGTACAGGGACGCCCGGATCGTCCCGACGGCGTCTCAGCCCGCGCGCCGTCGGCCGGGTCGACGGGGTCGGCCCGACGGGGGCCGGGTCGACGGGGTCGGCCCGACGGGGGCCGGGTCGCGCGCCCGGCCCTGGGCGCTGCGGCGGGCCGACGGGCGCCTCAGCGCAGGCGCTCGCCGAGGCTCCTGGCGACCTCGTCCGCCGCGAGGCTCTCGCCGAGGTCGCGCAGGTGGGCGATCAGCTCCCCCGCAGCTTCCGCACGGTTCTCCCGCTCCCGCAGGGAGCCGAACGCGGCGAGGACGGTCCGATAGCTCGCGGTCGCCTCGGCAGCGAGACCCTCGTCCCTTTGTAGCCGCGCGAGCAGCCAGCCGGCGTGGGCGGCGAGGTCGAGCGAGCCTGCCGTCTCGAACGCGCCGGCGGCTTCCTCTGCGAGCGCGATCGCGGTGGAGCGGTCCAGGCCCTGCTGCGCGGTGGCCTCGGGGGCCGAGGCGATCAGCCGCGCGAGGGCGTCGGCGAGCCGGGCACGCTCGAGCGGGTCCTCGGCCTGGCCCATGCGCTCCTGGAGGATCTCGAGGATCGCGGAGAGGCTGCCCTCGAGCACCGCGATCGGCGCCCAGGCGCTGATGACCTGCGCGACCATTCCGCTCGGGGCGTCGCCGGCGATGAGCAGCCGCACCCCGCGCTCGAAGGCACGGTGGGCGCGCGCTTCCTGCTCGGCGAACACGGCGGCCTGCGCATGCTCCGCGTAGGCGAGGCCCGCATCATCCAGCAGGCCGGCGCTCTCGGCGGCGCGAGCGGCCGCGAGGTAGGCGGCGGGGCGCTCGGGATCATCGATGCGCAGCGATTCTGCGTACTGCCAGAGGGCCTGGGGATCGTCCTGGTCCGCGACGGCGGCCGATGGGCCCGCTGCACTGGCGACCGAGGGGGCCTCGGCCCCCGGGGCCGACGGGCTCGCTTCCGCCGCGGACGCCGCTGGCGCGGCCCGGGCGTCCAGGGGCGCGTCCGCCGCATCCCCCGCGGCCGACGTCCCGATGCTCCCGCCCGCTTCAGCAGGCCCCGCGTCGGCGCCAGCGCCAGCGCCGTCGGCCCAGGCGCCCCCGGCCCCGTCGGCCACGCCGCTCTCGCCGGCGCCCTCACGCAGCTCCGCCGGCGATGCCCCTGCGATCGCCGTCGCGGCGAGCGCCTCGGCCAGTCGCTCGGACTGGTGCGCGGTGCCGTTGCGGCGATCGAACTGCGCGGCGAGATCGGCGGCGCGCCGCCGCACCAGCTCCAGCAGGTCCCCCAGCGTCGCCGCGCCCTCGGCGCCGGGCAGGGACGGCGCGGGATCGCCGAGCCGCTCCGGGTTCGCGGCGAGGCCTGCGCACAGGCCGCGCAGGAACCCCAGGGTGTCCAGCGGGTCCTCGCCCGCGAGATCCGCGGCCGAGAGGCCCGCGGCGAGCCGCCGCAGCCCCAGGTCGAGATCACCGGTGCGGGCGAGCACCTCGAACTCCAGGCCGCGCCATGCTCCGCAGCTGTCGACGTCCTCCCGCTTCACCTCGCGGCGCGCCTGCTGCACAGCCTCGCGCGCTGCACGGGCATCGCCGCGCTGCAGCTCGATCTCGGCGAGCGCGAAGAACGTCCCGGCGGGCTCGCGATTGCAGCGGCCGATCTGAGTGTGCGCGAGCTGCGCCCCCTCCTCGAGCTCCCCGAGAGTGAGGTGTGCGCGCACGCGGGTGGAGAGGTCGCAGGCAGCGCAGTCGGTCGAGCCGTCCCTCGCGGCCGTCAGCCAGTGCTGCAGCGCCTCGCGGGGGTCCTCGCCGGTGTGCAGGCGCCAGCCGAGCCGGATCTTCTCCACGGCCGCGAGGGAGTATCCGGCGAGCCGGTAGCGGCGCTCCATGTCATCCAGGAGCGCGTCGGCCTGCGCGCGGTAGATCTGCGGGAAGGAGCGGGTCGCGTCGGCCACCCATTTGAAGGCCCAGAACAGCGTGAGGGCGTCCTGCTCGTCGAACAGCTCGGGTGCCTCGTCCCACAGCCGCAGGGCGCGGGAGAACGGAGCGAAGGCGAGGTCCTCGCCGCCGGAGAAGGTGTGCGCGGCGACGAGGCTGAGCAGCGCCTCGAACAGGATCTCCCGCGGCCCGTGCTCCTCGACCTCGCGGACGATCAGCTCGGTGGCCGCCGCGCGAGCGGGACCGTAGGGCAGGGAGTCGATGCGGCGCAGGCGCTCGAGCGCGGAGGCGGAACTGCTCATGGGGCTTCCTTCGGCGGGGCGGCGGGAGGGGCCTCGGTCGAGCCGAGGCCGTGGGAGAGGAGCACGGTGAGAGCGCTGTTGAGCGCAGTGCTCTCGGAGCGCCGCAGGGGCTCCCCGGAGCTGAGGATCGCGGTCGCGTAGACCGCGCTGACTCCGGCGGTGAACACCTCGGGGTCCCCGCCGGAGGCGCCGGCGAGGAGCGCCTGGATCACGGGAGAGGTGTCGTTCAGGGCGAGGGTGCGCGTGCGGGCGCTGCCGCCGTCGGCCAGGGAATCGAGCAGTCCGCCCCAGAGGTCGGGGGCGGCCTCGCGCTCTCGATCGAGATCGCGGCGCCGCTCCCCGTCGGCGTCGCGCAGCAGCACGGCGGGGCAGGACGCGGGGGTGAATCGGCGCAGGATGACGTCGCAGTCCGCCGGCTCCAGGATGCTGCGCGCGCGGGCGATGGCGGGTGCCGTGCGGAGCTCGCGCTCCGCGTCGGGCAGGTCCATGGTCTCGCTGAGGGAGGAGACGTCGAAGGGGCGCGTGCTGATACCGTCCACGCCGTCGAGGGCGGCCAGGAGCTCCGCGTCGTATGCGTAGCCCGCGTTCACGACGGCGATCCCCTGCGCCCGGGCGACGGCCTCGACGCTGCGGTACGCCTCGGTCGTGGCGGTATAGGCGAGCGGGCCGTCCTGCGCGAGCTCCGCGAGCGTGAGGTGCCCGGCGGTGGTCTCGAAGGGGAGGCTGCGCGCCACCAGGCGCAGGATGTCCCTGTTCTCCACGGCGATCGCACGCAGAGCCAAGTGGTGGGTCAGCAGGAAGCGCCTCCCCACGGGGGATTCCGCGCCGACCTGCGCGAGGATCCACGCGAGGAGCTGCTCGCCGAGCACGTCCCGGGCGGCGGCGAGGAGCTCGTCCTCGCGCAGCTGCTCGCGGGAGGCCGACGGGGCGAGGCCGTCGGCATCGAGCACCGCGCGCACGAAGAACGCCCAGGGCGGGAGCACGGAGGGCACCTGCGTGCCGAGCAGCATCCGCTTGAGGGAGACGCGGCTCTGGCCGACGCCGGGGGCGACCGCCGCCGGCAGGATGTAGGCGACGCCGGTGAGGCCGACGGCGGGCGCGGAGAGGTCGATCGCGGCGAGCGGCTCGAAGCCGAGCAGGTCGCGGCAGTGCTCCTCCAGCGCCGCTGTGCGCGCGGCGGCGCTCGGGAATGCTCGCTGCCACACGGGCGCGGGCTCTATGAGGCGCCGACGGCGCGGGCCGACGCCCGGGACCTCGACCTCCATGGAGATGTCCACCGGGAGCAGGCTCCCGTACTCGCGCACTAGCGCGAGCACGGTCTCGTGCTCGAGCCAGTGCCCGCTGCCCGGGCGGGCGACGAGCCGGAGACGGGTGCCGATCTCGGGCAGCGCGCCCTCGGGCAGCTCCTCGACGGTGAACGTGCCGTCGGCGCGACCGACCCAGCGCACGGGAGTCGCGCCCGGGGCGGCTGCGAGCGAGAGGATCTCGACCTCTTCGGCCACCATGAACGCGGAGAGCAGGCCGATGCCGAACTGCCCCATGAACTCGGCGCGCCCGCCGCCCAGCAGCGCGTCGCGCTTGGAGGAGGAGGCGATGGTGGACAGGAGTTCCTTCGCCTCGTTCGCTCCGAGGCCGACGCCGGTGTCGGTGATGGTCAGCGCGGTGCCGTCGGCCTCGAGACGCACCTGGGCAGGCGCGGCGGGGTCGAGGAGGCGGCGCGCGGCGATCGCGTCGACCGCGTTCTGCAGCAGCTCGCGCACATAGACCGACGGGCCCGAGTAGAGATGCGTGGAGAGCAGATCTACGAGGCCGCCCAGGTCGACCTGGAAGCGCTCCGGAGAGCTCACTCCTCCTCGTACTCTGCGGCGGCCTCGGGGAAGCGCTCCTTGAGCGCCTCGAAGAAGCCCTCACTGGTGCCGATGGCGCAGCGGATGTGCTGCTCGATCTGGTCGTCGCTCACACCCGGCTGGTAGTCGACGGTGTAGCCCGTGACCAGGAAGACGTCCTGCAGGTCGGTGAGGTCGGCGAAGGTCTTCGGCCAGATGCGCTCGCGGTTCCACTCGTGCGCCGCCTGCATCGCCTCGGCGTGCATGCTTCCCGGAAGAATGCTGCGCCACTGACCGCGCACGGAGAGGATCCCTTCCTCCTCGTCGACGAAGATCCAGTACACGCCATCCTCGAAGCCGGTGGCGATGTCACCGTCCTCGTCGACGTCGTACTCGAAGTCGAGGCTCTTGAGCACAGCCTCCACGCGGTCGCGAGTGAGGGGCTGCAGGCCGGGGGGCTGTGCGGACGGTGTGTTCGTGAAGAATCCCACGGCCAGATGCTACGACTGGGCGCGGACATTCGGGGGCGGAGTTCAGATCGCGCAGGCCGGGACCGCTCGTCTCAGCTCCCGACCAGCTCCGTGACGCCGGCGATCTGCGCGTCGAGCCGCTCCAGCGCCAGCTCCGCAGGGACCACCGCCCCCGCCCCGTGCACGCCGGCGCCGAAGGACACTCGCCTCTGCGGGTCCCCGACGAGGGAGGCGTCGGCGATGACCGGCCACGCGGTGCTCGAGCCGAACGGCGTGATCGTGCCGCGCTCGTAGCCGGTCGCCTCCCGGGCGACGTCCTTGTCGGGCATCGAGAGGCGGCTGACCCCGAGCAGCGCGCGCAGCTTCGGCCAGGAGATCTCGCGGTCCCCGGGCACCAGCACGAGGAGGAAGTCGCCCTCCCCGCGGCGCACGACGAGGGTCTTCACGATGTCGCGGGGCTCGACGCCGAGGGCCGACGCCGCCTCGGCCAGGGAGCCGACGCGTCCGTAGCGGACGATCTCATGCGGGAGGCCGAGGGCCTGCAGGGCTGCGGTGACGCGCTGCTCGCTCATGGGTCGAGGGTAGGCGTTCAACGCTGCGCGACCGCCAGCACCGCCACCGCGGAGAAGCGGAGATTGCCGTCCTGCACGTCTCGTTCTGCGCGGCGCCAGAACTGCTGCTCGACCCGGGCCTGCACCTCGGGGGTCTGGGCGACGAAGGTCTGTCCCGGGGTGGCCACTCCCCCCGCGATACCGGTCCAGAGATCCTCGGGGCGCACGCTCCAGGTCCAGCGGATCTCACGAGATTCCAGCACGTCCAACCCGGCGGCTGTCAGCAAGCCGGCGAACCCGTCGACCGAGCGCGGAAAGTCCTTCTCCGGCGGGAGAGCGCCGCCCTGAAGAGGCACCACTTCGCTCGCCTTGAACACAGGGCCGATGAACGCGGCCCAGCCTCCTCCGCCCGACGGCCGGATCGTCCCTGCGAATCGGCCTCCCGGGACCAGGATCCGCCGGATTTCCTCGGCTGACGCCGACGGTTCCGGAACGTGATTCAGGACGAAGTTCGCCGAGGCCGATTCGATGCTCGCCGATGGCAGATCGAGCGACGGCAGCTCGCCCGCACACACCGCGCCTCGCACACGTTCGCGAGCGAACGCGACCATGTCGGGGTCGCTGTCGACTCCATAGGCATGCTTTCCTGAAGCCTCTGCGCGCGCCATGAGGGTGCCGTCACCGCATCCGATATCCATGAGCTCACCCGCCGGGAGCCCCTCCAGCACCGCATCGACTGTCCCTGCACACAGAGTCGCGAACGATCGGGCGTACGCATCGGCGACGTTCTTCCATCGGTCCATGGCCCGAGGCTATACAGCAGGGCGGCCAGCGCACACGAAAAGGGCCGCCTCCCCAGTGAAACACTAGGTCAGCGGCCCTTTTCCTTCGGCGGAGACGAGAGGATTTGAACCTCCGAGACGATTTTGGTCGTCTACTCCCTTAGCAGGGGAGCGCATTCGGCCGCTCTGCCACGTCTCCTCGCGTCAGGCGCGGTGCCGAGGCACTCGCGCAGGGCGCGTCGGTGCCGGAGCACCGCTGAGAGCGTACCGGAGCCGAGCGCCGACCTCCAAGCCGGGGCCGACGCGAGGGTCGGAGGTCACGCCGCGCGGTGCCCCGTTGCAGCAGGCCCCACCGAAGGCCGCACTCGCCGGCGACAGGCACCGCACGGCCCGAGGGCGACCAAGCCCCCTCCCCTACAGCCCCAGCTTCGCCTGCAGCTGCGCGATCTGCTTCGGGGTGCCGACGCGGTACTTCACGTAGGTGAGGACGCCGCCCTCATCGATGGCGAACGTCGAGCGGATGACGCCCTGCACGATCTTCCCGTACATGTTCTTCTCGCCGAACGCCCCGTAGGCCCGCATCGTCTCGCGGCTCTCGTCGGAGGCGAGGTCGTAGGGCAGGGACTGCTCGGCGATGAAGCGCTCGAGCTCAGGCAGCGGATCGGGCGAGATGCCGAGGATCCGGTACCCCTGGGCCTCGAATATCGAAGCGTTGTCGCGCAGGTCGCAGGCCTCGCGCGTGCACAGGGTCGTGTTCGCCTGCGGGTAGAACCAGATCAGCGCGGGCGCGCCGCGCAGGCTCTCCAGGCTCACGCGACCGCCGCCCGCGAGGGGCAGGTCGAAGTCCGGGGCGGCGTCTCCGACCTGGAGCGGGGCGGGGGCGGAGGCCGGCTGGGCGGAATCGTCAGCAGTCATCCCGCGAGTCTCCCACTCCCGCCCCCGCATCTCGCCCTCACCAGAGCCACTCGAGCAGTCCTCCATCCGCGATCGCCCGCCACGCCCGCCAGCTCGCCCCCGCGATGACCACGGCGAACGTCAGGTTCCAGAGCCACGCGGGCAGCCCCGTCAGCTCCGCGAGCTGCTGCGGATCATCCTTCCGGCGCCCGCCCCGCGTCACGGCCCCGAGGTGCCGCCACGCACCCAGCAGGAGCAGCACCCCAGCGCCGAGGCACAGCGTCGCCGCGCCCGTCGGCCCGGCGAACCACCACACCGCGCCGAGCACGGCGAGGGCGCCCGCGACGACCGCGAGCGTGTGCCCGGAGCGGACGAACGGCAGGCTGAGGGCCAGCACCACCAGCCCTGCCGCGAGCGCGGTCCCCGCCCAGCCCGAGGAGGAGACCTGCACCAGCGCTGCCCCCAGCACCGCAGGTGCCGGATACCCGGCCCAGGCGGAGACGGCCCGGCCGAAGCCCCGCCGCTTCCCGACGGTGACCGCGTGGCCCGACATGTCGCCGTTCACGACGAACCCGGTGAAGCGCCTCCCGACGAGGATGCCGATGACTGCGTGGCCGAGCTCGTGCACGACCGTGATCGCGAGGCGCGCGACCCTCCACAGGGGCGGCACCGCGACGAGCATCGCTCCGCCGAGGAGGATCAGCAGCGCCCAGGCGCCGAGGTCGGGCGGCGCGGCGGGCCAGCTCCGCTCGCGCACGGCCTGCCAGATGCTCTCGAGGTCCATCCGCGGCATGGTGCCAGAGGGTCCTGACGTTCCGCGCGCCTCCGCCCGCGCAGTGGTGCCCCATCCCACCCTCACCTGCGCGACCGCCCGGGGCCTGGGACAATGGGCCGATGCGCGAGAACACTCCTGACAGCCCTGTCGATACCACCGCAGATCTCGCGGCCGCGAGCCCCGAGCACCCCGAAGCGCTGGCCGAGCAGGCCCCGTCGGCCGCGGAAGCCGTTCCCAGCCAGGATCCGCGCCTCGTCGGCGAGAACTGGCGGATCACGCCGCTGACCAGCCGCGTCGTGCGCCTGGAGTGGTCCCCGGAGGGACGCTTCGAGGACCGCCCCTCGACCTTCGCCCTGCACCGCGACCTGCCGCGCCCCGACTACGAGGTCGGCGAGAGCGGCGATCGCCTGACCGTCACCACCGAGCACTTCCACCTCGAGTACGACCGCGGGCCCTTCTCCACGAACGGCCTGCGACTGGACGTGCGCGGCGGCGTCTCGAACTGGCACTCCGTGTGGCGCTTCGAGCAGGACCTCGACGTGCCCGCGAACGTGCAGGCGCGCCGCCGCGGCGAGCCGCTCGGCTGGGACAGCGACAACCTCGGCGGCTCCGCCCGCACCCTCGACGTCGCGGACGGCGCGATCCCGCTGGAGGACGGCGTCAACGGCCGCACCGGCTACGCGATGATCGACGATTCCGGGTCGATGGTCGTGGACCCCGAGACCGGGCGTCTCACCGCCCGCGGCGCGGTCGAGGGCAGCCATGATCTGTACGTGGTCGCCGGGGGCCTCGACCATGTGGCGACGATCCGCGACTTCTTCGCGATCTCCGGCCCGCAGCCGATCATCCCGCGCTGGGCGCTCGGGAACTGGTGGTCCCGCTACCACGCCTATTCGGCCGACGAGTACCTCCAGCTCATGGACCGCTTCGCCGCCGAGGACCTCCCCTTCTCGGTCTCCGTGATCGACATGGACTGGCACGTGACGGAGGTGGATCCGAAGTACGGATCGGGCTGGACGGGCTACACCTGGAACCGCGACCTGTTCCCCGATCCCGAGGCGTTCCAGCAGGCGCTGCATGATCGCGGGCTGCACGTGACGCTGAACCTGCACCCCTTCGACGGTGTGCGCGCCTTCGAGGAGCCCTACGCGAGGATGGCGAAGGCTCTGGGGCGCGAGGCCGACGGCTCCCCGCTCGAGTTCGACGTCACCGATCCGCAGTACATGGACGCCTACTTCGCCATGCTCCACGATCTCGAGGATGAGGGCACGGACTTCTGGTGGGTGGACTGGCAGCAGGGGCCGTACTCGCGCGTGCCCGGCATGGATCCGCTGTGGGTGCAGAACCACGAGCACTTCCTCGACTCCGAGCGGCGCCGCGGCGAGGGCCAGGGCCTCACCTTCTCCCGGTACGCGGGCCCCGGCTCGCACCGTTACCCCGTGGGCTTCAGCGGCGACACGATGATCTCGTGGGCCTCCCTCGCCTTCCAGCCGCGATTCACCGCGGCGGGCGCGAACATCGGCTACGGCTGGTGGAGCCACGACATCGGCGGCCACATGCTGGGCCGCCGCGATGACGAGCTCGCCGCCCGCTGGGTGCAGTTCGGGGTGCTCTCGCCGATCATGCGCCTGCACTCCTCGAACTCCCCGTTCGCGGGCAAGGAGCCGTGGCGCTTCGGCGAACGGGCCGAGACGGTGATGGGCGCGCATCTGCGCCTGCGTCACCGCCTCGTGCCGTACCTGCACGCCATGAACCGCCGCGCGCACACCGAGGGACGCAGCCTGGTGGAGCCCCTGTACTTCGCCGAGCAGACTCCGGACGCCTACCGCTTCCTCGACGCCTATCTCTTCGGCTCCGAGCTGCTGGTCGCCCCCGTGATCCGCCCCGCCGCGCCCGACACGCTGCGCGGTGCGGCCGACGTCTACCTGCCCGCGGGGACCTGGATCGACCTGTTCACCGGGCAGGTCTACGAGGGCGGGCGCGCCCTGCAGCTGCACCGCGATCTCGGAACCGTGCCTGTGCTCGTGCGCGCGGGCGGCGTCGTGCCGCTCGTCGCCGAGGGCGAGGATCTCGACGCCGCGCTGACGCCGGAGCACCTGGAGGTCGTGGTCGCGGCCGGTGCGAGCGGCGCGTTCGACCTGTGGGAGGAGGCGAACGCCGATGCGCCGGGAAGCGGGGCCGACCGGGCCGACGGCTGGACCTGCACCCGCTTCGCCCTCGACGCCGGGGCGGGCGAGCTGACGATCGCGCTGCCCGGCGCCGCGCCCGTCGCCGGCGAGCGCACGTTCACCCTCTCGCTGCTCGGCTTCGACGCTGCCGCGTTCTCGGATCTCGAGGCCGACGGCGCCGACGCCGCAGTCATCGCTCCCCCGGTGCGCACGGCGGCCGACGGGCCCCGTCGGCCGAGCGCCGACGCCCCCGCGCCCGATGCCCTGCGCATCGAGCTGACGGCTGTCACAGGCACCAGCACCGGCACCGGCACCGCGATCCGACTGCGCTCCCGCGGCTTCACGACCCTGGTGACCCGGACGGATTCCCACGCGGCCACTCGCCTGCAGCGCATCGAGGACCTGCTGAACGACGCCCAGATCGGCAACGACGCGAAGGACACGATCTTCCGCCTCGTCTCCGAGCAGGGCGAGGGCGCGCTGGCCGCGCTGTCGGGCGTCGGCGTCGCGCCCCTGGCGTTCGAGGGGATCGCGCACGAGTTCAACCGCCCCTCCCCCGCGCTCATCGCCGCGATGACGGAGATCCTGCAGAGCTGAGGGGAGAGCGCCTCGCTCCCGGCCTGCAGGGCCCGGCCAGGCCCTGCGCGCCCCGCCCGGCCCGCCCCGAGTTGGCGCACTCACGTTCCACCCGTGGAACGTGAGTGCGCCAGGTCCAGGCTCTACGGACCGACAGGCCGCCCGCCCCGCCTGCTCCTCCTCCACACCCCTACCCAGACCCGAGGTCTCCTCCCCCATGAGCACCACTGCCTCCTCCCCCACCTCCGGGGAGTCCCGCGACCTTGCGGCGGTCCCCGGCCCGCCCCTCCTGCACTCCCAGGGCTGCCCGATGCGGGTGCGCGATGCCCTGCGCAGCCCCCGCCGCCTCACCACCGAGGTCCTCGCGGGGCTCGTCGTGGCCCTCGCCCTGATCCCGGAGGCGATCAGCTTCTCGATCCTCGCGGGCGTGGATCCGCGGGTGGGCCTGTGGGCTTCGGTGACGATGGCGATCACGATCGCGATCGTCGGCGGGCGCCCGGCGATGATCAGCGCGGCGACCGGCGCCGTGGCACTGGTGATCGCGCCTGTCATGCGGAACTACGGGATGGACTACTTCATCGCGACGGTGCTGCTCGCGGGCGTGCTGCAGATCGTGCTCGCCCTGCTGGGCGTGGCGCGGCTGATGCGGTTCATCCCGCGCAGCGTGATGACGGGCTTCGTGAACGCGCTCGCGATCCTGATCTTCCTCGCGCAGCTGCCGCACCTCGTCGGGCCGGGCATTCCCTGGCTCGTCTACCCGCTGGTGGCCCTCTCCCTCGCGATCCTCGTCGGCCTGCCGCGGCTGACGACGGCCGTCCCCGCCCCCCTCGCGACGATCATCGTGCTCACCGCTCTCGTGCTCGCGACCGGCTGGCAGGTGCCGAACGTGCGCGACCAGGGCGAGCTGCCCTCGACCCTGCCGAGCCTGCTCCTGCCGGACGTCCCCCTCACGCTGGAGACCCTGCGGATCATCGGCCCGTACGCCCTCGGGATGGCGCTCGTCGGCCTCATGGAGTCGCTGATGACCGCGAAGCTCGTGGACGACATCACCGACACCCGCTCGAGCAAGACCCGCGAGAGCTGGGGGCAGGGGGTCGCGAACATCGTGACGGGCCTGTTCGGCGGGATGGGCGGCTGCGCGATGATCGGTCAGACGATGATCAACGTGAAGCAGTCCGGCGCCCGCACCCGGATCTCGACGTTCCTGGCCGGGGCGTTCCTGATGGTGCTCATGCTGGCCCTCGGCGACGTGGTCGGCCTGATCCCGATGGCGGCGCTGGTCGCGATCATGGTGATGGTGTGCGTGGGCACGTTCGACTGGCGCAGCATCGCCCCCTCGACCCTGCGCCGCATGCCGCGCTCGGAGACTCTGGTGATGCTGGTGACCGTCATCGCCACCGTCGCGACCGGCAATCTCGCGATCGGCGTGGTGCTCGGAGTGCTCGCGGCCTCCGTGCTGTTCGCGCGCCGCGTCGCGCACCTGGTCGAGTTAGAGCCCGTGTGGGAGAGCGATCTGGATGGCGACGGCGCCGTGGACGTGCGCCGCTACCGCGTGCGCGGCCAGCTCTTCTTCGCGTCCTCGAACGACCTCGTCTACCGCTTCGACTACGCGGGGGACCCCGAGCTCGTGATCATCGACCTCTCGGCGGCCGACGTCTGGGACGCCTCGAGCGTCGCAGCGCTCGACGCCGTGGTCGCGAAGTACGCCCAGCGCGGCAAGGAGGCGCGAGTCGTCGGCCTCGAGGGCGCGAGCGCGCAGCGGATGTCGGCGCTCTCCGGGAGCCTCGGCGACGTGGCGTGAGGGAGGCGTGTCGGGTCAGTCCCGCTCCCCCAGGAGGCGCTCGAGCACCTGCACGACGCCGTGCTCGGTGTTGCTCGGGGCGAGGTAGGCGGCGGCGTCCTTGATGTCCTCGTGGGCGTTCTCCATGGCGAAGGAGAGCTCCGAATGCTCGTACATCTGCAGGTCGTTGAGGTAGTCGCCGAAGACGACCGTCTGCGCGGGGCTCGCCCCGGCCGCCTGCTGCAGCGCCCGCACGCCGAGGCCCTTGCCGGCGTCCTTCGGCATGAGGTCGATCCAGTGCTGCCCCGAGATGACCACCTGCAGGTCGTCCTCGAATCCGGCGAACACCTCGGGTGCGGTCGCCTCGGCGTCATCGAAGTCGTACACCGCGACCTTGAGGACGTCATCCTCTACCGCCGTCAGATCCTTGACGGTCTCGAGCCGGTGGTAGTACTTCCGGGCCTCGGCGAGGAACGCGTCATCGGTGCGCTCGATGTAGGCGCTCTGGACCCCGCACAGCACCGCGCCGAGGTTCCGCTCGGGCATCGCGCCGCGCACCGCGCGCACCGCGTCGTCGGCGCGCTCGCGATCGAGCGTGGTCGTCGAGACGATCTCGCCGTCGAGCACCACCATGGTGCCGTTCTCGGCGATGAAGCTCGTGACGCCGCCCTGTTCGCTGAACTCGTCGAAGAGAGTCTGGTACTGCCGCCCGCTCGCCGGGACGAACGTGGCTCCGCTCTCGCGGATCCTCTCCAGCAGCGGCCAGAAGCCCTCCGGCACCGAGCCGTCGCCGTCCAGGAGGGTGCCGTCCATGTCCGTGATGACGAGGCGGACGTCCACCTCGCCGGGATCGATGTCGGTCCAGGCCTGTGGGGTCATGGGGTCTCCTCGGAGGGTGCAGGCAAGGGAGGGCGAGGCATGTGCGCAGGGCGGATCGCCGACGAGCTCCACGGGGCGTCTTCGCTCAGCACGTCACCCGTCCCCCACCCTACGCACCCGCATCCGCGCATCCCAGGTCGCGGGTCTAAGGTGATGATTCCCCGGCTGCGAGGAGGAGCGATGGCATCACCCCTCGATCACCGTAACGCGCGCGACTACGACCTGGCGGCGTCCGCCGCCTCGTCCGTCGTCATCTCGCGGTATTCGACCTCGTTCGCCCTGTCCACCCGCCTGCTCCGGGGCGTCGTGCGTCCCCGCGTGCGCAGCATCTATGCGCTGGTGCGTGTGGCCGACGAAGTCGTCGACGGTGCCGCCCGAGGCCACGGGCTGACGGACGAGCAGACCCGCGCGGCGCTGGTGGACCTGGAACGGCGGACGGAGCTCGCCATGGGCACGGGCTTCAGCAGCGATCTGGTCGTGCACGCCTTCGCCCGCGCAGCCCGCGCCACGGGCATCACGCCGGAGATGACGCGCCCGTTCTTCGCCTCCATGCGCACGGATCTCGAGCTGAGCACCCACGATGAGGCCTCTTTCGCCGAGTACGTCGACGGCTCCGCGGAAGCGGTCGGGCTGATGTGCCTGCAGGTGTTCGCCACGGACGCCGCCCCCCACCCCGTCGCGCCCGATCCGAGCCTCGTGCACGGCGCCCGCCGGCTCGGGGCGGCATTCCAGAAGGTCAACTTCCTGCGCGACCTGCAGGCCGACGCGGATTCTCGCGGCCGCGCCTACTTCCCGGAGATCGATCCGCACGCGCTGACGGAGCGCCAGAAGCACAGCCTCCTGGATGACATCGACGCGGATCTGGCCGTCTCCCGGGCCGCGATCGGCCGTCTCCCCGCCTCCAGCCGCACCGCGGTCCTGCTCGCCCATGACCTGTTCGCCGAGCTGGCGCGAGGGCTGCGAGCAGCTCCGGCCGAGACGCTGCGCACCTCGCGGATCCGCGTCGCCGACCACCGCAAGGCCGCACTGCTGGCCCGCGCCCTGACCCCTCTGCGGGGCCGGGGGTGACGGCCGGGCAGTCCCTGCGCATCGGCATCATCGGAGCGGGTGTGGCAGGACTGGCGAGCGCCGCGCTCCTCGCGCGCGAGGGCCACCGCGTCACCGTCCTCGAACGCGCGGATGCGGTGGGCGGCCGTGCCGGGACCTGGCGCGAAGGCGGCTTCACCTTCGACACCGGTCCGTCCTGGTGGCTCATGCCGGAATGCTTCGAGCACTTCTTCGCACTGCTCGGCGAACGCCTGGAGGACCACCTCGAGCTCGTGCCGCTGGATCCCGCGTACAGAGTCTTCGGCGAAGGCGCCGACGAGCCGCTCGACGTGCGCAGCGGGCGCGAGCGCGCGATCGCCCTGTTCGATTCCGTGGAGCCCGGCGCCGGGGCGCGACTGGCCGACTACCTGGACTCCGCCGCCCAAACCTACGACATGGCGACCCGACGCTTCCTCTACACGACCTTCTCGCGCATCCCTCCGGCGGCCCTCGTGGAGCTCCTGCCGCAGGTGCCGCGCCTGGCGCGCCTCCTGCTGGAATCTCTCCACGGGAAGGCCGCGCGCACGGTGCAGGACCGGCGCCTGCAGCAGATCCTCGGTTATCCGGCGGTCTTCCTCGCCGCGACCCCGCGCACCGCCCCCAGCCTCTACCACCTCATGAGCGCGATGGATCTCGCCGATGCGGTCCGCTACCCCCTGGGAGGTTTCACGCGGTTCGTCGAGGTGCTCGCCCGCCTGGCGCAGGAGCAGGGAGCGCGGCTCCGCACCGGCGTCGAGGTCACGCGCATCCGCACGGCTTCTCGCGGGCCGCTGCGCCGCCCCCTGGTCACCGGTCTGGAGCTGCGGCGGGCCGACGGCACCGAGGAGCAGCTGGACCTGGATCTGGTCGTCTCCGCAGCCGATCTCCACCATACGGAGACCGTCCTGCTCCCGCCGGAGCTTCGCGGCGGGGCCGAGAGGCGATGGGCGGCCACGACCTCCGGCCCGGGGGCCGTGCTCGCGCTCCTCGGCGTCGAAAGTCCCCTCCCCCAGCTCGCGCACCACTCGCTCTTCTTCACGGAGGACTGGGACCGCACGTTCTCCGAGATCTTCGACGGGGCGCCGGCCGTCCCCGATCCCGCGAGCCTCTACGTCTGCCGTCCCTCCGCCACCGATCCCGGCACCGCTCCCCGGGGCATGGAGAACCTCTTCATCCTGATCCCCGTCTCGCCGGACGCTCCCGCGCAGGTGGGCGCACCTCCCGAGGAGCAGGCGAGCATCGGGGCGGGGGGCGTCGACGGCGCCGGGGACGCACGGGTCGAAGCGGCGGTGGATCGCGCGATCGCGCAGATCTCCGACTGGGCTCAGATCCCCGACCTCTCCTCGCGCATCCGCGTGCGCCGCACGATCGGGCCGGCCGATTTCGCGCGGGACTTCCACGCCTGGCGCGGCAATGCTCTGGGCCCGGCGCACACCCGGGGCCAGTCCGCGTTCCTGCGGGGCAGCAACCGCAGCCGGAGGGCTGACGGGCTGCTGTTCGCCGGCGCGACGAGCGTGCCGGGGGTCGGCGTGCCGATGTGCCTGATCAGCGCCGAGAACGTGCTGAAGCGCGTGCGCGGCGACCGCAGCGACGGGCCCCTGCCCGCCTAGGCGATCGCGCTCAGCCCGCGGTGCGCGTCCACGGGCTTGTGAGGACTCCTCGCATCGGGACGGTCCAGGTGTCCTCGCCGCTCGAGCCCCATCCGTCCAGCAGCGCGTTCGCCGCACGCACACCCGTGAGTGCGGCGCGCTCCATGAGCGCGACGGGCTCGTCGGTCCGCAGCCAGTCGCCGGCCAGGACGAGCCGGGGGTCGGGGGTCGGCACCGTCGGGCGCTCGGCCCACGGCGCGAGCCCGATCAGGGGGCAGTCATCGTGCACCAGCCATTCCTCGTGCAGGGCGCGCGCACCGCGCAGCTCCGGGTGCAGGCGGTGGAGCTGGCGCACCAGCTCGGCCTTCAGCGCCGCCGGATCGCCTGCGGGGTCGATCGCGTAGGCGTGGAGCTCCACGACGCTGCCGCCGTGCTGCGCGCTCCAGTCGCGGGCGGTCTGCTCGAAGCGTTCCACGAAGGAGACGTTGTCCAGCGGCCCGAATCCGCTGGTGCCGAGGAACGCGGGCGCGGCGGCGCTGGCGTGGCGATCGAGCCACAGCCGCAGCACCGCGAACGGCGGGGCGTTGCGCTGGGCCGCGACGCGACCGCGGAAAGCCTCCCACTGCGCTCCTTCCGGGTGCACGGCGCCGGCGACCAGCCGGCGGGCGGAGCGCGGGTCGGCCGCGAGGACCACGGCGTCCACTCTGACGGCATCGCCGCCACGGCGTGCGCCAGTACCTGCACCGGCGCCCAGATCCACGGCGACCTCGCCGTCGGAGCCGTCGAACCGCAGCTCTTCGACATCTGCTCCCGTCGTGACGACCCCGCCGAGCCGCGCGATGCGTGCGGCCAGGGGGTCCCAGAGCGCAGGAGAGTAGGAGTCGGCGGGGACGTCGAAGATCAGGCCCTCCGCGGAGCCCATGAAGTAGGCGTGGAACATCGCCACCAGCTCACCGGCCGAGAACTCCCGGGGGTCGGCGAAGAACGAGCGGGCGAAGACCTCGAGCGCGAGGTGCCGGGCGTCGTCGGGGAAGCGCAGGGAATCCAGGAGCTCCTGCGCGCTGCGCCCGTCGAGCGCGGAGAAGGTGCCCGGGAAGCGCGTCTGCAGGAGGCCCAGGGCTGCGGGGATGTCCACGCGCGCGAGCTGGCGCAGCGGGAAGCTGCGGCTGCGCAGCGCGAAGGCCGCGACGCTGAAGGGAGGGGTGCGCGGGATCCCGGTGAAGGTGTCCCGCGGCCCGTCGGCCAGCTGCAGCGGGTAGTCGCCGATGCTGCGCAGTCCGCTCAGCGAGGGATCGGCGCGGCGCAGCAGGCCGCGCAGCGTGTAGTACTGGCGGAAGAACGCGTGGAAGCCGCGGCTCATCGACCGTCCGCCCGGCAGCTCCCACGAGCGGGCGCGGCCGCCCCAGGTCTCCTCGCGCTCGAGGACGCGCACGTGCGCGCCGTGCTCGGCGAGCACCGTCGCCGCGGAGAGCCCGGCGATGCCCCCTCCGATCACCGCGACGCTCCGGCCCGTCGCGGTCCCCTCGCCGACCGGCCCGCGGTGGAGCACGGCCCGCCGATCGCGGGGCCTCAGACCCGCGCTCATGCGGCGCCCCGAGGTGCTCGCTCCGGGCGCGTGACCTTCAGCCAGAGCGCCATCGTCATCGTCACCATCGCGGCGCCGAAGCCGAAGTCCTCGATGGGGATGTCGAAGGGGAAGCGGATGCCGAGCGTCTGGGACTCTTCGTACAGGACGATGGGCGCGTGCAGCTTGGTCAGCCACCCGTCGACCAGGACCTGGAACCCCATGATGATCGCCATCGAGAGCCAGTAGGCGAGCGAGCGGAAGATGCCGGTGCGCAGCACGAGGAGCTCGAGCAGGACCACGAGGACCAGGCCGAGCACGGTCAGCAGGGTGTACTCAGGCATCGCCGGTCCGCTCGGACGGCAGCCGCACCGCGCCCGCGTCGGTGGGCCGACTGCCCTGGAAGACTCCGGACACCGCCCCCGGCTCCCTCCATTCGCGGGCCAGCTCCCCGGCGCGCCATGCGCGCAGCAGGCCCAGCACGCGCGAGACCCCTTCGAGCGTGAGCAGCGCGCAGATCGGGATGACCAGGAAGAACAGGACCTCCTCCAGGGGTATCGACCCGGGGAGGTGAACTCCGGATATCCGGGATGCCTCGTACCACCAGTGGCCCCGATGGATGCCCAGCAGGTCCCACGCTCCGAACACGAGGAGCACGGGCAGGAGGGCGAGAAGGAGTGCCCGCGGGCGCCGATGCACCCGCGCTCCGAGGATGAACTCGAGCGGCAGGGTGATGACGAGACAGGCGGCGAGCAGGAGCAAGTATTCACCGTGCATCCGCTCACGCTAGTGCGCCGCCCTGTCTTTCCCCTGGGCTGCAGCGCTCAGGGCACCCGGGCTTCTGTGATCCAGCTCCCCTACCCTGACCCGGTAGGCGCCCGCGCACGCACTCCTCCAGGGGTCGCACTCGCGCCGCGGGCGACGACTGAGGAGCCTCCTATGCGTCCCGAACCGATGCCGCCGCCGCTGTTCCCCGATCCCAGCGGCCTTCCCGCCCTGGTGACGGAGCGGATCTCCGAGGTTCTCGGCGCCCGCGACGGCGCCTTCGCCCGGCAGGGGCCGGATGCTGCACTCCTGTGGCAGGCCACGTCGGAATCCCTGCAGGGAGGCAAGCTGCTGCGCCCGATCCTCCTCCTGCAGATGGTCGAGGCGCTGCACACGGGCCCCGAGGCAGCGGAGTCCGAGCGGGCGGCGCTGCGCAGCGCGGCGCTGGACTGCGCGGCTGCGGTCGAGATGCTCCATGCCGCCTTCCTCCTCCACGATGACGTCATCGACCACGACACCACGCGCCGCGGACGCACCAACCTCATCGGCGTACTCGCCGAGGCCGCGGGATCCGATGCCGCAGCCGCCGCACCCGATGGCCACGAGGACCGGGACCCAGGTGCGGCTCTCCACTGGGCTCGCAGCGCCGCGATCCTCGCCGGCGATCTGCTGATCGCTCAGGCCCACGGGATGATCGCTCGCATCGATCTGTCGCGGCAGGTGCGCCTGGATCTGCTCGCTCATCTCGAGGACGCCATCGAGGAGACGGCGATCGGCGAGCACCTCGATGTCGGACTGGGAGCCGGAGTGCTCGCGCCGACGACGCAGACCATCGCGCGCATGACGCGCCTGAAGACCGCTGCCTACACGCTCGAGCTCCCCCTGCGCCTGGCGGCCGCCCTGACCGCTGCGTCCCCGGAGGCGCAGGCCGTCCTCCGCGGCGCCGGGGGGAGGCTGGGCTTCGCCTTCCAGCTCCAGGACGACGCGCTCTCCCTGTTCGGGGACGTGCAGGAGCACGGCAAGGATCCCGATTCGGATCTGCGCGGAGGGAAGCAGACGGCTCTCATCGCGCACGCCCGCTCTACGAGCGCGTGGGAGCTGATCGCCCCGCGATTCGGGGCGGCAGACCTCACTCCTGCCGAGGGCGAGGAGCTGCGCGGCCTGCTGCAGGCCAGCGGGGCGCTGGATCGGGTGCAGGAGCTCATCGCCGACGAGATCGCAGCGGTGCGCGCCCTCCTGGCCTCGGGGCCCGAGGGTCTCCCGCCGGCCGCCGTGCAGGTCCTGCTCGACCTCATCTCGCGCCTCGACGGCAGAACCCGATGAGCATGCATCGCTCCGGTCCGTCAGCGGATCGCAGGGCCGAGCGTCCCGGAGAGCCGTCAGGTCCTCCGCTCGAGCACGGCGACGGCTTCTGGCGCATCCGCTCGGACGGCGCCGCCAGAGCGGTGCTGCATCGGCGCTCTCCGACTGCGCAGGCGGGGTTCGCGGCGGAGATGATCCCCTCGCGCTTCCTGCGCAGCCATCCGATCCTGCTGTCCGACGGGGAGCGCCACGACGCGCAGCGCAGGGCCGTCGGCAGCCTACTGGCCCCCGGCACGATCGACGCAGGGCACCAGGACATGCTGGAGCGGACCGTCGAGCGCCAGCTGCAGGAAGCGCTCGACCAGACCGGCGGCATCGATCCGCTGCGAGCGGAGATCGCTCTGGACGAGGTCGCCCTTCTCATCAGCGTCGAGGTGACACGTCGGATCGTCGGCCTCACCCACGCTCCCCTCCCCGAGATGGCGGCCCGGCTGGAGCGGTTCATGGACCAGCCGCCGATGGATCTGACCCGGCCGCGGTGGGGTCGCACCCGCCGTCAGTGGGCCCAGGCCGCAGTGAACGGCCTCGGCCCTCTCGCCGCTTTCTGGCACCACGACGTCCGACCGGCCCTGCGCGCCCGCCGCGCCGAGCGCCGCGATGACCTCATCAGCCAGCTCCTGGACCAGGGGTGCAGCGCCGCGGACGTGCTCGTCGAGTGCGTGACGTATGCGACCGCCGGCATGATCACCACCCGGGAGTTCATGGTGGTGAGCGCATGGCACGTCCTGGAGCGCCCCGCCCTCGCCGCGCGCATGCGCCTCGGCTCGCGGGAGGAGCGCTTCGCGATCCTGCGGGAGATCATCCGGCTGGAGCCCGTCGTCGGCCACCTGCTGCGACGGGCGAGGGCCGAGGTCGCGCTGCCCGCCTCCGGGGACTCCGCAGACGCCGCACAGGCGGGATGCCCCGCGGCCACCGCGCAGGCCGGGGAGCTCCTGGACCTGTGCATCCGCGACACCAACACCGACCCCGCGGTCTACGGCCAGGACGCCGACTGCCTGCGCCCTTCCCGGGACCTGCCCCGCGGGATCAGCCCTGCCGGCCTGAGCTTCGGCGCGGGCCCGCACCGCTGCCCCGGCGAGCACCTGGCGCTGGCGGAGACCGATGCCCTGCTGCGCGCTCTCCTGCGCCGGTCCCCCGTGCTCGTCTCCCCGCCCGATGTCGACTGGGAGGACCTGGCCGCCGGGTACGTGCTGAGGGGAATGCGGGTGGAGCTCTCCCGCTGAGGGCTCCGCTCAGCCGCGGCGGTCCTCGCCGCGCCGACGCGCCTCGGCCATGATGTTCCGCGCCATCGCGGGGAACACGAGGGCATGGAACGGCAGGATCGCCGTCCAGTAGAGACGCCCCAGCAGGCCGTCGGGGAAGTACACGGCGCGCTGCCGGTAGCGGGCGCCGCCGCCATCGGCCGCCTCGACGCCGAGCTGGAGCCAGGCCCGGCCCGACATCCGCATCTCGGCGCGCAGCGTGAGGCGCTGCCCCGGGACGATCGACTCGACCCGCCACCAGTCCACGGCGTCCCCGATCCGCAGGCGATCGGGGTGCCGCCGGCCCCGCGCGAGCCCGTATCCGCCGAGCGCCCGGTCCATCCAGCCGCGGATCCGCCAGAGGGTCGGCGTCGAGTACCAGCCGCTGCGCCCGCCGATCCCCTCGATGACGCTCCACACAGCCGCGGGGTCGACGTCCTCCTCGGTGCGCTCGCGCACGTCTGTGTACACGGTGTGGCCCGCCCAGTCAGCGTCCTCGGGGATCGACTCCTGGGGGCGTTCGAGCAGGCTCGCGTCGCTGTCCCACGTGCTCTCGAGATCCCCATTCTTCTGGCGCTCCAGGGCGTCGGCGACGGCGGCGCGGTAGCGGGTCGGCCCGCCGGACGGCGGCGGCAGGATCTCCTGGATGAGCGCTCCGTGGGTGACGGCGTCGGCCTGCATCGACTGCGCCAGCGGCACCGTGATGCTGAGCGGGAGCGGTGTGATCAGAGCGATCCATGCCCCCGAGAGCAGCGGCGCGGGAACGGGCAGGGCGAGCACACGGCGGCGCGGCAGGCCCGCGACCTCCGCATACCCGGTGAGCAGGTCGGCGAACCGCAGATCGCTCTCTCCGCTGCCCACCTGATAGGCCCCGCTCAGCTCGCCCGCGGCGAGGGAGGCCTCCACGAGGTAGTGGAGGACGTCGGCGATGGCGACCGGCTCGATGCGGTTGCGCACCCACCGCGGCGCCGGCATGACGGGCAGGCGCTCGGCGAGGTGGCGGATGATCTCGAAGCTCGCCGAGCCGGCGCCGATCACGGTCGCCGCCTCGATGATCAGCACCGGCACCGCACCCTCGGCCAGGATCTCGCCGACGGCCTGTCGGGAGGCCATGTGCTCGCTGAGCTCGACATCCTCGGGATGGATGCCGGAGAGGTACACGATGCGGCGCACGCCCGCGCGCTCGGCCTCCTCGGCCATGATCCGGGCCATCCGCGCCTCGCGGCGCGCATAACCGCGGCCGCCGCCCATCGCGTGCACGAGGAAGACCACGACCTCCATGCCCTCGACGGCGCGCCGCACGGCCATGCGGTCGGCGAGATCCGCCTCCGCGATGTCGACATCCTGCCCCCACGGCCACGCCGCGAGCCGTTCCGCACTGCGACCGGTGACGCGCACCTGGGCGCCCCGGTCTAGGAGCGCAGGCACCAGCCGCGCTCCGACGTATCCGGATGCCCCAGTGACGAGGATGCGGCGAGGGCCTGCGCCGGGCGCCATCAGAGCTCGACGGTGCCGGCGACGCCGGGCGCCTCGGTGCCTGCGACCTTGGACCACATGATCTTCGCCCCGGCGACGGCCTTGTTCCCGGGGATGCCCCAGTACTCGGCGGAATCGGCGGTGAACTTCACCAGGCCCAGGTTCGGATCCTCGAGGCCGCCGGGGAAGTAGGCCTCCACCTGGCCGTCCCAGAGCTCCTCCGTCTTCGCCCGGTCCTCGACGTACTGGACGGTGCCGGCGACGGACAGCCAGCTGCCGGTCTCGGCGAACGCGAGGTTGACGTGCGGATTCGCGGCCAGGGCGTCGGCCTGCCCGCCCTGCTTTCCGAGGAAGAACCAGACCGAGGCGTCGTCCTCGACCTGCTGCGGGGTCATGGGGTGGGAGACGATCTTCCCGTCGGCTGTGACGCTGGAGAGCATGACGAAGCGCTGCTCGCGCATGATCTCGACGGTCTTCTCGCGGGTGAGGTCCTGATCAGCCATGATGTGCTCCTTCGCTCGTTCGGTGCTCCGCACGCTACGCCCGCATCGTGGACGGCAGATGGGAGGCGGGTGGGCGATCCCTGGTCTCCCTGGCGTCTCGATCGACGGACCCGGGGCCGTAGCATCCCCTTCATGCACCTGAACGAGTTCGCCGACCGCGTCGAGAAGCTCTCCGAGCGGTACGCCGACGTCTACGGAGTGGACCGCTCGCCCGAGTGGGCGCTGCTGAAGCTCACCGAGGAGATCGGCGAGCTCGCGCAGGCCCACCTCACCGCCTCGGGCCAGAGCCGCGATCGCGGCCTGGACGAACAGGCGCGGCAGCGGCGCGTGGCTGCGGAGCTCGGTGACGTGCTCGGCATGTGTCTGGTCTACGCGCGCTTGGCCGGAATCGATCCGGAAGCCGCGATCGCCCGCAAGTGGTTCCCCCACGAGATCGAGGTCCGCCCCTTCGAGGACCCCGAGCTCCAGCAGCTCACGGACAGCTGGCCCGTGCCCGGAGGCGTGCACGAGGCGCATGCGGGGGCGCAGCTGGAGGGACGCTCCGAATACCTCGTGGCCTGGCACGATGACGTCGCCGTCGGCTCCGCAGTGCTGCGCACCCACGGCTATGAGGGCGCGCAGGGCCGCGCCGCGCACCCGGGAGCGATGGAGATCTGCCACCTGCAGGTCCGGCCCGAGCGCCGGGAGCAGGGGGTGGGCACCTCGCTCCTCCAGGCCGCGGAGCGCCGCGCGGCCGCGCTCGGTGCACGCGAGATCGCCGTCGGCGTCGCGGACGACAACCCCGGTGCGCGCAGGCTCTACGAGCGGCTCGGCTACCGCGCGAGCGGCATCGTCGATGTCAGCGAACACGACTGGACAGCCGATGACGGCACTGTCCACCACGAGCGCGAGTCGGACGAGATGATGCTCAAAGCCCTCGGCACCCGCTGACCGCCGAGCCTGCGCAGGCTCGCGGCACACCCCACGAAGGAGGCGCATTATGCGCGCGATCATCATCGAGGCGAAGGATTCCGGCCCCCGCTTCACGCAGAGCGCCGACGAGGCCGCGCTGCTGGGCCCGGCCGATGTCCCTGCCGACGGCGAGGGGCAGGTCGACCTCGACGTCCTCTTCTCCTCGCTGAACTACAAGGACGCGATGGCCCTCGCCGGCCGCGGGATCGCCCGCACGTTCCCCCTGGTCCCCGGCATCGACATCGTCGGCCGGGTCACCGCCTCTCGGGCTCAGTCGTGGCGCGAGGGCGATCTGGTGGTGCTGAACGGCGACGGCATCGGGGAGAGCCGCCACGGCGGCTTCGCGACCCGTGCCCGAGTCCGACCGGATGCGCTCGTGCGCCTCCCGGAGACGATCTCCCCCGCCCGCGCCGCCGCGATCGGCACGGCAGGCTTCACCGCCATGCTCGCGGTGCTGCGACTGGAGGATGCCGGGCTCCTGCCCGGAGACGGAGACGTGCTGGTCACCGGCGCCTCCGGCGGCGCCGGGTCCCTCGCGATCGCCCTGCTCGCCGGCCGCGGCTTCCGGGTCATCGCCTCCACCGGCCGCCCCGAGGAGAATGCCGGTTACCTGCGCGGGCTCGGCGCCGCCGAGATCATCGACCGCGAGGTGCTGGGGTCGGAGGTCGGTCGGCCGCTGCAGTCGGCGCGCTTCGCCGGGGCGATCGACGGCGTCGGCTCCACGACCCTCGCGAACGTCCTCGCGCAGACCCGCTGGGGCGGGACCGTCGCCGCATACGGCCTCGCCCAGGGCCACGACCTGCCCACCAGCGTCATGCCGTTCATCCTGCGGGGCGTGACCCTCGCCGGCGTGAACTCCGTGGACGCTCCGCTCCCCCTGCGCCAGCGCGCCTGGGACGCGCTGGCGGAGGAGCTGGATCTCGACCTGCTCGACTCCCTCACCTGCACGATCGGACTGTCGGAGACGATCGAGGCTGGGGAGCGGCTGCTCGCCGGGCGCTCGCGCGGGCGAGTGGTGGTGGACGTCGCGGGGTGAAGGCGCGGATCAGCCCCACCTCACATCGGCGGCTCGATCGAGATGTCCGCGGCGTTGAAGTCGGAGCGGGTGCGGACCATGGTCATCTCCTGATCGCCGACGTTGAGGGAGACCTCCGTGCGGACGGTGCGCATCTCATCGTCGTGCCACACGGGCACGGTCATCTCCTGATCGCCGAGCTTCATCGCGAGCGTGAACTTGTGACCGGTCTCGTCCTCGCCGTCGTAGGTGACCGACTGGACTGCGTCCTTGTAGGCGCTGAGCATGTCGCTCGTGTCCTGCTGGGTCATGGCGAGGCCCTGCTGCTCCTCCCACGGACCGTCGCCGGTCTTCGACCAGGTCTTGTCGCCGATGACGATCATCTCGGAGGTGCCGAGGCCGCCGCCGAGATCCTGCACGTAGTGCATCCGTGCCGTGCCGTCGGGATCCTTGAGGAACTCGCCCTTCGTGGTCGAGGTGCCCTGCGGGGATGTGGTCTCGCCGTCCTCCCGGTACGAGGTCAGCGACTCCTCGGCCTTCGTGGCGGCGTCGGCATAGGCCTTCGGATCGATCTCGCCCTTCTCGAAGGCGAATCCGGCGCTGGGCTTCTCCGCCGCTGCGGAGGATTCCGCGGGGGCCGACGATCCCGCGCCTTCGCCTCACGAGCCCGAGGCTCCTCCCTCGGTCGCGCCTCCGCCGCCGCAGGCGCTCAGCGCCAGGATTCCCGACCCCACCAGGGCCGTCAGCATGGTCCGTCGCTTCATCACGATCTCCTCGGTCGCGTCCCCCGCCGCCGGGGCGGAATGTGATTGGCGGCACATGATGTCCAGAATGTAGCACTTCCACGCGGCGGCGGGGATGACCGTGAGCCCGGCGAGTTCGGCACCCCTCACGCTGACGTGCGGATCGATGGGAGCGTCGGCCAGTGCCGAGCCGCCCACTCCCCCCAGTCGCGAAATCCGCTCGGGGCAGGCGGAAGCTCCCGCGCCCGCCGCTCCTCGAGCGTCGGCAGGCGGATGGCGTCGCGGTAGCTGTCGTGCTCCGCCTCGGAGATCTGGAAGGTCGTCTCCGGTGCGGCGAGCCATCGCAGATGCGCGCGCCGGCGCCTCTCCCCTTCGTCGATGTCGGCGACGATCATCTGGAACCTGGCCCCGCACGCCTCCGCGATCGCGCGGATCGCCCACCTCCCCTCCGGCGACCAGCAGCCGAAGTCGAGGATCGCCCCCGACCCGCTGAGGAGCACCTGGCGGGCGACGTCGATCATGCGGCCCTCGAGGATGCTGCGCCGGCCGTCCGGATCGTGGTGGTGGAACAGCGGCGCCATCCACTCGTCGGGCGTCAATCGCAGGATCCCTTCGCGCGCCGCGATCTCGAGCGCCGCCGTCGTCTTCCCGGCGCCCGGCAGGCCGACGGTCAGATAGAGGGTGGGGCGGGCGGGATGGGCTGACATGGCGGAATACTCTGCCACAGCCTGCACGCCGGATCCCCCACCTCGAGGTCGCCATCGCGGCAAGCCCACAGGCCTCTAGTCCTCGTCGGGCGGTCTGGCAGATGGGGAGGATTCGCGGGGTCGCCACCGCAGCCGAGGGCGCACTTCTCCCCATTCCGTGCGACGCCCGTTCGAATGTCGGTGCGCCCTCGTACGGTGAGTGCACTGGATCATTCGGAAGGAGATGGGGGCATGACGGAGCTGCTGACCAGGCCGTTCACCCCGGCGCGCGAATCGGAGCCCACCGGCTTCCCGTTCTCGAGCGTCGAGGACAGGGCTCTCTCCGCCGCCTCCCGAGCTGCCCTGCTGCTGCTCTCCGCACGCGCCCAGATAGAGGAGGCGTCTCAGCTTCTGGCCGAGCTTGCTCCCACTGCGGCCGCTGCCGTTCCAGGCCAGGACGGTGCCGTGTCGTGGACGACCACTGTGCTGGAGTCGGTCGAGAGCGCAGAGGTGATGCGCAATGCGCTGGGGGCTGCGCAGATGCAGGCCTCCGTGCTCTACCGCACGCTCCGGATCGCCGAGCAGCGCGCCGCAGGGATGCCGCGCCACGACCTCGGCAAGGGCGTGACCGACGAGCTCGCCCCCGCCCGCCGCCTCTCCCCTGCGCGTGCGGCGAATGCGATCGCGCTGGAGCGCGTGATCGTCGAGTCGATGCCGCGCACGCTCGCTCTCCTGGCCCGCGGCGAGATCACCCAGCATGCCGCCGATGAGGTCGCGAAGGCCGTCATCGTCCTCGACGACGGCGACCGCGCCCGCGTCGATGAGGACATCGCTCACCGCCTGCCCGCCGTCTCGCCTCGCCGCGCCGGGGGTCTGGCCCGGGCGCGGGCCGACGAGCTCGACCAGCAGGCGGCTCTGGCGCGGCACGATCGCGATGTGGCCTCGCGCCACGTGTCGATCCGGCCCGTCTCGCCGTCGCTCGTCTGCGTGAGCGCCACCCTGCCGACGGCCGAGGGAGTCGCGGTCTTCGCCGCCCTCGATGCGGCGGCGAGCACCGCCCGGGCGCAGGGCGCGGCGGGGACGCGCGGCCAGCACATGGCTGATGCGCTCTTCTCGCGCGTCACCGGCCTGCACGGGATCGAGGCCGCCAGCATCGAGCTCCAGCTGATGATGACTGACGAGGCCCTGCTGGGCGACGGCTCGGAGACGGCGTGGATCGACGGGCGCGCAGTGCCTGCAGCGATCGCGCGGCGCCTCGCGCTGGGCGGCGCGAGGGTGGGCGCTGGCACTGGCACTGGCACTGGCACTGGCACTGGCACTGGCACTGGCACTGGCACTGAGCATGATGCGCAGCGGTTCATCCGCCGCCTCTACACCGACCCCGTGACCGGCTCTCTGCGCGACCTCGATGCCCGGCGGCGGCGATTCACGGGCCGGGATCGTCGCTTCGTGGAGCTCGCCGACCGCACCTGCCGCACCCCGTGGTGCGAGGCCCGGATCCGCCACATCGACCACGTCGAGCGCTTCGCCGATGGCGGCGCCACCGCTTCCAGCAACGGGGTGGGACTGTGCGAGCACTGCAACTACGTGCGGGAGCTGCCGGGCTGGACAACGCGGATGGTGGCGGAGGAGCCGGAAGGGCCGAAGGTGTCGGCCGACCATGGCAGCGGCCCCCGTCGGCGGCGGGAAGTCACCACCCCGACGGGGCGCACCTACATGAGCGATCCACCGCCCCTGCGAAGGGTCCGACGCCCGCGGCAGACCTCGCGCACCTCGGATACCGCGAACGGCCCGGGAGCCGGGTGCGGCCCAGAAGCCGGAGACAACGCTGACGGCTCCGGGGCGAGCGGAGCCTGCCCGGATCCAGCGCCCGGTTCCGATGCCGCCTGAGGCCAGGCCGGGCTGGGCCAGGCCGGTGGAGGCCAGGCCGGGCCAGACCGGTCGAGGCCAGGCCGGGCCGGACGAGGTGCCTCCCTCAGCCCCGCGCCGCCTCGCTCCGGTAGCCGTAGAGGTCCGTCTGCGTCTCGTTGATCCAGATCGCCTCCCCGCCATCGGGATCATCGAACTGGAGGGTGCGGCCGTAGGACTCGTCGATGATCCGAGGGTGCGCACCGGCGGCCTCGAGCGGCGCGACCAGCGGATCCAGATCGCCCGCCTCGAAGCCAGGGATCGCGCCGAGTTCGCTGCCGCGGTGCACGCCGAGGATCCCGTCGCCGGTCAGATCCGCCCAGCCGCCGCCCTCGGACGTGAGGCGCCGACGGAGCCCGAGTCCCGCGAGCACGTCGGCCGCGCGCGCCACGTCCGGCGTGAGGGCGAGCGGCGCGACCTGCACGGCGCCGCTCGGGGTGCGGGCCCCGTCGGTGATCTCGATGCCGAACGGGGGAAGGCTCGGCCCCTCGACCCGGAGCGTGGGCCCGTCCGGGCCGTCCTCGTACCGGAGGCTCTCTCGCCCGGGGACCTCCTCGAACGACTCGACCTCGAAGCCGAGGCGGCAGGTGCCTGCCGGCCGCCCCTCGTCGGCCCCGTGGAGGGCGACGCGCCCGCCGGCGAGGTCGACGACGGTCCAGCCGGGAGCGCCCACCCGCACCGCTCCGCCGAGGGCTTCCAGGATGGCGAGCCACCGGTCGCGGGCGGCGGTGAACACGATGGGGCGGATGATCATGGCTTCTCCTCTGTGGATGCGGGAGCGGATGGGGATGCTGCGGAGCCAGTCGGGGCCAGTGGTTCTCGCACATAGGCGCCGAGGACGTTCTCGACGAGCTGCGAGAGGGACAGGCCCTCATCGATCGCGCGGTGCTTCACCTCCCGGACGAGCTCCGCGGGGAGGTAGACGTTGAACTGGGACTTGGGGGGCATGCGCACTCCGTTCGCTAACTTGCTAGCACTCTAGGCTCTAAGTCGGATGTCCGCAAGGGGTTCGGGGCCCAGCGGCCCAGGCGTGTCGCCCACGGCCCCGAGGCAGGCCTAGGTCCACAGGCCCGTGGCCCCCAGGCTCAGCGCCTAGGTGTACTGACCGGACACGTTGATCAATCGTGAGAAGGGCGGCTGGTTGCCGCAGGCCGTGTGCGGACGATGTTGGTTGTACTGGTGCAGCCAGGACTGCAGGGCGTCGCGGCGATCCTGCTCGCTGCGGTAGCAGCGGGCGTAGGCCCACCCGTCGGCCATGGTGCGGTGGAACCTCTCGACTTTTCCGTTGGTCTGCGGGCGGTATGGCCGCGTGCGCTTCGGTGTGATCGAAAGTTCCTCGCAGGTGTCGCGCCACAGGAGGGAGCGGTACGCGCCGCCGTTGTCCGACAGGACGCGTTCGATGGTGACGCCGCGGTCGGCGAACCAGTTGACCGCCCGGTGCAGGACGGCGACGGCGGTGATGGCTGTCTCGTCGTCGTGAACTTCGGTGTACGCGACGCGGGAGTGGTCGTCGATGACGGTGTGCACGAACGCGTACCCCAGCTTGGGGTTGTGCCACTCGCTGCGGGGCTTGCCTGGGGTGGCGGAGCGGTTCTTGTCGCCTTGGCGGCGGCCGACATAGCGCCAGCCGCCTCCGTCGGGGATGTTCCCGAGCTTCTTCACATCCACGTGCACGAGCGACCCGGGGTAGTCATGCTCGTAACGGCGGACAGGTTCGCCTGTGGCGCGGTCTACGTATGCGAGCCGGTTCAGCCGGGCGGTCGTGAGGATTCGATGCACGGTGGACGGCGCGATTCCGAGCCTGCTCGCGAGTTGGACCGGCCCTTCGCGAAGTCGCAGGCGCAGGCTCACGCACCGCCTCGTCGTCGCCTTGCGCGTCTTGTGCGGCGAGGTCTTCGGTCGCGAGGACCGGTCGTGCATCGATTCGCCATTTGCGTAGCGGTCTACCCACCGCTTCACTGTCGGCCAGGACACCTGGAAGCGAGCGGCGACCTCGCTGATCGGCCAGCCGTCATCTACGACCAGGCAAGCGACTTTGAGGCGGTGGCGGGGAGTCAGAGCGGCATTTGCGTGGGACATGGGACTCCTTAGGACTGTCGGACGGTCAGCAGGGTTACCCTGCTGACCGTCCGAGATGAGGTTCAAAAAGGGGGAAACGTTATGCGACAGCGGTTCCTTCGAGCTCGACCATCTGGCCGGGGATCGCCAGGCGGGTGACGCCGAGCATCGTGGTAGTCGGGGCGACTCCTGCCGCCCCGAGCTTCCCGGCGAGCACGCCGTAGTGCGGGAAGATCGCGTCCACGTCGGTGGTGTAGACGTTGAGGCGGACCAGGTTCTCCATCGACATACCGGCCTCGGCGAGCACGGCCTCGAGGTTCGCCACGGCCAGCGCGAGCTGGGCCTCGACGTCCCCGTCATGCTCGGGCCGACCATCCTTGCTCATCGCTGTCTGTCCCGAGATGTACAGCGTCCGTGTCTCCCCTGAGATGACTTCGCCCTGGTTGAAGCCCATCTCCTGCGACCACGTCACCGGATTTACTGCCGTGCGTTCCATTGCTGCTCCGTTCATTCGTTCCGCAGCGCCCGGCCGCCCTATGGCCGCCGTCCTCGACGCTGCGCTACTAGCCTCCCAACGAATCACGACACCTTGTGTCGTGTTTTCTGGTAAAGATGGATGCATGCGAGCAGACCGACTGGTCTCGCTGGTGCTCCTGCTGCGCCAGCGAGGCCGAATAACCGCCGACCAGCTGGCCAGTGAGCTCGAAGTGTCCACGCGCACCGTGCTGCGCGACATCGACGCCCTCTCGACTGCGGGCGTCCCCGTTTACGCCGACCGTGGTCGACACGGCGGCTATTCACTCCTTCCCGGCTTCCGCACCGAACTGACCGGGCTGAACCATGACGAGGCACTCGCGCTGCTCACCGCCGGATCAGACCGCGGCGAGAAGGTCTTCGGCCTCAGCGCACCGCTAGCCTCGGCGATGCGCAAGGTCGTCGACGCGCTGCCCGAGGGGCACCAGGTGAGTCTCGGCGATGCGGCCAAACGGTTCCTCGTGGAGCCGGAGACCGACCTGCTCTCTCGCCGTGCCCCCACCGAAGACCTGGCCGACGGCGTCATGAGCGAGGTCCGAGCCGCGGTGCTCACCGGCCGCCGGCTGCGATTCAACTACGCGGCACCTGGTAAAGCACCGAGTCGTCGAACCGTCGATCCGATTGGACTGGTCACCGTCCGCGGGCGCACCTACCTGCTGGCGACGAGGTCCGGAGACGATCGGACGTACCGTCTGTCTCGGATGCTCAGCGCCGAAGAGCTCCCCGAACCAGCGCAACGCCCCGCGCAGGTCGATCTCGACCGCATCTGGGCCGAGCGCACCGCACAGTTCCTCTCCGAGAACCACATCCCCGTCGTCGTCCGCATCAAGACCTCACGTCGTGAGGAACTGCTGGAGAATGCCAGATCTGTCCGGGCCGAGGAACCGGAGCCGGATGATTGGATCCGCCTCGACGTTACCTTCGAAGACCTGCGCCACGCGGTGTGGGCAGTGTGGCGGCTTGATACGGACGCCGAAGTACTAGCGCCAGAATCCGTCCGCGATGCGATGTACGTGCGTGCCGAAGCATTGACGGCACGTTATCGATCCCGACGATCCGTACCGACTAACGTGTCCGGTCAGTACACCTAGGCCTCACGCCCGCTCGACCCGCCAACCCGCCGCCCCCGGGCGGGTCACCAGCGCCTTCGCACCCTCGGGCGCCCCGACGGCGCTGCGATAGCGGCGCATCCACTCCTGCGCGAAGCCGTCGGCGTCCGCCGTCGGGACCAGGGCCCAGACGCTGCCGCCGAACCCGGCGCCGAAGCTGGAGGCCGCGCGCGCGCCGAGGGCGACTGCGCTCCGCACCAGCTCCACGGTCTGGGGAACCTGGTTCCCCAGGTGGGTCTCGGCGAGGCGCTGGGAGATCGCCACGGCCGCGGCGAAGGAGTCGAGATCTCCCGCGCGCAAAGCCGCCTCCGCTCGCGGCACCAGCACGGCGGATTCGAGGAGGAACTGGTCGAGCCGTCGTCGCTCGGGCCCCGCAGCGGCCAGGCGCCGCAGGGGCGCGAGCCGCTCCTCCCGGTCAAGGGCGGCGGTCATCCGATCGGCAGCGCCCGACGACGTCGGCGCCGCGCCCGTCGCACCGTCGACTGCGACATCTTCGCCAAGCGCCACCAGGGACTCCAGGTCATCGCCGAGCAGACCGCCCAGCGCGCTCTGAACGGTCGCGTCGGCTCGCCCCTGCTCCCGGTTCCAGCGCTCGAGGATCTGGCCGAGCAGCGCCGGTCCCCGGTTGTAGAGTTCCTGGGCGGCCCCGGTCTTCTCGGCGAGCACGCCGCTGACCCCGATCACGAAGGACCACTCGGGCGCCAGCGGAACCCGGTCGATGATCCGCATCGGGTCGAACTCCGCAGCGGAGATCATGCCCTCCTCGCTGGTGAGCATCCCCGTGTGGTCGAGGGAGCCTCCGCTGGTGCCCACCCCTGGGCGGCCGCTCAGCCCCCCGAAGCTCTTCCCGTTCTCGATCGCGGCCGCGTATCCGGCCAGCGCCACCCGATCCGGCAGCTGCGCGCTCCACGCCTCAGTGGCGGGCAGATCATCGAGGTCCGCGAGCGCCATCGCGACGCCGGTGATCAGCGCCGAGGAGCTGGACATCCCGGAGGCCGGCGGAAGGTCCGAGCTGACGGTCAGCCGGGCCGGGCCCAGCGGGCCGAAGTTCTCCGTGAGGCGCGCGAGCACCGTGTGGACATAGCGCCCCCAGTGCCCCCCGGGCAGGAGCGGGGCGACGTCGGCGTCCAGCGGAAGGATGCCGGGATAGGCGTCCGAGGAGACCTCGAGCCTGCCGGGTCGCCCGGCGATCCTCTCCGCGCGGACGGTGATCCGCTGCTGGGCCGCGCAGACCAGCACCCGCCCGCCGCCGTAGTCGGTGTGCTTGCCGAGCACCTCGATCCTGCCGGGCATCGACCAGTCGGCGGACTTCGGGGTCACAGGGCGACCTCGACGCCCGACAGTCGGCGCTGCACGTCGGCGATGTCCTCACGGCGCGAGAGGTCCAGGACGCCTCCCGCGAAGGGCAGCACCTGCACCTCCTCCAGTGCCCGCACCGCATCGACGATCTCGAGCTCACCGCGAGACGAGGGCGCGATCCGCGCGCAGGCCTCGAAGATCTCCGGGGTGAAGGCGAAGCAGTTCATGCTCACCAGGGCATCGGGGCCGACGCTCGCAAGGGTCGCGGCGTCGGGCTTCTCCACGATCCGCTCGAGCCGTCCGCCCCGGTGCGCGATGAGCGCGAAGGCGGCGATGCGCTCCGCCGGGATGTTGCTGCGCTCCAGGAGAGCGGCGCGCTCGAAGCCCAGCATCGCGTTCCCCTCCGCCCGCAGCAGCCGCGCGACCCCCTCCACCGGGTACAGGTTGTCGCCGTTGACCATGATGAACGGCTGCTCCCCCACGACCTCGCGCGCCGAGGCGACCGCATCGGCCGTTCCCCGGGGCTCCTCCTGCACGGCGAGAGCGACCTCCAGCCGGGTGGGGGTCACCTCAGCGAGATGGCGGCTGAACTCCTCGTGCTCGGGAGCGACGACGAGCACCGCCCGGCGGATCCCCGCGTCGGCGAGAGCGCTCAGCGAGTAGTCGATCAGCCGGTGCTCGCCGATGGGCATCAGCGCTTTATGGCCGGAGGCCGCGGCTGCCGCCTGCGCGGCGGTGAGCGCGGCCCCGCCCTTCGCGCGCATGCGGCTGCCCAGCCCGCGCGCGAGGACGACGGCAGTGGTGATCGACGGGGTGGCCCGGGCGGCGACGGAGTCTGAGGTGGAGGTCACGGGGCCGATCATGCCATCGGGAGCGCGGGCCGCGCTTCCGTGCGAGGAGCGCCGCGGGGGCCGACGGGGCCCGCACGCCTCAGCCAGCCGCCCCCAGCGCCCGCGCGAACCGCTCCCGCAGCCCCGGATCGACCACATGCACGAGGGTCCCCCGCATCCCGCGGGTCATCAGCACCGCGTAGATGTTCCGGATGTAGCGCAGCAGGTCCTCGTCGGTCGTGGGGATCCCGCGCATCTTGATTCCGCTCTTGCCCGCCCTGTCCCGATAGTCCGCCCGGGAGACGACGAGCTTCCCGCTGGAGGGGTCGATCCGCAGGTCAGGGCCGATGATGACTCCCGCGTAGTTCAGGTCGTAGCCCTGGACGGTGTGGATCGATCCGGCCTCGTGCACCGAGGCGGGCGAGCTGATCCAGTCCACCGCCTTCGAGTTCCAGCGAAGGCGCGCCTCCCCGAGCTCGATGTCGTACGCGGCGGGGTCCTTGCGGCTCTTCCAGTCCCAGGCGTACCCCGCGAGCACCCGCGAGAGGCCGTGCTCGGCGTCCTTCGCGGCGATCTGGGCGATCATCTCGGCAGCCGAGTCGACCAGACGCAGCTCGTAGTCGCCCCCGAAGTCGGGCGCCTGCGCCGGAGGCTCGTCCGACAGCAGCGCCCGCACGAAGGCGATGTAGTCGTTCCCGCCGGCCACCCGCATCTGCGAGACGAGCGGGTAGTGGCGCCCGTCGGCCCGGGCGGCGGCGATGACCCCCGCGAACGCCGCGGGGCCGATGTCGGCAGGCCGCACGCTCTGCGCGGTGTCGAGCAGCAGGATCACGTGGCGGGACTTCGCGCGGATCCAGTCGAGCTGCGTGATCGCGGGGTCCAGCGTGCCGAACAGCGACGCGGTGATCTCTTTGAAGCGCTTGGTCAGCGTGCCGTGCGCCTGGGCCGCGAGCTGGTTCAGGCGATGCGCCTCGTCCACGATCAGCACGTCCCACTCGCCGGGGTCGCCGCCGACGTCGAAGGGGCTGAGCACCTGCACCCTGTCCAGGCCCGGCGTGCGTGCGAAGACCTTCTCGATGGACTTGCGCAGCGACTGCTGCGGCACGACGAGCCCGACGCGTAGCCCGACGAACAGCTCCTGGGTGCCGACGAGGAAGTAGTCGGAGAACAGCGAATCCGGATCCGAGTCCTCGAGGTCGCGGCGCCCGGCGATGTCGGCCAGCAGCTTCATCAGGTAGATGCCGACGATCGTCTTGCCCGTGCCGGGGTCGCCCTGGACGATCGAGAGGCTGCGGTGCCGAGGGCCCGCGCGCAGATCCTCCACGAGGCCGTCCATGATCGCCTCGACGGCGACGGCCTGGTCCCGGTTCAGCGCCTTGAACGGCGAGAGCTTGAACAGGTCGCTGTTCTCGATCTGCGGGATGGTCCGCTGGAACAGCCCCTCGGCCTTCAGCGAGGCGAAGATGTCCTCGAACGTCTCCCGGTACTCCTCGCGCCGGTAGTAGTCGGCGTTGGTGATGCCGTCGTTGCGGTTCAGCACCGCGAGGCGCTCATCCCCCTGGAACCAGCGGATCAGGGTGGATTCGAGATCGAGGCACACCGACTTGTTGAAGGTCTCGTCGACGATCACCCGCAGGGCGCGCAGCGGGCGCTTGTCGGGATTCGCGCGGTGCTGGCGCATGCGGTTCGCCGCGCTCTGCGACTCCCCGACGTACACGCTGCGACCGTCGTCGAGGGTGTAGACCACGGGCCAGTCCTCGAACCGCTCATGCAGGGCGGGCATGCTCGCGACCGACGCATCGTCGAAGCTCAGGCGCTGGATCTCAAAGCCGGTCATGCTTCGTGCTCACCCCTCGCGCCTTCTCGACGGGGTACTTCCGGCGGGTCGTCTCGAGCTTGTCCAGCACGATCGCCTCGGGGTCGAGGCCGAGACGATCGGCGAGCAGCAGAGAGTAGGTGAGCACGTCGGCGAGCTCCTCGGCCACGCCGCTCGGGTCTCTCGCCTCGTCGCTCCACTGGAAGTGCTCGAGCAGCTCAGCGGCCTCGATGGAGATCGACTTCGCGAGGTTCGCCGGGGTGTGGAACTGCCCCCAGTCCCGCTCGGCGACGAGGGCGCGCAGGGCTGCGGTGACGTCGGCAGTGGTCATGAGGGCAATCTACTGGGCAGGATCACCACGCCTCGATCCAGTCCCCGAACTCCTCGACCAGCACGCGCTGGCCGGACGCATAGGCGATCTCCTCCATGACGACGAGGATGTCTTCGCGCTCTTCCGTCTCGATCACCTCGCCCGCCTCGGCGTCGAGAACGGTGAGTCGAGCGACCAGGTCCTTCAGCGCGGACCGCACCGCAGGTCGGCGCGGCTTGGGGCCGAGGACGATGATCTGTGCGCAGGTCTCGTGGACGGCGTCGGTCGCGGCCTTCCGGAACGCAGCATCGGGGAACGGGGGCGATTCCGCCCAGCGAGCGAACGGGTCCTCGGTCAGGAGGGTCTGGAGGGTGAGGCCCTTCAGGCGCTGCTCGAAGCGCTGTCTCGCCGCCTTCCCGGCGGCATCACGGACCGCCTGCTCGCGCTCGCGCTCGGCGAGAAGGGCCTCGCGATCGTGCTCCCAGCGCCACTCCCGCTCGACATCACCACAGACGTAGTTCAAGGGGGCCCAGGTCGTGCCGGAGGTCGACTCCGTGCGGAGATACCACCAGGTCTCCTTGGTCTCCTCCTCCGTCAGCTCGCGGCTGCCGAGGAGGGTGAGCTGGGGAATCTCCTCCGGACGAAGATCGATCGCATCCCAGCCGAACACTACCCGGCTGTTCGCATTGCGTGGCCAGGTCGCGTGACGCAGGAGCGGCTGCTCGCGCACGTCCTCCCACGTCGGCGGGGCGTTCCACACTCCGCACAGCACCCCGACGACCACCGCCTTGCGCTCCCGCGGGCGGGCGAGCACGACCAGCGCGCCCCACCGCCCCGTCGGGTTCGGGGACTCGGCCGACGGCTTGCCAGTGGCGAAGGAGAGGATCGCGCCGGGATCAGCATCGACCGCGGACTCCCGGGAGCGGGGCATGACGGGGAGCGTACTGCCTCGCCCCATGCAGCGAGACCGACGTCCTGTTCCATCTTCTGGAACAGGACGTCGGTCTCGCTGTCGGCCAGAGCGGGCGGGTCGCACTCGACCGGCTCACCCTCGCCAACACGGGCGGAGAGGACGGGATTTGAACCCGTGGTGCAGGGTCACTGCACAGTGGTTTTCAAGACCACCGCATTCGGCCGCTCTGCCACCTCTCCAGCGCCCGATCGGGATCGGGCAGGGGCCAGCCTACCGGGGGCGCAGCTCAGGCGGTGGCATCCGCCGTCGTCACGGGCATCGCCGCCTCGTGATGGTGCAGTCTCCGCGCTCCGGCCTCCGCCGCAGCGTTCCGCGCCGCGCGGCCGCCGCCGGAGTGGCCATGACCGCCGGTGCGGTGATGGCCGAGGACCATCAGCACGAGGCCCAGCGCCACCCAGCCCGCGAGCACGAGCCACGGGTGCAGGGTGCTGGCCTCCGGGAAGTAGCTGAGGTCGCGCACGAGCGTGCCCGTCGCGCCCGGCACGAACCACTGGCCGATCTCGCCGAAGGGCCCCGGCAGGAACTCGCGCGGCGTCTGTGCAGCGGCGATGGGGTTGCCGATGAGCATCGTGATGATCGCGCCGATGCCGAGGCCGGGAGCCCCGAGCACGCTGTGCAGCCCCACGATCAGCCCGACCGTCGCCGCGAGGCTCAGCGAGATCGCGGCCCACAGCTGGAGGGTCGGCGCCGGAGCGAAACCGAACCAGGTGTCGAGCACGAGCACCATCACGAGCCCGCCCGCGGCGGCGTACACGAGCACGCCGACGACGCGGCGCCAGGTGCCGCGCAGGGCGTTGGCGAGCACCATGCCGCCCACGATCCCGCCCATGGTCAGAGGGAGGGATGCGACGGCGAGGCCCGCGCCCTGGGGATCCTCTTCATCGAGGGGGACGACGTCGGTGACCGTCGGCCCCTCGAGGGCCGAGTCGAGCTGGGCGAGCATCTGCTGCTGCATCTGCGCGGCCTGCTGCGGGTTCGCGGCAGCGGGGGCCTGCCCGGAGGCGGCGGCCTGCTGGGCCTGCGCGATGCCTGCGCGGGCGCCGCCGGTGACCATCGAATCGCCGATGCGGGTCAGCATGGTCGCGACGCTCGCGTTCGCGGCGCTCGCGGTCAGGACCTCGAGCTTCTCGCCGGCGGCGGCGGGGAGCACGTACGCGCCGTAGGCCTCGCGCTCCTTGATCGCCTGGATCGCGTCGTCGCGGGAGTCGACCCGGGTGAACTCGAAGGGCAGGTCGGCGCCCTGCTCCGCGGCGGCCGCGTCGGTCCTCTCGATGAACTGGTCGTCGGCCTCCTGCGAGGCGACGACCTGCACGGGGAGGTTCTTCGCCTCCGAGGTCGCGGTGGGCCAGAGGAACGCGAGCAGCACCAGGGTCACGATCCCCACGGCGACCAGGCCCATGATCACGGACTTGCCCCAGGGCGAGGGGGTCGGCTCGTCGAGGGCGACGGACCCCTCCGCACCGTTCGGGACTGCGGGGGCGCCGGGGGCAGGGGCGAGGTCAGCGCGATGCGTATGCGCGTCGGTCTCACCGAGCGACGGGGAGTCAGAGGTCATTGCCGTCTCCAGTCTGCGAGGGCCCGCACGATCGCGTGAGCCCAAAACGAATGAACGTTCTGAGTATGCGCACCCCGGTTCCTCCCACAAACAGAACGGACGTTCCCTATGATGGAGATCATGCCCCGCATCTCCGAGTCCCGCCGCGCTCAGCAGCGCGAGCGCATCGTCGGCGCCATGCGCGCGTGCATCATGCGCCAGGGCCTCACCGCCACGACCATGGCCGACGTCATCGCCGCCTCGGGCCTGTCGGCGGGGGCGATCTACGGGTACTTCGACTCGAAGGACGACATCCTCCTCGCGGTCGCCCAGGGCATCGCCGACGACCGCCGGGAGATCGTGGAGGGGCTCCTGGCGCAGGATCCCCTGCCGACCCCGGGCGAGATGATCTCCGCCCTGCTCACGACCCTCCCCCTCGGCGTCCCGCACAGCAGCCTGATCGTGCAGGTCTGGGGCGAGGCCGCCCACCGCCCGGAGATCCGCCGCGTGTTCACCGACATCCTCGGCTCCCTCCACGCGACGATGGCGCTCTACCTCGAGGCCTGGTTCGCGCAGGCGGGCCGCGCCGAGCCCGCCGCCGAGGCGCGCACCGCGGCGCGCGTCGTCGTCGCGCTGCTCCAAGGCTGGTTGGTGCAGTCCGCGCTGACGGGAACCGCCGACATCGAGGGCTTCGCCGCGGGGGTCGATGCGCTCATCGGCCTGGATGGGCCGACGGCGCCGCCGGCCGACGGCTGAGGACCCGCCGGACCGCCTTGTCGATCTCCACGACCGCGAACACCGCCGCGCCTGCCGCGAGCGGGATCAGCCAGCCGCTCCAGCCCACGCCCGCGCTGCCGAAGGCGACCTGGAGGAAGGGCACGTAGACGAACGCGAGCTGCAGCAGGAGCATCAGGCCGATCGCGCCCCAGGAGACGGGGTTCGTGGTCAGCAGGGCCGGTCGCAGGCTGGTGGTGCGGGAGAAGCGCGCGGCGAGCAGGTAGAAGATCTGCCCGACGACCAGCGTGTTCACGGCGGTCGTCTGGGCGACGGCGAGCGGGACTCCGGCCGACTGGCCCCACCAGAACACGCCGAGGGTGATCCCGCCGATCAGCAGGGACACGTAGATGATCCGCACCAGGCCCTCCGCGCCGATGATGCCCTCCTTGGGCGAGCGCGGCGGGCGGCGCATGATGTCGGGCTCCGCGGGCTCGAAGGCGAGCGCGAGCGAGAGGGTCACCGCCGTGATCGTGTTGACCCACAGCACCTGCACGGGGCTCATCGGCAGCGTCATCCCCAGCACCATGGCGACCAGGATGACCAGGCCCTGCGCGCCGTTGGTGGGCAGGATGAAGACGATGGCCTTGCGCAGGTTGTCGTAGATCGTGCGGCCCATCTCGACCGCGCTCTCGATGGTCGCGAAGTTGTCGTCGGCCAGCACCACGTCGGCCGCCTCCTTCGTGGCCTCGGTGCCCTTGATGCCCATGGCGACGCCGACGTCGGCGCGCTTGAGCGAGGGGGCGTCGTTGACGCCGTCGCCGGTCATCGAGACGACCTCGCCGGCATCCTGCAGCGCGGAGACGAGTCGCAGCTTGTGCTCGGGGCTGGTGCGGGCGAACACGTTGTGCGTGCGGGCGAGCTCGCCGAGCTCCGCGTCGCTCGCCTGCTCGAGCTCGGCGCCGGTGACGGCGCCCTGCTCGGTCTCGATGCCGATCTCGCGGCCGATCGCGGTCGCGGTGCCGGCGTGGTCGCCGGTGATCATGACGACGCGGATCCCGGCGTCGTGGCAGGCGCGGATCGCCGCGACCGCCTCCTCGCGGGGCGGGTCGATGATCCCGTAGAGCCCCAGCAGCACGAAGCCGCCGGCGTCGACGTCCTCGCGCGTCACGTCGCTGCGGCCCTCGCCCGCCCGACGGGTGGCGGCGGCGAGGACGCGCAGGCCCTGGGCGGAGAGCGCGTCGATCTCCTGCTCCCAGCGCGCGGCGTCCAGCGGCGCGGTCGCGCCGGGCCCGCTCCCCTGCCGGTCGCAGCGCTCGAGCAGGCGGTCGGGGGCGCCCTTGAGGTTCACGACGGGGCCGACGCCCTCGATCACGTCGAGAGTCGCCATGTACTTGACCTCGGAGTCGAAGGGCAGCACGGACTCGCGCTGCTCGTCGGCCGACTCCACGCCCGCCTTCAGCGCGAAGGTGCGCAGGGCGCCGTCGGTCGGCTCGCCGGCGAGGGCCCACTCCGTCTCGCCGTCCTCGCGCGTGCGCAGGGACACGGTCGAGTCGTTGGTGCGGGCGGCGACGGCGGCGAGCAGGCGGAGATCCTCGGCTTCGGCGGCGCTGACCGGGGAGCCGTCGCGCGCGATCGCGCCCTCCGGGGCGTAGCCGGTGCCGCTGACCTCGTAGGTCGCCTCGGGGGTGACGACCGTGCGCACGGTCATCTCGTTGCGGGTGAGGGTGCCGGTCTTGTCGGAGCAGATGACGGTCACGGAGCCGAGCGTCTCGACGGAGTTCATGCGGCGGGTGATCGAACGGCGCTTCGCCATCGCCTGCACGCCGAGGGCGAGAGTGATCGTGAGGACCGCGGGCAGGCCCTCGGGGATCGCGGCGACGGCGAAGCCGATGGTCGCCATCAGCAGCTCCACCCACCCGTAGTCGTGCACGAGGCCGACGCCCACCAGCAGCACCGCCGAGAGGATCACGACGGCGATCGCGAGCTTCTTCGAGAACGCGCCCATCTGCCGGGTCAGCGGCGTCTCCATCGACTCGACGTCCTCGAGCATCCGGGTGATGCGGCCGATCTCGGTGCCGCCGCCGGTCGCGGCGACGATGCCGCGGCCGCTGCCGGAGGCGACGACGGTGCCGGAGAAGGCCATGGAGGTGCGGTCCCCGATCCCGGCGTCCGGGTCCACGGGCTCGGGGCTCTTGCCGACGGCGAGGGATTCGCCGGTCAGCGCCGACTCCTCGATGGTGAGGTTCGAGGCGGCGGTCAGGCGCAGATCCGCGGGGACCTTGTCTCCCGCCGCCAGGCGCACGACGTCACCGGGCACGAGCTCCTCGGCCGGAATGCGGGTCCAGGTGCCCGCGCGGCGCACCTGCGCATCGAGCGACAGCATCCCGCGGATGCCCTCCAGGGCGTTCGCCGCGCGGCCCTCCTGGACGTAGCCGATGAGGGTGTTCGCCACGACGATCGCGGCGATCACGATCGCGTCGACGTACTCGCCGAGCACGAGCGTGAGGAGCGCGGCGCCGAGGAGCACGAAGATCATCGGGTCGTTCAGCTGGCGCAGCAGGCGCGCCAGTCGCGACTCCTGCTCACCCTCGGGCAGGGCGTTCGGCCCGTGCTGGTCGAGGCGGCGCTGCGCCTCCTGCGCGCCGAGGCCCTCCGGCCGCGCATCGAGGTGCCCGGCGACATCCTCGATCCTGGCCGCGTGCGGGGCGGGGAGGAGCGTCTCCGCGGTCGGAGCGGACATGGCGGGGGCGGCTGGAGGTGTCATCTCTTCGAACCTCGCCGCGGAGCCTGAGCTCTCCCTGGGACTCGTCTGGGCTTTGCGCGAGGATCGGGGTCCTGGCCTCCCAGACTGCCGGTCCCGGGGCGGCCGACGGGACGTTCGTCCTGGTCGCAGGCCCGAAATGCTCAGTTCGCGAGGGTCACGATCCGGTCCGCCCGCGCTCGCCGCAGGGCGATCGCGCGCGCGTTCGCCTCGTCGGATCCGAGGGCGTGCGCGCGCGCCTGCTCCGGGGTGCGGCCGAAGCGCTCATGGCGGGCGATGAGACGCCGCTGGCGCTCCTCCTGCTCGAGCTCGAGGAACCAGACCGCATCCAGCGCCGCGCGGGCACGAGGCCAGCGGCCGCCGGCCGCCAGCAGGTAGTTCCCCTCGGTCACCAGCAGCGGCACCTCGGGCCGGATCGGAAGGGCCGAGCCCACGGGCTCCTCGATCTCCCGGTCGAAGCGCGGCGCGAAGACGACCTCTCCCGGATCCCGCGCGCGCAGGCGCTCCAGGAGCGCCGCGAAACCGGCGTCGTCGAACGTGTCGATCGCGCCCTTGCGCGCGCTCGACCCGTGCGCCGCGAGGACGCTGCCGGCCAGGTGGAATCCGTCCATCGGCACGAGGGCCGCGAGATCCGGGCCGAGGGCGTCGACGATGGCGGCGGCGAGCGTGGACTTGCCGGCGCCCGGTGCGCCGGTGATGCCGAGGATCGTGCGGGCGCCGGTCTCAGCGGCGCGCTCGGCGAGGGCGCGGGCCTCGGCGATGAGAGCGGGCAGCATCATCGACTCGGGGGTCACCATGCGCGCTCCTCCTGCCACGGCTCGATCCACGCGCGCGTGCCCTCGAATCCGCAGCTGAACGTGGCCACGCGAGCGGCCCGCTCCCCCGCCTCCTGCGCGCTGCTGCCCTGCGCGCGGGCCAGGCAGTAGGCGCCGTGGAAGATGTCGCCCGCGCCGTTGGTATCCACCACGCGCGCCATCGCGGGCGGGTCGATGGTGAAGGGGCGGCCGTCGTCGAGCCCGCGGATCGCTCCCGCGCCCTGCGTCTGCAGCACCGCGCCGGCCCCGAAGGCGGCGATCGCCTCCAGGGCGTCGCGCGACGGCGCTCCGATCGTCGGCCCGTCGGCGGGCCTCTCGAGCGGATCCGCTTCCCGGGGCACGATGAAGTCCGCCGAGCAGACCACGTCATCGGCGGCGAGCAGGAGGCGGCTGAACGCCTTGCGCCAGCGCCCGGCATCGAGCACCACCCGCGCGCTGCCGAGAGCGGCGATGCGGTTGCCCGCCTCGAGGGCGACCTGGCCGCCGTGGCCGTCGAGCAGCGCGACGTCGCAGCGCTGGGCCGCCCAGTCCAGCGCATCCCAGGTCTCGTCCTCGAGGCGCAGCGGGAACCCGGCGCCGTCGGCCGAGACCACGTCGCGGGAGCCGTCGGCCGTGCAGACGGTGATCGCGGAGACGGGCGGGGTGAAGTCGAGGTCCGCGAGATCCACGAGGGCGACGCCGTGCTCCGCGAGGTCCTCCCGGATCGCCATCGACAGCGCGGTGCGGCCGACGGGGGCGAACAGCGTCGCCGATCCCCCGAGCGCCGCGAAGGCGACGGCCGCGTTCAGCGCCGGCCCGCCGCCCCGCAGGCTCTGCGAGATAGCGGTGACCTTGGTGTTCGGGGCCGGGCGCTCCTCGACCGCGCTCGTCAGGTCGGCGGTCGCGAGGCCGAGGAAGAGTCCGCGCGGGCGGCGGGGCGGCGAGGGCGGGCTGGCGGCATTCGGCATGCTCCGAACCTAGCGCCCTAGCGTGGTCGCATGCGCGCCATCGAGATCCACGACCGCACCCTCCGCCTCGCAGACGTCCCCGAGCCCGTGCCGAGGCCCGGCGAGGTCCTCGTCGACGTCGTCGCCGCCGGGGTGAACCGGGCCGACGTCGCCCAGGCCGCCGGGAAGTACCCGCCGCCGCCGGGGGCCTCCCCGCTGCCCGGCCTCGAGGTCTCCGGGCGCCGACGCGACACCGGGGAGGAGGTCGTGGCGCTGCTGACCGGCGGCGGGTACGCCCAGACCGTCGCCGTTCCCGAGGAGCAGATCCTCGCCGCCCCCGAGGGCATCGACCTGCGGGACGCCGCGGGGCTCGTGGAGGTCGCGGCGACCGTGGTCTCGAACCTCGTGATCGAGGGCGGCCTCACCGGCAGCGGCCGGCGCCTCTCTCCCTGGCCCGCCTCGCGCTCCGCGGAGCCGCAGCGGGTGCTGATCCACGGGGGCACCGGCGGCATCGGCTCCTTCGCGATCCAGCTCGCCCGTGCGCTCGGGGCGCACGTGATGACGACCGTCGGATCCGACGAGGCCGTCCGCGCCGCGCGGGAGCTCGGGGCCGACGAGGCCTGGAACCGGCGCACGACCGACGTCGCGGCGGCTGTCGGCGATGGGAGCGCGGACGGCACGGGGGCGGACATCATCCTGGACGTCGTCGGCGGATCGGCCCTCGAGGAGAACGTGGCGATGCTGCGCGAGCACGGGCGCCTGGTCATCATCGGCACCCTCGGCGGTGCGAGGGGGACGCTCGACGTCGGCGCGCTGATGAGCAAGCGCGCCCGCGTGGTCGGCACGACTCTGCGCTTGCGCGCCGTGGCCGACAAGGGCCGGATCCTGCAGGTCACGCAGGATCTCGTGTGGCCGATGATCGCGAGCGGCGCGATCCGCGTGCCGGTCCAGGCGCGCTTCCCGCTCGCCGAGGCCTCCGCCGCCCACCGCGTGCTCACCGACGGCGGGCACCTCGGGAAGGTGATCCTTGAGGTGGAGTGAGAGGTCAGCCCGCCAGCACCCGCAGCACCTCGGCGGTGCCGTCGTTCCAGATGTCGAGGGTCTGCAGGTCAGCGGCGTCCTTGACGCCGTCGAGCGCCTGGCCCATGGCGATCCCGGTGCCGGCCCAGCGCAGCATCTCGACGTCGTTGAAGCCGTCGCCCACGGCGATCGTCGCCTCGGGCGCGATCTCCAGGCGCTCGCGGACCATCTCCAGGGCGCTCGCCTTGGAGATCCCGGGAGCGGCGATGTCGAGCCAGGCCGTCCAGCCGATCGCGTACTGCACGCCGTTCACGCCGGAGTCCTTGATCAGCGCGCGGAACTCCTCGGCCGACAGGTCCGGGACATGCACGACCACGCGCACGGCCTCCATCACGACCAGCGCGTCGAGGTCGGTGGCGATCGTCTCCACGCCGAAGCTCTGGTCCTGGAAGCCGGGGGTCGCGTAGACCTCGCCGCTGGCGACCTCTACCGCGTAATGGGCGTGCGGGGCGACGCGGCGCAGCGCCTCGAGCGCCTCCTGCGGGTGGAAGGTGCGGGTGTCGATGACCCGCCAGCCCCCGTCGGCAGCGGGATCGAGCTCCACGGTGACCGCGCCGTTCGAGCACACCGCGAAGCCGCGCTCGATCCCCGCGGCGCGCACGATCGGCAGCGTCGCGCCGAGGGAGCGGCCTGTCGCGATCACGACGTGCTGCTGGGTCGCGGCCTGCTGCAGCGCCCGGTGCATGCCCGGGGACATCCGCCCGTCGTGGTCCACGAGCGTGCCGTCCACGTCCAGTCCGAACAGGACCTCGCGCCCCAGCAGGGGCGCCAGGCGCTCCTGCAGCGCCGACAGGATCGCGTCATGCTCGCCGACGGGGGTCGGGAACGCGTCGGCCGGGAAGGACGGGGACATGCTCTTGGAGGTGATGCTCATGCCTCCCAGCATCCCAGGTGCCCCTGAAGCCGCGGTGAACCGCAGGCGACCCCGGAGGGTCGCGCGGCGCAGGAGCGACGCGCAGCGCTGGGGCCGCTGACGCCGCGCGACCTCAGGCGATCGGCTCGAAGACCTCGCGGCCGCCGAGGAACGGGCGCAGGCCCTCGGGCACGACCACGGAGCCGTCGCTCTGCTGGTGGTTCTCGAGGATCGCGGCGATGAAGCGGGTCGTGCCGAGCGTGCCGTTGAGCGTGGCGACCGGGCGCAGGCCGTCCTCCGTGCGCTCGCGGATGTTCAGCCGGCGCGCCTGGAACTGCGTGCAGTTCGAGGTGGAGGTGAGCTCGCGGTACGTGTTCTGGCTCGGCATCCAGGCCTCGCAGTCGAACTTGCGGGCTGCGCTGGTGCCGAGGTCGCCCGCGGCGGTGTCGATGATGCGGTAGGGGACGTCGATCCGCGCCAGCATCTCGCGCTCCCAGCCCAGCAGGCGCTCGTGCTCCTCGTAGGAGTCCTCGATGCGGCAGCAGCTGAACATCTCGACCTTCTGGAACTGGTGCACGCGGATGATGCCCCGCGTGTCCTTGCCGTAGCTGCCGGCCTCGCGCCGGTAGCAGGTCGACCAGCCGGCGTAGCGCAGGGGGCCGTCCGAGAGGTCGAGCACCTCGTCCTTGTGGTAGCCGGCCAGCGGCACCTCGCTCGTGCCGACGAGGTAGAGGTCGTCGTCCTTGTCGAGGTGGTAGACCTCGTCGGCGTGCTCGCCGAGGAAGCCGGTGCCCTCCATCGTCTCGGGGAGCACGAGGGTGGGGGTGATCATCGGGGTGAAGCCGGCGCTCGTGGCCAGCTCCATCGCCGAGTTCAGGATCGCGAGCTCGAGCTGCGCGCCGACGCCGCGCAGGAAGTAGAAGCGAGCGCCCGAGACCTTCGCGCCGCGCGCCATGTCGATCGCGCGCAGACCCTCGGCGATCTCCAGGTGGTCCTTCACGGGGAAGTCGAACGTCGGGTTCTCGCCGATCGTCTCGCGCACCTCGAAGTCCTCCTCGAGGCCCTCGGGGGCGCCCTCGGCGATGTTCGGGATGCGGCGCAGGGCGGCGTCGCGCTGAGCGATGAGCTCGGAGGTCTGCGCCTCGAGCTCCTTCACGCGCGCGGCGAGCTCCTTGGCGCGGGCCAGCACGGCCTGCTTCTCCTCGCCCTTGGCCTGGGCGACCTGCTTGCCGAGGGCCTTCTGCTCCGCGCGCGCCGACTCCGACGCCCCGGTCGCCTCGCGCCAGGCGACGTCGGACTCCAGCACGGCGTCCACCGTCGCAGGGTCGCGCCGACGGGCCTTCTGGGCCTCGCGGACGACGTCGGGGTTCTCGCGCAGCAGTCGCAGATCGATCATGGGGCCAGGATACCGGGGGCGGGGGACGCACGAGGGCGGGCGCCCGGGCGGGCCGACGGCTGTGCGGAGCCGGGCCGGCGGCCGCGCGAGGGGGGCCGAGCACACCCGATAGGCTTCGGCCATGAGCACGGAACACATTCTCGCCATCGTCTCGATCGCCCTCAGCGCCATCGTGGTGATCCTGCTGATCGCGGTGCTCATGCTGCTGCGCGCCCACCGCCGCGACATCTCCCGACTGGCCGCGCAGCAGAGCGAGGCCGCGCGCGCGGCGAGCGTGGAGCGGCGCGAGATGGTCGCCGCGGGCCAGGGCGGGCAGCTCCTCGCCGGGCACCGGCAGCACGGGATCGCGCAGGCCGCAGGCGGGGCAGCCCTCGACGTGCCGCCGGTCGCCTTCGCGCGCATCGCCGTGGTGATGAACCCCTCCAAGCACGACGATCCCGAGCAGTTCCGCGAGCGCGCACGCCGCGCCGCCGAGCGCATCGACGCGCGCCTGGATCTGCACTTCTACGACACCACTGTGGAGGACCCCGGCTACGGCCAGGCGCTCGAGGCCATCGAGGACGGCTCCGACCTCGTCATCGCCGCCGGCGGAGACGGCACGGTGCGCATGGTCGCCTCCGCGCTCGCGCACGCCGAGGCGCGCATGGGCATCATCCCCGCGGGCACCGGCAATCTCCTCGCCCGGAACCTCGAGATCCCGCTGGACAACGTCGAGAAGGCGCTGCGCACCGCGGTCGAGGGTGTCGACAAGCCCATCGACGTCGGCTGGATGCGCACCGGCCTCACCGCGCGCGACCTCGAGGTCAGCGACCCGCAGATCTTCCTCGTGATCGCGGGCGTCGGGGCCGACGCCGAAGTGATCGGCGCGACCGACTCCGGGATGAAGAAGCGGATCGGCTGGATCGCCTACGTGCTCGCGGGCCTCAACAAGATCGCCGGGCACGCGTTCCAGGCGCGGCTCACGCTCCCGGGGCAGGCGCCGAAGACCGTCGCCGCGCGCACCGTGCTCATCGGGAACGTCGGCAAGCTCCCCGCCGGCATCGTGCTCATGCCCGACGCCGCGATCGACAACGCGCAGCTCGAGCTGATGGTGCTGTCCTGGCGCGGTCCCGCAGGCCTCGGCCAGATCCTCACCAAGATCGTGAACCCGCGGGCCCGCACCCACCCGAAGCTCTCCACCATGGAGCGCGGTCTCACCACCGCCGTCGAGGTGATCACCTCGAAGCCCCAGCCCATCCAGCTCGACGGCGACACCGCCGAGAAGGCCACGCACATCCGCGCCGAGGTCGACCCCGGCGCGATCACGATGCGCGTCGGGGCGCAGCGCGCGGAGAAGCAGAAGTAGCCTCCGCGCCGAAGACTCCCGCGGGAGGCTCAGCGCGGCGGCCTCAGGACTGCGACGTCAGGACTGCGGCCTCAGGACTGCGGGGCGATCATCCGGCTGAGGCTCTGGACCCACTCGTTCCCGGCGTCGTAGGCGCCGTCGGCCATGACGGGATCGATCTGCGTGCGCTGCCCGTCGGCCCGCGGGTAGGAGCCGAGGTACGTGACCGCGCAGGAGCGGTGCAGTCCGCGCAGGGCCGACGCCACCCGTCGGTCCTCGAGATGCCCCTCGATGTCGATCGAGAAGGAGTAGCGGCCGAGCGCGTCTCCGAGCGGGCGGGATTCGATGCGCGAGAGGTTCACGCCGTTGACCTTGAAGGTCTCCAGCATCTCCAGCAGGGATCCGGGACGGTCGGCCGGGAGCTGGACCACGAGAGTGGTCTTGTCGGCCCCCGTGCGCGCGGGGATGCGGTCGTTGCGGGTGACCAGCACGAAGCGGGTCTGCGCGCCGACGTTGTCCTCGATGCCGCGCGCGAGCACTGCGAGGCCGAAGTGCTCTGCGGCCAGCGGCGAGCAGATCGCCGCGCGGCCCCGGGCCTCCTCCGGCTCGGCCTCGGCGAGCGCCTGAGCCGCCCCTGCCGTGGAGGAGGCCGGAAGGATCGCGGCCGACGGGAGGTTCTCCCGCAGCCACCGCTGCACCTGGGCCTGCGCGTGGGTGTGCGAGGCGACCTCGCGGATCGCGCTGAGGGCGCTGGGCTCCTTCGCGGCGAGGACGAAGGTGATGGGCACGATCTGCTCGGCGACGATCGTGATGCGCTTGTGCGCGGCCAGGACGTCGAGCGTGCCGGAGACGCCGCCCTCGACCGAGTTCTCGATCGGCGCCATGATCGCGTCGATCTCACCGTCGACCAGGGCATTCGTGGCGGTGGCGACCGAGGTGAAGGGGACGAGCTCGGCCTCGGCGGAGCGCTCGGCGGGAAGCTCCACCAGGGCCTGCAGCAGGGCCTGGTGGGTGAACGTGGTCTCGGGGCCGAGGAATCCGTAGCGCATGAGGGTCAGGGTATCGGCGGGGAGGGTGCGGGCGGGGAGCGGATCAGCGCAAGGGCAGGTGCGCGAAGGCGAGGCGCATTGGGGAGGCACGATGGCGAGGCGCGTTATCCACATACGGGCATATCTCTGTTCAGGCGACCGCCAGCGCATTACTGTGCGAGCAGACGAACCCCCGGAGGCACCGATGCAGCTGCACCGCCGATTTCTCGCACTCGCCGCGACCGCGACCCTCCTCGCGGGCGCTTCCGCGTGCGGCGATGGCGAGAAGGCCGAGCCTGCGCCCAGCGCGGCGGCCACCACGACTGCGCCCGCGACGAGCGAGCCCGCGCCCTCCACCACAGCGCCGCCCGCGCGCCCGGATGTGCCCGCGCCTGATCCGGCCGACTTCCCCGGCAAGGACGAGCGGACCGAGGAGGGGGCGCAGCAGGCGTTCCGGTATTTCTGGGCGGTAAACATCTGGTCTCTGGAGACTGGGGACGACTCCCTCTATGAGCCACTCTTCGGGCCTGAGTGCAAGCCGTGCAAGGACAGCCTTGAGCAAATTCGGGAAGTAGACGCTGACGGCCGATATTGGTCCAAGACCGAGCTCCTCGACGACGGAACTTTTGCCCAAGAGACCAGTCTGCATGAACTTGAAATCGGCTACCGTTTCACGATTGCCGCGCACACCGAACGCATCCCCGGCGGCGAGCCGCAACACTTTGAAGACGTGAAAGTAGTCTCGGTGGGTGGAATGAGCTGGCAGCCGGGCGGCTGGCGCGTCGATGCTTACACGATCCAACCCGCAGAAGACGTCCAGCCGTGATCACGATTCTCCCGAGGAAGTCCGCGTCGACACTCATACTCGTCCTCGTCGCGAGCGCGTGGACCCTCCTCACCCCTTCCGCTCTCGCTGAAATAGCGTTCACGAATGACGACCATTCTGACGCGGTGGAAATTTCCGGGGCTACTGCGAATGCCATTCTTGACACCGCTCTCGAAATGAGTCCCCGCCAGGGTGGTTCTCATCGAGCGTCACCGATCTTCGATAGGTGGAAGAACGTCAATAAGCCGCAGAGACAAGGATGCGCACGGGCGGAGGAGGGAGTCGCATGGTCGTGCACGGTGGATGCGAATACATGCGAAGCATCCAGTACTGCCCCGCTTCGCGGATACGGCGTTGACACTTTCGTCCCCTATATGGATCGACAAGGGGCCTCTAACGGGCAGACCCAGCGCGGCAGCCTCATTAACACGGTGGATGACACCGTCACTGACCTCGGTTATCGCTGCGTTCTCCCCAGCGGCGGGGCAGCGTCCGCGGGTTCTGCTCCGGTCCCCATAGTCCTCACCCAGTCGGACTTCGCCGCCCTCCCCGTCGCTCCGCTCACCGCGCACGTCGGCCCGCCGGGCGGCTGGCTCCCGGTGAACATGGATCTGGTCCTCTACGCGGAGTCGTCGACCCAGGAGCTGGACACCACGCTCCTCGGCACACCCGTCGCCGTGCGCGCGATCCCCACGTCCTACACCTGGGACCTCGGAGACGGCAGCACCATCACCACCACGAAGCCCGGAGCGCCCTTCCCCTCGACCGACGTGGCTCACCGCTACCGCTACGAGGGCTGGTACGACGTCACGCTCACCACCACCTTCGCCGGTCAGTACTCCGTGGCAGGCGGTCCCTGGCAGTCGATCGACGGCACGATCGACGTCACCTCCGCACCGGTCGCGATCTTCTCGAAGTCCCTCGAGTCCCGGCTCGTGAACCCTGACGTTCCTGCCGACGAGGACGCGGACCCCTGGCTCCCGCCCCGCACGCCCCTCACCGAAGGGCCCGTCGACCCCGACGCGTCGCACTCCTAAGACTGCGCAGGACACGCGCGGTGCGCGCGGCAGCTCGATCAGTCGCCCGCTTCGAGCACCCACCGCTGCGCGCGGTGTCCACCGCCGGCCGAGTGGGGTTCGGTCAGACCGGCCGGCAGGGCGCCGAGGCGGCGAGCGACGGCCTGGGAAGCCAGATTCGCCGGATCAATGCGCAGGATCGCTTCCCTGACGCCGTCGAGCGCGTGGGCACGCTGGACCAGGTCCGCGGCGAGGGCATGGCCGAGCCCTCGACCCCTGTGGGCAGGCAGCAGCCAGTAGGAGATGTCTGCCTGGTGGCGCTCGAGTCCAGGGCCGAGACGGTGGATTCCGCCCCCGCCGACCATGACACCGCGCGACACGGCACCACCGTCGCCGTCGGGGCCGATAGCGGCGAACTCCTGGATCGGACCGCCCGGACGCCAGCGCTCGGCTCGGGCGAGGAACACTGCGAGCGCCTCTGGCGTCCAGAGAGCCCCGAAGGCCTCGCGAGCCAGGAGATCGTCCTGGCCCGCGAGGATCGCGTACGCGTGGTGAGAACCGAGAGGTTCGAGGCGCACGGCGTTCATGCAGGCTGGTCTCGGCGCAGGGCCACCCGCACGGCTTCCGTGATCGCGGCGTCCTCGTGGCCGTCGCTGCGGGACGCAGCGATGAAGTCCTGGGCGAGGCGGAGCAGGTCCTCGTCGATCGCGTCCGCGGGCGCTGAGGGCTGAGGGAGCAGCGACGCTGCACTGGCAGCCACCGTCGTCCCTCCCCCGCGGCGGGTCTCCAGCACACCCGCTTCCTCGAGCTCTTTGAACGCCCGGCCGACGGTGCCCGGGGCGACCCCGAGGTCGCGGGCCAGAGCGCGGATCGTCGGCAGGCGGTCCCCGGCCTTCAGCGCGCCGAGCGCGAGCTGCTCGAGGATGCCGCGACGGATCTGCTCGTAGGGCGGGGTGGGATCGGCGAGGTCGATGAGGATGCGGCTCATGCGGGCGTCCCGGCGATCACCGCGGGTGCAGTCGCGGCAGCCGCTCGCGTGCGGGTCCCGCGGGCGAGGACGGAGGGGATGCAGACCATGAGCATCCCGGCGAGGCTGCCGACGAAGGCCAGGACCACCGCGGCACCTGCTGCCGCGACGGCGGCGTCAGGGAGTCCGAGCAGCCTAGGACCAGCCTCGGGAGCGAGATCGGCAGCGTTCAGCAGAGCGCCGCGATACGCATGCTGAGCGAAGGAGGCGAACGCCGCCGTCACGAGCGAGAGCCCGAGCACCACGGCCCCGAGGACGGAGACCAGGGACCGCGAGCGCAGGAGAGCATCGGCCGCATCCAGGCTCGGCCGCCGGCGATGGATGACGAGGATCGCGATCACGGCGAGGACCAGCAGGAGCAGCGCCGCTGCGCCCGCGGGCACCGTGTACCAGGTCCCCGGGAACGGGCCGATGCTACCGGTGACCTGCGTGCCGTCGGCGAGCACTCTCCCGTAGCTGAACGAACGGCCGGGGTTGCCGAGATCGTCCGCAGAGCCCTGGCGCGAGGTGATGGCGCTGAGACCGATGAAGAGGAGCACGGTGCCGGCGGTGATCGCGGCAGCAGTGCGCGGGACGATGCTCCCCAGGCTCCGGGGCACGAGAGATCCTGCGCGCTCGGCGCCGTGGGCGGGGATCGTGAGCTCCCCGATCAGGATCGCGAGGATCAGGACACCGGCACCCACGATCGGAGCCGTGCCCGTCAAGGCGCCGAGCCCGAGCCGTCCGCCCGGCCAGGTCCCGCTCACGGACAGCGCGAGCATGGCGATCATCACCGCCCCGCCTGCGAGCAGGCCGATCCAGCGGGCGGCGAGCGCGCCCCGGTGCAGGCCCGTGCGCTCGGTGCCGAGCCATGCGGCAAGGCCGAGCAGGAGCACCGCCGCCAGAGGGACGAGCATGATCAGGAATGCAAGGGAAGCGCTCATCGGGGAGCCTTTCAGGTGCCGACGCGGAGTCAGGAGGGAGCATCTTGTCCCAGATGCTTGGCACAAGTGTGGGTTCGTCGACCACTTGTGTCAAGGCCCCGACACAAGCATCCCTGCAGACGCTCCCCGTACGATCAGACGATGCCGCGCTCCCTCCCGCTCTCGACCGCGCGCGGTCGCCTGCTCGGGCTCCTCCTGCTCGCTCTCGCCGCTGCGGCGGCGCTGCTCGCACCGCTGGCTGCGGCCGACGGCTCCCCTGGCGAGGACGGCGGCGCGGGCTCCTCTCGGCCCGTCCGGCTCGTCCTGCTGACGGCCGGGCTGACCTGGGAGGACGTCTCCCCCAGCGCCACGCCGCACCTCGCCTGCCTGGCGGATCGCTCGAGCGCGGGAGCGATGAGCACCACGAGCACGACTCCCCGCTCGACGCAGGCCCAGGGAATGGAGAGCGTGCGCACCGGGTACAGGGGTCTCGCGGCTGAGGCCGCGCCGAGCGCCGGGATCCCCTCGCCTGCCGTCGACCAGCTGGAGCAGCTCCCCGTCCCCGTCGTCGAGATCGGTGCGGGCGCGGCGCTGCCGGATGCCCTTCCCGCCGACGCGCTCGTGCTCGCAGACCTCGGAGCCCTCTCCCCCGCAGGCAGCTCTCCCGCCGGCACCGATCGCGCACAGCAGCTCGCCGCCCTCGACGCGCGCGCCGGGGCCGTCCTGGACCTCGCGGGAGGCTGCGAGGCCGTCGGCGATCCCGCCTCCGGCGCCCCGCGCACCCTGCTGCTCTCGGTCGCGGAGCTGCCGGATGACTCCGCTCCGGACGGCCCGGGCTCAGCCCCCGATGGCCCCGCGGACCCGGTGCTCCCCGGCCGCGCCGCCGCGAGCCTCCAGGTCGCCGCCGACAGCGCCGACCCCGGCGGCCTGCTGACCAGCGGCTCCACCCACCAGAGCGGAGTCGTCGTCCTGACCGACGTGGCGCCGACGATCCTCGCGAGCTACGGCATCACCCCCGTCGGCCCCCTCCCGGGCCAGCCCTTCCTCGCTGAGAAGGTCTCCACGAGCCCTCTGGTCATCGCCACCGATCGCACCCAGGCTGCGCGCCTCGTCGACGCCGCGACGGTCCCCGCCCTCGGGAGCTGGCTCGCGCTGGGCCTCATCGGACTGGTGCTGCGTCTCGTCCCCGCCGCCGCTCGGCGACCGCGCCTCCTGCGCCTCTCGCGGGCCCTGATGGCGATCGCGCCGCTCGCCCTGCCCGTCGGCCTGTATGCGGGTCTGGTGCCGTGGTGGCGGGCCGGGCATCCCGCGCTCGCCCTCACCGGGTGGGTCTGGGCGGGCAGCATCGTGCTCAGCGCGATCGTGCTGCTGGGGCCCTGGCGCCGCAGCCGCTTCGGTCCGCTCGGGGTGTCATCCGCCCTGGTCGCGGGCCTGATCCTGCTGGAATGCGCCGCCGGTTCGCCCTGGCAGCTCGGCTCGCCGCTCGGTGCGCAGGCGATCTCCGGCGGCCGCTACTACGGGATGTCGAACCACCTGTTCGGCCTCGTGCTCGCGGCCTCGCTCGCGGCCCTGCTGTGCCTGTTCACCCGGGTGCTCCGGCCCCGTTCCCGGGCGCTCTGGACCATCGGCACCTGGCTCGTGATCGCCGGCATCTGCGTGGCGCCGACGATGGGCGCGGACTTCGGCTCGATGCTCGTCACCGTGCCGACGTTCGGCCTGCTCGCACTGCTGGTCGCCGGGATCCGCCTGCGGCTCTGGCACGTGCTCGCGCTCGGGGTCGGGGGCGGTGCAGCCGTCATGGGCGTCTCGCTGCTGGACTGGCTGCGGCCCCCGGCCGCGCGCACGCACCTCGGGCGCTTCATCGACCAAATCCTCTCGGGAGAGCTCGCTGGCGTCATCGTGCGCAAGTTCGCGCAGAATCTCGGGATGCTGCTGGGCATCCCGGTGCTGGCCCTCATCGTGGCGCTCGCGCTCGCGGGGTCGATCGCCGCGCTCATGCCGCGGCGACTGCGCTGGCGGAGCCTCGCGGCGCTCGATGCGGCCCTGCCGATTGCCTATCCGGTGCGGATCGCACTGGTGGCGGGTGGATGGCTCGGCTACCTCGTGAACGATACGGGGCCCGTGCTGATCGCCGCGATGCTCGGCCTGTGGGTGCTGGCGCTCGGGCAGCTGCTGCCGACGGGCGGCGAGGATGCTGCGGGAGCGGCCGGGCCGCCACAGGCGCCGGTCGCGGCGCACCAGGGGCCGGGCTCGGTCTGAGCGGGTGCCCGGCTCGGTGCGCTATTCCGTGTGCGCGTCGCCCTCGGCGTCGGCCGCATCGACCGCCGCCTGCACTACGAACGAGGCGTACTCGTCGGACGTCATCGGGGTGGCCACGCCCTCCGGCACCTCCGGGGCGGGGCGGCCGAGGTGCGCGCCGATGATCACCGCGTCCTCGGGCGAGAAGCCGCCCTCCACCGGCGCACGGTCCAGTCGGTCCGCGAGCTCCCGCAGATCCACCGACGCGAGGAACGCGATCTCGTCGGGGTCGAAGAGACCGTCCACCGGCAGGGCGCGCAGCTCGCGGTCCAGCACCTCGAGATCTGCATCGCCGAGCTGGGCGAGGTCCTCCTGCGAGAACTCGCTGGTCACGGGCAGGGAAGCGAGGAGATCCGGGGACTCGCGGGAGGAGGGGTCGGTGCGAGGCTCGGCCCCCTCGGGCGCGCTCACCGAGCTCGACTCCGCTGTCGCCTCCACACCGACCGCGTCCTCGTCGGCCACGTAGGGCGGGCGCACGGCGCGTCGGCGGCGCAGCGCCCGCAGCACGTCCCGCAGCTGGGCGGCGCGGTGGAGCTGGCCGCGCAGGTCCTTCCCGGTCGCGCGATGGTGCAGCTCGCAGGGGATCTCCTTGACCCAGAACCCCCCGGCGAGCGCATCGATCGACAGGGAGGTCTCCACGCCCCAGCCGGGGGCGAGGGGCTGGCACTCGTCCCAGGCCTCGCGGGTGATGCAGCGCGTGCCCGAGAGCGGCTGCTCGGGCTCCCAGCCGGTCGCGCGGGCGATGCCGCTGCGGGCGGTGCGCACCACGATGCCCATCCCGGCGGCGCCGACCTGCGGCGGCAGCAGCGCGATCGCCATGTCCACGCCGTCATCGAGCACCGCGTCGATCAGCGGCGCAGCGCCCGCGGCGCTCGCACCCATGTCGGCATCGAGGAACAGCAGGGCGCGCGGCGCGCCCCCGGCGGGGTCGATCACCGGCAGGGGGCCCGTGTGCCCGGGAACCCGCGGCTCGGCGTGGAGCTCCTCGCGGAAGTCCTCGCCGCCGCTCGCGCGGTCGGCCTCCTCGCGCATCGCCACCACGCGCGCGCCGGTCGCCATCGCGGCGGCCTTGCCCTGGTTCGAGGGGTGGCGCACCACGATCGCCCCGGCCCCGCGGGCCACGGCGGAGGTCGCATCGCTGGAGCCGTCGTCGACCACGACCACGAGGTCCACGCGATCCAGAGTCTGCACGGAGCGGATCGTCTCCTCGATCCGGGCCGCCTCATCCTTGGCGGGGATCACCACGGCGACCCACTGGGGCCTGCCGGCGGCGAGCGCACCCGCCGCGGTGCTCATCGCAGGGTCACCTGACGGGCCACGATGCCGCCGCGTGCGCGGCGCTCGAGCGCGGTCAGCGGCTCGGTGCTCTCCAGGGCCGCTTCGAAGCGGGCGCGGAACTCGTCGGCCCCCTTCGAGACGCCGTCGGCGCCGAAGCCCTTGGGCAGGTCCCACACGGGGATCGTCAGGCCCTCGGCGCGGAACGAGCCGACGTACTTCGTGCCCTCGCCGATGCCGGAGTCGCGCTTCGCGTGGAGACGGGCGACGGCGTCGATGACGCGGTCCTCGTCGGCATCCAGCACCCAGCGCACATGCTCCTTCGTGCCCGCATCCACCCAGTAGGCGTGCTCGAGGCCCTCGACCGGAGCGGTCGGCATGATCGACTCGTTCGCCTGGGCGATGGTCGCCTCGAGCTCCTGCGTGCGCTCGGCCGACGGATCCACCCAGAAGTCGAAGGTGTCGTGGACGGTGATCGGGAAGTCGCCCGTGAGGTCGAGGACGTCCTGCAGGCGCGGCGACTCGGCGGTCACCTCGAGCGCGGGCACCGGGCTGCCGGGCTCGAGCGCGAGAGCCTGCACGATCGCCTGGCCGAAGGCCCGCGAGAGGTCGTTGCCCGGGGCGGTCGCCTGCAGTCCGATCACCACGGAGCCGTCGGACCGGCGCACGGCAGGCCAGGCCATCGGGAGGATCGTCGCGATCAGCACGGGCACCGCGCCGTGCTCGGCGGTGGTGCGCGCCTTCATGGTGGCGGCAGGGATCAGCTGGCGCATCGCCACCAGGTCCTGCTCGTTCGGGATGCCCTCGAAGGGGCGGCGGACCAGGGCGTCTGCAGAGCTCGTCGACATGGCCGTCAGTGTACCGAGGCGGTACGGGGGTTATCCCGGTGTGCCGCGCCCCCGGTCATCGCGTATTTTCGGGGCCATGACCGTGCTGGGGCTGCTGACCTTCCTCGCGCTGGCCGCCGTCTCCGTGGACGTCCTCGGCGGGATCCTCGCCGCGACCTTCCTGCACCGCGGCATCCCGCCGCGGCACCTGCTGCTGTTCGTCGGCGGATACACGGGCGTGATCATCGCGGCGACCCTCGTGATCCACCCGCTGATCCAGATCGTCGGCGGCTGGCTGCACCCCCTGCTGGCCTCGAACAACGCCCTCGGGGTGGTGGAGATCGTCGTCGGCACGATCCTCATCGTGGTCGCGTGGTTCCAGCGCCGCACCGCCCTGCACCCGAAGCCGCCGAAGAAGAAGCGGGAGGTCTCCGATCGGACGGCCTCCCTGCTGCTCGGGGGCGCCGCTTTCGCGTTCACCGCGGTCGCCGATCCCGCGTTCGTGATCGCGATCGGCATGGCCGCGGCCGAGCCGCACCTCCCCCTCCGGGCCGGGCTGCTGGTGCTGTGGAACCTGATCTACCAGGCGCCGCTCGCGGCCGTGACGCTCGCCGCGCTGCTGGGGAAGCACGAGGCGCTGCTGGCCCGGGTGCGGCGCTTCATCGAGCCGCGGCGCCGCCGGCTGTTCCTGATCCTCGCCGCGGTGCTGTTCGTGATCGGCGCCGTCATCGCGGCCGACGGCATCGTCTCCCTGTGCTCGGGGCATCTGCCCTGGCTGCGGGAGCTGCTGCTCCTGCGCTGAGCGGCCTGGACGGGCCGACGGCATGCCCGCCGACTCGCCTCGGCCCCGTGTCCCCTGCCCTCCGGCGCTCCTGCCCTCCTGCCCCCTGAACAGAGTTGGCGCACTCACGTTCCACTGGTGGAACGTGAGTGCGCCAACTCGCGGGCGTGCGGCCACGCTGTGCGACCGCGCGGTGCGGGCGTGCGGCCGGGCGCTGTGGCCGAGGATCAGTCGGGGATGACCTCGCCGGTCTCCACGAGCACGGTGACCTCGTCCTCGTCGCCGTCCACGGCGATGTCGAACTGGTACTCGCGACGCTCGTCGTCCCACTCGAGCTTCCAGCCGCGCACCTCGCCGTCGCGCACGGTCAGCGCGCGGTCCATGGCCTCGTCGAAGGTCATCGGGGAGGCCAGGTCGATGGCCTCCTCGTGGTCGTCCGTGGAGTCCTGCTCGTGGTCGATGACCTCTCCGGTCATCGCGTCGATCTCGACCTCGTGGTCCACGCCGTCGATCAGGATATTCACCTCGTAGTACCAGAGGTTCCGATCCGAGGAATGGTCCAGCTCGATGCCGTGCACGGCGCCCGTGCCGGCCGTGTCGGTCCCGGTCTGGATGGCCTGCTCCGGGGTCACGGGGAACGCCTGGGTGCGCAGGTCGATGTCCTCGCCGGGCATCTGCGCGAAGACCTCGCGGTCCCCGGCTGCCGTGCCTGCAGCCGGTGCGCCGCCGGCATCGCTCGCGCCGGACGACGCCCCACCGTCACCGGTGGAGGCCGGGGCCGACGCCGTCACGGCCGAGCCCTGGGTCGCGGCGCCCTGCTCGGCCTGGTCGGTGCTGCAGGCGCTCAGCGCGCCGAGGGCCAGGATGCCGGCGGCGGCGCCGACGACGCCGCGACGGAGCGGGGTGATGCGGGAGAGATGAACAGTCATGGGGACCTCCTCGGGTCGTCATCAGCACCGGCCGCAGCTCGGCTCAGCGCCTGCGCTCCGAACTCTGAACTCCGAACTCCGAACTCTGCGTTCTGCGTTCTGCGTTCTGCGCGGCGAGGCCTCTCACTGGGGCGTCGGTGCGTGCGGGAAGAGTTGTATTCCGACACCATCCCTCCCATCTGTCACGAAGCGTCGCGGGAGCTGGAAACCCGCTGGGAGGAGAGCGGACCCGCACCGGGAATGCGCGAGGGTCCGGCGATAGCGTGGGCCCATGCCCCCATCCGACCGCCCCGCACTCGACACCGACGTCGCGCACCGCCGCGCTGTGGACCGCGCGCAAGGGCCTGTATGCGGCGGTCGCGGGGGCACGGCCGACGGGATCCACCGCGCTCCTCGAGGACATCGCCGTGCCCGTCGGCCATCTTGCGGCGACCTGCGCGGGCCTGGAGACGCTGTTCGAGCGCCACGGCTACGACGAGTCCGTGATCTTCGGGCACGCGAAGGACGGCAACATCCACTTCCTGCTGAACGAGCACCTTGATCAGGGCTCGGACCGGCTCGAGGCGTTCACCGAGCAGATGGTCGAGCTGGTGCTGGACCAGGGCGGGAACCTCAAGGCCGAGCACGGCACCGGGCGGGTGATGGCACCCTTCGTCGAGCGCCAGTACGGCACGGCGCTCTACGAGGTGATGCGCGAGATCAAGCGCCTGGTGGATCCGCTCGGGATCCTGAACCCGGGGGTCGTGCTGACCGACGATCCGCAGGCGCACATGCGCGATCTGAAGCCCGTCGTCCCGATCGAGGAGGAGGCCGATCGCTGCGTGGAGTGCGGGTACTGCGAGCCGGTCTGCCCGAGCCGCGACCTGACGCTCACGCCGCGCCAGCGGATCGTCCTGCGGCGCGAGGAGAAGCTCGCCGCGCAGCGCGGGGACACCGCGACCGTGCGCGCGATCCAGGAGTCGTACGACTACGAGGGTCTCGCGACCTGCGCGGTCGACGGCATGTGCGTGACCGCCTGTCCCGTCGGCATCAACACCGGTGATCTCGTGCGGCGCCTGAGGGCGGAGCAGGCGGGGCCGGCGGAGTCGGCGGCGTGGTCGGCCGCGGCGGGACGCTGGGGTGCGGTGACGCGCGGGGCCTCGGCCGCCGTGGGGGTAGCGGGGGCGATCGGCACGGCGGGGCCGACGGTCGCAGGCAGGCCCGCGGCAGCGGCGCTGCCGCGGCTCGCGACCGCCGCTGGCCGCGCCCTGCTCGGGGCGGACACCGTGCCCGACTACCGGCCGGAGCTGCCGCGGAGCGGTGGAGCGGTGCGCCGCTCCGGCGGCAGGGGCCGGGCGAGCGCGGAGACGGTCGCGGTGCTCATGCCGTCGTGCACCGGGACGATGTTCGGGCCGGCCGAGGGGTCAGGGCCGAATGGCGGGGGTTGCTCGGGCGCGTGCGCGTGCAGCGGGGGTGCGGCTCGGTCGGGCGCCGCCGCAGCCGGGGCGGGCGCCTCCGCTGCCGGCCTCGGGGTGACTCGCGCGCTGGACCGCCTGCTGGAGCGGGCGCGCGTGCGCGCCGTGGTGCCGGAGGGGATCGAGGGGCTCTGCTGCGGGACGCCGTTCTCCTCCAAGGGCATGACGGACGCGAAGGAGCGCATGCGCGCGCGGCTGCGGGAGGCTCTGGTCGCGACGGCGCGGCGGGAGGGAGCGAGCCACGAGCCGGGCGCAGCGGCGCTGCCGGTCGTCGTCGATGCGGCCTCCTGCACCGAGGGCGTGCTGGCCGCGCTCGAGGGCACGGGCATCGAGGTCATCGACGCGACGACATTCGTGCGCCGCGAGCTGCTGGGGCGGCTGTCGGTGAGCGCGCGGGCGCAGTCCGTGACCGTGCACCCCACCTGCTCAACCACGCACCTCGGCGCGACGGATGATCTGGTGGCTCTGGCCGGCGCGTGCGCCGAGGAGGTCGTGTTGCCCGTGGCGTGGGGCTGCTGCGCCTACGCGGGCGACCGAGGGATGCTGCACCCCGAGCTCACCGCCTCGGCCACCCGGGCCGAGGCCGCGGAGATCGCGCAGCACCCGACCGACTGGTACGTGAGCGCGAACCGCACCTGCGAGCTCGGCATGAGCGCCGCGACCGGGCAGACCTATCGCCACGTCCTGGAGCTGGTGGAGGCGGCGACGCGGTGAGCGGGGGTCAGTACCCCGTCACCCCGTCAATCGCCTCGCGCAGCAGGTCCATGTGCCCGAGATGCCGGGCGTACTCCTCGATGAGGTGCGTGAGGATCCACCGCAGGTTCAGCTGCTCGCCGTGGCGCAGCCCCGCGACGGGGCCGTCGAGATCGGTCCAGGTCGCGGCTGCCTCGGCGGCGCGGGCGGTCTCGCGACGGAAGGTCTCGACGTCGGCGGCGGCGGTCTGGGCGCTCGCGTTCTCGAAGTCGCCGTCGGGCTGCTCCCGGGTCGAGTAGAGGTCCGGGGTCTCCTCGCCGTGGAGGACTTCGCGCAGCCAGTACGTATCCACCTCGGTGAGGTGGCGGATGATGCCCAGCAGGCTCAGGTTCGAGGGCGGGATCGGGCACGCGGCGAGCTGCTCGGCCGTCAGGCCATCAATCTTCAGCAGCACGTTCAGGCGGTACTCCTCGAGCCAGGCGTCGAGGACGGCGCGCTCGGAACCGAGCATGGGCCCGCCGTTGCGAGTGTCGGCGATGCCCTGGAGGATGGGGGCGCTCGCGGCCGCTGCGGGATCGTGCGCGGCGGGATCGTGCGCGGCGGCGCCGTTCGAGGTCACGTCGTTCGAGGCAGTGTCGTTCGAGGTCATGGGCCGATCCTGCCCGATCGGGCACCTCGCGCGCGAGGGATTTTCCTCGAGCGTCGGCGGCCTGTGCTGGACTGCTGCCATGACCGCCGACGCCGCCGCGCTCTTTGAGCCCGGATCCGCTCCCCTCGCCCACCGCCGCACCGAGCGCCTCGCCCTCGACATCCCCGTGCCGGCGGACCTCGAGGAGCTGCACGCGCTGAACAGCGACCCCCGCGTGTGGACGCACTTCCCGTCTCTGCGCCCCACCCGCCTCGCGCAGTCGCAGGAGATCCTGGATGTGTGGCGGGAGTGCTGGGCGGCCGACGGGCTCGGCTCGTGGATCGTGCGGGATCGCGCCACGGGCGAGTTCCTCGGCTATGCAGGATGCCGAGTGGTGCGGGGGGTCTTCTGGAATCTCGGCTACCGCTTCCGGCCTGAGGCTCAGGGGCGGGGATTCGCCACCGAGGCGGCTCGGGCGGCGCTCGATGCAGCGCACGAGGTGCACCCGGAGCTGCCGGTGGTCGCATACCTCGTCGAGCACAACGCCGCCTCGGCCCGGGTGGCGGAGCGCTTGGGCTTCACGCTCCAGCACCGCGCCCCGGATGCGGGGAATCCGGATCCTGACGTGATGCGGCTGGTCTACGCGGACCGGGATCTCACCGAGGCGGAGCTGGCCGCGGCGCTGGGGTGACATTGCCGGCCGCCGGACATGGGGCGGGGCGGGGCGTCGCTCACGCAGAGCCCGAGCTGCGGCGCTCCGACTCGGCGAGCGCAGAGTGGAGGATCGCCCGGTCCTCCGTGCGCAGCGCACGCGCATGCTCCGGTTTCGGAGACGAGTGGCGACGTGAGATGTGCACTGGAACCTCCGTCAAGCCCACTCTGATCGCTGCAGCGAGACGGTGATTGCCGTCGAGCGTGGCGAACTCTTCTGCCACCGCCAGGTCCAGGGGCTGGCGGATCCCCTGCACCCGGATACTCGCCGCCAGGGCGTCAAGGTGGGCGGCCGAATCCAGGTGGGAAGAGCCGATCTCTTCCCTGTCGACTGCGCGATAGCGGGCCACGAGCGCCGTCGGCAGATCGACTGCGTGCCTCCGGCTCGGGCCAGCCCCGCGCTCCATCACGAGGTCATCACCGTCTGGCTTCCCCGAGGCGATGTGCCCGAAGCCGAGCCTCTCGTACAAGCGCTGCGCTACGTGATTCTCAGGACGCACGTCGAGGCGCAGCCGTGTGCCGGGCGCGAGCTCGTGCAGGCGGTCGATGCAGGCCTCCACGAGCATCCGCCCGGCTCCCCTGCCGCGCACGGCCGGGTCGACCCAGACGGAGAACAGCCCCGCGGGTGCTCCCGGCGTCTCAGGTAGGACGATGCGGGCGACTCCGACGACAGCTCCACGAGGCTCTGAAGTGCCCGGAGACTCCAAGTCGGGTCCGCCATCCACCAGCAGGATCATCGCGCTGGACGGAGGGAAGGACCCCCGCCATTAGGCCTCCCCGTCCTGCGCATCCCGCTCCAGAGCGCCTGCGAGCGTAGTGGTGAACGCTTCGGGCGAGGTTTCCAGGGCACGGAGCCGGACCTGCCGGTAGGTCCGCCAGTCCTCCGGGCCGATCTCGATAGTCCGCAGGTGCATCTCAGCCGCCCTGGATCGGGCTCGGGCGGTCGTCAGTGCCGGTGAAGCGGCCGATCCACGTCATGCCGTGGTAGATCAGCAGCGCCGCCACGGTGCCGAGCGCGATGCCGGTGAAGGAGAATCCGCCGAGGTTCCACTCGAGGTTCGCGATCGCGATGGCGAGGCCCACGCCCGCGGTGATCTGGTTCTTCGGGCGGGAGAAGTCGACCTTGCCGTCGACCCACATGCGGAAGCCGACGATCGCGATCAGCCCGTAGAGCACGAACGTCACGCCGCCGAGCACGCCCGGCGGGATCGTGAAGATCGCCGCCCCGACCTTCGGGGACATCGACAGCAGGATCGCGACGATGCCGGCGACCCAGTAGGCCGCGGTCGAGTAGACCCGGGTCGCGCTCATGACGCCGATGTTCTCGCCGTAGGTGGTCGTCGGCGAGCCGCCGAAGGTCGCCGAGAGCGCGGTGGCGAGCCCGTCGGCCGTGAGGGTGCGGCCGACCATGTGGTCGAGGTTCTTGCCGGTCATGAGGCCCACGCTCGTCACGTGACCGACGTTCTCGGCGAGCAGCACCAGGATCACCGGCAGGAAGATCGGCAGCAGACCGAGGTTCAGCGTGGGGTGGTGGAACTCGGGCAGGCCGATCCACGGGGCGGCGGCGACGGCGTCGAAGACGACCTCTCCGCGGGCGACGGCGAACAGATACCCGACGATCACGCCGACGAGCACCGAGACGCGCCCGAGCAGCCCCTTGAACAGCGCAGTGCACAGGATGACCGCGAGCAGGGTGACGACGGCGGTCACCGGGGCCTTGGAGAAGTTGTCCTCGTACGTCGTCGGCACGAGATTCAGACCGATCAGAGCGACGATCGTGCCCATCACCACCGGCGGCATCAGAGCGCTGATCCAGGCGGTGCCCACGCGCGTCACCAGCAGGCCGAGCAGCGCGAGCAGCAGGCCCGTGACGAGCACTCCGCCGAGCGCGGCGCCCATCGAGTCGGCCTGCGTGGAGGCGGTGATGGGGGCGATGAACGCGAACGAGGAGCCGAGGTAGCTGGGCATCCGGTTCTTCGTGATGACCAGGAACAGCAGGGTGCCGATGCCGCTGAACAGCAGCGTGGTGGTGGGCGGGAAGCCGGTGATCAGGGGGACGAGGAAGGTCGCGCCGAACATCGCGATCACGTGCTGGGCGCCGATGCCGATGGTCACCGGCCAGGCGAGCCGCTCCTCCGGGCGGACGATCTCGCCGGGGGCGACGGAATAGCCGTTGCCGTGCAGGGTCCAGAGCGACATGGGGCTCCTCGAGGAGAGTGGGGCGGGGAGGGACGGGGCCCTCGTGACCGCGCGCGAGGCCGGGGTGCGGTGTCGCGTGCGGGTGGGGAGGAGGGCCTGGGCGATTATACCGAGCAGGGGCTTGCGGCCCGCGAGCGGTTCATGCCCGGACGGCGCGCTCCCAATGGATCCCGTAGGTCTCGATGTACTCCGCCCGCATCCGCCAGTGCTCCCCGTGCCCTTCGACGAACATCGTCGCCCATGGCTCCTCGCCGGACTCGTGCGCGGCTCGGAGGTGCTCGTACATGGCCCGTGCGCGAAGGGCCAGGGCCGGCGCCAGCGCCTCCCGCAGATCCGTCATGGATCGGTCCGGGTCGTAGCCGTCCACGAACGCTCGAAGTCGCGCAGCGGCGAGGGACGGTTCCTGGCCCGCGTCGAGCAGCGGGAAGGAGATCGCCGGGTACGCGAGATCCCAGAGCCGGGTGCTCGGGCCTGCGCCGTCGGCATCGATGAGGACGATGCGCTCGGCCCCCCGCTCGCCGCTGAGCACGAGGTTCCAGCTGGCGGCGTCGTTGTGGCAGATCAGGTCAGGGGCTGCAGCGGGCAGGAGCACGGGCCACTGCTCGGGCGGCTCCGGCACGGGGAAGTCCTCGGCCGCGTCGTGGATGCTGCGGAGGTACGCCCCGATCCGGCGCAGGAGGTCGTGCTCGAGGACCCCGCGGTGCATCGCGATGTCGCCGGGGATGTATTCGATGATCTGGCGTCCCTGCGCATCGCGGCCGAGGTGGGCCGGGACGTCGACCCCGCGCTCGCGCAGGTGCTGCAGGAACGCGGCGACCTGCGGCGTCGTGGGCTGCCAGGGTTTGCGGACGGTGCCCCCGACTCGGACGACGGCGCCGACGGTGGCATTCCCGCCCGAGAGCAGCTCCTCGTCGGCCGGAGTTCTCACGCCCGCTTCACCGCCTCGAACACCATCAGCCGCTCCCCCGTCGAACCGCTGAACGGCGTGCCCACCCAGTCGCTCGAGATCCGCTCGACGACGAGCCCCACATCAGTGAGCTGCGCCGTCAGAAGCTCGGCGCTGCGGAACTGCAGGGGCTGGGAGAAGTCGAAGGGCTCGGGATCCCCCGCGTCCAGGAACGCGCTGCGGACGTGCATGCCCAGCGCGCCGTCGGCGTCCGGCGGCGTGATCTCGAGGCTCTCGCGCACGCGCCCGATGGCGGTCACCCGCTCCCGCTCCGGGTGGGCCCACTCGCGCCACAGCTCGGCTGCGGGATTCCGGCTCTCGAAGGCGAGACGCCCGCCCGGGCGCAGGGCGCGGGCGATGTCGGCGAGCACCGTCGGCCACGCGTCGCCGATGATATGCATCGCGACGTTCGCGCTCATGATCACGAGGTCGGCGCTGGCGGTCTCCTTGAGCGCCGAGGTGCCGTGGTGCCACCTACGCGCTCCGCCCCGAACTTCCGGCGGGCTTGCTCGAGCATCGCCGCAGCCGGATCGATGCCCACCACCCGGCGGCCCTCGCGGCCGAGCGTCGCGGTCAGCAGTCCCGTCCCGCAGCCCAGGTCGATGATGCTGCTCGCGCCGGTCTCGTCGGCCAGGCGGCGGAAGAAGTCGTGGTCGGGACCGGTGGGGTTGTCGTCGTCGTAGATCGCGGCGAGGCGGGGATCGTCGAAGGGCTCGGTGTTGGCGGGCTGGGGTGGGTGGGTCATGAAGGCATTGTCCGACCGTCACCGCAGCTGCGCGAGCAGTTTTCGCACGTCAGACAGGCATGGCGGACCGCACATCCGTGTGCGGGAAATCCTCGCCCTTGTAGAGCAGCGCATGCCCAGTCGCCATCGCCGCGCCATATGCCAAGCAGTCTCCGAAGTTCAGCCGCGCGGGGCTGTCGGAGCCCCGCCCGAATCGCGAGCGGGCCACCCGCGCCCAGCGCAGGTGCTCTTCATCCACCGCAAGAATCCGGATGCGCATAGCCTCCAGGAAGGCGTCCACCAGCTCGGGGCCAGAGGCCGCTGTGACGATGGCGAGCTCCATGACCGAAGCCGCTGACATGCCGATCCCGTCCGCCTGATCGATCACCGCGCGGAATGCCTCCGACTCCGCTTCGCCGCGCAGGATCGCGACGGCGGCCGACGTATCCATGACGATCACCGCGGCAGCCCCGCCTCGTCATACAGGTCCGCGTCGTCGAGCCAGTCCGCTGACGTCGCAGAAGCGCGCTCCTGGAGCACCCGGACCCCGTCCCAGTCGATGGCCCTCGCACCCCGGATCCGATCCAGCTCCCGTTCGAGAGCACCCCGCACCGCGGCGGTGGCGCTGGAGCCCTGGAGCCGTCCCAGCTCCGTGGCCATCTCGTGCACTCGCGGGTCCTTGATGTTCATCGTCGCCATCCGCGAATTCTACCTCTGGTGTAGACATTGCGGAAGCCTCTCCGGTCAGGTTCCTCACCTTCCCCTGTAGGAGTCCAGGAGCCGATCCGTAGGGTCGGCAAGGCCGCCCAGCAGGGGTGGTCCCTGATGTTGCACTGGAGGTACCCGTGTCCACCCCCGTGAGCCCGCTCCCGAGCTCCGCCCCCCGCACCCGCTGGCTCGCGCTCGCGGTGCTGATGCTGCCGGTGCTGCTGGTCTCGGTGGACAACACGGTGCTCGCCTTCGCGATCCCCGCGATCTCCACGGCGCTGCGCCCGAGCGGCACGGACCTGCTGTGGATCGTGGACATCTACCCGCTGCTCCTCGCCGGGCTGCTGGTCCCGATGGGCAGCATCGGCGATCGCATCGGCCGCCGCAGGATCCTCCTGATCGGCGCGGCGGGCTTCACCGTGGTCTCCGCCATCGCGGCCTTCGTGCCGAGCGCGGGTGCCCTCATCGCCGCGCGCGCCGCGATGGGCTTCTTCGGCGCGATGATCATGCCGGCGACGCTCTCCCTGATCCGCAACATCTTCACCGACCCCACCGAGCGCCGCACCGCGATCGCCATCTGGGCCGCCGGGTTCTCGGGCGGCGCCGCGCTCGGCCCGATCGTCGGCGGATTCCTGCTGGAGCACTACTGGTGGGGCTCGGTGTTCCTGATGGCCGTCCCCGTGCTGGTGCCCTTGCTCGCGCTCGGGCCGTGGCTGATCCCCGAGTCGCGGGACCCGCATCCCGGCCCCGTCGATCCGCTGAGCATTGCGCTCGTGATGGCCGCGATGGTGCCGCTGGTCTGGGCGGTGAAGAACTTCGCGCACGAAGGTCCCAGCGTGCTCGTCCTGCTCGCCGCGCTCGTCTCCCTCCTCGTCGGCGCCTGGTTCGTGCGCCGGCAGCTCCGCCGCCCCGAGCCGATGCTGGATGTGCGACTGTTCGCGGTGCCCGCCTTCAGCGCCTCCATCGCCGCGAACCTGCTGAGTGTGTTCTCGATGGTGGGGTTCCTGTACTTCGTCTCCCAGCACCTGCAGCTCGTCAGCGGCCGCACGCCGATGGAGGCGGGGCTGCTGCTCCTGCCCGGCCTCGCCGTCACGATCATCGCGGGCCTCGCGGTCGTGAAGCTCGTGGAGCTCGTGCGGCCCGCGCACGCGGTCGTCGCGGGGCTGCTGCTGAACGCCGTCGGCTACGGGATCATCCTGCTGACGGGATCCGCCGGGACCGACGCGGGCCTGATCGCCGCGTTCGCGGTGCTCGGCGCGGGCGTCGGCATGGCCGAGACGATCTCGAACGACCTCATCCTCTCGGCCGTCCCCGCCTCGAAGGCCGGCGCCGCCTCAGCCATCTCGGAGACGGCCTACGAGCTGGGCGCGGTGCTCGGCACGGCTGTGCTCGGGAGCATCCTGAATGCCGCGTACCGCAGCGGGGTCGTGCTGCCGGAGGGGCTCGATGCGCAGCAGGCGCAGGCCGCCTCGGAGACCCTGGGCGGCGCGACGGAGGTCGCCGGATCCCTGCCCGCCGATGCGGCGGGCGCGCTCCTGCATTCGGCGCGGGAGGCCTTCGACTCGGGCGTCGTGTGGACCTCGGTCGTGGGCGTCGTGTTCATGCTGATCGCGGCGGCCGTGGTGGCTGTCGCGATGCGGCCGCAACGGACTTCCGCGCGCTGATCAGCGCTCCGGGAACCCCTTCTTCCGCGCCCGCTCCGCGGAGATGTCGGGCAGGTCGGCCGAGGCGATCGCGCGCGCGTTGCGGCGGCGGAAGTCCTCGAACATGAGCACCAGGTCGGGGGCGCCGTACTCGTCGCGCACCGGGGCGGGCACGGTGAGCATGAGCGCGGCGGCGACGCCGACGGCGAGTGCGACGCCGCCCGTCATCAGTCCCGCTCCCGCGCCCGTGGCCAGCGAGTTCACGACCACATCGAGGAAGCCGAGCACGAGCATGACCACCGAGGCGATGACCGCGCTCGAGCGGGCGATGTTCGCCGGGCGCTCCAGCAGCGAGCGGCGTGCGAACAGGGAGAGCACCACGTAGCAGGCGCTCACGAGCGCATCGACGATGTGGAGCACGGGGCCGCCGTGGCCCGCGCCGCCCGTGGCGGCGATCGCCGCGGCGACCTGCCAGAGGACGGCGGCGGTGTGCATGACGGCGCTGAACTCGAAGGCCCGCATCGCATAGACGATCCAGTCGACCTGCTGGAAGGCGAGCGGCATCGAGCGCACGAAGGAGCGCGAGATCATCACGCCCCACGCCGCGAACAGGAACGGCAGGTACACGAAGTGCGTCGCGAACGACGCGGGCGCGGCGAACTGGAGCCGCAGCGAGTTGTCGGCGATCGCCAGCAGCACGAGGCCGGAGGCGGCCGCGGCGGAGAACACGTACCAGTAGCGGTCCCGGCGCAGCGCCGAGCCGATCACGATGGCGAGCAGCAGCAGCGAGACGAGCGCCGAGGCGAAGGTCAGCAGCGAGTACGCCCAGCCCGTCACCCAGATCCGCCCCACGAGCATCACGAGCGCGAGGAGGAATGCGACCGCGGCGCCGATGCCGATGCCCCGCAGGGCGGCGGTCGCGCGGGCCCGGGCGGCCTCGCCCGGCACCCAGCCCTCGTGGGCGCGCGGCTCGATGCCGACGAGGGCTCCGGCGAGCAGCAGGGAGACGGCCACGCCGATGCCGACGGGCGGCTCCGGGAGCGAGGCGAACAGCACCGGGATCGAGAGCACCAGGTCCGTGGCGAGCGTGCCGGCGGCAACCGCGAGCGCGGGGAGGAGCCCGATCACCCGGACCCGGCGGATCAGCGCGAGCGGGGGCTTCTGCGGGATCCAGCGCAGCAGGTGCACGGCGACCAGCGCCGCCAGGGCGATGCCCACGCCCACGCGGCCGGCGATCTCCAGTGCGGCGACACCGCTGACGGTGAAGGTGGTCGACAGCGCCGCGATCAGGCACACCAGCGCGGTGATGTCGCGGATGGCGTCGAACATGCCGAGCCCCGCGAAGCGCGCCGGGAGGGCCGACCCGGGAGGGGCGTCCTCCGCGTTCGGCGTGGTGCCCGAGCGCGAGTAGGAGGGCGGGGGCAGCGCAGGCGCCGAGGGGGCGGCGGGAGCAGCGGCGTCCTCCGCCTCGGGCTCTGCAGCGGTCGCGATCGCGGCCTCTGCGTCGGCCCGGGGCGGGCGCTGGGCGCGCAGGCGGTCCGCGGCCTCGCGATGCGCGGCGGCCTTCTCCTCGGCCTCCTGCGCGATGGCCCGGCTGACGGCGGCCCGGCGCTCGGCGGCCGCCTCGCGCTCGAGGGCCTCCTCCTCCGCGCGACGCTGCTCGGCGATCGCGCGCGGTCCGGAGCCGACGGGCCGACCGGCGCGCGCGGGCCGGATGACGCGCCGCTCGAGCGCTGCCGCTGCGGCCTCGGCCTCCTCCTGCGCAGCCGCGGCGCGCGCGGCGGCCAGAGCCTCCAGCTCCTCGGCGCCCGGCAGCTTCTCCGTGGCGTGGGTGCCCGGATCGGCCTCGAAGATCCAGTCCTCGCTCTCGCCTCGCGCCTGATGGCTGCGATCGGCCATTCCTGAGTCCCCTTCTGCTCCACCGGCTGTCTGCGCCGGCTGCGTGCCCTGAGGGCGCGCCGGCGCGCCCCCGAGTCTATGAGCGCAGGTCGCGCGGCTCCGGGAAGCGCGCCGACGGGGTCGCCGTGCGCCGCCCCGCCGCATCCGCCAGCAGCCTCTGCAGCGGGCGGTAGTGGGCGAGCACAGCGGCCCGATAGGCCTGGGTGTCGCCGTGCTCGAGGGCGTCGAGCATCTGCTCGTGCGCCTCGATGGTCTCGCGGATGTCCTCGGCCTGCGGCAGTCCGAGCACCGGGAGCGTGCGCGTGTGGACCTCCCAGAACCCGAGCACGAGCCCGACGAGAGTGCTGTTGCCCGTGACGGTGGTGAGCTCGCGGTGGAAGGCCTCGTCGTGCGCGGCGAAGGACTCCCCCGCCTCGAAGGCCCGGCGCATCGCCTCGACGTGCTGGCGCAGCTGCGACTGCGAGGTCCCCTCGTACAGCTCCGCGAGGCGCTCGGCGCTGCCGAGGTCCAGCTGCAGGCGGATGTCCACGACCTCGCGCAGCACGGAGAGGTCATCGTCCGCGTCCAGGCCCGCCCGGAAGGTGACCGCCTCGACCATCGGCCGCAGCGACAGGCTCCCCACCGTCATCCCCCGCCCGTGCTGGATGTCGACGATGTCCAGGGACTGCAGGGTGCGCAGGGCCTCGCGGACGCTCGAGCGGGAGACGCCGAGCGCGTCGACCAGCTCGTTCTCCGTCGGCATCGGGTCCCCGGGGCGCAGGCGGCTGCCGACGATGAGGTCCTTGATCGCCTGCACGGCGTTCGCGCCGCGGCTGACGGGCCGGGGCCTGGGATCGAGCGCTCCGGCGCGCGGGGTCGCGCGCGGCTCCGCCCCAGCGGACGGCTCTCGGGCCGACGGGTGGCGGGTCGGTGATCCGGGGGCCGACGATTCGGGGGCCGATGATTCGGGGGCCGATGATTCAGGGGTCGTGTTCACCAGACATCTCCTCGCAGCGCGTGCCGCGGATGCGACCCTGTTGAGCTGTAGCCATCCTGCCCGACGCGCCCTGCTTCCGGGTGCGTGGCGCTGGTCACCGGCCCTCCCCGGCCAGATCCAGGCGCAGGGGGACGTCCCCGCGCGCGGTGAAGTCCCCCGCCTGCAGGCGGATGGCCGTGGGGCCGATCCGGATCTCGGCGGCGTCGGCGCTCCAGCGCGCGGCGATGCGCCCGTGCCCCTCGCCGACGACCAGCCGCACCTCGGCCCCCGCTCCGATGCCCCCGCCGCCGCGTCCGTCTCCGCATCCGCCTCCGCCGCCGCGTCCGGCTCCGTCTCCGTCTCCGTCTCCGTCTCCGCCAGGCAGGATCGCGCGGCCGTCGACGCAGAGCTCATCTCCCGCGCGGAGGTCCGAGCGGTCCGGGCCGAGCATCTCCTCGAGGTGCTCCCGTGCGACGAGGATCTGCTCCTGGCCGGCGACGATCTTGAACTCCGCCGGCGACCACGCGCCCGCGTCGCTCGCGATGCGGAGCCCTTCTCGGCGCTCGCCCAGCGGCGCGAGAGCGACATGGCGCAGCACCAGGGTGCCGCGGGGGACGACGGTCCCGGCCTGGGTGCCGACGCGGGAGTGGACAGGGGCGCCGAGGGACGGCCCCGGTTCCGGTTCCGGTTCCGATCCCGCCTCGGCAGGCGGGCGCAGCTGCGAGGTCTCCACGCGCCGGAAGCGCACCACCCGGTGCCCGTCGGCCTCCCAGAGGGCGCCCACCGCTCCGCCGCCGGCGTCCGCCAGCGCCGAGTAGGACGCCCCCTCCCCCTCGAGCACCAGGCGGCGATCCCAGTGCGCGCCGCCGTCCGCGCTCGCGATGAGCATGAGGCGGCGGCGGATCTCGGGATCGGCGCAGTGGGAGACGAGGAGCATCTCCGGCTCCGACGTGCCCGTGCTCGCCCCCGCCCGATCGCCGGGGGCCGGCATCGCCAGCAGATCGCCGTTGGTGCCCGGATCGGGGAGCGCGGGGACCTCCCGCCAGGGAGTGAACGTCGCGCCGCCATCGCCGCTGCGCGACTCGATCCGGCAGCCGGGCCGCCGGGCATGGAGCACGAGCGTGCCGTCCTCCAGCTCCGCGAGGACCGCCTCGTTGCCGCCGGGCGGGAGGACGGCGAGCGCCTGCCAGCTGCGCGAGCGGTCATCGGAGGCGATGACCACCACCCGCAGGGCGTCGCCGATGCGGGCGAGCGCCGCGGCCAGCAGCCTCCCGGCCCGGGGCTCGCGCCCGAGCCGGATGCCGTGCCCGGAGGCGACGAACAGCCCGGCCGCACCCTCGGACGCCTCGTCCGCGCCCTCATCCTCCCCGTGCTCCCGCAGCAGCGTGCGCACGCTCGAGCGCAGGGAAGCGGTGTGACGACGGATCGTGCGCGCGCCGTCGGGACCGATGCTCAGGGAGTCGATGTGCTGGATCTCCTCGGATCTCTCGTCCCATCCCGGCGCCGACTCGAAGAATCCCGCTCGCGTGCCCGCGCAGTGCAGCACGTGCACCTGCTCCCCGTCCACGATCGCGCAGGGGTCCCCGAACCCCTCGATCCCGCGGCCTTCGCGCAGGATCCGCCGCGGGCCCCAGGTCCGGCCGCCGTCGCGGCTGCCGCGGGCGACGAGGTCCACCGGGCCGGGAAGGTCGTCGAGGTCCGGGCGGGCGTCGAAGACGGCCAGCAGGGGGCGCTCCTGGGCGTGCCCCTGGGTGCGCGCGCCCGGTTCAGGCTCTGGCTCTGGCGCAGGCGCAGGCGCATCGAGCCATGCGGGCAGTCCCGCCGGGGCTACGAGGGCGGGGATCCGGAAGACCCGATGCCAGGGCCTTGACTCGTCGCCCGGCTGCGGCTCGCCGGCGCGCGCGAGGTCGATGACCCCCGCGGACGCCTCGGGGAGGGCAGGACGGGCGGTGACGCACAAGCGGGCGCCCGGAAGCACGACGGGTGCATGGTCCTGGCTGCTCATCCGCTGCGTCCTTCCGCCGGAATCCGCTGGTCCGCAGCTCTTGACGACTGCGTCACACTCTCGATATCCTAGCAGCAGACATCATTCATCAGACATCTTATGTGTCGCCCTCCAATGCGCTTCCGCGGCCCTCCCGGCCGTCGGCAGTCGCCCGGAACCCCACGCACCCATGCGAAGGAGCATCATGCGTACCACTGCCGCCTTCTCCCGCCGCGCCCTCCTCCGCGCCGGCGGCGCCACCGCCGCCGCAGCCGGGATCGTCGCCGCCATCGGCGCCTGCGCCCCCGCCGACCGCTCGGCGGGCGGTGCGAGCGATCAGCCGTCGGCCGATGCCGGCGCCGAGAACGCCGACGGCACGATCCGGGCCGGCATCAGCTACGAGCTGGGCACCAACGGCTTCGACCCGATGCTCACCTCCTCGGCCCTCACCGTCGCCGCGAACTGGCACACCATGGAGGGCCTGACCGAGATCGACCCCGCCACGCGCGAGGTCTACGCGGCGCTCGCCTCCGAGCTCCCCTCGGCCGACGGCACCCAGGTCGAGGTCGCCCTGCGCGACGGCGCGGTCTTCCACGACGGCTCCCCCGTCACGGCCGACGACGTCGTCTTCTCGTTCCAGCGCGTCATGGACCCCGAGAACCACTCGCTGTACTCCCAGTTCATCCCGTTCATCCAGTCGGTCGAGAAAAAGGACGACACCACCGTCGCCTTCACCCTCGCCTACCCGACCGCACTGCTCGCCCAGCGCCTGGCCGTCGTCAAGATCGTCCCGAAGGCCGCCGTCGAGGCCGGGGCCGACGCGTTCGATGCGAACCCCGTGGGCACCGGCCCGTGGAAGATGACCGACAACAGCGCCGCCTCCAAGGTCATCGTGTTCGAGCGCAACGACGCGTACACGGGCTCCCGCCCCGCCCGCGCGGCGAAAATGGAGTGGAGCGTCATCCCCGATGCCGCGACCCGCACCAACGCGATGCAGACCCAGGACGTCCAGGCCATCGACTCGGTGCCCTACCTCTCGATCGACCAGCTCAAGGGCTCCTCGACCGTGGACTCCGTGCAGGGCTTCGGCCTCCTGTTCGCGATGTTCAACCACGCCGAGGGCAACCCCTTCGCGGACGTCCGCAACCGCCAGGCGTTCCTGTACGCGGTCGACATCGACAAGATCATCGAGACCGGGATGTCCGGCCAGGCCGAGGCGGCCACCTGCTTCGTGCAGTCCGACCACCCCGCCTACAAGAAGGCCTCGACCGTCTACGCGCTGGACCTCGAGAAGGCCAAGGGCCTGTTCGCCGAGACCGGCCTGACGAGCTTCCGCATGCTGTGCACCGACCACGACTGGGTGCAGAACGTGACCCCCGTGCTCCAGGAGTCGCTCCAGGCCGCCGGCGTCACCGTCGCCTTCGAGCAGAAGCAGTCGGCGGAGCTCTACACGACCATCGACGCCTCGGCCGACGCCTACGACGTCGTGATCGCCCCCGGAGATCCCTCCGTGTTCGGCAATGACGCGGACCTGCTGATGCGCTGGTGGTTCGCGGGCGAGGTCTGGACCGAGCAGCGCATGCACTGGAAGGGGTCCGAGACCTACACCCAGATGCATTCGCTCCTGGATCAGGGCTTGCAAACCCCCGAGGAGTCCGCGCAGCTGGACGCCTGGCACCAGGCCTTCGACCTGCTGTCCGACGACGTCCCGCTCTACCCGCTCTTCCACCGGAAGACCCCCACGGCCTACGACGCCGCGACGCTCCTGGACTTCGCGCCGATCGCGCTGACGGGACTGAGCTTCCTGGACGTCGGCACCACCGGCGAGTGACCTCGCGGGGACCGGAGCGCCGCCGAGCGGCGGCGCTCCGGTCCCCGTGCACGACCGCCCCCGCCACCGCTCGGAGAACAAGGAAGTCCCGCTTTGGCCAACCTCGTCCGACTCATCGGCAGACGCCTGATCTCGCTGCCCTTCATGGTCCTCGGCGTCACGCTGCTCGTCTTCATCGTCATGTCGTTCTCGAAGGTGGACCAGGCGCGGCTCGCGCTCGGCGAATCCGCCTCCCCCGCGGCGCTCGAGGCGTACCGCGAGGCGAACGGGCTCAACGCCCCCCTGCCGCTGCGCTACCTCCAGTTCCTCGGCGGCATGGTGCAGGGAGATCTGGGCACCTCCTCGGGCGGGGTTCCGGTCACGCAGCTCGTGGCCGACGCGTTCCCCCGCACCCTCCAGCTCACGTTCCTGGGCCTGATCATCGCGGCCGTCGCTGCCACGATCCTCGGCGTCCTCGCCGCCCTGTACCGGGACCGCTGGGTGGACCAGGTGATCCGCGTGCTCTCCATCGCGTCCCTCGCCACCCCCTCCTTCTGGCTCGCGCTGCTGCTGATCCAGTGGCTCGGGAACGTGCCCGGCGGCTGGGGCTTCTTCCCGGCGCTCGTCGGCCGCTGGGTCGGGTTCTTCGACGATCCCGCGCGCTACGCCAACAACATCTTCCTGCCCGCTCTCGCCCTCGCAGTCCCCGTCGCGGGGTCGCTCACCCGCGTGGTGCGCACCTCGATGGTGGAGGAGCTGGACCGCGACTACGTGCGCACGGCCATCGGCGCGGGCATCCCCTACCCGGTGGTCGTCGGCCGGAACGTGCTGCGCAACGCGCTGATCAACCCGATCACCGTGCTGGGCCTGCGCGTCGGCTACCTCATGGGCGGCGCCGTCATCATCGAGATCATCTTCAACATCCAGGCGATGGGAAAGCTCATCCTCGACGGCATCCAGCGCAACGACGTGTTCCTCGTGCAGGGCGTGACCCTGACCGTCGCGATCGCGTTCATCCTGGTCAACCTGATCGTCGACATCCTCTACGTGCTGGTCAACCCGCGGATCAGGAGCATCTGACATGCGACCGAACCTCGAGCAGAAGCTCCGCCGCGCCTCCGGCGGCACCCTGGCCTCCCTGCGCGGGATGCGCTGGCCGAACCTGGTGGCGATCGCGTTCCTCGCGCTGCTGGCGATCCTCGCGATCTTCGCACCGCTCATCGCGCAGCACTCGCCGCTCACCACCGGCACCCCGCTGCAGGCGCCGAGCGCCGAGCACTGGTTCGGCACGGACCGGATCGGCCGCGACGTCTTCTCGCGCGTGGCCCACGGCGCGCGCTACTCGCTGCTGATCGGCTTCGCCGCCACGGGCCTCGCGCTCCTGGCCGCAGCGATCATCGGCTCCTTCGCAGCCACCGCCCACAAGTGGGCCTCCGAGATCGTCATGCGCCTCCTGGACGTCGTGATGGCCTTCCCCGGCATCGCGCTCGCCGCCGTGTTCGTGGCCGTCTTCGGCACCTCGATCACCGTGCTGATCCTCGCGATCGGCTTCCTGTACGTCCCGCAGCTCGCCCGCGTGGTCCGCGCCAACGTTCTCTCCCAGTACGGCGAGGACTACGTGAGCGCCTCGAAGGTCATGGGGGCCTCGACCCCGTGGATCCTCGTCACGCACGTCGCGCGCAACTGCCTCGCCCCGATCATGGTCTTCGCGACCGTCCTCGTGGCCGACGCGATCGTGCTGGAGGCCTCGCTCTCCTTCATCAACGCCGGCGTGCAGCCGCCCGCCCCCTCGTGGGGCAACATCCTCTCCGAGGGCAAGCAGGCGCTGCTGAGCGGCGCGTGGTGGCCCACGTTCTTCCCGGGCCTGTTCATCCTCATCACGGTGCTGGGCCTGAACATCCTGTCCGAGGGCATCACCGACGCCTTCGCGGCCCCGCGCATCAAGCACCGGGCCGACGTCGACGCCGACGAGCGCCGCGAGCAGGAGAGCGCGCAGGAGATGGCCGCGCACGGCGGGCCGGTCCCGGAGGCGGAGCCCGAGATCGCTCTCGAGCGGGCGGAGCAGGACCGCGAGGCCGCCGACGCCCGCATCGCCGCCGACGAGGCCGCCGCGCAGGCGCCGGCGAGCGCCGCGGCGGACGACGGGCTCGTCCTCGGCCTCACCGACGAGCAGACGCGACGGACGCTGCTGCTGGAGTCCCTCGGCGCGCTGCGCACGGCCGAGTCGCGGCGCACGGACCGTCTGGTCCTGCCCGCCGAGACGCCGCTGGAGCCCCTGCTGAGCGTGCGCGATCTGCGCGTCGCCTTCCCCGGGGCGCACGGGGACGTCGACATCGTCGACGGCGTCAGCTTCGACATCCGGCCCGGCGAGACCATGGGACTGGTGGGCGAGTCCGGCTCCGGCAAGTCGGTCACCTCGATGGCGCTCATGGGGCTCCTCCCCCGCACGGCCCGCATCTCCGGGCAGGCCCTGCTGGGCGGGCGCGACCTGCTCGGCATGTCGCAGAAGGAGCTGAACGGCGTGCGCGGCAGGGAGATCGCGATGATCTACCAGGACGCCCTGTCCTCGCTGAACCCCTCGATGCTCATCCGCTCGCAGATGGCGCAGCTGACGAAGCGCGGCGGCACCCGCAGCGCCGAGGATCTGCTGGAGCTGGTGGGCCTCGATCCCGCGCGCACGCTGAGCTCCTACCCCCACGAGCTCTCCGGCGGCCAGCGCCAGCGCGTCCTGATCGCGATGGCGCTCACCCGGGACCCTCGGATCCTCATCGCCGACGAGCCCACCACCGCGCTCGACGTCACCGTCCAGAAGCAGGTCGTGGACCTCCTGAACAGCCTGCGCGAGGAGCTCGGGTTCGCGATGCTGTTCGTCTCCCACGACCTGGCCCTGGTCGCGCAGCTCGCGCACCGGATCACGGTCATGTACGCGGGCCAGGTCGTCGAGCAGGCGGACACCGCCCAGCTGCTGACCGATCCCCGGCACGAGTACACGCAGGGGCTGCTCGGATCGGTGCTCTCGATCGAGGCCGGTGCCGCGCGGCTCCACCAGGTCCAGGGCACCGTGCCCTCGCCGCGGGAGTTCGTCGCGGGCGATCGCTTCGCACCGCGCTCCAGCCGCCCGGGCGTCGGCCTCGATGTGAAGCCCAGCCTCCTGCAGATCCCCGGCACCACGCATCGCGTGGGCACCACCGAGGACATCCCCGAGTCCCTGATCGGAGCAGCGCGATGAGCCATGCGAGCACCGCATCTCCCCTGGAGGAGATCCTCGACCTGCGCGACATCACCGTCGTGCACACCCTGCGCAGCGGATCCCTGCTGAAGCCGGACACCATCCGGGCTGTCGACGGCATCTCGGTGACCGTCCGCAAGGGCGAGGTGATCGGGATCGTCGGCGAGTCGGGCTCCGGCAAGTCGACCCTCGCGAACGTCATGCTGGGCCTGCAGAGCGTGACCTCCGGGGAGGTCCTCTACCGGGGGCGCCCCGTGGACCGCGACCGCGCGGCCCGGCGCGAGCGGGGCCGGGCGATCTCCGTGGTCTTCCAGGACCCGGCGACCGCGCTGAACCCCCGCATGGCGGTCAAGGACACGCTCATCGACCCGCTGCGCGTGCACGGCATCGGGGACGAGCGCTCCCGCCGCTCCCGCGTGCGCGAGCTGCTGCACATGGTGGGCCTGCCGGCCTCCGCCTCGGACGTGCTCCCGCGGCAGATCTCCGGCGGCCAGCGCCAGCGCGTCGCGATCGCCCGTGCTCTCGCCCTCGAGCCCGACATCATCATCGCCGACGAGCCGACCTCGGCCCTGGACGTGTCGGTCCGCGCGCAGGTCCTGAACCTGCTGATGGATCTGAAGTCCGAGCTCGGGCTCGGGCTCGTGTTCATCTCCCACGACATGAACACCGTCCGCTTCGTCTCCGACCGCCTCCTCGTGATGAACAGCGGGAAGGTCGTGGAGCAGGGCCCCTCCGCCGACATCTTCGCCGACCCCCAGGACGACTACACCCGCACGCTGCTCGCCGCGACGCCCGCGCTGCTGTGAGCTCCAGGAAGGAACCCCCCATGTCCCCCCGCACCCCCACCGCCGACCGGCTCGCCGGCGTCGTCCCCCCGCTCGTCACCCCGCTCACCGCCGACGGAGAGCTCGATCTGCCCTCGCTCGAGCGGCTCATCGCTCACCAGATCGACGGAGGAGTCGACGGGATCTTCGCCCTGGGCTCCTCGAGCGAGGTCGCCTACTTCGAGGACGCCATGCGCGAGCGCATCCTCGAGGCCGTCACGGGAATCGTCGCCGGCCAGGTGCCGGTCCTCGTCGGGGTCATCGACATGCAGACCCGGCGGGTGCAGGCGCACATGCGCGCGGCCGAGCGCTTCTCCCCCGCCGGCTACGTCGCGACCGCCCCGTTCTACTCGATCACCGGCCCCGAGGAGATCGAGCGCCACTTCCGCCTGCTCGCCGAGGCCGCCTCGGCGCCCGTGTGGGCGTACGACCTGCCGGTGTGCGTGCACACCAAGCTCGGGGCCGACATGCTCGTGCGCCTGGGATCCGACGGTTGCCTTGCGGGCGTGAAGGACTCCTCGGGCGATGACGTCGGCTTCCGGCGCCTCGCCGCCCTGAACCGCGCGGCGGGCTCGCCGCTGAGCCTGCTCACGGGCCACGAGGTGGTCGTCGACGGCGCCTATCTCGCGGGGGCCGACGGCGTGGTGCCCGGGCTCGGGAACGTGGACCCGGCGGGCTACGCGCGGCTGCACCGCGCGGCGGTCAGCGAGGACTGGGCGGCGATGAAGGCCGAGCAGGAGCGGCTCTCCCGCCTGTTCGAGATCGTCTTCCAGCCGGTCGGGAAGGTCGGCCCGGCCGCGGGCGTCGGCGCGTTCAAGACCGCCCTGCGCGCGCTCGGCGTGATCTCCACGAACACGATGAGCGAGCCGATGTCGCCCATCGAGGGCGAGGCCGTCGAGCGGATCCGGACGCTGCTGGTGGAGACTGAGCTGCTGTGAGGCGCCCCGGATCCGGGACCGCGCGATGAGCACGCACCTCGCCCTGGACATCGGGGGGACGAAGATCAGCGCCGCCCTCGTCGAGCTCCCCGGGGACGGCGCCCCGCCCGTGGTCCGCGGTCTCACCACGGGGCCGACCCCCGCAGCCGACGGCGCGGACGCGGTGCTCGCGGCGGCGGTGCGCCTCGCGAGGAGCGCGCTGACGGCGAGCGCGGCGGAGCGGGGCGCCGCCGCTGACAGCCCCCGGCCGATCGACTCGATCGGCGTCGCCTCCGCCGGGGTGATCGACCTCGAGCACGGCACCGTGCTCGCCGCCACCGATTCCCTGCCCGGCTGGACCGGCACGGACATCGCCGGCCGGCTCCGTGCGGACCTCGGCGCTCCCGCGCATGTGCTCAACGACGTCCACGCGCACGGCCTCGGCGAGGCGCTCTTCGGCGCCGGCGCAGCGCACCCCTCCCTGCTGCTGCTCGCCGTGGGCACCGGGATCGGCGGCGCGCTCGTCGAGGACGGCGAGATCCGCACCGGCGCGCGCGGGGTCGCCGGTCACGTCGGCCACATCCCCTGCCCCGGGGCCGACGGGGTGCTGTGCCCGTGCGGCCGCAGCGGCCATCTCGAGGGGTGGGCCTCGGGGCCGGGCATCTTCGCGCGCTACCGGCGCGAGGGCGGCAGCGCCCTCAGCACCGCCGAGATCGCGCAGCAGGCCGAGCACGGCAGCGCCCTCGCGCGCACCGTGCTGGAGGACGCGGGCCTCGCGACGGGCCGCGCCCTCGGCGGGCTCCTCAACGTGCTGGATCCCGCGGTCGTGGCCGTCACCGGCGGGGTCAGCGGCGCCGGATCGCTGTGGTGGGACGCGCTGCTGGACGGCGTCGGCCGCGATGCGATGGATGCCGTCGCCGCCACGCCCGTGGTCCTCGCCCAGGCGGGCACCTCGGCGGCGCTGCTCGGCGCCGCCGCCCATGCCGCGCGCCGCACGCAGGCCTGATCAGCAGGCCTGATCATCCGCCGCCCGCGTCGCGTCCTGCAATCCTGAACGCCCCGCTCTTCGAGGAGAAGCCCCATGCCCGCACTGCATCCCGCCATCCGCGCCCTCGAGGGCACGCTGATCGTCTCCTGCCAGGCCTACCCCGGCGAACCCATGCGCGATCCGCGCACCATGGCGCAGGTCGCCGCCGCGGTCGAGGAGGGCGGGGCGTCGGCCGTGCGCGCCCAGGGCCTCGAGGACATCGCCCAGGTGAAGACCGCCGTCACGGTCCCCGTGATCGGGATCTGGAAGGACGGCAGCGAGGGCGTGTTCATCACGCCCACCCTCGCGCACTGCCGCGCGGTGATCGAGGCCGGCGCCGACATCCTCGCGCTCGACGGCACCCTGCGGGAGCGGCCCGACGGCCTCACCTTCGCCGAGACCCTGCGCCGCATCCGCGATCTCACGGACATCCCCGTGATGGCCGACTGCGACAGCGAGGAGTCCGCCCTGGCCGCCGCCGAGGCGGGGGCCGACATCATCGGCACCACTCTCGCCGGCTACACCGGGGCTCGACCGAGCACGGAGGGGCCCGACCTCGAGCTCCTCTCCTCCCTCGTCGCGCAGCTGCCGGGGCGCGCCGTGGTCGCCGAGGGGCGCGTCCACACCACCGCCCAGGCGGCCGCGTGCCGCGAGGCGGGGGCGTTCGCCGTCGTCGTCGGCACGGCGATCACCCATCCGACCTCGATCACCCGCTGGTTCGGCGCTGCCGTGCAAGGCGCGTGAGACCCCTGCCCCACCCGCCTGGTCGGGAGCGCCGGCCAGGCACGCCACCTACTACCCTGGACCCCATGGCAGCCCCCGAGACCGCGCTCACCGAGCGCTTCCAGACCGCATTCGCCTCCGCCTTCGGCGAGGAGCACCGCGACGCGAATCCGATCATCCGCCCCTCGCAGTTCGCCGACTTCCAGTGCAACGCCGCCATGGGGCTCGCCAAGCGACTGGGCATGAAGCCCCGCGACATCGCCCAGAAGATCGTGGATGCCGTCGACCTCGAGGGCATCGCGGAGCCGCTGGAGATCGCCGGGCCGGGCTTCCTGAACATCCGCCTGCGCACCGACTGGATTGCCGCGCAGGCCGCCGCTCTGACCGGCAGCGATCTCGGGGTCCCCGCCGCGCAGTCCCCGCAGACGGTCGTGCTGGACTACTCCGCGCCGAACGTCGCCAAGGAGATGCACGTCGGCCACCTGCGCACGACGGTCGTCGGCGACGCCCTCGCGCGCACCCTGGAGAAGCTCGGGCACACGGTCGTGCGCCAGAACCACCTCGGCGACTGGGGCACCCCCTTCGGCATGCTCATCGAGCACCTCCTGGAGGTCGGTGAGGACAGCGCCGAGGCGGAGCTCCTCGCGACAGATCCGAACACCTTCTACCAGGCCGCGCGCGCGAAGTTCGACGCCGCCGAGACCGAGGGTCCGTCGGCCGACGGAAGCGACTTCGCGACCCGCGCGCGGCGCCGCGTCGCGACCCTCCAGGGCGGGGATGCCGAGTCCCTGCGGATCTGGGAGCACCTGGTGGGGCTGTCCAAGGGCTACTTCCACCGCATCTACGACATGCTCGACGTCACCCTGCGCGACGAGCACCTCGCGGGCGAGTCGACCTACAACGACGAGCTCGCGCAGACCTGCGCGGACCTCGAGGCCGCCGGCATCGCGCGGATGTCCGACGGCGCGCTATGCGTCTTCCCCGCGGGGTTCATCGGCCGCGACGAGCAGCCGCTGCCGCTGATCATCCGCAAGTCCGACGGCGGCTACGGCTACGCGACCACCGACCTCACCGCGATCCGCCATCGCGTGCGCGATCTGCACGCCGACCGCATCGCCTACGTCGTCGGCACCGCGCAGGAGCTCCACTTCCAGATGGTCTTCTCGATCGCGCGCGAGGCCGGCTGGCTGCCGGAGAGCGTCGAGGCCACGCACGTGAAGATCGGCTCGGTGCTCGGCGAGGACGGCAAGATCCTGCGCACCCGCTCGGGCTCCTCGCTGCGCCTGATGGCGCTGCTGGAGGAGGCCGTGGCGAAGGCCCGCACCGTGATCGACGAGCTGCGCCCCGACCTCTCCGAGGACGAGCGCGCCTCGATCGCCCACGACATCGGCATCGGCGGGGTGAAGTACGCGGATCTGTCCACCGCGCACGACTCCGACTACGTGTTCGATCTCGACCGCATGCTCGCGCTGACCGGCAACACCGCCCCGTACCTGCAGTACGCCGTGGCGCGCATCCGCTCGATCTCGCGCCGCGCAGCAGCGCAGGGCATCGCGCCGGCGAGCGCGCCGCTGGTCGAGAACGCCGCCGAGCGCGCGCTCGCGCTGGAGCTGCTGCAGTTCGGCCCGACTCTCGTGCAGGCGGGGCTGCAATACGAGCCGCACCGCCTGTGCGCGTACCTGTTCTCGCTGGCCCAGGCGTTCACCGGCTTCTACGAGGCCTCCCCCATCCTCAAGGAGACGGACCCCGAAGTGCGCGCCGGCAGGCTCGCCCTCGCCCAGCTCACCGAGCAGGTGCTCGTCGAGGGTCTCGCCGCGCTCGGGGTGAACGCGCCGCAGCAGATGTGAGCGTGACCCGATCGTGTCCTTCCGTGACCGAACCGTGTCCCAGGAAAGGCACAGGATCCCTGGTCAGGGGCGCCATCGCCTTCTAGCCTGAGGGGGTGGAGCGGAGCCGGGCAGCGCATCGAGGAGCATGGCTCCTCTATGCCCTCGTGGCGCTCGCCCATCTCGGCTCGATGCTGGTCGACGCGCCCCTGCTGCAGCAGGTCACGCAGTCCCTCACGCTGCCGCTGCTGCTGGCGGCGGTGATCGCCGCCGTGCCTCTCGCCACCCGCACCGCGCGCCTGCTGGTCGCGGCTCTCGCGCTGTGCGCGCTGGGGGATCTGCTGCCCGTCTTCACCCCGTGGCCGAGGCCCGCCGCGACCACCCTGTTCCTGCTGGCGCTGCTGGTCTACGCGTGCGCGCTGGCACCCCTGTGGTCGCGAGGCCCTGACGGTCTGCGGCTGCTGCTGGCGATCCCCTACGGCGCGGTCGTGGTGGGACTGCTGATCGCGTGCCTCGACGGCGCCGGCGGCCTGCTGCCGCTGCTGATGGCCTATGCGCTCGCGCTCGCGCTGGTCGCGTTCCTCGCGGCGGGGGTCAACCCGCTCACGTGGGTGGGCGGCACGCTGCTGCTCTTCTCCAGCTCGGTGCTGGGGATGGCGTGGTTCCTGCCGGGGGCATGGCTGCCGCTCGCGGACATCTGGGTGATGCTGAGCTACTTCCTGGGCGAGGCGCTCATGGTCGCAGGCCTGCTGCGCACGATCCCACGGCGCCGCTGGGACGCGCCCGCGTCGGACTCCGCCGGCGCGCGCCTGATCATCACCGACTCGCAGGAGCTCATCGGGCTCTGAGGGGGCGGGAGGCCGAGGGCCCGGGCGGGCGCGCCGTCCAGTCCCGGGCGTTCAGTCCCAGGCGTTCAGTCGCGGGCGAGCGCGTCGGCGATGGCGGCCGACTGCTCCCGCAGCAGGCGCCCCATCGACTCCCCGCGCCGCATGCCCGGCATCATCGTGAGCCGCCCCGGGATCTCCCGGTAGGTGATCGGCAGCCCCGCCTCCTCGAGCTGGAGCCGGGCGACGCGGGCATCGCTGAGGAAGATGTCCTTCTCGCCGACGCTGAGGTGCACCGGGGGCAGCCCCGCGAGCGGAGCGTTCACCGGGGAGAGGTCGGGGTCGCTGAGCGGGGTGCGGCCCGCGTAGGCGCGCGCGGCGTGCAGCAGCAGCCGGCGCTCGTGGGGGAAGTCGCGCTGACCGGTCTCGGAGATCCCCGTCGTGCCGAGCTCGAGGTCCAGCCACGGCGACATCGCGACGATCAGATCCGGGGCGGGCACCCCGGCGAGCGCGCCCTCCCCGTCCCGCAGGCGGCGGGCGATCGCGAGCGCCATCCCCGCCCCCGCGTTGTGGCCGGCGAGGATCCAGCCGCCCGCGAGCACGCCCTGCTCGGCGAGCTGCGCGAGGACCGCCTCGGTGTCATCGAGCGCGACGGGGTGCTGGTGGTCGGGGGCGACGCGGTAGTCGATCATGAGGCCCGCGCAGCCGCGGGCGTCGGCCTGCGCGGAGAGCCAGGCCCAGTCCCCCGAGAAGGGGCCGGAGACGTAGGCGCCGGAGTGGAGGTGCACGATGACGCCCTCGTCCGCGCGATGGCGGTCCAGCCACAGGCACCGCGTGCGGCCCACCATCTCGGTGTCGATCGCGTGGCGCTTCTGCACGGCCCCGGGCGGCAGGGGGCGGCGCGCCTCGCGCACGGTGTGGGTGTAGAGCGGCCGCGGCAGGGGCATCCGCCTGACAGTGCGCGCTCCGACCACGACGGCGTCCTGGATCCGACCCATTCTCGATCTCCCTCCGGGGCTCGCCCGCTGCGCGTCCGCTGCGCACGGGGCGTGGATCCACAGTAGCGAACGGCCATCCGGATACCCTGCACACCATGACCTCCGAGCCCCTCGCCCCCGCCCAGCCCGCTCCCGTCCTCGTGCTCGCCGCGATGGCCGAGGAGTCCTCCCCGCTCGTCGCCCGCCTCACGGAGGTCCAGGAGGTCGCGGTGCCGTTCACCGGCAGCCAGCGCGCCTGGCGCGGCAGCCTCGCGGGCGTGGACACCGTCGTGATGACCACGGGGATCGGGATCGCCGCTGCCGCCGCCGCAGCGACCTGGGCGATCCTCACCCTCGCCCCCCGCGCCGTGATCTCCGCGGGCTCCGCCGGGGGCCTCGCCGCCGACGTCGAGGTCGGCACGCTGATCATCGGCGCGCAGTTCTCCTACTCCCTGGCCGACGCCACCGCCTTCGGCTACGCGCCGGGGCAGGTGCCCGGCGGCCCGGTGCAGTTCGAGGCCGACGCCGACCTGCGCGAGCGCGCCGAGGCCGCCGCCCGCGCCGCCGTCGGCACGCACCCCGTGCGCACCGGGCTCATGCTCTCCGGGGACGCCTTCGTGACCGCTCCGCTCGCGGATCCCATGCGCGAGCGCTTCCCCGGCGCCCTCAGCGCCGACATGGAGACCACGGGCATCGCGCAGGCCTGCGCGGCGCTCGGCACGCCCTTCGTCGCCGTGCGGGCCGTCTCGGATCTGTGCGGCCCCGCCGCCGATCAGCAGTTCCACCTCGAGCTCGACCTCGTGGCGGAGCTGTCGGCCCGCGCCGTCAGCGAGCTGGTTCTCACCCTCTGAGGGGCTGGGCTCGGCTTTCGCCGCCGAGGGCCCCTACGGTGGAGGACGGCCCCAGGCCACCTCCTCCCATCGCCGGGACGCGCACGCGCCCCGCAGCGCGCTGCGCCGTCAGCCGGCACCTGCCCCGCTCCCCCGCGCGGCAGGCCCCCACGACGAGAAGAGCACGCATGTCCTCGACCCCCAGTCCGCCCAGCACCCTGTCCAAGCCCGTCTTCTTCATCTCCGGCGGGATCGTCGCCGTGGCGGTGCTGCTGGCCCTCCTCCTGCCGGGCCCCTTCAGCACGGTGATCGGCGCGGTCAACACCGCGGTGGTCGACGCCGTCGGCTGGTACTACGTCCTGGTCGTCGCGGTGTTCGTCGCGTTCTCGATCATCGTGGCCGTCTCCCGACTGGGGAAGATCCGCCTCGGCAAGGACGACGAGAAGCCCGAGTACGGGCTGCTCTCCTGGTTCTCGATGCTGTTCGCCGCCGGAATGGGCATCGGCCTCGTGTTCTGGGGCGCCGCTGAGCCCCTCACGTTCTTCGCCGGCGGCGACCAGGTCCCGCCGAACGCCCAGAACCTCGCCACCGAGGCGCGCGCGAACCGCGCGATGGGGCAGACCTTCCTGCACTGGGGCCTGCATGCCTGGTCGATCTACGTGGTCGTCGGCCTCGCGATCGCCTACGCCGTGCACCGCAGGGGCCGCCCGATCTCGATCCGCTGGGCGCTCGAGCCGATCCTCGGCAAGCGCACCGACACCTGGATCGGCGACGCCATCGACATCATCGCGATCGTCGGCACGCTCTTCGGCATCGCGACCTCGCTCGGCTTCGGCGTGAACCAGATCTTCGCGGGCCTCGAGCACCTCGGGATCTTCTCGGCCGACCAGGAATGGATCAAGGTCCCCCTGATCCTCCTGATCACCGCGGTCGCGACGCTGTCGGCGGCATCGGGCGTCGACAAGGGCATCCGCTACCTCTCGAACACGAACCTCGCCCTGGCGGCGGTGCTGCTCGTGACGATCCTGATCCTCGGGCCGACGCTCTTCCTGCTGCGCGACTTCGTCTCCGGGATCGGCTACTACCTGCAGAACTTCATCCAGCTGTCCTTCCAGACCATGCCGTTCTTCGGCGACAAGGGCGCGGCCTGGGTCAACGGCTGGACCGTCAACTACTGGGGCTGGTGGATGAGCTGGTCGCCGTTCGTGGGCGTGTTCATCGCCCGCATCTCGCGCGGCCGCACCGTGCGCGAGTTCATCATCGGCGTGCTCCTCGTGCCGACCCTCGTCACGATGCTCTGGTTCACGATCATGGGCGGCACCGCCATCTCGCAGATGGTGCTGCGCGGGCTCGACCTGCGCCAGGCCGACGGCTCCATCAATGCCGACACCGCGCTGTTCGACATGTTCGCGAACCTGCCGGGCGGGGCGATCCTCTCGGGGATCGCGATCGTGCTGGTCTCGATCTTCTTCATCACCAGCGCCGACTCCGGCGCGTTCGTGGTGGACATGATCGCCCACCGCGGCGACACGAGCCCGCCGCGCATCACGCGCATCTTCTGGGCCGTGGCCTCGGGCGTCATCGCCGCCGCCCTCATCGGGATGGGGCTGTGGCACGGCGGGGACACCGCGGGGATGAGCGCGCTGCAGGCGCTCGCGCTGCTGTCGGCCGCTCCGTTCTCCGTGGTCATGATCGGCATGATGATCTCGGTGTGGAAGGAGCTGAGCCGGGAGGTCGAGGTGATCGAGGAGCTCGAGCTGGAGATCCGCCAGCGCGAGTACACCCAGCGCTACGACCACCGCATCACCGAGCACGTCGAGTCGACGGTCCAGGCGCAGGTCGCCGACAAGCTCGGCCCGGCCGTCGCCGCCGAGGTCGAGCAGCGCCTCCAGGCGGACGGCGCGGACCGGGCCTGACGGCAGGGCCAGGCGGACAGCGGGGCCGGGCTGACAGCCCGCGCCCAGCCCCCTGAGTCGCCCCGTCCCCTGACGCGCCCCGTCCCCTGAGGCGCCGAGATGCACGTGAGGACCCGAGATCGATCGATCTCGGGTCCTCACGTGCATCTCGGGCGTGCGCAGCAGCGGCCGCGCCTCACGCGCCACGCCGCCCCGCGCCTCGGCCCAGGCGCGCGCGTCCCTCCCCGCGCCTCAGCCGGCCTCGTGCAGCAGCTCCTCGCCCGCGTCCAGCCTGCGCAGGTTCTCGGCGATGCGCTCGGACGCGCCGACGGGCCGGCCCCCGGCGCCGTGCGGGGTGATGAGCAGCCGCGGGGCGTCCCACAGGGGGCTGTCCGAGGGGAGCGGCTCGGGGTCGGTGACGTCGATCGCCGCGGAGCCGATCCGACCGTCCTCCAGGGCGGCGAGCAGGGCGTCCTGGTCGAGCGTCGTGCCGCGGCCGACGTTCACGACAATCGCGTGCTCGGGCAGGGCGTCGAACACCTCGGCCCCGATGGCGCGCTCGGTCGCGTCGGTGGCGGGAAGGACGCAGATCAGCACGTCCGTCTCGGAAAGCGCGCCGAGGACGTCCTCCTCGGCGATGACCGGGAAGCCTGCGCGCTCGCCTGCGGAGCGGGCCGCGCCCGTGACCTCCGCGCCGAGCGCCTTCAGCACCGGGGCGAGGTGCTGGCCGATCTCTCCGAAGCCCCAGATGAGCACGCGCGCCTCGAGCAGCGTGGTGATCCGGCCCTCCGGGTGCAGCTCCTGGATGCCGCCGAGCTCTCGGGACCACTCGTGCTGCTCCTGCGCGAGGCGCGCCTCGGGCAGGCGCCGCACCAGCGACAGCAGCAGGGCGAGGGTGTGCTCGGTGACGGTCGCGGAATGCAGGCCTGAGCCGCTGGCGATCTGGACGCCGTCGCCGAAGCCGGCCTTCATGATGTGGTCCACGCCCGCCATCAGCGACTGCACGAGCCGCAGGTCAGGGAGGTTCTGGGCCGCGCTGGCCAGGTTCTTCCTCGAGCTGCCCCAGACGACCATGGCGGCGGCGTCCCAGTGCTCCTCGGGGATCTCGGCGCGGGCGTCGATGGTCGCCGACTCCCAGCCCTCCGGCAGCGCGGGATCCAGGTCGATGGTGTCAGGAAGCAGAATCTTCATGCCTCCCAGGCTAGCGGTGCCCCCTCCTCATCCGCGGGGAGACTGCTTCGCGCTCCCTGCGTGCGTCCCGGATGCGTGCGTCCCGGCTGCATGGATCCCGCCCGCGTGCATCTCGCCTGGATGCGCCGTGCCCTACCGTGGTGCCATGCGCGCAGGCGACGCCCTCCGACCGCTCCGGCCCCTCGCCCGTGCGGCGCGGCGCGCGGCGACCCGGGTGCCGCTGAGCGCCGCGGGATCCCTCGGTGCCGCCGGCGCCCTGTGGATCGCGACCTCCCCGAGCCTCCTGCCCCGCACGTGGTGGATGTGGGCGATCAACGGCGCCGCCTCCACGAGCTGCGGGTACGCCGTCGGCGCTGTCGGCTCCCGCGCCCTGCGCACGGCCCTGCGCACGGGCCTGCGTGCCCTCCCCTCTCCCTCTCCCCTGCGGGCTCGCAGGCTGCCTCGCGCCTCCGGGCACCTGCTGCGCTGGGGCGGAGGGACTGCCCTGATCGCGATCAGCACGGTGAGCTGGCTGCGCGGCGCCTCGCGACAGGGCGAGATCAGCCGGCTCGTCGGCCAGGAGCCGAAGAGCCTCGCGACCCCCGTGGTCGGCACCGCCGCGGGGCTCGGGATCTCCGGAGCGCTCCTGCTGGGGGTGCGCGCGCTGACCGCGACCGGGCGCCTCTACCGCGCGGCTCTGCGCCCGCACCTGCCGCCGCCGGCCGTCGGCGCCGGCTCCGCGCTGCTCACCGCCGCGACCGGCGCCATCGCGGTGGACCTGCTGTGGAGGGGCCAGGTGCTCGCGCGGGCCATGGAGCGCGCCGAGCGCGCGAACATGCTGCTCTCCCCCGGACTGCGGCCGCCCAGCTCGCCCCTGCGCTCGGGCGGCCCGGGCTCCACCCAGCTGTGGGAGACGCTCGGCGCCGCCGGTCGGCGGATCGTCGCCGCCGGCGCGTCGGCCGACGCGATCGCCCGCGCGACCGGGGCGCCCGCTCTCGAGCCGATCCGCGTCTACGCCGGACGGCGCACCGGCAGCAGCCTCGAGCAGACCGTCGCGGCGATGCTCGCCGAGCTCGATCGCACCGGCGCCTGGGAGCGCGAGGTGATCGTCCTCTTCACAGGCACGGGCACGGGCTGGCTGCAGCAGTGGTCCCTCAGCGCGATCGAGATGCTCACCGGCGGCAACTGCGCGACCGCCTCCCTGCAGTACTCGGCCTGGTCGAGCGCCCTGAACTACCTGCTGGACCGTCGCACGCCGCAGCAGGCCGGGCGCCTCGCCTTCGAGGCCGTGCGCGCGCGCATCGACGCCCTGCCCGCGAGCAGGCGCCCGCGACTGCTGGTGGCCGGAGAGTCGCTCGGGTCCTTCGGCGGCCAGGCCGCGTTCGCCGATGCCGAGGACATGCTCGAGCGGACCGACGGTGCCGTCTGGACGGGCACGCCGGGCTTCACCCCCATCGCCGGAGAGCTCACCCGCACCCGGGAGCGCGGATCCCTCCAGATCGCGCCCGTGGTCGGCGGCGGTCGGCACATCCGCTTCGCCACCGCACCCGCGGATCTGCTGCGCCCCCTGCGGCCGATCGGGGCCCCTGAGGCCGCGCCCTTCGGTCCGTGGGAGGCGCCGCGGATCGCCTACGTCCAGCACGCCTCGGATCCGGTCGTGTGGTGGAGCCCCCGACTGCTGTGGGAGAAGCCGGACTGGCTGCGCGAGCGGGCCGGGCGCGACGTGGCCCCGGCGGTGCGCTGGTTCCCGTGGATCACGTTCTGGCAGCTCGCGGCCGACATGCCGCTGTCCGGGGAGGTCGGCGGGGGCCACGGCCACAGCTATCACGAGGAGCTCGTGGCGGTGTGGGCCGGGGTGCTGGGGCTGGATCCCGCGATCGATCGCCGCGCGATGATCGCGGCGATCCGGCGCGAGGGGCTGCCGCGCGGGTGAGGGTCGGCGCTCAGGGGCCGCGGTCAGGGTCGGCGGTCAGGCCTCGGGGCCGGTGGCGACCTCTCGCGACTCGTCGGCGCTCCACTGCGACCACGATCCCGGGAACAGCCGCGCCCCGTGCACACCCGCGCGCTCGAGCGCCAGCAGGTCGTGGGCGGCGGTGACCCCGGAGCCGCAGTACACGATGACGTCTGCGCCCTCGTGCACGCCGACCGCCGCGAACCGCTCCCGCAGGGCCGCGGGCGGGAGGAAGCGGCCGTCCTGGCCGAGGTTCCCGGTGAACGGGGCGTTCACCGCGCCCGGCACGTGCCCGGCGCGGGCGTCCATCGGCTCCATCTCCCCGCGGTAGCGCTCCCCCGCGCGGGCGTCGATCACGACGGCTCCGGCGGAGCGGCCCGCCGCCTCTGTCTCGTCGATCGTGGCGATCGCCTCGGGCCCCCAGGGCGTGGGGGCGAAGCGCGCACGGGGCGGGGCGACGTCGTCCTGGGTGACGCGCACGCTGCGACCGGCGCTGCCCGGGGAACCGTCCTCCCCGCCGTCCTCGAGCCAGGCGCCGAGCCCGCCGTCGAGCAGTCCCGCCGGGGTGCCGACGGCCCGCAGCATCCAGACCAGTCGCGCGGCCTGGGAGCCGTCGGTGTCGTCGTAGGCGAGGACGACGGTGCCGTTCGCGATGCCCAGCCTGGACATCGCCGCGGCGAAGTCCTCCGGGGACGGAAGGGGGTGGCGCCCTGCCTCCCGGGATGCAGGCGCGGCGAGGTCGGAGCCGAGATCCGCGTACACGGCGCCCGGGATGTGCCCGGCCAGGTAGGTGTGGCGGCCCTTGCTGCCGTCCAGCGCCCAGCGCACATCGATCACGCGGGCATCGGGGCGCCGGGCGAGCTCCCGGAACTGCTGCGCATCCAGGATCGGGGGGACCTCTGCGGGTGCGGGATCGGTGGGCGTCATGCGCTCAAGCGTAGGCTCCCGCCCTCCGCCGGGCCGGGGACCCGCCTGGGAGACGGCTCCACGGCTGCCCGCCCCGACTACCGCAGATCCGCCGCGATCCCGCGGCCGGCCTGCCGGCCCGAGAAGAGGCAGCCGCCGAGGAAGGTGCCCTCGAGCGCCTTGTACCCGTGGTACCCGCCGCCGCCGAAGCCGCTGGCCTCCCCTGCCGCGTACAGGCCCTCGAACCAGCCGCCTCCGGCGCCGGGGGTGCGCTGCACCCGCCCGGCGAGATCGGTCTCGAGCCCGCCGAGAGTCTTGCGCAGCAGGGTGTGCAGACGCACGGCGATGAGGGGCCGGAATCGGGATCGAGGAAGCGGTGCGGTGCGGCCGTGCGGATCAGGCGATCGCCGATGTACTCGCGGGCCGCCCGGATCTGCTGGAGCTGCTGGTCCTTGCCGAAGGGGTTCTCGAGCTGCGCGTCGCGCGCGCGGATCAGGTCCTCGAGCTGCCCGACATCGACGAGGTCCTCGCCGATGAGGGCGTTCATCTTCCCGACCAGCTCGGCGACAGTCTGCGCCTGCACGAAGTCCTCCCCGTGGTCCAGGAACGCCTGGACCGGAGCGGGAGCGCCGGGCACCATGCGACCCAGCACGCCCTTCAGGTCGCGACCGGTGAGGTCGGGGTTCTGCTCGCTCCCGGAGAGCACGAACTCCTTCTCGATGATCTTCCGGGTGAGCACGAACCAGGAGTGCTCGAAGCCGCGCTCGCGCAGGACCTCGAGGGTCCCCATGGTGTCGGAGCCCGGGAAAGCGGGGGCGGGCAGGCGCTGGCCGCGGGCGTCGAGCCACAGCGAGGACGGCCCGGGCAGGATGCGGATGCCGTGCCCCTCCCACACCGGGTCCCAGTTGCGCAGGCCCTCGGTGTAGTGCCACATGCGGTCGGTGTTGATCCAGTGGGCACCGGCCTCGCGTGCCATCACCATCCCGGCCCCGTCGACGCTCGCGGGGACGCCGCGCACGATGTCGCGGGGCATGGTGCCGAGACGCTCGGGCCACATCTCGCGCACGAGATCCGGGTTGCCGCCGACTCCGCCGGTGGCCAGCAGCACCGCCGCGGCGCGCTCCTCGAACTCGCCGATGGCCTCGCGGGTGGAGGCGACGCCGCGCGGAGTCGGATGCGGGGCGAGGATCTCCCCGCGCACGCCGACCACCCTGCCCTGCTCGAGGATCAGCCCGCTCACCGCATGGCGCAGCGCCAGGCGGATCCGCCCGGTCTCGAGGTGGGCGTGCAGGCGCCGCATGAACGGCTCCAGGATGCCGGGGCCCGTCCCCCAGGTGACGTGGAAACGCGGGACCGAGTTGCCGAAGCCCTCGGCCCGCCCGTCTCCGCGCTCGGCCCACCCGACGACCGGGAAGAACCGATGGCCCATGGAATGCAGCCACGCGCGCTTCTCCCCCGCGGCGAACTCGAGATAGGCCTCCGCCCACCGGCGGGGCCAGTGGTCCTCGGCGCGGTCGAAGCCTGCCGATCCGAACCAGTCGCGGCGGGCGAGCTCAAGGGAGTCCCGCACGCCGAGGCGGCGCTGCTCCGGAGAGTCGACGAGGAACAGCCCGCCGAAGCTCCAGAAGGCCTGCCCGCCGACGTCGGCCCAGCCCTCCCGTTCGAGCAGGAGGACCCTTCGCCCCGCATCCGCGATCTCGCAGGCGGCGACCAGTCCCGCCAGTCCCGCGCCGACGACGATCGCCTCGGCGGCTCCGGATCGATCTGCTGTGCTCGTGGGCTCTCTCATCTCACGTCGATCCGGCGCACGCGCTCCAGCGGGCTGTCGTCGTTCGCCCCGTCCATGCGGGGCGAGCGCTGCCGGTTCTTCGAACCGACCCTGCGGTCATGGGCGCGCAGATTCCCCACCTTGATGTCGGTCTCGCGCTCGAACACGTGCCTCTTGTCGCGGTTGCGGTAGTAGCGGTAGATCCCCATGTAGATCATCCCGAACACCGCCGGGCCGACGAGGAACGGCAGCAGCAGCATCATCGTCTGCGTGTCGCCGCTGCCCTCGGCCAGCAGGATCCCCTGCGTCAGCTCATGCATCGTGCACCCTCCCTCGGGCAGGATCGATGATCACAGGAACAACGACCCCCAGCCGACGACGGCGGCGAGCGCCGCAGCGACCGTCGCCCCGGCGCAGGCCACGGAGAAGATCCGCGGATGGGAGACGGGGACCGATCCCATGGTGCGGCCGGTGCGGCCGTTGACGGCGATGTAGTGCACGTACGCCTCGCCCGAGCCCCGGCGCTGGTAGTAGCTGTAGAGCCACACGGGCACGTACATCGTCACCCAGCGGGTGCCGCGCACCGCGACGCCCTCGCCCTCCCAGCGCACGCCGCGCGTGTACTGCTGGATCGTGGGGCGCACCTTCTCGCGGCCGATCGACAGGAACTTCTCCTCGACGTCCGAGTCGAGATCGGAGATGTTCTGATCGCGCCGCTCCGAGGTGAAGCCCGAGAGGTAGTTCGAGTTGTAGGCGAACGCGGCGGCGGTGTCGTACGGCTGGATCGCATCGAGCACGTAGTTCGTCGCCACGACCTCCTGGCCGCGCGAGTAGCGGCTGGAGGACTCGGTGGCGAGGTCGTTGACGAGGATGTCGAAGCTGCGCCCCACCTCGTGCACGCTCGCGTCCCAGAACGTCTCGGTGACGGTCGTGTCCTTGCCGATGCGGCGCTGCTCGGTGTAGCGCCGCGTGGTGATCTCGCCGGTTCCCCGCAGCTCCGCGTGGAGGTTGCCGTCCACCACCATGTACGGCATGTAGACGCCCTTGACGTTCTCGGGCACGAACTCGCGCAGGAACGCGCGGTTCGCGAATCCGCGGCGAGAGGCGACGAACTCCTGGATCTTGGCGATGCCCTGCTCGCGGGTGAGCGTGAACGGGAGGACCGCATCGGGCACGGCGCCGTTGGGGATCTGGTGGTTCACGGAGAGCACCTGGCGGCACCAGTGGCATCGGGCCTGCAGGGACTCGTCGGTCTTCAGGACGATCTCCGCGCCGCAGCCCTGGCACTTGATGGTCATGGTCGTGGCGTCGTCGGCGATGTCGCGCGAGGCGGACGCCAGCACGCTGCCCTGGAGCTCCTCGATCGGAGTGCCGAGGTTGAACGCCTCCTCGGCGACGGGCTCGTTCCAGGTGTTGCGGCAGTAGCCGCACACCAGCGCGCGATCGGGGATCGAGTACGCGACGTCGGAGGAGCCGCAGCGCGGGCACTTGTCGAGTCCGTGGTCGAGACCGCGGTCGGTGCTGATGATGCGCTCGCCCGGAGGCCCGGGGATGAACCCGGGCTGCGCCGGCTGGGCCGACCGGGCCGTCTCGTCCGGCTGGGCCGACGGCGCAGGCGGCACGGGCTGGGAGGGCGTCTCGGGCACGAGCGGCTGCGCGGGCTCGTCCTGCTGCGGTGGCGCCGGGGCCGACGGGCCCGGCTGCGCGCCGGGCGCGCCCGTCGGCCCCCCGGGAGCTCCGGGGCCGGGCTGCTGCGCAGCAGCATCAGACTGTTGCGCAGGGGCATCAGGCTGCTGGGGCGCGCGCGGCCCCCACGGCAGCTGCCCGCCTTCGGCACCCGGGCGCGCCCCCGCGCCCGACGGCCACCCGCCCTGCGAGAGGGGGAGGCCGTCGGGGCGCGAGGGATGCTGCGACCGGGCGCCGAAGGGATCGGACATGCTCAGAGACCGAGAGCCTTCTTCTTCGCAGCCTCGTAGTCGTCCTCGGAGATGAGGCCCTGCTCGAGCATCTGCTTGTACTGGGCGAGCTGCGCGACCGGGTCGGCGCCCTGCGCGGGAGCGCCGTCGGCGGGAGCCGCCTGCTGGGGGGCGCCCTGCTGGGGAGCCTGCTGGCCCTGGAACTGGGTGCCGGGAGGGTTCCCGCCCTGGACGGGCTGGACCATGCCGCCGACGCCGCCCATGCCCATTCCCATCATCGCGAGGTTCCCGCCGCCGCCGTTCTCGCCGGCCGCCTGCACGCCGCGCGCGACGGCCTGATTGATGAAGGACTGCGAGCGGTTGCCGGAGAGGGCATCGGCCTTCTGCACATCCGCCAGCAGCGCACGGGTGTTCTGGTCGTACTCGATCGAGGCGATCGCGACCTTGACGATCGCGAGGCCGCGATCGGTGGACCACTTGTAGTCCTCCTCGACGACCGCGCCGAGGGACTGCGCGAAGCCGACGGAGTCCGACTGGATGCGGGTGATGCGGTTGCCCTTGTCAGGGTCGTTCACGTAGCGCGAGAACGCGGCGGCGAGCGAGGAGACGACCTCGGTGAACAGCTGGTTCCCGGCGGGGTTCTTCTGGTCGGCGAAATCGAAGATCGCGCCTTCCTCGGTGATGTAGTTCGCCGGCACGTAGTTGTGCACGAACAGCAGGGGATCCACGATGCGCAGCGTGTAGGAGCCGCGGGCCACGGCGCCGACCTGGGCGTTCAGGTAGGCGTCATCCCAGTAGATCTCCGACTGGGTGCCGAAGCGGTTGTCGGGGATCTCCTTGAGGTTCACGAAGAATGCGAGCTGCTGCGAGGTGGGGCGGCCGCCGAACTTGAAGCGCTCCCAGCTCATCGAGATGGTCGAGGAGAGCGGGGTGTCTCCGGCGAAGATCGACTGCGAGTCGATCGCATCGCCGCGGAACTCGTAGCCGCCGGCCTCGGTGATGAAGCCGGTCGCGCGGCCGTCGATGACGGTGATGAGGCCGTAGCCCTGGGGCACGAGGATCTTCGAGCCGTTGGTGATGACGCCGTCGGAGCCGCGCACGTTCGAGCCGCGGCCCGCGTTCGTGCCGCGGGCGACCGCGGGGAAGAGGGCGGCCGTCGGCGGGAGGCCCTCCGGGATGGTGAGGAAGTCCTTCCACTGATCGGCGAGCATGCCGCCGATCGCGCCCTTGAATGCCTGGATGAAGCCCATGTCGCTCTCCTTCTGGTCCGGGGACCGCGTGCCGTGCTCCCGGCACAGGAGGGCCGGCGCGCGTCGCGTGTGACGCGGCCCATGCTAGAGGGATCTGCCATGGAGTGTCTGAGGATTCGATGGGCAGGACTGGCGCCCGGTTGCTCAATCCACCGTCTGCGCGATGAGCGCGCGAGTGAGGGCGACGGTGGCGAACTCTCCGTGAAGATTCGCCGCTGTCATCGCCGCGACCGTCGCGGCCGGGATGACAGCGCCGCCCGGGGCGCTCAGGTCGAAGGTGTGCGTCGCGTCGATCGCGAAGTACGTGTCATACCCGAGATTCCCAGCTAGCCGCGCGCTCGTCTCGCAGCAGTGGTTCGTCGTGATGCCGCAGATGACAACCTGGTCGATCCCTTTCCCTCGGAGCCACGCGTCGAGGTCCGGGGAGCCGTGGAAGCAGGAGTTCACGGACTTGGTCACCAGCAGATCCGGCTCGCCTGTGATCACGTCCTTGAACCGGTTCCCGGGCGCGCCCGGCGCGAGCACCGAGCCAGGGTCAGTGGAGTCATGACGGACGAACACGATCGGCCAGGAGCGCTCGCGCCAGTGCGCGAGCAGAGCCGCGATATTGGACTCGCACTCGGGGTTGTAGCGAGGTCCCCAGTAGGCGACGTCGTCGAAGCCGCGCTGGACATCGACGACGATCAGGGCAGGGCTCGTGAAGCGGCGCATCTTCGTGTTCCTTCGCCTCGTTGGGGACAGAGGGGTGTTGCTGGAGAGCCGTGCGTCCGCTCCAAACTTAGAGCCTCACTCCTCCGGTGGCGTCGAGCGACTGCCCTGTGATCCATCGACTGGACTCGCCCGCCAGGAAGGCGACGATATCCGCCACGTCGCGCGGCTGACCGACTCGTCCCAGTGCCGATTCGGCCGCAACCGCCTCACGGGCACCGGGCTCGTCAATCCACTCCGCATTGATGTCTGTGTCGATGACGCCGGGACGCACAGTGTTAACGGTGATGCTCCGCTTCCCCAGCTCGACCGCCACGGCCGTGAAGGCCGCCTCGAGCCCGGCCTTCGCGGCACTGTAGGCCACGTGCGTCGGGGCCGCGATCCGCGCGTATCCGGACGACACACCGATCACCCGTGCACCTTCGCTGAGATGCGGGGACAGGTGATGCAGCAGCATCAGCGGGACCGCGAGATTCACAGTGAGAACCCGACCCACAACGTCCCCCGTCAGCTCATCCAGAGCTTGCGCTCCGTTGATCCCCGCATTGCTCACCAGCACATCCGTACCGCCGAGTCCGTGGCGCTGCACCTCCTTGCGCCACGCATCCGCGAGGCTGGCAGCAGCCGCAGCGCCTTCGGAGAAATCAGCCTGGAGCACGACAGGTGCTGCACCGTGGCGCTCCACCTCTCGTGCCACCGCCTGGGCGGCAGCTGCGTCTGCGGCGTAGTGGATACCCACAACGCCGACGCCCTGTCGCGCCAGAGCAACAGCGATGGCGGCACCGATGCCCCGTGAAGCCCCGGTGACCAGGGCAGTCCGTCTCCGCATCTCAACTCCGTAGTGATCGTTACGTAATTGTAGAGAGGTACCGTAGCACGCACTATGGAACAGATGACCCGCGCGCCAGGCAGGCCGCGTTCGTTCGACCTCGCCCAAGCACTCCATGACGCCTTGCTGACCTTCTGGAAGCACGGATACGAGGGCACGAGCGTGGCACGTCTGCAAGCGGCTACCGGCCTCACCGCCCCCGCTCTGTATCGGGCGTTCGGATCGAAGGAAGAGCTCTTCCGAAGTGCTGTCGACCGCTATCAGGAGCAGTATGGTTTCGGCCTCGCCGCCGGTGTCCCGTTCCGCAGCGCGGTCGCCGCCTATCTCCGGAGAGCCGCCCACGAGTTCACGACTGAACCCGGCCTCGGGTGCCTGATCTCCACGGGACTGCTCGCGAGCGGTCCCGATTCGCGCGTCTCGGCGGAGGTGGTGCGAGCCGAGCGGAAAAAGGCGCTTGCAGACATTCGCTCTCGCTGCCAGGCGGCCGTGGACAGCGGGGAGCTGCCGGAGTCGACCGATATCGCTGGACTCTCTCGAGCAATCGCGGCTGTCATTCAGGGCATGTCGGTCCAAGCGCGCGACGGCGCTACTGAGATCGACCTTCTGGGGCTCGGGGAGTCCGCGATCCGTCTGATCCCAGACCACGCTTGTCCGGGTATTGATCGCGAGTGAACAGGATGGGCGGCCGCCGCCGAGCGCGACGAGACGGAGCGAATCCAGCCAGAGCAGATTGACGGCTCATCCCAATCGGGGGTGTAGGAGTTGGGGTCTGAAGCCGCCGGTCTCGAGCAGGCTTCGGGCGATGTAGTTGGTCAGGTTGCGGAACCCGAGTGCGGAGCCGCGCAGGTGTTCGAGCCGTCCGTTGAGCGCCTCGGTCGGCCCGTTGCTGGTGCCGGGTCGTTCGAAGTAGGCGAGCACGTCAGCGGCTCGCTTCTTCAGGGTCCGGCCCAGGGTGGTGAGCTCGGTGAGCACCTTGGGGACCCCGGCGCTGAGGTCGGTGATCAGCTTCTCCATGAGCTCGCGGCCACGTTGCCGGTCCTCGTGGCGATAGGCGGCGATCATGCGCTGGTAGACACCCCAGGTCGCCTCGACCTCGACGTGAACGTCATCAACGAACAGCGCGCGCAGCCTGTCGCTCTGCTTGTCGGTGAGCAGGTCCGCGCCGGTGTGCAGCGTGCGCCGCGACTTGTAGAGCGGGTCGTCCCTGAACCCACGGTGCCCGTGGATCGCGAGTTGGACCCGGCGCCGGCACCTGTCGAGGGCGTCACCGGCCAGGCGCACGACGTGGAAGGGATCCATCACCGTGACCGCGTCCGGGATCTCCTCTGCAGCGGCGGTCTTGAACCCGGTGAAGCCGTCCATCGCGACCACCTCGACCGCGTCACGGAAGGCGTCGTCGCGGTCGGCGAGCCAGGTCTTGAACGCCGCCTTCGACCGGCCCTCGACCATGTCCAGCAGCCTTGCTGGGCCAGCGCCATCGCGGACCGGGGTGAGGTCGATGATCACGGTGACGTACTTGTCGCCACGCCTGGTGTGGCGCCAGACGTGCTCATCGACGCCAATGACCTTCACGCCCTCAAACCGCGTGGGGTCGTTGATCAGCAGCCGCTTGCCTTCAGCCAGGACCGCGTTGTTGGCGGTGTCCCACGCGACCCCGAGTCCCTCGGCGACACGGGCGACGGTGAGGTGTGCGACCACGATCCCTTCCAGCGCCCACCGCAACCCGGTGCGCGAGAGCTTCGCGCGTGGCTCCGCCGCGGCGCTGGTGTCTTGGCGCCACACGTATCCGCAGTCGGCACAGCGGTAGCGGCGCACTACAACTTCCAGCACGGTCGGTCGCCAGCCCAGGGGCTCGTGGGCCAACCGCCGGATCGCGGTGTCACGAGCAGCGCCTTCGCTGCCGCACCGTCGGCACCACTGATCTGGTTCCACCACGCGGCACGCGAGGACCGCACGATCCGGTTCAAGTCGTTGTCCGGTCACGCTCAGACCGAGGCCGTCGAGTCGAGCGAAAGCGGTCAGGTCAGGGCGGCCGAAGCCGGCCGGCGGGGTAGCGTCGGTCACGTCGAGGTCTTTCGGATGGATGGCGTAGGAACCTCCATCGTCGGGAGACCTCGACGTCTACCTGCGGACCGACGCGCCCGGCCGACCTACACCCTCATCTGGGAAGAGCCAGATTGACGGATACCCAACCCATTCTTGCCCGGATGTCCATGGAACCGGACCGGAGGGGTCAGGCGAGGCCGTCCTCGATCGCGTAGCGGCGGGCGTCCTCGATGTTCTCGAGGTTGTCGGCGATCATCGCGGTGAAGAACTCCTCGAAGGTCGCGTACCGCTCGCCCACACCGTCGTAGAACCAGGCCACGTGGGGCTGCGCTGAGCCGTCGCGATGCTGCATGACGAACAGGCAGTCGATCTCCAGATCGGCGGCGATCGGGAACAGGGCGCCTCTGTGCAGCCCAGCCTCTTCGAGCATCTCGTCGGGCCACACGCTGACCATCAGCTCCAGCGCCGCCTGCGCAGCAGTGTCGCCGAGCTCGTCCGAGCTGAACAGGTCGGCACCGGTGAGGAATCCTCGCCAGCCGTCGGCGTGCGCGAGGAACGCCCGGTGCGCGGGGTCGAGCGCGAAGCCCAGCCGCGCCTCGGTCGCCGCGAGCTTCTCCTCAGTCGCGGCCACCGCGGGAAGAAGCCCGAGGCATCCGCGGCGTGGAGCTCCTGCTTGGTCAGGACCATCAGGCCGATGTGCGCGGGCCAGTTGAAGGGACTGTCAGGGGCAGGCGACTCGCTCATGGCTCGGTCCTCCTTCACGCCGATTCGACCATCGGCAGGATCGTGGTGACTGCACCATCGTCGTCGTAGTCGACGGCGATGTCGTAGCCCGCATGGAAGTAGTCGAAGGCCGGCAGCTCTTCGATGGGAGGGCCGAAGAACGCGCGGACGGTCTCGCGGTTCGCCGCACCGAGATCGAGGCCGTTCACCAGCGCCTCGGGCCTCGCGTACGGCGTGAAGCCCTTCTGCGGCGTGAGGTAGATGAACGCGCGCAGCACGACGCCGTCGCGCAGCATGATCGACACGCCGCTCGGCAGCGAGCGCACCGCGCTGTAGAGCGCACCTGCGTTCCGCACCGGCGGGGTCTCCTCGACCTCGCCCAGCAGGGCGAGCGCCGGCTCGAGCCGCGGGTCGCCGATCCGGACGCCGAACGCATCCATGAACGTCCGCAGCTCTCCGGTGATCTCTGTGGGCATCGCTTCTCTCCGCTCGAGGGTCCGGGTGCGCCGTGATGTCACCGGACAGGGTCGTCGCTGGACTCATCTCTCGGCACCATCGCCGCTCGAGGCTCGCTGGGGGCCGACGCTACCGGACGCCGCGGCCCGGCGGAAGATGCGCTTTTCAGGCGGAATCGCTGCTCGGCACTACGAGCGCTGCGAGCATGGTCCGCCCGTCGGCGCGGGAGCGGAGCTCCTCGGTGGCCGGGCCCGCGAACCGCAGGGCCTCCTGCGACTCCTCGTCCTCGAGGCGGTGACCGAGGGCCAGGCGGAACGCCTCGAGCTCACCCAGCACCCGCATCACAGGCTCTGCGGATCGGTGATCGGCCGCAGGGAGGCGTTCTCGATCTGGAAGCTCTCCAGCAGACGCAGCGCCTGCTCGCTGAGCGCCAGGGTCGTACTCCGGCGCACGGCGGCGATGTCGTCGCCGGCGGTCAGCGATCCTGTCGGCACCAGCCGGCGCCACACGGGCAGAGGTGGGTAGTCGAACTCGTCCCACGTCGGCCCGGTCGTCACGACGACGTCCGCGAGCTCGAAGCCCGTCAGCGCGGAGGACTGCAGCGCTGCGGCGAGCGCTTCGGTGACGAGCCAGAACCCGGAGGTCTCGACGATGTCATCGCCGAGCCACCCCTCGAACTCGGCGTGGAGCGTGCCCACCAGGCGCGGCTCGCGGTCATGGCGAAAGTCGCTGCCGGCGCCGAGGGAGATCGTGACCTCGGCTTCGAAGAGGGTGTGCATGCGGTCAGGCTAGCCCGCATCGCGATCCCTCACCCCGTGATCCCGTACTTCGCCAGCGCCTTCTTCTGACCGGAGTCCTGCAGGCTCAGCAGCTCCGCGTAGATGCCGCCCGAGGCCGCGAGCTCGGCGGGGGTGCCGATCTCGTCGACGTTCCCGTCGCGCAGCGTGACGATGCGATCCACCGCCGCGATGGTCGAGAGGCGGTGGGCGATGATCAGCGAGGTGCGGTCGGCCATCAGCTCGTCCAGCCCCGCCTGCACCTGCCGCTCGGCCTTCGTGTCCAGCGCCGAGGTCGCCTCGTCCAGCACCAGGATCGGGGCGTCCTTCAGCATCGCGCGGGCCACGGCGATGCGCTGGCGCTGGCCGCCGGAGAGCCGCAGCCCGCGCTCGCCGATGACGGTGTCGTAGCCGTCGGTGAAGCGCTCGATGAAGCGGTCGGCGTTCGCGCGCCGGGCGGCATCGATGATCTCCTCCTCGGTCGCGTCGGGACGGCCATAGGCGATGTTCTCGCGGATCGTGCCGGAGAACAGCGACGCGTCCTGGAAGACGACGCCGACGTTCCGCCGCAGCGTCTCGAGGTCCACCGTCTCCACATCATGCCCGGCGATTTCGATCGATCCCTCGCGCGGCGAGTACAGGCCCAGCAGCAGGTTCACGATCGTGGATTTCCCGCCGCCGGACTCGCCGACCAGGGCGACCTTCTCCCCGCGCTCGACGTCGAAGCTGATGCCGTGCAGGACATCCTCGCCGTTCTCGTAGGCGAAGCGGACGGCGTCGATGTCGATCATCGGACCATCCGTCGGCGCGGGCTGCGCGGCCCCGTCGGCCGACGGGGCGGCGGCCGCGGCGGGGGTCCCGTCGGCCGACGGGGCGCCAGCGGGGCGGGCCGGCGCCTGCTCCTCCCCCGCGGCCCCAGCGGTCGCGGCGGCGACGACGTGCGGGGCGCGCCCGTCGACCGGGGTCTCCATGACGCGGAAGTAGTCGCGCGAGCCCGCGATCGCGCGCTGGGAGGCGTCGATGACCCAGCTCATGTTCTGCACGGGGTTGCGGGCCATGTTCATCAGCTGGATCAGCAGCACCATCTCGCCGAGGGTGAAGCGGCCGCGCACGGTCATCACGAAGATGATCGCGAAGATCGCGAAGAAGATGACGTTCAGGGCGCCGCGGCGCAGCACGTCCATCCAGTGCCAGTGGCGGGACTGCGCACGGGTGAGGGAGTCGGTGGATTCGAAGCGGTCGCTGAACAGGTCCAGCTCCGAGCGCTCGCGCACGAAGGACTTCACCACGCGGATCTGGCCGATGACCTCGGCGAAGCGTCCGCCGGCGAGGTCCACCTGCTCGTTCTTCTCCCCTTCGAGCACCTGCCACTTCTTGGAGGTGAGCGCGGTCAGCCAGATGTAGATCGGGAAGATGATGAGCAGCAGCACCGCGAGGGGCCAGTAGAACCAGGCGCTGATGCCGAGCACCGCGAAGGTGGTGATGAGCATCGTGGCGAAGGAGTTCGAGAAGGTCTTCGCGAACTGGGAGACCTCGTTGATCGAGCGGTTCAGGCGCGAGACGATCGTGCCGGTCAGCTCGTCGTCGAACCAGCGCTGCGGCAGGGCGAGCAGCTTGTCGAAGTAGCGCACCGAGAGGATCGTGCGCAGGCGGTTGCTCATGACGTCGCCGTAGTACCCGCCCACATTCGACAGGATCGTGTTCGCGAGCTCCGCGAGCAGCAGCGCCGCCGCCAGCCACAGCACCGTGCGGGTCGCGTCTCCCACCTCGATCCGCCCGCCGACGGCCCCGGTGACGGTGTCCGTCGCGGCGCCGATGATGAACGGCACCGCGAGGCTCGCCACGGCGGTCAGCACAGAGCACGCGATGATCGCGAGATAGAGGGGGGTCAGCTGGCGGGTGAAGCGCACGATGCGCAGGAGGGACGACACCCCTCCAGGGTATGGGGCCGCAGAGGCGAGTCGGGTCCCGGATCGGGGTCGCGGTGGTGCCCCTCTCGCCCCTCGTCGTCCGAGGCGGCGCAGAGGCGAGACGGCCGGCCAGTCGCTCGGTACCATCCCTGCATGGCGAAGACCGTGCGACTCACTGACGAGGACTGGCGTGCCCCAGCGTCTCTCGCAGAAGCCGGCGGCGCCACCACTGAGGAGACTGCCGTCCGCGCGAGCCGCCAGGTCGCCGAGCCGCGCACCCACAGCCGGGCCGTGAGCGAGGCCTCTGCTCGCGTCCGCGCGCGCTATGCCGACGTGCTGGATCGGCTCGGTCGGTGATCGCAGGTCTCGGCCTGGCGGGGCAATGGCTGCGAAGCGCTCGGCACGTGGGGGCAAGGTGAGCCTGGCGGCCCGCCGCAGCGAAGCGCGCCTCCGTCGACGCCCCGAGGATCCCGGTGCGCGCCACTGTCCGTGGCTGATCCTCCTCGGCGTCGTGCTCCTGTTCCAGTACGGAAGCCTCGTCGCCGAGGGCGGCTGGAGGGCGGTCACCGGCTACTGGCGCGCTCAGGTCGCTGCGATCGGGTGGGACGATCTGGCCTCGAGCGGCGTCGGAGCGCTGCTGCTGAGCGCGTTCCTGGCAGCAATGGGGGTCCCGCCCATCGAGGCTTCCGGGACGAGGGCTCGTCGCGCGTGCGCGCTCATGGTCCGGGGGCTTCGCACAGCGGTGCTGCTGGTCATCGGCGTCTTTGGCTTCTCCGTCGTCCTCGGCTCCGACGGCCGCTGAACTGCGGGCCAGGACCGGCTCGGGCCAGCTCAGCCCCGCAACGGCGGCCCGATGCGGAAGGCGATCTCCCGGTCCCGGCTGGAGTCGAGCTCTCCGGAGACCGTGGTCGTCGACAGCGGCTTGGGATGCAGGAGGATCACGTCGGCGGGCATCGTCGTCCCGTCGTCGGCGAAGGACCGCAGCGTCGGCCCCCAGGTGAAGCCGCCCGTGATCACGAGGACGAACTCGCCGTCCTCGCTCTCATAGAGGAAGCATTCGATCGGATCGGCCTCTTCGATCGGGACCAGAGTGCTCTTCGCGAGCGGCAGCGCGGTCTCGTTCTCGATCCAGAACGACATCTCATGGGGCCAGCAGGTCGGGCCCCAGGGAACGTTCCAACCGGCGGGATTCACGAAGACGTCAGCCCCGCCCTTCACGCAGGCCCGCGCATCCTCCGCCGCCAGGCCCTGCTCCTTGAGCACGCAGACGCTGCCCGAGAGGTGGCGCAGGCGCGCTCGCGTGTCATCGAAGGATCCGGGCTGGGAGGGAAGTCCGTCATCGCCTACGGCCCGCTTCGGCGCAGCTCTGGCCCGGATCGGATCGGACGTGGTCATGACCAGGCTCGCTCAGCGCCCGCGCCGCGCATCGATCCAGTACCGGCGCTTGCCGACCTTGCCGCCGCCCGGCTCGTAGAGGTCCTCCAGCACCCCGCCGCAGCGCTCGATCGTCGCGGCCGACGCCGCGTTCGTGTCATCGCAGGTCACGAGGACGCGCTCGACGCCCAGCTCGGCGAGGCGGGCGACGGACTGCCGCAGGATCTCCGTCGCGTACCCGCGGCGGCGGTGCTCGGGGCCGACGGCGTAGCCGACGTGCCCGCCGATGGTGCGCAGGAAGTCGTTGAGCTCGTGGCGGATCGAGACGCGCCCGACGATCTCCCCGTCGACCTCGGCCACGAGGAACTCCGCGGGGACCCGCCCCGGCGCGAGATCCTCCCCGCACGCCTCGCGGCGCTGGCCCTCCAGATAGGCGGCGAAGGGCTGGCCGTCATCGAGCAGGAAGTCGAAGTCGTCGGCCAGGAGCTGCTCCTGCAGGCGCCGCACCTCCGCTTCGTCCTCGAGGCGGAGCGGGCGCAGGGTCAGGTTCGCAGTCACTCGGCGATCCTAAGGCGAGCAGACGCGGAGGTCACGGGCATTCTTCGCGGTCCCCGCCTCCCAGCGGAGCCCGCCTCCCAGTGGGCCCGGCCCCACACAGGACCGGTACCTCAGCACAGCCGTCCCTTCACCACGCCTTCGCGACCTCGCCGGCCGGGGCATCGACCGCCTCTGCCGCGCTCACGCCGTGCTCGCGGCAGTACCTCCGGGCGAGCTCCGTGCCGAGCGCATAGCCGAGCCAGCGCGGCAGGTCAGCGCCTCCGAAGAAGAACCGTGCGTGCTGATCCTCGCGCTCGAGCAGCGGGAGGGCATCCTGCCAGTGCCGATCGAGATCCTCGCCGGGCACGGCCCGGGCGTAGAGGGGTTCCTCGCCTGTGCGCTCGGCTTCGAAGAGGGTCGCCATGCCCTCGCTGACCAGGGAGTCCGCGAGCCGCGGGCCATAGCCGGGCCCCTGCCAGCGCCGCACATGGTGCAGTTCGTGGGCGATGCTCGCAGGAAGCGCCTGGCGCCAATGCTGCGCGAAGTGCTCGCCCCAGGGCTCGAGCGCGATGAAGGCGAGCGCGGCGCTCGGGGCGTACCCGCCCACCCCGAGCTCGGGGATCGCGAGCCCTCGGTAGTCGCACAGCACGAGATCCGCGCCGTCGATGCCGACCTGGGCGTCGACCGCGACGGCAGCGGTCTCGGCGAGCGCGCGCACCTCGCCCGCGAGACCGGGCGCGAGATGCCCGGCGGCGTCGAGGAGATAAACGCGGATCATGCGCGCACCGACCGGCAGCAGACGTGCGGGAAAAGCACCATCGGACCATCGTGCCTGCTCCCGGCGCCGCCCGGGCCAGGTTCACGAAAGCCCCAGCGGGATCCCACCTGCGTGCGGTTCACTGAAGGATGCACTGCTGCCGCAGTGCGCACCTGTCACCCCGAGGAGAGGCGGCTGCCATGCCCGGTTCGAGCATCAGGCCCGGTTCGAGCATCGCCCCGCGCCGGGCGCGCCGTCGCGCTCGCTGGCTGACCCGCGGCGTGCCGATCGTGCTCGGCGGCGGCGCCGGCATCTCCGCGTTCATGGTGCTGGGCGTGGCGAGCCTGATCGGCGGAGCGGGCATCCTGTCCCCGCTGCTCGGCGGTCTGGCCGTCGGCCTCGCGGTGGGCGGCGGCCTCGCCGTGCTCCTGCGCGATCGCGCCCCGCGGCACGTGCGCCCGTCGGACCTCCCCGAGCTCACGGAGACCACGCGCACGATGCTCGTGGCCATTGCGAAGTCCTCCGCGCGCGGGCAGAAGCATGCGGCCATGCTCCGCCGGCGCCTGCGCCAGAAGCCTCTGCGCCCCGCCCTCGATCGCGCCGACGGGATGCTGCAGCGCGTGAGCACCCTGCTGGGCTCCCCCGGTCTCGCCTCGCGCCATGCGGCCGACGACGCGGTGATGACCCTCGAAGGGATGACCTCCCGGTACATCCCGGAGCTGCTCGGGGCAATCGAGGCGAACGCCCCGGCCCTCGCCTCGAGCGATGAGGCGACCCGCCGCGCCGGGCACGCGAACCTCCTCAGCATCGAGCGCCAGCTCGGCGTGCTGGAGGGCCAGCTCGATCAGCTCGACGCGCAGCTCGTGCGGGGGGTGACCCGCTCGCTCGACGTGCACGAGGAGTTCCTCTCCCAGCGCTTCTACGACCCGCGGACCGCGACCGTCGGGGCGGCTCCGCTCAGCGAGGTCCTCCAGGAGCGCTGACCGGCTCCTGCTCGGCGGACCGCCTCAGCGGCACCATCCCGAGGCCGAGCAGACCGATCAGCGGCAGCATCGGCCACAGGAAGCCGAGCCCGCCGGCGCCGACCATCCCTGAGCCCGCCATCACGGCGAGCCCTCCGCACACGAGCGCGGCGGCGAGCAGCGCCCGCCACAGCGGCGGGGCCGGGCGGGGATCAGGTCGGGGCGTCTCGAACCGGCCCATCACCAGCACGATCACCCCGGTGATCGCCAGCAGCGCCGCGCACCACAGGGGCCGGCTCGCCCACCAGATCCCCGTCAGCGGCTCTGGCAGCAGGGCGCGCGCATCGAGGGCGAGCAGCAGGTGCGCGAGGCCCACCAGAGCGGTGAGGTGCCACAGGAACCACGTCATGATCCGCTGGTTGACCATCACGGTGACGAGCCACAGGCGCGGCCGGGCGAGCAGCCTGGTCAGCGCGCCCTCTGCGAGCAGCACGATCCCGGCCTGCAGCAGGCCGAGGAAGGCCATGGTCACGCGGGTGGGGCTCGAGTTGCTGATCGCGTCGGCCGAGGCGGTGATCATCGAGACCGGGTAGGGCCCGAGGCCGACGAGCACCGCGAGTCCCGCCGCGCCGATCCCGGCGAGCGCGAGCCGCCGCCCGGTACCGGCGAGGCGCCCGTCGAGCCAGGCGTAGCCGACCTGGTGGAAGGCCGCCCAGACGATCACGTAGTTCGGGTACCCCAGCAGCGGGGAGGAGGCGGTGATGCTGATGGCGTCCACGATGCCCGCGAGCGCCAGGCCCCCGGCCACCGAGAGCCAGCCGAAGCGCTCCCAGAGCACCAGGCACGGCGGGGCGAGCACGATGACGAGCAGGTAGGAGGCGAGGAACCAGGTGGGGATCAGCGCCATCTGCGAGGCGAGGCGCACCGTCTCCGCGGGGGCGCCCGCGAGCAGTGCGATCGCGCAGATCACGATCCAGGCCACCAGCAGCGGGATCAGCGGCACTCCGAGGCGGCGCAGGCGCGTGCGCAGCCACTCGGCGTACGTCGTGCCGCGCTTTCGCGCCGAGCGCCAGGAGAGCCCGTTGGAGTAGCCGCCCACCAGGAAGAAGATCGGCATGACCTGGAAGATCCAGGTCAGCGGATGGGTCCAGCGGGCGGAGTCCAGCACGCCGTGCGGGTCGATGCCGTGCGTGGGGCTGACGGCCATGATGGTCCAGTGCCCGAGCACGACCACCGCGATGGCGGCGGCGCGAAGGAAGTCGACCACGCGATTGCGGCTCGCGGGGGTCGCGGCGTCGACCTGCTGGGCCCGGGTCAGCCGGGCGGCGGGGTCGGCCGTCTGCGCGCGAGTGCTCACTGCGCGGGTGTGCCGGGGCCCTCGGCGAGAGCGGCGAGGCGATCGAGAGAGGCCTGGAGGTTCTGCGCGGTGGTCGCACGCGCCTTCTCCTCGCGCGCCGGGTCGTGCAGGTCGGACCAGTCGTAGATGTGGGTGACGCGAGTGGACTGCGCGCCGAGGGGCTCGAGCTTCCAGCCCCACTGGTGGCCGGGCTCGGAGGCGCCCTGCGGGGCGGGCCGCCAGGCGATGCGCCGGCCCTCCTCGAAGTCGACCACCCGGTTCTCCCGCACGGAGCCCTTGGTGAGCGTCATCGTGAAGACGTCCCCGGCCGCGCGCACGCGCTGGCCGTGATCGGCGGCGCCGAGGTTGTCGTTGCCGTCCCACTCGACCTGCCGGGCCGGATCGGCGATCAGCTCGAAGATCTCTGCGGCCGGGGCCGCGATCTCCCGGGATGCGGTGACGATGCGCGGGGCAGCGCCCTCGGAGGCAAGCTGCGGTGCGTCGGAAGTGCTCATAGAGGCATTGTGCCCCGGCGGGGGCGGCCCGCAGGGCGGGTGTGGAGAAACTGCGGCATGCACGGGCAGGGGCACGGGCGCAGCCGCTGCCCCGGCCAGCCGGTACCCTCGCCTGGTGCTCCTGCGACAGTTCCGCCGCCCCGGCTCCCCCGCGCTGCACGATGCGCGCCTGAGAGCAGGCCGCATCGCCGAGGTCGCCCCGCACCTCGCCGCGCACGCGGGCGAGGAGATCCTCGACGCCGGCGGCGCCGTCGCGATCCCGGGACTCTGGGACCAGCACGTGCACGTCGGCCAGGCCGCCCAGGGCGCCTCCCGCCTCGACACCAGCGCGATGACCAGCGTCGATGCCCTGCTCGCAGCAGTGCGCGCGGAGCTCGCCGCCCGGCCCGCCGCCGCCGAAGGCGAGACGCTCGTCGGCTTCGGGCACCGGCTCGTCGACCTCGAGGGAGCGCCGACGGTCGCAGCCCTCGATGCGGCCTCCCGCGCGCCGGGCGGCGCTGCGGTGCCGGTGGTGCTGATCGGCGGGGACGCCCATCACGCCTGGATGAGCTCGGCCGCCCTCGCCGCCCTCGGCCTGCCCGCGCGCACAGGGATCGTCGCGGAGGACGAGTGGTTCGATGCCGCCTTCCACCTCGAGGACCTGCCGGGCGTCGCCGCCCGCCTCGAATCCGGGGTGGTGCGCCTGCAGGAGGACGCGCTCTCGCGCGGCATCGTGGGCCTGACGGACATGGAGTGGTCCGAGAACTGGCGCCTCTGGGAGCGCCGCCTCCCCCGGCTGCGGGTTCGCACCGCGACCTACCTCTCGCACCTGGAGACCGCCCCCGGGCCGACGGGCACCCCCATCGGCACCTCGGGGCTCGTGACGATGGGCCCGCTGAAGATCATCGCCGACGGCTCCCTCGGATCGCGCTCCGCGTTCTGCCGCCACGCCTACGCCGGCGCCGCCGCGAGCAGCATCAGCGCAGGCCACGGCATTCTCAGCATCGACCCTGACGCCCTGCGCACCGCCATCGCGCGCGCCGAGGAGCGGGGGCTCGAAGCGGCGGTCCACGCGATCGGCGACGCCGCGGCCCGCATCGTGCTCGACGCCTTCGCCGCCCTCCCGCCGCGCGCGGGCCGGCGCATCGAGCACGCGCAGCTGCTCACCGATGAGGACATCGCCGGGATGGCCCGTCTCGGCATCGCCGCCTCCGTGCAGCCCGCGCACCTGCTGGATGACCGCGACGCCTCCGTCGAGCTGTGGCCGGGCACGTTCGAGGAGTCGTTCCGCTTCCGCGACCTGCTGCGCGCCGGGGTGCCGCTGCTGATGGGGTCCGACGCGCCCGTCGCGCCCATCGACCCGTGGCTCGCGATGGCGGCCGCCGTGCACCGCAGCGCCGACGCCCGCCAGGCCTGGCTGCCCGCTCAGCAGCTCCAGCCGCTCGAGGCGCTCATGGCCTCCGTCGACGGGGCGCCGCTGCTCGAGGCGGGCGCGACCTCGGACGTCGTCCTGCTCTCCGATGACCCGTTCGCAGCGGTGCCGACGACGCCGGACGGACTGATGGACGAGCACGCCGCCCGCGAGTCCGCCGCCCGGCTGCGGGAGGTGCGACCGCTCGCGACGATCCTCGCCGGGCAGGTCGCGTTCTCGCGGTAGGAGGCCCGTCGGCCCTCAGCTCGCGAGCCCGCCGGGCGGCCCTCAGCTCGCGAGCCCGCCGGGCGGCCCTCAGCTCGCGAGCCCGCGGGGCGGCCCTCAGCTCGCCTCGAACCTCGCGTGGATCCGCACCGCGACCTCGATGTCCTCCGGGGTGACGTCGACGCCCTGGCCGGAGTCAGCCGCGCTGAACATCTTCGCGCGGCCGGCTGCGCCCGCCTCAGCGCCCCACGAGCCGGCGCCCCACGACCCGGCCGGGGCCCCCGCATCGCCGAGCAGTCCGGCGTCGGCCGCTTCCGTCATCGTGAGGTGCGCGAAGCCCGCCGCCTCGGCGATCACGCGGGCCCGAGCGGTCGCATCCTGCACCGCCCCGGCCAGCACCTCCGCCTCGGCCTCCCGCTGGTGGGACGGGGCGAGGGACCAGGTGACGCTCTGGGCCTCGATACCCTCGCGGCCGCCCCAGCGGGCGATGAGATCGGTGAGGGCACGGTGCTCGCGGAACGTCAGGCGCAGCGTCGCGCTGGCGGCGCAGCGGGGCTGCTCCGCCTCCCCTTCCGGGGTCCAGGGCCGCCAGGAGCGGGTGGCGATAGGGAGGATCGCGTGCGCGGCGAGCGGGGATCGGGAGCCGTCGGCCCCGGGAGCGGCGAGCTGCTCGATATCTGCCTGCAGCTCGTGCAGGAGGGTGCTCGTGCGCTCCAGCGACTCGGCGGCCGAGCCGCTCTCGGTGCTGACGAGGAGGGTGAGATCCGCGAGCTCGGGCGGTAGGTGCCGCGAGGCGTCTCCGGTGACAGTGATGCGCATGGCGGCAGGGTAGCCCCGCCAGATGGGCCAGCCCGCCAGGCGGCGGAGCTCCCTCAGCCGCGTGCGACGTGGAGCGCCTGGGCGATCAGCACGGCCTGCAGAGGCAGGCGGCCGTACGCGATCGACCGGTGCAGGGCGCTGCGGTCCGACCAATCGGCCGCCATCTGCAGGTTCGCCGGGAACACCGCGACGAAGAGCGCCGCTGCCGCCGCTCCCCCGAGGCGGCGGGTCGCAGGAACAGCCAGCAGACCGGCGATGCCCAGCTCCGCCGCGCCCGAGGCGAGCGTGTAGACGCGCGCATCGCCCGGCAGCGCGCGCGGGACGATCGAGTCGAAGGGCGCGGGCCGAGCGAAGTGAAGCGCTCCGGCGCCTGCGAGCAGAGCGCTGAGGGCAATTGCGGTGCGAGACATCCCGCCACGCTACGCGGCGGCCCTGGGCACCGGGCCGCGGGCCGCAGGCCGCAGGCCGCAGGCGCGCCCTACCCCGCCCGTCCCGCCCCGCCTGTCCCGCCTCGCCTGTCCCGCCTCGCCTGTCCCGCCTCGCCCGGCCCCGCCCGGCCCCGCCCCGTCCCGCGTGGATTGCGACCCACGTGGGTACCTTTCGCGCGTCGCAAAGGTACCTGAGCGGGCCGCAGCGGCATCCAACCGCCGCAAAGGTACCTGAGCGGGCCCAAAGGCGTCGGCCCCTCTGGAAAGGTGCCTCGGCGGTTCACCGCGGCGCGGCGCCGCCGTTCCTGGACCCCAGGATCCGACGTAGCCGGGCCAGCAGCCCGCGCCGCTCGTCGTGCGGTCCTGGCTCGTCGCGCGGTCCTGCGCCCGGATCCGCCGCGCCTCCTGCCGCCGCCCCCTCCTCCGCCTGGATCTCCCGCCATCGCGCGACCGCGTCCTCCGGATCGAGGACGGGAGCGAGGAGGCGGGCGAAGGGGGTCGCGGCGCGGTCCTCGAGCACGCGGGCAGTGAAGTCCTCGGCGTACTCCCGCACCGCGCTCTCGTCGCGCAGCACGCGCAGGGTCTCCTCGAGGCCCTCCCGCTCCCGGCGCAGCAGGATCACGGGCGGCAGCAGCGCGTCGCGGTCGACGTCCTCCCCCTCGAGGCGGCCCTTGATCCACCAGTCGGGGTCGTGGTGATCGGGGAGGTCCAGCGGCTTGCCTGCACCCGGGAGGTCCTCGAAGTCGCCGCGGGCGATGGCCTCGTCCACCGCGCTCTCGACCCAGCGCCTGTCCCTCATCGGCCCTCCCTCATCGGCTATCCCTCATCGTCTCTCCCCTCATCGGCTCACCCTCTGCGCGCCGGCCCGGCCCGACCCAGCCCGGCCCGGCCCGCGCGCCGCGAGGGGATCTGACCGTCCCTGCGCGCGCGGCGCAGCCCTTCGAGGCCGACGACCGCCTCGGCCGGCTTCCACAGCATCCGCTCCCCGAAGCGATGGTTCGCGGCAGGGGCGAGGCGCGCGGCGAGATCCGGTCGCTGCGCCTGCAGGAACGCGCGGGCGCGCTCGGCGTGCAGGGGGCTCGAGGCGATGACGATCCGCTGGGCGTCCTCCACCAGCGGGATGATCTGTTCGATGTTCTCCCAGGTGGTGCGGCTGCGGCCCTCGATGAGCAGCGGTCCCTCCCATCCGAGGACCGCGCGGGCGTGGCGGGCGAGGAGCTGGGCCTCCGCGCTCGCGCCGCTGACCGCGCCGCCGCTCGCGATGAGGGTGGTCTGCGCGCCCGGCGTCATCGAGCGCAGAGCGATCCGCAGCCGCCAGCGGTTCACACCGTTCAGCACCTCGCCGCGGTTGCCGTACCCGAGCACTACGACGCTCTCGCGCAGGGGCGGCGCTCCCGGCCCCGCATCCCGGGCCGCGCCGTCGGCCCTGGCGGAGTCCTCGCGCCGGGCCCGGCGAGCCGCCCGCCAGGAGATCGCCTCGGCTCCCGCGATGACCGCAGCGAGCGCCGCAGCGAGCGCCGCCGCCAGGACCGGCGCCGCAGAGAGGGAGAGCCGTCGTCCTGCCACGCAGCGAGCCTAGCGCCGACCTCAGGCCCGTGCGCCCGCCCTCCCGGCGAGCTTCGCGCGGATGGTGAGGCCGAGCACGAGCAGCAGCACCACGTACAGGCCGATCGCGATCGGGCTGGAGACGAGCACGCTCGCGTCGCCGTCGGCGCTCTGCATCGCGTCGCGCAGGCTGTACTCCGCGAGCGGGCCGAGCACCATGCCGATGATCAGCGGTGCCAGCGGGTAGTCGAAGGTGCGCATGAGGAAGGCGAGCACGCCGATCACGAGCAGCACGATCAGATCCGCGATCGAGGAGCTGGAGGCGTAGATGCCGAGCCCGCAGAACATCGTGATGCCCGCGTACAGGTAGGGCTTCGGGATCAGCAGCAGCTTCGCCCAGAGCATCGCGAAGGGCAGGTTGATCGCCAGCAGCACGATCATCGCGACGAAGAAGCTCGCCATCAGCGCCCACACCAGATCGGGGCGGTTCACGAACAGCAGGGGCCCTGGCTGGAGACCGAACATGCGGAACGCCGCGAGGATCACCGCGGCCGTCGCGGAGATCGGCAGGCCCAGCGCCAGCAGGGCGCCCATCGCCATGCCGGTGGTGGAGTTGCCGGCGGCCTCCGGCGCGGCGAGGCCGCGGATCGCGCCGGTGCCGAACTGGGGGTCGGGGCGGCGGGAGTCCAGCTTCTTCTCCGCGCCGTAGGCGAGGAACGTCGGGATCTCGGAGCCGCCGGCGGGGATCACGCCGAACGGGAGGCCGATGGCGGTGCCGCGCAGCCACGCGGGCAGCGCCTCGCGGAACTCCTTCCCGGAGAGCCAGGGCCGGCCCTTCGGGCGCAGCATCTCGCCCTCGTCGGTCTTCCGGGCGATCACGCCCATGTAGATGACCTCGCCGAGGGCCAGCATGCCCACGGTCACGGTGACGATGGAGATGCCGTCGAACAGCAGCGGGCTGCCGAGAGTGAAGCGCGGTGCGCCCGAGACGCCGTCGATGCCGATCACCGCGATGGCGAGGCCGAGCACGAGGGCCAGCAGGCCCTTGATCGCGCTGTCGGTCACCACCGAGCTGGTGGCGACGAAGGCGAACAGGGCGAGCGCGAAGAACTCCGCGGGGCCGAACTGCGAGGAGAACTCCGCGAGCCATGGGGCGAGGAAGGTGACGACCACCGAGGCGATCATGCCGCCGATGAACGCGCCGATCGCGGCGGTCGCGAGCGCCTGGGGCGCCCTGCCGTTCTGCGCCATCTTGTAGCCCTCGAAGGTCGAGGCGATGGAGGAGGCCTGCCCGGGGGTGTTCAGCAGGATCGCCATCGTGGAGTCGCCGAAGAGGCCTCCGAAGTAGATGCCGGAGAACATGATGAGCGCGGCGGTCGGCTCGAGAGCGAAGGTGACGGGCAGCAGCAGGGCCACCGCCATCGAGGACCCGAGGCCCGGCATGACGCCGACGGCGGTGCCGAGGAAGCAGCCGATGACCACCCACAGCAGGTTCTGGATGCTGAGGACGTGCCCGAAGCCGTCGATCAGAGAGGCGAGCGAATCCATGTCAGAACCCCCATCCGAGAATGCCCGAGGGGAGGCTCAGGCCGAGCAGCATGTCGAAGCCGATGTAGGCGATCGAGGAGACCGTCAGCCCGATCACGAGGTCCTTCAGCGGGGTGCGCGAGCCGAATCCGCGGGCGACGCCCCAGAACAGGAGCGCTGCGGCGATGATCCAGCCGAGGATCTCGAGGGTGACCGCGAAGGCGAGGAAGGATCCGATGATCCACAGAAGGGAGGGCACGTCCATCCGGCTGCTGGTCCCGGCCTCGACGACGAGTCCGGACTGACGGCGCTGGTCCTCGTCCTCCCCGAGCTCGACGAGGTCCCCGCTGCGCCAGTCGCGCACTGCGGTGATGGTCTGCAGGATCACCAGGATCGTCATGGCGATGACGATGATCAGCGGGAAGAAGCGGGGACCGGGGAACGCGGCATTGCCGGGGACGGTCATCGTGACCAGCCCGTAGACCAGGTAGATGATGACGGCGACGAGCACGATCGGCATCGTCAGCTCGCGCAGGAGGTGGATCGGGGCCCGACGGTCCTCGACCTTCCCCAGAGGGGCGAAGCTGCTGCTCATGCGTTCATCTCCTCGTAGAGCGCGCGGATGCGGGTCTCCTGATCGGCGAGGAACGCGGTGAGCTCATCGCCGGTGATGACGTTCTCGGTCCATGCGTACTTCTCCATCGCGTCGGCCCACTCGGGGGTCGCCACGGTCTCGAGCACGATCTCGACGAGCTCGTCGACGGTCTCGGGCTCGAGGCCCGCGGGGGCGGAGACCGAGCGCCAGTTCGAGAGGGTGACGTCGTAGCCCTGCTCGATCGCGGTCGGCACGTCGAGGCCCTCGATCGGCTCCTTCGCGATCAGGGCGAGGGCGCGCAGGCGGCCCGCCTCGATCTGGTCGCGGGTGTCGGGCAGTCCGCTCGCGGCGGCCTTGGCGGTGCCGTTCAGCAGCGCGGCGAGCGCTTCGCCGCCGCCGTCGGAGGAGATGTAGTTGACGTCGGCGCCGGTGAGCCCCGCCTTCACGGCGAGATCGGTGACGACGAGCTGGTCGAAGGAGCCGCCGCCGGTCCACGGCACCGCCCCCGGGTTCGCGGTCCAGTCGGCCACCAGCGCGGCGAGGTCCTGGTACGGCGAGTTCGCCGGGACGACGATCGCGTCGTACTCCTCCACGAGCACCGCGAGCGGGGTGATGTCGGTGAACTTCGTCTTCGAGTCGAACTGGATGGTGCCGGCCATCAGCCCGGTGCCGCCGATCAGCAGCATGTCGGACTGGCCGGAGAGGGTCGCGAAGTTGTTCAGGGCGATCGTGCCGCCGGCGCCGGGCATGTTCAGCACCTGCGTGTTGTTCACGATCGAGTTCTCGCGCTGCGCCTGCTGCATCTGCCGTGCGACGGCGTCCCATCCGCCGCCCGCGGCCGCCGGGGCGACGAGCGAAAGGGAGGAGCGCACATCGCTGCCGGAGGAGGCGGAGAGGATGGAGCCCGCGGTCGCAGTGCCGATGGCGCCTGCGGCGACGAGGGCGCCGAGGACGGTCATCGCCGTGCGGCGGGTGGGCGCGGCGGGCGGATTCGCCGGGGAATCCGGTGAGGGATCCGGCGGGACCGCGGAGGAGGCATGGGACATGGTCGTCTCCGGGGGCGAGGAGGAGAGAGACGACAGCGGGGGGATGCAGCGCTGAGGCGCGACTGCGATGTCGCTCCGACCTGCGAGGGGCGGGAAGTGGCCTAGGTTACACCACAGACTGCTCCCAGCAAGCCATGTCTCAACTCAGACGTCGACGAGACGGGCGGGCCCTCAGCGTCGCCAGACCGCAGGAGTGGTGGTGGTGATCGGCACCAGGCCGGCCCGCTCGAGGATCGGCCGCGACATCGGGGAGCAGTCCGACTGCAGGAAGCGGACTCCCCGCTCTCGCGCGCTGCGGGCCCGAGCGGCCGTGAGCGCCCGGTACAGGCCCAGCCCGCGGTGCTCGGGTGCGCACGCGCCGCCCCAGAGCCCTGCGAAGTCCGATCCGGGGACCGGATCCACCCGGCCGGAGCAGACGATCTCGCCTCTCGCATCGCGCACGCACCACATCTCGAAGGATCCGGGCCACCGCCGGTCGCGCTCGACCAGCTCGTCGGCCCGGCGGGCGGAGTCCTCGGGAGAATCTCCGAACACGCGGCCCGCGAGCGCCTCCGCTTCGCGGATCAGCGCGGGGGTGTCTGCCCGATGCAGCGAGTAGTGGACGGGGATGGGGCTCTCGGCGGCGATCACGGCGTCGATGTCCCCGGCCATGATTGTCTCGACCTCTTCGAGCCTGAAGCCGTGGCGGGCGAGGGCGTCGAGAAGGCCCAGGGTCCCGTCATGCCCGCGGGTCTTCCACTCGGCGTTCGAGACCCGCGGATCCGACTGGAAGTGCGCGGCGACCTCGGCGACGAGCGCCTCGACATCCGTGCCGGCGGGGATGGGGCGGGCCGTCGCAAAGCCCCTCCCGCGTGCGGGGAAGATCGCGGCGAGCACCGGGCCGATGGCCGTGACCTCGTCGGCGTCGGCCACCTCGGCCTCGGCGCGCAGCTGCTGGTCGTACAGGCGGAGGAGCTCTTCGGGCGTCATCGGGCCAGTATGCGAGGCCGGATCAGATCTCGACAAGGACTTTTCCGGCTCTTCAGAGTTGAGTGTGGGGTGAGGCGTCGAGACCGCCGGTGATGAGGAGCATGCGGAGTCGGTAGTGCTCGAAGTTGCGGAACCCTCTGGCGATGCGGCGGCCGAGTTCGATGATCCCGTTGACGGCCTCTGTCCCGCCGTTGCTCGCGCCGTCGGTGTCGAAGTAGGCCAGGAACGCTGTCCGCCAGCGGCGCAGGGTCGTCCCGAGCCGCGCGATCTCGGGGATCGGGCACGATGGCAGCTTCTCGATCAGCTGCTCGGCCAGTCGACGACCCCGGGCGGGTGTGGGCTGGTGGAACACGTCTCGGAGGTCCTGGACGCAGTGGTAGGCGACCTCGACCTCGATGTGAGCGGGATGGGCGTCGAAAGCGCTGGCCAGACGCACCTGTTGCCTGCTCGTCAAGCGTTCTCGGCCGGCGCGAAGGACGTTGCGGATCCCGTAGAGAGGATCACCCTTGCGGCCGCGGTGGCCGAGGGTCTCCTGCTGGATCCGGCGGCGGACGTCGTCGATCGCAGCCCCGCCGAGCTTCACGATGTGGAACGCATCCAGTACGCAGGTGGCATCCTCGAGGCGGTCATCGATCGCGTTCTTGTATCCCTGGAACGGATCCAGCGTCGCGATGTCGATACTTTGCCGGAACTCCTCGCCCCGCTCGTCGAGCCAGTTGCGATAGACCGTCCCGGATCGGCCCGGGACGAGATCGAGAAGCCTCGCGGTCGGGTGGGGGCCGCGCGTCAGATCGACCATCCCGGTGAGTTCCTTCGGACCACGCCGGCGAGGATCACGGTGATGCCAGACATGCTCGTCCACGCCCAGGACATGCACTCCTTCGAACCTGGACGGGTCCTCGGCGGCCAGGGTCAGGACGGGCTGAACCTGGGACCAGAGCGTGTTCCAGGTGGTGCCGAGCTGCCGCGCCAGGCCCTGGATCGTCGCTCCTTCACGGCGGAGCTGGCTGATCGCCCACCGAACCGTACGGATGCTCAACAGTCCCCGCGGTGCGCAAACCTCGGGATCCTGTTCGAGGAACGTCGCCACGGGACAGATGTCCTCAAGGCAGATCCAGCGGCGCTTCCGCCACCGGATCCGCACCGGCCTGCCGGCCCAGGGCGCATCGATCATCTCGACCATCACACGGCCGTGACCAGTCGCGATGACTCCACAGCCAGGGCAGCCCGTGACCGGATCGCAGGACTCCACCTCGAGCATCAGGCCTGATGGAGCCTGCGAGACCGCGATCAGGTGAAGGCCGGGGAAGTCCAGGAGAAGATCGCATCTCCCATAGCGATCGAGCGCGTCAGGGCATACGCAACTATGGTTGTGTATCGTCGAGGTCCTTGGTGCGAGCAGAGGTAGAAGTCCGCTCATCATCCGGGACCTCGACGCTTACCACCAGCTACCCCGCACCACCAGCGCACCCACACTCAACTCTGAAGAGCCATCTATGGGGTGAGGGCAGTGGCCGACATCGTGGTCCGAACTATCGCGGTCCGAACCTACCGGAGTCCGAAAGTACCGCGGTCCGAAACTATCTGATGCGCATCTTCTACAATGAGGATGTGCGTATGCACATGCATACGCACACGCACACTCCTTGGACGCCGTAGCGAGCTTCCGGGCAGACGGTCGCAGACGTCGTCCCCCTGGCTCGTTTCCCCGCCCATCAAAAAATGAACGACCGCGGACTAGCTCGGATCAAGGCGACATCCCCTCAGCATCATGACGCGCTTGTGATGCAACTGAATATAGGAAGCTTAGAGATGACGCAACCAGGACAGACCACCACGACTTCGCACGAAGCGATCGATGCGTTCAAGAGAATCGTCGGCGACGAACATGTACTGACCTCTGAGCGTGCCACGATGCCATTCAGCAAAGGCTATCGATTCGGCGGAGGACCAGTCTTCGCCGTGGTGCGCCCCGGCACGCTGGTCGAGATGTGGCGGGCGCTGCAGGTATCCGTCGACAACAACCTCATCGTCATCCCGCAGGCATCGAACACGGGCCTGACTGGTGGATCCGGCCCCGGCTTCCAAGACTACGATCGCCCCATTGTGATCATCTCGACTCACCGCATCGATGAGGTGCACCTCATCAACGACGCGCGCGAGGCGATCTCGCTCGCGGGCACCCCGCTGACACACCTGACCGACGCGCTCGCCAAGCACCAGCGCGAGCCGCACTCGGTGATCGGGTCGACATCAATCGGCGCCTCGGTCATCGGCGGCATCGCGAACAACTCGGGCGGCAGCCAGATTCGCAAGGGTCCGGCATTCACGCGCGAAGCGATCTTCGCCCGCGTCAACGACCACGGCAAGGTCGAGCTGGTCAATCACCTGGGCATCTCGCTCGGAGACGACCCTGAGGTCGCACTCGACCGTCTACAGTGCGGCGAGTGGTCTCCCGAGGATGTCACCCCAGCTCCCGAAGACTCGAACGAGACCGAGTACGCCGAGCACTTGCGCAAGATCGTGCCTTCGCCTGCTCGCTACAATGCGAACCCCGAGTACCTGTTCGAGGCTTCCGGCTCGGCCGGCAAGCTGATGGTGTTCGCGGTGCGCACCCGCACCTTCCCTCGCGAAGTGCACCCGACCGTGTTTTACATCGGCACGAACAACACGCACGAGCTCGAAGAGATCCGTCGGTTGTTCCTCGAAGCCGACATGCCGCTGCCTATCTCTGGTGAGTACATGGGCCGCAGTGCCTTCGACTTGGCCGAGAAGTACGGCAAAGACACCTTCGTCTTCCTGAAGTTCATGAGTCCAGCGCTGCAGACGCGCATGTTCTCGTTCAAGACGTGGGCCAACGGCTTGTTCTCGAAGATTCCCGGCATTGGTCCGACCTTCGCCGACACGGTATCGCAAGCCATGTTCAGCGTGCTGCCCAACCAGCTGCCCAAGCGCATGATGGAGTACCGCAACCGTTTCGAGCATCACCTGCTGCTCACCGTCAGCGAGTCGCAGAAGGCCGCGAGCGAGAAGATGCTCAAGGAGTTCTTCGCAGAGCCCGAGCACACTGGTGAGTTCTTCATCTGCACGTCTGATGAAGAAAAGAGCGCGTCGCTCAACCGGTTCGGCGCGGCCAGTGCCGCCACTCGCTACGCCGCGTTGAAGCGCCGGCACATCGCAGGGCTCATCCCCATCGATGTGGCCCTGCGTCGCGACGATTGGAACTGGCTCGAGGTGCTGCCGGAGGAGATCGACGACCAGCTTGAGGTCAAGGCGTATTACGGGCACTTCTTCTGCCATGTGATGCACCAGGACTATGTCGCCAAGCAGGGCGTGGATCCCGAGGCGCTGCACGACCGCATCCAGCACCTGCTGGAGGAGCGCGGCGCGAAGCTGCCCGCCGAGCACAACTACGGTCGCATCTACAAGCTGCCGGAGTCCATGGAAGAGCACTTCAAGGAGCTCGATCCGACGAATACGTTCAACGCCGGTATCGGCGGCACGTCGCCGCACAAGGACTGGGCCTAAGTCCCCAAGGTAGCGCGACGCTGTGAGAGCCTGAGCGATGTCTTATCCATCTCGGGTGGACCTAGGGCTCGACTCCCTAGGTCCACCGGGACGGATGAGTCGAGACATCGGTCAGAGGCTGGGCAGGCCATAGAATCGCGTGGCGGCGAGGGCCGCGCCCGGTCCGAGAACGGGTCATCGCCTCACGCCGTCAGCTACCCCGCACCACCAGCGCACCCACACTCAACTCTGAAGAGCCACTTTTCCCTTGGAGCGGCGGGACTCGAGGCGCTCGAACGCGGCCCGGTACTCCTCGAGCGGGAAACGGCTGTCGATCGGGACGCTCAAACGGCCCGCATCGACTTCGCGCACGAGCGCGGCGAGGCCGGCGCCGTCGGGGTGCATGAGGAAGAACTCGTAGGAGACGCCGAGGGCGCGCGCGGTCCGACGGATGCGCCGGCTCGCGGCGCGCTCGACGATCGCGGCGACCCAGCGGCGCGAGGGCGCGGCGATCACGGTGAGGCTGCCCGGGGAGGGAGGGCCGGAGATCGTCACGAGGGCCCCGCCGGGCTCGAGCGCGTGGAGAGCGTCGGAGACCGTGTCGCCGCCGACGAGGTCCAGCACCTTGTCGAAGCGCTCGGGGCCCTCGGAGACGGTGCGCTCGCGGTAGTCGATGACGTGCGCGGCGCCGAGGCCGCGAAGGATCTCGGCGCCCTCCGGAGACGCGGTGACGGTGACCTCGGCCCCGAGAGCCACGGCGAGCTGCACGGCGATCTGGCCAACGCCGCCTGCGGCGCCCGTGATCAGCAGCCGCTCGCCCGCGCGCACGTCGAGATGGTCGGGGCCGAGGGCCTGCTGGGCGGTGAGACCGGCGAGGGGGAGCCCTGCGGCGTCGGCCAGCGGGATCGAGGTGGGCGCTGCGGCGACGTGCGCGGCGCTCGTGGTCGCGAGCTGCGCGATGGCGCCGAGCTCGGACTTCCCGACGCGCGCGATGACGCTCTGCCCGACCTCGAAGCCGGTGACGCCCGCGCCGAGGGCCTCGATGACGCCGCTGAGCTCGTTGCCGGCGACCTTCGGGAAGCGGTAGGGGTCGATGGCCTTGAAGGTGCCCTCGCGCTGCAGGGCGTCGACGGGGTTCAGCCCGGCCGCGGTGACGCGGATCAGCACCTCTCCCGGAGCGGGCACGGGAGCAGGGACCTCGGTGAGGGACATGACGGAGGGGTCGCCGTAGGCGGTGAAGACGAGAGCACGCATGGCGCCGATAGTAGGCGCGCGGGGCGCGGACTCCGGCCCCGGCTGGCCCTCTTCGCGGGCATACTCACCTGATGCCCGATTCCCCCTCGCCCCTGACCGCCCTGCCGGCTGCGCCGCGCGCCGCCATCGCACGCGCCGCGACCCATCCCCTCGCACCGGCGGGGCTGCTGCTCCTGGCTCTGGGCCTCGTCGGCGCCCTCACGGTGGCGACCCACGAGGTCTACGAGGGGGTGACGGACGGCGACGGCATCGCGGTGCTCGACCATCCCGTCCTGCAGTTCATGATCGACCACCGCACGCACTCCCTCACGCTGCTCGCCCAGGCGCTCGCGCACGCCGGCGATGTGATGGGCGCTGCGATCGTGACGCTCCTGCTCATGGCAGGGCTTTGCGCGCTGCGCCGGGATCCGGCGCCGGCGCTGGTGATCGCGCCGGCGATGACGGGCGCGCTCGCGATCACCGCGCTCGGCAAGGCGATCGTCGGCCGGGTGCGCCCGCCGCACACGCTGGCTCTGCCGCCCCACGAGACCTCCCCGTCCTTCCCGAGCGGGCACACGCTGAACGCGACGGTGCTGATGGCGATCGTCGCCTACCTCGCCTGGATCTCGCTGCGCAGGGCCTGGCTGCGCTGGAGCGTGGTCGCAACGTGCGCCGGGTACGCGCTCGCGATGGGCATGAGCCGCGTCTACCTCGGCGCCCACTGGCTGACGGACGTGATCGCCGGGTGGCTGATCGGACTGGCGTGGTCGCTCGCGGTGATCACCGCGCACCAGCTGTGGCTGCGGCGCCGACGGGCCGAGCGCAGCGCAGAGCCCTCCCGCTCATGCTGACGGCGCGGGTCAGAGCCGGCGGGTCAGAGGACCGCGAGCACCGTCCCGAGGAGGGTGCCGAGCGCCGAGGCCGGGATGCCGGGGAAGCACGTGCCGAGGCGGTGGCGCAAGGTGCCCAGCAGCAGCGACGAGACGAGCTGCGCCAGCAGCAGCGGCCAGGCCGTCGCGGCCGCCCCGAGGGCGAGAGCGAGCAGGAGCGTCGGCAGCAGGGAGATGACCGCCTGGAGCGCGTTGCCGGCGGGGAAGCCGAGACGGCGCATCAGCACCCCGCCGATCAGACCGCGGAACAGGATCTCCTGCCCGGCGGCGAGCGCGAGCGCCTGCATGATCGCGAGCGGGTTCACGACGGTCTCGAGGCTGCCGCCGCTGAGCCCCAGCGGACGCGCCGCCAGCCAGGTCAGAGCCGCGATCGCGAGCCCCACGAGGAGCCCGAGCCCGTAGCCGGACAGCGTCCCGAGGGCCGCGCCCGCGTCGCGGATCGCCTCGGCCCGGTCGTCACCGCGTCGCGAGCGCACCATGACGTACACGATCGTGGGCAGGCAGTAGAGCAGCAGGGTCAGCATGGGCGAACGCTACCGGGCTCCGGGCTCCCCTACGATGCCGCCATGGCCACCAGCGCGAAGACCGTCGCCGCGAAGCTCCTCGTGAAGCCCGGCAGCACGGTGCACCTGCCCGCGGATCCGGACGCGATCCGCGAGCGCGTGGAGCAGCCGGACGTCGGCTGGACGACGGTCGCGATCGCCGCGGTCGATGCGGCGTGGTCGGCGCTGCGGGTGAAGCCGTCCGACGCCGACTCCTTCCGCGAGACGCGCGACGTCCTCGCGAGCGCTGCGGAGATGGACGGGATCCGGTAGAGCCAGCGGGACTTCGCAGAAGGCCGGTACTTCGCGGCTGAGGAGGTCCGCTCCGAGCTGATCGCCACGGGCAGGCTTCGTCAGGATCCCTGAGCCCATCCCCGCTGAAGCACCCCAGTGCTCAGATGCTCCGCGCGAACCTCCGGCACACGTGCACCCGTTCGAAGCGCTCGCGCATGGCCGCTTCGTCCTCGATGCTCCCGTGGGCGAAAGCGAGCACGGGAGCGGAGAGCCCCTCGGGAGCCGACCAGCCCTCGTCGGGAGTGTCGGATGTCTTGTAAACGTGCAGGTAGTGGTCCGATTCCTCGAAGCCGCGCGAGCGGTACCAGGCGAGGGCCGGTTCGTCATCGCGGGTCCAGGCGTCGAGCGTCGTGACGGCCTGGGGCAGGCACCGCAGCGCTTCTTCGAGCAGAGCGCTGGCGATCCCGAGCCCCTGGTGATCGGGGTGGACGGCGAGGGTGTCGATGGTGGCGAGGTCGCCGTCGATCTCCACGTCGAGGATGCCGACGACGTCGTCAGCCCCCGCAGAGGCTGCTCGCAGCACGGCGACCAGTTCGATCTGGTTCTCCCGCGTGCGGCGCGGCTTCACGTCGTCGAAGTAGGCGGAACCGAGGAAGGAGAGGGCGCGGCAGCGCAGCCACGACGGCTCGTCGGCGGGCTGGTAGTCGCGGACGGTCACGGAAGGGGTCGGCATGCCGGGAGCGTATGCCGGGAGCAATGCGAAGGCCGAGCGATTATCCGCGCCAGAAAGCCCTACCCTGGCCCCATGCGCTACGCCCTCTTCCTCCGCGGGATCAACGTCGGCCGGATCCGCGTGCCGATGGCGGATCTGCGGGCGCTGCTGACGGGCCTCGGCCTGGGCGACGTCACCACCTGGCTGAACACCGGGAACGCCGCTTTCACCTCGGACGAGTCGGCCGGCACCCTGCGCCCCCGCATCGAGGCGGCGCTCGCCGAGCGCTTCGGCTATGCGGCGTTCGCGCAGGTCATCCCCCACGAGCGCCTGGCGGCGATCGTCGCGGACTGCCCCTTCCCGGTGCGCGAGGGATGGCACCGATACGTCATCTTCTGCGACGAGACCGCCGTGCGCGACGAGCTGGCCGCCGCCGCGAACCAGCTCGGGACCGGGAAGAGGGCCGACGGCGCCTTCGAGCAGGTCGCCCCCGGCGAGGGCGTCCTCTACTGGTCCTGCCCGAAGGGCTCCACCGTCGGCACGCCGTTCGCCGCGGTGCTCGCGAAGACGCGCTTCAAGGCCTCCACCACGAACCGGAACATCCAGACGCTCGCGAAGATGGTCTGACCCCTCCCCTACGATCGCCCCATGACCGAGACCCCGCTGATCACCTGGCTGCTGGATACCGATCCCGCCCTGCGCTGGCAGGTGCAGCGCGATCTGCTGGGGGCCGACGAAACCACCTGGCAGGCGACCCGCGCCCGCGTCGCGACCGAGGGGCTCGGCGCCGACCTCCTCTCCCATCAGGACGATGACGGGCGCTGGGCCGCCGGCGCATACTTCCCCGGCGGCACCGACTGGTTCGACGGGCCGGACGCCGAGGAGCACGCGGCCCTGCCCGGCCAGCCGTGGACGGCGACGACCTGGTCCCTCACGATGCTGCGGGAATGGGGCGCGGACCCGTCGGCCCTGCGCGTCGCGGACACCGTCGCCGCCCTCGAGCGCAGCGCCCGCTGGGAGTACGACGATCTGCCCTACTGGGAGGGCGAGGTCGACTGCTGCATCAACGCGATGACGCTCGAGAACGGGCTGTGGCTGGGCCGGGACATGCGCCACCTCGCGCGCTGGTTCGTGGCACATCAGCTGGCCGACGGCGGCTGGAACTGCGAATGGGTCGAGGGCGCGGAGGTCAGCAGCGTGCACTCCACCCTGAACGCGCTGAAGGGCCTGATCGCCTACGAGAGCGCAGTGCGCAGCGGCGCCGCCCCGGCCGACGACACCCTGCCGCAGATCCGCGCCGCCCGCCGCCGCGGCGAGGAGTACCTGCTTCAGCGGCGTCTGATGCGGCGCCTGCGGGACGGCGCGCTGATCGGTCCCTTCATCACCAACCTCGCCTATCCCCTGCGCCACGTCGCGAGCATCCTGAACTCCCTGACCTACTTCCGCGCCGCCCACCTCGCCGAGACGCGCTGGGCTGGTGCCGACTCTGGCACCGGTGCCGACGACAGCCCCGCACGCCCCGATCCGCGGCTCGCCGATGCGATCGAGGCGCTCCGGGCTCAGCAGGGACCGGACGGCCGCTTCCTCCAGGGCCGCGTGCTGCCCGGGGCGGTATGGTCGCCGATCGATGTGCTCGAAGGCGAGCCCTCCCCCTGGGTCACGTTCCTGGGGCTGCGGATCCTGCAGTGGTGGGATGCGGAGCCCGAAGCCGCCCTGCGCCTCCAGCTGGAGATCTGACACCGACCCGCACGCCGTGTTCACCCACCGCCCCGCACTCCCCAGGAGCCTCCCCTGCTGATCCTCGCCCTGATCCTCGCGGCCTTCGCCGCTGCCCTGCACGTGCTCATCTTCTGGATGGAGTCGATCGCCTGGCGGGGGCCGCTCGCTCGCCGCACCTTCGGCCCCGCGACCGACGCCGAGGTCGAGGCGACCGCGGAGCTCGCCTACAACCAGGGGTTCTACAACCTCTTCCTCGCGATCCTCACGGCGCTCGGAATCGCGCTGTGCGCGAGCGGCCACGTGGCCGTCGGCGCGACCCTCGTGCTCGCCGGCTGCGGGTGCATGCTCGCCGCGGCGAGCGTGCTGCTCCTCTCCTCGCCGCACCGGCGCGGCGCCGCGATCCGCCAGGGCGCCCTGCCGCTGCTCGCGGTCGGGGCGATGGGGGTCGCGCGGCTGCTCGGCTGAACGGGGCCACCCGACGAAGCTCATGCGAACTCACTCGCAATTACTCTAAACCGTTTAGAGTAGGTGCATGTCCGTCTCTGCCATCGCGCTCGCTCAGAGCGCACCTCCCGGCGACCGCCTGGCCGCTCTGCTCGCCGTTCCCGAGGACCAATGGTTCGATCGGAAGTCCGGCCGCATCGCCCCGAAGGATCTTGCACGCGCGCTCGCCGCCTTCGCGAACGCCGAGGGCGGGACGGTCATCGTGGGTCTCCACGGGGGCCGATATGACGGTGCCGAGCTCACCGTCGACAAGGAGAACGCTCTGCGTCAGGCGAGCATCGACTTCACTCATCCGCCGGTGCGTGTCCACACCGAGCGCCTCGACCTGGGAGACGGTCGATCGGTGCTGCGCTTCGACATCCCTGTCAGCGAGCACGTCCACGAGACGAGCACCGGAGAGGTGTATCTCCGCGTCGGCGACGAATCGAAGCGGCTCTCCTACGCCCAACGGCGCGAACTCGACTTCGATCGCGGCTCCGCGCATTTCGAAGGCGAAGCCGCTCCCGGCGCCGATGCCCAGGATCTCGATCTGGACCTCCTTGCGGAGTACCGCTCATCCGTGGGCAGCACGGGCTCCGATGAGACTGCTCTACGGGCACGGTCTCTCCTGACTCGAGACGGCAGCCTCACGCATGCCGCCGCCCTCCTCCTCGCGAAGGACCCGCAGCAATGGCTGCCCCAGGCGTCCGTACGGGTGCTCCGCTTCACGAGCGATCAGGCTGGCACGGGTCGGCGCCTGACCTTGGAGGCCGGGCGGGACGAGCGATTCGACGGTCCCATTCCCAGCGTGATCGCCTCGGCCTCCCGCAGGATCGCCGAGTGGATGCCGCAGCACAGGGCGCTCGGGAACCGAGGTCGTTTCGAGAACATCGACATCATCCCCGCAGACGCGTGGCTCGAGGGTCTCGTCAACGCGGTCGTGCACCGCAGCTACTCCATGGCCGGAGATCACATCCGAGTGAACATCCACCCGGGGAGGATCGAGATCGAGAGCCCCGGGAGGTTCCCCGGACTTGCAGACCCGCATCACCCTCTGGAGATCGCCCGATACGCAAGGAACCCGAGGATCGCTCGCGTGTGCTCGGACCTCGGGATCACGCAGGAGAGGGGTGAGGGCATCCGACGCATGTTCGAGGAGATGCGCGTGGCCGGCCTCCAGGATCCGACGTACGAGCAGACGAGCGGCAGCGTGCGTCTGCTCCTGCGCGCAGAGCCCAGCCTCAGCCCTCAGCTGCTCGCCTCCCTGCCCTCGGGAGGAGAAGAGATCCTGCGCATCCTTCGCGAGCACGACGCTCCGATGGGCACGGGAGACATCATCGACGCCTCCGGGCGCTCTCGACCGTACGTTCGCACTGCGCTGGCGGGCCTGAGAGAAGCGGGACTCATCTCGTGGCGCGGCACTTCCGCACGCGACCCTCGGGCGACATGGGAGATCGTGCGCTGATCTTCCCGCTCTGCGAAGATTGCCCGCATGAGCTTCTTCCTCTCCTGCCCCGTGGCCGACGTCGAGCGCGCGACCGCCTTCTACCTCGCCCTCGGGTGGACCCTGAACCCCGAGATGTCCCGCGAGGACGTCTCATGCATCGAGATGGCTCCCGGCCAGTTCCTCATGCTCGCGAGCCGCGAGATGTACGCGAGCGTCGGCGGCACCGAGGACGTCATCGGCGGGCCGGACACCCCCTCCAAGGTGAACGTCTCCTTCGACCTGCCGAGCCGCGAGGCGGTCGACGAGCTGCTCGCGCGCGCGGAGGCCGCCGGCGCCCGCATCGGCGACACCGACGAGTACCCGTTCATGTACCAGCGCCAGTTCGACGACCTCGACGGCTACCACTACTCGCCGTTCTGGATGGCACCTCAGGAGGGCGCGGGCTCCGGGGACGCCGCGGCCTGACCCCCTGAGAGCAGGGCCTCGAGCGCCTGGGCGACACCGTCCTCGGTGTTCGCGGGGCACGTCCGATCCGCGATCGCGAGGACGTCCTCGTGGGCGCCGGCCACGGCCCAACCGGTCCCGGCCCAGGTGAGCATCGGGATGTCGTTGGGCATGTCCCCGAACGCCCAGACCTCCTCGCGGGTGATCCCGAGGCTCTCGCACCAGCGGGCGAGCGCGGCGGCCTTGGTGACGCCGACGGGGCCGATCTCCGCGAGACCGTCGGCCCCCGAGCTCGACAGCAGCGCGCGATCGCCGACGATCTCCCTCACGCGCTCCAGGAACTCCGACTGCCCGAGCGCATCGCTGCGCGCCAGGAGCTTTCCGACGGATGCCCCCTCCCCGGCGAGCTCCTCGGCGGTGAGGTCGGCGACGACCCTCCCGCGGCCGATGTCGGGGGTGCCTGCGAGGGTGGCCCAGAAGCCGTCCTCCTGCAGGAATCCGCTCTCCGTCTCCACGGCCAGCGCCACGCCCTCGATGCCGCGCAGATCGCGGATGAGGGCGCGCAGGAGCTCCGGCGCGAGGACGGTGCGCTCGCGCATCCGCTGGTTCGCCGCGTCGTAGACGAAGGCGCCGTTCGCGCAGATCACGACGCCGTGGGCTCCGGTGATGCCGGCGAGGTGGTCGACCCAGCGCGGGGGCCGCGCGGTGACGAGGACGGTCTCGATGCCGTGGTCCCACAGGGCCCGCCAGGCGCGCGCGGTGCGCTCCGTGACGACACCCTGGTCATCGAGCAGGGTCCCGTCGAGGTCGGAGGCCACCAGCCGCACGCGTTGCATGGGGCGAGTCTACGGAGCGTCCCCTGCGCCTCCGCCCCCCGCACCCCCGCGCATGACGCCGCCGCGCCCGCAGCTCCTTCGAGCGCGGACGCGACGGCGTCAGCGGTGAGTCAGCTCAGGCGCGAGCGCAGCGCTCCCGCGTACTGCTCAGCGTCGAGGCCCGGCACCAGGTGCCAGACGCCCTCGCCGACCTGTGCGGCGGCGACGCCGTCACCGGCCAGGGCGTCGGCCCGCACGAGGCTCGAGTCCTTCACGGCCACGCGCACGCGGGTCGCCGCGATCGCGGAGACGTCCTGCACGTTGCCCGCTCCGCCGAGGGCCTCGATCCAGCGCCCGGCGCTCTCGCGCTGCGCATCGGTGGAGTCGTCGGCACCCCCTGCGACGGGAGCGGCGGCCGCAGCCGGAGCCGCGGCAGCGACCGGGGCCGCCACCGGGCGGGCCTGGCTGGCGTCGGCCGCGACGCGCGCGTCGTCGACCGGCTGGGCCGGATCCACAGCGGCGTCGCCGCGCTCGGCAGCGGTCTTGGCGGCGAGCGCCTCGGCCTTCTGCTCCTTGGTGCGGTAGTCGAAGAAGATGACCATGAGCATCGAGACGACGAACGCGGAGAGCACGCCCGCCGCGTACAGCGGGATGTTGTCGAAGGCGGGGATCGTCAGCAGCGAGGTGAACACGAACGCGGAGGTGTTCACGCCGCCGCCGATGCCGATGATCAGACCGCCCACGAGGCAGCCCACCAGCATGAGCGGGTAGATCCGCTTGAAGCGCAGGTGGATGCCGTAGAGCGAGGGCTCCGAGATGCCGCCCAGCAGACCGGCGGCGAGGGCGCCTGTGGCCGTCTGGCGCATCTGCTTCTCGCGGTCGCGGATCGACAGGAACAGCACGCCGGCGGTGGCGCCGAAGCAGGCGAAGTTCCAGGCGCCCATCGGGCCCTGGATGTAGTCCGAGCCGTTCTGGGCGATGTTCAGCAGCATCACGGCGTTGATCGGCCAGTGCAGGCCGAGCGGCACCATGAAGGGGTAGGCGAGCGGCACCACGATCGCGAACACGAGCGGCGAGAAGTCGTTGATCGAGCCGAGGACGTTCGCGACGAACGCGCCGAGGTACACGCCGATGGGGCCGATGAGGAAGGCCGTCAGCGGCAGCATGATGACCAGCGCGATGAACGGCACGAAGATCAGCTGCAGGTCGGTGGGGATGATGCGCCGCAGCAGCTTGTAGAGCGGGCCGAGCAGGGCGGCCATCAGCAGCGGCGGGAACACCTGGGAGGCGTAGCCGAAGATCGTCAGCGGCAGTCCGAAGATCTCCACGATCGTGACCTCGGAGCCGAAGACGGTCTGCTGGGTCGCGACATCGGACTGCCCGAGGGCGGTGAAGCCCGGGAGCATCACCATCGCCATGATCGCGAAGCCGACCCACGGATCGGCGCCGAGCTTCTTCGAGGCGTTGTAGGCGACCATCAGCGGCAGGAACACGAACACGCTCTGCCACATCAGGTTCACGAACTGCCAGGACTCCGGCAGCGCCGTGCGCGGATCAGCCCAGTTGCCGATCACGCCGAGAGTCGACATGAGCGACATGAACGTGATGATCAGCGAGGCGCCGAGCAGCGCGCCGATGATCGGGCGGAAGGAGTCCGAGAGGAACTCGAAGAACTTGTCGACGCCCGAGAAGCGACCGCGGACGCCGCCCGCGCGGGCCTGCGCCTTGATCTCCTCGTCCGACAGCTCGCCGCCCTTCGCGGCCGCCGGAGCCGCCCCGGCGCTCGCCATCGCGGGCAGTGCGTTGATGTCGTTGTACACGTTCTGCACGGCGCCGCCGATGATGACCTGCATGCCCGTCGAGCCCTGGGGGACGACGCCCATCACGCCGGGGATCGAGTCCAGGCGCTTCTGGTCGGCTGCAGACTGGTCGTTGAGCTGGAAGCGCAGGCGGGTCGCGCAGTGGCTGAGGCTCGCGACGTTCTGCGGGCCGCCGATCGCATCGATGATCTCCGATGCGGTCGTCTGGGTGGATGTGGTGGCCATGAGGATTCCTGTTCCGTTGCAGGGAAGGAGGGGAAAGGGATGGGTGAGGTCAGACGGCTTCGAGGGGCACGAGCGCGCGCACCTCGGCCGGGGTGGCGCAGGTGACCGCCTGGCGGGCGAGCTCCTGGCACTCGGCCGCCGAGACGCGGCGCACCGCGGCCTTGACGGAGGGGATCGCGGGGATCGAGCAGGAGAGCTCGTCCACGCCGAGGCCGATCAGGATCGGCACGGCCTGCGGGTCCGAGGCGACGCCGCCGCACACGCCCAGCCACTTGCCGCGCGCGTGCAGCGCCTCGGCGGCCGCGCCGATCTGCGCGAGCACGGAGGGGTTGCACGGGTCGACCTGAGGCGCGAGGCGCGGATGGCCGCGGTCCATGGCCAGGGTGTAGCTCGTGAGGTCGTTGGTGCCGACGGAGAAGAAGTCCAGCCCCTCCTCGGCGGCGAACTGGCGGGCCATGATCGCGACGCTCGGCACCTCCATCATCACGCCGACGGACACGTTCGCGGCCGCCTCGTGCAGGCCGCTGGCCGCGACGGTCTCGTCGTAGATGCGCTTGGCCTCGCGCCAGTCCTCGATGGTGGCGATCATCGGGAACATGACGTAGAGCTTCGCGCCCGCATCGGCAGCGGTGAGGATCGCGCGCACCTGGGTGGCGAGCACCTCGGGCTGCTCGAAGCCGACGCGCACGCCGCGGATGCCCAGGAACGGGTTCTCCTCGGGCGGTATCGGCAGGTACGGCAGGGGCTTGTCGCCGCCGACGTCGAGGGTGCGGATCACGAGCGGCTGCCCGGGCTTGAGGGCCCGCGAGCACTCGGCGTAGACCTCGGCCTGCTCCTGCTCGGTGGGCGCGCTCGCCCGGTCCATGAACACGAACTCGCTGCGCAGCAGGCCGACGCCCTCGGCGCCGTACTCCATGGAGTTGCGGGCGTCCTTCGCGTTGCCGATGTTCGCGACCACGGCGACCTGGTGGCCGTCCAGCGTGATGGCGGGCTCGTCCTTGTGGGAGTCCTCCTCCGCCTTGATGGCGGCGAGGCGCTCCTGGCGGCCGCGGATCTCGGTCACCTCGTCCTCGGTGAGGTTCAGGCGCAGGATGCCCGCGGCGCCGTCGATCATGGCGCGGGTGCCGTCGGCGATGTCCATCGCGCGCGCCTCGACGCCCGCGATCGCGGGGATGCCGAGGGAGCGGGCGATGATCGCGACGTGCGAGGAGGCGCCGCCGCCGATGGTCGCGAAGCCGGCGACCTTCTCGGCGTCGAACTGCGCGGTGTCCGAAGGGGTGAGGTCCTCGGCGATGAGGATGGCGTCCTGCGGGAGCTCCATGGCCCCGCCGCCCTGGCCCGTGAGCTGGGCGAGCACGCGCTGGCCGACGTCGCGCAGGTCGGTCGCGCGGCCGGCGAGGACCTCGTTGTCGAGGGCTGCGAGCTGGTCGGCGAACGCGGTGTAGGCCTGCTTCCACGCGTAGCCGGCGCTGCGGCCCTCGGAGATGAACCCGCCGGCGACCTCCACCAGCTCGGGATCGCCGAGGATCTCGCGGTGCGCGGCGAAGATCGCCGAGCGGTCCTTGTCGCCCTCCTCCGTGAGGCGGCGCTGCAGCTCGTCGAGCTCGAGGCCCGAGCGGTCGATCGCGGCGTCGAGCGCGCGGCGCTCGGCCACGGGATCGGCGGCGTTCTCGGCGACCTCGATCTCCTCGTGCGTGATGCGGTGCACCGTGCCGAAGCCGAGGCCCGGGGAGGCGGAGACGCCCTCGAGGAGGTTCGGATCCTTCGCGGGAGCAGGCTCGGCGGCGGCCACCGCGGCGTTCGCCTGGGCGATCGCGGCGTCGGCGGACGCGGCGACCTCGGGGTTCTCCGAGGGCGCGACGGCGGCGACGGCGACGGTGTCCAGGGTGCTCGGGGTGCCGGCGGGGATCTCCTCGCCGAGTCCCTCGCGGATCGCGTCGGCCACGGCGGCGACGGCCTCGGAGGCGTCATCGCCGGTCGCGGTGACGGTCACCCGGGCGCCGCTCGCGAGGCCGAGCGCCATGATGCCCATGATGCTCTTCGCGCTGCCGGAGCGCTCGCCCGAGTGGAGCTTGATGTCGGAGGTGAAGCGCTTGGCGATGTCGACCAGCGTCGCGGCCGGTCGCGCGTGCAGGCCCGTCGGGTTCGGGATCGCGATCGGATCGGACGTGACCGTGCCGTCGGCGGAGGCCGGAACGGCAGCAGCGGCGACAGGCGCTGCGGCGACAGGCGCTGCGGCGGCTGCGACGTTCTCGCCGTGGTGGGCGTCGGCCGACGGCGACTGCTCGGGGGTCGCCTCCTGCTCGGCGCCGGCCGGCAGCTCGACTGTCAGCGCCACGGACTTCCCGGCGGTGACCTGGCCGGTCGCCGGGGTGAGCGCGGTGTACGCATCGCCGTTGAGGATGAGGATCTGGGTGAGCAGGCTCTTGGCCTTCGCGCCGACGGTGTCGAGGTCGAAGCTGACCAGCAGGTCGCCGGGCTTCACCTCATCGCCCGCCTTCACCCGCGCCGTGAAGCCCTCGCCGTTCAGGGCGACGGTGTCGATGCCGATGTGCATGAGGATCTCGAGGCCCTCGTCGGTCACCATGCTGACGGCGTGCGAGGTCGCCTGGACGTCGGCGATGGTGCCGGAGGCGGGAGCGAGGAGCTCGCCGACCAGCGGGTCGATCGAGATGCCGTCGCCCACGATCTTCTGCGCGAAGACCGGGTCGGGGACCTGATCGAGGGGCATCATCACCCCGGTGAGCGGAGCGAGGAGCTCGAGGCGGGCGGGATGTGCGGGCGCGGTCATTGCGTCCTCCAAGTCATGGGTCCACAGGGCAGTCGGCTCAATGTACGCCCGATCACCCTCGAATGGGAGGACGTGGGTCCTGTGTGGACGAGCCGATCTGCCTCAGCGCGCGGCTCCTCCAGCGTCCGCGCGCCCCTGCAGCGCGAGCTCGCGGCCGATCACCCGGTACCCGAGCTGCTCGTTGACCGCGATCATCCAGGGGTTCACGTGCGAGTTGTACGTGATGAGGCTGCGCAGATGCGGCGCGAGCGCGCTGATGCGCCGATGGGTCGCGACCTTCAGCGCGAGGCCGAGGCGGTGGCCGCGGTGGTCCGGCATGACCAGGGTGTTCTCCTGCCAGCCGATGGTCGTGCCCTCGGCCTCCTGCCACTGCACCACGGAGTTGCCGGCGAACGCGCCGTCCGGAGCGATGGCGACGGCGGTGAGCGTGCGGGTGCCCGCATCGCGCTCGCGCTGCTCCATCTCGCGGATCCGGGCGGGTGTGTAGTCGGCCGCCTCGTACTCGACGTCCTCGTCGGGGTCGTCGAGGTCGAGCTGGCGCAGCAGCAGCCCGTAGGCCTCGAGGTGCTGCGCGGGCACTTCGCTCTCCCAGAGCTCGATCCGGTAGTCGCCGAGCTTCTCGTCGGCCCTCTCCTGCAGGGAGTCCAGGAGGCCCTGTGCGACGGGGAGCTCGACGGCGCGGACGACAGCCATGCCCTTGCGGCTGATGCCGAGCCGGCGCGCCAGTCGGTGCACGGGGAGGTCCGGGTCGTCGGCGTCGCCGTCTGCCGGCACGTCGCCCCAGGCGGAGCGCAGGGGCCGCCCGGTCTCCTCGATCGCGGGCAGGAGGATCTCCTCGACCATGCGGGTCGCGATGCCGAGCCCCCGGAACGCGGGGTGCACGGACACGCCGACGAAGACCGTCTCGAGGTTCTCCTCCAGCGGGATGGACACCGATGCGCGGCCGACGAGCGTCTGCCCGCCCTCCATCGTCTCCGCGAGCGCGACCCAGCGCCGGGTGCGGGAGTAGGAGGAGTCGACGAGCTGGGCCCGATGCTGGGCGAGAGTCCGCACCTCATGGCCGCCGAACGCATGATCGTCCAGCGCCTCATCGAGCGCGGCGTACTGCGCAAGCTCCGTGTCGGAGCCGGCGTCGAGAGGGCGGATGGTCAGGGAGAGGTCGTCGTGGAGCACGGGGGAAGTGAAGCACGGCCCCGTGGGCGGGCCAAGCGGTTTTCTGAGCCCTCCTCGCCCCCTGGGACAATGCCTCCATGCCGACGATGACGCCGCACCTCCTCTCCCCGCTCGATCTGGGCCCGTTCACGGTGCGCAACCGCATCGTGATGGGCTCGATGCACGTCGGCCTCGAGGATCGCGCGGCCGACGCACCCGCGCTCGCGGCCTTCCTCGGCGAGCGCGCCCGCGGTGGCCCCGGGCTGATCGTCACCGGCGGCTTCTCCCCGAACCGCACCGGGCGCCTCACTCCGCACGGCGCGCAGTTCACGCGAGCCGTCGCCGCCGCGCACCGCGGGATCACGGATGCCGTCCACGAGGCCGAGGGGCGCGTCGTCCTGCAGCTGCTCCACGCGGGCCGCTACGCGTTCCACCCGCTGGCCGCCTCGGCCGATGCCGGCCGCTCCCCCATCACGCCGTTCCGCGCCCGGCGTCTCACGCGCCTCGGCGCGCAGCGGACGATCGGGGATTTCGCGCGCGCCGCCCGCCGCGCCCGCGAGGCCGGCTACGACGGCGTCGAGATCATGGGCTCCGAGGGCTACCTCCTGAACCAGTTCCTCGCCCCCGTCACCAACCACCGCCGCGACCGCTTCGGCGGCTCCGCGGCGGCCCGGCAGGCGCTGCCGCTCGCTGTCGCGCGCGCGGTGCGCGAAGCCGTCGGCCCGAAGGCCCTGCTGTCCTACCGGATCTCGCTCGCGGATCTGGTGCCCGGCGGGCAGGAGCAGGAGGAGACCCTGGCGCTCGGCCGCGCGCTCGAGCGCGCCGGGGTGGACGTGCTCTCCACCGGCATCGGCTGGCACGAGGCGCGCGTGCCCACGATCGTCGCCTCCGTGCCCGAAGGCGTGTTCGTACCGCTCACCGCAGCCCTGCGCGCGGAGGTCGGCATCCCCGTGGTCGCCTCGAACCGCCTGCACGATCCGCAGCTCGCGGAGGGGATCCTCGAGCGCGGCGAGGCCGATCTGATCTCGATGGCCCGCCCGCTGCTCGCGGATCCGCAGCTTCCCGCGAAGCTCGCCGCGGGCCGCGCCCGCGAGACCGTCGCCTGCATCTCCTGCAACCAGGCGTGCCTGGACCGGGTGTTCGACGGGAAGCGCGCCAGCTGCCTGGTGAACCCGCGCGCCGGTCGCGAGACCGAGCTGGTGCTGCGCCCGGTTCCGCCGCAGCGCCGCCGCGCGGTGGCCGTCGTCGGCGCCGGGCCTGCGGGCTGCGAGGCCGCGATCACCGCCGCCGAGCGCGGCCACCGGGTGACGCTGTTCGAGCAGGCCGAGGCGATCGGCGGGCAGTTCCTCTTCGCCTCCCGCATCCCCGGCAAGGAGGTCTACGCGAGGGCGCTGGACTCCTGGAGCGCGCGCCTGGAGGCGAGCGGCGTGGACCTGCGTCTCGGCGCGAAGCCCTCGGCCGAGGAGCTGTCGGCCTTCGCCGACGTCATCCTCGCCACCGGTGTGCGGCCGCGCGAGCTGGATCTCCCCGTCAGCGCCGAGGTCTCCCCGCGAGTCCTCTCCTATGCGCAGCTGCTGTCCCTGCCGCGCGAGCGCGCGATCGCGGAGGTCGGCGAGCGCGTCGCGATCATCGGCGCCGGCGGGATCGGGGTCGACGTCGCGGAGTTCCTCACCGCGCCTGACCCCTCCCTCACCCTGGATCCGCCCGCCTGGCGGGCGCGCTGGGGGCTCGCTCCCGGTGCCGACGGCGCTCCGACGACGCCGGGCCCGCGCGAGGTGCACCTCCTGCAGCGCAAGCCCGGGAAGATCGGGGCCGGGCTCGGCCGCACCACCGGCTGGGTGCATCGCGCGGAGCTGCGCCATGCCGGGGTGATCGAGCACCGCGGGGTCGCCTACCTCGGCCTCGAGCCGGGCGGCCTGCGCATCCGCGAGGACGGGGCGGAGCGTCTCCTCGCCGTCGACACGGTGATCGTGTGCGCGGGGCAGGAGTCGGTGCGGGACCTCGCCGGTCTCGAGGGCGCGCGCGTGCACGTGATCGGCGGGGCCGACGTCGCCGCCGAGCTCGATGCCGTCCGGGCGATCAGCCAGGCCGTGGAGGTCGCAGCGGCTCTCTGACCTGCCCGGATCCTCCCTGCTACGGTAAAGGTGTAACCGGCGCCACGTCGCGCCGTCTCCCTCGTCGACTCCGGGAGTCCACCATCATGAGCGTTCCCCCTCCGCAGGATCCGCAGCAGGGCCCGTACAGCTCCGACGCCTACGGCCAGAACCCGCAGCCCCAGTCCTCCTCGCAGGCGCCGTATTCTTCGGCGCCGTACGGCGGGCCGGTCGATCCGTCGGCCGCCCCTGCGACCCCGCCGAACCGCACCGGCCGCACGGTCGGCATCGTCTGCGGCGCGCTCGCGCTGATCGCGGTGCTCCTGATCGGCGGCGGCATCGCCCTGTGGGCGCTGAACCGCGGCGGCGACGATCCCGCCCCGACCCCTGACCCCGCGACGACTCCGGTGGCCAGCACCGAGCCCGCCGAGTCGCCCACCCCGGCGGAGACGACGCCCGCGGCGACGACCCCCGCGCCCAGCGACTCGCCGAGCGCGAGCGATCCCGCCTCGAGCGAGCCCGCCGCGGGCGGCCTCGAGGGCGACGCCGGCGGCGTGAAGTACACGCTGGCCTCCGCGCGCGTTGGCTCCGTCTCCTCTGCTCCCCTGGGCGACGGCGATGCCCGCGTCGAGCCGACGGGCCGCTTCCTCAGCACGCAGGTCCAGGTCACGAACACCACCTCCGAGGCCGTGCAGCCCGATCCCGCCGTGCTCAGCCTGGTGCTGGCCGACGGCACCGTCGTCCCGGCCGCGGGGTACGACGCTCTCGCCTCCGATGACGAGCAGTCGGTCGCCGCCGGCGAGAAGTCGCGCACCTACAACGTCTACTGGGACGTCCCCGCGGACGCCGAGGTCGTCGCGATCCGCATGGGTCTCGGCTCCGCGTCGCACGACATCCCGCTCAGCTGAGGAGCCTCGCGCCCGTGCTCTCCCCCGATGCCCGCATCGTCCTGACGGATTTCGACGGCACCTTCGCCGACTACAGCGTGATCCCTGATGCGCACGTCGAGGCGGTGCGGGCGGCCCGGGAGAACGGGCACGTGGTGCTGCTGTGCACCGGGCGCTCGCTCGCCATCATCCCCGCGGAGGCAGCGGCCCTGTTCGACGGGGTCGTCTCCTCCGCGGGGGCGCGCGTGGACCTCGACGGCGAGACCCTCGTGGACGAGGTCTACCCCGAAGAGCTCGGGCGGCGCACCGTGTCCCTGCTGCTCGAGCACGGCGTGCAGTTCGCGCTCGAGGCGGCCGACGCCCTCTACGCCCCGGCGAGCGCCATCGCGCTGATGCGCAAGCGCCTCGCTCCCGCCGATGGGAGCAGCCGCAACGCCGACTCGATCCTCTCGGCGATGCGCGAGAGCGAGGACCTCACCCGGGTGCCGTTCGCGAAGATCTCGATCTGGGCGAGCCCCGTGCCCGTCGAGGAGCTCGCCGCCGCGCTCGGCCCGGAGGTGAGGGCGCTGCCGAACTCGGTGGCCACGGGCGATGCGTTCATGGGCGAGCTGCAGCTGACCGCGATCGACAAGGCCGACGGCCTGCGGCTCGTCGCCGAGCACCTCGGCGCCGACCTCTCGCGCACGATCGCGGTGGGCGACGGGATGAACGATGTGGGGATGCTCGCGATCGCGGGCACGGGCGTGGCCGTCGAGGGCGGTCCCGCGGAGCTGATGGAGCATGCTGATCTGGTCATCCCGCCTCCCTCGGGCGACGGCTTCGCGGTCGCGCTGGATCGTCTCGGACTGATCTGAGCGCCCCCGACTGATCTGGAAGGTCTCCTCCATGCGTCCCCTCACCTACACCGGCTCGCGGATCCTCATCACGGGCGCGAGCTCCGGGCTCGGCGTCGAGTTCGCCCGTCGTCTCGCCGCGCGCGGCGCGGATCTCGTGCTCGTCGCCCGCCGCGAGGAGCGCCTGCGCGCTCTGGCGGACGACATCGAAGCGGAGCACGGGGTCAGCGCCGCCGTGGTCGCGATGGATCTGGCAGAGCCCGGGGCGGGCGCTGCCCTGCGCGAGCGGCTCGAGGCCGAGGGGCTGCGGATCACGGGACTGGTCAACAACGCCGGGTTCGGGTACTCCGGAGCCCTGCACCACGCCGATGCCGACCGCACCCGCGCCATGGTGCAGCTGAACGTCGACACCCTGGTGGACCTGACCTGCACGTTCCTCGATGACCTGCGCTCCGCGCGGAGCGGCGCGATCCTCGTGAACATCGCGAGCCTCGCCGCCTTCCAGCCGAACCCCGGCCTCGCGGTCTACGGCGCGACCAAGGCCTTCGTGCTGAACTTCTCCGAGGCCCTCTGGGAGGAGTCCCGGGCGGCGGGACTGCGCGTGCTCGCCCTGTGCCCCGGGCCGACGAGCACCGAGTTCTTCGAGGTCGCCGGGGAGGCGGCCGGTGCGGGCCTGCCGCGCATGGAGGCCGGGGAGGTCGTCGAGAGCGCCCTGCGCGCTCTGGACCGCCGCCATCCTCCGGCCTCGGTGGTGCCGGGGGCGCTGAACACGGCCGCGTCCATCGCGACGAAGCGCCTGCTCCCCACGGCGCTCGTCGCCCGCACCGTCGGCGCGATGATGCGGCGCGGCCAGGGCGCCTGACCCCGAGCACCTCGGACCCCCAGCACCTCGGACCCCCAGCGCCCCCGAACCCCAGCGCCCCCGAACCCCAGCGCCCCTAGACTTCCCCCATGCCCCGCGTGCTGCACACCGCCCAGGCCCTGGTGGACCTCGTCATCGAGGTCCCGGCTCTTCCGGAGCGGGGCGGCAACGTCAACGCCGCTTGCCAGGAGCGCTACGCAGGCGGGGCGGTGAACATCCTCGTCGCTGCGGCGCGCGCCGGAGCCGAGGCCGTCCACGGGGGCGCCCACGGCACCGGTCCGAACGGCGATCTGATCCGCGAGACCCTCGCGCGCGAGGGCGTCGGCCTCGCGGCGCCTCCGATCCCGGATGACGACACCGCCGAGTGCATCGTGCTGGTCGAGCCGACGGCCGAGCGCACCTTCGTCACGGCCTACGGCGCCGAGCGCCGCATCACTGCCGAGTCCCTCGCACTGCTCGAGCCCGCGCCCGGAGACCTCGTGTGCATCTCCGGGTACAGCTTCTTCGAGCCCACGCGGGAACCGCTCCTGGAATGGCTGGGCACCCTCCCGGACGGCGTCGAGGTCGTGCTCGATCCGGGCGCTCCCTTCGGCGCCTTCGACACCGCGCTGCAGGACCGGGTGCTCGCGCACGTGAGCGTCTGGACCTCCAACGCCGACGAGGCGCGCGCCCTGACCGGCCGCGACGCGCTGGAGGACACCCCCGCGGCGATCCGTCGGCGCGTCGGCCCCGGCTGCGTGGTGATCGTGCGCGACGGCGAGCGCGGCTGCACGGTCTTCCACCACGGACGGGGAACGGACATCCCGAGCTTCCCGATGGTCCCCGTGGACACGAACGGCGCGGGCGACACCCACACCGGCGTGCTCCTCGCGGAGCGGACCCTCGGCGCGGACTGGGAGGTCGCGGCGCTGCGCGCGAACGCCGCCGCCGCGATCAAGGTGACCCGCCGCGGCCCTGCGACGGCTCCCACCCGCGCAGAGGTCGACGCGTTCCTCGCCGGCGCAGCCCAGGAGAGCCCCGCATGAGCGCCGCCATGCCCCGCCCCTCCGTGCATCTCACGGCCCGCTCCACCTGGATGAACGACCCCAACGGCCTCGTGCACCACGGCGGGCTGTGGCACGCGTTCTTCCAGAACAACCCCTTCGGCTCCGACTGGGGCCACATGTCCTGGGGGCACGCGACCAGCACGGACCTCCTGCACTGGGAGGAGCAGCCGGTCGCGATCCCCGAAGGGGAGCAGATCGCGATCTTCTCCGGGAGCGTCGTGCACGACGCGGCGAACACCTCGGGCTTGGATCCTTCGGGCCCGCTGGTCGCGATCTACACCGGCGCCTCGCGGGAGGACCACCCCGAGCACCCCTCCATCCAGGGGCAGCGGCTCGCGTTCTCGACGGACGGCGGAGCCGTGTGGACGAAAGTGCCGGGATGGGTGCTCGACCGCAGCTCCCGCAATTTCCGCGATCCCAAGGTCTTCTGGCATGCGCCGAGCGCGCGGTGGGTGATGGTCGCCGTCGAGGCCGAGCATCGCGAGCTGCTCCTCCACACCTCCCGTGACCTGCGCGTCTGGGAGCACGTCTCGACGTTCCGGGACGACCGGATCGACGGGATCTGGGAGTGCCCGGACCTCGTGCCGATGGACCCCGCGGATCCGGACGGCGAGTGGCTGCTGATCCTCTCCACGAACCCCGCCGGGCCCGCAGGGGGCTCCGGGAACCACGGATTCCTCGGCTCCTTCGACGGGCGCACCTTCACCCCGGACCCCGCGGTCGCCGGCGGCGGCGCCTTCCCGCTGGACTTCGGGCCCGACTTCTACGCCGCGGTGTCGTTCCACGGCGCGCCCGCAGTCGAGGATGCGGAGCACCCGCTCGTGCTGGGCTGGGCGAGCAACTGGGAGTACGCGCACCGCTCCCCGAGCGCGCCGTGGCGCGGGGCGATGAGCCTGCCCCGGCGACTGCTGCGCTCCGCCGACCCCGCAGCGCCCGTGCACTCGCAGCCCGTGCTCCCGTCGGCCCCCAGCGTCCCGGGCACCCCCAGCCTTCCGTCATCAGAGGCGGCGCTGGATCCCCTGGCCGTCCACGTGCTGCGCCTCCCCATGCCGCGCGAGGGGGAGCCGATCGTGCTGCGCTCGCCCGGTCGGGAGGAGCTGCGCATCGAGGCTGCGAGCGGCGGCATCCGCGCGGTGCGACCCGACTCCGTGTTCGCCCCTCTGCTCTCCACGGCCGTCCTGCCCGCGTCGGCCGAGAGCGATGAGCTGGCGCTGATCCTCGACGGCAGCATCGCGGAGCTGGTCGCGGTCCCGCGCGGCGCCGCGCGGATCGCCGGGCCGATGGCGACCCTCCTGCTCGCCCCGGAGCCCGGCCCCTGGACCCTTGGGTTCCCAGCCGCTCTCCGCTAGCCTGTAGCGGAGATCACTCTGCGCAGCAGGGACCGCGCTGACCGGGAAGGAGGATGAGGATGAACTCCGCCCCCGAGCTCGTCCCGGCCTCGCCGCGGGTCACGAGCTTCTTCGACTTCTCCGCCCCGTCGATGACGGGAGGGGAGGTCCCCCTGGAGCAGTACCGCGGGAAGGTGGTGCTGGCCGTGAACACGGCCTCCCGCTGCCTGTTCACCCGGCAGTTCGAGGAGCTGCAGGCGCTGCAGTCGGCATACGAGGATCACGGCTTCACGGTCCTCGGGTTCCCCTCGGGCCAGTTCCGCCAGGAGCTCGAGACCGACGCGGAGGTCGAGGAGTTCTGCACCTCCGCCTACGACGTCACCTTCCCGCTGTTCTCGACGATCGACGTCAACGGCCGCACGGCCCACCCCCTGTTCTCCTGGCTGCAGACCCAGAAGGGCGGGATCGTCGGCGGGCGCATCGCCTGGAACTTCACGAAGTTCCTCATCTCGGCCGACGGCCAGGTGCTGCGCCGCTACGCCCCGCCCGTGCCTCCGCGCCGCATCGCCCGACGCATCGAGGAGGAGCTCGCAGAGAGCTCCGCGCAGGAAGCGCCGCGCCCCGCGCAAGAGCCACCGCGCCCCGCGCAGGATCTCGACTCGACCATCTGACCCCCACCCCAGGAGCCCTCATGGACCCCATCGCCCTGCTCATCATCGCCATCGTGCTGCTGGTGATCCTCGTGATCGGCGCCGCGCTGCTGTTCGGCGGCCTGCGCACGAGCATGATGTTCACCGTCCGCACGCAGGAGAACGTGATCGTCGAGCGGTTCGGCAAGTTCAAGCGCGTGGCGAAGCCCGGCCTGAACTTCAAGACCCCGTTCATCGACTCCCTCACCCGTCCCATCTCGCTGCGCATCCAGCAGCTCGAGGTGAACATCGAGTCGAAGACGAAGGACAACGTCTTCGTGACGGTGCCCGTCGCGGTGCAGTACGTGATCCAGGAAAGCCAGGTCGTCGACGCCTACTACCGGCTGTCGAACCCCGAGGCGCAGATCCGCTCGTACGTGTTCGACACGGTCCGCTCGGCCCTGTCGGGACTGGGCCTCGATGAGGCTTTCGAGTCCAAGGACGACATCGCCCGCTCCGTCGAGTCGACGCTGTCGGCGCGGATGCAGGAGTTCGGGTTCAACATCGTCAACACCCTCGTGCAGGACATCTCCCCGGATCAGCGCGTGCGCGACTCGATGAACTCGATCAACGCCGCCCAGCGCGACCGCGTGGCCGCGCAGTCCCTCGCCGAGGCCGACAAGATCAAGCGCGTCACCCAGGCCGAGGCGGAGGCCGAGTCCAAGCGCCTGCAGGGCGTGGGCGTGGCCGCCCAGCGCAAAGCGATCGCCGAGGGCATCGCCGAGCAGTACGAGATGCTGCGTCGCGTGGGCATCGAGAACTCCGCCGAGCAGCTGCTGCTGATGACCCAGTACTTCGACACCATGCAGGACGTGGCCCGCAACGGCCGCTCGAACGTCCTGTTCCTCCCCTCGAACCCCGGCACGGTCGGCTCGATGGGCGAGGAGATCCGCACCGCGATGCTGCAGGCCGCCGCCTCGCAGGAGGCCAGCCAGGAGGCCGACCGCCAGGACCAGGCCGGCCGCGCGAGCGCCGCCGCCCGCCGGGCAGCGCAGCAGCAGGGCTGAGCAGCCGGTGACCGCGCAGCCGGTGCCGGCCGCCCCGCCGCAGCCTGTCGTCCCGGCGACCGGGCGGCGCGGCCGGTTCCTCGGCTTCTCCCTGCTGATCGGGGGTCTCGCCCTGCCCATCGGCGCGCTCCTCGCGGTCATCGCGCCCGTCGGGCTCTTCATCCTCGCCATGGTCGTGATGGGCGAGAACACGGACGGAGGGATCGGCGACGAGAAGATCTCCCCAACCATCGGGGGGATCGTGATCGTCGCAGCGGTGCTGGCCATCGCGCTGGTGCTGCTGGGTCTCGTGATGGATCTGGTCTCTCTGGTGCTCGCGACCTCCGAGGCCTTCACCCGGCCGGACGCTCGGACCTTCCCGATCCTTGCGCTGCTCGCGACCGCGGGTGCGCTGGCGCCGCCCCTGCTGCTGGTCGTCTCCGCGTTCATGAGCGAGAGTGCGCCGGAGCTGGGCGGACTGGTCGGCACGGGCGGCATCGTCGGGGCCATCGCGCTGCGCATCGCCCAGGTCGTCCTCGGGGTGATCCGCCTGATCGCCGGAAGGCGACGGTGAGCGCGCCCAGCACGCCGGCCTCGTCGGCCCCGTCGGCGCCGCCAGTGCGTGACGGCCGGCTCCTCGGCGTCACCCTGATCGTCGGAGCCGTCGCGTGGCCGGTGGCGATCCTCTCCGGCGGCGTGCTCCTGGGGCTGGGGTTCGTCACGCTCATGCTGTGGTCCGGGGCCGGAGCGGACATGGGCGAGACGACCGACAACCTGCCCGTTCTGATCGCGATGACGATCGCGTGCGCGGCGGTCGCGATCGGAGCCCTGCTGGCTGGCATCGCCATGGACATCACGAGCCTGATCCTCGCGAGCACCCGGGCGCTCTCCTCGCCCGGCGACCGCGTTCTCCCCGTCCTCGCGATCGTCGTGACCGTGGGCGCGCTGGTCTGCGGTGCGGTCGCGTGCGTGACGACCGTGACGGGCGCCGGCGAATCCTCGGATCTCGCCGGCCAGCTGCAGGTCGGCGCGCTGCGGGTGAGCACGCTCCTCGCGATCGGGCTGCGCTTCGCCCAGATCATCCTCGGCATCGTGCGCCTGGCCATCGGCGGGCCGAGGGGCTGAGGGCAGGACTGAGGGCTTCGTTCGTCGGCCCCCTCCCCTACTGTGGCCTGAGGCGGAAGGGGCGATCATGGAGATCGAGTTCGGATGGACGGCCGACGGCGCGAGCTGGGTCGATGCGGGCGCCGTCACGGGCGCGGCCCGGGTGGGCCCCCGCAGCCTCGTGCAGCTTCTGCAGAACCGGCTGGGCCTGACCCGCCCGGCGATCTCCCCGTCCGTCCGGATCGCGCAGCAGCTCGCCCGGATCCAGTCGCTGCTGGCCGCGGAGCCCCAGGATTCGGAGCCCGGGAATTTCTGGCCTGCCGCTTCCTTCGCCGTCGACCCCTGGGCGACCGCATCCCAGCTCCTGCGCTGGCGCGACGCGGCCGTCGAGGCGGGCTGGCGGATGCCGGATTCCGCTCAGCCCCTCCCCCCGCGCCTCGCCGCCCTGCGCGACCTCGAGCTGCATGCCGCCGACGATGCTCCCCGCCTCGCCCCTTCCCTGGCCGACGACCTCCGCGAGCTGATCGCCGAGCTCGCCGCCCTCATCAGTGCCGGGGAGAGCTGGCCGCTCGGCATCACCCGGATCATCGCTGCGGAGAACCCCGCCTCCCTCCCGGGCCTGTGGCCTGAGCTGTTCGCGCTCCTGGGGCGCGCCGGTGTCGAGCTGAGCCTGCAGGCGGAGGCCCCCGCATCGCCCCCGCAGCTGCACGTCATCGCCTGCCAGGACGAGTGGACCGCGGCCGACGCCGCCGCCCGTGCCCTGCGCGCCATCACCGAGGGCTCGCCGGAGGCCGCCCCCTCCGCTCTGACGGTCCTCGCCACGGGCGACACCGCAGTGCTCGACCAGGCTCTGCACCGCCGCTGTCTGCCGGCGATCGGCCAGGTCGCGTCCTCCACTGCCCGCGCCCACCACCAGGTGCTCCCCCTGTTCCTGGACGTGGCGACCGCCCCGCTCGACGTCCACCAGCTGGCCGCGCTCCTGGATCTCCGCCTCCTGCCGCCTGCGAGCGGGGACGATGACGCCTCCGCGGGCGGGGCGCCCGTCGGCCTCTTCCCCGCAGCCGTGCGGGGGCAGCTGCTGCGTGCGCTGTCCCGCGAGCCCGGCGTCGGCGGCGAGGCCTGGCAGTCCGCCCTGGCGGTCCTCGCGGAGGATCCTCGCGATCCCGTGCGCGCGGCCGCAGCCGAGATCGACCGCCTCGTGCGGGAGCCGCTTCAGTCGTCGGCACTGACCCCGCCCGCGATCCTCGAGCGCCTCGACTGGCTCTCCCGGCGCCTGCGCCAGATCGCTCGCGGAGAGGGCGACCTCCTCGGCGCTCTCACGCAGATCGCCACGCTGCGCGAGGTGCTCGGGCTGCTGCCCGCCCGGGCGCCGATCGCCCCGCGGCTCCTCGCCCAGGCCGTCGAGGCCGCCGGCGGCTCCGGCCGCTCCCCGCTCGCAGCCCCAGAAGCCTCCTCCCGCTGGCGCTCCACCACCAAGCCAGAGCACCTCAGCCCTGCTCCCACGGGCACGGTCCTGTGGTGGGCTCCGTCCGACGGCCCCACCGAGCCGCCTGCGCGCTGGGACCCGCTCGAGGTGCAGCACCTCGAGCACGGGGGCGCCCGCCTGCTGGCACCGCAGGCCCTGGCGCAGCTGCACGTCGATGCGGCTCTGCGCGGGCTGCACCGCGCCCAGCGCATCATCGCCGTGCTCCCCGGCCGCGCGGCCGAGACCGCTCTGCCGCCGAGCGGGCTGCTCGCTCTGCTGGAGGCTGAGGCCGGGCTGTCGGAGGCCGCGCGCCTCGCCCCCGAGGCTCTGATCGACGAGCACCTGCGCACCTGGACCGTCGGCGGCCACGCGCTCCCGCTCGCCCCCGCGCGCGCCGACAGCGCGGAGATCGCGCCGTCCCCCGCCGTCCACCAGGTCCCGCCCGCCGCGCATCTCCTGCCGCGGCGCCTCTCGTTCTCGCAGATCAGCGGCCTGCTGGCCTGCCCGCACCACTGGCTGCTGGAGTATCCGCTGGCCCTGCGGCCCGCCGCGAGCGCGGCCCTGCCCACCGGCATCTCGATGGTCGGCACCCTCGTGCACGCCGTCGTCGAGAACCTGGTCGCCGCGCACACCGAAGAACCCGGCCTCGGCATGCGGATGGAGGTCCCGAGCGCCCAGGAGATCGGCACGATGTTCGATGCGCTCGTGCCGCGACTGGCCGCCGAGCTCGCGCTGCCCGAGCGGGAGGCGGAGCGCTCGACCCTGCGCGAGCAGGCGACCCACGCGCTCACCGAGCTGTTCACCCGGCTGCGCGACGCAGGGCTGCGCATCACCGGCACCGAGTCGCGCTTCGAGCTGCCGCTGCTGCTGGAGGTCGCGGGCCGGGAGCATGCGGTGCAGTTCGTCGGCAGCCGCGACCTCGACGCCGTCTCCGAGGACGGGCAGCGGATCGTCATCGACCTCAAGTGGTCCCATGCCCAGCGCCGCTACACCGAGCTGTACGAGGCAGGCGACGCGATCCAGCTCGCCTCCTACGCGTGGTCCGTGGCGCATGCGGACGCAGCCGATGCGCAGCCCCTCCCGAGCGTCGCGTATGGCCTGCTGCGCAGCGGCAGCTTCATCGGCGGCCCGTCGGCTCTCGACCCCCGCGGTCTCGCGCCGCTGGACTCGGACCGGTCGTGGAATCGCATGATCGCGACCCTCCAGGAGACCCTCGCCGAGATCGCGCAGGGGCGGATCCGCTGCGGCTGCGTCACGCATCTCGAAGCCGCGGGCATCGCTCCGGGGACCGGCGAGGCAGCCGCCCGTCGGGCCCTCGACAAGGCCCTGGAGGCCCAGAAGGCGAGCGCCCGCGCGCAGGAGCGCATCGCCCTGACCCACTACTGCGCCTCGAGCGACTACGCCCAGCTCTGCGGGCTGATGGGAGAGCTCCGATGAGCTACACGCTGATCAACGCCTCGGCAGGCTCCGGGAAGACGTACACGCTGACCACGCGCATCGCCGAGCTCACCGCCACGACCGATCTCCGGCCCGAGGAGATCATCGCGACGACGTTCACGCGCCGCGCCGCCGCCGATCTCTCGGACCGGCTGCGCCGCGCGATGCTCGACCGGGGTCTCGTGCGCGAGGCCCGGGGCGTCGAGGCCGCGCTCATCGGCACCGTGAACTCGGTGGCGGGGCGGCTCCTGACCGAATTCGCGCTCGACGCCGGGATCTCGCCCGACGTCCGCATCCTCGACGAGGTCACCCAGAAGAGCGCGTTCTCCGCCGCGATCTCCCGCACCGCTGCGGTCAACGGCGCGGCGGCCGGGGACATGCTCGCCCGCACGGAGAACGACGGCGAGGAGGATCCTTCGTTCTTCGGCGAGCACGCCTCGTGGCGCCGCGCCGTGCGCGACCTCGCGGCATCGGCCCGCACGAACCTCATCAGCGCCGACGCGCTGCGCGCGGCCGCGGAGGAGACGTGGCAGGAGTACCGGGCGACGGCCCTTCCGGAGCCCGGCGAGGACCGTCGGCGCGCCTGGGCGGGGCAGCTGCGCCTCGCGCTCGACGGCCTCGCCGTGGAGCCGAGCGCGGCGGTCGCCAAGCAGCTCGACGGCCTCAACGCCCTGCATCGGCGCCTCGTGCACCCGCGCCACGGCACGGATCGCACCGCCTGGTCGGACTGGACCCGGATCGCGAAGGTCGCCTCCGGCAAGCTCGGCGATCCCGCCGCGAAGGGCTACGCCTTCGTGAAGGACGTGGATGCGGCCCTGATCGGCCTCGCGCTGGAGATCCAGGAGGACCTGCTGGCGAACCCCGCGCTCCAGGCCGATATCCGCGCGCTCATCGCGCTGGTGATGCGCACCGCCGCCGATTCGCTCGACGCCTACGCGGAGCACAAGCGCGCCGCCGGCCTCATCGACTACATCGACCAGGAGGTCCAGCTCCTGGACCTCCTGCGCACGAGCGACCGGGCGCGCCTGGCGATCGCGCGCCGCTTCCGCCTGCTCGCGGTCGACGAGTTCCAGGACACCTCGCCCGTCCAGCTCGCGCTGTTCCTCGAGCTCGGTCGGCTCGTGGACGAGGTCATCTGGGTGGGTGACCCGAAGCAGGCGATCTACGGCTTCCGCGAGGCCGATCCCGCCCTCATGCTCGGCATCCTCGAGCAGATCGGATCGGGGACGGGCATCGGCCAGGGCGGGAGCGTCGAGACCCTCTCGCTCTCGTGGCGCTCGCAGCGCGAGGTCCTCGAGCTCTCCAATCGGGTCTTCACCGGCGTGTTCCCCGATCTGCCGCGCGAGCGCGTGGTGCTCGCTCCCGCGGAGCAGGCCGACGCCTCCCGCGCCGCCGCCGGTCGCCCCCCGGGCCGCCTGGAGGCGTGGACTCCGACGGACTGGACGCGGTCCCTCTCCGCCGAGAAGCATGCGCGCGCTATCGCCGCGGGCGTCGTGGAGCTGATCTCGGAAGGCCGGGCGGATCCTCAGGATCTCGCCGTGCTCACCCGCTCCAACGGCGAGGCCGAGGAAGTCGTGCGGGCGTTGGCGCGGCGCGGAGTGCCCGTGTCAGGACAGGGCTCTGCGGTCCTCTCCACCCGCGAGGGCCGACTGCTGCGCGCTGGCCTCGCCCGCACCCTCGATGCCGACGTCACCCTCGCCCTCACCGAGCTCATCGATCTCCTGCCCGAGCATCCCGCCCACGGCGACTGGCTGGCTCAGCTCGTCGGCGCCACGGACCTCGATGATCCGGCTCCGCGGAAGGAGCTCCTCGCGGACTGGTGGGCCGACGAATCCTTCGCAGGCCTGCGGGAGCTGCGCGGGCGCTGCATGTCCCTCACGCCGGAGGAGATGGTGCTCGAGCTCGTCGCGGCACTGGATCTGACCGAGCGGATCCGCAGCTGGGGCGATCCGGAGTCGCGGCTGCGCACTCTGGATGCGATCCGGGCGCTCGCCCGGGAGCATGCGGAGCAGTCTCGCGCGGCCAGCTCCCCCGTGACGCTGATGGGGCTGCGGGACGCGCTGAACAGCCTGGACCGCGGGCCTGACCTCAGCGGGATCCCCGGCACCGTGTGGGTCGGAACGATCCACGCGGCGAAGGGCCTCGAATGGGGCACCGTCGTGGTGATGCTGGAGCCGAAGGCGAAGGACCGCCAGCAGACCACGGGCGTGTTCGTGGTCCCGGCTGAGCGGCTCGACGTGGCGGCGCCTCTGGCGGGTCGCGCTCTGCGCTACTGGCCGCGAGTGCTCGAGACCTTCGCTCCGCTGCGCGATGGGCTCGCCGGCTCCGTGCATGCCCGGCGTCGCGCCGACGCGGAGCGGGAGGAGACGGGGCGCCTGCAATACGTCGCGCTCACCCGCTCGCGCGATGCGACCGTGCTGAGCGGTCCGGGCGGAGCGCCCGTGCTGGAGGACCTGCAGGGAGCGCCTGTGATCACCTGGGAGCCGGGAGGCGGTGCGATCGAGCTCGGCCCCGGGGCGGGCGTGCCCCTCGCCGGGGAGGCTCTGAATGGGGAGGCTCTGAACGGGGAGCGCAGCGTGCTGCCTGCGATCTCGCGGGAGCTGAGCTGCGAGATCGGAGAGGACGATCCGGTGCTCGCACTCGGCGCGAGCGCGCTGGCTGCTACGGATCTGCTGGCCGGGACTGACCAGATCGTCGGGGCGGGCGCGCCGGTGCCCGGCGGCGGGCGCAGCTTCGTGCCCGCTCGGCATCGGGCGTCGGCCGCGGCGGCTGAGGCGGCAGCTGAGGCGGAGGCTGGGCCTGCGGCTGAGGGGCAAGCGCAGGAAGCATCCGCGACCTGGCGAGTCGGCCTCCCGCGCCCGATCGGCCCGGCTCTCGTCGAGAGGGGCGGCCAGCACTGGGAGCGGGTGGGCGAGGCGATCCACGCCTATCTGGCCCTGCCGCTCGCGCAGCTCTCCGCGACCCAGCGGGAGCGCACTGCGGAGCGGCTCGTGCAGCGGTGGCTCGTGGAGCGAGCCGTCGGCGCCGATGCGCTGCTCGGTGCGGGGGCGGCCTGGATGGCATTCCTGGAGAGCGAGTTCCCGGGGGCCGACGTGCTCACAGAGCAGCCGATCGCCTGGTGGAACGAGGACGAGCAGGCGATGGAGGGCTGGATCGACACGCTGCTGCGCCTGCCGAGCGGCGATCTCGTCCTGGTCGACCACAAGACCTATCCGGGTGCAGACCCTGTCACGCATGTGCGCGAGCACTACGTGGGTCAGATGCAGGCCTACGCACGGGCCCTGGAAGCGGCGGGCACGGCGCCCGCCAGGATCCTCATCCACCTGCCTCTGCGCGGCGAGGTGCTGGAAGTCTTGCAGCCGGAGTGAACCGGGAGGGGAAACCCCACACGGGCGCCCCCGGCACGCATCCGCCACCCCCGAAATATTTTCGCAAGGAGGGGCTTGCGAAACCCGGGAGCGGCGCGCTACTGTCGTCCACGTAGCCAGGCCGGAGCGTTTCGCAGTCGCTCCGCCGGCGCCACGGATGTCGCTGACGCGGTGGAACTCCGCCAGCAGTCGCGACCTTCACGCGCCGCCGATCGGATCATGGGGCGAACAGGATCCGATCGGCGGCGCGTCTCCGTTCTCAGGGCCCACGGCGAGGCAGCCCCGGCCCCGGGGGTCCCGACGGTCCCCGGCTCACGAGGAGCCGGCCGCCCCTGGCCGCAGAGTCTCGATCGCTCCCGCTCACGACGTCTCCCCGATGCTCCGCGCACAGGGCCGCGGTTCCATGCGCGGCGTGGGCGATGTTCCCACCGCGCCGTTCGGACTCTGCCAGTGCTGCACTGTCCTCTCCCCGCCACCGGCTGCGTCACCGCAACCCGGATCCGTTTCCACGGGAGCGATGGCCACTTCCCAGGCGCCGATCTCTTTCTGCAGATTGCATCGCTCGCACAGGCCGCTGGCGTTCGCGAAACTCGTCGGCCCGCCGCGGGCATGGGCCTGCGCATGGTCGAGGTGGCGCACCGCCGCGTTGCACCACGGCGTGCGGCAGGTCCGATCCCGCCATCGCACCATCCGCTGGATCCCGACGGGGAACGCGCGCGCTGTCGCTTCCATCGCCACGAGCTCCCCGCTGCGGGGGTGGGTGTAGAGCCGCCGGTAGACGGCGGAGACGCAGGCATCAGGGTCTTCGGCCCCGAGTCCGCTCTCCTCACGAGCACCTTGCCCCGGCATTTCACGAGCATCCCGGCTCGCAGCCCCTATGCGGTCCGCACCGCCGCCTCGTCGCACCCCGGGCGGACGTCCCCTGAGCGTCTCGGTGATGATGTGCGCCGGGATCGCTCCGTAGCCCACCAGGTAGGCGCTCTCGGCATCGTCCTCGCGACCGAGCAGGGCCCGGTCCGTGATCACCACCCCGACGTCCAGCCTCTGGAGCCGGCGCCGCTGCGCGAGGGACAGCAGGCGAGAAGTCGGCAGAGATGCGAAGTCGCGGGCGGCAAGGTGTGCGGCGAGGGCCTCATCCGCCTGGGCAAACGACTCCTCGTCGAGATCGAGCACCCCCGCAGACTGCTCGCCCGTATCGTCGGAAAAGACAGTGGCCGCCTCGAGCACCGCGCTGACCAGCAGGTCCGCTTCGATCGTGCGGGGATGATCCTCGTGGCCCCGGGCGCGGAGCGACTCCGCGCCTGCACGCAGCGCCGACATCACCGAGACCGCGTCGATCGCCGGGAGCACCGCGCTGACTCGCGCCATGCCGTCGGCCAAGGGCGTCAGCGAGACGTGCCTGCGCTGAGCCGCCCGCTGGGCGCGAGCGCGAGAGTCGGACGGATCGAGGGCGTGCACCATCTCGGCGATCACCTCGGCGGCCCGCCGAGGGCCGAGGCCCTCCAGGACTGTCGGCTCTGCGGCGAGCTGGGCGTCGAGGGCAGCGCAGATCTGCGGCTCGGCGCCGTCGGTGCGCTGACCGATGACATGCAGCTGCCTCTCCGTCAGCCGCCCCTCGAACAGATTCCCGAGGGTGGCCGGCATCGACTCGACGACCCGACGGGCCGCTCCGAGCGAGAGAGCGGAGGCCGACGGGGAGATGCGACGCGCCAGAGCGATCTCCTGAGCGACACCGCGGCCCCGCATCCCGGGGGAGATTCCGGACGCGGCATCGGCCGCGCGGATCCGCGATTCCGCCTCCACCTGCCAGGTCGCCTCGAGCGCTGCGAGCGCGCTGCGCAGCTGGTCGAAGGCGCCCAGCGTGGCCAGAGCCTCCTGCGCCGACCCCGGTGCCGACTCGACAACGGGGGCGGCGGTCGATCGCGACTGGGTGAAGGCCCGCTCTACCGCGCCGAGGAGCAGAGCGAGGGCTTCACGGCCCGCCTCGCTCGGCATGTGCGCGAGCAGCGCCGCGAGGGCCCCCACGTCCGTGGCGTCCGTGGCGTCGGCATGGAATGCGCCGGCAGCCTGCGCAGGCGCTCCGGCGACACGCCCTGATCCCGGTGCGCGCGCCGCGGGAGGCGCCGGTGGGCCGGGCACCTCGGGCACGAATGCGGGATCGATGAATTCCATATCTGCATCCTGCAGCACCGGCGGTGTCGTAGCGTCGTAGCAACACTCCCGGCCGGCGGGGGCCTGGAGGGGTGAGGCGGGCGTGATGGCGCGTGCAGGGTTGACGTTTAACGACAGGTCGGAGATCTCCACCGCCACGAAG
>NZ_JAKNCJ010000010.1 GCF_023509525.1 Brachybacterium equifaecis
ACCTGCTCAGGCGTGTGCCGCTTCCTCGTGTTCGTCATGATGAGACCAGTCTTCCTGCCCGCAGCAGCGAGCATCAAGACGACTCACACAACGACTGGACCTACATCACGGGGTCAGCCCACCGACAAAGATCCACGCACTCGTCGACGGGTTCGGCTGCCGTTGGTGATCGCGGTCACGCCGGGCCAGTCGGGCGACTCACCGATGCTGATGACCCTGCTCGAGCAGTTGCGAGTGACGCGCTCCTGCGGTCGGCCGCGCACGCGACCCGACGTCGTTCGCGGCGACAAGGCCTACTCTTCACGCCGCAATCGCGAGCATCTGCGCAGCCGTCGGATCGTCGCCTCGATTCCGGAGCCCGCCGACCAGGCCGGGCATCGCAAGCGTCGAGGCAGCCGCGGTGGCCGACCACCGAAGCTCGACGCCAGCGACTATCGCGGCCGCAACGTGATCGAGCGTCGCTTCGCGCACATGAAGCAATGGCGCGGGCTCGCTACCCGCTACGACACACTCGCGATCGCCTACCGGGCCTCCGCCATCCTGCACGCAATCATCGCCTGGACAAAGCGCTTGTTGGTCATGCCGTCGCCGCAAGTGCCACCCGGCGCAACGTCGTGACGTTCGCGGACCCTGTACTCACTCACGCGCGAAGGAGCGAGTACATGTACATGTCTCGTCGCTCAGGCCCGACGCGCTCCCACGAGCGCAAGAGCCCCTCTCGAGCGAAGCCTGCCGCCTCGGCAGCTCTCCATGAACCCTCGTTCCAGGGCTCGACATACAGTTCCAGCCGTCGCATGGTTGGGAGATCGAGCGCCCACGTCGACAGTAGGTCTAACGCGGTGCTGGCAAGACCACGCCGCCGGTGTCGTGGCGATATCCAGTAGCCGACGCTCGCGCGTTCCCGATGCGCATCTCTGAACGTCAGGCCGATCTGTCCGACGGCGTCATGCGAGCCCGTCTCAATGATCGCGAACTGGAAGCCCTCACCCGAGGGTGCTCGACCACGCTGGCGCTGGATGTACTCACGCGCATCTTCCGCAGTGCCCGCAGCCGGGATGGACGTGATGTGCGGGATCAACGGGTCGTCGACGACCGAGAGCACCAGATCGACGTCGCGCTCCGCGAACTCGCGCAACGTGAGCCGTCGCCCAGCGATCGTCGGCGTCGATGTCCGCTCCATGTGCCAAGCATGTCACGGCCGAGTGGCCGCGCGTAGTCAGCCACGAACCCCGACGGACCTTGTCAGACACGCCCTAGTCCCTGCGGAGGCGCGCGGCACCGATCGCGCAGGCCAGGGCGCCGAGCGCGAGCGCCGCTCCCGCCCAGGCCCGAGCTCGAGCCCGGCGGCGCGGGGCGGCAGGCGCTGACCGCGCCTGCAGGAGATCCAGGATCGCCTCTGCACCCTCGCGAGCGCTCGACTGCAGGCTGGAGTGGTCCTCGGTCCAGGAGCGCAGCGCACGCGGATCCGGGGTCCCCGCGCCCTCGATGGCCTCGGCCATGGCACGGGCGATGGCACGGGCGTCGTAGTCGGGCGCCCAGCCCAGTCCGCCCTCGCGCACGAGCTGCGTGGCAGCGCCCTGGCCGGTGTGGATGACGGGGGTGCCGCAGGCGGTCGCGGCGTAGATCTTCGTCGGCAGCGCGAAGTCGTATCCCCGCCCGGGGACCACGGAGGAGAGCGCCGCCGTCGCCGCGCGCACGTACGCGGCGACCTCGACCGCCGGCAGCTTGCGACGGAACTCGACGCCCTGGATGCCCCGCTCGGCGACGGTGCGTGCGAACGCGTCCTTCTCCGCGCCCTCGGAGAAGAACAGGAGCCGGGCCTGCGGGTGCTCCTCGCGGAGCAGCGCGAAGGCGTCGAGGAAGATCGCCGCGCCGTGCCACTCGGAGATGGTGCCGGTGTACACGAAGAACGGCCCCGGCTCGGCGGCCCGCGGCCCCTCGATCGTGAACGCCTCGGTGTCGATGCCGTTGCCGATCATCGCGATGGGGGCATCCATGCCGATCAGCTCGCGCACGCGCCCGGCCACCCCGGGCGAGATCGCGAGGATCAGCGATGCGCGCCGCCACACGAGGTTCTCCATCGCGCGGACCGTGCGCCGCACGAGCAGCGGCACCCCGGGGACGGTCTCGGTGGCATCGGCCCACACGTCGGCCGCGTAGTAGACGTAGGGGACGCCGCGGATCCAGGAGGCGGCCATGACCGCGAGGCCCGTGGTCGGCGGCGGCTCGGAGATGATCGCCTGCAGGTCGCGCGCGGCGAGGAGGCGCAGCACGACGGGGAGATCGAAGCTCATGTAGGAGACGTACCCCCGCACGTGGCCCTGCCGGTCTCGCTTCACGGGGAATCGGGAGACGTGCCGGACCCGGTCGCGGTGCCCCTCGGCGCCCGGCGCGGACGTGGTCAGCACGAGGACTTCGGCGCCGGCCTGCTCGAGAGCGATCGCCAGGGCCTCCTGCCGGAAGGCTGCAGGAGTGGGCTCAGGAGCGAAGAGCCTGGTCGCGAGGGCCAGAGTGGGCATCGCGCCACGGTAGCACGCAGGGCCCCTCGCGGACCTGGCACGGACGCCCCTCACGGACCTCGCCGGGAAGGCCCCGGAGCGCGGGGATGCGCACGGTGTCACGCGCACGGTGTCACGCGCACGCTGCCGGGCTGCTCCCGCGTGCGGCCCGTAGTATCCCGTGCATGCCTGACGCCCCCTTCGACCTGCCGGAGACGGCCCTCTCGACCTCAGGGGCCGAGGGCCGCCCGCACGTGCTGGTGCTGTGCTTCTCGCCGCTGGCGCGCGATGCGCGCGTGCTGCGCCAGATCGATGCGCTCCTGCCCCGCTACGAGGTCACGACCTGCGGGTACGGCCCCGCCCCGCGCGCCGGCGCCGCGCATGTGCGCCTGCCCGACGGCCTCACCGCGTGGAAGCTCGACCGTCCGGCCGTCATGCTGCGCCGCTTCGCGCGCGCCTACTGGCGCCAGGAGTCCGTGCGCGCCGCCGCTGAGGCGCTGCGCGGCCGGCAGTTCGATCTGATCCTCGCCGACGACGTGGAGACCGTGCCGCTCGCGCTGTCCCTGCGCCCGCGCTTCGGCGTGCACGCCGATCTGCATGAGTACTCGCCGCTGCTCAAGGAGAACCTGCCGCAATGGCGGCTGTTCGTCGCCCCGTACATGGACTGGATCTGCCGCACCGCCGTCGCCCGCGCCGACGCGGTGACCACCGTCGCCGCAGGGATCGCCGAGGAGTACGAGCGCCGCTTCGGGTTCGACTGCAGGGTGATCACCAACGCCGCCCCGTTCCGGGAGGGCTCCCCCACCGCCCCCGCCTCGCCGCTGCGACTGGTGCACTCCGGGGCGGCGATGCCCGATCGCGAGCTCGAGGTGATGATCGACGCCGTGCAGCTGCGCCTGGATGCGGGCCAGGACCTGCAGTTCGACCTCTACCTCACCCCCAACACCCCGGACTACGTGGCCGCCCTGCGCCGCCGCTGCGCGGGCAGCGGCGGCCGGATCCGGGTGCTCGATCCCGTTCCCCACGCCGAGCTCGCGGAGGTCCTCGCCGGGTATGACGTCGGCCTGTTCGCCTGCCCCACGACCACGTTCAGCCTGCGCCACGCGCTGCCGAACAAGTTCTTCGACTACATCCAGGCGCGGCTCGCGATCGTCATCTCCCCCTCGGTGGAGATGGAGCGCCTGCTCGCTGCTCACGACCTCGGCGTGGTGAGCGAGGCGATGGACGCGGGCAGCTTCGCTGCCGCGCTCGCCCTCCTCACCCCCGAGCGCGTGCTGCGCCACAAGCGCGCGGCCGACGCCGCCGCGCCGCTGCTGAGCGCTGAGCACGAGACGCCGAAGCTCCTGGAATCCCTGCGCCGCATCGAGGAGCGGGCCCGGACGCACAGCCCCGCACGCGCCCCTCTCGGCCGCGCAGCCGCGCTGCGCGCACGGTCGCGGGACCTGCCCCCGCTGCGCCGCTGGCCCGCGATCGCTCAGGGCCTCCTCCTGCGCTCCCTTCCGCTCGACGTCCCGCTCGCCCGCGGCGCTGCGCGCGCAGCGCGGCGGGCGCCCGGGTCCCTCGGGGCGCGCGCCGCTTTCGCACTCGCCCATGCGCCCCTCGCAGCCGGTGAGGGGGCGCCGCTCGAGGTCGCCGCGGCCGTACGGCAGATCCTGCGCGCGGCCGATGCGCAGCTGCGCCGGGGGCGGGACGGATCGGCCGCGGAGCTGTTCGACCTCGCGCTGCAGCTCGCCTTCCATCCGAGCCTGCAGTCCGGCGCCGGTGCTCCGCCGCTCGCCTCGGATCCAGGGGCCTTCCTCGCCCCTTTCGAGCGCAGCACCGTCGGCCGCCTCATGATCGAGCGCCCCGACCCGGAGCTCTCCGCTCAGCCTGCCCCGCCCGATCCCTCGCGCCCCCGGCGGATCCTCGTGCTCTCGCACGACTCCTGGACCTTCGTGCGGCGCGTCCAGGAGGGCCTCGAGTCGCGCACGGCAGAGGCGGGGGGCCGCCGTGCCGAGTGGCGGACCTTCGATGTGACCTCCCTGCCGCCCGCGCAGCGGCCCTCCCACCGGGCGATCGCCGGGATGCGGATGGCCTTCTCCCGCCGCGGCCTTCTCGCCCCGGTGCCCTCCGCGCTCGCGGAGCAGCTCGAATGGGCCGACGTGGTCCTCATCGAGTGGGGCACCTACCCGCTCGCGTGGTTCTCCCTGCTCGACACCGCGCGCTTCGGCATCGAGACCATCGCCCGTCTGCACCGCTTCGAGGCGTTCACCCCCTACCCGATGCTGACCGCGTTCTCGCGCATCGACAGACTGCGCTTCGTCTCCCCCGCGGTCCGCGCCCAGGTCGAGCGGATGGCCCCGCGCCTGGCCCAGTGCGCCGACGTCGATGTCATCCGCAACGTCCACGACCTCTCGGCATTCGCTCCGGCGAAGGATGCCGACTCGCCGTTCACGATCGTGCAGATCGGCTGGGCGCCTCCGGTGAAGGACGCCCTGTTCGCGCTCGATGTCCTTGCGCGGCTGCGCGCGCAGGATCCTCGCTACCGCCTCCTGCTGCTGGGAGCGGAGCTGCCGGCGGTCCCCGAGACGCGGCATCGCGACTGGGCCGCCCAGGTGCGCGCTGGGCTCGATCAGGCTGGTGCGGGAGCGGAGGTCCTGGGCTTCCGCGACGACGTCCCGCAGATCCTGGCCCGGGCCGGGTTCGTGCTGTCGTCCTCGCGCCATGAGGGCACGCACGAATCGGTCGCCGAGGGCGCGGCCGCGGGCTGCGTGCCGGTGGTGCGCGACTGGCCGGACGCCTCCGCGTGGGGCGGCGCGGCGACGATCTATCCTGCGCAGTGGATCGTGGAGGATGCCGAGGAAGCCGCGCAGCGGATCCTCGCCCACCGCGACCCGGAGGCCCTCGAGGCGGCCGGGGCGGCAGCGCGCGAGTGGATGCGCGCGGCGCGCGATCCGGACGAGATCGCGCGCGAGTACGAGCGGCTCCTCGGCCTGCGCGACTGAGAAGGCTGGCACTCCGCGCCCTCCCGCACCGCGAGGCGGGGCCTCCGGCGACCGGGCGGCCTCAGGCCTGCGCGCGGGCGCGGGCTCTGGTCAGCGCGCGGCCGGCGAGGTGCTGGCGCAGGGGCGACTGGGCGGTGAGGCTCTCCCACGGCCTGAGCGTGATCACCTTCGAGAGGCGGGGGCCGCTCCAGAGGCGGCGCACGAGGGTGCGCAGAGCGCTCGCGTCTCCCGACTGGGCCAGGCGCAGCACGCGCGCCTCGCTCAGCGCGAGGCCGCGGGGCAGACGCCCGTGCAGGGCCCGCAGGTCGGCGAGCGCGGTGCGCAGGAATCGCGCATCGGCCACTGTGTACGCATCGGGGTGGCCCTCCTCTATCCCCGCCCCCGTGCGGCGCACGATCGCGGGGATGACCTGGGCGCGCAGCAGCTTGACCAGGATCGCCTCGCGCTGCGCCGTGCCGAGCACGGCGATCCAGGGCTGGGCGAGCAGCGGGCGCAGGAATGCGAGCTCGCGCTCCAGGGGGCCGACGAGAGCCGTCTGACGGGAGGCGCCCATGTCATCGGTGACCCGGTACGCGGGGGCGCCTGGGCACTGGGCGAGCCGCATCCCGGGCGCGAACCACAGTCGCAGGGCCGGCTCGATGTCCTCGCCGTTGCCGAGGCCGCCCTCGGTGTAGCGGAACCCGATCCGTTCCAGCGTCTCGCGCCGCAGGAGCCCCAGCGGCGCGGTGCGGTGCGCGAGCCCGTCGGCCACGGGGTCCAGGAGATCGGGAGCGTGCGGCCGCGCGAGCGGAGTCGCGACGAGGCCGCGGTCCGTGCGGATCGGGGCGAGCACGGCGTCGGCCCGCAGCTCGAGGGCGCGCGCGTACCAGGCGTCCAGCGCCCCGGGCTCGAGGATGTCGTCCGAGCCGACGGTCGTCACGAACTCCGCCCGTGAGCTGTCGATGCCCCGGTTGAAGGGGCCGGCCGGGGAGGGGATCTGATCGGCGAGCTCGAGCAGTCTCACCCGAGGATCCAGGGCCCCCGCGCTCTCCAGCGCCTCACGGATCCGGGCGGCCGGGAGGTTGTGGCAGACGACGCTCACCTGGAGACGGGGACCGCTCGGCCCCCCAGCTGCGAGGGCCGAGGCGACGGAGCGGGCGATCGGCCGGGCCGGATCATGGACGGCGATGATGACGTCGACATCCGCGCTCTCGGCTGCTGCCGGTTGCGCCGCGGCGGGTTCAGGGAGGAGGGGCCGGGCCATGCGCCCAGCCTAGGGCAGGGGGTGCCGTCGGGACGCTCCCGGGGCACGGCATCGGGATGCCCGGAGCGGCCCGCGGCGGGATGCCCGGAGCGTCCCGCCGAGCGGCCCTTGGTAACATCCCGGCATGCCCCGACCCTCCCTGCTGATCCTGTCGTTCTCGCCGATCGTGGGGGATGCCCGGGTCCTCAAGCAGGTCGAGCTCTTCCGCCGCGACTACCGGGTCACGACCTGCGGCTACGGTCCGGCTCCCGAGGGGGTCGAGCACCACGTCCGGATTCCGGATGACGTGACGAGCTGGGTCTGGGAGCCGAAGCTCGTCATCACCCATGCCCATCCCGCGACCTACTGGTGGAACCCGGCGATCCGCTGGGCCCGCGCGCACCTGGGCCGCGGCGAGTTCGACGTCATCCTGGCCAATGACGTCGAGGGCTCCGGGGTCGCGAGCGCCCTGCGGCCTCGCCGCGGATTCCATGCGGATCTGCACGAGTTCTCCTCCCGTCTGAACGAGCAGGATGCGGGCTGGAACCGCCACATCCGGCCCCTGTTCGAATGGATGGTCCGCCGGCATGTGCGCCGCGCCGCGAGCGTCACCACGATCGGCCCGGCCATCGCCGCCGAGTACGAGCGACAGTTCGGCCTGCGCGATGTGCGCGTGGTCCCCAACGCCGCCCCGTTCGAGCCGCACCTCGCCCCGCAGAGCGTCGGCGAGACCATCCGCCTGGTCCACTCCGGGGCCGCGCGCCGGGAGAGGGCGCTCGAGCAGCACATCGACGCCGTCGCCGAGGCCGGCGCGGGCTTCACCCTGGACCTCTACCTCACGCAGAACACGACGCCGTACTTCGAGGAGCTCCGGGCGCGCGCCGCCCGCACGGCGAACGTGCGGATCCTGGATCCGGTGCCCTATTCCGACCTGGTCCGCACTCTCAACGGCTACGACGTCGGCCTGTTCTCGCTGCCGCCGATCACTTTCAACACCCGCTGGGTGCTCCCGAACAAGTTCTTCGACTTCGTGCAGGCGCGCATCGGACAGGTCATCGGGCCCTCCCCCGAGATGGTCGACGTGATGGCGCCCTGGGGATTCGGCGTGGTCGCCGAGGACTTCAGCACCGAAGCGCTCGCGCGCGCGGTCGCCTCCCTCACGCCCGAGATCGTCGCCGAGCAGAAGCGGCGCGCGGATGCAGCAGCGCGCCCGCTCTCGGCGGAGTCCGTAGTGCAGGTGTGGAAGGACGCGGTCGACGCGATCGCAGGGGTCTGAGATCGCGGGGGTCTGAGGGCTCTCAGCGCCCCGACGGGTCCTCGCGCAGCAGCCCGGCGAGCCCTGCCTGCAGGGCGAAGTCGGGGCTCTGCGCGACGACCTCGTCGAAGGTGCCGACGACCTCGACCGTCCCGTCCTTCATGAAGCAGATCTGGTCGGCCCCGCGCACGGTGGAGAGCCGGTGCGCCACGGAGATCACAGTGACGTCCCCGGCGAGCTCGGCGAGCGCCTTCGAGACGGCCGCCTCGGTCGAGGAGTCCAGGGCGCTGGTGGCCTCGTCGAGCACGAGCACGAGCGGATCCGCGTAGAGCGCGCGGGCGATGCCCAGGCGCTGGCGCTGGCCGCCGGACAGTGCGATCCCGCGCTCCCCGACCTTCTCGTGGATCCCGCCCGGGCGGGCGAGCACGGCGTCCAGGAGCTGCGCGCGCTCCAGCGCGGCCCGGACACGGTCCTCGTCGGCGTCATCGCTCCAGGTCAGGGCGACGTTCTGGGCGAAGGTGCCGTCGAAGATGGTGACGTCCTGCGGCACATAGCCGACGCGGGCCCGCCAGGTCGCGAGCACCTCGCGCAGATCCGTGCCGTCGAGCAGTATCTCGCCGTGCGAGGGCACCAGCAGTCCCAGCAGCAGGTCGATGAGCGTGGACTTGCCGGCCCCAGAGCTGCCGACGATCCCCATCGTCGAGCCGATCGGGATGCGCAGGTCGACGCCCTGCAGAGCCGGCGCGGCGGCGCCCGGATAGGTGAAGGCGACATCGCGCACCTCGAGCAGCGCCGGGTGCTCCTGGAGGGGTGCGCGGCCGATGCTCTCGGCCTGCTGGACGAAGCTCTTCGCGTCGTTGATATCGCGCACGACCGCCTCGGCGTGGGTGAGCGCGGCGTTCATCTGGTTGGTGTTGGACTGCATGGCGGTGATCGCGGGGATCATCTTGAACCCGCCGAGCCCGAAGATCGCGACCGCCGTGAGCGCCGCATCCATCGAGCCGCCGCTCACCAGCAGCGAGACCCCGCCGACCACGAGCACCCCGCCGATCAGCGCGATGTCCACGATGAAGCGCGGCACGGACTGGAAGAAGCGGATGTCGGCGCGGGTGCGCGCGGCGGCGCGCTGGTAGCCGTAGACGGTCTTCGCGACCTCTCCGGCCTTGTCGCGCAGGGTGATCTCCTTGAGCGCCGAGATCATCTCCGAGACGATCGAGACCATGCCCACGCCCGCCAGGCGGTTCTCGTACCCGGCCTGGTACGAGCGGCGCGAGACGACGAGATACATCGCCAGCGCCACCAGTCCGAGATACACGAAGGTGACGAGGGCCGTCAGCGGGGCGGCGAAGATCAGCACCGCGAGCGCGCCGAGGAAGGTGATGAGGTTCGTCGGAGTCTGGGTCGAGGGGATGATGACGCCCGAGATCGTGTTCGCCATCCCGACGTCGACCATGCGCACGACCTGCGCCGACGTGCGCGAGAGGCGCTCGGTCCACGGCGCCCGGATGTACGCCTCGAAGAGCTGCGAGCCGATGATCTGCTCGAATTCGGCGAAGCGCCGGGTGGCTCGTCGCTGCAGCAGGATGTTCAGCACGGCCTTCACGACCATGAGCATCGCCGCGCCGACGAGCAGCGGGATCGCCCAGGTCTCGGGCAGCGCGCCGATGAGCGGGATCCGGAAGGAGCCGCCGCTCATGATGCCCGTGAGCACGAGGGTCATGATCAGCAGAGAGATCGTGTCCAGCACGGCGAGCGCGGCATTGGCCAGCGAGAAGAAGCGGATGAAGCGCCGGGCCTCCGCAGGGAGCATCGGGATCAGCTCGCGCAGGACCGACCGGACCTTGCCCACCATGCCTCCAGCACGCTCTCGTCTCATGGCGGTGCGCGCAACGCCGCCGAGCGGTCATCGTACCGTCGCGTCCTGCCCGTCCCGGCGGCCCGACCTGCGGATGGCAGGATGGTCACGTGCTCGTCACCATCGTCACCACCTGGTTCCCCACGGCCGCTCGGCCCGCCGTCGGCCCGTTCGTCCTGCGGGATGCACGGGCGATCGCTGCGACCTCCGGCTCCCGGGTGCGCGTGGTGCATCTCATCCCGCCCTCGGATCTCGCGGCCGACGGCGGCGCGGCCCGCATCGCGGTACCCGTGCGGGCTCAGAGCGCCCTGCCGGCAGCGCGCGAGGGCACGGGGGCCGACGAAGGAAGCATCGAGGTGCTGCGGATCCCCTTCGCCCCGCAGGATCCGCGCACCTGGGCGGGTGCTCGCGCACCGCTGGCCGCGGCGCTGCGCGGGAGCGACGCGGTCCATTCGATGGCGATCTCCTCGCTGCTCGCGCTGCGCATGGTGCAGGTCCCCGCGCCCTGGGTCCACACCGAGCACTGGTCGGCGCTGACCACCCCGGCGAGCGCGCCCGCGCACCTGCGCGCGGCCATCCCCGTCTTCCGTCGCCTGCTGCGCAGGCCGGACACGGTGACCGCGGTCTGCGAGTTCCTCGCCGCGCCGATCCGCGCAGAGCGCGGCCCTCGGCCGGTCGCCGTGGTCCCCTGCATCGTGGACCCGGTCCCGCTCACCCCGCGACGCGACCGGTCCGACGGCACGCTGCGCCTGGTCTCCACCGGGGCGCTGATCGAGCGCAAGGATCCCCTGGTCGCGGTGCGCGTCGTGGCCGAGCTCGCCCGCCGCGGCGTCGATGCGCGCCTGGACTGGCTCGGCGACGGACCGCTGCGCAGCGCGACCGAGGAGGAGGCGCGCGCGCTGGGGATCGCCGATCGCATCACCCTGCGGGGTCAGGTCGCCGCCGACGAGGTGCTGCGGACGGTCGCGGAGGGCACCGACCTGTTCTTCGGCCCCACCCGGGCCGACAACTTCTTCGTCGGCGCAGCCGAGGCCCTCGTCGCGGGGCGCCCGGTGGTGCTCGGCGCCACGGGCGGCCAGGGCGAGTACGTCGACCCGGCCGTCGGGGAGCTCGTCGGCGTCCAGGATCCTCGCGCCTACGCGGACGCGATCCAGCGCGTGGACGCGGCGACCCGCGACCTCTCGAGCGAGCAGATCTCCGAGACCATCGGGGAGCGCTTCTCGACCCCCGTCGTCGGCGCGCAGTATCGGGAGGTGCTGGAGGAGACATGCGAGCGCGGCAGCGGACCTCGAGTCTGGACGGGCCGCGCATGAGCCGCAGCGCGGTCGACACCGAGATCATCATCGCCTGCCACTCGGTGCAGCGTCCGCTGGCGGATGCGGTCCGCAGCGTGCTCACCGGCGCCGGCGAGCACATCGGCGTGCGGGTGGTCGCGCACAACATCTCCGGCGCGCAGCTGCTCGCGCAGATTCCCGCGCACCTGCACGAGCGGGTCCGCCTCCAGGAGCTCCACGACGGCCTGCGCAGCCCCGCCGGTCCCTTCCAGGCCGGGCTCGACTCCTCGACCTGCGAGTTCGTCGGCATCATGGGGTCCGACGACGTCCTCGAGCCCGGCGCCGCCGACCGCTGGCGCGCGCTGCTGCGCTCGAGCCGGGCCGACGCCGTCCTCGCCCGGATCCAGCGGGAGGGGGCCCGCTTCCCGGTGCCGACTCCTCCGGCCCGGCCCGGCACGCTGCTGCGCTCCGCCCTCGGCGCGCCTTGGGTCCTCGACCCCCTGAGGGACCGGTCGGTGTACCGCTCCGCCCCGCTCGGGCTGATGCGCATCGCAGTGCTGCGCGAGCTCGGACTCGCACTCACCCCGGGACTGCCCGTCGGCGAGGACGTCGACCTCACCACGCGGCTCGTACTGCGCGCCCGCGTGCTGCATGACGCCTCCGGCCCCGCCTACGTGGTCCGCGCCGGCGCCCACGACCGCACCACGTTCGTCCCGCACCCCCTGCCCGTGCAGCTCGCGTTCTTCGACACCGTCCTGCAGGCGGATCTCGCACCTGAGGAGCGCCATCTCGTGGCGCTCAAGCTGCTGCGGATCCACGTGTTCTCCGCGCTCGTGGTGCGCGAGAGGACGGAGATGTGGAGCGCGCAGGACCGCGCCGACCTCGCCCGCATCACCGCCCGGCTGCTGCGGGAGCACCCGGACGTCCCCCGCGATCTGTCCCTGGCCGACGCGCGGCTGGCCGCGGCGTGCCTCTCCCCCGCGGTGCCGACCGCGCGGCTGCTCGACCTGGCCCGGGCGCGACGCCGCCACGGCCGTCCCGCGACCCTGCTGCCCGCCGATCCCCGCCGGATCCTCGCACGCCAGGGCGCCCTGCGCACGGCCGCAGCGAGCGCCGCGGCGATGCTGGCGCCCCGCACCGGCGGCGGCCCACGCTCCGGCTCCTAGAGGATCTCCTCCCGCTGCACGCCGTCGGGCGGCAGCGGGATGCTCAGCGCGTCGCGCATCCGGTGGAAGCCGAACTCGTAAAGGCAGGCGAACCACACGACTGCAGCCGCATGATTCGAGGCGAACTCCATGTCGGGGTGGCGCCCCAGCAGAAGTCGGCGCAGGCCCACGTGGGAGATGTCGAAGGGCATGTCCCGCAGCTCGGTGACCTCCCAGAAGTCCTGCGAGGCGGGAGCGGCGGTGCGCAGCTCGTCCCAGCTGAGGCTGACGCGCGCGAGGTAGGAGAAGCAGGGCTGCATGCGCAAGTGGTCCAGGAAGAATCCGGTCGCGATCTGCTCGCGCACGGCGCCGAGGTCGCGCGAGGAGCTTCCGAGCGACAGCTCCTCGTGCATGCCCCGCACGGAGGACAGCCGCGGATCGATCCGGCCCTCCCCGTCGACGTCGTCCGGCGTCATGCCCTCGGCCACGATGTGGACCTTGGCCCGAGTCCGCGGTGCGGACGGATCGGTGCCGGCGATCATCGACCGCCCGCGCACCCCCAGCACCAGGCGATTGTCAGATGTGACCACCGCTGTCCCGCATCCCACCTTTGCGAGGAAGGGGAGGTGTCCGAGGTCCTCAAGCGAGTGCACGTCCAGTCCCCACGCCTCCCGCAGAGAGCGGCCGCCCGTGGACGGCGCCTCGAGCGGAGCGTCGAGATCCGCTCCGGTCGCGAGGAAGCGGTAATAGGTGGATCTCGCGGCCGTCAGCCGATAGACGGGCCGGCGCCGGTCGCCACTGCGCTCGAGAGCGATGCGGGCCGCGCGGAGATCCACGCAGGCATCGTCGGTCAGGGCGATGGACAGCTCCCGCGCGCGAGCCTCAGCCGCAGGGACCCGCAACCGATAGGCGTCCCGGGCGATCGCATCCTCCTCGCGCTCCGCAGCGAAGCCCGGTTCCCACTCCATCGCGGCGCTCTCCGTCCACTCCCGACCGTGGCCCGCCGAGGCGATCACGGCGATACCGGGGATCCGCATCGCGCCGACCGAGAGGCTGCCGCTGCGCCACGCGCTCGCGTCGAAGCGCCGCAGCGTCTCCGCTTCCCGGTGGGCACGCAGCTGGGCGCGGAAGGCGACGAGGGCGATCCCGAGGGAAGCGGTGATGGTCAGCAGCGTCCCGATCAGGGCCACCGCCATCTCCCGCCAGTACGTGCCGTCGACGGTGCCGTAGGTGTAGAGGAGGAAGGTGACCGCGAACATCGCGACGAGAGCGCAGAAGATCAGCGCGGGGCGCAGCATCCACCACGACTGGTTCATCCGCGCGCGCAGCCGCGCGCTGCGGCTCATCTGCTCGGGCACGACGGCGGCGTTCGCGCCGGGGTTCGGGGAGGGCATGGGCCGATCCTAGTGAGGTCTCCGCGCGAGCGGCCGGTCAGCAGGGCAGGTCGAGGCGGTACAGGCGGTACAGCCCGTCCGGGCTCTGGGCGACGAGAGTCTGGCCGGTCGGGTAGAAGCGATCCAGCGCCCCGTAGACCTGGCGGTGCAGCGGGCTCATGATGAGCCCTGCGCGGAACGGCGAGCGGTCCTCGTAGAAGTAGACCTCCTCGCCGAAGCCACGGAGCGTCCTGCACACCTCGGGGTCGGTGAGGATGTCGTCCCCCCGGGTCGCGAGGAGCATCTGCGTGGGCGTCGAGGGGTATCCGCCGTGCGGGAACACCACGCTGCGGTCGCCCAGGCTGTAGAACATCGGCGTGCCGTCGGAGGGGACACCGAGCACCACGGCCGTGCGGGGGATCTGCGCGGAGGACTCCTCGATGAAGTCGCGCTCCTCGCTGCTCACGTAGGCCACGAGATACCCATCGCGATGCAGCGAGAGCTCGAGCAGCCGCGGCATGCGCATCCAGTCCGTGGCCGTGAGGGCCACCGGTGCGAGCAGCGCGGCTGCGATCCCCAGGCCGAGGGCGGCGCGCAGCGCGGGGGCGCGCCGCCGCAGCCAGGGCACGATCGCGGCCAGACCGATCGCCGCGAGCGCGATCGCCGTCATGGTGAACATCGGCAGGATGCGCTCGCGCGCCTGGAACCAGGGATTCGCGAGCGAGGAGATCGGAAGGAACGGGATCATCGCCCCGAGCGCGATGACGAACGTCGCGATCAGGTGGATCACCAGCGCCAGCCCCAGCGTGGTGCGCCGCCGCAGCACGCTCACGACGCCGACCAGGGTCAGCAGGTAGACCGGCACCACGAACAGCAGCTTGAGCGGGATGACCGTCAGGCGCGGCCGATCGGCGAGCATGGTCATGACGACCGCGGGGCCCGACATCCACGGCTTGACCGTCTGCGCCATCGATCGCAGGAGGGTCGCACCGACGACGTCGTAGACCACGAGCACCGCGAGGCAGGCGCCGAGTCCTGCGAGCGCGAGCCGGCGCCGCGTGCGCAGCTGGCGCACCAGGACCGCCACCGCGATGCACCAGGCGAGCACGGCGGCCGAGAAAGCCATCGAGGGGTGGACGCAGATCGCGCCGCCCACGATCAGAGCGACCGGCAGCGCGGACACGACGGTGCCGGTCGGCCCCACCGAGGATCGCGCGATGCCCTCCCGCACGCGCCGCACCGTCAGCAGCGCGGCCGCCATCACGGCGGGCAGGAGGGAGGAGGCGAACGCGTTCGGCCACAGGCCCACGGTCAGCGCCATGAAGGGGATCGAGAAGAACAGGAAGACCGACGGCACGAGGAGACCGGCGATCAGCGCCCGCTGCCAGCGGGGGAAGGAGGCCGGCGTGAGGATCCACAGCAGGGAGGCCATCGCGGTCGCGCTGCTGCACAGCATCACGAGCACGCTCGCGTTCACTGCGCGCACGATCTCCCCGGGGACCAGCGAGGCGACCTGGTGGAAGAGGATCGGGTAGAAGGTGGGGCTGCCGTCGAACATGATCTCCAGCCCCGTGAACGGCGAGACGTCCCCGCGGTCCCGCACCAGCGCGACCGCGTTGTAGTGGAACATCGAGTCGAAGGAGCTGATCAGCGAGTTCAGCCCGGGAGAGATCCGGTACATGGGGACGAGCAGCACGAGCGCCGCGACGAGCGCGGCGGCGCTCAGCACCGCCCCTCCCAGGAGACCGGCGGGAGCATCGTCCGGAACGGAGAGCACTCCCGTCCGCGCGCGGGCGACGCGGCCCACCAGCCCCCCTGCGAGTGCGACGACTGCGGTCCCCGCGCCTGCCGTCCCGAGGTTCCAGGGGATCCCCGCCAGGGGATACAGGAGCCCCAGCAGTGCGAACACGCCGGCCGTCATCGCCGGGGCGAAGCCGACCGCATAGGGCAGGCGGACGCGCGCGGCGAGGATGAGCGCCAGACCCGGGACGTACAGCACCGCCCCGGCCACCAGGAGGACGATGATCGCGTCGGAGGTGACCTCTCCGGCGATCATGCGCTCACTGCTCCAGGCGGATGACCGCGCCCTCGCTCGCCGACTCCAGCACGGCCTCCACGGCCCGCACGGTCGCGAGCCCCTCGCGCATGGTGACGATGTTGTCGCCGCGCCCGAGGACCGCGTCGCGGAAGGCCTCGTGCTCGGTGCGCAGCGGCTCCGCGCGGTGCAGCGCGTAGCGCACCATGTCGCCCTCGCTCACGCCGCGGAAGGACTGCATCGACTCCCACGTGTTCTCGCGGGCTTCCGCGTTCGCGTAGAACGTGAGGTCAGCGGTGATGGTGTCGGCGACCAGCGCGCCGTTCTCCCCCGTCACCGCGGTGACGCGCTCCTTGAACGGCGAGAGCCAGTTCACCAGATGGTTGGTGAGGGTGCCGCTCGCGAGGCGACCGGTGATCGAGACCATGTCCTCGTCCTCGCGCCCCGAGCGGCGGGTCGAGACGGCAGCGACCTCGGCGATGGGGCTCCCGGCGACCCAGGCGGTGAGGTCGAGATCGTGGGTGGCGAGGTCCTTGACGACGCCGACGTCGGCGATGCGCGCGGGGAACCCTCCCTGGCGGCGCGTGGCGATCTGGTAGATCTCCCCGAGCTGCCCCTCGGCGATCCGGCGCCGCATCTCCTGCAGGGCGGGGTTGTAGCGCTCGATGTAGCCGACGGCGCCGACGAGGCCCGCGCTCTCGAAGGCGCCCGCGATCTCCTCGGCCTCGTGGATGTCGAAGGCCAGCGGCTTCTCGACCAGGCAGTGCACTCCCGCCTCGGCGAAGGTGAGGGCAACGTCGCGGTGGAACTGCGTGGGCACGGCGACGACCGCGTAGTCGATCCCCGCCGCGACCAGCGCCTCGGCGCTCGGGAGCACCTCGAGACCGGGTGCGGCGCCGTGCGGATCGCCGTAGGCATCGGCGACGGCGACGAGCTCGACGCCGTCGATGGCGCGCAGGTTCCGCGCGTGGTGGCGGCCCATCATGCCGAGACCGATGAGCCCGGCGCGCAGGGGCGCGCTCATGCGCCCGCTCCGGCGACGGTGCGCACAGCCGAGATGATCCGCTCGAGGTCGTCGTCGCTGAGGCTCGGGTGCACGGGGAGGGACAGCACCTCGGCGGCGATCTGCTCGGTGACGGGCAGTTCGAGCGCGAGGCCGAAGGAGGGCAGGCGGTGCACGGGGGTCGGGTAGTAGACCCCGCAGCCCACCCGGTGCTCCTCGCGCAGGGCGGTCGCGAAGCGGTCCCGCTCGGCGCCCGCGGCGCCGAGCAGCCGGATCGTGTACTGGTGGTAGACGTGCTCGGCGCCCTCACGGACCACGGGGGTCGCGAGACCGTCGATGCCCGCGAGGCCGGCGTCCAGCCGCGCGGCGTTCTCGCGGCGCTGCGCGGTCCAGCCGTCGAGCTTCCCGAGCTGCACCCGGCCGATGGCGGCGTGGATGTCCGTCATGCGGTTGTTGAAGCCGGCGATCTCGTTGGCGTACTGGACCTCCATGCCCTGGTTGCGCAGCAGGCGCACCTGGCGGGCCGTCTCGGCGTCCCGGCAGGAGACCATGCCGCCCTCGCCGCTGGTCATGTTCTTCGTCGGGTAGAGGGAGAACATCCCGAACGCGCCGAAGGTGCCGACCTGCTGGCCCTTCCAGGTGGCCGCGTGCGCCTGCGCGGCGTCCTCGGCGACCCAGAGCCCGCGGCGCTGCGCGAGCTCCATGATGCGGTCCATCTCGGCGGGGTGGCCGTACAGGTGCACGGGCTGGATGCCGACGGTGCGCTCGGTGATCGCGGCCTCGATCGCTCCGGGGTCGATGCAGAAGGTCTCCGGGTCGATGTCCACGAAGACGGGAGTCGCGCCCGTGATGGCGACGGAGTTCGCGGTCGCGGCGAAGGTGAAGGAGGGCACGATGACCTCGTCCCCCGGTCCGAGGCCGAGAGCGAGCATCCCCAGATGCTGGCCCGAGGTGCCGGAGTTCACGGCGACGCACTCGAGGCCGCCGGCGAGGTGCGCGGAGAACTCGGACTCGAAGGCGGCGACCTCGGGCCCCTGCGCGACCATGCCGGTGGCCATGACGCGATCCACCGCCTCGCGCTCCTCCTGGCCGATGATCGGCTTCGCGGCGGGGATCATGGGGAGCTGGTCCTGCTCGGCGGCGCTCATGCGGTCGCTCCGTCCGTCGTGTCGTCCTGCTGGGGCTGGCCTGGATCCTGAGTCTCCCCCGCTGCGGCGAGCGGGGCGTCGGCGTACTGCCGCTGCGCGGCGGCGTCCTGGGCGAGGGCCAGCCCACCGGTCATGCGGTCCTCGACGTACCACTCCCCCGTCTCCGGGCACACCCAGGCGTCGGTGCCGTCGGAGGCGGGCTCGAGGGGGCGCCCCGCGCGACCGACCCAGGCGATGCGCCGGGCGGGGACTCCGGCGACGAGCGCGTGCGGGGGCACGTCGCGCGTGACGGTCGCGCCCGCGGCGACCATCGCCCACGCGCCGATCGTGACCGGGGCGATGCACACGGCGCGGGCGCCGATGGAGGCGCCCTGCTCGCAGGTCACCCCCACGGGCTCCCAGTCGTGCGCGGACTTCGGGCTGAGGTCGCCGTTGACGGCGCGCGGGAAGTGATCGTTGGTGAAGACGACGGCGGGGCCGACGAAGACGCCCGCGGCGAGCCGGGCCGGCTCGTAGACCAGCGCGTAGTTCTGCACCTTGCAGCCGTCGCCCATCTCGACGCCGCTGCCGATGTAGGCGCCGCGTCCCACGATGCAGTCGCGGCCGAGGCGCGCGTCCTCGCGCACCTGAGCGAGATGCCAGATCGCGCTGCCCTCGCCGATGACAGCAGTGGGCGCCACATCGGCGCTGTCCACGATGCGCACGCCCTCGCGCTCAGGGGTCTCGTCGGCGCTGCTGCCGTCGGAGATCGTCTCGTTCATGAGCCCGAACCTATCGCGCGAGGCCGGGAGCGCCGAGGGAGTCCCGCAGCGACGCGCCCTTGGCGTAGGCCATGTCTCGCAGCTCGCCCTGGAACTGCACCATCTTCTCGCGCAGCCGCACGCCCTCGGCGTCATCGGCGGCGCCGAGGATGCGCGCCGCGAGCAGGCCCGCGTTGCGGGCCCCGCCGATCGAGACCGTCGCGACCGGCACCCCGGCGGGCATCTGCACGATCGAGAGCAGGGAATCCATGCCGTCGAGGTGCTTCAGGGGCACGGGCACGCCGATGACCGGCAGCGGGGTGAGAGCGGCGAGCATCCCGGGCAGGTGGGCTGCGCCCCCGGCCCCGGCGATGATGACCCGCAGGCCCCGGCGGTCGGCCGAGCGGCCGAACTCGACCATGTCTTCGGGCATGCGGTGCGCCGAGACCACGTCGACCTCTGCACCGATCCCGAACTCGGCGAGCGCCTCGTGCGCCGCGCGCATCGTCGGCCAGTCCGAGTCCGAGCCCATCACGATGGCGACGCGGGGGGCGGGCTCTGCCGTGCTGACGGCGGGATCAGGGCTCATGCGGGTGCTCATGCGGAGGCTCCTTCGGTGGTCTCGGTCGCGGCGTCGCCGCCGCCGTTGATGAGGCGCTCGGCCCGGTGGGCCCGAGCGCGGAGGTCCTCGAGGTCCTCGCCGGCGACGCAGACGTGCCCGACCTTCCGGCCGGGGCGGACGTCCTTGCCGTACAGGTGGACCTTGAGGCCCCCGTCCTGCTCCATCGCGGCGCGCATGCCGCGGGCGAGATCGCTCTCCTGCCCGCCCAGCAGGTTCACCATCACCGCGTGCGGCGCGACGGGCGCGGTCGAGCCCAGCGGCAGATCTGCGACAGCGCGCAGGTGCTGCTCGAACTGCCCGGTGACCGCGGCGTCCATCGACCAGTGGCCGGTGTTGTGGGGGCGCATGGCGAGCTCGTTGATGAGGATCTCGCCGTCCTCCGTCTCGAACAGCTCCACCGCGAGCATGCCGGTGACGTCCAGGTCCTCGGCGATGTGCAGTGCGAGCTGCTGGATCCGCTCCTGGTCAGCGGCATCGAGACCCGGCGCAGGGGCGACCACCTCGAAGCACACGCCGTCCCGCTGGGTCGACTGCACGACGGGGTACGCGGCGCTCTCGCCGCCGGACCGGCGCGCGACCTGCGCCGACAGCTCCCGCGCGAAGGGGACGAGCTCCTCGAGCAGCAGCTCCGGGTGCAACTCCCACCAGTCGGCGACGTCCGCGCTCGAGGAGATGACGCGCACGCCGTGCCCGTCGTACCCGCCGCGGGGAGTCTTCGCGACGAGGCGGCCGCTCGTCTCGGCGGCGAGCGCGGCGTCGACCTCCTGCGGGCTCGCGGCGCGCCACCAGCGGGGGCAGGGGTGCCCGGCTGCACTCAGTCGCTCGCGCATCCTCAGCTTGTCCTGGGCGTGGACGAGGGCGGCGGGGCCGGGGCGCACGGCCGCGATGCCCTCGTCGAGGATGCTCTCGAGGATCTCGGCGGGCACGTGCTCGTGGTCGAAGGTGAGGACGTCCGCGGCCTCGGCGAGATCGCGCACGGCCGCGGGATCGTCATGGCGGCCGATCCGGACGGCGGCGGCGCCCTGCGCGGCGCTCTCGTCCGGAGCGGTCGCGAGCACCTCCACGGCGAGGCCCAGCTCGATGGCCGGGCCCAGCATCATGCGGGCGAGCTGGCCGCCTCCGATCACGCCGATGCGGCGCGCGGGGACGGACGGGGAACAGGGGGTGGAGTCTGCCGGCACGGTCCCATCCTACGGAGCGCTGCGCCGGCGCGTGATGCCCGCGCCCGCGTGGGGGCCGCGCCCGCGCCGGCGCCTCGGCAGCACGGCGCCCTGGGGCAGGGAGCTGAAGGCGTCGTGGCGGTCGTCGGCGCTCGCGCTCTCATCCCCGGGCGCGGAGATCAGGAACACCCCGAAGGTGGCGGGTCGCTCGTTCAGCAGCTCGAGGCGGCCGCCGTCGTCCTCCACCAGGGTGCGGGCCAGCGCCAGGCCCACCCCGGTGCCGGAGGAGGACCGGCCGGAGATCGCGCGCTCGAACACGCACTTGCCGAGCGCGGGGTCGATCCCGGGGCCCTCGTCGGAGACCTCCACGACGGTCGACTTCGCATTGCGCCGCACCTTCACCTGCGTCCGGCCGCCGCCGTGGGCGAGGGAGTTCTCCACCAGCGTCGCGATCACCTGCGTCAGCGGGCCGCTGGATCCCCACACGGCTGCGGAGCGCGGCACCTGGATGCGCAGCTCGCGACCGGCGGCGCGGAACGCCGGGGACCACTCCTCGCTCTGCTGCGTGAGGACGCTGCGCAGATCGACGACGCCCGGAGTGCGCCGCTGGGAGGAGCGGGGAGCGTTGATGAGGTCGTGCACGACCTCGGTGAGGCGGTCGATCTGCTCGAGGGAGATCCGCGCCTCCTCGCGCACCCATTCCTCCGAGCTGGTCGCGAGGATCTCGTCCAGTCGCATGGAGAGCGCTGTCAGCGGCGTGCGCAGCTGGTGCGAGGCGTCCGAGGCGAGCCTGCTCTCCGCCTCGAGCCGCTCGGTGAGCATCGCGCCGGAGCGCGCGAGCTCCTCCGCGACCGTGTCGATCTCGGCGATCCCGCTCGGGCGCCACTGGCCGCGGGCGCGGCCGCTGCCGAGCTCCTCGGCGCGGCGGGTGAGCCGCGCCAGGGGTGCGGCGATGCGCTGCGCCTGCCACAGCGCCACCGAGACGCCGATGGAGATGGCCGAGAGGCCGACGACCGCGATCAGCACCGCGGCGCTCGCGGTGTGCGCGCGCACCTCGGCCTCGGGCACGGCGACCACGATCAGCTGGCCGTAGCTGCCGCCGAGGGAGGCGAAGGTGCTCGTGTCACCGGGAGGGTCGCCGGCCGAGTAGGTGCTGCCCTGGTAGGTGACCTCGATGTACACGGTCAGATCGGACTGGCTGTCGACGATCTGCTGCAGGGCGATCTCGTCGATCGGGCGATCCGCCTGGAGGCGGCGGTCGGTGGCCACGCGCACCTCGTCGGCGATGTCGGTGGCGCGGGAGATGAGGTTCTGCTGCACCTGGCCGAGCCAGGCGCTCGCGAGCGGGATTCCGAGCAGCAGCACGGCCAGGAGAACGGTGATGACCGTCGCCTGGAGGACGCGTGCGCGCACCCGTCAGTTCCCCTCGCCCGTCTCGAAGCGGAAGCCGACGCCGCGCACGGTCGTGATGCGGCGGGGGTTGGTGGCGTCGTCGCCGAGCTTGCGGCGCAGCCAGGACACGTGCATGTCGAGCGTCTTGGTGGAGCCCCACCATTCGGCGCCCCACACCTCGCGCATGAGGTCATCGCGCGTGACGACGCTGCCCGCCTCGCGCACGAGGACCGTCAGCAGGTCGTACTCCTTCGCCGAGAGGCTCAGCTCCTCGTCGTCGGCGTACGCGCGCCGGGCGGCGACATCGAGGGTGACGCCGTTGACCTCATAGGCGGTGGAGGACTCCTCCGCGACCTGCGCGCGCCGCAGCAGCGCGCGGATCCGGGCCTGCAGCTCCCCGAGCCGGAAGGGCTTGGTGACGTAGTCGTCGGCCCCCGCATCGAGCCCGACCACGGCGTCGACCTCGTCGGCCCGGGCCGTGAGGATGAGGATCGGGGACTCCAGTCCGCCCTTGCGCAGGCGGCGCGCGACCTCGAGGCCATCGAGATCCGGGAGCCCGAGATCCAGGATCACCACATCGATCGGATCGGCCCCGGCGGCGACGACCAGGGCCTCCATGCCGCGCGAGGCGCGGGTCACGGTGTAGCCCTCGCGGTCGAGCGCCCGGGAGAGAGGTTCGGCGATCGCGGAATCGTCTTCGACGAGCAGGAGTCTGGTCACGCCCGTCATCCTACGACCCGCCCCTTCGGAGGGTCCGACCGCGCAGCGGCCTCACAGCCCCATGTCGAGGGGCGCGAGCGTGCCGCGCTCGAGCACGACGCTGTCCACCGGGCCGATCCCGTGCAGCTCGATCTCGGCGCGCCTGGCCTCGCGGAAGCCGCCGGGCAGGGCGCGGGCGACTGCCTCCGCCGTCTCCGCATCGACCAGCACGGTCCCCTGCTCGGCGACGCTCTCCAGCCGCGCCGCGAGATTGACAGTCGGACCGAACACGTCGCCGTAGCGCGAGAACATCGATCCCCAGCACAGGCCGAGCCGCACCGGAGGGAGATCCGGATCCGCGGCGAGGGCCTCTGCGATGCTCACGGCGATCTGCGCGCCGTCCTCGGGCGTGTCGGCCAGGAACATGATCTCGTCGCCGACGGTCTTGACCACGCGGCCGCCGCCCACGGAGATGATGTCACGGCACAGCACCTCGAAGTGGCCGACGACATCCGCGAGCTCGGCCCCGCCGAGCGTGCGGGACAGGCGCGTGAACTGGACGAGGTCGGCGAAGCCCACGGCCCGGTGCAGGGGGAAGACCTCGTCATGGTGCCCGCTCTCCGAGGCCTGCAGCACCTCCGAGCCGGCGCGCGCCGCGTAGGCGGCGAGCTGGCGGCGGAACGTGTAGAGCACCTGGGTCTCGAGGGTCTCGAGCATCTGCGGGATCATCTCGAGCATGTGCTCGCGCGCGGCGGCGTCATCCATGCCGAGCGTCGACTTCGACTCGTCGACCAGCGCTTCGGTGATCCACATCGCGAGGCGGCCCATGTGGTAGCCGAGCCCGCGGGACATGCTGGTGAAGGCCCGCTCGGAGAGCGTGCCGTCCTCGACGATCGCCACGAGGTCGCCGATGGCGTAGGCGTCCTCCTCCGTGAAGACGACCGTGTCCTCGTCCACGGGCGTGAATCCGAGGGAGCGCCAGTAGGTCGCGACCAGCCGCTCGGGGATGCCCTGCTGCTCGGCGAGGTCGCGGCGCGAGAACTCGCGGGTGCCCTGGAGCAGGACGCGCTCGAGCGCGCCGACGCTGCGCCGCACGGAGGCGAAGCGCCGGTTCAGCGAGGCGATGTCCTCAGCCTCGGAATCCTGCAGGGCGGTGCCGAAGGGGGCGAATCCGGGTGCCGGCTGCACGGGAACGGGATCAGAAGCGGGATCGCCGGAACCGGTCTGGTCGGGTTGCTGGGGTGCGCCGTGGGGGTCGGTCACTGGTTCGTCTCCTGCGGGGTCCGCGCTCGTCGTCTCATCCCTGCGCGTCGCGGCGAGCGCGCAGGGAGGTCTCATGGGGCTGGTGGTGCATGCGGGCGTGGCGGACATCGCCCACCGAGACCGCGCGCACGGCGCCATCGGGAAGGACCACGCACAGCCGCCCCTGGTGATCGATGCGAGCGGCCGTGCCCGAGTACGCGCCCTGGCCGCCGATCGCTCCCGGACCCTCGCCCGCGCCGAGAGGCTCGACTGTGACCGGGCGACCGGGTGTGATGCAGGCCTCACCATAGCGCGCCCACTGACCGCTGGCCAGCGCATCTCCCCCGCACTCCTCCAACTGGCGCAGCTCCGCCTCGATGCGCGCCGCCAGCAGTGCGGCCAGAACCTCTGCGTTCACCGGGGCGCCGACGAGCCCGTCCGGGCCGCTCAGCCACGCCGCGCCCTCCACGGGCGCACCGCCCGGATCGCGCACGGGGCCGCGCAGATTGACCCCCACCCCGACCAGCAGTGCGTCGCCGTGCGCCTCGAGCAGGATTCCCGAGAGCTTGCGGCCCGCGGACGTGAGGACGTCGTTGGGCCACTTCAGCCCGAGGCCCGCCGCGGCGGAGCGCCCGTCGGCATCCTCCGCCCGCGCGCCGCGCAGCGCCGCGAGCACGCCGAGGCCCGTGACGAGCGAGCACCAGGATCGAGCCTCCAGGGGCAGGGCGGTGGGATGGACGAGCGTGAGCGCGAGCCCGTCGCCGGGCGGGGTGCTCCAGCGCCGCCCCAGCCGGCCGCGGCCGGACCGCTGGTCCGTGGTGGCGAGGGCGAACGCGGCGCCGCTCTTCCCGCCCTCGAGCGCTGCGCGCGCGGCGTCCTGCGTCGAGGAGACGGTGCCCAGCATCTGCACGGGCACCGCGCCCGCCCCTGCGGGATCGTCCTGCTCGAAGACCATCCTCATCCCTTCCCGCCGGTTCCTCGCCGCGCCGCGCGGCACTCGCGCCCTGCGTGCGAGGGCCCCGATAGCGTAGTATCCCCGTGTTCATCCGACGGTCCGTCCAGGAGGTCCCGTGACCGACTCCCCCCGGCCGGTCAGCACCGCCCAACGCCTTGCTGACCTGCGCGAACGAGACAACCGCGCAGTCCGGGCGGCAGACGAGACGGCTGTGGAGAAGCAGCACGCGCGCGGCAAGAAGACCGCCCGCGAGCGCATCCTCGACCTGCTCGACGACGGCTCCTTCGTCGAGACCGACCGGCTCGCGGCCCACCAGTCGCACTCCTTCGGCCTCGAGAAGCGCCGCCCCGAGGGCGACGGGATCGTCACCGGCTACGGCACGATCGACGGCCGCCAGGTGTGCGTGTACTCCCAGGACTTCACCGTCTTCGGCGGCTCCCTCGGCGAGGCGCACGGACGGAAGATCCTGAAGATCCAGGACCTCGCGCTCTCGACGGGCGTGCCGATCATCGGCATCCTCGACGGCGGCGGCGCGCGCATCCAGGAGGGCGTGGCCTCGCTCGCCATGTTCGCCGGGATCATGCGGCGCAACACGCTCGCCTCGGGCGTCATCCCCCAGATCTCGCTGATCATGGGCCCGGCCGCCGGCGGCGCGGTGTACTCCCCGGCGCTGACGGACTTCATCGTCATGGTCGAGAAGACCTCGCACATGTTCATCACCGGCCCCGACGTGATCCGCACCGTGACGGGCGAGAACGTCGGCTTCGAGGAGCTGGGCGGTGCGCGCACGCACTCGAGCCGCTCGGGCGTGGCGCACTACATGGCGCCCGACGAGGACGAGGCGATCGAGTACGTCAAGGACCTCCTGTCCTACCTGCCCTCGAACACCCTCTCGAGCGCTCCGACCTTCCCCCTGCAGTACGACGAGTCACCCTCCCCCGAGGACCTCGCTCTGGACACGCTCATCCCGGACTCCCCGAACCAGCCCTACGACATGCTCAGCGTGATCCGGACGGTGCTGGACGACGGCGAGTTCCTCGAGGTGCAGCCGCTGTTCGCGCAGAACATCGTGGTGGGCTTCGGCCGCGTCGAGGGCCGCAGCGTCGGCGTGATCGCCAACCAGCCCTCCCACTTCGCGGGCACCCTGGACATCGACGCCTCCGAGAAGGCGGCGCGATTCGTGCGCGTGTGCGATGCGAACAACATCCCGGTGCTGACCTTCGTGGACACCCCGGGCTTCCTGCCCGGCACCGACCAGGAGTACAGCGGCATCATCCGCCGCGGCGCAAAGCTGCTGTACGCCTACGCGGAGGCCACAGTCCCCCTCGTCACGGTCATCACCCGCAAGGCCTACGGCGGCGCGTACATCGTGATGGGCTCGAAGGATCTCGGCGCCGACATCAACATCGCCTGGCCGACGGCCCAGATCGCCGTGATGGGCGCGCAGGGCGCCGTGAACATCCTGCATCGCCAGGATCTGCGCAGCGCGCAGGAGAGCGGCGGCGACGTCGAGGCAGAGCGCGCCCGCCTCCAGTCCGAGTACGAGGAGAAGTTCGCGACCCCGTACCTCGCCGCGGAGCGCGGGTGGATCGACGCGGTCATCGAGCCGTCCGAGACCCGGATGCAGATCGCGCGCGCCCTGCGGATGCTGCGCACCAAGCGCGCATCTCTGCCCACGAAGAAGCACGGGAACATCCCGCTGTGAGCACAGAGGTCCGCCTCGTCACCGGGCGCCTGAGCGAGGTCGAGCTCGCGGCCATCGCCGTCGCCGTCTCGGCGATGGCCGCCGCGAGCCGCGCGGAGGCCGAGGAGAGGGCCCTCGCGGAATCGTACGGAGCAGGCGGCGAGGGCTGGAGCGACGCCGTCCACCGCATGCCGCGCACCCATGCGCTGCGCCAGCAGGCCTCCGAGAGCGCCTGGATGTACTCGGACCGCTGAGGCCCGGGATCGCGCCCGATGCTGCGCCTCGGGCCAGCCGGCGCGGACCGCTGACGCCGCGGCGCGCCCCTCAGTCGAGGCCCGCGAGCACCTCGAGCACTTGGTCCCCGTAGTCAGCGAGCTTCTTCGCCCCGAGGCCGCTCACCCCCGCCAGCGCACCCGTGCTCGTGGGCCGCGCCTGCACGATCCCGACGAGCGTCGCGTCGGAGAACACCATGTAGGGCGGGATGCCCTTCTCCTGCGCGACGGACGTGCGCCACGCGCGCAGGGCCTCGAAGGCGCGGGCGTCCTCGCCCGAGAGCGAGTCGGCCGCACGCGGCTTCGAGCCTCCCCCTCCTCCAGCGGCACCGCGGCGGGAGCGGCCGGAGGGGGCGCGGTCCACGGCGAGCTGCACGGTCTCCTCGCCGCGCAGCACGGGGCCCGCCGCGGGCCCGAGCACGAGCACGCCGTAGTCCCCGACCGCCTCGAGGCAGCCGCGCGCGACGAGCTGGCGCAGCACGGGGCGCCACTCGCGATCGGAGTGCTCCGTCCCGATCCCCCATACGCTGAGCTCCTGGTGGCGGCCTTGGCGGGAGCGCTCGCTCTCCTTGCCCAGCAGCACCTCGACGATGTGGCCGGCGCCGAACCTCTGGCCGCGCTCGCGGTCCAGGCGGATCACGGCTGACAGCGCCTTCTGCGCCGCGACCGTGCCGTCCCAGGTCTGCGGGGGGTGCAGACAGGTGTCGCAGTTCCCGCAGGGTTCGCCGTCCTGCCCGAAGTAGCGCAGCAGCTGCACGCGGCGGCACGTGATGGTCTCGCACAGCGCGAGCATGGCGTCCAGGTGGGCGCGGGCGCTGGCCTTGAACTCCTCGGTGCCTTCGCTCTGGTCGATGAAGCGGCGCTGGCTGACCACGTCCCCGAGCCCGTAGGCCATCCAGGCGGTCGACGGCTGGCCGTCGCGGCCCGCGCGGCCGGTCTCCTGGTAGTAGCCCTCGATGGACTTCGGCATATCGAGGTGGGCGACGAAGCGGACGTCGGGCTTGTCGATGCCCATGCCGAAGGCGATGGTCGCGACCATGATGAGGCCCTCGGCGCGCAGGAAGCGCTCCTGGTGGTCGCGGCGCACGGCGGCGTCGAGGCCCGCGTGGTACGGAAGCGCGGGAATGCCCCGGTCGGCGAGCCACTGCGCGGTCGTCTCCACGCTCTTGCGGGAGAGGCAGTAGACGATGCCGCTCTCCCCCTCGTGCTCGGCGGTGATCAGGCGCAGCAGCTGCTCGCGCGGGCTCGCCTTCGGCTCGATGCGGTACTGGATGTTCGGCCGGTCGAAGCTCGCCACGAAATGCTCGGCCCCCTCCAGGCGCAGGCGCTGGGTGAGCTCTTCGTGGGTGGCCCGCGTCGCCGTCGCGGTCAGCGCGACGCGCGGCACCCCTGGGAAGGCCTCCGGCAACATCGCCAGGCCCAGGTAGTCGGGCCGGAAGTCGTGGCCCCACTGCGAGACGCAGTGCGCCTCGTCGATCGCGATCAGCGAGAGCGGCGCGCGCTGCAGCAGCTGGATCGTGCGCGGCAGCACGAGGCGCTCGGGGGCCATGTAGAGCAGGTCGAGCTCGCCGGCGAGGAAGCGCTGCTCGACCATCTGCGCCTCATACGGCTCGAGCGTCGAGTTCAGGAAGGCGGCGCGGATGCCGACGGCCTCGAGAGCGGCGACCTGGTCGGCCATCAGCGCGATGAGCGGGGAGATCACGATCCCGGTGCCCGGCCGCAGCAGGGCGGGGATCTGGTAGCACAGGGACTTCCCGCCGCCCGTCGGCATCAGCACGACGGCGTCCCCGCCGCTCGCGAGGCGGTCGATGATCGCGGCCTGCTGGCCGCGGAAAGCGTCGTACCCGAAGACGCGGGAGAGGATCCCGAGGGCATCCTCGCTCCCCTCGCCGCTCGCGGGGCCGACGGCGGTGGGCGCAGGGGCGGGGGCGGTGGAATCCATTCGTCCGAGCCTAGCGACTCGGCGGGGACGCGGCGCCTCTCGTAGACTTCCCTCATGTCGCAGACCCCCCAGCAGGACGCAGCCGTCCGCACCCCCACCGCTCTGGACGCCATCGCCGACGATCACGTCGCCCGCGCCACCGCCCTCGATCCCTTCCTCGCGACGTCGCTCGGCGTTCCCGGCCACGAGGGCGAGGTGCCCGACTACTCGGCCGCCGGGTTCGACGCCCAGGCCGCGCTCGCGCGCGAGACCCTGGAGCGCATCGCCCAGACCCCTGACGAGGACGAGGTCGACGCCGTCACCCGCGCCGCGATGACCGAGCGCCTGGGGCTCGAGCTGGAGCTCGACTCCCTCGGCATCTCGCGCGCCCAGGTCAACAACATCGCCTCCCCGCTCCAGAGCCAGGGCATCTTCGACATGATGGCCACCGAGACCGCGGAGGACTGGGAGGCGATCGCGCAGCGCCTGGCGTCGTTCCCGCAGCTGCTGGAGGGCTGGGCGCAGACCCTGCGCGCCGAGGCCGATCGCGGCGTGATCTCCGCCCGTCGCCAGCTCGAGCTCGGCGCCGAGCAGGCGCGCGGATACGCCGACGAGACCTCCGGCTACTTCGCGCACCTCGCGCAGCGCATGCCCGAGGACTGCCCCGCGCGGGAGCAGGTCACCGCCGCCCTCGCACAGGCCCGTCAGGCGTACCGGGACATCGCCGCAGTCCTCGATGAGCTCTCCCCCCGTGCCCCCGAGGCCGACGCCGTCGGCCGCGAGGCCTATGCGCTGGCCTCCCGGGTGTACCTCGGGACCGCCATCGACATCGAGGAGACCTACGCCTGGGGCATCGAGCACCTGCGACAGATCATCGCCGAGCAGGAGGAGGTCGCCTCCCGCATCAACGCGCACTACGGCAGCGGCGCGGGGAGCGACATCGCCGCGGCGCGCGCGGCGCTGAACTCCGACCCTGAGCGCACCCTGCACGGGAGCGACGCGCTGCAGGCGTGGATGCAGCAGCTCTCCGACCAGGCAGTGCGCGAGCTCTCCGGCACGCACTTCGACATCCCCGAGCCCCTGCACCGCCTTGAGTGCCGCATCGCCGAGACCGGCTCGGGCGGCATCTACTACACCGGCCCGAGCGAGGATCTCACCCGCCCCGGGCGCATGTGGTGGGACGTCCCCCACGGCACCACCGAGTTCCACACCTGGTCCGAGACCACCACCGTCTACCACGAGGGCGTCCCCGGGCATCACCTGCAGGTCGGCATCCAGACCTTGCAGACGAAGAACCTCAACCGCTGGCGCGCCATGCTGTGCTGGGTCTCGGGCCACGGCGAGGGCTGGGCGCTGTACTCGGAGCGGCTGATGGACCAGCTCGGGTACCTCTCGGACGACGGCGACCGCCTGGGCATGCTGGACGCCCAGCGCATGCGCGCCGGGCGCGTGGTCCTGGACATCGGCCTGCACAACGGCCTGCCGATGCCGGAGGGCATCCCCGGCTCCGCGGGCGGCGAGTGGACGTACGAGAAGGCCTGGGCCTTCATGGACGAGAACTGGGGCCTGGAGGACAAGGACACCCAGCGCTTCGAGCTGCACCGGTATCTCGGGTGGCCGGGCCAGGCGCCCTCCTACAAGCTCGGCCAGCGCGAGTGGGAGAGCCTGCGCGATGCGGCTCTCGCCTCCGGTCAGGACCTGAAGGACTTCCACGGCCGCGCCCTCGAGCTCGGCTCCCTGCCGCTGTCGGTCCTCGCCGGAGCGCTCGCATGAGCGAGTCCACCGCTCTGCTGCTGCTCGCCTCCGCCTCCCAGGGCCGGCGCGACACGCTCGAGCGCGCGGGCATCGAGTTCGACCACGCCGTCGCCGACCTCGACGAGGACGGCATCCTCGATCGCGCCCGCGAGGCCACCGGCGGCGAGATCTCCCCCGAGGAGGCCGTGCTGCTCCTCGCCCACGAGAAGGCGAGCGCGGTGACTGACGCCAGCGAGGGCGGGTACGTCGTCCTCGGCTGCGACTCGATGCTCGAGATCGACGGCGAGGTGATCGGCAAGCCGCTCACGCCCGAGCGCGCCACTGCCCGCTGGCAGCAGCTGCGCGGGCGCACCGCGGTGCTGCACACGGGGCACTGGCTCATCGACGACCGGGACGAGGAGGACGGCGGCACCGGCGCGACCTTCGGGGCGACCGCGAGCACCGAGGTGACCTTCGCCGACCTCTCCGACGAGGAGATCGCCGCCTACGTCGCCTCCGGCGAGCCCCTGGGCGTCGCCGGCGGCTTCACCATCGACGGGCTCGGCGGCGCGTTCATCGAGCGCGTCGAGGGAGATCCGCACGCGGTCGTCGGCCTCTCGCTCCCGCTGCTGCGCCACCTGCTCGCCGAGATCGAGATCGGCGTGCACGAGCTGTGGCGCCACGCCTGAGCGCCCCCGCGCTGTTCTAGACTCGGCTTCTGCTCCACGACAGGGAAGGACCCCGCCCCATGGCATCTCGCAGCTCCCAGTACCGTCCGTTCAGGTCGGTGCTCATCGCCAACCGCGGCGAGATCTCGGTGCGCGTGGCGCGCGCCTGCGCGGATGCGGGGCTGCGGTCGATCGCCGTCTACGCCGATCCCGACCGCAACGCGCTGCACACGCTGATCGCCGACGAGGCCTACGCCCTCGGCGGGGCGACCGCCGCGAACTCCTACCTCGTGGTCGACAAGATCCTGGACATCGCGGCCCGCTCGGGAGCCGAGGCGATCCACCCGGGCTACGGCTTCCTCTCCGAGAACGCCGCCTTCGCGCAGGCCGTGATCGACGCGGGCCTGGTCTGGATCGGCCCGCCGCCCGCGGCGATCGAGTCCCTGGGCGACAAGGTCTCCGCGCGCCACATCGCGCAGAAGGCCGGCGCCCCCCTCGTCGCCGGCACGAATGATCCCGTGCAGGGCAGCGATGACGTCGTCGCCTTCGCGCGCGAGCACGGCCTCCCCATCGCGATCAAGGCCGCCTTCGGCGGCGGCGGGCGCGGCCTGAAGGTCGCGCGCGAGGAGGGCGAGGTGCGCGAGCTGTTCGACTCCGCCGTGCGCGAGGCCATCGCCGCCTTCGGCCGCGGGGAGTGCTTCGTGGAGCGCTACCTCGACTCCCCCCGCCACGTGGAGACGCAGTGCCTCGCGGACTCCCACGGCACCGTGCAGGTCGTCTCCACCCGCGACTGCTCCCTGCAGCGCCGCCACCAGAAGCTCGTCGAGGAGGCGCCCGCGCCGTTCCTCACCCCGCAGCAGAACGCCGAGCTCATCCACTCCTCCAAGGCGATCCTGCGCGAGGCCGGCTACGTCGGCGCCGGGACCTGCGAGTTCCTCGTCGGCACCGACGGCACGATCTCCTTCCTCGAGGTGAACACCCGCCTGCAGGTCGAGCACCCCGTGACCGAGGAGGTCACCGGGGTCGACCTGGTGCGCGAGCAGTTCCGCATCGCCGCCGGGGAGCGCATCTCGCCGGTGGATCCCACCCCGCGCGGGCACTCCTTCGAGTTCCGCATCAACGGCGAGGACGCCGGCCGCGGCTTCCTGCCTGCGCCCGGCACCGTGCAGCGCTTCGACGCGCCGTCCGGCCCCGGCGTGCGCGTGGACTCGGGCGTGCGCTCGGGCGATGAGATCTCCGGTGCTTTCGACTCCATGCTCGCCAAGCTCATCGTCACCGGCGCCACCCGCCAGGAGGCGCTCGAGCGCTCGCGGCGCGCGCTCGCGGAGTTCCGCATCGAGGGCATGCCGACGGTCCTGCCGTTCCACCGCCTGGTGGTGGAGGATCCGGCGTTCGCCCCTGCCCCGGGGGCGGACTCCTTCTCCGTGCACACACGGTGGATCGAGACCGAGTTCACCGGCGACATCCCGCCCGCTCCCCTGCCTGCGCCCACCGCCGAGGTGGAGGGGCGCGAGGCCGTGGTCGTGGAGGTCGACGGCCGCCGTGTCGAGGTGAGCCTGCCGGCCTCGCTGCGCGCTCCCCAGCAGACGGTCCGCCAGCGCCGCCGGCGCGGCCAGCGCCAGCAGGCCGGTGCGACCGCGGGCGGCAACGCCGTGACCGCGCCCATGCAGGGCACGATCGTGAAGATCGTCGCCGAGGAGGGCCAGAGCGTCGCCGACGGCGACCTCCTGCTCGTGCTCGAGGCGATGAAGATGGAGCAGCCCATCACCGCGCACCGCTCGGGAGTCGTCACCGGTCTCAGCGCCGAGGTCGGCGCGACCGTCTCCGCGGGCGCGGTGCTCTGCACCCTCGAGGACTGACCCCGTTCGCAGCGGCGCCGCCGGGAGGATCTCCCGGCGGCGCCGCTGCGTTGAGGACAGGCGAGCTGCTCAGAACAGCCGAGCAGCTCAGGGCCGGCGGCGCGCCGTCTCGGCGATGGTGCCGCTGAGCGAGGGATAGACCGTGAACACCGCGGCGACCTCCTCGGCCGTGAGGCGCTGCGCGATCGCGAGCGTGATCGGATGGATCAGCTCGCTCGCGCGCGGGGCCACGACCACGCCGCCGATCACGGTGTGCGTGCCCGGGCGCACGATCAGCTTCACGAAGCCCTCGCGGATGCCCTGCATCTTCGCGCGCGGGTTCGTCGCGAGCGGCATCGTGTGGACCTCGCCCAGGACGTCGCCGCTGACCACGTCCGCCTCCGAGACGCCGACGGTCGCGATCTCCGGGCTCGTGAACACGGCCGAGGCGACCTGCTGCGAGATGAGCGGCGAGACCGCCTCGCCGAGCGCATGGTGCATCGCGATCCGCCCCTGCATCGCGGCGACCGAGGCCAGCGGGTACACGCCCGTGCAGTCGCCGGCCGCGTAGATCCCGCGCACGGAGGTGCGGGAGACCCGGTCCGTCTCGATGTGGCCGGAGGGCTTCACGCGCAGTCCCGCGTCCTCGAGGCCGAGGCCGTCCGTCGCGGGGATCGCACCGAGGGCGAGCAGCGCGTGGCTGCCGCGGATCTCCTCCCCGCCCTCGAGCGTCACGACCACTCCCTCGCCATCGCGGCGGGCGGCCGCTGCGCGCGACCTGGAGCGCACCGTGATCCCGCGCCGCTCGAAGACGCGCTGCAGGAGCTCGGCGGCGTCGGCATCGCTGCCCGGCAGGACCTGGTCGCGCGAGGAGACCAGCGTGACCTCGCTGCCGAGCGCGTGGTACGCGCTCGCGAACTCCGCGCCCGTCACCCCGGAGCCGACGACGATGAGATGCTCCGGCAGAGCATCCAGGGCGTAGAGCTGCGTCCACGTGAGGATCCGCTCGCCGTCGGGCTCGGCCGACGGGAGGACACGGGGCGTCGCGCCGACGGCGATGAGGGTGACGTCGGCGCTCACGCGCTCGGTGCACGCATCGTCGGCAGCGAGGACCTCGATGCTCTGGGTGCCGGCCGCATGGGGGGCCGCCGCGCCGGCATCGCCCGGCGCGAAGCGCCCGCGGCCGGCGATCAGGCGGACCCCCGCCGCCTCGAGTCCGGAGCGGATGTCGTCGGACTGCGCCTCGGCGAGCGCGCGCACCCTGCGGTTCACGGCGGCGAGGTCGACGGTGAGGGACTCGGAGACCGACCCCGCGCGGGGGCCCGGAGCGTCGGCGTCGCGGATGCCGAGCGCGGCGGATCCGGCGACGAGGTCCAGCACGTCCGCGGTCGCGATGAGGGTCTTGGAGGGGACCACGTCCGTCAGCACGGCGGCGCCGCCGATACCCCGCTCTTCGATGAGCGTGACGCGGGCATGCTGGCGGGCGGCGGACAGCGCCGCCTCGTAGCCGCCCGGGCCGCCGCCGATGATGACGACCCGCGGGCCGTCGGCCCCGGCGCCTGGACGATCGGGATCTGCGGGCAGGTCGGTGCTGGGATCGCTCACCGCTCCATGATGGCAAACGGGCCTGGGCGCGGGGCCGGAGCCACGGACCCTCTCTCCGGGGCACCGGAGGGGCTCCCGCGCGGGCGCTCCGCTTAGGCTTGGCCCATGAGCACCTCAGATGAGAACACCCCCGGCACCGTCGCCGATCCCTATGCCCTCGCCCGTGAGGCCGGGGCCGCCATCGCGGAGGCCAGCGGCATCGCCCGTCACGACATCGCGCTCGTCCTCGGCTCCGGCTGGTCGGGCGCAGCGGACCTCCTCGGCGAGACCGTCTGGGAGGCGCCCGCGCACGAGATCCCGGGCTTCCGGGCGCCGGCGGTCGTCGGGCACGTCGGCACCCTGCGCTCCATCGCGATCGAGGGCACCGGTGCGCACGCGCTCGTGCTCGGTGCCCGCACGCACCTGTACGAGGGCAAGGGCGTGGACGCTGTCGTCCACGGCGTGCGCACCGCAGCGGCCGCCGGCTGCTCGAGCATCGTGCTGACCAACGGCTGCGGCGGGATCGACGAGTCCTGGGCGCCTGGCACTCCCGTGCTGATCCGCGATCAGATCAACTTCACCGGCGACACCCCGCTGCACGGAGCGAACTTCGTGGACGTCACCGACCTGTACACCCCGCGCCTGCGGGACCTCGCCCGCGAGATCGACGGGGCGCTCGACGAGGGCGTCTACATGCAGTTCCGCGGCCCCAGCTACGAGACCCCCGCCGAGGTCCAGATGGCGAAGGCTGTGGGCGCGACGCTGGTCGGCATGTCCACCGCGCTCGAGGCGATCGCCGCTCGCGAGGCGGGACTGGACATCCTCGGGATCTCCCTGGTCACGAACCTCGCCGCCGGCATCTCCTCCACGCCCCTCAGCCACGCCGAGGTGCTGGAGGCCGGCCAGGCGGCCGGTCCGCGCATCGCCCGCCTGCTCGCGCAGGTCGTCGCGCGCATCGCCCAGGAGGGTGCGAAGTGAGCGCCGCTGCCGCCCTCTCCCCCGCTCTCGCGGAGCAGGTGGAGGCGTGGATCGCAGACGATCCGGACGTCGCCACTCGCGCCGCCCTCGCGTCCCTGCTCGAGCAGGCCCGCGCGGGCAGCGGCGCCGCCGCCGCCGAGATCGCCGATGCGTTCTCCGGGACCCTCCAGTTCGGCACCGCGGGACTGCGCGGAGCGATGGGCCCCGGTCCGAACCGCATGAACCTGTCGGTCGTCTCGCGGGCCGCGCGCGGCCTCGCGGACTTCCTGCTCGCGGAGCTCGGCGGGGCGGGCACCGATCAGGCGCCGCTGGTGGTGATCGGGAACGATGCCCGCCACAACTCGCGCGCGTTCGCCGAGGCCTCCGCGGCGATCATGACCGCCGCCGGATGCCGGGTCGTCCTCTCGGACGGCCACTGCCCGACGCCGCTCATCGCCTACGCCGTCCGCCGCCTCGGGGCGGATGCGGGCGTGGTCGTCACCGCCTCGCACAACCCCCCGGCCGACAACGGCTACAAGGTGTACCTCGGCGGGCGGGCGGCGACGCCCGAGGGGAACGGCGTGCAGATCGTGCCGCCCTCGGACGCGCAGATCGCCCAGCGCATCGCGGCCGTCGGCCCGGTCCGCGAGATCCCCCTGGCCGAGAGCGGCTGGGACCTCATGGATCCCGCCCTGCCCGAGACCTACCTGCGCGCGATCTGCTCGCTCGTGCATCCGGACTCCCCCCGCGAGGTGCGGATCGTGCACACCGCGATGCACGGAGTCGGCGGCCAGGCCGCGCAGGCCGCGTTCCAGCGCGCGGGATTCACGGAAGTGCACCCGGTCGCCAAGCAGGCCGATCCGGATCCCGACTTCCCCACGGTCGCATTCCCGAACCCCGAGGAGAAGGGCGCAATCGACCTCGCGCTCGAGCTCGCTCGCACGGTCGAGGCCGACGTTGTCATCGCGAACGACCCCGACGCCGATCGCTGCGCCGCGGCGGTGCTCGATCCCCATCTCGGGCAGTGGCGGATGCTCACTGGCGATGAGCTCGGCGTGCTGCTGGGCACCCAGCTGATCCGCGTGCACGGCCGCGAGGGCGCGTTCGCGAACTCCGTGGTCTCCTCCCGCTGGCTCTCGCGCATCGCGACCGCCGAGGGGCGCGAGGCCGCGACGACCCTCACCGGCTTCAAGTGGATCGCGCGCGCACCGCGCATCGCCTTCGGCTACGAGGAGGCGATCGGCTACTGCGTCGCACCGGACGTCGTGAAGGACAAGGATGGCCTCTCGGCCGGGCTGCTCGTGGCAGAGATGGCCGCGCAGGCGCGCGCCGATGATCGCACCCTCGTCGACGTGCTCGACGATCTCGCGCGCGAGCACGGCCTGTTCGCCACCTCGCAGCTCTCGCTGCGCGTGGAGGACCTGGCGCTGATCCCCGCGATGATGCAGCGCCTGCGGGACGCTCCCCCGGCGGTCCTCGCGGCGAGCCCCGTCACAGCGGTGCAGGATCTCGCGGAGGGCTCACTGGCCACGACCGGCCTCCCGCCGACCGACGGCATGCTGCTCGCCACGACCGATGACGCGCGCGTGATCGTGCGCCCCTCGGGCACCGAGCCGAAGCTCAAGTGCTACATCGAGGTGGTGGAGCACGTCGCTCCCGAGGCGAGCTTCGAGGATCTGGGGGCGGCTCGAGAGCGTGCTGCCGCCCATCTCGCCCAGATCACCGAGGAGATGCGCGCTCTGCTGCTCGGCTGAGGCGCCGCGCAGCACGACGCAAATCAGCGCAGCACGCCGCAGAACGAGGGGCCCCGACATCGTCGGGGCCCCTCGTGCGTCACCGGCTCTCGGCCTCGTGCTCGGCCTCGGCCCGCGCCGTCGCGGCCTTCAGCTCCGCCCCGCGAGGGCCGGTCCCCCGGCCGCGGGAGCCGGCCAGGAGGACTGCCATCACGGCGAGCGCGGCGAGGAGCCCGGTGATGATGACGCCGTTCGCGACCAGGAGCCAGCCGACGGGGATGCCCGCGATCTCGACGGTGCGGACCGTCGTGTACGTGGGGTAGGTCCATTCGGCGTCCGGGTCGTCCTCGAGGACGATGTCCGTCGTGAAGGTCTCGGGAGCGCCCTGGATGATCATCTCGGTGACCTCGGGCCGCTCGGAGGTGTAGCGGCCGGAGTCGGGTCCCGGCACGCCGACCAGCTCGCGCAGGGTCTCGTCGGCCCAGATCCAGTCGAGCATCGCCGGGTCGTAGAGGAAGGGCCGCTCGACGCTCTGCGCGCCGGCGGAGGCATCGGCGCGGCTCACCGTGCTCTCGCCGATCACGAACAGGTGCACCTCCTGGTCCCTCGAGGCCGCCTGGGAGAGGCGCATCGGGTAGATCAGCTGCGCGCTCGGGAAGTCGAAGCGCAGCGGCGCGGACTCGTCGGAGAGGTCAGCATCCGCGGCGTAGCGCACGGCGGTGAAGGTCCAGCCCTCGACCGCGTACTGCTCGAGATGCTGGAGCACGGCGCCCGGCAGGACGAACCCGTTCTGCCCGAGCCATGCGGTCACGCCCGCGGCGTCTCCGCCGAGCACGACGACGTCGAAATCGTCGATGCGCTGGACCGAGTGCACCTCCACGGCTGAGCCGGTCGGGGCGGGAGCGCCGACTCCGCTGCCGTTGCCATAGCGGTCGTCCTTCCCCCAGAGATCGAGCTCGATCTCCTCGCGCGGGGCGGTGGCCGCGATCATCTCCCGCAGGGTGCTCGTGCTCCCAGCGCGCACCTCGGGCACGCCCGGGGTGGGCATGAGGAGGGTCGCGCCCGGCACGCTCTCATCGAGGTCGAGACCCATGACGATGGTCTCGATGCCGGTCTCGCTGTTCCGCGACAGCACGGCGGTCTCGGCGAGCACCTCCGCAGACGCCGACCCTCCCGGCACCGCGACGACCCCGCAGGCGCACGCGCCCGCCGGGCTCGCAGCGCCGATGCCGAGCGTCGCCAGGACGAGGAGCATGCCGAGCAGGAGGGACGGGATGCGCCCCTCGCGGCGGGCGGTCAGTCCGCGTCGCGCAGGTGCTGTGATCGTGGTCATGGCATCAGCAGAGCACACGCCCGCCTCCTGCGGGGAGAAGGTTGCCGAAGCGTGACCTGGCCGGGAGCGGACTGCGGCCGAGGCGGCGAGGTCAGTACCCGGTGCCGGTGCCGCCCTCGAGGATCGCGCGCGAGCTCGACAGGCCCAGGCGGTTCGCGCCCGCGGCCACCATCGCCTCGGCCGCCTCGCGGGTGCGGATGCCGCCGGAGGCCTTCACGCCCAGGCGATCGCCGACGGTGCGGCGCATGAGCGCCACCGCGTGCTCGCTCGCACCGCCTGCGGGGTGGAATCCGGTGGAGGTCTTCACGAAGTCGGCTCCGGCGCGCTCGGCGGCCTCGCAGGCGCCGACGATCTGGTCATCGCTGAGCGCCGCCGACTCGATGATCACCTTGAGCACGACCGGGGCAGGCGCAGCCTCGCGCACTGCGCGGATCTCCGCCTCGAGAGCGTCGAACTCGCCCGCGCGGGCGAGGCCGACGTTGATGACCATGTCGACCTCGTCGGCGCCCTTGGCGGCGCTGTCGCGCGCCTCGGCGGCCTTGATCTCCGGGGCGTGCTGCCCGGACGGGAAGCCGCAGACGGTCGCGACCTTCACCGAGGTCTCGATCGGCAGCATCGAGGGCGAGACGCAGATCGAGTAGGTGCCCAGCTCCTCCGCCTCGCGGGCGAGGGCGGCGGCGTCCTCGCGGGTCGCCTCCGGCTTCAGGAGGGTGTGGTCGATCATGGCGGCGAGGGCGGCGGCATCGATGCTGTTCATGGGGAGGACTCTTCCACGCGCCCACCCGGCCTGCAAACACGCCCCGCCGCAGGCTCGTGCGCCGGCGCCTGACCTAGAATCTCTCTCCGTGAGCTCCCAGCGCCCGGCCTCAGCGCCTGCCCCCTCCAGCCTCCCCGCTCCGCGCCGGATCGTGCTGGTCGCGGGCCCCTCCGGCAGCGGCAAGGGCGTGATGACGCTGCGCAGCGGGCTGCCGCTGGTGCCGCTGGACGAGTTCTACCGGGATCATGACGACGAGGCGCTCCCCCGCCGCTTCGGCATCGTCGACTGGGATGATCCGCTCTCCTGGAACGCCGCGGCAGCGCTCGAGGCGCTCACCGCCCTCGCGCACGACGGCGCCGCCGTGATCCCCCAGTACTCGATCCCCGAGTCCCGCCGCACGGGCTCTCGCGCGCTCGAGGTGGGCGAGGCCCCGCTGATCGTGGCCGAGGGGATCTTCGCCTCCGAGCTCGTCGCTCCGCTGCAGGCCGCGGGCCTGCTGGCGGATGCGATCGTGCTCGATCGTCCCGCTCCCCTCGTGTTCGGGCTGCGCCTGGCCCGGGACCTCTCGCAGTCGCGCAAGCCCCCGCTCACCCTGGTGCGCCGCGGCTGGGGGCTCGCCCGAGAGCAGGAGGAGCGGATCGCCCAATGGCGCGGAGCCGGGATGCGCGAGGTGGGGATGCGCAGCGGTCTCGCACGGCTGCGCGCCCTGGCCGACATCGCCGAGGCGGAGCGCTCCTCGCGACCCACCGCTCTCGCGCAGCAGGAGCTGCGCATCTCTGCCGTGTGCTTCCTGCGGGAGGGGCCGGGAGGCCTCGAGCTGCTCGCCGTGCGCAAGCGCGGGACCGGCTCGTACATGCAGGTCGGAGGGAAGCTCGAGCCGGGCGAGAGCGCGGCGGACTGCGCCGTGCGCGAGGTCATCGAGGAGCTCGATGTGGCGCTCGAGCCCGAGGATCTGGAGCTGCTCGGCGAGTTCGTCGCCCCCGCGGCCAACGAGCCCGCGACCCGCGTGCTCGCCACGGTGTTCCTCGCTCCGATGGACACGCTCCCCCGGGACGTCACCGTGCAGGCGGAGATCGAGGACGCGATCTGGTGCCCGCTGGAGGACCCGCCCGCGGGGCGGCGCCTCGCCCCGCTCATGCAGGATCACATCGTGCCGCGCCTGCTGGACCTCCTGCGCTGAGCTCAGGCGATGCGGCCGAGCACGATCCTGCGCTCGGCGGGCGCTGCGCCCCCGGAGCCGATCTCCCAGGCGCCGTCGATCGCCTCGAGCGAGCGAGCGAAGCGCTCCGGGGTGTCGGTGTGCAGGGTCGCGAGCAGGTCGCCTGCGCGCACCTCCTCGCCGATCACCCTGTGCAGCTCGACCCCGGCGCCGAACTGCACGGCCTCGCCGGGACGCGAGCGGCCCGCGCCGAGGCGCCAGCCGGCGACCCCGACCTTCATGGCGTCGAGCCCCGTGACCACGCCGTCCTCGCTCGCGCGCAGCTCCTCGGTGTGGCGGGCAACGGGCAGCGCGGCATCCGGGTCCCCGCCCTGGGCTGCGATCATCCGCTTCCACGTGTCCATCGCGCGACCGTCCTGGAGCGCGGCCTCGACATCCGTATCGGGCTTGCCGGCGGCGGCCAGCATCTCCCGGGCGAGCGCCACGGTGAGCTCGATGACGTCGGCGGGGCCGCCGCCTGCGAGCACCTCGACGCTCTCGCGCACCTCCAGCGCGTTGCCGACGGTCCGGCCGAGAGGCGCCGACATGTCGGTGAGCAGGGCGACCGTACGGACTCCCGCGTCGGTGCCGAGGTCGACCATCGTGCGCGCGAGCTCGCGGGCGTCGGCCTCATCGCGCATGAACGCGCCCGCGCCGGTCTTCAAGTCGAGGACGAGGGAGGCGGTGCCCTCGGCGATCTTCTTGGACATGATGGAGCTCGCGATCAGCGGGATCGCCTCGACCGTGCCGGTCACGTCCCGCAGCGCGTAGAGCTTCTTGTCGGCCGGAGCGAGGCCGGAGCCGGCCGCGCAGATCACCGCGCCGACGCCCTCGAGCTGCGCCATCATCTCGGCGTTCGTGAGGTCGGCGCGCCAGCCGGGGATCGACTCGAGCTTGTCGAGGGTGCCGCCGGTGTGGCCGAGCCCGCGGCCCGAGAGCTGCGGGACCGCCACGCCGAAGGTCGCGACGAGCGGCGCGAGCGGCAGGGTGATCTTGTCGCCCACGCCGCCGGTGGAGTGCTTGTCGGTCGTGGGCTTGGAGAGGGAGGCGAAGGCCATCCGCTCCCCCGAGGCGATCATCGCGGCGGTCCAGCGCGCGATCTCGCTGCGGTCCATGCCGTTGAGGAAGATCGCCATGGCGAGCGCCGCCATCTGCTCCTCGGCGACGACGCCGCGGGTGTAGGCGTCGATGACCCAGTCGATCTGCGCGTCGCTCAGGCGCTCGCGGGAGCGCTTGGCGCGGATGACGTCGACGGCGTCGAACGCCTCAGCGGTGCGGGGTGACTCGTTCATGGGGCTCCTCGGGAGTGGTGGATCGGGGCGCTCGGAGGCGGGGCCTCGGCGCGGGCGCATCGGCCGGTGGTCAGCCGAGGTCGGCAGGGCCGAACGCGAGAGGCAGCAGGTCCTCGAGGGACCTCGGGCCTGCGGTGGTGAGGATGACGAAGTCCTGTGCGGCGTGCTCCGCGAGCAGCTGCCGGCAGCGTCCGCAGGGCATGCACACGGGGCGATCGTCCCGCTGAAGGGTGTCCGGGCCGCCGACGCACACGAACCGCGCGATCTTCCCGCCGCCTCCGGCCATCAGATCGCTGATCAGTCCGCATTCGGCGCAGAGCGTCACGCCGAGGCCCGCGTTCTCGACGTTGCAGCCGGTGACCATGCGGCCGTCGCTGGTCCACGCGGCCGCACCGACGCGGAAGCGCGAATAGGGCGCGTAGGCACGCTCGGCCACATCGCGCGCGGCGACGATCAGCTCGTCGAAGCCGTCCGGCAGGCGGGGATCGGGCTGGGATTCGCTCATGGCACTCATGCTCCCAGATCCCCGCCCCTGCCGGAACCGGCCGCTGAGGTCACTGCTTGACGTAGGGCTCGCCGTCGGCGGCGGGGACGCGCACGCGGCCCACCACTCCGGCCACCGCGAACAGGGTCACGATGTACGGGAGCATGAGCAGGAACTGGCTCGGGATCCCGGCGCCGCTCCCCGAAGGGAGGGTGCCGAGCCGCAGCTGGAGGGCGTCGGCGAAGGCGAACAGGAGCGCCGCGAGGAGCGCCCCGACCGGGTGGTAGCGGCCCAGGATCATCGCAGCGAGCGCGATGTAGCCCTTGCCGGAGCTCATCTCCTCGCCGAAGGCGACACCGGTGCCGATCGTGAGGGTCGCTCCGCCGAGGCCCGCGACGGCGCTGCCGAGCAGCACGTTGGACCAGCGGGTGCGGTTCACGTCGATGCCGACGGTGTCGGCCGCGCGCGGGTGCTCTCCGACGCTGCGCACGCGCAGCCCCCAGCGGGTGCGGAACAGCGCTACCGTCAGCACCGCGACGATGATCCACATCAGATAGACCAGGATGTTCTGCTCGAACAGCACGCGGCCGATCACCGGAATGTCCGACAGCACGGGGATGGAGATGATCGGCAGGCGCATCGGCTGGTTGTACCGGGTCGGATCCTGCTGCATCACGGTGCCGTAGAAGAAGCTCGTGATGCCGATCGCGAAGACGTTCAGCACGACGCCCACGATGATCTGCTGCACCTGGTAGCCGATGGCGAACAGGGCGAGCAGAGCGCCGATCACCAGCGCCATGATCGGCGCCGCGATCAGGCCCAGCCACACGCTCCCGGTCAGCGAGCCCACGAGCACCGCACCGAACGCCCCGAACAGCAGCTGCCCCTCGATCGCGATGTTGACGACGCCCGCGCGCTCGGACAGCACGCCGGAGAGCGAGCCGAAGGCGAGCGGCACCGCGAGCACCATCATGGTCTGCAGCAGGGACCCGAGGTCCACGGTGCTGCCGGAGAACGCCCAGGCGAGGAACGCCGTGATCCACAGCAGTCCGAACACGACGATCAGGGCGATGCGCGCGCGTCGGCCGAGGGCGCGGGAGGTCGCCGCGAAGAACCACAGCACCCCGGCGATCAGCAGGCACAGGATCGCGCAGACGATCGCGGTGCCGCCCGCCGGCAGGGCGACGTCGCCGGGCAGGATCCCGCCCGGGTTCAGATCTCCGGGTGCGGCGATGCGGAACGAGGTGCCGCGGCCGACGGGGGCGCGCAGGCCGAACACGAGCAGCGCGGCGAGCGCGAGCACGGTGAGCCCGGCGGGGAGGTGCCACCACGAGCGCTGGCGCTCTGCAGCGGGGGCAGCTGCGCGCGGCTCCGAGGAGGGCGCGGCGGGGCGGGCGGGGTCCTGGACCGCGGTGCTCATGCGGTCCCTCCCTTCGTGTCGGTCCCGGCGGAGCGGGGCTCAGGAGCGGAGGAGGAGGCGGGGGCGGCCGACGACCCGGATGGGGCCGGAGCCGCTGCCGCCGGGGAGGCGGCGCGTCGGCCGCGGGCACGCGGGGCTCCCGGGCGATCCACGGAGCGCAGGCCCACGAGGTAGCGCACGAGCGGAGGCGCCGCGATGAACAGCACCACGAGGGCCTGGATGACCTGCACCAGGTCCAGTGGGACCGACTGGTTGGACTCCATGAAGCGCCCGCCGGTGGACAGCCCCGCGAAGAGGATGCCCGCCAGGACGATGCCGAGGGGGCCGGAGCGGCCGAGGAGCGCCACCGTGATGGCGTCGAAGCCGATGGAGCCCGCGACGTTGCCGGTGAGGCGGTGCTCGGTGCCGAGGATGTGCACGCCGCCCGCGAGGCCGACGAGCGCTCCCGCGGCGAACATGACGCCGATGGCGCTGCGGCCCACGTCGATGCCCGCGACCTCCGCGGCGCGCGGGTTCGAGCCCACGGCGCGGAAGCGGAAGCCCATCGCGGAGCGGCTCATGAGCCACCACAGGAACACGGCCGCGAGCACCGCGATCAGCAGGCCCAGATGGAGGCGGTTCTGCGAGCCGGCGATGAGGGGCAGCACCGCGTTCTCCCCCACCGAGGGCGAGGTGGGCTGCGCCTTGTTGGCACCCGTGAACGCGGAGGTGGTCAGCGCGTAGGCGAGACCGTAGACCGCGATCCAGTTCAGCATGATCGTGGTGATGACCTCGCTCGCGCCGAAGCGGGCCTTGAGGAACCCTGCGAGGCCGCCGTAGAGGCCGCCGGCGATGATCGCTGCCGCGATGCACACGAGCACGTGGATCACGGGGGGCAGCGAGACGGCGAAGCCCACGAATCCGGCGGCCACGGCGCCCACGATCAGCTGGCCGGTGCCGCCGATGTTGAACAGTCCCGAGCGGAACGAGACGGCCATGCCGATCGAGGCGATGATCAGCGGCGTCGCGACCGTGAGCGTCTCCAGCAGCGGCTTGAAGCCGCGCAGGAGGGCGGGGCCCCAGACGTAGCTGCCCGACCCTCCGCGCGACTCGAGGTCCTCGCGCACGCGGGTGAACCCCTGGAGGTCGAAGACGGAGCCGCGGAACATCGCCGCGTACGCCCCGGTGATCGCGTCCCACGCGGCGCGGAAGGTGTCGGCCGGCCGGGCGAAGAGATACCCGGCGGCGGCCCGCACCTCGGCCGAGGCGACGAGGATCAGGATCGAGCCGATCAGGAAGGCGAACACGAACGCGAGCACCACCACGAGCACGTTCCCGCGCGCGATGCGCTGCAGGAGCGTCGCGGCGTCCTCGCGGCGTGCGTTCTCCTCGCTCGCCGGCGGGGTCGGCTCGTTGGCGGTGCCGGGGGCGACCGGTCGCGCGCTCCCCTCGATGGCCTGGCTCATACGATCTCTCCTTCATCCACGAGCTGGGTGTCGGTGGTGCGGGCGCCGCCGGCGACGGCCTCGCGCGCGGCCTCCACGGTGTAGCCGGCCATCATCAGGCCCAGCACGTCGCGGTCCTCGTCGCCCGGGACGATGCCGAGGATCGAGCCCCGGTACATCACGGCGATGCGGTCCGAGAGCTGCGTGATCTCGTCGAGCTCCGTGGAGACGATGATGACGGGGGTGCCCTTGTCGCGCTCGGCGATGATGCGGCGGTGCAGGAACTCGATCGAGCCGACGTCCACTCCGCGGGTGGGCTGCGAGGCGATGAACAGGGACAGGTCCCGGCCCAGGGCCCGCGCCATGACGATTTTCTGCTGGTTGCCGCCCGAGAGCGTCGAGACGGCCGAGTCGACGGATCCGGTGCGCACGTCGTACTCGCGCACGGCCTCCTTCGCGCGCTCGTGGATCGCCTTCAGCTTCAGCGACAGCCCGGACCCGAAGGGCGGGCGGCGGTGCTGGTCGAGCACGAGGTTCTCGGCGACGCTGAAGTCGGGCACGAGGGCGTCGTGCGTGCGGTCCTCGGGGACGAAGCCGACGCCCGCGTCGAGCACCTGGCGCGTGCTGCGCCCGACGATCTCCTCGCCGCCCAGCAGGATCGAGCCGCGCACGTTCTTCTGCAGCCCGAGGAGCGCTTCGGTGAGCTCCGTCTGGCCGTTGCCCTGCACTCCGGCGATGCCGAGCACCTCGCCGCGGCGCACGTCGAGATCGACCCCGTCGAGAGTCGTGACGCCCGCCTCGTCGGTCACGGTGAGGCCGCGCACCTGCAGCGCGGTGTCGCCGGGCTCGGCCGGAGCCTTGTCGAGGGTGAGCGCGACCTGGCGACCGACCATCAGCGAGGCGAGCTCGGTCTGATCGGCGCTGGGATCCGCAGAGCCGACCACGCGGCCGCGGCGGATGACGGTGATGCGATCGGCGACCGCCTTGACCTCGCGCAGCTTATGGGTGATGAAGACGATCGAGGTGCCCTCGTCCCGCAGCTGGCGCATGATCGCCATCAGCTCGTCGGTCTCCTGAGGGGTGAGCACGGCGGTGGGCTCGTCGAGGACGAGGATCTCCGCGCGGCGCGAGAGCGCCTTGATGATCTCCACGCGCTGCTGCGCGCCGACCGGCAGCTCCTCGACGATCGCGTCGGGGTCCAGGTCGAAGCCGAAGCGCGCGGAGATCTCGCGCACGGTGCGCCGCGCGGTCGCAAGATCGAGCAGACCGCCCTTGGTGGGCTCGTGGCCGAGCACGACGTTCTCGGCGACGGTGAAGGGCGGCACGAGCATGAAGTGCTGGTGCACCATGCCGATCCCCGCGCGCATCGCATCGCCCGGCCCGCTGAACTGCACGGGGCGGTCGTCCAGGAGGATCTGGCCGCCGTCAGGCTGATACAGGCCGTAGAGCACGTTCATCAGCGTGGACTTGCCGGCGCCGTTCTCGCCCAGGAGGCTGTGGATCTCGCCGGGCTCGACCACGAGGTCGATGGAGTCGTTGGCCACGAAGGTGCCGAACACCTTGGTGATCCCTCGGAGCTCGAGCTTCACGCCTGCTCACTTCCTCCAGCGCGCCGCACGGCGCTGGATGGGACGGGGGGACGGGGATGGTCAGCCCGTCCGCCCCCGCGGCGATGCGGGGATGCCGGGCTCGGCCGATCGTATCGTGCTCGGACGCGGCAGCGGCCCCCAGGATCCCTCCCGGGGGCCGCCGCAGCGTCGATCAGGCGCGCATCCGCGCGCCCGGGATCAGGACAGGTTATGCGGGGAGGCAGCGGACTCGACGGTGATGGTGCCGTCGATGATGTCCTTCTGCAGCTGCTCGACCTCGGTCTGCAGCTCCGCGGGGACCTTGGACTCGAGGTCGTGGTACGGCGCGATGCCCACTCCGCCGTTCTCCAGCGTGCCGACGTACGGCTCGTTGCTGAACTTGTCGGAGGTGGCGTCGGTGGCGACGTCCTCGACCGCGGCGCCGATGCCCTTCATCACCGAGGTGAGGATCAGGGGCTTGGCGTCGGCGTCGCTCACGGACTCGTAGCCGTCGGAGTCGACCCAGATCACGTAGCGGCCCTCGGCCTCCTTGGCGGAGGCGAGGGTGCCGGAGCCGACGGGGCCGGCGACGGGCATCACGATGTCCGCGCCCTGCGAGTAGAAGGTGTCCGAGAGGGCCTTGCCCTTCGCCTGGTCGGAGAAGTCGCCCGTGAAGGAGCCCTGCTGCGCGGCCTTGTCCCAGCCGAGGACCTCGACGGAGGTGCCGTGCACCTCGTTGTACTTCGCGACGCCGTCGGCGAAGCCGTCCATGAAGATGGTGACCGTGGGGATCTGGATGCCGCCGTAGGTGGCGACCTTCCCGGTCGTCGTGGTGCCGGCGGCGACGTAGCCCGCGAGGAAGGCCGCCTGGGCGGTGTCGAAGGAGATGGGCTTGACGTTGTCGACCTCGATCGCGTTGCCATCGGCGTCCTGCGCGGTGGAGTCGACGATCGCGAACTCGACGTCGGGGTTCGCCTGCGCCTGCGAGCCGGTGGCGGGGGCCAGCATGAAGCCGACCGTGTAGATCAGGTTGCAGTCCTGGTCGACCAGGCGGTCGATGTTGGAGATGAACTGAGAGGGATCGGTCGACTCGGCGGTCTGCGTGGTGATGCCGAGGTTCTTCTCGGCAGCCTTCAGACCGGTGTAGCCGGACTCGTTGAAGGACTTGTCGTTGAAGCCGCCCTCGTCGGAGACCATGCAGGCCTTGAAGTCGGAGCCGGCGGCTGCGCCGCCGTCGCTGCCGCCGGAGCCGGCGGTCTCGGGAGCGGAGCCGCAGGCGGTGAGGGCAAGGGCGCTGACGCCCACGAAGGCGAGCGAGCGGGTCAGGGTCTTCAACGTGTCCTCCTGGACGGGTCGAGCGGGGCGGAGACGGGAGCGGCGGGATCTCTCAGGACTCCGCCAGGCTGCACTCAGATCACCCTAGCCGCCGCGGACGCGGCGGGCGGTCCGTTCGGGCGGAGCGTTCCCGAACCGTTATCCGGCCCGCGCCCGCGAGCGCCCGTCGGCCCGCCCCCGGCGCCTCGGCTCAGAGAGCCTGGAGGGGGCTGTCGCGCAGGATGCAGGCGTGCGCGAGGACGTCGGCGCCGATCACGATCGCGCGCTCGTCCACGGTGAAGTCGCCCATGTGGAGGTCGTAAGCCCTGCCGCCGGGAGTGCGGGTGCCGAGCCGGGCGAGCGCGCCGGGCACCTGCTCGAGGTACCAGGCGAAATCCTCGCCGCCGAGGGACTGGCGCGCGGAGTCGACCCGGTCGCGGCCGTAGGCGATCGCGACCGCGTCCTCCAGGATCCGCACCATGGACGGATCGTTCGAGACCGGAGGCACGCCGCGGTCGTGCTGCACGTCGATCTGGACGCCCCACATGCGGCCGATCTCCGCGCACAGCTCCTCCAGGAGCTGCTCGGCGCGGTCCCACGCCTCGTGGTCGAGGCACCGCAGGGTCCCCTCGAGCACCCCCGAGGAGGGGATCGCGTTGAACGCGCTGCCCGCGTGGATCTGGCCCCAGGTGAGGTTCACCCCGCTGCGCGGATCCATGCGCCGCGTCAGCGCCGCAGGGAGCTGAGTGGTGAGGGTGCCGAGAGCGTAGATGAGGTCCTGGGTGAGATGCGGGCGGGAGGTGTGCCCGCCCGCCCCGCGCACCTCGATGCGCACGGGGTCCGTCGCGGACGTGATCGGGCCGGGCTTCAGGCCCACGTGCCCCACCTCGACGCTCGGGTCGCAGTGAAGGGCGAGGATCGAATCGATCCCCTCGATGACCCCTTCCCCGATCAGCTCGAGGGCGCCGCAGGGATGGCGCTCCTCGGATGGCTGGAAGACCAGTCGCACGGTCCGGCGCAGGGCGCCCGCCTCGGCTGCCTTCATGAGCGCCATCGCGGCGCCGAGAACAGCGCTCATGTGGACGTCATGCCCGCAGGCGTGCGAGACGCCCTCCACCTGGCTGCGGAAGCGGGAGTCCGTGAGCTCGGGGATGCCGAGCGCGTCCATATCGGCGCGCAGGGCGATCGGGGCGAGGGCCGGATCCGAGCCCGGGATGTCGCAGATCGCGCCCGTGCGCGGCATCCGCACCGGCTGCAGGCCGAGGCTCTCGAGCTGTGCGACGACGTAGTCCGTGGTCTCGAACTCGGCGTGGGAGAGCTCGGGGTGGCGGTGCAGATGGCGGCGCACGGCCGTCAGCTCCTCGCGGCGCTCCTCGAGAGTGCGGCGGATCAGACCGCCCTCGCCGAGGATCCCGTCCAGGTCGGAGGCGGGCAGGGTGCTGCGATCGAGCTGGGTCACCGGGGATCCTTCCGCTGCCGCCGCGGCACCGTGCCGCAGCGGGTCAGCGCAGGTCGCCGAGGCCCTCTCCCTCGAGCCGCTTGACGAGGGAGGACAGGGACTGGGCATGGTCGTCGGCGAGGATCAGCAGGACGTCGTCGGTCTCCACCACACTCAGCCGCTCCACTCCCACCAGGGCGATCAGGCGCTCCGAGGAACCGTACACGGTGGCCTGGGCGTCCAGAGCGAGCGTCCGTGCGGAGCCGAGCACGCGGATCCCCTCGGCCGAGGGGACGGGACCGGCCCCGTCGGCCCCGTCGCCTCCATCGGTCCCGTCGGCGCTCCCCCGCTCGCGCAGCTGCCGGGCGAGGGCTGCGAGGTCGCCGACGTCGTCCCAGTCGAACGGAGCGGGGACCACGGCGACGCGGCCCTGCGCGGCGAGGGGCTCGGCGAGGGCGTGATCGATCGCGATCGAGGTGAGGGTGGGCCAGAGCTCGGCGAGCACCTGCTGCTCCGCGTCGGTGCCGATGGCCGCGGCGATCCGCCTGGCCCCGTCGGCAAGCGCCGGGATCTGCTCGGCGAGCGCGTCGAGGAGCACGTTCGCGCGGACCACGAACATCCCGGCGTTCCAGGAGTGGCGGCCGCTCGCGAGGAACTCCTCGGCGCGGGCGAGGTCCGGCTTCTCGACGAAGGCGGCGACGGGCCGCGCGCCCGTGCCCGCGAGGTCGGGCAGGGGGCCGACGAGGGCGGAGCCCTCCGCGGCCTGCTCGATGTAGCCGAAGCCGGTGGCGGCATGGGTGGGCTGCACGCCGAGGGTCACGAGATAGCCGAGCTCCGCCGCGCGGTGCGCGCTCCGGACCGCCTGCTCGAAGGCGGAGGTGTCGCGGATCAGGTGGTCGGCCGCGAAGGAGCCGATCACCGCGTCCTCGTCCTCGCGCGCGGCCAGCGCCGCTGCGAGCGCGATGGCGGGCATGGAGTTCCGGGCCGACGGCTCCGCGAGCACGCGCACGCCCTCCCCTGACTGCTCCCGCACAGCCGCCTCGTGCGCGGCGCCGGTGACCACGATCGGGGATCGGTCGGCGAGCGGTGCGAGGCGCCGCAGGGTCTGCTGCAGGAGGGACTCGCCGGCACCGGTGAGGTCCAGCAGGAACTTCGGCCGGGCGGCCCGCGAGAGCGGCCACAGGCGCGTCCCTGCACCTCCCGCCGGGACCACGGGGACGAACGGCGAGGCGGGGGCAGGCGAATCGGACATGCACCCAGGGTAGTGGCGAGAGGCACCCTCGCGCCCCTCGGACAGGCCGCCCGCGGCGTCCCGGCCCGGCCCCGGCGCGATGCTAGGGTGGCAAGGCCCCACGCCGAGCGCGATGATGATGTCGCCGCGTCACCTCGCGGGTGCTCCCCTGGACTGCGCCAGGACCCGAGCCGCTCGGCACTCATATCTCTATCGGAGGACTCCGTGGCATCAGCCGAGGCCGGGACGCTCTATCGCGGACGCGAGGGCATGTGGTCCTGGGTCGCCCACCGCATCTCAGGAATGCTCATCTTCCTGTACCTCATCGTGCACGTCCTGGACACCGCGCTCGTGCGCGTGTCCCCGGAGGCGTACAACGAGGTCATCGGGCACTACAAGACGATCGTGTTCGGACTGGGCGAGATGGGGCTCGTGGGAGCGATCCTCTTCCACGCCCTCAACGGCGTCCGCGTGCTCCTGGTCGACTTCTGGTCCCAGGGCACCAAGCACCAGCGCGCACTGTTCTACGGCGTGGTCGCCGCGTGGGTGCTGCTCATGATCGGTTTCGTGCCCCGCCAGCTGGGCCACATGTTCGGATGGTGGTGATCGCATGACTGCGACCAAGATCCCTGACCCGACCACGCGCTACCAGCGCACGGACCGGCGCGGCGTGAACAGCGAGATGCTCTCGTGGCTGTTCATGCGCTTCTCCGGAGTGGTCCTCCTGGTGCTCGTCTTCGGGCACCTGTTCGTGAACCTCTGGCTCGGCGAGGGCGTGCAGCGCATCGACTTCGCGTTCGTGGCCGGCAAGTGGGCAGGCCCGTTCTGGCAGATCTGGGACCTCACCATGCTGTGGCTCGCGATGCTCCACGGCGGCAACGGCGTGCGCACGATCATCAACGACTACGCGCGCAATTCGACGCTGCGCCTGGTCCTCAAGGGCGCGCTGTACCTCGCGGTGGTCACCACCATCGTGCTCGGCACCCTGGTGATCCTCACCTTCGATCCGTGCCCCGCGGGAGCGAACCTCGACCTGCTCCCGTCCATCTGCTCCGAGTGATCCTGGAGACCTCCTGACATGCAGACCCATTCGTACGACGTGGTGATCGTCGGCGCCGGCGGCGCCGGCATGCGCGCCGCCCTCGAGGCCGGCCCCCGCGCCCGCACCGCTGTCATCACCAAGCTCTACCCCACCCGCTCCCACACCGGCGCGGCGCAGGGCGGCATGTGCGCCGCCCTCGCCAACGTCGAGGAGGACAATTGGGAGTGGCACACCTACGACACCGTCAAGGGCGGCGACTACCTGGTCGACCAGGACGCCGCCGAGGTCATGGCCAAGGAGGCCATCGACGCGGTGCTCGACCTCGAGAAGATGGGCCTGCCGTTCAACCGCACGCCCGAGGGCCGCATCGACCAGCGCCGCTTCGGCGGGCATACCCGCGAGCACGGAGAGGCGCCCGTGCGCCGCTCCTGCTACGCGGCCGACCGCACCGGCCACATGATCCTGCAGACGCTCTACCAGAACTGCGTCAAGCAGAACGTGGAGTTCTTCAACGAGTACTACGCGCTCGACGTGCTGATGACGGGCGACCCCCGCTCTGACGAGGGCGTGCGCGCCGCCGGCATCGTCGCCTACGAGCTCGCCACCGGCGAGATCCACGTGTTCCGCGCGAAGTCCGTCGTGTTCGCCACCGGCGGCTTCGGCAAGATGTACAAGACCACCTCCAACGCCCACACCCTCACCGGTGACGGCCCGGCGATGGCCTTCAACCGCGGCATCCCGCTCGAGGACATGGAGTTCTTCCAGTTCCATCCGACGGGCCTCGCGGGGCTCGGCATCCTCCTGTCCGAGGCGGCCCGCGGCGAGGGCGGCATCCTGCGCAACGCCAACATGGAGCGCTTCATGGAGACCTACGCGCCGACGCTGAAGGACCTCGCCCCGCGCGACGTCGTGGCGCGCGCGATGGCCAACGAGGTGCGCGAGGGCCGCGGCTGCGGTCCGAACAAGGACTACGTGCTCCTGGACCTCACGCACCTGGAGCCCGCGCACATCGACGCGAAGCTCCCGGACATCACCGAGTTCGCCCGCACCTACCTGGGCGTGGAGCCGTACACGGAGCCGGTGCCGGTGTTCCCCACCGCGCACTACGGCATGGGCGGCATCCCCACGAACATCAAGGGCGAGGTGCTGCGCAACGCCGAGGACACCATCCCCGGCCTCTACGCCGCGGGCGAGGTGGCCTGCGTGTCCGTGCACGGCGGCAACCGCCTGGGCACGAACTCGCTGCTGGACATCAACGTGTTCGGCAAGCGCGCCGGCATCGCCGCCGCGGAGCATGCACACACTGTGGAGTACGCAGAGCTGCCGGAGGGTGTCGAGCTGCCCGTGGTGGAGCTGCTGCAGCGCCTGCGCGACCGCCCCGCTACCGAGGACCGCGTCGCGGACATCCGCCGCGCTCTGCAGGAGACGATGGACGCGAACGTCCAGGTGTTCCGCACTGAGGAGACCTGCCGCCAGGCCCTCGCGGACATCAAGGACCTCAAGCGCCGCTACGAGACCGTGGCCGTGCAGGACAAGGGCCGCCGCTACAACCTCGACCTGCTCGAGGCCGTGGAGCTCGGCTTCCTGCTCGACCTCGCCGAGGTCGTCACCCTCGGCTCGCTCGAGCGCAAGGAGTCGCGCGGCGGCCACTTCCGCGAGGACTTCCCCACGCGCGACGACGTGAACTTCCTGGCGCACACGATGGCCTACAAGACGCTCGACGGCTCCGGCCTCGAGGGCACGGACATCACGCTGGGCACCAAGCCCGTCATCATCACCCGCTACGAGCCCAAGGAGCGCACCTTCTGATGAGCACTGCGATCACCGACGCTCCCAGCAGCGCACCGGCCCCCGGCACCGAGGGAGGTGCGGCCCAGGCCGCCGAGATCCCCTCGTTCGAGGTCACCCTGCGCATCGCCCGCTACAACCCCGACTCCGCGGAGGAGGGCAGCGGCGAGCCGAAGACCTACTGGCAGGACTTCACCGTCACGATGCACGGCACCGACCGCGTGCTGGACGCCCTGCACGAGATCAAGTGGCACCTGGACGGCTCGCTGAGCTTCCGCCGCTCGTGCGCGCACGGCGTGTGCGGCTCCGATGCGATGCGCATCAACGGCCGCAACCGCCTGGCCTGCAAGACCCTCCTGAAGGACCTGAACCTCTCGAAGCCGATCACGGTCGAGCCCATCAAGGGCCTCCCGGTGGAGAAGGACCTGATCGTGGACATGGAGCCGTTCTTCGAGTCCTACAAGGAGGTCATGCCCTTCCTCGTGGCGAAGGGCCAGGAGCCTTCGAAGGAGCGCCTGCAGTCCGCCGAGCAGCGCGAGGTCTTCGACGACACCACGAAGTGCATCCTGTGCGCCGCGTGCACCTCGTCCTGCCCGATCTTCTGGACCGACGGCCAGTACTTCGGCCCGGCCGCGATCGTGAACGCGCACCGCTTCATCTTCGACTCGCGCGACGATGCCGGCGAGCAGCGCCTGGAGATCCTCAACTCCAAGGAGGGCGTGTGGCGCTGCCGCACCACCTTCAACTGCACCGAGGCCTGCCCCCGCGGCATCCAGATCACCAAGGCGATCGCCGAGGTCAAGCAGGCGGTCATCCGCGGGCGGGTCTGACCCCTCCCCCGGTACCGCATCGGAGCGCCCCGGTCCCCCGCGATTGCGGCGGGAGGCCGGGGCGCTTCGCTGCCTGCAGCGCCTCAGGAGTAGGAGACCACCAGGGGCGCGTGGTCGGACCAGCGGGTGTCGTGGCTGGGCGCGCGATCGACCTGCGCGGAGGTCGCCCGCGCCGCGAGCTCGGGGGTCACCATCTGGTAGTCGATGCGCCAGCCGGAGTCGTTGTCGAATGCCTTCCCGCGCTGGGACCACCAGGTGTACGGGCCGGGGCCCTCGCCGTGGAGGGCGCGGTGCACATCAACCCAGCCGAGCTCGGAGATCAGGCGGTCGAAGTAGGCGCGCTCCTCGGGCAGGAAGCCCGCGGACTTCAGGTTGCCCTTCCAGTTCCTGATGTCCCACTCGGTGTGCGCGATGTTGAGATCACCGGTCCAGGCGACGTGCCGGCCGTCGGCCCGCAGCGCCTCCAGGCGCTCCATGGACGCGTCGAGGAACGCGTACTTGTCGGTCATCGTCTGCGGCTTCTCGACCGTGCCCGAGTGCATGTAGCACGAGACGACGGTGAGGGTCTTCCCGTCCCCGAGCGGATCCTCGAGATCCGCCTCGAGCCAGCGGCCGCTGTGCGAGTCCGGGCCGTCCAGGCCCGGCAGGCCGCGGCGCACGCCCTCGAGGTCGATGCGCTCGAGCTCGGTGCGGGCCGCGATGGCCACGCCCGCGCGGCCCTTGATGCGGCTCGCCTCGCCGACCACGGACCAGCCCTCTCCGAGCAGACCCGCGATCAGCTCATCGGGAGCGCGGACCTCCTGCAGCGTGATGACCTGAGCGCTGGTCTGCTCCAGCCACTCGGGCATGCCCTTGCGCGCGGCGGCGCGCAGTCCGTTGACGTTGACGGTCGCGATGGTGAGGCTCATGGACCCAGTATCCCAGCGCCCGCTGGAGACCGGCTCAGGCCTCGGAGGCGATGACCAGCTCGTCGTGCCGGATGCCCGCGGCGTGCTCGGCCATCTCCACGACGTTCTGCACGAGCAGCGCGCGGGTCATCGGGCCGACGCCTCCGGGGTTCGGGGAGAGCCAGCCCGCGACCTCCGCGACGTCGGGGTCGACGTCGCCGCTGAGGGTCGCCCGCTCCCCCTCCACGATGCTCTCCACGCGCGTCACGCCGACGTCCAGCACGATCGCGCCGGGCTTCACATCGCGCACCTGCACGAGGTGCGGTGACCCGGCCGCAGCGACGATGACGTCGGCGCGCCGCAGATGCTCGGCGAGGTCGACGGTCCCGGTGTGCGTGAGGGTGACGGTCGCGTTGATGCTGCGCCGCGTCAGGAGCGGCCCGATGGAGCGGCCGACGGTGACCCCGCGGCCGACGACCACCACATCCTTGCCGTTCAGGTCGATGTCGTGGCGCAGCAGCAGCTCGACCACCGCGCGCGGCGTGCAGGGCAGCGGCGTGTGGATGGGGCTGTTGGCGTTCAGCACGAGGCGACCGAGGTTCGTGGGGTGCAGCCCGTCGGCGTCCTTCGCCGGGTCGATGCGCTCGAGGATGGCGTCCTGGTCGATGTGGCGTGGCAGGGGCAGCTGCACGATGTAGCCGGTGCAGGCCGGATCCGCGTTCAGCTCGTCGACCGCCGCTTCGACGTCGGCCTGGGTGGCGTCGGCCGGAAGGCGCTTCTGGATGGAGTTCAGCCCGATCTGCTCGCTGTCGCGGTGCTTGCCGCGCACGTACGCGGCGCTCGCAGGATCGTCCCCCACCAGCAGGGTCGCCAGTCCCGGCTGCGGATGACCTGCGGCGACGAGGGCGGCGACGCGCTCGGCGAGCTCTGCCTTGATGGCCTTGGCTGTGGCGGTTCCGTCGAGAGTCTTCGCGGTCATGGGTCCTTCTTCCGGTGAGGGCGATCGGGCGGGCCCGGGAGCGGGCGCCCGCGGGCGGATGGGACCGGCGCTCCCCCGTCGTCGCTGCGGGGACGCGCCGGTCATGACGGCGCCCGCCCGCACGGAGAGTGCGGGCGGGCGCGGCGGATCAGTACTGGGCGAGGCCGGCGTACAGCGGCTTCGACTCGGCGAGCGCCTTCGTGCGACGCGCGAGGTCCTCCACGCTCGCCCCGCCGGTCAGCGCCAGGGCGATGACATCGGCGATCTCGGCGAACTCGTCGGCCCCGAAGCCGCGGGTCGCGAGCGCCGGGGTGCCGATGCGCAGGCCCGAGGTGACGCGCGGGGGGCGGGGATCGTTCGGGACGGCGTTGCGGTTCACGGTGATGCCGACCTCGTGGAGGCGATCCTCGGCCTGCTGGCCGTCGAGCTCGCTGGCGACGAGGTCCACGAGCACCAGGTGCACATCGGTGCCGCCGGAGATGACCTTGATGCCGGCCTTCTTCGCGTCCTCGGCCTGGAGGCGCTCGGCGAGAGCCTTCGCGCCGTCGAGCGTGCGCTGCTGGCGGTTCTTGAACTCCTCGGTCGCGGCGACCTTCATCGCCACGGCCTTCGCAGCGATGACGTGCATGAGGGGCCCGCCCTGCTGGCCGGGGAACACGGCGGAGTCGATCTTCTTCGCCCACTCCTCGGTGGAGAAGATCATGCCCGAGCGGGGGCCTGCGAGGGTCTTGTGGACGGTCGTGGAGACGACGTCCGCGTGCGGAATGGGGCTCGGGTGCAGGCCTGCGGCGACGAGACCCGCGAAGTGCGCCATGTCCACCCAGAGCTTGGCTCCGACCTCGTCGGCGATGGAGCGGAACGCCGCGAAGTCGAGCTGACGGGAGTAGGCCGACCAGCCGGCGACGATCACGTTCGGCTTCGCCTCGATCGCCTGCTCGCGCACCTTGTCCATGTCGAGGCGCCCGGTCGCGGTGTCGATCTCGTAGGCGGCGATGTCGTAGAGACGGCCCGAGAAGTTGATCTTCATGCCGTGGGTGAGGTGCCCGCCATGCGCGAGAGAGAGTCCCATCAGCGTGTCGCCGGGACGGGCGAGGGCATGCATGACCGCCGCGTTCGCGGTAGCGCCCGAGTGGGGCTGGACGTTCACGTGGTCGGCGCCGAAGAGGCTCTTCGCGCGGGAGATCGCGAGCTCCTCGGCGACGTCGACAACCTCGCAGCCGCCGTAGTAGCGCTTGCCGGGGTAGCCCTCGGCGTACTTGTTGGTGAGAACGGAGCCCTGCGCCTGGAGGACCGCGCGGGGCACGAAATTCTCCGAAGCGATCATCTCCAGCGTCGACTGCTGGCGGGCGAGCTCGTCGTCCAGGACCCGGGCGATGTCGGGATCGAGATCGGCGATGGACTGGTCAGATAGGTTCACAGGGCCTCCAGGTGCGGGATCGGTCTCTGCGCGGCGTGCGAGCACGCGGCCGCGGGAGCTGCACGGTCATCATCGTCCGCGCCTCTCCATCCTAGTGGCGCGGATCATGCCGTGACCGGCGCGTTCAGGTTCCGACCGGGCATGGGATCCGTGGCTCCGGAGGCCGGCCCCGCTCCAAGCCGCACCCGGAGCGGGAGCTGCGCGCCGACGGGGAGCGCCCGGGCTCAGAGGTCGACGCCCCAGCGCACGGGCTCCGGCTCGAGATCGACGCCGAAGGCGGCACGCACTCCCGCCTGCACCGCGTGGGCGAGCTCGACGATGTCCTCGCTGCTCGCGCCGCCGCGGTTCGTCAGCGCCAGCGAATGCTTCGTCGACAGGCTCGCGCGGTCCGAGACCGAGAAGCCCCGCTCGAAGCCCGCGCGGCTGATGAGCCAGGCGGCGCTGGTCTTGACGAGCCCCTCCCCCGCGTCGAAGCGCGGCGCATCGGCAGGCAGCGCCGCCGCCTGCGCAGCAGGAAGGATGGGGTTGGTGAAGAAGCTCCCGGCGCTCCAGGTGTCGTGATCCGCGGGATCCAGCACCATGCCCTTGGAGCCGCGGATCTCGAGGACGGCCTCGCGCAGCCGCTGCATCGGGACCCTCGCTCCGGCCTCGACACCGAGATGCTCGGCGAGCTGGCCGAAGCGGACGGGCTGGCTCAGATTCCCGACCGCGTGCTGGAAGGTCACCGCGAGCACGACGTATCGCCCGGTCGGCGAGGGCACAGGGCCCGCATACGGGGTGCGCTTGAAGATGCTGGTGCGGTAGCCGAAGCGGCAGTCGTCGGCGAAGAAGGTCTTCACCGCCCCGCGCTCGCGATCCCAGGTGCGCACGCGGGAGATGGTCTGGGAGACCTCCTGGCCGTAGGCGCCGACGTTCTGGATCGGCGTGGCCCCCACGGATCCGGGGATGCCCGAGAGCGCTTCGATGCCGATCATCCCGCGGGTGACGGCGTACTGGACCGCGCGGTCCCAGCTGGTCCCGGCGAAGTGCTCGGCGATCGCTCCCCCGCAGCTCGCTTCGAGCGGGGAGAGATCCTCGGCATCAACCGACGGCGAGCCGGACGGCCCCACCTCGCAGGTCGCGTCGAGCACCGGGGCGGACTGCGGGTCGCGCACCAGCACGACCGTGCCCTCGAACGGGGCGTCGGAGGCGAGGAGGTTCGAGCCGCCGCCGAGCACGAGCAGCGGGCTGCCCTCGGCGTCGGCCGTGGAGACGGCCTCGATCAGCTCTGCCTCGCTGCGCACTTCCACCAGGTCGGTGACGGGACCGCCGACGCGCAGGGTCGTGAGATCCGCGAGCCTCATGCTCCTGCTCCGTGCGCGGCCTCGGCGCCGGCACCGGCGGCGCCGTTCTCGTCGGCCGTCCCTGGCTGGTGGACCGTCCCCGGCAGCGCGACCACGGCGCGCGCCTTGCCCAGCACCTTCGCGCCGCCGGACTCCGCGGTGAGGTCGAGCTCCGCGGTCCCGGCGGCGGCGTCGATGCCGCGCACGGTCACCGTGACGAGGAGCGCAGCCGCTCCGAGGGCCGGAACGGGGACGGGCTTGGTGAAGCGGGTCGAGTAGCTGCGGATCGCCGCGGGGTCGCCGATGGCATCGGTGACGACGGTGATCGCGGTGCCCATGGTGAGCATGCCGTGGGCGATTACTCCTGGCAGGCCCACCTGCTCGGCGACGGCGTCGTTGTAGTGGATCGCGTTGAAGTCGCCGGAGGCGCCCGCGTAGCGCACGAGGGTGTCGCGGGTGATGGCGATCTCGCGGGAGGCGAGGACCTGACCGACCTCGAGGTCCGACAGGCTGAGTACGGGGTTCGTCATGAGGGGGATCCTTCGTCCGATGCCTGGTTGCCGGTCACTCGCCGCGCACGACGAGGCTGGAGCGCACGGTCGCCACGGGCGCGCCGTCCGGATCCGCCATGTCCACGCGCGTGGAGATCATGCTGTGCCCGCCGGCGCTGCGGATCGATTCCACGGTGAGCACCGGCACGAGCTGGTCGCCGGCGACGACGGGGCGATGCAGCACGAATCCCTCCTCGCCGTGGACCACGCGGCTGAAGTCGATGCCCGCGGCGGGATCGGCGATGTACTCAGCCTCCGTCTCCTGAGCGAGCGAGACCAGGAAGGTCGGCGGCGCGACCAGGCCCGCATAGCCGGCGGCCGCAGCGGCGTCGGGGTCCGTGTGCAGGGGGTGGTCGGCGCCCGTCGCCCGTGCGAACTCTGCGATCTTCGCAGCCGAGACGGTGTGCACGGGCCCCTCGGGGTAGGTGCGACCGGCGAAGCCGGGGTCAGGGGTGGGGCTCATCTCAGGCTCCTGCAGGGTGGACGGCAGACGGATCGGGATCGCTCTTCATCGCATCCCCGGCGGCGCGCGGCGCACGCGGCGCGAGCCCGAGGGCGATGCGACCTGACCATCCTGCCACCGCATGCCGACAATCCGCGCTCTGGGGCGCAGGGGGGAGTGCGAGTCCGGACAGCACGAGAGCCACCCGGATCGCTCCGGGTGGCTCTCGTGGTGCGTCTGCGCAGATCCGCTCAGCGGGTCTCGCGGTGCTGGGTCTGCTTGCCGCAGGTCGGGCAGAACTTCGACAGCTCAAGACGATCCGGCGTGTTGCGACGGTTCTTCTTGGTGATGTAGTTGCGCGACTTGCACTCGGTGCAGGCCATCGTGATCTTGGGACGCACGTCAGAGCTCTTGCTGGCCACTGCTCGCCTCTTTTCGTCCTGGGGGCGCGCACTGCGCGCCGCGTGGTCCCCGATGGGGATGGTCGTGATGCACTCCGGAGTGAACCGGCGTGGTACCGAGGGCGGGGATCGAACCCGCGACCTCACGATTATGAGTCGTGCGCTCTAACCGTCTGAGCTACCCCGGCACGATCGCTGAGACGCCCCGATCTCGAGATGAGATCGGGGCGACGCATCGATCAGAGCCCTGAAAGGGAATCGAACCCTTGACCTTCTCCTTACCATGGAGATGCTCTGCCGACTGAGCTATCAGGGCGGGCCCCGAAGACTTTACCGGCTCACTCCCGGGGGAGCAAACCGCAGGTCATCCTCGGTGCCAGGGATCACACGCCCCTAAGGGGCAATGCGAACCCCGGCGTGGCAGGTGAGGGATTCGAACCCCCGAAGGCAGAGCCAGCTGATTTACAGTCAGATCCCTTTGGCCGCTTGGGTAACCTGCCGAGTGGCGACCGATCGCATCAGCGCTCTTGCGAACTCTGCTGCTCTCGGACCTGGACTAGCATACTGGCGTCACCGCGGTGGTGCGAACCAGATCGGCGCCCGGAGGGCATGACGCTCCTCACAAGGCTCTGACCTGCGATTCCATCGCCTGCGGGGAGGGTCGACCCTCGTACGCCCCGCCGTCTCGCGGCGCCGCTCGCTCCGCAGGCGCGCTGCGGCTGCGCGACCCCCGACCGGAAGTCCGGCCAGCAGGCCGCACCCCCACGACCGCACCCCCACGACCGCCCAGGAGGCACCACTCATGGCAGATTCCTCGTTCGACATCGTCAGCAAGCTCGACCGCCAGGAGGTCGACAACGCGGTGAACCAGGCTTCCAAGGAGGTCGGCCAGCGCTTCGACTTCCGCGGCACCGGCGCCTCCGTCTCCCTCAGCGGCGAGGAGATCGTCATGGTCGCCAACGCGGAGGAGCGCGTCCTCGCCGTCCTCGACGTGCTGCAGTCCAAGCTCATCCGCCGCGGGCTCTCCCTGAAGAGCCTGGATGTGGGCGAGCCCAAGCAGTCCGGCAAGGAGGTGCGCCTGGTCGCCGGCCTCAAGGAAGGCATCAGCTCCGAGGACGCCAAGAAGATCTCGAAGATCATCCGCGACGAGGGCCCTAAGGGCGTCAAGCCCCTGATCCAGGGCGACGAGCTGCGGGTGACCAGCAAGAGCCGCGACGATCTGCAGGAGATCATCGCGCTGCTGAAGAAGAAGGATCTGGACGTCGCGCTCCAGTTCGTCAACTACCGCTGATCGGAGCGGGTCGCTCTCGCATCCAGCGGAGCGGCTGCGGCAGACGGACGGGGGCTGCGACGCTGCATCAGCGTCGCAGCCCCCGTCCGTCATCCGACGCGGAGTGGGCTGACCTCGGTCAGCTCTCGTGCGCGGGCCGTGGCATCCACACCGGGGCCTGCGAGTCCTGCGGGTAGTAGTGGCCGCCCGGGATCGTCTGGAGCTCGATGAGCATTCCCCACGGAGCCCGCACGTAGACGCTGCCGGTGCCCTCGGTGTCCTCGTAGCGGCTGTTCTCATGGATCTCGGAGAGCGGCTCCCCTCCCGCCGCGACCAGTCGATCACGGCAGCCCTCGATGTCATCGCAGTACAGCGAGATGTGGTTCAGCCCGAGATCCGCCAGGCCCGCAGCGGCGCGCTGCTCGCCGGTGATCTCGAACAGCTCCAGTCCAGGACCGCCCCCGATCACCACGAACCTCTGGCGGCGGATCGCGGCCCCGTCGGGGAGCCCGAGCTGACGCTCGACCTCCGGACCCTCCCGGGGATCATCCTGCGGGGTGAGGCCGTCGTAGGAGACCTTCGCCCCGAGCCCCTCGACGAGGAACGTCGTGGCGGCCTCGAGATCGGGGACGGTGACGCCGATGTGCTGGATACCGCGCGGGCGAGGTCTGTTCTCCGAAGTCATGCCTCGACTCTATCGGCGGGGAACTGGAGACTCCCGAAAGCCCCCTGCATTGCTCAGCTCGCCGAGGCCTGGTCCTGCTGCTCGGCGTGCTGCAGGAGCTGCTCTCCCTTCTCGGTGATCGCCTGGACCAGCGGGTCGATGGTCTGAGCGATGAAGCCATGCCAGTCTCCGACGAAGGTCTCGCGGTCCGGGCCGATCCATTCGACGCTCTCGACGGCTCCGCGCAGCGCGCTGAAGGCGCCCTGGATCGCGGTTCCGGCCGTCTTCACGGCCGCGGCGGTGCCGCGTCCGGCTTCGGGGTCCATTCCTTGGAAGTTCATGCGTCGCTCCTTGTGCGTGGTGCTGGGGTGAGTTCCCCTTCGCGGCGGTCGACGCCGTCAGGGGCAGTGCGGTGCGGGCCGCGGCTGCGGCCCTACGGGAAGAGGGCGCCGACGCGGGTTCATGCTGAGCCGCGGTCCCGGTCGGCGACGACGATCCGGTCTCAGCTCGCGGAGGCCTCCCGCTGCTGGACTGCGTTGCTGCGGGCCCGCGCAGCGAGCTCCTGCGCCCCGCTCACGGCCTGGCGCATGAGCGTGCCCACCTCGTCCTCGAACCGGCTGCGAAACGCTGTCGCGTCCTCACCGGTCCACTCGAGCTCGCCGAGGCGGCCGCGCGCTTCCTCGTAGCGGGTCTGGACCTCCTGCGAGGCGGTGTCGATCTGCTGGGCCATCGCGTCGACGGCCTCAGGGATCATGCCCTTCTTCGGCATCGTGTGCTCCTCTCATGGCGTCTGACAAGTGGTGGGCGCTCGATCGGCCTGCGGGGCGGAGGACGCCGCTCCATCCCCTCCGCTCGAGCGCTGCCCTCACCCTAGGAACGCCGGCGATTCGGGTGCGATGGCCGGGTCGAGAATGTGGAGATCCCGCGCTGGACAAGCAGATGTGCTGGTCAGCGCGTCGCACGCGAGTCCTCCCCACCGGCGGGCAGGGGCGAGGTTCCCGCAGGGAGCGCCACCTGGAGCGCGACCGACGTGCCCCTGGCGATGAGCAGGCCCCGCCCCGGCGGGAGCACTCGCTGTGCACTGCGCGAGGTGGTCGCTCCGAGCAGCTGCTCGGGCTCGCCTTCTGCAGGATGCAGCAGGAGTCCGCGGCGGGCGCTGCGGAACGGCTGGGCGAGAGCATGGCTCTGAAACCAGGCGGAGGACTCCGCCTCGCCCAGCACGAGGTGGCCCTCGCGCGCGCAGTCTCGGATCAGCGCCTCCACCGCCGTCTGGGCGGGCGTGCCGGCAAGGTCCATCAGCCCGTCGATGAAGACGGCGAGCCTCCCCTCCCTGACCTCTCCCGCGGCGATCGCCGTGCTGAGAGCGGCGGCGAGCGCCGCGCACTGCTCGGCGTCCACCGCTTCCGCGTCCCACAGGGGCAGCTTCGCCAGCGGGCTGGCCCGCGCCGCGAGCCGCACGCGGCGCATGTCGGGCCGTCGGTGCAGAGCCGCCTCCGCGATGGTGCGCACGGCGGTGGTGCGACCGGAGCCTCGGGGGCCCGAGACAAGACAGAGCCCTCGCGGATCGATCTCGACGGGCTCGAGAGTGTCCTCGGCGACGCCGATCGGGAGGCCCGGAGGGCTCCCATTCTCGGCCCGGGGGCAGCGCTCGATCTCGCGCCAGGATATGCGGGAGGGCAGTCGCGGCACGCCCGGTGCGGGTCGCACCCCCGCCTCTCGCATCTCGGCGGCGAGCGCGCTGATCGCCTCCGCCTGCGCGGCGAGGCTCGCGCTCCCGCCCGCAGCTCCGATCTGCACCTCGCTCCCTTGGAGGAATCCGCGCCCTGGAGGCGAATCCGGGTGCAGACCGGCACTTCCCCGGCCGGCCACCGGCGAATCCTCATCCGATGCCGCTCGATGCACCAGACGGTGCTGCATGCAGGAGGCGAGCGCCGCGGGCAGCGCGCCGGAGCGGTCGGCCGAGACCACCAGGTGCACGCCCACCTGCCTGCCCTCGACGGCGATCTTGAGGAGCGAGGGCATCCAGTGCGCCAGTCGCGCCGACTCGCCGGCCTCGCGGAACGCCCCGATCCCATCGAGCAGCAGCACGATGCGCGGCAGCGCCGGTTCGTCGGCCCGCGAGCGGAATTCGCTGATCGTGCTGGTGCGGCATGCGGCGAAGCGGACTGATCGCTCCTCGATGCGCGCGCACAGCGTCCGCAGCAGTCGGGAGACCCTCTCCTCGTCCTCCGCGGTGATGACCGCTCCGACATGCGGGAGCGGCTCCAGCGGCGCAAGGGCGGCGCCGGAGAAGTCGAGGGCGTACACGTGCACGGGCCCGCCGCGGGCAGTGGCCGTCGCCGCAGCGATGGCGATCGTGCGCAGCGTCGTGCTCTTCCCGCTGCCGCTGGCACCGAGCACGACCATCCCGCCGTCGCGGTCAGGGCGGTACTCCAGGACGGGCTGGGACTGCTCCTCGGGCACGTCCTTGACGCCGATGACGAGCGTGTCGTCGCGCCGGGGAGAGGGAAGCTCCAGGAGGTCGTAGACCGGGGCGAGCTGCGGGAGCCAGGGCCGGTGCGCGGGTGCGATCCCGCCCGCGCGGGCGGCAGCGGAGATCGCGTTCACGATGCGCGCGATGTCCGTCGGCGCCCCGTCCCCGAGAACCGGCGCTGGACGCTCTCGCTCCGCACTCTCCCACCGCTCGCCCCTCCCGAAGTCGAGCTCGACGATCTCGAGGGGCCCCGCCGCGCCCTGCTCAGCCGTGCGCCCGCCTGCGAACGCGGCCTGGAATGTGACGACGCTGCCGGGGCCGGCTCGCATCGCGGCGCGTCCGGGGAGGGCCGGATCGAATCCGGCGGCCCGGGAGTCGCCGAGGACATCGGTGGAGTCGGCGGCGTCGGCGAGCCGGAGGGCGATCCGCAGGGAGGCGTTCGCGCGCAGGCTGTCGCGGATCACCCCCGCCGGGCGCTGCGTGGCGAGGATCAGATGCAGTCCGAGGGATCGCCCTCTGGCGGCGATGTCCACGACCCCGTCGACGAACTCGGGGACCTCCGCGGCGAGCGCAGCGAATTCGTCGACCACGATGACCAGGCTCGGCGGCGCGTCAGGGTCGCCCATGCGCTCCAGCGCCGCGAGGTCCTTGGCTCCCTTGCGATGCAGCAGATGCTCGCGCCGCCGCAGCTCCGCGCGCAGGGAGGTCAGGGCGCGCCGCACCATCGCAGGGCCGAGGTCCGTCACCATCCCGACGGCGTGGGGCAGCGCCGTGCAGTCCGCGAACGCCGCGCCGCCCTTGTAGTCGACGAAGAGGAACGTGACGCGCGCAGGCGAGTGCGCGGCCGCCATGGCGAGCACCCAGGTCTGCAGGAACTCCGACTTCCCGGCGCCCGTCGTCCCTCCGACCAGTGCGTGCGGTCCCTGCGCGCGAAGATCCAGGCGCATGGGCCCTCTCCCGTCGCGACCGACGAGAGCGGCGAGGCCGGCGGCGCCGGGGTCGCGCCAGGCGGCCAGCAGCGACTGCTCCGAGAACGCCCTGGTGCCGCCGGCGAGCTGGAGGAAGGAGACCTCGCCCGGGACGTCGGACTCCTCCTCCCGTCCCTCCCCCGCATCCACGAGGGGAGCGAGGCGACGGGCGAGGACCGCTGCGCGGGTGCGCGTGAGGCTCTCCAGATGGACCGGGCTCGTGCGTGCGCCCTCGAGGACGCTTCCGCTGAGAGCGGTGGCCCCGGTGCCCGCCGCCGATGCCGCCGCGTCCTCCTCCGGCAGGGAGGATCCCTCGGAATGCTCGCTGACCTGGAGGAAGGTGCGGCAGGCGGCGGGCAGTGCGCTGAGGGCCGAGGCGCGCCAGAGCACATGGATCCCTGCAGCGGGCCCGTGCTCCAGGAGCTGCACCAGCCGGGAGCGGCGCACGGGGGCATCGTCCTCCACGATCAGGACGACCCGGGGCGCTGCGGTCGGCGCACCAGAGGCTCCTGCGCTCGCGATTCGCTGTCTCATCAGCTCCTCGAGCGCCCCCACGAGATGGTCTGCGCGCTCTGCGGTGCTCGCGAGGCACTCCGTGCGCAGCGGTGATCGCGGATCCGCGCAGTGCGGCAGCCATGTCAGCCATTCCCATTCGCGCCGCGAGGCAGCAGATGCCACCGCGGCGATGGTGACATCGGCCGGCGAGTGGAGGGCGGCGAGCTGGAGGACGAGCGCGCGCGCCGCGCCTGCTGTGGCAGCGCCGTGGCCTGCGATGCCGATGTTCCCGCAGCTGCGGAGGTCGCCTCGGATCGGGACCCCGCCGAGGAGCACATGGGAGGCGAGCGTCTCCCGTATCCGTCGAGCGTGCAGGGGCAGGGCGTCCTGCAGCGGCGGCTCCTCGATCTCCACTCGCGAGGGCGCGGCGCCGATGCCGAGCCGGAGCGCCAGGAAGGCCTCGTGCTCCGGTCGGTGCGTCCACAGCAGGGGTCCCAGGCGATCGATCGCATCGGCGCACTCGGCGGCACCCGGGAGCTCGGCGAGCCGGATAGCGCGTTCGCGATGCTGCAACGCGGCGACCTGGCCCTCGAGCAGCGCGAGCTGCTCCTCGAAGAGCCTGCTCGCGCGCTCGAGCTGGCGGGCGTCCTGCAGGCGCCGGGAGGCGTGAGCCGCCAGGGCCATCAGCGGCATCATCGCCACGAAGAGCAGCGAGTAGGGGCTGCGCGTGAGCGCGTACATGAGAGCGCCCATGAGCAGCGGGGCGAGCACCATGAGCAGAGGGAACGGCTGCGGGACGGGGGGCTTCGGCGGTTGCGGCGCGCGCACGGACTGCTCCGGGAACGCCGCCAGCACTCGCGGCGAGCGGTTGAACTCCAGCGCGGGCGTGACGGGGTCCGGCGCGCCGGTGGCGCGCAGCGGTGCCACCGAGAACTCGGTCGCACCGATCCGGGCGATCTGGCCCGGTCCGAGCACGGCGCGAGACCTGGCTGCGCCTGACACCCGCAGCGCGGGCTGCTCCCCTGCCGCGGAGAGGTCCACGAGGTCGATCTGAGCGCCGATGGTGAGGCGCAGCGGATGCCGCTCGAGCGCGGGCTCTGCGATGGCCACGGCGACCGACACCGACAGCGCGTCAGCGGACGCCTGCTCTGCGCCGGCGCACAGGAGCACGACTGTCCCTTCGGGAAGGTGGATCTCCCGGCCTCTCTCGGGCCCCGCCACGATGCGCAGCAGCGCGGCGCGCTGTCCCTCTCCGACCTGCGGGTCGGCGGGCGCTCGGCGGTCGGCGCTCCAGGTCACCACTTCGATCACCGCTCCCGAGCGGATCCCCGAGCGCAGCAGCAGAGCGCCGGGGCTGAGGACCTCCCCCCAGCACTCGTCTCCGCTGCGAACGCGCACGCTGACAGCGAGGCTGCGGCCCGGTCGCGCAGCGGGGGATCCGGTCTGCACGCTCCCCGCGTGCAGGGCCTCTGCGAGATCGCCGACGGTGGCGGTGGCGTCGGCCGTGATCTCGAGGTCGCGCTGGCCGCCGTCAGCGCTGAGCAGGCTCAGACGAAGCCGCATAGGGGCTCCTCTCGGTGGGGGCGGGCGCCGGTGCGGGGTCGATGGTCCGACGGATCGGGGCGGGTCCTGGAGGTTCGCCGGTCCCCGGAGTCAGGACGATGCGAAGGCTGCCGCCGAGCTCGAGGGCGTCTCCCACCCGCAGCGGCACTTCGCGGTGCGCAGGGAGCAGTCGGGGCCTGCGGCCGGGCCGATGGAGCCGCGTGCCGTTGCGTGCGCCGAGGTCTGTGGCGACGGCGCCGGTCCCCTCCGGAGCGAGCACGAGATGCTCTCGGGAGACGTCTGCGCAGATCTCCGGCAGGGAGATCCTGGATCTGAATCGGGATCCGGATCCGGCCGAGGCGGGATGCTCGTCGTCCGCTCCGCCGCGGCCAAGGATGACCGGCCCTGCGAGGTCGAACGTCTCGCCCGTGCTCAGCTCTAATCGGAGAGCCTGGAGAGCAGTGCTCGCAGAGGTGGGAGGCACATCGCTGCAGCGGTTGCCCTCGCTGTGCGCCGGTCGCACCCGGACAGGCGCTCCGTCTGCCTCGGGAAGGGGGGATGGGGCGGAGCGCCGCTCAGGTGTCCCTGCAGCCTCCTCGTCCCGCCGGGCCGCCTGCTCGACAGTGCGCAGTCGCGTTGCCCTGAACAGGCCGCCGAGAGTGCGGGAGAAGTGCGGTGCGCACGCGTCGCCAGAGGGGCTTTCGAATGCTGTCCCCTCATCTCGGTGCGCGCGTCGCGGATCGCTGCCGAGGGGGAGATCGTGGGAGTCCGCTGCAGATCGAGTCTGCGGCGCAGCGCCTGCGCGTTTCTGCTCCGTGCTAGCGCTGCGCTGCAGGCGCTCCCGCACGCGATCCGCCTGGGGCGAGAAGAGCCAGCTCAGCGCCCCTTCGGTAAGGCCGATAGGTCGGCTCGGGGGGTTCTCCTCGGCTGCGGGCCGGCCGGGACCTCGTTGCGGCGCTGCGACGTGCAGAGGCGCCGGGACAGGGATGGCGGCAGGGGCCGGAATCGACGGAGCGACATGATGCTCCGGGAGGCCGGGTGATGCCTCGGCACTGCATGCGGCAGGGCGGATCTCGGCTCTCGCCTCCTCCGTCAGCAGGCGGGGGTCGGTGCACACATCGACCAGGCCGCGGATCCGGCTGATTCCCTCGGTCAGTCTCGCAGTGCCCGGCACGCCTTCGCGCGGGATCTCTCCGAAGGACAGTCGGTGCACCCGCTCGAGCCGGTGCACGTTCGCTGCACCGTCCACTGCGCTGATCTCCCTCGCGGTGCCGTCGTGCAGATGGACGTGCAGCGGGGTCGCGCCCCGCACGATGACCTGGATGGAGTCGGGCTGGACGAGGGCGGCCACGAGCTCAGGCAGAGCGTCCGCCCCGGGGAGACCTGCGCGCTCAGCGAGCACGGAGAGGAAGTCCGAGTGCGCCGCCGAATCCGCCAGGCAATCCCAGGCGGCCTCCACCACGCGGGGTGCGGTCCCGGGAACGAGGACGATCCAGCCCGCGTCGCGTCGCACCAGGACAGCGGGACCGGGATTGCACCAGGTGCCGATGCCGAACAGGGACGAGGGGCTGCTCATGAGCGGCACTCCTCGATGAGGAGGGATCGGTCTGCGAGCATGACTCTCGTCCCGTAGGGGACGCGAACCGTCTGGTGAGGGGTGAGGCGGTGCGCGCTGCCCCCCGCTACGCGCGCGCGAGTGCCGTTGCGGGAGCCGAGATCCGTGAGCGCGCAGGACCGCATCCCCAGGCGGACATGAAGGTGGCTGCGCGAGAGGGAGCGGAACGGATCGTCTATCCGCAGGCCCTGCTCTCCCGGCCCCGCCACAGGCGCACGGCCGAGCACGACGGCGCCGGACAGTTCGACCGCGGTCCCGTCATCGAACCGCAGCAGGCCTCGACTCGATGGGTGTGCCGGTCGCGACAGGCGGGCGGGCAGGGACAGCGCCCGCGACCTGGTCATGCGAACCCGCCGGATCACATTGCGCTCCCCGCGCTCCCGTATGGGCGCTGGCGGCCCGGGGTCTTCTCCCCACGCGACATCCAGCAGGCGCAGTCCCAGGATCCGGTCGAGGCCGCCCATGCGCGTGCTGCCCGGAAGGATCAGAGCTCCGAGCAGCAGTGCCGGCGCGGAGGGCACCTGCAGGATGCACCGGGCGACGGCTCGCAGAGCACTGATCGAGGCACGGGGGCCGAGGGGCACTGCGCGCAGGGACAGCATGCGGAGTCCGGGGCTCCTCCCCGTTCGCGAGAGCTGGGCAGCGAGGCCGAGGGTCACAGCCAGCGCCGAGACCGCTCCGGCGCCGATCAGGATCCGCGGAAGGAGGCTCTCCCCTCCGGGACCCGATCTGTGGCTCAGCAGGATCCCCGCGGAGAGGGGCACCAGGGCGAGGAGAAGCACTAGCGCATCGACGGCAGAGGCCCATGCTCTCCGTCCGGCCGGTGCGGGGCGCAGCCAGGGGGCCGCCGCATTCCCCCCGAGCGGCAGCGCATCCGAGCCGGCGTCGGCCGACGGCGCAGAGGCGGCGGTATCGCATTCCGCGCAGGTGCTCCCCACGACCGAGATGACTCCATCGCATCGGTCGCACCGACGAGTGATGCCCTGATCGCTTCCGCGCCCCAGCTCCCCCATTGCAGTCCTCTCCACGTTCCGCGCTCCATGGCGAGGCGGGTGCGGAACCGACGCTAGTGAGGGAAGTGAACCGGTTGAGGGCTCAGGCCGCGGTTGTGGAGGACTTCGCTGCGCGACATGTCTCGAACGCTGTGGATCGATCCGCTGCGGACCAGGCGGCGGCGGATCAGACGGCGGCGGGCCAGAAATGCAGCAGAAGGACGATGAAGCAGAAGGCCAATGCAGCACAGGCGCGACCGCCTCTGGTGGGCCGGGCCGCGCAGTTCGAGTCAGACCTCGCGGTCGACCAGTCCGGTCGTCAGTGCCTCCAGCGCGTCACGGCCCGGCGCATCGGGGAGAGCACGCAGGATCTCAATCGCTTCGGCGACGAGGTCGCGCGCCATCTGCGCGGTCTCCTCGACGGCGGGGTCGGCGCGCAGCAGGTCCACCAGCTCCGCAAGGGCGGCATCGTCCGAGAGGTCTCCGTCGAGGCGGCCGACAATGTCGGCGGTGCGCTCATCCGGCGCATCGGCGTGACGACGGCGCACCAGGAGAGTCGGCATCGTGGGCACGCCCTCCCGAAGGTCGGTGCCGGCCTGCTTGCCCGAGGACGAGGGATCACTGCGCAAGTCCAGGACGTCGTCTGCCAGCTGGAATGCGAGGCCAGCCTTCTCCCCGTACTCCCGCATCGTCTCGGCGACCTCCTCAGAGGCGCCGGATGCGAGAGCGCCCAGCTGGCCTGCGATCGCCAGGAGAGAGGCCGTCTTGTCGGAGAGCACGGACAGGTAGTGCGAGAAGGGATCGTCCCCCTCGCGAGGCCCGACGGTCTCGTGCATCTGCCCGAGGCAGAGACGTTCGAAAGTGTGGGCGTGGAGAGCGGAGTAGCGAGCACCCAGAGTCGCACTCAGAGCGCTCGCCCGAGCGAAGAGGAAGTCGCCGGTGAGGATAGCGACCGAGTTCCCCCAGATCTCATGGGCGCTCGCGGTGCCGCGGCGCGTGGGGGCCGAGTCCATGACGTCATCGTGGTAGAGGCTCGCGAGGTGCGTGAGCTCGACCAGAGTGGCTGCGTCGATGACCTCCGTGCGCTCAGCGTCGCCGAACGAGGCCGCGAGCAGCACGATGAGAGGTCGGATGCGCTTGCCGCCGGCGTTCAGGAGATGCCGTGCAGTCCACTGGACGAACTCGTCGGAGATGCTGACGGCATCGGCCAGCCGGGTCTCGGTCGCCTCAAGCTGCCGTGTGAGGCGCTGGACGAAGTCGGGATCGGTCCCGGGGACGGACGCGAGCGCTGACTCCATGGGCTAGACCTCTCTGCGTCACACGACTTCTGCTTCACCGGGCCCGAAGTGCACACGCACAGCGCCCGATGCCAACGGCAATCCTATCGCGACCCCGCCCCGTGCACGGACGGCAGGCTTCGGACCGCGACGGGGTGCGGGACGATCTGCGACGCATCCTGGCCGGCCTGCGCTGCATCCAGGACGGTCCCTGCTGCACCAGGGCATCCCCCTGATCACCCACCAGAGATGGACGTGCAGCAGAAGAGGCACAGGCAGCCGGATTCGCAGCACAGATGACGAGGTCGACGCCGGCATTACCACCTGAAGGGGAACGCGGCTTCACTCCATCGCACCCGAGGGCAGATGAGCCGCTCCCTGCCAGGCGCCGCGCAGCTGTGCCCTTCCCTGAGCGCATCGTCGTGCACCCTGCCCTCCGCGCCCGGAAGCACGCCCTCCCCTTCCGCCCACAAGCGCCCTGAACGCAGAAAAAGCCGGCCCCCACCAGGACCGGCACAACACACCCGAACAACACAGCACCAACAACCCACAAAAAGATTGTGGCCCGCGCACGACAGCGGGATCACCCCATAAAGAGGACCCACACACCATCACA
>NZ_JAKNCJ010000011.1 GCF_023509525.1 Brachybacterium equifaecis
GCCGCGCTCGAGGTCTGGAACCTGCACTACAACTATCACCGTCCCCACGGCACGCACGGCGGACAACCGCCAGCTTCCGCGACGCCGGCACGTGTCAACAACGTCCTGGCCTCGTACAGCTAGCCGGAGCTTCCGCACGCCTACTCGCCAATCAGGACGCGACATCCGTAGAGAACCGAACCTCCCACACCCCATGAATCAGGGGGGCTAGTCTCAGAGCATGGTCCAGAACGTTCACCAGCGATACATCCATGCGAGCGTTGAAACGGTCGGAGAGCTGCTGGACTCCTTGTCGACCAAGCAGGACCGGCTGTGGCCGCGGGGACAATGGCCGTCGATGAGACTGGACAGGCCACTCGGCATCGGCGCATCTGGAGGGCACGGGCCCGTGCGCTATGCGGTGGACGCATATGAGCCAGGGCGATCCGTGAGGTTTCGATTCACTGGTCCATCGGGATTTCATGGCCATCACGCATTCACTGTGTCGGAGACCGCGGATGAGTCAGTTGTGTTGCTCAGGCATGAGTTGATGATGACCGTCACCGGGATGTCCAGAGCGACCTGGCCACTCTTTTTTCGGCCGCTACATGACGCTCTCATCGAAGAGAGCTTTGATCGCGCTGAGTCAGAGGCAGGCGATCCTCCGGAGGTTCCTGCCAAGCGCCCGTTATGGACGAGGACTCTTCGGCTTGTGGCGTCATTGCCGAAAGCCAGCCCGTCCGCGTGATCCATGCTGAACACAGGTGCGGAGCACAATTGACGACGTTGACCGGCCTCAGCGCCTTCCCTCTCACCCCTCTGTCGGACGACCATGTTGACGAGCGCGCGTTCGTCGGCCTCGTCGAGCGCCTTGCCGCGGCGGGCGTCGACTCGATCACTGCCCTGGGATCGACCGGTTCGTACGCTTACCTGAGCGCCGAGGAGCGGGCGCGGGTTTCTCGCCTAGCTGTTGCTGGCCATGAGGTTGTTGACGCTCGCGCCGCCAGCCCACCCCACGGCTCCCACAGCCCGCCGCTGCTGCCCCGCAGGTCAGCAGCAAACTCCTCGCTGTGAGAGCCGGTGACGTGGACTGGTCCACGCGACCGGCTCTGACACCGATGTTTCTGCGGAAGTCGAGCATGGGCCCGCCCGAGCCGGAGGTCGTGGCCCATCAGCCCTGAGGCGCAGGGTCCCGCCTCGCCCTTGCGTCGCCAACGCCTGTCTCCTCGGCCAGTGCCGGCAGCTCGCCGCCTCCGCTGGTCTCGGGCCAGCAGCAAAGTCGTCGGTGTCCGGGCCGGTCGCGTGCTTCAGTGCACGCGACCGGCCCGGACACCGACGTTTCTGCTGGCGTGGCGAGAGAAGCGGCGGGAAGGGGAGCAGATCCGCCTCGCTCCACCTCGGCAAACCCCGGCCTTTCCTTGCGCGCCACCGGCACCCGGGGCAGGCTTGCGCCATGAACGAGCCGATGACGTCCTCGCACCCCGATCCCGCCGCTGACCTCGCAGCCCAGCCGGCCGCCGAGACGGCCCAGCCGGCCGCCGAGACGGCCCCGCCGGAGACGGCTGTCGCCGCCGCTGGGGAGGACGCGCCCCCCGCCGCAGCAGAGGCAGCCCAGCCCGCAGGCCCGTCGGCCGACGCCCTGCAGGCCCCGCCCGTGAAGCCCATCCCCGAGGGCCTGGCGGAGTCCGCCGCGCTGATCGGCGGCCCGGAGGGCATCCTCAGCCAGGAGCAGATCGAGGACTTCGTGGCCGAGCAGCTCGGCGGCGCCGACATCGACGGCAAGAGCGTCTGCGTGATCGTGCCCGACGGCACGCGCTCCGTGCCGCTCGCCCGCGTGATGCCCTCGGTGCACAAGGCCCTCGCCGGCCGGGCCCGCTCGATCACCGTGCTCATCGCCCTCGGCACCCACGCGGCGATGGACGAGCCCGCGATCGCGAAGCTGCTGGGCTACGAGGCGGGGAAGCTCCACGAGACCTACCCCGAGTTCGAGGTCGTCAACCACGCGTGGGACGACGAGTCGCAGATCGCCGACCTCGGCGAGATCTCCGCGGAGCGCATCACCGAGCTCAGCGGCGGCCTGCTGAACGACACCCCGATGCGCGTGCAGATCAACCGCCTGTGCGTGGAGAGCGACGTGAACCTCGTGGTCGGCCCCGTGTTCCCCCACGAGGTGGTCGGCTTCTCGGGCGGCAACAAGTACTTCTTCCCGGGCTGCTCGGTGCACGACGTCATCGACATCTCGCACTGGGTGGGCGCGCTCATCACCGCGAGCCGCATCATCGGGGCGCTCGGCATCACGCCGGTGCGCGAGCTGATCGACGCCGCCACCGACCTGATCGATGCGGAGAAGCTGTGCCTGGCGATGGTCTCGCAGGGCTCGAGCGAGCTGTACGCGATGAGCTTCGGCTCCACGCAGGCCGCCTGGGCCGCATGTGCGAAGATCGCCGCCCACACCCACATCGAGTACGACGAGAAGCCGTACCAGCGCATCATCGCGGTGATGCCGGAGATGTACGAGGACATCTGGACCGGCGCGAAGGGCTTCTACAAGCTCGAGCCCGTGTGCGCCGACGGCGGCGAGGTCATCATCTACGCCCCGCACATCACCGAGGTCGCCGAGATGCACCCCGGTCTGCGCGATATCGGCTACCACAACATCGAGTACTTCACGAAGCAGTGGGACCGCTTCGGCACCCACGCCTGGGGCGAGCTCGCGCACTCCACGCACGTGACGGGCCTCGGCACCTACGACCCCGAGACGGGGGAGGAGAAGAACCGCGTGCGCCGCTCCTTTGCGACGCGGATCCCGAAGGAGGTGTGCGAGGCGTACAACGTCACCTACGTCGACCCCGACTCCCTCGACCTCGACGCGCTGCGCAAGGATCCCGACACCCTCGTGGTCGACCACGCGGGCGAGACCCTCCACCGCCTCGTGAGCGAGAAGCAGGGCCTGTGAGCGCTTCCGCGCCGGCAGCCCCTGCCCGCACATCCCCGGAGGCCCGCATGACACCGGAGGCGCTCGCGGGCGACGCAGCGCAGTGGGCCGACGCCGTCGGCGCGCAGCTCGCGGGCATCGGGCGCCTCGGCGTCGCGTATTCGGGGGGCGTGGACTCCGCGACCCTGCTCGCGCTCGCCGTGCGCACCCTCGGCCCGGACCGCGTGGTCGCGCTGCTGGGCGTCTCGCCGTCCCTCGCGAAGCGCGAGCGCGTGCTCGCCCATCAGGTCGCCGCGGTGATCGGGGCCGAGGTGCTGGAGGTGGCGACACACGAGGGCGAGCAGGCCGACTACGTGAAGAACGACGTCGACCGCTGCTACCACTGCAAGAACGAGCTGTTCACGCAGATCGACGCGACGGTCGCCGCTTCCCACGACCTCGACGCGATCGCCTACGGGGAGAACGCCGACGACGCCGAGCGGCCCGACCGCCCGGGCGCGGGCGCCGCGAGCGAGCACAGCGTGCTGCGCCCCCTCGCGGACGCCGGTCTCACGAAGGCCCAGGTCAGAGAGGTCGCCCGGGCGCTCTCCCTGCCCGTGGCCGACAAGCCCGCTTCCCCGTGCCTCGCCTCGCGCATCCCTCATGGCGAGGAGGTCACGCCCGAGAAGCTCGCCCAGGTCGAGGAGCTCGAGGCGGCGATCATCGACGCCGGCTTCAGCGACTGCCGCGTGCGCCATCACGGCGAGACCGCCCGCATCGAGCTGCTGGTCGCCGAGCTGCCGCGCGCGGTCGCCCCTGGCACCCGCGAGCAGCTGCTGCGCGCCGGGAAGGCCGCGGGTTTCCGCCGCACGGTCATCGACCTCGCCGGCATGCAGTCGGGCGCGTTCACGCTGCAGATCCTCAACGCCCGGGGCAGTCTCGATGGCTGACGGCCGCATCGACGGCCTCGTGACCCTGGACCTCGATCGCGCGCGCCGCCGCGGCGCCCCGGAGGCCGTGCTGTGCGATTCGAAGTCGGTCGCGCAGGTCAGCGCGATCGCCGCCGAGTACGCGCGACTGATCGCCGCCGCGACGCCCGCTGCCGACGGCGCCCCTGCCGACGGCGCCGGCCCTGACGGCGCCGGCCGCTCTCCCGCGCCCCTCGGCCCGATCCTCTTCACCCGCGCCGACCCAGACCGCGCCGCCGCGATCCTCGCTCACCTCCCGGACGCGCTCTGGGACGAGGAGGCCCGCCTGCTCGCCTGGCCCGCGGAGCCGCCCGCCCCGACCGGGGGCCTCGTGATCGTGGCGTGCGCCGGCACCAGCGACCTGGGCGCCGCGCGCGAGGCAGAGCTGACCGCCCGGCATCTCGGCCGCCCGACCCGCCTCATCGCCGACATCGGCATCGCCGGGCTGCAGCGGCTCCTGGACCGTCTCCCTGAGCTGCGCGAGGCCGCCTGCGTGGTGGTCGCCGCGGGCATGGACGGCGCCCTGCCGACGGTCATCGCCGGCCAGATCGCCGCTCCCGTCGTCGCCCTGCCGACGTCCGTCGGCTACGGCGTCGCCGCCGGAGGCGTGACGGCCGCTCTCACGATGCTCTCTGGCTGCGCGCCGGGCATCGGGGTCGTCAACATCGACAACGGCTACGGCGCCGGGCACCTCGCCGCGCAGATCGCCCGCTGGGCGCCCGGCCCCGCCTGACCCTCCCGCTTGCCCCAGGGCCGACGGGCCGACGGGCCGACGGGCCCTCGGGCCGCGGGGCCGAACCATCCCCGTCGGCCCTGCGGCGCCCCCGCCGGCTGCGCCGCCCCGCCCCGCCCCGCGGCGCGCCTCGCGCCAGCCCGGAGCCGGAGGAAGCCCCCGTGCCGCAGCACGGGGGCTTCCTTCATGCACGCTGCCGGAGCAGCGGGGAGAGCGGATCAGACGCGGGGAGCGCCTGCGCCCGCCTCTGCGAGGCGCGCGGCCTCGTGGCGCTCCTGCAGGTCCTCGACCATCCCGGCGAAGGACTTCTCCGTGATGGGGTAGAACCACATGATGCACGCGGAGATGACGCACATGAGGGCGGGCAGGCCTGCCATCACGAGGGTCAGACCGAACTGCACGTGGTCCGAGGAGTTGTTCGCGAGGGCCTCGTCGGAGGAGCCCGACATGAAGCCGAACCAGCCGATGAACGCGATCGAGAGGAAGCGGCCGAGGGCCTGGCTGCACTTGCGGAAGAAGGAGAACACCGAGTAGGTGGCGCCCTCAGCGCGGTCGTGGTTCTTCCACTCGCCGTACTCCACGGTGTCGCCCTCGAGGGCCCACATGAGCGTGCCGGGCAGTGCCAGGCCGAGGCTCAGGATGAAGTAGGAGACGAGCGCGAGCGGGAAGGCGATCCCGCCGAGGAACAGCAGGCCGAGGCCGCCGAGCAGGCCGATGGCGCAGCCGAGGATGTAGCCCTTGCGCTTGCCGATGGTGCGGATGACGGTCGGCGCGAAGGGCGCGACGATCAGGTTCGCGGAGACGCCGGCGAGGGTCAGCCAGATGAACAGGGTCGGATCGCCGAGCACGAAGGCCGTGTAGAACGCGGCCACGGCCTGCATGCCGTACATGCCGCCGAGCAGCGTCACCGCGGCGAGGCAGAGGAACAGCAGCGGGCGGTTGTTGGTGATGACCTGCACGGACTGCGTGACCGTCAGCTTCGGGTTCTCGCGGAACACGCGCTCGCGCACGCCGAAGAAGGTGGTCAGGAACAGCGCCATGCCGAGGAACACGAAGCAGATGGCGGTGATGGTCATCGAGTGCTGCAGCGCCTCGGCGTCGCCCTGGTGCTGCTTGATCTGGGGCGAGATGACGAGCACGAGCAGCAGGGTGATGATCTGGCCGCCGTAGGTGCGGGCTGCGCCGAGCTTGCCGCGGTCGGCCGCGTTCTGCGTGATCGCAGGTGCGAGCGAGCCGTAGGGGATGTTGATCATCGAGTAGCAGAAGCCCCAGACGGCGTAGATGCCGGCTGCGAGCAGGGCGGTGGTGGTCTTGTCGCCCACGTGGGGGATCGAGAACAGCAGCACCGTGAAGATCAGCAGCGGGAGGCTGCCGAAGAGGATGAAGGGGCGGAACTTGCCCCAGCGGGTCATCGTGGCGTCCACGATGCGACCGGCGATGACATCTGCGACGGCGTCCCACAGGAGGACGACCAGCGAGATGGTCGCGACGGTGCTGGCCTCGAGGCCGAGGACCGTCACGAAGTACAGGGGGAGGAAGTTGCCGGCCATCGCGAATGCGACGTTGCAACCGGCATCGCCAGCGCCGTAGGCGAACACCTGCTTGAACGAGAGGCGCTTGGTGGCCTCTCGCGGATCAGGGTGGGCGGCCTTCAGCGCTTCGGCCTCTGCGGACAGGGCGGAATCACTCATTGCATCTCCTTCGATGTAGGCAACGGGCCCCTCCTGTCGCCAGGCCCGACGTGCTGTATCGCACATGGGTGGCCGTCGCACTTGAAGTCTGAACCCATCCTGATTGTCCGATCCTCTGTTGCCACGGGTTGTTTCCTGGCAGGATATGCAGGTGGCGCAGTGCCGCGCACGCACGGGGGAGCGGATTCCTGCGCGCTGGGGTGAATGGAGTTGCAGTGAACGGACATGTGACGATCTACGACGTGGCGCGAGAGGTGGGCTGCGCGCCCAGCACGGTCTCCCGCGCCTTCTCCCGCCCCGGCCGCGTCTCCGCCGCGACCCACGCGAAGGTGATGGACGCGGCGAAGCGTCTGGGCTACCGCACGCAGGCGCCCGACATGCAGGAGCGCTCCTCCCGCGAGCAGCTGCGCCTGGGCATCACGGCCCCCGACCTCACCAACCCGTTCTTCGCCGAGCTCCTCTCCGGCATGCAGGAGGCCGCGCACTCCTCGGACTACCTGCCGATCCTCCTGGACTCCTCGGAGGATCAGGCGCGCGAGCGCGAGGCGCTGGAGCGCTCCCTCGACGTGGTCGACGGGATCGTGCTCGCGGGCACCCGGCTGCCCGATGCGACCCTCCTGCAGATCGCCAAGCGCGTGCCGCTGCTCGTGCTGAACCGGCGGGTCGCGGGGCTCGACTCGATCACGCCCGACTACGAGTACGGCATGCAGCAGGCGATGGCGCATCTCGCGGAGCAGGACATCCGGGTCGTCACCTATGTGGCGGGCCCCGAGACGTCGTGGTCCGACGGGGAGCGCTGGCGGGCCGCCCGCAAGTCGGCGGCCGCCCATGGCATCCGCGCGCATCGCATCGGGCCCTTCCCTCCGACCTCCCGCGGGGGCGAGACCGCTTTCGCGCAGATGTGGGCGGGACTGGACGGGCAGGCGGGGCTGCGCGGCGCTGCGGGGCTTCCCGACGCCGTGATCTGCTACAACGACCTCCAGGCGCTCGGGCTGCTGGTCTCCGCGCTGCGCGCCGGGGTGAGGGTCCCCCAGGAGATGGCGGTGGTCGGCCACGACGACATCCCGCTCGCGCGCCTGGTCGGCAACGGCCTCACCACGATCGCCACGCCCAAGCGCGAGCAGGGCCGAGCGGCGATCGAGCGCATCGTACGCCGGCTGAAGTCGCCCTCCTCGGTGAAGGGGCCGATGGTGGGCTCGCTGCCGGTGCGACTGGTGGTGCGCGGCAGCACCCGCACGATGCGGATGCGCCCGGCTCAGGAGGCCTGAGCCGGGCGCATCCGGCGCCGCTCAGGCGACGTCGGCGAGGATCTCGAAGCGCGCGAGGCGCTCGCGGTAGTAGTCGGCGTGCGCGGGGTTCGGCTCGACGATCCGCTGCACGGGGATCTCGGCGAGATCCCCGGCCGGGTCGATCTGCTCGAGCGCGAGCACGGCCGATCCGCGCATCGTGGATCGGGAGATCGCGACGTGCTCGATGGGCTTCTGGAGCGCGTCGGCGAGGATCTGCAGCCACGCGGGCACCGCGCCCGTCATGCCGCCCGAGAGCACCACGCGCTCGGGCTGACCGGCGACCTCGATCAGCTGATCGGCCATGCGCATGTAGCTCAGCGCCAGCCCCTCGAAGGAGCCGCGCAGGAGATCCTCCGCGGTGGTCGAGGCGGAGACGCCCGCGAAGACTGCGCGCGCGCTGTCGCGCCACTTCGTGCCCCGCTCCCCGGAGAGGAACGGCACCACCAGCGGGATGCCCGCGGTCGGGTCGGCCGTGAAGATGCGCGCGGTGTCGATCTCGGCGACGTCCTGCGGGAGCTTGAACTGGTTGCGCGCGAAGTCGAGCACGCGGCCGCAGTCGCTCATCGCAGAGCCGGTGAGGGTGCGGTGCGCGTCCACGCGGTACGCCCACAGGCCCCCGGGCAGCTTGGTCATCTCGGTGTCGACGAGCTGGCGGATCGCGCCGGAGGTCGCGGTGGAGATGCCCCAGATGCCGGGGCCGAACGCGCCGATGCCGATATTGGCCGTGAGCCCGTCGCCGACGACCGGCACCCAGACCGCATCCGCGAGCTCGGGCAGGCGCTGCGCGAGCGGGGTGCCGCTGATCGGCACGACCTCGGAGGGGTCCGACGGGTTCGTCAGCTGGTCGGCGCGCACGCCCGCCACCTCCAGCAGCTCCGGCACGTACTCGCCGGTGCGGCGGTCGATGAGCCCGCCCCAGGCGGCCGACGCGGTGCCGAGGACGGGCTTCCCGAGGAGCTTGAAGGCGACGTACTCGCCGAGCGCCATGAAGCGGTGCGCGCGGCCGAAGATGTCGGGGTGCTCCTCGCGCAGCCACCGCAGCCGGGGCGCGTTGTACGAGGAGTGGATGCGCGCGCCCGTGCGCTCGTGCAGGGAGATGCCGTCGAGCTCGGCGCGCAGGGCGTCGGCCTGGCGGTGGCAGCGGGTGTCGGCGTAGGTGATGCAGGGGGTGAGCGCGTTCCCGGCCTCGTCGACGACCACGAGGGAGGAGGCGAAGGTGTCGAAGCCGATCGCCTTCACGGACCCGGCGGGCGCCTCGGCGAGGACCGCCTGCATCGCCTCGCACAGCTCCTCGACGATCTGGTCGGCGTCGATGGTGCTGGTGCCGTCGGCGCGGGCGTCGAAGAGGTGGGGCACCTTGTGATGGCCCTTGCCGACCTCGCGGCCGGAGCCGTCGTAGAGGCCCGCCCGGGATCCGCCGGAGCCGACGTCGAGCCCCAGCACGAAGGGGCCGACGGCATCCTCGAGGGATGTGGCGAAGCGCGGTTTCATGGGATCCTCCTGTGTTCGGCGTCACGGCTCGGCGTTCGGCCCAGGATACGGAGCAACCGGGCGCCCATGCGCGCCATCCTGCCTGTTGCCACGCCGATCAGGCCTGCTGCCGGGCGGTTCAGCCCCGCTGCCGCCTGCTCAGCTCTGCACCACGCCCTCCAGGCGCAGCAGGATGATCGCGCCAGCGCCCCGGGTGAGAGGCGCCCCCGCCGCGACCGGGGACTCCGCACCGTCCGCCGCCGGCAGCAGCCCCGGCGCCGGAAGCAGCCCCGCCGCGGCGAGCCACGCCAGCGGCGCGGGGTCGGCCGGAACGGGGATGCCGAATCCCGCCCGCTCCAGCCGCGCATCGAGCAGGCCGCGGAGGATCCCCGCCGCATCGCCGAGGGTCGCCTCGCTCTCGCCGCGGAATCGCAGCGCACCATCGCCCCAGTCGGCCGCCTGCGCATGGAGCCACCGGCAGGCGGCGCGCGCCTCCTCGCCCTCCGGCAGGTCGGTGTAGGAGGGGAACTCGGGCAGAGGCCCCGGGGAGCCGGCGAAGCGGTGCAGGGCCAGGGCGAGCTCCTCTCGCGAGAGGAGCTCGCCCGGTGCGAAGACACCGGGTGCGAGAGGGGCGAGGGTGCCCAGCTCGGCGGCGCGCTCCACCGCCCGGCGCAGCTCGCCGCTCGGGGCGTCGCGGAAGGCGGGGGCGGGAGCGGTCACCGCGGGAGGGACCGGATCGGGGTCGGGCGCGGCGGCGGGCTCGCCCCTGCTGAGCCGGGCCAGCGGCAGTCCGATCCAGGCGGCGAGGACGGCCACGGGCAGCAGGGCCGACGCGCGAGCGGCCCCGCCGAGCACGCTGCGCCGGCGCGGGGCGCGCCGCTGAGGCCGGCGGCCGTGGGGAGGCGCGCTCACAGCCAGCCCACTTCCTGCATGCGCCGCTGCAGCGCGTCGAGCACGAGGAGGTTGCCCCAGCCGTTCAGGTGGGTGCCGTCGCTGCCGACGAGCAGGGGCGGGGTGGTGGCGTCCGCCAGGGCGGAGCGGGTGCCGGGATCCTCGGGGATCCCGGCAGCCGCGAGGGGCGCGATGGCCAGGGAGGCGGGGTCTCGCAGCGCCGCGCCGACGTCGAGGAACCGGTCGCCGCACTCCGCGGCGAGCGCCTCGCGCAGCGCGGCCATGGCCTCGCCGCGGGCGCTGCCGGTGCCGTCCGCGGGGGTCGCCCAGGGGCCGAGCACGAGGGTGTCGCCGGTCGGGCCTGCGACCGCCGCCCGCAGTGCGCGGATGTGCGCGAGCACGGTGTCGGTCTCGAGGATGTTGTTCTTCCCGGTCCACACGACGTGCCGCCAGGTGCGGGTGCGCGCGCCGAGGGACGAGGTGAAGGTGCCCTCCTGGACGATCGCCGCGGGGTCCGCGGGAGTGAAGCGGAACGCGCCGAGCGCGCAGTCCAGGGTGCCGACCACGGGCCCGATGGTCCCGGGGATCTCCAGGCCCGGTCGCGGCGGCAGGTACGGGTCCAGCGCGACGACGACGGGGCCGGGCCCCTCTGCCTCCGGGGTCGCGAGGGGGGTGAGCACTGCGCGCTGCAGCGCGGTGTGCCAGCTGGTCGTGCCGCCGAGGGCGAAGCTCTCCACGGGAGCGGACCAGAAGGCGGCACCGAGCTGCTCGTGGAAACGGATCGGCAGCGGCGTGCCCTCGTGGCCGAGGCCCGAGGCCATCGAGGAGGAGCCCCACAGGGCGAGCCCGGGCGCGGGTTCCGGGGGAGCGAGGAACGCCGCGCCTGCGGGACTCCCGGTCATCCCTCCCGGCCGTGCCCCGGGCCGGGGACGACGAGCGCGAATAGCACGCCGTAGCGGTCCTTCACCTGGCCGTAGTGGTCGCCCCACGGGGCGAGCTCGATGGGCATCGCGAGCTCCCCGCCTGCAGCGATGATCCGCTCGGCGAGGTCCTTCGCCTCCTGGACGTCCTCCATGCCGATGAGGAAGGAGTAGACGTCGGAGGCGAGGGGCTGGGGCCCCGCGCCGTGGCAGCCCTCCCCGAAGGAGTCGCCGCCGGCGAGGGTCACGAGCCCGCCCTCGAGCTGCGCGTGCGCGACCGCATCGCCCGGCACCTCGAAGGGAAACGAGGAGGTGTCGAAGTCGCGGTAGCGGGTGAGCATCAGCTCGCCCCCGAACAGCTCGCGGTAGTGGTCGAAGGCCTCCGCCGCGGTGCCGGGGAAGGCGATGTAGGGCGAGAACTGAGGAGCCACGAGGAGCCTCCGGGTGTCAGGGGGACGCGTCGGCCGCCACTCTAGCCCTCGCTCAGCTCCCGCTGGCGCCCTTCAGCCGGTCGATGTGCTCGGAGGCCTCGGCCTTCGTCAGATCCGCCGGGAGCACCTCTCCGGCTTCGCGGGCGAGGGTGTCGAGATAGGACTTCTGGGACTCGGTCATCGGGTCGTCCCCGCTGACCCACTCGGAGGGGTCCTTCTCCAGGGCCGAGTCGCCGGAGGCGGCGCCGGTGGCTCCGATGGTCTCCTGGCCGGGCTCCACGGGAACGGGCTGCGCGGGCTGGGCGGGGGCGGAGGGATCGGTGCCGGCGCCGGGGGCGTCGGCGACGGGGAACGGCTGGGTGGGATTCTGGTCGTTGTCGGTCATGCTCCGATCGTAAGCAGGGCCACCCCCGAACGAGCTGGACGGTGAACAGCGGGCGACCTCCGGGGGACGACTGCGCCTCGCCGCCTGCCTGAGTCGCGCCCGGGGCCGCCCGACGCGCACGATGAGGGCATGGACTTCACTCCCGAGATCGTCGGCCATCGCGGCGCCGCCCTCCTCGAGCCTGAGAACACTCTCGCGGCGTTCCGGCGCGGCGTGGCCGACGGCGCCGCGGCCATCGAGTGCGACGTGCATCTGAGCCGCGACGGGCACGTGGTCGTCATGCACGACGAGACGATCGATCGCACGGCCGCGCCGCACAGCCCCCGCCGCCGGGGCGCGATCGCCGACCTCACCCGCGCCGAGCTCGACGAGGTGCTCCTGCCCGGCGATCAGCGCGTCCCCTCGCTCGCCGAGTTCCTCGACGTCGCCACTGCGGGCACCCCTGAACTCGGACCGGCCGGGGTGCTCGTCGAAGTGAAGGCGCCCGAGGCGGCCCGAGAGGTCGCCCGCCAGCTGCGCGAGCGCTTCGGCGCCAGCCCCGAGCCGCTGCGGGGCGGGACCCCGCCGGCCGTCGTCATCTCCTTCCACCCCGAGGCGCTCGCCGCCGTGCGCGAGGAGGCCCCGGAGATCCCGATCGGGTACCTCGTGAACTTCTCGGGAGGCGCGACCGAGCGGATCCTGCGGGAGCTGCGCGCGGAGCGGCTGTGCATGAGCATCCGCGGCGCTGATCGGGCCGACGCCCAGCTCGCCGCGCGCGCGGGCGCTTCCTTCCACGTGTGGACGGTCAACACCGCGAAGCAGATCACGAAGGCGCTCGCCGCGGGAGCCGCGTCGATCACGACGGATGATCCCGCGTGGGCGGCCTCCGAGGTCGCCTGGCAGCGCGAGAACCTCTCGATCCGGGTCGCTACGCTCGCCCCATGAGCTCCGATCCGCACGACCGGCCCGTCCTCATCACCCTGCACCGCGGCGACATCACGCGCGACGGCGAGGTCGACGCGATCGTGAACGCCGCGAACACCTCGCTGCTGGGGGGCGGAGGCGTGGACGGAGCGATCCACCGCGCCGCCGGCAAGGGCCTGCTCGCCGAGTGCCGTGACCTGCACGGATGCGAGACCGGGGACGCGAAGATCACCGGCGGCCACGACCTGCCCGCCGCGCACGTGATCCACACCGTCGGCCCCGTCTGGGCGAAGACCAAGGCCGAGGAGAAGGACGCACTGCTCGCCTCCTGCTACCGCCGCAGCCTCGAGGTGCTGCGCGAGAACGGGCTCGCCCGCATCGCGTTCCCCTCGATCTCCACCGGGGTCTACCGCTTCCCCGTGGACCGCGCCGCCGCGATCGCGATCCGCACGCTGCGCGAGAGCGCCGCGGAGCTCGGCGGGGTGGAGGAGGTCCGCTTCTGGCTGTTCGACGACGCCACCTTCGCCGCCTACGAGACGGCGCTCGCGGAGTCCGAGTGATGGCGGCCCGTCCGCGCCGCCACGACCCGGAGCGCCGCGACCGCATCATCGACGCGTGCCTCGACGTGATCGCCGAGCACGGGGTGGCCGGCACCTCGCACCGTCGCGTCGCCGCCGCGGCCGACGTCCCGCTGGGGTCGATGACCTACCACTTCGAGGGCATGGACGCCCTGCTCCACGAGGCGTTCTCGCGTTTCGCCGACGACACCGCTGCGAAGGTCGAGCGGCGCATGGAGAGGGTCACGGATCGCGAGGGCGCGCTCGAGGCGTTCACCGCGAACATCGAGCAGGACGTCCTCACCACGGACCGCGATCTCGTGCTCACCCTCGAGCTCTACACACTCGCCGCGCGCCGCCCCGCCTTCCGCGATCTCACGAGCCGCTGGATGACCCGCACCCGCGCGACCCTCGAGCCCTTCGTCGATCCGCGCACGGCGCAGCTGCTGGACGCGATGAACGAGGGGCTGACGATCCACCGGGCGCTGCACGTCGAGCCGGTCGCGCCGGGCCTCGCGCAGGACGCGGTGGAGCGGCTCGCAGGGGAGAGGGGGGACTGAAGATCGCTTCTCAGGCGCCCCCAGCCTCCGGCGAACCCTCCGCCTCCCGCCCCTTCAGCACCCCCGCGAGCACCACGACCGCGAGCCCGGCCAGCGGCACCACCAGCAGTCCGACGCGCAGCGAGGCGGCGTCGGCCACGAGACCGACGATCGGCGGGGACAGCAGGAACCCGAGGCGCATCAGCCACGAGACGATCGTGAGGCCGGTGCCCGGCTTCAGCCCCGGCAGCGCGTCGGCCTCGCCCATCGCGGCGGGGACCAGGGTCGCGGAGCCGAACCCGGCGGCGGCTAAGCCGAGCAGCATGCCCGGCACCGTCGGCCAGGCGAGCGCGAGGCCCATGCCGAGGGCGATGACCGCGCCGCCCGTACGGGCGACGGCCCGCTGCCCGAAGCGGTCCACGAGGCGGTCGCCGATGAGGCGGCCGGCGAACTGCGCGCCCACCAGGGCGATGAACCCATAGGCCGCCAGCGCCGCAGGGGCGCCGAGGTCCCGCGAGAGGAAGAGGGTCGCCCAGGAGTTGCCGGCGTCCTCCACGAGCGCGCCCGCCATCGCGATCGTGACCAGGGCGAGCAGCATCGCGAGCGTGCGCCCGGCGAGCCGGCGCGGAGCCGCGGCAGCGCTCGCCGCGGGATCGGCAGCGCCCCCGTCCTCGGCGTCACCGTCGGCCCCGGGGAGCGTGAAGCGGAGGGCGAGGAGCGCGATCACCGCGAACAGCGCCGCCGAGATGCCGAGGTGCACGGCGAGCGGGAGGTGCAGGGCGATCGCGGCGGCGGCCATGGTGCCGCCGAGCACCGCGCCGATCGACCACACGGCGTGGAAGCCGTTGAGGATGGAGCGCCGATAGGCGCGCTGCACCCGCAGGCCGTGCGCGTTCTGCGCGACGTCGGTGATGGCGTCGAACCCGCCCGCCAGCAGCAGCGCGATCGCGAGCAGCGGGGCCGACGGCGCGAAGGCCACGCACAGCAGGCCGAGCGAGGTGAGCAGGGTGCCGGCCACGGCCGCGCGCCCGGAGCCGAGGCGCCGGATCGCGGGGCCGGCGGCGAGGCCGGCGAGGATCGCCCCGGCCGGGAACGCGGCGATGGCCAGGCCGTACGTGGAGTTCGCGAGGCCCAGGGATGCCTTGATCTCGGGGTAGCGGGGCAGCACGTTGGCGAGCAGCGCGCCGTTGGTGAGGAACAGGGCGCCGACGGCCCAGCGCGCGCGGCGCAGAGCGGGGGCGGGAGCCGGGTCGGAGATCGACATGCGTACGATCGTACACAACGGCGAGGGTGCCAGCGTGTGCGCTCGGCGACATCCGTGGGCTGGGCGCAGAGAGTCCACCCCTCGAACACCCCGTGACCACTCCTCGGACGCCCCCGTACCCTGGCGGTGCGCCGCTCGTGCGCCCTATGCACTCTGGGAAGGACCGCCATGCTCGACAGCACGCTGCAGGAGACCTACGACATCGTTCTGCGCCGCAACCCCGGGGAGCCGGAGTTCCACCAGGCGCTGCGCGAGGTCTTCGACTCCCTGGAGGTCCTCCAGGATCGTCACCCCGAGTACAAGGACCAGGGCATCATCACCCGCCTGTGCGAGCCCGAGCGCCAGATCATCTTCCGGGTCCCGTGGGTGGACGACAAGGGAACGGTGCAGGTCAACCGTGGTTTCCGCGTCGAGTACAACTCGGCGCTCGGCCCGTACAAGGGCGGCCTGCGCTTCCACAAGTCCGTGAACCTGGGCATCGTGAAGTTCCTCGGCTTCGAGCAGATCTTCAAGAACTCCCTGACCGGCCTGCCCATCGGCGGCGGCAAGGGCGGCTCCGACTTCGACCCGCACGGCAAGTCCGACGCCGAGGTCATGCGCTTCTGCCAGTCCTTCATGACCGAGCTGCACCGCCACATCGGCGAGTACACCGACGTGCCCGCCGGCGACATCGGCGTGGGCGCCCGCGAGATCGGCTACCTCTTCGGCCAGTTCAAGCGCCTCACCAACCGCTACGAGGCGGGCGTCCTGACGGGCAAGGGCCTGGACTGGGGCGGATCGCTCGTGCGCAAGGAGGCCACCGGCTACGGCGCGACCATCTTCGCCGACGAGATGCTCAAGGCCCGCGGCGAGTCCTTCGACGGCAAGCGCGTGGCGGTCTCCGGCTCCGGCAACGTCGCGATCTACGCGATCGAGAAGGTCACCCAGCTCGGCGGCCTCGCGGTCACCGCCTCGGACTCCTCGGGCTACGTGGTCGACGACAAGGGCATCGACCTCGAGCTGCTCCAGCAGATCAAGGAGGTCGAGCGCGGGCGCATCTCCGACTACGCCGATCGCCGCGACTCCGCGACCTTCGTCTCCGGCGGCTCCGTGTGGGACGTCCCCGTCGCGGTCGCCCTGCCCTGCGCGACCCAGAACGAGCTCGACGCCGATGCGGCCAAGACCCTCATCGGCAACGGCGTCCTCGCAGTCTCCGAGGGCGCGAACATGCCCTGCACCCCGGATGCCGTGAGCCTGTTCCGCGAGGCCGGCGTGTCCTTCGGCCCCGGCAAGGCCGCGAACGCCGGCGGCGTGGCGACCTCGGCCCTCGAGATGCAGCAGAACGCCTCGCGCGACGCCTGGACCTTCGAGTACACCGAGAAGCGCCTCACCGACATCATGGTGAACATCCACCGCACCTGCCTCGAGACGGCCGAGGAGTACGGCCGCCCGGGTGACTACGTGGTGGGCGCGAACGTCGCGGGCTTCCGCAAGGTGGCCGACGCGATGATCGCCTTCGGCGTCATCTGAGCCGACAGCAGCGAGAACGAGGGCCGCTCCCGGATCTCCGGGGGCGGCCCTCGTGCGCTGTCCGCGGCGCTGGGCGCCGAGCTGGCGCGGGTGCTCAGCCCTGCAGCGCGGCCGCCGAGAGCTGGTTCGCGAAGGCGACGACGTCGGCGAGCGGGATCTGGTCGGACTCGGCACTGATGCTCAGCGCCTTGTCCCCCTCGACCGCGAGGTAGCAGGTCGGCACACCGGCGCCGTTCCGGCCGCAGGTGCCGGTGCCCGCCGGCTTGTTCTCCGTGGCGATGTCCTCCGCCAGCGGCCCTGCCGGCGTGTCCATGATGCGGGCGTTGACGTTGATGTTCCTCCCCTCGGCATCGCCGTAGGAGGTGAAGTACTCGTCGCTCTGGACCTTGATCCGGTCGCCGACGCTGTCGGGGAGCGTCTCGCCCACGGTCGCCGGGAGCACGGCGCCCGCGGCCGCGGGACCCGGATCAGCCGCGGGCGCCGCAGCGGAGGTCGGCGCCGCAGAGCGCGTGGTGCCGACGCTCGGATGCTCGCGGGTCGGCGCGGCGCTCGAGGGCGTGGCCGACGCGCTCGGCGCGGCAGCGGAGGTCGTGGCGGTCTCAGCAGCGGTGGTCTGCTCGGCGGCGCTGTCGCCGCCGCACGCCGTCAGCAGCACGGCGGCGAGGGGGAGGGAGAGCGCGGTCAGGAGGGCGCGGCTGGAGCGCATGGCGGGGCCTTTCGGTGCGGGTGGGGGCGGTTTCGTCCAGTATGCCGGAAGGCGTCGGCCATCCGGAACCGGGGCTATCTCCCTCTTCGCTTCGTGCGTGTCAGGGCGGCGTCACACGGCTAGGCGTCGGGCGAGGGAGTCGCGCAGAACCGGCAGCGCGTCCCGGTGGACGGCCTCGCCCCGCTGCGCCCGCTCCGCGACCGCGAGCAGCATCGCGGTCTTCTCGTACACCTCCCACGCATCGCGCCGGATCCGCAGGGCTCGCTCGTCGATCACCACCGTGGGGTCGAGCTCCCGCACCGCCTCGACGTAGCGACCCAGCAGCTCCTCGATCCCTCCCTCGGAGAGCGGGACGTACCAGGGATCGCAGTGCACGGCGCCGCCGATGATCGCGAGGTCCCGGGCGCGGTCGTCGGCCTGCGCCCACTCGAAGTCGATGGGGCGGGGCACGCCGCGGGCATCCCACACGACGTTCGTCGCGCACAGGTCGCCGTGCGCGAGCACGAACTCCTCCAGCGCCCCCATCAGCGGCTCGGCAGTCTCGACCTCCGCGCGCGCCGCGGCCATGATCTCCGCGATGCGGGGATCCTCGGCGATGCGCGGCCGACGGGCGCGCGCGGCGCCGAACACCGCATCGACGTCCTCCAGCAGCGACATGCCGCTCGGGGCAGCAGGCGTCTCGGGCCCTGCAGGCGCGGCGCCGACGACGGTCAGCGCCCCCCGCACGGGGAAGCGGCGCTGGTGGATCCGCGCGATGAGGCGCGCGTGCGCGGCGAGATGGTCCTGCGTCCAGTCCGACGGCGCCAGCGCGCGCCCCGGCACCCAGCTGGTCACGGCGAAAGGACGGCCGAGCGCGCTGCGCCGGGCCTCGGGCTCGACGTGCACGCCGACGGGCCCGCCGGCAGCCCGGGGCAGGAGCCGCAGCGCCGCCGCCTCCTCGCGCAGGGACGCGGGCAGGGCCTCGAGATCCTCGCCCTGGCGTGCGACGCGCACGGCCAGCGGCCCGCAACCGTCCCCCGCCTCGAGCCGCCACACGAGGAAGTGCTCACCGGATCCGGCGAAGTCGAGGGCGGCGGGCTCCGGGCGGGCCTGCTGCCCCGTCAGCGCTCCGCTGCTCCAGGCGGCGCGCAGCTGCGCTTCCAGGAGCGGATCGGGGGCGGCCTCGCGGGCCGGGGCGCGGTCCTCGCCGGTGGTGGACATGGGGGCCAGCCTAAGCGCGATGCCTACGATGACCTGATGGATCTTCTCGCTCTCGCCCTCGTGATCGGCCTGGCCACGGGCATCGTGGTCGGCGCGCTGGGAGCGGGCGGCGGCATCCTCGCGGTCCCCGTGCTCGTCTACCTGCTCGGCCAGGAGCCCCACGCGGCGGCCGCCTCGAGCCTCGTGATCGTGGCGCTGACGGCGATCGTCAGCCTGCGCCATCACGCCCGCGCGGGGAACATCGACTGGCGCGCGGGCGGGGTCTTCGGCGCGGTCTCGGTAGTGGGAGCGGTGGCCGGGTCGCGGCTCTCCCTGCTGGTGCCCTCCCCGCTGCTGATGCTGCTGTTCGGCGCGATGCTGGCGGCCGTCGCCGTCGTGATGGCCCGCAGCGGGATCCGTGCGCGGCGTAGGGAGACGGCTGCGCTGCGCCCCGCGACCTCCGAGCCTCCGGCGGCGTCCCGGCGGGCGGATGCGGTCGCGGCCCGACGCGCGGATCCGGTGGCCGCCCGACCCGCGGAGCCGTCGGCCGCGGCCGAGGGGATCGCGGTCCCGATGCCCCCGCGCGCTTCCCCCTCCTGGCCGCAGCTGATCGCCGCCGCGACGGCGACGGGCCTGCTCACGGGCTTCTTCGGCGTGGGCGGCGGGTTCATCGTGGTGCCGATGCTGGTGCTGCTGGGCCTGGCGATGCGCCGCGCCTCCGGCACGAGCCTGCTGATCATGATCATCGCGAGCGCCGTCAGCCTGCTGGCGCGCATCGGGACCCCGGTCGTGATCGACTGGCGGATCACGCTGCTGTTCGCGGGTGCCGCGATGCTCGGCGGGCTGCTCGGCGGACCGCTCTCGGCGAAGGCCCGCCCGTCCACGCTCACCCTCTGCTTCGCCGCCCTGCTGGGCGCCGTCGCCATCGGCACGCTGATCGAGGTGCTCGCGGTCGGCTGAGCGCCCGCTCGACCTGTCTGCTCAGCCCCGCTCCCAGTCCTCCACTCCGCCCGGCTCCACCCGCAGCAGCGGGTGCGCGGGCGGGACCTCGCCCGGGGCGGGGAGCGCGGCAGCCGCCTCCGGTGCGCGCGCGGCGCACTTGCGGCGCAGGTGCTCGAGCTCGAACAGGAGCTGCCCCTCGGTGACGGGGATGCGCTCCGGGCCGTCGGCCCTCTCGGGCGCGCGGATGCGCGACGCGTCGAAGCGGTAGCCCCGGCCCGTCGCCTCCTCCTGCAGGGCGCGCAGGTAGGCGCCGATGGCCGCCATCGGATCCGCGTGCGCGGCGAACCGCTGCAGCTGCGGGTGGCTGCGGTAGCCGGTGGTCTCGCCCGCCAGGACCTTCTGCGCCAACAGCGCCTCGCGCCACCCGGCCACGAGCCCCGCGCGGTCCAGGAGACGGGGGTGGAGGCTCCAGATTCTCATCGCTCCAGCATCGCAGAGCCTGCAGCGACCCGGCATCCCCAGCAGCCGTCAGAACGCGAGCGGCGTGCCCCGCTCCCAGGTCACGGCGGCGAGACCGGCGTCGATCTCGCTGAGCACGCAGTGCCCGGTGGTCTCCAGGGGCCGGCCGAACTCGTCCTTGCCGTCGAACTGGTCCTGCTGGTCCGCGCGCGCCCATTCGCGGCGCAGGCGGAAGCGATGGGTGGGCGCATCGTGCGTCACGCGGGCGCTGAGCACGCCCGTCGGCGCGAAGGAGAGCACGTGCAGCGTGCCGTGCGCGGGATCGGCGGCGCGGACCGGGATCGAGAAGGTCGCGAAGCAGGGCTCCGCCGCCTCGAGCGGGCGCGGGAAGGTGAGCTCGATGGCCGCGAGGCCGCCGCGCGCCCGCACCGCCCGCGTGATGGCGACGCCCTCGGCGCGGAACAGCTCGGGATCGAAGGGCTCGGCGGCGCCGCCCGCGAAGCCCGCGCCCTGCGGGTCTCCTGAACCCTGCGCGTTCCCCTCGCCCTGCACCGCGTCCGCGCGGCACTCGAGATCCACGACGAGCATGACCCGCTGCGCCCCGTCGTGCACGGCCCGGGCGACCAGCGTGTGCACGAGCTCCCCGGTGCCGTCGGCCCCGAGGTGCAGGTCGGCGCCGAGGAAGATGCGGTCGGCGGCGACCGCCGAGTCGTGGCCCCACTCGCGCCGCAGGTCCATGAGGGCATCGAGATCGGCCCCGCTGAGCGGTCCGATCCCGCTGCGCAGCTGCGGCCGGGCGGCGGATTCGAGGTGGCGCTGCAGCAGCCCGCTGCCGAGTCCCAGGATGATCTCGAGCTCCCGCACGGCCTCGAAGGAGGCGCGGCGCGAGGGCTCCGTGCTGCCGCTCAGCCAGGAGCGCAGCGTGGGCGCCGAGACGGGGGAGGGGGCCTGGCGGCTGGCGGCGGCGAGCCGGCCCAGCGTCCATCCGCCCTGCACCATCGCCGACTGGAGGGCGCGTGCGAACGCGCCGGTCTTCTCGTCCTCAGTGGCCTGCATCCTCGCCCTCCCAGTCCCACTGCGCCATGATCCCGCCGGTCTCGAGGTGCGTCGCCGACAGCACGAGCGAGCTGCCCTGCAGGCGCACCGGCAGCGGCGGCCCGGAGGGATGGGCGGCGTCGGCCCCGGTCACCGCGTGCAGCCGCCGCGGGGGCGAGACGGGATCGAAGTCGATCCGCACGGACATCTGCCCGACGGGCACGGACGTGAGGCGCTCGTAGCGGCCCTCGGCCCCGCCGAGCGGCTGGGGATCGCCCTCGGGCACCGCATCCCACGAGACCGCCACGGTCTCGCCGCGGTGCAGGGGCGAGGCGAGCACGAGCTCGGCGACCGCGCAGCCGGCGGACTCCACGAGGCGCTCGCGCCCGAGCCGCACGCCGCTGCGCGGGAGCAGCCGCACCATCTGCGGGACGCCGCTGCTGTCTCGATAGCCGTAGGAGGCGGTGATGAAGCGGTCCACGCCCTCGCGCATCGCGCGCAGCACGAGCGTGCACCGGGAGCCGACGAAGCGGTTCTCGGCGTCGACCCGCACGGTCTCGAAGAACGCGACCTGCTGGGTCTCCTGCGCGGGGCTGACCCCGAAGTCGGCGCGGGCCTGCGCGAGCTCCTGGCCGACGGCGATGCCGGTGGTGCGGGGCTGATCCTGGCTCCACCAGCGGGCCGTCCCCTTGGGGACGGGGTGCTCGGCGGTCATCAGGTAGCCCGTCGGCGTCTCGAGGATCTCCTCGAGGGCGGCGACGGCGCGCAGGCCCTCGCGGCGCTGGGGCCGGGTGCGCTCGTTGCGCCAGAGGCTGAGGGTGGAGGCGGAGCAGGAGATGCCGAGCTCCGCGAGGCGCAGGCTCAGGCGCTGCAGGCCGAGGCCGCGCCGCCGGATCGCGGCGTCGAGCCGCGTGGAGAACGGGCCCTCGGGAAGGTCCGCGGGTGTGCGGGCAGGATCCACGTCCTCTTCTCCTTCTCCGGATCCGCCCGGGGTCCCGACCGGCCCAGAGGCAGGGCCGGGTGTGGACGGTGACTGCTTCGAAGGGCAGAACGGATGGCCGTGCACGCGGACGCTGGGCGCAAGGCTAGACCCTCCAGCCCCTCGCCCGCGCACGACCTGCAGGGATAGTGCTGGTAGCCGTGCGCCAAGTTATGAGACCTCCGCCGGGCTGCCCGGCTGCGGGGCTCAGGGCTCCAGGCCTCCCGGCTCCAGGATCTCCGCCGTCTGCACGATGCTGATCTGCGGCGCGAAGAGCCCCATGACCTGCATCGCCGCTGCGCCATCGGTCGAGGTGGAAGGCGCGCAGGCGTCCTGCGCCACGCGGATCCGCATCCCGGCATCGGCCGCCGCCAGCGCTGTGGCGATGACGCAGCAGTCCGTCGAGACGCCCGTGAGGATCAGGTCAACTGTTTCACCCGGGGCCGCTCCCACGGCGGCGGCGAGGGCGGGCCCCCACTTCCCGAACGTGGGCTCCTCCACCAGCGGATGCGCCGTGAGCCCCTCCGCTGCCGGGACCAGGTCGTACAGCGGATCGCTCGCGGGCACGTCCGCGAAGGGCCACGCCCGGAAGTAGTCGCCCCAGGCGGTGGCGCGGTCGGCCGTCGGCAGCCAGCGCGTCACGATCGTCCGCTCGGGGCCGACGTGCGCCGCGAGCGCGGCGATCCTCTCCATCGCCTCCCCGAAGAAGGGGGAGGCCCAGTCGGAGGCGGGATCGGCGAAGATCCGCTGCGGGTCGATGACGACGAGCCAGGGATCGGCGGCCGGGGCGGGCTCAGGGGCGGGGGCGGGGGATGCGGTCTGCGCGCTCATGCGCACACCGTAGCCCCCGCCGCCTGCAGTCCGTGCCCTCAGCGCGAGGCGGGAGGCGAGGGCGGAGTGCCGCCGTCCGACGGACCGCCTCCGCTCGGGGGCTGTCCGCCGGCCCCGGGACCGCCGCTGCCTCCCGGGCCGCCGCCGTCGCTCGCCCCGCCGCCGGCGGGCGCGGCCCCCATCGACGTGCCGGGATCGGTCTCCGGGTCGATCGCGACGGGGAGGCTGATCGCCCAGCCGGTCGCGGTGTCCCCGTCGGCAGAGCCGAGCTGCAGCTCCCCGCCGTCGTCCCCGAAGACGTTGTCGGTGGCGAGCGTGATCTGCGCGAGGTTCTCGGCGCTGCCGTCGTAGGCGGGCAGCGCGTACACGCTCTCGCAGACGTCCTGCGGCAGGGCGACCTGGGAGGTAGCGAGGATGCTCGAGTAGTCGGTGATCGAGGCGGCGTCGGGGTAGACCTCGAAGTGGATGTGGGGCCAGCGGCCCGAGTAGCAGCCCGGGAAGATCGAGGTGAACTCCACCGTGCCGTCGGCATCCGCGATCTGCACGCCGCGCAGGTAGTTCTCGTTCTCGAGCCCGGTCGAGTACAGCGAGTACTCGCCGCCGGCATTGCAGTGCCAGACGTACACCGCGGCCCCCTCGTACGGGGCATTGCCGTCGGCGAGGTTCGTGAGGGTGAGGGTCAGGGTCATCGGCACGCCCTCTGCACTCGCGCTGCCGGTCCCGAAGCTCGAGCGGATGTCGCTGCGCACGATCCCCGACTCGGTCAGCACGTTCACGCCGTTGGTGCCGTCGGCCGGATAGGGGCCGTTGGTCTCCTCGGGGATCTCCCCGGTGCTGGCGGTCGCGGTCCCGTCGGACGCCCCGCCGTCCGACGCGCTGTCGGTGGAGGCATCGGTGCTGCCGTCCGTTCCGCAGGCGGCGAGGCCGACGGCAAGCGCGGTCGCGCCGATCCCGCCGAGCGCGCCGCGGCGGCTGAGGAGGGTGGTGATGTCGAAGGCGGCGCCCTGGTCGACCAGGGGCTCGTCCTGGTGGGCGAGCGTGCGGCTCTGGTAGGCGAGCTCGCCGGAGGCGGTGCGCTCAAGGCGCGGATCGGAAGGCTGGTGCGTGGTCATGGCAGGAGGCTACGAGGCCCGCCCCATGCCGGAGCCAGGCGTCTGCTGTGCACGGGCTGTGCGCTGCGGGCGGCGGCTTTGTCGAGGATCGCGCGGCGCTTACGGTGGGTCCATGAGCACCGCCGGCCGGCCCCAGAGCAGCACGCCCGAGCCCCGCCCCCACCCGGGCGGCCGCCTCCTCCCCGGGGGGCGAGCCGGCCGCCGCGCCCGTGCGCTCGCCGCGCGCGAGGCACGCACCCTCGACCGCCCGATCGGCGCAGGTCGCCCCGGCTCCTTCCCGCTGACGTGGCTGCGCACTGGGCCGACGGGACTGCGCACCCGCCCTGGCTCCCGGAAGGGACCGGCGGGCCTGCCGATCCTCGTGATCCCCGGCGGCCCGGGCATGGCCTCGGCCCTGCTCTACCGCGGCTTCCGCCGCCGCGCCGCCGCCCGCGGCCTCGACGTGATCATGGTCGAGCATCGCGGCGTCGGCCTCTCACGGCGCGACGCGCAGGGCCGCGACCTGCCGCGGGAGGCCGTGACCCTCGAGGCCGCCGCGGCCGACCTCGCCGCGGTGCTCGATGCCGCCGGCGCGGAGCAGGCGGTGGTCGTCGGCTCCTCCTACGGCACCTATCTCGCGCAGCTGCTCGCCGTGCGCCACCCGGAGCGGGTCGCGGCGCTCGTGCTGGACTCCCCGATCCTGTCGGTCGAAGGCGATCTCGCAATGACTCGCGCGCACCGCCGCGCGCTCCTGTGGGAGGGGGAGGACCAGACGACCGCGCACCTCGCCGCCCTGGTGCGCGCCCAGGCGGGCCGCGGGGAGCCGATGCCCGTGCTCACCCAGGTGGTGGCGACGGTCTACGAGTTCTGCGGGCCGGAGGTGCTCGAACGGCTCCTGCGGGCCCGCGCCCGGGGCCGCCTCTCGCGGCTGTGGGACCTGCTCGCCCAGCTCGGCACCGCAGAGATCGGCACTGCGGAGAGCGCCGGCACGACCTTCCCCTTCGTGCTCGAGCCTGATCTCGTCGAGGGCATCGCCTACGGAGAGCTCGGCTACGCCCTCCCGCCCGACGGCGGCCCGCTCGATCCCCAGCTCCTGTTCGCCCTCGTCGCGCACCGCGTGCCGCCGTTCCGCGGCGAGCCGGTCGATCTGCGGACGGAGGCGCCCCGCTACGGCTTCCCGACGCTCGTGCTCTCCGGCGACCGCGACCTGCGCACCCCGCGCCCCATCGCCCGCGCCCTCGCCGGGCTCGCCCCCCGCGGGATGCTCCTGGAGCTCGCGCGCACGGGCCACAGCGTCCTGGACACGCACCAGGAGGCCCTGCTCGAGATCATGGCTCTCGCGGCGTCCGGGCAGATCGAGCAGGCTCCCGACCGGGCGGCCGCGCTCGCCGATCTGCCCCGCCGGGGCATCAGCCCCGACGTCGGCGCCCTGCTCTCGGCGGTGATCCGGGCCGCGACGCGGCGGTGAGGCTTCTGCCCCGCCTCAGCCCTGGGTCGCCTTAGGCCTGCCCCCGTCTCAGGCCTGCCCGGCCTCCTGCCGGCGGATGGTCCCGCGCCGGGCGATGAACGTGATCAGGAAGCCGAAGACCAGCGCGAACAGCACGCCGAGGTTCGAGTAGGCCCAGGGCCCGTCCCAGTAGGCGCCGTCGGCCACCCAGGTCCCGAGCCCGAGCGGCTCGAGAAGGTACCCCTGCCAGTTGTTCCAGGGGGCGTCCTCGGCGTAGTTGTTCACGACCAGGCCCCAGCCGATGACCGAGAGCACGACCATCGTCGCGATCGAGGTCCAGTCGAAGGCGCCGTAGCGTCCGTTCGCGTCGAACAGGGCGGCCTCGTCGTAGTCGCGGCGGCGCGTGAGGATGTCGGCGATGAGGATCCCGGCCCACGCGGCGATCGGCACGCCGAGCGTGATGAGGAAGCTCTGGAACGGCCCGATGAAGCTCTGCGCGAAGAACACGACCCAGATGGTGCCGAGGGTGAGGATCGTGCCGTCGACCGCGGCGGCCGCGGGGCGCGGCACGCGGATGCCGAGGCTCAGCAGCGTGAGGCCCGAGGAGTAGATGCCGTTCACCGCGCCGGAGACGAGGGTCAGCACGGCGACGATCCAGAAGGGGATCAGCGCCCACAGCGGCAGCAGGGTGACGAGGGTGCCGACGGGATCGCCGGCGATCTTCGCGGAGATGTCCGGGTCGGAGCCGGCGAGCAGCAGGCCGAAGACCACGAGGATCACGGGCGCCGCGGAGCCGCCGAGGGTGTTCCAGAAGACGATCGCGCCGTCGGACGCCGTGCGCTTCTGGTAGCGGGACCAGTCGGCCGAGATGTTGATCCAGCCCAGCCCGAAGCCGGTCATCACCATCACGAGCGCGCCGATCATCTGCTGCGGGGTGCCCGAGGGGATCGAGGCGACCTGGTCCCAGTGGATGTGGGGGATCGTGAGGATCATGAACAGGATGGTCATCGCGCCGGTCGCCCAGGTGAGGACCGACTGGATGCGCATGATCGTGTGGTAGCCGAGCACGGAGGCGATCACGATGATCGCCGCGATCGCGATCGCGGCGATGACCAGCACCGCCGTGCCGGAGGCGAGGCCGAGGGCCTGGAAGACGGTCGCCGTGGCGAGCACGGCGGAGATCGCGAGCATCGTCTCCCAGCCGATCGACGTCAGCCACGAGACGATGCCGGGCACCTTCTGCCCGTGCACGCCGAAGGCGGCGCGCGAGAGGACCATCGTGGGCGCGCTGCCGCGCTTGCCGGCGATCGCGATGATGCCGCACAGCAGGAAGCTGATGACGATGCCGATCACGGCGACGACGCTCGCCTGCACGAAGGAGATGCCGGCGCCGAGCAGGTAGGCGCCGTAGCTCATGCCGAAGACGGACACGTTCGCCGCGAACCACGGCCAGAAGAGGTCGCGCGGGCGGGCGGTGCGCTCGGACTCGGCGATGATCTCGATGCCGGTGGTCTCGACCAGGGCACCGGGACGATCGGAGCGCTGCGCGCTCGAGGGGGCCGACGGCGCGGAAGGTGAGCTGGGGACGGACGACACGGACGCCTCCGGAGATCGAAGAGGGATGTGGCGCACATCCTCCCACGGCCGGGGGACGTCCCGGCGCGCAGGGCATCATGGGCGCATGGACTCCGCCGCCCTGACCGCCCGTGCAGGGGCGCGCACCGAGGAGCTGCCCGGCTCCGAGCTGACCCACCCGTTCGGCCCCGAGGTGGATGTCTACAAGGTCCGCGGCAAGGTGTTCGCGCTGATCATGGACGTGCGCGGCGAGGAGATGGTGACCGTCAAGGCCCACCCGCGCGACGTCCTCGCCCTCACCGAGGCCTATCCGGAGATCACCCCCGGCTACCACATGAGCAAGAAGCACTGGGTGAGCGTGCGCGCAGGCGTGGGCGTGAGCCCCGAGCTCGTCGACGATCTCGTGGCGGAGTCCTACCTGCTGGTCGTCGAGAAGCTCCCGAGGGCGGAGCGCCCGGTGGACCCGGCGGCGTTCGCGGTCAGGCGCTAGGCGCGTCCCGCCACCAGTCCTCCAGCACCGACACCGGCGTGGTCCGCTTGTGCCGGGTGCGCAGCCAGCGCTGCTCGATGATCTCGGCGGCGTCGTCGGGCACGTCCTTGCCCTCGAGGTAGTCGTCGATGACGTCGTAGGAGATGCCGAGCTCGACCTCGTCGGCCTGGCCGGGCTTGCCGTCGAGGAGGTCGGCCGTCGGCATCTTCTTCCAGAGGTGCTCGGGGGCGCCGAGGTGGCGGGCGAGCTCGCGCACCTGGCGCTTGTCCAGGCCGAACAGCGGGAGCACGTCGGCCCCGCCGTCGCCGAACTTCGTGAAGAACCCGGAGACCGACTCGGCGGCCTGGTCGGTGCCGATGACCAGCAGGTCCTTGTCCCCGGCGATCGCGTACTGCGCGATCATGCGCATGCGCGCCTTGACGTTGCCGCGGTCGAAGTCGCTGAGGGCACGGCCGGTGCCGCGCTCGAACGCCGCGACGAGCCCGGTGGTGCCGGGCTCGATGTCGATCGTGACGGGGGTGTCGGCGCCGACGAAGTCCATGGCCGCGGTGGCGTCGGCCTCGTCGGCCTGCAGGCGGTGCGGCAGGCGCACGGAGACGAACTCGGCGTCATGGCCCTCCGCGCGCAGCCGCTCGGCGGCGAGCTGCCCGAGGCGCCCGCCGAGCGTCGAGTCGACGCCGCCGGAGATGCCCAGCACGAAGCCCTTCGCGTGCGCCGTCCTCGCGTAGTCGGCGAGGAAGCGCACGCGGCGCTCGACCTCGGCCGCGGGATCGATCTGCGGCTGGACGCCCATCTCGGCGATGATGATTCTCTGGAGCTCGCGCATGGGGTGAGACTATCGCTCCTATGACCTCCTCCGAGAAGGCCGCCCTGCTGGGCTGGCTGCGCGCGAAACGGGCCCACGTCCTCTCCCAGCTGGACGGGCTCAGCGACGCCCAGCTGCGCACACCGGTGCTGCCGTCGGGCTGGTCGCCGCTCGGTCTCGTGCGCCACCTGACGCTGTCCGACGAGCGCTTCTGGTGCGAGGTCGTCATCGCCGGCGGCCCGCTGGACTTCTGGCCCGAGGGGGAGGGCGCCGACTGGACCGTCGGGGCCGACGAGAGCGCGAGCGCCGTCCTCGACGCCTACCGCGCCGCGAGCGCCGCCTCCGACGCGATTCTCGAGGCCCGCTCCCTGGATGATCCCCTCGGCGCCCCGTCCGAGGCCCCGCCCGGGTACGCGGACGTCCGCGCGGTCCTCGTCCACCTGCTCGTGGAGACCGCCACCCATGCCGGGCACCTCGACGCCGCGCGCGAGCTGATCGACGGGCGCCAGCACCTGGTGCTCTCGTGAGCGCCGACTCCGCGCATGTGGGATCCCCGCGACCCGGCTCCCCGCGATCCGGCTCCACCCGCGCCCGCCACGTGAGCGCGACCGCGCGCAGCATGGTCACCCTCGGGCCCGCCCGCGGGGATCTCGCCCCGGCCCTGCGCATCGCCGTCTCCCTCGGCGTCCCGCTGGTGGTGCTGCTGCTGAGCGGGCGCCTCGACTGGGCGCTGTTCGTCTCCTTCGGCGCGTTCACCTCGATCTACGCCCGCTACGTGCCGACCCGCGTGCGCCTGCGCCAGCAGGGCGAGGTGGGTGCTGGGTGCGCTGCTGGTCGCGTGCGTCGGCCTCGGCGCGCTGATCGCGCAGCTCGCCCCCGCGTGGCCGACGGGCCTGCATCCCTGGGTGACGGCTCTCGCGGGCGCCGTCGTCGCGGCAGTCTCCTCGGTCGTGATCGCCGAGAGGGGTCTGCGGCCGACGGGCGCGGTCTTCCCCGTCTTCGCGACGACCGCCGTCGCGACCGCGCCGTCTGCGGCGCCGACGTGGCTGGCGATGCTGATCGCTGGGGGCGCTGTCGCGTGGTGCCTGGCGATGAGCGCCCTCGCGCACTGGATGGGGGAGGCGAACCCGGGCGGCCCCGTGCCCGCGCCGGTCCCGGGCAGCGGCACCCGCAGCTTCCGCCTGCAGGAGCTCTCCCGCTACGGCATCGCGGCGCTGGTCGCAGGCGCGATCGCCACGCTCTCGGGGATCCCCTCCCCGTACTGGGCGCAGGTCGCTGCGGTGGTGCCGCTGTCGGCCCCGGGCCGACGCCAGCAGATCGAGCGGGGCCTGCACCGCATCGTCGGCACCGCGATCGGCGTGGGCGCCGCGGCCTTCCTGCTCTCGTTCCCCTCGCAGGCCTGGCAGGTGATCGTGTGGGTGGTGCTGATGCAGTTCCTCGCGGAGCTGTTCGTGCTGCGCAACTACTCGCTCGCGCTCGTCTTCATCACGCCGCTCGCCCTGCTGATGGTGTTCCTCGCGCACCCCGGCCCCGTCGGCCCGCTGCTCGTGGCGCGCATCGCCGAATCGGCGATCGGCGCGGTGGTGGGCATCGCGGTGGTGCTGGGCGCGGTGGTCCTGGAGCCGGTGCTGAGGCGGCGTTCAGACCAGAGCTGAGGCTCAGACCAGAGGCGAGGCTCAGACCAGAGCTGAGACGCCGCTCCGGCCGGACGAGATCCCAGCCCGGCGGCTGGGCCTGAGCTCAGCCGATCCCGGCCTGCTCGCACAGCAGCCACACCGCATCCCCGGCGCGCTCCGGTCGGGGCAGCGCGCCGCTGATCCACAGCTCGGCGAGCCCGTGGGCGAGGGCGAAGGCGGTCTGCGCGGCGGCAGGATCCCCGCCGACCGCGCTCGCGAAGCGCCCGTGGAGCGCAGCTGGCCCCTGCCCGGCGTCCACCTCGGGCGCCCACATCACTGCGTAGTGCGCGGGGTGCGCGAGCGCCCACAGCACGAAGGCCGCGCACTGCGAGGCGGGGTCGGCCGGCGAGCCGTCCAGCTCTTCCAGGAGTGCCTCGAACCCCTCGGCCGAGAGCGCCTCCAGCAGGCCCCCGCGCGAGCCGAAATGGTGCAGGGGAGCGGAGTGGGAGACCCCCACGCGCCGGCCGAGGGCGCGCAGCGTCACGCTCTCCACTCCCGCCTCCGCGACCATGGCCGCGGCCTCCGCGAGGAAAGCGCGGCGCAGATCGCCGTGGTGGTAGCTGTTCACGCGGGCGAGTCTAGCCGCCGGAAAGATCGCAGGTCACACCCGATTGCGGCGAAGGCCTTGCCAGCGTCACGCCGCAGGGATAGCGTCAAGCCGACACCGACGAAGGATGGCCCAGATGGCGAGCACGGCGCTGCTGACGGACATGTACGAGTTCACGATGCTCTCCGCGATGGTCGAGGACGGCACCGTGCACCACCAGGCGGTGTTCGAGGCCTTCGCCCGCCGCCTGCCCGAGGGGCGCCGCTTCGGCCTCGTCGCCGGCCTCGGCCGGCTCGTGCCGCTGCTGGAGGACTTCCGCTTCGGCGAGGAGGAGATCGGCTTCCTGCTGTCGGCCTCCGCGATCACCGAGGCGACCGCCGACTACCTGCGGCAATGGCGCTTCACCGGATCGATCACCGCTCTGCCCGAGGGCAGCCTCTACTGGCCGGGCACCCCGCTGCTGACGGTGCGGGGGAACGTCGGCGAATGCATGCTGCTGGAGACGCTCATCCTGTCCGTGCTGAACCACGATTCCGCGATCGCCTCCGCCGCCGCGCGCATGGTGATCGCGGCGAACGGCCGCCCGCTCATCGAGATGGGCTCCCGGCGCGTCCACGAGGAGGCCGCGGTCGCCGCGGCGCGCGCCGCCTGGATCGCGGGCTTCGCGAGCACCTCGAACCTCGCCGCCGGCCACCTGCACGGCGTGCCCGTCGCCGGCACCGCCGCGCACGCCGCGACGCTCGCCCGGCCGACGGAGCGCGAGGCCTTCGCCGCCCAGATCGCCTCGTATGGCACGGCGACCACGCTCCTCGTGGACACCTACGACATCCCCACCGGCATCCGCACCGCGATCGAGGTCGCCGGCCCCGAGCTCGCGGCGATCCGCATCGACTCCGGCGATCTCCTGGTGATGGCGGGGGAGGCCCGCGCCCTGCTCGACGAGCTCGGCGCGACGGGCACGAAGATCACCGTGACCAGCGATCTCGACGAGTACGTCATCGAGCATCTCGCGGGCGCCCCCATCGACGGCTACGGCGTGGGCACGAGGGTCGCGACCGGTTCCGACCATCCCACCGCGGGCATGGTCTACAAGCTGGTCGCCGTGAACGACGGCATCGGCGAGGACGGCGCCCCGACGCCGCTGCGCCCCGTCGCGAAGGCCTCGGCCGACAAGGCCTCCGTCGGCGGATCGAAGACCGTCTCGCGCTTCCCCGACGGTCGCGAGGTCTGGACCCTCGACGGCAGCGTCCCGCCGGGCGCCGTCCCCGTGCACATCGATGTCGCTCGCGACGGCGCCTTCCTGCCGGTCGCGAGCGCCGCCGAGGCCCGCGAGGAGGCGGCGCGCTCCCTCGAGAGCCTGCCCGCCCAGGCGCGCCGCATCAGCTCCGGCACCGCGTTCCGGATCAGCGAGAAGCACGAAGGAGATGCCCGATGACCACTCCCGCTCCGTCTCCCGTCGGCGTGTCCCTTCCCGCCCTGCGCACCCTTCTGGTCGTCGACGTCCAGAACGACTTCTGCGAGGGCGGCGCTCTCGCAGTGACCGGCGGCGCCGCCGTCGCCGAGCGCATCGCCGACTTCCTCGAGGACCGCGCGGGCGAGTACCGCCGCGTGGTCCTCTCCCGCGACTGGCACGAGCCCTCGGGCACCAACGGCGGGCACTTCGCCCTGCCGCCGGGTGAGCCCGACTACCTGGACTCCTGGCCCCCGCACTGCGTGCAGGGCACCCCGGGCGCCGACTACCACCCCGCGATCATCCGCGCCCTCGCCGAGCTCGAGGAGCGCGGTATCGAGGTCGTGCACGTGGTCAAGGGCGAGGGAGTCCCCGCGTACTCGCTGGCGGAAGGCCGGATCGAGCGGGTCGCTGCCTCGGCCGACGGCAACGCCCCGACCCCCTCCGATTCGTCCAGCCTCCCGGATTCGCCCGGCCTCCCCGATTCCCCCAGCCTCCCCGGTTCCCTCACCGTCCCCGATCTGCTCGTCGGCCCGATCGACGTCGTCGGCCTCGCCTTTGACTACTGCGTGGCGGCGAGCGCGAAGGACGCCGCTCGGGCGAACCCCGTCGGCCCCGTGCGCGTGCTGCTGGATCTGACGGCGGCCGTGCATTCGGAGGCCGATCCGGAGACCGTCGCGCAGCTCGCCGCCGCCGGGATCACCGTCGCCGATTCCGACGACCCTCCTGGAGACGGCCCCGGCGGCTACGCCGCTCCGACCGCCGACCTGCTCGATCCGCTCGAGGTCGCCCCCGGCGTCTCGGCGTCCTCACCGAAGGAGTCCTGACATGACCGGAACCCGGAAGCAGTCCGCGGGCGAGCACCCCCCGTTCGCGGTCACCGTCGATCTGGCGGTCTTCACCATCCGTGCGGGCGCGCTGTGCGTGATGCTCGTGGAGCGCGGGCAGGATCCGTTCGCGGGCTCCTGGGCGCTGCCCGGCGGGTTCATCGAGCCCGACGAGGACGCGGCTGCCGCCGCCGAGCGCGAGCTGATGGAGGAGACGGGGATGGAGGTGGTGCGCTACCACCTCGAGCAACTGCGCACCTACACCACCCCGGATCGCGATCCGCGGATGCGCGTCGTCTCCGTCGCGCACCTGGCCTTCGCCCCGGATCTGCCGGATCCCGAGGCGGGGTCCGACGCCCGCGGCGCGCGCTGGTGGCAGGTCGAGGAGATCCTCTCGGATCCCGACGCCCCGCAGCTCGCCTTCGACCACCGCGAGATCCTCACCGACGCAGTGGAGCGCGTGCGCTCGAAGCTCGAGTACACGACGCTGGCCAGCCAGTTCCTCGCCGAGCCGTTCACCCTCGCGGAGCTGCGCGGGGTCTACGGAGCGGTGTGGGGAGTGGCCCCGGATCGAGCGAACTTCATCCGCAAGGTGCTCTCCACCGAGGGGTTCGTGGTGCCCGACGGCGGCACCGGGCAGGCCTCCCGCACGGGCGGCCCCCGCCCCGCGCTCTACCGCCGCGGCGAGGCCACGGCCCTGCACCCGGCCCTGCTGCGCCCGCGCGGAACCGGTCCGGAGGTCCCCGGGCCGCAGTGAGGCTGATGGGGCTTCAGTCGGCTCCTGCCCGGTTCGGCCACGTTTCGCAGCCCGGGCCCTGCTTCCCTCGCGGGCTCGGCTCTCTGCCTGACCTCTCGGCCCCGCCCGAACTCTGCTGCCTGTCCCTCTCCTCAGCTCCGAGGAACGGCATCACCTCCGCGAGCACCGGCTCCGCGGGTCCGAGGGTTGCGCCGTGCGTGCGACCGGGCAGGCTCACGAATCGGCCCTCCGGCATGATCGCGGCCGCGTGCCGGGACTCCTCCCATCGGGGCTGATCCAGGTCGCCGGTCATCCACAGCGCCGGCACCCGGCACTGGCCGAGCTCCGACTCGGGGACCGCGGGGGTGGAGTCCGTCGCGCTGAACAGGGCCGCCATCGCGTCTGGGTCAGCCGCGAGGAACGCGGTGCGCGTGCCTCGATTGCGCCTGCCCTCCGCCTCCGGGCCGAGGCCCTGGCGGGTGCAGAACTCCTCCATCCCGCCGGTGCGCAGAGAATCGATGACGCCGGGGAAGAAGACGGCGTCCAGGGCACCGCGCTGCTCTGCCGCGGATCCGCCGAGGCAGACGATCCTCTCCACCCGGTCCGGAGCAGTCAGCGCCGCCGTCAGGGCGACCCTGGCGCCCAGGGAGTAGCCGACGATCGCGGCGCGCGCGATGCCCTCCGCGTCCAGCACCGCGAGGACGTCAGCTAGGAGGCTGTCCTGGGTGTACGCGGCCGGGTCGTGCGGGGCGCCGGAGCGGCCGTGGCCGCGCAGGTCGATCCGCACCACCGTGCGCGAGCCGTTGAGCGCATCGACGTATCCGTAGGAGCGCCAGATCGCGCGCGAGAGCACCGAGCCGTGCAGCAGCACCACGACGGGACCGGATCCGACGGTGTCGTACGCGATGCGCACCCCGCCGGCGGGGGAGACGGTGGTGGGCATGGGGTGAGCCTCGTGGTCGTGGTCGTGGTCGTGGTCGCAGCTGCAGCTGCAGCTGTCGCCGTCGTCGTCGTCGTCGGGAGTCGGCCCTCAGCCGGCGGTCGGGAACATGCGCGCGCTCGCCGACGAGGAGGAGACGACCTCCTTGCCGAAGGGGAAGCAGGTCACGGGGATCAGCTTGAGGTTCGCCCAGGCCAGCGGGATGCCGATGATCGTGACAGCCTGCGCGAGCGCTGTCGCCACATGCCCGAGCGCGAGCCACACGCCGGCCACCAGGAACCACACCACGTTGCCCAGCGTGCTCATCGCGCCGGGGCGGCCCCGGTCGACGACCTCGCGGCCGAAGGGCCACAGCACGAACCCGGCGATGCGGAAGGATGCGAGCCCGAAGGGGATCGTCACGACGAGGATGCAGGCCACCACCCCGGCGATCGCATACGCGAGGGCCAGCGGCAGCCCGGCGGTGAGGAACCAGATGATGTTCAGGACGAGAGTGATGATTGCGCGCATGCCGTCATCGTAGGTCGGCGGGCCGACTTTCGACGGGGAGCGAGAGCGCCCCTCCGCTTTACCCCTCCCCTTTACCCTTCGGCCTTTCCCCTCGCACCTCAGTGCACTGCAGGCGCCTCCGCCTCGATCACCCCCAGGCGCTCGAGATCCTCGGCATCGAGCGCGATCCGGCCCACGCTGAGGTTCTCCTCGAGGTGACCGATGGAGCTGGTGCCGGGGATGAGCAGGAGGTTCTCGTACTGGGCGAGGAGCCAGGCGAGGGCGATCTGCGCGGCCGGGACCTTGTGCTTCTCGGCGATCTCGCCGATCACGGGATCGGCGGCGATGCGCTGCGGGCCGCCGGTGAAGGCGGAGCCGAGGGGGAAGTACGGCACGTAGGCGAGACCGAGATCGCGGGCGACGTCGAAGGCCTCCTGGCCGCTGCGATCGAGGATCGAGTACGGGTTCTGCAGGGAGACCGCTCCGGCGATCTCCACGGCCGTGCGCACGGAGTCGGCCCCGACGCTGGAGATGCCGATCTCCGCGATCTTGCCCTGCTCGCGCAGCGCCACGAGCGCGCCGAGCTGGTCCTCCAGCGGCGTGGTGTCGTTCTCCGGATGGTCGAGCTCGAAGCGGCGCAGGTTCGCCATCGCCAGCTGCTCGGTGCCGAGGGTGCGCAGGTTCTGCTCGACCTGCTCGGTGAGCTGCTCGGGGGTGCCGGCGGGCAGCCAGGCGCCCTGGTCATCGCGCACCGAGCCGATCTTCGTGACGATGCGCAGGTCCTCGCCGTACGGGTGCAGAGCCTCGCGGATGAGCTCGTTGACGACGTCGGGCCCGTAGAACTGGGCGGTGTCGATGTGGTCCACGCCGAGCTCCACGGCGCGGCGCAGCACGGCCACGGCATTGGCGGGATCGGCGGGCGGGCCGAACACGCCGGGGCCTGCGAGCTGCATCGCGCCGAAGCCGATGCGGTGGACGGGAAGGCTGCCGATGCGGCCGTGCGCGGCGGGGGTTCCATGGGTCATGGGGACATACTGCGCCGCACAGGCGGAGCGCTCCAAAGACGCATCGCGGATTGTGGACAACTGTGCCGAGCAAGACACGCGATTCCTCCCCATAGGCACGTTCTCCACCGTTTCGCCGGGCCCGGGTCGAATGTCGGAATGTCGAACTAGTGTTCGAGACACGAGAACGCAGCGAGCAGCAAGCGAACAGCACGGGGGATCCCTCGGAGCTCCGAGAAGGAGGTGGCAGGAATGGGTGATGACTTCGTCGCGGGGTCGGCGGCCGATCAGACGTTCGCTGGCGCCGCCGCGCTCTCGGCCGCACCTGTCCTCGTGCCCGAGGTCCTCTCCCTCTCGCCAGCCGTCCCCTCGTCTCTGCCCGCCCCGAGCACCATTCCTGAACTGTCTCCCGCCCCGCATGCCGCCTCCCTGCTGGCTGAAGCGGAAGCCCTCCTCGCTCGTGCCTGCGAGGCACTGGAGCCGCTGGTCGAAGGCATCCCGTCGGCCGAGTCGGTGCTGCTGGAGTCCGTCGAGCGCGCCGAGCGCACGGCCGCGATCGCCCGCGCCGTCGGGAAGCGAGCGAGCGTGGCCTTCCGAGCCGCCCGCGTGCGAGCGGAGCGCGAGGCCGGTGTGCCTGCTGAGCAGCGCGGTCGCGGAGTGCGCGCAGAGCTGGGTCTCGCCCGCCGCATCTCGCCGGCCCGCGCCGGCAATGAGCTCGCCCTGGACCGGGTGGTCGTGGAGTCGCTTCCCCGCACCTTCGGCCTGCTCGCCCGGGGCGAGATCAGCGAGTGGGCCTCGAACGAGGTGGCGAAGGCGGTGATCGTGCTCGATGACGCGGACCGCGCGCAGGTCGATGCCGATATCGCCGCCGAGCTCCCCGCGGTCTCCGCCCCGCGAGCGGGATCTCTCGCCCGCGCCCGGGCGAACGAGCTCGACGTGCGGGCCGCGCTCGCTCGCAACGAGCGCCAGCGCGAGCAGCGCCACGTGACGATCCGGCCCGTGGCGGACGGCATGGTGCGGCTCAGCGCCCTCCTGCCGACGGTGGACGGCGTCGCCATCCATGCGGCGCTGGACCGGGAGGCGAGCGCCGCGAAGGCCGCCGGGATCCCCGGTACCCGGGCCCAGCACCGGGCCGATGCCCTGGTGCGCCTGGCCACCGGCCTGCAGAGCGCGGAGCACATCGACGTCGAGATCCAGCTCCTCATGACCGACCGCACCCTGCTCGCAGGCGGGGACGACACTGCCTGGATCCAGGGCCATCCCGTCCCCGGCGCGATCGCGCGGCGGTTCGCCCTGGTAGGGGCGAGCGACCGGAGGTCCAGTCTGGATCCCGACCCGCTCAACGGTCCTTCGGGAGCTGCGTCGACGGATCCGGATCCGGATCCAGCTGCGGGGGCGCGCATCCCGCGCCGCTTCATCCGCCGCCTCTACACGGACCCCGTCACCGGGTCCCTCAGGGAGGCCGATGCGCGGCGCCGCCGGTTCACCGGGGCGGATCGCCGATTCGTGGAGATCGCCGACCAGCGCTGCCGCATGCCGTGGTGCGAAGCGCCCATCCGGCACCTCGACCACGTCACCCGCCACTCTCGCGGCGGCGCGACGGAGATCGCGAACGGCGCCGGGTTGTGCGAGCAGTGCAACTACACCGAGGAGCTGCCGGGCTGGGCGTCCGCCGTCGTACCGGCCGCGGATCCCCGAGAGCGGATCCTGGAGATCACCACGCCGACGGGGCGCAGGTATCGCTCGGCCCCGCCGCCGCTGCGGAGAGGGGTCCGGATCTCGGAGGGCAGAGAGGGTCCGCCCCCTGATGATCGGGCCCCTTCATGACCTGGCCCAGACGCCCGGGCTGCAGATGCCTGGCCCTGCGATGACCGACCAGACCGCGGGTGACGACGGCGCGGTCGGGACGAAGGAGGGCCGCAATCCCGACGCGCCTAAGAACAGACCTGCCTCAGAACTGCGCCGCCTCAGAACCGCCCCGCCTCAGAACAGCCCCACCTCAGAACCGCGCAGTGCCCCGCAGTGCGCGCGGCCGGCCGTCGGGGTCGCTCGCGAGGCGCTGGAGGAGGCGGCCGGTCATCCGGTCGCGGCGCACGAGCTCGGGCAGGCTGTAGGTGCGCAGCCTTCCCGCCGGTCGCGGGCCCGCCTTCCCGCCCGCATACCACGCGTCCAGGCGGGCCGCGCTCTCCCGGCACGCCGCGAACATCCCCGCCGGATCCACGAGGTCCGCATCATCGCCCGCGGCCCGGTCGAGGTGCTCGCGGGCGAGCTCCAGGCGCGCCTCGCGGGGGAAGCGCCGCGCCGGGTCCCCGTCGTGCCGCAGCGCGCGCGGCTCGCGCCCGTCCGCCTCGGGGTCGAGGATCGCGCAGGTCAGCTCCGAGTCGTAGGTCCAGGAGCGCAGATTGATGTTGTCGGATCCGACGGTCATCCACACGTCGTCGACGACGCTGAGCTTCGAGTGCACGTACACCGGCGTGCCTTCGTGGTTCTCGATGCCGTAGACGCCCACGCGATCTCCGCCCGCATCGTGCAGCAGCTCCAGCGCTTCCGCACGGGAGCCCATCCCGCTCGCGTTCGCGAGAGCCGTGTCGGCCGTGGTGTAGGTGGAGAGCACGATGACGAGCAGCAGCTCGGGCTGCGCGCGCAGCGCGGCCGCGAAGCAGTCGACCACCTCGCGGGACCACACGTACTGGTCCTCCAGGTAGATCATCCGGTGCGCGCGCCGCACCGCCTTGTCGTAGGCGCGGGCCACGGAGCGCTCGCCGTCGGGGGCGAAGGGGTAGCGGGGCCGGCGCCGGGGGAAGGTGCGCAGGATCTGCACGTCCAGGCTGTTCGCGCGCCCGCTCTCCTGCCGGGCCGACGGATCCGGGTCCGGCAGCTGCGGCGGCAGGGAATCCGGAGCGGCGTCGCCGCGGTGCAGCGGAGAGAGGAATCGGGAGACGGGCTCGAGCGTCGGCGGGGTGGGGTCCTCCCAGCGCTCGCGGAACGTCGCCTCCACGTCGCCGACGGCGGGACCGCGCACCTCGACCATCAGGTCGTGCCAGGCAGGGGTCTTCCCCCAGATCGCGCCCATGCCGACGGTCTGCGGGTCCCCGCGGTGCTCCGCGTCGTCGCGGCGCGTGTGGCACAGGTCGATCCCGCCGACGAACGCGGCATCGCGCTCCGGGGCGCCGGGATGGCGCAGCACCACGAACTTCTGGTGGTGGGAGCCGAGCGGCAGCACGCGTTGATCGAGGATGACCTGCCCGCCGGCGGCGCGGACGCCCTCGGCGATGGTCCGGTTCTCCTTCTCGGAGTAGTGCAGGGCGTCCAGGTGCGAGCGCCAGAAGAGTCCGCGCACGAGCACGCCGCGGCGGGCGGCGGAGGTCAGCATCTCGAGGATCGTCAGGCCGTCTTCGCCGAGCTGCTCGTCGGGGTCGCCCCGCCAGTCGGTGAACAGCAGCAGGTCCCCGGCGCGCTGCGCCTCGACGAGCTCCCGCAGCCGTGCGAAGTACTCGGCCCCGTGCACGTGGAGGGTCGCGCTGTTGCCGCCGGACCAGGCGGCGCCGCCGCGGCGGTGGGCCAGCCGGGTGAAGGGGTTGCCGCGCTCCTCGGTGCTGAGGAACCAGTCCGCGGCAGTCGATCCAGTCGGTCCAGCCGATCCAGCCGGTCCAGTCGCTGCGGTCTTCCCAGTCGTCGCCGTCATCGCAGTCCTTCCCGCACGCGCCGCCCCCGGGCGTATCCGATGAGGGCGATCGCGATGATGAAGGCGAGCGTACCCAGGGTGAGGCCCTCGAAGGCGAGGTACGGCACGCCCATCGCGGTGGAGAAGTCGTACGGCAGGCCGAGGAGGGTCTCCAGGGTGCCGGGCACGATCGAGACCCAGGATCCGAGCGCCACGAACGCGGTGGTCACGACCCCGAACAGCACGAACACGGCGTTCGGGCCGGGCACGCGGAAGGGGCGCGGGGCGTCCGGGAAGCGCAGGCGCAGGCGCACGGCCGCCGGGATGATGATCAGGTAGCTGAACAGGTACGTCGTGATCGCGACGGAGAGGACCACGTCGAACAGCGCGGCGCTCGAACCGGTGAGCTGCATGGCGGTGACCATGAAGACCGTCGAGATGATGCCCGAGAGCAGGTTGACGCGGATCGGTGTGCCGAGGGTGGGGTGGAAGCGCCCGAAGAAGCCGCCGAAGAAGGAGCCGTCGGCCGCGGCCATCGCCTGCATGCGGTCGGACGTGATCATCCATGCGGCGCCCTGGCCGACGTTCGCCAGCAGGAACAGCGCCACCGCGCCGGTCAGCGCGTAGGGAGCGAAGCCGCCGTAGACGGAGAACACGGTGGCCACGGCGGTGATCAGCCCGGAGACGCCGTCGATGTCCGACGGGGGGATGACCAGCAGGATCGTGAACACCGGCACCAGGTAGAGCACGCCGGCCATGGCGGAGGAGCGCAGCACGGAGAAGGCGACGTCGCGCTCGGCGTTCTTCATCTCGCCCGAAACGCTGGACCCGGATTCGAAGCCGAGGAAGGCGAACAGCAGCAGCGGAGTGAGGGTGATGAACCCGGCGGCCGTCGGCGAGAAGTCGCCGAGCGCGAGGGGTTGCAGGCCGTGCTGGAGCGCGTAGATCACGGCGGTGGCGATGAAGATCGCGAGGAAGGCGATCTTGCAGAATGCGCCGACGGTCGGGATCCACTTCGCGCGGCGCAGCGAGAGGATCGCGGCGAGGACCGTCAGCCAGATGAAGGCGCCCTTGAACAGGTAGTCCATGAGCGATCCGGGTGCGAAGTGCACGAGGTGCTCCCGGGCGGCCTCGGCGTTGAGGAACGCCATCGATCCGCCCACCCACACGGGCTGCGTGATCCAGGTGAAGGCCGAGGCGATCGCCGCGAGGGGCCGGCCGAACGCCTGGCGCACCCAGATGTACACGCCGCCCTCGCCGACGAACGCGGAGCCCGTCTCCGCGAAGATCAGCGCGTAGGGGATCAGGAACACGACGATCAGGAACACGAGCCAGGTGAATGTCTCGGGGCCCTGCGCGGAGACGGATCCCAGCATCTCGAGGCCGACGACCGCCGAGACCACCAGGAAGATGATGTCGAAGCGGCCGAGGGTGCGGTGCAGGACGCTGGTCTGCTGCTGGGCGAGCGCGGTGCTCGCTCCGTCGGGGGTGCTCTGGGTGCCGGTCTCCGGCATGGCGGTGCTCTTCTCGGGCGCGGGGAGGGACCCTCAGAGGGTACGCACGCTCCGTCCGCGGGCGAGGAGGAGTCCGCCGGTCAGCGCGATGACGACGGCGGCCCCCATGGCGACGAGGTATGCGGCGGCGGAGCCGGAGGAGCCCGCCAGGTAGCCGCCCGCGGTCGCGCCGATGGAGACGCCGACGGTGACGGCCGAGCCCATCGTGGTCATCGCCACGGCGGTGCCGCCGCGCTGGGTGCGGCGCTCGGCGAGAGTGAAGGCGGTGACCATCGTCGGCCCGATGAACAGGCCGATGACCAGCAGGATCGCCGCAGTCGCGGGGAGCGATCCCTGCACGGCGAGGGCGAGGGCGACGGCGAGGGCGCCCGCGCCGATGCCGAGCCCGCCGAGCAGCACGCGCGCGGCGAGGGCGACCCGCTCGGGGATCAGCACCGCGAGCAGCGCCGTGACGGCGGAGCCGATGCCGCCGACGGCGTAGATCAGCCCGGCGAGACCGGGGGATCCGAGCTCGGCGGCGCGCTCGGTGGTGCCGGTCTGGAGGGAGCCGAAGACGGTCCCGATGCAGATCATCGTGATGAGCGCCGGCAGGATCGCGAGGATGACCCGGCCGATGCGCGGGGCGGGCCCGGCGGACTGCGTCGCCGTGGCGCCGAGCGCCCGCGGGGCGGTCAGCGCGAAGGGGATCCCCGCGAGGAGGACGAGGGCGGCCGCGAGCATCATCGGGGCCGACGGGAAGGCGGCCGACGCGGCGATGCCGACGAGCGCAGGGCCCAGCACGAAGGTGATCTCGTCGACCGTGGACTCGTAGGAGAAGGCCGTGGAGAGCGTGCGGGGATCGTCGGTCCGCTCGATCCAGCGGGCGCGGGTGAAGGAGCCCACCGGCACGGTGCTCGCGCCGAGCCACAGGCACACGGCCCACAGCAGCGGCCCGTTCCAGGACTGCGCGAGCGCGAGCAGCATCGCGGCCATCGCGAGGAGGTTCAGCGGCGCGATGGTCAGGAGCACGCGGCGCTGCCCGGCGGAGTCGGCCCAGCGCCCGATGAGGGGTCCGCCGACGGCTCCGGCGATGGAGACCACGCCGGTCGCCGCGCCGCCGGAGGCGATGGATCCTGTGGAAGCGGTCACGCCTGTGAGCACGCCGAGGGGGATCATCGCGTAGGGGGCGCGGGCGCCGAGGGCGAGGGCGAGGGCGCCCGGGGTGGTGATGTTCAGGAGGGCGCCGTACTGCGCCAGGATGCCGGTGGAGGAAGAGGGCACGGGAAGCTTTCCGCAGGTGAGCCCGCAAGGGACCCCGGGCGCGGCACTCGGCGGCGCACGCGATCCGGCGGCGCGGGGCACGGGGGATCGGCGGGGTGCATGCGGGACTCGCGGGCCCTGGGCGGCGTCGGCGCGGTGCGCAGCGCACGCTCGGGCGGGCGAGCACGTTCGAGTCTAGGGGCGCGGCGGGCGCGCGCACGGGGCGGGCAGTGGCATCCTTGTCACACCATGGCAACTGAGATGCAGTCGCTCGATGAAGAGCGCACCTCCCGTCCCCCCAAGGCGCCCGCGGCCGATGCCACTCTGCGCGTTCTCACCTACCTGGCCTCGCAGCGCGGTCCGGTCGCGGCTGCGCGCGTGGCGGCCGACCTCGACCTGCCCCGCTCGACGACCTACGACCTCCTGGGCACGCTCGTCGCCCACGGCTATGCGCTCCATCTGCCGGCGGAGCGCCAGTACTCGCTGGGCCATGCGGCCTACGAGGTCGCCATCGGCTACATGCGCCACGCGCCGCTCGCGCGCGTGGGCCGCGTGGTGCTCGAGCGGATGGTCGACGCGATCGGCGAGTCCGGGCACCTCGTGGTGCTCCACGGCCGCGATGTGCTCTACATCGTCGAGGAGCGCGCCCGCGGTCGGGCGTCGCTCGTGACCGACCAGGGCGTGCGCCTGCCCGCGCACGTCACCGCGACGGGCCGCGCGATCCTGTCGGCCCTGCCGAGCTCGCAGCTGTGCAGCCTGTACGCGACGCCCGCCGACTTCGTGCAGCGCCGCGGGGGCACGGCCCCCTCCAATCCGGCGCAGCTGCGGGCCGTCATCGAGCAGACCCGCCGCGAGGGCTTCGCCCGCGAGGAGGGGGACGTGACCCCGGGCTTCCGCTCGGTCGCCGCCCCGGTGCTCGACCACGCCGACTGGCCGATCGCAGCCGTCGGGCTGACGTGGGAGGAGGGGCGCCTCAGCGAGGAGCGCGTCGCCGCCTGCGCCGAGGCCGTGCGTACCGCCGCCGCCGACATCGCCCGCGCGGCGACCGGGCGCGGGAGCTGAGGGCATGACCCTCCGGCAGCGACTGGTGCGGATGGCGGTCCTCGTCGTCGCCTGGGCGCTGCCGGTCGCCGGGCCGATGGCCGGCGTCCGGATCGTGCGGGCGCTGGTCGAGCAGCCCGCCCAGCGGTTGGTGAACATGTTCGGGCTGACGGACGTGGAGCATTCGGGGATGGTGTGGGGCCTGTTCGCGGGGCTGCTAGGGCTGATCGTGCTGCCGCTCGTCCTGCGGCAGGGGATCCTGTGGCTTCCGGTCGCGATCGGGGTCGCGGTCACGGTGATGGTCCTCATGGCAGTGCTCGCCCCGGACCTCGACCCGGACAACCCTCTCTTGGGGGTCATCAGCGTGAGCATCCTCTTCCTGCCGCCGCTCCTCGGATCGCTCGTGCCCCGGCCGCGACGGTGGCGGCGCCCGGCCCGCGCGGCCGCCTGATACTGTCCTTCCCACCCCTGCGACGGCGCACCGCAGCGTCACGCAGCCCCAGGCCCGCTCCGGGCCGACCGCGACCAGCCCCCGGGCGCGGCCCTCCTCATCCCGCAGGAGTCCCCATGTCCAGCACCCCCGGCGGATTCGCCGCCCAGACCGACGGCGCTGCCGACGGCCACCTCCGCACCGACGGCCCGATCGGCGGGGCCGACGGCTCCGGCGGCCACGGCAGCGAGCTCAAGCAGGCCATTACGCCGAAGCTGCTGCTCCTGTTCATCGTCGGCGACATCCTCGGCACCGGCGTCTACGCGCTCACCGGCAAGGTCGCCGGTCTCGTGGGCGGCGCCGGCTGGCTGCCGATCATCCTGGCGTTCGCGGTCGCGATGGTCACCGCGTTCAGCTACGTCGAGATGGTCACGAAGTATCCGCAGGCCGCGGGCGCCGCGCTGTACATCCACAAGGCGTTCGGCATCCACTTCCTGACCTTCATGGTCACCTTCGCGGTGCTGTCCTCGGGCATCACCTCCGCGTCGAACTCCGCGATCTTCCTCGCGGAGAACGTGCTGAAGATCTTCAACCTCGACGAGTCGATGGCGGAGGGCAGCATGAAGCTGACCTCCACGATCATCGCCCTCGCCTTCATCAGCCTCGTGGCCTGCGTGAACATGTGGGGCGTCTCGGAGTCGGTGAAGCTGAACGTGGGCCTGACCCTCATCGAGCTCTCCGGCCTCGCCCTCGTGCTCGTGATCGGCTTCCTCGCGATCGGCCGCGGCGACGCGGACTTCTCGCGCGTGATGATCTTCGAGACCCCGGAGGACAAGTCGATGTTCATGGCGATCATCGGCGCGACCGCCCTCGCGTTCTTCTCGATGGTCGGCTTCGAGGACTCGGTGAACATGGCCGAGGAGACCGTCGACCCGGTCAAGAACTTCCCGAAGATGCTGCTGGGCGGCCTGTCGATCACGGGCATCGTCTACGTGCTGGTCTCGATCACCGCGGTCGCCGTGGTGCCGATCGGCGAGCTGAAGGAGGCGAGCACCCCGCTGCTGTCCGTCGTGGAGCACGGCGCGCCGAACTTCCCGATCGACACGGTCTTCGCGATCATCTCCGTGTTCGCGGTCGCCAACACCGTCCTCATCAACATGATGATGGCCTCGCGACTGCTGTACGGCATGGCCAAGCAGGGCGTGCTGCCCGGGTTCCTCGGCGGCGTGCTGCGCAGCCGGCAGACGCCGCTCGCCGGCATCCTGTTCTCCACGCTGCTCGCCTTCGCACTGGTCATCATCGTGCGCACCGCGCTGCCGAAGGACGTCATCTCGGCGCTCGGCGGCACCACCGCCCTGCTGCTGCTGTCGGTGTTCGCGCTGGTGAACGTGGCCGTGCTGGTGCTGCGCAAGGACAAGGGCCAGGAAGGCCACTTCCGCACCCCGACCGTGCTCGCCGTCATCGGCGCGATCACGGCGGCGCTGCTGGTCACCCCGCTCGCCCAGCCGAAGGAGAACTACGCGATCGCCGCGGGCCTGCTGGGCGTGGGCCTCGCGCTCTACGTGATCACGTTCCTCTACAACGCCGCCATCAAGGGCCGCCGCACCCGCTTCCACGACCAGGATTCCATCGGCCGCGAGTGAGCGACCGCTGCGTTCCGTCCCCGTCACACCCCCGCTCCGAGGAGAACCGATGAAGATCCTGCTCGCCTACGTCCCCAGCGCCACCGCCGAGGCGGCCCTCGAGTACGCGCTCGCCGAGGCGGAGGCGAAGGACGCCTCCCTGCTCGTGCTCGCCTCCGAGGCGGCCCTGGACCCCGCCAAGGGCGCCGCCGTCGCAGGCGGACGGCCGCTCGAGGACCGCCTGGAGGAGAGCGGTCTGGAGATCGAGCTGCGCACCGTGCCGCGGCGCGATGATCCGGCCGACGACATCCTCGACACCGTGGAGAACGAGGACATCGACCTGGTGGTGCTCGGCATCCGCAAGCGCACCCCGATCGGGAAGATGCTGCTGGGCTCCACGAGCCAGCGCGTCATCATGGAGGCGCCCTGCCCCGTGGTGTGCGTGAAGCCGCAGCGCTGATCAGAACCCTGCGGCCTTCGCGCCGGTGACGATGAGCTCGACGCCGATGGCGAGGATGAAGAAGCCCATCACGCGGGTGAGGGCACCTATGCCGGAGGGCCCCATCTTCTCGACCAGCGGCGGTCCCCAGCGCAGCAGCACGCCCAGGAGGGCGCTGAACACGGCGATTCCGGCGACGACGCCGATCGTCGGCAGGAGGTGAGGCGCCCGGGATTGCAGGGCGATCATCGCCGCCATCGCTCCCGGGCCTGCGATGAGCGGCAGCGCCATCGGCGTGAAGGAGATGTCGGTCTTCGCCGCTGCATGGCCCTGTTCGTCTGCGCTGAGCTTGGGGGTCGCCGTGAGCATCTGGAACCCGGAGTGGCCGACGACCAGGCCGCCGGCGATCTGCAGCACGGGGATGGAGAGCCCGAGGAAGTGCAGCACGAAGGTGCCCAGCACAGCGCTGAGCGCGAGGATCGCGAAGACGTTGATCGCCGTCTTCACGGCCTGCGACTTCGCCTGCTGAGGGGACATCCCGCCGCTGAGCGCGGTGAAGGCGGCCAGGCCCCCGATCGGGTTGGCGATCGGGATCAGTGCCGCGAAGGCGGCGAGGGCGGCGGACCACAGCGTCATGCGCGAGGCTCCGATGCGCTCGCCAGCTCCTCGAGCCCCGCGAGGAGCTCGCGCGAGGGCACGAAGTACAGCCCGCCCGTGACGGCGCGGGAGAAGTCGAGGATGCGGTCGTATCCGCTGCCCTCGTGCCCGTGGTACATGCGGTCCAGCATCGTCAGGATCACCGCGGGATCCTTCGCGTAGCCGATGGAGTAGGTGCCGAACTCCTTCTCGCCGAACCGGCCGAAGGGCATGTTGTCGCGCAGGATGTCCTGCTCGGCGCCGTGCTCGTCGGTGACGGTGTTCAGCGAGACGTGCGAGTTCGGCGCCTTCTTCTCGTCGGGGATCTCGACGTCATCGAGCTTGCGGCGGCCGATGATCCGCTCCTGCTCCTCGACGCTCAGCGCCTCCCAGGCGGCGAGATCGTGGAGGTACTTCTGGACGACCACGTAGCTCGATCCCGCGTAGTGCGGGTCCTGCACGGCGGTGATGAGGACGGCGCGGCGGGCGTCGTCGTCCTGCGGGTTCGCGGTGCCGTCGACGAAGCCGAGCAGGTCGCGGTTGTCCCAGTACTTGAAGGCGTGGACCTCGTCGGCCACCTCGACGCGGTCGCCGAGCTGGTCCATGAGGATCCGCACCAGCTCGAAGCACTGGTCGGGCTGCGCGGCGCGCAGGTGCAGCAGGATGTCGCCGGGCGTGGCCGGGGCGGAGTGCACGGTGCCGCGCGCGCCCGGGAAGTCCCTCAGGCCACGGGGGCGGGGTGCGCTGGGCATCATCCGGTCCCACAGCTGCGCGCCGATCCCGGCGACGACCAGCAGATCCGCGCCGGGGGCCCGGAAGGAGACCGACTTCGCGAGGTCGTCGAGGCCGGAGAGCACGCCGCGCACGGCCGTTATCTGGAGTCCGGTCAGAAGTGGCCATGACGTCCAGCACGAGGCTCAGCGGATCGGAGGTCTTCCTTGTGGACGTAGTTATCTTCGGCCGTTCATCAAGGGGCTTGGCCCCAGTCACCGTGCCGTGGTCGATGTCCGTAGTCGTCCGAGGGCGTGTTCCAGTTGTTTCCGGAGTCGCTGGTTCTCGGTGGTGAGGTCGCGGACGCGCGCGTTGGCGACTTCCAGGCGGCGTAGCAGGGAGACGTCGGTGGAGCGTTGGGACGCGGGCAGCGGTGCGCCGGCCGTGCCCTGCTGGAGGCTGCGGAGCTGTCGGATTTCGGCGCAGATGTCGGGCTGGGTGTAGAGCCAGGACCGCGAGACCTGCGCCTTCTGGGCGATGATCTGAAAGGTAACCGGACCGCCCTCGCGGTCGAGGTCGCGAAGAGCCTGGGTGGCTTTGGCGCGCGTGGTCTCGTGACGCCGCTGGGCGGCGGCGATCAGGTGATGGCTGTTATCGGCATGCATCAGGTACTTGCCTCGCCGTCTTGGTCGTCCTCCAACGAGGTGATGATCTGATCGAGGTTTCCCAGGACCTGCTGATTCATCTCGATCAACCGCTGCTGACCGCGGGCTTCGGCAGCAGTGATGATCTGCACGACCTGTTGACGATGCTGGCGGTGCTCGGGCAGGAACTCGGAGGTGGTGATGAACATTGGGCAGCTCAGGCACGCGTTCGCGTGCGGGCAGGACTGCTGGACCGGCAGTCCGCAGAAGCCGTTGGGCAGGGCCTGGGTGGCCCGTCCGACGCGCTGCTTGGCCCAGGCCGCCTCGGCCAAGGGTCCGTCCGGGTCGAGGGTGACGGTCTCGCCCTTGATGTTGACCTTCCGTGCGGCTTCCCAGTGCCGACGGATCGTGGTGTCACTGAGGCGGGCGTAGTGGGCGGTCATGACGTGGGAGTCGTGGTCGAGAATCCGTCGGACCACTTCTTGGGGGACGTCTCGGTTGATCAGTCTCGTGCCCAGGGTGTGGCGGAAGCTGTGCGGGACGACGCGAACGGGTTGGCCGTGCTCGTCACGGACGTCGCAGCGCTTGAGCCAACGGTGCAGGGCCTTGCGGTAGACCCCGTCACCGACCGACTCGCGGCCGTCGTCGTTGTCCGTGACTCGCGGGAAGAGCACCGGCTCCCCACCCGGCCACCGCTCGTGCACACGGCGACGCTGCGCAGCGATGGCATCGGCGAGGTCGGCGTCGATGGGTACGAGGGCCTCGCGTTTCATCTTATGGTTGAGGTAGCGCAGGTAGGGAGCTCCCTCGCCGTCGTAGACGATGCAGTCGGTCGGCAGACGGACGGTGTCGGTGATGCGCAGCCCGCAGCCCATCAGGATCAGCGTGATCAGCTCGTAGACGGCGTTGTTCCACTTGGCGAGGTTGTCCGGGTTCTCCAACTGAGCCATCACGGTTTCGCTCAGCGCGCGCGGTTGCCGGATGGCCTCCTTGGGGAAGTCCTCGCTGAAGAACATCACCGTCGAAGGCAGGGAATCGTCCCAGCCGTGCTGCCGGATGGTGGTGAAGAACAGGTTCAGCTGGCCGATCAGCATACGGTGCTTCACGGTGCCCGAGAACCGGGCGTGCAGGTGCGCGAGGTAGCGCTCCAACACCTCCCTGTCCAGGTCTGCCAGCCCCTGGACGGAGGGTGCCACGTCCGCGAGGAACTGCCCGAAGTGCGCGATCGCCCGCGTGCCCGAGGAGACGCTGACCACCCCGAGGCCCGAGGCCCGTGGCCAGGCGCCAGCGGGCCCAGCGTTTGGCCAAGGCTTTGAGCCAGGGCTGCGGGATGTCCTCGAAGGTGATCCGGGCCAGCCGTCTGTCCTTGATGCCGAGTTCACGCAGCCGCCAGACGTCCTTGCCGTACTCAGCGTCCCAGCCGCCGGCCTGACCGGGTGTCCGGCGCCGCTCGCGCCCCGTCCTCGACGGTTGTTCGGGCACCAGCGGGCTCGGCGCACTCACAGTCGCACCTCTCGGCCGGTGAACCAACCCGCTTCCTCCAGGACCTTGCGGGCGTCCTCGGCGCTCAGGTGCCCGTAGACAGTGGCGGTGGTGGTGATGTCGGCGTGGCCGAGGAGCTTGGAGACCACCTCGATCGGCACACCGTCGCGCAGCATCCGCGTCGCAGCGGTGTGGCGGTACCAGTGCGGGTCGAAGTCGATCCCGCTGCGCCGCCGCAGACGCTTGACCAGGTCGTAGACGGCCGCGTAGGTCAGCGGGTGACCGTGGGGTCGGCCCCAGAGGTTGACGAAGACGTAGTCGGATTCCAGGTCGCCGTACTCCAGGTGAAGGTAGTCGGCGTAGAGCCGGACCAGCTCCGCGCTGACCGGCACCGTCCGCGGGCTGCGTGACTTGGTTCGGGCACCGTTGTCATTGAACCGTGGGCGGACCGTGACCTGGGACTCGGCAGCGGAGATGTCCTCATGCCGCAGCCCCAGCGCCTCTCCGATCCGCATCCCGGCGTCGAAGAGCACCGCGAAGAGAAACCGGTCGCGCAGATGGTCACAGGCATCGAGGATCGTCTGCACCTCGGTGGCGGTGAGCACGCGCGGGAGCTTGCGCTGCGCGCTCAGCACGATGGCGCGCCGCGGCTGCGGTTTGCCCTTGCTGATGTGGTGCAAGAACGGCTTCCAGCCTGCGCCATGGCCTCCGGCCGGATGCCACGTCCCCAGCAGCTCCCCGAGGTCGACACCGTGGCGCACGGCGTGCTGATAGAACGCGCTGAGCGCGGAGAGTTTCCGGTTGACCGTGGACTCAGTGCAGTGATGCTCCACCGACGGCAGGACCGGGATCGTCCCGTCGCGCAGCTGCGGCGGTCGGCGCAGCCAGGCGACGAACTCGGCGACGTTCTCCAGCCGCACCTCACGCCAGTTCAGGCCTTGGACGCCGAGGAACACGAACCAGTCCTTCAGATCGTGGGCGTAGGCCTTGACCGTGTTCGGCGACCGCTCGATCTGGGTCAAGTACGCCAGATAGCGCTCGATCGGAGCCACAGGGGCACCGTCATCGCCCAGCACAGTCCACGACTCCACGGCATCGACCGAGGAGAGCACACGCTGGACGAGCATCGGATCATTCCTCAGCTCGGATAGGACCGGCCTGCACGTGATCGATTCGGCTTGCGTGCTCAGGCATCCATCCCCTCCTGGCGGTTAGCCGGTGCGGTAGCGGGCAGTCGGATCAGAGATGCCGCGCCGAGCAGGGCCAGGACGATGGCGGCGATGATCATCGCGGTGGTGAAACCCACCTGCTGGACACCAAAGCCCGTGAGCAACGGCCCGCCGGCAAGGCCTGCGGCGTAGGCCAGGTTGTACAGCGAGTAGGACCCGCCCAGAGTTGGCGGCGCGGAGCGGAAGCCTTGTTCGCCGATCATGGTCGTCGCCGGTGCCAGCAGCAGAGCCGAGGAGACTCCGAGCAGGATCATGCCGATGCTGGTCTGCCATAGCACGCCTGCGAACCCGATCACGATGAGGGCAGCGGCGACGGCGATGACACCGGCACCGATAAGGAGCCGAGGCGACGCGGTGCTCACGTAACGCCCCACGATGGGGTTGGCGATGATCGCTGCCAGGGCCGCCAGAGCGAAGAGCAATCCGATCGTCAACGAGCTTGCTCCCAGATGCACAGGTAACACCGGCTCGACGCCGGAGAGAACAGCGGCACCGACCGCGACAGCGATCACGATCGAGAGCGACCCCGGGACGCGCAGTACAGCAAGGGGCCCACCGATGTCGTCGGTGACCCGGGGCGAGCCCTTGACCAGGACGATGCGCAGCACCCCGTCGAGCAGGGCGATGCCAGCGGCGAAGAGGAACGGGGCTGCGGTACCGAAGCGCTCGACGAGGAAGCCCGCCAGAGGCGGCCCCAGCAACACGCCCAGAGTGAGTGAGGAGATGGCGATACCCATGGCCTGTCCTCGCTTGTCGAAGCTGGTGGTCGCAGCGATCAGTGACAGCGCCGCCACCCAGGACATGCCTCCGGCGATGCCTTGGGCGATCCGGGCCACCAGCAGCAGCCAATACGGGCCGCCCGTGGCGAACAGCAGTGTCGCCGCGGCCAGACCAACCAGACCGATCAGCAGCGGGGTCTTGGGTCCGTGCTGGTCGACGATGCGCCCGGCGAACAAGGTGGCGATGATCATTGCCACCGCGTAGGAGGAGAACAGCACTCCGGTGGCTGCCGGCCCGGCTTCGACCACCGCGGGCAGCAGCGGCAGGACGGGCACGGCAAGGCCGTGGACGAGCATGTCGGTGAACACCGCTGCTGACCCAACGATCAGTGCCCGGGTAGGAGTGGTACCTCGCGCGAGCGAGGCAGAGTTGCGCGTAGTCATGTGCGTACGACTTTCTAGGAGAGCAGTCCCTTGACCAGCGCCGCGATCGCGGCGTCGAGGTGTTCGGGTTGCGGAAGGTCATTGGGTCGGGTCACCGCGGCCAAGGTGAACCCTTGAATGAGCACCAGCACCAGGCCTGCGACTGTCTCCGGCGGCACCGGCAATGCGGCGTGGCCACGGAGGGAGACGGCGATCTGATCGCGCCACTCGTCCAGTGCCTCGTGCTTGCGGCTGCTGTCATCGAGCGCTTGCGGAGCGACCAGGACTGTGGTGGAGGCCAGCGCACGGAAGCGCTCATCGCTGCGCAGCAGCGTCACGAAATCACGCAGAAGGGCGTTCAGCCGGTGCTCGGCAGTGGACAGCGCGGCCTCTTGGGCGAACAGCCGGTTCCCGTACTCTGACCAGCCCCATTCCAGGGCTTCGGTCAGCAGCTCGGACTTACTTCGGAAGTGATGGTGCACAGCGCCGCGCGTGACGCCGGCACGTTCAGCGACGCGCTCGAACGTGGCTCCTCGCCACCCCTTCTCTTCGAAGGACATCAACGCCGCCTCCAGCAGCGCCACACGGGTCTTCGCCGCGTCCTCGGCCGATCGCTTCATACATACACGCTAACACGTATGTAACCGGCGTCCACCCCCGCGAAGATGAACTCTTCACCGACACACTCGTCGTAGACACCGTCCGTGACACATAACCGAAGATCACGTCATGCTGCGGGCCTTACGACTCCAGATAAGGACCGCTTCCGCGCCGGGAGCGACCGTCAGCGTCATGAACAGGGCGGTGCGGGCGGGCGGGGCGACGATGGCCTGAGCGGGCACGGGAGCCTCCTGGCGGCGGGGTGCGGCGGGTGCGGCAGTGCAACGGTGGGGCGCCGACGGCGCGGTGCCGGCGCGGTGCGTCCAGCCTAGTTCGCGGGCCCTCGCTCGAGCCCCTAGCGCGAGGCGCCCTCCCGCTCGAGCCGCGCGTAGCGGCGGTTCCGCGGGGCGAGCAGCGCGGCGCCGGCGATCGCGGCGAGCACGGAGGCGGTCAGCACGCCGACCTTCGCCCAGTCCTGCATCGGGTCGCCGGTGGCGAAGCTGAGCTCGGCGATGAGCAGGGAGACGGTGAAGCCGATGCCCGCGAGGGCCGACATCCCCAGCATGTCGGCCCACTTCAGCGAGGGATCCAGGCCGACGCCCGGGATGCGGGTGACCAGGAACGTCGCGCCGAGGATGCCGAGGATCTTTCCGAGCACGAGGCCGATGATCACGCCGAGCGCGACGGTCGACTGCCACGCCTCGAGCAGTCCGCTGATCCCGCCCACGGCCACTCCTGCGCTGAAGAACGCGAACACAGGCACCGCGATGCCGGAGGAGATCGGGCCGAAGCGGTGCACGAACTGCTCGGCCAGGGGATCGGGGTGGCCGGCATCGGTGCGCGAGACCGTCGGCACGAGGAACGCGAGCACCACGCCCGCGATCGTGGCGTGCACGCCCGAGTTGTAGAACAGCGCCCAGGTGATCGCGCCGAGCGGCAGCAGCACGAGCCACGCGGCCCAGGCGCGGCGCTTCATCAGGCGCTCCGCGCGGCGGGCGACGAGCGCGTAGAGGGCGATCGGGATCAGGGCGAGCGCGAGGTAGCCGAGGCGGAGGTCGGTCGCGTAGAAGATCGCGATGATGAGGATCGCGATGAGGTCGTCGACGATCGCGAGGGTGAGCAGGAAGGTGCGCACCGCGACCGGCAGCTTCGGGGCGAACAGGCCCAGCAGCGCTACCGCGAAGGCGATGTCGGTCGCGGCGGGGATCGCCCAGCCGCCCAGCGCCCCGGCGGGGCCGGCGAGGTTCACCAGGGCGTAGATCAGGGCGGGCACGGCGACGCCGCCCGCAGCTGCGACGACCGGCACGAGGGCCTTGCGGGGATCGCGCAGGGCGCCCTGGGTGATCTCCTGCTTGAGCTCGAGGCCGACGATGAAGAAGAAGATCGCGAGCAGGCCGTCGGCCGCCCAGTGGCCGATGCTCATGCGCAGGTGGAGCGAGCCGAGATCGAACCCGAGGTAGGTGTCGCGCACCCCGAAGTAGGCACCCGCGAGCGGGGAGTTCGCGAAGACGAGAGCGAGGGCGGCGGCGGCCACGAGGATCAGTCCGCTCGTGGTCTCCTTCGTGACGAGGCGCTCGAGGCGGGTGTGCTCGCGGTGGGCGCTGGGGCCTGTGTCCTCGATGTGGACCTCGGACCAGCCCGGAGCGGTCGACCAGCCGGAGGTCTCGCCGTCGGGGTGCGGTTCGGGCGTTCGAGTCACGGGGGGCCTCCTGGCCGTCGGGGCGTGGCGGGTCTCACCACTGTACGCAGGGGGGCCGACGGGGGCCGTCGGCCCTGCTGGGAAGCGTGATCTTCGCCCTGCCGGCGACGGAGGCGGAAACAGCGGGCATTCTGGACGCGCTGAGGCCGGGATGCCGGATAGGCTCGCCTCAGGCGCGGGCACCGGCCGTCCTGGCCCTCCCGCGCGCGTCGTACGACCCGCGAACAGAGGAACATCATGCCCCTGGATCTGACCCAGACCGTTGCCCCCGCAGTGCGCGCCACCTCCGGCCGCCCTGCGAAGCTGTCCACTCCCTACGAGGTCTGGCAGGGACTGTCCTTGGCCGTCGTCGAGCGCGTCGCCGGACGCTGGGAGCGCACGCAGCAGGCCTACACCGCAGGCCGGATGGAGCACTACTTCTCCGCCGAGTTCCTGATGGGCCGCGCGCTGCTGAACAACCTCTCGAACCTCGGCCTGGTCGACGAGGCCAAGGGCGCCCTGAACGCCTTCGGCCAGGACCTCTCCACCGTGCTCGAGCAGGAGCCCGACGCGGCCCTCGGCAACGGCGGCCTCGGCCGCCTGGCCGCCTGCTTCCTGGACTCCTGCGCGACGCTGGACCTCCCGGTCGCCGGTTACGGCATCCTCTACCGCTACGGCCTGTTCAAGCAGCTGTTCGACAATGGCTTCCAGACCGAGCACCCCGATTCCTGGATGGAGGAGGGCTACCCCTTCATCATCCGCCGCGAGCAGGAGCAGCGCCGGGTCACGTTCGCCGACATGGACGTGCGGGCGGTGCCCTACGACATGCCGATCACCGGCTACGGCACGCAGAACGTGAACACGCTGCGCCTGTGGAAGGCCGAGCCGATCGAGGAGTTCGACTACGACGCGTTCAACTCGCAGCGCTTCACCGATGCGATCACCGAGCGCGAGCGCGTCATGGACATCTCGCGCGTGCTCTACCCGAACGACACCACGTTCGAGGGCAAGGTGCTGCGCGTGCGCCAGCAGTACTTCTTCGTCTCCGCCTCGCTGCAGGCGATCGTGGACACGTACGTCGCGAAGCACGGGGGCGACCTCACCGGCTTCGCCGAGTTCAACGCGGTGCAGCTGAACGACACCCACCCGGTGCTCGCGATCCCCGAGCTCATGCGCCTGCTGATGGACCAGCACGGACTGGGCTGGGAGGAGGCCTGGACCGTCGTCTCGAAAACGTTCGCGTACACGAACCACACGGTGCTCTCCGAGGCGCTCGAGAAGTGGGAGATGACGATCTTCGATCGGCTCTTCCCGCGCATCGCCGAGATCGTGCGCGAGATCGACCGCCGCTTCCGCCTGGACATGGCCGAGCGCGGCCTCGACCAGGGCACCATCGAGTACATGGCGCCGGTCTCCGGCAACACGGTGCGCATGGCGTGGATCGCCTGCTACGCCGCGTACTCGATCAACGGCGTCGCGGCCCTGCACACCGAGATCATCAAGCGCGAGACCCTCGGCGAGTGGCACGCGATCTGGCCCGAGAAGTTCAACAACAAGACCAACGGCGTGACCCCGCGTCGCTGGCTCAAGCAGTGCAACCCGCGCCTGTCGGACCTGCTCGACGAGGTCACCGGCTCCGACGCCTGGGTCACCGACCTCTCGGTGCTCTCCGACTACGCCGACAAGGCCGACGACCGCGTGCTCGAGAAGCTCGCCGAGATCAAGACCGCGAACAAGCAGGACTTCGCCGCCTGGATCCTCGAGCGCGAGGGCGTCGAGATCGACCCCGAGGCGATCTTCGACGTGCAGATCAAGCGCCTGCACGAGTACAAGCGCCAGCTGCTGAACGCGCTGTACGTGCTGGACCTGTACTTCCGCCTCAAGGACGATCCCGCCCTCGAGGTTCCGAAGCGCGTCTTCATCTTCGGTGCGAAGGCAGCCCCCGGCTACTACCGCGCGAAGGGCATCATCAAGCTGATCAACACGATCGGCGAGCTGGTGAACAACGACGAGGACATCGACGGCCGCATCAAGGTCGTCTTCGTGCACAACTACAACGTCTCGCCCGCGGAGCACATCATCCCCGCGGCCGACGTCTCCGAGCAGATCTCGACCGCCGGCAAGGAGGCCTCGGGCACCTCGAACATGAAGTTCATGATGAACGGCGCGCTGACGCTGGGCACCCTGGACGGCGCGAACGTCGAGATCCTGGACTCAGTGGGCGAGGAGAACGCCTACATCTTCGGCGCCACCGAGGACGAGCTGCCCGCGCTGCGCGCGACGTACAGCCCCGTGCACGTCTACGAGACCGTTCCCGGCCTCAAGCGCGTGCTCGACGCCCTCACCGACGGCACCCTGGACGACAACGGCTCCGGCTGGTTCCACGACCTGCGCTGGTCCCTGCTGAACGCCAGCCATGAGCCGGCCGACGTCTACTACGTGCTCGGCGACTTCGCCGCGTACCGCGAGACGAAGGACCAGATGGCGCTGGACTACGCCGACCAGAAGTCCTGGCAGAAGAAGGCCTGGGTGAACATCGCCGAGTCCGGCCGCTTCTCCTCGGACCGCACGATCCGCGACTACGCGGACGAGGTCTGGAAGCTGGAGGCCACGCCGATCTCGCTCCCGGAGACCGCAGGCGAGAAGGCCGCCGAGGCCGCTGAGGCGGCGAAGGAGACCGCCAAGGAGGCTGTCGCCGCCGTCGGCGAGGCCGTCGCCAAGGCGACCGGCAAGCGGGCCAAGGCCTGATCAGAGCCTGCTGAGCTGAGAACGCCGCCTCGCCCCGGAAGGGGTGCGGCGGCGTTGTCGTGTGCGGGGAAGGCCCTCAGACCTTCTCGATCGCCCCGGCCGGGCGGGTGCGGGCGACGTCGGGGTCGAGCTTGGAGCCGATGGGGCCGGGGTGGCGCAGGGCGATCCACAGGGAGCGTCCGAGGATCAGCGCCGCGAGCGCCCAGCCCAGGATGTTCGCCCAGGCGGGCTGCGCGATGAACACGAGCACCATCGCGGCGATCGTCGGCACCAGGTACATGAAGGCACGCTGCACGTAGCCGCCGAAGCTCGGCATCTCCACGCCCTGGGATTCGGCCACCGACTTCACCATGAAGTTCGGGCCGTTGCCGATGTAGGTGATCGCCCCGCACAGCACGGCGCCCAGCGAGATCGCCACGAGGTAGAGCTCGGGCACGTCGGCGACGCGCGGGCCGCTGTTCAGCTGCGTGGCCATCTCGAAGAACGTCGCGTACGTGGGGGCGTTGTCGAGCACCGAGGAGAGGCCGCCGGTGAAGACGAACAGGGTGATCTCGTTCAGCGGCAGCGAGGGGGCGAGGTTCCGCAGCACCGCGAGCGCGGGGATCATCGTGAGGAAGATGCCGATGAACAGCGCGGCGACCTCCTTGATCGGGCCGAACTCGAAGGAGTTGTCGCCGTAGCGGACCTGCTTGTCGCCGAGCAGCAGCGAGGCCAGCGCCGCGCCGACCATCACGATCTCGCGCCAGGGGATCAGGTCTTGGGCGTGCGCGTGGCCGGAGGTGAGCGCGTGGGCGTCGATCGAGGGCAGCTTCGCGACGGCGAAGATGATGACGGCGAACCAGATCAGGTTGCTCGCGCCCACCAGGCGCAGCGGGGTCACGTTCGTGCGGTCGGTGAGGACGTCCTCCGGGGACTCGTGCGCGATGATCCGGCGGTCGAGCGCCCAGTAGATGACCAGGAGTAGGGCGTTGACGAACAGCCACATCGGGAACAGGTTCATCGTCCAGAAGAAGGGGACGCCGCGCAGCATCCCGAGGAACAGCGGCGGGTCGCCGAGCGGTGTCAGCAGACCGCCGCAGTTCGCGACGATGAAGATCGCGAAGACGACCGTGTGCGCCTTGTGGCGCCGCTCGGCGTTCGTGTTCAGCAGCGGCCGGATCAGCAGCATCGCCGCGCCCGTGGTGCCGATGAAGCTCGCCAGCAGCCCGCCCACGGCGAGGAAGAGCGTATTCGTGCGCGGAGTCGCGGCGATGTCGCCGCGCAGGAAGATCCCGCCGGAGACCACGAACAGCGCGAACAGCAGCGCGATGAACTGCCCGTACTCCACCAGCGCGTGCACCAGCAGGTCGCTGCGCCCTGCGAGGAGCACCCCGATCGCGACCGGCACGCCGAGCAGCAGCGCGTAGAGCAGCTGGTTGCGGGGCTTCTCCCAGTAGTGGGAGAGGGCCGGCACGAGCGGCGCGATGGCGATGGCAGCGAGCATCAGCGCGAAGGGGATGACGGACCAGGCGGGGAAGGTCATGACGGCTCCGGGGGCGGGGAGGGGCGGGCTGGGAGCGCGCGCGCCTCCTCGGCCCTCGAGGTTTTGGGCAGGATACGCCTGATGGGGGCGGGGCGGGCGTGGGTGGCCACGCCCGCCGGAGGCGGATCAGGCCGAGACGGCCCCGATCACGTTGCGCAGGAAGTCCTCGCAGCGCTCGAGCTGCTCGAGCGCGACGAACTCGTCGGCCCCGTGGGCCTGGCCGATGTCGCCGGGGCCGACGACGACGGCCGCCATGCCCGCGTGCTCGTAGATCCCGGACTCGGTGCCGTAGGTGACCTTCTCCTCCGAGCGGTCCGCGCCCAGCAGCTGCGCGGCGCGAGCGGCGTGGCCGTCGGCCTCCCCATCCAGGCCGTACAGCAGAGAGACGACCTCGAGGGTCGCGCCGACGTTCTTCGCGGCGGTGGTGTCTGCCGGATCCTCGGGAACGGCGGCCTTCATCGCGGCGTCGATCTCCTCGACCTTCGATGCGATGCGGTCCACGATGGGCTGCACCTCGACCTGGGGGAGGGCGCGGAACTCGAGCTCGAGGTGCGTGCTCATGGGCACGGTGTTCACGGCGATGCCGCCGTCCAGGCGGTTCACGCCGCCCGTGGACCAGGCGACGGGGTAGGCCTCATCGAAGGGGCCGTCGGCGCGGAAGCCGTCGATGATCTCGGTGTGGAACCACTCGGTGAACTCCGCGGCGTAGCGGATCGTGTTCAGCCCCCGGGGCAGGAGGCTCGAGTGGGCGGCGATGCCGCGGAAGTCCACGTGCAGCACGTTCATCGACTTGTGGGCGGGGACCGCGCGCATCGACGTCGGCTCGCCGACGAAGGCGACCGCCGGGCGGATGCCCAGCTCCTCGAGCTGGCCGACGAGATCGCGGGCGCCGTTGCAGGTGGTCTCCTCCTCCCAGGTCGCGGCGATGACCACGGGTTGCGTGCGCTTCGCGGCGGCGATCTCGGGGGCGAGCGCCGTCGCGATCGCGAGGTAGGACTTCATGTCGGCGGTGCCGCGGCCGTAGAGGCGGCCATCCCGCTCCGTCGGCGTGAACGGATCGGTGGTCCACTCCTGCCCGGTGACGGGCACGCAGTCCAGATGCCCGGCGAGCAGCACGCCGCGGCGGGAGGGATCCTCGGGATCGGTGAACAGACCCGGGCCTGCGGCGGAGAGATCGTGCGCGGGGGCGGCCGCGGAGTCGCCGGCATTCGCGGGGAAGACGGCGACGAGGTTCGCGTTCTTCCCATCACCGCGGGGGAGCACGTGCACCTGCGCGCCCGCCTCCTCGAGGAGGGGCTGGAGCAGCTCGACGGCGGGGAGGTTCCCGGAGTCCGAGGTGGTGTCCAGGGCGATGAGCTGCTCGAGAAGGGCGCGGGGGCTGGGAGTCGACGTCATGCCCTCCACAGTACGGGGACGGGGCGGAGGAATCACGGCGAACCGTGCTCCTCCGCCCCGTTCATGGGGAGGGCGGATCAGCCCTCGGAAGCCATCGCGATGCTGTCGATGTACCAGGAGCCGTTGCCGGCCTTGGTCAGGATGAACACCGTGGTGGCGTCGAAATCGGGGGAGGAGACGTCGAGCTTGCCGTCGGGACGCTCCGTCGCATCGAAGATGTCGGGGGTGATGGCCGAGCGGATCGAGCCCGCATCAGCGGGGACATCGGTGATGGACTCCTTCATCGCGTCCACGCAGGTCGACCAGAAGGCGCTGCTCGAGTCCAGGGGACCGGCGTTGCTCGCGGGGTCGAGCACGAAGGTGCAGGCCTTCTCGGGATCCTGATCCAGCAGGGCGTGCAGGTAGCCGACGGTCGACTCCTTCGCCGACTGCTGATCAGCGGCGGTGACGGTGCCGGAGGCGGCGGGATCGCTGCTCGCGGGAGCGCTCGAGGATGCGTCCGACGTCGCGGGATCGGAAGGAGCCTCGCTCGACGGCGCCTCACTGGTGGTGACCGGCTCGGCCGAGGGGGTGGGGTCGCTGTCCGAGCCGCCCAGGAGTCCGCCGAGCCCGATCACGGCGACGAGGATGCCGATCAGCAGCAGGCAGCCGCAGCCGCCGAGAGCAGCGAACAGCGGCCAGCGCTTCTTCGGGGCAGGAGCCGCCGGGGTGGAACCCGAGCCGTACGGCGACTGCGGGGCGGAGCCGAAGGACGACTGCGAGGCGGAGCTGTAGGGCGACTGCGGCGCGCCGCTCGGATCGGAGGGCCCGGGCGTACCGGCACCGGGGTACTGAGGCGGCTGGGGAGGCTGGGACATGGCAGGGATTCCTTTGCGGCGGATCGGGTGAGGCGAGCGGCGGACCGGGTGCGGGGAGAAGGCGATGCGCGCCGGACCCCCCGCGCGGCGCCTGCGCATGCTTAAACGTACTTCAGGAACGGGGGTTTTGGGTGCGGTGGGTCACGGGGGCTCAGACGAGGCCGGTTTTGAGCAGCCGAGGAGTCAGGCGGAGTTGCGTTGTGCGACGAGCACGCCGGTGCCGCCGCTGGCGACTCGACCTTCATCGGTTAATCCCCGCTACGCGGGGAGCACCGGGGGACGCCGCGGGGGCCTCGGATGCCGAGGTGGCTCATCCCCGCTGCGCGGGGAGCACAAGAAGATCGAGCCGCATGACCCCGCCGAGCTGGGCTCATCCCCGCTGCGCGGGGAGCACCTCTACGAGAACGCGCTTGTGCCGCTCGCCGGGGGCTCATCCCCGCTGCGCGGGGAGCACCCGTAGCCGATGCGGAGGCGCTTCGCGGGTGCGGGCTCATCCCCGCTGCGCGGGGAGCACCGGCCAGGAAGGAGCACCATGACCACGACGATCGGGCTCATCCCCGCTGCGCGGGGAGCACGCCGAGACCGCCGGGCCGCGCAACGCCCGCATGGGCTCATCCCCGCTGCGCGGGGAGCACGCGACCACACTCATGGTCGGCGAGCTCGACTCCGGCTCATCCCCGCTGCGCGGGGAGCACTGCCACAGCGGCATCGCCGCCGACGTCACGATCGGCTCATCCCCGCTGCGCGGGGAGCACGAGCTCATGCCCGCCGGGACGCAACCCGTCGTAGGCTCATCCCCGCTGCGCGGGGAGCACCCGTTCCCGTTCGCGCTCCCGTTGTCGTTGGTGGGCTCATCCCCGCTGCGCGGGGAGCACGCGTCGTACCAGGCGGCATCCGTGAGGAGCTGAGGCTCATCCCCGCTGCGCGGGGAGCACTGACGTGGCCTGCTGACCTGCCGACGGGCACGAGGCTCATCCCCGCTGCGCGGGGAGCACGTGGGCGATCGCATCGCATACCAGGGCAAGACGGGCTCATCCCCGCTGCGCGGGGAGCACGACACGGAGCAGGCGATCGCCAACATGTACGGCGGCTCATCCCCGCTGCGCGGGGAGCACGGCATTCCTCAAGGCTGCGGCTGAGGGGGTGGGGCTCATCCCCGCTGCGCGGGGAGCACAGGGGCGGTGGGCTCGGTCATGGGGTCTCCTCCGGCTCATCCCCGCTGCGCGGGGAGCACGGCCTCGCATGCTTGATCCTCATGCTCTGCGTCGGCTCATCCCCGCTGCGCGGGGAGCACCAGCGGGCAAGTTCGACCTTCCGGTAGCGCTTGGGCTCATCCCCGCTGCGCGGGGAGCACCACCGACGTCTCGTCGTGGCTGGTACGCGATGACGGCTCATCCCCGCTGCGCAGTTGAGTCCCGCATAGTGGTGTAGCGCGGTGGCCGCAGTGATCGTCTCTGACGAGGACGCGGCCACCGCGTGATCCTTCGAGTCAACCTTCCACAGAATCCTCGAACGGAGTCATCACGATG
>NZ_JAKNCJ010000012.1 GCF_023509525.1 Brachybacterium equifaecis
GCCGCGCTCGAGGTCTGGAACCTGCACTACAACTATCACCGTCCCCACGGCACGCACGGCGGACAACCGCCAGCTTCCGCGACGCCGGCACGTGTCAACAACGTCCTGGCCTCGTACAGCTAGGTCTCCGACCCTGCAGGTTCTGCGGAAGGCCGCCCGTTCTGCTGGTAGAGGTGCAAGCCTTGGGCTCCCAACTTCGCCCAGTCCCGACCCATGATCTGACCAAAGTTTGAGAATCGCATGCGCGGAGACTGAACTCGCTGTAGGGTCACTCCAATCTCCGGCTTCGGAGGGGTGGAGCGGCCGTGTGGCCGCCGGTGGGCGAAGGAGCCTGCGATGTTCTTCCCTGTTCTCCGTGGTCGGCCTCTGTTCTGGATCTCCTGGTGCGTGAGCGTGCTGCTCGTGGGCGCGTTCATGGGCGTTGCGGCATTGAGTCCTGCCCGCGCGGAAGGTCCGGCGGCGCCGCCCGCAGCTCCTGCGGCTCCCGCCCCGCCGGAGCTCGTCGACTTCCCGTCCGCCCGGGTGCAGGCGAAGGCCACGGGGAAGAAGGTTGAGGTCACCGCAGAGAAGACGGACACGTCCTCGACGTGGGTGAATCCCGATGGCACGGTGACGACGGAGCAGTTCTCGGCTCCCGTGCGCTTCCAGGACGAAGCCGGCACCTGGCAGAGCGTCGACACGACGCTGGTGAAGCAGTCGGACGGCACGATCGAGCCGAAGAGCGTGGATGGCGGCGTGGAGCTCGCTCCTGCTGTGGCGGGCGCGGAGGGTGACCCGGCCGAGGTCGCGTCCCTGGAGGCGCCGGATGATGCCCCGTGGAGCGTCGCGCTCGGGTGGGAAGGAAAGCTGGGGGCACCTGCCCTCAAGGGGTCCACTGCGACGTACCCCAATGCGTGGCCGGGTATCGATCTGACGGTTCGGGCATCGCGTGACGGGTTCGAGCAGTCGTTCGTCGTCAAGGACCGTGCCTCGGCGGAGGCTTTCGCGAGCACGCAGACGGGCCCGACGGTCCTATGGGAGCTTCCGATCCTGGCGCAAGGCGTGAATGCCCGCGAAGTGGATGGGGAGCGGATCGAGTTCGTCGACCGCAACGGCGCAGTCGTCTCGACGTTCGAGGCTCCCATGGCGTGGGATGCGAAGGTCGATCCGGCCTCGCGGGAGCACGTGAACCATGCGGCGATGGGGGTCGCGATCACGAGCCAAGGCGATGGTGTTGTGACCTTGGGGCTCACCGTGGATCGAGGCTGGCTGCTCGCGTCCGATCGTCATTTCCCGGTGACCATCGACCCTGTCTACGCAGCAGCGTCGGCGACGGCGACGTTCGATGCCTACGTGCAGTCGGGCATCACCGCTGATCGTTCGAGCGAGCAGGAGCTGAAAGTCGGGACGTATGACGGCTCGACCGTCGCGCGGTCCTTCGTCGGTATCCCGAATGCGCAGTTCCAGAACCAGCAGATCATCTCGGCGACCTTCAACGTCTACGAGACGTGGTCGTGGTCGTGCACGCCCTCCGTGCTCGAGGTCTGGAGCACCGGCCTGGCGAGCTCGTCAGTGCGGTGGACAAGCCAGCCGAACTGGATCTCGAAGGCGGGCTCCGCGAATGTCGCCAAGGGCGGTTCGAGCGCGTGCGGTGCTGGATGGGTGAACATCGATATCACTGCGATGGCGCAGGGATGGTCCTCGAACCCGGATCCGCGGATGACGATCGGCCTGAGGGCGGGGTCGGAGACGTCCACGAATGGCTGGAAGCGGTTCGCGTCCATGGAGTCGACCACTCCTCCGTCGGTGACGTTCACGTACAACCGCAAGCCCGCGGCTCCTGAGATGCCGACGATCTCCGGCTCGATGCAGTTCGGTGATTCGCTCTACGTGGGCGACGCCGCTCCTACGGTCACGGCAATCATCTCCGATCCTGACGCGAACGACGTCCGCTCGGTGATCCAGGTGTTCACAGGGACCGATGCGACGACCAAGGTCGCGGAATGCGTGACCGGCTGGGTCGCATCCGGCCAGCCAGCATCCTGCACGCTCAGCGCCCTCCCCGATGAGCGGACCCTCTATGTTCGAGCGTCTGCGCAGGATGGTAACGGCCTCTGGGCCGGGGCCGCGTCCCCGTGGCGCTCCATCAAGACCGCGCAGGCGACCCCCGTCGCCCCCTCGATCGCCTGCCCGGCCCTGACGAGCGGGAAGTGGGCAGCAGCTGTGCCCGGCTCCGACGTGGTGTGCACGGTGACCGCGCCCTCGAAGCAGGGCAACAACCAGGCCGTCCGGATCGACTACCGCGTCGATGGGCAGGCGCTCGGCACTTCCGTGGCGGTGACCCCGGGGCAGTCGTTCCAGGTGACTCTCCCGAAGGCAGAAGGCGGGCATCAAATCCGCGCCCGAGTGTTCACGGCATCCGGGAAGAGTGATGTCGGCGTATTCACCACCGGCTGGGGCGGCCCCTCCGTCATCTATCCCCAATCCCTCGCGGCCTCGAACGGGAAGTTCGCCGTCAAGGTGCTCGCACCCCCTCGCATGGCCGCAGAGACGACCGTCAGCGCGCAGATGAAGTGGCGCCCGGCCGGCACGCAGAGCGCGTGGACCAACGCGGGCAGCGCCACCAACGTGACGACCGCCCCGGGCACGGCGATCGACTTCAACACCACGTTCGATGCTGCAGCAGCCCTGGCCGCAGCGAGCAGCACCTCCCGTGGCGCACAGCGACTGGAGTTCCAGGTGTGCTTCGCCTACTCCGGGGTCGAAGAGCTGTGCACGGGCCAGACGCGCCCGACGACGCTCGTGCGTGTTCCCCACGCCTTCGGCAGCGGATACCCCACCGCCGAGGTGGAAGCAGGCCAGGTAGCTCTCTACACCGGTGAATTCCAGGCCTCAGCGACCGACGCGACCGTGCCGGGCTACGGCTCGGACATCACCGTCTCCCGTTCCCATCTGTCCTACACCAACACTGGGTCCGGCGGAGTGAAGGAGTGGCCTTCGGATCCGGTGACCGGAGTGTTCGGACCCGGGTTCACGGCGAACCTCGAAGGGGACAGCGCCGTCGGCCTGGCGGGACTGCAGGTGGTGGATCGCCGCAAGACCGACGCGACGCTCTCCCTCGTCGCAGAGGACGGCGATCCGCTGGTCTTCATGAACCCCGACGGCGCGCTCGGCACCCCTTCCCCGGCGACTCTGCTCCCCGCTACGGATGACACCGCTACCTCAGGTATCACGGCCGCGATCGTCGCCGGTCCCTCAGGGCAGCTCTTGGAGGTGAAGGAGGACGACGGCACCATCACCCGGTTCATCCCAACCGCCGCCGCTCCCGCCCCGGATCTCGTCTGGCGCCCCCTCGAGATCGCTGAGCCGGGCCAGGTGGGAAAGACGACCTTCGGCCACGATGCGAACACGGGCGCCGTCACCCGGATTGTCGCTCCGCTGCCGGATGGTCTCGAGGGCACGGCATGCGCGACCGCAGGCCAGCTCGCGCCGGGATGCCGCGCATTGGACCTCACATACATCTCCGTCACGGGACCGGATGGCAAAGCTGCACAGCGGGTCTCGCAGATCTCCGCGGTGATGTTCAACCCCGCAACGGGTGCAGTCGAATCCAAGCCGATCACCTCGTACACCTACGACTCCCTCAGCCGCCTGAGCGTCGTGACCGACGTGCGCTCCGGACTGAAGACGACGTACACCTGGGAGGGTGAGACAACGCGAATCTCCACGATCACCCCCTCGGGGCTCGCACCCTACGAGCTGCACTACGCAGCGAACCCGGATCCCTCCGTGCCCACGCAGATGCTGAAGAACGTGCAGCGCGGGCCGCAGACGGCAGGGGCGAACAATGTGCAGCTCGCCTCGATCGTCTACAACGTCCCCGTCTCCGGCCCGGGGCTCCCTGACCTCTCGGAGAACGCCGTGGGAGCGTGGGCTCTGGAGGCGAAGACCTCCACCGAGTTCATCGGGCAGAAGCCCGTCACCGGATACGCAGTCTTCGGATCGGATCACCCCGTCTCTGCTCTCCTCGGCAGCGAGCTGACTGCGGACGACATGCAGTACGCATCCCTGCAGTACGTGAACTCCGAGGCGTACACGATCAACTCCGCGGTCTACGGGGCCGGCACGTGGAACATCACGGCCAGTCGCTACGACGCGCTCGGCAACATCACCCGGACGCTGGACGCGAAGGCGATCGCGACCATCACCTCGCGTGCTGCAACGACCACCCCCCTCCAGGCCGGGGAGGTGGATGCGATGTCGACGCAGAGCGTCTACAACGAGGACATCAAAGACGCGGCAGGGAAGGTCCTCACTCCGAAGGGCACCCTCATCACGGACACGTACGGCCCCGCCCGCACCGTGTTGCTCGCCGATGGCACCACGAAGACGCGCGCTCGCCCGCACGTGCACACCACGTTCGATGAGAAGGCTCCGAACGGGGGCATCAACCCGGCGACGGGCGCCCCGTACCGGCTGCCGACGACCGTCGCGACCGACCTCGTGGACACTTCGCTGGTCTCGGGCCAGACCCCGCCGGCCGTCATCGAGAAGCTCTCGGTCACGACGAGCGGATACGACGCGATCGACGGGAAGCCGGCGACAGACCCCACCTCGGGGTGGGTCCTCGGGGCCGCGACCACGTCGACGGATGCGGTGGGGCGAGTGACCTCTCAGCGCTTCGATGCTCGTGGGAAGGTCGTGGAGCGCCGCCAGCCCGCTTCGAACGGCTCTGATGCGGGGACGACGCGGACGATCTTCTACACCGCGGCAGCCAACAGCGAGGATGCCGCCTGCGGGGCCAGCGCGCAGGCGAAGGCCTGGGCAGGACTGCCGTGCCGGTCGTTCCCGGCCGGACAGCCGAACCAGGGTCCCACCATGCCCGATACGCGAGTGACGGGATACGACTACTGGCTCGCACCCACAAGCACTGTGGAGACCAGCGGCGCGGCGACACGCACCTCTCAGATCCGCTACGACGCCGCGGGGCGACCGATCTGGTCGAAGATCTCGACGGCCGGTCTTGCGGGGTCGAAGGCTCTCGATGCGACGTTCACGCAGTACAACGCCACCACGGGCCTCGTGGATGCCGTGGGAGTGTCGAACGCGGAGGGCACTGGCATCGCCGGCGCCAAGCAGATGACCACCTACGACCTGTGGGGGAAGCCGATCAAGGAGATCAACCAGCTCGGCGACATCACCACGACGACCTATGACGACAAGGCCCGGGTGACCAGCGTCGCTGATGCGAAGGGCACAACGGCCTTCGAGTACAACGGCACCGATGCGAACGGGAAAGCCGAGCGGCGCGGCAGCGTCACGAAGCAGACCGTGTCCCGTGCGGGCACGACGCCCCTGGTCTACACCGCGGCCTACGACGCCAACGGCGCGATGACCACCGAGAAGCTTCCTGGTGGGATCGTCGCGACACATGTCGTGGACGAGGCCGGGGAGGAAGTAGGCCTGTCGTACGCGGGTCAGGTCGCCGCGGCCGATGGTACGAAGAGCACGGGCGAGTGGTTCGCCTGGTCCCAGGTCAACGACGGCGCGGGCCGCGTGCGCACGGACTCCGCGACATACACCGTGGCGGGTACTCCGGCACCGCGTGCAGCGAGCGCGGACAGCTTCGACCATCGGTACAGCTATGACGCTGCGGGCGCTCTGGTGAAGGTGGAGGACCGCACCGGGGCACCGGTGGCGGGCAGGACGGTCAGCCCGTTCACGACGCGGGAGTACGCGTTCACGAAGAACGGGGCGCGAGCCTCGCTGCGGGAGTCGGTGCGGGCTGATGGGACCGCGACCGGGCGTGCGGTGGCGGGGGTGTCGCAGGATCTGGTGTACGACACGGCTGATCGTCCGGTGGGCGGGTATGTGTATGACCTGTTCGGTCGGCAGACGACGCTGCCGGCGAAGGATGCTCCGTCTCCTGCGGGCGGGGATATCGCACTGGGGTACTTCGACAACGATCTTCCGGCTTCGGTGTCCCAGGGCGGGACGTCGACGGTGTTCACGCTGGATGTCGCGAAGCGGCGTCTGGTGCAGTCGGCGACCACGGCGGGGCAGACGACCACCACCACCCGCCACTACACCGACGGTTCGGACAACCCCTCCTGGATCGAAGTTACCTCCCCAGCCGGGACGGTCTCGACGACCCGGTTCGTCTCCTCGATCTCGGGGAGTCTGGGTGCGGCGATCACCTCCGATGGGGTGACGCGGCTGGAGCTGTCGAACATCCACGGCGACATCGTGACCACCGTGGAGATCCCTGCCACCGCGCAGTCGGATGTACCGGCGACGGGGATCACGGGGTGGGCCGCGTACACGGAGTACGGGACCCCGATCGACCCGGCGCAGGCGAAGAACGTGGGGACCGCAGCGGGGTACGGGTGGATAGGTGCGAAGGGGCGCTCGACGACGGATGCGACCGCGCACCTCACGCTGATGGGGGCACGGTTCTACAATCGAACCACGGGCAGTTTCAGCGGCCCGGACCCGATTCCCGGCGCCAACTCTACGTCATTCCAATATCCTACTGATCCGATTAACGTTTGCGATGCAAGCGGCCTCAAGCCTCAAGCCTGCAATGGGATTCGTACTTTTGTTATAAGTCGATCAAAGTCGAAGACTTCAACCGGTTCGTGGCAGCCTCAGGCGCTCACGGCGGCACTTGTCAACCTCTTGTGGTCCAAATTGGGGTTCTGGTTGGCAGATTTCCAAATTCAAAGTGCCTATAAGCAGAGCAGGACAAGGACGTGGACCGAAGAGCAGTGCGCCTATGGGCGACGGGTCACGGTTCACTTTTGGGCAACAGAAGATCGCTATAAGGCTACGTACACTACTGGCAGTGGAAATCAACCTTGGTTGGAGAAACGGCATACCTCTGTTTCGGCCTGGATAGTCCGCGGCACTTCCCATTGGTAAACCCCTTTGTTCGATTCCGGGCTTACCCCCGAATAGGTGCACCGATGACCGAGTTTTGATTAAGCCTCTCGGAGGTGGCGCACTCGGCATTTGAGGATCGCATAGGCTTAGGGAGGCGCCGCCGCAGTGCGGGTCTCCCCATAGGCCTCCTTGGCGAATGACTACTGACACCACAAGGAGAGAGTCCCTAGGTGGCCCATATCTGACAAACGCGAAAGCGTGCAACCCACTACCGACCCACGTTCATTTAAAATGGAGCGAAATGAAATCTTCCGAGACGGACGGCAATTATTCCCAGAGGATTCGCAGGAATATTTGGATAGCCGCCGCTGCAGCCTTGCTGATTGGTGGAGTCCTGCCGATATTGGTGCTGTTTTCGGCCTTCGGTTCACTCGGCGACAACCCTCGCCGAGCAGAGGAACTCACCCATGTCGCCTGGCTCCTCATTGTGCTTGAATTGGTAGCCTTCGGGATATTTTTATATTTACATTTTAGGATGTAGTTCATTGTGGGAATGATTGAGTTTCGAGATTGCATGATATTCCAGTTGTTGGCGCCGGGGCCATAGCGTCGTAGCAACATTTAAGATTGGGGGGGCTGGAGAGGTAGGGCGGGGGATGAAGCCTCCCGCAGGACTGGCGGACAACGACAAGTCAGAGATCTCAACCGGCGCCTAGCGCGGCTAGGTGAACAGCGTGATGATGCGCATGTCTTGCCCGGTGGTCGGGAGACTCACGCCGATGTAGAAGGCCCGGCGCATCCAGATCACACCGCAGCGCGCCGCACGGATCCGCGAGGCAGAGCAGATGCTGGGCGCCACGATCCTCGGCACCCTCGCCGGCCAGAACCACGAGCTTCGCCGCGGAGACTCGGTGATCCTCCCGGAGCGCCCGACGGAGACGGGACGTCCCCGCTCGGCGACGTTCGCGAAGGCACTGGCCGAGCACGCTGGTCTGAAGGTTCCGAAGCTGCGCCTGTCCAAGGCAGTCCATGTCGTCCCCGACGTCGATCCTGCGCCCGAGGACGCAGAGTGGAAGTTCGTGCGGGAGAGCGCGTTCTGGACGTTCGCGAGGGGTGCCGTCCAGAGCTGAACCACGGTGGATGCGGAACCAGCGGCCTCCGAGGCGCGCAGCGGACGGACTCCGGTGCGAACGCGCGGGACATAGCAGGGCATGGATCAGCCATCAGCCCCTGCCGCCGTCCCCACCCGCCGCATTAGCCTTGAGTACCACCTCCACGTCGCCCGCGGCCGCACGCGCGAGAAGTACGTGCTGCTGCGTCCCGTCGAGCTCTCGATCATCGACGCCGCCCCCTCGGATTAGCGCTACGCAGACACGGGAGTGCGCGTGTCGCCGAGCGGCACCATCTACCGCGGAGGCCGGCTCCTGTCGGGGACCAGCGAAGAGCAGGTGCGGCATGCGACCGCAGACGGCTTCGAGCTCGAGCACGTCCTCACTCCCGGCGGGCGAGTGCTCTCGAGGAAGCTCGTGTCGGCCGGGGCCTGATCCCGGCGATCCGGTCCAGCATCGAGACCAGCGCACCGCACCCGACGGCAGTTCCTGCGCCCACGAGAATCCAGGCCGCCGCGAAGATCCCCGGAAGGGCGATCGCGCAGATGATCAGCGCGAGGCCGGCGATCGCTAAGGCCAGGGCGATGTGCGCGAGGATGCTGCGCAGACGCCGATCACGGCGCCTCGCGGAGCACATGCGGCCGCCGCTCAATCTCCGTCGCCGCCGTTGTTCTGCGCGATCGGGGTGGCCTGCACCGACTGCACCTCGTAGCGCCCGGAGTCCCCGCGCTTCCACGTCACCGTCACGTCAAAGGACCCGAAGTACGTGGGATCGTAGGCATCGACCCAGGAGCCGAAGAACTGCGCCTGCGGGTCGCCCTCGGCGGTGGCTCCGGTGAACGCCATGCCCGTGGTCTCCACGGTCATCGCGTAGCCGCCGTCGCGCGAGGCCGGCGGCTGGATCTGCATCGCGGGGCCGGTGTCCTTCATCAGCAGGGCGAGACGTGCGGCACGGGCCTGCGGCGTCTCGCCCGGCACGTAGCGCAGCACCTCGTGTGCCACATGGTCACCGGTGGTCACCATCGCGGTCACGTCCGTCGAGCTCATCGGAGCGACCTTGCCGTACAGCGGGCCGGGCGCGTCGACGTCGCCCAGCATCTCGGGGCCCCAGTCCAGCGCGTAGACGCGGCATCCGCCGCCGGTGTGCCCCTCCTCGGCCGGCAGGCACTGCACGTACAGCTCGTAGAAGGCGCTGGTGCCGGTCGCACGGACCGTGAAGCGGGTCGCCTGGCCGAGCGCGTTGTCGTACGTCTCGCCGAAGGACAGATCGAACCCGGTGGCGCCGGTCAGCGGCGTGCGATCAGCGCCCTCGAGGGACGCAGCGAACTCACCGGTCGCGAGGTCCGCGGTCGCCGCGCGCAGATCAGCGACGGACAGATCCCCGAAGGTGTCCGCGAACGCCTGCGCCACCTCCCGAGGAGCCGATGCGTCGAAGCCCGAGACGTGAGAGGGCTGCGCGGCGGGATCGGAGCTCGCCGCGTCAGGGGAGGGCTCGGCCGAGGGGGACGCGGAGGGCGTCCACTGCGCGGCCGGACCCGACGGCGCCGGCTCGACCGTGTCCTCCCCGGCGCGCAGGCCATGCAGGAGGAGCATCACGATAGCTGCGATCACCGCCGCGGCGATGACGGCGATGACAGTGAAGCGTCCGCGGTTTCTCATGACGATCAGCCTCGATACTCGGGAATGCCGCGCTTGGCGGCGTTGGAGGGGATGAACTCGATGTGCCAGAACTCCCCGTTGTGGATGTACATGCCGTGCTTCAGCCCGAGGTCCCGCAGCTGGATCCAGCGCTGTAGGCCAGGGCCGGAGCCCGGGTAGTAACAGGAGTTCTCGGGCGTCTGCGTCGCGCCGCAGTTGCCGCGCTCGTAGCTCGGCTGGAAGCCGCCCATGTCGAAGGCCATGCCGAACTCGTGGTTGGACCAGCCGGGAGGGGCCGCGTTGCCGGTCCGCGCCGCCAGGACGACCTGCTCCTGATGGGTGCGCCACGTCGAGTTGATCGACATCTCCAGGCCCATCGCCTTGCCCTCGGCGTAGAACGAGAGGAACTGCGAAGCGATCGTCGCGTTCATCTTGATCGGGCGGCCGCTGGTGTCGGTGACACCGTCCATGCTGCAGATGCGCACCTGGACCGGGTTGCCCTCGATGTACGCCGAGTGAACCCCCGCGTCGCTCGTGCCGGCCGGGCAGATCAGGCTCGCGCTCGGCGCCGTCAGGGCCGCGAAGTTCACGCACCCCGCCGGCGACCCGTCCGGGCACGGGGTCACGCTGCCCGCGGCGATGGTCCCCGGGATAGAGCTTCCGCCGCATGCGCTGGCGGCGCCGCCCGCCGGGATGGTCGCAGTGCCCGCGATGATGGAGGACAGGTCGAGCCCTGACATCGCCGCGACCAGCTCCCGCGCCTTGGCGAGGTTGTTCGTGTAGACGAAGTTCGTCTCGGCGGTGTTGCCCTGGATCTTGTGGATCAGGTCCACCGGGTCCATCGACTTCCAGTTCGGGTAGCTGGAGAGCGACTTCATGGTGCCGGCGTGGGTGGTCACGCCGTTCAGCCACGCGGTCGTCGACCACACGGGATCGCGCACCTGGGCTTCGGTGCCGTAGTACGCGCCGTCGCGCTCGATGACGCGCATCTGGTACAGGCCCGTGTCGCCGTCGCCGTTGATCTGGTCCATCGACGACTTGTCGGCCCCGAGGGTGGACTCGCCGATCGCCGTGGTGATCGCGAGGATTCCCGCTTCGTCGGGGTAGCCGAGGGCGCGCGCGGTGGCGAGGATCGTCGCCGCAGTGCGGACCTGCTCGGCGGAGAAGCCTGCGACCGCGGGGATCGCCGCGACGACGGTGGAGCCGTCCGCCGCCGGGGGCACGACCGCTGACCCGCCACCGGGGGTGTAGACGGGCGCCGGGGCCGCGGGAGCTGCGGGAGTGGTGGGAGTCGTCGCTGCGGGAGTCGTCGCGCCCGTGCCGCCCGGGCCGTACAGCGCCATGTACTTGCGGGCGTTCTCGAGGCGCCCGGCTTCGTTCGCGTAGTCCTTGTGGGGCCGCTCGTACTTGTTCATGAACGAGCGCGTCGCGCCCTCCACAGTGGTCTGCGTCTTGAGGTCGGCGCCGGCGGCCTTCTCGTTGGTCTGCAGCTCCATGATGATGTAGCGCATCTGGAACAGCACCAGGGCGTCGATGTCGTCCTGGGTCATCGACGCGGGCATCGTCTCGTAGCCGGGGGCGGCGATGTAGAACCGCTGTCCGAGCGATGGGTCGGCGATCACGGCGTCGCGGATCTTCAAGTGCCGGTCAGCGGTCCACTGCACCAGGCCCCAGCCGCGGGAGGTGTTCGGAGTGGATGAGAGACCCTCCGTGAGGAACGGATTGAACTTGCTCTCCTGCCACACGTTGCCCATGACGCCGGCGGTCTGCTCGGGGGTGTAGCCGGCTCCGATCATGTAGTTCCAGACCTTCTCGTCCACGGAGTTGCCGACGACGGTGCCCGTGCCCGCGGAGATGGTGCTTGGCTGGCACTCGTCCTCCTGGCTCACTGAGAACATCGAGGTCAGCAGGACCGAGGCCATGATGACGTTGAAAATGCCGAGCATCGCCGGCAGCGACAGCAGCAGCGCCATGATCGCCAGGTTCCGCTTGAGGTTCTTCGACCCCACGAACCTCGTCGCGACGTCGCTGGCGACCCCCGCCGCAGCGCCCGCGCCCACGGCCGTGAGACCAGCACCGACCGCGGCACCCGCTCCGAGTGCCGCGGCCTGCTGTGCCTTCTCCTTGATCCCGCCGTCTCCGGCAAGGAGTTTCCCGGCAGCCTGCGCCTTCGCATTCTTCGACCGGGACAGGGCCTCACCGGCGACCTTCGTGGCCGCCTCCGACTTCGTCGACGACGACGCCACATTCCGGGCAGAGGATGCCGCCCCGGAAGCCGCGGCCTTCGCGCTCGCGGCCTTGGCCTTCACGGAGCTGGCCTTGGAGGGGGCGGAGCTGGCGGCGGCGGAAGCGGCGGGGTCGGAGGTGGAAGCCATGGACTCGGCAGTGCCGCCCTTGGCCGAGGTGCTCGAGGCAGACGCCGTCGCTGAGACCTTGCCTGCTGCGGGCGCCGCGGGCGCTGTGGATGCGTCGGGCGTGGGAGTCGCCGTCGAGGCCTGTGCAGGATCAGAGGCGGGGGAGGATCCGCCGGGACGGAGGCTCTCCCCGTCGCCGGCGGACCGGTTCGAGCTCGCCGGGCTCATCGGCCACCGCCCTTGCCTCCGCTATCGCGCTCAGAGCCGCGAGACTGGCCGGGCTCGAGCGGGCGCGGGGACTCACTACCGCGGACACCCCCGGCACCGCCGCCGAGGGCTCGAGCGCCCGGCACTGTGTCCGCACGGCGTGCGCCCGCCCGGCCGGCATCCGCCGCGCGCGCAGTGCCGCGGGCCCGGTCGACGCGGGGCTCGGCCGGCCGCTCCGGAGCGCGCGACGATGCGGGAGCGGGTGCCGGACGGTCAACGGCCGCGCGGGCCGGGGGAGTCCGGTGAGTCTGAGGACTCGGGGCGGGCTCCAGGTGCACGGGTGCGGGAGCCGAGACCGGAGCGGGCGCCGGTGCAGGTGCGGGAGCCGGGAGGGGTGCTCGAGGGGGCTCGTGTGTCCGGGCGGGCTCGGGTGCCTGACGCGGAGCCTGAGACTCCACCGCTGCTCGCTCCGAGGCAGGGCGCTGCGGCTGCGCGGGCAGCGGGGTGCGCGCGGGCTCGAGATGGACCGGGGCGGGCGCCGACACCGGAGCAGGAGCCGGGGCGGGCGCAGGAGTACGAGAAGCCTCGATCGGGGCGGGGTCAGTGGGCGTCGGGGCCGACACCGCGGGTGCGGGTGCGGGGGCCACCGGGAGCTCCGCCGAACGCTCGGACCCGAGATCCACGCGCGCCGAAGCCTGAGGGGCCTCCACCTGAACGGCTTCATCGAACCTCGGCGCGGGGATCTCCGCCGCCGGAGCCGACGGCACAGCCGGAACCTCAGCGACACGAACCGGCTCCATCCGTGCAGGCTCCACTTCCACCGCGCCGCTCATGTCCGGCACGTCATGGCGCATCGGTGTTCCGCCCAGCTCCAGCTGAGACGGGGAGGAGTGGGCGGGCGGAAGCGCGGACTGGTGGGCAGGAGCGCGCTCGGCGACCTGCCGGGGTTCGACATCCGGGGCGTACTCGCCCGGATCCGGCATCGGAGGCTCCAGCATCGGGTCGAACTGGGGCGCCTGAGCCTCATGCTGAGCGGCCAGAGCGTCGAAGGAGCGACCATCGGGTCGGACGATCTCGGGCGTGGCAGACGACTGCTGTCCCACCTGCGATGCGGCGGACTGCTCGATCTGCTCGACCCGTCCGGAGCCCTCGCGCTGGACGGGCGCCCCGCCCTGGCCGGACGCTGCGATCGCACCGGACGCGAGGCCCGCTCCGGCCGCGAGGCCCGCGCCGCCAGCGGCAACCGCGGACGACTGCGAGTTGATACGGTCCGACAGGAGCTGCGCAGTGCGAGTCCTGCCGCCGAGCAGACCCTCGCCCGGCGCAGACCTGGGCGCACGTGCCCGCACGCGCTCGGCCTCGCCGCTGGCGCGCTTCGCATCCGCGGTCAGGCCGCGCTGATGCTTCGAAGCGGCCGAGTCGAGCTTGGCCTGCACCCGCTCCTGGACGGCGCCGCTGCCGATTGCGCCCTGCGCCGCCAGACGGCGAGTCTCCAGGCGCGCGGCACGGCGGTTGTCCCGCTCCAGGCGCGCATCGGCGCTGCTCGCGCGAACGCCCGCCTTCGACAGATGCCACCCGGCCGCCGTCGCACCGAGCGCCGCCGCCGCGGGCAGGCCGACGCCCGTCAGCGCCAGAGCACCAGCGCCCGCGTACATCGCGGCCTGCTTCTTGTGGTCCATGGCCCAGCTCGCGGCCTTCGCCGCACCGCGCACGCCCGCACCGAGACCATCGCGCACACCAGGCGCAGCGATCCGCGCAGCATGAGCGGCCGAACGAGCACCGCCCAGAGCTGCACCGGCGCCCGCGCCCGCCTGTCGGCCCAGCGCCCGCAGATCGCCCGTACGCGCGCTGTGAGCCGCCATGCCGATGCCAGCGGTTGCCGAGGACAGGCCAGTGCGAGCGGCCTTCGTAGCTGCAGCGGTGCGCTCCGAGAACGCTGCCCGGCGCTGCTGGGCGAGGGCGAGCTTGTCGGTGCGCTTGACCTCGGAGAGCTCGCGGGTGACCTTTCGGCGATCCTCGGCCGACATCGCATCGAGCTGTCCGCGCGTGACGGCCGCGCCCTTCTTGTTGTAGCCGATGACGCGGCCCGCCGCGATGCTCTTGGAGCTCGCGCCCTCCTGGAGGGCCGCAGCAGAGGCGCTGCGCTCCGCCTCCAGCTGGGCACCGCGCATCCGGCGCCGGCCGCCACGAGAGGCGAGACCGGCCGCCGCCGCAGCCGCGCCTGCACCCGAGAGCGCCTGCTCGCCGCCCTCTGCGCCAGCGACCGCGCCCTTGGCCGAAGCATCGCTCGAGACGCTCATACCCTGCACGCCGTCGCTCTTGCCGGTGCCGCCGGTGACCTTGCTCCCCGCGCTGTTGTAGGCATCGCCCTTGCTGGCGAGGTTGCGGACTCCCTGTCCGACGCGGCTCATGCGCGAACCGACAGCCCCACCGAGCGCGCCGATTCCCGCCATCATGCCCGGCGAGAAGCCGGAGGAGGCCATCGCCTTCGCGCCCTGGATCGTGAACGGGCTCGCGCCCATGAGGGACTTCGCGCCGAAGTGCAGCAGCAGGATCGTCAGCAGGGGAGCGGCCGCCGCCCAGATCGCCATCATGCTCGAGCTCGTGAAGAACGCGCTCCCCATCCCGACGATGATCATGCTCAGCACCGCGATGACCACGAAGATCGCCTGCGCCGCCGCGGTGAACAGCAGCACCCCGAAGGTGCGATTGCCGAAGCGCTTCAGCCGCGAGGCCGAGTCTGCCCACATGCCGATGATCAGCGCGCCGAGCAGGAACAGCCCGAGGACCACCGCGCCGAGCTTCGCGACCATGATCACGATCGCGATCAGGCCGTAGACGAGCAGGGCGACGAAGCCCGAGAGGGCGAGCGCGAGCCCGGAGGACCACGACGGCTCGCTCGGCGCGTGGATCTGGAGGAGAGCCTCGCGCAGGTCGGGGTCAGCGACCTCGAGGATGGTCTTCGACTTGCCCGGGTCGATCTTCAAGGCGCTCGGGACCGCGTCATCGCTCCACCAGCTTGAGCACGTCGCATTGTCGACGTTCGGCAGTCCGCCGTCGCCCGTGGCCTCGGGGATCGCGGTCCATGCGCCGTCGGCGCCCGGCCGGCAGATCATCCAGCCCACCAGCGATGCGTCCTCGTTCTCGAGGGTCTCGCGTGCGTCGGCGCCGCCCCATGCGAAGCGAGGCCCAGGCCCCGCATCCTTCACATTGGCGAGGGGAGCGCCGCTGGTCGAGTAGAGCGTGAACTCGGGCGTCGGCGCGGCGTTCAGCACGGTGTCGGTGTAGAGGCCGGCTTGGTAGTCCTGGAGCCGGCAGAAGGAGGCGAGCCCGATCGAGTTGTCGCCGGAGCCGTACTGCGAGTCGACGTAATAGCGCAGGCCGGGCTTCTCCCAGAGGGTGGAGACGGCGCTGATCGCGGGGCTGCCGCCGGGCTGGAGACGCCACTGCGCCATGCTCTCCGAGCACGATCCGTTCTGGTCGGAGGCGACGGCCTCACCGGCCGACTTCGGGGTCAGGTCGTCCTGGAGGTACATGACGCCCTGAAGCGGGGCGTTGGCGATCGCTGCCAGGGCGTCGGAAGACTTCGTCATGATCCAGCCGGGGCTCATGAAGCCCGGCACGTACGGGCCGTCGTCGCTGGCACTCGCGGGAGTGGAGGACATCGCGCCGTTGGTGACCATGACCAGGAGCGCACCCATGAGCACCGGCATGAACAGGGACTTCGCGCCCTGGATGAGCGACCCGGGACCCATGCGGGAGGCGCGCACCATGCGCAGCACGACGAGCACGAGCGTGATGATGAGCAGGAGCGCGCCGATGCCGCTGTCGACGACGGTGCGCCCGATGGTCGCTGCGAAGCGGTCGATAGGGGGCCCGGCCTGCCGCAGGGGGCAGAACTCGATGGAGAAGCCCACCAGCTGCGCAGACCAGCCCCACATGGACTGCCCGAGCGCGCCCGGCATCTCCGTGGCGACGGAGCGCGCGGATGCTGCGACGTTCTCCGCGGCCTTCAGCCATCCGTCATCGAGGAGCTGGTGGTGCTGGTCGATGGACTCGGTCCAGCGCACGAGCGGGATGAGGTCGTTGTCGCTCGCGGATCCGCAAGCGATATTCGCGGTCGGATCGGTCTCATCGCCCACCTGGACCGGTCCGGGAGGAGCCATCGGCGCCATCGGAGCGAGGGCGTAGGTCCCTCCCTGGGAGACGACGACCCCGCCGATCTGCAGCGACCCCTGACCCGCGGCGATGGCCGTCGACGGGATGAGGATGGACAACGCCATCAGGAGTACAGGCGCGATGAGCGCGATGATCCGCCGCGACAGCCGGCTCCGGCGCACGCTGCGCACAGTCGCCTGCATCAGGTCGCGGTCGATCCCGGAGTCCTGCTCCTGGTGGTCGTGCATGTGCTGGTCTCCTCCGGTGGCGCGAATGCTCCTGGTGGGGACCATGCGCACTTTCGAGGCGATCACCGAGCAACGGGTGCCGCGATCGGAGAGGTGGGCGCTGAGGCTCACCGCCGACGCTTCACCGGATCCTCGAGCGTGCCCACGACACGGGACTCCAGCCATCGCTCGATGTCCTGCTCGCGGTAGCGGACTATCCGTCCCTCGCGGATGAAGCGCGGGCCGCGCGCAGCGGAGCGCCAGGAGCGCAGAGTCTTAGGTGCCACGCCGATGAGCTCGGCGGCGGTCTCGGTGTCGATCGTCAGGGGGGTTGGCATGACCTCCTATGTCCCGCGCGATGGAGGTCCAGACCGGGCGAGGGTGGAAGGCTCTCTCGGAGGAGGCTCGGAGGCGGACCGGACTGGAACCGGTGCCGGCGGTACATGCATGAGTGCGGGCGCTTCGGATGCCCGTGATGCAGGTCAGCAAGTTTGGGCCCCGCGTGAGCGGGGATGAGCCCGTGGCAGCCAGTGCTCGCTCTGTCGCCACCGATTGGGCCCCGCGTGAGCGGGGATGAGCCCGTCCGGGCCAAGTCCGGGATGAACCGGGCGATGTAGGCCCCGCGTAGCGGGGATCTCGCTGATCGCCGCCGCTTCGCCCGCCCATGCGCGAGCGAAGCGGAGGTGCATCCCAAATCCACCACCAGAACGCTGTCCGTAGCAGGACAGCACACCCGTCCCACCCTGAGGAGTAGCGATGTCGACGAAGCTCACCTCCGCCGAGAGGAAGGCCGACCGATCGCTCTGCCCGGTCCCCATCTCCAGCAAGCTCGACCTGCGCGTGCACGATGTCGCCGAGGCGATGCGCGCGGCCGGCGAGACGCAACAGCTCACCATGGACGACCTGAAGTCCTGGCGCCGGGACCCCGAGTCTGTGCCTGCGTGGCTCGTCGTACTCGAGGCCGAGCGCGAGCTCCGTCGTGCTCGAAGCAGTGCCAAGGCTGAGGCGCGCAGGGAGCGGGAGGCTGCACGGACGTTCGAGCGGAAACATGAGCGAGTCATCCGCACTGCCCACGTCATTGAGCGGCTTGAGCGAGGTGCCACGCGATTCCGAAGCGAGCTGGACCGGGAGATCGTCGAGGGCCTGGCCTTCGAGGTCTCGAAGGAGCTCGTGCGCGGGACGGATCCCTCGGAGCTCGACGCTGCGGCCGTCAACGCCCTCAAGGCCGTCGGCGTGAGCGCCTTCAAGCACAAGGAGTGGATCGTCCATGCGGGAGGGTGCGAGGGCACCGGTCGCACGTGCATGGACGACGCGATTGCGCGCCTCCAGTTGGGGAAGACAGACGACCTACCCTAGAGCCAGGCCGCGAGATGCTTGCGCCAACGGGATGAACTTCCGCCCGGTGGAGAAGCCACGGGGCTGCGGGAAATCCTGGCGAGAGGGGGTGGCCATGGGAGACCTGGACGGCGCTCAGGACGGCCTGCGCAATCTGCGCCGATCGCGCCCGCTGGAGGTCGAGACCGTGGTCCTGCCCAGCGGCAGCGAACTGACGATCCCGACGCTGGACGAGTGCCTGCGGGTGAAGGGTTTCCAGGTGTGCCAGCGGAACCAGATGCGGGATTACCTGGATGTGGCCGCCATGGCTTCCTTGGACATCGACGGTGCAGCCTCTGCTCTGCGCAGCATCGACGACTTCTACGAGGAGGAGACGAAGACCCGCGGTTCCGTCGCGACCGACCTGGCGGAGCGCCTGGCCGATCCGTCCCCGCGGGACCACCGCACGATCACGGGTCTCGCCCAGTACAAGGGGCTCGCGCCACGATGGCACGACTGGGATGCGGTCGTCGAGACCTGCCGAGATGTCGCAGAGAGGATGCTGGGACGATGACCATCAGTCGGCACATGTTCCGGAACGTTTCCACAACCCCGGACGACCCGGTTTCCACCTGGCCCCATGAGGTCGTGCGCGCGGCGATCGAGTACGGCCAGATCACCGACTGGGATCCCATCGCGGCCGAGGTGCGCCAGCAGCCTTTCGGGGCGATGGCGACGACCCTCGAGGAGACTCTCGAGTTCGTGGATCCCTGCGGCGCCGCGACGATCCTCCGGCGCGTGCTGGAGCGGGCGCGGCGGGAGGCGAGTGCGGCGGCCGGCGAGCGGTAGGTAGGTGGGCACCGGGCGCCACAGGTCACGGCTCTCGGACTGGCGCGTTGTCCCGCCTGGATGGACACCAGATGGCTAGAATCGAGGGCAGTAGCACCGAGCTGATCGCGCTTCAACGGTGCAGCCGCTTCGGCGATGATTCAGGTGAGATGGGGTGATGCAGATGCTGGTCTTCCAGATCGCGCGCCAGCAGGCGAAGAGCCTCCTCGAGACAGCCTGGGACGGGGAGTTCCCCGTGAAGCTCGGCGGCATCTCGCAGACCCTCGATGCCGAGGTCCTGCATGATCACCTGCCTCCGGAGCTGTCCGGCTTCATCGTCAAGCGCGAGGGCGAGGACACGGTGCACATCATGCTCAACTCGACCGAGTCGACTGAGCGCCAGCGGTTCACATGGGCGCACGAGCTCGGCCACCTCATCGAGCGCGCCACCCTCGCGGGAGACGATGACTACTCGTTCGTGGAGACACGGATGCCCGAGCGCTACGACCTCCACGAGTTCTTCGCCGACGAGTTCGCCGGGACCCTGCTGATGCCGGCACCCAAGATCCGGGAGCTCCAAGCTCGCGGGATCACGGCGGCTGGGATGGCAGCGTTCTTCGGGGTCTCGTTGAAGGCCATGCGCAAGCGGCTTGATCGCCTCAAGAAGCAGCCTGATGCCGACTGACGACTTCGACAAGGTGGACTCGGACGACCTTCCATCCATGGATGAGACCGCGGGCGCGGGAGAGTCGGTCTCGGATCTGACAGACCCGCCATCTACGAGTGCGGAAGAGGCAGCGCGGACACCGAGCGTCCCGGCTCCTCGCAGGGCGCCTCGGGTCCGCGCTCGCACCTCGCGGTCAGGCTATGCGGCGGATGTGGCGGCCGATGATCACGTGTCCAAGCTTCTCGCGCAGACCCTCCAGGATCGCAAGCAACGCTTCGACCAGCGGGCCAGCGTGTTCCGATGGGTGATGCGGATCGTGCCCAGTTCGCTGGTGGCTACCATCGCCCTAGTGGCCTGGCTTGCAGTCCACGGCAAGGTCGGCGATGCCGTCTACATCGCGTTCATCTCTGCGATGGCCGCGCAGTCGTTCGCGCTCATCCTCACGCTCGTGACCAGCCTGTATCGGTCCGAGCAGCAGGCGGCAGCGAAGGCGGAGAAGACTCCGAAGTAGGCGTCGCGGCACCAGGTTGACTAACGCGGTTAGCCTATCCCTTACACTACGCTTCACCAGCTCATTGCCCAAGAGCGTAAAGCTCGGCACCGTGCGAACTCTCAACAATCGAGGGTTGGCAAGAGTAGGCCTGTCATGCCCAACAGTGAGCAGTCGCGGCAAACACTGAAGTCGACCCCTATAAGGGTAATGAATCGTGCCGAACGACTTGGTATACCAGATCGGCTGGGATTTGGAATATGGCTAAGGCTAGAATAGTAACTCCGATCGAAACGCCCGCAACAGCAAACGAATGAGACCCCGAAGTCGAACGGAAGCTGGCAATGCCAAAACTAATCGCCACTAATGAAAGGACATAACTGAGCGTTGGCGCTAAAAAACTGGGCAGATCTGAGACGGGGTGCCCGGCGTTCATTTCGATCGCATCGACAAAAGACACGAAAAGGTCGGCGGAAAGCATGGCGATGATCGCTCCCACGCCCGCTCCGACGGAAATCCGGCCGGACGCACTCGCGAACCTTTTGTCCTTCAATTCGTTTGTTTCCATGCCGCTATCATAGCAGGCCGGAACTCGCCATCCGGTCGCCGACTACTCGTAGCCGCCCTTTGGGAAGAGGCGCGTCAGGGGAGTTCCCCTCCCGGGGGCTTCACGGGATACCCCTGACCCCTTGCGCCTTCCGGGTAGTGTGTGCTACATTACAGCATAGTATGTAGCAAAGACGCACACACACAGACACAGGAGAAGACACGTGGTTTCGATCCTTCCCAGGAATAACTGGACTTCTATCCCGAGCCAGGCACCCGCCATTAAGGCGAGTCAGACTGCTGTCTACCTTCATTACCCTAGTGCCTGGATGGCAATCGGTCTGGAGTCTAGGCAGGGGGTGATCGCGCGACTTCAGAGCATCCTCGATGGCCACATGAATCACCCGACTGAGCCATATGTTGACATTGCCTACAACTGGGCTGTCGATCAGGTCGGTCGCATTTGGGAGCTGAGGGGAAAGAGGCAGTCGGGCGCAAATGGCACCAGTGAATCAAATCGCGTGGGCCAGTCAATTTTGTGTCTCGTGGGGAACACGGAAGCCCCCACAACTGAATTGGTGGCTTCGGTTAATCATCTGATCACATACATTAGGGAATGGCAGCCTTCCGCCCTGTCCGTTTTCGGTCATCAAGATTCCGTTCCAACTCAATGTCCCGGTCAGCAGATCATGAAGCTCATTGCCGCGGGCGCATTTGGGGGCGTTAGCCCGATCCCGAAGTTCGATGATGGGAACATCGGAGTGCCGATTCCGGAGATCCCTGGGATGCAGGTGGGAATCAATGTGGATGGGCGCCTCGGTGAATGGACCGTGAAAGTTCTCCAGCGACGCCTCGGCATTACGGCCGACGGCAGGGCGGGTTCGGGTACTTGGCGAGCCCTCCAATCATTCCTTGGTACGCCTAGTGACGGCATTGTTGCGAATCAGTCGTACACGGCAGATGAGCTCGGCAATGGCATTAGCGGGGGCTGGCAGTTCACTGGAAGGAATTCTTCAGGATCGAGCATGGTCCGAGCGCTCCAGGCATATATTGGTGTTTCTGTGGATGGCGTGTGGGGTGAAGGCACCACAGCGGCATTGCAGCGGTATCTCAATAATCACGAAAGCGCCTTTACCGGACCTGGTGTTCTCAGAACAGAGCTTGGGATAACTGTCGATGGGCGATTTGGTCCATCCACTGTCAGGGTCTTGCAGGCGCGACTTGGGGTGGTGTCTGATGGGAAAGCTGGTTCAGGGACGTGGCGTGCCCTACAGTCGTTCCTCGGCACCTCGGTCGACGGTGTTGTGTCCAACCAGTCATACGCGGCAGAAGAACTCGGGAGCGGGATTACCGGTGGCTGGCAGTACACTGGTCGAAACTCTTCCGGTTCAAGCATGGTGCGAGCGCTTCAGGCATATATCGGCACAAGTATCGATGGAGTGTGGGGCACGGGGGTTACTTCCGCGCTGCAAAGGCATCTCAATCGATACGACTCGGCATTTCGTTGAGGATTGAGGGGTGGGTGCCGGGAGGGGTGTCTACTATGGGGCTCCCGCTGTCGCAACTTTGCTGAGAGGCGCACCTCGCTAGGCCGCACTTGGTCGTCAGTGCGGCATTCCAATGACCCGGCCCTTCGCGGTCGGGTCATTGGTCTCTAGAGCCCAGCCCGACGCCGCATGTCCGCCAGGTTCGTGGGCCTTGTACATCCGCCCTTGGGATGGGCGTACATGTCGACCCAGATCTGGAAGGCCTCCTGGTGGAAGGTATGGCCCCGCTCCACCATGAGTTCGCACAGCACATCGACCGATGTCATGGCGCGGATACTCCAGAACTCGGCGAGCTCGCACGAGTCCACGTCATCCGATAGCCACACTGCACCTCGAAGCGCGGAACGCTCCCGCAAGACGAACAGTGTGTGCGCCTCGCCAAGGTGATCTCTCGGCCTTTCCTCCGTGCCGCCGAGCCGGTTTCGACGGATGTCCTCGGCGGCATCGCTCTCCGTCCGGCTGAGCTTGATCGGCACGCCGAGGGCGTCGATGAGGTCGCGCATCTCCTGGTGCTCTCCGACGTGGTCCTTCATCTCCAAGTCAACGGCCTCGCAGACCATTCCCCGGTCTCGGATCCACTCGAGCAGCAGGTCCATCTTCCCGACGATGGCGAAGTCGATCGCCACGGAGTTGTCGGGGAAGACTGCGGTCACGCTGCGGCCGACTGGGAGATGAGTGCTCGCGCGCGGCGACGGGCATCTTCCATGTCGTCGATCCCGGCGACCTGGGCGAACGGACGAACCGTCGCCTCGCCGGAGGTGTAGGCCTCCGCGAGGTCGTGGAGTAGCCGGCGGGGAGGCCGCTCCACGCAGTTCTGTGCTTGCCAGGCATCGTAGGTGGTATCTGCGGTAGAAGCAGGCCATGCTTCAGCGAGGGTTCCGAGCTCAGCCTGATACTTCCGGGCCCGCACTCGTGCGGCGAAGGTGGAAGGTGCAACGCGGAAGCGATGGGCTTCACCACGGATCTGCTGGGTGCTCCATTCATCGCGCAGCGGGATACGTGCGCGCGGTATCAGGATCATGCCGGCGATCTCGTTCGCCCGTCGCTCGATGCCGCTCTCGCCGTCGAGATCCACGCGGTGGGGCTCGTTGGTGGTGTCGTCGCCCAGCACAAGGTGGGCGAGCTCGTGAGCGAGAGTGAACCGGATCCGCTGGGCCGGAACCTTGGAGGTGGCGACGATGCCGTGGACACCGTCTGCCGCGGCGTGGACGCAGTAGCCGTCGATTCCTTCGGGGAGGGGCCTCACCCAGACGTCGACTCCGAACGCCTTCTCGATGGCGGATGCGAACTCGTCGACCTCCGTCATGACCCAAGGACCGCCTTGCGCCTCGTTCAGCGCGGCGACGATGCGATCAGCGATCGCCTGGTCCGATGCGCAGTCGGAGATGTCGGGGAGAGCGCTGGGGCTGCCGACGTCGAGCTGGTGCAGTCCTCGGCGCCGCTCGTAAATGAGCCGGGCGATGTCGCTGACCTCCGCGTTCACGTGAGCATCGGCCGTGCTGGTCGCACGGGCTGCGGCCATGAACGGGAGTGTCTGCGGGCGCCCGATGAGCCCGTCGACGCTGGTGCCGACGAGGTCCGCGATCCATGCGAGTTCGAGGAACTTGAACGCCCGCTGGCCTGAGAGGGAGCGCGAGAGGGCGGCGGTGTCCATGTGGACTGCGCTCGCGACGTCGGCCTGCGTACGGCCGGAGTCCTTGATCGCCTGGCTGACGGCGGCGCCGATGCTCTTGTCGTCCATGAGTGCGATCCTACGGAAGATTGCGCTGAGCGCAATAGCACGGACCGTCTGGAGCGCAGTGAGGTGATGAAGCGCGGGAGCAACAGCCTGAGACGAATAGCAGCGAACACGCCCTTCATCGCGTCGAAGGGCTCGAGCCAGTCAGGTTGAGACTCCGGCAACATGAGGCGCACCCGCGCGAGTCGGCCTCCAAGGAATCCCGGTCTGCGCCCCTCATCCGCGGGACACTCCACGGTGTCTGCACGACCGCCGTGCCGCCCGCGAGCCGAAGGAGTCCGCCCATGCCGCCCCTCGATGACCGTGAGCTCTCCGTGGAGCTCGCTGCGATCCGACACATCGACGCAATGGCCGAGCGCGCCCGCCAGAAGGCCATGGTGCTTGAGGCCGCCCGCGAGGATGGGATCCTGCGCCTGGTCGTGGAGTCCGGCTTGTCCCACCGGGAGATCGCGGGGATACTCGAGGTGACCCCTTCGGCCGTCCGCAGTGCTGTGGCGGCCGCTCGCAAGCGCGGGACGGCCCCGAAATCCTTCGTCGACCCCGTGACGCAGGGCGCCTGGGTGCGGGAGTTCCGCAAGCGCGCAGGCATCTCCACAGCCGAGCTCGAGGACCGGGTCGGCGTGCCTCGGGGCTGGGTCCGCGAAGTCGAGCGAGGCATCACCTCGCGGCCCGGCAAGCTGCCGGTGCTGTTCGCCGAGCTCGGGATGAACCCGCAGAGCATCGCGTCGAGCAGATGATCCGCGCGCTCGACATCTGGCGGGGCGGCCGGCACGATGCGACGCTGTCCATCGCCGCATCCGGTGAGGTGGCGATGAAGTACACGAGCCCCGATGCGCCGCGGATCTCGGCCTCCCTGCCGAACGACGGCATGCGGCCGAGCCCCGAGACGGTCCGCCACTTCTTCGAGGGACTCCTGCCGGACAGGGCGGAGGTCCGCTCAGGATGGGCAGACGTCCTCAGTGAGGGCTTGGGGGCGCCGGTCGATCCCGCGGACCCATTCGCGCTCCTCCGGTACCTGGGGAGCGATGTCGCCGGCGCGCTGCAGATCCTGCCCTCAGGCGAGACCCCGGGCCGCGTCGATCCGCTCGTGCGCGTCGATGACCGGGAGATCGCCTCGCGTCTGCGTTCCCGCAGCGTGTCGTCCGCATCCACAGCGGGTGCCCGCGCATCTGACCGGAGCAACGTGGGCTGGTTCGCCCTCGCCGGGGGACAGTCCAAGCTCGCGCTGACCAGCTTCGACGGCGGTAGCTCCTGGTACGAGTCCACTGACTGCGCTCCGAGCACGCACATCCTCAAGCCGTCGGCGGCTGGTCACCCCGGGCAGGCGCTGATCGAGCACCTGAGTCTCGAGGGTGCCGCGCGCCTCGGGCTGGACGTGGCCCGCAGCGAGTACCGGATCTTCTACGGGACCCCCGCGCTCATCTCCGAGCGGCACGACCGGGCCGTCGCCGACGACGAAATCATGCGTCTGCACCAGGAGGACCTCTGCCAGGCCCTCGGTGCCGCGCCAGCCCGCAAGTACGAGTCCGACGGAGGCCCTAGAGCGCACGAGTTCGCTCGACTCATCCTCGATGATGCCGGCCACCACGATGCCATGCAGTTCGTGCGCTCGTTGGCTTACAGCGCCGTGATCGGGAGCGCTGATGGCCATGCGAAGAACTACGCGCTTCGCCATGGCGAGGACGGATCGGTAACTCTCGCGCCGCTCTACGACGTCTGCTCGTTCCACCCGTGGGCCTCCAGCCGAAGGCCAACGGGGACTGAGCTTCCAGGTCTGCACCTCGCCTTCGCGGTCGGGAGCACGAGCCGGATCGAGAGCATCACAGCGGGGGACTGGGAACTTCTCGCGAGGAGGTCAGGTCTCGAGGAGGGCGAAGTCGTGGCGGCGGCCGCGGAGGTCATCGCTGCGGCGCCGGACGCGATCGCGGATGCGGTGAGGTCCGCTCGCGGGAGCCTGCCGGTCACGGTGGAGGACGAGCGGCGGATGGCCCGGCTGGTCGGTGGGACTGCGCACCACGCCCGGATGATGCGGGCGGGGATCCGAGGCGGGGCCCAGTGAGAACGGGCGCCGAGCATGAAGAACGGGCACCCAATCCGAAGGATGGATGCCCGCTTCGCCTGACTCTACCAGTTCTCAGCGCTTCTTGCGCCGCGCGTTCGCCCGCTCGTCCTCGAGGTCCCAGACTGCCTCGGACTCTGCCTTGTGCCGGCGGGTCGTGAGGTCGACGCCGGAGATCTGGCTGGAGAGCCGGGAGACGGCTGCGGTCATCTCGCGGCGCAGGGCCTCGATGTCTTCGCGCTCGAGCTCGGCGGTCGTGGCGAGGGCCCGTTCGCGCAGGGCGGGATGGCGGATGCCCCAGAAGTCCTGGAACGCCGCGACCGTGGTGGGGTTGCGCTCGGGATTGAACTTCACGGGGGAGGACCGCAGCTCCTCGCGCTCCTGCTCGGGGAGGTCGCGGGCGTCCTGAGCCATGCGCATGACGCGGACGGCGGTGCGCAGGTAGGGGCGGGGGAGCGACGGACGCTGCGAGCGGAACTCCGCCTCGGCTGCGGCGCGAGCGGCCTCGTGGGCGTTCGACTCCTCGAAGAGCATCACCTCTTTCGTGGGATGCGTCCGATCCCAAGCCGCCAGTTGCTCCTGCACGCTCTGCTCGAGGTCTGCTGCGTAGCACCGCTCGTAGGCGGTGATGGCGACGTCGGGCACGTGGACGGTCGCCCAGAAGGCCCTGACCTGCCGGGCGGACCGGGGCACCGGCGGATAGTCGAAGGACCCGCCGGCGTTGTACTCGTCATCCGGCAGGTTCGGGTCGTCGGAGAGCTCGAAGGCGATGGGGTTCACAGCCACAGGGTAGGGGACCAGATGCACATCGGAGCGCATGTGGGCCTGCTCAGCGAAGCGTCCGCGCGTGTCGCGCTCCACCTGCTGCTCGTCGAAGCTCGTGGTCATGCCGCCGCCCCTTCCATCCGAGCCCCCGTATCCGCCCCGCCCGCCCCGCCCGCCCCGGGCACCGGCAGCCCCATCCGCTCGGCGCGGACCCGGGCGATGTGCCCCTCATACCAGCGGGCGTAGTCCTGCTGTTCGCGCATCTGCTGCCACTGCATCGCATCGACCTCGAGGAGGCTGCGGCGGGCGTGGATCGCGCGTGCGCTGAGACCGCCGGATGCTGTGCGGGAGGCCGCGGGCACGTAGGTGCTCTCCTCGGCCGGGGCGAGCTCGAAGTCGACGCCTGCGAACTCGCGGCCCTCCTCGGGCAGGAACCCGGGGATGTCCTCCACATCGACGCTGCCGCGGGTGATGGTGCGGATCTGCACCTCGAGCGGATCGTAGAGGCGGTTGCAGTGCAGGAACAGGCCAGTCGTCTGGCCGGCCTGGAGACGGTCGATGGTGCGCCGGAGGTAGGTGACCTGGAGGCCGTGCCGGGATCGCCCGCGGACCAGCCACGTGATCAGCGGCGTGCCGGCCAGTGGGATCAGCAGCGCGTACCCGCCGATCGGCAGGACCGACCAGGCGATGAGCGCGGTGATGATCGTGAGGATGAGGGAGACGATGAGGACGACCGCGGTGCGGTTGTTGACGTCCGTGGTCGCGATGACCGTCTCGCGGGACTCCTCGGCCTTCTTGCCGATCATGTCCGTGAGCGTGAACATCATCATGGGGCGCTGCTGGTCGGCGGGCGCCTCGTGGATCGCGGTCATCGTCGTCTCCTTCCTTGGTCCTGGTCGTGCTCAAATGCCGGTCCCACGCGCCCGGGCCCGCCCGAAGGCTCACCCGGGCGCATGAGGATCAGCCTCGCGAGGTGCTGTTCACCAGGGCGATGAGGCCGTTGGCGACCCAGTCGATGATGCGGAGGATGCCGGGGATGATCGCGCCGGGAGCCGCCATCACCGCGCCGATGAACAGCACGACGAAGACGCCGCCGAGGCCCTGCATGTTCGCGCCGCGCCGCTTCTGGTAGATCCAGGCGAGGACGGAGAAGAGCACCATCAGCATGCCGATGACGGTGAGGAGGGTAGCGACGCCGCCGAGCTGGCCGCTGACGGCACCCCAGACGGTGTCCCACCCTCCGGCGAAGTTCACCTTCGTGTTCATTGCAGACCTTTCAAGTCCTGACCGTCCGGTGCGTCCGGACGGAAGTCGTTCACGGGAGACCATGCGCATTTGCGCGAGGCCTCAGCGCACCGCTTTGTCGTCACGCCGTGCCCTGGGGGCTGGGAGTGGCGAGGAGGCGGTGCATGTGCCCCTCGAAGGGGGTCATCTGGCCCCACAGTCGGGAGAGGGCGCTGTCGGTGAGCGCTCCCTCGAGGACGGTGGTCTCGGGTTCGACGTCCACGCCGCCGAAGCCGTGGAGCTGGCGGGCGGTTCCGTCGAGGCGGCCTCGGGCGCTGGGCTGCGAGTAGTCCTCGGTGAGGGCTCGCGCGGCGCCGTCTCCGCCGAGGGTGACGTCGGCCCGTTCGGAGGGCCACGTGGAGAACCGGCCGTCGGTGGCGCGGGGCTGGTCGCCGGCGCGCGCGGGGCCGCGGGATCCGCGCGGGGTGCGTCCCTTCATGCTGCCCTCCTTCCGAGGCCGTGGCGCCGGCCTGCTGCCGGAACCTCCTGGACTGCTATGTGCCGCACCTTCGCGAGATCGCTGGTGGCGGTGATCTGTGGCACCTGTGCCCGTGCGTTGTGCCTGCATGACGGCATCCGTCTCACACCTCCGCCAGCACGGACCGCAGCTTCTCGTGCGCATCGGACGCATCGGTGCGGGCCATGGCGACGGAGGACGTGAACAGGGTCTGGGCCATCTGGGAGCCGTACCGGTCAGCGGAGTCGACCAGGAAGTTCGCGACGAGCTCGCGCTGGTGCTGATCGGCATCGGGGAACGCGGCGAACAGGGCCTCGGTCTCCCGCTCCGGCAGGTTGCCGTCGAGGTAGGTGCGGGCCACCGTGTCGGCGCCGCCGGCCTTCGCGACCACCGCGATCAGGCGAGTGGAGCGACTGCCGGAGAGGCTCTTCGGCTGCGGCTCCGGGATCTCCTCCCGCCACGGCTCGCTGAGGGAGACGACGCGGCTGACGCCGAACCACGGGCGCTCGCGCATCGTCCGCGCGGACAGCTCCCCGTTCTCCAGTGCCTGCTCGATGCGATCGACGGTCTGCTCGATGCGGCGCTCAGATTCCGTGGTCAGCGACCGGTCGAAGGGGTCCGGCGTCGACATGGTGAGGCTGTCTCCCTCAGAGGCGTCGATGGAGAGCGCTGGAGCGAGGCGATGGAAGCCCTCGGAGGGGCGGTTGCTCACGGGCATCGACATGCGCACCTCGTGGGCCAGGTTGTCCTCCTGGACGCGGGTGAGGCTGTGCCCGAGCCGGGCCTCCTCCTCTGCGCGGCGACGTGCGTACTCGGAGCGGCCGGTGATGTTCCGGCTGGCCTTCTCGCCGGTGGAGCGAACCGCCTTCGCGTGCATGATCGTGCGTGCGAAGGAACTGGCGACGTGGCCCGTACCCGCCTCCACGAAGCCGCGGTCTCCGCGCGCGATGCGCTGGTGGATCTCGACGGCGGCCTCGGAGACGAGATCATCCGCATCCATGGCGGGCGCCATGGGGACGCTGCTGGCCTCCACAGCGGCGACGCGGCGCATGCGGGCGATGAAAGCGGGGGTGAAGACGTCCTGGTCGTAGGCGTTCTCCCGCTCGCGCAGGTCGGAGATGGAGGGCAGGGATGCCAGGCGCCGGGCGCGAGCTTCCGCGCGAGCCGCTTCCTCCGCATCCGGCCGGCTGTCATCGGCGTCGTCCTCGCCGCGGCGCTCGGGGATCTCGCCGAGTCCCTCGTCCTCGAGGATCGCCGACCACACTTCGACCTCGTCGGCCATCTCGCGCGCACGGGCCGAACCGGCGGCGCGCCTGGCGGTCTCGACCTGGAAGTCGCGCTCGGCCTCGGCGACGGCCATGCGCTCCCGGGCCCGCTCGAGGGCGATCGGGTCGACGGCGGGGGTGTCCTCGCCGAGCCCTATCCAGTCGTCGGTCCCGTACAGGTCGACGGCGGAGCCCGCGGATCCCGCGAGGTCGACGGCGTCTGCGCGCTCGTACTCGTAGCTGCCGAACTTCCCATCGGCCTTGCGCGCGGACTCGCGGGCGGAAGCTGCGCGTGCGCTGATCTTGGTGCTCATGCACGGCTATGTGCCGCGCGTTCGCAGGAGGGGCGGAGGGGGCTGGATCAGCGGATTGCGTAGCGCCTCAGCGGAAGCAGATGCGCACGATAATGAGCACTGAAAGGTCTAGGGTTGTTCTAGCTGACACACAGAGGAGGCCGATGTCGTGTGATGATCCGTCCTGAAGCCCAGAGCACGCTCGAAGTGCTCGGCCACACCATCGAAGTGGCCCGCATTGAGAAGCAGTGGACGCAGCAGCACCTGGCCGCAGTCCTCGGCGTCTCCCGGGCTACAGTCGCCGCGATCGAGAAGGGCAGCGGATCCGTCGCCATCGGCACGTTCCTGAGTGCAGCCGACGCGCTCGGGATCAGCCTGCTCGGCACCGACGACATCGGGCGAGATGCCATCCGATCCGTCCTGCGCCGCGAGCTCCAGCTCATGCCGTCGCGAGTCTCACGTAGGCGGAAGGACCGCCGGGACGACGACTTCTAGGCCTCACCGCGTGGGGATGACCGCCCCGGTCATGTAGTCGATGTTCCAGCCGTTCGCGGTGTTCGAGACGATGACGCGCTCGTCGATGGCGTGGTCGCAGCTCATGATGTCCACGGTGACGGTGCGCGGCAGGAGCTCGCTCCCGGTGTAGTTCGGGGTGGCCGCGTAGTAAAGCGGGCACTCGGCTCCCTTGCCGGACGCGAGGTACTCGCGAGCCATGCGTTCGGTGTGGGCCATGCCGCCGGCGTACTGGCCGCCGATCTGCGTGGTGCCGACGTTCTGAGTGCGGGTGCCGGTGACAAGGTTGCCAGCGACTTCGGGGCCTCCGAGGGAGTCGGCGATCAGGTGGCTGCGGTTCATCATCCAGCCCTTGTACTGCTTCGACCCGTCCACGCCGTCGGAGGCGAGGATGGTGACCTTCGCGTTGTTCTTGGGCCAGCCGGCGGGATCGGGGAGTTTGCCTTCGGAGTCACCCTTCGCAGGGGCCGTGAGCAGTCCGTAGGCGCACTGCGCGCGTCCCAGCGAGTCGAGGTCGCAGGTCGTCACCTGCCCGGAGACGGGTGTGCGCTCGACGACGGCGGTCCCGGTGATCGTGTAGTAGTCGCCGACCACTGCAGCAGAGGACCCCGGGCTCGCAGGCGCAGCGTTCGCAGGCGCGCTCGATGCCGGCCCGGCCGTCGACGTCACAGCAGCCGAAGGCGCAGCCGTGCTCGGAGCGGCCGGATCGCTGCTCGGCGCCGGCGCGGCCGTGGGCAGGCCCGGGATCTCGGGGAAGCCCTCGGGGAGGTGCTCGCTCGCCTCGATCATCCACTCCCGCATCTGGGGGCCGGCGGGGGAGTAGGCGTACACGATCCCCATGAACAGGCCTATGATCACGAGGCCCAGGAGGGCGCGCATGATGCGGGAGGGCAGGAGGGAGATGAACTCGGCGAGATACTTCATGACCGGGTATGTTCCGCGCGGCGGCGGGTGAGTCCGGGCAGCCAGCTCACCTCCGCCGCAGGTCCTCCCGCATCCGGTCTCTCAGGGTCCGGTCGAAGTCGTCGATGCCTTCGAGAGAGATCTCGGCGATGATCCCGCGGGTTCTGGCGCGGACGCGGTTCACGGCGGGGTCGTAGCGGTCCGCGGAGCCGAGGAGGTCGACGAGGGCGTCCAGGGCGATGAACAGCCCAGCCGCCGCGCACATGATTCCCGCCGCGGCGCTGCCGATGTAGGCGAGCACCTGGTGGAGCTTCCCACCGCCGAGCATCTCGCTGACGATCCCATCGAGCGGGGTCTGGCCGATGGGCCGGCAGAGCAGGAATGCGCCTGCGCCGACCAGCATCGCGCCGGCGAGGAGAAGCGCGCCCTTGCGCACCAGGACTCGCAGGAGCACGGATCGCGCGGACCGGCGCACTGCGAACGCGCGCCCCGCGACGATGATCGCCGTGTCGTGGGCGCTGGCCTCAGCCGGCATGGACGGGAGTCAGAGCAGGCGAGACGGGCTCGAGCTCGGGCGCAGAGCGATCCTCGGGCTCGGCGCCGGCGTGCTCGGCATCCTCCAGCTCGAGGATGTGCTCCTCGAACGTCTGCCCGGAGTAGCCCATGTAGTCCTCCGATCCGAGGTGGACGCCGCAGGTGCATCCCCACGACGCCTCGGCAGGAGTCCAGTGGGTGCCCTCCGTGCGGCCGGTCAGGACGCGGGCATGGGAGACGCCGCCGATCATGCGCTCATCGCTGCTGGGGATGTCGTCGGCGTACTCGAGGTCGTGCGCGCCGCGGGGCTCGTAGTCGTCGTATGCCATGGGGTGCTCCTTCGGAGGTCGGTGCTGGTGCAGGTCTGGAAGGGGATGCGGGCGCGGCCGGGTCAGCCGGCGTACCACTGGCCGGGGATGCGCGCGGCCTCCTCGGGGAAGTAGTGGGCGCGGCGGCGGGTGATGCGGCGCCGGGTCCAGGAGGAGGGCATGCTGGCGCCCTTGGACGTGTTGTGGCGCGAGCAGGCGGCGACGAGGTTCCGCATCGACGTCGCGCCGCCGCGGGACCACGGCCAGAAGTGGTCGGCGTGCTGCGCGGGCCGCTGGCAGCGGAGGATCCCGAAGGTGGACATCTCGCATCGGTGCCCGGCGCGGTCGAACCCTTCGCGGCGCTGCTCGGCGGAGTACATGCGCACCGGATCGCGCATGCCCTCCCCGGGACGCAGGGCGCTGACGGCGGCCGCGATGGCGACGGCGGCGATGAGCAGCGCGCCGATGAGGACACCGGGGTGCTCGAGGAGGAACTGGATCAGCCCTGGCATGCGGCACCGCTGGAGGACCAGTAGAGCTGGACACTGGAGGGCGCTTCGGCCCTGGCGTGGAAGGTGCCGCTGCCGGACACGGTCACGGAGCCGCTGCCGCTCCCGGAGGCCGCCCCGCTGACGGAGATCGACCCGTTCGAGGTGAACGTGACGCGAGCGTCGCCGCTGCAGGTGACGCTGAGGCTGGTGGTCGCGGTCTGCACGGGTGCGGGCGCCGGCGCGGGAGCGGGCGCCTGTGTGGTCGCAGGAGCGGGCTGCGGAGCCTGCGTGGTGGCCGGCGCGCGCGTCCGGGTCGGCTCGGGCTCCGGGGTCGGCGAAGGCTCCGGCTCCGGCTCGGGCTCCGGCTCGGGCGCAGGCTCGGGCTCCGGCTCGGGGGCGGGCTCTGCCGGCGCCGGGGACGACGGAGGCGTCACCTCGATCGGCGGCTCCGGGGAGAGGTTCGGGTCGGAGCTCGGTTCGACGCTGCTCCCGGTGGCAGGTGCCATCGTCGTGACGACCACGACCTGAGGCTCCTGCGTGACGCGCTGATACACCGTGAACCCTCCCCAGGAGATGCCCGCGAGGACCACGACGGCGATGAGCGCGACGACGACCCGGGCCCGGGCGAAGACCCACCAGAGCAGCGAGCCCCGGCGGCGCAGGAGAGGAGAGCGGGCGGTGCTGCGGGCGCGAGAAGACCCGGAGAGCTCGGCCGGCCGGTCCATGGGCGCTCGAGCAGGTCGACGCCGTCGTCCCGCATGCGCTGCTCCTTCATCTAGGGGAGAGGGCGCCCCGCCCGTGCGGACGGGGCGCCCTGTTCATGGATGGGCTCAGAAGCCCTGGCCGCCGAAGCCGCCCTGGCCCTGCTGGGCGAAGGCGTTCTGCTGGCCCTGGGGCTGGCCGAAGCCGCCCTGCGCCTGCTGGCCCTGGTCGAAGCCCTGCTGGGGCTGGCCCTGGCCCTGCGGCTGACCGAAGCCCTGCTGACCCTGGGGCTGCCCCTGACCGAAGCCGCCCTGGGGCTGGCCCTGGCCCTGCGGCTGGCCGAAGCCACCCTGCTGACCCTGGGGCTGGCCGAAGCCCTGCTGGGCCTGCGCCTGGCCCTGGGGCTGGCCGAAGCCACCCTGCGGACCCTGGGGCTGGCCGAAGCCCTGACCGCCGGGCGCGCCCTGGGCATTGTTCCCGCCGCCCTGGTACTCGATCTTGTTGACGGACGCGGTCGCGAACGTCAGATCCGGCCCGGTCTTGAAGACGCGGAACTGCTGGGTGGAGATGTTCACGGGGCTGCCGTCCTGCTTGAAGAACTGCTGCTTCTTCGCGGTGTAGCCGCCGATCGCGATGACCGCCATGCCCTTGCGATACGTCTCCAGGACGTTCTTGGACGTGGGCTCGTAGACCACGCAGTCCACGAACATCGCCTCGGGAGCCGGGTCGTTCGGGCCGGCGTCCCGGCGCTTCGGCGGGTTCACGGCGATCGTGAAGTAGGCCAAGACCTTGCCGTCTTCGGCGACGAACTTGCGGGGGTCGCCGGTGAGGTTGCCCGAGTGCGTGATCTGATTGAGGTCCATCAGGGTGCTCCTTGCAGTGCATGTCGTGTCGTGCGCGGGGTGCCGCCGGATGCCCGGCGACGGAAGATGTGCAGAGGCCCTGCACGGGGTTCACTCCGAGTACGCGGCCGATCGCCTGCCCAGGAAGATTCCCGGGAGCGACGGTCGCGTGCTCAGGAGCTCTGGATCCCTCCCCGCTTGAGAGCCGCATAGGCGCTCAGGTCGTCCAGGAGGGGGTGCGAGCTGGTCGGGGCACTCCTCGGGGCGATGTGCTCGCCCCTCGGGATGCCGAAGGTGGAAGCCGGGTTCTCGGCCGCCGGAGCGACCGGGCTCTCCGGCCGGGTCTGCACAGGGATGTCCCGCCCAGGAGCGGTCCAGACCGCTGCGAGCGCCCCGGGCTCTCCGCCGGTGCGAGCGGCAACCTCGAGCGGCGCCGCGACGGGTGCTGCGGCGGCAGGCAGGGACGGCGGAGGCGCATCCGGCATCGGGGTCTCAGCGGAGCCGTCTGGGTCGGCCGGAAGGGCCAGGGCGGCAGCTTCCTCCGCCCGGTCGGGAGCCTGGACAGGGGCCTGCGCGTGCGGGCCGGGGCCGGCGGGCGGTGCGGCCTCCGCCTTCCGCCCAGCGCCCTGCCCCTCGGCGACTCCAGGGATCTCCGACTGGGACTTGGTCGCCCGCTTGCGCTGCGGCTTCTTCGCCTCCTCGGCGCCCTGGAGCTTCGCCGTCATCCCCTCGAAGACGCTCTGAACGCTCACGCGCGGCGGCAGTGCCGGGCCGTGCTCAGGAGTGGCGGTGCGGACGGTGCTCACCTGATCGGCTGCGATCTGCAGCTCATCGACAACTTCCTCCACCTTCACGGCGCCCTCGGCATCCGGGTCATCCCCGGCCTGCGCGTCGGAATCGGCGTCCCCGGTGCTGACGATCGTCGTGCGCCTGCGACGCTCGACCTTGCCCGTGATGACCACGAGGTCGCCGAGCCCCGGAAGGTCGGCCGGCTCGATCCTGCGCAGCACGCGGTTCCAGATCGCCACCTCGATGGTGTCCTCTCCGTCCTCGATGACAGCGAAGGCGAAGTTGCCGGTCTCCCGCTCGATCAGACGCCAGCTCGAGAGGATCCCCGCGACCGTGACCGCGGCGTTCGACTCCACGTAGGAGCCGGCCGCGCAGATGCGGCGCACGATGCCGTCGCCCCGAGACCCGTAGGAGGTGTGAGGCGACCAGGTGCCCAGCAGGTCGGCGACCTCCTGGGTCTGCATCGGATGCTGTCCGAGCGCGACGCGCAGGACTCCCATCTGCCGGGCCGAGCGCTCCACCGGCGACCAGTCCAGGCCGGGCAGCACCGTCACGTCCTCGGTGGTCAGCGGGATCGGGGAGGCAGTCTTCGTCGGGGCGACGTACCCGCCGATCAGGCGCGTCATCTCTCTGCGGGGCCCGAAGGCGTCCAGTCCGCCGGCGGCGATCAGCGCGGCGATCTCCTTCGCAGGCACAGAGGGGCGCACCTGCGTGCCGCTGCCGTCCTCGATCTCGCCCGCGCGGGTCAGGCGCTCGGCGGCATCCGCGAACGAGCGGAACGGTCCCGCGTGCTCGCGCTCGGCGACGATCGCCGCGGCCGACTGCTCGGAGACGCCCTTCACCTCGGCGATGCCGAAGACGATCCGGGACTCCTCGGCGAAGGTGTGAGGGCCGGCGATGTTCAGGTCAGGAGGGAGGACCTCGGCGCCGGAGCGTCCCAGCTCCGAGAGCATCGCCCGGCGGGCCTCCACCTTCTCCGTGCGCACCAGCAGACCGGCGGCGTACTGCAGCGGCCAGTTCGCCTTGAGGTAGGCGGTCTCGAAGGCGAGGACCGCGTAGGCGAAGGAATGGGCCTTGTTGAACAGGTAGTTGCCCGACGCCTTGAACGTCTCCCACAGGGCGACCAGGGTCTGCCGCTGGAACGCGGGCGAGGTCGTGCCGTCGGGCCGCTCGAACTGCGAGACGCCGCCGGGGACGATCTCGACGCCACCGTCCGGGAGGGCGAACTCGCCGCCGTCGATGAACAGGGTCTCCAGCTTGTTCAGCTCGGCCATCTGCTTCTTGGAGACAGCCTTCTGCAGCTTCGACTTCGTGTACGGGCCGAAGCCGGAGATCGACTGCGCCAGGAACATCAGCTGCTCCTGGAGGACGATCACGCCTTCGGTCTCATCGAGGATCTCGGCGATGACCGCCTGCTCGGTGGGGTCCAGAGTGAACTGCGCGTACGAGCTCGTGAGGGTGCCGGCCTTGATCGCCGCCCACGTCTCGTGCATCCGCTCGCCCATGGGGCCCGGCCGGTACAGCGCGATAATGGTGGAGAGGTCCGCCATCGTGGGCGCGAGACCGCGTCGCAGGAGGCCGCCGATCGCTTCGACGAGCAGGCGCGTCATCCCGGCGCTCTCGAGCTGGAATACGCCGGAGGTGGTGCCCGCGGCGAGCATCTGCCAGGTGCGCAGGACCCGAGGATCGGAGACGTCGGAGGCGTCCACCGCGTCCAGGTCGATGTCTTCGCCGGCCTCGCGCAGCAGGTCCTCGCAGTAGCGGGCGATGTCCAGGTTCCGCAGGCCCAGGATGTCCATCTTGAGCATGCCGAAGTCCTCGAGCTCCGGGCCTTCCCAGCGGGTCACCCACGATTGGACGCCCGTCTTCTTGTCGGTGTGCAGGCGCAGGGGGATCAGATCCACCAGCGACTCGGGGGAGACCAGCACTCCGCAGGCGTGGATCGACTCGCTGGCCTTCACGCCCTCCAGCGCCTGTGCGAGCGCGAGGACTCGCTGGGCGCTCTCGCCTTCGGTCGCCACGAACTCGCGCAGGTCTCCGCCGTGCTCGGAGCCCTCGGGGACGAACTGGGCGAAGGGCCGGGGCTTCGGACCGACCATCGGCACGAGCTTCGCCATCTTCTCGCCCAGGTCGCTGAGGCCGAGGGTGCGGGCGGCGGCCTTGATCGCCCCCTTGGAGAGGAAGGGGTTGTAGGTGCCGATGAGAGCGACGTTGTCGCGGCCCCAGCGGCGTCGCAGGAACTCCTGGACCTCGCCGCGGCGCAGGTACTCGAAGTCGGTGTCGATGTCCGGCATGCCCTTGCGGTCGGGCGCGAGGAAGCGCTCGAACAGCAGGCCCGCCTCGATGGGGTCCACGCCCACGATGTCCAGGCAGTAGGAGACCGCAGCGCCGGCGGCGGAGTTGTGCACGACGAAGGAGTCGGTCATGTACGAGTGGTCGTCGGGGACTTCGATGTCGTAGACCCGGCTCTCGCAGATCCCCGTTTCGACGGCGCGGACTCGCTGGTAGACGTAGCCGTCGTCGACGAAGCCGATCGAAGCGCGCATGTTTGTGCCGTCGAAGCCCGGGCTCGTGCGCACAAGCCACGACGGAAGGGTGTTGGAGAACTCGATTCGAGAGTCCTTCCGCGTCGCCAGTGAGGCACCGGCGGGGGCGCCCACAGCCCAGAGGAGATCTCGCACCTGATGCGCGAGGCGGTCGGAGACGGTCGTGTATCCCCAGCGTCCGTCGCGGTCTACGCAGCCGTCGCCCCACCACAGTCCGCCCAGGAGCGCACGCTTCTGCGAGGCATCGAGATCGGACACCCAGGCAGGGAGGTGCTTCGTCTCAGCACGCTGGCGGTAGGCCTCGGCAAGGTGCTCGAAGAGGGAGCAGATCGCGGCGCTGCGCACGATGAACTGACGGAGATCATGCGTCGCGTGATCGGCGGCGTGGGGCTCGATGCCCCAGACGGACTTGATCTTTGCCGCGATGGTGCCGTCGTCCTTGGAGCGCTGGGTCGCCCATCCCGTCACTCGGCCGGAGTCCGTGCGGGTCCAGCCGTTGGATGCCCACGCACCGAGGACGAACAGGAAGTCCGGCCCGATCTCGATGTAGCGAGGGGTGCTCGTCGTCCGGAACCGGTTCTCGTCGAGATGCTCGATCCACGTCTTCATGCTCGGGAATCCGGCATCTCGCAGATACTCGAGCAAAGTGGCCCGGGTGCGCATCTGAGTCGTGAGGCGCTTCTCCACGAGAGTCCCCCAGCGGGTGCGGGCGATCCCCTTGAGCTCTTCGTCGTCGGTGATTCCCGCACGGGTGTTCGCTATGGCTGCCTGAACCGCGTTCCGGGAGACTCCGGACTTGACGGACACTTCGCGGATCGAGTGTGCGTAGGGCCGGTTGGTGGCGACCTTCTCGATGATCTCCGTCTCCGTCACCGTGTAGGCGGTTCCGTCGGGCGCGGGCCCCAGGAACGGTGCGACGTCGATCCGGGACGGTGCCGAGCCCGGCGATGTGGGGCGGGGGATGCACAGCAGGTCCCCGACTTCGACATCGTCCGCGGGGATCCACTGACGCTCCAGCCTCTGGCTCGGCGCCCACCTGTATCCCTGAGCCAATCGGCCGGGCTCAGTCTCCCTAGCCGCCTTCACCGCGAGGACCTTGTGGTCGCCGGTCATGGTGGCGCCGTCGGCGCCGTCGTAGAAGGTCCGGAGCTTAGTCAGGGGTTCGTCGATGTCGTAGGCGAAGGTGTTGGCGACCTCGCGCAGCGCGCCGGTGTGCGTGCGGACCGTGTCGCCGATGCGGATGTCGCGCAGGGCCTTGTAGCCCTCGGGAGTCCAGACACGAGCGTCGCCGGTGAGGCACCCTCGGCCGGGTCCGGTGGAGATCGGCTTCTTCCGCTCGCGGTCCGGTCGGAGAGCCATCCCCTTCTGCATGGCGATCCAGTCGTCCGCCGTGTAGTCGCTGGCACACCACGCGACGACATCCCAGAGGATCAAGAAGTAGTCGGCGAAGCCCTTGTCCAGGACCACTCCGATCTCGTGCTCAATGCGCTCGATGATGGCCGCCGGCAGGTTCCCATCGGCATCCATCTGCTCGTGGAACTTCTCCTTAGCCCCCTTCCACACGAGATCGGTGAACAGCTCGGCGCTGGTCATGCCCTCGGGTGCCGGGAACTTCGGCAGGCGCATCTCGGGCTCCGGGATCACGTCCGCATCCACCGCATCCGCGACGATCTGCGTGTTCGCACAGGCCTGCTGCCAGGACGCGCGCAGGGGATCGCCCTCGGGGAAGACCTCCAGCATCTCGGCCTCGGACTTCACGTGGTAGCCCTGGCCGTTGAAGCGCCAGCGGTGCGGATCGTCCAGCAGCTTCTTCGAGCCGATGGCGAGGAAGGCGTCCTGCGCGTACTCCTCGTGCGGCTCGACGCAGTGCGAGTCGCCGGTCGCCACGCACAGGAGCCCGAACTCGTCTGCGAGAGCGAACAGCTCGGCGAGGATCTCCCGCTCCCGGTCGATGCCGTGGTACATGACCTCGACGTGCACGTTCTCCTTGCCGAGAGCGTCGATCAGACGCTGGAGGTTCGTGCGGGCCTCGGATCGTCGGGCGGCAGCGGTCTCGCGGGCGACCTCGGCGAGGCCACCCTGGCTGTCGGCGTCCTGCTCTGCGGCCTGGGCTGAATGATTCTGCGCGGCGGCCTCGCCATGTGCGGCCTGAGCCAGAGCATCCTGCTCGAGCGCGGCGCGCGCGGGGCCCTCGGCCATGTCCTCCCGCCCCTGCTGGGAGAACTCCTCCGCCTGCGACTTCAGCCGCAGGGACTGCTCGGCGTGCTCGCCCGCGGACCTCTCGAGCTCTGCGGCCCGGGCGGTGTGTTCCGCAGCGGCCAGCCTGCGGGACTTCTCGCGCGCGTCCCGCTCTGCGGCCTCCCGGTCGGCGCGGATCGCGAGGCTCAGAGGCGCCTGCACGGGCCCGCCGAGGCACCCGGTGAGCACGGCGATGCCGTCTCCGAACGCTTCGAGCGCGGGGATGCGCAGCTTCTTGGCGGCCGCCTTGGTGGCGAGCATGTTGTAGTCGATGAACGGCGTCCCGTACCACTGGGCCTCGTATCCGCGGTTGTGCAGCTGCATGAGGTTGCCCCAGCCCTCGCGGGTGCGGGCGAGGACCGTCAGGTGGTGGTAGCGGCGGGTCTTCGTGCCCTTGGTCGTGCCGAGCCCGTCGGTGTCCGCCTCATCGCGGGGCACCTCCTCCTCGTGGCGGTCCATGCGGGTCATTCCGGGGCGCGGGCACAGCGCGAGGTAGGCCTCGAACGCGGGGATCGGCTTGATGCCGGCGTCCTTCGCTGCCTCACGCAGCGCCCAGATGCCGCCGAGCGATCCGTGGTCGCTGATCGCCACGGCGCCCTGGCCGTCGGCCGCGACCTTGCGCACGATCGCGGGGATCTTCGCGATCGAGTCCTTGGGGCTGTACTCCGAGTGGACGTGGAGGTGTGTGAAGGCCATGCCTCCCGGTACGCGGGGCCTCCCGAGCCCAGGAACATCCGGCCCCAGCTGCCCCTGCGTGCTCGGCGCCGAGAAGATGCGCATGGTCAAGGGCATGAAGACCCACGAGTTCCTCGCCGCACCCGGCGACGCCCTGACGCCCGCCCGAGACGTCGACGAGCTGCACGGCCGGCTCGAGGAGATGTCCCTGCTGACCGGGCTCCCGCCGAACCGGATGGTGCTGTCCTACCTGTCCTCAGTTCCGATCCCGCGCTATGAGACCCTTCCCGAGGGCGAGAGCCGCTGGGCCGGCCTGAAGGCGGAGGCGCTGAAGAGCCCCCTGTTCCTGCTGCCCGAGAACGTCCACGACCGCTACCCGGTCGCCGACGGCGAGGGCGGCCAGCGGCTCGAGACCGACGACGAGTGGGCGCTGCGCATCTGCCTGCTGGTGATCTCCACCGGTCTCTACGATCCAACGACGGGGCAGTGGCGCGACATCCTCGCCTCCCTGGGGTACGACCTGGACGACGAGAGCGTCCGCGCGCGCATCCAGGACTGGATGAACGGCGCCGAGGATCCCGAGCTCGAGGCGCTGGACCTGGATGCCCAGTTCCCTGACACCGACGAGCTGATCCGCGTCTACGACGTCGCACAGGAAGCCTTCCCGGGCATGTTCGCGCTCAGCCGCTGGATCACGTTCCGCGGGATCTCGGAGATGATCGACCGCACTCAGGCGGACCACGATCAGCTCACCTTCGAGGACGTGCTCGAGCAGATGCGCTACGTCGTGGTGCTCGCACGTCATGCTGCGCGACCGCTCGGGGACGTGGACCTGGACGAGCTGATCGACGACGCCGAGTCCAACATCGAGGTCAGCCGCACGACAGAGGAGCTGATCGGCTTCGCGATCGTCGAGCTCGACCAGGCGCTCGAGGAGGTCATCGCCCGCTTCGAGCCCGAGGCGATGAAGCTCGTGGACGCCGGCGTGGAGGCCCTGGAGGGTGCCTCGCCGGATCTGCGAGACGCCTCCGAGCAGACGTCCGCGCCCGAGCAGTCTCCGGCGCCCGAGGCCGCACCCTCGCCCGAGCGCCCGACGGTCTGAGCGCACGGCGCGCGGTACATCCCAGGCCGTGAACGCACTCCAGGACAGCGAACCCCAGGACGCACAGCAGGCCTTCGAGTCGGCGGGAGACTTCGACGCGCATCAGCGCGCCCGCTCCGCCGCGGCGAACGTGCCAATCGAGCGGCTCTCGGCGATCCCGCTGTCCCCGTTCGCCTCCGAGCCGGTGCTCGTGTTCGCCCAGCGGAACCTCCACGGCTTCGACTACGTCGTCACCACGGGCTCCCCGGTGCGTCACGACATCGCAGGCTTCGCCGCGGAGGTGCTCTACTCCGCGCTCGGCCCCGGGGTGCAGACCCGCATGGTCGAGGCGAAGGACTCCGCCGGCCGCCGCATCGAGAAGCGCATCACCGGCACCTTCGAGTTCTGGTCCAAGCCCGGCGAGCCGAACCCCAGCGGCGGCGCCCGCCCCTCCTCGAGGATCGCGCTCGAGGAGGCGGAGCGCCTCACCCGGACGCCGGCGCCCTACCGCGGGGCGAGCCCCATCGTCTTCGACACGCCCCGCACGCACGCCCGGGCCGTCGAAGCGCTGCGAGACTGCGGGGACCCCATCGGGCGCGTGGCAGCGAGGATCCTCCAGATCGGCGCATCCCTCACCGTGTGCCCGCAGGTGGTGCTGTTCACGCGCTGCGCGTCGCTGCGCTACTTCATCCCCGATGCCCTGCCGGTGAACGCGATGTCCACGTGGCTGGCCGCCTTCCAGATCCCGGCGTCCACGCCCGCCGACGACCTCGCGGACGCCTGGGCCCGCCTGGTCTCGACGAACGCGACGCCGAGCGCCGTGAACTCCAAGCTCTTCGTCCAGCTCGCGAAGGCTGCGGACCGGGCGCTCTCCAACGGAGCCATCGCCTCCGGTGCCTCGGCGATCCGCGCGAACGCCCAGTGCGAGTCCGCAGGCGCGATCTTCTCGATGATCGAGACGATGGACCCGAACCTGCGCGAGCGAGCCCTCGCCGGCGGCGACCTGGTGCGCGCCCACATCGCCTACGGGGTCCCGGGCGGTGAGGAGGAGCCGGTGAACGTGGTCATGGACAGCCAGACCCTCCGCTTCAAGAAGGGCGACCGCTTGCTGCTGCGCTTCGAGGAGCGCGATGCCCGGGAGATCGCAGTCAGCGTCCGCGATGTCGCCCTCGAGGATGCGGGGGAGGTCCGTCTGGCCCTCACTCCGTCGACCAGGCGCAGCCGGAAGGAGCCCTACTCGGACGAGGAGACCTTCTCGTACCGCTGGGTCGGCAACGACATCGCCTCACTGGACCGCGCCGACAGGAACGGCGTCCACGTCCTGCTGTCGAAGTCGGTGATGAGCCCGTTCGCGATCAAGATCGAGAACAAGCGATGGCTGCGGGGCACGGAGCGCCCGCGCATCCAGCATGCGATGCCGCAGGCCGTCGCCGCGGCGATGCGCTGACGACGGCCTGTTGGGTGGACCGGAAAGCCGGTCAGGAGCGCTGGTCGCTGAGGTCCAGCTCTCTGTCCAGGGACGAGTCGCGGCTCGCGGCGCGGACCTTGCGCGCGTCCCGGCCGAAGATCGAGAGGACCCCGGCGAGGATCCCCGAGCTCTGTCGCTTCTGATCGAGCATCGGATCGGCGAGCTCCCGGGGACCCGTGTACGCCGAGCGCATGCAGATGTGAGTGCCGAAGGACGGATGGTAGACGGCCTGGCACTTCTCGCAGGTCTGCGCGAGACCCAGAGGCGGCGCCGAGCGGATCCGCTCGTTGTAGAACCGCCCCTGCTCGGGGCCGCTGAGAGCCGCGATCTCGCGCAGGTTCGAGACGACAGCGTTCGCGTAGACCTTGTCGCGGATCTTCGTGAAGGTGACGCCGGCCGCGGGGTTCACCGCGAAGCCCTCCATGAACCCGCCCTCCGAAGGGATCACGCGAGCGCCCGCGCGGCTGAGCCGGTTCAGGCGCCGCTCATCGAGGCTCTCCACCCCCGACAGCGCCGTCGTGACCCTGCGCGCCTCGAGGACGGCGCTCACGGCCTCCTGGATCTGCGCCTGGCGCCCGTGGAAGTCGAGCCCCTGCGTCATCCACAGGCCGTCCTCGGTGCGCCGGCAGCGCACCCACCCGGAGACCGTGCCGCCGGGGAACGCGGCCTCCACCGGCACGTCGAAGGACTTGCCGTCCTGCGTCTCGGCGAAGGAGCGGATCGACGCGGCGCTGGGCATGCGCATGGAGATCCCGTTGCCCTTGTAGAGCCGACGGTAGGTGCGCCGGTGCCCCGACAGGGAGTTGCCCGCGGCGCGGTTCGGTGTCCAGTCGTCGGGCATCTGCGGGATGCCCTTGTCGGAGTCGGTGTACTCGGACTGCATGCGGCGCGTGTCCCACCACTGCTCGAGCTGGGCCTGCCCACCGGTCTTGCGGGGGTTGTAGTAGGCGCCCTCGGCGATCGCCCGGACGAAGCCTCCCTCCTCGAGCTCGCGCGAGCGCTGGTCAAGCTGCTCGGCGGTCGCATACATGGGACGCCCGTCGATGCTGGCGTGCGACTTCGCGTTCAGGAAGGCCATGAAGCGGCCCTTGGAGTCGCGGATGACGTTGTCCTCGGCCCACTGGCGGCTGCGCAGCGAACGGGGACGTGCGGCGCCCTTGGCCGGCGCGGTGCTCTTAGTGCTCATGCACCCCTATGTGCCGCGCGCTGCCAGCTCTCGATCCCGGCCCTGCTAGGCCTTCTCGCCGGGAGCGAGCGGCCAGGGGTAGTCCTCGTGGTCGAGCGCCTTGGCGATGTCGCGGACGAAGACGCGGAACCGCTCCTCCCGCCACAGGGGCAGGTGGACATCGAGCTGGAGTCCCCATGCCTCGGGCATCCAGCCCTTGACGTCACAGCGGCGCATGGCGGCGAGGAACAGCGACAGCTCGCGCGCCTCGGCGTCGTCCATGGCCCGAGTGGGGAGGGTCCTCTCGCGTCGGATCCACGCGAGGTAGCGGATCAGGTGGTCGTGGAACCACAGCTCGCTCTCGTGCCGCCAGGAAGGGGAGACGCGATCGAGCGCCAGGCCGCGGTGCCGGGGGAGGAGTCCGATCTGGAGGGCTTCGCGCTGCGTCGCCAGCCACTGGTCGAAGCGTCCGATCCACTCCGTGCAGGCACGGTCCTGGACGGTGGCGCGCCACCCCTCGAGTGCGGAGTCGAAGACGCGCTGGGAGCCGAGCCAGGAGGCCCTCGTCGAGCTCGCGCGCGCCGCGGACAGGTGCTGGCGCATCTTCTCCTCGAGAGGCCGGCGGTCCTTGCCGTCGGTGGCCGGCGGGTTCTGCCACCCGGGGGCGTGCTCATTCAAGGACCTGGCCTGCTTGAACGTGAGGTCTCCGTTCTCCCGCGCTTCTCGCTGACGGGTGAGCCATGCGGCGAGGACCGCGTTGTCTCCGAGCGTCGGGAGCCCGCCGTGCTGGGCGACGTGCTTGCTGACGGCCTTCATGTACGCGCCCCACGGCACCTCAGGGCTTGCGATCACCGGACGCCGGCGCGGCTTGAACGCGGTGTACGGGTTGCTCTGGGGGCCGATGCCGAGGGGTGCCTGGCGAAGCTCCTTGCGCACCGCCGCTGAGCGACTGCGACCCTCGGCGCGAGTGGCTGAGACCGCGAGCACATCGGGGATGGAGCCGAGCATGTCGAGGCCGGGACGCCCGGAGCGGACCGTCTCGCTCATGCCGCCGCCCCCGTGGTGGCGCGCGGACGGGAGGCGGAGACGGCCTGGGCGTACGCGGTCCATGCCTGGGATGCGGCGCGCAAGTCGTCGAGCGCATGGGAGGCCAGGGAGGTGTAGTCGATGGTGCTCGGATCGTCGCCGCCGCGAGGGGTCGTGCCGCGGTGCTCGTAGGCGTCCAGCTGCTCGGCGCGGGTCTCCACGTCGAACGGCCAGTCGTCCTCATGGGCGGCGATGTCCCCGGCCTCCTCGCGCTCGAGGCGGGTGATCGCCTCCGCCAGGCGGGACAGGTGCGCGATCAGCTCGGCGTGCTCGCCGTCTGCGAGCTGCTCGAGATGGGGGCCGGGGCCGTGGATACGGTCCAGGAGCTGGGATGCGCGCGCGGCCGCCGCAGGGATCTCCGGCGGAAGCATGCCGATGGGATCCTCCGGGGAGGGGAGCACTTCGCCGAGGTCGGCTGCGCCGAAGGGCTTCCCCATCACCAGGGAGGTGCCGGCGGCGGCGGTGCGCGTGGTGGTCGTCGGTTCGCTCATGCCGGGGTATGTACCGCCGTCGCCGCGATCGGACCGGTGGCGCGTAACGACCGAGGCAGGCAGCGGCACATAGGAGGCCATGAGCACCAAGATCAGCGGCCGAGCCGCATCCGCGCGAGAGAGCGCCAGGAAGTCCGACGGCAAGTTCGGCGAGCAGGAGCACGGGCGCGCGGACGGCGTGAGCCTCGGCGATGCGTCCTGGGACGCCGGCGCCGACGATGCCCCCGAGCCCGAAGCACCGGAGAAGATCCCCGGCTTCGCAGCCGACGAGGACCGCGACTTCACCCAGGAGGCGAACACCGACTCCGGCCGGCCCGCCTGGGGAGCCGTGAACCACGTCTACGACATCGCCCCGGGCATCGCGGAGGTCTCCTGCGAGGGACACGGCGGGGTGAAGCTCTCGCCCGAGCGCAACAGGCTCGTGCCGGCGCCGCTGCGACGTCCCGGCGGGTGGTACGAAGAGGACTGCGAGTACAAGATCGCAGTCGCCACGTTCCCGAGCGCGTTCGCGAACGATGCCTCGGAGAACACGCACTGGAAGCGCCTCGGCCGCGATGGCTCCGAGCAGGATGCCCTCGCAGACGTGCGCAACTGGTTCCCCGACGAGTACGAGCAGGCGACCGGAATCCCCGTCACCGCCGAGCAGTCCGGCAAGGTGCGCGAGCGCGAGTTCGCCGAGAAGCACAAGGACTCCTTCCGCGTCACCGGCGCTTCGACGGCGGAGCGCGAGGGCTACGTCAGCCTCACCGCCAAGCGGGAATCCGACGGCGCCGAGACCGTGTTCCTCATGCCGAAGGACCAGTACGACAGGGAGCGGGAGAAGCTCCCCAGCGGCACCTACGGCATCCCCATCAACGCCGAGAACACCGAGCTCGACACGAAGAAGATCGTCGAGCGCGAGGCGCAGAAGGCAGAGCGCCAGAAGAAGTGGGAGGAACGCGCGGCCCGCGCCCAGACGGAGTTCTGGGGCAACCGCGACGCACTCACTCAGCGCGAGCAGGACCGCCTCGAGCAGTGGGAGAGGCAGCTCGTCCGGACCGAGGAGGGCGAGATCGTCACTCAGGCGGAGTCCTTCCAGCGCGAGCCGGTCCACAGCGTCCAGCGCATGGTCGACGGCACCAAGGTGAAGTGGTACGCGAACCTCCTCGGCGATCCGGAGCACTCCAGCTACATCCGCGAGATCCCCGCCGTCGTCGCGAAGGCAGCGACCGTGCCCGACGAGACGCACGAGTCGACGAAGCGCTGGATCGAGGAGGACCGCGCGGAGAAGAAGGCCGAGCGCGAGCGGGCGAAGGAGCGCAGGAGTCGCTGGGGCTGGTGACGCGGAGACCCCGCGCACCTGGGAATCTCCCTGGGGCGCGGGGCTCTCGCGTACTGGGAGGGTGACCGATTCCAGCCCATCCACCGTCCGTGCCGCCGACCCCATCGCCGAGGCTCACCGCCTGCGCGATGCGCTGTGCCTATCCGTCGACGAGCCGGAGCGCATGATGATCGACCTCGGAGGATCCCTGGCGTGCCTCATGGGCGATGTCTGCCGCCTCGCCGAAGGTCTGCGCAGGCACGATCTCGCGCAGACCAGCGGCGGAATCCTCCTGGCGGTGCGGCGCATCCACGGCATCTTCGCCGCGCTCGGACAGTTCCCGGAGCTGATCCCCGCCTCGCCCCAGCCGTCCCGTGGCGCCGAGGCAGCCCTCTCGCTGCTGGATCTCGCGATGAGCCTGGTGAAGGACGCCCTCATCGACTGGGCTTCGAGCGCGGATGTCGCCCCAGGCCTCCAGGTGCCGTCCGTCGTCGGGCGCCTGCTGTCCGCCGAGCGCACGCTTCGTGAGATCGCGGGGATCCTCGACATCCCGCTCGAGCGGATCCTCGCCGCCTCCTGGCAGATCGAGCCCGCCGAGCTGGACGACGACGGCCTGCCGCACAGGCGAGATGCCGAGGACCTGATCTGGGACGTGCTGGCAGCGCCCCGCCCGGTCTGACCCTCCCGCCTGCGGGACATCACCCCCTGAGCGCACCTGCGCACGACCACGAGCGAAGGAACACATGATGGCCGACGACACCGACGAGGCGAGGATCTTCGACGCCTCAAGCCTGGGGCTGGTGACGCCCACCGGCGACATGCGCTTCACCCAGATGGTCGGCGACGTGCCCGCCTCGCAGCAGGGCAGCCCCCAGCTCGTTCCCGGCTCCGTCGCGGCCGCCGCCCTGCACTCCGTGTTCGAGGGCCGCCCCGTCACGATCGTGAACTCGCCGCCCGGTGCCGGGAAGTCGTCGCTCGTCGCAGAGCTCGTGAACTGGCTCCTGAAGAACTCCGAGCTGACCGTCCACATCGTCGCGCCCACCAACAACGCCTGCCTCGAGCTCGCGGCGAAGATCGTCTCCGTCGCCGGCCCCGCCACCGCGAAGGTCAAGGACATGGACCGCGTCGTCCCGCCCGGGGTCATCACCGAGAAGGACGACTTCCTGGTAGGCCCTGACGGGCGGATCATCCAGCCCGAGCGGTTCGTGGAGGTCACCACCGTCCACTCCGCCAAGCACTCCCAGCCGCTGGTGGACGTGATGATCTCCGAGGAGTCCTACCAGACGACCTACGCGAACCTCCTCGAGGCGGCTGACGCTACCCAGCAGCTGATCCTGGTGGGCGACCCCGGCCAGATCGGCCCGGTGATCCAGCACGATGTCGCCCCCTGGCGCGGCATCGAGGACGCACCTGCGGCCCGGGCGCCCGAGGTGTTCGCCCGCATGGACGCCCGCATCCTCACCCTGCCGTGCACGTTCCGCATCGGACAGGAGTCTGCTGCGGCGATCGCCCCGCTGTACCCATTCCCCTTCCACTCTGAGCGCCCGCCGAAGCGGATTGAGGGGCTCGCGGAGATCGAAGCGCTGGAGATCGGCGCCGACCTCACCGCACCGCAGCAGGCGGAGATCCTCGCCCGTCGCGCCGCGTCGATCGTGGGCGCGACCCTGCACGAGACGCAGCGGGACGGACAGGTGATCGTCCGCCCGATCCAGCAGAGCGACGTGTGCATCGTCGCCGCGCGCAACGAGATCGTTGCCCGGGTGAGCGCTCTGCTCGGTTCGGCCGGCTTCGGGCGGATCGTCGTAGGCACCGCGGACTCCCTCCAGGGCGGCCAGTGGCATGCGGTCATCGCGATCGACCCGCTGTCCTCTCTCAAGCAGGTCTCCGCGCACGCGCTCGACAACGGCCGCCTGTGCGTGATGACGTCCCGCCACATGAGCCACCTGACGTGGGTCTACGCGCCGGGCTGGGAGCAGCGGATCACCGAGTCCAAGATGTCGCCGGCGGAGGCCGACAAGGGCCTGCGGGTGCGACGGACCCTCACCTCCAAGCCGAAGGCAGGCCCGCGATGACCACGTTCCAGGTGACCCTGTACGAGCTGCTCGGCGTGAAGCCGGACGCCGATGCCGCGGAGATCAAGAAGGCGTATCTGCGCCTGTCCCGCAAGACGCACCCGGATGCGGCGGGCGAGGCGATGGCACCGGTGTTCATGCAGATCCAGAACGCCTACCAGGTGCTGTCGGATGCGGACAAGCGCGCGAGCTACGACCACGAGATCGGCGTCTCCTCTACGCCTGCTGGCTCCGACTCCAGCACTGCCGGCGGGACGGGCGCTCAGGGCGGATCGGGCTCGCCGTCCTCCGGCCCGGGAGCTCAGGCCGGCGCAGCGCCGCGCGGCGGCCGCGCATCCTCCGCCCCCTCCGGCTGGGCGGTGCAGGTGCCCGAGGCCATGTACGACGGTCCGCTGCCGCGCGAGCACGTCGACATCGAAGGCATGCCGTGGCTACGAAAGGCAGAGGGTGCTGAGCCTGCCGAGCTGATCGTCGCCCACCCCGGTGTGCGCGTGCGCGCGTGGTGGATCCTCGGCGCCGTCGCGATCGCGCTCGGGGTGGTCGCGACGATGATCCTCCCCGCAGCCGGGATCATCGCCGCCGGCGTCCTGCTCTCGTGCCTCGCCTCCATCGCAGGTCGGGGAAGCCTACGCTTCCGCCTGGGACTTGCAGCCGCGGCGATCATCATCGGCACGGGCGCCGTGATCCTCACTCCCGGCGCGGAGGTCGGACCGTCGGTCGTGTCCTCCCTGCTGCTTGCGTGGGCGAGCGCGCTGGGGATGCTCCTCGCGAAGCACGGCATCGTGTGCTCGCGCCGGTTCGTGCCGGCCGGGTCGCTGCGCGAGTTCGTCTCCTGGGGCGACCCGGGCGCAGGCCTGAACGATGCGATCGAGAAGTTCGGCTACCAGCAGGTGATGGACGGCATCGAAGGCGAGCGCCTGACCGCCGCGCAGATCCAGTTCTACCTCCAGGGCATCCCCGGTGTCCGCACGGTCAACGGCCTGCGCTTCCCCGGTAGCGCCAGCGCCGACGTCGACCACGCCGTCGTCTGCGGGGACAAGGTCGCCTTCATCGACTCCAAGGCCTGGGCCAGCGGCTCCTACGCGATGAGCGCAGACCTCGAGAACGTCGCCCAGCGCTCCGCCGGCGGGACGGCCTTCGCGCACCGCCCCGTCCACATGCATACGGCCGTGACCTCGTACGCCCAGATGATCAAGCATGAGCGGGGACTTCGCCGGGTGCGGGTGCGCGGGTATATCGTCGTCCACCCCAAGGACGGCCGGCCGGTGGATCTCGACGCCCGGCACTGCACCGACAAGAACCGCCTGGTCACCGCCCAGCAGCTCATGCAGGAGCTCGGGGAGTGGTTCACCGAGGACGAGACGCAGGCGCGCACCGCGGACCGGCGCCTGGTGTCCTTCCTGCTGCGCAGCGTCCGCTGAGCGCGCAGCGGGCGAACAGCACGCCCCAGCCGCACCCGCGGCACATCCATGAGGACCACCGCCTGCAGCACCAGACCCCGAGGAGCATCATGAGCGACCACTTGAAGAAGAGCGTCCAGGCCATCAACTGGAACCGGATCCCCGACCCCAAGGACCTCGAGGTCTGGGACCGCCTGACCGGGAACTTCTGGCTCCCCGAGAAGGTGCCGCTCTCCAACGACATCCCCTCCTGGGGCCGGCTCAGCGAGCTCGAGCAGACCCTCACCATGCGCGTGTTCACAGGCCTGACGCTCCTGGACACCGTGCAGGGGACCGTCGGCGCCGTCTCCCTGATCCCGGATTCGATCACCCCCCACGAGGAGGCGGTCTACACGAACATCGCCTTCATGGAGTCGGTGCACGCGAAGTCCTACTCGCAGATCTTCTCGACGCTGTCGACCACGAAGCAGATCGACGAGGCGTTCCGCTGGAGCGAGCACAACGAGGCGCTGCAGAAGAAGGCCCGCATCGTCATGGGCTACTACCAGGGCGATGACCCCGAGAAGCGCAAGGTCGCCTCCACGCTGCTGGAGTCCTTCCTGTTCTACTCGGGCTTCTACCTGCCGATGTACTGGTCCAGCCGCGGCGAGCTGACCAACACCGCCGACATCATCCGCCTCATCATCCGCGACGAAGCGGTCCACGGCTACTACATCGGATACAAGTTCCAGAAGGCCATGGAGCAGGCCTCCCCCGAGCGCCAGGCCGAGATGAAGGACTACACGATGTCCCTCCTGCTCGACCTGTACGACAACGAGGAGGAGTACACCGAGGACCTCTACGACCCGGTCGGCTGGACCGAAGACGTGAAGACCTTCCTGCGGTACAACGCGAACAAGGCCCTGATGAACCTCGGCTACGAGCCGCTGTTCCCTCAGGACCAGGTCCAGGTGAACCCCGCGATCATCGCCGCGCTGTCTCCGAACGCGGACGAGAATCACGACTTCTTCTCCGGCTCCGGCTCGAGCTACGTCATGGGCAAGGCCGAGGAGACCGACGACGAGGACTGGGACTTCTGAGCGCTCGGCGCGTCCGCTGAGAACGTGCACGTCATGCGCGCAATAGCATGTCGGACATGTCGAGCGCCGGGATCACGCAGTGCCACCACACCGTACTGAGCTGCACCGCTAGCGCCTGGTCGTGGGGAGTGGAGGGCCCGATCTCCTCGCCTGCGATCCACCTGCGCGTCCTGGAGCATCACCCGCTGTGGGTCATCGCCGCTCCCCGGGAGGACGAGGCGCTCGTGCCGGTCGGCCGATACCTGCGGGAAGTCTCCACCTCGAGGTTCATCAGCGCCCTCACGAGCGCATCCGAGGTCGCCATGGCGGCGATGTGGAGCCCCGAGACCAGCATCCATGACGCCTCCGCCATGGGGGAGCGGCTCGTGGGCATGCGCGAGGTGACCATCTCGAAGCACCTGCTCGGCAGAATGGTGGAGGTGGGGAGCACACGCGACTTCCACCTGCTCCTCGGTCCGCGCCGCATTCCTCTGACCGAGCTCGAGGCGGCGAGGATCAGCTCGCGGATCATGCTGCGCGCGCAGGGAGTGTCGGCGCTGGCTCGGCATGGCGGGTTCTCGGGCCTGGCGGATCCGCAGGAGCACTCGAGCATCGCTCATGCTGCCGCGGCGGGGCGCCCGTCCGCTCTCTCCGAGATGGGCAGGATCTGCCGGTCGGCTCTGGGCGACGTGGACGCGGCGCTGATCCCGGTGCACACCGACACCACTGCGCTGCTGGGACTGCTCATGGACACGCTCGACGAAGCCGCGCGGAGCCACCGGGCAGGGGCGCTGCGCGGGTCTGCGATCGGCCGGCGGCTCCAGGCGAGCTGATCGCCCCGGACTACTTGAGTGCGTCCTCGAGCGCGTCGATGAGGACTTCGCGGATCGCACGGTCCTCCTCCACGGAGCGCATCTTGAGCCGGCGCATCAGGTCGGCGGGGATCTCCGCAGACAGGCGCTTGGTCGGCGCGTCCGGGGCATCGTCACGCAGGGTGCGTGCCACGGTGGGAGTGGCGGGTGCGGTCTTCGCGGGGGCTCGGCGGCTCATCTTGGATGCGAGGTCGTTCATGGTTCTCTCCTGGTGGTGCGGGTGCGGATTCCGGGTCGGTCGTGGGCGGCGGGGCCCTCAGGGGGCGACGCGGCCGCCCTGCTCGAAGGCGTCGTAGGTGAACGGCATGGCCTCGCGGAAGAAGGCCTCCATCTGCTCGGCCACCATCTCGATCTCGCGCTGCGGGAAGGACGGGAAGGCCGACCCCTCGCGCGCGGTGCGCAGGGACAGGAAGTTCATCAGCGCCCGCGCGTTCATCGTGACGTACATCGAGGAGTACAGGTTCAGCGGGAGCACGGTGCGCGCGACCTCGCGGGCCACCCCTGCCTCGAGCATCTCGAGGTAGGAGGCGTACGCCGCCTCGGACTGCGCGCGCACGGAGCGCTCCACGAGCGCGTGCTGCTCAGGCGAGCCCGGCTCGAAGGTGTAGGCGCCGGGCTTGCCGACCTGCACCAGGCGGCGCTCGGGGCCGGGCACGTAGAAGACAGGGCGCATCATCCGGTAGCGGCCCGACTCCTCGTTGTACGAGGCGACGCGGTGCCGCATGAACTCGCGGAACACGAAGATCGGCGCCTCCACGAAGAACGTGAACGAGGTGTGCTCGAAGGGGCTGCCGTGGCGATCGCGCATGAGGTAGCGGATCAGGCCGCGATCGCGGTCGGACGCCTCGCTCCCCGCGGTCTCGAGGGTCTTCTCGCCCTGGGTCGAGACCCGCGCGGCGAAGACGACATCGCCGTCCTGCGCGGCGGATCGGACCAGCTGGACGGTCATGTCGGATCGGAAGGTGATGTCCGGGTGCAGGGTCGTGCTCATGGAGGCTCCTTGCGGTTCAGGTCAGGACTGCGCGTCGGGATCGCGCTTGCCATCGAGGGCGATGCCGAGCGCGCCGGTGAGCTCCGCGAGGACCTCGGCGTACCCGTGCAGGCGGTCCGCGCGCAGCGGCGAGCCGTAGGCGGACTTCACGGCCTCGCGGCGCCGGATGACGGTCTCGAACATGGGCGCGCCCTCGTCGACGATCGCCTGAACGGCGGAGCGGTGCGAGCGGGTGTGCGGGAGCGACTTGGTGATGAGGATGACCCGGGGCACGTCGCCGGTGCTGTCGATCGTCTGCCACATGCGGGCCATGTCCATGGCGCTCGCCTCGGTGGGGACGATGACGACGTCGCTGGCGCGGATGGCCGCGTCGATGACGCTGCCGTGCCCAGGAGGAGTGTCGATCACCAGATGCTCGGTGGTGACGCCCAGCCCCTTCGCGGCGCGCTCGAGAGTGCGAACGTTGACCGGGCGGACAACGAAGTCCAGCTCCAGCCCGTCGTCCTCCACGGTGGAAGCCCACTCGGTGGCGCTGCCCTGGGGGTCGGAGTCCCACAGCTCGGTGGTGCCGTGCTGCGAGAGCGCCTGGGCCAGGTGCATGGCCGTGGTCGTCTTGCCGGGGCCGCCCTTCGTGGACGCGATCGCGATTCTCATGGCACGAGCCTCACACATCCGCACCGATGATGGAATGCGCGTATGGGGGTTCGCACGGAAGCCCCGGTTATCGCGCTGGGCGACGCCCGGAGTGCGTATCCGCGCACATGAGCAACCCCAGCAAGAACAAGGGCGATCGGGCCGAGCGCGAGTACCTCGCCTACTTCGCCCGCGAGCACGCCGAGCACATGCGAGACGACGCGATGCGGCACCTCGGAGCGGGCCGGAGGGACGACGTGGGCGACGTGCGCCTTATGCACGGCGTCGCCACGCAGGTGAAGCACTACGCGAACCCCTCCACTGCGATCCTCCATGCCGTCGACGGCGCCCGCAGGCAGCGCGAAAACGCCCGCGACAGCCTCGGCGTCGGCATCGTGAAGATCCCCCGGGCCAGGGCCCCGAGGCCCGTATGGCTCGCCTGCGCCTACCTCGAGGACTTCCCGCAGCTCCGCGCCGGCGAGCTCGAGGAGATCGGCGAGGTCTTCCGCATCTCCGGGCGCATGCTCACCTGGCTGGCATCTGCCGATGAGCCGAAGACCATCGCCCAGGCGCGCGCGGCCGCCACGACGAAGGCGCAGCTGCGCGCGCTCGGCCCGGCTCCTTGCTCTGATCTGCTCCAGCGGATCGCGCTGTGGCACATCGGCGGGAGGATCATCGCCGTCGCGCCCGAGCCGGCCTGGGTACTGCGGGCCGCCGCGCACCTCGCACGCGGAGACGAAGCGCTGGGGCTCGCGCAGGATGCCTCCGTATCGGCGCCGACGGGCCTCGTCGCCTGAGCCGCGTCCTCACACGAGCGAGGCGCCTCCGGGGAATCCCCTGAGGCGCCTCGCGCTCTCTGCTCTCGCGGACGGCTCAGCCCGCTTCTGCTCCGACTCCGTGGTGGAGAACAGCGACGTCATCGGCATCCACGAGCCCCGCGGCAGCAGCCTCGCGCGCTGCGAGGTCCCACCGGAGCCCCGAGCTCGCCATGCCCGCGCTCACGCCCTCGAGGGCGGAGGCCTTCCCTTGGATGATCGAGCGCACCTGTGCGTCGATCTCGATGCCGAACGGCGAGCAGGACGACTCGAGCGTCGCGTCGAGAAGCGCCTGTCGTGCCCGCTGGACCTCCGGCTTCTCGCAGGCCTCCGCCGTCCGGCGCGCGATCTCCCGCAGATCATCGGCATCGAGCGCGCGGCGTGACTTCGCCTCGGCGCTCATGCGGCACCGGCGGGGGAGAGCTCCCGGAGCGGCTCGGGATCGAACGGGCAGACCTGCCAGCCGCGAGGCGCGTTCGCGGCCTCTGCGCTCTCACCGGCAGGGATCAGGACGTCCTGGAGGTCCGGATGATCGAGCAGGGTCTCGGCGAACAGATCAGCCATTGGCGATCGCCTCCCACGGAGCCTTGAGCGCGGTGCGATGGCGGTCCTCCAGCCCCTCCTTCGAGGCAGCGCGAGCGTACGTCGCGCAGGTCGCCAGGAAGTAGCGGGAGGAATGGGGAAGCTCCGGCACGTCCTTCGTCAGGGCGGAGGTGACGGCGAAGTCGGGGGCGCCGACCAGGCCGGCGGCGCGCTCGGCCGAGCGCATGGGGATCCCGTTCTTCTCCATGGCGCGGTGGCCCGCGGCGAGCTGATCGGGGGTCAGAGATCGAGCGAGGGCGCTGACCTCCTTCAGTGTCGGGCTGGTGGTCACTGGTTCTCCTTCGAGACGCAGGGGTGTGTACTCCTGGTGTTACGCGCCGCCGTCGCTGCCCAGAGACGTGCCGTCCACCGCAGACTCCATCGCCTCGATGACGATGTTCTTCTGGGACTTGCCCGCACTGCGCTGGAGACAGGTGACGATCAGGAGCTTGCCGGGGATGTCCGCCCAGATCTCCTGATCGCCCGCGAGGTCGCCCTTCAACTCCTCGTGGACCACCGTCACCTCGAAGCGGCGATCCCCGATGAGGATCACGTCGCCCGGGGAAAGGGTGGACCTGCCGGCGTCGATGTCGATCAGTCGCGAGCCCGGGATCTCGGGGAGCCCGCGTACCGAGTGGGTCGCGACGACCACCATCCCCGTCCCGTCGACGGGATCCGCCCAGTCGCGCACCCAGTACGGATGCTCGCTGGTCGGCGGGTTCAGGATCTTCACGCCGTCCTCGCCGAGGTAGGAGTGCATGGAGCGCATCTCGGCGAAGATCCCGGCGGCCGGAACCTCCATCCGGAGGCCGGAGGGCTGCACGTCCATCTGGTCGACCTGCTCCTGGCTGATCGGATCCTCGAGAACCACCTGGCGGCCATCGCTGAGCGTCTCCCTGCCGGCAGAGGGGTCGTACGTCGCAGGCGAGGATCCAGACGGAGATGCGACCTCCTGCGGCCACACGTTCAGCACTGCAAGCGCTCCGGCCGATCCGGCGACGAGCGTCCCGCCGAGGAGCATGCGCCTGGTCATCCTGTCCTGCTGGGCCACGTCCGACCGCCTTCCTGATTTCGCCTGCGCTGTGGTCATCCCGGGTACGCGCGAGCACTCCCACCCAGGACGAGAAGCGGGCGCCAGGCCCCCGAAGGAACCTGGCGCCCGCCTTCACCTCACCCGAGCCTCCGGGTCAGGCGATGCTCGCGATCAGCCGATGCTGCCGGCCTTGCGATCGCGCCGGTTGCGGACGACGGCGTTGCCAGCGGCCCCGAGACCGAACAGGCCCAGGATCGTCGCGACGATCCCGAAGTTCCGAGCAGCGGAGTCCTGCTCGGCCTCCGCCAGCAGCTCGCCGCCGGTGGCACCGTTCGCGCCGCCGCTGTTGGCGTTCGAGCCGTTGCCGCCGCTGTTGGCGTTGCTCCCGTTGCCGCCGTTGTTCCCATCGTCAGCCGAAGCCTGGACAGGGGTCGGCGTGGTCACCGGAGTCGGAGCCGGGGTGGTCACCGGAGCCGGGGTGGGCTCCGGAGCCGGGGTGGGCTCGGGCTCCGGAGTGGGCTCGGGCTCCGGGGTGGGCTCGGGCTCCGGGGTGGGCTCGGGCTCCGGGGTGGGCTCGGGCTCCGGGGTGGGCTCCACGACCACGTCGGCCGCGGTGATGGTCACCGGGACGTTGACAGCGTCCTTGGAGCCGTCGGCGTAGGTCACGACCACGGGGACGGTGTAGGAGCCGACCTCGAGGTCCGTCCCGGGCGCCAGCGAGATGGAGCCGTCGGTGTTGACCGTGGCCCACGCGGGGGCGCCGTCGCCGGCGGTGTAGCTCGTGCCCGAGGGCAGAGCCTGGCCCTGCTCGTCCAGCGGGGTGGCGATGGTCGC
>NZ_JAKNCJ010000013.1 GCF_023509525.1 Brachybacterium equifaecis
CGAGCATCGCGGAGGAGATCAACAACCGGCCCCGCCGCCGACTCGGCTTCCTCTCACCGAAAGAAGCCTTCACCCGCCTCCTCGCCGGCGAACCCCATGTTGCTACGACGCCTTGACGCCACCACCGGACCGACATTCGAAACCGACGCGCCCCGGCTGTGGATAAATCGGATTAGATGGCGCCAGCTTTTCCACGATTGTGCAGAACTGCGCCTGTGGAGGATTTAACTAGACGCTTCTTCGCACAGTTCTCCACATCTTCCATATTTCGCTGACGCCTTGCGGGATGCTGAGGGCCGCACGAGCCGACGGGTGAGCAGGAGGTCGGGCAAGAAGAGCCGCCGCTCAGCCCCTCACCGCATTTCTCACCACGGGCTCGGCTTGTAGTCCTTCACGAAGCAGCCGTACATGTCCTCGCCCGCTTCGCCGCGCACGATCGGGTCGTAGACCCGAGCCGCGCCGTCCACCAGGTCCAGGGGTGCATGCCAGCCCTCGGCCGCGATCCGCAGTTTGTCCTGGTGGGGGCGCTCATCCGTGATCCACCCGGTATCCACGGCCGTCATGAGAATGCGGTCCGTCTCGAATGCCTCACCGGCAGCAGTGCGCGTGAGCATGTTCAGCGCAGCCTTCGCCATATTCGTGTGGGGGTGCCCCGCGCCCTTGTACCGGCGCGAGAACTGGCCCTCCATCGCCGACACGTTCACGATGTACGCCCGCCGCGCCCCGGCCTGCACAGCGGCGCGCATCGAGGCCCGCAGGCGGCTGATCAGCAGGAACGGCGCGGTCTCGTTGCACAGCTGCACCTCGAGCATCTCGAGCGCCTCGACCTGGTCGACCGTCTGCGTCCAGGAGTTGCGGGTCTGCAGATCAGGAAGGAGCCCGCCGGCGTCGACGGCCGTCCCCGCGAGGTGCTGCTCGAGGCTCGCACTGCCCGCCTGCAGCGACAGCGCCGTCATCTGGGCGGCCGACTGCGCCGTCATCTGCGCTGCCATCTGCGCCGTCGTCTGCGCCTCCTGCTGCGCGGCCAGCGCCGCCTCGGCCGACTCCCCCTCGTGATGGGGCACGGCGACCGACCCCAGCACCCCGGCGATCGCTGCGGGGTGAGCTTGGGAGATGCGGTCGAACGCCGTCATCTCCGGCAGCGGGATGCCCGTCGGCAGCGGCGCATCCTCCTGCTCCAGCAGCGCCGAGTACGAGCTCGGGGAGCGCCGCACGGTCTGCGCGGCATTGTTGATGAGGATGTCGAGCGGGCCTGCGGCGGCGACGTCGTCGGCCAGAGCGATCACCTGCGTGGGATCGCGCAGGTCGATGCCGACGATCTTCAGGCGGTGGATCCAGTCGGCCGCGTCCTCCATCTGCGCGAAGCGACGCACGGCGTCCTTCGGGAACCGCGTGGTGATCGTGGTGTGGGCGCCGTCGCGCAGGAGCCGCAGCGCGATGTACATGCCGATCTTCGCGCGGCCTCCCGTGAGCAGCGCCCGCTTGCCGGTGAGATCGGTGCGCTGATCGCGCTTCGCGTGCGACATCGCGGCGCAGTCCGGGCACAGCCAGTGGTAGAACGCGTCGACCAGGGTGTAGTCGCGCTTGCAGATGTAGCAGCCGCGCGCCTTCTTCAGCTCCCCCGCGAATGCGCCCTTCGCGTTCGAGACCAGGGCGATCCCGCGGGTCTCGTCGTCGATCCGCATCGGCGATCCCGTCGCCGTCGCGGCGATCACGGCGCGATCCGCCTTGCGCTGCGCCCAGGTCTTCTCGCTGCGGCGACTGCGGGCGAGCTGGCGCTCGAAGGTGCGAGCGCCGCGCTTCAGCGCGACCAGGAGCTCATCCTCGTCGGCCAGCAGCGGGGCCGACCGCAGCACGCGCAGGGCGACGGCGACGTCGTCGGGAGTGGGCGGGAGGGTGTTCGCGGGGGTCTGCTCAGGCACCTGGCGAGTGTACGGGCAGTGCTCTTCGCCCAGTGCTCCCCACGCAGTGCTGAGAGGGCGGCGCGCCCTCCCCGGCCCTACGATCGATCCCGCCGTCCCGGCACCCCACCCGCCGCGCCGCGTGCGCGCCCCACCGAGTGGAGTCCCCGATGATCGAGCTGATCGGACTGGGCATAGGGGCCGCGCTCCTCATCTGCGCGGCCGACGTCCCCGCGCCCCGCGCCCGGATCGCCGCCCCGCTGCTGCTGGTCCTGGCGGGGATCGCGCTGAGCTTCATCCCGTCGCTGCGCGGCTTCGAGCTGGAGCCGGAGCTGGTGCTCGAGGTGATCCTCCCGCCGCTCCTGTACGCGTCGGCTGTCGCCATGCCTGCGATGAGCTTCCGCCGCGAGCTGCCGCCGATCGGCGGCCTCGCGGTCGCGCTCGTGCTCATCAGCTCGCTCTCGCTGGGGCTGCTGTTCGCCTGGCTCGTGCCCGACCTCGGATTCGTCTGAGGCGCCGCGCTCGGCGCGATCATCTCGCCGACCGACGCGGTCGCCACCTCGATCATCAAGGGCCGCGGGGTCCCCGGGCGCGTCGTGACCATCCTCGAAGGGGAGTCGCTGCTGAACGACGCCACCGCGCTCGTGGTCCTCGCGACAGCGATCGGCGCGACAGCCCACGGCTTCTCGGCGCTCGCGGCGACCGGCTCGTTCCTGTACTCCGTGGTCATCGCGATGCTGATCGGCGCCGTCGTCGGCATCGGGAACTTCTGGGTGCGCCGGCGCGTCGAGAGCCCGGTCGTCAACACGATCCTGTCGTTCACGCTGCCGTTCCTCGCCTCGGTCCCGGCGGAGCTGCTCGGCTCCTCGGGCCTGGTCGCGGCGGTCGTCGCGGGGCTCATCACCGGCGTCCGCGGGCCGCGCGAGCTCCCCGCGGAGCACCGCCTGACCAGCGGCATCACCTGGCGCAGCATCCAGATGCTGCTGGAGGGCATCGTGTTCCTGACGATGGGCCTGCAGCTGCACGCGATCGTCGGCGAGCTGACGGGCGAGGGGGCGGCCGAGGGACCGGCCCTGCTCGGCGGCCTCGGCATCGCCGCGCTCGCCCTCGTGCTGGTGCTCCTGGCCCGCACGGCCTGGGTCGCGCCGATGCTGCGGGTGATGTCCCATCGCGCCCAGCGCCACGCCGTCCTCCAGCCCAGCATCACGGCGATGCAGGAGCGCCTGGAGCAGAGCCAGCAGCTCACCCAGCAGCACCTCGACGCATGGGAGCGGGTCGGTGCCGCGCTCGCCGGCATCGAGTCACCGACGCGGCAGCAGGTCGGATCGGCCTGGCGGCGCGTGCTCGAGGAGCAGGCCGACGGCGGCGACGAGCTCGCCGCCCGCCGCCTGGAGCTGATGGACCGCACGCCTCAGGAGCAGTTCGGCACCGCGCTCACGGCTCCGGCGGAGCAGCGCGGACCCCGGCGCGGGAGGCAGCGCGGCGACCGGGGCCCCCGCGGCCGCCATCCCCGCCTGCGCCGCCACCGCCGCGAGCTCGCCCGTCGCCGGGCGCTGCGCGCACTCGGGCTCGGCGGCCGCGACGCCGGAGCCGCGTTCGCCCTCGACGCGCGGGCGATGCCGGATCCGGCACGGCTGGAGCGCTACGCGACGCGCCTGCGCCGGGCCAGCGCGGACATCGGCTACCTCGTGCGGCAGCCGCTCGGCGCACGGGACGGCGCGGTGCTGGTGTGGTCGGGCATGCGCGGAGCGATCACTGTCGCCGCCGCCCAGACCCTGCCGGAGGAGACCCCGCACCGGGCGCTCGTCATCTTCATCGCCTTCGCCGTCGCGACGCTGTCGCTCCTGCTCCAGGGCGGAACCATCGGCCTGCTCGTGAAGCGCCTCTACTCCCCCGAGCCGACGCAGGAGGAGGCCGACCGGGCCCGCGAGGAGCACTCGGCGATCATCGCGCTCATGGAGGCCGCGGGCGCCGAGGCCGAGCTCTCGCTGGACGAGGACGCGAGCGCCAAGGAGCACCAGCTCACGACCCTCACCGCGCAGCGCGAGACCCTGCTGGATGCCCGCGATGACGGGCTGTTCGACGCCGACGCGCTGCAGCACGCGCTCGACGCGGTCGACGCGGAGGAGATCGCGCTCGCGATGCGCGGCGGGCCGACGGGCTGAGGCAGCGGGGTTCAGCCCCGCCGCTCTCCTGTCACCAGGCCCAGCAGGTGGTCCAGCACGCCCTCGCCGCTCGCTCGCAGTCCGTTGTGCTCGAACTCGCTGGTGATCCAGAGCCGCGGATCCCGCAGGTGCGAGGCAGTCTCGAGCGACAGCTCCCGCGGCACGTACGCATCGTCGTAGTACACCGCCGCGGCGACCGGGCAGGTCGCCTCGGCGAGCGCGGCGGGGTCATACAGGGCCGGCCACTCGCGCGCGGCGAGCAGCTCCGCCGCCTCGGCCCAGGGCGCGAGCTGCGGATCCTCGGCGATGGCCTCGCGGTGCATGTGCTCGCCGGCGAGCAGCGTCGGATCCTCGCGGACCGCGTCCGGCATCGTGCGCTGCGCCGCCCAGCGGGTGGCGCCGCCGTCGGCCCAGCAGGACTCGTGCAGCACCGCGTAGATCGGGTTCCGGCCGGAGAACGGGAGGGCGCCCGCGAGATCGGCGCGGAAGGCGGGACTGCGGGGGTCGAGCTCGAGCAGGTGGTGGAGCTTCTCCTGGCCGCCCGAGGCGCCGAGCAGATGCCCGAGCCTGCGCAGCCGTTCCGTGCCGACGGGTGCGCCGTCGGCCGTCGAGAGATCACCCGAGCGCGCGAGATCGACGAGGGCGCGCATGCGCTCCCGGTCGCCCGGGAAGCGCGACCAGTGCCGCTCGCTGCGCGCGATCATGCCGTCCCAGGTCAGGGCGTAGGCCTCGTCGATGCGGGGGCCGAGCACCGGCAGCCCGCCCGTGAACATCGCAGCCGCGACCGACCTGCTCGCGACGCTCAGATACCGCAAGGTCGTGAAGCCGCCGAAGGACTGGCCGAGCACGGTCCAGGTCTCTGCGCCGAGGGCCACGCGCAGCAGCTCGGCGTCGGCCACGATCGAGTCCGCGCGGAAGAGCGCAAGGTAGTCAGCCTGCTGAGCAGGGGTCGCCTCGCGGAGCGTGGATGCGCCCGGGATCGCGCCCTCCGGGAGAGCTGAGTCCAGGCCGACGGGCGTCGAGCGGCCGGTCCCGCGCTGATCGAGCATGATCACGCGGAAGTCGCGCAGGGCGCGCGCGAGCCACGGCGGCGAGGAGGGCCCGTCGGACCGGGGCGCCTCGAAGCCCGGGCCGCCCTGCAGATAGAGCAGGAACGGGCGGTCCTCGCCGCCCGGAGCGGCGAGCTCGCGGGCGAAGAGGGAGAGGTGCGGGGCCGACGGGCCGGCGGCAGCGCCATGGTCGAGCGGGACCTCGAGGACATGGTCCGTGATGCGCAGCCCGGGGGCGCTCCACGGCGTGCTCGAGAGCGTGCTGGAGGGGGCGGGGGCGGCGGCAGGGGAGGTCATGCGGCCAGCCTAGCCGGGCTCCCGGAAGGGGCGGATTCCGTGGCCTTGACCACGCTCTGCACTCCCCGGGCTTCCGTATCACCCTGGATCAGGGTCATAGTGGACAGGTCATGCACTCTTCAGAAGACCTCGTCTGGTACGTCAGCTACGGCTCCAACATGAACGCGAGCCGGCTCGCGTGCTACCTCGAGGGCGGCAGGCCCCCCGGCGCGATGCGCGGATACACCGGCGCCCGCGATGCGACGCCGCCGCGCGCCGCGGCCCCCGTGATGCTCCCCGGGCGCCTGCACTTCTCCGGCAGCTCGCGCGTGTGGGGCGGCGGGATCGCCTTCTACGACCATGAGGCCGACGGTCCTACCCCGGCTCGCGCGTTCCTCATCAGCGCGGAGCAGTTCGTGGACGTCGCCGAGCAGGAGATGCACAAGCCCGTGCGCGCCGACGATCCGCTCGAGGAGATCGTGCGCGAGGGCGTGCCCGGGGGTCGCTTCGAGGCCGGTCCCGGCCGCTACGAGACGCTGCTGAACGTCGGCGAGCGCGACGGGCTGCCGATGCTCACCTTCACGGCACCGGATTCGATCACCGAGATGGAGTCCACCGACCCGACCGAGCCCTACCTCGACATGCTCGCCGAGGGGCTCGCCCAGGGCCACGGCTGGGGCCGGGACCGCTGCGACGCCTACTTCGCAGCGCGCGGCGCGCACCTGGATCTGCCGGCCGCAGCCTGAGGCGGAGTCAGCGGCGGGCGGCGGTGCCTGCGTGCCGAGCGAGGCGTGCGCTCTGTGGGACCCGCGCGCGCAGCAGGCGCGTCAGCACGACGGCGCCGACGATCGCGCACGCGAGCACGATCACGGTCATGCCGGTCGAGAGCAGCAGGACGAGAAGCTCCTGCGGGGTGAGTCCGAGCATGTCCATCGTCGTCCCTCCATCGGGCGTGCGCTCAGCCCTGTGGCCTGCGCTCCTGGGAGGAAGGTAGCACCGCCCCCCATGGCGCAATGGTCCGATGCCACAGCTCCGCCGGCACCGGAACGCCCGCAGGCAGGCGGCGAGAGTCACGAGAGGACCCGAGCCGGGCTGCTCTCGAGTCCTCTCGTGACTCTCGCCGTGGGCCACCTCGCTCAGCGGCCGCCTTGCTCAGCGCCCCGGGCCCACCAGGGTCCCGAGCCAGGTCGGGCGGGAGCTGGGATCGGACTGCAGCCATTCGCGCAGCCGCGCCGGGCGCACGTCGTACTGGTGCAGCTCATCGATCGGCAGCCAGGCGGTGCCGATCTGCTGCCCGTCGGGAACGGCGCCGAGACCGGGCTCCTGGCCCTCGGGGAGATCGCACCAGAACACGAGGTTCACCTGGTGGAACAGGTCGATCGGACGGCCCGAGCGCGCGGCGACGTCCGTGATCACCTCGAAAACGCAGGCGAGGCCGAACACCTCGATCTCGGCGCCGATCTCCTCGCGGCACTCGCGCTGGAGCGCGTCGATCTGCGCTTCCCCGTGCTCCTGGCCGCCGCCCGGGAGGTCGTGGACCTCCCCGGCGTAGCGGTTCATCAGGATCGCGCCCCCGCGCACGATCGCGGCCCGCACCCCGACGCGCGGGGTGCGGGAGATCGGCGTCAGGGCGTCGGACGCGGATGCGCCGGCCGAAGACGCGTCGCTCACGGACGGCCCGCGAGGGGATCCTCACCGGGCGTCGTGGCCGAGTTGCCGTCGAGCTCGGCGGCGATCTCCGGCGACTCGAAGCCGGGGGCGCCCACGGTGTCGACGCCCTCGGCGTCGCCCGCCAGCTCGACGTTCTCGGCCGCGGAGTTCCCCTCGGCGACCATCTCGTCGCCCTCGCGGTTGCCCTGCTCGGCCGCGGTCAGGTCATCGGCGCCGACAGGATCGGGCGCGTCGGCCGCGTCGTAGGAGGCGTCCTGCGCGTCGCGCGCGCGATCGGCCTCGAGGATGTCATCGGCGCCCTCGACGCCGGTGCCGACGGGACCCTCGGCCCCGGGAGGGGTGTTCGCGCGGATCGCCTCGTCGCCGAAGGGGTTCTGACCGGTCTGCTCCGTCATGGGGGCCTCCTGTGCATGTCGCTGCGCCGGTGCGCAGGTGGAGCACAGAGTGTAGGCCGCGCCTATGGTTGTTCGGTGAGCTCCCCTTCCCTCCCGCCTGCACCTGCGCCTTCCCCGCTCCCCCCGTCGGCCCCCGCCTGGGCCCTGCCCGCCGCGATGCTGGGCGGCGTCTGCGGCGCTGTGCAGTCGCGCATCAACGCGCGCCTCGCCCTCGGGCTGGGCGACGGGTTCACCGCCGCCGCCGTCTCCTTCGGCACCGGGCTGCTCAGTGGGTTAGTGGGCGGCGCCGAGTTCGACGAGGAGGACGCCACCGATGATCAGTGCGATGCCGAGCGCCATGACCCAGGTGAAGGGTTCTTTGAACAAGAACTTGCTGGCCACCGCGGTCAGAGCAACGCCCGAGGCGGCCCAGATTCCGTAGGCGACACCGATACCGAGGCCAAGGGCGAGGACTTGGGTGAGGAAGAAGAACGCTCCGAGGTAGCCCACGACGACGGCGATGTAGAACAGCTTCCGGCCGCCGGTCGCGAGGCGCAGGGAGAGCGCGGCGCCGACTTCGAGGACGATGGCGAGGATGAGGAAGAGCCAGACCATCAGATGCTCGCCTCCTTCTTGCGCTGTGCCGCTTGTGATCCGAGCTCGACGGTGAGGACACCGCCGATGATCAGCGCCAGGCCGAGGAGCATGACCCCGGTGAGGGGCTGTCCGAACAGGAGTGCGGCCAGCAGCGCGGTCAACGCCACGCCCATCGCGCCCCAGATTCCGTAGGCGACCCCGAGGGCCATTCCTTCGCGCAGGACGAGCGCGAGAAGGGTGAACGCGCCGACGTAGCCGACGCCGACGAGGATGAACCAGGCCGGGTGGTCCTGCGCGGCTTGGAGGGAGAGGGAGCCGGCGACTTCGCCGATGATCGCGCCGGCAAGGAGAAGCCATTTCTTCATAGTCAGTCCTTCAAGAGGGTGTGGGCAAAGACGCGGAGCTGGGCTCGCTCGTCAGGGGTTGGGGGGTAGAAACTGGCGGCTTCGGCGAGCCATCCACCGTCCGCGAGGAGGCGGGCTGCGAGTAGTCGTGTGCGTTCGGCGGGGTCCACGTCATCAGGCACGACGAGCCACGGTGCGAGACGTTCGGCCCAGCGTCGGGTGAGCGAGCGCCGCAGCTTCGGGTCGCTCATCGCCACCAGGTCGGTCTCATCGAACCCCCCGGACAGTGACCAGTCGAGGTAGGCGCCGATGCGCGCCGCCGCGCCCGCCTCAGCCGGAGGTATGCCCAGTCGTGCGATCAGAGCCTCTTCCCACCGGTCTAGAACGGAGTCGACTAGGGCGAGCATGAGCGCTTCCTTCGTGGGGAAGTGATACATCACCCCCGGCTTGGTCAGACCCACGATCCGGGCCACCGAATCCAGGGACACCGCCCGCCCCTCATCGAGCTGGGTGAAGGCGGCCGCCAGGATCGCGGGACGAGGATCAGTGCGCATACAGGTAGATTACGATCCGGAAGGTAACCGCGCTGACAATATGCTGTGATCGGGAGAAGGAGGCGTCGTGAACGCAGAGCGGCCGCGTGGCAGGAATCGTGGCGTCGACTACCTGGTCACAGGCCTAGAAGCCCTCACCGCCCTGGCTGCGCTGGCATACGTGGCGTCCGGGGATGTCGTGATGCTGATCGTGTGGGAGGCGATCGCCGCCGGATACCTCCTCGGAGGGCTCGCACTGACCTGGTACCGCAGCGTGCGCGGCCAACAGGTGCCCCCACGGACGGGAGTGCTGGACGCGCTCTCCTGGATCTTCCCGCTCGTGGCAAGCCTCGTCGGAGTGAACGCCGCGCTCCTGGCCATCACCGTCCGCGCACCGATCGACGGAACCCGGGCCGGCTACACCTTCACCGGTGTTGTGGCGGCCGTCGGCATCATCTTGTCGTGGCACCTTCTACACACCGGATTCGCGCAGATCTACGAAAGCATGCAACACCGCAGCCCCCCGCAGCCGGGCCTCGAATTCCCGCGCACCACTACGCCGGGCCTAGCCGACTACCTCTACTTCGCGTTCACCGTGGGAACCTCATTCGCGACCTCGGATACGTCCGTGACCACGGTGCGCATGCGGTGGCTGGTTCTTCTCCACAGCGTTGTGAGCTTCTTCTACAATGCCCTCGTCGTCGCCGTGGCCATCCAGATCATCCAACAAATCGCCGGCGCCTAGCTCCATCGTCGCGCGCGATCGCAGGCCCGCGGCAATAGCGATGCCTCCAATCTCCCCGCCTGGGCCTCGAACCAGCTACGATCCGGGAAGCTCTGGGGGGAGTGTCTATGGCTGAGCGAGTGGCAGAACGGGTGCGGCGGACGCTGCGCGAGCAGCCGGAGCTCGAGATCCGGTTCACCGAGGCGATTAGGGCAGATAGCTACTACCAAGGCTCTGTCGTGCTTTTCTTGCACCCCATGCACCAGGCCCTCGTCGACGAACTGCGCGCCGAGCGTCGCGGCGGTGAGTGACGGGACCGAAAACGATCGATTCCGGCACGGCCGCGAGCTGCACCGCGGCGATGTCGACACGCCGTGCCGAAAGTCCGTGCCGAAACCCTCTTGTGCCGAAACTTCTTATAGACCGTTTTCGGGAAAACCGGTAGACTGGTAGGACGACGAAGGGAGCCCATCGTGGCTGAGACATTCACGGTCGAGCAGGAGTGGCCGGAGCTGTTCGCGCAGCTCGACGCGACGCAGCGCGACAGCGTGCGCCAGGCCCTCGCCGCTGGATGGCACGAAGGGTTCACCCCAACCCGCGAGGACGTCGAGAACGTGACCGACTACACCCGCGGGGCGATCGACCTCGCGGAGTACCGTCGACGCGGCCACGCTGCCGCTCGCCGCGCGGCCGGCGTCGTCGGCGCCGCCCGCTGACGTGGCATCCCAGTTCGATAGCTGGGAGTCGTACTTCTACCCCGACACGATCGACCCGGATACCGGGATCGGGACGCTGCGCAACCTCTACGAGGAGCGCGACGCGCGGGTGCTGTCCCGGATGGAGTACACCGACACCACCGTGCGCGCCGTGCAGCTCGGTAACGGCGAGGTCGAGATAGCTCGCACGTTCGACGGGGCGCACCTACGCGCGATCCACGGGCACCTGTTCCAGGACGTCTACGAGTGGGCGGGGGAGTACCGCACTGTCGAAATGTCGAAGGGTCCGGGCCGCGGATTCGGTGAGGTCAGGTCGGGCGAGGTCGACCGGTATCTGTCGGACGCGCGCCAGCTCGTGACCTCGACCGACTGGGCCAAGATCAGCCGCAACGATTTCGTGGCCACGGCGTCGACCGTGTTCGCCTACGTCAATACCGGTGGAAGTGCATTATCCGAGTGAGAACTATCCGCCTTGTCTGAGGTCAGCTCGATGAGTTGATCGGGACGAGGCAGTCAACCTCGCCCTCGCGGCGGTAGTACTCGATGTGTGGCCGTCCAGGGTCGTGGTTTGCGTGTTTGAAGAGCGCGTCGAATGCTGGGGCGATGTCCTCGTAGATGGACGGTGCGCTGCCGCGCAGGCGCAGGCGCAGATAGCTGCCGCCTGGGATCACGGTCTCGTCGAGACCGAGTGGATTGTCGTGGTCTCGATCGAGACGCGCGGAGGACAGCCGATAGACATCGTCTTGGCCGTAGAACAGTCCCATCATTCTGCGGCCCTGTAGCGAGTCGAAGGAGCCCTCGAAGTCGGGCCAGGAGGCTTGGATCGCCGCGATATCGAGGGCGACGTCACGACTCAGGGCAGGGGTATCGTCAAGCTCGATGACGTCGATCCGGCCGAGGTCATGGTTCGTGGGGTAGTCGGTCATGGGTTCCTGTCTACTGGATTTTCGGGCCTTTTCTCAACGCGGCTGGTGCCGTGCCGCGCAGGGCGGGGTAGTCGCCACGGGTGCTGCCGGAGAGGCGGGCATAGTTCTCGAAGGTGGCGACGCTGAAGTCGAGCATGTCTGCGAGGACTTTCGCTGGGACCGCTCCTGCGAGGCGGAATCGGGCGATGTTCTGCAACTCGGAGATGGAGACGCCGAACGGGCGGAGTCGGCGATTGAGATACTGCGGGTCACGCGGCTGGCCGGGCCGTAGGCCGGGGAAGAGCCAGCCATCGGGCGTTGGCTCCGCGAGGAGATCGAGTTGTTCCCTGGCGAGGATGGCGATCGGATCGGAGAGCGCGAGTGGGCGGTCTCCGATGAGGAGGTCGAGGGAAGCGTCTCGATCCCGGAGCTGGTTGCGGCGCAGGAGGAGAACCTTGCTGGCCGGGAGCCCGTAGACGGCGATCAGCAGCGATGCGAGGCGGGCATCGAGCGCGATGGTGCGATCCGTCGCGAGGATGCGGATGACGTGTTCGAGCTGTTCTTCGGAGGTGCTGATCGTCGGTTCTCGACGTGGGAGCGTCGCGATGCCGAGGTCTGGTGTGATGTCTCGTTCGGCGGCCCAGGCGAGGAACTGCGGGAGCCAACGGCGGGCGGTGCGAAGGGTGATGAACTCTTCGATCTGCGCCTGGGTGAGGGAGGCCAGGGGCGTCTGCTGTTCTTCGATCCACGTGAGGAAGGCGACCAGGCCACGCAGGGATGCTTTGACGTGCCGGGCGGCTCCGATGGGGATGTCGCCGGAGTCGTTTCGGCTGGCGCGGCGGAGAAGTACCCATCGGGTGTAGGTGCGCAGCATCTGGTGATGCTCGGCCGGTGCCTCGCTGATGGTCTGCGCCGCCCAGGCCATCAGCTGCCTCGTGGCGGCCGTGTCGCGGGGAAGGGCACCGGCGTCGAGGAGCAGCGTCCGCAGGTAGATCAACGGCTTACTCGGCCGCGGCGTGTCGAGCACCGCGTCGATTGACGCTCGCCCGGAGGCGATGTCGCGCAGCAGGTCCGTGCTTGGCTCCATGCGCAGCCACTTGATGACCTGAGCCGGACGGGGCTGGGCGAGCAGGTAGTCGCGCAGTGCCTGCATCGGAGGAAGGAACTCACCGTCGGGTCCGGTGAGGATGTCGTCGCAGCGGTCGCTGAGCACGCACTTCCCGCAGAGGCGACCGTAGTTGTGTTCTTCGCTGCCGCAGCGGCGGCAGGCGTATCGAGGAGGCTGCCCGGCGCAGGCCGCGCAACAGGGGTGGTCGTCCTCGCTGAGGAACGCGAGGATGCGCTTCTGGCCGCATCCGGGGCAGGGTGCGGCGTTGCGGAGGATGCGGTTGTGGCAGGCGAAGCAGTGCGGGCCGTGCAGGATCGTCGCGGCGATCTTCTTCTGCTGCCCGCAGGAGACGCAGCGACGCAGGCGTGGCGGCAGGCAGTTCAGGCAGACCCGTCGCCCGTCGACGCGCCCAACGGTGGTGACGGTCTTCCCGCAGCTCTCGCAGGCGAACGTCGGGATGCCCTCTGGGCCGCAGCGCTGGCAGACGCGCTGCCCGTCGGCGTTGATCGCGGTGAGCTTCTTCATTCGCAAGCACTGGGCGCATTCACCATAGGAGCGGCGCTGAGTGCATCGGAAACACTCACGCTCACCGTGCTCGTTGCGGGCTTTGACGACCTTCCTCGTGCGGCAGGAGGGGCAGAGCGGCAGGCCGATGCCCGTCGCGCCGTCGCGGGCGAGGCTCGCCAGCAGCATCTGCACCTCCCTCAACGTTTCAGCGTGCAGTTCATGGGGATCGAACTGCTCGCTGGTCAGCAGCCGCAGCGCCCCGTTCCGCGCGCCTGCTCGCACGATCTTCTCCGCTGCGTCGATGACGACCTGTTCGGGCGCGATCACGCCCTTGACGGCCAGTGCGGCCGCGACGCGAAGCCCGAACACTCCATCCGGCTGTGGGGTGCCGCGCGGGATCGTCACGGTTTCGGACGTGTGATTCGCGCGGGGACGGGACGCAGATCACCGATGTCTTCGATCCGCCCGCCCGTGCCCGTCGCTTCAGCAGGCCGCGCGGCGACCTGTTCGAGGACGAGCAGGTCACTGGGGGTGCAGTCCAGGATCGTGCAGAGCGCGGCGAGGACCTCGACGTTGAGCCGTTGCGGGGTCTGCGTGACCAGCCGGAACACCTGCTCGCGGGAGAGCGCGACGCCCTCGGCTTTCAGCGGTTCGAGGAGGTCGGTGGTCTTGAACATGCCCCGCTCGGCCATCAGCGTGCGCAGCCGCCAGGTGATCGTCTTCGTCGTCATCAGGTGCTTCCTTCCGGGAAGTAGAACTTGTCTATCGCCGCCGCCAGGACGCGGTTGCGGTAGTCGTCGGTCACCGAGGTGTAGATCGCTGTCGTCGACGCGTAGGCGTGCCCGACCTGGGTTTGCACGAACTGCTCCGCGTAGCCCAGCTCAATGAGGTGCGTCACGTAGGAGTGCCGCAGGCTGTGCAGGGTCAGCTCGGCCGGCAGCTCGGCCTCGTCGCGGAGCTGCGCGAACCGGCGGTCGAGGTAGCGGTCACCGACACGGGTGCCGCGCTCGGTCGGCCAGAGCCCCGGGTGATTGCCGGGATTGAACCTCTCCCGAACCTGCTCGACGTAGACGCGCAGTCCGTTGATTGCCCAGTCGAACTCCGGGAGGGACAGCACCGACCGGCGCTTGGGGATCGACCCCTTTGAGGACTTCCCGTGCCGCACGTGCAGCAACCCGAACCGACCCCACTGCGGTGTCTTCGCGTTCGTCCGAAGATCGACCACATCCAAGCCCAGCACCTCGCGGCGGCGCAGCCCCCACGCATAGGTCGTCTTCAGCAGCTGGGCATCTCGCAGCGCGGCCAGCGCGCCCTTGCGGCCCTGCCGCCGCAGCGTCTCCACGCGAGCGTCCGCGACAGCAAACAGCGCGTCCAGCTCGTCGTAGTCCAGCGGCCGCCGACCCGGCGTGCCCTCGAAGTCGACGGTGTGCGCGACCGTGTTCCACTCGAAGCACACCTGCGTCGGCACCGACCCGAACCGAGACCGGCACTCTGCGACCCAGCCGTAGCGCTGGTCGGTGATGAAGTCGCAGAACGCGCGCAACGTCAGGTGATAGATCCGCACCGTCGAGCGCGACAACGGGCGTGGCCCGCTGAACAGGCTCGTGGTGAAGTCCTCGATGTCACCGGGCAGCCATTCCCACGGGTACGAGTCCGCGAACCGTTGGAACCGCTCCACCTGCCAGCGCCGCATCTGGATCGTCTGCGTGGCCAGACCGCGACTCGTCTGCTGGCGGGAGAACCCATCGAGCATGCCACTGAATACCGCAGCGTCCTCGTGCAACGGCACGACGCCCGGCTGCCGAAGCAGCAACACCTCCGCATCCTCACTCACCCCATCATTATTGCATCTAACGCAACGCTATGATGGATGACATGGGTCACGACACGAACCAAACCCTCGGGGAGTCGCCCGGAATCGTACGGCCGAGCGCTACTCGCGGGCACTTGTGCACCCCACTCCACGGATACGCTGGCAAGCGGACGCGATCATGGCGACCCGGAGGCCCGGAAACCCGCGGAACCACCGCATGTTGCATCAGATCGAAAAGTTCTCGGTTCCTCGCCCACGCGTTCCTCACGGGGAACGGTCCGACGCATCTGCCGACCAATCCGCTGCTCTACACGGGGGGCGCGATCGGCGTCGCGTTCATCGCGGTGGCCGCGTACCTCGCCCAGCCCCTCGGCGTGCTCACCCTCGCGATGTCCACGATCGCCGGGCAGATCGTCGGCTCCGTCGCGCTGGACCTCCTCGCGCCGACGGCGACGACGCACCTGACGCCCCTCACCCTCGCGGGAGCGGCGCTGACGCTGGTGGCGGCGGCGATCACGGCGGGGGTGCGGCCGCGGCGGCGCTGACTCCCCGCGCAGCGGAGGATGCTCCCCGCGCATCGGGGGTGTTCCCAGCGCACTGCGGGATGCTTGGAGCATGACCGCCGCCGACGAGACCCCCCGCCCCGGCGACCGCGGGAGCGGCGCCCCGCTCTCGGGCCGGCCCCCGCACTGCCCCGCCCCGCGCACCGATCCCGGCCCCAGCACGGCCCCCGCGATCGAGGAGCACGCGCTGCTGTCGGACCAGCGGGGCTCGGCGCTCGTGACCCGCGAGGGCCGGATCGACTGGCTGTGCATGCCCCGGTTCGACTCGGCCGCGCAGTGCGCAGCGCTGCTGGGGAACGAGGAGCACGGGCACTGGAGCGTCCGGATCGCAGGCGGCACGGTCGCCTCCCGCCGGTACCTCGAGGACACGATGGTGCTGGAGACGACGTGGACCTGCCCGACGGGCACGGCGGTCGTCACGGATTTCATGTCCATCCGCCCCGATCTGCGCGACGGCACGCTCCCGTCGGAGCTCGCCGACCACGCCGACCTCTACCGCATCGTGCGCTGCACCGAGGGCTCCGTGCAGGTCGAGCACGAGCTGCGGCCCCGCTTCCAGTACGGATCCGTGGTCCCCTTCGTCCAGCACGCCGTGGACGACGAGGGCGCCGAGGTGCTCTCGGCGATCGGCGGCGAGACCGCGCTCGTCCTCCACGGCGCGCTCCCCACGGCCGAGGACCACACCCATCGCGGCACGCTCGACCTCGCTGCGGGCGAGCGCGCCCAGTGGGTGCTCACCTGGCATCCCTCCTGGTCGGCGATCCCCGTGCCGACGGATGCCGACGAGGCCCTCGACCAGACGCGCGAGGCGTGGACCTCCTGGCTCGGCGACATCCGCATCGGCCCGCGCTACGACGCCGCCGTGCGCCGCTCGCTCCTCGTGCTGAAGTCCCTCACCTACGGGCCGAGCGGCGGGATCGTCGCCGCACCCACGGCCAGCCTCCCGGAGGACTTCGGCGGCGAGCGCAACTGGGACTACCGCTACTGCTGGCTGCGGGATGCGGCCCTGTCCATCGAGGAGCTGCTCACCCACGGCCACACCGGGGCCGCCGCGCAGTGGCGCGACTGGCTGCTGCGCGCGATCGCAGGGGACCCCGAGAAGCTGCAGATCATGTACGGGATCGACGGCGGGCGCCGGCTCGACGAGAGGACCCTCGACCACCTTCCCGGATACGCCGATTCGCGGCCGGTGCACGTCGGCAACGGTGCGGCGACCCAGTTCCAGGGCGACGTCCTCGGCGAGGTGATGATCGCCTTCGCCATGTTCCGCGACGCCGGCATCGAGGAGACCGGCTGGTCCTGGTGGGCGCAGCGCGCCATCCTCCAGTACGCGCTCGACCACCTGGACGACAAGGACCAGGGGCTGTGGGAGATGCGCGGGGACCCCGCCTTCTTCACCCACTCGCGGGTCATGATGTGGGCCGCCTTCGACCGCGGCATCGCCGCCGTCGAGGAGCACGGGATGCCCTGCGAGGATGCCGCACTGCAGGACTGGAATGACGCCCGCGCGCGACTGCGCGAGGAGATCCTCGCGCGCGGCCTCGACGAGACCGGCTCCTTCACGCAGTCCTACGGCAGCTCCGAGGTCGACGCCTCGCTCCTGCAGATCCCGCACACCGGGTTCCTCCCCGCGGACGATCCCCGCATGCTCGCCACCGTCGCGCGGATCGAGGAGGACCTCCTCACCGACGACGGCCTGCTGCTGCGCTACCGGACCGTCGGCCAGGACGGCCTGGCCGGCGAGGAGCACCCCTTCCTCATCTGCAGCTTCTGGCTCGTGGAGCAGTACGCGGGCTCGGGCCGGCTCGCCGACGCGGAGAAGATGATGGAGCGCACTGTGGCCTGCGGGAACGATCTGCACCTGTTCGCCGAGGAGTACGACGGCACGGCGGGCCGCATGGCCGGGAACTTCCCCCAGGCCTTCAGCCACCTGGGGCTGATCCGCGCGGCCGACGTGCTGGAGCGCTCAGCGCGCAGCGCGGCCTGAGATCGCCTGGCTCAGCTCCTCGCTCAGAGCGCGATCCACCGGGAGCTCCTGGTCGTCCAGGTGGGTGATCGGGCAGGCCAGCCGCACCGAGGACAGCAGCCAGGCGCCGTCGGCCTCGGCGACCTGCGCCGGCGTCAGCAGCTCCTCCACGACCTCGCGGCCGCTGCCGCGCAGATGCGAGGCGACCGAGGCGAGGCTCGTGCCGGGCAGGACGCCCGCGCTCGCGGGCGTCGTCGAGAACTGCTCGCCGCGCCGCACGAGGAGCGTGGACGTCGGCCCCTCGAGGGCGAAGCCGTCGCTCGAGACGAACAGGACCTCTTGCGCGCCCCGGCGCTGCGCCTCGCGCAGGGCCGCCATGTTCGTCGCGTAGGAGAGCGTCTTCGCGCCCGCGAGCAGCCAGGGGCTCGTCTGCGGGGCGGTGGTGGAGATGCCGCGGTCCAGCGCCACGACCTTCAGGCCCGCGCGCTCGGCGGCGTAGCTCGGCGCGGTCTGCGCGTGGATCCATGCGCTCGGCGTGCCGGAGCCCTCGATGCCGCGGGAGACGACGATCTTCACCAGCAGCTCGGGGACGGGCAGGTGCGCGGTCACGGCCGTGTCGAAGGCCTGCTCGAGGACGCCGAGGTCCAGATCGGGCAGGTCGATCATCGCGGCGCTGCGCGCGAGTCGCTCCAGGTGCGGGCCGAGGTTCGCGGGCCGGCCGTCGAAGACGCCGACGGTCTCGAACACGCCGTCCCCGCGAGTGGCGGCGAGGTCCGTGACCCGCAGGCGCTTCCCGGGCTCGGCGACGATGCGGAAGGCGGGCCTGCCTCCGAGGGAGGAGCCGCGAGCGGCGCCGTAGATCATCACCAGGACGGCGGGATGGGACACAGATATCTCCTGCTCAGAGGGGTATGGGGGGGGTGTCGATCCTACGCCGTGCCCGGCGCGTCAGACAGCGGAGGCGGGAGCAGGGGCGAGGATGTCGACCACGAGGCCTGCCTCGCGCCAGCGGACCTCGAGGGCCAGCGGGTCCGACCCCGGCGGCAGCTCGGCGTCCATCGTCTCCACGCGCGTGCCGACGGCCACGCCGCGCAGATCGGCCTCGGCGACGGCGCCGGCGGGAGCGCCCGCCCCGGGAGCCGTCAGAGCGACGGCGGGGCCGAGATCGTCGGCCGCGCCGAGCAGGGGCGCGAAGAAGCCCTCCTCCATCGCCTCGGCGACGGCGTCCGCATCGGGGGCGGCGTCAGGATCCTCGCTGTGCGCGGCGATCGCGCGCTCGAGGGCGTCGGTGTAGCGCTCGAGGTACTCCTGCAGGCTCGTGGCCGCGAGGGTCAGGGCGAGATCCTCGCCGATCCCGTAGACCGCGCCCGCCGCGCCCGTCTCGTCGAGAGCGAGGACCACGGCGACGTCCTCGCCCTCGTGGAGCGGGGTGCAGGAGGCGGGGTCCGCGATCACCGTGTAGGGCCCGAGATCGGTGCGGTCGGCGGGGACGATCATCAGTCCCGCGCGCTCGCCCGCCACCTGGACGCCGCCGAACTCGTCGGCGATCCCCGCGAGGACGGGCGCGAGGAAGCCCTGGGGGTCCAGCGGATCCAGCGGGGCGCTGGGCTCGGCGGCGCCCTCGGCATCCTGGCCTGCGGTCTCCTCCTGCTCGAGCGGCTCGAGGAGCTCGACGACTCCCGGATAGCGCAGCGCGAGGGAGTGCAGGCGCTCGATGGCGGGGCGCAGCGGCTCGATGGGCAGGGGCTTCGCCCCGCGGGGCCAGTGGACGGAAGGCATGGGGCCATGCTGGCACACCCGCGTGCGGACAGGCGTGCACGGACAGGCGTGCGCACCAGCGCCGGCACCGTGCCAGGATGGGCGCGGTCGCTCCCTCCGGAGCGCTGCCCCTGAGAGACAGGCGGATGCCCCATGGGACGCGAGATCGGCTCGACCCAGTACACGCGCAGCCAGCGCACCCACTACCGCCGCGAGCTGCGCCGCAATCTCGACCTGTTCGAGTCGTTCCTGGACACCGCGGAGTTCGAGAGCACGGGCACGATCGGCGTCGAGCTCGAGATGAACCTCGCCGACGCCTCGGACTTCTCGCCCTCCCTCACGGCGACCGAGGTCATCGAGGAGATCGGCGACCCCGAGTTCGTCCACGAGCTGGGCCGGTTCAACACCGAGACGAACCTGCCGGTGAACCACCCGCGCGGGGCCGGGCTGCGGGATCTGGAGGACCAGCTCGCCGCCCGCATGCGCCGCACCGACGAGGCCGCGCAGAAGCACGGGGCGCGCATGGTGCCCGTCGGCCATCTCCCCACCCTCTCGAGCGACACCTTCGCCGACGAGCGCTGGCGCTCCCCCGGAGCGCGCTATGAGGCGCTCGAGAACACGGTGATGGAGGCCCGCGGCGAGGAGATCCACCTGCGGATCAGCGGCGAGGGCAAGGGCCTGGACGTCGAGTTCGACTCCATCGGGCCCGAGGCCGCGTGCACCTCCATGCAGCTGCATCTGCAGGTCTCCCCCGAGCGCTTCGCACCCGTGTGGAACGCGGCGCAGGCGATCGCCGGGCCGCAGGTCGCCCTCGGCGCGAACTCGCCGTACCTGCTGGGCAAGCGCCTGTGGCACGAGACCCGCATCCAGACCTTCACCCAGGCCCTCGACACCCGGCCCCCGGAGTACGCGACCCAGGGCGTGCGCCCGCGCGTGTGGTTCGGGGAGCGCTGGATCACCTCGATGTTCGACCTGTTCGAGGAGAACGTGCGCCTGTTCCCGGCGCTGATCCCCGAGTCGCGCACCATGGCCGAGGAGCCGCTGCTCACCGAGGGCTCCTCCCCGAAGCTCCACGAGCTCATGCTCCACAACGGCACCGTGTGGCGCTGGAACCGCCCGATCTACGATCCCGGCTCCGACATGCCCCACCTGCGCCTGGAGAACCGCCTGCTCCCCGCGGGGCCGACGGCCATCGACATGGCCGCGAACGCCGCGTTCCTCTACGGCAGCCTGCAGACTCTGGTCAACGAGCGCCGTCCCCTGTGGTCGCGGATGAGCTTCGAGCAGGCCAGCGAGACGTTCGGGCAGTGCGCGCGGTGGGGGCTCGAGGCCCGCATCAGCTGGCCGCGCCTCGGCAAGATCCGCGCCGCCGACCTGCTCGTCGAGCACCTCATCCCGCAGGCGATGGACGGGCTGCGCGAGCTCGGCACCGACGAGGACGTCGTCGCGCGCTACGAGCACGTGCTCATCGGGCGCGCCCGCACGGGCCGCAACGGCGCCCGCTGGCAGATCGACACGGTCAACGCGCTCGAGCTGCGCGGGGCGAGCCGCGAGGAGGCCCTGGCGGAGATGACCGCGCTCTACATCGACGGTGTCTGGTCCGAGAAGCCCGTGCACGAGTGGCCGCGGCCGGCGCGCGGAGGGCGGGGCTGAGGGGGTGCGGGGCTGAGGAGTCTCAGTATTCGAGCAACTCATCTCACAGCTGACTAGCATGGAGGGATGACATCCTCATCCCCCGTCTTCACCACCCAGGAGGATCGCTCCGCGCGCATCGCGGTGACGATCTTCCCCCTCCTCATCCTCGCCGCCGCCGCGCTCGGCTTCTTCGCTCCGGCGGCCGGGCAGGCGATCGCCGGCTACACGAGCATCTTCCTCGGCGTCATCATGTTCGCGATGGGCCTGACGCTCACCCTCCCGGACTTCGGTCTCGTGCTGCGCCGCCCCCTTCCGGTGCTGATCGGCGTCATCGCCCAGTACCTGATCATGCCGCTCACCGGCTTCGCGATCTCCTGGGCCCTGCAGCTCCCGCCCGAGCTCGCCGCCGGCGTGATCCTCGTGGGCTGCGCCCCCGGCGGCACCAGCTCGAACGTCATCACCTACCTCGCCAAGGCCGACACCGCCCTGTCGGTCACGATGACCTCGATCTCCACGCTGCTGGCGCCCCTGCTCACCCCGCTGCTGACGCTCTGGCTCGCCGGCACCTACATGCCGCTCGATGCAGGCGGCATGGCGCTGACGATCGTGAAGATCGTGCTGATCCCCGTGATCGCCGGCCTCGTGATCCGACTGCTCTTCTCGCGGCTGGTGGACCGCATCCTGCCCGCCCTGCCGTGGGTGAGCGTCGCCGGCATCTCGCTCGTGGTGATCGCCGTGGTCAGCGGCAGCGCTGACAAGATCGTCGCCGCCGGGGCCCTCGTGCTGCTCGCCGTGATCCTCCACAACAGCTTCGGCTACCTGCTGGGCTACTGGTTCGCGCGCGTGCTGCGCCAGCCCGTGCGCACCGCGCGCACCACCTCCATCGAGGTGGGTATGCAGAACTCCGGGCTCGCCGCCGGCCTCGCGGCCAGCTACTTCTCCCCCGCCGCGGCACTGCCCGGCGCGGTGTTCTCCATCTGGCACAACCTCTCCGGGGCCGTGCTCGCGATGTACTACCGCCGCTCGGCCGACCGTCACCTCGCGGCCGATCCGCACGCGGGGGCGGAGGCGCCGGGCCTCGGGGCGGACGCCGGGGCGGGCGCGCCGGAGTCTCGCTGACCCCTTCCCAGGGAACCGGAAGCCTCTGCGCAGTGAATCCCCCAGGTCACCTGGTTATCTGTTCTCAACGCGCCGCAGGCGGCCGGATCTTCTGAGGAGGGGATCCCGCCACACATGCCGCGGCGCGGGGGAAAGGGATGGCCCCGGCTCGTGGGGACGAGCCGGGGCGCTTTCCATTTCGGGGGGTTCCGTTTCGGGGGGCCGACACGCGGATCACCGTCAGGCGTACGCCTCACCGTCAGGCGTACGCCCTGCGCATCCGCTCGAGGCCCGCGAGCAGCGTGTCCGTCGGGCAGGCGATGACCAGGCGCTCGAAGCCCTCGCCCTCGGGGCCGAAGATCCCACCCTCATCGAAGAACAGCCCGGCCTCGATGTTGCGCCGGGCGAGCTCCTCGGCGCTGAGGCCGAGGCCGCGCAGGTCGAGCCACTGCAGGTAGGTGCCCTCGAGGTCGGCGACGATCACCTGCGGCAGACGCTCGGCGCAGAAGTCCCTCACCACCTGCTGGTTGTGCGCGATCAGCTCGATAAGGGCGTCGAGCCACGCCTCGCCGCGGGTATAGGCGAGCTGGCAGGCCAGCGCCCCGAGGATGTTCGGGTTCTGGTGCCCGGTCGCGAGCAGCTCCCGCGCGAAGCGCTCGCGCAGTGCGGCCGACGGGATGATGACGTTGCTCGTGGCCATACCGGCGATGTTGAAGGACTTGCTGGGCGAGGTGAGGACGAGCGCGCGCTGCGCGATGTCCTCGCCGAGGCTCGCGGCGACCGTATGCCGGTGGCCGGGGAGCGCGAGATCGCAGTGGATCTCGTCGCTGACCAGCACCAGGTCGTTGTCCACCACGATCCGGGCGACCTCGGCGAGCTCGCCCTCCTCCCACACCCGGCCGGTCGGGTTGTGGGGGCTGCAGAACAGCAGCATCGTGGTGCGCGGATCACGCGCCTGGCGCTCGAGCTCTTCGAAGTCGATGCGGAACCGGCCCTCGTGCTGGACGAGAGGATTCCGCACCACGCGCCGATCGTTCAGCGCGATCGCGTCGAAGAACGGGTAGTAGCCGGGGGTCTGCACGATGACGCCGTCGCCGGACGCGGTGAGAGCTCGGATCGCCAGCGAGAACGCGGGGATGATTCCGGGGCTCAGGACGATCCACTCGGGATCGACCGTCCAGCCGTGGCGCCGCGCGAACCAGCCGGTGACGGCTTCGACATACTCGGGCGTGGTGACGGTGTACCCGAGGACCAGCCCGCCCTGCAGCGCCTCGATCAGGCCGTCAGTGATCTCGGGGGCGTTCGGGAGGTCGAGGTCGGCCACGGAGAAGGGCGCGATCCCCTCCCCCGCGGCGCCGCCCGGCGCGGCCGCGTGCATTGCCGTCCACTTGGAGGAGCCCATCGCGGTGCGGTCCACCAGGGTGGTGAAGTCGTAGGCGGGGGCGCCCCGGTCTGGGGAGACGAAGTCCTGGGCGGCGGGCGCCGGGCGGGGATCCACGTCAGCCCGCGGCGGCGACGACGGCGATTTCGACCAGGGCGCCGCGCGGGAGGCCCGCAGCGGCGTAGGCCATGCGCGCCGGGTACGGCTCGGAGAAGAAGGTCCCGTAGACCTCGTTGACGGCGGCGAAGTCGTCCATCGAGGCCAGCAGCACGGTCACCTGGAGGGCGTTCGCGAGACTCGTGCCCGCGGCTTCGAGAACCGCCTGGGCGTTGGTGAGCACCTGCTGGGCCTGCTCGCGCACTCCGCCGGCCACGAACTCGCCGGTCGCCGGGTCGATCGGGATCTGGCCCGAGGCGTAGACCGTGTCGCCGTGGCGCGTGGCCTGCGAGTACGGGCCGATGGCGGCGGGGGCGGAATCGGTGTGGAAGGTCTGGACCACGGGATGCTCCTTCGGATCGGGTGCGGGTGCGAAGCCGAGCCTAGAGGGTGGGGGCGACTGTCGAGGTGCAGGATGAACGCGCAGGACGGCCCCCGCGCCGGGCACGGTCGATCCAGAGCCCGGCCTGCGGCCTTGACTGGCCCTCGAGAAGACCCATATTCTGTCGCAATATGTTTTTCGGCTTCCGCTGGGGTCGATTCCTCTTTCCCTTCTTCGAATTATTGGAGCGCGATTTTCGTGAATTCCTCATCCGGCTCTCCCGAGTCGCCCGCATCGCATTCCGCTGTCAGCGGATCCGGTATGGGGCGGCGCGCATTCCTCGGTGCCGCCGCCACCGGCGCCGCCTCTGCCGGTCTGATCGGGACCGTGCTCCAGCCCGTCGCGGCGCACGCCGCTGGCAGTGCGACAGACGATTCCGGCAGCAGCGACTTCCGTCTGGTGTGGGAGGAGCAGTTCGAGGGGGGCCGGCTGGATCCCGAGGTCTGGGAATACGAGCTGGGGAACATCCGCGGCAATTCGGCGCAGCACTACTCCTCCAGCAGCGACAACGTGCGCGTGGAGAACGGCCAGCTGGTCATCACCGCCACCGACCGTCCCGCGCAGGACCGGTTCCAGCCCTGGCCGGGAGCGCGCCAGGTGCGCTACAACTCCGCGAGCGTGCGCACTCACGGCCGGCGCGACTTCCTGTACGGGAAGATCGAGGTGCGCGGCCGCCTGCCCCGCGGGAAGGGCGCCTTCCCTGCGTTCTGGACCCTCGGTCACGACTTCCCGCTGGACAACCGCATCAACCCCGCCCAGGGGCACACCTGGCCGTCGTGCGGCGAGATCGACATCATGGAGATCATCGGTGCCCCCACTGCGCGCCGCGCCGCCGAGGGCGAACAGCCCAGCTACGGGCAGAGCAATCGCGTCCTCTGGGGCACCCCGCACTTCTACTACGCCAAGGGCAACGAGGAGGGGAACGGCACGTACCTCCCGTACCGGTACGGGACCACGACCGAGATCGCCGAGGATTTCGCCGAGGCGTACCACGTCTTCGGCATCAATCGCAGCCCGGGCAAGATCGAATGGACGCTCGACGGCAGGGTGTACTGGAGCGTCGGCTATTCCGATGACCCCGCCGATCAGCCCCGCCGCGACGCCGCGCAGGCCGGGCTGAACCGCCCGCACTATCTGCAGATCAACCTCGCCCTCGGCGGCGACTGGGCGGGGGACGTCAGCGACCACCTCGCCGAAGACGGCACCCGCCTCGAGGTCGACTGGATCCGGTTCTCCCAGACGCCCCAGCAGGCCGCTCAGGATGCCGCCTACCGCTCCCGCATGCCCGTGCTCCAGAACGTCCGGGACATCGCCATCCGCCAGGGCGAGGCGGCCGATCTGATCGCCGCAGTCACGGTGGACCGTCCCGGCTACGACGTGCAGCTGTCGGTGAACGACACGCCCATGTTCGTGAACACGGGCGCTCCGGGCGGCCGCAACGAGGTGCATCTGCGGGTCCGCGACGAGAACGACGCCGCCGCGATCGCCGCCCTGCCCGAAGGGGTGTACTCGCTGTATTACACGGCGATTCCGAAGGGGGCCACGATCACGGGCGCCCGTGTCCCGACCGCTCCTACCGCCCGCGCACGCGCGTTCTTGACAGTCCTGCCTGCGGCCGGTCTCAGCGGGCAGCACGGCGCCGCCGTCAGCTCGGTCGCCCTGCCGGCCGGACACCGATTCCGCGACGGCAGCCAGATGCTTGCCGATGGCTCCTCGTACCTGGTCGACTTCGTGAACCCGCACGACCCGATCCCCGAGGCGAAGAGGCTGGTGCACACCTACCGCCTGTCGAGCTCGGCGATCTCCATCGCGACGAAGAGCCCCTTCGCCGATATCAAGGAGGGCCACGAGCACTTCGAAGCCGTGCTCTGGGCATACAGCGCGGGCATCACCAAGGGCTACCCCGACGGCACCTACCGTCCGCTCTCGCCCGTGAACCGCGATGCGATGGCCGCGTTCCTGCACCGCATGGCGGGCAGCCCGGCGGTCAGCCTCCCCTCCACCGAGCCTTTCACCGACATCAAGCGGGGCGATCAGCACTACGAAGCCGTCATCTGGGCCTACCAGAACGGCATCACGACCGGATACCCCGATGGCAGCTACCGGCCGACCCAGCCGATCGCTCGCAATGCGATGGCCGCTTTCCTGTATCGCTACGCGGGCTCGCCTGCGGTGAGCGCGAGCGGGGCACCGTTCGTGGACGTGCCCGCCGGCTCGGCCTTCACCCGCGAGATCGCGTGGCTGAAGCAGCGTGGCATCACCAAGGGCTGGCCCGACGGCACGTACCGTCCTTACGGTCCGATGAACCGCGATGCGACTGCCGCCTTCATCCAGCGCGCGGTCGTCGAAGCGGGAGTGACGTTCGGGCGGGGCTGAGACCCCGGACCCGGCCAGCGGACCTGGGGGCCTCCGGATCGAGGTGTTCCTTGGCGTCGGAACGAGGAGACCCTCCGGATCGAGGTGTTCCTGGACGTCGGAATGAATGGCGCATTCCGACGGCACGGAACACCTCGATCGAGCGGGCGGGCGCTGAGGCTGCGCCTCTGTCCCCTCAGCGCCGCAGGTCGATGCCGAAGACGCGACGGATCTGCGCGACCGCGTGCCGGGTGAAGCGGACGTCCGACGGGGTGCTCGCGAGCGGCACGAACAGGCCCGGGTGCTTCGGGTGGCTGACGCGCCCGTGGGAAGCGCCCGCGGTGATGACGAACCCGGCCTCCTCCATCCGGTCGATGAGCTCGCGACGGGTCGTGGGGTGGCGCGTGCCGCGGCCGCCGCGGGCCGAGCGGCCAGCGGCGTCGTCGGCGATATCGAGGGCGCTCTCGTATTCCTCCGGGCGCACTGAGAGTGCGTAGCGGGCGGAGAACGCGCCGATCACGGCGTTGTCGGCCCGGCGCACCTGCACCACGAGAGCCCCGCGCAGGAAGTGGTCGGAGGTGCCTGCATCCGCGGTCCAGGCCTCCTCCGGATCGGCGACGACCTCGATCACCTGCTCGCTCGTGAGCCCGAAGACGCCGACCGTGCGGATCTCGCCCTCGTCGATCGTGAGGGGACGCAGGTTCGGCCGCGGGTCCGACGGCTGCAGGGAATGCACGGCGCCTGCCGGCGGGGCCGGGAGGGGGCGCGGCAGCTCGACGGTGCGGGCGCGCGGGCGGGGGCGAGGCGCGGGGCCAGGAGTCGCCGGGGTCTGCTTGCGGGATGTCGACGGGGCTGCGCCGGGCGCCGACGGGCCTGCTCCGGTCGCCGACGGGGCAGGGCTGGTGGCCGACGGGCGGGCACCGGTCGCGGTCCAGTCCACGGGCCGCACCTTGAGGGCGGGCTTCGCCTTGCCGGCGAGCGCGCGCGGGGACGGCCTCGGGACGCGGGGCGTGCCGGGGTTCTGCGCTGCCATGGCGTTCTCCTGGGGTGTGGGGCGGTTCGGGCCGCGGGATCGGCCGCGTCCAGTGTGGCAGGCGGGCCGGGAGAGGCCTCCGGTACGGTGGACGGCCTGCCCCTCGCCCCAGCCCCCCACCTGAAGGACCTTCCTGTGCCTGCACCCTGTGCCGTTCGATTCCGATTCGTCCGCGCGCTCAGCGCCGCTGCCGTCGTGACGGTGCTCGCTGCGGGCTGCGCGGGAAGTGCAGGATCGTCCGACGGGGCGGGAACGGCCGACGGCACCGGGGCTAGCGCGTCGGGGACTGCGAGCGCAGCGGCCGACGGCGCAGCGTCCGACGGCACGGCGACGGGGACTGCGGAGGCGCCCGGCGCCTCGGGCCCGTCGGCCCCTGCTTCTCCGTCGGGCGCCGAGAAGCTCCCCGTCACCCCGCCCGCGCAGCCGATGGAGCTCGCGGATCCCTGCACGTACGAGGGCGCCTACCTCGTGCGCCCGGGCGAGCCGACCAGCCCCGCGCTGCCGGAGCGCGGCGGGCACTCCCTGCAGGTGAGCCTCCTCGGCGTCACGGCTGACGGCGGCGCGGATCTCGAGGCCACCAGCGGCGAGCGGACCACGCCGATCGAGACCGCGCACGTCGGCGACACCATCGCGGCGGGCGAATGGACCCTCTCGGTGACCAGCGTGTGCGCGGACCAGGTGGAGTTCGACCTCATCGACTGAGCGCGGATGTCGGTGGAGCGCGAGACGATGGACCCCATGCCCGCCCCGCACGCCTTCGACCTCGCCGCCATCGGCGCCGGACTGCCCGTCGCGGGCGCCCGCGCAGAGCTCGAGGCCGGGGCGCGGTCGGGCGCGATGGTCGTCACCGCGCCGCCCGGCACCGGCAAGACCACCTTCGTGCCGCCGCTGCTGGCGAACCTCGTGCCCGGCCAGGTGCTGCTCACCCAGCCCCGCCGCGTGGCCGTGCGCGCCGCGGCGCGGCGCATCGCGCAGCTCGACGGGACCGCGATCGGCGGACCGTCGGGCTTCACCGTGCGCGGGGAGCGGAAGGTCTCCGCGGCCACGCGGATCGAGTCGCTCACCCCGGGCGTGCTGCTGCGGCGCCTGCTCGCGGACCCGGAGCTCGAGGGCATCGGCGCGGTGATCCTGGACGAGGTCCACGAGCGCTCTCTCGATACCGATCTGCTGCTGGGGATGCTCGCCGAGGTGCGGGCTCTGCGGGAGGATCTTCTGGTCGTGGCGATGTCGGCGACGCTGGATGCGGCCGCCGTCGCGGATCTTCTCGGCGGCGCGGCCGTGCTGCACGTGCCCGCCCCGCTGCACCCGCTGCGCATCGACTACGCGCCGAGCGCGGCGCCACGGCTGGATGCGCGCGGGGTGACCCCGGGATTCCTCGACCATGTCGCCGAGGTCGCAGTGCGCTGTCAGCGCGAGGAGGGAGGGGCCGACGGGGGCGGCGCCGGAATGAGCAGCGCTGACGCGCTCGTGTTCCTGCCCTCGGCCCGGGATGTCGATGAGGTGGTGCGGCGCGTGCGCGCTCTCGCCCCGGAGCTCGAGGTGCTTCCTCTGCACGGCCGCCTCTCCCCCGCCGAGCAGGATCGCGCGACCGCGGGCCATGCGTCAGGCCCAGCGCGGATCATCGTCGCGACCGCGCTCGCCGAGAGCTCGCTGACCGTGCCCGGGGTGCGGCTCGTGATCGATGCGGCGCTGTCGCGGGAGGTGCGGCGCGACCAGGGCCGCGACATGACGGGCCTGGTCACCGTGAGCGCCTCGCGCGCGAGCATCGAGCAGCGGGCCGGTCGCGCGGCCCGCCAGGGCCCCGGCCGCGCCGTGCGGCTGTGCACCGAGGCCGACGCCGCGCGCATGCGCCCGTCGGCTCCCCCGGAGATCTCCGCGGCCGACCTCACCGACGCCGCCCTGCTGCTCGCCGCCTGGGGCACGCCGTGGCGGGTGGATGGGAGCGGGACGGCCAGGAGCGAGGAGGTGCGCACGGATCTCGCGCTGCTCACTCCCCCGCCCGCCGCGTCCGTGCTCCAGGCCCTCGAGGTGCTCACCGCGCTCGGGCTCACGGAGGCGGACGGCCGGGCGAGCGCGCTCGGGGCGCGCGTGGCGCAGCTCCCCGTCGGGGTGCGCGAGGCGCGGGCGCTGCTGGAGACCGCTCGCGCGACCGCCGATCCGCGCGGGGCCGCCGAGGTCATCGCCGCGATCTCGGACGACCACCGCACTCGCGGCGCCGACGTGCCCGCGCTGCTGCGCGAGCTGCGCAGTGGGCGCGCGCCCGGGGCGGCGCGCTGGCGGCGGGAGGCGGAGCGCCTTGAGCGGATCGCGCGGCGGGAGCTCGGGGCGAACCGGGCGGGCGAGGGGCCGGGTGCCGTCGGCGCTGATGCGGCGGGCGCGGTCATCGCCCGGGCGCGCCCCGACTGGATCGCCCGGCGCACCGGAGCCGCGAGCCGGTCATACCTGCTCGCGAGCGGCACACGCGCCGCGCTGCCCGAGGGGTCCGGTCTGATCGGCAGCGCGTGGCTCGCGATCAGCGAGGTGCAGCGCGCCGAGGGGCGTGCGGCCGACGGCACCGGCGCCGTGATCCGCGCGGCCGCACCCCTCGACGCAGACGACGCCCTCGGGATCGGGAGTGCCCTGCTGCGCGAGGAGCGGATCGCGCGAGTGGAGGACGGCGCCGTGCGCGTTCGCGCACAGCGGCGGCTCGGCGCGATCGTGCTGGCCGATACGCCCGTCGGCGCCCGCGAGGAGGACCTCGCGCCCGCCTTCGCCGCGCACCTGCGGGAGACGGGGCTCGAGGCCCTGACCTGGAGCGATGCCGCGAAGAGCCTGCGCGGGCGGCTGGGACTGATCCACCGGGAGCTCGGCGCGCCGTGGCCCGCGATGGACGATGCCGCGCTGCTCGATCGGCTCCACGAATGGCTCGGGCCCGATCTCGCCCGTCTGCGACCTGGCGGCTCGCTGCGCGGCATCGACGTGACCACGGCGCTGCAGCGTCTGCTGCCCTGGCCCGAGGCCGCGCGCCTCGGAGAACTGGCGCCCGAACGGCTGGCTGTGCCGTCGGGCGGAAGCGCCCGGATCGACTACCCGGCTCCGGATGCAGAAGACGGCCGCCCCGTCGTCGCGGTGAAGCTGCAGGAGCTGTTCGGCCTCTCCGTCACCCCGCGCCTGGTCGACGGGCGCGTGCCCGTGCTCTTCCACCTGCTCTCGCCCGCCCGCCGGCCCCTCGCGGTCACCGACGATCTCGAGTCGTTCTGGAACGGGCCGTATCAGCAGGTGCGCAAGGAGATGCGGGGGCGCTACCCGAAGCACCCGTGGCCGGAGGATCCGTGGACCGCGGTCGCGACGGCGCGGGTGACGCGGGGGCGGGGGTGAGGAGGGTCCTCAGCTAGCGGCGCTCGCGGGCACCAGCCGCCCGCCGCGCCGCAGCATCCGATAGGGATCCTCTGCCTCCTCGAAGCGAGCTGCTGCCTGTGCCTGCACCCCGTCGATCCAGGCGGCGAGGTCATCGGCCGGGCTGTACCAGGTGCCCCGCTTCTGTCCGTGCCGCTTCAGCAGACCGGCGTCGACCAGGGCGTTCAGCTCTCGCGATGCGACGTTCGCGCTGACCTCCGCGAGATCCCGGTACGTCGCGTTGCGGATCCTCCAGCCGGAGAGCGCCAGTTCCATCGCCGCCGAGCTGCGCGCGGGCATGTGGCCGGCATCGACCAGCTCGTCCACCTTCTCGGCGATCCGGTCGAGCACCCAGATCCGTCTCTGCACCGTGCGCACCTGCCGGTAGTGGGCCGCCAGCACGAACTCGATCCACTCCGAGGCGTCCCGCTGCGGCGACCACTGGCCACCCCCGACCCGCGCCAGGACGTCGTAGTAGGCCTGGGCACTGCGGCCCAGATGCTCCTCGATGCTGACGAGCTCGGCCTCATCGACCTGCTCCCGGTAGAGCATGAAGGACTGCACGATCCGGGCCATGCGGCCGTTGCCGTCGGCGAAGGGATGGATCATCACGAGGTTCAGGTGGGCCATCGCCCCCTGCAGGAGCGGATGGACCCCGCTTCCTGCGAGCCGCGCGAGATCCTGCGTGTACTCGGCCATCAGGCCTGGAACGTCCGCCGGCTCGGGGCCCGCGTAGACCACCTCACGAGCATCGTCGTCCCGCACGAAGATCTCGCCTCTGCGGTACTCCCCGGGCCGACGATCCAGGTCATAGCTCTGCACCATGAAGTGCAGTGCCAGCAGCGTCGACTCGTCCAGGGGCGCTCCAGGTCGCCGGGCGACGGCGTGGAGATACGTCATCGCGTCGCTGTACCCCTTGACCGCGAGCCAGGTGGGATCGATGGACACCTGGTCCGATTCTCCGCTGACGATCGCGAGGGCTTCATCATCGGTGACCTCGATGCCCTCGATGCTGTTGGAGCCCCGCACCGCACGGGCAAGGCTCTGCCGGCGCAGGGTGCCGCGCCAGCGACGGGGCCGCGACAGCGAGAACCGCAGAGCCTGGCGCATCTCATCGATCGCTGCCAGGACCTGGGCATCGGCCTCGCTCAGCTCGGGAAGCGCGAAGAGCATTCGGGTCACCTCGTCAGTTATTAACTGACATGGAGCGTACGTACGCTATGCCCGGCGGTCAACGAACGACGGCCCGTCTGCGGGTCAGCCCTCCCCCTCCAGGCGGAATCGGACGACCTCCACGACCGCGTCGTCTCGGATCTCGGGATAGTGAGTGCGCAGCAGGTCCTGGAGCTCGGCCGCCGTCTCGCACCCTTCCCGCTGGGCATCCTCATCGGTGATCTGATCGAAGCGCTTCGGGGTCACGGAGTCGACGCTGGCGCGCAGCCTCCTGTACCCCTCGTCGAACTCGAAGAGCAGCCACGCCGGCCCCGCAGCGCAGGGCTCGTCGAAGCGCGTGGTCGCCGTCTTTGTGCCATCGAGGACCGCCTCGTAATAGCGCGGGTGGAAGCGGATGATCCGGCCCAGCGCATCCGCGGCAACGGTGTACGAGTAGGGCAGCAGCTTCCGCACCGGCACTGCCGCGAGGGTTCCATCGATCGGGAGGATGACGTCGCAGTCGGGATGCTGGTCGAGGAGCACCTGTCGGCAGCGCCCGCACGGCGGGATCGCGCCGCGCCCGACGTCGGCCACCGCCACCATCGTGACGAGCGGCGCCCCGGCGGCTTGGCCGAGAGCCGTGAGCTTGGCGCACGGCCCGCCAGTGAAGTGGAAGACGTTCACGCCGGTATGGATCCGTCCCTCGGTGTCCATCGCGGCCGCCGCCACGGTGTGGAGGTCATTTCCGGTGAGACGGTCGAGCTCCTGGAGCGCCGCGTCCACCACGCGCTGCTGCTGGCGAGTGATCATGCGGCGAGTCTGGCATGCGGAACGCGCTGCGCGGCACCTGCCTCAGTAGTGATAGCGGGCCTGCAGGATCACAAGGTCCTCGCCGTCGACGAGATAGACGAGCCTGTGCTCATCGGTGATGCGCCTCGACCACGATCCCTGCGCGCCGTACTTGAGCTGCTCGGGCTTGCCGATCCCCGAGAACGGCTCCCGCAGGCACGCGTCGATGAGGGTGTTGATGCGCTTCAGCACTCTTCGATCAGCTGTCTGCCAGTGCGTGTAGTCCTCCCAGGCGGATGCGTCCCAGACCAGGCGCACTCAGTCGTCCTCGTCAGAGCGGTCGAGCTCGTGCACCTGGGTCTTCCCGGCGCGGGCGCGGTCGTAGGCGTCGAGGAGGCGACGGGCGTTGGCGGGCGAGCGGAACAGGTACGCGGTCTCCTGCCAGGCGGCGTACTCGTCGGCCGGCATAAGGACGGCATTGCCCTTGCGGGAGACGATCTCGACGGCGTCGCGATCCTCGTTCACGCGCTCGATGAGCGGGAACAGAGTCTTGCGCGCCTCGCTTGCGCTGATCGACATGGTGCGGGCCCCTTCCTGCTGTGAACTGGTACGGGGTAACGGTACCACTCAGGGTGCAGCCCCTAGACTCCCCGGGTGCAGTGCCACCACTTCGATGCCGGACGCTGCCGCTCCTGCACGCTGATCCGCGTGCCCCACGAGCGGCAGATCAGCGACGCCGAAGCGCGCTATCGGGAGCTGCTCGCCCCCTTCGCCGCGGCGGGGGCCGACGTGTGGGGCGCTCCCGTGACCAGCGCGGACTCCCGCTTCCGAGCGACCGCGAAGATGGTCGTCACCGGCACGGCGGCCGAGCCCGTCCTCGGCATCCTGCCGGAGCCCGGCACAGGCCCCGGCGGCAGCGGCGAGGGTCCGGGCTCGGACCTCGTGGACTGCCCCCTCTACCTGCCCGGCGTCGAGGAGCTGCTCGAGGGCGTGCGCGCCCTCATCCGCCGCGCGCAGGTGCCGCCGTACAGCGTCGCCCGGCGCCGCGGCGAGCTGAAGAACGTGCTGGTCACGACCTCCCCTGCCGGGGAGCACATGCTCCGCCTCGTGCTGCGCACAGGCGCACCCCTGCCCCGGATCCGCGAGCACCTCCCCGCGCTGCTCGCCGCGCAGCCCTCCCTGCGCGTGGTCACCGCGAACCTCCACCCCGAGCACAAGGCCGTGCTCACCGGGCCCGAGGAGATCCACCTCGCCGGCGAGCACGCTCTGCTGATGCGGATGGATGGCCTCGGGCCGGGCGCAGAGGTCGACCTGCGCGTGCGCCCGGGCTCCTTCGTCCAGACGAACACAGCCGTGGCCGCCGCCTTGTATGCGCAGGTGGGACGCTGGATCGCGCAGCTGCGCCCGGCGCGCGTGTGGGACCTGTACTGCGGCGTCGGCGGGTTCGCGCTGCACTGCGCCCGGGCTCTGGAGGGCACCGCGGCAGGCGACCGGGTCGAGATCGCAGGCGTAAAGATCCCGGACGTCGAGATCACGGGCGTGGAGATCTCCCGGGAGGCCATCGCCTCCGCACAGGAGACCGCCGCCGACTCCCCTCTCACCGGCTCCCGCCTCGCCTTCCATGCGGCCGACGCGACCTCCTGGGCGATCGAGCAGGCCGAGCGCACCGGGCCGCCGGAGGCGATCATCGTGAACCCGCCGCGCCGCGGCATCGGCGAGCGCCTCGCCGCTTTCCTCGAGGGCTCCGGGGTCCCGCACCTCATCTATTCGAGCTGCAACCCGGCGACCCTCGCCGCCGATCTCGCCGCGATGCCCTCGTACCGCATCACGGCCGCGCGACTGGTCGACATGTTCCCCCACACCGGTCACGACGAGATGCTCGTGCGCCTGGAGCGGGCGCTCTGAGCGCGAGAGGAGACGGGCCCGATCCGTCGGGCCTCGTTCGTCGGCCGGATGTGCCAGAGTTGGGCGGTGAGCACGCGCCGGCGACCGACCGGCCCCACGAACCCGCAGGCCCCACGAACCAGGAGCACGACGATGAGCACCCAGATGAGCACTGACTCCCGCACCGCCGCGGTGCAGCAGCCCGGGCCGAAGCCGCTGCTGGCCGGCCTCTTCGCCGACCAGATGGCGCGGCTGGGCCTGTCCACCGCGACTCAGCGCCACACCGGTGCGATGCCGACCGTCCTCATCGATCCCGCGCGTGCCACCGGCGCTCTGGCCGCCGAGCTGCGCGGTGTGATCGTCCAGCTCAACGGCGCGGAGGTCTGGGGGCCCTTCGAGTCCGCGCGCAGCACGGGCGACGGCTTCTTCGAGATCGTCCTCGGCGACCGCACCGTCCGCACCGAGGCCCAGGACCGCCTCGCGGTGAGCGGCAGCGCGTACGCAGAGGCCGGCGGCAAGCCCGTCGTGCAGTACGCCGCCGCTCCCGTCGCGGATCGCGCCTACGCCGGCGGCGCCATGGACGTGGCCTTCGAGGCGCGCGACGACGCAGGCGCCACGGCTCCCCTGCGCGCCAGCGTCCTGGAGGACGGCTCCCATCGCCGCTGACGCCGTGACGGTGCTGTCGCTCGGCGGCACCATCTTCATGACGGCCGACGAGACGGGCAGCCGCGCCACCCCTGACGCCGCGAACGCGCAGGTCGCGGCGTCGGCTCAGGCGCTCGTGCCGGGCATCGCCCTCACCCACCGGGCGATCGCGAACGTCGGCTCTCCATCGGTCCGGCCGGCGCACCTCGCGGCCGTCCTCGAGGCGGCGCGCGAGGCCGTGCGCGCGGGTGCGCGCGGGGTGGTGCTCACCCACGGCACGGACACGCTGGAGGAGTCGGCATACCTGCTGAACCGTTACTGGGACGAGGACGCCCCGCTCGTGCTGACCGGCGCGATGCGCCCCGCGAACGCTCCGGGGGCCGACGGGCCCGCGAACCTGCGCGACGCGGTGCGCGCGGCCGCCTCCGACGCCGTGCGCGGTCTCGGCGTGCTCGTGGCGTTCGACGGCGCCCTGCACCTCGCCGATCGCGTCACCAAGGGATCCTCCCGCTCGGTCTCCGCGTTCGCCTCCGAGCCGGGCGGCCCGCTCGCCCTGGTCGACGGCGCGCAGGTGCAGCTGCTGCGCCGGCCCGTCAGCCCGCGGCCCGTGCCGCTGGGCGCTGACCTGCCGGAGTCCCTTCCGCGCGTGCCCGTGATCGCGCTCGGCCTCGGAGACGACGGGGAGCTGCTCGACCAGATCGCCCCGGGTGCGATCGCCGGGCTCGTGGTGATCGGCTCCGGGATGGGCCACGTGAGCGCCCCCGCCGTGCCGCGGCTCGCAGCGCTCACGGAGGCCGGGGTGCCGGTGGTGGTCGCGACCCGCATCCCCCGCGGCGGCACCTCCACGCACCACTACGACTACCCGGGATCCGAGGTCGACCTGATCGCCCGGGGCTGCACCATGGCCGGGCTGCTGCGCCCTGCCCAGGCCCGCCTGCTGCTGCAGGCGGCGCTCGCGGCGGGCGGCGGCTCGGGTGCGGCAGCCGCCGCGTTCGCGCCCTTCGCCTCGTAGCGAACACCCCTGCTGTGCGCGTCACCCCGGCGTGACGCGCACAGGCGGGGCAGGCAGACTCGAGGGACGAACCGCTTCCGACGCCAGATCCCCCGAGGTGATCCCTGTGCCAGCCCCTCTCGACCCCGCCCCCGACTTCGCCGACTACGCGCATCCCGAGAAGCTGGTGAGCACGGCCTGGCTCGCCGAGCACCTCGACCTCGTGGGCACGGAGGACCTCGCGGTCGTCGAGTCCGACGAGGACGTCCTGCTGTACGCGACCGGGCACATCCCCGGCGCCGTGGGCATCGACTGGCACCTCGACCTCAACGACCCGGTCACGCGCGACTACGTGAGCCCCGAGGCGTTCGCCGCGCTCATGGAGCGCAGCGGCATCACCCCGGAGACGACGATCGTGGTCTACGGCGACAAGTCCAACTGGTGGGCCGCGTACGCCCTGTGGGTGTTCGAGCTGTTCGGCCACGCCGACGTGCGCCTGCTCGACGGCGGCCGCGCCGCCTGGCAGGCCGAGGGTCGCGAGCTCACCCGTGAGGAGCCCTCCCCCGCCCCGGCCCCCTACCCGGTGCCGACGCGCAGCGACGCCCCGATCCGCGCGTTCCGCGAGGACGTGCTCGGCTTCCTCGGCGGCCAGCTCATCGACGTGCGCTCCCCGCAGGAGTACAGCGGCGAGCGCCTCCACATGCCCGATTACCCCCAGGAGGGGGCCGTCCGCGGCGGCCACATCCCCGGGGCGCGCTCGGTGCCGTGGGCGAAGGCCGCCCGCGAGGACGGCCGCTTCCGCTCGCGCGCGGAGCTCGAGCAGATCTACCTGACCGAGCAGGGCATGGACCCTGCCGAGCCCGTCATCGCCTACTGCCGTATCGGCGAGCGCTCCAGCCACTCCTGGTTCGTGCTCACCTACCTGCTGGGCTTCGCCAGCGCCCGCAACTACGACGGCTCGTGGACCGAGTGGGGCAACGGCGTGGGGCTGCCGATCGCGATCGGCGAGGAGCCCGGCGAGATCCCCGCAGGAGCGCGGCGATGAGCGCGGGCGCTGAGGGCACGGGCGCACGCGGCGCGGAGACCACGGGCGCTGTGCCGGCGGCGCTGGCGGAGATCGCAGAGGACTTCCGGGCGATGGCCCCGAAGGACCGCCTGCAGCTGCTGCTCGAGTTCTCCGACGGGCTCCCTGAGCTGCCGGAGCGGTACCGGGAGCACCCGGAGCTGCTGGAGGGCGTCCCCGAGTGCCAGTCCCCGATCTTCCTGCTCACCGAGGTCGGGGGCACCGGAGCGGACGCCCCCGTGCGCCTGTTCTTCTCCGCTCCCCCGGAAGCGCCGACGACGCGCGGCTTCGCGGGCATCCTCGCCGAGGGCCTCGACGCTCTGAGCGCCGCCGAGGTCGCGGGCGTCCCCGCGGACATCACCGAGGAGATGGGGCTCGCGGAGGTAGTCTCGCCGCTGCGGCTGCGCGGCATGGCCGCGATGCTGGGCCGGATCCAGCGCCAGGTGCGCGAGAAGGCACAGCTCGGGGGCTGACGGGCTGAGCCCTGAGAACAGACGAGCGGCCCGCGCTGCACCAAGGTGCGTGCGCGGGCCGCTGCCGCTCGGCGTCTCGGACCCCCACCCAAGACGCCAGTGCCAGGCCGAGGCCTTACACCCCGGGAGTCTAGGCAGGATCGCGCGTCCGGATCGGCCACCCGCGCAGTTGCGAGAACGTTTCCGCAGGTCGGGGGCTCGCCGTAACTTTTCACCGCCCCACCTGCGACACTGCCTGCATGGACGCCCCTCCCGCATCACCGCTCCCCGCGACGTCGGCCCTCCCCTGGCAGCGCGCCGCAGCGGGCGCTGGGCTGCTCGCCGGATCCGTCCCGCAGCCGACGATCTTCGCGCGGATGTCGGCGCGCGCGGCGCAGCTCGGGGCCATGAATCTCGGCCAGGGCTTCCCCGACACCGATCCGCCCGCTGCCGTCGCCGACGCCGCCGTGCGCGCGATCCGCGAGGGCGTGAACCAGTACCCGCCGGGACCGGGCGCCCCCGCCCTGCGCGCGGCCATCGCCGAGCACCAGCGGCGCTTCTACGGACTGGACGTCGACCCCGCGACCGACGTGCTCGTGACCACCGGGGCGACCGAGGCGCTCGCCTCCGCGATCCTCGGCCTCGTGCGCCCCGGCGATGAGGTCCTGACACTCGCCCCCTGGTACGACGCCTACGGGGCGCTCATCGCGCTGGCCGGCGGGATCCACCGCACCGTGGCGATCCGGGAGCTGGGCGAGGAGGGCGGCGATGGCCGGGCGAGGGGCGTGCGCCTCGGCGTGGACCTCGAGGAGCTGCGCTGCGCGTTCACCGACCGCACGCGCCTGGTCATCGTGAACTCCCCGCACAATCCCACCGGCATCGTGCTCGATCCGGCGGTGCTCTCCGCGATCGTCGAGGAGGCGACCGCGCACGACGCCCTGATCCTCACCGACGAGGTCTACGAGCACCTCGTGCTCGAGGGCGCGCACGTGCCGGTCGCGACGCTCCCCAGGGCGCGCGAGCGGACCATCACCGTCTCCTCCGCGGGCAAGACGTTCTCGGTGACGGGCTGGAAGATCGGCTGGGCGTGCGCGCCGGCGCCGCTGATCGCCGCGATCACCGGCATCAAGCAGTGGCTGACGTTCACCAGCGGCGCCCCGTTCCAGGGCGCGGTCGCGGCCGGCCTGGCCCTGCCGGATGCGGACTACGCGGAGATCCGCGAGGACCTGCGCGCCCGGCGCGACCTGCTCGTCGCAGGGCTGCGCGACATCGGCGCGCGCGTCAGCGTGCCGGACGCCGGCTACTTCGTGCTGGCCGACCTCTCACCGCTCGGGGCGCAGGACGCCGCGGAGCTCTGCGAGCGCCTGCCGGAGGAGGCGGGGGTCGTCGCGATCCCCGTGAGCGCGTTCCTGCGGCCCGGCGAGGGCGATCATCTGCGCAGCTGGGTGCGGTTCGCATTCTGCAAGGACCGCGAGACGCTGCGGGAAGCCATCAGCCGGCTCGAGCACTGGGCGCAGACGCAGCAGGGCTGACGCGGCGGGAGCGTCAGCGCGCGGAGGCGTCAGCGGGAGGACGTGTCAGCGTTGGGCAGATGTCAGCGCTGGGCAGATGTCAGCGCTGGGCAGATGTCAGCGCTGGGCAGGTGTCAGCGCTGTGCAGGCAGGCGGCCGAACACCATCACGGGCTCGCCGTCGATGCTCGAGTGCAGCGCTCCGTGCCAGACGCCGTCGGCCCCGCCGTCGGGCGTGCCGGTGAGCACGCAGGTCGCCTGCGCGCCGCCGCTCTCGAGAGTGCACACGGCCGTGGGCATCTGGGTGATCTCGCCGTCCGCGACCTGGGAGAGCAGCGCGCCCTGGACGAGGGACTGCTCGATCTGCGCCGGAGCGACCTCTGTGAGCACGGTGACCGGTTCGAGCTGCGCGTCGCGGACCGGCGCGAGGATCACGGGAACGCCCGTGGGGAGCGTCATGGGGGCGGTGGCGCTGCCGGGGGCCCGTGTGAGCAGCAGGCTGTGCGCATACGGCGCCGGGGCCAGCAGCAGCTGCGAGGTGCTCGCCTGGACGGCGGGATCCGCGGGGAGCAGCTGGCAGGTGATCGCCCCCTGCGCCATGGAGACGGCCTGGTTGCACTGGGTGCTGAACTCGGCCCCGCCGAGGTGGACGGTGTGCGTGGACTCCATCTGGGAGAGATCGTTCGCCTCGACGCGGGTCTGCCCCTCGTAGAGGACCTCCCCGAGGAGCGTGCTGGCGCTCTGCCCCTCCGGGGCGGGCCAGCTCGGCTCCGTCAGGAGCGTCCCCGACCAGGTCGCGGGGATGACGGGAGCGCCTCCGGACTCGAGGCCGGCATCCGTCGGCCCGACGGTGTCGCTCGCGGATTCCGATGCCGGGCGGGTGCTTCGCGGCGCGGACGTCTCCGAGGGCCAAGCGGCACTGGAGGCCTCCGGCGCCGCAGTGGCCGCTTCCGAGGAGGGCTCCTGCGCGGTCGCGGTGCCGGCGGTGGCCTCCGTGGGCGTGCGCTCGTAGGTCGTCGCCGTGCCGCAGCCGGCGAGCGCGAGGACCGCCGCCGCCGCTGCTGCCGCTCCGCGAGCGCGCACCATCGCGGCTCGAGGGCGCAGAGCGCTCGCGGCGGTTCGGCTCATCGGCAGGAGACCTTCCGGGCGGATCGCGGGAGTGCGGACGGGGCGCCGTCGGGGGCGCCCATGGGGGCAGACTGCCCGTCACTTTACCTGCCCTTGGGGTCCGACGGGCTGTGAAATCGGACAGATCGCCCGGTCTGGCGGCGGCCCCGCCTCTCGGAATGAGACGGGGCCGCAGGCCAGGGGCGCATTCGCGGGGTCACCGCGCGCCTCGGATCAGTGCGCGAACCGCTCCCCGTGGAAACGGGAACCGGTGGCATCCTGCGCCGCACCGCACTGATCGAGGTACGGCGTGAGGCCGCCGCGATGGCGCGGGTACCCGGCGCCGAGGATCATCGCGAGGTCGATCTGCTCAGGCCGCTCCACGACCCCCTCGGACAGCATCAGGCCGACCTCCTCCGCCAGGCCCCGCTGCACGGCGGCGAGCAGATCCGGGCCGACGGGCGCGCCCGCGCCCGTCTCTTCGGCGCCCTCGTTCGCGGCGGCGAACACGGGGGCGACCTCGTCGCTGACGGCGGGGTGCACCTGGTCCTTCGCCCGCACGGTGAACGACTTCTTCTGCTCCACCATCGCCGCCAGGCCCTTCGAGATCGGGAAGCGCGTGGTGCCGAGCTCCTCTGCGAGCACCCGGCCGACGTGGTCCGCCACGCCCGTGCCGACGAGATCGAGCAGGGCGAAGGGGCGCATCGGCAGGCCCATCTCGTCGATCGAGGCGTCGACCTCGGCCGGATCCGCGCCCGCATCCACGGAGGCGAGCACCTCGCAGAGCACGCGGAACAGCAGGCGGTTCACGATGAACCCGGGGGCGTCGGCCGACTCCACCGCGAACTTGCGGCAGCGGCGCACCACCTCGCGACCGGTCGCGAGGGTGACCTCGTTCGTGGCGGGGGCGTTGATCACCTCCACGAGCGGCATCTTCGCGACGGGGTTGAAGAAGTGCAGTCCGACGACGCGCTCGGGGTGCGCGAGATCCGCGCTCATCGCCGCGACCGAGAGCGAGGAGGTGTTCGTGACGAGGAGCGCGTCCTCGGCGAGGACCCCTTCGAGCTCGGCGAACACGGACTTCTTGATCGCGAGGACCTCGGGGACCGCTTCGAGCACGAGGTCGCAGTCGGCGAGATCGGCGACGTCGACCGTCGCGGAGAGGAGGCCGGCGACCTGCTGGGCGGCGTCCTCGGTCAGCGCGCCCTTGGCGGCGGCCTGCGCGATGACCTCGCGGGCGTGCGCCAGGCCCTTCTGCGCGATCTGCTCATCGAGGTCGCGCAGCACCACGGGAACCTGCAGTCCGAGGGCGAGCTGCGCGGCGATCTGGCTGGCCATGAGGCCAGCGCCGGCGACGCCGACCTTCCGGATCGCGCGGGCGCCCTCCACGGGGGTGCGTCCGGGCTTGCCGCGGCGCAGCAGCTCTGCGGCATACAGCGATCCGGCGGCGCCGTCGCTCGCGACGAGCTCGAGGAGTCCCTCGGCCTCAGCGGCGAGCGCCTCGGGGAGCGTGCGACCGGGCAGGGCGTCGAGGAGGCCGACGGCGCGCGAGAGCGCGGGCGCTCCGGCCTCGCGCATGCGCTGTGCCCATTCGCGGCGGCTCTCGGCCGGGCTGTGGGGCGCGTCGAGCGCCGCGCGCAGGGCGCGGGCCTCCTCGGAATCGGCAGCAGGGATCGGGTCGGGACGGGCCGAGGGCTCGAGGTCGCCCGCGGCCATGCGCGCGGCGAGCACGTCGAGGGCGGCGTCGAGGTCGCCCGCGAGGGCATCGACGAGCCCGAGCTCCTGCGCGGCGGAGGCGCTGAGCTGCGTGTCGCGCGCGGGATCCTCGAGGATCATCCGCACGCCGTTCTCGGGGCCGACGACGCTGGTCAGGAGCGTGGTGCCGCCCCAGCCGGGGAGGATGCCGAGGCTGGTCTCGGGCACGCCGATGCCCCGCACGCCCGGGGCGGCGGTGCGGATGTCGGCCATGAGGGCGACCTCGAGGCCGCCGCCGAGGGTCGCGCCGTTCAGGTGCGCGAGGACCGGGACGGGGATCGCGCGCATCGCGACCTGGAGGGCGTGGGCGCGGTCGGTCATCGCGGAGACGGCGCGGGAGGCGGTGTCGTCGGCGAACATCGCGAGATCCGCGCCGGCGAGGAAGACGCGGTCCGTGCCGGTGAGGGCGAGGGCCTGGATCTCGCCGGCCTCGGCCCGGGAGATCGCCGTCTCGAGCGCGCGGGCGATCGCCTCGAGGGACTGCGGGCCGAGGGTGGCCGGGCGCGAGGAGCCCTCCTGCGGCGCGAACGTCAGGACGGCGACGGTGCCGATGCCCTCGTGCGCGCGATCCTCGGCGAGGACTCGGGTGACGTGCTCGGTGTAGGTGCTCTGGTTGCCCATGGGGCTGCTCTGCCTCTCCGCGATCGGTCATCGGCGGCAGTATGTGGTACCGCCGGTCTCAGGCAGATCATGCCCCAGGGAGCGGGGGGCGGCAAGGCGGGGCGGGCGGCGGGGAGGCACGTCGGCTCGAGTCGTTCGCCATCCGTCGGCGCACGCAGAGGCCCGCTCCGGTACCTCTCGCGCGCGGGAAAGGTACCTGAGCGGGCCGGAGACCTGCAGATTCGGAGGGGGGCTGGCCAGGTGATGCCGGGCGGCGGTGTCAGCTGCCGTTGACGATGGCGGCGATGCCGCCCATCCCGGCGACCGCCACGATCACCGCGATCAGGACGACCCAGATCAGGAGCATCGCACCGTTGAGGATGATCCCCCACAGCGCGCGGCCCTGGGCGAGCGGCTCACGGCGCCGCGAGGAGACGCCGAGGTACAGGCCGATCACAGGGGCGAGCACGAACCAGCCCGCGAGAACCGAGCAGATGCCCAGGACCAGGCTCGCTGTGCCGCGGCCGGTGCCGGTCTGCTGGTAGGCGGGGATGGAGGTGGGGGCTCCATGGGTGGGGGTCATGCGGTGTTTTCCTCTCGTGGTCGATGCGCGCACGGGAGCGTGCGCCTGCGTCCACGATTCTCCCGCGATCTCCGCACCCTCTGGGAATCGCGCAAGGCTCAGTCCTTCAGGATGATGACGTCCAGCTTCCGCGGTCCGTGCACTCCTTCGACGCGCTGCAGCTCGATGTCTGACGTGGCCGAGGGCCCCGAGAACATGGTGACCGGGCGCTCCGGGTCCACGCGCGCGAGCGCCTGCGGCAGCAGCTCCACGATGCTGCCGGCGGGCACCACGCAGATGTGGTGGTCGGGCACGAGCGAGATCGCGCGGCGGCCCTCGTCGGGGGCGCTGGTGAGGAAGATCGTCCCCGTCTCGGAGCAGGAGACCGTCGAGGAGGTCAGCACCGCGTCGGTCGCATCGAGCTCGGCGTCGCTGAGCACGGCGCCCTCCCCGTCGGCGCGCCACTGCCAGAAGCCGCCCTCGGGGAGCCAGGAGCGGTCGATCACCACGGGGATCACGCACGTGCGGGCCTCCCCCAGCAGCTCGGCGATCCGAGCCGGGAGCGTCTGGCGGGTCTCCACGAACGCGCGCGCCCGGTAGTCCTCGAGCCGGTCGATGAGCTGCTCGCGCACCGCGTCGGCGCTGAGTGCGCCCTCGCGCTGGTAGCGGCGGGAGGGGACGGGCGGCGTCGGCGCGCCTCCGAGGGCCCCGCGGATGCGGGCGAGGATCTCGCTCTTCGCGCTGGGCGTGCTGTCGCTGCTGCTCATCTCAGGCCTCCCCGTCCTGCTCGGTGCCGCGCGCGTAGTCGGCGAGGGTACGGCCCGTGGCCTCCTCGCGCTGGATCTGCTCGCGCTCGACGGCGAGCAGCCGCGAGTACAGATCGCCGTCCTCCCCGCGATCGTCGACCGCCGGGGCCGACGGCGCCCCGCCCTCCGCGGCGGCTCCGCCGTCCTCGGGCGCGGGGTCCGCGGAGGACGGGCCCTGTCCGTCGGCCCCCGTGAAGCGCTCGTGGAGGCGCTGCGCGGCGCCGCGGTTCTCCTCGATCAGCGCGAGCACGTCGACCGCCGTGCCGTCGGGCCGACGGCGGTCTGCCTTCGGCCGATTCTTCTTCCACCAGTGGCGGAACGCCTCGCTGGGCGGGGCGTCGATGTCGCGATACTTCGTCCAGCCGCCGATGAGGCCGGGCAGGGTGGAGATCACCTGGTCGCGGCCCGCGACGAGCTTTCCGGCAGGCAGGCCGCGCTCGGCGAGGCCCATGCGGGTGCCGGAGGCGAACATCGCCTTCGCGGCCAGCATGATCGCGTCCATCTGGTCGGGAGCGCTGCGGCGGGCGGGTTTCGCGCCGCCGGGGGCGTCCTCGGCCTTGCCGTGCTTGGCGTCGACGTCCTCCGCGCGCAGGTGCACGAGCACCTCGGGGATGTTGATCTTCACCGGGCACACGTCATAGCAGGCCCCGCAGAGCGAGGAGGCGTACGGCAGGGAGCTGTTCTTCCCGGCGTGGATGCCCGTGAGCTGCGGGGAGAGGATCGCGCCGATCGGGCCGGGGTAGACCGAGCCGTAGGCGTGACCGCCCGTCTTCTCGAACACGGGGCACACGTTCAGGCAGGCCGAGCAGCGGATGCAGTGCAGGGCCTGGCGACCCACCTCGTCGCGCAGCACCTCCGTGCGCCCGTTGTCCAGCAGGATGACGTGCAGGTTCTGGGGGCCGTCGCCCGGGGTGACCCCGCTCCACATCGAGGTGTACGGATTCATCCGCTCGCCCGTCGAGGAGCGCGGCAGGAGCTGGAGGAACACCTCGAGATCGGCGAAGGTCGGCAGCACCTTCTCGATGCCCATCAGCGTGATGAGGGTGTCGGGCATGGTCAGGCACATGCGGCCGTTGCCCTCGGACTCCACGATCGTCAGCGTGCCCGTCTCGGCGATCCCGAAGTTCGCCCCGGAGATCGCGACGCGATTGCGGAAGAACATCTCCCGCAGCCGCACGCGGGAGGCCTCGGCGAGCTCGGCGGGATCGTCGCTGAGGTCGGGGCTGACGCCCGGGATCTCGCGGCGGAAGATGTCGCGCACCTCGGTGCGGTTGCGGTGGATCGCGGGCACGAGGATGTGGCTCGGGGTGTCGTGGCCCAGCTGCACGATCGCCTCGGCGAGATCGGTCTCGATCGCCGTGATCCCGTGCTCCTCGAGGTGCTCGTTGAGCCCGGTCTCCTGGGTCGCCATCGACTTGATCTTGTTGACCTCGGTGACGCCCTCGGCGCGGATCAGATCGAGCACGATGCGGTTGGCCTCATCGGCGTCGCGGGCCCAATGCACGTGGCCGCCGCGCGCGGTGAACTCCGCCTCGAAGCGCTCCAGCAGCTCGGGCAGGTTCGCGAGCACGTTCTGCTTGATCTCGGATCCGGCCGTGCGCAGCTGCTGCCAGTCGTCCTTCTCGCCGACGACGATCGCGCGCTTGGTGCGGATTTTATGCATCGCCATGTCGAGGTTGCCGCGCAGGGTGGGGTTCGCGAGCTCGCGGGGCGCTCGGTCCGGGAAGGACTCTGCGGCGATGATGTTGCCGCTGCCGTAGGCGCGGATCCCGGGCATGCCGAGGGAGACGGTGCTCATGCGCGCCCCCGTCCGGTCTCGGCGAGCGCCACCGGGCCGCTCACCTGCAGGCGGTTCTCCCGGGTGCTCGCGAGGATCTGGGCGAAGTGGAGGGTGCTGACGGGGATCTGCTCGCGGCTGAGCGCCCCGCCGATGTTCATCAGGCACGAGACGTCGCCGCCCGCGCACACGCGCGCGCCGGTGCGCTCGATGTTCCTGATCTTCGAGTCGACCATCGCCCCGGAGGTGTCGGCGTTCTTGAAGGAGAAGGTGCCGCCGAACCCGCAGCACTCCTCCAGCCCCGGCAGCTCGGTGAACTGCACGCCCTCGACGGTGCGCACCAGATCGGACTGGCGCGAGCCGAGCTTCATGTGCCGCATGCCGTGGCAGCTCGAGTGGAAGGTGACGGTCTCGGGGAAGTAGGAGCCGAGCTGCGCGGCCGCATCCGTGACGCCGAGGACGTCGATCAGCAGCTTCGAGAGCTCGAAGGTGCGGCCGGCGACCTCCTCGGCCGCCTCGGCGAGCGCCTCATCGCCGGCGCGCCGACAGACCATCGGCTGCTGGTGCTGCAGGGAGACGACGCAGCTGGCCGACGGGGCGACCGCGACGTCGTAGTCCCAGGAGGAGAACGCCTTCACGTGGTTCTTCACGATCGCATGGGCGTCATCGAGGTAGCCGGAGTTGACGTGCATCTGGGAGCAGCAGGTCTGCCCCGGGGGGAAGACCACCTCGTGCCCCAGGCGCTCGAGGATCTCGACGGTGGCGCGGGCGACGCGCGGATACATCGCGTCCACGATGCAGGTGCTGAACAGGGCGATGCGCATGGGCTGCCTTCTCCGGTCGGGGCGAACGACGGGTGAGCGGATCCCGGGCGGGCCGGCAGCGTTCGCCGATCACGGGGGGAGGCCAACGCTACACTCTGGTCCCACCGCGGCAATGCAGGATCGCCCCGCTCCTCCGAGACCCCTGCATCCGTTCCCCACCACCGGCATCGACGGCGATGTCCCGCCCCCTCGGCGGGCGCGGCCGATCGCGCACGAGGAGACGATCCGTGGACACCTTCACCCCATCGACCGAGGCCGTGGCCGGATCGACCGCGCTGTCCGCGCTGGTCTCGACGATCCCGCTGCTGACCTTCTTCATCCTCCTGATCGGCCTGCGCCTGCGCACGCACACCGCGGCCGCCCTCTCCCTGCTCGCGGCGCTGCTCGTCGCGATGATCGGCTTCGGCATGCCGATCGCGCTCGCGCTGATGTCGGCGACGCAGGGCGCGGCGTTCGGCGCCTTCCCGATCGTCTACATCATCGTGGGCGCCCTGTGGTTCTACGAGCTGACGGTGCGCTCGGGCCGCTTCGAGGATCTGCGCCTGACCTTCGACCGCATCGGCGGCGGCGACGTGCGCATCCAGGCGATCCTGATCGCCTTCTGTTTCGGCGGCCTCCTCGAGGCGCTCGCGGGCTTCGGCGCGCCGGTCGCGATCACCGCGACGATGATCCTCGCGCTCGGCGTGAAGCCGCTGCGCGCGGCCGTCGCCGTGCTGCTCGCGAACACCGCGCCGGTCGCCTTCGGCGCCGTCGCCATCCCGATCACCACCGCCGGCGCACTCACGGGCGAGGATCCCGCGGTGATCGGCGCGATCGTCGGCCATCAGGCGCCCTTCCTGGCCCTCGTCGTCCCGACGATCCTGCTGTGGGTGCTGGACGGCTGGAAGGGTGTGAAGGATGTCTGGCCGGTCGCGATCGTCGCCGGCATCTCCTTCGCCGCCGCGCAGTGGTGGTCCTCCAACCACTTCTCCTACGAGCTCACCGACGTCGTCGCCTGCCTCGTGTCCCTCGGCGCGGTGGTGCTGTTCCTGCAGGTCTGGAAGCCCCGCGGGGCCGCCGGCTATCGCCAGCGCAACGGCATCGAGGAGCCGGAGCCGTCGGCGCGGCTGAAGCCGGGCCGGGTGTGGATGGCGATCCTGCCCTACCTCGTTGTCGTCGCGGTGTTCGGCATCGGCAAGCTGTGGACCCTCGGCATCGACATCCCCGCGCTCCTGGCCAGCACCGATCTGAAGCTCCACTGGCCGGTGACCGACGGCGCCATCGTGAACGCCGCCGGGGAGCCGATCTCCGGCACCGTCTACAAGCTGACGTGGCTCTCGAGCCCGGGCACGCTGCTCGTCATCGCGGGCCTCATCATGACCCTCGTCTACACGGTCTTCACCGAGAACGGGCGCTACCGACTGGGCTTCGGGGCCGCGCTCGACGTCGCGGGGGCCTGCCTCTACCGCATGCGCTGGTCGGCGCTGACGATCATGCTGGTGCTCGCGCTCGCGTACGTCATGAACTTCTCCGGGCAGACGATCGCGATCGGCACGTTCCTCGCCTCCCTCGGCGGGATCTTCGCCTTCCTCTCGCCGACCCTCGGCTGGGTGGGCACGGCCGTGACCGGCTCGGACACCTCTGCCAACGCCCTGTTCTCGAACCTGCAGCACACCGCCGCCACCAACGCCGGCCTGGATCCGAACCTGCTGCTGGCGGCCAACACCAGCGGCGGCGTGGTCGGCAAGATGATCTCCCCGCAGTCCCTCACCATCGCGGCGACCGCCGTGAAGCTCGAGGGCCAGGAGTCGGAGATCTTCAAGAAGGTGCTGCCCTGGTCGCTCGGCTTCCTGCTGGTGGTCTGCACCTTGGTCTACCTGCAGAGCACGGTGCTGAGCTGGATGGTCGGCTGAGCCGGGCGATCCGAGCAGAGAGGGCTCCCGCGGCGATCAGTCGCTGCGGGAGCCCTCTCGCGTCCGACGGGCGGGCAGGGCCCGCGCCTGCTCACTCTCCGGCGATGAACAGCGGATCCGCTCCGAGCGGCGCGATCGAGTACTGGACGCCGCCCTCGGCCTCCTCCGGCACCATGAGCAGCACGGTCCCGGAGCCGGACTCGCCGTCGCCGAGCCCGCCGATCTCGCGCACAGAATCGGCGGGGATCGCGCGCACGTCGGCGTCGCTGGTGCTCTCGCCGTCGGTCTCGGCGGTCACCCAGATGTCCTCGAAGGGGTCCACGACCCCCTCGCCCTCGACGCTCACCTCGAGGGCGATCTGCGTGTAGTGGGTGCCGTGGTCGGCCGGCGGGTTCTCGGGATCCGCGTCGGCTACGAGCGCGTCGGCGTCCTCGTCGATCCCCGAGACGACCACGCGCACGGTGCCGCCCTCGGGGGTCGGCCAGGTGAGGACGTCGCCGACGGCCGCGGGCTGCTCCTCGGTGCCGGCCTCCGGCTTCTCGGTGCCGTCGGCCCCGGTGACGGTCCCGCTGGGAGGCAGGAAGTCCCAGGGGCTCTCGGCCTCCGGTGCACCGGGCGCCGAGGCGCTCGCCGCCGACTCGCCGAGGAAATACATCGCCGCGCCGGTGCCGCCGACGATCGGGAGGCCGAGGACTGCGACGGCCGCGAGGGCGATCCAGGGGCTCAGCCCGCGGCGCGGCGGAGACAGCGGCTCCTGCTGCGCCTGCGCGAAGGCGCTGGCCTGCGCGGAGGTCGAGGCGGCGGCCGACTGGGGCTCGCGGGCAGGCTCGGGAGTCGGCGCGGACGGCACGTGCGGCGCCGGCGGCTCGGACGGCGGCAGGGCGGCGGGCGGAACGGATGACATGGCATGACTCCCTGGACTGGACGACGACTGGAATCTACCCGGCGCTCCTGTCGAGGAGCGTGCGACTTCCGTCGGCAGGGCGCGCGACCTCGGGCCAGAGGGCTGGGGGCGGGGCGGAGTGCTCGGCGCGGCGGGCAGGTCGGTGGGCTCAGGGCGGTGGGCTCGGGCTCCTGCGGGTCTGATCCCGGGTCCGCCTGGGGTCTGAGGCTGGGCACGGAGCAGTTGTTGCGCGAGTAGTTGTCAGTTGTTTTGTAGTTGTTAAAATTACTGACCACCAACTCTAGGCTCGAGGCATGTCCACTCCCGCTCCGCCGCCCGATGCCGCGATCGACAGGGTCGTTCCCGATGAGGTCGCTCTCGCGCTGCGCGCGATCCTCGACGGAGCGATGGCCGACAGCCTCGAGGGCCAGCACCTCGACTTCACCGAGGACCCGGCGCGAGCGGCTCGACCCGCGGGGAATCCCGATGCCCGCCTCGCCGAGATCGTGCTGGACACCGCCATCTGCTTCGCCAATGCCGACGGCGAATCGCACGTGATCCTCGGCGTCGCCGACAGGACCGCCGGCCCGGCCGCATTCACCGGGACCGACGCCGATCCGGACCTGCTGCGCCGGCGCATCTTCGACCGCACTCAGCCGAACCTCTCCGTCGAGATCCGCGAGTTCCACGTGGGAGAGGTGCGTCTGCTCGACATCCGGGTGCCGCAGGGGCTGTCGGTCTACAGCCGGAAGAACATGGCCGCTAGCCGTCGCGAGGGCACTTCGTGCGTGCCTCTCACCGACGACCTGCGCCAGCAGATCGGCTTCGAGCGCGCCAATCCGGACCTGACGGCTCGCCCCACCGCCCTGAGCATCAGTGATCTCGACCCCGGCGCGATCGCGCACGCCCGCCGTCTGCTGGAGCAGCGCGAGCCGGACAGGCCCGCGGCTTCGGACCTCGACGTCCTGCGGCGCATGGGAGTCATCGACGGCCACGGAAGGCTCCTGCGGGCCGCTCAGGTCCTGCTGGGTCGCTCAGAAGCGCACGATTTCATCGCCCGGCATCTGTGGCGGCGCGCCCCCGGCGGAGAGCCCTCGGCAACGGGGTACCGAGGCCCCATGCTCGAGGCGATGGCCGCCATGCGCGACCGCGTGGAGACTCTCCGCGACCCGGAGGCGGCCCGCGTGGAGCTGCCCACGGGGCAGGAGGTGCCGATCCCGAACTTCCCCGCGCAGGCCATCGACGAGTCCGTCTCCAACGCCTTCATCCATCGCGATTGGTCCTCATCCCTGCCGATCGTGGTGGATCAGTCCCCCGTGGCCCTCTCGGTCATCTCTCCGGGCGGGCTGCCCCGAGGAGTCGACGCGGACCGTCTGCTCAGCACCCCGTCGCGACCCCGCAACCTGGTGCTGATGCGGGCGCTCCACACCCTGGGCCTCGCGGAGGAGACCTCGCGCGGATTCGACCGTTTATGGCACGGGTGTCAGCGAGGTTGCGGATCGCGGTTCAGTTTCGCTGCGATCCGGTCTGCGGTTCCCACCCGGTAGCCAAGTGTGTGCACGACGACCGTGGTCGCTCCGTGGTCGTCGAACCCTACGAACGATCCCTGATCACGGTTATGTCCGTTGTGCCACCACAGCCCCCGTGAGCGCACCCATCCGACGGGGCGGTGCTCTACCCAGGGCGCGGTGGCCATTCTCTGGGCGTACCGACACAGATCCTCGAAGGTGCTGAGGAGCCCTCCCGTACCGACGAACGGGCCGGTGTCGACCCATGTTGAGCGAATGCCACCGCCCCAGGTTCGGAGCTGCACGATGCGCTGGGGGTCGTGGTGTGTTGTTGCCTGGTCCAGGCCTAAAGGGTCGAGAACCAGCGCACTGGCCAGGCTTGCCCAATCTCTCCCCGTCACCTTCTCTAACGCGCGCGTGAGGACTGCATAGCCGAGGTTCGAGTAGCTCCAGATTCCGAGTGTGCCGTCGTGCATCGTCCCGAGCTGTGGCACCACGTTTTCGTCAAAGAATGCCGTAGTGAAATGGGCATACGGGTCGAGAGCGGTCAGTGGCGTGCCTGGGGGTAATGAGGGCAGGCCGGAGGTGTGCGCGATGAGCGATGAGACATCAACCCACTCTGGTAGCTGCGAACCTGGCAGATACGCAGTCACGGGCGCTGCTAAGTCAATTTCGCCTGCCAGTGCGAGGCGGGAGGCGATCTGTGCTGTCACCGTCTTTGTGACTGATCCCCACTCCAGCAGCATCGGGGACCGCTGTAGGTAACCGATGGACTTTGCCTTCATGGCACCGTGGCGGCGCACTTCGTATGCCCTGCTTCGATCACGGACCGCCAAGCTCACGAGACCCACCTTCTAACCGATGCTGGAGCGCCCCACTGTGCCAGGGCTCCCTGTGCCGTCGCTGCTCGATCCGATGGCGCGAACATGCACCGCCAACGACCGCATGTGGGTCTCGATGCTCAGCAGCGGACGCACCCCGCCCACCATCGACGCCGACGACTTCCAGTTCGCCGTCACGTTCACCGCGGGCCGGGCGGACGACGAGTTCGTCCGCTGGGTCGCTGCACTGAGCTCCCATGGATTCCCGCGGGAGCAGGTGCGCTCGCTGAGCGCTCTGAGCACCCTGAAGCACTTGGAGAGCGCCCCGACGATCTCCGCGCAGACGGCGTCCCGGCTGCTCCAGGTCGGCCGAGACGAAGCTGCCGCTCAGCTGGAATGGCTGAGCGTCGTCGGTCTCCTCGCCCCAGCGCAGGATCCCCGCGAATGGCAACTCTCCGGCACCGCCCGCGATGCACTCGGCCAGGTGGGAGGATCAGCCCCGCTCGCAGGAGCGATCGAGCAGTGGATCCTCGAGGCCGTCGAATCCCAGCGCGCGGTGAGCAATCGCGACGTCGTGCGCGCGACCGGCGCATCGGGCCGCGAGGTCACGAGCGTGCTGCGCTACCTCGCTGATACGCATCGGATCGAGAAGGATCCCGACGGCCCGGCGCGCGGCGTGGGGGTGCGGTGGATCCAGCGGGAGGGGTGAGGGCTCGGGCCCGCTGCCTGCGCAGATCCCGAGACGCGCGACCGGCCCTTCGCTGCAGACCTTTGCAGAGTTTTACCCTAGGATGAGACCCGGTAGCATGTAAAAACTCGGAGGAAACGCATGATCGACCTCGTCGACACGCTCGAGCAGATCCGCAGCGGCACTGCAGCCTCCGAGCTCGAAGGTCCGGAGCTCGACTTCAAGACCGTCGGCCGATCCACTTCCGATGCGCTTGTGGACCTGGCTCAGGCGGCCGCCTGCTTCGCCAACTCTGCCGGCGGCACCATCATCGTCGGCGTCAAGGACTCCCCCGGCGGCCCTGACGCGTTCATCGGCTGCGAACTCGACCCTGTCCGGACCGTCGCACGAATCTACGAGCTCACCAATCCCGCACTCAATGTCATCGCCGAAGCAGAGCAGTTCGATGGCACGCACCTCCTCGTGATCCATGTCCCCGCCAGCCCCGAGATCCACCAGGTCAAGGGCATCGCCACCGAGCGAATCGGCAGCTCCTGCCATCCGATGACCGCCTCGCGGATCGCCACCCTCCTGCAGGACCGCCGGGGTGACGACTGGTCCGCCAAGGACTCAGGCAAGAGCCCCGACGACGCATCCCCGATCGCGGTCGAGATCGCTCGTGACCTCCTTCGCGCTTCCACCGACGGGGAGCGGCGCTCATGGGCGGAAGCCAGCTGGCCCGACCTGTGCCGTCGGCTCGGGATCCTGATCGATGGGCGGCTCACCAATGGCGGCCGTTCGCTCTTCGTCGACGACGGTGCGCCCCACGTGCAATACACCCACCGCGTGTCCACGGCCGGACTCCTCGGCGCGAATGAGCAGATCTCAGGATCAGGCCTCTGGGCCCTTCAGCGCACACTCGAAATGATCGATGCTCGTATCCAGCGCACAGCCATCGTCATCCCGGGCGGAGCGCAGCTGCTGATCGGAGAGCTTCCGGACGGAGCTGTCCGCGAAGCGGTTGTCAACGCCTTCATGCACCGCGACTATCGGCAAGCGCTGCCTGTTCAGGTGGAGCAGACCGAGCAGCAGCTCCGTCTCACATCCCCGGGCGGCTTCGTGCCAGGTGTCACCGTGGACAACATCCTGACCACTCCGAGCCGAAGTCGCAATCCTTCCCTGGTGCAGGCACTTCGCTCACTGAGCCTCGGTGAGGCGGCAGGGGTGGGCGTGGACCGCATGTACTCCGCCATGACCTCGGTAGGACATGCACCTCCGCAGTTCTCCACCGATGGATTCACAGTCACCATCAATCTCTTCGGCGGCCCTCCCAATGAGCCCTTCGCTCGCTACGTCTCCGGCATGCCCGCTAACCGCCGCCACGATCCCGACACGCTCCTCGTGCTGCGCCACTTGCTCGAGCAGCGCACGACGACTGCCCAGAAGATGGCCCCGATCCTTCAGAAGTCGAAAGACGAAGCCGAAGCCATCCTCATGGGGCTCTCTGCACCAGGCTCAGCACTCATCGAGCGCACAGCGGACTCCGCACACAGCCGCTCAGGCGAATACCGGCTGACGGGCGACACCATCCGCGAACTAGGGCCAGCGGTCAGGTACCGCACTCGATCCGGGGATGACACTGCCCGCAAGATCACCGAGATGGTGAGAGAAGCTGGGGTGATCACCGGTCGGATGGTTCAAACCATGTTCGACATCAAGCCGACATCTGCGTCGCGCATCCTTTCCGACCTGGTCGATCGCAGGATCCTGGTGAAGACCAGCACCGCGAGCCGCGGGCCCTCCGTCACGTACGGCCCGGGCGATGCCTTCCCGACGAGCAATCGACGAGCTTCCCGCGGCCGGGACAACGGCAACCCGGCCCAGCCGACCCTCGATGACGTCGACGTGCAAGGGGAGTGAACCTCCGCTCATCGCAACCGCAACGGGGTCGCGCTGCCGCGGCATGCACTGGCCGCAGGTGAGCCCTTGTGCGGCGCCGGTGCCCTAGCCTGAGACCCACCATCAGTGCCGACGAAGCGAGCCTCTCCCCCGTGTTCAACCACGCTCAGTTCATCTGGAACGCAGCAGACATCCTGCGCAGCACGTACAAGCAGCACCAGTACGGGGATGTGATCCTGCCGTTCACTGTGCTGGCCAGACTGGATGCAGTGCTCGCGCCGACGAAGGACGCCGTGGTGGCACACCTGGAGGGCTTCGACCGGGATCGAATGCCCCCTGCGGCGATGCTGAAGACGAGGGCAAACCACCCGTACTCCTTCTTTAACTGGTCGCGCCACGACCTGCGCAGCCTGCAGGGCGATCCCGACAACCTCGAGGAGAACCTGCGCGACTACGTGAACTCGTTCTCCGAGAACGTGCGGGGCGCTTGACCCCTGATCGTGGACACGCTGATTCCAGCACGAGGCTGGGGAAGCGAGAATCCAAGGGATGGCTAGGAAGAATTACACGGACGAGTTCCGCCAGCGGGCGGTGGATTTGTACGA
>NZ_JAKNCJ010000014.1 GCF_023509525.1 Brachybacterium equifaecis
GGTGCCGGCGGTGTAGGCGGTGCCCGACGGGAGAGCGTTGCCCTGCTCGTTCAGCGGGGTGGCGATGGTCGCGATCCCGCCCTGCTTCACGTTGCCGGCCTGGTAGACCGGCTGCACTCCGTCGGCGGTGGGAGCGGTGGGCTCCACGACCACGTCGGCCGCGGTCACGGAGACCTGGGCAGTGACGTTGTCCACCGAGCCGTCGGCGTAGGTCACGACCACGGGGACGGTGTAGGAGCCGACCTCGAGGTCCGTCCCGGGCGCCAGCGAGATGGAGCCGTCGGTGTTGACCGTGGCCCACGCGGGGGCGCCGGTGCCGGCGGTGTAGGCGGTGCCCGACGGGAGAGCGTTGCCCTGCTCGTTCAGCGGGGTGGCGATGGTCGCGATCCCGCCCTGCTTCACGTTGCCGGCCTGGTAGACCGGCTGCACTCCGTCAGCCGTGGGAGCAGTGGGCTCGACGATGACCTCGGCCTCGGCGACGGTCACGGGCACGCGGACCGTGTCGGTGGAGCCATCGGCGTAGGTGACCGTCACGGGCACGGTGTAGTCGCCGACTGCGACATCGACGGCCGGAGCCAGACCGATCGACCCGTCCGCGTTGACCGTGGCCCACGCGGGGGTCTCGGCGCCGGCGGTGTAGCTCGTGCCCGAGGGCAGAGCGGTGCCCTGCTCGTCCAGCGGGGTGGCGATGGTCGCGGTCTCGCCCTGGCGGACGTTGCCCGCCTGGTAGACGGGCTCGATGCCGTCAGCGGTGGGCGGCACGGCCACGTCGGCCGGAGCGATCGTCACGGGGACGTTCACGGTCTCGGAGGTGCCGTCGGGGTAGGTGACCAGGACGGGGACCTGGACGACGCCGGCGGGCACGTCAGCGCCCGGGGCAGCCGTCACGGAGCCGTCCTCGTTCACGGTCGCCCAGCCGGGGATGCCCTCGCCGGGAGCGTAGACCGTGCCCGCGGGCAGGTCGGAGCCATCGGCGTTCTTCGGGCTCGCCGAGGTGGCGGTCTCGCCGGCCTTCACCGACAGGCCCGGGTAGACCGGGGTGTTGTCGTCGGCGTCGGTGGTGACGGGGGTCGTGGTGTCGCCGGGCGTTGCGCCCGTGCCGTCGTTGCCCTCGACGCGGTTCAGCACGAAGATCCAGGCGTGCGTGGGGTTCATCGACTGGATGAGCGATTCGTGTCCGGCCACGTCGTCGAAGGCGAAGCCGTAGCTCTTGCCCTCGAGCATGTTGTCGTGGATGGCCTTCGAGTAGTAGTTGAAGCGACCCTCGTTGATGTCGTTCGCCTGGTAGTACAGAGCATCGTCAGCGACAGGGGAGACGGCCGAGGTGCCGAGCACGCCGCGGTTGAAGTCGGCGCACAGCGAGCGGACGATCGTGCCCTGGTCGTACATGGTCTCGATGTTCCCCGTGGGCTGCGGAGCAGCGTTGAGCGCCCCATCGCAGCCCCAGACATCGGAGGTCGAAGGCTTCTTGACCGTGTACGTCGCACCGTCGCCGGCGTTGCCGGGCTGGTGCTTGGTGAAGACGAAGTCGCCGCTGGCGTTGACCTGGCCGGTGTAGGAGAGCTCGGGGGCCTCCACGATCGGACGGATGGTCAGGGTCTCGTTCTGGTACTTCGTCCAGACGTTGTCGATGTAGGGATCGAGGTACGTCTGGCGCTCCGGAGTGGTGTTCACCAGGTGCGACGGGTTCACGACGCGCGCATCGCTCGTGCCCGCGTAGATGGTGGATCCCTCGAAGCCGGGGATGGTGTCCAGGTAGGCGGAGACCTTCTCGAAGCCCTGGGGGTTCATGCCGCCGTTCTGGACCTTGCCGTCAGGACCGATGGCCGAGACGACCGCGGGGGACTGCAGCGAGTCGACCTGTGTCGAGTTCATGAAGAGCTCGGGGAAGTACGAAGCCTCCACCCAGTCGAAGTCGTGGCCGGAAGTTGCGGCATCGCCGACGTTCCACGGCACGGGCTGGACAGTGCCGGTGGGCAGGCCGTCGCGGTCGACGATCTTGAAGTCGAGAGGCTCGCCGAAGCTGTAGTACACACGACCCGAGAACCCGTACGGCATGACGAAGTCGACCGACTCGCCGGGCGGGACGACGAAGTTCGAGGGAGTCGCGTCGACGGGGGTCTTGCCGACGCCCTGCGTCCAGGCGTGGAAGGTTCCGTCCCGGTCGAAGTAGCCCTCGGTCACCTTCTGCTGCGGCTCAGTCCCCAGGGTTCCGATGATCGAGACGTACATCGGAACGTTCTTGTCCGAGTCGTTCGTGATGGTGGTGGGCAGCGGCGCCTTGGTCGGGACGGTGTTGTCGGCTGCAGCCGACGAGACACCATCGACCTGCGGGGCCGCCATCGCTGCGCCCGTGCCGCCGCCGAGCGCGGCGCCGGCGAGGATCGACGCTGCAAGGGTCGAGTAGGTGAGTCGCGCGAGGCGAGCTCGCGTGCAAGCGGGGGAGTTGCTCACTGGAGATCCTTCGTGAAGTCGATTGCGGGCGTACAGGTCGAGCTCGGAAGAGTGCCCGCGACTGCCTCCTCTCGGGACCATGCGCACTTCTTCGGCCCTCCAGTGACGTGGGGGTTTCGATCTCTGCTCGCCGTGAGGGATCGCTCTGTTCTGTGTGCGATCCCGCGTACTTCGGGCGAGCTCCATACGAGGTCATCGACTGCGGCACATAGGCCTGCACGACCCCGGTTCAGGGGTCTTCGCCTACCGAACGCAGGAGGATCCCCGCCATGACGATCACCGCCGCATCCGCCACCGCCCAGCAGACCGCCCAGGTCACCGTCTACTCGAAGCCCGCGTGCGTGCAGTGCGTCGCGACGAAGCGGAAGATGGGCAAGCTCGCCATCGAGCACGACACCATCGACCTCACGCAGGACGAGGTGAGCATGGACCTGGTCCAGGCGCTCGGCTACGTGCAGGCGCCCGTCGTGGTGGTCCGCGACATGGCCGGCGAGGTCCTCGCGCACTGGTCGGGCTTCAATCCGGACCGGATCAAGGAGCTCGCCGCCGCCTGACCTCGAGGGCCGGCAAGCCCGTCTCGCACACAGCCCGGCGTAGCGCAGCTACCGTGGCCCCATGCCCCGCCCGCTTACCCCTGAGGCCCGCTCCCGCATCGCGGCCGACGCGGCATCCCGCTACGCCGCGGGCGAGACGTGGGCGCAGATCGCCGGCGACTACAGCCTGAGCGCTGAGCACGTGCGCCGTCTCGCGCGCACGACCGGGATTGCATTCCGGAAGTGGGGTGCGCGGCCGGCCGCAGATCCCGCCGAGGTGATCCGCCTGCGAGAAGCCAGCGCCACGATCCCCGAGATCGCCCGGGAGCTGGAGGTCTCGCAGACGGCGGTGCGTACCGCCCTCGAGCGCACGCAGGGTCTCTCCTCCACGCGCTACCCGCTGCTCAGCGATGCACGGGATGCGACCGGCGCCGAGCTCGCGCTTCTCACCGCCCTGTATGAGGCATGCCCTCTGGGGCAGCGCGAAGGTCACCGCGTCACCGGCAGCTCGGAAGGCCGCGATCTCGCCGAGGAGTGTCGGCGCATCGTCGCAGCGGGCGTCCCGATGCAGCGCCTCAGCGTCCAGCTCGGGCGCTCGCCCACCTGGGTGCACTGGCTGCTCGGCCGGCACGACCTCCGGCCCGACACGCGGACCGCCCGGTCGACGTCGAGTGCCGGGCGAGAATCTCGATCAGGCGGCGTGCGCCCGCTCTCCTGATCCGCCGTCCTGGACGAGCGTCATCAAGCCCTTGCCGAGCGGGTTCCCGGCTTCGCGGGTCATGCCCAGCGGCAGGACCAGGTACTCGGAGCCGACGCGGGAGCGGCCGGTGGTCTGCGGCGCCGCGAACTCCCACACCTCCGCCTCCGGGTACAGACTCAGAACGTCCGGATGGACGTCGTAGGTGAGCGCCCAGGCGCACGGCAGGCCGTGGATCGCCGCGGCGAGACGCTCATGGCCGGCCCGGTCGAGCCCGTGGGCGTACAGACGATCGCCGACGCCGATGTACGGCGGATCCGCGAAGACGAAGACCTCCTCGCCGAAGCCGGAGTCCGGCAGGTCCTCGAGGTAGGAGATCCCGTCGCCGGCGAACACCTTGAATCGGCTGCCGTGCTCGCGGATGCGGCGGATGCGCTGCGCGAGCGCGGAGCCGTTCCAGCGGGAGGAAACGATGTCCCTGCCGGACTGTGCCTTCCCGCCGATCGGCCCAACGTTGCCGATGACCATTCCCGAGCGCGAGCAGCGGTTCAGGACGAACGCCGCCCAGCCGAGCTCGAACAAGTCATGCCCGTCGGCGCCGGCCACGAGCGCATCCACCACCCGCTCCCGGGCCGCCCAGAACGCCGGCAGTCCCGGCACGGTCTCCTCGACCCGGCGGGCGAAGCGCTCCGCGTCGTCCCCGGTAATCTCCAGCCAGAACGCCGCGAGCGCAGGGTTCGCCTCCACGATCCACGCCTCCGGCAACCCATGGGACTCGAGCGCCGCGAGCGCGGCCCCGGCCCCGCCTCCGAAGGGCTCCAGCCAGACCTCGACCGGCAGACCGAGCAGCCCCTGGCTGCCCCAGAACGCCTCGGCCAGCCACGGCGCCATGCGAGCCTTGCCGCCGGGGTAGCGCAGGGGCGAGAGGTAGCGGGGAGCAGGGGAGCCAGTCATCGCTTCGGGGTGACGGCCTCGAGGTCGGCGATGATCCGCTCGCAGGTCTCGGAACTGAGATAGTTCAGCCAGCCCGCGCTGCCCCAGCCCGGCGCAGCGTCGACCGCGGCCTTGAGGCGCTTCATTCCCTCGAGACGGACCTTCTCGGCCTCCCATCCCTCGGGGGTCCAGATCTGCATGGCGTCGTCGCCGAAACCTCCGGGTGTCCGGTTCGTCGCGATGTCGAACATGACGAAGGGGAAGGCATCGGGCTTCATGCCGTAGATGTCGGCGGTGCCGCGAAGGCGCTCGAGCTGGTCGATGGAGGCGGCGTGCACGTACCTGCGGCCGACCTTGGAGACGATTCCGGAGCGGACATCGGCGTCGCCGAAGTTCTTGGACACGATGAGAACCTGCTGGCCGACGGTGTATTTCTCGTTGCTCATGCCTCGGGATGTACCGCGCCCGCCGGTCTCAGTCCGCTCCCGTTCTGCGCGAGTCCCAGGCTCAGATCGGAGCGCCTGCCGCTCCGCCACGGTAGGCGCGGTCGGTCTTGATCGCGGTGCGCGCGACCATGTGCAGCAGGTCCGCCGCCATGGGCTCGGCCGGCCGGGGAGCCGCGGGCACCACTGCCCGGAGCCTCGCCGTGCCGGCGAGCAGGCCCCATCCCGCCGGCAGCTCGCCCGGCGCGACGATGCGCGGATCGGGCACGACGAGCCACCAGTGTGTGCAGTAGCGGCCCCAGGCGTGGGACTTCCAGCGCGAGGCGAACTCGGGATGGTGCGTGGCGAGCTCACGCAGCCAGTCGGCGCGGGACACCTTCACCTCGAAGCCGTGCACGTCGCGATCGTGGTAGCCGTGATCCGGGTCGTCCTTGCGCTCGGACCATGGCGCTGCGTGTTCGTCCAGAGCGATCGCATCGGCCTCTCGTGTGCTCGAGAGCGCGCGCACGTGCTCGGCGTAGACCCAGCGCGGCAGGCCGGCGGCGTTGTCCTTGGCGAGGCGCCGATGCAGGAGCGCGAGCATCGAGGACTCGGTGGATGCGACGGGAGCAGTGGTCATCCGAGCGGGCTCGAAGTTCGCTCGGCGGTTCCCTCTACGGTGACGGGCGTGCCTCGCATGATCTGCGCCTGGCCGGTGTTGAGGAGCTCCGCGAGCTCCCAGTCGCTGAGCTGCTCGTCCTGCTCGAAGATCCAGACGTCCCCATCGGGGTTCTGGACGCGGGCGCCGGGGCGGCCGTAGCGCAGAGCGAACTGTTCGCGCTCCACGTCTTCGCGGGTCCATGGGCGGCTGCGCAGGAGCGTCTCGCGCTCGGCAGTCTCGAGGGCGAGGCGCAGCTCATGCAGGGCAGTGGCGACGCGATCGCTCGCGAGGTGGTACATCACGCCGATGACGGACGCGCTCTCACCGATCCCCATCCCTACGCCACCCTCGCTGAGGCTGACGGCGAACTGGAAGTGATGATTCAGCTGGACGAGCACGACGGTCTCGCCGAGCTGCCAGGTGAACTCGATCCACCCCTGGGGCGCGAGTGTGATGCGAGGCGCCGGTCGTCCGGCCTTCGCGAGCGCATCGAGCAGTTCCTGCGCGCGCTGGAGCATGGGCGCGCTCGGCGGGTTCAGACTCTGTGCCATGGCGATGAGGCTGGGGTGTGCGGTCATGGGGCTCCTCCGGGAGATGACGGCGAGGAAGGGGGCAGGTCAGGGCCTGCCGGTGATGTTGCGCGCCTGCGCCTGGCTGGCCGACTCGGCCTCCCACTCCTCGGGATCCCAGACCTCGGTGGTGTACCCCGGGGAGCTGCCCACCAGGCTCCGATCATGGAGCGAGAACTGAAGGAAGGGCCAGGCGGTCGGGTTCGTCTCGGCCGGATTCTCATGCCAGTAGTGGCTCTCGATCGTCGCCAGGGGAGCCGCGTAGAGGTACTTGCGGCCGACCTTGGAGACGACCCCGGGGCGGGCGACAAGGCTGTCGGGTCGTCCCTCGACGAGGGTGACGGGCTTGCCGACGGCGAAGGGATGCTTGCTCATGCCTTGTGATGTCCCGCGTCCGCCGGTCTCAGTCCGAGCCCGGTCCGCTGGTGATCATGAGCCGCGGCGTGCCGCCCGACTCGATCGCGCCGGTGAGCTCGCCGCCGATCTGCTCGGCGACCGTGCGCCCGGTGCCGGGGACGACCGTGTACGGCAGGAAGGCCTCCTCGAAGGCGACGATGCCCGACTCGACCGCCTCGAGGAGCGCCTTCACCAGCAGCGCGAGCGCCCGCCACTTCTGCCGGCAGGCCTGCTCCCACTCCTTCTCCTCGGCCGCCGGGGGTTCGGGGGTTGCCGCGCTCCGGGGTGTGCTTGAATCCTCCCCCGGCTGAACCCGGGGGATTCCTGGTTCACGCTGCCTGGAGTCCCGTTGAGGATCCGAGGTCGCGATCAGCACCAGCAGGGCGGAAACCAGCCCTGGCGACCATGACGGTCGCGCTGTTCTTGTCTCGAGGACGGCAGTACCCGCACGCGGTGCAGGTGTAGGTCCTCTGGTCCAGCGGGAGCTTGTGCGTGGCTCTTGCACCGCATCCCGAGCAGTCCATCGTCGTGTAGGCAGGCTTGACCAGTCGGAGATCTCGCCCTGCCTTGTGTGCCTGCCAGATCAGCTCGCGCTTCATGGCGGCGATGGCGCCGTCGGCGGACTTCTTCGCCATCGTGGTGCGGGAGAGGAACTTCGGCTTGAAGTCCTCCACCGCCAACCGCCCGTGGTCGCGCACGATCTTCCGCGCCCACTTGCGTCCGTCATCCTGCCGCTGGCGAGCGACCTTCTTGTGCGCCCGAGCAGCAACCTTCTTTGCGCGCTTGTAGCCCTTCGAGGCGGCATGCCCCCTCGCGGGTCGGCGGCGGGCCATCTTCCGTTGGGCCTGGGTGAGCTCGTCCTGGGCCGCTGCACGGTATCCAGCGTGCGGGAGATCGTAGACAGTGCCCTCGTCGACCTCACCGCTGCCGGGGTCGATGGAGACCGTGGTCGCGACCTCGGTCACGCCCCAGTCGATGCCGATGATCCGATCCGAGTCGGGCACGTGCTCGTCGGGCGTGTCCACGACGAAGGAGGCGTACCAGTGGCCGAGGGAGTCCTGGGAGACGCGGACGCTGGAGGGGTCGGAGGGGAGCTCTCGGGACCAGACGACGGGGATCGAGATCTTCCCGGGCAGGATCAGCCGCAGGGGCCCGCTATCGGCGTCCGCGCGCAAGGTGAAGCCGCGGCGGGTGTAGTTCATCGTCGGTAGCCAGGCGTCGCGCTTGCGGAACTTCGGCATGCCCGCGCGCTTCCCCGGCGCCTTGCGGGATGTGATGTCGGCGATCGCCCGGGCGCGGGAGGTGGAGAAGTCGCGGACGGTCTGTTGCTGGGCGACCGAGGATCCCTCGCGCAGCCAGCGCACACCGTCGGTGTTCACCGTGGTGGCGCGCAGGTGGGTGAGGAAGCGGTCGGCCTGCGCGGGCCCGAAGGTCACCGGCGCCGCTCCCGCAAGAGCGATGCTCTCGCGCGCTTCGTGAAGAGCTTGGGAGTAGGCAACGAGCTCGTTCCAGACGTACCGGCACATGCCCGACTCCCGGATCAGGCGCGTTTCGGCGGTCCTCCCGGGACGCAGACGGTACTGGTAGCGGACCTTCACGTCGCCTCGTCTCCTCTCATTGCTCGATCACTCGTGCTGCTATGTACCGCGAGGGTTGGCTCCAGTCCGCGCATGCCGGTCCACGCCCTGCCTCTACGAAGATCAGGCTTCGTCAGGGCACTGCAATCCCATTTGGGCGCTTCCTCCCCCGGCTGAACCCTGGGGCCTCTGCGCCTGTACCTACGGTGAACCGGGCGCGCACCAGACACTCGCCGTCCTCCGTCGTGTGCAGGGATGCCCGCATGAGCGGGGTCCGGGTGAGCTCGGTGAAGGCGCCCTCGGGAAGGTCGGCGGGAGCGATGCTCGCCGCGAGGCTCTGGGCCTGGTCGTTGTTCGTCATGCCCATGTATGTCCCGCCTCTGCGCGTGCCAGACCGTCGTCGCTGCCGCCGGCCGCCCGCTCGCGGAACGCCCGGAACGACTCCGCGTCCGCAGTGCGGATCGCGCGCCCCGGGTCCAGGGCCTCGAGGTGCTCGTGGAGGCGGTCGAGCTCGTCCAGGCTGTCGAGCAGGACGCTCGCTGACAGGTGCGTGTGCGGGGGGGCGGACTCCGCGATTGCCCCGAGGGAAGCGGCGTACTCGCGCATGCCGTCCTCGTAGTGCTCCACGTCCCGGATCTGGCGGTTCAGGAACATCCAGACCGGGCTGTCGCCATCGGGAGCGGAGACGGCGGTAGAGGTGAGGAGGTGCATCGAGCAGCCCTCACCGATGGGCGCGAACGTGTCGGCGGTGAGGACCGTGATGCGCGCTCGAACCTTCTGCTTGAGCTCGGCGAGGGCGGACGGAGACAGGGCGACGGTGGCGGGACTCGTGTTCATGACAGGGGATGTACCGGAGCGGGCGGGTTCAGTCCGTCTGCCGGACGGCCGACCCCCAGAGGCACGCATCGCGAGAACCCCGCCCCCTCGGCGCGCGGATGGTGCATGATGGGCGGGGCCGGTGCCCGGATCATCTTCGGGCCGGCAAGCGCGGCAGGCCACAGTCGTCCGTAGCCGCAGAAGCACGACAGACCGCCGGTGCCTGGGATCGAGAGGGGACGTTCGCCGATGCCGAGAGCTGCGATCCCGCGGGGCACGCACGGGCACGTGAACCATGAGATCCAGATCGACGGACGCTGGGTTTCGGAGGATCGTGCGCGGGAGACGGGCGTGCCGATCGTGCGCGGGCTCGAGCGCCGGGCGTGGGTGCGCTTCCGCGGGCAGGACGGCACGTCCCGCCGGCTGTACGCCAGGGGGAAGACTCGGGCTGCGTGCGCGACGCAGGTGGCGATGAGGGTGGCCGAGGCGAAGGCCGCGGACGATGCGGCGCAGCGCCTCCGGGGCAGGCGAGGTCACGTCCTCGAGTACGTGGATGCCTATCTCGTGGCGATGGATCAGGGTCGCCTGCCGCGGACGTACGCGCTGCGCACCATGGAGGCCTACCACCGGGCCGTGGACGGCTACCTCCGCGGCACCGAGCTCGCAGGGATGAGCGTCGACGACGTCACGCGCAACACCCTCATGGATGCGCTGCGTCTGATGCCCCGCGGCACCCGAGCCCACATGGTCGCGGTCCTCGGCGGAGCGTGGAGGATCGCCGACGGCGACGTGGCCGGCACCCCGCCGCCGAGTCCCCTCATAGGGCTGGCGATCCCGCGCGACCCGTCGCCGAAGGAGTCCTCGGATCGTGGGCGCGAGCGCCGGGAGATCGTCGACGCCGGCCGGGACCGCGCGCACTCCGATGCGGAGCTCGCGAAGATGCTGGAGAAGCTGGACGCTGATGACGCGGCCGTGCGCTCTGGGGCGCGGGACCTGATCGCCCTGGCGGAGCAGACGGGTGCGCGGATCACGGAGCTGGTGAGCGTGCGGTGGGAGGACGTGGATCTGGATGCGTCGACGCCGCTGATCAGGATCCGCGGTCAGGTCGTGCGGGTTCGCGGCGAGGGGCTGGTGTGGACGGACCGGGTGAAGTCCCGGCTGTCCCGGCGCGAGGTCCCGCTGACGGAGGCCGCTGCTGCGGTGCTGCGCCGGCGCCGGGAGCTGCACGAGAAGTGGAGGGCGGCCGGACCGGTCGATGAGGACGGCGCGCGCTTCGTGTTCGCGGCCGCACGGGTTCCGCATGGGATGCCGGACGTGGACGTCTACAAGAAGTCGGTCCGGCGCGCTTTCGATGCTGCAGGCCATCCGGAGATGACGATCCACTCGATGCGGCGCGCGGTCGCTCGGCGACTGGAGTCCGCGGGTCTGCCCCGGATGGATGTGGAGAGCATCCTGGGGCAGACCGAGGAGGTCCGCAAGCGCCACTACAGCACCCACGGGATCCCTGAGCGGGGCATCGAGGCTCTGAGCCGTGCTGCGGCTTCGTACGCGAAACATGCTCTATAGGTGCGATGATCGCGCGCGCCGATTGCGTACCACCCGAGAGGGCATCGTTTTCGCTGGTGAGAACGGTTTGGTGGGCCAGGAGGGGCTTGAACCCTCGACCGACGGATTATGAGTCCGCTGCTCTGACCGGCTGAGCTACTGGCCCTCGGGGCCGTCGGCGCACGCTCTCTGGGGAGCGAGCGGTGCTGACGGCGCCGCTCAAAGTATCACGGTGCCCGCGGGCGTGGTGTCCGGCACATCACTCCCACCAGGCACGATCTCGACGTGCGAAGGGCCCCGGAGCCCTGCTAGAGTCATGCACGTCGATCCCGCGTAGCTCAATCGGCAGAGCATTCGACTGTTAATCGAACGGTTACTGGTTCAAGTCCAGTCGCGGGAGCCACAGGCTCGAGAGAACAGCCCCGGAACACTTCCGGGGCTGTTCTGCATCCCGGTGCAGGCGAGCTCGCCCGCACGCGAGCCTGCATCGATCCGCCGAACCCCGCTGCTGGAGGCCGCCATGTCGAACCCCGCCACCCCCGTCGTGCCCGACGATGCGTTCCCGCTCCCCGAGGGCTTCGGCCCCGGGAGCGTCTGGGCGGACCGCGTGGCCGAGCGCTCGCTCGTCGGCAGGAACCAGCGCGGCGTCGAGATCCGCATCGGCCACGGCGAGGGCGAGATCAACCCCGGTGAGCTGCTGAAGCTCGCGCTGATCGGCTGCGCCGGCATGACCGCCGACATCCCGATCGCGCGCCGCCTCGGGGAGGACTTCCCGATGCGCCTGTTCGCCCACGGGACGTCCGACGAGACCGAGAACCGCTACCTCGAGGTCCGCGAGGAGATCCAGCTGGACACCTCCGCTCTCAGCGCGACCGAGCTCGAGCGCCTGCGCACCGTCATCGACCGCTCCATCGAGGCCGGCTGCACGGTCGAGCGCACCGTCGTCCCCGGCACCCCTGTGCACCACACCCTCCTGGACGCCGACGGCAGCGCGGACCGCTCCGCATGAGCGCGCGCGAGATCCGCGTGATCGGGGATCCGGTGCTGCGCACCGTCTGCGATCCGATCCGCGAGATCACCGAGGGCGTACGGGCCCTCGCGGCCAACCTCATCGACACGGTCGACATGGAGGGGCGCGCGGGAGTCGCGGCCAACCAGATCGGGGTGAGCCTGCGCGCCTTCTCGTGGAGCCTGGACGATCGCGCTCCCGAGGACCGTCTCGGCTGCATCCTGAACCCCGTCATCACCGAGCTCTCCGACGACCTGATCGAGGGGGAGGACGAGGGGTGCCTCTCCGTGCCGGGGCTGTGGTTCCCGCGCACGCGGGCGCGCTTCGCGCGCTGCGAGGGAATCGACGTCGAGGGCGAGGAGCTCGTGCTCGAGGGCGAGGGCCTGGTGGCGCGCCTCATCCAGCACGAGGTCGGCCATCTCGACGGCGCGCTGTACATCGACGGCCTCGAGCGCCCCGTGCGCAAGCGCGCATTGCGCGAGATCCGCCAGAGGCTCTAACCTGGGGCGGCACCATCAGCTGGAGAGGCTTCCACGCTGCACCGATTCGTTGGGGAAGACGCATCGGTCCACGGAAGGCTAGCCATGACTCAGGGTGTCCTGTTCATCCACTCCGCGCCGCGCGCCCTCGCACCTCACATCGAATGGGCCGCGCACGGAGTCCTCGGCATGCCCGTGCGCCTGCGCTGGGAGACCCAGCCCGCGGGCCGGGGCCTGCTGCGCGCCGAGCTGCCCTGGCGGGGCGGCGAGGAGACAGGAGCCCGTCTGGTCAGCGTCCTGCGCTCCATGGGGGACGTGCGCTTCGAGGTGACCCAGGAGTCCACTGTCCATGCCGACGGCGCCCGGTGGAGCTGCACCCCCGATCTCGGCGTGCACCACGCAGCCACCGACACCGCGGGGAACATCGTCCTGACCGAGGATCACCTGCGCGGGTGCATGGAGCGCGCAGGGCTGGATCCGCTGGCGATGCGCCGCGAGATCGGCATCGCCCTCGGAGAGCCGTGGGACGAGGATCTCGAGATCTACCGCCACGCGGGCGAGGGCGTCCCGATGCGCTGGCTGCACCGCGTGAGCTGACCCCCGCACCGCCCGCACGCAGAAGCGGCCCGTACCGGGATCGGTGCGGGCCGCTGCGGTCTCTGCGGGGCGTGTCAGGCGCTGGTGAACACGACGGCGATGTCGTGGCCGCCGAAGCCGAACGCGTTGTTGAGCACCGCGAGGTCGCCCTGTGGGAGCTCGACGGGAGCGCCGTTGGCGATGCTCATGCTCACCTCGGGATCGAGGTTCTCGATGTTGATCGTCGGCGGCACGATGCGATGATGCGCCGCGAGCACGCTGAACACGGACTCGAGCGCGCCGGCCCCGCCGAGGAGGTGGCCCGTCATCGACTTCGTGGACGTCACCACGAGCTGGTCGGTCTTTCCCTCGAGCGCGAGGGAGACGGCGTTCAGCTCGCCGATGTCGCCCAGCGGAGTCGAGGTGCCGTGCGCGTTGACGTGGAGGATGTCCTCCGGGGACAGGCCCGCGTCGGTGACCGCCTCGCGGATCGCACGGGACTGGCCGTCGATCGAGGGCGCGGAGATGTGGTGGGCGTCCGAGGCCATGCCGCGGCCGGCGACGTACGAGTAGATGCGCGCGCCGCGCGCCTTCGCATGCTCCTCGGACTCGAGGACGAGGATCGCTGCGCCCTCGCCCAGCACGAAGCCGTCGCGATCGCGGTCGTAGGGCCGCGAGGCGTGCTCAGGATCGTCATTGCGCTTGGACAGCGCGCGGATGTTCGCGAACGCCGCGATCGGCAGCGGGTGCACGCAGGACTCGGTGCCGCCGACGACGACGACGTCCATCCGGCCCGAGCGGATCATGTCGAGCCCGTAGGCCACAGCCTCGGCGCCGGAGGCGCAGGCCGAGACGGGGGTGTGGGCGCCGCCGCGGGCGCCGAGATCGATCTCGATGTGGGCGCTGGAGGAGTTCGCCATGAGCATCGGGACGGTGAAGGGGTTCACGCGGCGCGCGCCCTTCTCCTTCACGAGGTCCCACTGGTCCAGGATCGTCCAGACGCCGCCGATGCCGGTGCCGACGACGACGGCCATGCGGGCGGTGTCGACCTCCGGTGCGCCTGCGTCGGCCCAGGCCTCGCGCGCAGCGATCATGGAGAGATGCCCGGAGGGGTCGAGCTTCTTGGCCTCGGGGCGGCTGAGGTGCTCCAGCGGATCGATCGGCACCTGGCAGGCGAAGTTCACGGGCAGGCCGTAGCGCTCGGCCCAGTCGTTGTCGAGGGTGCGGGCCGTTGAGGTGCCCGCGAGAGCGGCCTGCCACGTGGTGGCGACATCGCCGCCGAGCGGATTGACGGTCCCGAGGCCGGTGACGGCTACGCGAGAGCTGGATGCAGACATGTCGAGGCCTCCGTGGCATCGGACGGGCAGCGGTCGGGACAGGCATCCCACCAGGCCGCAGGGGAGGGGAACGGCAGGACGCCCGGAGCGCTGTGCAGGCTCCGGGCGTCCGAGGCGATCAGGCCTGTGCGCCCGCGATGTACTTCACGGCGTCGCCGACGGTCACGAGGTTCTTGACCTCCTCGTCGGGGATGCGCACCTCGAACTTCTCCTCGGCGTTCACGACGATGGTCATCATCGAGATCGAGTCGATGTCGAGGTCGTCCGTGAAGGACTTGTCGGCCTGGACGTCAGCGACCTCCACGCCCGTCTCCTCGTTGACGATCTCAGCGAGTCCGGCGAGGATCTCGTCTTCGGTGTGAGCCATGGTGTTCTCCTTCATTACGACTGGTGCTGGCAGGGAGAGCCTACCCGGACCGAGCGGTCCGGGGCGTCCGGCGCGCAGGGCGCGCCGCTCCGACGCACCGGCGGCGGGCCGCCGCCGGTGCGTGGGCGATCAGGGCAGGATGAGGACCTGTCCCGCGTAGACGAGCCCGGCGCCGAAGCCGATCTGCACGACGACGTCGCCGCTCTTCGCGGTCCCCTCCTGGATGAGGCGATGGGTCGCCAGAGGGATCGAGGCGGCGGAGGTGTTGCCGGTGGTCTCGATGTCGCGGGCGATCGTGACGGACTCCGGGAGCTTCAGCTGCTTGGCGAGCTCGTCGACAATGCGCATGTTCGCCTGGTGGGGGACGAACACGTCGATGTCCTCGACGGTCAGTCCCGACTCGTCCAGGAGCTGGCGGATGATCTCGGCGGTGTGCCACACCGCCCAGCGGAAGACGGTACGGCCGTCCTGCTCCATCGTGGGCCAGGCGGCGGATCCGTCGCGGAAGTCCGTGATCGAGCCGGTCATCCGGATGGTGCTCCAGCTGTCGCCGTCGCCGCCCCAGATCGTCGGGCCGATCTTGGGGACGTCGGAGGCCGCGACCACGGCCGCGCCCGCGCCGTCGCCGAGGAGGAACGAGATCGTGCGGTCCGCCGGGTCGACGTAGTCGGAGAGCTTCTCCGCGCCGACCACGAGGACGTTGCGGGCGCTGCCGGAGCGGATGAGGGCGTCGGCCTGGCCGATGCCGTAGCAGAACCCGGCGCAGGCCGCGGAGATGTCGTATGCGACGGCAGTCGGGCAGCCGAGCTTCCCGGCGAGCAGCGTCGCGAGCGACGGCGTCGCGTACGGGAAGGAGATCGTGGAGACGATGACGACGTCGATCTCGTCAGGGGAGATGCCCGAGGTCTCGATGGCCTCTCGCGCGGCCTTCTCGGCGAGATCCGCGACGCCGAGCTCAGCGCTCGCACGGGTGCGCGAGACGATGCCGGTGCGCTGGCGGATCCACTCGTCGGAGGAGTCGATCGGGCCGACCAGATCGTCGTTCGGCACGTCGAGGTCGCCGCGGGCCGCGCCGTAGGCGAGGACCTGGGATCCGGGGACGGTCGCGCGGGGGCGCAGGGTGATGGCCATGGTCAGTTCTCCTCGGTGAGAGCGCTGGGGGTGTCGGTGAGTCGCGCGGAGTGCTCGCGGACGAATGCTCGCGCCGCCTCGAGGTCCTCGGGGGTGTTCAGGGACTGCAGGGCCACGCCCTTCAGCTCGCGCTTCGCGAGGCCGACGAGGGTGCCTGCCGGTGCCAGCTCGAGGATCCCGGTGACGCCCGCCTCGGCGAACTCGCGCATGCAGGCCTCCCAGTCGACGGGGGAGGCGACCTGCTGGACGATCAGCTCGACGAATCGATCGCCGGTCTCGACGAGCTGCCCGCCGGCGTTGCTGAGCAGACGGAGCGCGGGAGCGGGATCGGCGGCGGTCAGCTCGGGGGCGAACGCAGCGAGCTCCTCGCGGGCGGGGGCCATGAACGGCGTGTGGAAGGCGCCTGCGACCTGCAGCGGGATCACGCGCGCCTTGGCCGGGGCATCCTCGCGCAGCGCTGCGAGCGACTCGGCGGCCCCGGCGGCGACGACCTGGCCCGCGGAGTTGATGTTCGCCGGCGTGAGGTCATGCCGGGCGATCGCCGCCATCACCTCGTCGCGGTCCCCGCCGACCACGGCCGCCATGCCGGTGGGCTCTGCGGCTGCGGCGCGCGCCATGGCCTGCGAGCGAACCGCCACCAGGCGCAGCGCGTCCTCTTCGCCGAGGACGCCCGCCAGAGCCGCCGCGGTCACCTCGCCCACGCTGTGCCCCGCGAGCACGTCCGCGGAGCGCGCCGGGTGCAGCGCGTGATCGTCGGCCCCGAGCTGCTGGGCGGCGAGGATGCCCGCGGCGACCAGGAGCGGCTGCGCGATCGCGGTGTCGCGGATGGTGTCGGCGTCCGAGACGGTGCCGTGCTCGACCAGGTCGATGCCCGCGTGCTCGCTCATGGCGGCGAGCGAGGCGCGGACGCCGGGCAGGTCGAGCCAGTCGTTCAGGAAACCGGGCTTCTGCGCCCCCTGACCGGGGCAGACGATGGCGAGCACGAGGATCCTCCAGGGGTGTGGGTACGGTGGGACAGCGGTTCCGGGTGCGCCTGATCAGGGACCTGGCGCACTCGGGGGGTCAGCGGGCAGGAGCCGCCGCGGAGTCGGCGCGGAGATCCGCGAACGCATCGAGGACCATCTGCGCCGAAGCCTCTGCCCCGAAGCCGTGCTCCGCGGCCAGTTCGGCATAGGCGCGGGCAGCGGATTCGAGGCGGGAGCCGACGGTGTCCAGCGGAGCGACCACCGTTCCTGCGCGGCCGCGGGTGATCACCAGCTGGGCCTCGCCGAGCCGCCGGAAGGCCTTCGCGACGGTGTTGACGGCGACCCCGGCCTCCGCAGCGAGCGCGCGGACCGTGGGCAGGCGCGTGCCGGGTGCGAGTCGGCCGTCCTGGATGGCGCGGGCGATGGAGGTGTGGATCTGCTGGGCCGGGGAATCCAGCGAGGTGCGGTCGATGCGGACGATCCCGTGCAGGACCGTCCGCATCGACTGCGCACCCTGGGCCCCCGCGAGCGCGGGGGCCTCCGGGGACGGCGGAGTGCTCAGGACTCGCCGCCGAAGGAGCCGGACTCGCCGGCGTTGACGTTGAGGAGGTCGTACTTCTCGATGGCCTGGGCGACCGTCGAGGGATCGACCTTGCCCTCCTGCACGAGCATCTGGAGGGCCTTGACGACCATCGAGTGCGCGTCGATCTTGAGGAAGCGGCGCGCCGCGGGGCGGGTGTCCGAGAAGCCCCAGCCGTCGGCCCCCAGCACGCCGTAGCGCCCGGGGATCCACTCGCGGATCATGTCCGGCACGAGGTAGTCGTAGTCGCTGGTCGCGACGAACGGGCCCTCGACACCGTCCAGGCGCTGGGAGATCCAGGGGCGGCGCACGTCCTCCTCCGGGTGGAGGAATGCGTGGGCGTCGGCCTCGAGGGCCTCCTTGCGCATCTCGGTCCACGAGGTCACCGACCACACGGTCGCCCGCACGCCCCAGTCCTCCTCGAGGATCGCTCGCGCATGGCGGGCCCACGGCACGCCGACGCCCGAGGCGAGCAGCTGCACCTCGGGGCCCTCGCCCTGAGGAGCCTCCTCGAGCACGTACATGCCCCTCAGCAAGCCCTCGACATCCAGGCCCTCGGGCTCCGCAGGCTGCACGTACGGCTCGTTGTAGACCGTGATGTAGTAGAAGACCTCCTGCAGGCGGGTCTCATCGCTGCCGTACATGCGCTGCAGGCCGTCGCGGACGATGTGCCCGAGCTCGTAGCCGTAGGCGGGGTCGTAGATGACCGTTCCGGGGTTCGTGTAGGCGAGGATCGGGGAGTGGCCGTCCATGTGCTGCAGGCCCTCGCCGGCGAGCGTCGTCTTGCCGGCGGTCGCGCCGATCACGAAGCCCTTGGCCATCTGGTCGCCGGCGGCCCAGAAGAAGTCGCCCGAGCGCTGGAACCCGAACATCGAGTAGAAGATGTAGAACGGGATCATCGGCAGGCCGTGGGTGGCGTAGGACGTTCCCGCCGCGGTGAAGGCCGAGGTCGAGGAGAGCTCGTTGATGCCCATGTGCTTGATCTGGCCCTGCGGGGACTCCTTGTACGCCAGCAGCAGGTCGCGGTCGACCGAGATGTAGTTCTGGCCGTCGGGGTTGTAGATCTTCGCCGTCGGGAACATGGCATCCATGCCGAAGGTGCGGGCCTCATCGGGGATGATCGGCACCCAGCGGGGCCCGATCTCCTTGTCGCGCATGAGGTCCTTGAGCAGCCGCACGAGCGCCATGGTGGTGGCGATCTCCTGCTTGCCCGAGCCGCGCTTGACGACCTCGTAGGCCTTGTCGCCGGGGAGCTCGAGGGTGACCTCCTCCGTCGGGCGCTGGGGGACGACGCCGCCCAGGCTGTCCCGGCGCGAGCGCATGTACTGCATCGCCTCGGAGTCCTCGGCCGGCACGTAGAACGGAGCGTTGTAGAGCCCGTTCTCCAGCAGCTGCTCGTCGGTCAGCGGGATGTTGAGAGTGTCGCGCAGGGACTTGAGGTCGGCCTCGGTGAACTTCTTCATCTGGTGGGTGGCGTTGCGGCCGGCGAAGGTCTTGCCGAGGCGGTAGCCCTTGATGGTCTGCACGAGGATGACCGAAGGCTTGCCCTTGGTCTCCGTGGCCGCCTTGAAGGCGGCGTAGATCTTCTTGGTGTCGTGGCCGCCGCGGTTGAGCTTCCACCAGATGTCGTCGTCGCTCATGCCCTCCACGAGGGCCTTGGTGCGGGGGTCGCGGCCGAAGAAGTTGTCGCGGATGAACGCGCCGTCCTCGGTGCGGTAGGTCTGGAAGTCGCCGTCGGGGGTCGCGTTCATGAGGTCCACGAGCGCGCTGTCCTTGTCGGCCTCGAACAGCGGATCCCAGCCCGAGCCCCAGACCACCTTGATGACGTTCCAGCCCGCGCCGCGGAACTGCGCCTCGAGCTCCTGCATGATCTTGCCGTTGCCGCGGACGGGCCCGTCCAGGCGCTGGAGGTTGCAGTTGACGACGAAGGTGAGGTTGTCCAGGTGCTCCTTGGCGGCGATGTGCAGTGCGCCGCGGGACTCGACCTCGTCCATCTCGCCGTCGCCGAGGAATGCCCAGGTGCGCTGCTGGGAGGTGTCCTTGAGACCGCGGTTGTGGAGGTAGCGGTCGAAGGAGGCCTGCTCGATCGCGTTGACCGGGCCGATGCCCATCGACACGGTCGGGAACTCCCAGAAGCTCGGCATCGCGCGCGGGTGCGGGTAGGAGGGGATGCCGTCGGGGCTGGAGACCTCCTGGCGGAAGCCGTCGAGCTGCTCCTGGCTGAGGCGCCCCAGCATGAAGGCGCGGGCGTAGATGCCGGGGGAGGCGTGGCCCTGGAAGAAGACGTGGTCGCCGCCGCCCTCGTGATCGCGGCCGCGGAAGAAGTGGTTGTAGCCGACCTCGTACATGTTGGAGATCGAGGCGTAGGACGAGAGGTGCCCGCCGACGCCGACGCCGGGGCGCTGCGCGCGGTGCACGACCATCGCCGCGTTCCAGCGGATCGCGTTGCGCACCTCCTTCTCGAGGCGGAGGTCGCCCGGGTACTCCGGCTGATCCTCGACGTCGATGGTGTTGACGTAGTCGGTCATCAGGGAGTCGGGCAGGTGGAGATCGGCCACGCGCGCGTGCTGGATGACGTGCTGCAGGACCTCGGTGGCCCGCTCCTCGCCGCGATGCGAGATGAGCTCGTCGACCGAGTCGAGCCACTCCCTGGTCTCCTCAGGATCGGGATCCTCCGCGTGGGACGGGAGATTGATTCCGATGGGACGGGGGGCGTCGTTCGTAGTCACGCTGTCCTTCTCTCGTCGAAAACCGGCCGCGGCGCACGCCCGCCGCAGTGGCGTGGACGTAGCCCGACCCTCGTGCGCCCAGCGTACCTGCGAGGGCGTCCTCGCGGGATGCCCGCCGCCCTTCGGGCGTGATCCGTGCATCACCCGCCGGACTCGCCCCTCCGTGACCAGCCCGCGTTGTGATCGGGGCGACGTCCTGGCATAGGATCGTCCAGCACGCCCGGGCCCTGCCCGGCGCCCCCTGCGTCCGCACGTCTTTCCCACTCATGAAGGAGCACTTGGTTGTCTCAGTCGCCAGAAGCCACCGCAGAGGTCCTCAGCCTCACGACCGGTCAGGTGGTCCAGGAGATCGGGTACGACGACGACGTGGACCACGACCTGCGCGAAGCGGTCGAGGACATCATCGACGCCGACCTCGAGGACGAGGACTACCGCGACATGGTCGACGCCGTGCTGCTGTGGTGGCGCGAGGACGATGGGGATCTGACCGATGCGCTGGTCGATTCCCTCGCCATGCTGACGCCCGGGGGGCCCATCTGGCTGATGATCCCCAAGGCCGGCCGCGACGGCCATGTGCTGCCTGCAGAGATCGAGGAGGCCGCGAGCACCGCCGGCCTGCGCATGATGGGCAGCCGGAACCTCGCTGCGGAGTGGAACGGACTGCGCCTGGCGACTCGCCAGAACTGATCCGCCCAGGATCACCGCGTGCCCACGGGCACCCGGGGCGTTAGCTCAGCTGGTCAGAGCAATTGGTTTACACCCAGTCGGTCGGGGGTTCGAATCCCTCACGCCCCACCCAAAGTGTCTTACGGGAACAGGCGACATCGCTGTTCCCGGTCGCTGAGCCTGTCGAAGCGTCCCGTTTAGCTTCCTTGCCTCCGGTCATCTCACGCACGATGCTGGCGAATGGCTCCGCGAGGCAGGGGCGTAGTTGTTCGTCCTCGGTGATCTCCAGCCGCGTGTAGAACGCCTGGTTCGCCAGCCTCCTGCTCCCGTCATCGGAGTGGGCGTAAGCGTGGTGGGCGTCGGTGAGGAGCCGCAGGCTGTCGTGGAGGAACGCTCGACCTCCTGTGTGCCGCTCATCGTGCTCGCTCAGACGCTGCTCGATGTCGGCGAGCCCGGCGCGGATGCGGTCCTGGTGTCGCTTGAGCGTTGGCAGGTCGATGGCGTCAGCGAAGTGCGCGGCCAGCAGCTTGTCGCTCTCTGCTTCCAGGCGCGCCCGGTTCGCGGTGAGGTCAGCGAACTCCTGATCGCGGCCAGCAGATCGCTTGTCGAACGCGGCGTCGACTTCGGCGGCGAGGTGCCGGTAGTCGTCTTCGCTGATCGTGATGCTCGCGTAGGAGTCTTCGACCAAGCGCTCCGCAACCTGGACGGGCACCGCTCGGCGGGTGCAGGTTGTCCGTTTTGATGCTCTACCGGAGCAGACGAAGTAGGCGTAGGTCGTGCCTCTCGGATTGGTGGCGAAGTCCAGCAGCATCCGCGACCCGCAAGTGCCGCAGTGCAGCAGGCCTTTCAGGTGGTGAGCGTGCTGGACGTGCCTGGTTGCGTGCGCGTTGCGAGCCTTCAACAGCGACTGCACCTGATCGAACAACGCTGGCTTCACAATGGGCTCGTGCGCGCCGGGATGCAGCGCGCCCTTGTAGCGGATAACTCCGGCGTAGTACGGGTTCGTCAACACACGGTAGAGCGCATTCTTCCCCAGCGGCCTGGATGGACGCTTCGGCGACGGCACCGACACCAGGCCACGCGCGGTGAGATCCCGCAGCAGCGCCGTCACAGAGGTCTCGCCGGCGGCGTAACGCTCGAACGCCCACGCGATCAGCGGTGCACGTTCGGGATCAACCTCGACGGTGCGTATCTCGCGGCCTTGGTCGTCGGTCTGGCGCACGTTGAGGTAGCCGATGGGAGCGCGTCCTGGGGTACCGCCTTGCGCGACCTTCTGCGTCAGCCCCTTGGTGACTTCGGTGGCAAGGTTGCGGGAGTAGAACTCCGCGATGCTCGACATGATGCCGTGAACGAGCATCCCCGAAGGCGTCTGATCGATCGACTCGGTAGCCGACACGAGCGTGACCCCGGCGCTGATGAGCGCTTCGTGAATCTTCACATCATCGGCGCGGTTACGGGCGAGCCGGTCGAGCTTGTGCACGATGCAGAACTGCACCCGCGACGCGGCGATGAACGCCAGCATGTCCTGCAGCCCGTCACGATCCGCTGAGCGCGCTGATTCTCCGGCGTCGATGAACTCGCGCACGATCCGCGCGCCCAGCTCGTCGGCTTTCCTCGCGTTGGCCTCGCGCTGGGCGGGGATCGAGAAGCCTTCGTCGGTGCCGCCGCGCTCGGCCTGCTCCCGCGTCGAGACGCGGAGGTAGGACACAGCCAGCATGACGGGGGTCTCGGCGGCCCGCTCGGACGTCGTGGTGTCGAGTGTCGCGGTGCTCATCGTGGGCCTCCTTGCCGGGGTGCTTCTTGGTGTCGATCCTCTCGCGCACCCCTGACAAAACGAAGAACTCAGTGGCGCGCAGACGCCAGGTCCTCGGGCGGTGGAAGCCCGTAGGGGTCGGGTTCGCCGTTCACCCAGGCGCGGTGACGGGCCTCGGCGATGCCCAGCACCCACTCGATCAGCTTGCCGAGGTCAGGCTCCTCGCGCCGCGTCACCCGCAGCCCCAGATTCCTCTCGTCGCCTCGCATGCCAGACAGGTGCACGGGCCTCCACACGATGCACACTTTCGCCCGTCCGCCCGTCTCCGCTTTGAGGTCACACGCATCTTGCAGATCGAGGATTCGCCACTTACGTCGGTGACGAAACTTGCGTACCGTAGAGCATGGCCACCAAACGCTACGACCCCACAGCGACCGACTTCAACGGCCGCTACTCCCGCTGGGTCGCCGCACTCGAATCAGGCGACGATACCGAGCTACTTGAAGCGACCCTGGCACTCCCGACGCTCAACCAGCGCGTGCTCAAGAAGCTCGCCGCAGTGGACCGAGACGAGCCCGACTCGACGGTGCGTGCGGAGCGAAAGCGCGTGATCGTGCTGCTCAGCGAGATCAACGCAAACCAGGCCGCACGCCTCCGTGAACGGAAGCAGGCGGAGCAGCGCCGCCGGGACCGAACGGTACGTGTTGAGCGCCGAGTCGAGCTGCCGACCACCTGCGCACGGTGCGGCACCAAGCTCAAAGAGGTGAAGTCCACCGGTAGGCCGCGCCTGTACTGTTCTCCCGCTTGCCGCAAGGCCGCCTACGAAGACCGCCGCGCCCACCGCGACGGCGCCGTCAAGGTGCAGGTCGTCGAGAAGGTCGTCACCGAGGTACGAGAACGCCGCATCGAACTGCCGCACCCGCGCAGCGACTGCATCAACGCAGTCCTGGCCGACGACGACCTCATGGTCTCAGTGATCTGGACACTCACTGCCCTCGTGCGAGACCGCACCCGCAATGCGTACGGCCCTGACCAGCCGAGGTTTGGGAAGCTCTCGCATCACGTCCAGGCGCTCCATGCCGCACTCGTCGAGCGGGCAGCCGCCAGCCCTCCGTAGTTCGACGATCCCGTGTCGGGCGCGACACTCTGAGAGAATGTCAGCGGTGGCGCCTATCGTCATCCGTGCGGAGCGAAGCCATCGGTTCCAGTGTGATCTGCGTGCAGACGGTTCACCGCGCCCCGTGACCGGACACCCGAAGCACGACTCTAAGGACATGCGTTGCCGCAGAACTCCATCAACCACGCTCGCCTCGTCGCGCTGATCTGGAGCATCGCCGACGACGTGCTTCGAGACCTCTACGTGCGCGGCAAGTACCGCGACGTGATCCTGCCGTTCACCGTGCTGCGCCGCCTCGACAGTGTGCTCGAACCCACTCAAGACGCAGTCCTCGCGATGAAGAAGACTCTCGATCAGGCAGGGATCGTCGACCAAGACGCCCCGCTGCGGGACGCCGCGAAGCAGGACTTCTACAACACGTCCGGCTTCACGCTCAAGACCCTACGTGCTGCGACGAATGCCACCAGGCTCCGGCAGAACTTCGGAGTTTACCTCGATGGCTTCTCGCCCAATGTGCAGGAGATCATCGACAACTTCGAGTTCCGCAACCAGCTCCCGCGCCTCACGAAGGCTGACGCGCTCGGGGCGCTGATCGAGAAGTTCCTCTCGCCCGACCTCGACCTCTCGCCCGCAGGCTTGGACAACCACGGGATGGGCACGGTCTTCGAAGAGCTCGTGCGCCGCTTCAACGAGGAGAACAACGAAGAGGCCGGAGAGCACTGGACCCCTCGTGACGCGGTGCGCCTCATGACCCGACTGATGTTCGAGCCCATCGCCGAGGTGATCCCCTCAGGCACCTACCGTCTGTACGACGGGGCAATGGGAACCGGCGGCATGCTCACCGTCGCAGAGGAAACCCTCAAGCACCTCACCACTCCCGCCGGGAAGAAGGTCTCCACCCACTTGTATGGGCAGGAGATCAACGCCGAGACCTACGCGATCGCCAAGGCAGACCTGATCCTCAAAGGCGAAGGGATGGCGGCCGACAACATCGTCGGCGGCCCCGAATGGTCGACCCTGTCGAACGATGCCTTCGCGGGCGAAGAGTTCGACTTCATGCTCTCCAATCCGCCCTACGGCAAGAGCTGGAAGACTGACCAGGACCGTCTGGGCGGGGCGAAGAAGATCATCGACCCCCGCTTCATCGTCACCCACGACGGCGACCCCGACTACTCGCTGGTCACCCGAAGCAGCGACGGCCAGTTGATGTTCCTCGCAAACCTCATCTCCAAGATGAAGCAAGGCACCGCTCTCGGCTCACGCATCGCATCGGTACACAACGGCTCCTCGCTGTTCACCGGCGACGCCGGTCAAGGCGAGAGCAACTTCCGTCGCTGGATCATCGAGAACGACTGGCTCGAAGCCATCGTCGCCCTGCCGCTCAAGATGTTCTACAACACCGGCATCGCCACCTACGTATGGGTGATCTCCAACCGCAAGGAAGAGCGCCGCAAGGGCAAGGTGCAGCTCATCGACGCCACCGGCTGGTCCACCCCTCTGCGCAAGAATCTCGGCGAGAAGGGTGTCGAGATCAGCGACGCGGACGCGGATCGCGTGCTCGCCACCTATGAAGCCTTCGACCAGGCAGGCGACCCCGACCACTCGAAGGTCTTCGACGGCGTCGACTTCGGCTACTCCAAGATCACCGTCGAGCGCCCACTGCGTATCGCGGGCGTGGAGGAAGGCCGCGTCTACAAGGCCGCCGAGATCAAGCAACTCAAAGAAGACGGCGTGCGCGACGAGTCAGCACCGCCGATCATCAAGAAGGTGCTGCCCTACGCCGCAATGCCCGACCCCTTGTACGGGCGATACGAGGCGATCATCGACGGGCGAAGCCGTGTAGTCGAATACGAGCCCGACACCGAGCTGCGCGACACCGAACAAGTGCCACTGACCGAACCCGCCGGCGAGTATGCCGACGGCATCGAGGCCTTCTTCCGTCGCGAAGTCGAGCCATACGCGCCCGATGCGTGGATCGACGAGACCAAGACGAAGATCGGCTACGAAATCTCCTTCACCCGCCACTTCTACAAGCCCACCCCGATGCGCACCCTCGCCGAGATCCAGGCCGACATCCGCGCCCTCGAGGCCGAGACCGACAACCTCATCGACGAGATCGCAGGTGAGGGCTGATGTTTCGAGACCTGCCGCGCTACCCAGAGATGACGGTGAGTCAGTTCTGGGATGCGAAGGTGCCGAGTCACTGGGAGGTTCATCCCGGGCTCGCCGTTCTCGCAGAGAATCGACGCAAGAATGACGGCCTTATCGAGTCGCAGGTCCTGTCCCTCAGCTATGGCCGAGTCGTAGTGAAACCCGTGGAGAAACAGCGGGGGCTCGTGCCAGATTCATACGAGAGCTACCAGATTCTCGTGCCGGGCGACATCGTCGTACGACCTACTGATCTCCAGAACGACCAGGCCAGTATTCGGGTAGGTCACGTGAAAGATCGAGGGATCATCACCTCGGCCTACATAGGACTCCGTGCTCGTGGGTCTTGGAGTGATGCCTACGCGTATCACTACCTGGCCGTGGTCGATTCCTCGAAACGGATCTACGGCATGGGCAGCGGTCTACGGCAACAGCTGGGTTGGCCTGACCTCAAACGGATGCCATGCCTCGTACCACCGCCGGAGGAGCAGGCGGCGATCGTGAGGTATCTCGCCCACGCGAACGCCCGCATCGACAAGGCCATCGTCGCCAAGCGCCGCCTCATCGCCCTCCTCGAAGAAGAGAAGAAGGCCATCGCTGACATGCTCCTGGGACAACTCGACGAAGGCGCCCGAGAGGTTCGCCATGTGCTGTCGCAGCTGGTGGACTGCGAGCACAAGACAGCACCGTTCGTGGAAGGAGAGCCGTACTGGGTGCTCCGCACTTCGTCCGTGAAGTCGGGGGAGATCGTCTGGTCGGGTGCCTACACTACCGACGCTGCATCGTACGAGGTATGGACTAGTCGCGCGGTCCCTGAACCGGGCGATGTGATCTTCACCCGAGAGGCTCCCGTGGGTGAGGCAGCTGTCATCCCTGATGGGCGGCGAGTAGCTCTCGGCCAGCGCACGGTCTTGATGAAGGTCAGAAAAGAGATCATGGATCCTCAGTTCTTGGTCTATCAGGTCTACGCGGGACTGCCCCGACGTCCCATCTCCCTCGCCACACAGGGGTCTACCGTCGGGCATTTCAATATGGATGACATTGGCTGGATGCGCGTTGCTGTTCCCGATATCGAGGTTCAACGCCAGCTCGTAAACAAGATTGAAGACGCCAACAGTGATGCAAACGAGGCGATCGACAAGACGCAGTCGGAGATCGCTCTCCTCCACGAGTTCCGCACGCGGCTCGTCGCCGATGTGGTGACGGGTCAGGTGGACGTGCGTTCGATCGTCGCGACCTTGCCCGATGCTCCAGAGGCGACCGCTGAGCTCGCGGCAGATTCCGACGATGAGTTCGGCGACCTCCAAGAGGAGGGGCTGTGAGCACCTGGCACTACCTACCTGTCTCCGTCGAACGCGATGGGGGTATCGAGTACTCGATCTGTGAGGTCTATCTCGACGATGATGGGTGCGTCGCAAGCTGGACAGAAAGCAGTTCGATTGCGGCGTCGGGAGAGACCGCAGACGAGCTTCGTGCCGACCTGAGTCATATGCTGAACGACGTTGCCCGATGGGAGCCTGTGCGGTTCTCCGATCTTGCGGTCGGGTTGCGGCTCCAGCCCCGGGGAATCGCACTCTAGCTCGCTAGATTCGCACTCTAGAGTGTGAGATTCGCACTCTGGCGGTAGGCTGATGGCTATGAGCTGGGATGCGCCTGCTGTGCTCGCCCTCATCGAGAAGATGCGGGCGCATCGGGGCGACTTCACCGGCGTGGAGGTCAAGCGCGGTGCGGGTGGCGTGCCTGATCTTGCCGCAACTCTGTGCGCGTTCGGCAACATGCCCGACGGCGGGGTCGTCATCGTCGGACTCGATGAGCGCGCCGGGTTCGCCATCACCGGGGTGAAGGACCCAGCCGCAGTGGAGCACGCGATCGCTTCTCAAGCGCGGCAGGCAGTGACTCCGCCGGTAGCGGTCACCTTCGAGACGCTGGCGATCGCGGGCAAGCAGATCGTGGTTGCTGAGGTGCAGGGGCTCAGCGCCCACCAGCGTCCATGCAAGACCGGGGGCCGGGCGTATCTGCGTCAGGCCGATGGCGACTACGCGATGAGTGCGGCCGAGGAGCAGCAGCTCCTCGCAGTACGTGATCGACCGCGCTACGACGCGGGGCCGGTCGAGCGCGCGGCGATCGGGAACCTCGACCCACACCTGGTCAATGGGTTCGTCTCAGCAGTTCGGGCGACTTCACGTCGACTCCGAGACGTAGACGACGAGACGCTGCTCCGGCGTCGCGGGGTGCTGGACGCAGACAGCGACCGAGTGACGCTTGCTGGCCTCTATGCGCTTGGGGAGTACCCGCAGCAGTTCGCTCCGAGTCTTTCGGTGACGGCGGCCGTCGTTACCGAGCCGGGGTCAGCGGATCGTCTTGTTGACCTCGTGCATCTTGATGGACCGGTACCCGACCTGCTTGACGCGAGCATGGAATGGGTGCGTCGAAACCTCCGCACTGGTGTTCGAGTTGGTGTCGATGGCCACAACTACGATCATCCTGAGTTACCGCTCGGTGCTGTGCGGGAGCTCATCGCGAACGCCCTCGTGCATCGCGACCTTGGCCCGCATACGCAGACCAAGCGCGTCGAGATTCGAGTCCTGCCCGATCGGTTGGTCATCACGAGCCCGGGCGGGCTTTGGGGTGTGAGCCGGGAGCAACTCGGGACTGCTGCGGGAAAGTCCGCGGTCAACGAGCACCTCTACGGCATCTGCGCGTATCTCAGTACCTCCCAAGGTGCGCGAGTGATCGAGGGAGAGGGCGGCGGTATCGGTGAGGTGCAGCGAGCACTCCACGAATGGCCCGCTGACCCGCCGATCTTCATCGACCAGGCTGTGACCTTCACCGCAGTGCTGATGAGACCGCGCGCAGAACTGGGCCCGCAGGCGCCGGCTCCCCATGCCCAGTCGGGCGATCCTCAGACCCGGATTCTGACTGTCCTCGCGGCGGGGGCGCTGGATCGCAACTCGATTATCGAGCGCACCGGGTTGACTCGCTCACAGACGCGCTACGCGCTCGAAAAGCTCATCGCCACGGATCGCCTCGCCATGCACGGTGGGCTCGGCGCTCGCAACACCACCTATTCGCTCGCGGAGGAGGACTAGCCATGCAGCGACTTAACGAAGCGAGCCTTGAAGCACTCATCGTCGACCAGATGGTTGCCGTCGGTTGGATTGAGGGCCACGCGGCGGCCTACGACTCGTCGTACGCTCTTGACCTCGGTCACCTCTCCGGCTTCGTTGAGTCCACGCAGCCGCAGCTTGCCGAGTCGCTGGGGCTCGGTGAGGCGTCGCCGTCGCGGCACAAGTTCCTTGCCAGGTTGCAGGGTGAAATCACCAAGCGTGGTGTCGTGCATCTGCTGCGCAATGGGCTCGACCATCTCGGCCAGCACATCGACCTGTACTACCCGACCGCGACCGATGGCAACGCGAAGGCCGCCGAGCTGTTCGCGGCGAACCGTTTCGTCGTCACCCGGCAGGTGCACCACAGTCCCAGCAACCGGGGCGACGCCGTCGATCTCGTGGCGTTCGTCAACGGCCTGCCGGTGTTCACCTTCGAGCTGAAGAACAACATCACCAAGCAGACCGTCGCTGACGCTGTGCAGCAGTACCAGCGTGATCGCGACCCGCGAGAGCTGCTGTTCGCCTTCGGGCGCATGATCGCGCACTTCGCTCTCGACGATCAGCGGGTCCGGTTCTGCACGCAACTCAAGGGCAAGTCGTCATGGTTCCTGCCCTTCGACCAGGGGTTCAACGACGGCGCTGGTAACCCGCCCAACGCTGACGGGGTGATGACCGACTACTTGTGGCGGCGAGTCCTTGCCCCGGAGAGTCTCGCCGGCATCATCGAGAACTACGCGCAGGTCGTCACCGAGAAGAACCCGAAGACGGGTAAACGCACGGCGAAGGCGATCTTCCCGCGGTATCACCAGCTTGACGTAGTGCGAAAGCTGCTCGCCGATGTCGCCGAGGGCGGGGCGGGTCGGCGGTACCTCATCCAGCACTCTGCGGGCAGTGGCAAGTCGAACTCGATCGCCTGGCTCGTGCACCAGCTTGTCGAGGCCACTCACCAGGGGGCCGTGGCCTTCGACTCCGTCATCGTCGTCACCGACCGCGTGATCCTTGACGATCAGCTCTCGCAGACCATCAAGTCGTTCTTGCAGATCGGCTCGACAGTCGTCCACGCGGATCGCTCGGGAGACCTGCGCCGGGCGATCACGGCGGGCAAGAAGATCATCGTCACAACGGTGCAGAAGTTTCCCTACATTCTCGATGACATCGGCTCAGAGCATCAGGGCCGCAACTTCGCCATCATCATCGATGAGGCCCACTCGTCTCAGGGTTCGAAGACCTCGGCCGCCGTGTCTCGCGCGCTCGGTGGCGGTGTTGATTCTGATGAGGAGGACAGCGTCGAGGATCAGATCAACCGGATCATCGAAGCGAAGAAGCTGCTGCCGAATGCGAGCTACTTCGCGTTCACTGCGACACCGAAAAACAAGACGCTGGAGATGTTCGGCGAACCGGTCTCGAACCCCGACGGCACGGTCGGCCATCGCCCATTCCACTCGTACACGATGAAGCAGGCCATCCAAGAGGGCTTTATCGTGGATGTGCTCGCGAACTACACGCCGGTGGGTAGCTACTACAAGCTGATGAAGACGGTCGAGGACGACCCGGAGTTCGATGTGAAGCGGGCCTCGAAGAAGCTGCGAGCCTACGTCGAGGGTAACCAGCACGCGATCGCGCAGAAGGCCGACATCATGGTCGAGCACTTCCTCGGCCAGGTGATCGCCAAGCAGAAGATCGGCGGGCAGGCCCGCGCGATGGTCGTCACCTCATCCATCCCGCGGTGCATCGAATACTTCCACGCCATCCGCGACGCACTGGCAGCACGCAAGAGCCCGTACAAGGTGATCGTCGCCTTCTCCGGCGAACACGACTACAAGGGGGTGCAGGTCACCGAGGCAAGCCTTAACGGTTTCCCCTCCCGGGCCATCGCTGAGCAGATCAAGACCGACCCGTACCGAATCCTCGTCGTCGCCAACAAGTTCCAGACCGGGTACGACGAGCCGCTGCTGCACACCATGTACGTCGACAAGACCCTGTCGGGTGTGCTCGCGGTTCAAACCCTCTCGCGGCTCAACCGGGCGCACCCGGCGAAGCATGAGACGTTCGTGCTCGACTTCGCCAACGATGCCGAGGACATCCAGCGCGCTTTCGATCCGTATTACCGCACCACCGTGCTCGCCGAAGAGACCGACCCCAACAAGCTGCATGACCTCGTCAACGACCTCGACGCCTTCGGCATTTACACGCCGGAACACGTCGACGAGTTCGTGACGCGCTACCTGGCCGGTGAGCCTCGCGACCAGCTCGATCCCATTCTCGATACGTGCGTCGCGGAGTACGTCGAACTTCCCGAGGAAGACGATCAGGTCAGGTTCAAGGGCAATGCGAAGGCCTTCCTGCGCACCTACAACTTCCTCTCCACGGTGCTGCCCTACGGCAGCCCTGAGTGGGAGAAGCGCTCGATCTTCCTCGACCACCTCGTGCCGAAGCTCCCCGCCCCGAAGGAGGAAGACCTCGCCGCCGGAATCCTGGAGAACATCGACCTCGAGTCTTACCGTGCCGAGAAGCTCACAGCGATGAAGATCGTGCTGGACGACGAAGATGGCCTGCTCGACCCCGTGCCCGCGGCAGGCGGCGGCATGCTGGCGACGCCCGAACTGGAGAGACTCTCGGAGATCGTCAAGAGCTTCAACGCCCACTTCGGCAACATCGAATGGAACGACGCCGACCGCGTCGAACGCTTCATCACCGAAGAGATCCCACGCCTCGTCGCCGAAGACGAGGCCTACCAACACGCGCAGGCAAACAACGACCCGGCGAACGCGCGCGTCGAAAGCGACCGCGCACTCGGCCAGGTCATGCTGCGGCTCATCGCCGATGACACGCAGCTCTTCAAAGAGTTCCAGGACAACGAGAGCTTCAAACGCTGGCTGGCCGACGCCGTGTTCAACGCAACGTACAGGAAGAGCGCATGAAGGCCGGGCCAACGCGACGAGATGCCCTCATGAGTTCGACGCCGGGAGGCTCATCGTCAAGGGGAATCAAGTGAAGGCACGACGGCTCACCTTCTACCTTCTTCGCCAGGACGCTGCCGAGTTCGAGGATGCGCTGGATACGGAGAAGGCCAGCGTCGCGGTGGATCTCGATCCGTCGGCGGGCGTAGACGGGCGCTTCGTCTATGTCCAGCCCCGCCCGTCTGTGCCTTCATGGGTTGGATTCGTCCAGCCGGTACTCGCCGACGAGCTCGGCAGCCTCAGATCGTCTTCCACGTCCGCCTTGCTGCTTCTGCGCACCAGCGGGCGCATCTTCGCCCTCACATTCGGTTACGGCAGGTCACTCCTCGACCTGTCAAAGATCGAGTACCAGTTCGGACTCCGAGTGGCACTCAATCGAATCGACCCTCGTCAGATTCGAAGTCTGGATACCAAGACCTTCGAGGATCTTGTGGTTACGACGAATACTCAGGCGAGCAAGAGTGCTGAACTGCCCACATTTGGTGTCGACGTATCGCGCGACATCCTGAGAGCAGTCACCGGGGAGCCGCGCGACCAGTCCGTGACGAAACGAATCGCCGGTGCGGACTCACTTGTGATGGGAGTCAAGGCGCCGGTGACGGAGCTGCCTCCTATCTGCGATGACCTGCTTGTCGCGTTCGAAGCCGACGACTACAAGACAGACTTTGGCTGGATCGACCAACTTTCGCTCGTGCGTGACAGCGCAAGCATCGGAGCGCTCAACGATCTCCTCGTGGAGCAGTTGCGAAGCGGAGCGACCGGATCAACGCACCTGGCAATGCCGGAAGCTATCGATTGGGAGGACATCGACGGGTTCAAGATCGCAGGAACGCGAAGCCATGTCTATGACGACCTTGATCTCGATGAATATCTTGATCGCATCGGAGAAGACCGCGCCACCATCACAGTCGAGAATCTCAAGTCCAGGTATGTGTGGGTGCGGTTCGGGCGCTCAGGGAACTTTGACAAGCGTTGGAACCTCTATCAGTGCCTCGTTACTGAGCAGCGGATCAACGACCAATTGCACGTCCTCATAGAAGGTCGCTGGTTCGCTGTCAGCACCACCTTGGTCGAGGAGGTCGATGCCTTCGCGGCTGGGCTCATCGACGCGACGGTTCAGCTTCCGCCTGCACACGTCGGAGAGGTTGAAGCCGACTACAACGCCCGCCTCGCCCTCAGTTCGCCCCAGCACCTCCTCAAGCTCGATGCACGCATCAAGCGGCCAGGAGGCGCCAGCAGCGGCATCGAGTTCTGTGATGTCCTCTCGGATGACGGCGACTTGATCCATGTGAAGCGCAAGTCCCGTTCCGCAACACTGAGCCACCTCTTTGCCCAAGGAGGAGTGTCCGCCGCAACGTTCGTCAACGACGGCATCTTCCGAACCCAGGTCCGCGAACTGATCCAGGAAGAAGTGCCCCAGGAAGCTCTTGAGAGCTGGTTGCGCTTGGTGCCCAGCGCAGAGGAAGCCGTCGATAGATCTCGTTACCGTGTGACCTACGCTGTCATCGCCAACTCCAGCCGTGAAGGGCGAGACTGGCTGCCCTTCTTCAGCAAACTGAACCTGATGCAACAGGGGCGACAACTCTCCACGATGGGGTTCACCGTCGCGATCGCGCGAGTTCCGATCATCGACCCTGGCCAAGGCGAGAACGAGGAAATCCAGAGTGTCTCATGAACCACTGAATCTCGATGACGACGGCGAGTGGGCCGGAGAGTGGTGGCTGCCCGACGAGCCCGACCACAAGGTGCCGGGCACCCTTCGGTACACGAGCGCTGATGGGCTGGCGCTCACGTTGATAGGCACGTTCGAGGACCGCATCAGCACGACGATCTCTCCCGGCGTGGTGGCATTTCATGAAGGACGCCGAACGTGGGAGGTGATCCACGGTGCTGCCGAGCAGCGAGAGATCACTCTCTTCGGCTGCGTCCCGAACGGCGGCAAACGCACGTACGGCGCACGCGTCCAGACTCCTGACAAGCAGACCATCACGTCCATCACTGGCCTCATCGGAGCGCATGTCAGCGGTGAAGACGAGGTGGTGTTCTCGGTAGCGGAGGTCTCCGTGGACAACCTCGGGGTCTGGGGAGCAACGTCTGTATTCGAGGGCTTCTGGGGCGCTCCCAGAGGCCGTCCCGATGGCAGCGGCACCATCTCTGTGAAGCCGGTGGAGGCTCAGACGGTCAAGGCCGATGGAGCCGAGTTCATTCTTGCGCACCGCCACACCCTGCCGTTCTTCGATCAACGTCAGGGCGGGACTACAGGCCGTGTGCGTGACACGACGTTCGTGCGGATCGTCCGGGAGACGCCGTTCTCATGGCGCGAGGCGATGAGGCTCGCCCGAACGGTCCAGGACCTGATCGCACTGGCGACACATCGTGCCGCAGGAGTGATCTGGCTGCGGTTGAGGCTGGCGGAGGGCGATGTGGAGCCTGAGCCGACCAGGCCGCAACGCGAGTCGAACGTCGAGGTGATCTACTCGCCCTCGAAAGTGGGCGATCACGATGCGAAGGTCATCGAGCCGCACCGTGTGTTCTTCACATGCGAGACGCTTCCGTTCGAGGAGGTCATCCCTCGCTGGTGCAAGGTGCACGAGCAGCTGCAATCGGCGCTGAACATGATCCTTGGGCTCCGCTACGCGCCCGCTGAGTACATCGAGAACAACCTCCTGACGGCGGTCGGAGCGGCTGAGGTGCTGCATCGCGGTCTTGACATAGACGAGCCGCCGATGCCGCGTGAAGAGTTCAAGCCGATGCGTGAAGCGATGCTGACGCACGTGCCTGAGCAGCATCGTGAGCGCATCAAGGGCTCCCTCCGTAATGACCCCACGTTGCGCGAACGGTTGTTCGCCCTTGCGGCTCGGTGGTGTCATAGCGTCGAAGCAACACTCCCGGCCGGCGGGGGTCTGATCGGTGGAGTGTGCGGATGGCGCGGGTGGGGTTGTCGTTCAGTGACAGGTCGGAGATCTCGACGGCCTCGAAAGCGGGCTGGTCGGTGCGGAGGATCGCCCGTCACCTGGGGCGTTGCCCGTCGGTGATCTCGCGGGAGCTTCACCGGAACTCGACGAAGACCCGCGGCTACCAAGCCGTGACCGCAGACGTCAGAGCGCAGCGTTGGCGGGCTCGCCCGCAGCAGCGGAAGGTCGCTCGGGATCCGGTGCTGCAGGCGAGGGTGGAGGCCGACCTGGCCGCGTCGTGGACGCCGAACGAGATAGCGGGCCGGTTGCGTCTGGAGGCGACAGACCCGACCGTTGAACGCATGGCGAACTCTCCTGACGCACGCGGCCGAACCGTCTCCGGTGAGGCTATCTACCAGTACATCTACGCAATCCCGAAGGGTGAGCTCGCCCGCAAGGGCATCT
>NZ_JAKNCJ010000015.1 GCF_023509525.1 Brachybacterium equifaecis
TGCTCAGGCGTGTGCCGCTTCCTCGTGTTCGTCATGATGAGACCAGTCTTCCTGCCCGCAGCAGCGAGCATCAAGACGACTCACACAACGACTGGACCTACATCACGGGGTCAGCCCAGGAGGAGCCACGGGACGCAGCATGAGCATCACGCCATCGGCGTCGACGGGCGTCCAGTCATGATTGTGTACTCGAAAATCGAGGCCCTGGTCGTTGTTCGCCGAGTAGACCAGGATCGCCTTGCCGTCTCCGCACAGCTCCAATGTTCGGATCCAGAGCTGATCCCGGATCCTGGCCGAGGGCCTCCCGACGAAGACGCCTGGACTTATCTCCATGAGCCACTTCGTGAGGTCTCCTCGTAGACCTGGCGGGCATGCGGTCAACACCAGAGTCATCATCAGATGGACTCAGCAGTCGACCAGTTCGTGCCGCTGGGAACGGCCTCGATCTCGATCCAGAGGAGGAGGTCACCGAAATCCATCTCCAGCTCAGCCGGCACCTCCAGCAGCTCGTGCAGATCAGCAACGACCTGGGGAAGAAGCTTCGCCTCGACGATCCGGTCCCGGACCAACCGCCGCACTTCCGCTGCAGGGTCAATGGCGTCGGATGCGACCGCATCGAAGGCGGCGGGGATCGACACCTCGGCCTTGTAGAGATCAGCGATGTCGTAGACGAAACCGCGGTCGGTCCCGGAGTGCACGACACCGAGGGACGCCACGCACCCCAGGGACGCGATCACTGCATGACAGATCCCGTAGAGGGCTGCGCTCGCCGCCGTCAGCGAGCGATTGATGTTGTCTCCCGCCTCGAAGTCGTCCGGCGAGTAGGAGCGTCGGCTCCACGGGACTCCCACGCGTTCTGCTTCAGCGGCGTACATCCGCTTCATCCGCGCGCCTTCGCGACCACGCAGCTGAGACATGGAGAGAGCAGAGATGTCTTCGCCGGGGAACCGCTTCTCGTACATGGCCCGAGCGCAGGACAGCCGCAGTCGCTGGTTGGAGACGATGCGAGCCTGAGCCTCCGCGAAACGCGAGGACTTCGCCAAAGGGCGGCCGGATGCGTAGTACCGGACACCGTTCTCTCCGACCCAGGCCACCGAGACGCCGCAATCTCCGACGACACCCATCGCGGCATGGGTGATCCGACTGCCGGGTCCGAGGAGGAGCACTGCAAGCGAGGCGGCCGGTACGTGCACCACGCCGCGCTGATCGGTGATCGTCAGAGCATTTGCCTGCCGGTGCACAGTGCAGTGCTCGGCATACAGGAAGGAGATCCTGTCTCGGACCGGCGCGAGCTCCTGCCGCTCAGGCGGGGCGGCTCCCCATGAGGCGCTCACCGCGGAGGGTTCAGCTTCGCGATAGTCATAAGACCGCAGCCATAGGCGCGTCCGCGCCCGATGCCCTCGACCAGTGCACGACGAAAGACCTGTGCATCAGTAATGCGCAGGGCGCCGTCGAACTGAGCGGTGCGCAGGGTAACGAGATTCGGGTTCGAGCTCTGCGGATTGCGACGAGTGAACGTCAGATCGGTACGACGCGACACGGCGGCATCCCGGGCTGGGGAGGCAGCCGGACTCTCGCTCGTGGCCTCCAGGATCTCGAAGCCGTTCGAAGAAGCCTTAGACGCCAGCCATTCGACCTGCTGCTCCGGCGTCACGTGGGGTACGACCTTGCCTCGCTTCCCTCCAGCGGAAGGGAGGCTCCGGACGGGGTTCGCCGTGAGCCGGAAGACCCGCTCCTGCCCGCTGAGCAGGGAATCGAGGAGGGGTTGATAGTCAGCCGTCTCGCCCGGTCTGGCCGTCCAACCGGCTTGGTCCACGATCACATCCCGCTGAGGACTCTCGGGACCCACGACGTACAGGGTGTGCTGGTGCTCGGACGTGTCCAGGCGCCACAGGATGCGCCCCGCGCTCTCGTCGAGATCCGGAGGGAACATCGCGCGCACGGCTGCGTGCATCGCCTGGGGGTTCGACAGCAGCTTCCTGCCCCCACGGCGCTGCGGGTTGATGAGAATGCGGCTGAATGTGCTCACGCGGAGATCACCTCCTCGAAGAATGGGTCCGCACGACGCGTGCCAAGGTCGTTGTGGATGCGCGCGCCTCCCGGTTCCTGGACGACCGTTCGCCACGCGTACTTCCGGTGCTCCTGGGCGAAGGAGAGCGGCACATCCTGCCGTGCGGCTCCCTCTTCGCCTGGCACGCCGTCCCGGAAGATCGGCAGGGTGACATCCTGAGGGCGGGTCTTGCGGTGGGATGGCGCGGCGAACCAGGGTGCCTCACTCAGAGCTGACACCGCATCCAGGTCCACTACGCCCTGGTTGAGATCAGCGCTCGCAGGGCAGGAGCGTCGCCCGAGGAAGAGCGTGAACCGAGGCGAGCGAAGACGTTCCGCGATGCCCTCGAGCAGGCCGCGATCCTCCGACTCGATCGCTGCGAGGAAGACAGCGTCGGTGAGGTAGTAGCGACTGACGAGGGACGTCGACCCGTTTGCCTGCCACTGCTGAGTGGTCTGGTAGTCATGCAGGAGGGCCCCTGGCTGATCCACTCGGACGGCGAAGCGCAATTGGGCGAGATCCTCGATGCTGTCGGTTCGACGACGGCCCTCCGCCGCTGCGACGAGACCGAGAACTCCGGACTTCGTCGGATACGCGCCTGTAGCGCGATCGCGGTATCTGCTGGAATCTCCCCAGGACTGGAGCGGCCCCTTCAGCAGGAGCAGCAGGGAGCTCGTCATGCGGACACCTCGGACTGCGCCTCGAGCTCGGATGCGAGTGCGTCGCGCACCCGCGCTTCGATCTGGGGCAGGGTGGTGGCGGTCGCGATCCCGTCGAATGCGCCGGGAAGATCGTTGAGTCCCATGACGAAGCTCGCCTTGGGGACGAAGCCGTAGTTCTTCTCGAGCGAGGCCTCCTCCTGGGCCAGGCGAGCTGCCCCCTCAGCGCGGCGGCCACGGTCATCGCCGGTGCGCACGGGCGCCTCGAAGGCGTTGACCAGAGAGAGCGATCGCGTATCGCGCACGGCGATGTACACGAGCTCGGGGACCGTGTTGTGGGCGAAGCTGTTCTGCTTTCCCGTCGGGAGGGAGGTGATGAAGGAGGAGATGAAGGCGGAGGTCGCATCCAGAGCTGCGTCGCGGCTGCCCAGGTTCTCTGCCAGCGAGAGCAGGTCCACGGAGGCGAAGCGGTAGAGGGTGGAGGACATCAATTGGGTGGTGCCGATCATGCCTGCGCCGCTCTCCTCGGCGTCCTCGACGATGTCGTCCACAGCGGTGAAGTAGTCGAACTCGGGCTCGGACTCGTGGATCCCGATGGCGTGAGCGACCTGCACGGCCGCATCGACATTGAAGTCAGGCGCGTCTGCGACCATGCGGCCGAACATCGCGATGTCGATGCTGTGGGAGTCGTCCAGCAGCTTCTGGGCATCCTTCTTCGTCGGCTTGACGCCCTCGTTCTCCAGGAGGTGGCGCGCCGCGGCATCGATCTGCCGCGGGCTGAGGAACAGCAGGTACCCGGTCTCGTGTCCGCGCTTCTCGTCGCCTTCCCGAACTTTCGGCTCAGTGAGCTTGATGCCGGCCGCGGCGAAGATGCTCTGTGCGGCTGCATCGGCCTTCTCGCCATCCCACTCGGCGCCGTCTGCTCTGCTCAGCTCGATGATTCGTTTCGCGACCAGATCCGCGACGCGCTTCGTGCGGAAGCCGACACTCTGGGCACCGAGCGTCTCCTCGAAGTCCCGACGGATCGCGCGCTTCCATGACTGGGAGGACACGCGCTGGCGGGGGACGCCGCCGAAGACTGCGCTCTTCGGCGCGCCGGTGTCATCGCGGTTGATGTTGCTGGGCGGAAGGGACTGCAGGGCGTGGATATCGAGAACGAGAGACATGGACGGTCCTTTCAGAGGTGGTCAGTGCAGGAATGGTCAGTGGAGCGGATCAGGCGGAAGGAGTCGCCGGCAGCGCGGATGCCGCGGCGCTGTCGGATGAGGTGCCTTCAGGGGAGCGGCGCGGAGGAGTCGCGAAGTCGCGTCCCCAGCGCAGCAGGACGCCAGCACGATGCGGACTCGCCAGAGTGCGCAGATCTCGGGCGAACATCCCGTAGTCGAAGCCGATCTTCTCGCCGCGGAGAAGCGTGATGAGCGACCTGGCATGGGTGAGCCGGGAACGCTGGTCTCGGGCCGCGAGGAGGGCATCGAATCGCGGCTTCAGCGATCCGCTCTCAGAGCGGGATCGCAGAAGAGACATCGCTGAGCCGAAGCTGCGACCCCGGACGTGCATCGGCTCCGTGGCGGACTGCATGTGGAGGGCGAACAGCGTCATGGCATCGAATGCAGCGCGCTCGGTGGGCGAGGCGGCATCGCCGCGCCCGAGATCCTCCTGCCGCAGTGCGGGATCGAGCGCATCGAGCACATCCTGGAGTGCCAGAGGATGCTGCTCCGGGGTGAAGCCCGCGCTGCGACGCAGCACGGCCAGACGACCGCGTGCCTGAGCCTGCTGGCGCTCCCCCCGGGAGCCGAGGAATTGGGCCTGCAGCGTCACGACGGACGTGCCGACGGCATCGGAGAGCTCGGCGGTCCGAGCCGAAAGCTCCTTGTTGTGTGTCGGGTCGAGGTCACTGGTCATGGCGGGACTCCTCAGAGGTATCGGCGGGCTGGGCACCTGACGCAGGCGCGTCGTCGCGGCGCGAAGGGGTGTCGCGGAGCAGCGGGAGGGACTTCCTGAGATCGCGCAGGAGCTTGCCGTAGGCCGAGCCTGCGCTGATGAGAACGGGTCGGTCGTTCTGGAGGATCTCGCGGCCGATCAGCGCCTTGGTCCCCGCCCCGCGAAGGAGGAGCTGGGCGCGCTCGCGCACTGCGCGGTGGACATACTGCTGCCAGCGTGTGCATTCCGCTTCAGCGTCTGCGAGGACGAATCTGCCGAGCCACTCCCGGAACGAGGGTTCCAGCTCCGCGAGCAGAGCGTCCGTGACTGCAGGCTGGAACACGTATTCGCCACCGGCTGCCAGCTGGAGCTGGCCGGCGAAGCTGCCGAGGTTCACGGCGGCATCCATCGCGGCTCGTGCGGCAGCGAGCACCAGGGTGCGGGCACGCAGGGAGTCCTCGTGCAGCAGGGCACGGGGGATCTCCAGTCGGGAATCGACGGTTGTCGAGGCGGAAGAAGCCTGGGCACCGTAGGACGCCGAGGTGAGCCGGACGGAGAGCACCGCGGGAATACTGGTTCCCGCTGTCTGAGCGGCGGCGAGCGCATCGAGAGTCTGAGGTCGTTTCCCCGGTTTCGCCCCGCGCTGCAGCTCAGTCTCTCCACCGAGGGCGATGAGCGGCTCCAAGGAGCGCCACATCATCCGCTCGGTCGAGTAGGGGCGGGGGTAGTAGACGTCGAGGTTCTTCTTCGACTTGTTCGTGCTGAAGCGGTAGGGGGTCATCGGGTCTCCGAAGACGTTCGCTCCCGCCTCGGGGATCTGGTCGCCGTTGCTCACGAGCACAGAGGTGACGCGACCGTGGTCCACGAAGAGCCGCACGCGACGGGACTGCCAGGTGGCGAAGTCGGAGGGACCTGTCGGCCTGCTGGAGAGACGCTGAGCTGCGCCATCGGGCTCCCGCTCCCATACGGGCCGGTCCTCACCACCTGCTGTCAGGGCCGCGGGTGCGGTGTTGAGCACGAACGTCTCGCGCAGGGTGGAGCCGAGAATGGTCGTGCCCCCTGTGAGTCCCGACCATCCCGGGCCGATGGGGTAGCCCTTGCCGCCCTTCACCCGGGGATCTCCGATGGCGCCGGATTTGATGCCGGAGTAGTCGTAGGCCTGGGTGTGGATGAGCCAGCGCGCGGCTTCGTCGAGCGCCAGGCTGTCCAGAGCGTTTCCGGCCCTCATGGAGAAGTAGCTGGACTCAGCCTCCGGGACGATGCGTTGGATCTCGCTCCGCGAGCCGCTCGGTGTGGCAAGGTCGGCGACCTGCATGAACGGGGCCTCAGGGTGCAGGAGATCGAATCGCGCGGCATATCGGTCGAGGTAGTCCAAGGCGGCATCGTCGGCGCCACCCTCCACCGCATCCTCCCAGGCGAACTCGCGCCAGGTGTCGAAATCGAACGTCTCGCCGGGGCGCACCTCGGTCTCCGATCGGTGCGCGCGCCAGAAGATTGCGAGGAGGATCCTCAGCACCGCGTAGTCCTGGGTCGGGGAGTCCCCGCGGATTGCTGCAACGGACACGGAGCCATCGAAGATCTCACGCAGGGACAGCTGGGTGTCGGTGCCGTCGGCCGCTTGGCAGCGGATCCAACGTTCCGTGATGAGGGAGAACGACGGTGTCTCGGTCATGGCGCTCCTCGTGGAGTGAATGTTGTCGAAGCGTATGGGGGCGGTCAGACATTCGGGGTGGATTCGGCCTGATCGGTGACGTCGCACAGTCCGAGGTCCCTGTCGTACCGGAGGCGCCGGCCGTTCAGCTCGATGGAGCTGGCTTCGTCGAGCCGAAGTGCGAGCTGACCCTTGAGCCAGGAAGACGTGCGCCAGCCGATCGGAGTCTCCCGCTCCAGCTGATCGACGGTGCGCTTGAAATCGGCGTCGAATCGGGTGAAGCGAGCCGGGAGGCGGACGGTGGCTGATGCGAGGGCTCGCGCCGCGCGGGAGGGCAGTTCGAGATCGGGGCTCTGATGCGGGGTGTCTGGGCCTGCATCGAGTGCGGTGTACCCGGTGTCATGCCAACGAATCGGGATGACCTCGATGGTGGGATCACTGTCGCGCACCTGGGCGAGCCCCTTGGCCTCTTCTGCCTCGGAATCGATGTTGGCTGCGAACACTCCGAACAGCTCGTCCAGGGTCTTCGCGCTCGTGGGCGACTCGATGCGGAAGGTTCGTGCCCGAGCGCGTGCGGTCAGGCGGTCGGCCTCACTCGTTCGCGATGCCGCTTCCCACGCCTCCTCCCAATCCACCGGAATGGGAGGTGCTGCACCGTAGACCTCGTGGACCAGGGGCGCGATGTCATCGGGGCGGGAGAAGCCCGATGGGATGACCTTGCTGAGCAGGACGGCCAGAGTGGCCAGAAGCAGACGCTCGTCGTAGACCGCCCGGGTGCCGCTCTCGAAGACCGGCGGCGAGGAGGATTCGATGCCTCGGACGAGCACCCGAGGCTGGCGCATGCTCTCCGGGCGATCCGAGTCGGGCCGCGAGTGTCGATGGAGACGACCGATGCGCTGGATGATGAGATCGATCGGGGCGATATCTGTGACCAGCAGATCCACATCGATGTCAAGGCTCTGCTCCGCCACCTGGGTCGCCACGATGAGACGCCGGAAGGGACGGGCGCCGCCACGGTGCGCGTCTGGACCCAGCTGGGCTCGCAGCTCCTGCTCCTTGCGGACCCGGTCTGAGGCGATGAACCCCGCGTGGTGGAGCTCCACCTCGCCCGGGAAGCGGGCCTCGAGCGCCGAATAGGCCTCCTGCGCTCGACGGACGGTGTTGCACAGCACGAGAACGCAGCCACCATCCTGAATGTCGTGCGCAAGGCGCTCGACGAGGCGGGCAGGATCGTCGTCGATGAGCTCGACGTCGGCCCGGAGGTCCGTGCCGCGGGACTCGACAACGGTCTCCCGGATGTCGTGTGCATCGACGGTGGTCACCAGCGGATAGTCGGTCGAGAGCGAAAGCTGCTCGTCAGTGGCTCGGATCTGCCGGCTGTACGCAGCCACCAGATGTTCCTTCTGGGCCGTCGGCAGCGTGGCGCTGAGGAGTATGACGGGAACTCGATACCGGGCGAGCCATTCGAGGGCCATCGCCAAGTACTCCGACATGTAGGTGTCATAGGCGTGGACCTCATCGATGATCACGACCTTTCCTGCCAGGCCCAGGTGGCGCAGCATCGAGTGCTTGGCCTGGAGTGCCATGAAAAGGACCTGATCCACCGTGGCAACAGTGATGTTGGAGAGGATCCCTTTCTTCCTGCCTGACATCCACTGGGAGGCGATCACGTTTCCCTGGCCACCCGAGACGTCCGAGACGCCGCGGAACCGGAGACGATCGAAGTCCGTGTTGAGATGGCTCTTGGAGTGGCCGAGGAACATCGACAGCGGACTGTCGTCTGCGGCGCGGTGCGACCACTCCAGCACGCGGTGGAACAGGCCGTCCGCGGTGGACATCGTCGGCGCGGCGATGAGGATGCCCCCGGAACCCGCCATCGACGCCAGAGCCTCGGCCGCTGTGAGCGCCGCCTCGGTCTTCCCCTCGCCCGTCGGGGCTTCGATGATGACGAGTCCCGGCCCTGAGAGCTGCAGCGATGCGGCTGCGGCAGCCTGCTGGACGGGGCGCGCTCGTGCGCTCGGCGACCATCCGAAGCGATCGCGAAGGTGAGCGTCGAGATGGGCGAGGTCCGGAGCATGGGGTGACCATGGCCGAGTGAGATCCACGGCCTCGATCCCTGCCAGGCGCCGCTCGCCTGAGCACCCGGCCTCGGAGAGTGCGAAGTGGTCTGCCGACGATGCGATCCAGTCGGCCATGATGATGATTCCGGTCAGCAGCGTCAGGGTGTAGCCCACGATGGGTCGCCGCAGCCGAGGCAGGATCGGTCGTACGTCGGTCTGATCTGCGACGAAGTCCAGGAGCTCGCGCTGAACGGCACGCCATTCGGGGTGGTCGGCGTCGTACTCCTCGAGGATTGCTGCCGCGAATGTGCGGCTGCTCTCAGAAGAAGGAGACCCGTGGTGGGCGTCAGCCGTCCGGGCGAGGCGATCGGGGGCGGTGGCCCGTGCGCCGGACTCGCGCAGCCACGAGCGCAGAATCACCCATGACGCCAGGGAATGGTGAAAGGATCGCACGGAGCGCTCAGTGACTCCGTGCTGCAGTCGCAGACCCGAACGGCGGAGTCTCTCTATGAAATGAGCTCCGTCGGGTCGTTCCGCCATCTGAGTCTGAAAGGTTTTGGTGGCTTTTCCGATGTCATGAGCGCCAGCGAGGAAGCTGACCAGCTTGCGGGCCTCGTCGTCGTCCAGTTCGAGTGCATCGGCGATCTGAGCGCGGACTCCAGGCGCTAGCCACCGCGTCCAGAGCTCGTCCGCAACGCCGAGCGAGTCGAGCATGTGCTGGGGGAGAGACAGCCAGATCTCCTCGCCCTCGAGCCGCTCCACTCCGTCGCCTGATTTCGCCCAGAGAGCGCGTGCTTCGTCGGACAGCTCTGCGATAGTGCGCGGAGTGGAGCGGGGCATCGGTGCGTCCTCGGGTGGGGGTGGGTTGAATCTGGCTCTTCACGAACGAGGGTGTAGTCGGTTGAGCGCGTCGGTGGCCGGGTAGGGGTCGAGGTCTCCCGGATGATGGAAGTTCTTCACGCTCGCCATCCCGAAAGACCTCGACGTGCTCCACCCTACTTTCGCGACCCCTGACCTGACCACGTTCTGCCGCCTCGACGAGCTCGGCCTCGTCGCCGTCGGCCAGCTGATCGAGCCGGATCGGGCCACGATCGAATGCCGCGTCGTCGAGGACGACCCGTGGTGTCGGAAGTGCGGTGTCGAGGGCGTGCCGCGGGACACGGTCACGCGTCGACTGGCGCACGAGCCGTTCGGGCACCGGCCGACGACCCTGCTGGTGCGGGTGCGCCGGTACCGGTGCGGACACTGCCGGCGCACGTGGCGGCAGGACATGACGCGGGCAGCGGCGCCGCGTGCGAAGATCTCCCGCGGCGGCCTGGAGTGGGCGCTGCGGGGCATCGTCATCGACCACCTCACCGTCACCCGCGTCGCCGCAGGTCTCGGGGTGTCCTGGAGTGCCGCGAACGCCGCCGTCCTCGCGGAAGGCAAGCGGCGCCTGATCGACGACCCCGCCCGGTTCGACGGGGTTGGGCTGACCCCGTGATGTAGGTCCAGTCGTTGTGTGAGTCGTCTTGATGCTCGCTGCTGCGGGCAGGAAGACTGGTCTCATCATGACGAACACGAGGAAGCGGCACACGCCTGAGCAGGTCG
>NZ_JAKNCJ010000016.1:0-3167 GCF_023509525.1 Brachybacterium equifaecis
GCCGGCCCCCACCAGGACCGGCACAACACACCCGAACAACACAGCACCAACAACCCACAAAAAGATTGTGGCCCGCGCACGACAGCGGGATCACCCCATAAAGAGGACCCACACACCATCACACACGGACCACAACCCACCACAAAGATGTCCGGCGGCGACCTACTCTCCCACACCCTCCCGAGTGCAGTACCATCGGCGCTGTCAGGCTTAGCTACCGGGTTCGGAATGGAACCGGGCGTTTCCCCAACGCTATGACCGCCGTAACTCTACGAGACTAACCAGACCCCACAGCACCCCGATCCGTTACGGAAACCAGGACACCGAGGGTTGTTCCTCAAGAACCACACAGTGGACGCGAACACATTCAGCAAGAAGAATAATGTTGAAAAGTCATCAGCCATTAGTACCAGTCAGCTCCACACATTGCTGTGCTTCCACATCTGGCCTATCAACCCAGTCGTCTACTGGGGGCCTCTCACCCACAAGGGGCACGGATATCTCATCTTGAAGCAGGCTTCCCGCTTAGATGCTTTCAGCGGTTATCCCTTCCCGACGTAGCCAACCAGCCATGCTCTTGGCAGAACAACTGGCACACCAGAGGTCAGTCCATCCCGGTCCTCTCGTACTAGGGACAGGTCTTCTCAAATATCCAACGCGCGCAGCGGATAGGGACCGAACTGTCTCACGACGTTCTAAACCCAGCTCGCGTACCGCTTTAATGGGCGAACAGCCCAACCCTTGGGACCAACTCCAGCCCCAGGATGCGACGAGCCGACATCGAGGTGCCAAACCATGCCGTCGATATGAGCTCTTGGGCAAGATCAGCCTGTTATCCCCGGGGTACCTTTTATCCGTTGAGCGACACCCATTCCACAATGAGGTGCCGGATCACTAGTTCCTGCTTTCGCACCTGCCCGACATGTCTGTCTCGCAGTCAAGCTCCCTTGTGCACTTACACTCAACACCTGATTGCCAACCAGGCTGAGGGAACCTTTGAGCGCCTCCGTTACTCTTTAGGAGGCAACCGCCCCAGTTAAACTACCCATCAGGCACTGTCCCTGACCCGGATAACGGGCCGAGGTTAGGAATCCAGAACGACCAGAGTGGTATTTCAACGATGACTCCACACGAACTAGCGTCCATGCTTCCCAGTCTCCCACCTATCCTACACAAGCCGTTCCGAACACCAATACCAAACTATAGTAAAGGTCCCGGGGTCTTTCCGTCCTGCTGCGCGTAACGAGCATCTTTACTCGTAATGCAATTTCGCCGAGTTCGCGGTTGAGACAGTGGAGAAGTCGTTACGCCATTCGTGCAGGTCGGAACTTACCCGACAAGGAATTTCGCTACCTTAGGATGGTTATAGTTACCACCGCCGTTTACTGGGGCTTAAATTCTCAGCTTCGCGCCGAAGCGCTAACCAGTCCTCTTAACCTTCCAGCACCGGGCAGGCGTCAGTCCGTATACAGCGTCTTACGACTTCGCACGGACCTGTGTTTTTAGTAAACAGTCGCTTCTCCCTGGTCTCTGCGGCCTTCGGTGCTCTCACACCTCCGGCCCCCCTTCTCCCGAAGTTACGGGGGTATTTTGCCGAGTTCCTTAACCACGATTCTCTCGAACGCCTTGGTATTCTCTACCTGATCACCTGAGTCGGTTTGGGGTACGGGCGACCGTATTCGTCACGCCGGAACTTTTCTTGGCAGTACAGGATCACTCACCTACGCCCATACGGGATCCCCATCACGTCTGACCCTCAATGACCCCAGCATTACCCGGGATCGGGCTGCACGCTTAGACGGACTATTCCATTAAGTCCGCGGAAGCTACCTCTCTGCGTCATTCCTTGCGCTGACCTACTACGCACTTGGTTCCCAGCCTCGCCATCACAACATTCCCGAAGGAACACTGCACAGCTCGGGTGGTTAGCATCGCACGCCTCGGTATGGGTCCTCCTACGATCGGTTCGGGAATATCAACCCGATGTCCATCGACTACGCCTGTCGGCCTCGCCTTAGGTCCCGACTAACCCAGGGCGGATTAACCTAGCCCTGGAACCCTTGATCAATCGGCGGACGGGTTTCTCACCCGTCTTTCGCTACTCATGCCTGCATTCTCACTCGTACAGGCTCCACCACTGGGTTCCCCCGCAGCTTCGCTGCCTGCACGACGCTCCCCTACCCATCCAGGCAAAACCTGAATGACACAGCTTCGGCGGTGTACTTGAGCCCCGCTACATTGTCGGCGCAAAATCACTTGACCAGTGAGCTATTACGCACTCTTTCAAGGGTGGCTGCTTCTAAGCCAACCTCCTGGTTGTCTCAGCAACTTCACATCCTTTTCCACTTAGCACACGCTTAGGGGCCTTAGCTGATGTTCTGGGCTGTTTCCCTCTCGACTATGAAGCTTATCCCCCACAGTCTCACTGCCACGCTCTCACGTACCGGCATTCGGAGTTTGGCTAAGGTCAGTAACCCGGTGGGGCCCATCGCCTATCCAGTGCTCTACCTCCGGCACGAAACACGTGACGCTGCACCTAAATGCATTTCGGGGAGAACCAGCTATCACGAAGTTTGATTGGCCTTTCACCCCTATCCACAGGTCATCCCCTCCATTTTCAACTGAAGTGGGTTCGCGCCTCCACGCGGTCTTACCCGCGCTTCACACTGCCCATGGATAGATCACTTCGCTTCGGGTCTAGAGCCGGCGACTGAACGCCCCGTTCAGACTCGCTTTCGCTACGGCTACCCCACACGGGTTAACCTCGCCACCGACCACTAACTCGCAGGCTCATTCTTCAAAAGGCACGCTGTCACCCCTCAAGGCTCCAACGGATTGTAAGCGCACGGTTTCAGGTACTATTTCACTCCCCTCCCGGGGTACTTTTCACCTTTCCCTCACGGTACTTGTCCGCTATCGGTCACAAGGAAGTATTTAGGCTTACCAGGTGGTCCTGGCAGATTCACACCGGATTTCACGGGTCCGGTGCTACTCGGGAACAGCGTCACGCCCTGCACCAGCTTCGTCTACGGGGGTCACACCCTCTACGCCGTCGCACTCAACACGACTTCGACTACCAGCACACGTACACGTTCACAGGCCGGCAGACCTGAACAACACGTCCCACAACCCCGCGCCTGCAACCCCTGCCGGGTATCACACAGACA
>NZ_JAKNCJ010000016.1:3267-5051 GCF_023509525.1 Brachybacterium equifaecis
ACCCGCACCAACACCCCAAAAGGACATCGACACAGGCCAGCGTGCAGCCTCAAAACCCAATAGCGTGCCACCACCTGAAACCAGCCACAACCACACGCTTTCCATCCCGAAGGAGTACTCACATGCCCGCTGCACCAGCCAAGCGCCCATTCATTGATGTTCCACCCTTGAGCAACCACCCTCACCACACTCGGGCAAGAAAATGGCCACCATAATTGGTGTAGCTCCTTAGAAAGGAGGTGATCCAGCCGCACCTTCCGGTACGGCTACCTTGTTACGACTTAGTCCCAATCACCAATCCCACCTTAGACAGCTCCCTCACGAGGATGGGCCACTGGCTTCGGGTGTTACCGACTTTCGTGACTTGACGGGCGGTGTGTACAAGGCCCGGGAACGTATTCACCGCAGCGTTGCTGATCTGCGATTACTAGCGACTCCGACTTCATGGGGTCGAGTTGCAGACCCCAATCCGAACTGAGACCGGCTTTTTGGGATTCGCTCCACCTCACAGTATCGCAACCCTTTGTACCGGCCATTGTAGCATGCGTGAAGCCCAAGACATAAGGGGCATGATGATTTGACGTCGTCCCCACCTTCCTCCGAGTTGACCCCGGCAGTCTCCCATGAGTCCCCGCCATTACGCGCTGGCAACATGGAACGAGGGTTGCGCTCGTTGCGGGACTTAACCCAACATCTCACGACACGAGCTGACGACAACCATGCACCACCTGTGCACCAGTCCAAAGAAGGCCACATCTCTGCAGCTGTCCGGTGCATGTCAAGCCTTGGTAAGGTTCTTCGCGTTGCATCGAATTAATCCGCATGCTCCGCCGCTTGTGCGGGCCCCCGTCAATTCCTTTGAGTTTTAGTCTTGCGACCGTACTCCCCAGGCGGGGCACTTAATGCGTTAGCTACGACGCGGAAAACGTGGAATGTCCCCCACATCTAGTGCCCAACGTTTACGGCATGGACTACCAGGGTATCTAATCCTGTTCGCTCCCCATGCTTTCGCTTCTCAGTGTCAGTAATGGCCCAGAGACCTGCCTTCGCCATCGGTGTTCTTCCTGATATCTGCGCATTTCACCGCTACACCAGGAGTTCCAGTCTCCCCTACCACACTCTAGCCTGCCCGTACCCACCGCACGCCCGAGGTTAAGCCTCGGGTTTTCACGGCAGACGCGACAAGCCACCTACAAGCTCTTTACGCCCAATAATTCCGGACAACGCTTGCGCCCTACGTATTACCGCGGCTGCTGGCACGTAGTTAGCCGGCGCTTCTTCTGCAGGTACCGTCACTTTCGCTTCTTCCCTGCTGAAAGAGGTTTACAACCCGAAGGCCGTCATCCCCCACGCGGCGTCGCTGCATCAGGCTTTCGCCCATTGTGCAATATTCCCCACTGCTGCCTCCCGTAGGAGTCTGGGCCGTGTCTCAGTCCCAGTGTGGCCGGTCGCCCTCTCAGGCCGGCTACCCGTCATCGCCTTGGTGAGCCATTACCTCACCAACAAGCTGATAGGCCGCGAGTCCATCCTTCACCGAAAAACTTTCCAGCACCCACCATGCGGTAGGAACTCATATCCGGTATTAGCCACGATTTCCCGAGGTTATCCCAGAGTGAAGGGCAGGTTACTCACGTGTTACTCACCCGTTCGCCACTGATCAGATAGGGCAAGCCCCATCGTCACCGTTCGACTTGCATGTGTTAAGCACGCCGCCAGCGTTCGTCCTGAGCCAGGATCAAACTCTCCATCAAAAAATGAAAAACTATCCTGGCATTTCAAACGAC
>NZ_JAKNCJ010000017.1 GCF_023509525.1 Brachybacterium equifaecis
CCCGTTGCCGCCTCACCCTCACCACCAATCCCGTGAACGAGGTGAGCACCGATGCACTTCCCGCGCTGACAGCCTGATCCCTATCGCCGAAGGATCGCTACACCACTTCCGGGGACTTGACCCCCACCCGCGCCATCCGCACACTCCACCGATCAGACCCCCGCCGACCGGGAGTGTTGCTTCAACGCTATGACACCACCCCCAACCCTCGGGGCCTCGACAGAGCGCGTAAACGGGCGGCAAGGGGCGACGCTCTCGTTGCTCAGGGCCCGCTGGCGACAGATCGGCGTAGCGGGCCCGTCCCCTCCTCCCATCGAGGCTCCTCGTGCGCGCCGGGGCGAGCCATCGCGTCCCAGAAACGAGATCCCGCAAATCGTGTGTACGGGATCCTCAGCCGACGTCGCCGGTAGGCGGCTTCTCGTGCGAGTCGGAGGGCAGGGGATGCTCATTGGCCGGAGTTGTGGCCGACTCCGGTTTGCCGTCCTCTGTCTTGGGCGAGGCGGCGCGCCACGGGTCGTAGAAGCGGCCGTCGGCATCAGGGGTCGAAGTCTTCCCCTGGGCTCGCTCCCATCCCCGCTTTACCTTCTCGCCGATGACCTTTCGCTTGGCCACAACGACACCCGTGGCCGAGAGCGCAGCGGCTCCGCCGACTATGACTCCAACTACCGGGCCGGGGTTCTTCATCAGGATGTCGCCTACGGGGCGAGCCTGTCGGACCATCTGCTTCGTTACCTTGTCACGCAGGCCGCCTGCAGCGGCCTCTACCAGGCTTGGATCTACACCGCGAGGATTCACGATGTATACCCGATTCAGGAACTCCAGTGGCTTCATTTGTGCAGAGCTCCCTGGTTGGTGAGCCGAAGCCCTGTCCATTCAGGGCCGCCTCGGGCAAGTTCGGATACGCAGATAGTAGCGGTGAGCCGTCAACGTTCGCCGGGCCCCGGCCTGTGTCCCTTGGGGCATACCCCACGGCACAGATCTGTCACGAAAGTGCTGTATCGGACCCTGTGTGACGGCGGAGGCTACGGTCGCGCAGCTGTCACGCAGGGTGGTACCTAAGGCCACGAATCTGTCACTTTGAGGTTGTCACGACTTCGCGGTTGTCCCACGGTTTACGGCGAATTAGCTTTCACGGAGCGTGGGAACGAGGCAGTCGATCTCTCCTTCGCGCCGGTAGCTCTCTATGTGTGGGCGGCTCGGGTCGTGGACTGCGAGCTCGAATAGCACGCTGAAGGCGTCAGCGATCTGCTCATACACGGCGGGTGCTTTACCGCGCAGGCGAAGGCGGAGATAGTCCCCGCCGGGAACGATCGTTTCGTTGAGCTCTAACGGGTTGTCGCGGTCACGGTCGAGCCGAGTGGATGACATTCGGTAGATATTCGACGCTGGGTAGATGAGGCCCATCATGCGACGGCCACGGAGAGAGTCTAAGGCATGCTCAAATTCGGGCCATGCCGACTGGATCGCCTCGAGCTCGAGGGGAACGTCACGGCTCAGCGATGACAGGGCCTCGTGAGTTACGAAGTCGATAAGGCCAAGCTCGTGTCGCGTTGGGAGTTTCCGCATGCCCAAGGTGTACACCAAATTTGGTCATTTTCTCCAGCCTCATGCGCTCACTCGTACTTCATGGCTGGCCGGATGTCATCTTGGGGTATACCCAGTGCGACAGATGTGTCGCAGAAGTGCCGATCCGGACCCTATTGGCAACCGCACCAGTCCCACTCCTCCCGATGCAGAGGCGCAAGGGGGCGCCCTGCAGAAGCACTTCACCGCGTCCGGCCTCAGCTCCGGCATCTAGCCGCGCCGAGAATGCACGTAGTGGCAACCGGGAACTACGCGGACGGCCGGCTGAAACGTTCCGCCTGTCGGGTGGGCCCGGTGACCAGGATGATGTCTCCGGCCTGCAGCACGGTGTCGGCAGCGGCGGCTTGCCACGCCCCGCCCTGGTGCTTGATGGCGCTCACGGTGACGCCATGCTTGCGTCGGATATTGCTGTCGCCGAGCCGCATCCCCGCGTAGTGAGGGTTCACCTCCGTCTTCACCATCGCGAAATCGGTGTCAATCTCGATGAAATCCTGCATGCTGCCGCGCACGATGTGCGCGAGGCGGCGCCCCATGTCCTTCTCGGGATACACGACGTGCGGAACTCCGAGCTGCTCGAGGATGAGGCCATGCGGGTCGCTGACAGCCTTCGCCCAGATATGCGCAATTGAGAACCGCAAGAGCAGTGACGTGACCAAGATGCTGGACTGGATGTCGTTGCCGATCGCGACGACCACGCGATCGAACTCCGGAATCGACAGCTGGCGCAGCACCTGCTCGTCAGTGGCATCTGCGGCCACGACGTGGGTCAGCTTCCCGTTGAGGGACTGGACGACGTGCTCACGCGAGTCGATGCCGAGCACTTCGGTGCCGTTGTCCATGAGCTCCAGTGCAAGAGACTGTCCGAAGCGGCCCAGGCCGATGACCGCCACCGCGTTCGCGGACGCGACACTTCCCGGATCGGTGCTGCGGAAGAGTCGGTGCTTAGCCAATGATCGGCCTTTCCTTAGGGAGGTCATAGAGGATCTGTCGCGGCCTCAGGGCGAGAGCCGCGGCGGCGGTGATCGGGCCCAGCCGGCCAATGAACATCAGCGCGATGAGCACGAGCTGCGCGCCAGCGGGTAGATCGGCAGTGATGCCGGTGGACAGCCCCACGGTGGCGAACGCGGAGACCACCTCGAACAAGATCTCGTCGAGCGAGAAATCGGTGAGGACCATCAGCAGGAGCGTGGAGGCAGCAACAAGACCGACGGCCAGGACGATGACGGTGATGGCCTGTCGGTGCACGGCGCGAGAGAGACGCTTGCCGAACACCGTCACGGCGCCCGCGCCCCGCAGCTCGGCCAGCATGAGGAAGAACAGGACCGCGAAGGTGGTGACCTTGATGCCGCCGGCGGTGCCGGCCGGTCCGCCCCCGATGAACATCAACAGGTCCATGCCCAGCCACGTCGCCGGATCCATCGCGCCTGTGTCGATGGTGTTGAACCCGGCCGTCCTGGTCTGGGCGGACATGGTGAACCCGTTGAGGATCCGCAGAGGCGGCGACATACCGCCGAGGGTCTCCGGGTTGTTCCACTCCAGGGCAGTGATGTAGAGCGTGCCGAGCACGAGCAGTAACGGAGTCGCGGCCACGACGATCCGAGTGTTCATCGACCACAGCCGCGGCGTCCCCAGGTGCCTACCCAGCTGCATGAGCACAGGGAACCCGACGCCACCCAGCACGAGAGCAGCACTCACAGTCAGCAGGACCACCGGGTCGTCAGCGAAGGGCATGAGGCTGTCGCTGTACAGGGCGAACCCGGCGTTGTTGAACGCGGAGACGGCGTGGAACACCCCCAGCCACAGGGCGCTGCCCCAGGGCTCGTCGTAGGCGAGGGCGAAGCGCAAGGTGAGGACCACCGCAGCCGCGGCCTCGATCGCGAGGGAGATCCGCACCACGCTGATCACGAGCGTGCGGATGTCCTCGATCCCGAAGCTCTTGACCTCCGTGGCGGCCGTGAGCCGGGACCGCAGTGAGAGCTTGCGGATGACGGCGATACCGACAACAGAGGCGAAGGTCATCACCCCGAAGCCGCCGACCTGGATGAGAGCGAGGATCACGGCCTGACCGAAGCCACTCCAGTGAACGGGCGTATCGACCACGATCAGCCCCGTGACACACAGTGCGGAGACGGCGGTGAACAGGGCCTCCATGCCGGTCGCACCACCGGGAGTAGGGGTCGCGGCTGGATGTAGAAGCAGAAGAGTCCCAACGAGAGCGGCGGCAGCGAACGCTAGGAAGACGGTTCGTGCGGGGCGAGGTCGCCGATCGACGACGCGCGCCCGAGGGCGACTGTGTAACGGCACGCGCGGAATCGTACGCCTGCGGATCGGCGATGTCAAGGCGTCGAAGCAACATGGGGCTCGCCGGCGAGCAGTCGTGCGAATGCCTCGGTGGGCGTGAGATAGCCCAGTCGGCGGCGGGGTCGATTGTTGATCTCCTCGGCGATGGTGG
>NZ_JAKNCJ010000018.1 GCF_023509525.1 Brachybacterium equifaecis
CGACGCCACTCGGCGCTGGGCTACCTCACCCCGGCCGACTATGCTCGCCACTGCACCCACGAAATGGAACCCGACGACTCACACAGAGACCGGACCTAACAACGGGGGCGGCCCACTCCCCCGCCATCGCGGCGAACAGGATGGAGCACCGCCCGTGCGATGCAGCACGCTCGCAAACCCCGGGGCAGCCGCGAGCGCTGATCCCGGTTGGTAGCCTGAGAAGCGTCAGCAACCTGTATGCGAAACAGGCTGATCCCGAGGATCGCCCCAGGTCATGCAGGGTGCTCCCCGCGCAGCGGGGATGAGCCCAGCACGGCCGACTCGATGCCGCCGTAGATCTTGTGCTCCCCGCGCAGCGGGGATGAGCCCACGCCCGGAACTTCGGGGAACACGCCCATGAGGTGCTCCCCGCGCAGCGGGGATGAGCCCGCCCCGCCCGCGAGGCTCCCGGCGCCCGCGATGTGCTCCCCGCGCAGCGGGGATGAGCCGTTCGCGCAGGTGCCCCGGTGGATTCTGCGCGCGTGCTCCCCGCGCAGCGGGGATGAGCCCGCGCCACACCACGGCTGGCCCTGGAGGGCGGGGTGCTCCCCGCGCAGCGGGGATGAGCCGCTCGCGTCCGGCCTCACGGGCGCAATCCCCGGGTGCTCCCCGCGCAGCGGGGATGAGCCGTCCGTCGTGGGCCGTGTCGATCGGTCGGATGAGTGCTCCCCGCGCAGCGGGGATGAGCCCTACACCCAGTCTCCACTCTCCTACGGAGAGTGGTGCTCCCCGCGCAGCGGGGATGAGCCCGACCCGTGGCAGGGCGGCGGGCAGGGCGGGTAGTGCTCCCCGCGCAGCGGGGATGAGCCCGGGATCAGCGGGGAGATGAGGTCCATATGGTCGTGCTCCCCGCGCAGCGGGGATGAGCCTCGCTCGCGGTAGATGAGGCGCACCACCGATGCGTGCTCCCCGCGCAGCGGGGATGAGCCGGGGATGCCGCGCTTGGCCGCCGCATTGGCTGCGTGCTCCCCGCGCAGCGGGGATGAGCCGCCGATGATCGGGCTATCGGTCTCGCCCGTCTGGTGCTCCCCGCGCAGCGGGGATGAGCCCACGGTCGCGTCTGTGCATGAGTACAGCGCCACGTGCTCCCCGCGCAGCGGGGATGAGCCGTCCGGGGGAAGCCAGCCGCGTGTACCGGTCTGGTGCTCCCCGCGCAGCGGGGATGAGCCCTCACCCCCGCAGTGCGTGCCATCGTCGGCGGCGTGCTCCCCGCGCAGCGGGGATGAGCCTGCGGCCACACCGGCATCACGGACGCCCAGCAGGTGCTCCCCGCGCAGCGGGGATGAGCCTCAGACGCGCCGCCCCGAGATGATCCTCCCCCCGTGCTCCCCGCGCAGCGGGGATGAGCCGGCGAGCAGGATGGGCGTGCGGATCGAGATGATGTGCTCCCCGCGCAGCGGGGATGAGCCGATGCGGCGGTAGTCGGCGGCGGTGCCCTCGGTGTGCTCCCCGCGCAGCGGGGATGAGCCCACCGGGCCGATGACGTTCGAGAGCGTCCAGCCGTGCTCCCCGCGCAGCGGGGATGAGCCGGACCGCGGCTGGAAGATCACCGCCGACGGCCAGTGCTCCCCGCGCAGCGGGGATGAGCCGGAGCACCCGCAGTCCGATCGGAAGATCGACGCGTGCTCCCCGCGCAGCGGGGATGAGCCCGCGGTCGGCGCGCTGTACTGCCGGGTGGCGACGTGCTCCCCGCGCAGCGGGGATGAGCCCCGGGCCGGACCGAACGCCTCGAAGCAGCCGATGTGCTCCCCGCGCAGCGGGGATGAGCCCCAGTCGCCCTCATCCGCCGGGAACTGGTACGGGTGCTCCCCGCGCAGCGGGGATGAGCCTCTGAGCCGGCAGTGCCGTGTGCGGGCCGTGCAGTGCTCCCCGCGCAGCGGGGATGAGCCGGGCGCGGCCGCGTCCGCTGGCACTGCACCTGCGTGCTCCCCGCGCAGCGGGGATGAGCCTCTGAGCCGGCAGTGCCGTGTGCGGGCCGTGCAGTGCTCCCCGCGCAGCGGGGATGAGCCGGGCGCGGCCGCGTCCGCTGGCACTGCACCTGCGTGCTCCCCGCGCAGCGGGGATGAGCCCGGGATCACGCGGACCTTCTGGCCGGCGGCGTAGTGCTCCCCGCGCAGCGGGGATGAGCCCCGCAGCTCGATCACCTGGCTCGACAACAACAAGGGTGCTCCCCGCGCAGCGGGGATGAGCCGCACAGCGACATGAGCGCAGCGCTCAACGAGACGTGCTCCCCGCGCAGCGGGGATGAGCCCAACCCGGGGGCGCTTCCGCTGCAGCCTGACAGGTGCTCCCCGCGCAGCGGGGATGAGCCGATGCCGCAGGGGCTTCGGTGCCTCCCGAGCATGTGCTCCCCGCGCAGCGGGGATGAGCCGGACGGCTACGAGTGGGAGTCGCTCGTGCCCGGGTGCTCCCCGCGCAGCGGGGATGAGCCGAAGCGGCGCATGTTGGAGGTGTAGTTCTCTGAGTGCTCCCCGCGCAGCGGGGATGAGCCGCGGGAGCAGCGCCCCGTAGGTCGTCTCCACGGGTGCTCCCCGCGCAGCGGGGATGAGCCTAGCGCGCTGACCTGTGGTGCATTGTTGCGAAGGTGCTCCCCGCGCAGCGGGGATGAGCCCCTCGGCCACCTCAGCCGTGGTGACCAGATCATGTGCTCCCCGCGCAGCGGGGATGAGCCGGTCTCGACGGGGCCGTGGGGGTGAGGGGGTCAGTGCTCCCCGCGCAGCGGGGATGAGCCCGGGCGTCCATTGGGTGTGTGTGGTCTCGCAGCGTGCTCCCCGCGCAGCGGGGATGAGCCGCGATCGCCGGCACCTCCGCGCGCTTCGCCGAGGTGCTCCCCGCGCAGCGGGGATGAGCCGCCCACGCCGGGCACGCCCAGTCCAGCGCCGGAGTGCTCCCCGCGCAGCGGGGATGAGCCGGATTCGATGGTGCGAGGCATGGTGGTGCTCCTGTGCTCCCCGCGCAGCGGGGATGAGCCGGTCAAGAACGGCACTCTGCCGGCGAACAGCGTGTGCTCCCCGCGCAGCGGGGATGAGCCGAAGAAGTTCACCCGCCGGGTCGAGAAGCGCTAGTGCTCCCCGCGCAGCGGGGATGAGCCTGGACGGCGGACAGGTCGCGCTCGCGGGTCAGGGTGCTCCCCGCGCAGCGGGGATGAGCCCGGGCTGAGCACGGTCTCGCCGGGGTTGCTGTAGTGCTCCCCGCGCAGCGGGGATGAGCCGAACGGGACCATCCGCGGCTTCATGGCCTACACGTGCTCCCCGCGCAGCGGGGATGAGCCGGTGGAGACGCAGTAGTGCCGGAGGTCGTGGATGTGCTCCCCGCGCAGCGGGGATGAGCCCACCGGAGGCAAGCTCGCGCAGCTCGTCCCCCAGTGCTCCCCGCGCAGCGGGGATGAGCCGTTGCCGGTCCGCTGGTTGCGTCGGCGCTCCACGTGCTCCCCGCGCAGCGGGGATGAGCCGGAAGTCCGGGTTCGCCAGCACCCGCTTGATCGGTGCTCCCCGCGCAGCGGGGATGAGCCGCCGCACGGCACCAAGGTCCTCGAGGCTGGGGAGTGCTCCCCGCGCAGCGGGGATGAGCCCATCCGTGCAGTCGTACTCCACGGAGTACGTGTGTGCTCCCCGCGCAGCGGGGATGAGCCGCTGCGCGGCCACGTCCGGTCGACGGACTGCGGGTGCTCCCCGCGCAGCGGGTCAAGTCCCCGGAAGTGGTGTAGCGATCCTTCGGCGATAGGGATCAGGCTGTCAGCGCGGGAAGTGCATCGGTGCTCACCTCGTTCACGGGATTGGTGGTGAGGGTGAGGCGGCAACGGG
>NZ_JAKNCJ010000019.1 GCF_023509525.1 Brachybacterium equifaecis
AGTTGAGTCCCGCATAGTGGTGTAGCGCGGTGGCCGCAGTGATCGTCTCTGACGAGGACGCGGCCACCGCGTGATCCTTCGAGTCAACCTTCCACAGAATCCTCGAACGGAGTCATCACGATGACCGCTCCTCATATTGTCGACCCTCACGGCCTGCTCGGTGAAGCCCTGGCCGAAGCCTCCCCGGATCTGATGCGCACGATGCTGCAAAGGATCATCAACGAGCTGCTGTCCGCGGACGCTGACGCGGTCGCCGGCGCGGAATACGGTCGACCCAGCCCCGAGCGGGTCGCTCAGCGCAACGGCTACCGCCACCGCGACCTCGACACCCGCGTCGGCACGATCGACGTCGCCGTCCCCAAGCTCCGCACCGGCACCTACTTCCCCGACTGGCTGCTCGAGCGCCGCAAACGCGCCGAATCCGCCCTGATCACCGTGGTCGCCGACTGCTACCTCGCCGGCGTCTCCACCCGCCGAATGGACAAACTCGTCAAGACCCTCGGCATCAACAGCCTCTCGAAGTCCCAGGTCAGCCGCATGGCGGCCGATCTGGACGAGCACGTCGAGCAGTTCCGCCACCGCCCCCTGGACGAGGCCGGGCCGTTCACGTTCGTCTCCGCCGACGCACTGACGATGAAGGTCCGCGAGGGCGGACGAGTCATCAATGCCGTCGTCCTGCTCGCCACCGGCGTCAACGGCGACGGCCACCGCGAAGTCCTCGGCATCCGGGTCGCGACCAGCGAGACCGGCGCGGCCTGGAACAGCTTCTTCGCCGACCTGGTCGCCCGCGGCCTGGGCGGAGTCCGCCTGGTCACCTCCGACGCGCATGCAGGGCTGGTCGAGGCGATCGCCGCTCACCTGCCCGGAGCGTCCTGGCAGCGCTGCCGCACCCACTACGCCGCGAATCTGATGAGCATCTGCCCCAAGGGCATGTGGCCAGCCGTGAAAGCGATGCTGCACAGCGTCTATGACCAGCCCGACGCCGCGGCCGTGAATGCGCAGTTCGAGCGTCTGCTGGACTACGTCGGTGAGAAGCTCCCGGCCGTGGCCGAGCACCTCGATGCCGCCCGCGCAGACGTCCTCGCGTTCACCGCGTTTCCGAAGGATGTGTGGGTCCAGATCTGGTCGAACAACCCCACCGAGCGTCTGAACCGCGAGATCCGCCGCCGCACCGACTCGGTGGGCATCTTCCCCTCCCGCGAGGCGATCGTCCGCCTCGTCGGCGCGGTCCTGGCCGAGCAGACCGATGAATGGGCCGAAGGACGCCGCTACCTCGGCCTCGACGTCCTGGCCCGTTGCCGCCTCACCCTCACCACCAATCCCGTGAACGAGGTGAGCACCGATGCACTTCCCGCGCTGACAGCCTGATCCCTATCGCCGAAGGATCGCTACACCACTTCCGGGGACTTGACCC
>NZ_JAKNCJ010000002.1 GCF_023509525.1 Brachybacterium equifaecis
AAATTGACACGCTATTGAGATTTCAAACAGCACGCGCACACCCTCACGCCACCACAATGGCAACCGCTCAGGGGCACTGCACCGGATCCAGGCCGAAACCCGTTCCGAGCGAATCACTTCGTCGCTCCGGCACGAGAAGCTACTCTAGTAGATCCCCGCGGCACTTGCAACTCCACGATCCGTGCTCTGCGTCACATCCCGATCAGGTCAGCATCTGACACACAGCACTTGAATTTTCAGTTCGTCGTCCTGGGCACTTCCGCGGCACTCGATCCGGCCAGCAGGCCTTCCCTCGTTCCGCTCGGCTCACCCGGCGACAGAGAAAACATTACGGGCCCCCCGAACCCCCCGTCAAACCCGCCGTTCACCCCCTGGTAACCCTCATTAGGGGGCATCACTGCAGGTCAGGGGGCTATGCGGCTCGCGGTTCATCCAATATTCCATGGCGTGTGACCCGCAGATGCGCGCGGGGTCACATGGCCGGTGCGGGGATCTGCCCTCCTTCACCCCGGTGCGTCCGTTCTCCTCCTGCGCCCGAGATCGGTGCCTGCAGTGCGCCACCGCCGACTCCTCCCCCGCAGCTCAGCCGCACACTCCGCCGGGTGCAGCGATGGGCCCCTCCCCCTTCCGCGCGAGCGGAGGAGAAGAGGCCCATCGGAGCGGGGAGCTCGGAGACACGGATCCTCGGCCGTGACTCAGAGCGCGGCTCGCCCGGTCCCATGCGCACTCGCGATCAGGATCCGACCCGCACCATCGCCGCAGCCTTCCGGCCTCGGCGCAGCAGCACGTGCCGACCCGGCAGCAGCGCGAGCGACTCGAGGGCGGCCTCGGCGCCGTCGGCATCGATCTCCTCGCCGTTCACGCTGAGCGAGCCCTCCGCACCGGCCCGGCGCACAGCGCTCTTCGAGGTCAGCACGCCGCTCGCCACGAAGGCATCGGCGATCGAGGTCGCGGGAGCCGCATCCACCGTCGTCAGCTCCGCGGCGAGCGCCCGCACCGTCTGCTCGTCGAGGGCGCGCACATCCCCCTTGCCGAACAGGACCGCGGCCGCGGCGGCGGCCTGGTCGGTCGCCACCTGCCCATGCACGAGCGTGGTCATGTCATCGGCCAGGAGCTTCTGGGCCGCGCGGCGATGGGGCTCGGCGAGCGTCGCCTCCTCCAGCTGCGCGAGCTCGTCGCGATCGCGGAAGGTGAAGAAGCGCAGGTAGTTCATGACGTCGGCATCGGCGGCGTTCAGCCAGAACTGGTGGAAGGCATACGGGCTCGTGAGCTCGGGATCGAGCCACACGGCCCCGCCCTCGCTCTTGCCGAACTTGGTGCCGTCGGCCTTGGTGACCAGGGGAGTGGTGAGCGCGTGGGCGTCATGCCCTTCGACCTTGTGGATCAGATCCACCCCGGACAGGAGGTTCCCCCACTGGTCGTTGCCCCCGTACTGCAGGGTCACGCCATGGCGGCGGTGCAGCTCGAGGTAGTCCAGTCCCTGGAGGATCTGGTAGCTGAACTCGGTGTAGCTGATGCCCTCATCGCTCGCGAGGCGCCGGGCGACGGTCTCCTTCGCGAGCATGGTGCCCATGCGGTAGTGCTTGCCGATGTCGCGCAGGAAGTGCAGCGCGCTCATCTGCCCGATCCAGTCGAGGTTGTTGACCATCTGCACGCCGTGCTCGCCCTCGAGGTCGAGGAAGCGGGAGATCTGGCCGCGCAGGGACTCCACCCAGCCGGCGATCACGCTCTCGTCGTTCAGCACGCGCTCGCCCGACATCCGCGGATCGCCGATGAGACCGGTCGCTCCGCCCACCAGGGCGAAGGGCTTGTGCCCGGCGAGCTGGAAGCGGCGCATCGTCAGGACCTGGGTGAGGTGGCCGACGTGGAGCGAGGACGCGGTCGGGTCGAATCCGCAATAGAGGCTGACGGGGCCATCCGCGAGAGCCGTGCCGAGCGCCTCGCGCCCGGTCGTCTGCACCACGAGCCCGCGCCAGTCGAGCTCGTCCAGGATGGTCTGCATCGAAGCCTTCTCCTCTCCTCGGCCCGGCCGAGGTGCTGCGGGTCCCGTGCGGATCCGCCGTTCCATTGTGTCAGTCGCAGCGGGGCCCGTCGCGCGAAATTCCGCCGACGGGCCCCGCCCTGCTGTCCGCGCGCAGAGGCCGCTCAGCCCCCGTGCGCTCCCGCGCCGGTGAACTGTCGCAGCTCGCCGCTGCGGCGCAGGACCTCGAGCTCCTGCTCGGCGACGCGAGGCCCGGCCGTTCCGCCCTTGGCATCGCGCGAGTCGATCGAGCCCTCCACGCTCAGCACTTCGCGGACTGCGGGGTCCAGGTGCGCGGAGATCCCGGAGAGCTCCGCGTCGGTGAGATCCCACAGCTCCTTGTCCTGCTCCTCGGCCTTCGCCACGCACGCCCCCGAGATCTCGTGGGCTTCGCGGAACGGCACGCCGCTGCGGACGAGCCAGTCGGCGATGTCGGTGGCGAGGGAGAAGCCCTGCGGGGCGAGCTCCGCCATCCGCTCGGTGTTGAAGGTGAGCGTCGCCATCATCCCGGTGAACGCCGGCAGCACGAGGGCGAGGGAGTCGACCTGGTCGAAGATCGGCTCCTTGTCCTCCTGCAGATCGCGGTTGTACGCCAGCGGCAGCGCCTTCAGCGTCGCGAGCAGCCCGGTGAGGTCGCCGATGATCCGCCCCGTCTTCCCGCGCGTGAGCTCGGGGATGTCCGGGTTCTTCTTCTGCGGCATGATCGAGGAGCCCGTGGAGTAGCCGTCATCCAGGCGGATGAACGAGAACTCCTTCGTGTTCCACAGGATGATCTCCTCGCTCAGGCGCGAGAGGTCGATCGCGGTCATTGCGAGCACGAAGGCGAACTCCGCGGCGATATCGCGCGAGGCGGTGCCGTCGATCGAGTTCCACACGCTGCCGGTGAACCCGAGCTCCTCGGCGACGGCCTCCGGATCGAGGCCGAGGGAGGAGCCGGCGAGCGCGCCGGAGCCGTACGGCGAGATCGCGGCGCGCGCGTCGAGGTCCTGCAGGCGCTCCACATCCCGCAGGAGCGGCCAGGCGTGCGCGAGCAGGTGGTGGCTCAGGAGCACCGGCTGGGCGTGCTGCAGATGGGTGCGGCCGGGCATGGCCGCCCCGTGCACCTCGACCGCGCGGGTCTGCAGCACATCGACCAGATCGAGGATCATCGCGCCCAGGCGCCGGGCCTCGTCCCGCACGAACAGGCGGATCAGGGTGGCGATCTGGTCGTTGCGCGAGCGGCCGGCGCGCAGTCGGCCGCCCAGATCCGCGCCCGCCCGCTCGATGAGGCCGCGCTCGAGAGCGGTGTGGACGTCCTCGTCGGACGGGTCTGCCGCGAAGTCCCCGGAGGCGACGTCGCGCGCGAGCGCATCCAGCGCCTCCTGCATCCCGGCGAGCTGCGCATCATCCAGCAGACCCGCGCGGTGCAGCACGTTGGCATGCGCCTTCGAGCCGCGGATGTCGTAGGGAGCGAGCCGCCAGTCGAAGTGCGTGGAGTCCGACAGCGCCGCGAGGGCGGGCGCCGGGCCCGACGCGAAGCGCCCGCCCCACAGGCTCAGACGTGCAGCCTTCTCGCTCACGCCTGGTCCGATCCGGCCGGCTCCACCGCGAGGTCCTCGGCGTTGCCCTGGGCGACGTCGCGAGCGGCGGCCTGCTTCGCGGCCAGTCCGTAGATTTCGATGAAGCCCTTGGCCTGGGACTGGTCGAACTGGTCGCCCTCGTCGTAGGTGGCCATGCCGTAGTCGTACAGGCCCGTCTCCGAGCGGCGGCCCGTGACGGTCGCCCGGCCGCCGTGCAGCACCATGCGGATGTCGCCGGAGACGTAGCGCTGGGTGTCCTCGATGAAGGCGTCCAGCGACTTCTTCAGCGGGGAGAACCACTGGCCGTCGTAGACCAGCTCGGTCCAGCGGTCCGAGACGCTGCGCTTGAACCGGCTCTGCTCGCGCTCCAGGGTCACGCGCTCGAGCTCCTGGTGGGCGGTGATGAGCACCATCGCGCCGGGAGCCTCGTAGACCTCGCGCGACTTGATGCCCACGAGGCGGTCCTCGACGATGTCGATCCGGCCGATGCCCTGCTTGCCGGCGCGCACGTTCAGCTCCTGGATCGCCTGCAGGGGCGTGACGGTGCGGCCGTCGATCGCGACGGGGATGCCCTGCGCGAAGGAGATGATGACCTCGTCGGCCACCGGCGGGAACGCGGGATCGTCGGTGTAGCTGAAGACGTCCTTGGTGGGCTCGTTCCAGATGTCCTCGAGGAAGCCGGTCTCGATGGCGCGGCCCCACACATTCTGGTCGATCGAGAACGGGTTGTGCTTCGTCGTCGCGATGGGCAGGTTGTGCCGCTCGGCGTACTCGATCGCGCGGTCGCGGGTCAGGGCGAGGTCGCGCACCGGCGCGATGCACTTGAGCTCCGGGGCGAGCGAGGTGATCGAGACCTCGAAGCGCACCTGGTCGTTGCCCTTGCCGGTGCACCCGTGGGCGACGGTGGTCGCGCCGTGCTTCTTCGCGGCGCGCACCAGGTGCTTGGTGATGACGGGGCGGGAGATCGCCGAGACGACGGGGTAGGCGTCCATGTACAGCGCGTTCGCCTTGAGCGCCGGCATGCAGTACTCCTCGGCGAACTCGTCGCGGGCGTCCGCCACATAGGCCTCCACGGCGCCGCAGTCGAGGGCGCGCTGGCGGATGACCTCGAGGTCCTCGCCTCCCTGGCCGACGTCGACGGCACAGGCGATGACCTCGGCGCCGGTGGCGTCGTGGATCCAGCCGATGGCGACGGAGGTGTCGAGGCCGCCCGAGTAGGCGAGGACGATGCGTTCAGTCACGGGTGATGCTCCTTCAAGCGGGTTCTGCGATGGTCTGGGGAATCGGGACGTCAGTCGGAGGCGGGGGCGCCCGCGCGACGGTTCTGGGCGTAGCCCAGGAGACGGCGGACGAGCTCGGCGGCCGAGTCGGCGCTGCGGGTGATCAGCAGGATCGTGTCGTCCCCCGCGATCGTGCCGAGCACGTCGGTCAGCGAGCTGCGGTCGATGGCCGAGGCGAGGAACTGCGCCGCGCCCGGAGGGGTGCGCACCACCACGAGGTTATCCGCTGCGACGGCCGACGCCAGCAGCTCCTCGATCAGGCGCGGGAGGCGCGCCTCCATGTGCTCGGCGCTCACGGCATGGCGCTGACCGGGCTCGGCGCCGTCCGCGGGCACCTGGTAGACGAGTCCGCCGCCGCTGCCGCGCACCTTCTCGGCGCGCAGCTCGACGAGGTCCCGCGAGAGCGTCGCCTGGGTGACCTCGATCCCGCTGGCCAGGAGCAGCTCGGCGAGCTGGGCCTGGGAGGCGACCTCCTGGTCGGTGAGCAGCTCGATGATCCGCTGCTGGCGGGCCGTCTTGGACTGCGCGACCGTCGGCACGAAGGACGCGACGGCGCCGAGGGCGTCGGCGCTCATCGGCCCTCCCCCTGCGAAGGCGACGCTGCGAGGGGGCGCGCATGCGCGGCGGTGGCGTCATCGGGGTGATCGATGAGCCAGGTCATCAGCGCCTTCTGCGCGTGGAGGCGGTTCTCCGCCTCGTCCCACACCACCGAGGCTGGCCCATCGATGACCGCGGCCTCCACCTCCTTGCCCCGGTAGGCCGGGAGGCAGTGCAGGAAGATCGCGGGCCGCTCGCCGCTGCCGGCGCGCTCCATCAGGTCCTCGGTCACGGCGAACGGGCCGAACACGGCGGCGTCGCGACCGGACTCGCCCTCCTGGCCCATCGAGACCCAGGTGTCGGTGATGACCGCATCGGCCCCTGCCACGGCCGCCGCGGGATCCTCGGTGACGCTGACGGCCCCGCCCGTGCGCTCCGCGATGCGCGCGGCATCGGCGAGGATCTGCGGATCCGGCTGGCGACCGGCCGGGGCGGCGATGCGCACATCCATCCCGGCGGTCGCCCCGCCCAGCAGGTAGGAGTGGGCCATGTTGTTCGCGCCGTCGCCGAGGTAGGCGAGGGTGCGTCCGGCGAGCGCCGCATCGCCCTTCGAGAATCCGCCGGTGTGCTGGGCGATCGTCTGGAGGTCGGCGAGGATCTGGCAGGGGTGGAACTCGTCGGTCAGCGCGTTGATCACCGGGACGCTCGCATGCTGCGCCATCTCCTCGATGCGCTCCTGGCCGAAGGTGCGCCACACGATCGTGGAGACCTGGCGGGTCAGCACGCCGGTGGTGTCGGCGATCGACTCGCCGCGGCCCATCTGGCTGGTGGCCGCATCGAGCACGAGCGGGCTCCCGCCGAGCTCGGCGATCCCGGTGGCGAAGGAGACGCGGGTGCGGGTGGAGGCCTTGTCGAAGATGACAGCGACCGTGCGGGGCCCCTCGAAGGGCCGACGGGCGAAGCGGTCCTCGCGCAGCGCCGCGGCGAGCTCGAGGACCTCCTTCTGCTCCGCGGGGGTCAGGTCGTCATCGCGCAGGAAATGGCGGGGCATCTCAGGACTCCTTCTGCGCCGAGAGCTCCTCGGCGCGGTCGAGCAGAGCGGGCAGGGCCGCGAGGAACGTGTCGATCTCCTCGGCAGAGATGATCAGCGGCGGGGCGAGACGGATGGTGCGAGGGTTCGCCGCGTTCACGATGAACCCGGCCTCGAGCGCCGCCGTGACGACCTGCGGCGCGATCGGAGCGGCGAGCGCGATGCCCTGCAGCAGGCCCGCTCCGCGCACGCCCTCCACGCGCTCATCCTCGGCGGCGAGCGCGGTGATGCCGGCCTCGATCTGCGCGCCGCGGGCACGGGTGCGCGCGAGCAGCCCGTCCTCTTCGATCGTGCCGAGCACGGCGAGCGCGGTCGCGGCCCCGAGGGGGTTGCCGCCGAAGGTCGTGCCGTGCTGGCCTGCCTCCAGCAGCGTCGCGGCGGGCTCGCCGAAGGCGATCACCGCGCCGATCGGGAAGCCGCCGCCGAGGCCCTTGGCAAGGGTCATCACGTCGGGCTGGAGATCGGGGATCGCCTGGTGGCGGAACCACTCCCCCGTGCGGCCGACGCCGGTCTGCACCTCGTCGAGCACCAGCAGAGTGCCGTGCTCGCGGGTGAGGCGCCGCGCCGCGCGCAGGTACTCCTCGCCGAGCGGCTGCACTCCTGCCTCGCCCTGGATGGGCTCGAGGAACAGCGCGGCGACATCGCCCGGAGCGAGGGCGGCCTCGAGCGCCGGGATGTCACCGGGGGCGAGGAACTCGACGCCGCCGGGCAGCGGCTCGAAGGGCGCCCGGTAGGCCTCCTTGTGCGTGAGAGCGAGCGCGCCCATCGTGCGGCCGTGGAAGGCCTGCTCGAGCGCGAGGACTCGCGGGCGTCCCGTGCGGCGCGCCATCTTGAACGCCGCCTCGTTGGACTCCGTGCCCGAGTTCGTGAAGAACACGCCCGATCCCTCGGGAGCCTGCGCCAGGCGCAGCAGCGTCTCGGCCAGCTCGATCTGCGCGGGTGTCGCGAAGAAGTTCGAGACGTGGGCGAGGGACACCGCCTGCTTGGACAGCGCCGCCACCAGATCCGGGTGCGCGTGGCCGAGAGCGTTCACGGCGATCCCGCCGAGGAGGTCGAGGTACTCGCGGCCCTGGTCGTCCCACACGCGGCAGCCCTCCCCGCGCACGAGCACGCGCTGAGGGGCCCCGAACACCTGGATCAGGGAGCGCGTGTAGCGGCCCCCGTAGGCGAGAGCGTCCTGCTGGTCCTGCTGATCTTCTGGATCCTGCTGGGTCATCGCGTCCTTCTCAGACATAGTCGTCCCTCCGCACCATCGTGCCCACGCCCTTGTCGGTGAAGACCTCCAGGAGCACGGCGTGCTCGATGCGCCCGTCGATCATCGCGGCGGTGCGCACGCCCGCGTCGACCGCGTCCAGGAGCGACTCGGCCTTGGGGATCATGCCCTCGGTGAGCCCCGGCAGCATCGCGCGCAGCTCTGCGGCGGGGATGTCGGGGATGAGTGAGGAGCGGTCGGGCCAGTCGCGGTAGAGCCCCTCGACGTCGGTCAGCATCACGAGCTTCTCGGCGTCGAGACCCGCGGCGAGGGCCGCGGCGGCGAGATCCGCGTTGATGTTGAGGACCGCTCCCGTGGGCCTGCCGTCCTCATCGATCTCGGGGGCGATCGAGGAGACGACGGGGATCCGGCCGGCCTCCAGCAGGTCGCGGATCGAGCCGGGGCGCACGTCGGTCACCGCGCCCACGTGCCCGAGGTCGACGTCCTGGCCGTCGACCTGTGCGGCGCGGCGGCGCGCCGAGAACAGCCGCGCGTCCTCCCCCGACATCCCGATCGCGAACGGTCCGTGCTCGTTGATGAGGCCGACGAGCTCGCGCCCGACCTTGCCGACCAGCACCATCCGCACGATCTCCATCGTGGCCTCGTCGGTCACGCGCAGGCCCGCGCGGAACTCGGAGGCGATGCCGACGCGCTGCAGCATCTCGTTGATCTGCGGCCCGCCGCCGTGCGCGACGACCACATGGATGCCGGCGGCGCGCATGAAGACCATGTCGGCGGCGAAGGCGCGGCGCAGGCGCTCGTCGATCATCGCGTTGCCGCCGTACTTGACCACGACGATCTTCCCGGCGAAGCGCTGCATCCACGGCAGCGCCTCGATCAGGATCTCGGACTTCTCGCGGGCGTCGGCCTGCTCGGCGGTCAGCTCGGCGAGCGGGTTCTTGGAGATGCTCATGAGGAGTAGGCGCTGTTCTCTTCGACGTAGTCGTGCGTGAGGTCGTTGGTCCAGATGTCCCCGCTGGCGCCGCCCGCGCCGAGATCGACCTCGATGAGAGTCTCGCGCGGGGTCATGTCGACCGCAGAGCGGTCCTCGCCGAGGCCTCCCCCGCGGCACACCTGCACGCCGTTGATGGTGACCGCGAGGTCCGCGGGGTCGAAGGGGGCGACGGACTCGGGCACGCAGCCGGCGGCCGCGACGATGCGCCCCCAGTTGGGGTCGTTGCCGAAGATCGCGGCCTTCACCAGATTGCTGCGGGCGATCTCGCGGGCAACGGCGAGCGCCGCCTGCTCGGTGCTCGCAGAGCGCACGAGGACGTGGACGTCGTGGCTCGCGCCCTCGGCGTCGGCGACGAGCTGTCGGGCGAGCCGTGCCGACACGTCCCGCACGGCCTCTTCGAGCTCGCCGGGCGCGGGGGCGATGCCGCTCGACCCGGAGGCCAGCAGGATGACGGTGTCGTTGGTGGACATGCAGGCATCGGAGTCGACGCGGTCGAACGTCGTCGCGGTCGCGGCGCGCAGCGCGGACTGCGCGGCACCTGCGGTGACGTCGGCGTCGGTGGTGAGGACGACGAGCATCGTGGCGAGCTGCGGGGCGAGCATCCCCGCGCCCTTGGCCATCCCGCCGACGGTGATCCCCGAGGCGGTGGTGACCTGGGCGGTCTTCGGCACCGTGTCGGTGGTCATGATGGCGCGAGCGGCGCCTGCCCCGGCGGTCTCCCCGGCCGCGAGCTGCTGCGCGGCGGCGTCGGCTCCGGCGAGGAGCGTCGGCATCGGCAGGCGCTCGCCGATCAGGCCCGTCGAGCAGACCAGGACGTCCTGCGCGGAGAGCTCCAGCAGGTCGGCGACGTGCTCGGCGGTGCGATGGGAATCGAGGAACCCCTCGGGGCCGGTGCAGGCGTTCGCCCCGCCCGAGTTCAGGATGACCGCACGGGCGCGGCCGTCGGCGACCGCCTGGCGGGACCACTGCACGGGCGCGGCCTGGACGCGGTTCGCGGTGAAGACCGCGGCGGCGACGTCGAGCGGCCCGTCGTTCAGGACGAGAGCGAGATCGGGGGCGCCGCTGGCCTTCAGACCAGCGGTGACGCCGGCGGCGCGGAAGCCCTTCGGGGCGGTGACGGACATGGGTTCTCCCGGAGGTTCAGGTGCGGGCTGCGGGCGGAGCGGAGACGGTCAGGGGGCGAGCGCCGTGCGGGTGAGGCCGAGGCCCTCGGGGAGGCCGAGGGCGAGGTTCATCGACTGCACGGCTGCGCCCGCGGTCCCCTTCACGAGGTTGTCGATCGCGCTGATCACCGTGACCTGGCCGGAGCGGCGATCGACGGTCGCGCCGATGCGCACCGTGTTCGCGCCCGTGACCTGCTGGGTCGAGGGGAACTGCCCGGGCGGCAGGACCTGCACGAAGTGCTCGCCGTCGTAGTCCGCGAGCAGCGCGCCGAGGAGGTCGTCCTCGGTGACGTCGGGAGCGGCAGGGGTGGTGAGCACCGCGAGGATGCCGCGGCTCATCGGCACGAGCACGGGGGTGAAGGTGAGGCGCGCATCCTCGATGCCGCTCGCCCGGCGCACGTTCTGCAGGATCTCGGGGATGTGCCGGTGCGTTCCGCCGACGCCGTAGGGCGCGGCTCCTCCGGCGGCCTCGGAGAACAGCAGATGCTGCTTCGCGGTGCGGCCCGCGCCCGAGTAGCCGACCGGCAGCACGGCGCTGAGGGCCGAGGGGTCGATCAGCCCGGCCCGCAGCAGCGAGACCAGTGCGAAGGTCACGGCGGTCGCGTTGCAGCCGGGCACGGCGATGCGACGCGCCGAGCGCAGGAGATCGCGCTGGCGCTCCGGGCCCTCCTGGCCGGCGCCGAGGAGCGGGAGCTCGGGCATGCCGTAGGTCCACGTCCCCGAGTGCTCCGTGCCGTAGTAGTCGGCCCAGTCCTGCGCGCGCTCGAGGCGGTGGTCGGCGCCGAGATCGACGATCAGCGCGGCGGGATCGAGGCTCTCGAGCTCCGCGGCGATCCGGCCCGACTCCCCGTGCGGCAGTGCGAGCACGACGACGTCGTGGCCGGCGAGATTGTCGGCCGTGGTCTCCTCCAGGAGGAGGGAGCCCGGGACGTCCACGTGGGGAGCGACCTCGGCGAGCGGACGACCGGCGCTCGAGTGGCCGGTGACGGTCGCGACGTCGATCCCCGGGTGCGCCGACAGCAGTCGCAGCGTCTCCCCGCCCGCGTAGCCGGAGGCGCCGACGACCGCGGCCCGCAGGCGCGTGGCCTCGGCGGCGGCAGGGAAGGTCGCGATCTCACTCATGCGCAGAACTATACAGGCCCATGCATATGCACGCACCTTGGGGGCGGTGGCCTCCGCCACTCGCTCCCCGCGGCGCCCGAAAGAGGTGCCTACAGTGGCAGGACAGGGCATCAGCCCTGGTCAGATGAATAATCCGTACACAACAGGAGCAGTGGTGAAAGACTTCTTCACCGGCGAGAAGACGCCGGGAATGATCGACTGGGCGAGCATGCCCACGTACAACACCATCATGTCGCTGGTCGCAGGGGCCGGACTGATCGCCCTGGTCATGTTCGCGCGCGATCTGATGCGCCAGCAGTCCGCGCTGGCATCGCGCCCCGTCGCCGGGGCCGCCGACGTCGAGGCGGGGCCGCGGGGCGAGATCGCCCCGGTCGAGGACGGCCTCAGCACGGACGGCTGGGCCCTGACCTTCGGCGTCCTCGGCCTCATCCTCAGCGTCACGGGGCTGCACATGACCCTCACGTGGCCGCTCGCCGCAGGCGGCTTCGCCTTCGACAACATCATCTTCGGGGAGCCGAGCCTCGCGTTCGGCGTCCTGATGGGAGCGCTCGCGCTCTACCTGTGGCGCCGCGGGGATCGGATCACCGGCTCCGCCCAGCCTGTGCGCATGGTCGCCCGCGCGGCGAGGCCGCTGTCCGTGCTCATCGCGGGTCTCGGGCTCGCGCTGCTCGGCATCATGTTCGCCGGCATCGTCTACCAGTTCTTCGCCGCTCCCCCGCAGGAGCCGATCTCCGGCGCCTTCGCGGACTACCCGTGGCTCGAGGCGTGGGCGCTGTCCCTCGTGTTCGGGCTGGTGGGCGTCGGCGCGCTGCTGTTCCCCTTCGCTGTGCGCCAGCTCGCGGCGCCGACACCCGCCGGCACTGCCGCGACCTCCGGGGGCGCCGCGAAGGCCGCCGGATGGATCTGGCTGATCACCGGCGTGATCTTCCTGCTGTTCGGTGCGATGAACTTCTACACGCACATCGGACTGGTCGTGAACACCCAGTGAGCGCGGCTGCACGGCAGGGCTGAGCCTGCCGTGCGGACCGGAACGAAGAGGGGGCCCTGCCATGCGGCAGGGCCCCCTCCTCGTGTGCGCGCGGCGCGGGCACCGCGCAGCTCCGTGCCCTCAGGCGCGCAGCACTCCCCCGACCGCCGCATCCACGGCCGCGATGCAGCGCTCGCGCGCGGCGGCGATGTCCTTCGCCGAGAGCGTCCCCTCGGCCGAGCGCAGCCGCACCGCGAAGGCGAGGGATTTCTTCCCCTCGCCGACCTGCTCGCCGGTGAAGACGTCGAACAGGTGCACGCTCTCGAGCACGTCCCCGATGCCGACCACGATCGCCGCCTCCACGGCCGACGCCGGGACGGACTCGTCCACCACGAAGGCGAAGTCCTCCTTCGCCAGGGGGAAGGTCGGCACCGCCTCTGCGCGCACGACTGCCGGAGCAGCCGCGATCAGGCGATCGACATCCACCTCCAGCGCGCTCGTGCGGGCAGGCAGACCCAGCTGCTTCACGACCCGCGGATGCAGCTCGCCCGCGTGGCCGACGAGCTCGCGCTCGCCGTTCTCCCCCACGACGTGCAGGGCGGCGCCGCGACCAGGGTGGAAGGGGGCGTGCTCGCTGGCGGAGACCTCGATCTGCGCGCCCGTCGCAGCGGCTGCGCGATGGGCGAGGTCGATCGCGTCGGCCCAGCCCCACGGCTCGGCCTGGCCGCGCCACGACGCGGGGCCGCTGGCCCCGCCGAGCACCGCAGCCAGACGCTGCGGCTGCGCAGGCAGCGCCGCATCGATCTGCGCGAGCTCCTCAGCGCTCGGCAGCGCGGCAGCTGCGGGCACAGGAGCTCCCTGCCCCGCCTCGCGCGGCAGGTAGACCGAGGCGAGCTGGAACACCGCGACGGACTCCTGACCGCGGGCGAGGTTCAGTCGCGCGACGGGCAGGAGCGACTGGAGGAGCGCGGTGCGAAGCAGCGGCTCGTCCTCCGTGAGGGGGTTGCGCAGCCGCACGGCGGCGCGGCGCTCATCGCCCTCCCCGTATGCATGGGCGTCGAACACCGACTCGGCGATCCACGGCGCGCTGGTGACCTCCACCAGTCCCGCCTCGGCGAGAGCGGTGCGCGCGGCGCGTCGGCCCCGCTGCGCGCGGGTGAGACCCCGGCCGCCGGGAGCGCTGGGCACGATCGAGGGGATCCGGTCGTAACCGACCAGTCGCGCGATCTCCTCCACCAGATCCTCGCGGATGCGCAGATCCGGCCGCCAGGTCGGCGGGGTCACGAGGAGCGCGCCGTCCGCTTCGCCGCGCTCGACGCTGCAGCCGATCATCTCGAGGCTGCCGCGGACCTCCTGGGCCGTGTACTCGATGCCGACGACGCGCGCGGCAGCGTCCTCGGCGAAGGCGATCGGAGCCGGAGCGGCGGGGAAGCCCTCGAGCCGCTCGTCGGTGATGCGCTCGTCGATCTCGCCGCCGCCGAACTCGACGATCAGCTCGGCGGCGCGGCGCGCGGCGATCGGCGGCAGCAGCGGGTCCACCCCGCGCTCGAAGCGCTTGGAGGCCTCCGAGGGCAGGCGGTGGCGCCGCGCGGAGCGGGCGATCGTGATCGGGTCGAAGGTCGCGGCCTCGATGATGACGTTCACGGTCTTCTCGGAGACCTCGGTGGAGGCCCCGCCCATGACGCCCGCGATGCCGATCGCCCGGTCGCCGCTCTCGCCGCCGCAGTCGGCGATCACGAGATCGGCCGGGTCCAGGGCGCGCGGCTTGTCGTCGAGGGTCTCGAGCATCTCGCCCTCGTGGGCCCGGCGCACCACGATCGGCGCGACCAGCTGGTGGCTGTCGTAGGCGTGCAGCGGCTGGCCGAGATCGAGCATGACGTAGTTCGTGACGTCGACGATCAGGGAGATGGGGCGCATTCCCGCGAGGGTCAGCCGCTCCTGCATCCACCGCGGCGAGGGCGCCGACGGGTCGACGCCGCGGACCTCCACGGCGACGAAGCGGGTGCACCCGGCGGCGCCGCGCACGGGGGCATCGTCGCTCAGCTGCACCGGGATCCCGCCGCGGCCGCCCTCTGCGGGGACGACCGTGCTCGCCGGATCGGTGAAGGGGGCGCCGGTCGCGTGCGAGTACTCCCGGGCGACTCCGCGCATCGAGAACGCATAGCCGCGGTCCGGGGTCACGTTGATCTCGACGACCTCCTCGCCGAGGCCGAGCAGCGCGATGGCGTCGTCGCCGGGCTCGGCGGTGACGCCCTCGAGCGTCCCCTTGCCGACGACGATGATGCCCTTCGTCTCCTCGCCGACGCCCTCGCCGAGCCCGACCTCGGCGGTGGAGCAGATCATGCCGTCGGACGTATGGCCGTAGGTCTTCCGGGCGGCGATCGGGAACGGCCCGGGCAGAACAGTGCCGGGCAGCGAGACGATCACCAGGTCGCCGGGCACGAAGTTGTGCGCGCCGCAGATGATCCCGCGGCTCGGACGCTCCTCGCCCGGCTGGGGATCCTTCGGGCTGTCGTGCTCCTCGTTGTGCTCGGGGCCGACGTCCACGCGGCACCAGTTGATGGTCTTGCCGTTCTTCTGCGGCTCCTTGACGAGGTCCAGGACGCGGCCGACGACGAGCGGGCCGGTGACCTGCGCGCCGTGGATCGCCTCCTCCTCGAAGCCGACGGAGACGAGATCGGCCGCGACCGACTCGGCGGTGGCGCCCGCGGGCAGCTCGACGTGCTCGGCGAGCCAGTTCAGGGGAATGCGGGGCATGCCTCAGATCTCCGTTCCATAGTGCTGGGAGAAGCGGACGTCGCCCTCCACGATGTCGTGCATATCGGGGACGCCGGAGAGCAGCATCAGGATGCGCTCGATGCCGAGTCCGAACGCGAAGCCCTGGTGCTCCTCCGGATCCACGCCCGCCGCGCGCAGCACGTTCGGGTGGACCATGCCGCAGCCGCCCATCTCGATCCAGCCCGTGCCCCCGCAGACCCGGCAGTCGGGGTCGGGCGCGTGGTCCAGGCCCAGCCGCGCCTCGCAGCGGAAGCAGCGGAAGTCCATCTCGGCGCTGGGCTCGGTGAAGGGGAAGTGGTTCGGGCGCAGGCGCGTGACGACCTGGGGGCCGAAGAAGTGCTGCGCGAACGCATCCAGCGTGCCGACCAGGTGCGCCATGGTCAGGCCGCGGTCGATCGCGAGGCCCTCGACCTGGTGGAACACGGGCGAGTGCGTCGCGTCCATCTCGTCGGCCCGGTACACGGTGCCGGGGCAGGCGATGTAGAGGGGTGCACCGCGCTCGATCATCGCGCGGATCTGCACGGGGGAGGTCTGGGTGCGCAAGAGCATCCCGGAGCCCTCGGGCGCGACGTACAGGGTGTCCTGCAACGAGCGCGAGGGATGATCAGGATCGGCGTTCAGGGCATCGAAGTTGAACCACTCGGCCTCGACCTCGGGCCCCTCGGCGATCTCCCAGCCCATGCCGACGAAGAAATCCGAGATCCGGTCCGCGAGGGTGGTCAGCGGGTGGCGCGCGCCGCGCGGGCGGCGCGCCACGGGCAGCGTGACGTCGACGGTCTCGCTGCCGAGCGCCGCCTCCTCCTCGGCGGCGGCGAGCTCCTCCTGGCGAGCGGTGATCGCCTGGAAGACGCGGCCCTTCGCCTGGCCGAGGATCTTCCCGGCCTCGGCCTTGCTCTCCTTGGGGAGGTCCTTGATCCCGCGGTTCGCGGTCGAGATGACCGAGGCGTCGCCGGTGTGCTCGATGCGCACGGTCTTCAGCTCGGCGGTGGTCGCAGCGGCCGCGATGGCGGCGAGCGCGGCGTCCACGGCCGCGGTGATCGCGGGTCCGTCCAGCGCGCTGGGGGCGGAGTCGTCGGCGGGAGCAGGGGGCGTCTCGGACACAGGGATCGCTTTCGTCCGGGTGGGGAGGGCGGCGAGCGCCCAGGGCCCTCCCATTCTAGGAGGGCCTGCACGGTGCGCCGTTCCCGAGCCGCTGAGATGCAGAGCCGCCGCATGCCGGGGCCTCTGCGCGGGACAGCGCACGTCAGCTGCTGTCGCCCGCATCACAGCAGAACCGTCGCTCCAGCGTCCGCCCACGTGCAGGAGTGCACGTGACCGGCCGCTGGGGCGAGGAGTCTGCTGCTGCCGCTCGGGGTCCGGGCAGGCGCCGCGGCTACCCTGGGCGCAGACCGCCACCGCGGGCCCCGCCGCCGCCCGAGCAGCGGGGCCCGCACCGAATCCGAGGAGCAGCCCATGCCCCAGACCGTGAAGGGCGTCATCGCCCGCGCCGCCGGCGAGCCCGCCGAGCTCGCCCGCATCGTCATCCCCGATCCCGGCCCGAGCGACGTCATCGTCGACATCCAGGCCTGCGGGGTGTGCCACACCGACCTCGCCTACCGCGACGGCGGCATCAATGACGAGTTCCCGTTCCTGCTCGGCCACGAAGCGGCGGGCCGCGTCGCGCAGGTCGGCGACGCCGTCACGCACGTGAAGGTCGGCGACTTCGTGGTGCTGAACTGGCGCGCCGTCTGCGGGCAGTGCCGCGCCTGCCGCAAGGGCGTGCCCGAGTACTGCTTCGACACCTCGAACGCGTCGGCCGCGATGACTCTCGAGGACGGCACCGAGCTGACCCCGGCGCTCGGCATCGGCGCGTTCGCCGAGAGGACGATCGTGCACGAGATGCAGTGCACGAAGGTCTCCGAGGAGGCCGCGCCCGAGGTCGCGGGGCTGCTCGGCTGCGGGGTGATGGCCGGGATCGGCGCCGCCGTGAACACGGGCGCCGTGCAGCGCGGGGAGTCCGTGGCGGTGATCGGCCTGGGCGGAGTGGGCTGCGCGGCGATCGCCGGCGCCGTGCTCGCCGGTGCCACCACCGTGATCGGCATCGACATCCAGAAGGACAAGCTCCAGGCCGCCTCCGAGCTCGGGGCGACGCACACCATCGACTCCAAGGACCTCTCGCGCGAGCAGATCGTGGAGAAGGTCCAGGAGCTCACCGGAGGTTTCGGCGCCGACGTCGTCATCGACGCCGTCGGCATCCCCTCCACCTACGAGACCGCCTTCTACGCCCGCGACCTCGCAGGGCGCGTCGTGCTCGTCGGAGTGCCGCGCCCCGAGGTCGAGCTGACCCTCCCGCTGCTGGACGTCTTCGGGCGCGGCGGGGCGCTGAAGTCCTCGTGGTACGGGGACTGCCTGCCGGAGCGCGACTTCCCCTACCTCACCGACCTGCACCTGCAGGGCCGGCTGCCGCTGGAGCGCTTCGTCACCGGCACCACCGACCTCGCCGGCGTCGAGGACGCCCTGAACTCCCTGCACGAGGGCCCCGTGCTGCGCACCGTCGTGCGCATCGACCGCTGAGAGAGGCACCCATGACCGTGAACCAGTCCCCCGCCCCCGCCGAGCATGCCGACAGCGCTTCCGGCACCGAGGCCCGCATCGACCACACCACCACGAAGGGCACCTTCACCCTCGACGGCGAGACCCACGAGGTGGAGAACAACGCCTGGGTGCTGGGCGATGACGCCACCTGCGTGGTCATCGACGCCCCGCACGACGTCGATGCCGTGAAGACGCTCGTGGGCGACCGCGAGTGCGTCGGCATCCTCCTCACGCACGCGCACGACGACCACGTGCGCTTCGCCCCCGAGCTGTCCATGGCGCTCGAGGCGCCCGTGCTGCTGAACCCCGCCGACCAGGAGGTCTGGGAGCTCACGCACGGCGACCTGCCCTGGGACGACGACATCGAGGACGGCGACGTCTTCACCATCGCCGGGCTGGACATCGAGACCATCGCCACCCCGGGCCACTCCCCCGGCTCCGTCTGCTTCTACGTGCCGGCTCGCGGCTGCCTGTTCAGCGGCGACACCCTCTTCGAGGGCGGGCCCGGCGCGACGGGCCGCTCCTTCTCGGATCGGCCGACGATCGAGCAGTCCATCCGCGAGCGCCTGTTCACGCTGCCGGAGGAGACCGTCGTGCACACCGGCCACGGCCCGGACACGACGATCGGCGCGGAGAAGCAGACCGCAGAGGGCGACTGGGCCTGAGCGCTCCCGTCGCTGCGCGGCAGGGGATGAGGACCGGGCCCGTGCCCTGCGCTCATCCCCTGCCGCGCAGCGACTCCAGGTAGGCGTTGTACTCGGCGAGCTCGGCGTCGTCGTCGCGCTCGGCCTTGCGGTCGTACTGGCGCGCCCGGCGGTCCTCGGATCGCGTCCACAGCGCCACGAGCACGAGCGCGTAGAGGACCGTCGGCACCTCGGAGACGCCCCACATGATCGAGCCGCCGCGGCGCTGGATCAGGGCGAGCTCCTCCAGGGGATGCAGGCCGAGCGCGAGATACCAGTCCTGCGCGATGATCCAGGTCGCGGAGACGACGGCGACGCCGAAGAACGCGTGGAAGCTCAGCGTGACCAGCAGCGTGATGAGCTTCAGCACCGGGCTGATCTCGTGGGTCGCGGGATCGATGCCGATCAGCACCCACGCGAAGAGGTAGCCCGCCAGCAGGAAGTGCGCCGTCATCAGCACGTGGCCGAGGTGGTGCTCCATCGACAGCTCGAACAGCGGCGTGAAGTAGAAGACCACGAGCGATCCCGCGAAGAGGATTCCTGCCACGGGAGGCGTCGAGACCAGTCGCGCATACCGGGAGTGCAGAGCAGCGAGCACCCACTCGCGCACACCGCGCGAGCCGTCGGTCCGCGGAGCGGCGGCGCGGGTCAGGAGCGTGACGGGAGCGCCGAGCACCCAGAGCGGAGGCACGATCATCATCATCGCCATGTGCTGCACCATGTGCGCGTCGAACCGGAACAGACCGTACGCCGCCGGCCCCCCGCTCATCACCCACGCGAAGGCGAGGCAGCCCGCGAGGAAGGGCACGGTGCGCACCGCAGGCCAGGCGTCGCCACGGCGGCGCAGCCGGACCACGCCGGCCGTGTAGAGGCCCGCCATCGCGATCGCGAGCGCGAGCGCCATCCAGTCGGGCCGGAACTGCGTGAACAGCGAGGCGACGCCGAACGGCTCCGCGGGCGGGAGGTATCCGGCCAGTGCGATCAGCCGCAGCTCGCCCTCAGGAGGGATGACCTGCGCGACCGGCGGCCCGGTGCGGCCGAGGGCGATCGACAGGCCGAGAACGACCGCCAGGAGCACCCCCTCGGTGAGCGCGAGATGGCGGAAGCGCACGGCATCGCCGAGCCGGCGGCGCTGGAGCGCACCGATCACCGCGAGCACGATCAGCAGCACCGTCTTCGCCAGGACGATCCGCCCGTAGGGGATCGCGAGGAGATCGCCGAGGGAATCCAGGCGGATGCTCGCGCTCACGAGGCCCGAGAGGGCGAGCGCGATCACCGCGCCGAGCGCCCACGGCGAGAAGCGGCGGATGACCGTAGTCTCCCCCTCCTCACCCATCGCTCCGCGCATCAGGCCGATGACGAGCAGTCCGCCGGCCCACACGCAGACGGCGGCGATGTGCACGGCCATGGCGTTGACGGCGTTGGTGTGCTCGAGGCTCGCACCGGCGTGTCCGGCGAGGCCCAGGAATCCTGCGCCGATGCCCGCGAAGGCGAGGCCCCAGCAGGCGAGCGTCGTCGAGCGCGCGAGCGCCATGCACAGCGCCGCGAGACCGGCGAGGACCGCGATCGCGAGCTGCAGCTGGCCGAGGGCCGTGCTGAGCGCGAGCGGCCACAGCGGCAGCCCGCTGCCGGCGCCTGCCGCCTCCAGGGCGCCGAGCGGCACCAGCGCCAGCGAGGCGGCGGACCACAGCGCGCTTCCCGCGGCGCCGAGGCGCACGACCGCGCCGCGGCCCCCCTGCAGAGTCCGCACGCGCGAGCGGCGCGCTACCGCGTCGGCCCCGCAGCCCGCGGGGCCGGGCATGAGGAGCACAGCGACGCCTCCGGCCCCGATCGCCAGCAGCATGCCCAGGTGGTGCAGCGCGCGCAGCACGGGGATGCCCCAGGTGACCAGCGGGCTGACGGGGACCAGGGCTCCGGGCTGCGCGGCGCCGGTCGCGATGATCCCGAGGAGGGCCGCGGCGATGGCGAGCGCGAGGAGGAGGAGGGGGACGAGCAGGGCGCGCTTCACCGGGCGGCGCCCCCGCCGCGGCGGCGCATCGTCTCGAACAGGCACACGGTCGCGGCGATCGCGACGTTCAGGGATTCCGCGCTGCCGGCCAGCGGGATCCGCACTGCGAGGTCCGCGGCCTGGAGGACCGCATCGGGCAGTCCGTGGCCCTCGTTGCCGAGCAGCCAGGCCGAGCGCTCCGGCAGCTCCGCGTCGTAGAGATCCTGCGCGGCATAGCCGCTGGTGGCGAGCGCGGAGATGCTGTGCTCGGCGAGGGCCGGCAGGAGGCGCTCCGGATCGATCCCCGTCACGACGGGCAGGTGGAAGAGGCTGCCCGCGGCGGAGCGGACGGTCTTCGGCGCCCAGACGTCGGCCGTGCCGGCGGTGGCGATGACAGCGGCGGCGCCGGAGGCGTCGGCCGCGCGGATCAGGGTGCCGACGTTCCCCGGGTCCTGCACCTCGTGCAGGACGAGCAGGGTGAGCGGACCGTGCGGAAGGCCTTCGAGGACATCGTCGAGGCCTGGCTCGGGCATCGCGGCGAGGGCGAGGACGCCCTGGGGGCTGACGGGCCCGTCGGCCCCCGAGCCGGTCGCTCCGGCGGGGGCGTCGTTCCCGCTGCGCACCATCGCGCGCAGGACGTCCTCAGGAATGCGGCGGATGCGGCGGCCCGCGGCGGCCGCGAGGGCGAGGAGATCCGGGTTCGCGGCGGTGCCGGCATCGGTCAGGTACAGCTCGCGCACGTCGGCGGCGCGGTGCTCGAGCAGGGAGCGGACCGCCTGGGGGCCCTCCGCGCGGAACATCCCGAGCTTCCGACGTGCAGAGCGCCCGGACAGCGAGGCGATCATCCGCACCCGATCAGATCGGGGGGAGGTGATCGCCCAGCCATCCGGGCGCTCGGCATTGCTCATGAGGTCGATCAGGCCGCGGGGGCGTTGACGTCCTCGGGCAGGGCCTTCTTGGCGACCTGGACGAGCGCGGCGAAAGCCGCGGCGTCGTTGACGGCGAGCTCTGCGAGCATGCGACGGTCGACCTCCACACCCGCGAGGCCGAGGCCCTGGATGAGGCGGTTGTACGTCATGCCGTTGGCGCGGGAGGCAGCGTTGATGCGCTGGATCCAGAGACGACGGAAGTCGCCCTTGCGCGCCTTGCGGTCGCGGTAGCTGTAGGTGGCCGAGTGGAGCAGCTGCTCCTTGGCCTTGCGGTACAGGCGCGAGCGCTGACCGCTGTAGCCGCTGGCCTGCTCGAGGACCTCTCGACGCTTCTTATGGGCGTTGACCGCCCGCTTCACGCGTGCCACGTGATTCTCCTTCGCTGGTGTTCGAGTTCAGATGTGCGGGAACTCAGATCCCGCGAGGGGCCTCAGCGGCCGAGGAGGCGCTTGACCTTCTTGGTGTCTGCCTTGGACACGGAGGTGTCGCTGCCCAGACGGCGCTTGCGGGTCGAGCTCTTGTGCTCCAGGAGGTGGCGAGCGTTCGCCTTCTCCCGCATGAGCTTGCCGGACCCGGTGACGCGGACGCGCTTCTTGGTGCCCGAGTGGGTCTTGTTCTTCGGCATCAGCCTGTTCTCCTTCGTGATCGGATCCCTTTCGCCGCCTGCACGGCGGCTCCACGGATCAGGACTGCTCTGCGCCCTCGGGGGCGGGGGCGGGATCGGCGGCCGCCGCGGGGGCGGTCTCCGGTGAAGCGGGGGCGGCAGGGGCCTCGGGGGCGGCTGCCCCCTGCGGCTTGTCGGCCTTCTGCTCGTCGGTCTTGCGCTGGCGGGCCTCGGCGCGAGCCTGGGTCTTCTTCTTGGTCGGCCCCAGGACCATCACCATCGTGCGGCCGTCCTGGCGCGGGTAGGACTCGACGAAGCCGAACTCCGCGACCTCCTCGGCCATGCGGCCGAGCAGGCGGGTGCCGAGCTCCGGCCGGGACTGCTCGCGACCGCGGAAGCGCACCATGACCTTGACCTTGTCGCCGCCCTGGAGGAACTTCACCACGTTGCGGCGCTTGGTCTCGAAGTCGTGCGTGTCGATCTTCAGGCCCATACGGATCTCCTTCTGGACCGTGTTGACCTGGTTCTTCCGCGACTCGCGCGCCTTCATGTTCGCTTCGTACTTGAACTTGCCGTAGTCCATGAGGCGGCACACGGGCGGGTTAGCGCCGGGGGCGACCTCCACCAGGTCGAGATCGGCCTCCGCGGCCAGACGCAGCGCGTCCTCGACCTTGACCGTTCCGACCTGTTCTCCATTCGGGCCGACCAGAAGAACGAAGGGGACTCTGATCTGGCCGTTGATGCGCTGTTCGCTGATGGTGGCTCCTCACCTCGGTGGCATGTCTTCTCATGACGAAGGCCCCCACAGATCCTGTGGAGGCCTCGGAATGACAGCGTGCGAGCACGCGAGCCGGAACGGGTTCCGGCGGGTCACGACCCGGTGGCCGACGGCCACGAGGTGGGAGAGGCTCTCCACTTGATCCAGCCGCCCCGGTGGTGCGTGGGGCAGCTGTGCAGATGCGAGTCGAGGACCCTCACCTGCAGGGGAACGTCATGTTCCTTTCCCCTATGCTACCAGCAGCGCACCGGGCCCCGCCCGTGATGTGCGTCGCCCCTCGTCAAGGCCCTGGCGAGCACCCCCAGCGAAGGAATCCTGTGCACGAGAACCCCCTGTCCGACCGCTCCCCCGCGGAGCCGGCCCCGCTCGAGGATCCCCGCGCAGGCGCCGATTCCGCTGCCGAGCTCGGCGACCTCGACGATTCCAGCAGCGGCGCCTCGCGCGACATCGCGGATGTCTCCGCGGTCGAGATCATCACCACCGCCACCGTGCACCTGATGAGCGCCGCAGCGGTGAAGATCGGCCTCGCGGAGGACGAGCAGACCGGCCACTACCAGGACCTCGCCGAGGCGCGGAAGCTCATCATCGCCCTCGCGGGCCTGGTCACGGCCGCCTCTCCGGAGATCGGCGGGGACCACGCCCGCTCCCTGCGCGACGGGCTGCGCACGCTGCAGCTCGCGTTCGCCGAGGCTCTCCCCTTCCCCGATCCGCCCGGCCAGGCACCCGGCGAGAAGTGGACCGGCCGGGTCTCCTGACTCACGGGGGCCGCCGAACCGGGTGGGTCTGTCCACGAGCCGTCGCGCGGCACCGGTTCGCGCCGAGCCTGGCCGCGCGGAGCGGGGTCGCGTCGGCATTCGGCCGATCGACGTGCGTGCACACGTCGTAATCCGGGTCTGATTCCGACGCTTCGACGCACCTCGATCCGTGTGCGGTGCCCATTCCGACGGTTGCACGCACCTCGATCCGTGTCCGCTGCCCATTCCGACGCTTCCACGCACCTCGACTTCCATCCAGCCCCGATTCCGGCTCGACCACGCATGTCGATCGGCGCGCAGGGCGCTCGACCCGTGTCCCCCGCGCGCGTGACGCTCAGGCGAAGCGGGCGGCGAGCTCGCGGCGCAGGCGCCGGCGCCGCGAGCGCTGCGCGATCAGCGCTGCGATCGCGAAGACGATCGCGAGCAGGCTGGCCGCGGCGACTCCCCACCCCGGTCCGAAGGCGTCGATGACCGCGCCGATCACGGGGGATCCGGCGGCGGCGCCGACGGTCAGCGAGGTGCCGTGCCAGCCCATGGCCTCTCCTCGGACCTCCTCGGGCACCCGGTGCGAGATCGACTCCGAGGTCGCGGTGATGATCGGGGCGACGCACACCCCGGCGAGCATCACCGTCAGCGCGAGAGCGAGCAGCGAGCCCGTCGTGCCCGCGATGGCGACCGGCAGCGACAGCGTCCCGAGCCCGAGGAGCACCCACAGCGGGGGCACCGCGCGCGTCATCGCCCCGTAGACGAGTCCGCCGACGAGAGAACCTGCCGCCCACAGCGACATCACCACGGCGATCGCGCCGGTGCGGCCCTGTGCGTCGAGCATCGCGACGATCGAGAGGTCGGTCGCGGTGAAGATCAGCGAGCCGATGCCCATGGCCAGCAGGATCGTCATCCCGCCCGCAGTGAGAAGGGCGGAGCGCGCGGTCACCCGCTCCGTCGGGACGTCCGCCTCGACGACGCGGATCTGACCGGTCGCGAGGTCCTCCGCCAGGCGCTTCTCCCCGAGCGCGTCGTGCTGGGCGAGCATGGCCGCCTCGGCGGCCTCGAGGGGCCTCGGCAGCTTGACCGGCAGCACGAGCTGCTCGCTGCGGGTGGGCGGGTTCACGATGAACAGGCCGATCCCGGCGAGCGCGACCAGCACGCCCACGACGACCAGAGAGAGGGTCGTGCCCGCCGAGATGGCGGCGACCGTGATCGCCGCGGGGCCGATCATGAACACCAGCTCCGTGCCCACGGAGTCGAGTGCGAAGGCGGTGCGTCGCTGCTGCGGCGGGATGAGCACGGACAGCGAGGTGCGCATCACCGACCAGACCGGCAGACCGAACAGACCGCCGAGGAAGGCGAGGCCGATGAGCGCGCTGAACGGCACGAAGGCCGCGGCGATCAGGGTCGTGGACTGGATGAGGATCGAGGGCAGCACGGCGCGGCGCAGCCCCTTGGTGTCCACGAGGTGCCCGCGCCACGGGTTCGCGATCGCGGTGCCGAGAGTCGAGACGGTCACGATGATCCCCGCCTCCAGATAGCTGCGGCCGAGCGTCATGACGCAGTGGAGGGTGAGCAGCAGCCCGAGCGAGGCGAAGGGGATGCGGGCGAAGAAGCCGAGCACGAGGACGGGGAGCACCCCCGGCCGCTGGAGGACCTGCCTGTAGGCGTCCATCTCAGCCCCCCAGGGTCAGGGTGAGCGAGCTGGTCCGCTCGACGACGAGGAGCGATGCGGCGAGCTCGCCCGTGAGCGACTCCACGGTCGCCTGCACTTGGGGAGCGGTCAGGCCGGGGACGAGCCGCACGAGCAGATCGATCTCGGTGCGCTCTCCCGGCCGGGCCTCGAGCGCCGTGACGGATGGCAGGCGCTGCGCGATGCGGGAGATCTCCGCGGCGAGCTCGGCGTCCTCGTGCGGGGGCATCCAGTCGCGCCCTCGGGCGAGCGCCCAGAGGATCGAGCGCTGCAGGAGCAGCGGCCCGGCGAGGTCCTCGGGGGCGCTGCTGTCGGAAGCCGACGCCGCCGGATTCAGCAGCAGCTCGCTCACACCCTCCTGGACGGCGGCCTGCGCTGCCTGCGCGGTCAGCGTCGGGACGGGACGGGCGGCGGCCTGCCAGCGGGCGAGCTGCTGGACGGAGGTGAAGACGGGCAGGACGCGCGTGCCGTCGGGCGCGGTGATCGAGACCATGGCCATGTCGGCGCCGTTGTCGCCCTTCAGGCCGTGGGCGCTCGTGCCCGTCTCGGTCGCGACCGCCATGATCGGCACGAGGAGCCGGCTGCCCGCGAGGGCCGCGACCAGGTGCGAGCGCAGCGGGTCCTGCCCGCTCGCGACGGCGCCGAGAGCCTCGGCGACGGCGGACGGCGTGCTGCCGTCGTCGTCCGGGAACGGGCTCACGGCATAGTCGCGGCCCGCCCAGGGCGTCCCCGCGGTGTCGGCCAACGGGGACTTCTCGCGAAAATGGGCGGGCAGAGTCCGCTGCGCGGGCGGGAGGTCAGGGGTTCCAGAGCTGGGGGTCTCGGGAGGAATCACGGTCGGGCAGCCACCTCGAGCGCCTCGGGGAGCGTGAACGCGCCGGCGTAGAGCGCCTTGCCGACGATCGCGCCCTCGACGCCGATCTCGACGAGCTCGCGCAGGGCGGCGATGTCGGCCAGGGAGGAGATCCCGCCCGAGGCGATGACCTTCGCGTCGGTGCGCTCGCAGACCTGCTGGAGGAGCGCCGTGTTCGGGCCGCTCATCATGCCGTCCTTGGTGACGTCGGTGAGGACGTAGCGCGTGCAGCCGGCGGCGTCCAGGCGCTCCATCGCCTCCCACAGGTCACCGCCCTCCTTGGTCCACCCGCGCGCCGCGAGCGTGGTGCCGCGCACGTCGAGGCCGACGGCGATGCGGTCGCCGTGCTCGGCGAGCGCTTCCGCGGTCCACTCGGGGTTCTCCAGCGCCGCGGTGCCGAGGTTCACGCGGCGGCAGCCGGTCGCGAGGGCCGCGGCGAGGGAGGCGTCGTCGCGGATTCCTCCGGACAGCTCCACCTGGAGGTCGACGGCCGCGACGACCTCGGCGAGCAGAGCGGCGTTGGAGCCCCGACCGAAGGCCGCGTCGAGATCCACGAGGTGGAGCCACTCGGCGCCGCCCTGCTGGAAGTGCAGGGCGGCCTCGAGCGGCGAGCCGTAGCTGGTCTCGGTGCCCGCCTCTCCTTGGACGAGCCGGACGGCCTGGCCGTCCTGGACGTCGACGGCGGGGAGGAGCTGGAGTGCGGGACGGGCGACGGGTGCGGTCATGAGTGGTCTCCGAACGAGAGGGCGGGAAGGTGCGGGGCGCTGCGGGCGGGTTCGCCGCAGCGGCGGCGGGGGCTCTCGCCCCGCGCGGTCACATCTGGATGCGCCAGAGCGAGACGCCGATGCAGAGCAGTCCGATCAGGGCGGCCACGATGACCATCCACAGGGGCCTGCCGGACTTGTGGAAGGAATAGGCCGCCCCGACGATCATCCCGCCGGCGAACAGCATGAGGAAGGCGAGGATCATGAGGCGCTCACCGGGCGCCGCAGCGTGCCCAGCCAGTTCTCCAGCAGGCGCGCTCCCGCCTGGCCGGACTTCTCGGGATGGAACTGCGCGGCGGTCAGCGCGCCGTTCTCCACGGCGGCGATGAAGCGGTCCCCGCCGTGCTCGGCCCAGGTCACCAGCGGCGCCGGCATCGGCGGCAGGGGCTCGAAGTCCCAGCTGCGCACGCCGTAGGAGTGGACGAAGTAGAAGCGCTCCTCCTCGATCCCGGCGAGCAGCCGGGATCCGGCAGGCGCCTCGACGGTGTTCCAGCCCATGTGCGGGACGATCGCGGCCTGCAGGGCGGTGACCTCACCGGGCCACTGGGCGAGACCGTCGGCGCGGGTGCCGTGCTCGGTCCCGGCCTCGAACATGACCTGCAGGCCCACGCAGATCCCGAGCACGGGGCGCCCGCCGGCGAGCCGGCGCTCGATGATGCGGTCCCCGCCGACCGCGAGGATCTGGGCCATCGTCGCGGCGAACGCGCCGACGCCGGGGACCACGAGACCGTCGGCGGCCAGCGCCTTCTCGCGGTCCGCGGTGAGATCGACCCGGGCTCCGGCGGCCTCGAGCGCACGCACCACCGAGCGCACGTTGCCGCTGCCGTGGTCGAGCACGACGACCGAGGGGGCGTCTGCCTGCGCAGCGGATGCGGGAGGGGCGAGGGGAGCTGCCGTCACCGGGGGCGCCGCCCGTCGGCGATCCACTCGAGCGCCAGGTCGCGGCTGATGGCGGCCGGGCTCAGGCCCTCGCCGAGCTCATCCGGGGTGGTCGCGCCGAGCATCAGCTGCTCGACCGCGTCGTCCATGGCGCCCATCACGATGGCGGGCGAGACGTCGTCCCCGCGCTCGCCCTCCCGGTAGCGGGTGGCGGTCATGCGATCCCCTCGGCGCCAGAACAGCACCACGCCGTTGCGCTGCAGGGCGGTGGAGGTGATGGCGGCGAGCTCGTGCGCCTCGCCCTCCTGGAGCTCGCCGAGAGCGATCGCGCCCATCGAGGTCTCGTGCACTCGGGCGCGGGAGGGGATGAGGAGGCCGTCGGTGCGCGCCTCCTGGCCCAGGCGGATCGCTCCCGCCAGGGCCCTGGCGGAGATGACCGAGGTGGCGACCACGGCGATCGCGGGCTCCTCGCTCTGCGCGGCGCCCATGATGTCCTCCACCGTGAGCTCCCCCTCGGCGGCGACCTGATCCGCGCCTGCGGGGCGCTCGTTCTCACGCGCGAGCTCGGCGTCGAGATCGACGCCCTCCATCAGGCGGGCGAACTCGGCATTGATGTCATCATCGCCCGGTCCGGGGCGGGGCGGTTCGGCGGTGGTCACAGTGCACCCTTCGTGGACGGGACGTCATGGACGCGGGGATCGGGCTCGCAGGCTGCGCGCAGTGCGCGGGCCAGGGCCTTGAACTGCGCTTCGACGATGTGGTGGGGGTCGCGGCCCGCGAGCACGCGCATGTGCAGGCAGATCGCGGCGTGATGCGCGATGGACTCGAGGACGTGCCGGGTGAGGGAGCCGGTGAAGTGCCCCCCGATGAGGTGGAGCTCCTGCCCCGCGGGCTCGCCGGTATGCACGCAGTAGGGGCGGCCCGAGACGTCGACGACCGCCTGGGCGAGTGCCTCGTCCAGCGGCACGAGCGCATCGCCGAAGCGGGCGATCCCCTTCTTGTCCCCGAGGGCCTCCCGCAGGCACTGGCCGAGCACGATGGCGGTGTCCTCCACGGTGTGGTGCGCATCGATGTGGGTGTCGCCGGTCGCCTTCACCGTGAGGTCGAAGCGGGCGTGCGTGCCGAGCGCCGTCAGCATGTGATCGAAGAACGGGACCGACGTGGAGATGTCGCAGCGGCCGGTGCCGTCGAGATCCAGGGCAACCTCCACGGTGGACTCCCGCGTGCTGCGGGAGATCGTGGCGGTGCGGTGGGCGGGTGCGGTCATGCGGGGTCGACCTCCGTCAGTGCGGTGCGGAATGCGGTGTTGTCCTCCGGTGCGCCGATCGACACGCGCAGCCAGGGCGCGGGGCCGACCTCGCGGATCAGCACGCCGCGGTCCAGCAGTCCCTGCCAGACCGCGCGCCGATCCCCGCGCGGGAGGAAGAAGAGGAAGTTCGCGTCGGAGGGGGCGACCGTATAGCCCTCGGCTCGCAGGTGCGCGGCAAGAGCGTCGCGCTCCGTGCGCAGCAGCTCCACCTGGGCCAGCAACTCGGCGCGGTGCGCGAGCGCGGTGCGCGCGACCGCCTGGGTGACGGCGGAGAGGTGGTACGGAAGGCGCACGATGCGCACGAGGTCCACGATGCCCGGATCGGCGACCATGTAGCCGATGCGGCCTCCGGCCAGAGCGAACGCCTTGGACATCGTGCGCGTCACCACGAGGTTCGGGAACTCGGGCAGCAGCTCGAGGGGGCTGGGGACGCCGGCGCGGCGGAACTCGGCGTAGGCCTCGTCCACGACCAGCAGGCCCGCGCACGGCGCGAGCGCGGCGGCTGCCGCGCGCACGACCTCGAGATCCAGGGCGGTGCCGGTGGGGTTGTTCGGGCTCGCGAGCACCACGATGTGCGGATCGTGCCGGGCGATCGCGTCGCTCACCTGCGCGGCGGTGAGCGCGAAGTCGGGCGCGGGGCCGCGCTCGGCCGTCACCCAGGAGGTGAAGGTGTCGCGGGCGTACTCCGGATACATCGAGTAGTGGGGCGTGAAGCCGAGCGCGGTGCGGCCGGGACCTCCGAACGCCAGCATCAGCTGGTGCATGACCTCGTTCGACCCGTTCGCCGCCCACACGGACTCCGGCCGCGGAGCAGGGATCCCCGACTCCTCGGCGAGATAGTCGCCCAGATCTGCGCGCAGCGCCTCGAACTCGCGATCGGGGTACCGGTGCAGGTCCAGCGCCGCTGTGCGCACGGCCTCGCCCATCGCCTGGGCGAGCGCTTCCGAGGGACCGAACGGGTTCTCGTTGACGTTCAGCAGGTGGGGGACGTGGATCTGCGGGGCGCCGTAGGGCTCCATCCCGGCGAGATCGGGCCGCGGCGCGGGCAGACCCGCGCGCGCACCGCCTGCGGAGGGACCGCGGGCGTCGAGGGGCGCAGGAGGAGTGGAACCGGGCATGCCCCCATCGTAGGGGGAGGCGCCGACACTCCGGCCGGGAGCCCGCGGGGCGGGATGCCGGCCTGCAGCGCGACCTCCCGCCGGATCACGCGCCCTCCCCCCGGACCGCTCGCACGAGGACACCGCGGCGCGGTCCGTTCGCGCGGCCCGGCTACCCTGGAGGAATGCTCCGCTTCCTCGGCGCCCTCGTGGGCGATGTCCTCGCTGTCGTCCTGTTCGTCGCCATCGGCCTGCTCCAGCATCACGAGCCGCTGACGGGCACGAGCCTGTTCGCCGTCGCCTGGACCTTCCTCGTCGGTCTGATCCTGGGGCACCTGGCCGCGCAGTCGTGGCGCCGCCCCTTCGCGCTGTGGCCCCAGGGCGTCTGCATCTGGGCGATCACGCTGGTCGCGGCGATGGCGCTGCGCACGCTCTTCCAGCAGGGCACCGAGGTCTCGTTCGTGATCGTGACCGCGGCGGTCCTCGCCGTGTTCATGCTCGGGTGGAGGGCGATCGCCTCCTTCGTCACCCGCGGCGAGCGGCGCGAGATCATCGACGCGGCCGACCTCCCCGGCACCAGCGTCCGCTGAGGCCCCTCCCCCGGGGTTCCGCGCCGACGGGCGCCGCCCGCCGCCGATCGGGGCCCTGCGCCGGGGCCTGCGGCACCGCCAGGGCGCGGCGCCCCGGGCGATAGGCGGATCAGTCCTCGAAGCGGATGTCGATCGCAGCGCCGTGACCGGGCAGGCCCTCGGCGCGAGCGAGTGTCGTGGCGGCCTCCCGCGAGGCCGCGAGCGCCTCGTGGTCGTACTCCACCACGTGGATGCCGCGCAGGAAGGACTGCACGCCGAGCCCCCCGGCGAAGCGCGCCGTGCCGCCCGTGGGCAGCACGTGGTTGGAGCCCGCGGCGTAGTCGCCGAGGCTCACCGGGCTGTACGCGCCGACGAACACCGCTCCGGCATTGGTGACGCGCGCCGCGATCGCGGGCGCGTCGGCCGTTTGGATCTCGAGGTGCTCGGCCCCGTAGGCGTTGACGACCTCGAGCCCCTGGTCGAGGTCGCGCACGAGGATCGCGCCGCTCTGCACGCCGCGCAGCGCCTCGGCGATCCGCTCGGCGTGGGGCGCCGCCGCGACCTGGCGCTCGAGCTCCGACTCCACCGCCCCCACCAGCGCCTCGTCGTCGGTCACGAGCACGGCAGCGGCGAGCGGATCGTGCTCGGCCTGGGAGATGAGATCCGCCGCGACGAGCCGCGGGTCGGCGCCGGCGTCGGCGAGGATCGCGATCTCCGTCGGCCCCGCCTCGGCGTCGATGCCGACGCGCCCGCGCACCAGGCGCTTCGCGGCGGCGACGAACACGTTGCCCGGTCCGGTCACGAGATCCACCGGCGCGAGGCCTCGCCCGTCGCCGAGATCCTCCGCCCCGTGGGCGAGCAGGGCGATCGCCTGCGCGCCGCCCGCGGCGAGCACCTCGGTGATCCCGAGCAGCGCGCAGGCCGCGAGGATCGTCGGGTGCGGCAGGCCGCCGAACTCCGCCTGCGGGGGCGAGGCCAGCACGATCTCCTCCACGCCTGCGGTGAGGGCGGGAACGGCGTTCATCACCACGGAGCTCGGCAGCGCGGCGCGCCCGCCGGGCACGTAGAGGCCCACGCGCCGCACCGGCACCCAGCGCTGCACGACCTTCCCGCCGGGGAGCACCTCGACCACGTCGTCGGCTCGCACCTGCGCCGCATCGACGGCGCGCACGCGCGCGATCGCGGTCTCGAGCGCGGAGCGGATCTCCGGGTCCAGCTGCGCGAGCGCGGACTCGAGGGCCTCTCTGGGCACCCGCAGGTGGGGCGGGCGCACCCGGTCGAAGCGCTCGGACGCCTCCAGCACCGCCGCCGCGCCGCGCGAGGCGACGTCGCGGATGATCGGGGCGACCGCAGCGGTCGCGGCCTCCACATCGAGCTCCGGGCGGGGCAGGGCGGCGGCGAGCTGGGCCGCCGTGAGGCGCTGATCGCGCAGGTCAGTGACGCGGAGGTAGGTCATGGGGCGATTGTACGAGGCGGCCCCAGGCCCCTCCGCGGAGGCGGCCTGCTCTAGAGTCGACGGGTGCTCCTGGCCCTGCTCCTCACCGTTCTCGCGGGCGGTGCCACATCCGTGGGCGCCGCGATCGCGCTGATCGGGAGCGGCACGTCCGATCGCTTCCTCGCAGCGGGGCTGGGCTTCTCCGCCGGCGTGATGCTGTACGTCTCCTTCGCCGAGCTGCTGCCGCAGGGCGCGGCCGTGCTCTCCGGAGCCGGTCCCGGAGAGACCGCGACGCGCGCGGGCACGGCGTGGGCCGCAGCCTCCTTCTTCGCGGGCATGATCCTCGTCGCCGCGCTCTCGCGGCTGGTCCCGCAGCGGATGCCCCGCGCCGTCGGCGGCGCGTCGGCCGAGGCGCCCGGGCTCCCGGCCGCCGAGCGCGCCCGCCGCGCGCGCCTCCTGCGCACAGGGGCGCTCACCGCGGCGGTGCTCGCCCTGCATAACCTGCCGGAGGGGTTCGCGACCTTCGTGGCCGCCCTGCAGTCCCCGCGGGTCGCAGTGCCGGTCGTGATCGCGATCGCCCTCCACAACATTCCGGAAGGGATCGCCGTGGCCATCCCGGTGCGGCGCGCGACGGGCTCGCGGCGCCGTGCGTTCTGGCTGGCGACGGCTTCCGGGATGGCCGAGCCCGTCGGCGCGGTGATCGGGTGGCTGCTGCTCTCGCGCTGGCTGGAGGGACCGGCGCTCGGCGCGGTGCTCGCCGCAGTCGCGGGGGTGATGGTGCTCATCTCTCTGGACGAGCTGCTGCCGTCGGCCGAGGAGAGCGGCGAGCATGGAGTCGTCGTCGGCGCGCTGATCACCGGGATGGCTGTGATGGCCGGGAGCCTCCTGCTGCTGGGCTGAGCCGTTCCCAGCGCGGAGCCGCCGCGCGGAGCGGCTCCCGCCTCGCTCCGATAGTCTTGACGTCGAGAGATTCTTGCGCCGAACCGAGGGAGCCCCGCCGACCATGTCGCGAATCATCTACACCCACACCGACGAAGCACCGATGCTCGCCACCGCCTCGTTCCTGCCGATCCTGGAGGCCTTCGCCGGCACCGCCGGCATCGAGGTCGAGACCCGTGACATCTCGCTCGCGGGCCGCATCGTCGCGGCCTTCTCCGACCTCCTCCCCGAGGAGCAGCGCGAGGCCGACGCCCTCGCCGAGCTCGGGAAGCTCGCGACCTCGCCGGACGCGAACATCATCAAGCTGCCGAACATCTCCGCCTCGGTGCCGCAGCTGAAGGCCGCGATCGCCGAGCTCCAGGGCCAGGGCATCGACCTTCCCGACTACCCCGACTCCCCCGCGACCGACGCGGAGAAGGACGCCCGGTCACGGTACGACGCCGTGAAGGGCTCCGCCGTGAACCCCGTGCTGCGCGAGGGCAACTCCGACCGCCGCGCCCCCCAGGCCGTGAAGAACTTCGCGAAGACCCACCCGCATCGCATGGGCGCGTGGTCCGCGGACTCGGGGACCTCGGTCGCCACGATGGGCGCCGACGACTTCCGCGCCAACGAGCAGTCCGTCGTGCTGGAGAAGGACGACGTCCTCTCGATCGTGCACGTCGGGGCCGACGGATCGGAGACCGTCCTCAAGGAGCGCATCCCCGTGCTGGCCGGCGAGATCGTCGACTCCACCGTGATGAGCGCGAAGGCGCTGGACGCATTCCTGGCGCAGCAGATCGCCGCGGCGAAGGAGCAGGGAGTGCTGTTCTCCCTGCACCTGAAGGCCACGATGATGAAGGTCTCCGACCCGATCCTCTTCGGCCGCGCGGTGCGCGCCTTCTTCCCGGAGGTGTTCGCGCAGTACGGCGAGCAGCTCGAGGCGGCAGGGCTCTCCCCCAACAACGGCCTCGGCGGGATCCTCTCGGGTCTCGACGCCCTGGATGCCGACGTCGCCGCCGGCGTGCGCGAGGCGATCCAGAAGGGTCTGGCGGACGGCCCGGCGCTCGCCATGGTGAACTCCGACAAGGGCATCACGAACCTGCACGTGCCCAGCGACGTCATCATCGACGCCTCCATGCCCGCGATGATCCGCACCTCCGGCCACATGTGGGGTCCGGACGGCGAGGAGGCCGACACCCTCGCGGTCATCCCCGACTCCTCCTATGCGGGCGTCTACGACGTCGTCATCGAGGACTGCAAGGCGGGCGGCGCCTTCGATCCGACGACCATGGGCACGGTCCCCAACGTCGGCCTGATGGCGCAGAAGGCCGAGGAGTACGGCTCCCACGACAAGACCTTCGAGGTCGCGGCCGACGGCCGCATCGAGGTGCGCGACGGCTCCGGCATCGCTCTCATGACGCAGGAGGTCGAGGCGGGCGACGTGTTCCGCGCCTGCCAGGCCAAGGACGCCCCCATCCGGGACTGGATCCAGCTCGCCGTGCGCCGCTCGCGCGAGTCGGGGATGCCCGCGGTGTTCTGGCTGGACGAGTCGCGTGCGCACGATCGCAACCTCATCGCGAAGGTCGAGGCGCAGCTCGAGCAGGAGGACACCGAGGGCCTGGACCTGCGGATCCTCTCCCCCATCGAGGCGACGAAGCACACCCTGGAGCGCGTGCGCCGCGGCGAGGACACGATCTCCGTGACCGGCAACGTGCTGCGCGACTACCTCACCGATCTCTTCCCCATCATGGAGCTCGGCACGAGCGCGAAGATGCTGTCGGTGGTCCCGCTGATGAACGGCGGCGGCCTGTTCGAGACCGGCGCCGGAGGCTCGGCCCCCAAGCACGTCCAGCAGCTCGTGGAGGAGGACTACCTGCGCTGGGATTCCCTCGGGGAGTTCCTGGCCCTCGCGGAGTCGCTGCGGCACCTGGCGCGCACCGAGAGCAACGATCGCGCCCGCGTGATCGCCGACGCCCTCGACCGCGCCACCGAGACGCTGCTGAACAACGACAAGTCCCCGCAGCGCAAGCTCGGCACGATCGACAACCGCGGCTCGCACTTCTACCTCGCGCTGTACTGGGCCCAGGAGCTCGCCCAGCAGACCGAGGACGCCCAGCTCGCGGAGGCCTTCGCCCCGATCGCGCAGGAGTTCGGCGAGAAGGAGGAGCAGATCGCCTCCGAGCTGCTCGCCGTGCAGGGGAAGCCGGCCGACATCGGCGGGTACTACCGTCCCGATGCGGAGAAGACCGCGAAGGTCATGCGGCCCTCGGCCACGCTGAACGCGATCATCGACGAGATCAGCTCGGCGCTCTGAGCGTGCGCGGCCGCTGATCCGGCCGCAGCGGGCTCGTCCCGCCGGCAGCAGCCCCGCCCCTCCCTCTCCGGGAGCGGCGGGGCTGCTGCGCATCTCGGCGGGTGCGAGGCCATGGCACGGCGCCGGCTCCTCGTCCCGCTGCCGCGCGCTTCAGTCCGAAGCGGTCCCGTCCCAGACGACGAGCCCGTCCTCCCCGATCCGGGCGCCGTCGCTGGGCTCGGCGGGCTTCTGGTCCCCGCTGTGGAGGAGGTGGAGGACGGGGAGGTCCTCCTGGAGCATGGCGACATCGGCGATGATGCGGCGGTGGCAGCGCCACCACACGGCCTCGGAGCACATCACGGCGACGGCGCGCTCCCGCATCCCGGCGATCAGCTCCGCGAGCCCCTCCTGGAACTCCTCGCTGCGGGTCCATCCGGCGTAGGCGCGGAACTGCGCGACCTGCCACCACTGGTCGGGCGACTGCTCCAGCTCGTCCTTCGTCATCCGTCGGCGGCCGCCCAGGCGCTCATCCCAGCGGTAGGCGATCCCGAGGCTCTCGCACAGCTCGGGCACGGCGCCGCGGGCAGCCGCCTCGTTCGTGCGGGAGCCCGGGAAGCGGCGCACATCCACCACCTCGGCGATGCCGGCGCCGGCGATCAGGGCGCCGAGCTCCTCGCTATCGAGGCGACCGTGGCCGAAGGTCAGCAGGGGATGCGTCATGCGAGGGGCTCCTCATCTCGGTGGGCGTGCGCCGGGGCCGACAGCAGCGGTATCAGCCGCTTCACGCGAGCTGACGGATCAGCGCGACGACGGCGACGAGCACGATGATCCCGCGCAGCACGCCCTCGGGGAGCCTCTTGGCGAGATGCGAGCCGGCATACCCGCCGATCAGGGAGCCCACCGCGATCGCCGCCGATGCCGCCCAGATGATCTCGGCGCCGGTGACGGCGAAGGCGAGGAGGTAGACGACCGCGGCAGTGGCGTTGACGATCAGGCTCAGCAGGTTCTTCACCGCGTTGACGCTCTTCATGGGGCGACCGGTGAACGCGCCGAGCACGCCCAGGTACAGGACGCCCTGCGCGGCGGTGAAGTATCCGCCGTACAGGGACGCGGCACCCATCGAGGCGAGCAGCGCGGGCGAGGAGTAGGCATCGGGTCCCGCGAGGGCGCCCTGCGATTCATTCTGCGCTGCGGCCCCGTCGGCAGCGCTGTCGGCCGCGCGCCTGCGTGCGAGGGAGCGGGCGATACGGGGCTGTAGGAGCACCAGCACGAGCGCGACCACGATGAGCACCGGCACCACGAACTCGAGCGCGCGCCCGGGCGAGATCAGCAGGAGCACGGATCCAGTCGCCGCGCAGACCAGGGTCGTCGCGAGCAGCGGGAGGAGCCGGCTCGTGCGGCTCTCCTCGGCGATCTCGCGCCGGTACCCGATCACCGAGCCGATCGTGGAGAAGACCATGCCGATGGTGTTCGTGCGCACCGCGACCCCAGGCGGGACGCCGATCGCGAGCAGCACGGGGAGGGTGAGGAGTGATCCGGAGCCGACGGCCGCGTTGATGATCCCGGCGAGGACCCCCATCGCCGCGAGCAGGGCGAGCACGGAGAGGTCCATCGTCGCTCCTGAGGTGAGGGTCCGGCGCCGCTGTCGGCGGCGCCGGACCAGCCTAGACCCGCAGGTCCGTCCGCAGGGTCAGAGAGCGGGCGCGTCGGCGATCGTCGCGCGCAGGCGCTCCTTCTGCTCGGCCACGTCGAAATCCGCGGCGGGCCACTGCGGATCGATGGTGCGCAGCGCCTGCTGGAGCAGGTCCTGGACGGCGATCCGCGCGTACCACTTCCGATCGGCGGGGACCACGAACCACGGTGCCGCCTCGGTGGAGGTCGCGGACAGCGCCTTGGAATAGGCGTCCATGTAGGCGCTCCACTGGGCGCGCTCATCGATGTCGCCCGGGTTGAACTTCCAGTGCTTGTCCGGGCGCTCCAGGCGCTCCATGAGCCGCTCCCCCTGCTCCGCATAGGAGAGCAGCAGCATCACCTTCACGATGAGCACGCCGGAATCCGCGAGCTCCTGCTCGAAGGCGTTGATCGCCGCGTAGCGCCGCTCGATCTCGGCTTCGTCGGCCCAGCCGTGGACCCGGTGGATCAGGACGTCCTCGTAGTGCGAGCGGTCGAACACGCCGATCATGCCGGGAGCGGGCACGTGGGGGCGGATGCGCCAGAGGAAGTCGTGCGCCTTCTCCTCGTCGGTGGGCGCCTTGAACGCGGTGATGCCGACGCCCTGCGGGTCGACGCCGCCGACGACGTGCCGCATGATCCCGCCCTTGCCGGAGGTGTCCATGCCCTGCACGACCAGCAGCACGCGCGCGCCGTCCGCGGTGCCGTGGTGCGCGGCGAACAGGCGCTCCTGGAGGGAGGAGAGCGCATCCTCGCACTCGGCGAGCCTCTCCTGGCCCTCCTTCTTGCCTCCGCTGAAGCCGGGGGTGGCCGAGGGGTCGAACTCGTGGATGTCGCCGGTCCACCCCGGGGTGATGGGGAAGCCGCGGGCTGCGCCGTCGGGCAGGGCCGCGGGGTCCAGCGCGAACCGGCGCGTCTGCGATGTCGCGGTCTTCGTCGTCGGGGACTTCGCCGTAGGGGCCTTGGCCGTCGAGGTCTTCGCCGTAGGGGCCTTAGCCGTCGAGGTCTTCGTCGTCGCGGACTTCGCGCTCTTCGTCGTCTTCGCGGGCTGTGCGCTCTTCGCAGTCGCGCTCTTCGCGGATGCGGTCTTCGTGGACGGTGCGCTCGTCGCGGGCGCGCTCTTCGCGGACTTCGCGCTGCGGGTGGTCTTCTTCGTCGATGCCATGAGGGAAGGGTACCGAGCCCCGAGCCCCCTATCCTCGAGCGACCTTCCGGCCACTTCCGACCTTCCGCGCATCTCTCCTGGCGGCGCCGTCCGATCCGACAGACGCCCAGCTGGGAATTTCGGGACCTGAGCCGACCGCACTCAACCTCGGATTCTCCTCTGACCTGCGACGACGCGCAGAGGCCTGCGCTCTCGCACCCTCAGGAACCCCGCGAATGTTCAGCGAACGTCCAGAGGCGATCGAGCACGCCAGAGTAGAAATGATGACGTCAGGCCGGGCGGTCACCGCCGCCCTTCCACAGGTCAATTTCTTGAAGGAGATGCACCATGACGTTCCAGGGAAACATCCAGGATCTGCAGGCCGCTGAGGTCGTCGACACCACCGGCGACAAGATCGGCAAGGTCGGTCAGGTCTACCTGACCGATGACACGCAGGAGCCCTCGTGGGTCACCGTGAACACCGGGTTCTTCGGCACCAAGGAGACCTTCATCCCCCTCGCTGAGGCGCGCTACGCCGACGGCGTCATCACCGTGCCCTACGAGAAGTCCTTCGTGAAGGACGCGCCGAACGTCGACGAGGACGGCTCGATCTCCCGCGAGGAGGAGGACGAGCTGTACCGCTACTACGGCGTGAACGACTCGCGCGGCTCCTACGAGGACCGCCGCGTCGCAGGCGATGCCACCACCACCGGCGTGGCCGGCGCGGGCGTCGGCGCTGCCGGCTACGATGCCGCGCGCACCGATCGCGACGTCGTGGCTGATCGCGACCTCGCGGACCGCCGCGACGTCGCCGATGTGGACGGCAAGGAGTCCATCACCCTGCACGAGGAGCGCGCGAACGTCGGCGTGCAGCAGGTCGAGACCGGCAAGGTGCGCCTGCGCAAGCACGTCGTCACCGAGACCGAGACCATCCAGGTCCCCGTCGAGCGCGAAGAGGTCTTCATCGAGCGCGTTCCCGCGAACGGCGCGGCCGACGGCGGCACCATCTCCGAGGGAGAGGTCGAGGTCACCCTCCACGAGGAGCGCCCCGTCATCAACAAGGAGACCGTCGCCACGGAGACCGTGAACGTCGACAAGCGCGTCGTCACGGACACCGAGAACGTCACCACCGAGACCGCTCGCGAGGAGCTCGACGTCGAGGGTGCCGAGGGCGTCGTCCGCGACGGCCGCGAGGACCTGCGCTGAGCAGCTCCCCCTTTCCGCTCCGCACCGGGTTGACCCCGGACTGCTGAGCTGATCGCGCAAGAGCGCGTCGCCTCCGGGCGGCGCGCTCTTCGCATGTCTGCAGACTCATGCGACGGGACGGCTGGACCTGCTGCGCCTCCCGCCCGCTCCGAAACTCTCGCGCCCCGGCCGCGCCCCGGGAGCGCGTGGTTCCGCCTCGGCTGCTGAGCCGTCGCTCACCCCCTGCTGGGCCGGACCCCCGTGCCGCCTCTTCGCGCTCCACCGGCCGGTACTGTGAGAGCGCTTCCGACAACCGCTCGATTCCGATGACTGCTCAAGGGGATGACACATGGCCGGTGGACTGGCTGGACTACTGGACGATGTCGCGGCGATCGCCCGACTCGCCGCCGCGAGCGTCGATGACGTCGCGGCGGCCTCGGCCCGCACAAGCCTGAAGGCCGCGGGAGTCGTCGTCGACGATGCGGCCGTCACCCCTCAGTACGTCGAGGGCCTCTCCCCCAAGCGCGAGCTGCCGATCATCTGGCGGATCGCGAAGGGCTCCCTGATCAACAAGCTCGCGATCATCCTCCCGGTCGCACTGCTGCTGTCCTGGCTCGCCCCGTGGGCCCTCACCCCGATTCTCATGGTGGGCGGCACCTACCTCTGCTTCGAGGGGGCGGAGAAGATCTGGGAGCTGATCACCGGCCACCACGAGGAGGCCGGCCCGGCCGCCCAGAAGGGCGCGGACGCGGAGGACGCCGTCGTCAAGAGCGCCGTGCGCACCGATCTGATCCTGTCGGCCGAGATCATGGTGATCTCCCTGAACGAGATCGCCGCGGAGACCTTCTGGATGCGCGCTGCCGTCCTGATCGTGGTGGGGATCGGCATCACCCTCCTGGTCTACGGCGCCGTCGGCCTGCTCGTGAAGATGGACGACATGGGCCTGGCGCTGATGAAGCGCGACTCCGCGGGCGCCCAGCGCTTCGGCCGCGGCCTCGTGGCCGCGATGCCGAAGGTCATGAGCGTGATCTCCTACATCGGCATGTTCGCGATGCTGTGGGTCGGCGGGCACATCATCCTCGCCGGCACCCACGAACTGGGCCTGGCGAACCCGTACGGCTGGGTCCACCATCTCGAGGAGATCGCCCACCACGTCGGCGGCATCGGCGGGGTGCTGGCGTGGATCGTGAACACCCTCGCCTCGATGATCCTCGGCATCATCGTCGGCGGCATCGTCCTGCTCATCGTCGACGGCATCACGCACCTGCGCGGCGGGAAGACACATCCCCACCCGCACAAGCGCGATGTGGGCGTGGCCAGCGGCACCGGGACCATCGGGGGCCCTGTAGCCCGTGCCGCAGGTCCCGGCGAGAGCTCTGCGGAGGCGGCGGCGCCCGGCTCCCACCGAGCCGGATCCGACCGCTGAATTCTTCCTGCTGAGAGTCGTCCCGCGGCGGATCGCGCATCCGCATCCGCATCCCGCACAGCATCATCGCCTCGCGAAGAGCGCCCCTGCTCCATCGAGCAGGGGCGCTCTTCGCCGTCCCGGGCGGCTGCCGGGGCTCAGCGCTGGGAGAGCGCCGTCTCGATGGGCGTCGGCCCGTCGGCGAAGCCGATGAACGCCCCGGAGAGATCCTCGCGCTCCACGACCTCGGCGATCATGCGCGCGACGTTGGCGCGGCTCGTCGCGGGCTCGGCGGCCGCAGCCTCGGGATCCGTCTGGATCTGCCCGGTGGGGACGTCGAGGGTGAGGTTCCCCGGGCCGAGGATCGTCCAGTCCAGCGAGGACGCCTGCAGGTGCTCATCCGCCTCCGCCTTGGACTGCGCGTAGGCGTAGAAGGGATCCTCCGGGTCCACCCCGTGGTCGAGGCCCGCACCGAGGTAGCTCACCATCACGTAGCGGTGCGCGCCCACCTTCTGCGCGGCGTCCATCGAGAGCTTCGCCGCGTCCCGGTCCACGCGGTAGGTGCGCTCGGGCGAGCCGCCGCCCGCGCCCGCAGACCAGACGACGGCGTCCGCGCCCTCCAGGAGCGATTCCCAGCCTGCGGCGTCGAGCTGCTCGATGTCCTCCACGACCGGGACCGCCCCGGACCTCTCGATCTCCGCCGCCTGCTCCGCCTTGCGGATGACGGCACGCACCTCGTGCCCCCGCTGCACGAGCAGCGGCTCTGCGAGCAGTGCGACCTTGCCATGACCTCCGATGAGTGTGATCTTCATGCCCTCACTCTCGCAGGGGCGCCTCCGAACGGCGTGGGCGCTGCATCAAGCTCCGCTGGGTGCCGAGCTGCGGCCCTGGTCCCCGTCCGCAGGCAGCGCCTCGGGAGCGTCGCCGGCGCTGACGGTGTCGACAGGCTCGGCATCCTCGAGGTACTCCCCCGTCTCGTAGTCGAACTCGACGGGGTTGCCGTCCTCATCGGTGCGGACGTACCACTCGGTGACCTCCTCCGCGGTCGAGTCGAACTCGCCGCCGGTGGCGCGGGCGTCGCCCGGGTCGGTGGGCTCGACGGCGAGCGCGAAGCTGTCGCCGTACTCGCGCACGCCGTGCTTGACCGCGTTCTCCACTGCCACCGCCTGGAAGCGGTCGCGGATCGCTATCGGGTCTGTGCGCAGGAGCTTCACGAGCGCGACGGCCATCAGCACCAGGATGATCTCGAACGGGGTCGCGGTGACGGCGACGAGGTTCTGGAGGCCCTGGAGCGCGTTCTTCCCGCCGAACAGGAGGATCACCACGGCGATCCCGGCCATGCACAGCACCCAGAACGCCGTGACGAGGCGGTTCGGCTCGGGGTTGCCCTTCTGGGAGAGCTGCGAGTTGACGATCGAGGCGGAATCCGCGGTGGTGATGAAGAAGATCGCGAGCACGCCGAGCACGAACTGGCGGATGGTGCGCCCGCGCGAGATCTTCGCGACGACCACCCCGACGAACGGCGCCCAGCTCACCCACCAGGCCCAGTAGAACCCGGTCCACGCCGACAGGAACGCCTGCATGGATTCGCCCTTGGACATGTTCGCCGAGAGCATCGCCGGCATCGTGGAGACGTACTCGAGGATCGCACCGGGGATGATGTTGATGAGGAAGACCGTCGGCCCGACGACGAAGAAGAACACCGCCAGGGCGATGGACAGCACCATGTTGATGTTCGAGAGCCAGCGGATCCCCCTTGCCACTCCCGAGACGGCCGAGATGATGGTGCCGATCGTGAGCACCATGATGATGATCAGGGCGATCGAGTTGCCGGTGCCGCTGACGACCTCGACGCCGCGCGCGATCTGCAGCGCGCCGATGCCGAGGGTGGCGGCGGTGCCGAAGAGGGTCGCGATGATCGCGAGGCCGTCGATGATGCGCGCGGCGGGCGAGGCGGTGCTGCCTCCCCACAGGGAGACGACCACCGCGCCGCTCATCAGCGGCACCTTCCCGCGACGGTAGGACACGTACGCCACCGACAGGCCGACGATCGCATAGATCGCCCAGGCGTTCACGCCCCAGTGCAGGGCCGACTGCGCCATCGCGCCCTTCATGGCCTCGGCCGTGCCGGGCTCGTACGGGGCGCCGGGCCGCGGGGAGAGGTAGTAGGTGAGCGGCTCGAAGGGGCCGAAGGAGATGATGCCGATGCCGATGCCGGCCGCGAACAGCATCGCCGCCCAGGACGCCGTGGAGTACTCGGGCTTCTCGCCGTCGAGGCCGAGCGGGATGCGGCCGTAGCGCGAGAAGGCGAGTACCACGAGCAGCAGCACGAGACCGATCGCGAGGACGCTGAACATCCAGGCCAGGTTCTGCATGACCCAGGTCAGCGCAGCGCCGGAGACCGCGAAGACCTGCGCGGGAGCGGCGATGCCCCACACCACGAAGCCCACGATGAGCGCGCCGACGACCACCAGGATCCAGCGGTCCACGCCGTAGCGGATCTTCTGATCCTCCACGGACACCCCGGGCACGAGCGCCGGATGGATGCTGTGGGGGTAGGTGATGTCCCGCAGGAACTGCCGGGCCTGGGCCCCGTACGGGCCGCTGCGCGAGGGAGGCGCGGCCTCGCGGGGATCCTCGGGCACGCGGAGCGGGGGTTCGGGGGCGGCGGTCGAGTTCACCGGTCTCCTGGCGCAGTGCGGCCCGCCCTGCGGAACGTGCTCAGGGCGGGATACCCACGCTAGCCCAGCTCCCGGATAGGCCCGGATCGGCCCGGATCGGCCCCAGCCTGCTCGCCCGACGCACTGCGGGCGACGTCCCTGCGTCTGCCGGCACGCGCTAGGCTCCGACCGTGCACGACGAGCCCCTCGGACGGATGCCCGCCTACGGCGCGCAGCATCTGACGATGCTCGCGCTGATCGCGGTAGGAGCGGTGATCATCATCACCCTCCTGCGCCGCGCTCTGCGCGATCCCGCGGCCGACGGCGCTGCCGGCCCCCTGATCGTGCGGCAATCCGGCTTCCGCGCCGTGGAGGGCACCCGGGCGGATCGCGTCCTGCGGGTCTGCGGATGGGCGCTGCTGGCGAACTCCGTTGCCTGGACGCTGTGGGGGTTCATGCCGTGGGCGTGGAGCCTCCACGACTCCCTCCCCCTGCACTTCTCGGACGCGCTGCGCTTCATCGGACCGATCGCGCTGATCTCCCGCCGCGGCTGGGCGGTCGTGGTCGCCGTGTTCTGGGGCCTCACCCTGAACCTTCAGTCGGTCCTGACCCCCGACGTGAACTACGTGGTCATCCCCCCGCTCGAGTTCGCCGAGTACTGGATCGCCCACGGCTCCGGGCTGCTGATCCCGGCGGCGCTGCTCTGGGGTCTGGGGCTGCGCCCGACGTGGCGCGGCTTCGCCGGCGCCTACGGCGCGACCGTGCTGTGGGCGGGCATCGCCGTCACCGGGAACGCGCTGACAGGGGCGAACTACGCCTACCTCAACCGCGCACCGGCGGGACCCAGCATCCTGGACCTCATGGGCCCCTGGCCCCGGTACATCGCCGTGGAGGCGCTCCTCATCGCGGTGGTCTGGGCACTGATGACGCTGCTGTGGAACCTCCCGCGCCGCCCCTCGCGCATCGCCCTCGCGCCGAGCGCGGGCCGGACCCGCCGCCCGCGCTGACCCTCTCTCACCGCTCTCCCCTGTCGAATATGGACGAAGTCTGCCCGAATCTCTTGTTTCGTGTGGGTTCGTGTGGGATTCTGTGGGAACGGCACGGTACGGGCCGATCTTCGAAGGCGAAGGCAGGGTGAGATGTACGCAGAGCAGCGGCAGAAGCTGATCCATGACGCGGTGACGGAGAGCGGCCGCGCGGCGGTCTCCGACCTCGCCGAGCGCTTCGAGGTGACCACCGAGACCATCCGTCGCGACCTCGACCAGCTCGCCGGCGCGGGACTGCTCGTGCGCGTGCACGGCGGCGCCGTGGCCCGCCGAACGGCGGTGATGGAGCCCGACGTCGCCACCCGCTCGAGCACGAACACCGCGGCCAAGCGCCGCATCGCCGAGGCCGCGCGCTCCCTCCTCCCCTCCGACCCCTCCGCCTCCGTCCTGCTGGACTCCGGCACCACGACCGCCGCCCTCGTCCCCCACCTGCACGGTCGCACCGGGCCGCTCCTGACGAACTCCGTGGACATCGCCTCCTCCGTGCTCCAGCTCCCCGGCGCGGATCTGCACCTGCTGCCCGGCCGCGTGCGGGGGGCGACCCACGCGGCCGTCGGCGCGGACACCGTAGGGGCTCTGCGGTCGCTGCAGCCCGATGTCGCCTTCCTCGGCTGCAACGGCGTCTCGGGCGACGGCTTCACGACCCCCGACCCCGACGAGTCCGCGGTCAAGGCCGCGATGATCCGCTCCGCCGGGATGCGGATCGTGCTCGCCGACTCCTCCAAGATCCTCGCCCGCCAGCTCTCCGTCTTCGCCCGGCCCTGGGAGATCGACGTGCTCGTCACCGAGCGCGACCTGCCCGCTCCCCTCCACGATCAGCTCACCGCTCACGACATCGAGGTGCTCCGCGCATGATCATCACGCTCACCGCCAACCCCTCCCTCGACCGGACGGTGGATCTCGGCGCACCGCTGAACCCGGGGGGCGTGCACCGCTTCACCGCGGACCGCCTGCAGCCGGGCGGCAAGGGCGTGAACGTGGCGCTCGGCGTGCAGCGTGCCGGGCTCCACGTCCTGGCAGTCCTCCCGGCCGCTGCCGCAGATCCGCTGCTGCCCCTGCTCGCCGCGGAGGGCCTGCCGCATCGCGCGAGCCCGATGGCCGGCCGTGTGCGCACGAACCTCACCGTCCTGTCCTCACCCGACGTCACCACCAAGCTCAACGAGCCCGGCGCCCCCCTCAGCGCGCAGGAGGCGTCCGCGCTCGAGACCGCCCTGCTCGACGCCGTGAGCGCGGGCGACGATGTCATGCTCTCCGGCTCTCTCGCGCCGGGCCTCCCGGCCGACGCCTACGTGCGACTGGTACGCGCTGTGCGCGAGAAGGGCGCCTGGGTCGGCGTCGACACCTCCGACGCCCCGCTCGCCGCGATCGCCGCCGCCCTCGCCAGCGCCGCTCCGGACTTCCTCAAGCCCAATGCCGAGGAGCTCGGCCAGATCCTCGGCCTCCCCGGCGAGCAGCTGGAGGCCGACGCCGAGCGCGGGGAGCTGGACGGGGTGCGGGATGCCGCCCTCGCCCTGCACGCCCGAGGCGTCGGCGCGGTGCTCGTCACCCTCGGCGGCGCGGGCGGAGTGCTCGCCACGGACGGGGGCGCCTGGTATTCCCCGTCGGCGCCCGTCGAGGTCGTCTCCACCGTCGGCGCGGGCGACTCCGCGACCGCCGGCTACCTCATCGGCCGCGCGCTCGGCGAGGATCCGCCGGCCCGGCTCGCCCGCGCTCTCGCCTACGGCACCGCCGCCGTCGGCCTTCCCGGCACGACGATCCCCCGTCCTGACCAGGTCCGCCCCGATCCCGGCGCCGTGCGCCGCCTCTGAATCCCCCGCCCACCCGGGCATGCAGTCCCCTTCCACCCCTTGCCCTGCGGGGCACCTCACCAGGAGCCGTCCATGACCAGACTCATGACCCCGGACCTCGTCCGGCTCGATGTCGCCCCAGCGGGCGACAAGCTCGCGGTGATCGGCCAGATGGCCGACCTCATCGCCGCCACCGGCCGTGCCGACCGCGATGGCCTCGAGGCCGGGCTGCTCGCCCGCGAGGCCTCCTTCGCGACCGGCATGCCCGGAGGCATCGCCCTTCCGCACTGCCGCACCGAAGCGGTGCACGAGGCGGCGCTGGGCCTCATCCGCCTGGCGGAGCCTGTCGACTTCGGCTCCGACGAGGGCCCCGCGGATCTGATCGTCGGCATCGCCGCTCCCGCCGGCGCGCACGACCAGCACCTCGTGCTCCTCGCGCAGCTGGCGCGCGCGTTCGTGCGGGAGGACTTCCTCGCGGCGCTGCGCGCCGCCGAGGACCCGGCCGAGGTCTCCCACCTGGTGATGAGCGTGATCGAGCCCGAGAGCGAGCAGGACGCTCCCTCCGCAGCCGCAGCGGCAGGGACGCCGGGTTCCGCGGCCCCCGCCCCCGCTCCGGTCGCCGTCGGCGCGCCGGCGGCGGCCGCGACGGGCGCCGCCTCGACCTCCGGCACCGCCGCAGCCGGGAGCGCAGCCCCCGCTGCCGGTGCCCCGGGTGAGCAGGGCGACCTTCCCGTGCTGCTCGCGATCACCTCGTGCCCCACCGGCATCGCCCACACGTACATGGCGGCCGAGTCCCTCGAGGGCGCCGCGAAGGCGAAGGGCCTGACCCTCCACGTGGAGACCCAGGGCTCCGGAGGCATCACCCCCTTCACCCCGGAGCAGATCGCCGAGGCCGGTGCGATCATCATCGCGGCCGACGTCGCGATCTCCGGCCGCGACCGCTTCGCGGACATGCCGATCGTCGAGGTGCCGGTCAAGCGCGCGATCTCGCACGGCCGGCAGCTGCTCGACGAGGGCGTCGCCGCCGCGCGCGACCCCCGCGCCGCACGAGTGCCCGCGGGCGCCTCGGCAGGGAGCGCGTCTCCGGCCGACGCGCAGGCCACGGCCTCCTGGCCCAAGCGCATCCAGGGCGCGATCATGACCGGCGTCAGCTACATGATCCCCTTCGTCGCCGCGGGCGGCCTGCTGCTCGCCATCGGCTTCCTCGTGGCCGGCTACGACGTCGCCTTCGTCGCGCAGGACGCCGCCACGAACTACTCGCTGACGAACCTGCCGGGCCACCTCCCGTACACCGACACCACCGGCGATCACCTCACCGAGCGGGCGGGGATCGCGCTCTACCTCGGCGCCGTCGCCTTCACCATCGGCGGCCTCGGCATGGGCTTCCTCGTCGCGGCGCTCTCGGGCTTCATCGCCTTCGGCCTGGCGGGCCGTCCCGGCATCGCCCCGGGCTTCATCGGCGGCGCGATCTCCGTGCTGGTCGGCGCCGGCTTCCTCGGCGGCCTGGTGACGGGTCTGCTCGCCGGCCTCATCGCCCTGTGGCTGACGAGCTTCCGCCCGCCGCGCTGGCTCGCGGGCCTCATGCCCGTGGTGATCATCCCGCTGGTCACCAGCATGGTCGTGGGCGGGCTGATGCTCCTCGTGCTCGGCCGCCCGCTCGCGTGGATCATGACCACTCTGCAGGACGCCCTCACCGGCATGAGCGGCACGTCGGCCGTCGTGCTCGGCCTGATCCTCGGGCTCATGATGTGCTTCGACCTCGGCGGACCGGTGAACAAGGCCGCGTACCTCTTCGCGACCGCGGGGCTGTCCCAGGGCACCGAGGCCTCGTTCCAGATCATGGCCGCGGTCATGGCCTCCGGCATGGTGCCGCCGGTCGCGATGGCGCTGTCCACCGCGGTGCGCCGTCGCCTCTACACCGAGGCCGAGCGCGAGAACGGCACCACCGCCTGGCTGCTGGGCGCCTCGTTCATCTCCGAGGGCGCGATCCCCTTCGCCGCCGCCGATCCTCTGCGCGTGATCCCCTCGATGATGGCCGGCGGCGCCGTCACCGGCGCCCTGTCGATGCTCTTCGGCGTTGGCTCCCGCGCCCCGCACGGCGGCGTGTTCGTGATCCTCGCGATCGACCCCTGGTGGGGCTACCTGATCTCGATCATCGCCGGCACCCTCGTCGCCGCCCTGCTCGTGACGCTGCTCAAGGAGCGCCACGCGCGGTCGCTGGAGGCAGCAGCGCCTCGCGAGACGCTCGCCGTCTGAGCCCGGCCCGGGCCGACGGGCTTCGGCTCGGCCTGCACGCACAGGACCTCCTCTCCGGTCTGACCGGAGGGGAGGTCCTGTGCGTCGCGGCTGCGGCGCCTGGCCGTCAGCCCAGCAGCTCGATCTGGCGCAGCGCCACCGCATGCCAGGGGGAGATCAGGATCAGCCGATAGCGCGTGGGGCCCGCCGGGCTCTCCCACTCCGAGGCGCCCGGTGCGCTCGACCCGTCCATGCCCGGCAGCGGCGGCAGCACGAAGGCATGCAGACGGCAGCGGCCGCGCAGCTGCAGTCCCTCGCGGGCGTCGACCCGCCGCCATGCGCCGGCGCCGTCGTCGGCCTCGACCCATGCCTCCAGCTGCCAGCCATCCGGATCGACGCCCTCGCTCTGCGCCGTGACGAGCGTGAGGAATCGCGGCGCGGCAGCTGCGGATGCCTCCGGCAGATCGATGACGATCCGGCCGTCTGCCGCGGGCTCGAAGGGGATGTCCTGGCGGGCTTCGTCGTCGAAGAGCGGGGCCCGGGGATCCTCCGGAGGCAGGTGCCCCAGCAGATCTCGCAGCGGCTGCGGGGAGGCCCCGGCGGGGGTGAGAGCGGGGATGGGGGCGCCGACGGGACCCGGTTCCGCTCCCAGCTCGATGACCAGATCCCCGCGGAGGTCCTCGTGGCGCAGCGCGCGCACGTCGAGCTCCTCGCTCTCGTCGGCGCGGCGCACCGACTGGATGAGCAGCGCGTCCTCGGCGCCCCCGGGATGCTCGCCGTCCGCGCGCACGGGGCGCTGGTGAGAGATCGTGAACGGGGCGCCGCCGATCGGGCTGACGCGGACGGTCCCGAGCAGCCCGGTCACGAGATGCCAGCGGTCCGAGCCGAGCTGCAGGGGCAGCAGGCCCAGCGCCGCGAGGAGCCACCAGGCGCTGAGCGCGCCGTCGGCGTCATCGCCCGGCAGCCCCTGTCCGATCTCCTCGCCGGTGAAGAGCCGGGAGCCCAGATCGTGCACGATCTGCTGCGCGCGATCGGGCGCGTCGGCATGGTGGAAGAGTGCGGGCAGGGTGCGGGCCGCCGCGGAGGCGAGGCTGAACTGCCCGAGGCGGCTCGCGCGTGCGCTCTCGCGCACGTGCGCGGGGCTCAGGAGCTCGGCGGGTGCTGGGGCGGCATCATCGTCTGCAGGCGCCGGGCCGGTGCTGCCGGCCCAGGGATCGTCCATGTGCACGAGCTGCTCGAGCCGCTCGAGCAGCGCCTCGGGACCGCCGAGGAGCTCGGCGAGCCCCGTGCCGTCATGCGGCACCGCGAGCGATCCGATCCACCCGTTCGCGCGCAGGTGCTCCAACGGGTCATGCGAACGGGTTGACGTCCTCGAGGTCCTCGGCGAATCCGCCGTCGCGGGTGCGCGCGCGCAGCAGACCCAGATCTGCATCGAAGTGCAGCGCATAGCGCGCTGCGCGCGAGCGCAGGTAGGCGGCCTGCTCGGCAAGCGCGCGAGAGTCGTCGCCGAGGGCGTCCTTCGGCAGCGCGGCGAGAGCGCGCTCGACCATCTGGGCGATCGCATCATCGGCGACGCTGCGGGCGAGGTCGAGGCCCACGGAGCCGGGCACACGTGCGTCCGTCCATCCGCGCAGCGCCGCGCAGTCGACGGGCTCCTCCTCGCCGCGGCGGGCGGCGGCCGGCACCGCGGTGAGGCGCTCCACTGCTCTCTCCGCGGCGCCGAGGGGGTCCGCGAGCGGGACCCCGCGCGCGTGAGCATCGGCGAGCGCGGCCAGCGCGCCGAGGGCGCCCTCCGCTGCGAGCACGCCCGCCACCTCGGCCGGGGCGTCCGCCTCCTCCGCGGCGGGCTCGGGATCCACGGCCTGCGCGGCGATCGCCTCGAGCATCGGTCCGGCGAGCGCGGGATAGAGCAGGCTGTACGCCGGCCACAGCGTGCCCGCCGAGCCGGGGGCGGAGAGGTCGGCGTAGGCGGGGCCCGGGAGCAGGGGCGCGGCCGTGCGCGAGGAGGTGGCCTCCGCGCGCGGCACGGCGCGCACGCTCGCGTGCTGCAGGAGGGGGCGCTGGCGCGTGCCGGCGTTCTCGTGGAGGGCGCGGGGATGGAGGTTCATCCGGTAGAGGGAGCCCAGCAGGGTGCGGCGCTGGGCCGGCGAGGCCGAGTCGGAGCGGATGACCTCGAGCCGCGGGACCCACGCGGCATGTGCGGCGCGGCGCACCTCGGCGAACGTCCTCCCGAGGAGCTGCTGGGCGAGAGTGCGCCGCGCCTGCTCGAGACCGATCGCGCTCGCGGCGATCCTCACCGTGACCCTGCGCGTCCCCGGAGGGAACGTCATCACGCGCGCAGTCCCCAGGAGCCCGGGGTCCCCGTCGCTGACGGCGTCCTCCACATGCGAGGGCAGCGGCTCCACGGTCCCCGCAGCGAACAGTCGGCGCGCCGGTCCCCCGCCGGGATGGGGAGCCTCCCCGTCGGCCCAGGCGGTGAAGGCGCCGTCGAACAGGGCGCCGGCGAGATCGAATCTGGAGCGCGAGTCGGCTCCCTCGAGCAGGAGGTGGCGCCCCTCGGATCCCGGGGCGAAGACGATCTCCAGCAGCATCCCGTGCTCGGTGGGAGCGGCATGGAGCGCAGTGCCCTGCGCGGTGCGCACGGAGTAGACGTCGGGGCGTGCGACCTCCTGGGCATGGTCGAAGCCGAGCGCCCGCTCTCTCGGCCCGCCGTGCGGGCGACGGGTCACCAGAGGCATCAGGGTGAACTGCTGGCCGCTGTCCGGGCGGGCGCCGGGCTGATGGGCGAGGGCGATGCCCTGCAGCGGAGGCAGGGCGCCGCCCTCCGCGGCCTGCGCGCGAGCGTGCCGGTAGGGCGTCGCCCGGTCGCGGGCGTCCGTCAGCGGGAGCACATGCGCGAAGCCGTTTGGCAGCGCGGCGACCGGTGCGGTCGAGCCGCGCGAGAGGCCGGGGGCGCCGGCGGCTCCGCGTCGCGTGTCGACCCAGGCGACGGGGTCGTCCAGGTGCGGGAGGGCGAGGGCAGGGCCGACGCGAGGCGGTTCGATCCAGCCGCGCAGCCTCTCCCCCTCCGGGCCCCCGTCGGCGTCGGCGCCGCCCGGCACCGGCGGGTCCGTCACGAGGAGCACCCCCACGATCGTGAGGCCCTCGAGATGGCTGAGGTCCACCTGGACGTCGTTCCACTGGTCGAGCTGGAGGTGGCGACCCTCTCCCTGCCCGCGGGCCGTCGCGCGCATTCCGTACTGGTCGAGGGGATCCCGGTCCGACAGCCGGGTCCCGTCGGACAGCTCCAGGTCGACCGCCGCGTGCGTCGCGGCGAAGGTCCGATCGGCCGCGCTCCCCCGCTCCGGGCGGATCATCCAGCGCAGCACATCGCCCTGCGCGATCCGGTGCAGGCGCGGATGGTCCTCGAGGCGCGCGTAGGGGATCTCGGCCGCGCTGGGGGCGTCGGCGGGGGCGTCGAAGCGCACGGGGCGCGCGCCGTGCGGCTCCGTGGCCGCGCCGCGGGGACCGGACCCGTGCGAGCCGTCTGCAGGGGTGAGGATCATGGCGCCATGCTAGCCAGGCGGTCCTGGGGGTGTCGGCACGGTGAACACCTGCGGTCCGCCCGGCGGGAGAGGCCGTTCCCGGGCGTCCGGAGCACTCCGGCCTGCCTACGGTGAGCGCGTTGCCCCGCCGATACGCCGTGAGGATCCCTCGTGCACCCGATGCCCAGCCCTCTGACTCCCCGCTCCCCGCAGCCGCCTCAGACCCCTGAGTCCCCTGAGTTCCCTGAGTCCCCCGAGGACCACCGGCGCTTCTCGCTCGGCGAGGACTGGTGCGCCACGATCGCCGGTCTCGCGATCGTGCTGCTGTGCCTGCTCGGCGCCGTCCCCGAGGGGATGCTCCCGTGAGCGCGACCGGGGCGCGCACCGGCGTCCGTCCGCCGGTGCGCCCGGTGCGCAGCGCTCCCCTCTCCTCCGACCCGCGGACTGGGCAGAGCGTCCCGGATCCCGACGAAGCACCGGCGGCCCGGCTCCCCCGCGCGAGCTCGGGCTGGACGCTCCTCGGGATCGTCGTCGTCCTCGCCCCGGCGGCGGGGGTGCAGGTGCTGGTCCGCGCGGTGCCCGCCGCGGCCGAGGCCACGGCCTTCGCCGGCGTCGCGAGGTCGATCGAGTTCCCCATCTATGCGATCCTCCTGGGCTTCGCGGGCAACGGGGTGCTCTCCCTGCTGGGCTGGCGCCAGCGGATGGCGGCCGCCTTCCGCACGGAGCTCTTCATCAAGACGGGACTCGTGCTCCTGGGTGCGAGCATCAACGCCGCGATCGTGCTGCGCGCGATCGGCCCCGCCCTCGTGCAGGCCGTCCTGCTGATCGCGATGGTCTTCTCCTTCACGTGGTGGTTCGCGGGCCGACTGGGCGTGGACGACCGGCTGCGCGCGCTGCTCGCCTCGGCGCTGTCCATCTGCGGGGTCTCCGCAGCGGTGGCGGCCGCCGGGGCGGTGCAGGCGCGCAAGGAGCAGCTCGCCTTCACCGCGACCCTCGTGATCGTCTTCGCCGTGCCCTCGATCTTCCTGCTCCCCTGGCTCGCCGACCTGATGGGGCTGTCCCCGGCGGTCACCGGTGCCTGGATCGGCGGCAACATCGACACCACGGCCGCCGTGACCGCTGCGGGGACCGTGGCGGGCGAGGAAGCCCTGCAGATCGCCGCGATCGTCAAGACCACGCAGAACGCCCTCCTGGGGGTCGTGGCGGTGCTGCTGACGATGTACTTCGCCTTCCGTGCGGCCCCGGGCGCCGCCCCCTCCCCGCCGACCTCGCGCCGGGCGGTGCTGCGCACGGTGCGGGAGCGGTTCCCGAAGTTCGTGCTCGGTTTCCTCGCCGCCTCGGTGCTGGTGACGATCCTGCGCGAGACGATGCCCTCGGGCGTGCTCGATCCGCGGCTGGACGCCATCAAGTCCCTGCAGACCTGGGCCTTCACGCTCGCGTTCGTCTGCATCGGGCTGGAGTTCAAGGTCTCCGCGGCACGGGAGGCCGGCTGGCGGCCGGTGCTCGTGTTCGCAGCAGCGACCGCGGTGAACCTGCTCGGCGGCCTCCTCCTCGCTGCGCTGCTGTTCTCGGGCTTCGCCTTCTGAGAGCGGCGGAGGGTCTCCCCTCCCGCTCCCGGTACTGTGCTCGGATGGCTCCTCGACGTCCTTCCCCGCTCGGCGGGCGCAAGCCCACCCGCGCCGATCTCGCCGCTTTCGCGAACGCGGACCCGGATGCGATCGACGACGTGCTGCCGGATCCGGGCTCGGATCAGCGCCTGCGCCTGCTGATCGTCGGCATCAACCCGGGGCTGTGGACCGCTGCGGTCAACGCGCCGTTCGCACGGCCGGGCAACCGCTTCTGGCCCTCTCTGCACCGCGCGGGCCTGACCTCCCACGTCATCGACTGCTCCACCGGGCTGCGCGAGGAGGACGAGCAGGAGCTGCTCGCTCGTGGGATCGGCATCACGAACCTCGTCGGCCGCGCGACGGTCCGGGCCGACGAGCTCAGCCGCGAGGAGCTGCGGGAGAGCGGGCGCCGCCTCGTCGAGCGGGCGCAGGCCCTGCGGCCCGGCGTCATCGCGATCGCGGGCATCACGGCGTTCCGCACCGCGTTCTCCCAGCCGAAGGCGTCCCTCGGCCCGCAGGACTCCTCTCTGATCCCCGACTGGCCCGCCGAGGTGAGGCTGTGGGTGGTCCCCCAGCCGAGCGGGCTGAACGCCCACGAGAACATCGACACCCTCGCAGCGAAGTGGCGTGCGGTCTGGGAGGACGCGCAGTAAGGGCCCCTACCCTGGAGGCATGTCCACTGCACCTGTCTCCCCGTCCGCCGTCCCCGCTCCCGGGGGCCCCGTCCTCACCGGTCTGCGCGCCTTCGCCGCGCTCACCGCCCTCGGCGGGATCCTCCAGCTCCTCCTCGGCCTCGGCATCCTCGGCTCCATCGGCGGGGTCTTCTCGACCCACCGCATGCTCGGCTTCATCACGCTCGGCGTCTCCGTGCTCGCCGCGCTCTTCGCCGTGCTGCGGGCCTCGCGCTCGGGCAACAAGGGCCTGATGTTCCACGCCATCACCGTGGCGGTGCTGGCGCTGGCGCAGGTGGGCCTCGGAGAGATGGGGCTGCGCTGGGTTCACGTGATCGTCGGGATCCTGTTCTTCGTCGCCGCGCTCGCGCTCGCGACCCTGTCCTTCCGCAGCGGCGGCCTCGGTCGTGCGCAGCGTGCCGCGCAGCAGGATGCCTCCCGTGCCTGAGGGGGCGTCCCGCCCACGGGTGACCACCTGCCTGTGGTTCGACGGCAGGATCGATGAGGCCGCCGCGCTCTACACCTCGCTGATCCCGGGGTCCCGGATCCTCGAGCGCAGCGAGTACCCGCCGCAGGAGGGCGAGCACCCCGGCGGCGAGAGCGTGCCGGAGCCCGGAGCGCCGCTCGTGATCGAGATCGAGCTCGCGGGATCGCCGTACATGCTGCTGAACGGCGGCCCCCACTTCACCCTCACCGAGGCGGCGTCGATCGCCGTCACGGTCGAGGGGCAGGAGGAGGTCGACCGTCTCTGGGATGCGCTCACGGCCGACGGCGGAGCTCCCTCGCAGTGCGGCTGGCTGCGCGATCGCTTCGGTCTGTCGTGGCAGATCATCCCCTCGCGGCTGAACGAGCTGCTCGCCGGCCCGGCCGCCGCCGCGGTGAACGCCGAGATGCTGACGCAGACCAAGCTCGACATCGCCCGGCTCGAGGCCGCCGCGCTCTGAGCTGAGCCGCCAGACGTCCCACGCAGCTGAGGGCTGCCCGCACCTGCGGGCGGCCCTCAGCTGCGCTCGCTACGCTCCAGCGCGAGAATCCCGATCACACCAAGGAGCATCACCATGAGCCTGCTGTCCCGCGCCGTCCTGCGCGCCGTCCCCGGCGCCTTCATCCTCAACTCCGGCATCGGCAAGATCGGCATGGACGAGGAGACCGCGAAGTCCCTCCAGTCGATGGCGAAGAACGGCATCCCCGCTCTCGGGGACATGACGCCGAAGCAGTTCGCCCGCTTCCTCACGTTCGGAGAGATCGCGGTGGGCTCCGCCCTCCTCCTCCCCTTCGTGCCGACGCGCGTGGCGGGCGCGGCCCTGGCCGGGTTCTCCGGCTCGATGCTCGCGATGTACCTGAAGACCCCCGGTCTCACCGAGGCCGACGGCGTCCGCCCCACGCAGGACGGCACGCCGATCGCGAAGGACTCCTGGATGGCGGCGATCGCCGCTGCGCTCCTGATCGACGGCTCCCGCTCGAAATGATCGGGCGCTGAGACGCGTCGACGCTGGCGCCACGTCGCCTCGAAGCGGCCCGCGTCCTTCGCGAGGGATGCGGGCCGCTTCTGGGTGCTGAGCGTCCGGCGGGTCAGCCGCGCCGCTCCTGGATGAGCTCATGCAGGACCTTCTCGTCCAGGTCGCCGAGCTCGCGCAGCATCGCCTGCTTGCGCAGGGCGCGCAGATCCTCCGTCGGCAGCGCCGCGAACTCGGCCAGCAGCGCCGAGCGCTCCTCGTCCGGCGCCGGCTGCGGGGAGGGCGAGGCGGAAGCGGCGACCCGGTGCAGGTCCTTGGAGCCGCCGCCCTTGGGCACAGTCATCACGATCGAGAGGATCGCGAGGACCAGGAACAGCACGTTCACGCCGATGGCCATCATGCTGCCCTCACGCAGCATGAGGTTGTCCTGGCGGCCCTCCATGAGGATCGCGCCGCCGACGATCTGGCCCTGCGCCTGCGAGACGCCCGTGAATACGGCCAGCGACACGGCCGCGCCGATCGCACCGCCGAGCGAGGACGCCATCTTGTATATGCCGGAGCCGGAGCCGGCCTGCGCTGCTGGGAGGTTCGAGAGGGCCGCGTCGGTCGAGGGCGTCGCGTAGAACGCGAGGCCGATGCCGAACAGGCAGTAGGCGATGATCGCGAAGATCAGGTAGGTGCCGAGCATGACGTTCGTGGCCATGAGCAGGGCGGCGGCGACCAGCACGATCAGCGAGCCCCAGATCATGGGCTTGCGGGCGCCGTACCGCTGCAGCAGCTTCTCGCCGACCTTGATGAAGGCGATGATGCAGACCGCGTAGCCGATCGTCAGCAGGCCCGCCTCCCACGCCGTGTAGCGCGAGCCGTCTGCGTGGAATCCGGCGAGCTGCACGAGCTGCTGGGAGACCATGAGCATGCCGATGGTGGCGTTCAGCAGGAAGTTCGAGATCGTCGCACCTGTGAAGGTGGTGTTCGAGAACAGCTTCAGGTCGATGAAGGGATTGCTCTGCCTGCGCTCCCAGGCGATGAACGCGACGAAGGCGACGATCGCGACCGCGGCGAGCGCGAGGGTGGTGACGCTCGTCCAGCCGATCCGGGAGCCGAACAGCAGCACGATCATCAGGCCCAGGGTGCCCACGACGAACAGGGCGAGGCCCAGCACGTCGAAGCCCTTCCGGCTGGTCTGCTCGGCGCGGCTCTCGGGCGTGCCCCAGATCAGCGCGAAGGCGACGAGCGAGATGAGGATGTAGGCGATGAAGATGCCGCGCCAGCCCACGTAGTTGACGGCGAAGCCGCCGAACAGGGCCGAGGCGCCGGAACCGCCCCAGGAGCCGATGGACCACCAGGAGACGGCGGCTTGACGGGCGGCCCCCTCCCAGTAGGTCTTCACCAGCGCCATGGTGGCGGGCATGATGCACGCCGCGGCGAGGCCCTGGAAGGCGCGGCCGGCCAGCAGCAGCGGCAGCGCGAGCGATCCCGCGGCGAAGATCAGCAGCGCCGATCCCACGACGCCCAGCGCGATGCCGATCAAAGTCACCTTCACGCGGCCGAAGCGGTCGGCGAAACCGCCGAACATGACGATGAAAAGGCCCGAGAACAGGGCCGTGATGGAGACGGCCAGGTTCATCGCGGTGGCGTCGACGTAGGTCGTCTCCCCCGCGTTGATGTTCTCCATGATCGCGGGGGCGACGGTCCCCATCGACCCGGCGAACAGCCAGTACGTGAGAACTGCGAGCACCATGCCGCACAGCAGGCGGCGGGTGCCGGTGTAGCCGCTGCGCGCGGGAGCGCGATCGATCGCCGCACCGGCGGGACCGGGGCCGCCGCCGGTGACAGGGGTCGCTGCGGCGGGTGCGCTCTGGGATGAGGTCACGACGTCACTCCCCCGCTGCGAGGCAGGCGAGGACCGCCGTCACAGCCGCCGTGACGCCCGTGGCGAGCGTCGGCTCGATCGCCGGGGCGAACCTCGGGTTGTGGTTGGGGAACTGCTCCTGGCCCTCGGCGAACCCGCCGAGGAACCAGTACGTGTAGGGGATGCAGAAAGCGCGGGGCACCTCGGAGAAGTCCTCCGATGCCGTGGCCGGGGCGGCCTCGAGCACGCGGTCCTGCCCGAGCTGCGCGACGAACGCGTCACGCACGAGCGATGTGAGAGCCTCATCGTTCTCGGTGAGCGGGTATTCGTTCAGGACCTCGATGTCCGGATCCTGCGGGGAGCGGCCGGCCTCGCACTCGGCGCGCACGATGCGGGTGATCGCCTCGACGATCTGATCGCGGATCTCGGTGGAGTAGGCGCGCACGTTGAGCTGCAGAACGGCCTCGGCCGGAATGATGTTGGCGCTCGACCCGGCCTGCAGCGAGCCGACGGTGAGGACCGCGAAGTCCGAGGGGGCGATCTCGCGCGCGACCACGGACTGCAGCCGGGTGACGATCGCCGCGGCGATGACGACGGGGTCGATGCCCAGGTGCGGCATGGAGCCGTGGCTGCCCTTGCCGTCCACGGTGATATTCAGGCTCGTGGCGGTGGAGAGGATCGGCCCGGGGCGGGTGGCGACCTCTCCCGCGATCATCCCGGCCGCCATGACGTGCTGGCCGAAAGCGACCTGGGGCGTCGGGATCTTAGAGGTCAGTCCGTCCTCGAGCATCCCCTTCGCCCCCCATCCGGTCTCCTCTGCGGGCTGGAAGAGCGCGATGTAGGTGCCGGACCAGGCATCACGGTGCTCGGCGAGCAGACTCGCTGCGCCGATCCCGGCGGTGATGTGCACATCGTGCCCGCAGGCGTGCATGACGGGGACGACGTTCCCGTCCTGGTCCTCCATCGTCTTCGTCGAGGCGTAGGGCAGGCCGGTGGCCTCCTTCACCGGGAGAGCGTCGATGTCGGCGCGGTACAGGACGCGCCGGCCCTCTCCGTTCTCGAGCACGCCGACGACTCCGCCGCCGATCCGCTGCACCTCGAAGCCGAGGCCCTCGAGCCGCTCGGCGATGAGGTCGGCGGTCTCGGTCTCGCAGCCCGAGACCTCCGGGTTCTGGTGGAGACGGGTGTACAGATCCTCGAGATCGCTCTCCAGATCGGGCAGTGCGGCGAGCACGGTCTCTGCGGCGGTCATTGGTCCTCCCTCTGTGGGGTGCGCCGCCGCGGGGCGCGGGCCGGTATCATGCATCTGCCTGCGACGATACCGGCGGCCCGCATCGCGGGAGACGGTCCTAGGTCCCGCGCGCAGGCCCGTCGCCCCCCCCCCCGCCGGCACCCCATCCGACGGGCATGGCAACCCGCGGCGCGCCCCTTCCGCGATGTGACGCGGCCGATAGCCTGCCAGGACGAAATGTGACGCCCCTCATCCAACGAAGGAGAAGGTTCCATGCCCGTGCTCGGACTGCAGCTGATAATGCTCAAGGATCGGATCGAGAGCGAAGGGATGTACGAGGTGCTCCGCCAGGTGCGGGCGCTCGACCTCGACGCCGTCGAGGTCTCGCAGGTCGCGATGACCGATGAGCTGATCGACGACCTCGCGCGCGGCCGCGAGGACTTCGGCGTCGAGATCGCGGCCATGAGCGCCGTGCTCACCGCCCCCGGCAACGGCTTCCCCCTGGACTCGGAGTTCGATCGCGCCGTCGAGGCCTGCAAGCGACTGGGCACGCGCTTCCTGCGGATCGGCATGATGCCGTTCAGCGCGATGACGTCGAAGGAGGCGTGCGAGGCGTGGGCCCGGGAGGTCGAGCCGTTCGCCGCCCGGCTGAAGGAGCAGGGCATCACGCTGTGCTACCACAACCACCACGTCGACCTGATCATCTTCGACGGCGAGCGCATCTTCGACATCGTGCGCCGCGTGGCCCCCTCGCTGCTGTTCGAGGTCGACCTCCACTGGGTGCAGCGCGGCGGCATGGCCCCGCTCGACATGCTCGCCGCCTACGAGGGCGCCTGCAAGCTCATCCACGTCAAGGACTTCCGCGTCGCGCCGCTGCCCGAGGACATCTACCGGAAGTTCGATGCCGGCGAGCTCGACATCAAGGAGTTCTACGGCCACTTCCTCGCCCTCGGCCAGTTCGCCGAGGTCGGCCAGGGCAACATGGACTGGCCCGCGCTCCTCCCCGCCGCCGAGAAGGCCGGCGCCGAGTACTTCTTCATCGAGCAGGACGACACCTACGGCCGCGATCCGATCGACTGCATCCGCGAATCGCGCGAGTACCTGAAGTCCATCGGCTACTGACCCCGCCGTGCGGGCGCGGCACCCTCCCCGGGTGCCGCGCCCATGCGCGTGTCGGCGGGACAGTTCCGGTATAGCCCCCTAGCGTGGGGGCGTGTCTCCTTCCCACCGCGGTCCCGATCCTGTGCGCCGCCCTCTGCATCTTGCTGCGGACGTCCGGGCTCGCGCGACGCAGGAGGCTCGCGGATCCCAGCGCCTCGTCCTGACGCGGCGCGGCCGACTGGCGCGCACGATCCTGTGCGCGCTCGCCCTCCTTCTCGTGCTCCTCGCGGCGATCGGGGTGGTGCGCTCATGCACTGCGGCAGAGCCTTCCGCCCCCGCCGCCGGCTCTCCGGCCACCCCGACTCCTCCCGCGACGCCGACGAGCACCGAGGCCGCACCGACCTCGGATCCTGCTGCGGCGTCGGCGCCGCCCGCGGAGGGGAATCCTGCCGCGGTCCTCACGACGAGCAGCAGCGGTCTGGTGGGCTCCGACACCGCAGGCGACGGCACCTGGGTGATGGCCGCCGCCGGCCCGGCCGCCGATCCCGCGGCGGGAACCGTGCGCTCCTACGCGCTGCGGGTCGAGAACGGCACGTTCCTGGACGCGGACGCGGTCGCCGCCGAGGTCGAGGGCGTGCTCCCCGATCCTCGCGGCTGGCAGGGCCTCGAGCACGTCGTCTTCCAGCGCGTGGCGGATCCCGCGCAGGCGGATTTCACGATCTCCCTCGCCTCCCCGCCGACGGTGGACCGGATCTGCGCGCCGGCGCGCACCTACGGCAAGTGGTCCTGCCGCGAGGGCTCCGACGTCGTGCTCAACACGGATCGCTGGCTGTACCTCACGCCCGCGTACTCCGACACCGCCGCCTACCGCGCCTACATGGTCAACCACGAGGTCGGGCACTATCTCGGCCACGGCCATGCGACCTGCCCCGCCGAGGGCGTCAGCGCCCCGGTGATGCTCCAGCAGAGCATGGGACTGGACGGCTGCCGGGCGAATCCGTGGCCGACACTCGACGGCCAGCCCTGACCTGGCGCTCGGCCGCTGCGTCGTGCTCTAGGTTGAGCCTATGATCCGACGACTCCTCGCGCGCGCCTTCTGGGCCGTGAGCCCCTGGACGCTGGCGACGCAGCCCGCTCCCTCCCGGCCCTCCGTCCTCGTGGGCGCGCCGCACACCTCGAACTGGGACTTCGTGTTCATGCTCGGGATCGCGTGGAAGCTGGGCATGCGGATCCACTGGCTCGGCAAGGACAGCCTGTTCCGCTCCTGGCGCGGCCCGATCATGCGCGCGCTCGGCGGGATCCCGGTGGATCGGAAGAACCCGGCGGGCCTCGTCGACGAGGTCGTCGCCCGGATGCGCGCCGGTGAGACGTTCGGCCTGGTGGTCACCCCGGACGGCACCCGCAAGGGCAACACGCATTGGAAGTCGGGCTTCTATCGGATCGCCCGCGAGACCGGCATGCCGGTGGTGCTCGGCTACGTCGACCGGACCACGATGACCGTCGGCCTCGGCGAGACGATCGAGCTCACCGGCGATGTCCCGGCGGACATGGACCGCATCCGCGCGTTCTACGCCGACAAGTCGGGCTTCCACCCCGGCCATCGGGTCGAGCCGCGCCTGCGCGAGGAGCAGACCGTCAGGGATTCCGACGGAGATCCTGGGCGAGCATGACGAGGATCCCGCTCGGACCGCGCAGGTAGGTCAGGCGGTACACGCCCTCGTAGTCGGCGACGCCTCGCAGCGGGTGCCCGCCGAGGGGCTCCACGGCTGCGAGCGCCGCGTCGAGATCCGGCACGGAGAACGCCAGGCTGTGCATGCCGATCTCATGGGGCTGCGTCGGCGCGGTCTCGATGGCGCGGGGATGGATGTATTCGAACAGCTCCACGCTCCCCTGCCCTCCCGGGGTCTGCAGCAGGGCGATCTTTGCGTGGTTGCCGTCGAGGCCGACGGCGGTCTCCGCCCACTGCCCGCTGACCTCGTCGCGGCCGGCGACCTCGAGGCCGAGCGCCTCGAAGAAGGCGATCGTCTCGTCGAGGTCGCGCACGGCGATGGCGGTGTTCTCCATTCGGATGCTCATGCGGCGATCCTGCCCTCCGGCAGCGGGCTGCGCCAGGTGAGCACGGCCACCATCGCCGTGAGGATGACCGCGGTGAGCGCGAAGGGCACGGGGATCAGCGGGTCGATCAGCACCAGGATCCCTGCGAGCGGGACGGCGATGTTCACGATCCGGTCGGCGCTGCGCCGCACGGCGAGGATCCAGACGCCCAGGATGAACACGGCGAGCGGAACGGTGTAGGCGAACGAGGCCCAGGGCTGGAGGACCTCGCTCTCCCCGGCGAGCACGCTGATCTCCAGCTCGATGCCGGCGGAGAACGCCGCAGCGGCGCCCAGGACGAAGAAGTGCCCGTATCCGTAGAGCAGGGAGCTGCGCAGGCTGCCGATCGCCCGGTGGTGGGGTGGCCAGAAGTCCAGCCACCACAGCGCCGCGGTCGCGCTCATCGCGAGGACGGCCAAAAGGATCAGCGGCGTGCGGTCCTCCGCCTCGTGCAGCGCGCCGATGATGGCGTTCGCGCTGGCCAAGAGGCTCTCGCCGAGGACGATGAGCGTGAACAGGCTGTAGCGCTCGGTGATGTGGTGGGCGTGCCAGGGCGTGCGCCCGCCGAAGGTCTCGGCGAGGGTCGGGACCGACAGCTCCGCCAGGATGAGCAGGGCGATCGCCGGCAGCTGGAGGGACGCGGGAAGCAGGAGCATGAGCAGCCAGAGCGCCTGGACGATGACGATCCCGATCGCGTAGATCCGGGCCGCCCGACCGGCCTCGCCGCCGCAGCGGGATGCGCGCAGCCACTGCGCGACGAGCCCCAGGCGCATCACCACGTAGGCCAGGATGAGGACAGTCGCATCTCCGCCGGTGAACATCGGCTCGATCCCCGAGGCGAGCACGAGGACGCCGCCCATCTGCACGAAGGTGAGGATGCGGTAGAGCCAGTCGTCGGTGTCGAACGAGGTGGCGAACCAGGAGAAGTTCATCCACGCCCACCAGATCCCGAAGAAGACCACGACGTACGTGAGCACGCCGTGGCCGACGTGCCCCTCGGCGAGCGCGAGGTGGAGGTTCGATCCAGCCGTGCTGATCGCGATCACGAAGACGAGGTCGAAGAACAGCTAGAGCGGGGAGGCAGCCCTTCCGCTCTCATGGGGATCACGAGGGAGCATCGGGACGAGGCGGGTGCCGGTGGTCATGCGCGGAGCCGATCGGAGGAGGGACGGGGAGGAGGGGCTCCGCCGGGAGCGGAGCTTCACCCGTCGAGTATGACCGGTTCACTGAGGGGCGCGGCGAGCCCGCGCTGTGATCTCTCCCGGCAGCAGCGGCGCGGCCGCGCAGGGCTCACGCCGCGCAGGCGTTGAAGCTCATCGTCAGCAGGACGACCTGGTAGCCGCCCTTCGTGCCGCTCCAGTAGTCGACCTCGATCTTGGTGACGTCCCGGGAGAGCTTCACGCCCGCAGTGCCTGCCGTGTCGTTCCAGGTGTAGCCGCCCTGTCCCAGACTCGTCTGGTTGTTCGTGCTGTTGCGGAGAGGGTTCGTCGTCGAACCGACGCCGAGCACCTGCGATTTCGAATCGGTCCGCGTGCCGCCGTCGGAGACCTGGGTGGTGCCGTTGAAGCCGCGGATCGCGACCTGGTCGGCGTAGGCATCCACCGAGCTGCCCGAGGCGCCCCAGGAATCGATGTCGCCGACGTTGACCACGAGACCGGCCACCGGTCGCCCGAAGTCGATCGTCGTGATCTGCCTGCGGTCGTAGCCTCCGCAGCTCGTCGCGGCGTTATTGCAGGTGATGGAGTTGACGATCGGGATCGGGTTGTTCAGGCCGCTGTAGGTGCCGGCGTACTTGCCGAAGTGCGTCACGGCGAATGACCCGCTCCCCCTCCCCGTCGTATCCAGCTTGGTGCCGGAGCCGACGATGCGTGTGGACAGAGCGACAGGAATCGAGGCCGGGATGCGGGTGCCGCTCGTGCGGACGGCCGTTCCGCTCGCCGTCGCGCTGGTGTATCCGGAATAGGTATGGCTCCAGGTGCCACCAGCCGTGTCGAGCCGATAGCTCTGGGTGGTGCAGCTCAGCGCCATGGCGGGACTGAAGGCGGCGGCGACGGCGGTGGGCGCGGCCCAGGCGGCGCCGGCGGCGAGAGCGCGTCGGCGGACGAGGGGTGTGGGCGTCTGCTCAGACATGAGGATCTCCAGGAAAGGGGCGAATCGGATTGGTGATCGGATTCTATGCTCACCATACCCCTTCCGGGGGAGCTTCGCGGGAGTTACTCGTGCGGCACTGGCGAGTTACTCAGAAGGTATTACTATTCGCCCTGGTCGGAGACTTCTATTCTATTCGGTAATATTCGCAGAACAGGTTGCGACAGCTCCGCCGCAACCCGTCCGTCCGTCGGCCCATCAGGCCAGAGCGCTGCACCGCCGCCCCAGGCTCACCCCGCGGCCTCACCCCGCGGCGGCGTGCTCCTCGCAGCCCGCGGTGCACCCTCGATGCAGGGGGAACTGCCGCAGGCACGAGGGGTCGCTGCAGTCCCCCACCTCTGACGTCGGCTCTCCGCAGTCGCGGCAGACGGCCAGGCGCGCGGGATCCTCCCCGATTGCGATGGTGCCGCGCTGGTCGAAGACGTAGAGCGAGCCCTCCCACAGGCCCTTGTCGCCGTAGGCCTCCCCGTACTTCGCGATGCCGCCGTCGAGCTGGTAGACCTCTTCGAACCCGCGGCTGACCATCAGGCTCGAGAGCACTTCGCAGCGGATCCCGCCGGTGCAGTAGGTGATGACCGGGGTCTGCTTGAGGTGGTCGTAGCGGCCGGAATCGAGCTCGGCCACGAACTCCTCGGTGCGGCTGACCTCGGGGCGGATCGCGCCCTTGAAGCGCCCCACCTCGGACTCGTAGGCGTTGCGCCCGTCGAAGAAGACCGCCTCCGGCTTCTCCTCCACCAGCTCGTGGACCTCCTGGGGGCTGAGGTGCACTCCCCCGCCGACGATCCCGTTCTCGTCCACCATGACCTCGTCCGGGACGCCGAAGGTGACGATCTCGGGGCGGACCTTCACCGAGAGCTTCGGGTAGTCCGCCGCAGAGCCGGCCGACCACTTGAACTCCATGCCCTTGAAGCCCGGGTACTCGCGGGTTTCGCGGATGTACCGCTTCAGCGCCGTCATTTCGCCGCCGAGGGTGCCGTTGATGCCGTGCTCCGACAGCAGGATTCGGCCCCTCAGACCGAGGGACGCGGCGAGGGTGCGCTGCCACAGCCGGATCGCGGCGGGGTCGGGCAGCGGCGTGAACGCGTAGTAGAGGATGACCTTCTCCATGAGGCCATCCTCTCGCGTCGGCATAGGAACCGCGTGCCAGCGGGAGGGGCCTGGAGAATCCCGCGTGGCACACTCGGCCCATGACGATCGACTACCGCACCGACTCCTCCGTGAGCGCGGAATCCCTGGCGGGGCTCTACGGTGCTGTGGACTGGAGCGCGTACACCGAGGATCCCGCGCGACTGCAAGCAACCGTCGCCGCATCGCTGCGGGTGGTGACGGCGTGGGACGGCGAGCGCCTGGTGGGCCTCGCACGCGACGTCGGGGACGGGCTCAGCATCGTCTACCTCCAGGATGTGCTCGTGGCGCCCGACCACCAGTGCGGCGGCGTCGGGCGCGAGCTGCTCACGCGAGTGTTCGCCCCGTTCGCCGACGTGCGCCAGAAGGTGCTCCTCACCGACGACGAGCCGCGACAGGCCGCGTTCTACGAATCCCTCGGGTTCACCGAGATCGGGCAGTTCGAGCACCCGCTGCGGGCGTTCGTGCGGTTCGACTGACGCGGACCGCTCGGCGACATCCGGAGCAGTCCTCAGGCTCTGTCCCCGGAAATCGTCTCGATCTCGTACTCCCTCGCAATTCCGGCCGTCGCCGCACCCCAATTGCTCGCGCGGACGCGTGCCTGATGGGCATCGAATGCCGCGTGGTCCGTGAACAGCTCGGCGACGGCCCAGACGAGCGGGTCGTCCGTCGGGTGCACGTCGAAGCGGAGGCAGCCGGGCTCCGCACGGGTCAGCGCGATGTGCTCCGGAAGATGGCGGCGCACGATCTCAGCCTCCTCGTCGGTCGCGCAGATGAGGCGGCCGTGCAGTCGCACCGCACCCGCAGGGGCGGCATCGTCCGGCGCACTCTCGCACCTCGCGCCGTCCGTCGAAGCCGGCGACTGCAGCGCCTCCGCCATCTCCCGGATCTGCTCGGGCTCGACCTGGCAGCAGCCGCCGATCCAGCTCGCTCCCGCATCGCGCAGAGCTCGGGCGATCTCCGCGGGGGCCGACGGGCCACCCTCCACCGCAGCGGACTCCCCCGGCACCCACTCGCGGGCGACGTGATCCCAGGACTCGCCGCTGTTCGGGTAGGCCATCAGGGCGATGCCGCGGGCACCGGGATCGCCGCCGAGCGCCTCGTGCAGGAGCCCGACGGCCCGGACGGCGTCCAGCGGAGCGCAGCAGTTCACACCGAGGGCCACGCAGCCGCCGGCCTGCACGATCTGCTCGGCAGCCTCGCGCAGGTCGGTCCCGTCGGCCAGTCGCCCATCGCGGATGCTCATGCTGAACGCCCACGGCATGCCCGTCGCCGGGAGCTCCGCGGCGAGCGCCTCGATCTCCCGGATGCTCGGGATGGTCTCCGCGAGGAGCAGATCTGCCCCGGCAGTCGCGAGCGCCCTGACGCGGGGGCGGTGCCAGTCGCGCAGCTCTTCCGCCGTGAGGCCGTACTCGCCGTCATACTCGGTGCCCGGCCCCGGGCCCGCGCCGAAGGGGCCGACGGACGCGGCGAGCAGCACCTCGCGCCGACCCAGCCCGCTCTGCTCGCGACGAGCCTGGTCGCTCTCGATGGCCTCCCTGGCCACCCTGACGCTGGCGCGCAGCAGCGGCCCCTCCTCGGCGGGATCCGCTCCCGCTGCCGCGAGCCAGTCGGCCGCCACCTGATACGCGGCGCTCGTGATCATCTCCGCGCCTGCGGCCAGGAAGTCCTCGTGCGCGCGGCGGATCAGGGCCGGGTCCTCGCGCAGGATCTGCGCGGACCACAGCGCGCCGGTCACGTCGGCCCCGAGGGCGGCGAGGTGCGTGCCGAGCCCGCCGTCGAGCACGAGCGGCCCGCGCAGTGCGGAGCGACCTGAGGCGGGGGCGGTCGGAGCGGGAGCACTGCCGGAGGAGAGTGAGGCCATCGCTCGACCCTATGCGCCGGCACCGTGGGCGGGTGCCGCGCGCCCGCGCGCATGACGCTCTGTGACACCGGCGAACCCCCGCGTGACCAGGGCACGTACCGTGGGGCGCGGCCGGGGGCGAATGCCCCGGCCGCCTTCTCGAGGCCGCTCCCCCGTCGGCCGCCCTCCCTCCTCCACAGGACTTACCATGTCGCATGCCCTCAGCCCCACCGTCCCCGACGCTCCCGCGGAGGACCTGCCCGCGCAGCACACCCTGCGCCGCACGCTCGAGGTGCGCCACCTGGTGATGATCGCCCTCGGCGGCGTCATCGGGTCGGGACTGTTCGTCTCCTCCGGCTACACGATCTCGCAGGCCGGTCCGCTCGGCGCGGTCATCGCCTACGGCATCGGCGCACTTGTGGCGTACATGGTGATGAGCTGCCTCGGCGAGCTGGCCGTCGTCTACCCCGTCTCGGGCGGCTTCCACATCTACGCGACCCGCGAGCTCGGCCCCGCCTGGGGATTCGCGACCGCGTGGCTGTACTGGCTGTGCTGGGCGGTGGCGCTGGGCAGCGAGTTCACGGCCGCCGGGATGCTCATGCAGCGCTGGTTCCCGAGCGTCCCGGTGTGGGTGTGGTGCCTGGTGTTCGCGGCGGCGCTGTTCGCGATGAACGCGATCTCCTCGCGCGTGTTCGGCGAGACCGAGTTCTGGTTCTCCCTGATCAAGGTCATCGCCGTGCTCGCCCTGATCGTCGCGGGCGCCGCGACGATCCTCGGCATCAACCCGCTGGCGAGCGGGCGGGCCGACGGGATCGGACTGTCCGGCTTCGCCACCGATCAGGGCCTCTTCCCGACGGGAATCGGAGGGGTGCTCGTGACGATCCTCGCCGTGTTCTACGCCTTCTCCGGCACCGAGCTGATCGGCGTCGCTGCAGGCGAGGCCCGCGATCCGCAGCGGGCGATCCCGAAGGCGATCCGCACCGCGGTGATCCGCCTGACGGTCTTCTTCGTCGGCGCGATCGCCGTGATCGCCGCGATCGTCCCCTACGAGACCGCGAGCGCCGACGAGAGCCCTTTCGTCACCGTGTTCGACGCTGCCGGGATGCCCGCCGGCGCCGACCTCATGAACATCGTCATCATCACCGCGCTGCTCTCGGCCGGGAACTCCGGGCTGTTCTCCTGCGCCCGCATGCTCCACTCCTTGGCCGTCGAGGGCCAGGCGCCCGCCGTGCTCGCGCGCACCACTCGGCGCGGCATCCCGCTGATCGCCCTGTCGCTGTCGATGCTGGGCGGGCTCGCCTCGCTGCTCTCCAGCGTGATCGCACCCGCGAGCCTGTTCCTGATCCTCGTCTCGATCGCCGGGTTCGCGGTGGTCGCCGTGTGGATCGCGATCCTCGCCTCGCACATCGCCCTGCGCCGACGCTTCGCCGCCGAGGGGCGCGACCCGCGCGACCTCGCCTATCGCGCTCCCCTGTTCCCACTGCTGCCGATCCTCGCGCTCGTGCTGCTCATCGCCTCGCTGATCGGGGTGGCGCTCGATCCCGCGCAGCGCGCTGCGCTGTGGTTCGGGGTGCCGTTCACCGGGGCGTGCCTGGCGTGGATGGGGCTGCGGCACGGGCGGAGGGCGTTCAGGCCGGAGGTCGCTGCGCTGGAGTGAGCAGGGTGCGGGATCGCGCAGGTCGCCGTGGCGAGCAGGACGCGGCAACAGCGCCTGCCGCGGTGCCGTCGACGGTATGATCATCCGATGCCCTCTGCCCCTGCGACCCCCGCTTCCTCCCCTGCAGCTCCGCACGCATTCGGGCCTGCAGGGCCTCGTCTTCGCGCGCTGGCCCCTGGCCTCGCGCTCTGCGCGGCCGCAGCGGCGATCGCAATGGGAGTGCACGCGCTCGTGCCCGGACTCAGCGCGCTCGTGGTCGCGATCGTGCTCGGCATCGCGCTGACCAACCTCGTGCGTCTGCCGTCGCAGACCGCCCCCGGCATCGCGTTCTCGGCGAAGAAGCTGCTGCGGCTCGGCATCGTGCTGCTGGGCCTGCAGCTCGTGCTCGGCGACATCCTCGCGCTCGGGACGCCGATGCTGGCGGTCATCGTGTGCATCGTCGCCGGCGGCATCGCCGGCACCGTGCTCATGGGGAGCCTGCTGAAGATGCGCACCGCGCAGACGCTGCTGATCGCGTGCGGGTTCTCCATCTGCGGGGCAGCGGCCGTCGCGGCCGCAGAGGGCGTGACGGATTCCGAGGAGGAAGAGGTCGTCACGGCGGTGGCGCTCGTGGTCATCTTCGGGACGCTGATGATCCCCGCGATCCCCTTCGCCGCGCAGGCACTGGGCCTCGGGCCGGAGCAGACGGGACTGTGGATCGGCGGATCGACCCACGAGATCGCTCAGGTCGTCGCCGCGGGCGGGATCGTCGGCGGCGGGGCGCTCGGTGTCGCGGTCGTCGTGAAGCTCGCGCGGGTGCTGCTGCTCGCCCCCGTCATCGCGGTGCTCGCCGTCCTGCAGCGACGGGCATCGGCTGGTGCGGACGCGGGGCAGCGGCCGCCGATCGTGCCGCTGTTCATCGCGGGGTTCCTCGCGATGGTGCTGATCCGCTCGTTCGTGCCGGTGCCGGGCGTCGTGCTGAGCGTCGGCGGATTCGCGCAGACCGCGCTGCTCTCGGCGGCGATGTTCGCGCTGGGATGCGGGGTGAAGGTGCGCAGCCTGCTGCGGGTGGGGCTGCGGCCGTTCGTGCTCGCGGCGGGGTCGACGGTGCTGGTGGCAGGGATCGCGCTGGCGGGGGTCGTGCTGACGCATCCGGGGGCGTGAGGCAGAGGAGTGCGACGAAATCCCTTCGGACTCTCCTCACCTCATTCGAGGAACTCGCTCCAGAACGGCACGTGCCGGGAGGGCTCGGTGATCGGCGAGCAGTCGCCGTGGAACTCGCGCGCGAACCAGTCCAGCAGGTCGCGGCCGTAGCAGATGATGTCCGACTGGTAGCAGGACAGGACCGGATTCCCTGCCTCGGGCGGCATCGTCGGCACGTAGCGGTGGGAGCAGAGCGGCGCCAGAACCGGGGCGGCTTCGAGCGCCAGCGCTGCAGAGGCGAGAGCTTCCGCGAGAGCACTGGGGCGCTCTCCCCAGGCGGCCAGCCAGAGATCGTTGTGCTGGACATCGAAGAGCAGACCCTTCACGGGCCACTGGAGTCGCTTTCGCAGCGCCTGTTCCGGCTCCCTGCGCCAGTCGGGCCATCGTCCGTCGTCGTCGAGCGGAAGAGCCAGGGACAGCATCAGGCGGTGGTCCGGGGCGAAGGCGAAGCCGAAGCGGTCCTCGACGGATTTCAGCTCGAACTCGGAGAGACCCGTGTCGAGGCGGACGAGGCTGGAGCTGAGAGCTGCACTCAGTGCTTTCGCCGCGTCCGACCTGCGCTCTTCCATCGCGCGATCATTGCGCGCTCTGTGTCGCTCCGCCAAGCCTCCTTTCCGTAGGCGGAGGACGAAGCGGATCGTCATCCCAACGGGAACGCTCGCAGCGGCAGCGCGAACTCCACCCCGGCCGCCTCGCCTCCGCCGCGGAGGATCTCCGGGATGAAGTCAGCCGGCACTGGGTGGCCGGACAGGGCCGCCAGATACGTCTCGTGCTCTTCCAGGGAGGCGACCGCGCTGTCGACATCCGTCTGCCGCAGGTGCACAGCATGCGTGGGGCTCGCGTCTCCGCTCACCAGCACCCAGCTGGTCGACCACGGCTCCAGCCCCTCGTCGTCCACCAGCTCGGGGAAAATCCAACGGTTTCCGGCAGCCGCCACGGCATCGACGGCGCTCAGCCCGGCCACTCGGTGATCGGCTTGGTTCAGACCCCACGGCGCGACGGCCTCCCAGGTGGTGCTCAGCACCGCCTGCGGACGCACCTCCCGGATGACCCGGGCGATGTCGCGCCGCAGGTCCAGGCTCATCTCCAGGACGCCGTCGGGGTAGTCGAGGATCCGCAGGTCCGTGACGCCCACCTGCTGGCAGGCTGCGCCCTGCTCCGCGCGGCGCACCTCGCGCACCTCATCTGGATGCTGGGGCATGCCGGCCTCGCCGTGAGTGAGAAGGAGGTAGGTGACCTCGATGCCGTCCTGCGTCCACCTCGAGACGGCAGCGGATGCGCCGTACTCCATGTCATCAGGATGGGCCACGACGCAGAGGATGCGCTCGAGGGCGGAGGAGTCGAAGAGTTTGAGGGTGCTCATGGGGCCACGGTACTGAGGTCGGGGGACGAAGCCTATCGGCAGAGCGCCGCGCTCAGTCGAACTCGACCGCACGCGCCACATCTGTGCGTGGTGGTATCAGCAGCTCGACGACGTCCTCGGTTTCGTAGAGAAGTGCGAGGTCCTGATCCGCTGTCGAACCATCGCCAATTCCAGCAAGCAGAACGCTCGCACCAGAGTTCACCTGGATGGATTGTGCGTCGTCGAGACTTGCATATGCCGCCCGCATCTCGTCCGTGACGTCCCTGCCCAGTCCCGCGATCTGACGCAGGGTGGGCTGCCGCCCGTTGGTGTGCTTGCTGTACGGCGCCGCGGCCTCTACTTCGCCGGCGTCTACTTCTCGCGCCAGCTCGAGATCGAACGTTCCTGACGCGAAGACGAGGAACAGCGCAGTGTCGAAGTCGAAGCTCCGGAACGGGCTGAACTTCGCAGCCCCCCTGGCTGCTCGTCCACCCATGGCCTTGACCTGGATTCTTCGCCCTTCCGGCGTGGTCACGTCATGCGACTTGGTGGAGTTGGGTTCGAGAACACCGCCCCGTGCGGTCAGCACGATCTGCTCCGCGATGTCTCCCAGCGGCTTGTTGTTGGTGCGAACGAGTCCTCGAGACCTGAGCTCCGTGACGATCGCCGCTTCCAGTCGGAGCAGCTCTCTCACCTGAAGATGGGAAAGATCGGGCAGACCGCTCATGGAGCGCTCCCTTCTGTAGGTTCTACGCCGGACCGCTGCCGGCCGGGGGATGGTCGCCTCGCGAGGGGCGGCGAGTCAGCGGACAGCCGAGCTCTCAGAACCTCAATCCATTCATCGAAGGCGTCCAGGTGAGCGTCATGACTGCCACCGACGAGATCGTGCCGCGATGTGGCCGGCCGTCGGCGGATGAGCTCGTCCTTCTGCGCATCGGAGAACATCCCGTCGCGACCGAAGACAACCGACGTGGGGACCCGGAGCCGTTCCCATTCCTCCCACCGAGGTTCATGGACTGCTGCGATCGTGCGTTCCATGGCGTCCGCGTCGAACCGGGGGACAAGACCGTCCTCCGTCAACTCAAGATCCGCGATCCACGCGTCGACGATGGCTTCATCGCCCAGAAAACTTCGCGCATGCGCCTCATCTGCGAATGAAGCAGGCCACGAGCGGAAGTACTCCCCCAAAGCTGCAGCGTCTCGCACATCATCGCTCCCCTCGGCATGCCCCTCGAGCATGACGAGGTGCTCGACAAGATCCGGGCGATGCGCGGCAACCAGGAAGGCTGTGTGAGCCCCCATCGACTGGCCGACGAGCATCCAGCGGCTGCCAGCTGCGAGCGCAGTGAGGACCGCGATGGCGTTATCCACATAAGCCTGCCTGGAGAGGTCACTCGGCACACGCGTGCTGCCTCCATGTCCGCGCTGATCCATCAGCACAACTCGGAACTCCTCGCGGAGCGCTTCCGCTGTGGGGATCAGCTCTCTGCTGCTGCCAGCAAGACCGTGGAGCATGAGCAGAGGCGGCCCCTCCCCTCCGAAGTCGAGAACGTGGAGGCTCACGTCCCCTCGAGCGATGGTGTGCTCGGAGTATTTCATCGCTCGGACAGCACCCACCCCAGTCGAGTCTCGATGAGGCGCACCAGCAGGTCAGCGCTCAGCGGCTGATCGTGAGGGAAGTGAAGTGCTCCGGGTGCCCAGGTGAACCCCTCGAGGAGTCCTTCCTCGGCCAGCACCGGGAGCACCTCGCCGCTATGGGGCAGCGACGAGTTGTGCCTCGTCAGCCGGTTGAGCCCTCCGAACCGGACGCCGCCCAGAGCGAAGGCCGGGCAACCGTAGCTGATGTATTCGGTCACTGCGGGGACCAGACAGTGCACGTGGTCCCGCACCTGCTGCAGTGTCTGCCGAGCCGGTTCGGGCTGCACGGCGAGGTAAGCGTCGATGTCGGCGTGCTTGGGTGTGGCCATGGTGCGTGTATACCTCATCCCGGGCCTAGCCTGGGCTGGGCGATATCGGGTGGTCATCTCCCGGCTGGGCCCGCCCAATGCAGCATCCCGCGGCATGAGCGCGGACCGCCCGCAGGGATCTCCGCGATGCTCGCCTTCCGTCCACCTGGCTCGCCGGCGAACCGGGGCGCCACCGAGCAGCCAAGCCGTTGAACGTCTTCGTGGAAAGGGTAGCAGTATTCAATAGACTAGCGGGATCGTGTCAATCGAGTTCGAGCAGGTCCGCCAGGCGTTCGCCAAGAGGCAAAAGGCGAGAGTCGACCACTGACCACACGATCGCATGGTCCACTACACCGTACTCATGAGCGAGGATGTTGCGCATGCCGATGATTCGGTCGAGATCCGGGAGCTCGTCTGCAATTTCCGGATCCGTCCGACGGATCCGGTTCAACGCCTCTCCCAGGATCTCCAGCTGACGTTCGACTGCGGACTGGATGAGAAGGCTCTCGTGAAACGCTTCGGCATCGAGACCTTCGACAAAAGACAGCGCAGCGAGGCATGCCTGCCGGGCATCCCAGAGATGAGCCCTAGATGTCGGCCGCATAGAGGATCTCGGCCTGGCTCAGCGCCGACTCACGGAAGTAGGGGTTGCGGATCGAGCGCTTCACGACGAGGTCGACATCGCGCTCAAGGACCTCACGCAGATCGTCTCGCAGCGAAAAGAAGTCCTCGAAGGGATCCAGCCGGTCGGGCAGGAAGTCGACGAGGAAGTCGACATCGCTCTCGGCGCCGAAATCGCCCGCGACGACGGAGCCGAACACTGCCAGTTCCGCGACACCATGGCGTTCTGCGGCGCGCCTGATGGCGTCCCGGTCCAGGCTCGCGGTGATGGTCACGGGCCCAGTATCGCATCGCAGGTGAGGACCGAGCCAGGTCGGCCTCAAAGCCAGATCGGAACTACACGTTGAACCGGAACTCCACCACGTTCCGTAGCCGAATGACCTTTGACGCAGATTGGCTTCATGAGTGCTGAGCCTCGGCGGGCCGCCGTCTACCTGCGGATCTCTCAGGATCGCGAGAACCGTCGCCGGGGTGTGGACCGCCACAGGGAGGACGCCGAGGCGCTCATCAGGGCTAGAGGATGGACTCCAGCAGTCGTCTACGAGGACAACGACATCTCCGGCAGTGGAGTTCTCCGAGGGCGCCATCGCCCCGCCCTGCTGGGCGAGGACCTGACCGTAGGGCCCTACACGACCGCGGCGGGCACGCGCCTGCCGGCCGCGCGGTGGGCAATCGCGGCGGTGCCGGCCGGTGCCAGCGGCGGCCCGAACGGCCCAGACGGCTTCCGGGTCACCGGGAGGCGCCCGCCCCCGCCACCACGAGGTCGATGAGCCGGCGGAGCACCACATCGACGTCCTCGCCGTCGATGCGCCCCTGCCGGGATCGGTTGAGCTCGGCGAGCACCCCGGTGACGATGAGCCGGGCGCCGGTTGCCGCAGCCGCGCCGGGGGCGCCGGCCCGGTCGTCGCGCAGGCGCGCGGCGATCTGCTCCTCGAGCCCCTCGACGCGACCGAGGACCCGCTGGCGGTGCGGCATATCCGCACCGAAGAGGATCTCGCGGGCGACCCACGTCGTGGGCTCGGGCCAGCGGCGCATCGCGGCGACGAACGGCGAGATAAGGGCCGCGATCTGGGCCGCGGTCTCCCCCGCCGCCGGCGCGGAGCGCGGCGGGGCCGTGTTCGCCTGCTCGTGGGAGCCCCAGAGCGCCTCAGCGACCATCATGAGCAGCTCCGCCTTCGTGGCCGCGTACTGGAAGACGGTCCCCTGCGCCACATCCGCGAGGCGCGCGACCTCGCTCATCGAGGTGCGCTCGAACCCGCGCTCCTCGAACAGCGCCAGCGCCGCGGCGAGGATGCGGGCGCGCTTGTCCGCCTTCGCCCGCTCGCGCCTGCCCGGCGCCGCCGAGGGCGCCAGCTCCGTGTGATCCCGAATTTCCATGCGGCCATTGTAGTCGACTCAATTCTGAGTACACTCAATATCGAGGCCGGGTGATCGGCATCCGGCACGCGACGGGAAGGACGGATCATGCAGCACACGGCAGGTAACTACGAGGCGTTCGCGCGTCCCCGCCCCGCACAGCACGCGCCGGAGACGAAGGCCTACATCGTCGGCAGCGGGCTGGCCGGGCTCGCGGCGGCCGTCTTCCTCATCCGCGATGCCGGGGTCCCCGGCGCCAACGTCACGATCCTCGAGAAGGGCGAGACCGCCGGCGGTGCGCTCGACGGCCTCGACGTCCCGGAGAAGGGCTTCGTCATCCGCGGCGGCCGGGAGCTGGAGAACCACATGGAGTGCCTGTGGGACATGATGCGCTCCATCCCCTCCCTGGAGCTCGAGGACGCCTCCGTGCTCGACGAGTTCTACTGGCTCAACAAGGACGACCCCAACTACTCGCTGCGTCGCGCCACCGTGCGCCAGGGCGAGGACGCCGGCCACGAGGGCCGCTTCGACCTGCCGAAGCGGGCGCAGAAGGACCTGTTGAAGATCTTCCTCGCCGAGCGCTCCGAGATGGAGGGCAAGCGCATCGACGAGGTGATGGGCCGCGAGTTCCTCGACTCGCCGTTCTGGATGTACTGGCGGACGATGTTCGCCTTCGAGGAGTGGCACTCCGCGCTCGAGTTCAAGCTCTACCTCCACCGCTTCATCCATCACATCGGCGGGCTGCCGGACTTCTCGGCGCTGAAGTTCACGAAGTACAACCAGTACGAGTCCTTCGTCCTGCCGCTCATGCACTACCTCACCGAGCACGGCGTCGTCTTCCGCTCCGGCACCGAGGTCCTCGATGTGGACTTCGCCCACTGCAACGGCGAGATCCGCGCCACCGCGATCCGCTGCCGCTGCGACGGCGCCGAGGAGACCATCGAGCTCGGCGAGCACGACCTCGCGCTCATGACGATCGGCTCGCTCGTGGACAACTCCGATGACGGCGACCACCACACGCCCGCAGCCCTCAACGAGGGCCCGGCCCCGGCCTGGGACCTGTGGAAGCGCATCGCGAAGAAGGACCCGGCGTTCGGGCGCCCGGAGGTCTTCTGCTCCTCGATCGAGGAGACGAAGTGGGAATCGGCCACCGTCACGACGCTCGATGAGCGCATCCCCGCCTACATCGAGCGCATCGCCCAGCGCGATCCGTTCAGCGGCCGCGTGGTCACCGGCGGCATCGTCACCGCCGAGGACTCCTCCTGGCTGCTGAGCTGGACGGTCAATCGCCAGCCGCACTTCAAGAAGCAGCCGAAGGATCAGATCGTCGTCTGGGTCTACGGTCTGTTCGTCGACGTCGACGGCGACTACGTGAAGAAGCCCCTGGCGCAGTGCACCGGCGAGGAGATCACCCAGGAGTGGCTCTACCACCTGGGCGTGCCCGTCGAGGAGATCCCCGAGCTCGCGGCGTCAGGCGCCCGGTGCGTGCCGGTCATGATGCCCTACGTGACGAGCTTCTTCATGCCCCGCCGCGCGGGTGACCGGCCGCAGGTCGTGCCGGAGGGGGCGGCGAACTTCGCGTTCCTCGGGCAGTTCGCGGAGACCGGCCGCGACACGATCTTCACGACCGAGTACTCGGTGCGCACCGGCATGGAGGCCGTCTACGAACTCCTCGACGTGGAGCGCGGCGTGCCGGAGACCTGGGGCTCCACGTACGATGTGCGCGACCTGCTCGAGGCCTCGGCGCGCATGCGCGACGGCAAGAAGGTGGAGGTCCCCGGCCCGGCCGCGCTGCGCGGCTACCTGCGCGGCAGGCTCGAGCACGGGGAGATCGGTCAGCTCCTCGAGGAGCACGGCCTCATCTGAGCCCCGCCCACCGCGGGTGCGCCTCGGGCACGGTCCCGAGGCGCGCCTGGGCTGGTCCCATGTCGCCCACCCCGCCCACCTGCTCTTCGACGAGACGTAGCGAAGGATGCCGAGCACCAGGGCGGACTGGAATCCGGTGCCGCGCTCGGCGATCGGCACCACGACGTCGTCGTGACTGGTGATCACTGCTTCTCGGAGCATTCCGCGCAGCGCGTGCTGGGGCGCAGACAGGTCGACTCCGAGGACCGGATCCTGGAAGGGCAGCTCGGTCGCCACCGAGTTCACCGACTCGCTGAGGACCTCCCGCACCAGATCCTCGACCGGCTCCATCGCCTTCGCGAAGTCCTTCTGGAGCTGCGTGGAGCGGGAGTTGCCCGAACGGACGAGCACCCCCTCCAGGGTGTCGTGGAGCCGCGTCAACGACTGGTCTGCATCGCCCTGGTCGGCACTGCCCACCCTGATGGAGGGGATCTTCACGAGGTCGAACGACTGGAGCGCCCACTCGTAGATCTCGCGAGACCGCGCATCCGTGCCCTTCCACAGTCCCATTCCCCGTGCAGGGAATGATGCGGCCACGACCGTGGTCGTTCAGCGCCCCTGGGCCGCGGCGTCGTCGAGGGCGTCCAGGTCGCGCAGGGCGTAGCGCAGGTGCTCCCACTCCCCTCGAGGATCACGTGGAAGCACGAGCGCACCGTCTCCGGATACTCGGGGCTCCACGGGTGGCGGCGTTCCTCGTCCAGGCCGGCGTCGTCCACGGACGCCAGAAACTCGCGGACCTGGGCCAAGGGTTCGGACCGTACCGCGAGCACCCCCTCGTAGGGCGGGGCGTGGACGCGAAGAAGTCGAGGTCGACACCATCGTCCTCCGCACCCGCGCGGGGCTGGCCGAGCGGGTGGAACGGCTCCTCGGCGCGCCGCTGCCTCCCGCAGGCTCCTGCCGACAAAGCGGGCACCCTCGAGCTTCAGCGAGTCGGGAACTGCGGACACGTCTTCGAAGGTGCCAGCCGACCCCTGGATTCATTGTCAGACACGCCCTAGGCGTTCCGGCCTCAGTGGACTTGGCCGGCGACTGCGGGACCGATCCGGGGCCGTCGCACGAGTTCGCACGTCAGGCGCAGGGCGCCGACCGCGGTGAGAGCCGTCAGCACTGACCATGCGGGCATGGTCAGTGCTGGCGGGATGATGAGCAGGGATGCGGCCGCCGTGAGGAGGCGGTCCGGCACGAGCTGATGGTGATCGCGCCATCGGTAGGCGGCATCGGCCGCGTAGAACAGGCCCACCCCGCCACTGAGGGCGATCGCCGGCAGCAGCGGTAAGGGGTCGGACACGTGCTCGAGCGCCGCGCTGGCGCCGAAGCCGAAGAAGGCGACCCCGGCGACCAGGGGAAGGTGGAGGTAGCTGTAGGCGTCGCGGGCCAGTCGGGCGCGTTCGGGCCCGTCGGCGTCTTTGAGGCGTTGCTCGGCGCCGGCGGTCAGACCGAAATAGGTCCACCACAGCGAGGCGGCGATCAGGACTCCGAGGACGGCGGCGGCGAGCACGACCGGTTGCTGCAGGTGCTCGCTGGCCCCGGTGCCCAGCCCGACGACGGCTTCACCGAGCGCGATGATGATGATGTTGCCGTGGCGCTCGACGAAGTAGGAGGGCACCACCCGGAAAACCTCGATCCCGGCGACCAGGGGTCCGCCGAAGTCGATGATGGCTGCACCGATCCAGAGCAGCTCTCGGTAGGGGGATGGGAAGGCGGCGGCGACGGCGATCAGGACGGGTGCGATGAGCAGGCTCGGGACCAGCCGCAGGAGGCCTGCACGGAGGTGTTCTTCGTCGTGGGAGGCGGCCACGACGAACAAGACCAGGTGGATGACGCGGATGGTGAGCAGGGCAAGCCCGAAGACGAGGGCTCCGGTGCTGAACGCGGTCGGGAGTGCGCTTGCGGCCAGCAGCATCGCAGCCATGGCGGCGATGACCAAGCAGCGAAATACCACCCGATTCGTGGTGAAGGTGTTGGTGAGCCACGTGTAGCAGACCCAGGCCCACCACACCGCCAGCAGGCCGAGCACACCATGACCGAAACCCCGCCACGAAACATCCTCCCGCACCAGCTCGGTCAGCTGCGCCATCGCGTACACGAACACCAGGTCGAAGAACAGCTCTAGCCTCGATCTTTCACGGTGCTGCTGAGCGGCGGTGTCCGGCGGCGTTGCCGGTGTTCTTGCGTTGATCCTGGCATGAGGGTGTGACGGTCCGCCGCGTGTCGGTCGCGGTGGTCGGGTGTCCAGTTCCAGAGGTCCTTGTGGAGTGCGGTCAACGACGGGCCGGAAGCTATCCGGCCGGGTCAGGAAGCTGGGCGAGGCGGGCGTGGCCTGCCCGGACGATCCCGGCCCAGAGCGACTGGTCCGAGAGATGCAGGACTCGCTGACGAGCATGCCGCGCGATGCTCGCGGGGATCTGGAACAGGCGGTGACGCACGCGTTTGGGCTCCCACCGCCGTGCGGGCTGGTCGGCGTAGCCGAGCAGCCCCATCCAAGCGGTGATCTCGCTGGCCAGTGCCACGATCTGGCACCAGATCCGGTTCTGCGCGAAAGATGTCAGGGGCAGGTTCCGCAGCCCCATGTCCTTCGCGGCCCGGATCCGGTCCTCGCAGCGAGCACGCCGACGATGGCGCACTTCGAGGTCCGCGAGCTGGCCCTTGGTGGTGTTGGTCGCGAACGCGGTGAGCCGGTAGCCCTCGACGTCATCGAACCGCAGCTGCGCCCCGGGATGCGGGCGTTCGCGGCGGACGATGACGCGCATCCCCTCCGGCCAGTCCTCGTCGAGATCGAGCAGCCCGGTCAGCTCGGCAACGTCCGCGCCTTCCCGGACCTCGCCGTCAGAGTTGTAGGCCGGCTCCCACACATCCTTCGGGATCAGGCGGAACAGCTCCGGTGTGTTCGCGGGCAGGGTGAACCCGACCGAATAGGAGACCCGCCGCTTCACCAGCTCCTGCAGCGTCTTTTTCGTGCCGCCCGCCCCATCGATCCGGACCAGCACCTTCTTCCCGGGCCGGGACCCCATCCCCACCTGAGCCAGCGCATCGGCGATCACGCTCTTGTGATCGGCTGCGGTGTTCGAGCCGGCGTTCCCGGGACGCAGGAGACAGGCAAGCATCTCCCCGCTCCCACCAGAGCCGTGGTCGACGAACGCCAGCAACGGATGGAATCCGAAACCCCTCTTGAACGTTGGCCTGGCGGACTCTTTCTCGCTGTGAGAGGTCACCAGTGACGCGTCCAGGTCGATGACCAGTGGATTCTTCGCCGTCGCGCTCGCACTGGGGGCGTGGTCCCCGGCCAGAGCCCACGCATTCTTGCGAGCTCTGCGGCGGGCGAGACTGATCGCGTTCTCGACCGCGTCGACGTCAGCCGCCAGCGCGGTCAAGAGGCGGGAGATCGTCGGATCCGAGGCAACGAGCCCATACACCTCCGGTTCCGCCCGCAGCGTCGCGACGTCGGCCAGGCAGTCCCCACCCACCGCGAGCGTCAGGGCGAGGTCCGCCAGGATCTTCCCCGGATCATGACGCGCGAACTGCTTCCGCCACGGCACCAGCGCTCTCGAGAGCTCGGCGGTCAGGCCCGTCGCCCGCAGCGTCTGGGTCAGCAGCACCCCGCCGGCCTGACCGACCGCGGGCACCGGCGCGACATCAACACGAGGGCGTGGATACAACCCGGTAGCATTCACCCTGAAGGTGCTCCCTGAACTGCGACGAACTGGACCTTAGACAAGCCCTATTCTTCCAGCTCAGGAGCACCTTCACCCATCACGACCCACCCCTCGGACACCTCAACGATGAAAGCCCGAGGCTAACTGCCACCAGTGCCATTCGCTATGCATCCCTTCCCGCAGGACCTGCGCGGCTCTCCGCCTTTCATCAGGTCTCAGTATCCCGACTCGCTGTCCACCTCCGCGGCGCGCTTATCGTGGGGCCACGCCCCCGCCGAGCTGGTAGCGTGAACGTCCATGTGCGCGATCAATCTCTGGGCGGTGAACGCCGCGGCCTTCACCACCGAGTTCCAGCGATTCACCACGGAACGGCTCAGCGTCGCGCCCGTCGCCGAAGAGATGAGCATCAGCTCGAGCCGTGTGCGCGGCTCTTCGCGCGTTTTCACCCTGACAACACGCATGTGCGACTGCGACTCGCTGATCGGCCGGCGGGCCGATCCTGCGCGCGAGGACGAGATCAGCGCGGAACGCTGGCTCGGCTGGCTTCGCGAACTGCCCGATCATGTCCCGCATGTCTCCCGCATCGCCGTCCTCCGCGCGTGGAGCCCCGGAAACGATGTCATCACCCCGCAGCGATCGCGCGGCATCCGGATCGGCGAACTCGACGAGACGATCCTGCGCGACATCCGCGACGACATGCTGCTGACGCTCGACTACCCACGAACCTGGTAGAAGACGAACGCCCCGGCCGTCATCGACGACCGGGGCGATGCACGCAGAAGCGGCAGGTCACACGTTGAAGCGGAACTCCACTGCGTTCCGACACGGAGAACCATCAGCGATGACGTTCCCTCATTTCGCGCCGAGATGCGCAGCGAGCGCGTCTGCGACCTCGTCCGCAGTCCGCGCAGCCGTATCGAACTCCACGACCTCATCGGACCACGCGGCGTAATCAGCGCGACGGCGCTGCACGTCCGACCAGGTCGGCTCGCCGACGTGGGTGAGTCCGCGATCCCTGCCGCGGAGCCTTCGCTCATGCTCCCGCGCATCGGAGATCATGAGGTACACGAACTCGATGCGTGCACCTGTTCGCGAGGCCGCCGTCCGCCATGTCTGCCGAGCCTCGTCACTGTCGTTGACCGCATCAACGACGACATCGTGACCGAGCCGCAGATTCTGCTCCGCCATTGCACGCGCCGCCTCGTACGCCGCGACACCTACTTCCCACCCTGCCGGCAGACCGCATGCAAGGAGCGACTCCTCGACGGCGTCGATGGACAGGTGGACCGACCCCGTGCTCGCCGCGATGATCTCGGCCACGCTTGTCTTTCCGACGCCGGGAAGGCCGGAGATCACGATGAGATGCCCGGTCATGCGACATGCAACGGCGTGATCGCGGCAACCTTGTCGCGCAGTGCACGGCGCTCGAGCCGGAGCTCGTAGTTCGACTGCAGATTCATCCAGAGCTCCTCGGACGTTCCGAAGTAGCGCGCCAGACGGATCGCCGTATCAGCGGTGATCCCCCGCTTGCCGTGCACGATCTCGTTGATCCGGCGCGGCGGCACACCGATGGACACGGCAAGCTTGTTCTGCGTGATCCCGAAGCCCTCGATGAAGTCCTCCATCAGGATCTCCCCCGGGTGGATCGGCTCGATCAGGTCGTCCTCAGTGGTAGTCGACGAGTTCGACATTGTCCGCACCTCCATCTCTCCAGACGAAGCAGAGACGCCATTGCGCGTTCACGCGGATGCTGTGCTGCCCGCGTCGGTCACCGACCAGACGCTCCAGGCGGTTGCCTGGCGGGACCCTGAGGTCCTCGACATCCTTCGCCGCATGAATCAGCTCGAGCTTCCGCAAGGTCGCCCTCTGCACCGTCCGGTCAACGCGCTTGACGTACTGCTCATGCCAGATGCGCTCGGTGTCCTTGCTGCCGAACGATCTGATCACTCGACCAGTGTATAACGGGGTGCGTCATTAACGCTAGACGTTAAACCGGAACTCCACTGCGTTCCAGGACAGAGCAACCTCTACGCGTGCGCAGCATCCCGGACCCCGACATGCCGACTCACCGCAGCCCGGTCACGGAGAACGATCCCCCTCTCGGGCTCGCGCAGGCCGTTCAGACTTTGCGCCCGAGTTCGTCAGCATCCAAGCGCGCAGAGATTGAACCAACTCTCGAGCAGTAGGTAGACTGACCTACCTACCGACCGGAGGGCGACATGAGTCAGGGATCAGCGCGAGAGAGGCTGCTCGATGCTGCGGCGAGACGCTTCTACGAGGATGGAGTGCACGCGACAGGGATCGACACGATCACTTCTGAGGCCGGGGTCGCGAAGAAGAGCCTCTACAACAACTTCTCGTCCAAGGCAGAGCTCGTCAGCGCCTATATCGATTCCCGCCACGAGGAGTGGCTCGGCCTCCACCAGGCACGTGCGGCGAAGGCGTCCACGGCAGCAGACCGAGTGCTGACAGTGTTCGACGCCTACATCGACCACGCGAACGATGCCTACGGCAAGGGCTTCCGGGGATGCGGACTGCTCAATGCGGCCGCCGAGTTTCCGGCCGGACACCCAGCTCGCTCGACCGTGCGCGCGCACAAGGAGCAGGTGGAGCGGATTCTCGTCGAGAACCTGGAAGTCATGGCCACCGAAGCCGAAGCACTGGAGCTGGCCGAGCACTTCAGCTTCCTCCTCGAAGGAGCCGTCGCACGGGCAGGTCTCGAGGGCACCCCGGCGCGCCTGGAGCACGCCCGAGCCATCGCATCGCGGATGCTGGCCGCACTGTGAAGCGAGGCTCCCCCACCGGCATCTTCGCGGTGCTCGCCGCCGCCCTCCTGTGGGGTACCACGGGGACTGCGGCGACGTTCGCACCGACAGTCGGCCCGCTGGCCATGGGCGCGGCCGCGCTCGGCATCGGCGGAATCCTGCAGGCAGCCATCGCTGCCCCCTCGCTTCGACGGGAGCGTCCCGCACTGTCCTCGCATCGTGGGACGGTGATCGCCGGAGCCGCAGCCGTGGTGATCTACCCGCTGGCCTTCTACAGCTCGATGCATCTGGCCGGCGTCGCGATCGGCACGGTCGTCTCCCTCGGCTCTGCCCCGATCGCCTCAGGCCTTCTGGAACGGGTGATCGAGCGACGCAGCCTCAGCGGCTGGTGGATGCTCGCAGCGACTCTCGGCATCGCGGGCAGCGCAGTACTGTGCGCTGCGAAGATGCACGATGCGCCGAGCGAGACGCTCCCCACGGTCGCCGGCGTCATCCTCGGCCTGGTCGCCGGCGCGACCTACGCCCAGTATTCGTGGAGCGCTCACCGCCTCATGAACCACGGGGTCGGGCGTGCGGCAGCGATGGGCGCGGTCTTCGGCCTGGGCGGCATCGCCCTGATGCCCGTCCTCCTGCTGACCGGCGCACCGCTTCTCGCTTCCACCCAGGCCATCATGGTCGCGGCCTACATGGCGCTGATCCCCATATTCCTCGGCTATCTGCTCTTCGGATACGGCCTCACACGCGTCACTGCCAGCACCGCGACGACGCTCACCCTCGCCGAGCCAGCGATCGCCGCCTCCCTGGCGGTGGTCATCGTCGGAGAACGCCTACCTGCCATCGGATGGGCTGGGCTCGCGGGCATCTGCGCCTCGCTCCTGGTCCTCTCCCTCGCACCTGCGACACAGGCGAGTGCCGCTGAACCGTCGCGTTCGAGCGAGCTCCCGGTACGTCAGGAAGTCTGAATCAGACAGCCACAGATGGACGTCGCAGGACCTGGAGATCCGCCCCGGTACCGGGATCGAAAAACTCGGTGCGGCTCAGAAAGTTCTGTGGAGAGGTTGAAGCGAGACGCGACTAGACGTTGAACCGAAACTCCACCACATCCCGTAGCCGAATAACGTCTGTGGTCGCTGCGACGACTGTTCAGCTTAGGAAGCTCGCAATGCCCCGCGATCCTGGCGCGGGACACTAGCCTTACCGATCAATGGAGTCCGCGTCGGAAGCGTTCGGCGTCCCCCTCATTGCGCCGTGCGTAGCTCTCGTACGAGCCAGCGACTCGCCTAAACAGACTAGCCACTCGAGGTGCTTCGTCCGCGAGAGCTTCGGCCTTGGCTCGATAGTCCTCAGCAAGTTTGAGCTCTTGCTCGCCGCCGTCCTCCAGGCCGCGACTGGAGAAGCCGCGACTATTAACGATCTGGAGGTAAAGGCCAGTTTCGACGTGATCGAGTTGCACTTCTTCGAGGAGGTCCCGCACGACGAAGCCGGGCCAGGTGCCGTCAGCGTCTGGTGGGGTGTGCCCGAGAACCTGTCCAATATGCTGTAGGCCCACCTCGGTCCGGCCGCCTTCCGCGAGGAGCTCCATTGCGCTATCAATCCAGGCTCGAAGCACCTCAGCATTCATGACGCCATCGACTAGCCCCGGCGGTGAGTCCCAGGCGTTGAGCAGGCGGTACGCATTGGTTGCCATAGAAGCGTCGCGCTGCTCTTCGCCAGCTTGGTCCTCGGCGACTTCTTCGTCTTCACTCTTCGGCCGGGCACGGTAGACGGTGCACACGACCCCGACGAACTCCGCGGGGTCAGCAGCCAAACTTTCGGATAGCGCTGGGACTTTCGCGTCGTATCCGAGCGCTGGAAGGTACGACCACTGCAGCCGGACAAGGTCGCCAGGCTCAAGATGCTCGCGCATGGCTTCGAGATAGGCAAAAAGTTGCTGGAAGTCATAGGTCGATAGGTCGCGAGCAGCGGCAGATTGAGCTTGATGTGCCAGGAGTCCGTCCAGCGCCCGCACAATGAGCTCCGCTGCTTGTGGGCGCGGCCCGTCCTTGTCGATGTGTGAGTACATGCTCATGAGATGCAAAACGTCGGCGTGGCGGCCAGCTTGGATCAATCGATCGGCAACCTCGTCGATCTTGTCGAAGTCTTGCCCCAAGCCGAGCGGTTGGAACGCCGCCCAGTACCCGGTCTCAAGCTCCGGGTCTGCAGCAGCCAAAGCCCACGCCTCCGGTAGGTTGTCACGCGCGACAAGCAGGAGTCGAGCACGCTGATCAACCGTGAGATCGTCCCGTTCGAGTAATCCTGTAATGAGCTCGAATCCTTCGAGGGAGTAGCGAGCTGAAAAGTACGACATCGCGGTACTGACGAGATCTTGGTCCTCAGCCGCCAACCAACCAAGAAGTTCTTCGTCGTGCGACGAGCCGACGTTCGCCAGGGCGATGCCAACGGACCCAGGTACCGATGCATCGCGTGCCAGTCGTGTGATGGCGTCGAATCCACCCTCGGCTTCGATCTCTTTAATGGCTTCAATGCGTTGGCGTCCGAGCTCGCGCTCAAAGCCTTCATAGTCATCTAGTCTGCGAGCGCCGACATACGGAGTCCATGACTGGAAGAGTCCGACCAGCCGGAGGTACACGGACTTTGGCCGGTAGCGCGCGGCCAGCGCGTCGAGCTTGCCCAGCTCCTCGTCGGGGAGCACCCATGCCGCATCCGGAAACTCGCGATGATGGCCGATGAGGTCCACGAGTGTTCGCCACAACGTATCCCGGAAATCACTCGCAAACTCCGACTGGTCGGCCATCGAATCGAGGGCCGCCACCACACGCTCTCGATCTGCTGGTGGCAAATCTGAAGTGTGAGCAAGGATCGTTGACCAGCGCTGTGCGTCCTCGCCGGCGTCCTTGATACAGCGCTCGACCGCGGCGGTCGTCATCTTCCAGATCTCGCCGTATGTCACCGAAAGCTTTTCCGGCTTCCAGGTTCGGAACGCTGGTACGCTGATCGGAAAGTGCGTCCCGTGATTCTCTGGAAGCATGCTGCTCTCCAACTTCCAGGCGGCGTCGGGATGCCTGTGCCGCAACGTGTCGAGGACTGCGATTCGCCGGTCCGGATCGACGGAGTTGTCGGGATGCCACGGGCGGAAAATTGCAGCCAGTGAGGCGGCGGGACGGTTTGTCATCCGGCCACCTGGATCGATCTCGTCCAGGCGGGCCAGGAGATCGACGGCACGACCGAAGTGATCGGGGGACCAGGACACGCACTCAAGGGCCCACAGCAGATTGCTATGGGGAGTGCCTCCCGAAAAGAACCCGGATTCGTCCGCGTGGTCCTGGAACATGGTGCCCAACAAAGGATTATCGCCCGCTGCTGCTGCGCCAACCCCATCGAGGAAGGCATCTGGCCCGGCCTCAGCGAGCAGCGGCAATATGTCAGCGATCGATTGCCACGCTTGCCCAGTGCCGTCTGCCGACGCCCATTCGAGCAGCTTCCTGACTAAATAGTTCGCAAAGTCTGAACCTGACGCTCCGCCCGGCAAGGCGACAGTTCCGCCGTAAATCCCCAATAGGGCCAGTGACTGAGCGAGGCCGCGGCGGAGGTCACCGGAATAGCGGCGAGTCTTGCCGTCGATCGGTGCTCTCCACCGTTGGTCCCGCGGTAGCTCGAGGGCCGGATCACCCTCTGCGAGAACCATCTCGACGATGGTCTCAAATCGCATCATGTCGTCGTGGGTCAGCTTCGACACCAACAGCATCCACGCATCCACCGCCGAGACAAGATGCCAGGCTCCGTCAGTACGTATCGCCAGAGGATCGGTGGGACTGTCGGCGATCCCTGTAATCTCCTCTCTAAACGACTCGTAGTCGGTTCCCGTGAGCGCCTCGAGAATCGAACGATCCCCTTCCACGTTGTCTCCCCAGGAACCAGCCAACAGGATTGATCGGAAGTTTCGGGACGGACTCGCATCGGCCCAGGTCGGTCGATGCAAGACGGCCTTTACGGCCAGGTTTCGCCGCAGCCCGGTCAAGCTTCGACGTGCGAGTCTGCCGAGCGCGTCGGTCTTGTCTCTGTCCGTGAACCCGGCGCTCTTCAGCGCGGTTGCTACCTCGGCGGCGTCTAATGCCGGAAGCGTGACATCAGAGCCTTCAGTGGATATGACCGGCACACAGAAATTGTGTACAGTTCCGGCGGGTATCTCACTTGCCAGCTCGGGCGTGCGCGGGACCAGGATGAGCGGTTGGGACAAGGCGGTCAACTGCCTCCATGTGGATACGTCGTCAACGAATGCGAGCCGTGCGAGCATCTGCCCCTTGCCCTGTTCGTCGAGCTTGACGGCAATTGCATCGATGAAGGCGCATACCTCCTCCATCGATGCGCCAGCAACCGTCGTAACGGAACCGGACGAAGCGAGCCGCTCTTCGAGGTCCTCTGCAGCCTCAGTTCGACCAGCGAGCACAACTTCCGGCGTCAATGCCGGATTTGTTTGTGCTGCCCAGTCGCGCCACCATGTCAGGCCGGTGCGAAGGCCGTACGGCGACAGTCCGAGTTCCTCCGAGAGCCATGCCCATGTGATTGGCGCTGCCTCAAGCCAGGTCTCGATGTCGTCTAGTCCGAGGGCCTTGACGTCTTTCCAGACCTTTTCGCTTCGCTTGCCTGTAGCCCATCTGGCCCGTGCCGTCCAAGGACGCAGGATTGCTTCTACGTAAGTGCAATCAGAGGTCGGCGCCCCATCTGGAGTGTCTGTTCGCTTGGAGTAGTCGTCGTCGGCCTTGGTGTTAGGGCTGGAATTGACCGACAGTTCCCACACAGACAAACCGTCCGCAACCCAAGCCGTCGCTTCGGCTGTCCGGACAGAACCGTCCCAGTCACCAGCCGCCACGCCGTCGCCCGCGGGCATACCAAGTTCGACCAGGCCCGGTGTGGTCTCAAGGATGAGGCGTCGCACCAGACGTGGGAAGTCAGACTGCGAGGAGCGTGTGTCAGCCCAACTCTGCAGCTTGTTTCGGCCGATGTACCCCGCTCTAGTCTTCATGGTTAACGTCTCCAGTCGCGCACGAGTTAGTCCTCACATCCTATGGGCGCTCCAATTCCGACCTAAGCGAATTTGTTGACTGAACGCCTCCCGTTGATCGAACGAGTATTCCGACACTAATCGACGAAGAAAGATTAGACCATGGGAGAGTTCTACACATTAAATCTAAATTCCACCACATCCCCGTCCTGCATCACGTACTCCTTGCCCTCGATGCGCACCCAGCCCTTGGACTTGGCCTCGGCCATGGAGCCGGCCTCGATGAGGTGGTCGAAGGAGACGATCTCGGCCTTGATGAAGCCGCGCTCGAAGTCCGTGTGGATGACGCCGGCCGCCTGCGGGGCGGTCCAGCCCTTGCGGATCGTCCAGGCGCGCGACTCCTTGGGGCCGGCGGTAAGGTAGGTCTGCAGGCCGAGGGTCTCGAAGCCGGCGCGGGCCAGCTGATCCAGGCCCGACTCCTCCTGCCCGGTGCTCTCGAGCATCTCCTTGGCCTCGGCCTCGTCGAGCTCGATCAGCTCCGCCTCGAACTTCGCGTCGAGGAAGATCGCCTCGGCGGGAGCGACCATCTTGCGCAGGGCATCCTGCGACGCGGTGTCAGCGAGACCCTCCTCGTCGGTGTTGAAGACGTAGATGAAGGGCTTGGCGGTCATGAGCTGCAGGTCGCGCAGCAGGCTCACGTCGATGCCCGCATCCTTCGCGCCCTGGAACAGGGTCTTCCCGGTCTCGAGCAGCGCGGTCGCCTTGTCCATCGCGTCCAGCACGGCGGGCTCGATCAGCTTGCGCTTGACGTCCTTCTCGACGCGCTGACGGGCGTTCTCGAGAGTCTGCAGATCCGCGAGGATCAACTCGGTGGAGACGACCTCCATGTCGCCGGCGGGCTCCTCGGAGCCGGCCTGGCGGATCACGTCAGGATCGGAGAATGCGCGGGTGACCTGGCAGATCGCATCGGCCTCGCGGATGTTCGCGAGGAACTTGTTGCCGAGCCCCTCCCCCTCGCTCGCGCCCTTGACGATCCCGGCGATGTCCACGAAGGACACGGTCGCGGGCACCAGGCGCTCCGAGCCGAACACGTCCGCGAGCTGCGCGAGCCTCGGATCGGGCAGGGGCACCATGCCCACGTTCGGGTCGATGGTCGCGAACGGGTAGTTCGCCGCGAGCACCTCCGAACGGGTCAGCGCGTTGAACAGGGTGGACTTGCCGACGTTGGGCAGTCCGACGATTCCGATAGTAAGAGCCACGCCGCCGATTCTACGGGGCGGGGCCGACATCCCGGCTCCTGGGCGGGTGCCCCGGTGCGCTCCGCCACCTCCCAGCCTGCGGCCGCGACCTGCCCGGGGCGCCCGCGCTCTCGAATGTCCGACGCCCGTGATCCCATTACCACATGGACACGACCCTGCTCCCCCTGATCGCCGCGCTCATCGGCCTCCTGCTCGGGATCGCGCTCGGCGCAGCCGCGGTCTGGCTGGTGCTGCGCGAACGCATCGCCGCGGCAGACCGGCTCTCGGCTGACCGCGCCTCCCTCGATGCGGCCGCCTCGAACGCCGTGCGCGCCTCCTCAGGCCAGCTGCTGCAGCTTGCCGGCGAGCGCTTCGAGCGCGATTCCGCGCGTCGGGAAGCGGTGGAGAACGCCCGGGAGGCGGCCCTGCACCGCACGCTCGGCCCGATCGTCGAATCCCTCGGCCAGCTCGAGCGGTCTATGGCGCGCACGGAGCAGGCCCGCGTGCAGGCCGACGGCTCCCTCACCCAGCAGCTGCGGGAGCTCGCGCAGCGCTCCGCCGAGCTCGGCCGCGGGACGAACGCCCTCTCTTCCGCCCTGCGCGCGCCGACGGCGAGGGGCCGCTGGGGCGAGGTGCAGCTGCGGCGAATCGTCGAGGCCGCAGGGATGCTCGACCGGGTCGATTTCACCGAGCAGCTCACCGGTCGCGCCACCAGCGGCGACAAGGGACAGCGTCCCGACATGGTCGTGCACCTGCCGGGCGATCGCCACCTCGTGATCGATGCGAAGGCGCCGATGGACGCCTACCTCACGGCGATCGAGACCGAGCAGGTCCAGGACGATCCCGCCGCCGCCCTCGCGGCCCGGCGCGCTCATGCGAAGGCCCTGCGCGCCCACGTCGATGCCCTCGGCGCGAAGTCGTACTGGGCCGCTCTGGGGGACACCCCGGAGTTCGTGGTGCTCTTCGTACCGTCCGACGGGGTGCTCGCCGCAGCTCTGGAGGCCGATCAGGCTCTGCTCGACCACGCCTTCACCAAGGACGTCGTCGTCGCCTCGCCCGCGACGCTGATGGCGCTGCTGCGCACGGTCGCGCACACCTGGCGCACCGAGGCGCTGAACCGTGACGCCCGCTCCGTTCTCGAGGCCGGCCGCGAGCTGCACCAGCGCCTCGGGATCTTCACCGCGCACCTGAGCAAGCTCGGCCGCTCCCTCGACGCCTCCGTCGGGGCGTTCAACGAGTCCGTTGGCTCCCTGCGCTCGCGCGTCATGGTGACTGCACGCCGCTTCGAGGATGTGGGTCTGGTCGCGAGTCCACTGCCGGAGGTCGAGGAGCTGACTCAGCGCACGCGGAGCGTCGCCGACCTCCCGGCCGCCGCCGAATCGCACATCTCCTTCGGCGAGGGCGAGCGGAACGGAATCGTGGAGTGACCGGGCGCGCGGCCCGTCTCCGCCACTCCCGAGCGTCGTGGGATCGCGCTGGGGCGGTGTTGTGCACAGCGCCATCGGCGCGGCATCGAATGTCAGGGCCCCGTGGAAGAGTGAGGGCATGACCGAACCGCCCCGCCCGCAGCTTGCGGCGACCGCCGCGCAGACCACCCCGGAGAACCCGTGGCCCCTGCGCCAGCTCTCGGTGAAGCTCGGTGAGTACGTGGCGCGCATGTCCCCGATCTGGGTCGAGGGGCAGATGGTGCAGCTGAACCGCCGCCCCGGCAGCGGGCTCGCGTTCATGACGCTGCGCGACACCGAGGTCGACATGTCGTTCTCCGTGCCGATCCGCGAGAACATCCTGAAGGCGATGACGGTGGATCTAGTGCCCGGCGCCCGGGTGGTCATCCACGCGAAGCCCACTTTCTGGAACAAGCGCGGCAGCCTCCAGCTCGAGGCCGACGAGATCCGTCCCGTCGGGCTCGGCGAGCTGCTGGCCCGTCTCGAGCACCTCAAGCGGGTCCTCGCCGCGGAAGGCCTGTTCGACGAGCGGCGCAAGCAGCCGCTGCCATTCCTCCCCCGCACCGTGGGTCTGATCTGCGGGCGGGAGTCCGCTGCTGAGCGCGATGTCGTCGTGAACGCCCGGCGCCGCTGGCCCGCCGTCGAGTTCGCGATCCGCGAGGTCGCCGTCCAGGGCGACAAGGCGGTTCGCGAGGTCTCCGCGGCGCTGCGCGAGCTCGACGCGGATCCTGGCGTCGACGTCATCATCATCTCCCGCGGCGGCGGGTCGCTGGAGGATCTGCTGCCGTTCTCCGACGAGCAGCTCGTGCGCCTCGTCTCCGCCGCGAGCACCCCGATCGTCTCTGCGATCGGGCACGAGGTCGACACTCCCCTCATCGACCTCGTCGCTGACGTGCGCGCCTCCACCCCCACCGATGCCGCCAAGCGCGTGGTCCCTGACATCCAGGCGGAGATCGAGCAGCTGGAGATGCACACCACCCGCCTGCGCGGCGCGATCCGGGGCCGCCTCGAGCGGGAGCAGAGCGGGCTCGACGCGATGCGATCGCGGCCCGTGCTGGAGCGCCCGGAGAGCATCCTCGCCGGGCGCACCGACGAGATCCGCTCGCGGATCGCGCTCGCCCGCACGCTGATCGGCTCCCGCCTCGACCGCGCCTTCGACCAGGTCACCCACTTGCGCAGCCAGGTCCAGGCGCTCAGTCCCCTCGCAACCCTGGAGCGCGGATACGCAGTCGTGCAGACCCCCGCCGGGCAGGTGGTCCGCGACCCGCAGGAGGCTCCAGTCGACTCGCCCCTGTCCATCCGCGTGGCAGGCGGCCGCTTCGGCGCCGTCCGCACCGCGCACGATCCCTACGCTCCGTCCCTCTGAAGGAGGCCCCATGGCCCGCTCCACGAAGTCCGCGTCCGAGTCCGCCGTCGACGACACCCCCGACGAGGCAGACGGCTCCGTTCCCCTCGCTCCGGCTGTCTCTGCCAAGCAGCCCCTCCCCGAGGACGTCGCCCAGCTCAGCTACGAGGCTGCCCGTGACCAGCTGGTCGACATCGTCCGCCGCCTCGAATCGGGGCAGGGCGGGCTCGAGGAGTCGATCGCCCTGTGGGAGCGCGGCGAGATGCTCGCCCGCCGCTGCCAGCAGTGGCTCGATGGGGCGCGCGAGAAGCTCGAGGAGGCCGTCAGCGCCCGGCGCTGACTCAGCCCTGCACGTGCCCGACGTCGAATTTGCCCGGCGTCGAGTCAGCTCGGCGTCGAATCAACCCGGCAGCGGATCAGCCCGGAGAGATATCGCTGATCGCGAGCTCGGCGAGCGCGTCGAGCTCCTCCTGCGCGGCCTTGCCGTGCACGATCAGCCCCCAGCCATCGCCTCCGCAGGCGACAGCCCGTTGGCTCTCCTCGGTGGAGCTGTGCAGCTGCTGGCACGCGGCGCCGGCGATCGTCACGTCAGCATCGACCACGGCGCCCGGCACCGCGGTCGAGAGCAGCGGGGCACTGACCTCTCCGCTCTCCACCATGCTCACGAGCGAACCGGAGGGCGCGGTGTACCGCACCTCCCAGGTCGGCTCCGCTTTGGAGGCGTCCACCCGCGCCGAGCGCGCGACCCACTCATCGCCCGTCGCGGGGACCGCCACGGGGAAGCCGACCGTCTCCTGCGCCCTCGCGGCGCTCTGCGCGACATCGAGCCGGGAGTTCTCCGGGATCTCCCGGTCGGCCTTGCCGCCCACCCCGAAGAACAGGATCGCGACCAGTGCCACGACACCCATCGTCAGCCCCAGCGCCCACACGATGTTGCGCACCGAGACGTCGCCCGCGGTCATCGCGTAGTGCGACTTCTTCGGGGGCGCGCTGACGGGGGCCGACTGCGGATCCGGGGTGGAGGACATGGCCGCATTCTCCCGCGTTCGCTCCCGTGGGGGAAAACTGCGATGATCTGTGCTGTGAACGCCACTTTTCTGACCGTCGGCGAATCCCTGACCGACATCGTCGTCCGTCCAGGCCAGGAGCCCCAGGAGTATGCCGGAGGCTCTCCGCTCAACGTCGCCGTCGCCCTCGCGCGACTGGGACACCCCTCGCACCTGCTCACGCGCATCGGCGATGACGTCCGCGGCCGCGTGATCAAGGACCATGTCGAGGCCTCCCACGTGCGCCTCACGCCCGGCAGCATCGACACCCGCCCCACGTCCACGGCGCGCGCCGTGATCGGGGCCGGCGGCGCCGCCGAGTACACCTTCGACCTGCAATGGGACCCGGACCCCCGAGATCTCCCGCCCCGCGTCTCGGCCGTGCACACCTCCTCCATCGCGGCCGTGCTGCAGCCCGGAGCGAGCGTCGTCCAGAAGGTGCTGGACTCCTTCCGCGACCAGGCGACGCTGAGCTACGACCCCAACGCCCGGCCCGATCTCATGGGCGACCCGGCGCAGGTTCGCCCGATCGTCGAGGACCTCATCCGCCGCTGCGACGTCGTGAAGTCCAGCGACGAGGACATCGCCTGGCTCTACCAGAGCGAGGACCTCGAGGACATCGCCGCCTCCTGGCGCGACCTCGGCCCCTCCGTCGTCGCGATGACCCGCGGCGAGCACGGCGCCGTCGGCTTCGGGCCGAACGGCCGGCTCGACATCGCGCCCGTGCGCGTCGAGGTCGCCGACACCGTCGGCGCCGGTGACACCTACTCCGCCGGCATCCTCTGGGCGCTCGCGGAGGAGGACCTCCTCGGCGCCGAGAAGCGCGAGGCCCTCCGCGCCATCCCCGAGGAGACCCTGCGCTCCGTCCTCGAGCGCGCCGCGGCGATCGCTGCCGTGACCGTCTCGCGCGCCGGGGCCAATCCGCCCTGGCGCAGCGAGCTGCGCCTCTGAGCGTCGACCACCCAGCACGGGCCGCCGGCCGTCCGTCGGTCCGCACCCGCTGCCAGCAGCACCCGAGCACTCCCCCCGCACACCCCCAGCACAGAAGAACGAGGCAAGCGATGACGCAGTCCGAGTACCGCATCGAGCACGACACCATGGGCGAGGTCCGCGTGCCCATCAGCGCCCTCTACGGCGCGCAGACCCAGCGCGCGGTCGAGAACTTCCCGATCTCCGGGCAGGGCCTCGAGAGCGCGCACATCCGCGCTCTCGCCCAGGTCAAGAAGGCCGCGGCGCGCGCGAACGCCGAGCTCGGCGTCCTGGACGCGGAGCTCGCCGAGGCGATCATCGCCGCGGCCGACGAGGTCATCGCCGGCGAGCACGACGACCAGTTCCCGATCGACACGTACCAGACCGGCTCCGGCACCAGCTCGAACATGAACATGAACGAGGTGCTCGCGAGCATCGCGAACGCCGCGCAGCCCGAGGGCTCCGAGACCCGGATCCACCCGAACGACCACGTGAACTGCTCGCAGTCCTCCAACGACGTCTTCCCGACCTCCGTGCATGTCGCCGTGACCGCGTCGGTCGTCGACAGCCTCCTGCCCGCGCTCGCGCACCTCGCCGAGTCGCTCGAGGCGAAGGCAGAGCAGTGGAAGGGCGTCGTGAAGTCCGGGCGCACCCACCTCATGGACGCGACCCCGGTGACCCTCGGCCAGGAGTTCGGCGGCTACGCCGCGCAGGTCCGCTACGGCATCGAGCGCGTCGAGTCGGCCCTTCCGCGCACGGCGGAGGTGCCCCAGGGCGGCACCGCCGTCGGCACCGGCATCAACACCCCCGCCGGCTTCCCCCAGAAGGTCATCGCGAACCTCGCCGAGCAGACCGGCCTGCCCCTCACCGAGGCGCGCAACCACTTCGAGGCGCAGTCCGCGCGCGACGGCCTCGTCGAGATGAGCGGCGCGCTGCGCACCTATGCCGTCTCCCTCACGAAGATCTGCAACGACCTGCGCTGGATGGGTTCCGGCCCCAACACGGGCCTCGGCGAGATCGCCATCCCCGACCTCCAGCCCGGCTCCTCGATCATGCCCGGCAAGGTCAATCCCGTCATCCCCGAGGCCGTGCTGATGGTCTGCGCGAAGGTCGTCGGCAATGACGCGGCGATCGCCTGGGGCGGCTCGCAGGGCTCCTTCGAGCTCAACGTGCAGATCCCGCTGATGGGCACGAGCCTGCTGGAGTCGATCCGCCTGCTCGCCAACGCCTCCACGGTGCTGGCCGACAAGACCGTCGACGGCCTCACCGCGAACGAGGAGAAGGCCCGCTTCTACGCCGAGGCCTCCCCCTCGATCGTCACGCCGCTGAACAAGCTCATCGGCTACGAGAGCGCCGCGAAGATCGCCAAGCACGCCGTGAACGAGCAGATCTCCGTGCGCGAGGCGACGATCGCGCTGGGCTTCGTGGAGCGCGGCGAGCTCACCGAGGAGCAGCTAGACTCCGCCCTCGACGTCCTGTCCATGACCGCGCCGAAGGCCTGAGGCGCGCGATGGCGAAGGCGATCATCCGCCCCTACCGATTCGCGGAGGGCCACGACCTCGGGCCGTGGAGCGCGGAGAACGAGATCCGCATCGTGATGACGATCGTGTTCTCCCGCGGCTCCGCGCGCCGCATGAACGACCTGTTCGACCGGTGGATGCGCACGCTCGCCCCCGATCTGGACAGCGACCTCTCGATCGAGCGCGCCGCCCTGCTCGGCGGCTGCGCGCTCGAGCGCACCAACGACGCCGGCGGGAACGTCGATTTCGTGATCCGCTCGGGCGGGGCCGACGGCATCGACCTCGCCGCGTCGCGGTACATCGACATCTGCGACATCGTGCGCGCGAACGATCCCGACGCCGACGTCTCCTACGCGGAGCTCTGGCGCACGCCGCGCACCGTGGAGGAGTTCCGCCGCACCCGGCAGGAGAAGCACCCCTCTCCCGACTGGGTGCGGGTCGCCGAGGAGGACTGAGGACCCATGTCGACATCGCACCGCGCCTCCGGCACGCCCACCGGCGACCGCCACGAGGAAGCCGCCGCGGGCGCTCCGGGGCTGCCCGGCTTCGCTCCCTACCGCGAGGACCTTCCCCCGTGGCTCGGCGAAAGGCTCGTGCGGCTGCGCGTGCGCGCCGTGCCCTCCGCCGGTCGCGCGGACGCGGTCCGCGAGTCGCTCGATGCGTGGATGCGCGATCTCACCCGGGATGAGCAGTCCTCTCTCCCGCCGGAGCGAGCAGGTCTGTGGGGCGCTGCCGTCATCGAGCGCGAGAGCACCGCGGACGGCGAGAGGATCGTGATCTTCTCCGGCGGCGAGGACGGCATCGAGTCGGCCGGCGGTGTCTACGAGGACGTTCGCGAGCTGCTCGTCGGCGCCGACCCGCAGATCACCGGCACCCTGCATGAGGACCGGCCCTCCACGCTCGAGGAGCTCGAGGCGACGCGGGATCCGTCGGCCCACCCCGGGACCCGCCATGGCTGAGAGGGGTGCCGCGCGCTCCCCCAAATTGCCCGTCCAGCCCCTGCCGATGTCCTGGGGCCGGGCCGTCCTCGAAGGCTCGGCGAGCGGTGCCCTCGGCTCGCTCATCGGGGTTCTGCTCGCGCTGATCGGCGTGTTCGCGCTCGGCATGCCCTACGAGGTCGCCGGCGTCGGCAGCTACGAATGGAACGACCTGTACCCCCGCAACGTCCTCGGCGGCATGATGCTCTGGGGTGCGGTGATGGGCTCGATCGCCGTCGCTCTGCGCCTGCTGGCCCGCCAGCACGCGGTGCGGCTGGCGGACCGCAGCGCCGATGGGCACCGTCCGCCCGCGTACGAACGATCCGCTCTGGCCCGCTCCTGGATCATCACCCTGTTCTGGATCGTGCTGGCGCTGGAGGTCTTCGTCGGCGGCATCCTCCTGGTGATCGCTCTCGTGATGCTCTTCTCGGATCCCGGCACGGAATCACTGATCTTCCTCGCGGCGGTGGGCATCCCCGTTCTCGCAGGCGTCGCCTTCCTCGTCGGCGGCCGACGCGTGCTGCAGCCGCGCTGGGCGGCTCGCTGGGAGAACATCCGCGAGCGCTGGCCTGCGACCTCGGCCGAGCCCTTCCTGACCCGCGTTCCCCGGGCGTCCGCGCTGACCGAGCGCGTCGGCTGGGCATCGAGCATCCTCTTCGGGCTCGCCCTGATCAGCGGGCTGCTCAGCATGATCCTCCTGACGCGGAGGACGTGGAGCAGCAGCGGCCAGGAGGTCGAGACCGTCAGCGCGTCGGCTCCGGGATACGCCACGGGGATCTGGCTCGGCATCGCCTGCGGTGCCCTGCTCCTGCTGGCCCTGCTCGCCTTCCTGGTGGAGCAGACTCTCGCTGCGCTCCGGCGCCGCACCGAGTTCCGCCGCCACCTCGACGGCCGGGCCGACGATGCGCACGATGCCGCTCGTGAGGCGCTCACCGCTCCGCCGGGCAGCTTCCTCGGTCTCGCCCTCACCGTCATCAGCGGCGCGCTCGTGCCGTTCGCCCTCGGCGCCGACATCAGTCTCCTGGACCCCACTGCCGCCATGCGCGCCGAGATCGCCGTGGTGCGCTGGGCTCTCGTACCGGCGGCCCTGTTCGGCGTGCTCGGCGCGCTCATCCTCATCTGCGGCCGGCATGCCAAGACCCGCCAGCAGACCGACCTGCTCGCCGCGTTCCCCGGAATCGATCCCATCCCGGCTCTCGCTCCCGGCACGAGCAGGACGGACAGCGACAAGGAGTCCTTCCACCGGGCCGGCCCCGACGAGGAGATCGACGTCGAGGCGTCCCTGCGCCGCGCCCGCGACACGGCCCACGTGTTCGGCGACGTGGAGGGCTGACGCTGGGCGATCGCCGCCCTCACACCACCGGCGCATCCAGCACGTCCGTCACGAGCTGGGCCACCTTCGACCGCTCCGAGCGCTGCAGGGTGATGTGGGCGAACAGGTCGCTGGACTTCAGCGCCTCCACCACGCTCGCGATGCCGTCGTAGCGTCCGACGCGCAGGTTGTCGCGCTGGGCGATGTCGTGGGTGAGGACGACGCGCGAGCGCTGCCCGATGCGGGAGAGCATCGTCAGCAGCACGTTGCGCTCGAGGGACTGCGCCTCGTCCACGATCACGAACGCGTCGTGCAATGAGCGGCCGCGGATGTGCGTGAGCGGCAGGACCTCGAGCATCCCGCGCGAGAGCACCTCATCGATGACGTTCTGGGCGACCATCGAGCCGAGGGTGTCGAACACGGCCTCCGCCCACAGGCCCATCTTCTCGCCCTGGTCGCCGGGCAGGAATCCGAGCTCCTGCCCGCCGACCGCGGACAGCGGACGGAACACGAGGATCTTCCGCTGCGTGCGCCGCTCCAGCACCGCCTCGAGCCCCGCGCACAGGGCCAGCGCGCTCTAGCCGGTGCCGGCGCGGCCGCCGAGGCTGACGATGCCGATGCTCTCGTCGCTCAGCAGGTCGATCGCCACGCGCTGCTCGGCGCTGCGCCCGGTCACCCCGAAGACCTGCTGGTCGCCGGGCACGATCTGCACATCCCCGCTGCGGGTCACGCGGCCCAGCGCGCTGCCCCGGGGGCTGGAGAGGCTGACGCCCGTGTGCACGGGGCTGTGCGCGATCGCGGGAACGCGGATCAGCTGCCCGTCGTACAGGCGCGACATCTCCTCCTCGCCGATCTCGGCAGTGACCATGCCGGTGTATCCGCGGTCGCGCGCGAGCTCGGCGCGATACTCCTCGGCGTGGATCCCGCAGGCCGAGGCCTTGATGCGCAGCGGCAGGTCCTTCGAGACCAGCACCACGGCGCCGCCGTCCAGCTGCAGGTTCTTCGCCACGGCGATGATCCGGGTGTCGTTGTCGCCGAGCCGGAAGCCGTCGGGCAGCGCGGCATCGGAGGTGTGGTTCAGCTCGACTCGCACGTGCCCGCCGTGATCGCCGATCGGCAGGGGCGAGGCGAGACTGCCGTGGCGCTCGCGCAGGTCGTCGAGGATCCGCAGGGCCTGGCAGGCGAAATAGCCGAGATCCGGATGGTGGCGCTTGGCCTCGAGCTCGGTGATCACCACGATCGGCAGCACGATGTCGTGCTCGGCGAAGCGGGTCAGCGCGAGCGGGTCTGCGAGCAGCACAGAGGTGTCCAGCACGTAGGTCAGGGTGCCGGGGGCGAGATCCGGGATCGCCTCCTGGGCGAGGTAGGAGACCACGTCCGCCCGGGGCGCGGATCCGGCCCCTCGTGATCCGGTCCCGTGCGCTTCGCGGGTCTCGTGCAGTGAGGTCTGGGTCATCGCTGGCCTCCGGTTCGTGCCCGGTCCCGGTGGTGCGTGCGGCCGACGATCCCTTGGCGTCGCGGCCCTCGCGCGGCCCCGTCCGGTGCTCCTGCTGGCACGCTATACGCGCGGCGGGATCCGATGGAGCGCGCCGCGCGAGCAGTCGGGGCCCCGACGGCAGACGTTCACCCGCCCGTCATACGAGACGAGCAGGTGCGTTCCGACGCGTCGGCGAACAGCTCCCGGCCCCGGGCTCCTCCGCCTCAGCTCCCGAAGCGCCGCTCGCGCTGGCAGAAGTCGCGCAGCGCGCGCAGCAGATCGACCCGGCGGAACCCGGGCCAGTTGGTCTCGCAGAACCAGAACTCCGAGTGGGCCGACTGCCACATCAGGAAGCCGGAGAGCCGCTGCTCGCCGGAGGTGCGGATGATGAGATCCGGATCGGGCTGGCCGCGCGTGTAGAGGCGCTCACCGATGCCCTCCATGGTGATGGCCGCGGCGATCTCCTCGGGGCTGCGTCCTTCGGACCCGAGATCGAGCACCAGCTCCCGCACGGCGTCGACGATCTCCTCGCGACCGCCGTAGCCGATGGCCACGTTCACGGTGAGCTGCTTGTCCGCCGGGCTCGACTCCTGGACCTGGCGGATGCGCTCGCGGGTGGTCTCGGGGAGGGCCTCCACGCTCCCGGCCAGACGCACGCAGTAGCCCGCCGCGGCGATCGCCTCGACGGTCTCGGCGATGATCTCCACGAGCTGGGCGAGCTCGTCGGCGGGCCGGCGCAGGTTGGCTGTCGACAGCATCCACACCGTGACCAGCGGGATCTCGAGCTCCTCGCACCAGGTGAGGAACTCGGTGATCTTGGCGGCGCCCATCCGGTGGCCCTCGGCGGCGGGCTTGCCCGATGCCTTCGCCCAGCGCCGGTTGCCGTCCACGATCACGCCGAGGTGGCGGGGCAGATCGTATGCCTCCAGCTCGCGCATGAGGCGGCGCTCGTAGACGCGGTACAGGAGTCCGTCGTCATCCATCGGCCGTGCTCCTTCTGCCGTCGCGGGTGCTGCGGTGGGCGCCGCTGGAGCCCCGCGCAGGGCGCCGAGGCGCTCGGACCATTATCGGGCATGGGGCCGCATCGCCGCGGCGGTCTCCACCTCTGCCCCGAGGCTCTCACCGAGTCGGCACGAATCCCTCACCTGCGCGGCGCGCATCCCCCTCACGGGCACGGTGCGCATCCCTCGGGAGGCCGCCCCGAACCTACGCGACCGTAGGTTAGGCTCGCGGCATGACCCCTTCGGCGCGCCCCACCGATACCCCGCGCCGCGGCGCACGGATCGATCCCCCTCTGCGCGACGAGGACATCCCCCTCGCGGCGGATCATCCGTTCGCCCCGCGCACCCTGAGCCGCGCGATGGCCCGGCGCGCCGCAGAGCTCGGCCTGCAGCTGCCGAAGCCGAGGCTGCGCGGGATGATCCACCTGCTGAGCCTGCCGCTCGTGCTCTTTCCAGGCCTGGTGCTGGTCGCCTCCGGCACGGACCTCCCGGCGCGACTGGCCACGGCCGTGTTCGTCGCGACCGCAGCGCTGCTGTTCGGCGTGAGCGCGATCTACCACCGCGGCACCTGGTCGCCGCGGCACGCGCTCATGCTGCGTCGCTTCGACCACGCGAACATCTTCCTCATCATCGCGGGCACGTACACGCCGCTGGCGATCACGCTGCTGCCGCCGCGGTCTGCCGCGATCCTGCTCAGCATCGCCTGGGGCGGCGCGGCGATCGGGGTGGCGTTCCGCCTGTTCTGGACCGCCGCACCGCGCTGGCTCTACGTGCCCGCCTACATCGCTCTGGGCTGGGTGGCGGTCTTCTACATGCCGCAGTTCCTGGCCGCCGGCGGCCCGGCCGTGGTGTGGCTGCTGGTCCTCGGCGGCCTCGGCTACACCGCCGGCGCGGTCATCTACGGGCTCAAGCGCCCGAATCCCTCGCACGCCTGGTTCGGGCACCACGAGCTCTTCCACGCCGGCACCGCGATCGGCTTCGGCTGCCACTTCGCCGCCGTCGCTCTCGCGGTGACCTGAGCACAGACCCCCCAGCTCAGCGCAGCGGCTCGTCGCCGTCCCGCTCCGGCTGGGCGCCGGTCTCGGCCGACGAGCCCCGCTCCGCGTCTGCGCGCGCGTCCGTCGGCGCGTCGGAGCCGTCTCCGGCCTCGCGCGCCGCTTCGCTCTGCTCCCAGGCCTGGCGCTCCTCGGCGTTCGCCCGCGCCTGGATGCGGCGGACCCGGCGCGAGAGGTCGACCATGAGGAAGACGACGACCAGCGCCAGCAGGAACATCACCACGAATCCTCCGAGGCCTGGGGACACGCTGACCAGCGTGAATCCTTCGCCGCCGTCGGAGGGCCCTGCGGGCGCGGCCAGCCAGAGCCCGTTCATCGCAGGCCTGCGAACAGGTCGGTCTCGGGCAGCGTGACGCCGATGCGGGAGGCGCGCAGCTCGTAGTCGTCGGTCGCCCAGCCCGCCGCCTTCTGGACGTCATTGGCGACGCGGAAGAAGAAGCCGTCGGGATCGACCTGCGTGGCGTGCGCGAGCAGGGCCGCGTCGCGCACCTCGCGGTAGTCCGAGACGTCCACGCGCGTGGTGATCAGGCGGTCGCTGCCCTCGTCGAAGTTCCCGAGGAACGACTCGAGCTCCTCGTCGGCCCGGTCGTTCTCGCGCAGGTAGCGCGCGATGCCCGCCAGGCGCTGCCGGGAGAAGCCGTTGATGTAGTAGAGCTTGGAGACGGTCCACGCCTCGCCGAGCTCGGGGGCGTACTGCGGATCCCCCGCACGATCGAAGGCGAAGACGCTGATGCGGTGCGCCTGGATGTGATCGGGGTGGGGGTACCCGCCGTTCTCGTCGTACGTGCTCAGCACGTGCGGGCGCAGTCGCCGGATCGCGGCGATCAGCGGGCGCGCCGCCTCCTCCACGCTCATCAGGGCGAAGCAGCCCTCCGGCAGCGCGGGCAGCGGATCCCCCTCGGGCAGACCCGAGTCCACGAAGCCCAGCCACTCGTGGTCCACGCCCAGGACCGCCTGCGCGGCGGCCATCTCGGCGCGCCGAACGGCGGGGAGATCGGCGAGAAGGGACTCGTCGTCCTGGAGGCGGGGGTTCAGGATGTCTCCGCGCTCGCCCCCGGTGCAGGTGATGACGGTGACCGCCGCGCCTTCGCGCACGTACCGCGCCATGGAGCCTGCGCCCTTGCTCGACTCGTCGTCGGGGTGGGCATGGACGGCGAGCAGGCGCAGCTGCTCCGCGGGATCGTGCGGAGCGCCGGCGGCGCTGCGCACGGAGGGGTCAGGGCGGACGTCGGCCACGGACTCACCTTCGGTGTCGAGGATTCGGGGGCCTCCGGGAGCCGGAGGCACGGTACGAGGCTACGCCACCGCGGGCCTCGGGCCTCAGCCCGTTCGCAGGAGTTCACATCCGCTCATCTGGGACAATCGCTGCATGTCCTCCGCCGCGCCGTCCCCTGAGCCGACCGCCGCGCCGCTCGCCGCGCCGTCCGACGGGCAGCCCGCCGCCCTGTCAGCCGGGCCGTCCGACGGGTCGTCCGAGGGGCAGCCCGACCTGCAGTCCAGGGGCCCGGCCCGCCCGGATCTCGAGGCGCGCTACGGCGGGCCGCTCATCTCCCGGCGTGCGACGCACGTGCTCCTCGGCATCGGTGCCGCCGTCGCGATCGCCGTGCTGGCGATGGTGGGGCTGCGGTACACGGTCGATCCGATCCGCGCCGAGACGGTCGCGTACGACCATCTGGATGCCCAGCGGATCGCGATCTCCTTCCAGCTCACGGCGCCTCCGGGAACCGCTGTGCGCTGCAGCCTGGAGGCGCTGAACGAGGGGCGCGCGCAGGTCGGATTCCTCGAGGTCGACGTCCCGGCGCAGTCCGAGCGCCAGAGCATCCACCGCGTGGAGGTCGCCACGCAGGGCGACGCCGTGAGCGGTCAGGTCCTGGAGTGCGCTCCCCGCTGAGCCGATGGGCGAGGCCGGTCCCTGGCCCCGCTCAGGGGGTGCGCGGTAGACTGCTCCGAATGCCGAGTCCCGCTCGGCGACCATCATCCGCTCACGGGGCGCATCCCGCATGTGCCCCGTGCTTCGCGTCCGGCCTCCGCCCGAGCGATCGCCGCGCGCCCCATGACACCCGAGGAGTGCTCCCATGAGCAGTCAGAACCAGGGATCCTGGCTCACCCAGGACGCCTTCGACCGCCTCTCCGCCGAGCTCGCTGAGCTGGAGGGCCCCCGCCGCACCGAGATCGCAGAGCGCATCGCCGCAGCTCGCGACGAGGGCGATCTCAAGGAGAACGGCGGCTACCACGCCGCGCGCGAGGAGCAGGGCAAGAACGAGGCCCGCATCAACGAGCTCACCTTCCTGCTGAAGAACGCCGTGGTCGGCGAGACCCCGAAGGACGACGGCGTCGTCGAGCCCGGCATGGTCGTGACCATCACGATGGCCGGCGCCGAGCGCACCTTCCTGCTGGGCAATCGCGAGATCGCCGACGAGGGCGATGACCTCGAGGTCTACTCGAGCGAGTCCCCCCTCGGCGCCGCGATCCACGGCACCAAGGTCGGCGACAAGATCGACTACGTCGCGCCGAACGGCAAGACTCTCGCCATCGAGATCCTCAAGGCCACGCCGTACAAGGCCTGACCTGCTCGCGCGCACCCGGATCGTGCGCAGCGCAGGAGGACGCAGAAGGAGCCGGCCCCCTCGGGGGCCGGCTCCTTCTTCATGCCCGGATCGTCAGGTCCGCAGACGCTCAGCGCACCTGATCGGAGCGGCGGCTCACCGTGCGCTTCATCAGCTGGGCGACGGAGGTGGAGCCGGTCGCGCGGCCGTCCTTCCGAGCGAGCGCCTCCTCCTGCTCCTTGGTGTACTTCGGCTGCGGCGGGGCGAGCAGCTCCTCATGGGCGGCCTGGTCCTCGCCGAGCTCCGGGGAGGGGTCCCGCCCCGTGAGGTAGAGCAGCGTCGCGTTGACGAAGGCGATCAGCGGGATGGCGAACAGGGCGCCGGCGATCCCGGCCGTCAGCGCGCCGGCGGTCACCCCGAGGAACACCGCCAGCGGGTGCAGCTCCACGGCCTTGCCCATGAGGACGGGCTGGAGGATGTTGCTCTCGAGCTGCTGCACGATCAGCACCGCGGCCAGCATGCCGAGCGCGAAGGCCCAGCCCTTCAGCACGAACACGATCAGCACGGCGATGGCGCCGGAGACGACCGCGCCGACCAGCGGCACGAACGAGAACAGGAACACGAGCATCCAGATCGGCACCGCGTAGGCTCCGGTGCCGAGGACGACCATGCCGAGCGCGATGCCGGTCGCATCGACCGCGGCCACGAGGATCTGCGTGCGCATGTACGCGGAGAGGGCCTTCCAGCCGCGGCGGAAGGACTCGTGCACGGGGACGCGCGCCTCCGGGGGGAGCAGCCCGACGCACCAGCGCCAGATCGACTGCCCGTTGGCGAGCAGGAACAGCAGCGTGAACAGGGCGACGATGATCCCGGTGCCGATGGTGCCGACCACCGACACGGTGGAGAACGCTCCGGAGATCAGGCGGCCCGAGTTCTCCTGGATCTTCGCGAGCGCCTCGGAGGTGACCGTGTCGAGCCAGCCGCTCTTCTCGATGTTGAAGGTCTGGGTCGCCCAGTCGAGCATCCCCTGGAAGCCGGAGACGGCCTTGACCGAGATATCGGAGGCCTGATCGACGAGCTGGCGGCCCGCGAGGTACGCCATGCCCACGACCACCACGATGAGGCCGACGAGCGCGAGCGCGCTCGCGGCGAGGCGGCCGAGGAAGGTGTGCTTGGTGAGCAGGTTGACCAGCGGCATCATGAACGAGGCGATCAGCACGGCGATGAGCACCGGGACCACGAGGGTCGCGAGCTTCACCAGTCCCCAGATGATCAGCGCGAACGCCGCTGCGATGATGAGGAAGCGCCAGGACCACGCGCCGAGGCGGCGCACGCCGATCGGGATCTCCTGCACCTCCTGCGGTGCGCTCGCAGCGCGCGCGGCACTCGCAGCGCGCAGGTTCCGGGGCTTCAGCATGAGGTCTCCTCCTCGGGGGGCAGCCCATCCGGGCCGGTGGGATTCACCCCGATCCTAGTTCCCGCCCTCCGCGAGGCCCCGCGCGCTGAGGCGTTTGTGACGCACTCCGGCCCGATCCCGGCCCTGGCCCGCTCCTGGGCGCGCACCCCCGACGAAGGTCGCCCCTGGGGCCGACGGCAGGAGGGCGCGCCGTCGGCACCGGCTGGATAGCCTGGGCGCATGAGCGAACCGACCCCCGCCCTCCCCTCGGCCTCGGAGCCCGCCCTGCGGATCCAGGGCCTGCAGAAGTCCTTCGACGGCACCCCCGTCGTGCACGGCATCTCCCTGGACGTCCCGCGCGGCTCCTTCTACGGGATCGTCGGCCCGAACGGCGCCGGCAAGACGACCACCCTGTCGATGGCCACGGGCCTGCTGCGGCCCGACGCCGGCACCGCGCAGATCCTCGGGGTCGACATGTGGACCGAGCCCGAGCGCGCGAAGGCGCAGATGGGCGTGCTGGCCGACGGCCTGCGCACCTTCGACCGCCTCACCGGCCGCGAGCTGCTGAGCTACGTGGGCCTGATCCGAGGGATGGAGGCCTCCGTCGTCGAGGAGCGCAGCCAGTCCCTGCTCGAGGCGATGGACCTCGCGGGCGAGAACGGCAAGCTCGTCGTGGACTACTCCGCGGGCATGACGAAGAAGATCCTGCTGGCCTGCGCGCTGCTGCATGCGCCGCGGCTGCTGGTGCTCGATGAGCCGCTCGAGGCGGTCGATCCCGTCTCGGGCCAGCGCATCCGCCAGATCCTGCGGTCCTTCGTCGCCGGCGGGGGCACCGTGGTGCTCTCCAGCCACGTGATGGAGCTGGTCGAGGAGCTGTGCTCGCATGTCGCGATCATCGCCCGGGGAGAGATCCTCGAGGCCGGCACGACCGAGCAGGTGCGCGCCGGCGGCAGCCTTGTCCAGAAGTTCCTGGACCTCGTGGGCGGGGCCGACGTCGCCGAGGGGAGCCTGGCATGGCTCGCGCAGTGACCTCCTCCCCCGCGCCCGCGACGGGTGCCGACGGCGCTGCTGGCGCACCGGACCTCGCGAGCTCCGACGCGGCCCTGCACGGCAGCATCTCCCGCTCCGCCCTGGCGCGGCTCATGGCCCGCCTCAAGTGGACGCTGTGGAAGCGGTCCTTCCGCAAGAACACCGGAAAGATCATCGGCACCGCCATCGGCCTGCTCTACGGGATCGGCGGTCTCGGCGCCGTGCTCTCGCTGATGGCCGGAACCCTGTTCGGCGGCGGCGGCGACGGCCCCCTCTTCCCGCTGCTGGTGCGCGGTCTCGGCGCTGCGGCTCTGCTCGCCTGGCTGCTGGTGCCGCTGCTGGCCTTCGGCCTGGACGACACGCTGGATCCGCGGCGCTTCGCACTGCTGCCGCGCCGGGCGAGGGAGCTGCAGGTGCCGCTGTTCGTCGCCTCCCTGGTCTCCCTGCCCGCGCTCTTCACCGTGATCGCCGCCGCGATCGTGACGGTCTTCGAAGCCATCTGGATGCTGACGGCGGGACTGGACCCGCTGCCGATGGTCGCCGGTCTCGTGGCGCTGATCCCCGCGAACCTCGCGGGCATCGCCCTGTGCCTGCTGCTGCCGCGCGCGATCCTCGCCCACAGCGCCGTGCGCACCACCTCCCGCCGTGCCCGGGAGATCGGCGGAGTGCTCGGCATCGTCATCGTCCTCGCCGTCGCCTACGGCGCGAGCATCGGACTGCAGTCCCTGGCCCGCGCTGATCTCGACCGCCTCGTCGAGATCGCGAGGTCGGTGGTGCGGGTGGCGACCTCGACCCCCCTCGGCGCCCTGTTCTCGGTGCCGCTCGACCTCGCCGAGGGCCACGTGATCCCGGCGCTCCTGCGCGCGCTCATCGGCGCCGCCGCGATCTGGGGGGTGTGGCTCTGGTGGCGGCGCAGCATCGATCTTGCGATGCGCTCGGCGCTGGTCGGGGAGGCCTCGAGCGGGGCCGCGAAGGTCTCGCCGCTGGTGCCCCGCGGGGTGAAGCCCTCAGCGTTCGGCGCGGTGATGGGACGTTCGCTGCGCTACTGGAAGCGCGATGCGCGCTATCTCGCGTCGATCGCGATCATGCCGGTGATGCTCATCTTCTTCGTCGCGATGAGCCTCGTGCTGCCCGAATCGGGCTTCATGGGCATCACCGGGCTGCTGCTGGTCGCCGGTCTCTCCGGCATCTCGCTGATGAACGAGTACGGGTTCGACGGCCCCGCGGGCTGGGTGAACCTCACCGCGGGCCTGGATCCGAAGGCCAACGTGCGCGGCCGGATCGCGGCGATGGCCGTGCTCGCCGCGCCGTTCCTGCTGGTGATGGCTGTGGCGATCCCGCTTCTCGCCGGTGCGCCGGAGCAGATCGGCGTGACCGTGCTCGGGACCATGGGGCTGATGCTCGGAGGCTGGGGTGCCGCTTCGCTGATCGGCACGCTCCTGCCCTACCCGACCGCAGCCCCTGGCACGAGCCCGATGAAGGACCGCTCGGCCTCGAGCGCGAACGCGATGATCGCGGTGGCTGTCGGGATGCTCGCCGTGACCGTGCCGCAGCTCCCCGCGGCGGCGGTCGTGGTGTGGGGCCTGGTCACGGGCTCCTCGGGCATCGTGCTCGCGGGCGGGGTCCTGAGTCTGCTGACGGGGATCGTGCTGCTCGTGGTCGGCGTGGGGCTCGCCGAGCGCAGGCTCGAGCGCCGCTATCCGGACCTGTTCCAGAAGGTCCGCGCCCACGTGTGAGCGAGCGGTCGCCCGCGACCCAGCGCAGCCCCCGTGCCGGACGGCGCGGGGGCTGCGCCCGGTCTCAGAGCTCTTTGCTGAGCACCAGGGCGTCGACCGGTCCGGCCGGGGTGCGGTAGTACCCGCTCCGGCGCGCGATCTGCTCGTAGCCGGCGCGCGCGTACAGATCGCGCGCGCGGGTGTTGTCCTCGCGCACCTCCAGCAGCATCCGCTCCGCGCCCGGCCCCGCGCCTGAGCCGAGTCCCGCGCGGGCCGTCTCCTCGCACCACTGCAGCAGCGCCCGCCCGATCCCGAGCCCTTCGCGCAGCGCGCCGATGGTGTGGAGGTCGGCCGTGTCCCCCGTGATCATGATGCCGGCGTAGCCGAGGATCGCGCCGTCGGCCCGGCTCTCGGCGACGATGTACCGCCGCCAGGGATGGAAAATCTCCTCCCGCAGCAGATCCAGGTCCCAGGCCTCGTCGGGGAACAGGGCGAGCTCCGCAGCGGCGAGCGCGGGCAGGTCCTCGGGGAGCGCCTCGCGCAGGAACCAGTCTCCCCCGCTCATCGCCCGAGCGCGCTCTTGCGCGCCGTGGGCTTCGCGGCGTCGGGCTCGCGCAGGTACAGCGGCTCGGTCGAGGAGAGGTCGGCGCCGGCGGCGAGCTGCGAGGCGGCCTCCGCGAGCAGGTGACCGGCGTCCACGTGGGTGAGGGCGCTCGCGGGATGGAGCTGCTCGGCGTAGAGCTGCGCCCCGGATCCCGCGACGATGCTCGCGCTGTCCGCGGCCTCGGCGACGTCGGCCGGGGGTGCGACGGCGGGGCCGGCGGTGCGCACCAGCGCGCCGGCCTGCACGGCGTACCGCGCCCAGTAGACCTCCCGGCGGCGCGCATCCAGCGCTATCAGCAGGGAGCCCGCGGCCTCCGCGCCGCGATCGCGCGTCTCGGCGAGCGCCTGATGCGCGAGAGCGTCCAGCGAGCAGAGTCCGCTGAGGGGTACGTCGAGCACGGCGGCGAGGGTGCGGGCCGAGACGAGCCCTACGCGCAGACCGGTGAAGGGCCCGGGGCCCCGCCCGGCCACGATGCGGGTGAGGTCGCCGCGCTGAGTGCCGGCGTCGGCGAGCACGCTGTCGATCAGCGCGAGCAGCACTTCGTCGTGGTGGCGGGCGCGCTCATCCGAGCGCCGCGCGAGGATCTCGATCCCGCCGTCGGCGCTCGGGCGGCCGACGGCCACGCTGACCGCGCCGGAGGTGTCGATGCCGAGCCACATCAGCGGGCTCCTTCCGTCGGGAGGGATGAGGGCTTCTCGGGTGAGATCTGCACGGCGCCGGCGAGCGCGGCACGAGCGGCCTCGTCCCAGCGCGGGCCCGTGGGCACCAGGCGCAGGGTGCGCGGCTCGTCGGGATCATCGCCGGTGATCGCGTCGGGGCGGCGCAGCTCGATCAGCAGGTACGAATCGGCCAGGCGCTCGGCGAGGTCGCGGCCCCACTCGACGACCGTGACGGCGCGGTCGAGGTCGGAGTCGAGGTCGAGGTCCTCGAGGTCCGCGGAGCCGCCGAGGCGGTAGGCGTCCACGTGCACGAGCTCGGGGCCGCCGACGAGGCTCGGGTGCACGCGGGCGATGACGAAGGTCGGCGAGGCGACGGGGCCGCGCACCCCGAGCCCCTCTCCGAGGCCCTGGGTGAAGGTCGTCTTGCCCGCGCCGAGGGGACCGTCGAGCACGAGCAGGTCCCCGCCGCGCAGCACGGCCGCGAGTCGGCGCGCGAGATCCCGCGTGCTCGCCGCGTCGGTGGTGGCGACGTCCAGGGCCGCCGGATCCTGCGCGCTCACGCCGCGTCCCCTGCGGCGGGGCTGCGCACCTCGCGGGGCACGCGCACGCTGAGCGAGGTGAGGATCTCGTAGGGGATCGTCCCGGCGGCTCTGGCCCAGTCCTCGGCGGTCGGCGGGTCGAGGCGGGGTCCGGTGATCTCGGGTGCGCCCGCGGCGGGGGCGTCGAGCGCGTCGGGCGCACCGAAGATGATCACCTCGTCCTCTTCGCGGGCGGCGGAGTCCGGGCCGAGATCCACGACGATCTGGTCCATGCTGATGCGGCCCACCTGCGGGGCGAACTGGTCGCCGGCGCGGGTGCGCACGAGGACGCTCACCGCGCCGGAGGCCGCGCGGTCCAGACCGTCGGCGTAGCCCACGGGGATCAGGCCGAGGCGGGTCGCCGTGGCCGCGGTGTGGATACGGCCGTAGCCGACGCTCTGCCCGGCGCCGACCTCCTTGACCATCGCGATGCGGCTGGTGAGGCTCATCGCGGGGCGAAGATCCAGGTCGGTGGGCACCGGCGCATACCCGTACAGGCCGATGCCGGTGCGCACGAGGTCGCGATGCAGATCCCGCCGCGAGAGCGTGGCGGCGGTGTTCGCGACGTGCTGGAGGGCGATCGGGCCGACCTCCTCGGTGAGGTCCTCGCAGATCGAGTCGAAGATGTCGATCTGGCGGTCGGTGGTGTCCTCGCCCAGGGCGTCGGCGCTGGAGAGGTGCGTCCAGGTGGCGACGAGGTTCAGGTTCTCATCCTCCCGCGTGCGCACGCCCAGCTCCAGGACATGCTCGGGCAGTGCGCCGCCGCGGCCCATGCCGGTGTCGATCTTGAGGTGCACGCGCGCGCGCAGGTCGCTCTCGCGGGCCGCCTCGCTCACCAGCTCGAGCATGCGCCGGCTCCCCACGGAGATCTCGATGCTCGCGCTGATCATGGCGGGCAGCAGCTCGCGCGCGGTGCGCGGGTCGTACAGCCAGGTGAAGATCGGCACGTCGATCCCGGCGCGGGAGAGCGCGAGAGCGGAGGCGGGGTGCGCCGCCCCCAGCCAGGTCGCGCCGCCGGCGAGGGCCGCACGGGCCGCACCCAGCATGCCGTGGCCGTACGCGTCGGCCTTCACGACGGCCATGAGGGCGGTCTGCTCGGCGAGGCTCCCGGCGATCTGGCGGGTGTTGTGCGTGATCGCGCCGAGGTCGACGACGGCGCGATTGGGCAGATGACGGGGGTCCTCTGCGGGGATCGCGATGCTCATGCTGCTCCTTCGGAGAGGGCTGGACGGGCGGAGGCGGGGGTGCGTGGAGCGGTCGCGGCAGGTTCCGGGCCGACGGGATCAGCGCCAGCGGGACCGCCGCTGCGGGGATGCGCGCGCACGAGCGCGGCGACGACGTCGGGGATGCGAGAGGCGACGTCGAGCGCGACCAGCGGGGCCGCGCCGCCGCGGGAGGCGAGCACTCCTGCGCGGCCGTGCACGAGAGCGGCGAGGGCGGCCGCCTCCGGTCCGGGCAGTCCCGCCGCGAGCAGGGCGCCGAGCAGCCCTCCGAGCACGTCGCCGGTGCCCGCGCTCGCGAGCTGCCCGGTCGCGTCGTCCTGCGTGCGCAGGGGCTCCTCGGCCGACGGCGGGGCGATCACGGTGACCGATCCCTTCAGCAGCACTGTCGCGCCGGTGGCGCCGGCGAGCGCACGCGCGAGCGCGGCGGGCGCCTGGTCGGCGTCGACGCCGAGCTGCTCCGCGAGACGCTCCGCCTCCGAGGCGTGCGGGGTGAGGACGACGTCGCCGTGGAAGCGGTCCCCGCGGCGGATCGCCTCGAGACCGCCCGCATCGATCACCGCGCCGACGGGCCGGTCCGAGTGGGGGCGCGTCGCCTCGCGCACGTGCGCGAGCGCCGGGGCGAGGCGCGGGTCATCGCCCGGGCAGCCGGAGCCGATCACCGCGCTCTGGTGCTGCCCGGTGCCGCCGACGATCTCCGGGCGCGCCTGCAGGACGTGGTCCACGACGCTGCTCGGCGCGTCCAGCCGCACCATCCCCGCTCCGGAGTGGGCGGCGGCGCTGCAGGAGAGCACCGCGGCCCCCGGGTACTGGGAGGATCCCGCGGTGATCTGGACGACGCCGCGCGTGTACTTCGAGTCCGCGCGGCCGGGCTCGGGCCAGAGCGCGGCGGCGTCAGCCGACTCCAAGCGCAGGAGCGAGGGCTCCCCGAGGTGCTCCTCGATCCCGATCGGCACGAGGTGGATTCGCTCTGCCGTCTCCGCGCCGCCGGGCAGCAGCAGGCCGGTCTTCACCGCCCCGAAGGTGATGGTCTCGACGGCGTGGAGCAGTCCGGGGGCGGCCTCGCCGGTGGTGGCGTCGAGACCGCTGGGGACGTCGACGGCGAGCACGGGGAGTCCGCTGGAGCGCACCTGGTCGAATGCCTCGCGCATCGGGGCCGGCAGCTCGGAGCGGCCGCCGATGCCGAGCACCGCGTCGAGCACGAGGTCCGCGCGCTCGAGCGCGGCGGCGAGGGCCTCGACGCCGGCGGGACCGCTGGGACCGTCGGCCCCGTCGGCCTGGTCGGCTCCGTCGGCCCCGTCGGCCCCGTCGGCCCCGTCGGCCGGGAGGATCCTGCCGCCCGCGCGCAGGAGCGCCGCGCGACCCTCCTCATGGAGCGCATCCGCGAGCGGCGCTGCGGTCACGGCGACGCCGCGGCGGCGCAGCAGCGCGCCTGCGTGGAGGGCGTCCCCGCCGTTGCTCCCCGCGCCGACGAGCAGCAGCACGTGCGCGCCGGGGGCGAAGCGTCCGCCGGAGCGCAGATGATGCAGGGTCCGCTGCGCGAGGCCGTGCGCAGCGCGGGCCATCAGAGGGGTGCCCGCAGCGAGCAGGGGCTCCTCCGCAGCACGGATCTGATCGGCGGTGTAGGCGCGGATCATGAAGACTCCTCGGTGCTTTCTGCAGCAGTGCTTTCTGCAGCGGTGCTTTCGACGGCGGCGCTCTCGTCAGCGGTCTTCTCGGCGGCAGTGCTCTCGGCAGTGCGTTCGGCGACGACGACGGCCGTCGCGATATCGGCGTCATGCGAGAGCGAGAGATGCAGGTGCGCCACGCCCCGGCTCTCGGCGGAGGCGAGCGCGGCGCCGGAGAGCACCGGGTAGGGGCGGCCCGCCTCGGTGCGCTCCACGGTGACGTCCTGCCAGGAGTAGTCGCCGGGACTGCCGAGCGCCTTGCCGACTGCCTCCTTCGCGGCCACGCGCGCGGCGCGGGAGGCGGGGCTGAGGCGCCGCTCCCCCGGGGTCAGCAGGCGATCCAGCAGCGCGGGGGTGCGCTCGAGCATCTCGCTGAGGCGCGCGATGCCCACGACGTCGATGCCGACGCCCACGATCCGGGCGTCCGCGCGCGGCGGGAAGGCCCTGCTGCTGTCCATGCTCACCCCGGAAGTATCACACCGCCACCGGGGCAGGTGCCCGGCGGCGGTGCGATGCGTCTCAGCGGCTGGGAGGTGCAGGACGAGCGATCCGGCCCCTGTTCGGACCCGCTCCGGTACCTTTCGCGCGCAGGAAAGGTACCTGAGCGGGCCGGAGCGCCCCGACCGCCTGCGCGCGGCGGGCGCCCTGCCGGGCGACCGCCGCACGGCAGGTCACTCGACGGTGACGGACTTCGCGAGGTTGCGGGGCTGGTCGACGTCCAGGCCCTTCGCGGTCGCCAGCTCGCAGGAGAAGATCTGCAGCGGGATGACGGTCAGCAGCGGTGCGAACAGGGTGCGGGTCGCGGGGACGCGCATGATGACGTCGGCGTAGGGCTCCACCACGGTGTCGCCCTCCTCCGCGATCACCAGAGTGCGGGCGCCGCGGGCGCGCACCTCCTGGATGTTCGAGACCACCTTGGAGTGCAGGGAGTCGCGGCCGCCCGGGGAGGGGACGATCACGAAGACCGGCTGTCCCTCCTCGACCAGCGCGATCGGCCCGTGCTTGAGCTCGCCGGCGGCGAAGCCCTCGGCGTGGATGTACGCGATCTCCTTGAGCTTGAGCGCGCCCTCGAGCGCCGTCGGGTAGCCGACGTGCCGGCCGAGGAACAGCACGGAGGTCGCGTCCTTCATCTCGCGCGCGAGCTCCTCGATCTGCGCGCTGCCGTCCAGGACGGTCTGCACGTGCGCGGGGATCTGCTCGAGATCGGCCATGATCGCGGCGACCTCGTCGGCGAAGAGGTTCCCGCGCACTTGCGCGAGGTAGAGGCCCAGCAGGTAGGAGGCGGTGATCTGGCCGAGGTACGCCTTCGTGGAGGCGACGGCGATCTCCGGGCCGACGTGCAGGTACAGGGCTGCGTCGGCCTCGCGGGGGATGGTCGCGCCGCGGGTGTTGCACAGGGCGACGACCTTCGCGCCCTGCTCCTTCGCGTGGCGCATCGCCATCAGGGTGTCCATGGTCTCGCCGGACTGCGAGATCGCGACCACGAGGGTCTTCTCGTTCACGACGGGGTCGCGGTAGCGGAACTCGTGGGCGAGCTCGACCTCGACGGGGATGCGGGTCCAGTGCTCGATCGCGTACTTCGCGACGTTGCCGGCGTTGGCCGCGGTGCCGCAGGCGACGACCACGATCTTGTCGACGGTGCGCAGCACGGCCTCGTCGATGCTCATCTCGTCGAGCTGCAGGCGCCCCTCGACGATGCGGCCGAGGAGGGTGTCCGCGACGGCCGTGGCCTGCTCGTGGATCTCCTTGGCCATGAAGGAGGGGTAGCCGCCCTTCTGTGCCGCGGCGACGTCCCACTCGATCGTGTAGCGGGTGGGCTCGGGGACGGCCTCGCCGGCGAAGGTGGTGACGGAGACGTCATCCGCGGTGACGGTGACGATCTGGTCCTGTCCGATCTCGAGGGCCTCGCGGGTCTCGTCGACGAAGGCGGCGACGTCGGAGCCGAGGAAGTTCTCCCCCTCGCCGAGGCCGACGACGAGCGGCGAGTTGCGGCGCGCGGCGACGACGCGGTCGGGGGTGTCGATGTGGATGGCGAGCAGCGTGAAGGCGCCCTCGAGCCGCGCGACGACGCGGGCCATGGCGGCCTCGAGCGTGCCGCCGCCCTCCATCTCACGGGCGACCAGGTGCGCGGCGACCTCGGAGTCGGTCTCCGAGCGGAACAGGTAGCCCTGCTCCTCGAGCTCGGCCTTCAGCGGCGCGAAGTTCTCGATGATGCCGTTGTGGACGAGCGCCAGCTCGCCGTTCTTCCCGCCGCGGTGCGGGTGGGCGTTGCCGTCGGTCGGCGCGCCATGGGTGGCCCAGCGGGTGTGCCCGATGGCGACCTGCGAGTCGCTCGCCTCGTGGCCGGCGACGGCCTCGCGGAGGTTCGCGATCTTGCCGGCGCGCTTGTCGATGCGCACCTGCTGCTGATCGAGCACGGCCACTCCGGCGGAGTCATAGCCGCGGTACTCCAGGCGGCTGAGGCCCTGCAGGACGACGTCGACGGGGCGGGGGGACGGGGCGGCGCTGAGCGGCCCGACGTAACCAACGATTCCACACATGCCCCTGACGCTAGCGCCCCGCCGGCCTCCCGCGGCCCCCGCGGGCCCGGTGCGGCGAGGGATGGCTCACGCCGGCGGCCCCGGTCGCGCAGGACTGGACCGCCGGCTGCGCAAACGCGCACAAACGCACATTGCTCTCTGCGCGCTTCTGCGCGGTCACGGTGCCCGACATCTGCTGGAACAATGGCGTCCCATGAGACCGCCAGCGCTGCACGGGTCGTTCACGCCCTTCGACGAGATCTCCCGCGACCGCTGGGCGCGGCTGTCGGACCAGACTCCCCTCCCCCTCACCGAACAGGACGCCCAGCGCCTGCGCGGGCTCGGCGAGAGCCTGGACCTGGCGGAGATCGACGCCGTCTACCGGCCCATCTCCCACATGCTGAACATGCAGGTCATCGCCGCGCAGCAGCTGCGCCGGGCGCGCGAGGACTTCCTGCACCAGCAGCAGCGCCGCACTCCGTACATCATCGCGGTGGCGGGGTCGGTGGCCGTCGGCAAATCCACGACCGCCCGCCTGCTGCGGGAGCTCATGGCGCGCTGGCCGGAGACGCCGCGCGTGCAGCTCGTGACGACCGACGGATTCCTGCTGCCGAACGCCGAGCTCGAGGCGAGAGGGATCATGCACCGCAAGGGCTTCCCCGAGAGCTATGACCGCAAGGCCCTGCTGCGCTTCGTGGCCGAGGTGAAGGCGGGCACCGATCGGGTGGAGGCGCCCGTCTACTCGCACCTCGTCTACGACATCGTCGAGGGCGAGAGGATCGTCGTGGAGCGGCCGGACGTCCTCATCCTCGAGGGCATCAACGTGCTCCAGCCCTCGCGCCCCCGCACCGACGGGCGCTTCGGGATGGCGGTCTCGGACTTCTTCGACTTCTCCGTCTACGTCGACGCGCGCGAGGAGGACGTGCAGCGCTGGTACGTGGACCGCTTCCTCGCCCTGCGCGAGACCGCCTTCGCCGATCCCCGCTCCTATTTCCGCAAGTACGCGGAGCTCTCGGACGCGCAGGCCCGCGCGACGGCCGAGAACATCTGGGCCACCATCAACGGCCCGAACCTCGCCGCGAACGTCGCACCGACCCGCGGCCGCGCGGACCTGGTCCTGCGCAAGGACGCGGACCACCGGGTGCGCAGCGTGCTCCTGCGGCGGGTCTGAGCCCCGGACGAGACGACGGCGGGCAGGGAGCCTGTCCGCTCCCCGCCCACCGCTCGCTGCGCTCGATCCCCGCGGTCAGAGCGAGGTGCGCTCCTTGACGACACCGGCGAGGCGCTCGGCGATGCCGTCGGCCGTCGCCTGGTCGGCCGCCTCGACCATCACGCGCACGAGCGGCTCGGTGCCCGAGGGGCGCAGCAGCACGCGTCCGGTCTCCCCGAGCTCCTTCTCCGCGGCGAGCACGGCCTCGTGGATGCCGTGGTCGATCGTCGCACGAGTCTTGTCCACGCCCTTCACGTTGATGAGGGACTGCGGCATGCGGGACATGACGTCCGCGAGCTCGCGGGCGCTCCTGCCGGTCTCGGCCATGCGCTGCAGCAGGTGCAGGGCCGTCAGCTCCCCGTCGCCGGTGGTCGCGTGGGCGGCCATGATGACGTGGCCGGACTGCTCGCCGCCGAGGGAGAAGCCGCCGAGGTTCATCTCCTCGAGCACGTAGCGGTCGCCGACGGCCGTCTGGCCGAGGCGGATCCCGTGCTCGGCCATCGCGAGCTTCAGTCCCAGGTTGCTCATGACCGTGACGACGAGGGTGTCCTCGTGCAGCTGGCCGCGCTCCTTCATGTCCAGCGCCAGGATCGCCATGATCTGGTCGCCGTCGATCGGATCGCCATCGCCGTCCACTGCGAGGCAGCGGTCGGCATCGCCGTCGAAGGCGACGCCGATGTCGGCGCCGACCTCGCGGACCTTCGCCTGGAGCTTGCCGAGGTGCGTGGAGCCGCACTCCTCGTTGATCTGCAGTCCGTCGGTGCGGTCGCCGATCACATGCACCGTCGCGCCCGCGGCGCGCAGAGCCGCCGGTCCGGTCTCGAAGGCAGCGCCGTTGGCGCAGTCGGCGACGACGGTCAGCCCCGTCAGCGGACGCTCGATCGTGGAGACCAGGTGGTCCACGTACTCCTGGACCGCGTTCTCGTAGCGGGTGATGGTGCCGACGGCGGTGTCCTGGGGGCGGTCCCAGGTCTCGCCGAGGCGCGCCTCGATCGCGTCCTCGACCTCGTCCGGCAGCTTCGTGCCGCCGCGGGCGAAGAACTTGATGCCGTTGTCGGCCGAAGGGTTGTGCGAAGCGGAGATCATCACGCCGAGGTCGGCGCCGGACTCCTTCACCAGGTGCGCGAGGCCCGGGGTGGGCAGGATCCCCGCATCCTCGACGTCGACGCCGGCGGAGGCGAGACCCGCGCACACGGCCGCGGCGAGGAAGTCGCCCGAGGGGCGCGGGTCTCGGGCGACGATCGCGCGGGCGCGCTGGCCGTCGAAGGCGCCGAACGTGGCGAGCACGTGGGCGGCGCCCACGCTCAGCTCGACGGCGAGCTCCGCCGTGATGTCCACGTTCGCGCGGCCGCGCACACCGTCCGTGCCGAAGAGTCGAGCCATGATGCAGAGGTCCTTCCGATGGTCCGGCGCCCGCGATCGGACTGCGGCGGGCATAGGAAGGAGGGTATCTCCCTGCCCCTTCCCGGCCTGAGAGGCGGGGCCCTCGGCCCGGCCCCGCGTGAGGCGGCTCGCGCCGGGGCGGGCACTCGGTAGCCTGGAGGGTATGCCTGCCGACGATCAGCCCTCCGGACCCGGCGCGACGCACGGAGCGCTGCCGCACGTCCCGCCCTCGGTGATCACCCACCTCGTGGGGGCGCAGGCCGCCGGTCGCGGCCTCGCCTACGCGAAGGGCGGGCGGGTGCGGGAGCTCGAGTGGGATCCGGAGCGCCGCGCGGTGCGGGCGGACGTCTCCGGCAGCGATCCCCAGGACTACCTCACCGAGGCGGTGCTCGCGGAGTACGAGGAGGACGCCGTCTCGCGGCGCTTCTGGCAGGAGGAGGCGGGCGGGCTCTGGCGCCCCCTGCACTCGCGCTGCACGTGCCCGATCGGCGGGGACTGCAAGCATGTCGCCGCGATGCTCTACCACCTCGACGAGGAGGGGCGCGCGGCGAAGGCGAGCAACCCCCCGGCGGAATGGCGCACGGTGCTGCGGCCCCTGCTCGCCGAGGCCGCGAGCGAGCAGGTCCCCCAGGCCCTCGCCATCCGCTTCGAGCTGGAGGCCGCTCCCCCGCAGGCGGGAGGCGCCCGCGGCCGGCGGGAGAGCGCGACCCCCGAGCACCTCGCCGCCGGCGCCGAGCTGTGGCTGGGCATGCGGCCCATGACGATGGGCAAGAAGGGCACCTGGATCAAGTCCGGGCTCTCCTGGCGCTCCTTCGAGTACCGCGTGGGCGGGCATGCCTACGTGCCCGCCCACGCGGAGGCGCTCACCCGGATCTTCGCCTCCGCCTCCTCCGAGCGCTCCTACACCTCCGGCACGATCGAGCACCTGTGGCTGAACTCGATCGGCACCCCGCTGATCTGGCAGTCCCTCGCGCACGCCCGCGACGTCGGCGTCCAGCTGCTGGCCGACGGCATCCTCGCGAGCATCGAGCTCGCTCCCCCGGCCTCGGTGCAGGTCGACCTCCTGGCCGACGAGTCGGACGCGCTGCGGGTGGTCCCCCGCATCCATATCGGCGGCGAGACCGCTCCGGATGCCCAGCCGCTGGGCACAGCGGGCGTCATCGACCTCATGCCCCTCGATCCCGGCGCGCAGGGCGCCACCCGCGAGAAGCCCGGGGGGAGCGCGGGAAGCGCCGGCGGCCGCGCCGCACGCGCGAGCGCTCGCTTCGCCGCGCGCATCGCGCCCGTCGGCTCCCCCGTGCCGACGGCCCTGCAGCGCCTGTTCCAGCGCCCTGAGCCGCTCGTCGTCCCCGCAGCCGAGCGCACCGACTTCCTCGAGGTCGCCTACCCGCGCCTGCGCGCGATCGCCCCGGTGACCAGCAGCGACGGCAGCGTGGAGATGCCCGCGATCCGCCCCGCGACCCTGCGCCTGTCCGCGAGCTACGCCGACGGCGACCGCCTCACGCTCACCTGGTCCTGGCAGTACCACGACCCCTCTCGCCGCCTGCCGATGGACCAGCGCCAGGGCGTGCGCCGCGACCTCGCCCACGAGGACGCCGTGCTCGCGCGGGCGCGGATGCTGTGGCCGACAGCCGGGGGCAGCGCCCCGGAGGTGCTCTCCGGGTCGGACACCGCGGAGTTCACCCAGCACGTCCTCGATGCGCTCGGGCAGCTCGACCACGTGAGCACGGAGATCACCGGCACCCGCCACGCCTACCGCGAGCTCGACGGCGCCCCGCACGTGCGCGTCACGCAGACGCAGTCCCCCGGGAAGCACGACTGGTTCGACCTGGGCTTCCAGATCACCATCGACGGCCGTGAGATCCCCTTCCCCACGCTCTTCGTCGCGCTCGCGCAGGGGAAGACGAAGCTCCTCATGCCCGACCGCACCTACTTCTCGCTCGACAACCCCGCCTTCGACGCGCTGCGCGAGCTGATACGCGAGGGCGAGGCGCTCGCCGAGTGGAACCCCGAGCACCAGGAGATCAGCCGCTACCAGGTCGACCTCTGGGAGGACCTGGTGGAGATCGCCGACCAGGCGCGCGCCGCTCGCGCCTGGGAGGAGAGCGTCGGCCGACTGCGCGACGTGCAGTCGATCGAGGCGCCCGCGCTCCCCGCGGGTCTGCACGCGGAGCTGCGCCCCTACCAGCTCTCGGGCTTCGCCTGGCTCGCCTTCCTGTACGAGCACGGCCTCGGCGGGATCCTCGCCGACGACATGGGCCTCGGCAAGACCATCCAGACGCTCGCCCTCATCGCGCATGCCCGCGAGAGGGCGGGCGAGGACGCGTCGGCGCAGGCATCCGCAGAGGTCGGCGGCGCCCCGTCGGCCGGCGCAGCCGCGGCCGGCACACCGCCCTTCCTGGTGGTCGCGCCGTCCTCCGTGCTGCCGGTGTGGCGCGCGGAGGCCGAGCGGTTCACCCCGGGACTGAGCGTGCGAGTGCTGGACCGCACGAGCCGCGCCCGCGGCACGAGCCTCGCGCAGGAGGTGCGCGGCGCGGACATCGTCGTCACGAGCTACACGGTGCTGCGCATCGATGACGAGGAGTTCGCCGCTCGCGAGTTCGACGGCCTGGTGCTCGACGAGGCGCAGTTCGTGAAGAACCGCCGCTCCCGGTCCCACCAGGCGGCATCCCGCATCCGCGCCGGGTTCCGGCTCGCGATCACGGGCACCCCGATGGAGAACTCGCTGGACGACCTGTGGGCGATCCTCGCGCTCGCCGCCCCCGGACTGTTCTCCTCGCCGCTTGCTTTCCGCCAGCGCTACACGCTGCCGATCGAGACCGGGGAGCATCCCGATCGGATGGATGTGCTGCGCGCCCGCGTGAAGCCCTTCATGCTGCGTCGCACGAAGGAGGTCGTGGCGAAGGAGCTGCCGGAGAAGCAGGAGCAGATCCTCTCGGTCACCCTCGAGCCCGAGCACCGGGCGCTGTACGACTCCGTGCTGCAGCGCGAGCGCAAGAAGGTGCTGGGCCTGATCCGGGAGGATCTGGACCGCAACCGCTTCATCGTGTTCCGCTCGCTGACCCTGCTGCGGATGATGGCGCTGGACCCCTCGATCGTCGACGCCGAGCAGCACGGCGATGTGGAGAGCTCGAAGCTGAACGCCCTGTTCGACCGTCTCGACGAGGTGCTCGGGGGCGGCCACCGGGTGCTGCTGTTCAGCCAGTTCACCTCCTACCTGCGCCACGTCGCGGCCGAGCTCGAGATCCGCGGGGTGCCCTACGCCTACCTCGACGGCTCCACCCGGGACCGCAGCGCGGTGGTGCAGGGCTTCCGCGATGGCGATGCCCCGGTGTTCCTGATCTCCCTGAAAGCCGGCGGCTTCGGCCTCACGCTCACCGAGGCCGACTACGTGTTCCTGCTGGATCCGTGGTGGAACCCGGCCGCCGAGAACCAGGCCGTGGACCGCGCCCACCGCATCGGCCAGGAGAAGACCGTGATGGTGTTCCGCATGGTCGCCCAGGACACGATCGAGGAGAAGGTGCTCGCCCTGCAGAACCGCAAGGCCGCCCTCTTCGACTCCCTCACCGAGGGCGGGAAGGCCTTCATGAGCGGCATCACCGCCGACGACATCCGCGAGCTGCTCGCGTAGGTCGCGCCGGCGGAGCCGGCCCGTCGGCCCGTCGCGGGGCGGCCGATCGGCGCCCAGTGCCCGGTGCCCGCGCCCGGCGCCCGAACGCAGCGAAGCGGCCCCCGACCGTGAGGTCGAGGGCCGCTTCTGCAGCAGTGCCGCAGCGAGACCTGGGGGCCGCAGCCCCGCGGATCAGCGCTTCGAGTACTGAGGCGCCTTGCGGGCCTTCTTGAGACCGGCCTTCTTGCGCTCGATGACGCGGGCGTCACGCGTGAGGAAGCCGGCCTTCTTGAGGGCAGCGCGGTTGTTGTCGAGGTCGATCGCGTTCAGCGCACGGGCGATGCCCAGGCGCAGCGCACCGGCCTGGCCGGACGCGCCGCCGCCGTGGATGCGGGCGATGACGTCGAAGCGGCCCTGGAGGTCGAGCAGCTTGAAGGGCTCGTTGACCTCCTGCTGGTGGACCTTGTTCGGGAAGTAGTTCTCCAGCGAACGGCCGTTCAGGGTCCACTCACCGGTGCCGGGCACGAGGCGGACGCGAGCGACAGCCTCCTTGCGGCGGCCGGTGCCGTAGCCGGGAGCGGTCACGGACTGGCCGCGGCCGACTGCCGACTCTTCGGTGGACTCGGTGGTGAAGCTGGAAGGGGCGGACTCGTCGGTGACGGAGTCGAGCTCCTCAGCGATGGTGGTCTCGGTCACGGTTCTCCTCTTATGTTCCGTGCAGTGGGGCGAGCGCGGGGCTCACCCGCTTACTGCGCCACCTGGGAAAGGGTGTACGGGGTGGGCTTCTGGGCTGCGTGGGGGTGCTCCGCGCCGGCGTAGACCTTCAGCTTCGAGAGCTGCTGGGTGGCCAGCTTGTTCTTCGGGAGCATGCCGCGCACGGCCTTCTCCACCGCACGATCCGGGCGCTTCTCGAGCAGCTCGGAGTAAGGGATGCCGCGCAGACCGCCCGGGTAGCCCGAGTGGCGGTAGGCCAGCTTGGCCTCGCGCTTGTTGCCGGTCAGTGCGACCTTCCCGGCGTTGATGATGATGACGTAGTCGCCTGCATCCACGTGGGGTGCGAAGACCGGCTTGTGCTTGCCCCGCAGCAGCTGAGCAGCCTGGGAAGCGAGCCGGCCGAGGACGACATCCGTTGCGTCGATGACGTACCAGGAACGCTCGACTTCGTCGGGCTTCGGGGTGAACGTACGCACTCTGCCTTCTTCTCTCGTCGTGTGCGGACCGGGGTGATCTGCGCGTAGGTGCGCAGGCCGGACCGCGAATCGATGATGGACCGTGGACACGCTTCCTTCGGTTAAAGCATGGCCGATCGTCGGGCCCGGAGAGCATCCTGCACGGCAGGACCAGCGACTCCGCGATGCGTGTGAGGAACCCTTCTCGCGCCGGCGTGAGATCGGCTGCGGTTCGGGTGCGCATCTGGGCACGACGACTCGTCATGGTAGTCCGCCGCGGCGAGCAGGGTCAACGCGCTCGAACGCCCCGGGGCCGCAGGTGCGAGCGGGATCACGCGCGGGGCGCGGGCTCCGGGCGCACCCAGGTCTCGCCGCGGGTGGCGCGCGCCTCCTCGGCCCGCGCCGCGAGCTGGTCGTCGGCCGGATAGCCGACGTGCTCGAGCGTGAGTCCCCCGGGGGCGAACATCGGGGCCGTCCCCGCCGCGTCGCGCCGCGGGGTGGCGACGAGCGCGGCCATCCAGGCGGCGTCGGCCTTCCCGCCCTGGCGTCCGCGCCCCTCCCCCACCGCGACGGACGCGCCGACGATGGAGCGCACCATGTGGTGGCAGAACGCGTCGGCCTCGACGGTCGCGACCACGAGGCCCGCGTCGGCCAGCCGCGGATCCGCGTCCACCCGCTCCCAGCGCACCGCGCGCAGGGTGCGGATCGTGGTCGCGCCCTCGCGGGGCTTGCAGAAGGAGAGGAAGTCGTGCTCGCCGAGCAGCGTCTGCGCGGCCTCGTGCATGGCATCGGCATCCAGGGCGCGGCGGTGGGGGACGACGTCCCGCCGCATCGGCGAGCGCGAGGCGACGGAGTCGCTGATGCGGTAGCGGTAGGTGCGCGAGAGAGCGGAGAAGCGGGCGTCGAACTCCGGCGGGACGGCGCGGGCCTCGCGCACGACGATGTCGCTCGGCAGCACTCCGGCGAGCCGGTCGAGGATCGCGAGCTCGGGCGCCCGGTCGCTGCGGCCGGGCATGGACTCCCACACGGCGTCCTCGAGATCGAGGTGGACCACCTGGCCGCTCGCGTGCACGCCTGCGTCGGTGCGGCCGGCGACGACGACGCGCAGGGCCGACGGCTCCTGCCGGCAGATCCGCGCGAGTCCCTTCTCGAGCTCGCCCTGCACGGTCCGCAGCCCCGGCTGCGCGGCCCATCCGGAGAATCCGGTGCCGTCATAGGCGAGGTCGAGGCGAAGGCGCATGGCGCGATGCTATCGGGGGAGCCTCCGCGCGGCTTCCTCGGGCAGGAGCCCGCCGCCGCTACGCTGGCCTGCGTGAAGATCCTCCTCATCGGCAACGGGGGCCGCGAGCACGCCATCGCCCGCCGCCTCGCCCGCGACACCGCCGCCCACGACCTGCACGCAGCACCCGGCAATCCCGGGATCGCGCAGCTGGCCGACTGCCACGACGTGCCGCTCACCGACATCCCCGCCCTCACGGCCCTCGCTGCGGAGCTCGCGGTCGATCTCGTCGTCGTCGGCCCCGAGGCGCCGCTCGTCGCGGGCCTCGCGGACTCCCTGCGCGAGCGCGGGATCGCGGTCTTCGGCCCCTCGGCCGCGGCCGCGCGCCTGGAGGGCTCGAAGTCCTGGGCGAAGGAGATCATGCGCGAGGCGGGCGTGCCGACGGCCGCCTCCGTGACCGTCAGCGAGGCGGAGGGCCTCGCGGCGGGCCTGGATCGCGTGAACCCCCTGCGCGACGTCCCCTTCGTGGTGAAGGCCGACGGCCTCGCCGCAGGCAAGGGCGTGGTCGTCACCTCCGACGTCGACGAGGCTCTCGCGCACGGCCGGTCCGTGATCGAGGCGGGCGGGGGCGTGGTCCTCGAGGAGTACCTCGACGGCCCCGAGGTCTCCCTGTTCTGCGTGTGCGACGGCGAGCGCGCCGTCCCGCTCGCCCCCGCTCAGGACTTCAAGCGCGCCTTCGAGCACGACGAGGGCCCGAACACCGGCGGCATGGGCGCCTACTCCCCGCTCCCCTGGGCCCACCCCGCACTCGCGTCCGAGGTCGTGCGCACCGTCGCCCAGCCGACGCTGGACGCGATGCGCGCCCAGGGCACCCCGTTCGTCGGCGTGCTGTTCTGCGGTCTCGCGCTCACCGCGCAGGGCGTGCGCGTGATCGAGTTCAACGCGCGCTTCGGGGACCCCGAGACGCAGGTCGTGCTGGAGCGGCTCGAGGGCGAGCTCGGCGATCTGCTGCTGGCGGCGGCGACTCAGGGCCTCGCGGATGCCGCCGCGCCGACGTGGTCTGCGGACTCCGCGGTCGCGATCGTGCTCGCCGCCGAGGGGTACCCCGCCTCGGCCCGCACGGGTGATGCGATCACCGGCATCGAGGCCGCAGAGCGCGAGGGGGCGCGCGTGCTGCAGGCTGGAACCGCGCTGGACGGCGGCACCCTTGTGAGCGCGGGCGGCCGAGTGCTCGCGGTCGTCGGCCGGGGCGGCTCTCTCGCGGCGGCGCGCGAGCAGGCACTCACGGGCATCGCGCAGATCGGACTGGAAGGCGCCCGGTTCCGCACGGACATCGCCCAGCGCGCCGCGGAGCAGGAGGCCACCGCATGAGCGCCGGCGCACCTCTCATCACCGCCCCGGACCTCGAGGGCTGGGACCACGCGATCACCGGCAAGGTGCGCGACCTCTACGTCCCCGCGGGCGAGGACCTCGCGAGCGCGACCGAGGTGCTCGTGCTCGCGACCGACCGCATCAGCGCGTACGACGCGGCGCTGAGCCCCGGCATCCCGGACAAGGGCCGGCTGCTCACGGGCATCTCGCTGTTCTGGTTCGAGCAGCTCGCGGACATCGTCCCGAACCATGTGCTCTCCGCGACCGACGTCCCGGACGCCGTGCGCGGGCGGGCACTGCGGTGCCGGGGCCTGGACATGGTGCCGCTGGAGTGCATCGTGCGCGGGTATCTCACGGGCTCGGGCCTCGCCGACTACACGCGCACCGGATCCGTGGGCGGGCACGCGCTGCCGGCCGGGCTGACGGAGGCCTCCCGCCTTCCGCGCCCGCTCTTCACCCCGTCGACGAAGGCGGAGCAGGGAGAGCACGACGAGAACATCACCGTCGAGCAGGCGCGCGAGCAGCTCGGATCGGAGCTGGTGGACGAGCTCGACCGCCTCACGCGCGCCGTGTACATCCGCGCGCAGGAGATCGCCGCCGAGCGCGGGATCATCATCGCCGACACCAAGCTCGAGTTCGGCTTCTCCCGCGAGGGAGGTGCGCTCACCCTCGGGGACGAGGTGCTGACCCCGGACTCCTCACGCTTCTGGGATCAGGCCGGATACCGCGAAGGCGTCGTGCAGCCGAGCCTCGACAAGCAGTACGTGCGCAACTGGCTCACCTCGGACGCCTCGGGCTGGGACCGCCATGGCGCCGAGGCCCCGCCCGCGCTCCCGGCGGAAGTCGTGGAGCGCACGCGCGCGAAGTACGTCGAGGCCTACGAGAGGCTCACCGGCCGCGAGTTCTGAGCGCGGCTCAGAGCGCGATCTCGACGCTCCGATCCTCGGGCCAGTCGCGCAGCTCCGTCGCCTCGGGCGACAGGTTCGCGGCGTGCTTCAGGAAGATCTCGCGCCCCTCCGGAGCGGCGACCGCATCGTGCACGGGCAGCGCCACCTTCGGGGCGGTCGCCCGCAGGAACTCGACGGTCTCGGACACCTTCGACCAGGGCGCGACGACGGCGAAGGCGAGGGCGTCGATCCCCTCGAACTCGGGGACCGCCTCGAGGGAGTCGCCGGTGATGCCGAGGCGGGGCTCCCCGTCGGCCGTGATGACGTAGCCGCAGTTGCCGATCCCCGGGAGGTCGGGGTGGATGACGGCGTGTCGGCCGCCGACGGCGCGGACCTCCAGCGCGCCCACTGTCGCGGAGCTCCCGGGCGCGAGCGCGCTCACCTGGCCTCCGGCCTCCCGGGCATCGGCGAAGCCGTCGTCCTCGCGCAGCGCCTCGGCAGTCTCGGGCTCGGCGTGGACGGGGAGGTCGGGGAAGGCCGCGAGGACGTCGGCCAGGAGATCGGGGTCGGCGTGATCGGGATGCTGGTGCGTCAGCAGGATCGCGTCGAGATCGCGCAGGGCGCGCACGGCCTCCGCGTCGGAGAAGCCGCCCGGATCCACCAGGATCCGCGTGCCGGCGGCCTCCACGAGCAGGCACGAGTGGCCGAGGTGCTGGATCTTCATGGGATCTCCTTCGTCGCGGTGCGGGCGGGCTGCCTCCAGGGTGCCACTGCAGCGCCGCGCGCGCACCCGGGCGTCCCGTCCGCGCCTGTGGGCGCCGGGTCGACCCGCTGTGCCCGACATCCTCGCGCGCACCCCAGCGGATAGGATGAGGGGGCAATCCACCCGAGCCCTCGCCAGGAGATCCCATGCCACGCGTCGTGGTCCACGTCATGCCCAAGCCCGAGATCCTCGACCCGCAGGGCAAGGCCGTCGCCTCCGCTCTCCCCCGCCTCGGATTCGAGGGCGTCGCCTCCGTGCGCCAGGGCAAGCGCTTCGAGCTCGAGCTCGCCGGCCCGGCCGATGATGCCGCCCTCGCCATGATCCGCCAGGCCGCCGAGACGCTCCTGTCGAATCCCGTGATCGAGGACGTCGTCCAGATCGAGGTCCTCGAGGAAGAAGGCGCCTGATGCGCATCGGCGTGGTGACCTTCCCCGGCAGCCTCGACGACCGGGACGCCCAGCGCGCCGTGCGGCTGGCCGGCGCCGAGCCCGTGGCGCTGTGGCACGGCGACGAGGACATCGCCGACGTCGACGCGATCGTGCTGCCGGGCGGATTCTCCTACGGCGACTACCTCCGCGCCGGCGCGATCAGCCGCTTCGCTCCCGTCATGGAAAAGGTCGTGGACGCCGCTCGCGGCGGCCTGCCCGTGCTGGGCATCTGCAACGGATTCCAGATCCTGTGCGAGTCGCACCTGCTGCCCGGCTCGATGATCAAGAACGCGCACCGCTCCTTCATCTGCCGCGATCAGCCCCTGCGCGTGGAGAGCACCCGCACCGCGTGGACCACCGAGTTCACCGAGGGCGAGATCATCCGGGTGCCGCTGAAGAACCAGGACGGCCAGTACGTCGCCGACGCCCGCACCCTCGAGGAGCTCGAGGGCGAGGGTCGCGTGGTGTTCCGCTACACGGCCGGCGCGACCCACGGCCCCGAGGGCTTCGAGAGCAACCCCAACGGCTCCCGCAGCGACATCGCCGGCATCACCAACGCCTACGGCAACGTGGTGGGCCTCATGCCCCACCCGGAGCACGCGGTCGAGGCCGGCTTCGGCCCCGACGAGCCCGGCGCCGGCACCCGCACGGGCACCGACGGGCTGCGCATGTTCACCTCGGTGCTGCGCTCGATGGTGGGCTGAGCCCCGCTCGAACAGCTTCTGCCCTGCCCTGCACGCTGCGCCCCGCCGACCAGATCGGCGGGGCGCAGCTGTGTGCGGGGTGGTCGCGAGCGGGGCGCGTGCACGCGGGGCGGTCGCGAGCGGGAGGCGGCGCCGGCAAAGTCCTCGGTCCAGCGGCCGGTGACGTGCACTGGTGCACGCGAGCGGCCCCTGGACCGACGAGTCTGCTGCACATGCACAATGGCGGGCTCACGAACGCAGCGCCAGGCCTGCTCGCCGTTGCCGTGTGCGCACCCCGACCCCGGAGCACTGGCCGCCCGCCCTCGGCGCCCCGCGCCTCCAGCAGAATCCTCGGCCCAGGGGCCGGTGACCTGGACTGGTCCACGCGACCGGCTCCTGCACCGAGGACTTTGCGGATCACCCGCCGCGCTGCACCTGATTCGGCCTGGTGAGATTGGCCTGGGCGGGCAGTCCATCTCTCAGCCGCCCGAGCTCCCAGCCCCCCGGCCGCCCAGGCTCCCGGCGGTGATCTGCCGCAGCGAGTCCAGATGCCCCCGCCAGCGCGCGAGCCCGTCCCGGGTGAGAGACAGCGTGGTGCGCGGACGCTTGCCGACGAACCCCTTGGCGACCTCCACGAATCCGGACCGCTCGAGCTCGGCGGTCTGCTTGGACAGCACCGAGTCGCTCACCTGGAGCTCATCGCGCAGATCTCCGAACGCCATGTTCTCCACGGCGGCGAGCGCGGCCATGATCGAGAAGCGCACGGGATGGGCGAGCTCGGACTCGAGGCGGAAGCGAGGGTGCTCCCCAGCCGGGCCGGTCACCGCTCGCCGCCCGACCGTGTGCCGACGGAACGCGCGTGACCTGCACCCACGGACTTCGTGCGCGCTGCGATCTCGGACGTCAGCGCGATCATGAACAGTACGAGGAACAGGGGCGCGATCACGAGCGCGAGTCGGGTCTCCGCCAGGGTCACGGCGGCGATCCAGAGCAGGGACCACAGCAGAATCATCACGACCCAGCGCCGCGCGAATCCGCGGCGCCAGACATCCCGCACGAGGACGGACGGCAGGATGCCGACGAAGATCCAGGTGAAGGCGGACACCAGGACGGCCAGCTTCGGCGAGAAGCCGGGGGTCTCCGGCATGAGGCCCGCGAGGCGCAGGCCGATCGTGGTCATGCTGCCCACCACGCAGAGCACCGCGTAGGTGATGAAGGCGCTCGGCAGTGAGGCACGCGGGGCGCTCGCGCGGAGCCGGTCGGCTTCGGCGAGGCTCCGCAGCGCCTGCTCGGCATCGAGCGGGGCGCCGCTTGAGGGGCGGAGATCGTCGGGGCGAAGATCGTCAGGGCGGGGATCGTCGGGGGTGCTGCGAGTCATCAGAATCGTCCTCCAGGTGTGGTCGGTCCGCGCCCTTTCCGGGGGCTGCGGCTGCATCGGTCTCGGCCGCGGGGGGCGTCGACATGCACAGCACACCATGCACTTGCCATTTTGGCAAGTACTTTCCGGATTCCAGTTCACCCTCACGTTCAGGCGCTGCGGTCCGCCTCGCTGCGGGGGAAGTGCTTCAGGAGATCGAAATCGCTGATGGGACGACGGACCTCGTACGCCTCGGGCTGCGCCTCCGCGTCGCGAGAATCGAGCATCCAGCCGATGAACCTGCGGGGGCCCGGATGCGGGACCTCCTGCGCGCGCACCAGCACCTCGCCGCGCCGAGCGAGCTGCTCGTCCGTCGATCCCTCCCGCAGCGGCGGCAGAGCGAGGCTGCGGTACTCCCGCGAGCCGCTGGAGGGGTCGATCGCTCTGCACTCCCCGTCCCCGCACAGCACGCCGATGCTCACGTACTTCTCCCCCAGCTCCTGGCGGAGCGCCCATCCCATGGTCGGGCCCCCGAAACCCGTCTCGCTGCACGCGATGTGCTCGTTGTGGGCCGACAGGATTGTGATCGCCCCACCCTCGGCTCCGGCACCAGCCCCGTCCCCACCCCCGGCTCCGCCCCGCTGCTCGAGCAGCGTCTGGGCCATGAAGCCGTCTCGCCGCCAGAGGCCCGCCAGATCGGGCTCGGCCACGTAGGCGAGCGCGTGCCGGTGGAGGACGCGGGCGAGCAGCAGCGCTTCAGCCCTCCCCTCCCGCTCGAGCCGCGACACGAGCGCGACGAGCACCGGGATGTCCCCGGCCTGCACACCGCCGCGCGCTCCCGTTCCTCCGCCCTGGGCGATCCGCTCGAGCACCTCGGCCCGCACCCCGGCGGCCAGCAGATCCGCGGCGGCACGGCCCGGATGCTGGATGTCGACGCCGATGAGCGCAATGCGGTCAGCCGGAGACCGCGCACCGTTCCAGCAGGCGATCGCCCGCAGCCCCTCGCGATACCCCTCGGTCCTCCACAGCCGACTGCCCGCGCTCCAGGCATCGAAAGGATCCGCCCCGCAGGCGCCGCGCAGCACCGCATCCGTCGCCCGGGCGACCGGCACGGACTCCTCGAGGGCGAGCACGATCCGTCGGCCCCGCCGTGCGAGCTCGAGCACGAGGCCGACCTTCCAGTCGAGCACGTTCGCGCTGCCGTGCGTCGGCTCGCCGAGCCCGAGCACCTCCGCGCCGTGTTCGAGCAGCTCCTCGATCTGATCGGCGTCGGCGATGATCGTCGGTGCGGCCCCCATGAGCGGGAGCCTATCGACCCCGCGAGCGCTTGCTCACAGGCCGGTCCGATCCGCCGACCCGGACAGTTCGCGCGGGCGGCACCCGCCCTAGAATCCCGAACGTGAATTCCTCCTCCGCGCCCAGCGCGAGCCTCCCCGCCTCCCCCGCGTCCGACCGCCTCTCCCCGCGCGACCGCAGCGTCATCACCCTGCTGCTGGTCTCCGCATTCGTCGTCATCCTCAACGAGACGATCCTGTCCGTGGCGCTGCCGCACATCATGGAGGATCTCCGCATCGGAGCCTCCACCGCGCAGTGGCTCACCACCGCGTTCATGCTGACGATGGCCGTGGTCATCCCCGTGACCGGCTTCCTCATCCAGCGCTTCTCGACGCGCGCCGTCTTCCTCCTCGCGATGAGCCTGTTCAGCGCGGGCACCGCCATCTGCGCGGCGTCCCCCTCGTTCGCACCCCTGCTCGCCGGCCGCATCGTGCAGGCCTCCGGCACCGCGGTGATGATGCCTCTGCTGATGACCACCGTGATGAACCTGGTCCCGGTGCACCGCCGCGGCCAGGTGATGGGCAACATCTCGATCGTCATCTCGGTGGCGCCCGCCGTCGGCCCGACAGTCTCCGGTCTCGTGCTGTCGGTCCTGCCGTGGCGCTTCCTGTTCGTGCTCGTCCTGCCGATCGCGATCGGCGCGCTGGCGCTCGGGATGCGGCGCATCGAGAACGTCGGCGAGCCCGTCGCCTCGAAGGTCGACGTGCTCTCGTTCCTGCTCTCGGGCATCGGCTTCGGCACCCTGGTCTACGGGCTCTCGGGGCTGAGCGGCGGCGGCCACGGAGCGTCGGCCGACGGCGCCCCCGCGGGCATCGCCACGAGTACCTGGGTCTTCCTCGCGATCGGCGTGTTCGCGCTGATCGTCTTCGGTCTGCGCCAGCGCACCCTGCAGCGCGAGGACCGCGCCCTGCTGGACCTGCGCACCTTCGCCTCGAGAAACTTCGCGCTCTCGGTCGCGCTGATGGTGCTGATGATGGGCGCGATGTTCGGGATGATCGTGCTGCTGCCGATCTACCTGCAGAACGCGCTGGGCCTGGAGACCCTGCAGGTCGGCCTGATGATGCTGCCCGGCGGTCTGCTGATGGGCCTCGCGGCGCCGTTCGTCGGCCGCCTGTACGACCGCGTCGGCCCGCGCCCCCTGCTCGTGCCGGGCCTCGTGGTCGTCGCCGGCGGCATGCTCGTGCTGTCCACGATCTCCACCACCACGCCCATCTGGCACATCGTGGCCGGGCACCTGCTGATCTCGATCGGTCTGGCGTGCGTGTTCACCCCTCTGTTCACGAACGCGCTGGGGTCGCTGACTCCCCGTCTGATCAGCCACGGCTCGGCGATCGTCGGCACGATCCAGCAGGTCGCGGGCGCCGCCGGCACCGCGATCATGGTGGCCCTGATGACCGCCGGCGCCGCGCGCGTGCAGGCCGCAGGCGGCTCGCCCGCCAAGGGCATCGCCTCGGGAACTGCCGGGGTGTTCGTGATCGGGATCTTCCTCGCTCTCGGCGCCGCCGCCCTCGCCCTGTTCATCACCCGCAATCCGGGTGAGGCCGACTCCGAGGGCGGCGCGCCGCACGGGCACTGACCCGCGCACCGCTCCTCGCCGGCGGGGGCGTCCAGCATCTGCTGGGCGCCCCCGCCGTGCGCCCGCGTCGGGCGCTCGCCGTCCGTGGCTGGAATCCCCGATCTCTACGATGGGGCGGGTGACCTCGACGAACACCCCCACCCCTCGCCCCATCCCCGTGCTGCTGGACTGCGACACCGGAATCGATGACGCCCTCGCCCTCACCTACCTCGCGGCCCGCGCGGCGTCGGAGAAGGACCTCGAGCTGGTCGGGATCGTCTCCACCGGCGGCAACGTGCACGTGGACCATGTGCAGCGCAGCAACCTGGCGCTGAGCGAGATGCTGGGGCTCACGGCCCCCGTGGCGCGCGGAGCGGACGGCCCGCTCGAGGAGCCGCCCATGTTCGCCGACGACACCCACGGGCCGGCCGGCACCGGCCATGCGACCCTCCCGGATCCCGCGCGCGAGAGCGATCCCCGCTCCGGCGCGCAGCTCTGGGTCGACGCCGCCCGCGCGCACCCGGGCGAGCTGGTGGGGCTCCTGATCGGCCCGCACACGAACCTTGCACTCGCCCTCGCCATCGAGCCCGAGCTGCCCCGGCTGCTGAAGCGCCTGCACATCATGGGCGGGGCGATCAACCACCGCGGGAACACCCTGCCGACCACCGAGTGGAACGTGGCCGTGGATCCCGAGGCCGCGCAGCGGGTCCTCGCCGCCTTCAGCGCAGCGCACCGGCGCCCGGTGCTCGCGCCGCTGGATGCGACCGAGACCGTCACCTTCGACCAGTCGACCCTCGAGGCGATCGGGGCGCTCGGCGCGCACCCGGTGATTCCCGTGCTCACCGAGGCGCTGCGCTGGTACTTCGAGTTCCACGAGGCCGACGGCTTCGGGTGGATGTCCCACGTGCACGACCCGTTCGTGGTGGCGCACGCCTTCTCCCCCGCGCTCGCACGCACCGCGCCGCTCGCCGTGGACGTCGAGCTGGCGGGGACGCTCACCCGCGGCCAGGTCGTCGGCGACTGGCTGGGCCGCTGGGGCAGGGAGCCGAACGTCGATCTCGTCGTCGAGACCGACCGGGGCCCGGTGATCGCGCACCTGCTGGGGACGCTGCGCGCGGGGCTCCCGCTGCTGCCCTGAGGGGCCGCCTCGGGGAATCGCGCATCGCGCCGCCGAGGGCCGACGGGCCGACGGGCCGAGGCGACGGGGTCAGCTGCGCCGCGGGTCGACCTCGCGGTGCGTGCGGATGGTGCGCGCGATCGTCCGGACCAGCGGGTCCAGGGTGTGCGGGCCCTCCATGAGGTCGTAGTCGCGCACGTTCACGCGCACGACCGGGCAGGCGTTGAAGGTGCTGATCCAGCGCTCGTAGCGGGCGTGAAGACCGCGCCAGTAGGCGATGTCCGTCTCGATCTCCATCTGCCGGCCCCGGCGGGAGATCCTCGCCAGCGCCTCCTCGAGGTCGCTCTCGAGGTAGATGAGGACGTCGGGCCGCGCGAAGTACGGGGTCATCACCATCGCGCTGAACAGCTCCGAGTAGGTCGCGAAGTCCTCGCGGCTCATCGTGCCCTGCTCCTCGTGCATCTTCGCGAAGATGTCGACGTCCTCGTAGATCGAGCGGTCCTGGATGAAGCCGCCCCCGTACTCGAACATGCGCTTCTGCTCCTTGAACCTCTCGGCCAGGAAGTAGATCTGCAGGTGGAAGCTCCAGCGCTCGAAGTCGTCGTAGAAGCGCTCGAGATAGGGGTTGCCGTCCACGCTCTCGAAGGAGGTGCGGAACCCGAGCCGTTCGGCGAGCGCGGCGGTCAGCGTCGACTTTCCGATGCCGACGGTCCCGGCGACGGTGATGACGGCGTCCTGGGGGATGTCCTCGCGGTTCATCGGGTCTCTCCTGCTGCGGTGCGGATGGTCTCGAGGATGCGCGCGAAATCCGCCTCGTCGTGCACGAAGTCGGTGCCGGTGGTGTCGAGGAACAGCGCGTTCCCCCCGCTGCGGGTGAGCGACTCGTAATAGTCGCGGTAGTCGGCGCGGAGGTTCTCGAGGTACTGATCCTGGATCAGCACCTCCTCCTCGCGGGCGCGCAGGGCGATCCGCTCGCGCAGCACCGGCAGCTCGGCGTCGAGGAAGATCGTGAGATCGGGCTGGATGAGCCCTTCGGTCAGCACGTCGTACACCCGCAGGAGCTTGTCGAGCTCGGCGGGGCCGAGCGTGCGCCGGGCGAAGATGAGGTTCTTGTGGATGTGGTAATCGGCGACCACTCCGCGGGCGTCCTGCCCGAGGTCCCGCAGCTGGGTGTAGCGACTGGTCAGGAAGAACATCTCGGTCTGGAACGCCCACCGCGGGATGTCGGCGTAGAACGAGGAGAAGAACGGGTTCTCCGCGACGAGCTCGCGCTCCTCGCGCAGGCCGTACTGCTCCGCGAGACGATGCATGAGCGACGTCTTGCCGACGCCGATCGGCCCTTCGACAGCCACGAACAGGTTCTTCACGTACCGCTCACCCTCCTGGGACTCTGAGCGACCGAGCCTAGGCTCCCCCACCGACGAACGGATTGTCAGGCGGGCGGGAGGGAGCGCAGATCACGCTCGGGCTCCTCAGTTCCCCCGCGCCCGGTCGAGCTGCTCGCCGAGAGTCAGCTCCCGTTCGCCTGACGCGCTCGACTGGTCCGACGCGCTCGCCTCGCCCGACGCACGCCCCGTCGGCGGCGCCGTCTCTCCGTGCGCCGCGGGGGCCGACGGCCCGGCATCGCCCGCGGCCCGCTTCTGGGCGCGCAGCACGGTGAAGCGGCGATCGCGGGCGGCCTGCTCAGTGAGGCCGATCCGCGTGGCGAGCTCGTGGCGGTAGCGCAGGTGGGAGTTGTGCACGAACCACAGCACCCCGCCCGGCTTCAGCACGCGCGCGGCGGCATCGAGCAGGCCGTGCACGAGGGTCGCGTCGATCGCGGCGCCCTCATGGAACGGGGGGTTCAGCAGCACGAGGTCAGCGCTCGCGCTCGGCGCCGAGGAGATCGAGTCGTCCCAGGTCACCTCGATGCCGCTGCGCTCCAGGCCGTTCGCGGCGAGGGTCGCGCGCGCGGAGGCGACGGCGTCGAGGTCATCGTCGCTGGCGAGGATGCGGGCGCCCGGGAAGGACTGCGCGAGGTAGGCGGTCATGAGCCCGTTGCCGCAGCCGAGGTCGACGGCCATGAGGCCCTCGGGCTCGCGCTCTCCCGATTCTGCGGGAGCAGCGGCGTCGGCCACGAGCGCTTCGTCCAGGGCGCCGAGCAGCAGCAGGCTGCCTGCGTCGGCGCTCGCTCCGCCGAACACTCCGCCGATGCCGCGCAGCTGCAGCGGACGCTGCTGCCCGCGGATCGCGAGCTTCCGCTGCGAGGAGGAGGCCTCCTGCGCTGCGCCCGTGCTCTGCGTGGACGGTCCCGTGGCGACGAGGCAGCGGGACTTCCCAAGCCCACGGGTCGCGTACACGTCGGTGAAGTGACGCTCGAGCACCTCGTTCTGCGTGCGGGTCATGTGCTTGACGCGGCCGCCCGCGACGATCGCGAGCGCGCGCTTCTCGGCCCCTGCGCCTGCGGCGCGGGCGAGTTCGGCAGCGCGGTGGTCGAGGGCGGCGAGCGCCTTCGGCAGGCGCATCAGCACGACGACCGGGCCCTCGCCGCCTGCGCCGGCGGTCATCTCCCCGAGATCCGTCGGCGCTCCGTCGATGCCCCCGATGCGCAGCGAACCGGAGCCGAGCGCGTCGGCGTGAAGCTCGGCAAAGGCGACCGAGCGCGAACGGGAGGCGTTCCACAGGAGCACGGGCCGACCGGGCTGCGCACCGGATCGGGCACTGAGAAGAGCCTCCTGCGTGAGCGCACCGGTCTCGTCATCGACGATCACGATCAGCGTCTCGTCGTCCCAGCCTGCCTCGTCCCGGGCCATGGCGAGGATGAGACGGTCGGTCTGATCCGCCGCGGCGGAGGCGCCGGCTGCAGCGGTGGACGGGAAGGCGGGGGTGGAGGTCATCGTCCCAGCCTAGGAGATGCGCAGGTGTGCGGCTCGATCGCGCCATCGGCCGCGCCGCTCATGCGCCTCGAACGACACTCGAGCCGCATCGCTCGCGCGCCTCAGGGGACGCTCAGGCCGCGCTCGTCCTCGCCGGGCATCGCGGCGCTCAGCTTCAAGTGCCACTGGGTGAGCACGCCCCGGTCCGCGACGAACAGCACCCACGGGTTCTCCGTCACCGGATGCACCGACTCGAGGGAGCCGTCCTCGCCCTCGCGCACCTCCGGGCTCGTCGCGAAGCGTCGTGCGAGGACCACCAATTGCCCGCGGCCCTCGGCGAGCTCGCGGACCGTCAGATCCAGCCAGTCCCCGATCGCGTGGGCGTCCGGCGAGAACGTCCAGCCGCCGATCGGCGAGGGCTCTGCGATGATCGCGAGCTCCCGCGTTATCTCCACGAGAGCGATCCGGCCCCACCGCTCCGCCGCGACCACGGAGCAGGTCTCCAGCACGTCCCGCAGTCTCGCGACCGCCTCGGCCGCGTCCCGCTGCGCGAGCGCACCCCCACTGCTGAATGCCTCGAACTCATGGAAGGGGAACGCGGAACGGCCGCGCGGGGCGCCGAGCACTGTGCGCTCGAGGATCGCACCCTCCAGCTGATCGTTCACGACCGCGTCGGCGAGGTCACCCAGGGAGAACGGCAGGGCATCCGGCACGAATCCGGCGCTCTGCAACGCGTCGAGCACCGGTGCGAGCCGCGCGTGCGGCGTTCCCGGGGCCGGCGGCTGGATCAGGCACTCCGGATCGTCAACCTCCACGAGTCGGCCTCTGCCATCCTCGCGCTCCTCCCACTGCCAGCCGCGGGGCGCGCCATCGATCCTCGCGAGGTGATGGATCGGTTCCGGCACCGGCCACTCGCCGATCCGCTCGAGCACGAGACCCTTCGTGTAGGCGCCGGTCGCGGTCGTGTGCGCAGACCCTTCGGGATGGATCGACCAGAGTCCCGCCCGGGGCGCGCCCATCATGGCGCGCGGATCCTCCTGCTTCAGGCTCCAGTGGGCCTCCACCGCACCCTCGAAATCCCGGTCCGTCTCCATCCGCGCTCCCTCTTCCGCTCCTGGCCAAAGCATGCCGGAGCGGGCAGAGCGATGCCAGCGATTTCGGGATCCCGGCTTCCCGGAATCTCAGCGCCCTGGCACCGCCCAGCCGCTCACACCAGTGCGGTCACATCCACCGTGAAGTGCCGGCGCGCAGGCTTGCCGCTGCGCGCGCTCTGCCAGCCCACGCAGTGCGTGGAGTCGGTGACCGGATCGTCCTCGTAGCGCACCAGCACCGCGCTCGGCAGCAGCACCGGCGCGTCGAAGGAGACGTCCCACTGCAGCGGGCGCGACAGATCCGGCCGGGACTCGGTGAAGGCGCGCGAGGCCGTGTACATGCCGTGCGCGATCGCCTTCGGGAACCCGAACAGCCGCGCCGACAGCGCCGACATGTGGATCGGGTTCGCATCTCCGGAGACCTCCGCGTAGCGGCGGCCCGTGCCGGCATCGAGGGCCCACCGGGCCGTCGGCGCCGGCGGGGTGAATCCAGCCTTCCCGCCGGAGCGACCGGGAGCGGGGCCGTACTTGCCGCTCGAGGGACTCTGCTCCTGCCGACGGCGCGTCTCGGGACCCGCGCCCTCGCTGCCCTTGGCCAGATACGTCGAGACGTCGGTCGCGACGATCTGCCCGTCCTTCGCGAGGATCGTGGTGACCGCCTCGAAGGTGCGGCCCTTGCGATGGGGGGCGAGGTTCCGCACGCGGCACTCGACGTCCACCGACTCGCCGACGCGCACGGGCCGATGCTGCAGCACGCTGTTCTTCAGATGCACGAGCCCCAGCAGCGGCGCGGGGAAATCCGTGCGCGCCATCAGCGACAGGCTCACCGGGAACGCGAGCACGTGCAGCACACCGGGGTGGACGAGCTCCGTGGCCGGGCCGCCCATCAGGTGGTCGAAAGCCGCTGCCCGCTCCGGATCGATCCGCACCGAGCGCACCCGGTGCGTGATCTCCGGCAGGTCCGCGGCGCGCTTCGCGCCGGGCCGACGGGTGAGCGCGGCCGCATAGACCGCCGGGAAGGACGGGACGTCGCCGAGGTCCTTGATGCTCTCGCTCATGCTGGGCCTCTCGCTCACTTGCCGACGATGTTCTGGCCGCACACGCGCAGCGTCTCGCCGCGGATGCCGCCGGCCGGGGCCGAGGAGAGGAAGCCGATGGCCTCGGCGACGTCCAGCGGCTGACCGCCCTGCTGCAGGGAGTTCACGCGACGCGCGATCTCGCGCTGGAGGGCAGGGATCCGCGCGGTCATCTCGGTCTCGATGAACCCGGGGGCGACCGCGTTCGCGGTCATCCCCGTGCCGTCGAGGCGATCGGCGAGCGCATCGACGAATGCGATGACCCCCGCCTTCGAGGTCGCGTAGTTCGTCTGCCCGCGGTTGCCCGCGATCCCGCTCGTAGAAGCGAGGGACACGATGCGCAGTGCGGAGCTGATGACCGGGGTGCCGACGACAGCTGACCCGTCGGCCGCAGCGCCTTCGCCCTGCGTCCCCAGCAGCGTCTCGACCAGCGCGAGCTGGCTCGCGATGTTCACCGCGATCACGGGGTCCCAGCGCTCCGGGGTCATGTTCGCGAACAGCTTGTCCTTGGTGATGCCCGCGTTCAGCACGAGCGCATCCAGCACGATCCCGCGCTCGCGCAGGAACGCGATCACGCGCTCCGGGGCATCAGGCGCGGTGACGTCGAGCTGCAGCGGGGTCGCCCGCAGCTCGTTCGAGATCCGTGCGAGATCGGTGCCGGAGGCCGGGATGTCCAGCAGCACGAGCTGCGCGCCGAGGGAGGAGAAGGTGCGGGCGATCGCCGCGCCGATGCCGCGGGCGGCGCCGGTGATCAGCGCGGTGCGGCCGGCGAGGGGGCGGTCCCAGTCGCCCGGCAGCTCGCCCTCGGAGGTCGAGACGGCGAGGAACTGTCCGTCGATGAACGCCGATCGCGCCGAGAGCAGGAACCGCAGGGCGCCCTGCACACCGGGGGCATCGAGGGCGACGCCGTCGGCCGCGAGGATGCCGTTGGCGGTCGCGCCCTTGCGCACTTCGTGGCCCAGGGAGCGCACGAGGCCCTCGACGCCGCCGCGCGCGGCCTCGCGGGACAGGCTCTCGCCGGATCCCGTGGCAGGGCGGGAGATCGTCACGATGCGCGCGCCGGGCGCCAGGGAGCGCATGGCTCCTGCGAGCGGCAGCACGATCTCGCCGATGGCCCCGGGATGCTCGATCTCGTCGAGCACGACGACGACCGAGCCGACGCGGCTGAGCCCGTCGAAGCGGCGGCGGACGTCGGCCCCCCAGGCGAGCAGGATCTGCGCGACCTGATCGGCCCCGGCGCTCGCGCCGAGCACGACGACCGGGCCGAGGACGGCGCCGGGGCGGTCGTCGACGCGCGCGAGCTTCGGCGGGTTCGGCAGTCCGGCCCGCTTCGCGAGGAAGCGACCGGGAGCGGTGCGGATGAGACGGGTGTAGGTGTCAGTCATGGGAGAGGTCCTCTCACTTGCCGTCGGACTCGAGCAGGGCGACGGTCCCCTGACCGCCGGCCGCGCACACGGAGATCACGCCGCGCTGGACGCGGCCCGTCTCGCGGGCGCGCTCGTGGAGCAGCTTCGCGAGGGTCGCGACGATGCGGCCGCCGGTCGCCGCGAAGGGGTGGCCCGCCGCGAGCGAGGAGCCGGTGACGTTGAGCGTCGCGCGATCGATCGCGCCGAGGGCGCCGTCGCGGCCGAGCTTCTCGCGGCAGAACTCCTCGGACTCCCACGCTGCGAGGGTCGCGAGCACGGTGGAGGCGAAGGCCTCGTGGATCTCCCAGAGATCGACGTCCGCGAGCGCGAGCCCGTTCGCATCCAGCAGCTCCGGGACCGCGTAGGCGGGAGCCATGAGCAGGCCCTCCTCGCCGTGGACGAAGTCGACCGCTGCGACGCGCGTGTCGACCACGCGCGCGAGCGGCGCGAATCCATGCTGATCAGCCCATTCGCGGGTGGAGATGAGCACCGAGGAGGCGCCGTCGGTGAGAGGCGTGGAGTTGCCGGCCGTCATCGTCGGCTCCGCGATCGCGGGGTTCTTGACGCCGAAGACCGGCTTCAGCTTCCCGAGCTTCTCGAGGGAGGAGTCCGCGCGCAGGTTCTGGTCGCGGCCGAGGCCCCGGTAGCCGGTCACGAGGTCGTCGAGGAAGCCGCGGTCGTAGGCGGCGGCGAGGTTCTGGTGGCTGGCGAGCGCCAGCTCGTCCTGCGCCTGGCGGGTGATGCCCCAGGCGTCGGCCGTGATCGCCTGGTGCTCGCCCATGGACATGCCGGTGCGGGCCTCGGCGTTGGCGGGAGGGACCGGCGCGAGGTCGCTCGGGCGCAGGGCGGTGAGGACCTTCGCGCGGTCGAGCGCCGTCTTCGCGGAGTTCAGGCGGTGCAGCAGGCGGCGCAGGCGCGGCGTGACCTCGATGGGGGAATCGGAGGCGGAGTCGACGCCGCAGGCGATGCCGGAGTCGATCTGGCCGAGCTGGATGCGGTTGCTGATGTGCACCACCGTCTCGAGGCCCGTCGCGCAGGCCTTGGAGATGTCGATGGCAGGGGTGCGCGCATCGAGCGGCGTGCCGAGCACGGACTCTCGCGTGAGGTTCAGGTCGCTCGCGAGCTTGAGGACCGCGCCGCCGGCGACCTCGCCCACCAGCTCCTCCTGCAGGCCGAACCGGGCCACCAGCCCCTCGAGAGTCGCGGTGAGCATGTCCTGGTTCGAGATCCCCGCGTAGGCGCCGCCGGCGCGGGCGAAGGGGATTCGGTTGCCGCCGAGCACGACCGCATCGCGCAGGGACTTCTGCGCGAGGGGCTTCGCGGACTGCGAGTTCTGGGGGGACTGCTTCTGGGCGGGAGCCTCAGCCATGGGACACCTCTTCGAGTCGGGAGCGCAGACGGATCGGCAGACAGATGTATCTGCAACCGCTGGTACTTGATACTCTAGGTTTCGTGAACCCTTCTCTGCAAGCGAGCGCCGCCGTCGACGGCCGCACCGCGCGCTGGGCTCGCCACCGCGAGGAGCGCCGCGCGGAGCTGCTGGACGTCGCCCGGCGCCTCATCCACACCCAGGGGCCCGACGTCACCATGGAGGACATCGCCTCCGCCTCCGGGACGTCGAAGTCCATCATCTACCGCTACTTCGCCGACAAGTCCCAGCTCCAGCGAGCCCTCGGCGTGCACATCTTCTCCGCCATGCAGCGCCGCCTCCTCGCGGAGCTGCGCGCGCTGGAGGCGAACACGTCGGCCCCCGTCGGCACAGAGGCGCGCATCCGGGCGATGATCCGCACCTACGTCGAGACGGCCGAGCGCTCCCCCGGCGTCTACTGGTTCGTCACCCGCCCCAGCGACGGACTGAACCACTTCCTCGACTCCGTGGTGCGGCTCGTCGCGCAGATCGTGCCGGAGAGCGTCCCCGACCGCACCTACTGGGCGGCCGGCGCCGTCGGCTTCGTGCAGGGATCCGTGGACCGCTGGATGCGCGCGGCCGCCGCCGACAGCCCCGCCCCCGAGACCTCCGCTCCGGAGAATTCCGCTCCGGACCGCCTCACCACGGACCAGCTCGCGCAGCGACTGGTCGACTGGCTCATGAAGGGAATGCAGCAATGACCGCTACCGAACCCGCCCCCACCGCCCCGCTCGAGAACCCCGATCTCACCGCCGCGCCCGCCCCTGGCGAACACGGCTCCGGCGATCGCAGCTCCGAGCGCTCCGACCGCCCCTCGACCTCCACCGGCCCCCTCCCGGTCGTGCCCGACGGCGCCGCGCGGCTCGATGTCGACGTCGTCGCCCGCGCCCTCAAGGGCCGGTGGGCGGCCACCCGCGACGAGGCCCGCGTGCGCGCCGCGAACCCCGCGCTGCATCGCCCTGTGGATGCGAGCGTCGCCGAGCACCGGGAGCGCGTGTTCGAGCAGCTGAGGATCCTCGTGGAGGACGACGTCTCCCGGCCGATGCTCCCCGAGCACCTCGGCGGATCGAACGACAACGGCGCGAACATCGCCGCGTTCGAGGAGCTCGTGGTCGCCGATCCCTCCCTGCAGATCAAGGCCGGCGTGCAGTGGGGCCTGTTCACGAGCGCGATCCTGCAGCTCGGCACCGCCGAGCACCACGAGAAGTGGATCGAGCCCGCGCTGCGCCTCGAGCTGCCCGGCGCGTTCGCGATGACGGAGATCGGCCACGGCTCGGACGTGCAGTCCCTCGGCACCACCGCGACCTACGACCCGGCCGCCGAGGAGTGGGTGATCCACACGCCCTTCCGCGCCGCCACCAAGGACTACCTCGGCAACGCCGCGATCCATGCGAAGGCGGCGACGGTCTTCGCGCGCCTCATCACGAACGGCGTCGATCACGGCGTGCACTGCTTCTTCGTGCCCGTGCGCGACGAGGACGGCGCCATGCTCCCGGGCATCACGAGCGAGGACGACGGCGAGAAGGGCGGCCTGAACGGCATCGACAACGGCCGCCTCGCCTTCGACCACGTGCGCGTGCCCCGCACGAACCTGCTGAACCGCTACGGCGACGTCGCCCCCGACGGCACGTACACCTCCCCCATCGAGTCGCCCGGGCGGCGCTTCTTCACCATGCTCGGCACGCTCGTGCAGGGTCGCGTCTCCCTCGACGGCGCCGCCACCCGCGCTTCGGCCCTCGCGCTGCACATCGCGATCACCTACGCGACCCAGCGCCGCCAGTTCACCGCCGCCGATCCCACCCAGGAGACGGTGCTGCTGGACTACCAGAGCCACCTCGCGCGGCTCCTGCCGAAGCTCGCCGCCACCTACGCGGGCGCCTTCGCGCACGAGCAGCTGCTGATCGCCTTCGATGACGTCTTCTCCGGGCACGGCGACACGCCCGAGGCCCGCGAGGACCTGGAGACCCTCGCCGCCGCGCTGAAGCCCGTCTCCACGCGACTGGCGATGGACACGATCCAGGAGTGCCGCGAGGCGTGCGGCGGTCAGGGCTTCCTCGCCGAGAACCGCTTCGTGGGCCTGCACCAGGACCTCGACGTCTACACCACCTTCGAGGGCGACAACACGGTGCTCCTGCAGCTCGTCGCCAAGCGCCTGCTCGCCGACTACACCGGCGAGCTGAAGAGCGTGGACCGCGCCGGGATCGGCCGCTTCATCGCGCAGCGGGCCGACGTCCTCGCCCGCCGCCACACACCCTGGCACCGCCTCGTGCAGACCGCGAGCGATGCGGGCAATGCGCGCCGCGCCTCGGAGACCCTGCGCCAGGCCGACTTCCAGGAGGAGATGCTCACCGAGCGCGTTCGCCTGAAGATCGAGGAGGTCGCCCTCGCCCTGCGCTCCACCTCGCGGATGGCTCCGGCCGACGCCGCCGCGCAGGTCAACAAGCACCAGGTCGAGATGCTGGACGCGGCGCGCGCCCACGCGGACCTGCTGCGCTGGCGCGCCTTCACCGACGCCCTCGCCCAGATCGAGGACGAGGGCTCCCGCGAGGTCCTCACCGAGCTGCGCGACCTGTTCGGGCTGACCCTGCTCCAGCAGGACCTCGCCTGGTTCCTGCTCAACGGCATGATCTCCGCCCAGCGCGGCCGCCAGGTCCAGGCCGATGTCAAGCGCCTGCTGTGGCGGCTGCGCCCCCACGCGCTCGACCTCATCGCCGCGTTCGAGTTCGCCCCGGAGCATGTGCGCGCCCCGATCGCGCTCGGCGCCGAGAAGGAGCGCCAGGACGAGGCGGCCGCCTACTACCGGGCCCAGCGCGCGAGCGTGGACGCCCCCGTCAGCGAGAAGGTGCTGCGGGACCGGGAGAAGAAGGCGGCGAAGGAGCAGGCGCGCAGCGGGCGCCGCTGAGGCGCACGAGACGCTGAGGCCCACGGGACGCTGCGCTGATGCGCAGTGCGCGGGCTCACCCGCAGGAGAGGGGCGGGGCCGCCGCGATGGCGGCCCCGCCCCTCGTGGGCTGTCCGCGCTCGCCCGAGGACGTGCGTCAGCCCGTGCAGCCCTGCTCGCTGATCCATCCCGCGGCTCCGTCGGCCGCAGCGTCGGCGTCGGTCGGATGATCCGGCTGGATCGGCTGCTCCTGCAGATTCACCCCGTCGCGGTCCACATACATGCTCGTCGTCAGCACGATGGTGGCGCCGTCGTAGAGCGGGACCACGATGTTCGCCGAGGTGTACCCCGCGCTCGGGGTGCCGAACGATTCCACCTGGTCCAGGCCCCGGAACGAGGTCGCGACCGCCTCGCCGCTGGAGGCAGTCATGTCGTCCTGCAGCACCGCGATGGGCTGCCCGGTGATCTTCGGCTGCTCGCCGACGGAGACGAGAGTCGAGCCCATCCCGGCGCCGTCGGCCTGGATGGTGAGCGCCATCGGCTCCCCCTCGCGGGTCTGCATCGTGAACGCCTCGCCATCAGGGAGAAGCGGAGCGAGCCCGGACAGCATCGGGTACATCGTGCCGCCCCGGTTGCCTCGCAGATCCACGATCCAGCCGCAGGTCTGCGGGGCTGCCTGTGCGATGCCGTCGGCGGCCGTCTGAGCGTACTGCTGCTGGAGCTCCTCGGAGACGCCGCCGAGCTCGGGGATGGTGATCGTGGTGATCCCGTTCGCGGTGGTCACGGTCGGCGCGGCGAAGTCCGCGGTCGCCGAGTCCGCGCTCTCGCGGGACTCCTCGGGCGTCATGAAGCGGGAGTGCTTGCCTCCGGCGATCTCGGCCGCGGCGGCGAGCTCGTCGTGGATGTCGGCGTAGTCATCGGCGCCGTCCGCGGCGGCCACCACGTCGGCCCGGGCCTGCTCCCACTCGGGGCCCGTGGCGTAGTAGCCCTGGTCGAGAACATCCAGAGCCGTGGCGCTGTACGACTTCACCGAAGGCGGGAAGAGGTAGATCCCGAAGCGCGGGCCGACGGTCTGGACCGCGAGGACCCCGAGCCCGACCACGAGGGCGAGGATGACGAGCAGGACGATGAGAGCGGTGCGCAAGGGGCGGCGCCGACGGGCAGGGCGGGGTGCCGGGGCGGCGGGCGCGGAGGCCGGAGCGGGATGCGGGGCGGGTGTCGAGGACATGCGACCACGATAGGAAGGGGGAAGGCGCGAACACCTCGCCGTCAGTCGGCTGTTCCAGACACTTTCGTCTGTGATTCGACTTCGGCGGGGTCGAGGGCCCGGCTCGAATGTCCCACCCCTCTCATAGCCTCGATCCATCAGCTCCCGCAGCGGGCGGGGGCTGTTGCGGATCCCGTCGTCGGGCCCCGCACCGGTGAGGAGTAGGAGGTGAGAGCGATGAGCGCAGTGCTGACGAGAGCGATCGTGCCCAGCGAGGAGGTGCCCGGCGAGGGCGTGCCCGGCCTCTCCCTCCCGGGCGCGCAGATCGCGTTCGCTGCGCAGCTCCTCGCCGCGGCAGGGCGCATGGTCGAGCTCGCCTCCCAGCTCATCGCGCCGTGCGCGGATGGCATCGGGTTCGCAGGCGCCGACGGGAACAGCATGGAGGGCCGCGGTTCCGACGAGCTCGCTGATCCCACCGGTTCCGAAGACCCCGGCGACCCCACCGGCCCCCGCCTCATCGCGCCTCTCGATGCGATCCCCGCCCTGCTCGATGCCGTCGAGACGTCCGAGCGCGTCCGCTCCGCCGTCTCCGCCGCGCAGATGCGGGCCGGGGTCGCCGTGCGGCACTCACGGGTCGCCGCGCAGCGCGCCGCCGGGGTCCCGGTCCGGGAGCGCGCGCGGGGAGTGGCCGAGGAGCTGGCGCTGTGCCGGCGCATCTCTCCCGCGCGCGCTCGCAACCAGCTCGCTCTCGAGCGCGTGCTCGTCGGCTCCATGCCCCGCACGTTCGATCTCCTCGCCGGCGGAGAGATCTCGCAGTGGTCGGCGGACGAGGTCGCCAAGGCCGTGCTCGTCCTCGACGACGAGGCTCGCGCACGGGTCGACGAGGCCATCGCTCCGCAGCTGCCCTCCGTCTCCCCGCGCCGCGCCGGCGGGCTCGCCCGCGCCTGCGCCGACGAGCTCGACCCCCGTGCCGCGCTCGCTCGCCATGAGCGCGCCGTCTCCGAGCGCCACGTCTCGATCCGTCCGATCTCCGACGCTCTCGTCCAGGTGAGCGCCTCCCTCCCGACGGCGCAGGGTGTCGCCGTCTATGCCGCCCTCTCGCGCTCCGCAGACTCCGCGCGAGCGCACGGCGCGGGCGGAAGCCGCGGCAGCCAGATGGCAGATGCGCTGTTCACCCTGGTCACGGGGGTGCGGGAGGTCGAGGACATCCCGGTCGAGATCCAGCTGCTCATGACGGACCGCGCGCTTCTGGGCGGCGCACCGGATACCGCCTGGATCGCAGGCCATCCGCTGCCGGGGGCCGTGGCCCGGCGATTCGCACTGGGGATGGCACCTGAGGCCGGAGCGGAGGCTTCGGAGATCGGGCCTGGTGGAAGCGGGCCGCGACCTGCGGAAGCGCGCGATCCGCACCCGGAGCGCCGCGACTCCCCCGCCAGGCGATTCATCCGCCGGCTCTACACGGACCCCGTCACGGGTCAGCTCCGCGCCGCCGACGCGCGCCGGCGCCGCTTCACCGGGCACGACCGGCGCTTCATCGAGATGGCCGACCAGAGGTGCCGTATGCCCTGGTGCGAGGCGCCGATCCGGCACATCGATCACGCCCGGCAGTTCGCCGCGGGCGGTCTGACCACGATCGAGAACGGTGCCGGGCTCTGCGAGAGCTGCAACTACACGGTCGACGCACCGGGGTGGTCTCGGCGCATGCTCCGGGGCGAGGGCGGCGATCCCGTCGGGAGGATCCTCGAGATCACCACGCCCGGTGGCCGCGTGCTGCGCACGGCGCCGCCGCCCCTGCGCATCGTCCCGCCACGCCCTGATCCGGCCCTGCGCACCATAGACTGAGGTCGCCAGACCTCCACCGCATCGATGGGACGCCGCTGCCGTATGACCGCCACGCCTGGAACCTCCGAGCACCACGACCCCTCGGCCCCCGACACGGTCGAGGCCGCCGCGGCGAGCCCTGACCAGTCTCAGCCCTACGCCGAGCTCGGCCTGAAGGACGACGAGTACGCCTCGATCAGGGAGATCCTCGGGCGCCGGCCGACGAACGCCGAGCTCGCGATGTATTCGGTGATGTGGTCCGAGCACTGCTCGTACAAGTCCTCGAAGATCCACCTGTCGACCTTCGGGAAGCACACCACCGAGGCGATGAAGGAGCACCTGCTCGTCGGCATCGGGGAGAACGCGGGCGTCGTCGACATCGGCGACGGCTGGGCGGTGACCTTCAAGGTCGAGTCGCACAACCACCCCTCCTATGTGGAGCCCTACCAGGGCGCGGCCACGGGCGTCGGCGGCATCGTGCGCGACATCATCGCGATGGGCGCGCGGCCCGTCGCCGTCATGGACCAGCTGCGCTTCGGCGCGATCGACCATCCGGACACCCAGCGAGTGGTGCACGGCGTGGTCAGCGGCGTGGGCGGCTACGGGAACTCCCTCGGCCTGCCGAACATCGGCGGAGAGACCGTCTTCGACTCCGCCTACCAGACGAATCCGCTGGTCAACGCGCTCGCGGTCGGCGTCCTGCGCCACGAGGACATCCACCTCGCCTCCGCCACCGGCCCGGGCAACAAGGTCATCCTCTTCGGCGCCCGCACCGGCGGCGACGGCATCGGCGGCGCCTCGATCCTCGCCTCGGAGACCTTCGACGAGGGCGGTCCCGTCAAGCGCCCCAGCGTCCAGGTCGGCGATCCCTTCATGGAGAAGGTGCTCATCGAGTGCTGCCTGGAGCTGTTCGCAGGCGGAGTGGTCGAAGGCATCCAGGACCTCGGCGCCGCCGGGATCTCCTGCGCCACCGCCGAGCTCGCCTCCAACGGCGGCTCCGGCATGCACGTCGACCTCGAGAACGTGCTGCTGCGCGACCCCACGCTGACGGCCGGCGAGATCCTCATGAGCGAGTCGCAGGAGCGCATGATGGCCGTGGTCACGCCCGAGAACCTCGAGCGCTTCCTCGCGATCACCGCGCGCTGGGACGTGGAGACCGCCGTGATCGGCGAGGTCACCGGCGACGGCCGCCTCACCATCGACCACCACGGCGAGCGCATCGTCGACGTCGACCCCGTCACCGTCGCCCACGGGGGGCCGACGTACGATCGCCCGTACGCGCGCCCCGACTGGCAGGACGCCCTCCAGGCCGACCGCGCAGAGGATCTCCCCCGCCCCTCTGCGCCCGCCGAGATCGCCGCAGCGGTCCGCGAGCTGGTCGCCTCCCCGAACCTCGCGTCGGTCCACTGGATCACCGACCAGTACGACCGGTACGTCGGCGGCAACACGGCGCTCGCCATGCCCGACGACGCCGGCGTGCTGCGCGTGGATGAGGCGACCGGCCGGGGCGTCGCCATCGCGACCGACGCCAACGGCCGCTACGCGAAGCTGGATCCCCGAGCCGGCGCGCAGCTCGCGCTCGCAGAGGCCTACCGCAATGTCGCGACCTCGGGTGCGACCCCGCTCGCCGTCACCGACTGCCTGAACTTCGGCTCCCCCGAGGATCCCGGGCCCATGTGGCAGCTGGTGGAGGCCATCGGCGGTCTCGCCGAGGCCTGCGAGACGCTCGGCGTGCCCGTGACCGGCGGCAACGTCTCCCTCTACAACTCCACCGGGGAGCCCGGGCGCATCGACTCCGCGATCCACCCCACTCCCGTGGTCGGTGTGCTCGGCGTGCTCGACGACGTCGCGACCCGCGTGCCGTCCGGCTGGCACGAGGACGGCCTGCGCGTGCTGCTGCTCGGAACGACCCGCGAGGAGCTCTCCGGCTCCGCCTGGGCCGACGTCGCCCACCAGCACCTCGGCGGGCTCCCCCCGCAGGTCGAGCTCGAGGCGGAGCGCTCGCTCGCACGCGTCCTGATCGAGGGCGCGCAGGGCGGACTGGTCGCCGCGGCCCACGATCTCTCCGAGGGCGGCCTCGTGCAGTCCCTGGTGGAGAGCGCGACGCGATTCGGCGTCGGCGCGCAGATCGACCTCGCTCCCCTGCTGGAGCGCGACGGGGTGGACCTGTTCACCGCGCTGGTCTCCGAGTCCCAGGCCCGCGCACTGCTCGCGGTCAGCCCCGAGCACGCCGATGCCGTGCGTGCGCTGTCCGAGGAGGCAGGAGTGCCGATGCTGGACCTCGGCGTCACCGGCGGCAGCGACCTCGAGATCGCGGGCCTGCCCGCTTTCGCCCTCAGCGAGCTGCGGGAGCTGCGCGAGGGGACCCTGCCGCGGTACTTCGGCTGAGCGAGCACTCGACAGAAGGGCGCGGGCCCCGGGGAAGCTCCCCGGGGCCCGCGCCCTTGTCCATGCTCAGCCCTGCTGGGATCGGAAGGCGATGCGGGGCGAACCGTCCTGCGGGTTCTCCATCCGGAAGAGGAACGCAGCCATCGCGTCGCGCTGCGTGGTGGAGAGCGGGCGGTAGGTGCCATCGGGCCAGCCGGTGGTGATCCCCTCCTGCTTCATCCATGCGATCTCGGCCGCGAACTGCGACCCGGCAGGAACGTCGGCGAACACCGCCGCGCCAGGGGCCGGCAGCTGCGGGCTGCCCGCGTAGCGGTGCACGAACGCGGCCATCGCGTCGCGAGTGATCGGCGTGGTCGGGCGGAACGTCCCGTCAGGCCATCCCTTCACGATCCCGTTCTGGTATGCCCAGATGATCGCGTCGTAGTGCTCCATTCCCGGCGTCACGTCGCTGAAGGGCTGGCTCCTCGGAGCAGTCACCGCCGGCGAGCCCGCCATCCGGTACAGGTATGCGGCCATCGCGTCGCGGTTGACCGAGGCGGTGGGGCGGAACGTCCCATCGGGGTAGCCCGTGGTGATGCCCCGCTCGGCGAGCCACGAGATCTCGTCGTAGAACATGTCGCCGGGAGCGACATCGCTGAAGCGCTGCGGCGCCTCGGGCTGCACCTCCAGCTCCATCGCCGTCTCGCCGAGGTGCGCTTCCGCCGTCTTCGAGCCGTTGCTGCCCGTGGCGGCTGCGGCGGGGATCGTCACGGATCCGGCGGCGATGTCCGCCGCGGTGAGGGCGATGACCGACTCCGAGGAGGCGGTCTGCCCGGGCGCGAGCGGCCCTGCGGCGACGGCTCCTTCGACGGCCTGGAGCCGGACGTTGCCGGAGTTGCGCGCCGTCGTGGTCACTCGCACGCTGTCCCCGGCCGAGGCGAACCCGTCGCCGTCGGCGTCCACCAGCTCTGCCGTGCGGGTCAGCTCCAGCGCGGGTGCGCGGACCAGGAGGTCCACCTCTCCTCCTGAGACGGGCAGGCGCACGTCAGCCTGGCCGCTCGCGCTGATCGTCCACACGCTGTCGGCCACGAAGTAGCCGTCCGCGAGCTCGCTCTCGGTGACCAGGTGGCGCGGGGTGGTGCAGGAGTACGCGGCGCCGGGAGCGAGAGACGTCCAGCGGCAGTTGCCCGGGCCCGGCGGAACGAAGGGGGCGAACGGTCCGCTCGCGGGGGCCACCGTCTCCGCGATGCTCCCGGTGGACGTCACCCGAAAGGTGTAGGGGACCTGCTCGCCCGCCGCATACGGCCTCGTCGCGAGATCACGGTCTCCGTCCGCGCGAGCACCGGTGATGGCGGCCCCGATGGTGGGCGCGGCGCCGACGTCCACCGTCACCTCCAGGTCCCCCCGCAGCGCGAAGCGCCCGGCGGTGACGCGGACGTCCGCCGTGAACGCCCCTGCCACCTGGGTGGAGCCGACCGTGATCGGGACGCTCACGGTCGCGCTCTCGCCCGGAGCCAGAGCGGGGACATCGACCGTGCCGGCGGTCCAGCCGCTGGGGAGGCCCGAGGCGGTGGCGCGGCCGGCGGGCAGCGCCTCGGAGTCGTCGTTGCGGATGGTGACCGGCGCAGACCCGGTGGATCCGGCTGCGATCGTGGCACGGGCGGTGTCGAAGCGCGCAGAAGGGCTGGAGCCAGGCGTCGCCGAAGGTCCCGTAGGCGATCTCCCTGTCCGGCCTCGTCTCGTAGAGATTGCCGTAGGTGCCGTCAGCGAGGGCGACGAGCTGGGAGTAGGAATGATTCCCCGGCTCATACACCTTCGCCACGGGCCAGGTCTCGCCGTCGTCGCACGAGTAGCGCACGGTGCCCGTGGTGCGGGCCGTCGTGCTCGCCGAGTTCGAGAACAGCAGCTCCGAGGCCTCACGCGTGCCGGGCGCCGCTCCCGGGTTCTTGCGGATGATCGAGCCGTTGTTGCGCGGATCGATGAGCGTGTCGTCTGCCTTCGGCTGGCTCCAGCTGGCGCCGCCGTCCTCGCTGTAGGAGACCAGCCGGGCCTTGGGGCCGGAGTTCGCACGGGAGTTCATCATGAGGCGCCCGTCGGAGAGCTCGACGACCTTGTTCTCGTCCATGGCGGTGCCGGTGGGACGCCCCATGGTCCAGGTCGCGCCGTGGTCGTCGGAGTACACCGAGTAGGCCTTGATCGTGCCGTCCGTGAACTTGCCGGCGTACTGCTGGACGAGGCGTCCGGCATGGGGGCCGCGGCTGATCTGGATGCCTGCCCCGGAGGTCGCGAAGGTCGAGACCACGCCGGCAGGCTTGACGACGTCGGTGATCAGCCGGTGCTCCCAGGTGGCACCCCCGTCGGTGCTGACGGCGACGGCGGCGCTCAGAATCCGACGGTCCGCGTCGTCGTCGCCCTCGATGCTGGTCGGGAAGCCGGCATCCTTCGAGTAGACGTGGAAGTTGAAGAGCGTGCCGGTAGTCGAGTCGTACACATAGGACGGATCGGAGTAGCCGATCTTGTCCGCACCCACCCGACCCTGGGAGATCACCGTCTGCTCCCCCCATGTCCTGCCTCCGTCCGTCGACCGGCGCTGCAGGATCGAGTTGGGGTTGGGGGCATCGCCGTTGAGCGGTCGGCCGTCGTAGGACGCGAGGATCGTCCCGTCGGGAAGCTGCACGACGGCGGGGATCCGGTAGTAGGGGAAGCCGCCGGTCCCGCCGGAGGCGATGGTCTGCGCGCTCCAGTCGGAGGGTCCATCTGTGTCCGCGGCGGCGGCTCCGGAGACGGGGACGAGGCTGAGTGCATCAGCGGCAGCGATCACTGCCAGGGGACGACGCGCGCCGAGGCGCGGCGCGGGGATGCGGGCAGGGACGGGGGTCACGATGGGCTCCTTCGCTCATCGTCTGCTGCAGGGAACGGCCCCCGCCACGCGCGGGAGCACAGCAGACATCTGATGTCCGACGTTAGCTCACGGTGATCGACGTCACAAGACCCCGCAGTTCGTCAATCCCGCCTCGCTGCCCGCCAGACCTTCCTCGCCGCCCGTCCCGCCAGAGAACGGGTACGGGCAGGAAGCGCCGCCAGTGTGTCGGCAGTCGAGGCCCTCGGCGGCCCCTCACGATTCTCCAGAGCCGCGGTGAGCTGCGCGATCCTCTCCTCGAGGCCCGCGATCCGGGCGCCGAGCCGCTCCTCGAGATCGCGCTGCTCCCGAGCGAGATGGAGAGGGAGGCCGATGCCATTGCGCGAGACCCACTCCTGGAAGTAGCGCTCCCGCAGCACCCCGTCGAAGTGGCGGTGCTCCGCCCTCTTCATGAACATGGAGTTCCCGCCGGGACCGTCCTGCGCGGGCCGCAGCCGCCACTGCGCGAGCGGTCGATCCAGCAGTCCGACGTTCGTCTCCTGCAGCAGAAGGAGGTGGAACGCCCAATCGCCGACGACGGGAAGGGACTCGTCGTATCCGCCCAGGCGCTCGTGGACCGCCCTGCGGTACAGCAGCGAGATCGGCGCCATGCGATTGAGCGCCATGAAATCGCTGAGCTGGATGCTGCGCAGCTGCGGCTGGTTCAGCTCTCGCGAGTCCTCCACGAAGTGCTCGCCCTCGAGATGCTCATGGATGATCTCGGTGCGCACCGTGACGGCCAGCTGCTCGGGGTGCGCGGCGAGATGAGCCGCGGTCTCCTGCAGGAACGTCGCGCTCCAGGTGTCGTCGTCGTCGTGGACGCTGACGAGCGCGGCTCGCGCCTCCGCGAGACCACGGTTGCTCGCCGCCTCCATGCCCGAGGACGAGACGCTGTGCAGCACGCGGATGCGCCCGGCAGCCTCGTGGGCCCAGCGGTCCACGACGGCATCGACCGCCGCGGGCTCCCCGCCGTCGTTCACGATGATCATCTCCCAGTCCGCGCGGGACTGGGCGAGCAGATCCTGCACCGCGCGGTCCAGCATCAGCGCGCGATCCTTCGTCCGGGTGATGACGGAGAAGGTCGGTGCGGCGTGAGGCGCGGCCTCCTGACCCCCCGCGTCCCTCGTCCACTGCGCGAGCGACCTCCGCAGGTCCGGGCTGAAACGGGGCATACGCGTCAGAGCACGCGCGCGCTCCTGCGCCGACTCCACGGCGGCGTCGCAGTCTGCGAGACGCCCTCCGAGCGCGGCGGTCACCGCGTCCCACCAGCTCCGCGCGCGAGCTTCGAGCACCGAGGCTGACCGGCCCAGGTGGTGCTTCTCGGACTCGCGACTCCCCACCAGCTCATCGACCACGAGCGCGAGCAGGAACCGATCGATACTGCTCTCGGAGCTCGCGTCCTCCGTCTCCTGCGTGCCGGATCCCGGCCTCCAGAGCGCAGCGAGCGGCACCACGGCGTCGGACCACCCCGCATTCGAGAGCGCACCGCGCATGCGGGAGATCCCGTACCGGTTCAGCGGCAGGGCGAGCACGCTCGCGCCGCTGGACGCCCCGAAGACGACGGGGTGGAACCGCGTGGTGATCACATAGTCGGCACGCGCAGTGCGCAGGGCGGCCTCGGCGGCGAGCTCGAGCGGAGCCTGCGAGCTCGGGTGCTGCAGCAGCGCCGCGACCTCCGCATGGACCCGCTCATCGCCTCCGCCCGCATCAGGGTCGGCCATGTGCGGCACGAACTCGACCCGCCCTCCCGTGCGCTCCGCGACCGCGTCGATGACCTCCGCGAGCAGCGGAGCATATGCCTCGGGCGGCAGGGGGGACGGGTCCGAGCCGATGGTCACGCTGATCACCGGGCCTGCCTCAGCATCCGCTTCGGCCTCCTCGTCGGCGCTGGCGCCGGGCTGACCGCTCAGGCCGGCCAGGTCCAGGGCCGTCGCATCGTCCGCGCAGGCGTGCAGCCGCGGATGATCGGGGCGGATCGACCGGGCGAGAGAGAGGCTGTCGGGGTCGCGCAGCCCCGCGAGCACGCAGACGTCGAGCATCTCCCCCACCAGGGCGGCGTCGGCGGCGCTGAGCTCCGGGCCGAGGCTCTGGCCGGTCAGGACGACGGGCTTGCCGAGGTGGGCGGCGACGAGGGCGGTCGCGACGCGCTCGCTCAGCAGCCAGCCGTAGCGCGAGTTCAGCGAACCGCCCCCTCCGATCACCAGTGCATCCACGGTCCGCAGGGCGTCGATGATCCCGAAGAGCTTGTCGTGGGCGGGCAGCGCTCCGGCGTCTCCCTGGAGGACTGCGCGGATCTCCTCGAGGTAGCGGACGCGTTCGGTCACGGACCAGGGGAAGGTCAGGGCCGGGATGCTGAGGGCGGGCGGCTCCCCGCCCGGTCCGTACTTCTCATGGCGCGAGAGCATGACCACCTCATGGCCCCGCTCGCGCAGCATGGCTGCGCTGGCATCGGCGATCGCCTCGTCTCCCACGTGGTAGACGGTCTGATCGACATCGCACAGCAGCGCAGCGCGCATGGACTCTCCTCGTCGGGTATGACGGCCCGGATCTGTGGTGGGCGGGCCGAGGGCGGGGACGCCGCCGGCCGTATGGGCTCAGCGCCCGATGGCCGCCAGCCAGCGCAGAGTGAATGCGGCCATGGCCTCGCGTCCGATGAGGGCATCGGGACGGAAGGTCCCATCGGGCCAGCCGGTGGTGATCCCCGCGCTCGCGCACCATGCGATCTCGCGGGCGAACTGATGGCTCGCGGGAACGTCCGAGAAGGTCGGCGCTGCCGTAGTCTGGGGCGACCCCGCGGCGCGGTGCAGGAATGCAGCCACCGCCCCGCGCTCGATGGGAGCGGTCGGTCGGAACGTGCCATCAGGCCAGCCCTGGACGATGCCGGCCTGATGCGCCCACACAATCTCGCGGTAGAACTGCGTGGACGGCGTGAGATCTCGGAACGGCGAGCGTGCGGGGAGAGCGACGTCAGGGGCCCCGAGCGCCCGGTGCACGTAGACGACCATCGCGTCACGGGCGTGGCTGGCATCCGGCCGGAACGTGCCGTCGGGCCAGCCCGTCGCGATGCCGCGCGCCGCGAGATCGTTCACCTCCAGATAGAACTGGCGCTGAGGCTCGACGTCCGCGAATCGGCGCGGCACGAAGCGCACCTGTCCGTTCTCGACTGAGGCGACGCCGCTCTCGAAGGGCTGCACGCGCCGGTTGCCGGCAGACCGGATCCCCTCCACGGGCAGCCCCCAGGAGGGATCCCACTCGCTGAACGCCGAGACGCGCGCCGCATCCGGCTGTCCTGCGGGGCTGAGGACCGCCCCGGCGGTCAGGCGCGTCACCAGATAGGCGCCCTCCACGTGCGCGATCTCCCGCACAGTGCCGAGCACCGCAGAGCCGCCCGCCGCCGTGAAGGCATCGCGGTGCGCGCGCCAGCGACGGTCCAGGCGGGACTGCACCGAAGTCCTCAGGACGCCCATGCGCGCGTAGAACGCGTTGCCGGGGCAGTCGGTGTAGTTCACGTCCCGATGCGAGGTGACGCGCTGCAGGCTCACAGTGGCGCCGACCGGCCACTTCGTCCCCGATACGGCGACCTGATGCGGCGCGGACTCAGAGCTGCTCGAGCGGAAGGCCCCTCCGAGCTTCCAGGAGATCGCCTCCACGAGCGCATCCATCGCGACCTGCGGCGGGGCCGCGCTCATGTAGTCGCCCATCACGCTGATGCCGAACGTCTCCGCGTTGAACCCGCGGGCATGGGCGCCGACGATGTTCCGGTGGAGCCCGCCCTTGCGGCCTTCGTAGAGGCGACCGAACTTGTCGACCAGCACGTTGTAGCCGACGTCCGCCCAGCCGAGGGTACGGGTGTGGTAGCTGTGGATCCCGCGCAGGATCTGCGGGACGTCCGCCTGCGAGTAGGAGTTCGTTCCTGCCGTGTGGTGCACGACGACGGCCCGGAGGTCGTCGGCGCCGCTGACACCGCTGCCGAGAGTCTCGTCGGCGCCCCATGCCGAGCGCGCGATGACCACGGGCGCATCGGGGGCGAGCAGAAGGGCTTCGGCTGCCGCGGTCGGCGCCATCGGAGCGAGGCCTCCACCGGGGAGGCGCAGCATCCGGCGCCCACCACCGGTCGGAGCGGTGCCGCCGGCCCCGCCTCCGCTCGGGATGACGACGGACGAAGCGGAGTCGGACTGGGCTCCGGCCTCGTTCTGCGCCACCGCCTCCGGCGTCGCCGGTCCGGCCGACGGCGCCTGACCTGCATCGATCAGAGGATCCGGCGCCGCGGGAGACGTGGTGAGCACATGGGCCGTCATCACGGAGGTGGCGTCCTCGCCCTCGCGGGTGGCGACGAGCTCGATCTCCTGCACCGCGCCGAGCCAGGACGGCTCGAGCGCGTCCAGGACGGTGCCCGCTTCGGGATCGATCGCGATCTCCAGCGGGATCCAATCCGACCACGTGCCGTCCAGGTCGAGGCCGCGCGCCGCAGCGACATCGGGCCCCTCGCCCTGCCACGTGGCACCGAGCATCGTGGCGCGGATCCCGGCGATCACGCGTGCCGAGCTGCCCTCGGCGGTCGGGCGCTGCGGAAGGGAGGAGAGCTCGAGATCCAGAGTGCGGGTCTCCCCGCCGGTGACAGCGGGATCTGCGTGCGCGGGCGACGCGACCGCGACAGTGCCGAGGGTCGCAGCGGCGGGAAGAGCAGCGGCACCCGCCAGCAGCACCGCTCGGCGGGACGGAATGCGTCTGTGCGGAGCGGCCGGTCTCGAGCCGGGCAGAGCTCTGGTCATCGGGGACTCCTCGCCGGTCGGGGAAGGGCGGCGTGAGCGGCCCCGCAGAGGGAGCCGTCCTCTCCAATGTAGCCGGTGAGGCGCTCCTAGGCACCCGGACACGGAGAAGGCCCGCCGAGCAGATGCTCGGCGGGCCTTCTCATGCTGCGGGGACGCGAGGGCTCAGGCCTTCCCGTCCTCGGCGGCCTCAGCGGCGGGCGCCTCGGTCTCGGTCGCCTCGACCTCGGCGGTCTCAGCAGCGGGAGCCTCGACGGTCTCGGCCTCGGCGGCGGGGGCGGCCTTGGAAGCGCTCTTGGTCGCGCCCTCGGCCTCCTTCACCACGGCCTGCTTCGGCGAGTACGCCTCGGAGACCAGCTCGATGACCGCCATGGGGGCGTTGTCGCCCTTGCGGGGGCCGATCTTGGTGATGCGGGTGTAGCCGCCCGGACGCTCGGAGAACTGCGGAGCGATCTCCTCGAACAGGGCGTGGACGACACCGCGGTCGTTGATCACGCGCATGACGCGACGGCGCGAGGCGAGATCGCCCTTCTTGCCGAAGGTCACCAGGCGCTCCGCGTACGGGCGCAGACGGCGCGCGCGCGACTCGGTGGTGGTGATGGACTTGTGGCGGAATAGCTCCGTGGCGAGGCTCGCCAGGATCTGCCGCTGGTGCGAGGGCGAACCGCCCATGCGCGCACCCTTGGTGGGAGTAGGCATTGTCGTTCTCCTAGAGGATCAAAAGGTCAGTACTGGTCGCCGAAGTCGTCATCGTCGTCATAGCTGGCGATGGCGGACGGATCGAACCCGGGGGGCGAGTCCTTCAGTGCGAGCCCGAGATCGGCCAGCTTGGCCTTGACCTCGTCGATCGACTTCTGGCCGAAGTTGCGGATGTCCAGCAGATCGGCCTCCGAGCGACCGGTGAGCTCACCGACGGTGTGCACGCCCTCGCGCATGAGGCAGTTGTACGACCGCACCGTGAGGTTGAGGTCGCTGATCGGCAGAGCCAGATCCTGGGCCATCGCCTGGTCGGTCGGCGACGGGCCGATCTCGATGCCCTCGGCCTCGGAGTTGAGCTCGTGCGCGAGGCCGAACAGCTCCACCAGGGTCTTGCCCGCGGAGGCGACGGCGTCGCGCGGCGAGATCGCCGGCTTCGTCTCGACATCCACGATCAGGCGATCGAAGTCGGTGCGCTGCTCGACGCGGGTCGCCTCGACCTTGTAGGTCACCTTGAGCACGGGCGAGTAGATCGAGTCGATCGGCACGCGGCCGATCTCGGCGTCCACGCCCTTGTTCTGGGCGGCGGAGACGTAGCCGCGGCCGCGCTCCACGACGAGCTCGATCTCCAGGCGGCCCGTGGAGTTCAGGGTCGCGATGTGGAGATCGGGGTTGTGGACCTCGACCCCAGCGGGCGGGGTGATGTCCGCAGCGGTGACCTGGCCCTCGCCCTCCTTGCGGAGGTACATCACGACGGGCTCGTCGTTCTCCGAGGAGACGACGAGGTTCTTGATGTTGAGGATGACCTCGGTGATGTCCTCGCGGACCCCGGGGACGGTGCTGAACTCGTGCAGCACGCCGTCGATGCGGATCGACGTGACCGCCGCACCGGGGATGGACGACAGGAGGGTGCGGCGCAGCGAATTGCCGAGCGTGTAGCCGAACCCGGGCTCCAGCGGCTCGATGACGAACCGGGAGCGGTACTCCGACACGACCTCTTCGGTCAGCGTGGGGCGCTGTGCAATGAGCACTGAGTGTCCTTTCTGCGAGCGTCCGCCATATGACGCTCAAGACGGGTGAGTGGACTCGAGACGCAGCCCCGGCCGCACGCAGCGCTGCCGGGGCCCGCATCTGCATCAGACGCGGCGGCGCTTCGGCTGACGGGTGCCGTTGTGGGCCTGGGGGGTGACGTCCTGGATGGAGCCGACCTCGAGGCCTGCAGCGGTGAGCGAGCGGATCGCGGTCTCGCGGCCGGAGCCGGGGCCCTTGACGAAGACGTCGACCTTCTTCATGCCGTGCTCCTGCGCGCGGCGGGCGGCGGCCTCGGCGGCCATCTGCGCGGCGTAGGGGGTCGACTTGCGCGAGCCCTTGAAGCCGACCTGGCCGGCGGAGGCCCAGGAGATGACGGCACCGGTGGGATCGGTGATCGAGACGATGGTGTTGTTGAACGTGCTCTTGATGTGAGCCTGACCGTTCACAACGTTCTTGCTGACCTTGCGACGCGGCTTGCGCGCACCGGCCTGGCGGGTCTTTGTAGCCATGCGGCGGAACTCCTCGGATGGGTTCAGATGATCTGTGCGCCCGCTGGATCAGCGGCGCGGAGTGACTGCTGGGCGGGGAGCCCGAATGTCAGCGGGCCTTCTTCTTGCCCGCGACGGTGCGCTTCGGGCCCTTGCGGGTGCGCGCGTTGGTCTTGGTGCGCTGACCGTGCACGGGCAGGCCGCGACGGTGGCGAAGGCCCTCGTAGCTGCCGATCTCGACCTTGCGGCGGATGTCGGCTGCGACCTCGCGTCGCAGATCGCCCTCGACCCGGAAGTTCGCTTCGATGTGGTCGCGCAGCTTGACCAGGTCCTCCTCGGACAGGTCGCGCACACGGATGTCGCCCGAGACGCCGGTGGCGGCGAGAGTCTCGAGGGCGCGGGTCCGACCCACGCCGTAGATGTACGTCAGGGCGATCTCCAGGCGCTTCTCGCGCGGAAGGTCTACACCAACCAGACGTGCCATGAGGCAGTTCTCCTACTTGTTCTCGGAGGCCTGAGCCAGCATCCCGCATCGCCATGGGCGTGCGCCGCAGCCTCCGACTGCGGGTGGCCGGACCGGGGAGACCCCGTGCCGGTGATGCTGTCTCTTCTGTTGTGCGGGGCTTGCGCCCCAGTACTGCACGGGGCTCTCGCCCCTGACCTGCATGGGGCTTGCGCCCCGGTCCTGCGCGGGGCTGCTGCCCCAGATCTGCTCGGGGCCCTCAGGCCCGGTGCGGGAGATCAGATCTCCCTCCGCTCAGCCCGGGGGCTGAGCACGGCCGCCGGCGACCGGACTTCGCGGATCTCTCCGCTCAGCCCTGGCGCTGCTTGTGCCGCGGGTTGGAGCAGATGACCATGACGCGCGAGTGGCGACGGATCACCTTGCACTTGTCGCAGATCGGCTTGACGCTCGGGTTGACCTTCATGATTCCTTCTCGTGGGTTCGTGGACGCCGGGGCGCCCCCACCGCCTCTGCGCGCCGGAGCGCGAGCAGGCGGATCACTTGTAGCGGTAGACGATGCGGCCCTTGTCCAGGTCGTAGGGGCTCAGCTCGACGACCACACGGTCTGCCGGGAGGATGCGGATGTAGTGCTGACGCATCTTGCCGGAGATGTGGGCGAGCACCTTGTGCCCGTTCTCCAGCTCCACACGGAAGCGCGCGTTCGCGAGCGCCTCCATGACGGTGCCTTCGACCTCGATCACGCCGTCCTTCTTGGCCATGCCTCCCCTATCTCCCGGCCTCCGCAGCTGCGGGGCAGGGTCTCGCGCCTGTTTCCATGCGCACCCTGCCGGGCCGGTGACCGCGACGACGGCTGCGCTGGGCGGGCCCACGCGCGAACGGAGCACACCCGATCGACCATCCTACCCGTCGAGAGGCGGAAGCGAGAGGGGCTTACGGGATGACGCCCATCACCTTCCGTGCACGTCAGCGCCTGGAAAGCGGAAGCATCCCGACGCGCTGCCGCCTCCGACCGCGCCGTCGGCATCGGTGCTGCGCCTGCCGCCGGCCAGCCCCGTGGCCGGCCGCCGGTGGCAGGGCTCAAGCAGCTGCGAGCGGGTCCGGAGCGGCGGTGACGCCCCGCGCGGACAGCTCGGCGGCGCCGCCGTCGGCCGCCGTGAGCACCACGAGACCCTCGCGGGTGACGGCCACGGAGTGCTCCTCATGGGCGGCGCGGCCTCCCCCGGTGACGCGGATCGTCCACTCGTCTTCGTCCATCTCCCAGTCGCTTGGGCCCTGGATGAGCATCGGCTCGATCGCGAGGCACATGCCGGGCACGACCTTCGGGCCGCGATCGCGCGTGCGGTAGTTCATGACGTCCGGGGGCTGGTGCATGGCCGTCCCGATGCCGTGGCCGCCGAAGTCCTCGAGGTGCGAGAGCTCCTCCCCCACGGCCTCCGTCACGAAGTCCTCGATCGCGCCGCCGATCTCTCCGACGCGCTGCGCGCCTGCCAGTGCCGCGATGCCCTGCCACATCGCCTCGCGGGTGACCTCGACCAGCCGGGCGTCAGCCTCGCTGCGGGGCGCGCCCACGATGTGGGTGCGGGCCGCATCCGAATGCCAGCCGTCGACGATGCAGCCGCCGTCGATCGAGACGATGTCCCCCTCGGCCAGCGCCTGGGCCCCGGGGATGCCGTGGACGACGACCTCGTTCACGCTGATGCAGAGCGACGCCGGGTAGCCGTGGTAGCCGAGGAAGTTCGGAGTGGCGCCGTGGTCCCGGATCATCTCCTCGGCGAGAGCGTCGAGACGAGCGGTCGTGATGCCGGGCCGGATGTGCTCCGCGAGCATGTCGTGCACCTGCGAGAGCAGCAGTCCGCTGCGCCGCATGATCGCGATCTGCTCAGGAGTCTTCAGCTCCACCTTCGGGCGGGAGAACCTGCTCACCGCTGCTCGAGAGCGGCCAGCAGGGCGGCGGTGACCTCGTCGATGCTCGCCATTCCGTCCACGCGGCGCAGGAGCCCGCGCTCCTCGAAGAGCGCGACCAGCGGCGCGGTCTGCTCGGCGTAGACCTCGATGCGCCGGCGGATCGTCTCCTCGGTGTCGTCGCTGCGACCGAGCTCGCGGCCGCGCTCGACCAGTCGGCCGATCACAGCATCGAAGTCGACGTCGAGCATGAGCACGGCGTCGAGGGCGTCGCCGGTCGCGCTGAGCATGTCATCCAGCGCGTGCACCTGGTCGAGGGTGCGCGGGTACCCGTCGAGCAGGAAGCCGCCCTGCGCATCGGCCTCCGCGAGGCGCGAGCGCACCATGTCATTGGTGACCGAGTCGGGCACGTACTCGCCGCGGTCCATGTAGGACTGGGCGAGGACGCCGAGCTCGGTCTTCGCGCCGACGTTGGCGCGGAAGATGTCCCCGGTGGAGATCGCGGGGATCCGCAGCGCCTCGGCGAGGCGGGCCGCCTGGGTGCCCTTGCCCGCTCCGGGAGGGCCGACGATGAGCAGGCGGAACGGGACGTGGCCGGGGTCGCCGGCGGGGGCGGTGCCTTCGGTGTCGATCAACGGAGGATCCCTTCGTAGTGGTGCTGCTGGAGCTTCGCGTCGATCTGCTTCACCGTGTCCAGGCCCACGCCGATGATGATCAGCAGCGAGGCGCCGCCGAGCGGGAAGTTCTGGTTGGCGCCCAGGTACACCAGGGCGAACAGGGGGATCAGGGAGATCACTGCGAGGTAGACCGCACCCGCGGACTGGATGCGGTTGATGACGTACTGCAGGTACCGCTCCGTCGGCTTGCCGGCGCGCACGCCCGGCACGAAGCCGCCGTACTTCTTCATGTTGTCGGCGATCTCCTCCGCGTTGAAGGTGATCGAGACGTAGAAGAAGGCGAAGAAGATGATCAGGGCGACGTACACGGCCGCGTAGATCCACGAGAAGCTGAAACCCATCACGAGGTGGGCGTTGATCCACTGCGCCCAGGCCGACTCAGGCCGGAAGGAGGCGATCAGCTGCGGCAGGGCGAGGATCGAGGAGGCGAAGATGATCGGGATGACTCCGGCCTGGTTCACCTTGATCGGGATGTAGGTGGAGGTGCCGCCGTACATGCGGCGGCCGACCATGCGCTTCGCGTACTGCACGGGGATGCGGCGCTGCGACTGCTCGACGAAGACGACGCCGATCATCACCACGAGCGCCATCATGATGATCAGGGCGAAGGTCATCCAGCCCTGGAGCTGCCAGATCTGGCCCATCGAGACGGGGAACGCCGCGGCGATGGACAGGAAGATCAGCAGCGACATGCCGTTGCCGATGCCGCGCTCGGTGATGAGCTCGCCGAACCACATGATCAGCACCGTGCCGACGGTCATCGTCACCACCATGAGGATCAGGGTGGGGAGGGACTGGTCGGGCACGAGGGTGAGGTTGCAGCCGACGAAGAACTGGCCGGTGCGCACCAGGGTGATGATCGTGGTGGCCTGCAGCAGTGCGAGGCCGATCGTGAGGTAGCGCGTGTACTGGGTGAGCTTGGCTGTGCCCGCCTGGCCCTCCTTGTGCAGGGCCTCGAAGCGGGGGATCACCACCCGGAGCAGCTGGATGATGATCGAGGCGGTGATGTAGGGCATCACGCCGAGGGAGAAGATCGACAGCTGCAGCAGTGCGCCGCCGGAGAACAGGTTCACCATCCCCAGCACGTTCCCGCCCTGGCCGGACGCCGCAGACTCCGCGCACACCATGACATTGGTGGGATCGAAGCCGGGGGTCGGGACGAACACGCCCAGGCGGTAGATGGCCAGCAGCGCCAGGGTGAAGAAGATCTTCGCCCTCAGCTCCGGTGTGCGGAACGCTCGGATGAACGCGTTCACCTGTCTCCCTTCGAAGGGGCCCGCCGTGCGCGGACCGCGCGGACCGCGCGCTGCGCAGGGTCCGGGAATGCCGACGGGGCACCGCGGGACAGGCTATTGCCCGCCGCGGTGCCCCGTCAAAGACGGTCGCTCGTCGATGCGTCAGAAGACCTCACACGATGGTGGCAGTGCCACCGGCCGCCGTGATCTTCTGCTCCGCCGAAGCGGAGAATTTCTGCGCGGAGATGTCCAGCTTGACGCTGATGTCTCCGGTGCCCAGCACCTTGACGAGCTGGTTCTTGCGCACGGCGCCCTTGGCGACGAGATCCTCGACCGTGACGGTGCCGCCCTGCGGGAAGAGCTCCTGCAGGTCCGACAGGTTCACGACCTGGTACTCGACGCGGAAGGGGTTGGTGAAGCCGCGCAGCTTCGGAAGCCGCATGTGCAGCGGCATCTGCCCGCCCTCGAAGCCCGCCTTGACCTGGTAGCGGGCCTTGGTGCCCTTGGTGCCACGTCCGGCGGTCTTGCCCTTGCTGGCCTCACCGCGGCCCACACGGGTGCGCGCGGTCTTGGCACCGGGCGCGGGGTGCAGGTCGTGGAGCTTCAGGGGGCTCTGGTTGTTGTTCTCAGTCATGGTCAGTCCACCTCTTCGAACGTCACGAGATGAGCGACGGCGTTGATCATGCCGCGGATCTCAGGACGATCCTCCTTGACCACCGTGTCGCCGATGCGCTTGAGGCCGAGGCCGCGCAGGGTCGCACGCTGGGGCTTGGTCCCACCGATCTCGGAACGGACCTGGGTCACCTTGAGCTGCATCACACACCTGCCTTCGCGGCACGGGCCGCGGCGCGGCCGGCTGCCTGAGCCCGCAGGAGCGGCGCCGGAGCGACGTCCTCGACGGGGAGGCCGCGGCGAGCCGCGACTGCCTCGGGCTCCTCGAGCTGCTGGAGAGCAGCCACGGTGGCGCGCACGATGTTGATGGCGTTGGTCGAGCCGAGCGACTTGCTCAGCACGTCGTTGACGCCCGCGCACTCGAGCACGGCGCGCACAGGGCCGCCGGCGATCACGCCGGTGCCGGGTGCTGCCGGGCGGAGCATGACGACGCCGGCTGCGGCCTCGCCCTGCACGGGGTGGACCACGGTGCCCTGGATGCGGGGGACGCGGAAGAAGTTCTTCTTCGCCTCCTCGACGCCCTTGGCGATCGCCGCGGGCACCTCCTTGGCCTTGCCGTAGCCGACACCGACGGTGCCGTCGCCGTCGCCCACGACCACGAGGGCCGTGAAGGAGAATCGACGGCCGCCCTTGACGACCTTCGAGACGCGGTTGATGCTCACCACGCGCTCGAGGAAGTTCGACTTCTCGGCCTCCTGCTGACGACCGCCGCGGCCCTCGCCGCGACGCCCGCCGCCGCGGCGATCGCCGCCGCGCTCCTCGGTGCCGGCACCCGTTGCGGTGCCCTCGCGGCCACGACCGGAGGCCGCGGGACCGCTGTTTCGCTGCTGTGCAGCCATATCAGTTCCTCTTCTCGTCCTGTGTCCGGGGGGCCGTCACAGTGCCAGGCCGGCTTCGCGGGCGCCGTCGGCGACCGCGGCCACGCGGCCGTGGTACTTGTTGCCGCCGCGATCGAAGACGACCGCGTCGATGCCAGCGGCCTTCGCGCGCTCGGCCACCAGGGTGCCGACCGTGCGGGCCTTGTCCGACTTCGTGCCCTCGGAAGAGCGGAGATCGGACTCCATGGTCGAGGCGGACGCCAGGGTGAGGCCCTTGGCGTCGTCCACGATCTGCACGAACATGTGGCGCTGGCTGCGGGTGACCACCAGACGGGGGCGCTCTGCGGTGCCCACGACGCGGCGGCGCACACGCAGGTGGCGACGGCCACGTGCGCGCAGGCGGCTGCCGCGGGAGCCGACGGTGTGCTTCTCTGCGAATCCCATGATCACTTACCAGCCTTTCCGGCCTTGCGCAGCACGACCTCGTCCGCGTAGCGCACGCCCTTGCCCTTGTAGGGCTCGGGCTTGCGGATCTTGCGGATCTTCGCAGAGGTCTCGCCGACCAGCTGCTTGTCGATGCCGCTCACGGAGAACTTGGTCGGCGTCTCGACGGCGAACGTGATGCCCTCGGGGGCCTTCACGATGACCGGGTGCGAGAAGCCCAGGGCGAACTCGAGGTCCGAGCCCTTGGCGGTCACGCGGTAACCGGTGCCGACGATCTCCAGCTTCTTGGTGTAGCCCTCGGTGACACCGAGGACCATGTTGTGGATGAGCGTCCGCGTCAGGCCGTGGAGGGCCTTGTTGTCGCGGTGCTCGTCGGGGCGCTCCACGACGATCGCGCCGTCCTCATCGCGGGAGACCGCGAGGGGGGTGGGCACGACGTGGCTGAGCTCGCCCTTGGGGCCGGTGACCGTGACGGTCTGGCCCTCGATGCTCACGTTCTGAACTGCGGCCGGCACTACGACCGGCAGGCGTCCGATGCGGGACATATTGCTGCTCCTCTCCCGCTCACCAGATGTAGGCGAGGACTTCCCCACCCACACCCTTCTTGGCTGCCTGCTTGTCGGTCAGGAGACCGCTGGACGTGGACAGGATCGCCACGCCCAGGCCGCCGAGGACCTTGGGCAGGTTGGTGGACTTGGCGTACACGCGAAGGCCGGGCTTCGAGATGCGGCGCACACCGGAGATGGCGCGCTCGCGGCTCTGGCCGTACTTCAGCACGAGGACGAGGTTCTTGCCGACCTCGGCCTCCTCTTCCTTCCAGTCCGAGATGTAGCCCTCGGCCTTCAGGATCTGCGCGATGCCGTTCTTCAGATTCGAGTACGGCATGGACACGGTCTCGTGGTACGCACCGGATGCGTTCCGCACGCGCGTCAGCATGTCCGCGATCGGGTCTGTCATGGTCATGTCATTTGCTTCTTCCTCACCTGGTTTCCCCCGAACGCGCGCTGGTGCGCGAATGGGGACCTGTGGCGATAGTCCTTACCAGCTGCTCTTCGTGACGCCGGGGAGCTCACCGCGGTGAGCCATCTCGCGCAGGCACACGCGGCACAGCCCGAACTTGCGGTACACAGAGTGCGGACGACCGCACCGCTGGCACCGGGTGTAGGCCCGCACGCCGAACTTCGGGGTGCGCTCCTGCTTCTTGATCAGTGCTGTCTTGGCCATGTCAGTTCTCCTTGAAGGGGAACCCGAGCAGCTTCAGCAGCGCGCGTCCCTCATCGTCGGTCTTCGCGGTGGTGACGACGGTGATGTCCATGCCACGGGTGCGATCGATCTTGTCCTGATCGATCTCGTGGAACATGACCTGCTCCGTGAGACCGAAGGTGTAGTTGCCCTGGCCGTCGAACTGCTTCGCCGAGAGGCCGCGGAAGTCGCGGATGCGGGGAAGAGCGGTCGACAGCAGGCGGTCGAGGAACTCCCACATGCGGTCGCCGCGCAGCGTGACGTGCGCGCCGATCGGCATGCCCTCGCGCAGCTTGAACTGCGCGATGGACTTGCGGGCCTTGGTGACCTGGGGCTTCTGACCGGTGATGGTGGTGAGGTCGCGGATCGCGCCGTCGATCACCTTCGAGTCGCGAGCGGCGTCGCCGACGCCCATGTTCACGACGATCTTGGTCAGGCCGGGCACGAGCATGACGTTGCCGTAGCCGAACTGCTCGGTCAGAGCGCCCTTGATCTCCTCGCGGTACCTGGTCTTCAGGCGCGGGGTCTCAGGGGCCTGGGTGGCGGTGGTGGTCTCCGACATCAGATGTCCTTCCCGGAGCGCTTCGCGAAGCGCACGCGGACCTGCTTGGTGCGGCCGTTCTCGAGCTCCACGGTCTCCACGCGGTAGCCGACCTTGGTCGGCTTGCTGTCCTCGGGATCCACGAGAGCCACGTTCGACACGTGGATCGGTGCCTCGCGCTGCTCGATGCCGCCGGCGCCGCCCTGCTGGGTGGCGCGGAGGTGGCGGGTGCGAGCGTTGACGCCCTCGACCAGAACGCGCTGCGTCTCGGGGAAGACCTCGAGAACGCGACCCTGCTTGCCCTTGTCACCGGGGGTCAGACCGCGCTTGGCAGCCTTGTCGGCGTCGCTGGAACGGCCGGTGATGACCTGGACCAGATCGCCCTTCTTGATATTCATCTTCGTCATCACAGCACCTCCGGTGCCAGCGAGATGATCTTCATGAACCGCTTGTCGCGCAGCTCGCGGCCCACCGGGCCGAAGATGCGCGTGCCGCGAGGCTCGCCGTCGTTCTTGAGGATCACCGCCGCGTTCTCGTCGAAGCGGATGTAGGAGCCGTCGGCACGCCGACGCTCCTTGCTGGTGCGGACGATGACGGCCTTGACCACATCGCCCTTCTTGACGTTTCCACCGGGGATGGCGTCCTTGACGGTCGCCACGATGGTGTCGCCGATGCTTGCGTAACGGCGACCGGAGCCACCGAGAACGCGGATGCAGAGAATCTCCTTGGCACCCGTGTTGTCGGCGACGCGCAGTCGCGACTCCTGCTGAATCACTCAGTACTCCTGTCGTCTCGCCGGTTCTCACTCCCCCGCCGCAGCGGGGATGCCGAGCCTGACGGAACGGATCGATGGACCATTGCATGCTGCAACGGCAACAAAAAACCCTCCGGCGGACTCAGACGCACCGCGTGGCTCGTGAGAGCCGGTGGCACGAGGTCTCCGTCGGAAGTCGGACGCTGCCGTCCGCTTCCTCCCGCAGCGCCGGCCGGGGCCGACGTGATCCGCGGGGATCAGCAACCGTTCAAGCATACGCGAGGCCCGCGCCCCCTGGTAGGGGTGCGCGGGCCCGGTGCTGTGTCCTTGCTCATGGCAGCGCCCCGTGTGAACGCCGGATCACCGGCTGGCGAGCCGCTCCCCCGCTCCCCCGCGCCTGCAGGGGCACGGGAGAGCGGGGGACGGATCAGGCGGTCGCCGGGTCGATCACTCGGCCCTAGTCGTCCAGCTCGCCGACGATCACCGGGGCCGCCGGGGTGCCGGGGATCGGCATCTCCGCCACATCCAGCAGGGGGTTCTCCTCCTGGCCCTCGACGATCTCCACGGCCTCCGCCGTCGTCTCGACCGTGGGGAACGACCCCAGCAGCGGGCGCTGCGCGGTCTCGCGCATGCACAGCACTGCGATCCCGCCAAGGACGCCGAAGCCCATGATCCAGAACGCCGGCATGTACGAGTTCCCGGTGAGGTCGACCAGGTACTGCGAGATCAGCGGGGTCGTCCCGCCGAAGAGGGAGACCGAGATGTTGTAGGCGATCCCCATCGCGCCGTAGCGGCTCGCCGTGGGGAAGAGCGCGGGCAGCGTCGCCGCACTGCCGGCGATCCACATCGCGACCGGGAGCGCCACGATGAACATCGCGCCCTGGATGGCCCAGAACGATCCGAGGTGCATGACGGCGAAGGCCGGCGCGATCAGCGCAACGCTCGCGAAGGCAGCGCCGAGGTACACCTTCCGGCGGCCGATCCTGTCCGACAGCTTCCCGAACAGCGGGATGCCGATCGCCAGCGCGATCAGCGCCGGGATCGTGGCCGCCGCGCTCACCATCTCGTTGTAGCCGAACTGCCCGCCGAGGTAGGTGGGCATGTAGCTGGTCAGCGCGTAGCCCGCGGTGTTGGTCGCCGCGACGATCGCGATCGCGATCAGCAGCTCCCGCCAGTGCCAGCGGAGGATGCCGCCCACGCCCTTGCGCATCCCGATGGCCGAGGGGTCGGCCTCATCGGGGTGGACGACCGGAGCCGGAGCGGCATCGGTGTCCTCGAACGCCGGGGTCTCGGGGATCCGGGCCCGCAGGTAGATCGCGACCGCGCCCAGCGGAATGGCGAGGAGGAACGGGATGCGCCAGCCCCACTCGGCCATCGCATCGGGACCGCCCACCTGGACGGCAAGCAGGTGCGTGAGCGCCACGCTGCCCGCGCCCGCCGCGAAGCCCAGGTAGCTGCCCACGTCGAGGAACGAGGAGTAGTAGCCGCGCTTGCGATCCGGGGAGAACTCGGCGACGTAGGTGGTGGCGCCGGCGTACTCGCCTCCGGTGGAGAAGCCCTGGATGAGCTTCAGCGCATACAGCGCGAAGGCCGCCCAGATGCCGACCTGCTCGTACGTCGGCAGCACGCCGATCAGCGCGGTGGCGATCGCCATCATCGCCATCGTGAAGAACAGGACCTTCTGCCGACCGATCCGGTCCCCGAGGGGGCCGAGGACGACCCCGCCGAGGGGGCGCACGAGGAAGCTGACGGCGAAGGCCAGCAGGCTCAGCAGGAGGTCGAGGCTCTCATCGCCCGTGTCGAAGAAGAGCTCGGCGAGGAGGATTGCCATGTAGCCGTACACGCCGAAGTCGAACCACTCCATGAAGTTGCCGACGACGGTGCCGCCGATCGCGGTGCGGATCTTCGAGGTGTTCACGACGAGGACATCGTCGACCTCGAGCCGCTGCTCGCGCTGCCGGCGCCAGCGGCGCGACCGCGGCGGGCGCGCCCCCGACGGGGAGGGCTCCTGGTTCTGGGCGTGCGAGGGCATGGTCGATGGGGGCATCGAACTGCTTTCCATGAGGCTGTGTGCGCGAGGGGCCGCTCCGCAGGGCTCTCGCTCCGGGGGTGCCGGCTGCGTGAGCCTGCGCGGCGCTTCCTGCCTCGCCATCGTGCTCGGCGCGCTCCGCGGTCGCGTCCTGCGCGACCCGGACCGCCAGAGCACGGCACGGCGCTCCACGTTACCGCCCAAAAGCCGCCGGTTCCAGGCGAAGGCGCGACATCGCCCGGGGACCGTGGCATTCCTCCCAGTCGGCTGCGCGGGGGGATGCGGACGGGGCGAGGCGGACGGGGCGAGATGGACGGGGCGAGGCGGACGGGGCCACGCGGACGGGGCGATGCAGATCCGCCGTCCGCAGCTCCGCGCCCCCGCAGACAGCGAGAAGCCGGGCACCCCCGAAGGGATGCCCGGCTTCCGGGTGCTCAGCTGGTCACGAGGACCGGCCGATCACTTGGCCTTGTCGAGGACCTCGACCAGGCGCCAGCGCTTGGAGGCGCTGAGCGGCCGGGTCTCCATGATCAGGACGAAGTCGCCGATGCCGGCGACGTTCTCCTCATCGTGGGCCTTGAACTTGTGGGTCTGCTTCATGACCTTGCCGTAGAGGGCGTGCTTCACACGCTCCTCGACCTCGACGACGATGGTCTTGTCCATCTTGTCGGAGACGACGTAGCCGCGCAGCGTCTTGCGGTAGGGACGCTCGTGGGAGGAGGCGTGAGCCCCTTCCACAGCGAGATCCTCGGTGAGCTTCTCGTTCATCTGTCCTGTTCCTCGCTTCGCGGTCACTCGGCGCCCGGAGCCTGGCGGATGCCCAGCTCGCGCTCGCGCAGAATCGTGTAGATCCGCGCGATGTCCTTCTTGACGGAGCGCAGACGGCCGGAGCTCTCGAGCTGGCCGGTGGCGGACTGGAAGCGGAGCTTGAACAGCTCGTCCTTGGCCTTGGCCAGCTCGTCGGCCAGCTTCTGGTCGTCGAGCTTGTCGAGCTCCTCAGCGGTGAGCTTGGTTGCTGCCATCAGATGTCACCACCCTCTCGCGTCAGAATGCGGCACTTCATGGGGAGCTTGTGGATCGCCAGGCGCAGAGCCTCGCGAGCCACATCCTCGGGGACACCGGCGATCTCGAACATCACGCGACCCGGCTTGACGTTGGCGATCCACCACTCCACGGAGCCCTTGCCGGAGCCCATGCGGACCTCGGCGGGCTTCTTGGTGAGCGGGCGGTCGGGGTAGATGTTGATGAACACCTTGCCGCCGCGCTTCATGTAGCGGGTCATCGCGATACGCGCGGCCTCGATCTGGCGGTTCGTGACGTATGCAGGCGCGAGCGCCTGGATGCCGTACTCGCCGAACGCGAGGTCGTTGCCGCCCTTGGACATGCCGCTGCGGCCAGGGTGGTGCTGCTTGCGGTGCTTGGTCCTGCGGGGGATCAGCATCGGATCAGGCCTCCGTTCCGGACTCGACGGGCGCTGCGGCCTGCTGCTCGGCGGGAGCGGAGGTCTGCGGGGCAGCCTCGTCCTGACGGGCGGCGGCGTTGCGCTCGTTGCGACGGCCGCGGGGACGCTCGGCGCGCGGGCCGCGAGCGCCGGAGCGCGGGGCCTGCGAGGCGGCCTGGGCCGCGAGCTCCTTGGCGGTGACGTCGCCCTTGTAGATCCACACCTTCACGCCGATGCGGCCGAAGGCGGTGCGGGCCTCGTAGAACCCGTAGTCGATGTTCGCGCGGAGGGTGTGCAGGGGCACACGGCCTTCGCGGTAGAACTCGCTGCGGCTCATCTCGGCGCCGCCGAGGCGGCCGGAGACCGCCACGCGGATGCCCTTGGCGCCGGCGCGCTGCGCCGACTGGATGCCCTTGCGCATCGCACGGCGGAAGGACACGCGAGCAGCGAGCTGCTCGGCGATGCCCTGCGCCACCAGCTGGGCGTCGGCCTCGGGGTTCTTGACCTCGAGGATGTTCAGCTGGATCTGCTTGCCGGTGAGCTTCTCGAGCTCACCGCGGAGACGCTCGGCCTCCGCGCCGCGGCGACCGATCACGATGCCCGGGCGGGCGGTGTGCAGGTCGACGCGGACTCGGTCACGGGTGCGCTCGATCTCGACCTTGGAGATGCCGGCGCGCTCGAGCCCGTCGGACATGAGCTTGCGGATCGCGACGTCTTCCTTCACGTAGTCGCGGTACCGCTGCCCCTCCTTCGAGGAATCGGCGAACCAACGGCTGGTGTGCTCCGTGGTGATCCCGAGGCGGAAACCGTTGGGATTGACCTTCTGGCCCATCTGGGGTTCCTCCTTACTTGTTCGCGGGAGCGACCACCACGGTGACGTGGCTGGTTCGCTTCTTGATCTGGAAGGCACGACCCTGAGCTCGCGGCTGGAACCGCTTCATGGTCGGACCCTCATCGACGAATGCGGCGGAGACGATGAGCTCGCGCTCATCGAAGCGCTCCCCCGCCTGATCGGCCTTCACACGCGCGTTCGCGATCGCGGACTTCACGAGCTTCAGGACGGGCTCGGACGCTGCCTGCGGGGCGAACCGCAGGATGTCCTCAGCCTCAGCCGTGCTCTTGCCACGAATCAGGTCCACAACGCGCCGGGCCTTCATGGGCGTCATGCGGAGATACCGCACCTGCGCCTTGGCTTCCATTGCTGTCCTCTCTTCGAGAAGGGTGCCGTGCTGACCGGGGTCAGCGACGACGACCCTTCTTGTCGTCCTTCTCGTGGCCCTTGAAAGTCCGCGTGGGGGCGAACTCGCCGAGCTTGTGGCCGACCATCGACTCGGTGACGAACACCGAGACGTGCTTGCGACCGTCGTGCACTGCGAAGGTGTGGCCGAGGAAGTCCGGCGTGATCACCGAACGACGCGACCAGGTCTTGATGACGTTCTTGCTGCCCTTCTCATTGGCGACGTCCACCTTCTTCTGCAGGTGGTCATCGACAAAGGGGCCCTTGGAGATACTGCGAGGCATAGTTCAGCTTCCCTATCAGCGCTTCTTGCCGGTACGGCGGCGGCGGACGATGAGCTTGTCGCTCTCCTTGCCCGGACGCCGCGTGCGGCCCTCGGGCTTGCCCCACGGCGACACGGGGTGGCGACCACCGGATGTGCGGCCCTCGCCGCCACCATGCGGGTGATCGACCGGGTTCATGACGACGCCGCGCACGTGAGGGCGCTTGCCCTTCCAGCGCATGCGTCCGGCCTTGCCCCAGTTGATGTTCGACTGCTCGGCATTGCCGACCTCGCCGATGGTGGCGCGGCAGCGCGCATCCACGTTGCGGATCTCGCCGGAGGGCATGCGCAGCTGCGCGAAGCGGCCCTCCTTGGCGACGAGCTGCACCGAGGCGCCGGCCGAGCGCGCGATCTTCGCGCCGCCGCCGGGGCGGAGCTCGATCGCGTGGATGACCGTGCCCAGGGGGATGTTCTTCAGGGGGAGGTTGTTGCCGGGCTTGATGTCCGAGCCGGCTCCGTTCTCCACCCAGTCGCCCTGGCGCAGCTTGGCGGGAGCGAGGATGTACCGCTTCTCGCCGTCCGCGTAGTGCAGCAGCGCGATGCGCGCGGTGCGGTTGGGGTCGTACTCGATGTGAGCGACCTTGGCGTTGACGCCGTCCTTGTCATGGCGACGGAAGTCGATGACGCGGTAGGCGCGCTTGTGGCCGCCGCCGCGGTGACGCGAGGTCACGCGGCCGTTGTTGTTGCGACCACCGGTCTTGTGGATCGGTCGGACCAGCGACTTCTCCGGCGTGGACCGGGTGATCTCGACGAAGTCGGCGACGCTCGAGCCGCGACGGCCCGGCGTTGTCGGCTTGTGCTTGCGAATTCCCATGGTGGGGTTCCCTCAGACTCTCTACGGCTCTCGGCGGTCAGTCGCTCAGGCGACCGACCCTCCGAAGATGTCGATGGTTCCGGAAGTCAGGGTGACGACGGCGCGCTTGGTGTCCTTGCGCTTGCCCGTCCCGAAGCGCGTGCGACGCGACTTCCCCTGGCGGCTGATCGTGTTCACCGAGGCGACCTTGACGTCGAAGATCTTCTCGACGGCGATCTTGATCTCGGTCTTGTTGGCGCGGGGGTCCACCAGGAAGGTGTACTTGCCCTCGTCCATCAGTGCGTAGCTCTTCTCAGAGACGACCGGGGAGCGCAGGACGTCGCGCGGGTCCTTGTTCAGCGTGCTCACTTGGACTCCTCCTCAGCGCCCGCGGTCTTCGCAGCGGCGAAGGACGACGTGGGCAGCGACAGGGTGGCGCGGGCGATGAAGTCCTCCAGCGCACCGGTGGTGAACACGACGTCGTCGCTTCGCATGACGTCGTAGGTGTTCAGCTGGTCCGCGAACAGGACGTGCGCGGCCGGCAGGTTGCGGGCGCTCAGGGCGCCGAGCTCATCGTCGCGGCGCAGGACCACGAGGACGTGCTTGCGATCCGAGATGTGCCCGATCGTGGTGCGCGCAGCCTTGGTCGAGGCCGAATCGCCCTCGAGCAGCGCGGTGATCACGTGGATGCGCGCGTTGCGCGCGCGATCCGAGAGGGCACCGCGCAGGGCGGCGGCCTTCATCTTCTTCGGGGTGCGCTGGTCGTAGTCGCGCGGGACGGGCCCGTGCACGACGCCGCCGCCGGCGAACTGAGGAGCGCGGATCGAGCCCTGACGAGCCCGGCCGGTGCCCTTCTGCTTGTACGGCTTGCGGCCGCCGCCGGAGACCTCGGCGCGGGTCTTGGTCTTGTGCGTGCCCTGGCGTGCAGCTGCGAGCTGCGCCACGACGACCTGGTGGATCAGCGGGACGCTGGTCTGGACATCGAAGATCGACGCAGGCAGCTCAGCCGTGCCGGACTTCTTGCCGGCCGGATCGAGCACGTCGACGGTCAGATTCTCTGCCATCGGTCTCAGGCCTCCTTCGCGGGAGTCTTGACAGCCGAGCGGACGAGCACGAGGCCGCCCTTGGGGCCGGGGACGGCACCCTTGACGAGCACGAGGCCCTTCTCGACGTCGACCGCGTGAACGGTCAGGTTCTGGACACTGGTGCGGGCGTTGCCCATGCGGCCTGCCATGCGCATGCCCTTGAAGACACGGCCCGGCGTGGAAGCGCCGCCGATGGAGCCCGGCTTGCGGTGGTTGCGGTGCGCACCGTGCGATGCGCCGACGCCGGAGAAGCCGTGGCGCTTCATGACGCCCGCGGTTCCCTTGCCCTTGCTGGTGCCGACGACGTCGACCTTCTGGCCCGCCTCGAAGATCGAGGCGTCGATCTCCTGGCCGAGCGAGAAGCCGGAGGCGTCGTTGGTGCGCAGCTCCACGAGGTGGCGGCGCGGGGTCACGCCCGCCTTCTCGAAGTGGCCGCGCAGGGGCTTGGAGACCTTGCGGGGATCGATCTGCCCGTAGGCGATCTGGACTGCGTCGTAGCCGTCGGTCTCGACGGAGCGCACCTGGGTGACGACATTGGGCCCAGCCTGGACCACGGTCACGGGAACGAGCTTGCCGCTCTCATCCCAGACCTGGGTCATGCCGAGCTTGGTGCCGAGCACGCCGGCGACGGCGCGGGCTGCCTGCCCTGTCAGTTCGTTGCTCATCTCAACCTGCCTCAGAGCTTGATCTCGATGTTGACGTCCGCCGGCAGATCGAGGCGCATCAGCGAATCCACGGCCTTGGGCGTGGGATCGACGATGTCGATCAGTCGCTTGTGCGTGCGCATCTCGAAGTGCTCACGGGAGTCCTTGTACTTGTGGGGCGAACGGATCACGCAGAACACGTTCTTCTCGGTCGGCAGCGGCACGGGGCCCACCACCGTCGCACCCGCGCGAGTGACCGTGTCGACGATCTTGCGCGCCGAGCTGTCGATGACCTCGTGGTCGTACGACTTCAGCCGGATGCGGATCTTCTGTCCCGCCATGGCGACCTGTCTCTCTTCTCGTCTGGACTGTTCTGAGCCGGCCCCGTTACCCGAGGATGGGCGTGTCGCCCCGCCGAGGGCGATGAAGCCCATGGCTCTGCGACCGTTGCCGGCTGGTCTGCGCTCTTCCCTCATTCCGATGCGCTCTCGACGCGTGGGCGCCGTTCGCATCCTGGGGACGGACCTCATCCGGTGATCATTCGCCGCTGCGCCCTCGAGGAGCGCACGCGGAGAACGGAACCGGGGATGTCGGCCCGCGCAGACAACTCGTACAGTCTGCCACCTGCGTGCGCCTCGTGCCAAGGACCGGAGCGTCGGTCTGGTCACAGCTCACACTGCGCGGGCCTACTTGTCCGTCCCGGGGCTGACGCCGGCCTGGATCTGGCGCTGGCACAGCACGTAGACCACGAGCACCGGGATCACGGTGATGACGACGGAGGCGAACATGCCGCCCCAGTCGGTGCGGTAGCCCTGCTGGGCCTGCAGGTTCACCAGGCCCTGGGCGAGCACGTAGTTGTTACGGTCCGTGTTCAGCACGAGCGGCAGCAGGTACTGGTTCCACAGGCCCAGGAAGTTGAAGATCGCCACGGACACGATCCCCGGCCACGCCATCGGGAGCATGACCTGGAAGAAGGTGCGGAAGTCCCCCGCCCCGTCGATGGCGGCCGCCTCGCTGATCTCCTCGGGGAGGCTGCGGAAGAACGCGTACAGGAAGAACACCGTGAACGGGAGGGCGAAGGCGACGTAGGCGAGGATCACTCCCACGAGCCCCATGGGCCCCTTGCCGATCAGGCCCATCCCGTTGAGCACGAAGAACAGCGGGATCACCGCGAGGAAGATCGGGAAGGTCAGCCCCGCGATGAGGCTGTAGTAGATGATCCGGTTCCCGGGGAAGCGGAACCGCGCGAGCACGTAGGAGCACATCGCCCCCAGCGCCATCACCAGGACCAGGGACACCCCCACGACGATCACCGTGTTCCACAGGTAGTCGCCGATCTGCGCCTCGCGCCACGCACGGGCGTAGTTGTCCAGGCGCAGCGTCTCAGGCAGGCCGAAGGGGCTGGTGAGGATCTCCTGCGAGCTCTTGAACGACGTGAAGATCATCCACAGCAGCGGCAGCAGCACGAGCAGCGCCCAGATGCCGAGGACCACGTGCGCGATGATCGCGAATGCGCGATCCGCGCCGCGGACGGCAGGCTTCGCGCGCGCCGCGGGAGGGGTCTGCGAAGGAGAGTTCATCAGCGGGATTCCTTCCGGCCGCGCCCGAGGGCGAGCACGAGGATCGCCACCAGCATCGTCACCAGCGCCATGATCACTCCCATGGCGTTGGCCTCGCCGAAGCGCCCCTGCTGGAACCCGGTCTGGTAGAGCAGCTGCGAGACGACGCGAGTGGAGTTGTCGGTGCCGCCGTTCGGGGTCATGACGGAGGCGAAGGTGAAGGCGTCCAGCGCCAGGATGCCCATGTAGACGAGGGCCGTGGAGACCGAGTCGCGCACCATCGGGGCGACGATCTGCACCGCGATGCGGAGCCGGCCGGCGCCGTCGAGCCGTGCGGCCTCCAGCACCTCGGAGGAGATCGAGGAGATCGCCGCGACGAACAGCACCATGTAGAAGCCCACGAAGGCCCAGACGATCGCCGCGGCGAGGGCCAGCAGGGCCACCCGGGGATCACCGAGCCAGGCAGTGGACACCGTGAGGCCGAGGGGCCGCGCCACGAGGTTCAGGACTCCGTTCAGGAGGCCGCCACTGGGGTGGTAGACGAAGTTGAACAGGATGCCGACGATCACCGCCGGGATCGCGTAGGGGAAGAAGCTCACCACGCGGTACACGGACGATCCGCGGATGCCGCGGATGCCGCCCTGGGTCGTCCCCCCGATCGTCACCATCACCGCGAGCGCGAAGGACAGCGCGATCGTCACCGTCGGCAGGAGCACCAGGAGCACCAGGTTGTTGCGCAGGGCCTTCCAGAAGATCTCGTTGGCGAGCACGCGCCGGTAGTTCTCCAGGCCGATGAACTCCATCGTCGGGCTCAGGCCCGACCAGTTCGTGAGGGAGTAGTAGAACGACTGCAGGAACGGGGAGACCACGAACATGATGTAGACCGCGAGCGGCAGCCCCAGGAACAGCAGGAAGAACAGGACGCGCTCGAGCGAGGGCCTGCGGCGGCGCCGCCGGGAAGCCGTGAGGCCTCCCGACGGCGCCGCGGTCAGCGCCTCCTCGGGTGCGAGGGGTGGGATCTGCGTCATCCCTCGACCTGGAACTTGGTGACGGCGTCGTCCTCGCGGACGGCGTCGATCATCGCCTGCTCCTGGGCGCGCAACGTCGCGGCGTCGATGTCCCCGCGCAGGAAGCTCGTCCAGTTGGTGATGGACTGCGAGCCCAGCCCGTACCAGTCGGAGAAGTTGAAGGTGAAGGTGTCCTCGCCGGCGTCGGTGATCATCGTGTTCACCGACGACAGGGCCGAGGAGCCGAAGCCGTCCTCGGGGATCGTGTCCTTGACGACCGAGGGGGCCTTGGTGAGCTCGGCGAACTTCGCACCCTGCTCCTTGGAGAGCATGATCCGCAGGAACTCGGCGCCGCCGGCGGGGTTCACGCCGCCCGAGGGCACGAAGTACTGCTCGGCCGCCGTCCCGTGGATCGCGCTGAGCGGCATCGCGTCGGAGCTCGACAGGGCGGGCAGCGGCGCGCCCGTCATGCGGTAGCCCTCGGGGGTGACGTCGGCCTGCTCGTTCTCGATCCAGGAGCCGGAGGGGTACATGACGCTCTTGCCCTGGACCCAGGCGGTCTGCGCGTCGGTGTGCTTGATGCCCTCGCCGCCGGGCTCGAAGAATCCGGCCTTCACGGCCTCGGCCATCGCGTCGTACGCCTGGACGACGGCGTCCTGGTCGAAGGCGCCCTCCTCGAGACGGTCGATCTTCTTCAGCACCTCGGGGCCGCCGAGCTTCGCGGCCATGGACAGCGCCATCTCCTGGTAGTAGTTCGACGCGTTCGCGCCGCCCCAGGAGAACAGGTGGCGGCCCTCGGCCTTGACCGCCTCGCCGAGCGTCATCAGCTCGTCCCAGGTGGTGGGGAAGCTCCAGCCCTTCTCCTCGAACTCCTTGGCGGAGTACCACAGGCAGAAGACCGTGTAGACGTAGTTCATGCCGAGGAACTTGCCGCCGAGCATGCCCGGGGACTTCACGCCGGGCAGGAGGTTCTCCTCGACGGTGCCCTCGGCATCGACCATGGGCGCTGCCAGGAGGTCGTCGAGCGGGGCGAGCTGGGAGACCAGGCCGTCGATCGCGAGCTTCTGCGCCCCGGAGTTGTCGAAGAGGTCCGGCGGGTTGCCGCCCGCGAAGCGCGGCTGCAGGTCGGGCTGGATGTTGACGGTCGAGGTCACGGTGACCTCGGCATCGGGGTACTGCGCGGAGTACTGCTCGCCGGCGGACTTGGCGTACTCGTCGCCGTAGCCGCCGTCGAAGATGACGGCCTCGACGCTCTGGCTGCCGTCCACGCCGAGGGGGTTCTCCTCGGAGACCTCTCCCCCGCCGGTCACGCCGCCGTCGCTGCCGCCGGATCCTCCGGCGGAGGTGCCGCCCCCGGCGCACGCGGCCAGGGTCGCCGCGCCGGTGCCGGCACCGGCCAGGGCGAGGAAGCGGCGGCGCGAGGCGCCGATCCGCTCGAGGGGGGTGAGAATGCTGTGCTCGTCGGTCATGGTTCCGTGTCTCCTCATCGAGTGCGCGTCGGTGCGCTGGAATCTGCCTGGATTCGGGAGCACGGCGGGCCAGGCGTCCCGCCGTGCCCATACTGTACGGTCCGGCGGCGCCGCCCTCGCGCGTTTCCCGGCGTCCGCGCATCACAAGTGCGCATCGATGCGTCCACCCGAAAGGTCCGGTTCTCTCCCACCCTGCGCACAACGTTCTGCTCTAGGGTCGGCCCATGACCACTCCACAGCAGCCCTCGCCGCTGACCGCGAGGCTCTACAACCTGGAATACCCGCGCTCCCTGGGCACGTACAGCACGTACGCCGAGGTCCAGGCCGTGGTGGACGCACTCGCCGACGCCGAGTTCCCGGTGCAGAACACGATGATCGTGGGCACCGACCTCAAGGTCATCGAGCGCGTCACCGGCCGGCAGACCTGGGGTCGCGTCATTCTGAACGGCGTGTTCAGCGGCGCCTGGATGGGACTGTTCATCGGCCTGCTGCTCGCGCTGTTCGCCGGAGAGTTCCTCGCCACGATCGTGTCCGGCGTGCTGTTCGGGATCCTGTTCTTCACGGTCTGGTCGGTGATCGGCTACCTGATGAGCGGGGGCCGGCGCGACTACACCTCGATGACCGCGACCATCCCCATGCAGTTCGAGCTCATGGTCGAGCACACCCACGCCGAGGCCGCCCGCCAGATCCTCGCGAGCACGCACGCGGTGCCGCAGTCCGCTGCGAAGCCGGAAGCCCGCCCCGCCGCCGCGCCCGCTCCCGGTCCAGCCGGCCGCCCTGCCTACGGGCAGCCGGCGCCGGAGCAGCGCGCCGAGCAGCCCTCGTCGTCCTCGACAGCCCCCTCGCACACCCCCAGCTACGGGCAGCCCGCCTCCAGCGCGCAGCCGCTCCCCCGCCAGGACGAGCACCGCCTCTGAGGCGCCCTCCGCGCCGGCCCTTCGCGGCGACGGCCGGTCACCCCTGCGGGTGACCGGCCGTTCCTGCATCCGGCGGCCCCGGCCCCGGCCCCGGCCCCGGCCCCGACGAGCGCATCCGGCTCCGGAAGCGAGAGCGGGCCCCTGCCGGAGCAGGCATGCAGAAGGCCCCGGATCCCCACCTCGCGGTGGCGGATCCGGGGCCTACGCTCCTGCGGGCCCTCCCGGCGCGGCTCCCGCAGCGGGAGCCGCGCCGGAGGATCACCGGGCGATGCTGCGGGCTGAGCCCGCGGCGATCACTTGGTGATCTTGGTGACGCGGCCCGAGCCGACGGTGCGGCCGCCCTCGCGGATAGCGAAGCCGAGGCCCTCCTCCATGGCGATGGGCTGGATCAGCTCGACCGTCATCTCGGTGGAGTCGCCGGGCATGACCATCTCGGTGCCCTCGGGCAGCGTGATGACGCCGGTGACGTCGGTGGTGCGGAAGTAGAACTGGGGGCGGTAGTTCGAGTAGAACGGGTTGTGACGCCCGCCCTCATCCTTGGACAGGATGTACGCCTGCGCCTCGAAGTTCGTGTGGGGGGTGATGGAGCCCGACTTCACGACGACCTGGCCGCGCTCGACGTCCTCGCGCTTGGTGCCGCGGAGCAGGAGGCCACAGTTCTCGCCGGCCCACGCCTCGTCCATCTGCTTGTGGAACATCTCGATGCCGGTGACCGTGGTCTTCTGCGGCTCGCGGATGCCCACGATCTCGACCTCGGAGTTGATCGGCAGCTTGCCGCGCTCGACCTTGCCGGTCACGACGGTGCCGCGGCCGGTGATGGTGAAGACGTCCTCGATCGGCATGAGGAAGGGCTTGTCCATGTCGCGGATGGGGTCGGGGACGTTCTCGTCCACCGCAGCCATGAGCTCCTTGACGGACTCGACCCACTTCTCGTCGCCCTCGAGGGCCTTGAGAGCGGAGACGCGGACGACAGGGGCGTCCTCGTCGAACTCCTGCGAACCCAGCAGCTCGCGGACCTCCATCTCGACGAGCTCGAGGATCTCCTCGTCGTCGACCATGTCGGACTTGTTCAGCGCGACCAGCAGGTAGGGGACACCCACCTGGCGGGCGAGCAGAACGTGCTCGCGGGTCTGGGCCATGGGGCCGTCGGTGGCGGCGACCACGAGGATCGCGCCGTCCATCTGCGCCGCGCCGGTGATCATGTTCTTGATGTAGTCGGCGTGACCGGGAGCATCGACGTGCGCGTAGTGGCGCTTCTCCGTCTGGTACTCGATGTGCGAGATGTTGATCGTGATGCCGCGCTGCTTCTCCTCGGGCGCGTTATCGATCTGATCGAAGTCGCGCTTCTCGTTGAGATCCGGGTACTGGTCGTACAGGACCTTCGAGATCGCGGCGGTCAGCGTGGTCTTGCCGTGGTCGACGTGGCCGATGGTGCCGATGTTGACGTGGGGCTTGTTCCGCTCGAACTTGGCCTTAGCCATGGTGTGTCCTCCTAGGACGTCTGTTCTGTGTACTTCTTGCTTCGGGTCCGGCGGGCGCGCACCGGGCGCGCCCGCCGTCGGATCAGAGGAGAAGCGGAACGAGTGTACCGCCGCTCCCCTGGGTCACTCGCCCCGGGTCTTCGCGACGATCTCGTCCGAGATGTTCCTCGGGACCTCCGCGTAGCTGTGGAACTGCATCGTGTACATGGCGCGACCCTGAGTCTTCGACCGCAGGTCGCCCACGTACCCGAACATCTCCGACAGCGGGACGAGAGCACGGACGATCTTCACGCCGCTCGCGTCCTCCATCGACTGGACCTGCCCGCGACGCGAGTTCAGGTCGCCGATGACATCTCCCATGTACTCCTCCGGCGTGCGCACCTCGACGTCCATCAGGGGCTCGAGGAGCACCGGATCCGCCTTGCGCAGGGCCTCCTTGGTCGCCATGGAGCCGGCGATCTTGAAGGCCATCTCCGAGGAGTCGACATCGTGGTAGGCGCCATCGAGGATGGTGGCCTTCACGTTCACGACCGGGTAGCCGGCCAGCACGCCCGACTGCAGGGCGTCCTGGGTGCCCGCGTCGACGCTGGGGATGTACTCGCGAGGCACGCGACCGCCGGTGACGGCGTTCTCGAACTCGTAGAACACGCCCTCCTCCGCGCCCACGAGGGGCTCGTAGCGCATCTGGATCTTCGCGAACTGGCCGGAGCCGCCCGTCTGCTTCTTGTGGGTGAAGTCGAACTTGTCCACGGTGCGACGGATGGTCTCGCGGTAGGCCACCTGGGGCTTGCCGATGTTGGCCTCGACCTTGAACTCGCGGCGCATGCGGTCCACGAGGATGTCGAGGTGCAGCTCGCCCATGCCCTTGATGACGGTCTGGCCGGTCTCCTCGTCCAGCTCGACCTGGAAGGTGGGATCCTCCTTGGCGAGCTTCTGGATCGCGACGCCGAGCTTCTCCTGGTCGCCCTTGGTCTTGGGCTCGATGGCCACGGAGATCACGGGCTCGGGGAAGCTCATCGACTCGAGCTGCACCGGGTTCGCCAGATCGGAGAGGGTGTCACCGGTGTTGGTGTCCTTCAGACCGATGAACGCGTAGATGTGGCCGACGAAGGCCTCGTCCACGGGGTTCTCCTGGTTGGCGTGCATCTGGAAGAGCTTCCCGATGCGCTCCTTCTTGCCGGTGGTCGCGTTGAGCACCTGGTCGCCGGAGGAGACATGGCCCGAGTACACGCGCACATAGGTCAACTGGCCGAAGAACGGGTGCGCTGCCACCTTGAACGCGAGGCCCGAGAAGGGCTCCTCGACGGAGGGCTTGCGGATGATCTCCTTCTCCTCGTCGCGCACGTCGTGGCCGATCATCGGCGGCACGTCGAGCGGGGAGGGGAGGTAGGCGATGACCGCGTCGAGCATGGGCTGGACGCCCTTGTTCTTGAACGCGGATCCCGCGAACACGGGGTACGCCTCGGAGTTGATCGTGAGCTTGCGGATGCCGGCCTGGAGCTGCTCGACCGTGAGGTCGCCCGTCTCCAGGTAGGACTCCATGAGCTCCTCGGTGCTCTCGGCGACGTCCTCGACGAGCTTCGCACGGTACTCGTCGACCGTGTCCTGCAGCTCAGCGGGGATCGGGACCTCGAGCTGGTACTGCCCGAGCGACGGGTCGCCCTTCTTCTTGCCGAGGGCGGGATCGTCCTCGGGGAAGGTCTCGGGCCACTCGTAAGCCTTCATCGTCACGAGATCGACGACGCCGCGGAAGTCGTTCTCCGAGCCGATCGGGACCTGCATCACCAGCGGCTTGGCGCCGAGGCGATCGACGATCGTGCGCACGGTGAAGAAGAAGTCGGCGCCCAGCTTGTCCATCTTGTTGACGAAGCAGATGCGGGGCACGTCGTACTTGTCGGCCTGGCGCCACACGGTCTCGGACTGGGGCTCGACGCCCTCCTTGCCGTCGAAGACGGCGACGGCGCCGTCGAGCACGCGCAGGGAGCGCTCGACCTCGACGGTGAAGTCCACGTGACCGGGGGTGTCGATGATGTTGATCTGGTTGTCGTTCCAGTAGCAGGTCGTCGCGGCCGACGTGATCGTGATGCCGCGCTCCTTCTCCTGCTCCATCCAGTCCATCGTGCCGGCGCCGTCGTGCGTCTCGCCGATCTTGTAGTTCACACCCGTGTAGTACAGGATGCGCTCGGTCGTGGTGGTCTTACCGGCATCGATGTGAGCCATGATGCCGATGTTGCGGACCTTCGTGAGGTCGCTGAGCACTGCAAGTGCCACGGACTGTGCCTTTCTGGAGGACGTCTGGTGTGCTGAATGGGGAGGAGTGGGGCCCGCTGCGCGCAGCGGGCCCCGGTCCGATCACCAGCGGTAGTGCGCGAAGGCCTTGTTGGACTCGGCCATCTTGTGCGTGTCCTCGCGGCGCTTGACAGCGGCTCCGAGGCCGTTGGACGCGTCGAGGAGCTCGTTCATCAGGCGCTCGGTCATCGTGTGCTCACGACGAGCGCGCGAGTAGCTGACGAGCCAGCGCAGGGCGAGGGTGGTCGCGCGGTTGGGCTTGACCTCGATCGGCACCTGGTAGGTGGCGCCGCCGACGCGGCGGGACTTGACCTCGAGGCTCGGACGGATGTTGTCCAGCGCCTTCTTGAGGGTCGCGACAGGATCCTGGCCGTTCTTCTCGCGGCAGCCCTCGAGGGCCTCGTACACGATCGATTCGGCGACGGTCTTCTTGCCGTCGAGCAGGATCTTGTTGATGAGCTGGGTGACCAGCGGCGAGCCGTAGACGGGGTCGACGACGAGCTGGCGCTTGGGAGCGGGGCCCTTACGAGGCATTACTTCTTCTCCTTCTTCGCGCCATAGCGCGAGCGCGCCTGCTTGCGGTTCTTGACACCCTGGGTGTCGAGCGAGCCGCGGACGATCTTGTAGCGGACGCCGGGGAGGTCCTTCACACGACCGCCGCGCACGAGCACGATCGAGTGCTCCTGGAGGTTGTGGCCCTCGCCGGGGATGTACGCGGTGACCTCGACGCCGGTGGACAGGCGCACGCGAGCGATCTTGCGCAGCGCCGAGTTCGGCTTCTTCGGGGTCTGGGTGTAGACGCGCGTGCAGACGCCGCGGCGCTGGGGCGAACCCTTGAGCGCGGGCGTGTTGGACGTGGAGACCTTGGCCTTCCGTCCCTTCCGCACCAACTGCTGAATAGTGGGCACTTCGACTCTTCCTGTTAGGCCGGCGGAGGTGTTCGCCCCGTCGGATCTCCTTCTTGCAGCCGCCTGCGGCGGCTCCCGACCCGCCCCGCTTCTCCGTACCCGGAGCATGCAGCGGAGCGACCCGTGCGCACGGCAGAAGCCGTGCGTGCGCCGGAGCACCGTGATCGCGGCCCAGGGCCGACGCGCGGGGGACCGCGCGCGACCCGCTTTCGGGCATGCTGCGAGGATCCGCTCCTCGCGGGGGACGCCGATCGCCGCAGGCGACCGGATGATGTCCCGATCACGACCGGAGGGCACTCCAGACGCACTCCTGAGTCTACTGAGCACCGGGCGACAGGGTCAAAGGACTGAGGCGCTTCGGTCGCACATCACATGCGCGAGGGCCCGCCCGCAGCGTGTGCGGACGGGCCCTCGCGCGGGCATGCGGGATCAGCCGACGCGCTGCCAGCTCACGGTCGCGACGCCCTGGCTGAGGCTCGCGATCTGGGAGAACGCGCCGGAGGACAGATCCAGGCAGCGCCCGCCCGCGTACGGGCCGCGGTCGTTGATGCGCACGATCACGCTCTTGCCGTTCGCGGTGTTGGTGACCTTGATCCGGGTGCCGAGCGGCAGGGTCTTGTGGGCGGCCGTCATCGCGCTCGCGTTGAAGGTCTCGCCGCTCGCGGTGGGGCCGCCGTCGGTGCCGTCGCCGCTGCCGTAGTTGGAGGCCTGGCAGGTCTCCACTGCGCCGCTGGCCGTCCCGCCCTGGTCGGTGGCCGCAGCCGAGCCGCCCGAGGAGCTGGACGAGCTGGACGAGCCCGATCCCGACGAGCCCGAAGAGCCGGAGCTCGCGGCGGTGCTGGGAGCGGCGGCGACGGTCGCGGCCGGCTTCGGCTTCGTGCCCTCGAGGATCACGCGGCCGACGGGCTCGGCGGTCACGGTCTCGGAGACGACCTCGGTGCCGGTCACCTGCCCGTCCACGACCGTGTCCTTGACGACCTTCTCCTTGGTGCCGACCTTGCCCTCGCTCTTGACCTCGGTGGAGCCGACGGTGAGGGTGTCGGTCTTCTCCGTGGTGGTCGTGAAGGGCAGCTCCTCGACCTCCTTGCGCTCGTTCTCGCGCAGGCGGTGCACGGTGATCGTCATGCCGTCGGTGAGGACGGTGTCGCGGCCCGGATCGGCGACGTCGCCGTCCTGGATGTCCTGCAGCACGCTGGTCATCGCCTCGCCCACGGTGCGGGAGTGGACGTCGAAGGTGGCCTGGCCGTACTGCCCGATGAAGGTGACGGTCTTGAGCGTGGAGACCTCGACCGTGGTGCCCTCGGAGGAGAGCTCCGTGGACGGATCCGGGGTGATGATGGCCTGGTCGGCGCGGTAGTCGACCTGCTCGAGCGCGTCGGCAACGGTGCCGCCGGGGGTGAGCACAGTCTGCTCGACGCCGTCCACCAGCACGGTCACGAGGTTCTGCTGGACCACGGAGATGTCGATCCCGTCGGTCACCGGGGTGTCGAGGGCGGGGGTGACGAGATCGGTCGCGCGGACCTTCACACCCTGCGCGTCCAGCAGATCGCCGACGGTGGGGCTGAAGGTGCGCACCGTGGAGGTCGCGCCGTAGACGCTGACGTCGGCCTCGTTGGAGACCGCCCAGGCCGTCCCGCCGCCGCCCACGGCGAGCACTCCTGCCGCTGCCGCCGAGATGATCCACGGGGTCTTCTTCATCGCACGCACCTGTTCTGCTCCGGATTCTGGTCGTTCACGCGCCCCGCTCCCCCGCCTCCCGGGAAGGCCGCGCCGTTCGCGGCGGGGAGGAGGCGTGCGCTCGAGGACCTCGAGCGCGCAGCAGGGCTGATCCCATCCTCTCCGGCCGCCGCGCAGGGGTGAAGGGGTCCCGCGCAGGCTTGAGCGGGCCTGGTGGGATTTTTTGCCCTCCCGTGACCATCCCCGTTGCGGGGGTCACTCCCCCGCCCCGGGCCGGTGCGGATCGGCCCGGGAACGCCGGACGGGCCGGTCCCGGAACACCGGACGGGCCGGGTCGGGAACGTCCGACCGACCGAGCCGGGAACGCCGGACGGGCCGGCCCTCCGCGAGGAGGACCGGCCCGTCAGCGCCGCAGGGGCGAGGTCAGCGAAAGTCGCTGCGGAAGGGATCGGAGTAGTCGATCTCGTCCAGGTTCACCGCACCGCTGCCGTAGCCCGAGAAGTCCAGCTCCTCGTAGCCGGGCACCTGGTACATCTGCGCCTTCGCCTCATCGGTGGGCTCCACCGCGATGTTGCGGAACCGCGGGAGGCCGGTGCCTGCCGGGATCAGCTTGCCGATGATCACGTTCTCCTTCAGGCCGAGCAGCGAATCGCTCTTGCGAGCGAGCGCGGCCTCGGTGAGGACCTTGGTCGTCTCCTGGAAGGAGGCGGCCGAGAGCCAGGAATCCGTGGCCAGCGAGGCCTTGGTGATGCCCATGAGCTCGGGGCGGCCGGCGGCGGGCTGACGGCCCTCCGCGAGCGCGGCCCGGTTCTCCTTCTCGAACTTCACGCGGTCCGCGAAGTCGCCGGGGAGGAGATCGGTGTCGCCGGACTCGATGACCGTCACGCGACGCAGCATCTGGCGCACGATGACCTCGATGTGCTTCGCGTGGATGTCCACACCCTGGGAGTTGTAGACCTTCTGGACCTCGTCCACCAGGTGCTTCTGCACGGCGCGCGGACCGAGGATGCGCAGCACCTGCTTCGGATCCACGGAGCCCTGCGTGAGCTTCTGGCCGACCTCCACGTGATCGCCGTCGGAGACCAGGAGGGTCACGCGGCGGGAGATCGTGTAGGTGATGGCCTCGGAGCCGTCATCCGGGGTGACCGTGACGCGACGCTGCTTGTCGCTCTCGTCCACCTCGACGCGGCCCGCGCTCTCCGAGATCGGCGCGAAGCCGGCCGGGGTGCGCGCCTCGAAGAGCTCCTGCACACGGGGAAGACCGTGGGTGATGTCGCCCTCGGCACTGGCCACACCACCGGTGTGGAAGGTGCGCATGGTCAGCTGAGTGCCGGGCTCGCCGATCGACTGGGCCGCGACGATGCCGACGGCCTCGCCGATGTCGACCAGCTGACCGGTCGCCAGCGAACGGCCGTAGCAGAGGGCGCACGTGCCCACTGCCGAGTCGCAGGTCAGCACCGAGCGCACCTTGACGGACGTGACGCCCGCGGCGATGAGCTCCTCGATCAGCACGTCACCGGCATCCGCGCCCGCCGGAGCGAGCTCCTTGCCCTCGGCGTCGAGCGCCGCTGCAGCCAGGGTGCGGCCGTAGGCGGTGGTCTCGACGTCGTCGGCCGGGACCACGACGCCCGCGTTCTCGACGCCGATCGTCAGGGTCAGGCCCTTGGTGGTGCCGCAGTCGTGCTCGCGCACGATGACGTCCTGGGAGACGTCGACCAGTCGACGCGTCAGGTAGCCGGACTGCGCGGTCTTCAGCGCCGTGTCCGCCAGGCCCTTGCGGGAGCCGTGCGAGGCGATGAAGTACTCGAGGACCGAGAGCCCCTCCTTGTAGTTGGAGAGGATCGGGCGCGGGATGATCTCGCCCTTCGGGTTCGTCACGAGCCCGCGCATGCCGGCGATCTGGCGGATCTGCATCCAGTTGCCTCGTGCACCGGAGTGCACCATGCGGTAGATCGAGTTCGTGGGCGTCGCCTCGAAGTTGCGCTGCATGGACTCGTCGACCTCGTCGGTCGCCTTGGTCCAGATGTCGATGAGCTCCGAGTTGCGCTCGGCGTCGGAGACGAGGCCGAGGTCGCGGTTCTCCTGCACCTTGGCCACCTGCGCCTCGAACTTCTCGAGGATCTCGCGCTTGTTCGAGGGCGCGATGACGTCGGTGAACGCGAAGGAGACGCCGCTGCGCGTGGACCACGAGAACCCGTAGGCCTTCAGCGCATCGAGCGATGCGGCGACCTGCCCCTTCTCGTAGCGCTCGGCGAGCTCGTTGACGATCTGGCCCAGGCGCTTCTTGTCGACCTGGCCGGCCACGTAGGGGTAGTCCGGCGGGAGGGTCTCGTTGAAGTACACCGTGCCGAGGGTCGTGGTGAGGGTGATCTCCTCGCCCTCGCTCCAGCCCTCCGGGGCGTCCCAGTCGCGCGGGGGCACGAAGTCCGGGAAGCGGATCGAGATCGGGGCGTTCAGCTCCAGGTCATGGGCGTCGTGCGCCATGATCGCCTCCGCCACGGAGGAGAAGTGGCGACCGGCGCCCTTGGCATCCTCGCGAACCGTGGTGAGGTGGTAGAGGCCGATGATCATGTCCTGGGCGGGCATGGTCACGGGGCGGCCGTCGGACGGCTTCAGGATGTTGTTCGAGGAGAGCATCAGGATGCGCGCCTCGGCCTGGGCCTCCGCGGACAGCGGCAGGTGCACGGCCATCTGGTCGCCGTCGAAGTCGGCGTTGAACGCCGCGCAGACGAGCGGGTGCAGGTGGATCGCCTTGCCCTCGACCAGCTGGGGCTCGAACGCCTGGATGCCCAGTCGGTGCAGGGTGGGTGCACGGTTCAGCAGCACCGGGTGCTCGGTGATGACCTCCTCGAGCACGTCCCAGACCTCGGGGCGCGCGCGCTCGACCATGCGCTTGGCGGCCTTCACGTTCTGCGCGTGGGAGAGGTCCACGAGGCGCTTCATCACGAAGGGCTTGAACAGCTCCAGCGCCATGCCCTTGGGCAGGCCGCACTGGTGCAGCTTCAGCTGCGGGCCGTTCACGATCACGGAGCGCGCCGAGTAGTCCACGCGCTTGCCGAGCAGGTTCTGGCGGAAGCGGCCCTGCTTGCCCTTGAGCATGTCCGAGAGCGACTTCAGCGGGCGGTTGCCCGGACCGGTGACCGGGCGGCCGCGGCGGCCGTTGTCGAACAGCGAGTCGACCGACTCCTGCAGCATGCGCTTCTCGTTGTTCACGATGATCTCGGGCGCACCGAGATCGAGCAGGCGCTTGAGGCGGTTGTTGCGGTTGATCACGCGGCGGTACAGATCGTTGAGATCCGAGGTCGCGAAGCGGCCGCCGTCGAGCTGCACCATGGGGCGCAGGTCCGGCGGGATCACCGGGACGCAGTCCAGCACCATGCCCGCGGGCGAGTTGGTGGTGGTGCGGAAGTTGGTGACGACCTTGAGGCGCTTGAGGGCGCGGGCCTTCTTCTGACCCTTGCCCGTCGCGATGATCTCGCGCAGCAGCACGGCCTCGGCATCCAGGTCGAAGTCCTGCAGGCGCTTCTGGATGGCCTCGGCGCCCATGCCGCCCTCGAAGTACGTGCCGAAGCGCAGGCGCATCGCGCGGTAGAGCTGCTCGTCGCCCTCGAGGTCGCCGACCTTGAGGCCCTTGAAGCGGTCCCACACGGCGGTGATGCGCGCGATCTCGGCGTCGTACTTCTTGCGGATCTGGGTCTGCTCGCGCTCGGAGGAGTCGCGGACCTTGCGCTTGGCGTCGGCCTTGGCACCCTCCTCCTCGAGCTTGGCGAGATCCTTCTCGGCGGAGACGGCGCGGTCGTTCAGCGCCGCGTCGCGCTCGTTCTCGAGCTCCTTGATCTCCAGGTCATGACGGGCCTGCAGATCGGGCATGTCCTCGTGGCGCGCATCGGCGTCCACGCCGGTGATCATGTACGCGGCGAAGTAGATGACCTTCTCGAGGTCCTTCGGCGCGATGTCGAGCAGGTACCCGAGGCGGCTGGGCACGCCCTTGAAGTACCAGATGTGGGTGACGGGAGCGGCGAGCTCCACGTGGCCCATGCGCTCGCGGCGCACGGAGGACTTGGTGACCTCCACGCCGCAGCGCTCGCAGACGATGCCCTTGAAGCGGACGCGCTTGTACTTTCCGCAGTAGCACTCCCAGTCCCGGGTGGGACCGAAGATGCGCTCGCAGAACAGGCCGTCCATCTCGGGCTTCAGGGTGCGGTAGTTGATGGTCTCAGGCTTCTTGACCTCGCCGAACGACCAGGTGCGGATGTCGTCGGCGGATGCGAGGCCGATGCGAAGCTCATCGAAGGTATTGACGTCGAGCACAGATGTCCTTCTCTCGAAACGTGGAATCAGGGGTCTGATGGATCAGGGGCTGAGGCGGGGGCGGGCTCGCGCGCGGGGGCGGCCCGCCCCCGGATCCGTCAGACCTCTTCGATGGAGCCGACGCCCTCGTGGGGTCGGCGCGACAGGTCGATGCCGAGCTCCTCGGCGGCCCGGAAGACCTCCTCGTCGCTCTCCTGGATCTGCGTGGAGGTGCCGTCGCTCGAGAGCACCTCGACGTTCAGGCACAGCGACTGCATCTCCTTGAGGAGCACGCGGAACGACTCGGGGATGCCGGGCTCGGGCACGTTCTCGCCCTTGACGATGGACTCGTAGACCTTCACGCGGCCGGAGACGTCATCGGACTTGATCGTGAGCAGCTCCTGCAGGGCGTACGCGGCGCCATAGGCCTCCAGGGCCCACACCTCCATCTCGCCGAAGCGCTGGCCGCCGAACTGGGCCTTTCCGCCCAGCGGCTGCTGCGTGATCATCGAGTACGGGCCGGTGGAGCGCGCGTGCAGCTTGTCGTCCACCAGGTGGTGGAGCTTCAGGATGTACATGTAGCCCACGGAGATCGGCGCGGGGAACGGCTCGCCGGAGCGGCCGTCGAACAGCTGCGCCTTGCCGGACTCCTTGACCATGCGCTCGCCGTCCCGGTTCGGGGTGTGGTTCGCGATCAGCGCCTCGAGCTCGTCGCCCGAGAGGCCGTCGAACACGGGCACCGCGACCGGCGTGCCGGGCTCGCCGTGCAGCGCGGCCTCGGGCAGGGCGCGAGCCGCCTCCGAGCCGGGATCGATGTCCCAGCCGTTCTTGGCGACGTAGCCCAGGTGCGTCTCCATGACCTGGCCGATGTTCATGCGGCCGGGCACGCCCATGGGGTTGAGGATGATGTCCACGGGGGTGCCGTCCTCGAGGAACGGCATGTCCTCCACGGGCAGGATCTTCGCGATGACGCCCTTGTTGCCGTGGCGGCCTGCGAGCTTGTCGCCGTCGGTGATCTTGCGCTTCTGCGCCACGTAGATTCGGACCATCTCGTTGACGCCGGTGGGGAGGATGTCGGAGTCGTCGTCCTCGTTGAACACCTGCACGCCGATGACGGTGCCGGACTCGCCGTGGGGCACGCGCAGCGAGGTGTCGCGCACCTCGCGCGCCTTCTCGCCGAAGATCGCGCGCAGCAGGCGCTCCTCCGGGGTCAGCTCGGTCTCGCCCTTGGGCGTCACCTTGCCCACGAGGATGTCGCCGGGCTCGACCTCGGCGCCGATGCGGATGATGCCGCGCTCGTCGAGATCGGCCAGGACGTCATCGCCCACGTTCGGGATGTCGCGGGTGATCTCCTCGCGGCCCAGCTTCGTGTCGCGGGCGTCGACCTCGTGCTCCTCGATGTGGATCGAGGTGAGGACGTCGTCCTGGACCATGCGCGAGGACAGGATGATGCCGTCCTCGTAGTTGTGGCCCTCCCACGACATGAACGCGACCAGCAGGTTCTTGCCGAGGCTGAGCTCGCCCTGATCGGTCGAGGGGCCATCGGCCAGAATCGAGCCGGCCTCGACGCGGTCGCCCTCGTCGAACAGCACACGCTGGTTGTAGCAGTTGCCCGCGTTCGAGCGCTGGAACTTGCCGATGGGGTACGTCTGACGGGTGCCGTCGTCGGCCATCACGGAGATGAGGTCCGCAGAGAGCTGCTCGATGACGCCGCCCTTGGACGCGACGACGACGTCGCCCGCGTCCACGGCCGCGCGGCGCTCCATGCCGGTGCCGACGAGCGGCATCTCGGTGCGCAGCAGCGGCACGGCCTGGCGCTGCATGTTCGCGCCCATCAGGGCGCGGTTGGCGTCGTCGTGCTCGAGGAACGGGATCATCGCGGTCGCGACGGAGACCATCTGGCGCGCGGAGACGTCCATGTAGTCCACATCCGCGGCCTCGACGAGCTCGGGCTCGCCGCCGGGCAGGCGCACGAGGACGTGCTCCTCGGCGAAGCGGCCGTCATCGCCGATCACGGCGTTCGCCTGGGCAATGATGTGGCGGTCCTCGTCATCGGCCGTCAGGTAGACGATGTCCTCGGTGACCTGGCCGTTCTCGACCCGGCGGTACGGGGTCTCGATGAAGCCGAAGGGGTTGATGCGCGCGAAGGTCGCGAGCGAGCCGATCAGGCCGATGTTCGGGCCCTCAGGGGTCTCGATCGGGCACATGCGGCCGTAGTGGCTGGGGTGCACGTCGCGCACCTCCATGCCCGCGCGGTCGCGGGAGAGGCCGCCCGGGCCCAGCGCCGAGAGGCGGCGCTTGTGGGTCAGGCCCGACAGCGGGTTGTTCTGGTCCATGAACTGCGAGAGCTGCGAGGTCCCGAAGAACTCCTTGATCGCTGCCGTCACCGGACGGATGTTGATCAGGGTCAGCGGGGTGATCGCCTCGACGTCCTGCGTGGTCATGCGCTCGCGGACGACGCGCTCCATGCGGGACAGGCCCGTGCGGACCTGGTTCTGGATCAGCTCGCCCACCGCGCGGATGCGGCGGTTGCCGAAGTGGTCGATGTCGTCGGTCTCCACGCGCACGGGCTTGCCGTCGGCGCTGGTGTACTCCGTGACGCCGTCGTGCAGGGCGACGATGTACTTCACCGTGGAGACGATGTCCTCGAGCGTGAGGGTCGACTGCGACAGGGGCGCGTCCAGACCCAGCTTCTTGGAGACCTTGTAGCGGCCGACCTTCGCGAGGTCGTAGCGCTTCTCGTTGAAGTAGAAGTTGTTGAGCATGGCCTCGCCCGCATCGCGCGTGGGCGGCTCGCCCGGGCGCTGCTTGCGGTAGATGTCCATGAGGGCGTCGTCCTGCGAGGAGATGCGGTCCTTCTCGAGGGTGGAGCGCATGGACTCGAACTCGCCGAACTCCTCGAGGATGTCGCTGTGCGACATGCCGAGGGCCTGCAGGAGCGTGGTGACCGACTGCTTGCGCTTGCGGTCGATGCGCACGCCCACCTGGTCGCGCTTGTCGATCTCGAACTCGAGCCAGGCCCCGCGCGAGGGGATCATCTTCGCGCTGTAGATCCGCTTGTCGCTCGTCTTGTCGATGGTCGCCTCGAAGTAGACGCCCGGGGAGCGGACCAGCTGCGAGACGACGACGCGCTCGGTGCCGTTGATGATGAAGGTGCCCTTGTCGGTCATGAGCGGGAAGTCGCCCATGAAGACCGTCTGGGTCTTGATCTCGCCGGTCTCGTTGTTCATGAACTCGGCGATCACGTACAGCGGAGCGGCGTAGGTGAGGTCCTTCTCCTTGCACTCGTCGACCGTGTACTTCGGCGGCTCGAACGTGTGGTCGCGGAAGGACAGCGCCATGTTGCCGGCGAAGTCCTCGATCGGGGAGATCTCCTCGAAGATGTCGGACAGGCCCGACGACTGCGGGACGTCCTCGCGGCCGGCGGCGGCGGCATCGGCCGCGCGCTCCTGCCAGCGCTGGTTGCCGAGCAGCCAGTCGAAGGAGGTCGTCTGCAGGCTCAGCAGATCGGGGACCTCAAGCGGGTCTCCGAGCTTCGCGAAGGTCACGCGCGGCGAAGCCGTGCGCAGGGCGATATCAGTGGTTCGATCGGTGCTCGAGGCAGCCAAGGGTGGTCCTTCCACAGGCCGGTGACAGTGGACCGCGAAGCACATCATCGCCAGCATCCGGGGTGGTCCCGAGCGCTCCCCCGGCGCCGGCCGTGCGCACCGGGAAGCGGCGAGCGGACGGGCGGCGGAGGCTGAACTGCGATGACGGCACAGCGCAAAGAATGAGCATACGCGAAATCGCGGATGGACGCAACGGCGCAGGCGAGCGCCGGGGGTCCATCCGCGTCGGCCACCATATGCCTGGCGCGGAAGGCGGAGCCTCCTGCCTCGTTGTCGGGCCGCCGCAGGGGCGTGCCGGCCGCGCCGGGGCGGGCCGGGCTCCGGCCGACGGTCCCGCACGGGGCGGGATCTGCGCAGCGCCCGGAGGCGGCGGCGTCGGCGGAGCGGTCGACAGGAACAGCTCACGTTCGAGGACCAATATGGCCGGTGCTCCCCCCGGAGTCAAGCAGGCGCGCTCAGCGGCACCCGGGTCTGCGTGCGCAGCGCCGCCCGGCGTGGCGCCAGTACTGGCATGATCCCGAGCCGCCCGAAATGCAGAAGGGCCGCCCCGCGCGATGCGGGACGGCCCTTCGAGGCGATCAGTGCGCCGCCGGGGGCGGCGCGAGGATCACTTGACGGAGACGGTGGCGCCAGCGCCCTCGAGCTGCTCCTTGGCCTTGTCGGCGGAAGCCTTGTCGGTCTTCTCCACGACAGCCTTGGGAGCGCCGTCGACCAGGTCCTTGGCCTCCTTCAGGCCGAGACCGGTCAGAGCGCGCACCTCCTTGATGACGGCGATCTTGGCGGAGCCGACCGACTCGAGGATGACGTCGAACTCCGACTGCTCCTCCTCAGCGGCAGCCTCGCCGCCCGCAGCGCCACCGGCAGCGGCGACAGCGACGGGAGCAGCAGCGGTGACGTCGAAGACCTCTTCGAACTCCTTCACGAAGTCCGAGAGCTCGATGAGCGTCATCTCCTTGAAAGCCTCGATGAGCTCGTCCTTGGTGAGCTTAGCCATGATGGCAGTCCCTTCTGTTGTCGGGGCCCAGAGCCCCGTCCGTGTGTGTGCGGCGCTCTCGCGCCTGGTCAAGCCCCGTTCCGCACTGGGCGGCGGTCCGGGAGATCAGCGCTGACGCGCTGGATGCGCTCCTGCAGAACGCGCGAGCCCGAAGGCTCAGGCGTCCTGCTTCGCGCGCAGCGCGTCCACGGTGCGCGCTGCCTTCGACAGCGGCGCCTGGAGCACAGCGGCGGCCTTGGAGAGGGAGCCCTTCATGGCACCCGCTGCCTTGGCCAGCAGGACCTCGCGGGACTCGAGGTCCGCGAGCTTCTTGACGTCGTCCTCCGTGAGGGCCTTGCCCTCGAAGAAGCCGGACTTGACGACGAGCTTGTCGTTCGCCTTGGCGAAGTCACGCAGAGCCTTGGCCGGTCCGACCGGCTCGCCCTTGATGAAGGCGATGGCGGTGGGACCCGCCAGCTTGCCCTCGAACGCATCGATGCCGGCCTCACGGGCGGCGATCTCGGTCAGCGTGTTCTTCACCACGGCGTAGGTGGTGTCGGTTCCCAGTGCGCGGCGCAGCTCCTTGAGCTGCTGCACGGAGAGACCGCGGTACTCGGTGAGAACGGCGGCGTCGGACTCGCGGAACAGGTCCGTGAGCTCGGCGACGGCGGTCACCTTCTCGGAGTTCGCCATGGCCCTCCTTCCAGAGGTCTCGCGCCGTCGGCGTGAAGCATGCCCTCGCGGCATGGCCCCTCCGCAGGAGGGCAAAGGAAAAGCCTCGACACGCAGGGTGTCGAGGCTTCAGGCCGCAGTCCTCCGCGCCCGGCGCGAGCCGGCGGGGATCATGCAGCGATCTGTTCGTCACCTGCGCAGGCCATCCCGTGAGGGAGTGCTTCGGTCGCACCCGGTGGCGGGCACAACGACCGGCGGTCTTCGGTACCAGCGACTCTAACGGGCCCCTCCCCTGGAGGCAATCCGAACCGGTGATGCCTGGCTCACAGCGCTCGTCATCGTCCCGCGTCGTGAGGCGGCGCGAGGGTCGGCGCCGGAGCGCGGCGCGCGGGCCAGGGCCAGGGCCAGGGCCAGGGCCAGGGCCAGGGGAGCCTGTCAGGCAGGAGGGCTCCGCGGGGACCTTGGTCCGCGCTCAGCGCGGCGCGGCCGCCGCCGACCCTTCTCGCCCTCGCGCCGGGGACGATCGTCCTGCCGCTCCCCGAGGCCGGCTCCCTCCGGCTGCGGAGGGCCCGCGCGCCGACACGGCCGCTCGCCCCCGGCCCGCCTCTCTCCCAGTGTCCATCCCACCATCGAATGCGCTGGCCAGGAGCGTCGGAGGTCCCGCGAACAGTCGGAGCGGCGGCACCGATCGCCTCTCGCAGCCGCCCCGGCACCCCGTGCAAGGGGCTTCTCGTATGTACTGCCCTTTCGTGTCACATACCGATGCGTACTGCACGGCAGTCGATTGGAGGCCCGGCGTGCACGCGCGGCCCGAGGATGCCTACGGTCGATGCGACGGGCAGCGAAGACCCGTCGGACGCGACAGGGCCCGACCCCGGACCCGCCGTCCTGATCGAGGAGATCGCCTCCATGGCATCCGACGCCACCACCCCATCACCCATCGAGCAGAACGTCGCCGCTATCGACGTCCTGGCGCAGCGCGCCGCCGCCGCCCTGAAGGCGTTCGACGCCTTCGAGCAGGAGCCCATCACCGCCATCGTCCATGCAATGGCGCTCGCAGGCACCGATCAGCACATGCCGCTCGCGCGCCTCGCCGTGGAGGAGACCGGCCGCGGGCTCTTCGAGGACAAGTGCGTCAAGAACCTGTTCTCCACCGAGTACATCTGGAACTCCATCAAGTACGACCGCACGGTGGGCGTCATCTCCGAAGACACCCAGCGCGGAATCGTCGAGATCGCCGAGCCCGTAGGCGTGGTCGCCGGCGTCACCCCGGTCACGAACCCCACCTCCACGGTCATGTTCAAGTGCCTGATCGCGATCATGACCCGCAACCCGATCATCTTCGCCTTCCACCCGAGCGCCCAGCGGTGCTCTGCGGCAGCGGCGCAGGTCATGTACGACGCGGCCGTCGGCGCGGGGGCGCCCGAGCACTGCATCCAGTGGATCTCGGAGCCGTCCGTGGAGAAGACCGACGCGCTGCTGAATCACCCTTCGATCGCCCTCACGCTCGCGACCGGCGGCTCGGGAATGGTGCGAGCGGCCTACTCGACGGGCAAGCCGGCCCTGGGCGTCGGTCCCGGCAATGTGCCGGTGTACATCCATCGCTCGGCGAAGATCGCGCGCACCGTCAACGACCTCCTGCTGTCCAAGACCTTCGACAACGGGATGATCTGCGCCTCCGAGCAGACCCTGCTCATCGACGAGGAGATCGCCGATGCGGTCCTCGCGGAATTCGTCCGCATGGGCGCCCACCTCCTCGACGAGGCCGAGCGCGCGCAGCTCGAGGCGTTCATGGTCTCCGAGACCGGCGGAATCTCCGCCGCCGTCGTCGGCCAGAGCGCCGCGGCGATCGCCGCGGGCGCGGGCCTGTCGGTCCCCGAGGGGACCAAGCTGCTGCTGGTCCCGATGGACGGGGTCGGCGAGGAGCACCCGTTCTCCCGCGAGAAGCTGTGCCCGGTGCTCGGCGTGAAGCGGGTCTCCGGCCAAGAGGAGGGGTTCGCCCTGTCCGAGGCGATGCTCGAGTTCGGCGGACTCGGCCACACCGCCGTCGTCCACGCTGAGGATTCCCAGGTGGAGCGCGAGTTCGGGCTGCGGATGAAGGCCTGCCGCATCATCGCCAACTCCCCCAGCTCCCTCGGCGGCATCGGCGACGTCTACAACGGCCTCATGCCCTCCCTCACGCTGGGCTGCGGCTCCTACGGCCACAACTCCGTCTCCCGCAACGTCAGCGCGGTGGACCTCATCAACGTCAAGCGGATCGCGGAGAGGCGTTCGAACATGCAGTGGTTCAAGGTTCCGGAGAAGACCTACTTCGAGCGCTACTCGGTGCAGTACCTGCAGAAGATGCCGGCGGTGGAGCGGGTCTTCATCGTCACCGACCCCGGCATGGTGCAGTTCGGCTACGCCGACATCCTCATCCAGCACCTCAAGCAGCGGCGGAATGAGGTGGCCTGGACGCTCTTCTCCGATGTGGAGCCGAACCCCACCTCCACCACCGTGTTCAAGGGCGCCGCCCTGATGCGCGAGTTCCGGCCCGACTGCATCATCGCGCTGGGCGGCGGATCGGCGATGGACGCCGCGAAGGGCATGTGGCTGTTCTACGAGGAGCCCGAGGCGAGCTACTTCGGCATGAAGCAGAAGTTCATGGACATCCGCAAGCGCACCTACCGCTTCCCCAAGCTCGGGAAGAAGGCGCAGTTCGTCGCGATCCCGACCACCTCGGGCACCGGGTCGGAGTGCACGCCCTTCGCCGTCATCACCGATGCGGAGACCCACGTGAAGTACCCGCTCGCGGACTACGCGCTCACCCCGAGCGTCGCGATCGTGGACGCGCAGTTCGTCGACACGGTGCCGCGGCGCACCGCGGCCGACTCGGGGATGGATGCGCTGACCCACTGCATCGAGTCCTACGTCTCGGTGATGGCCAGCGACTACACCCGCGGCCTCTCGCTGCGGGCCGGCCAGCTCATCCTGGAGAACCTGCGCGCCGCCGTCCTGGAGGACGATATGGAGGCGAAGGAGAAGATGCACAACGCCTCCGCGATGGCCGGCATGGCGTTCGCCAATGCGTTCCTGGGGATCGTGCACTCGCTCTCGCACAAGTGCGGGGCCGAGTTCGGCCTGGCGCACGGGCGCGCCAACGCGATCTTCCTGCCGAAGGTCATCCGCTACAACGCGACCCGTCCGTTCAAGCACGCGATCTTCCCGAAGTACGAGTCCTTCCGGGCCGACGAGGACCTCGCCGAGTTCGCGCGCTTCGTGGGGCTGCCTGCCGGCAGCACCGAGGAGGGCGTGCAGTCCCTGATCGACGCGGTCACCTCGCTCGCCGAGGACCTCGGCATCGAGATGAGCCTGAAGGCCAACGGGGCGACCCGCGAGCACCTGGACCGCGTGATCGACGACCTCGCCTACCGGGCGTTCGAGGATCAGTGCACCCCGGCCAATCCGCGCCAGCCTCTCGTGGCGGACCTGAAGCGCCTGATCCTGGACGCCTTCGAGGGCGAGGTCGGCTTCACCGGGGCGCACGGGGAGGATCCGTCGCCCGCGACCGAGACCGACACCGAGGAGAGCGGCGACACCGCCGAGCTCGTCGATCCCGTGGACCCGGAAGCCGAGCGCGAGGAGGGCAAAGCCTGAGCGGCCCGCCCGTCGGCACAGCGCAGCGCCCCGCCCACCGCGAGGTGGACGGGGCGCTGCGTGCTTCTCAGCGGGGATCGCGCGAGGCTCAGGCCTCGTCGGTGTCCTCGGTGAGGTTGCGGGTGCGGTTCACATCGACCGGGATGCCGGGGCCCATGGTGGTGGACACGGTGATCTTAGTGATGTAGCGGCCCTTGGAGGAGGACGGCTTCAGTCGCAGGATCTCCTCGAGAGCGGCGACGTAGTTCTCCGCGAGCTGCTTGTCGTCGAAGGAGACCTTGCCGATCATGAAGTGCAGGTTCGCCGCACGATCGACGCGGAACTCGATCTTTCCGCCCTTGATGTCGGAGACGGCCTTGGCCGTGTCCATCGTGACCGTGCCGGTCTTCGGGTTCGGCATGAGGCCGCGGGGGCCGAGCACGCGGCCCAGACGGCCGACCTTGCCCATGAGGTTCGGCGTGGCGACAGCCGCGTCGAAGTCGGTCCAGCCGCCCTCGACCTTGGCGATGAGGTCGTCGTCGCCGACCTCGTCGGCGCCGGCCGCGAGAGCGGCCTCAGCCTGCGCGCCCGTCGCGAAGACGATCACGCGAGCGGTCTTGCCGGTGCCGTGGGGCAGGTTGACGGTGCCGCGCACCATCTGGTCGGCCTGACGGGGATCCACGCCCAGGCGCATCGCGACCTCGACGGAGGCGTCGAACTTCGCGGGGCTGGTCTTCTGCGCGAGACGGACCGCGTCGAGGGGCGCGTAGAAGCGGCCCTCCTCGATCTTCGCTGCTGCGTCCTTGTAGGACTTGCTCTTGAATGCCATGGTGATCAGCCCTCCACCGTGATGCCCATGGACCGTGCGGTCCCGGCCACGATCTTCGCGGCGGCATCGATATCGTTTGCGTTCAGGTCGGGCATCTTGGTCTCCGCGATCTCGCGGACCTGTGCCATCGTCACCTTGCCCACCTTGTCTGTGTGCGGGGTCGCGGAGCCCTTCTGGAGGCCTGCGGCCTTCTTGATGAGCTCAGCGGCCGGCGGCGTCTTGGTGACGAACGTGAACGAGCGATCCTCGTACACGGTGATCTCGACCGGGATGATGTTGCCGCGCTGATCGGCGGTGCGATCGTTGTACGCCTTGACGAACTCCATCATGTTCACGCCGGCGGCGCCGAGCGCGGGACCCACGGGCGGGGCGGGGGTGGCCGCGCCGGCCTGGATCTGGAGCTTGATGATGCTCGCGATCTTCTTCTTGGGAGCCATTGCTCCTCCTCTACTGTCGTGTGGTCCGGGCGGGACTCATCATGTCCCTCCCACCTGTCGCATCGCGGCGCGGGGCCGCTGTGCGCTCGAGCTGGTCGATCAGATCTTGGTGACCTGGTCGAAGGCCAGCTCGACCGGGGTCTCGCGTCCGAAGATGGACACGAGCACCCGGAGCTTGTGATGCTCCGCGTCGATCTCGTTGATCGTGGCGGGCATGGTCTCGAAGGGGCCGTCCATGACGGTCACGGACTCGCCGATCTGGAAGTCCGGCACCTTCTGCGCGATCGCAGCCTTCTGCGCGGCGGGCGAGCGCTTCTTGTCGGGCAGGCCGACGCTGGGCGCGAGGAGCGAGTAGATCTCGTCCACGGTCAGCGGCGTGGGCGAGGTCGCGTTGCCCACGAAGCCGGTGACGCCGGGGGTGTCGCGCACGACTCGCCAGGACTCGTCGGTCAGCTCCATGCGCACGTAGACATAGCCGGGCACGCGCACGCGGCGCACGACCTTCTTCTGCCCGTTCTTGACCTCGGTCGCATCCTCCATCGGGACCTCGATCTGGAAGATGTGCTCTTCCATGTTCTGGGTCTCGATGCGGGTGGTGAGCTGCGTCTTCACGCGGTTCTCGTGGCCCGAGTAGGAGTGGACGACGTACCACTCGCCGATGGCGGAGCGGAGCTGGCGCTTGAGCGCGGCGAGCTGCTCCTCCTCGGTGGGCTCGGCATCCTCGTCAGCATCCGCGGCGGCGTCCTCGAGGGCCGCTGCGACCGCATCGGACTCCTCGGCGGGAGCGGGGGCATCCTCCACCGGGGTGCCGGCGGCGGCGCCGAGGTCGCCCTCGGTCTCGTCCAGTTGCTCCTGCACCTCGAGCTCAGAGGCGAGGTCGAGATCCTCGCCCGCGGCGGGCCGGGGCTCCGAGGAGGAGAACGCAAGGGAGGAGTCGACGCCCTCGTAGGTGTCCTCGAACGTCTCGGACTGCTCGTCCGCCATCGTGAACCTGCTTCCTTCGGCTGGGAGATCTGATCAGGCCTGATCGGCCCGCACGCGCTCGGCGCGGATCTACAGACCGGCGTCAGGAACCACGAAGATGGTCCGCGACAGCCATCCGAAGGCGACGTCGAGGCCGAACACGAAGAGGATCATCGCGAACACGAACGCGAGGACGGTGATCGAATAGCCGATCAGCTCGCGCCGCGTGGGGACGACGACCTTCTTGAGCTCTGCGATGACCTGCCGGAGGAACAGACCGATGGCCACGAAGGGGTTCCGGGACCCGGGCTCCGCGCGACGCTCCGAGGAGGTCGCCGGGGTGGTGTGGCTTGTGCTCACGCTGGTCTGTCCGATCTGGTCGGGGCCATCCGCATCCGGACGGGCGAGTGCCCGGCCGGACGAGCAGGGTAGACAGGGCTCGAACCTGCAACCTGCGGTTTTGGAGACCGCTGCGCTACCAATTGCGCCACTACCCTTCGCGGAGTCGCCTCCGCGGGCCCCTCTTCCGCAGCGCGAGCGCCGAGGGCGATCGCGCCCCGGTGCTCCAGGGCCGGGGTTCAGCATACCCATGCCTCAGGTCGCGGGCGAATCCGCTCCGGCCTAGATCACATCGGCGCCGCCCCGCTGCACACCAGCGCCGCCGCGCCGGGCGGCGCGGCGGCCGGACAGGGGCGCCGCGGATCCGGGATCCGGTGGCACGGCGGTGCCCGCTCTGCCACGATGGGGGCGTGAGCGAGAACCAGAACCCGTCAGCAGCTGTTCCCTCCCCTGCGGTGCCCGCCGGCCCCGCGCGCCGCGTCTCCCAGCGCGTCGGCGCGATCGCGGAGTCCGCGACCCTCGCCGTGGATGCGAAGGCGAAGGCCCTGAAGGCCGCCGGCCGCCCCGTGATCGGCTTCGGCGCGGGCGAGCCCGACTTCCCCACGCCCGCCCACATCGTGGAGGCCGCGCAGGCGGCCGCCGCGGATCCGAAGAACCACCGCTACAGCCCCGCAGCTGGGCTCCCCGAGCTGCGCGAGGCGATCGCCCGCGCCACCGCGCGCACGGACCGCATCGCGGTCGAGCCCTCGCAGGTGCTCGTCACAAACGGCGGGAAGCAGGCCGTCTACCAGACGTTCGCCGCCCTCATCGATCCCGGCGACGAGGTCATCCTCCCCGCTCCGTACTGGACCACCTACCCCGAGGCGATCCGCCTCGCGGGCGGGCGCGAGGTCGAAGTGCTCGCGGGCGCCGACCAGGACTACCTGCCCACCATCGCGCAGCTCGAGGCGGCGCGCACGCCCCGCACCAAGGCGATCCTGCTCTGTTCCCCCTCGAACCCGACCGGCTCGGTGATGTCGCGGGCGCAGATCGAGGAGCTCGGCAGCTGGGCGCTCGAGCACGGGCTGTGGGTCATCAGCGACGAGATCTACCAGCACCTGGTCTACGACGGCGCCGAGTTCACCTCGATCCTGGACGCGGTGCCCGCGCTCGCGGATCAGACCGTGCTGCTCAACGGCGTCGCGAAGACCTTCGCCATGACCGGCTGGCGCGTGGGCTGGATGATCGGTCCGAAGGACGTCATCGCCGCGGCCGCGAACCTCCAGTCGCACCTGACGAGCAACGTCAACAACATCGCCCAGTGCGCGACGATCGCCGCGCTCGACGGGCCGATGGACGAGGTCGACTCGATGCGGGAGGCCTTCGACCGCCGCCGCCGCACGATCCTGGAGCGCCTGAGCGCGCTCGAGGGCTTCCGTGTGCCGACCCCCCGCGGCGCCTTCTACGCCTTCCCCGACGTCACGGCCGTGCTCGGCCGCGAGATCCGCGGCACGCGCGTCACCACCAGCGCGGAGCTCGCCGAGGTCATCCTCGAGCACGCCGAGGTCGCGGCGGTGCCCGGCGAGGCGTTCGGCGCTCCCGGCCACCTGCGCTTCTCCTATGCGCTGGCCGATGCCGACCTGGCCGAAGGCATGGACCGCCTGGCCGCGCTGCTCGCCGAATGACGGCTGGCACGGCCCCTGTTCCGCACGGCATTCCGCACGGCGACCGGGAGGGCAGGCGCGATCTGCGCACCCTGCCGAAGGCGCATCTGCACCTGCACTTCACCGGCTCCATGCGCCGCGCGACGCTCATGGAGATGGCCCGGGAGCGCAGCATGCGCCTGCCGCGGATCCTCCACGAGTCCGAGGCGCTGCAGGTCGAAGCCACCCATCGCGGGTGGTTCCGCTTCCAGCGGCAGTACGACGCCGCGCGCGCGGTCGTGGACGGCGAGCGCGCGATGCGCCGCATCGTGCGCGAGGCCGCCGAGGACGACGCCGCCGAGGGATCGGGCCGGCTCGAGCTGCAGGTCGACCCCACGAGCTACGCCCCGCACGTCGGCGGGCTGAGCCCCGCGCTCGAGATCGTGCTGGACGAGGCGCGCGCGAGCGAGGAGGCGACCGGGGTCAGCATCGGCATCATCGTCGCCGCCTCCCGCATGCGCCATCCGCTGGATGCCCGCATCCTCGCGCGCCTCGCCGCGCGCAATGCCGACCGGGTGGTGGGCTTCGGGCTCTCCAACGACGAACGGCGCGGCATCACCGCCGACTTCGCCCCCGCCTTCCGCATCGCGCGGGACGCCGGGCTCGCGTCCGTCCCCCACGGCGGGGAGCTGCTGGGCCCCGATCACCTCTCGGAGGTGGTGGAGCACCTGCGCCCCGATCGCATCGGGCACGGCGTGCGCGCGGCCGACGATCCCGCGCTGCTCGCCCGCATCGCGGACGCCGGGATCGGGCTCGAGGTCTGCCCCGGCTCGAACGCCTCTCTCGGGGTCTACCCCTCCGCGCGGGACGTGCCTCTGCGGCGCCTGCTCGACGCAGGAGCGCAGGTCGCCCTGGGGGCCGACGACCCACTGCTGTTCGACTCGCGGCTGCTCGCGCAGTACGAGACCGCGCGCCAGCAGGGGTTCAGCGACGCCGAGCTCGCGCGTCTCGCGGCCGACTCGATCCGGCTCTCCCGCGCCCCCGAGGACGTGACGGCGCGCCTGCTCGCGGGTGTGGAGGACTGGCTCGCGGCCTAGCCACGACCGACCCGCCGGGGGCCGACGCACGCCGAGGGTTGCCCGACGGGGGCTCGCGCAGGCCGGCAGCAGGAGCGCTGCCGGCCGACGGCCTCAGAGGTCTCGGCCCGCCCCGGCCTCCGGCTGGGCGAGGAACAGCACGGGCGCGGTGAGGCCCGCGCGTGCGAAGGCGCCCGTGATGGCGCCGGCCACGGCGCCGGCCGCGTCGGCCTCCACGAGCGCGATGGTCGAGCCGCCGAACCCGCCGCCCGTCATGCGGGCGCCGTGCGCGCCGGCCTCCCGTGCTGCGTCGACCGCGAGGTCGAGCGCGGGGACGGTCACCTCGTAGTCGTCCCGCAGGGAGTCGTGGGAGGCGTTGAGCAGCGCGCCCACCTCCTCCACGTGCTCGCGGACGCTGCCGGACGCCAGCAGGGCCTCGAGGTCGCGCACGCGCTGGATCTCGGTGATGACGTGCCGCGCGCGGCGGCGCACGGTGGGGTCCTCGATCGCGCCGAGCGCGGCGTCCAGATCCGCCGGATCCACGTCGCGCAGCGTGGGGACTGCGATGGCCTCTGCGGCCGCTTCGCTGTCGCGTCGGCGCGCCGCGTACTCGCCGTCCACATGGGAGTGCTGTGCGCGCGTATCGGTGATGAGCAGGGCGAGGCCCTGCCCCGCGAGGTCCCAGGGCACCGGCGTGGTGGAGAAGTCCCGGCAGTCCAGCAGCAGCGCGTGGCCCTGCTGGGAGAGCACGGAGGCGGCCTGGTCGAGGCCGCCGGTCGAGGCGCCCGCGAAGTCCGTCTCGGCCCTGATCGCGGCCTGCACCCGCTCGAGCGGCGTCGTGCCGAGGCCCAGGAGGGACTCGAACGCCTCGGCGGCGGCGCACTCGAGCGCGGCGCTCGAGCTCAGACCCGCGCCGAGCGGGACGTAGCCGTCGATCAGCAGGTCTGCCCCGAAGTCCTGCATCTCGCTCTCATCCAGGCGCTCCGTGAACGGCGCGAGCGCCCACAGCACTCCTGCGACGTATGCAGCCCAGCCGCCGGGCTCCCCCGGCGCGAGGGTCCGGGCAACGACCTCGAAGGTCTCCTCCGCTTGGGCCGAGCGCAGGCGCAGCATGCCCGTGGACGTGCGCGCGGCCGCCACGAAGCAGCGGTGGCTGATCGCCATCGGCAGGCACAGACCGTCCTGGTAGTCGACGTGCTCGCCGATGATGTTCACGCGGCCGGGAGCCGAGAAGACGCCCGTCGGCGCATACCCGAAGGCCTCCTCGAAGCGGCGCTCGGCGAGCGCGGCGGCCTCTTCGCGGGGCGGGGCCTCGGACAGTGCGGCACCAGCGGTCATCTCAGTTCCTTCCGGGAGCGGCGGCCGGCACCGGGCGGGCGGTGGGGCGCGGGGCGATGCAGGAGACGGAGGCGGAGGGGATCGGCGCCCCGGCGACGGCGAGCTCGCGGCCCGTCCAGCGGATCTGGTCGATGCGGCCCGCCTCCTGCGCGGCCACCAGGATGTCATCCCCGAGGATCGCGAGGTGCCGCGGGTGCGCGCCGACCTCGATCTCGGAGACCCGCTGCGGCGTCTGCCCGCCGCGGTCGAACGCGGCGAGGGTGGAGGGGCCGCGGTTCGCGAGCAGGACCAGGTGCTCGTCCTCGGACAGGGCGATGTGCGAGACGGGGTTGGGCATCTCCCCCTGCTCGGAGCCCGCGACGGCGGAGGCGGCGGACCAGGCGGGCGTCTCCTGCACGGACGGCGCCCACTGGCCCGCGCCGGAATCCTCCTCGGCGCGGCGGCGCAGCGCCGTGACGATCTCCCCGCTGCGCTCGGCGGCGATGTGCAGCTCGTAGCTCTCGTGGTCGGCGGCGAGGTGGCGCGGTCCGGTGCCCGAGCGGAAGGCGATCTCCCCCTCCATGTCGAGGTGCCCGCCGGTCCCCTGGCGGTAGACGACCACGCGGTCCAGGCCCAGATCGGGGACCGCGATCAGCGCGGTGCCGGGCAGGAGCACGATCTGATGCGGATGCGCCTCGCGGCCCTCGGCGAAGTCGTGGTGGTCGATCACGTCGACCACCTCCACCGGGATGCCCTCGGCGTCCAGGCGGACCGATTCCACGTGCCCCGAGCCGTACTCGGCCACGAGGAGCGTGTCGGCGTCGGGACCGAAGGCGAGATGGCAGCCGCCGGAGCCCTTCAGCTCGAGCTCCCCCACCGCTTCCAGGGAGCGCGCCTCGGCCCCGAGGCGCAGCGCGACCACGCGCGTGGGAGAGGTCTCGGTGACCGCGTAGAGCAGCGCGCCCGAGGGATGCCACAGCACGAACGAGGGATCCGCGAGCTCCGCGCGGGCGAGGACCTCGGCGGAGCCGGCCTCGCCGGAGGGCTGCCCGGGCTGCGGGGGCGTCCAGGAGAGGATCTCCACCCCCTGCCCGTCGCCGCTGCCGGAGACGGAGTAGCAGCCGGTGGCGAGGATGCGGGCGGGAGCGGCGGTCATCGGTTCTCCTCGAGGAGTCAGTCGCGCCGGGATGAGCCGACGTGGAGATCCGCTGAGGGCCCCTGCGCGCTGGAGGCGTCCAGCTCGTCCTGGGCCTCCTGCAGGAGCGACGGCGGCAGTGCCGTCATCTCACCCGTCATGGTAGAGGGTTCCGTGCGGCCTGCGTCGCGCTTCCGCCTCTTGGGCAGGGTGAGGCGCCGACGGCGCACGGTCGAGAAGGGTGCCGAGACGACCGGGGTGTACGCCCAGCCGCTGATGCCCAGTCGCGTGAGGATCCGCGAGGCGAGGAGCTGGCCGAGCACCGCCCCCGCGGCGATGGCGATGGCGATCTCGGCGGCGCCGAACAGCTCGGCCGCGCCCTGGTCCATCTGATCGGGCAGGGCGAGGAGTCCGCGATAGATCCGGCTGCCGGGCACCAGGGGGATGATTCCGCCGGTCACGAACAGCAGCGCAGGCGCGCGCATCCATCGCGCGAGCACCACGGCGATCATCCCCACCAGGAACGAGGCCACCGCCACGGCCCAGACCCGGTCCAGCAGGAGCCGCGCGAGGATGTGGGCGACGACCGCCGAGGTCCCCGCCGCCATCGACATGGGGATCAGGAGCCGGGCAGGGGTGTAGGTGCCCACCCCGTAGCCGATGCCGATCACCACTCCCGAGACGGCGAGCACGAGCACCGACGCCAGGCTGAGCGGGAGGGCGGCGGAGACCGCGATGCTCTGGCCCGTCAGGTGCGCGAGGAGCAGACCTCCGCGAACCCCGGCGACGATGCCGATCGTGAGCATGAGGGTCTCGAGGATGCGGGCGGAGGCCGTCACGTACCACCCGGTGATCGCATCCTGCATCGCGCCGATCGAGGTGAGACCGGCGAGGAGCACGATGATGCACGCCACCACCACGATCGAGGAGTTCTCGACCGGGTTGATCAGGCTCACGACCACGGCGGCGAGGACGCCGACGAACCCGCCGACCGCCTGGCCGAAGAACAGCGGGACCTGCGCGGCGGCCATCAGGCCCGTCAGCCAGATCAGCACCCCGGCGGCGATCGTCGCGGCGAGCACCACCATGGTCGAGCCGCCCAGGCTGAACGCCGAGGCGCCTCCCATGAGGGCGAAGCCCGCGATCATCATGCCGCGCGAGTAGTGGGGCTTCTCCTGCGGGATCGCGACCACGCGCGCCCCGGCCTCCTCGCGCGAGAGGTCGCCGCCGATGTAGCGGTCCGTGACCTCCTCGAACGCCGCCAGGCGCGCGAAGTCGGGGGCGCGCACGCCCGCGGAGCGGATGCGGGTGAAGGGGGTGGAGCGATCATCGGGGAGGTAGGAGAGGGAGACCTGGTTGAAGGTGACCTCCACGACCACGTTGCGCAGTCCCGATGAGCTCAGCACGCGCAGCACCGTCGCGGTCACCTCCGAGGCGGCGGCCCCGTTGGTGAGCATGCCTTCGCCAATGCGCATCGCGAGGTCGAAGATGGCGTGGAGGCGGGCGATGTCGGTCGGCACACGCACGATCGTGTCACACTGGCCGCGGCCGTGCGAACCCTCGCGCGCGCCCCTCCCGCCGGTTCCCGACCCGCCCGGCCGCTGCCCGCCAGAAAGGCTCCCACTCATGACCGACGCACCGCACTCCGCACCCGAGCACACCCCGTCCGAGGCGCTCGCGATGCTCCTGGAGGGCAACGAGCGCTTCGCCTCGGGCGAGCCGGCCCACCCCCGCCAGGACGTCGACCGCCGCACGATGCTGAGCACCGGCCAGGCCCCGTTCGCGGTGATCCTCGGATGCTCCGACTCCCGCGTCCCCGTCGAGCTGCTGTTCGACCAGGGGTTCGGGGACATCTTCGTGGTCCGCAACGCCGGGCACGTGCTCGGTCTGAGCACGCAGGCCTCGGTCGAGTTCGCGGTCGCGCAGCTCGGGGTGCAGGTCGTGCTGGTGATGGGGCACGAGTCCTGCGGAGCGGTCGCTGCGACCGTCAGCTACATCGAGACCGGCGCGGAGCTCCCGGGGCAGATGCCCGTGCTCGTGCGCGAGGTGCGCCCGCACCTCGACGAGGCGCATCCCGCGGGGGATGCGGTCGAGGCGCATGTGCTGGGGACGCTCTCGGATCTGCTGGAGCGCTCGGACCTGGTGCGCGATGCGCGCGCGAGCGGGGACGTCGTGGTCGCGGGCGGCGTGTACGCGCTGGCCGATGGGCGGGTGCGGCTGGTCACCCAGCACTGAGGGCGGGGCGTCCGGGCCCGACGGGGCGCTCGTCGGACCGACGGTCGCGGCGGATCCGTCGACCTGTCGGCCCGTCGACAGGCCGGCCCGTCGGTCTCAGAGGTTCGGGGCGGCCGAGAGCGCGATCAGTCCGGCCCCCAGGGCGAGGAGCACCGCGGCGTCCAGCAGGCGGGTGCGCACCACGAGGGCGCCGAGGCGCTGCGCGGGCACCGCGAGCCGCACGCCCGCCAGCACGAGCATGAGGATCCCCATCGCGCGCCCTGCGAGCGGCACGTTCCCCGCAGCGCCGATCAGCACGATCGCCAGCGCGACCAGCAGTGCGACCAGGAGCGGCCGCTGGCGCCGCAGCGCCGCACGCAGCGTGTACGGCGAGCGTGCACGGGGATCGCGGGCGGGGCGGGGCATGCCCGCCATCGTACGGGGCGCCCGCGAGCGCTCGCGGGACCTGCGCCCGCACGAGGGCAGTCCGTCGGCTCGGACCCGGCGGTGCGCGCGGGCGCGCGGACCGCCCGGATGCGCGAAGCACGGCTAGGCTGGTCGACGGACCGGCAGAGCCGCCGGTCGGACGAGCGAACCGAGGAGCGAGAGCGTCGATGTCGACCCCCACCGAGCACGTGAGCACGATCCCTGCGAGCGAGCGCAGCGGCGGCGCGACCCGCCGCGAGCACGACCTGCTGGGTGACCGCGAGGTCCCGGCGGAGGCCTATTACGGCATCCAGACGCTGCGCGCCCAGGAGAACTTCCACATCACGGACGTCCCCCTCGCGCACTTCCCGAAGCTCATCACCGCGCTCGCGCAGGTCAAGCAGGCGGCCGCACGCGCGAACCACCGCCTCGGCGCGCTCGACGCGGATCGCGCCCGGGCCATCGAGCAGGCCTGCGAGGAGATCGCGGGCGGCGCCCTGACCGATCAGTTCGTCGTGGACGTGATCCAGGGCGGCGCGGGCACCAGCACGAACATGAACGCGAACGAGGTCATCGCGAACCGCGGCCTGGAGATCCTCGGGTACGAGAAGGGCCAGTACGAGCATCTCCACCCGAACAACCACGTGAACCTCGGCCAGTCCACCAACGACATGTACCCGACCGCGGTGCGCCTAACGATCCTGCTGTCCTTCCCGAACCTCGCCGAGGCCATGGACGGGCTGATCGGCGCGTTGCGCGAGAAGGGCGACGAGTACGCCCACGTCCTCAAGATGGGCCGCACGCAGATGCAGGACGCCGTGCCGATGACGCTCGGCCAGGAGTTCCACGCCTGGGCCACGACGATCGAGGAGGACGTCGAGCGCCTCACCCGCACGGCGCGCCTGTTCCGGGAGATCAACATCGGCGCGACCGCGATCGGCACGGGCATCACCGCCGACCCCCGCTACTCGCAGCTCGCCGCGCAGGAGCTCAGCGCGATCACCGGCATCGAGTTCTCGGTCGCCGCGGACCTGGTCGAGGCGACCTCCGACACCGGGGCGTTCGTGACCTTCTCCGGCGTGCTCAAGCGCATCGCGGTGAAGATCTCGAAGATCTGCAACGACCTGCGCCTGCTGAGCTCGGGCCCGCGCGCGGGCTTCGCGGAGATCACCCTCCCGGCCGTGCAGCCCGGCAGCTCGATCATGCCCGGCAAGGTGAACCCCGTGATCCCCGAGGTCGTGAACCAGGTGGCCTTCGAGGTGATCGGCAACGACCTCACGGTCACCTTCGCCGCCGAGGCCGGGCAGCTTCAGCTCAACGCGTTCGAGCCGGTGATCTGCTTCAACATCCTCGAGAGCACCCGGGTGATGACGCGCGCGATGAGCACCCTGGCCGATCGCTGCATCCGCGGCATCGAGGCGAACCATTCCGTGCTCGAGAACTACGTGGCCCACTCGATCGGCGTGGTCACCGCGCTCGTCCCGGTGATCGGCTACACCGCGGCGACCGAGATCGCCCAGCAGGCGCTGGAGTCCGGCCGCCCCGTGGCGGACCTCGTGCTCGAAGCCGGACTGCTCGACGAGGAGCACCTGCGCGTGCTCCTCTCCCCCGCGATGATGACCCAGCCCCACCGCGCGACCGTGACCGGCACCATCCCGGTCATCACCGATCCCGCGACCGACTCGGGCGAGGTCGCGCGCGTGGTCCCCGACGGCGCGACCACCGCCGAGGTCTGAGAACCCTCTCTCGTCGCCGGCCCGGCGCCGCCTGAGCCCCGGCGTCGCCTCAGCTCTGCGATCGCCTCGGATTCGTCCCGGACCAGGGACGCTTCCGGGTTCCGTCGGCGCGTCGCGCGCTTGGACGGCGCCCGACGGAGGCGTACCGTCGGAGGGTGGCGCTCACCCGCCGTCCGATCGCGCAGCGCGAGCGGCGGTGCCCCGCGCCGGGACCAGGGGGAGCGATGGGGAGCTGAGACGAGGAGATCCTGTGTCGCACGACGAGTACGAGGGCGCGCACCTGCCCGGGAACCGCGGGGCCGACGGCTTCGACCGCGGGGCTGAGGATGCGGGGCGGGACCTGGATGCCGAGGTCTTCGGCTCCGAGGCGCAGGGATCGGCGGGCGCCTCGACCGGGCGCACCGAGCGGGGTCCGGATCGCACGGGACGCCGCGCGGTCATCGCCGGCGGAGCGGTCGCGCTCGCCGCGCTCGGCGGCGGGGCCGCCGCGCTGATGGTCGTGAACCGCGACCGCCTCCCCGTGATCGGCGGCGGATCCGACGGCGGCGGCCGGGCGCCCTCGCGCACCGACGCGACCACCGCCCCGCCCCCGCCTCCGCCCGCGGAGGTCGCGCGGGCGGCTGTCGCGGCACTGCCGGACCAGTCGGCCCTCGTCCCCGAGCTCGCGACCACCGACCTCTCGCGCACCGGGATGCTGGTCTCCTTCCCCCGGATCCCGGGGGCGCGCGGCCTCAGCGAGGCCATCGACATCGCCGCCGGCAAGATGCTGCGGGAGCGGCTGTTCCGGGGGCAGAGCGCGACGCTCACGGCGGCGGGGCGCGTCATCGCCTCCGGTTCCGGCGTGCTCGGCGTGCTCCTGGACGCGACCGACGAGCAGGGCCCCAGCGCGAGCCTGCTGTGGTATCGCGCCGAGGGGGACCGCCCCTTCACCTCCCCCGCCCTCGTGCGCGCCGAGAGCTGGGGCGCCCTGCGCGACGCCGTCCTCTCCGCGGCGGCCGGCGTCGAGGGCACCGATCCGGAGGAGCTGCGCTCCCTCCTGCAGGAGCAGCCGCGGCCCTTCGGCAACGGACCTGCGCTCCTCCCCCAGGCCGACGGCGCACTCCAGGTGCTCTTCCCCTCGGCCAGCGCCGGCGGCTCCCGCGGCGAGCTCGTGCTGACCGTCCCCGCCGCGACCGCCGCCTCCCTCCTCTCGGAGGACGGCGCGGCGGTGCAGCAGGCCCTCGCCGCCCCGGCGCCCTTCGATCCCTCGCTGCGCACGGCGCCCGGGGACTCCCATGACGGCGACGCGCTCTACGTGCTGCCCGCCGAGGTGGACGCCCCCGCTCCCGCCCGCGTCTCGGAGGCCCCCGGTCCCCGCACGCAGCTCGCGCCCCTCGTCGGCGACGGAGTGCGCCCCGCGAGCGTGGTCGCGCCGGACGCCTCGCGCCTGCGGTCGGTCTCCCTCACGCTGGACGACGGCCCCAGCCCGGATCTGAACGCCCGGGTCCGCGGGGACTTCGCCGCGGCTCAGGCCGCCGCCACGTTCTTCATGATCGGCCAGTCGGTCGCCGAATGGCCCGATGCCGTCGCGAAGACCTGCGCCGACGGCCATGAGATCTCCAGCCACTCCTGGTCGCACCCGCAGCTCACGAAGCTGAGCGCCGACTCCCTCGCGAGCCAGCTCCAGCGCACCACCGACGCGATCATCGAGGCGTGCGGCCGCGTCCCGTTCTCGATGCGCCCGCCGTACGGCGCCCGCAACGGGAACGTCGACGACGCCGCCGCGGCCCTCGGCCAGAGCGTGCAGATCTGGGACGTGGACACCCTGGACTGGCAGAGCAAGAGCCCCCAGAAGATCATGGGCCACGTGGACAGCGAGACCCGGCGCGGGTCCCTGATGCTGATCCACGAGATCCACCCGACCTCCGCGGAGGCGATCCCGATGATCCTGGACTGGTTCGCGAGCAACGGCTACACGACGTTCACCTGCGCCGAGCTCGGCCAGAACCAGATGTACGCCGGCTGCCACTACACGCGCGGCCTCGTGCACGGCCACGTCGTCACGGGGCCCACCGGCTCCGCGAGCGAGGGCGGGGGTGCGAGCGACGGCGGCGGCCAGGGCTGAGAGCCCCGGATGCGCAGACGGCGCCTGCCCCCAGCGGGGGCGGGCGCCGTCTGCGCTTCACGACCGGCGCGCGCGCCGGGTCAGGGCCGCGAGCGCATCACTCGTCGGCCTCCTCCTTCTTGCCGCGCATGACGAGCTTCGGATCCGGGGTGCCGACAACCTCGTGGTTCTTGTCCTCGTACTCGAACTGCGAGAGGAAGTAGCGCATCGCGTTCACGCGGGCGCGCTTCTTGTCGTTCGAGCGGATGATCGTCCACGGCGCGTACTTCTTGTCGGTGCGCCGGAACATCTCCTCCTTCGCCTCCGTGTAGGCCTCCCAGCGGTCGAGGGACTCGAGGTCCATCGGGGAGAGCTTCCAGCGGCGCACCGGATCGAGCTGGCGGATCGCGAAGCGGGTGCGCTGCTCCTTCTGGGAGACGGAGAACCACAGCTTCGTGACGTGGATGCCGGACTCCACCAGCATCCGCTCGTACTGGGGCGCCTGGTTCATGAACGCCTCGTACTCCTCGTCGGTGCAGAAGCCCATCACGCGCTCCACGCCCGCGCGGTTGTACCAGGAGCGGTCGAACAGCACCATCTCGCCCTCGGTGGGGAGGTGCTGGGTGTAGCGCTGGAAGTACCACTGGCCGCGCTCGCGGTCGCTGGGCTTGTTCAGGGCCACGGTGCGCGCGGTGCGAGGGTTCAGGTGCTCGGTGAAGCGCTTGATGGTGCCGCCCTTGCCGGCGGCGTCCCGGCCCTCGAAGATGATGATGGCCTTCTTGTCGTTGTCCTCGAGCCAGTACTGGAACTTCAGCAGCTCCACCTGCAGCTTGTACTTCTCGAGCTCGTACTCCTCGCGATCCATGCGCGTGTCGTACGGGTAGCCCTCCTGCCAGGTGTACACGGGGTTGCCCTGGGGATCGATGAGATCCGGATCCGGGGTGTGGCCGTCCTGGACGGTGTACCCCTCGTCGCGCAGGTGCTCGATGTACTCGCGCAGGCTCTGGTTGTCCGGGATCCTCACGGGGGCCTCCTCTAGGGGGAACGGCGTGCGGCCTCATCCCTGAGCCCGCACGCGCACGGTGTCATGCGCCCCACGATAGGCGGTGAAGATGGCGCCCGGGTGAACACAGGTCCCGGGCGCCTCCTCGACCCCCGCGCGGCTCAGTGCGCGAAGTGCCGCGTGCCCGTCAGGTAGAGGCTCACGCCGGCGTCGGCGCAGGCCTGGATGACCTCGTCGTCGCGGATCGATCCGCCCGGCTGCACGATGGCGCTGACGCCGGCCTCGATGAGGATCTGCACGCCGTCGGCGAAGGGGAAGAACGCGTCCGACGCCGCGACCGCGCCCCGGGCCCGCTCCGGAGCCTGCTCGCCGTCGGCGTGCTCGCCGAGGCTGTTGGCGCGGGCGACCGCGAGGCGGCAGGAGTCCAGGCGGTTGACCTGGCCCATTCCGATGCCGACGGCCGCGCCGTCCTTCGCCAGCAGGATGGCGTTGGACTTCACCGCGCGGATCGCGCTCCACGCGAAGGCGAGGTCCGCGAGGGTCGCCTCGTCGGCGACCGGGCCGGCGGCGAGGGTCCAGGACTCGGGGGCATCGCCCGGCCCCTGGTAGGTGTCGGCGTCCTGCAGCAGCCATCCGCCGCTGATGCGGCGCTGCTCGACGCCGGGGCGCTGGTTCTCGCCGATCTGCAGGATGCGCAGGTTCTTCTTCGTGCGCAGCACCTCGAGCGCATCGTCCTCGAAGCCGGGCGCGGCGATGACCTCGGTGAACACGGGCTTCACCTGCTGGGCCATCGCGAGGGTGACGGGGCGGTTCGCGGCGATGACGCCGCCGTAGGCCGAGACGGGGTCGGTGCCGTGGGCGCGCGCGTGGGCGAGCGCGATGTCCTCGCCGTCGGCGCAGACCGCCGCACCGCAAGGGTTGTTGTGCTTGGTGACGACGACCGCCGGGCGCTCGTGGTCGAAGGCGGCGCGGATCGCGGCGTCGGCGTCCACGAAGTTGTTGAAGCTCATCTCCTTGCCGCCGAGCTGCTCGGCGGAGGCCAGGGAGCCGGGGACGTCCAGCGGCAGCAGGCGCGCGCGCTGATGGGGGTTCTCGCCGTAGCGCAGGGTCTTCACCCCGAGCTCCGCGGCCTCCGCCTCGTCGAGCTCGAGGAGCTCCGCGATCGCGTCGCCGCCCGGAGCGCCCGCCGCGTTCGAGTCCTCCTCGTCAGGGGCGTCGACCTGGGCGAGGGTCCAGTCGGCGATGGCCTGGTCGTAGTCCGCGATGCGGCCGAACGCGACGGCCGCGAGCTCCTGGCGCTCGGCGCGCGTGAACCCGCCCTGACCGGCGGCGCGGCCGGCGAGCGCGTAGTCGCCGGCGTCGACGACCACGGCCACCGAGGCGAAGTTCTTCGCGGCGCTGCGCACCATGGCGGGCCCGCCGATATCGATCTTCTCGATGATCTCCTCGAAGGTGCCGCCCGCGGCGAGCGTCTCCTCGAACGGGTAGAGGTTCACGACCACGAGGTCGAAGGCGGCGATGCCGTGCTGCTCGAGCTGGGAGCGGTGGCTCTCCAGGTTCCGGTCGGCGAGGATCCCGCCGTGGATCACGGGGTGGAGGGTCTTCACGCGGCCGTCGAGCATCTCGGGGCTGCCGGTGACCTCGGCGACGTCGACGACGGCGAAGCCTGCGTCGCGGATGGTCTGCGCGGTCGAGCCGGTGGAGACGATCTCGACCCCGGCCTCGGAGAGGGCGCGGGCGAGGTCCACGAGCCCGGTCTTGTCGAAGACGGAGACGAGGGCTCGGCGGATGGGCTGGCGATCGGACACGGTGCTCCTTGGGAGTGGGGGGCGGTGCGGTGCGGGCAGGTTCAGGCGGGCTGGGGGGCGGGGGCGGCGGCGAGGCTGCTCACGACGTCGACCAGCATCTCGCGCTCGACGACCTTGATGCGCTCGTGCAGGGTCTCCTCGGTGTCGCCCTCGTGCACCTCGACGGCGCGCTGGGCGAGGATGCGGCCCGTGTCGATCCCGGCATCGACCTCGATGACCGTGGCGCCGGTGATCTTCACGCCGTGCGCGAGAGCGTCGCGCACGCCGTGGGCGCCGGGGAACGAGGGCAGGAGCGCGGGGTGGGTGTTGATGATGCGGCCGGGGTGCGCGGAGAGCACGGCGGGGCCGACCAGCTTCATGAATCCGGCGAGGACCACGAGATCCGGGAGCGCCCGGCCGGAGAGCTCGGCGATGGCCGCCGCGAGGGCCCGGTCCCAGTCGGCCCGGGTGGGGTGGTCGCGCAGCGGCACGACGGCGGTGGGGATCGCGGCCTGCCGGGCGTGCGCGAGGCCGGGGGCGTCGCCGTCGGCCAGGACGCCGACGATCTCGAACGCGGAATCCGGGGCCTGGGCCGCCCGGATCAGGGCAGCGAGGGTGCTGCCGGTGCCGGAGATCAGGACGATGATGCGCGCTGGAGCCACTCCCCCAGGGTAGTCCAGGGGCGGACGCCCAGGCGGGACCGGCACAATGGCGGCGTGAGCAGCCCAGCACCCGAGTCCCCCCGGCCCGCCGCGAGCGAGGAGCCCTCCGATTCCGCGCGGCGGTATCGGCGCGCGCTCTATGCGCTGCTCCTCGCGCTGATCACCGCGTGGCTGCTGATGCTCGCTCCCCTGCCGCTGTCCCTCGGCGCCGGCATCGCGGGCCTCGTCGCAGCGGTGCTGCTGGTGCGCATGGTCATCGCCGCTTGGCGCGACGGGCGACGCCCGATGGCGATCGTCTCGGCTGCCATCGGCTTCCCCGCCATCGCCTCGATCGTGCTGGGCGCGGTGCTCGGAGCCCTGTTCTACGGCCCCATGTCCGAGCTCGAGCGCTGCCAGTCGCGCGCGCTCACCCATGAGGCGCAGCGCGCCTGCCAGGAGGATGTGCAGAGCTCCGTGGTCAGCTGGCTCGAGGGCATCGGCGGCTGAGTCCTGCCGACGGCCCGCGCGCTGCGGGCCGCAGGCGTCAGCGCAGCCCCTGGCGCGGGCTGCGCGGACCGCGCGGAGCTCGACGAGTCACCGGCTCCTCGGGATCATCGGCGAGGGCCTCGCTTCCCGTGCCATCGTGCGCGGCATCCGGGCCGACAGCTTCCGTGCCGACGGCGCCCGCGCCCTCGGACTCGAGCGCTTCAGCGCCTTGCGCAGTGTCGTCTGGCGCAGTTCCGTCTGGCGCAGTGTCGTCGGCCCCCGCAACATCTGCACCATGTCCGGGCCTCTCCGACGCGGCGCTGCTCTCCTCCCCGTCCGTCCCCTCCGAAGCCGGGTCGGCCTCGGCGTGCGCTGTGAGGGCGGCGGCCTCGGCGGCCATCGCGGCGCGGCGCTCTCGGCCGGCGGCCGTCATCGGCACCGCGGGATCCTGCGCTGCGGGGCGCTCCGCGCGCTCGACGGCCTCCGCCTGCTCCACCCGCGCGCGCAGCCCGGTCAGCTGCCCCCGGATCCACGGCAGGGCAGGGCTCATGCAGATCGCGCAGGTGAGAGCGCTCGTCACCGCCACGATGATCGTCAGCGGGAGCAGGAGGGTCCCCACCTGCGGGCCGAGCTCGGCGAGCGCCTCCTGGCCGATGCGCCCTGCGCACAGGGACGCGAGGACCAGGATGACGGCGATGAGCAGGATCGGATAGGCCAGGAGCAGGATCCAGCGCTCGCGCGGCGCCGCCGCGGCGGCGCCGTCGGCCAGTCGCACCGCCCCGGCGGCGATCGCCGCGACCGGCAGGAGGGCGAGCAGCCAGAACCACCAGGGCGAGGCGCCCGGGGAGGGCACGATCGCGAGCAGCGGCAGCGCGGGCAGCACCCCTGTGGTGGTGCCGCCGAGGGAGATCGCGGTGCCCGTGCCGATCGCGACCGTCCCCCCGAGGAGCACGACCACGGCCCACACCGCCGCGAGCGGGAGCAGGGCGAGCTGCAGGAGCGTCAGCACCGCCCCGCCGACGGCGCCGGGGGCGAGCTGCCCGAACAGCGCCGAGATGGCGGACAGGCGCACTGCGATCATCACCGTGCACGCGAGCATCCCGCTCGCGAGCAGCCCCAGCAGCGCGATCCCGAGCGCGCGCACGAGCGCTCCCCACGGCGAGGGGATCAGGTCCAGGAGCCGCACGGCGGGGATGCTGCCGTGCGCGGGACGGCGCAGCGCCGCGAGGCAGCCGGCCGCCCCGCCGAGCAGCGCGAGCAGCAGCGCGGAGACGACGGCGGAGGCGATCACGGGCTGGACCAGGGGCGTGCGCGCCATCGCGGCGAGCAGCCCGATGCCCGCGGCGTAGACCGCGACGAACAGGGCCAGACTGGTCGCAGCGTCGCGCAGGGCGTGCGGCCGCAGCCTGCCGTCGTCCTGGACGAGGAGCAGGGAGCGCGCGGCGCGGCGCATGGCGAGGCCCGCGACGATGGCGAGCAGCGCCGTCAGCCCCAACGGCAGCAGCGTGATCGAGCCGGTGATGGTGCCTGCCGGGAGCACGAGGCTGCCGCCGTGGGCGAGCACCAGTGCGCTCAGCCCGAGCAGGATCGCGTCCAGCAGGCCCATCCCGCCGCCGCTGCCCGCCTGCGCGGCGATCGCGGGGATCACGGCGAGACCGAGGGCGCTGAGCAGGCAGACCATCGCCGCGATCAGCCCGCTGAGCACGGGGGCGGCGAGACGTTCCGGGCTGCTCGCGAGGGGCATGGGCGTGCGCTCCATCCGTCAGAAGTCCGGCCTCGCGGGGAAGGGTCGAGGCCGCGGTCCACTCTCCCCTCCCCGGCGGCGGCAAGTCCAGCGCGCAGGTGCCGTGTCGCATAATCGTGCTGATGTCCATCTCACCCCCGCCCCTGGATCCTGCGCGCGCGACGGCGAGCGCCCCTCCCGGCGCGGCCGATGCGCTGCCGGTGCTCCACGTGCGCACCCTGCGGATCGAGGAGAGCGCGGACGTCCTGGGCCACCTCCCCGCGGGCCTGACCGCCGCGTGGCTGCGCCACGGCCAGGGGCTCGTGGGCGTCGGCGCCGCATGGGCGCTGGAGACCGCAGGCCCTGACCGGTTCCGCACCGCCTCCGTGCGCTTCCAGGCGCTGTGCGCGCAGGCGAGGATCGATGACGAGGTGCGCGAGCGCGGCACGGCGCTGATCGCCTTCGGCTCCTTCTCGTATGCCGCGGACTCCGCCCGGCCCTCGCGACTGCTGGTGCCGCGGGCGGTGCTGGGATCAGCCGAGGGCTCGGCATTCCTGACCCTCGTCGGCGTCGATGAGGAGCCGGAGGTGCCGGGCGACTGGCGGGACCTGTTCCCGACCACCCCGTCCGCTCCCCCGGCGGCGCAGGTCGAGGTGGAGACCGAGCACACGAGCGTGCACTACCAGGCCCTGGTGGGCGAGGCGATCGAGCGCATCCGCGCCGGCGAGGCCGACAAGGTCGTGCTCTCGGAGAGCACGCACCTGCGGGTGGATCCGGCTCCGCCCGTCGCGGCGATGGTGCGTCGGCTCGCCGCCGCCTACCCGAGCACGTGGACCTACCACCTGGGCGACGTCCTGGGCGCCTCCCCCGAGATGCTGGCCGACACCGATCGCGGCCGCGTGTTCTCCCGCGTGCTCGCGGGCTCGCGGCCCGTGGCCGACGGGGCGGAGCTCGCGGAGTCGGATCGCCGCGCCTTCCGCGCCGATCCGAAGGAGCGCTCCGAGCACGCCTATGCGATCGACTCGGTGACCTCGCGGCTCGCAGATCTCACGGTCGACCTCGCGTCCTCCCCGGAGCCGTTCGTGCTGCGCCTGCCCGGCATCGAGCATCTCGCCTCCGACGTCTCCGGGCACCTCCGCCAGGGCGTCAGCAGCCTCGACGTCGCCGGGGCCCTGCACCCCTCGGCGGCGGTGAGCGGGAGCCCCCGCGAGGCGGCCGACGCGATCATCGCCCGCCTCGAGGACCGCGATCGCGGCGGCTATGCGGCGCCCGTGGGATGGATGGACGCGCGCGGCGATGGCCAGTGGGCGATCGCCCTGCGCATGGCGCACCTCGAGGGACCGGGCGCGCTGCGGGCCCAGGCGGGCGGCGGCATCGTCGAGGGCTCCGACCCCGTGCTGGAGCACGCCGAGGCGATCGCGAAGACCCGCCCGATCCTGCGAGCGGTCCGCGGGGACTGAGCCCCAGCCCTCGGAGCAGCGGCCGCAGGGCCGGGCGCGCCCGGGCACGGGGCGGCGCCGGTCAGCTGGACTGCGCGAAGGTGACCTGGAGGGAGAGGGTCTGGCCCTCGCGCACCACCGTGAGGGTGTGGGTCGAGCCGATCCCGAGGCTGCGCACCACGCCGGTGAGCGCCGAGGCCCCGCTGATCGGCACCCCGTCCAGGTCCGTGATCAGATCGCCGGCCTGCAGCCCCGCGGCCTCCGCCGCGGAGCCTGCGGTCACCTCTCGGATCTCGGCGCCCTGGAACGTGGCGGCGTTGGCCTGGGCGGTGCCGTTCTGCGCGTCCACACCGAGAAGAGCGTGGTCGGCCTCCCCCTTCTCCACGAGCTGGTCCACGATCAGCCTCACGGTGTTGGAGGGGATCGCGAAGCCCAGCCCGATGCTCCCGGCCTGCTGCGTGGTCGAGGAGGCGAAGCTCGCGATCGAGGAGTTGATGCCGATCACTGCGCCGCTCGCGTCCACCAGCGGCCCGCCGGAGTTGCCCGGGTTGATCGCCGCGTCGGTCTGGAGGGCCGACGTGTAGGCGGCGTCGGATCCGTCGGACTCCTCGCCCTGCGTGGCCACGGGCCTGTGGACGGCCGAGATGATGCCGGTGGTGACGGTGTTCTCGAGCCCCAGCGGAGTGCCCACGGCCATCACGCTCTGCCCCACGGTGACCTCGTCCGAGTCCCCGAGCGTCGCCGCGACGAGATCCGCGGGCGGGCTCTGCAGGCGCACGACCGCGAGGTCGGTGGTGGGATCGGTGCCGACGACATCGGCTTCGTACATGCGGCCGTCGGCCAGGGAGACGGTCACGCTCTGCGCTCCCGCGACGACGTGGTTGTTGGTGATGATCGTGCCGTCCTCGCGGTAGATCACCCCCGTCCCCTCGCCGGTGCGGCCGGCGGTGGTCACCTGGATCGCGACCGTGCTCGGGGAGATCTCGGCGGCGACCTGCTCCCATCCGGAGCTGGCCGCGTCGAGAGCGGCGGGGCTCGCGCTCGTCGCGGCGTCGACCTCGTCGGCGCCCGGCGAGGCGGTGCTCGATGGCGCCTGCGGGCCGGGTCCCGTCAGCTGGTCGTAGGCGACGACGCCGCCGAGCGTGAGGCCGCTGGACAGCAGCATCCCGCCGAGCACGAGCGCGCTCACTCCCGCCCAGCCCGGGCCGCGGCTCTCGCGCGGCGCGACCGGCGCCGGGCCGAGGCCGATCGGGGACGGGGCCTCGGCGGCTGGCGACTGGTGGGCAGTCGCCTGGTGGGGCGCGCCCCACCACTGCGGATCCTCGTGCGCGGGGCGCGCAGCGGCCTCGTCATCATGCTGATTCATGGGGGTCATTGCATCTCCTTCGCCCGCGAGGAGCGTTCGGGTGCGCTGGAGGAATCCTGGACGACCAGCAGGCGTCGGCCTCCGGTGCCGTCCGCCAGCGCGCGCGAGAGCGCGTCGGCGCCCTCGACTCGCAGGGCCTCCACGCCGAGCCCGCGAGCGACGGCGACGAGATCCGCCCCGTGCGGGGTCGTGAAGCAGCGCTCGAGCAGGGCCGGATCGGCCTGGCGGTGCTCGAGGGAGCTGAAGATCCGGCCGCCGCCGTCATCGACGACGACGATGTCGAGCGCCGGCTCCTGCTCGAGCGGCCCGACGACGAGGCCCGTGAGGTCGTGCAGGGCGGTGACGTCGCCGATCAGCAGGCGCACGCGGCCGGCAGCGGCAGCGCCGGGACGGCCCGGATCCGACATGCCCGCGGGCGTCGCAGCCTCTGCACCCGCGCGTGCGAGGGCGAGACCGCTGGCGGTGGAGATCAGGCCGTCGATCCCGGCGAGGCCGCGCGAGGCGAGGATCTCGCCGCGGGCGTCGCCCGCATGCTGCTCGAGGTCCCGGATCAGCGAGCTCGATCCCAGCACGAGGGCGTCGGCCTCCCCGGTCGCATCCCAGACGGCGAGCGCGGCGCGGGTCTGCCAGGGCAGAGCCTCCGTCTCGCGCGGCTGCTGCGCCGCGCGGGCGGCGCGGTGCCACTGCTCGAGGTACGCGGCGCGATCCTCGCGGTCGGCCTCGGTCGCCGCGGTGATCGCGGGGACGATGAGGTGAGCACGACGGGAGGGATCGGCCCAGGCGGCGCCGGGCGCGGGATCGACGATCACGATCTCGGTGCTCTCGGCTCCGAGCAGCGATCCGAGCACGGCGCGCGAGAGCGTCGGATGGCCGAAGACGATCGCCAGCTCCGGGCGCAGCGCCGCGAGGTCGCCGTCGGCCGCGGCGCTCATCACCGCGGAGAGCAGCGCCGGATAGCCGGGGATCGCGCAGTCGCCGCCGCGCGCGCCCGAGCTGGGCTCCGCGAACAGGGGCAGGCGATGGGCCTCGGCGAAGTCACGGGCGGCGCGGCCCGCCTGGTCCCCGGCGACGACGACCGTGCGGGAGCGCAGCGCGAGGGGGACGGCGGGAAGCGCCGGCGGCAGCGGGCGGTGCGCGAGCGGGATCCGGGGGGCGTCGGCGGGCTCCGAACCGCCTCCCGGCACCGCGCCGCCGGCGGGGACGAGGGGGTCGCGGAAGCCGAGGTTCACGTGCACCGGCCCGGGCAGCTCCGCGGCCGCGGCCGCGAACGCGCGCGCGAGGGTGCTGACGGCCGTGCGCAGCTCGACCTCGCTCGCCTGCGTGCGCGCGGGCGCCGGGAGGTCGGCGCTGAACCCCACCGCCGACCCGTACAGCCCCACCTGGTCGGCGGCCTGGTTCGCGCCGACGCCGCGCAGCTCGGCAGGGCGGTCCGCGGTGAGCACGAGCAGCGGGATCCGGCCGTGGTGCGCCTCGAGCACGGCCGCGTGCAGGTGCGCGGCGGCCGTGCCGGAGGTCGTGATGACGACGCCCGGCCGCGAGGGATCCGCGCGGGAGATGCCGAGGGCGGTGAAGGCCGCGGCGCGCTCGTCGATGCGCACGTGCACGCGCAGCACGCCGGCCACCTGCGGATCCTGCAGCGCGTAGACCAGCGGGGCGGAGCGCGAGCCGGGGCTCAGCACCACGTCGCGCACGCCGAGAGCGGCGAGCGCCCGCCAGATCGCGACGGCCTCGTCGACGGCGCCGGAGCCGGTGGGTTCGGGGGCCGGGATGCTGGAGGGCTGCATGGAGCCAAGGCTAGCTTCGGTCACGGAGATGGCCTCGGTTCTGGCCTGGATCGAGCCGATCCGTCGCAGGCTCTCAGCCGAGCAGGGCGGCGCACTCCTCGAGCCGCACCTGCCAGCGACGGGCCAGGTCGGCTCCTGCCGCATGGCGCTGGAGCAGGTCGTCGTCGGGCTCGGGCCGCTGCGCGGGGATCTCGCCGTTCTTCGCGCGCAATGGGGCGGTCACGAGGTCGCCGGTCAGCAGCACCCCGGTGGCGAGTCCGCAGGCGTGCTCGAGATCCGGGAGCGCGGCGGCGAGGGCGAGGCCGGCGCTCAGCCCGATGCTCGTCTCCAGGGCGCTGGAGACGATGACCGGAAGTCCTGCCTGCTCTGCGAGCTCGAGGCAGCGCTGCACCCCGCCGAGAGGCTGGACCTTCATCACCAGCAGATCCGCCGCGCCGGCCCGGGCGACGCGCAGCGGGTCCTCGGCGCGGCGCACGGACTCATCGGCGGCGAGGGGGACGGCGACCGCCCGGCGCACGGCGGCCATGTCCTCGAGCGAGGCGACGGGCTGCTCGACGTACTCGAGGCCCCCCGCTGCCGCATCGAGCAGCGGGATCGCGGCGATCGCCTCATCCCGGTCCCAAGCGCCGTTCGCATCGATCCGGATGCGGCCGCCCGGGCCCAGCGCGTCGCGCACCGCTTCCAGGCGCTCGGCGTCCTCGGCGAGAGTCGACCCGGGATCGGCGACCTTCACCTTCGCCGTGCTCGCCCCGCCCACGCGCGCGATGCGGTGGGCGAGTGCGGGCTGGATCACAGGGATGGTCGCGTTCACGGGCACCGTCTCGCGGACGGCGGCGGGGCGCGGGGCGGTGGCGTCGGCGAGCGCGGCGCGCAGCCAGGCGGAGGACTCCTGCGCGGCGTAGTCCCAGAACGGCGAGAACTCCGCCCAGCCCTCGGACCCGTGCAGGAGCACGCCGTCGCGCTCCTCGATGCCGCGGAAGCGCATGGTCATCGGGATGGTGAACGCGCAGGCGCGGTCGATGCCGAGCTCGCGCAGGGAGCTCGGGACTTCGAGGGCTCCGGGAGCAGAGGGGGCGGAGGGGGCTGTGCTCACGCGAGCGCAGCCTCGACGGCTCCGCGCAGATCAGCGGGCTCGGTGCGGGGGCTGAAGCGCTCGATCACCTGACCGTCGGCATCGAGGAGGAACTTCGCGAAGTTCCATTCGACGTCGGGCCCGTCGGCCCCGGGCTTCTCCTGCTCCATCCATGCCCACAGCGGGTGCGCATTCTCGCCGTTGACCTCGACCTTGGCGAGCACGGGGAAGGTCACGCCGTACTCGGTGCGGCAGAAGGTCACGGCCTCCTCGTCGGTGCCGGGCATCTGCCCGCCGAACTGGTCGCAGGGGAAGCCGATGATGCGCAGCCCGCGCTCCTCGTACTCCTCCTGGAGAGCCTGCAGCCCGTCGAGCTGCGGGGTGAGACCGCACTTGGAGGCCAGGTTCACCACCAGCGTCGCCTTCCCGGCGAGATCTGCGAGCGAGACCTCCTCGCCCTCGGCGGTGCGTGCGGTGAAGTGCTGCAGGCGGGTCATGGCGGGTCCTCTCGGAGGGGTGCGGATGCGGACAGGGTAGTCAGCCCAGCTGGCGGAAATCTCCGTGACCTCGAGCGCCCGGCCTCGGACAATGGGTCCTATGGCTCCTCCCCGCGGCACCGCCGATACCTTCTGGCAGCTGCGCCCAGTGCGCGACGATGCGGCTGAGGCCGCCGCGATCCTGGACGCCTTCGCGTCCGCCCCGGACATGGCGCGGCAGGGCGATGTCACCGATGCAGAGTCTGCCCGGACCTATCTGGCCTGGCTCACCGGCAAGGGGCAGGTCTCGACCGCTCTCGTCGATGGCGAGGACCGCATGGTCGGGCTCGTCGGCCTCGTCGTGGACGAGCAGAACCGCACGGGATGGATGCACTACTGGCTCCGCGCGGAGCATCGGGGAGCGGGGCTCATGGCCCGGGCTGCGGCGACCGTCGCGAACCGGGCGCTGCGTCCTGGCGAGGAGGGCGGCTTCGGGCTCGAGCGGCTCGAGCTCGGCCACCGGGTGAACAACCCCGCCTCCGGCGCGGTCGCCCGGGCGGCGGGTTTCGTCCACGAGGGCACGGAGCGGGCGAAGTTCCTCATCGACGGCGAGCGCATCGACGTGCTCACCTACGGGCGGCTGCGCGAGGATCCGGTGCCGGAGACTGCGGAGCTGCCGTGGCAGACGGGCAGTGGCGCTCCGCTCCCGTGAGCGGCCTCGGGCACCGGTCTCGTCTGTCGGCGCGGCCGCATACCCTGAACGCATGGCTGATGCACCCGCGCACGATGCGCGTCTCCCCCGCCAGGTCTCCGACACCTTCGACCCCTCGCGCTGGCGCGAGATCGGCGAGGCCGAGCTCGGGGGCCCCGCCTTCACCGACATCACCTACCACCGCGCCGTGGACCGCAGTGATCCGTCGGCCCCCCGGGATCTGCCGTGCGTGCGCATCGCCTTCGACCGGCCCGAGGTGCGCAACGCCTTCCGCCCGCACACGGTCGACGAGCTCTACCGGGCGATGGACCACGCGCGACTGGACACCGGTGTCGGCACGATTCTGCTGACGGGCAACGGCCCTGCGCCGAAGGACGGCGTGCACGCCTTCTGCTCGGGCGGCGATCAGCGCATCCGCGGCCGCTCCGGCTACCAGTACGCCGAGGGCGAGACAGCTTCCAGCGTGCAGCCCGGCCAGGCAGGGCGCCTGCACATCCTGGAGGTGCAGCGCCTGATCCGCACGATGGGCAAGGTCGTCATCGCGGTCGTCAACGGCTGGGCGGCCGGCGGCGGGCACTCCCTGCACGTCGTCGCCGACCTCTCGATCGCCTCGCGCGAGCACGCGCGCTTCAAGCAGACCGACGCGAACGTCGGCTCCTTCGACGGCGGCTACGGCTCCGCCTATCTCGCCAAGCAGGTCGGCCAGAAGCGCGCCCGCGAGATCTTCTTCCTCGCCGAGGAGTACTCCGCGCAGGACGCCTACGACTGGGGCGGGGTGAACCGGGTCGTCGATCACGCGGATCTCGAGGACGAGGCGCTCGCGATGGCGGCGACGATCGCGACGAAGTCCCCGCAGGCGATCCGCATGCTGAAGTTCGCCTTCAACCTCACCGACGACGGCCTCATGGGCCAGCAGGTCTTCGCCGGGGAGGCGACGCGCCTGGCCTACATGACCGACGAGGCCGTCGAGGGCCGCGATGCCTTCCTCGGCAAGCGCGACCCCGACTGGTCCGCCTTCCCGCACCCGCAGGGATGAGCGGCCCCGCCGAGATGGACGGGAACTGGCTGCGGCCGCAGCCCTGGGACGGCTCCCCCGCGTCTCTCGCCTCCCACATCGAGGCGATCGGCCACATGATGGCGGGCCGCGGCCGCGTGTGGCTCGGGCCGTTCGACCCGCCGGCTGAGCTCCCGCACGGCTTCGAGGGGACTGCGCTGGTGGTGCCGACGTCCGGCTCCACCGGTCGCGCGAAGGCCGTCGCCCATCTGCTGCGCACGCTGCTCGCCTCGCAGGATGCGACCGCCGCGCTCTTCGCGGCCGACGGCACCGCTCCGGATTCCGCAGGGCACGGCTTCTGGCTCCCCTTCCTGCCGCCGACGCACATCGCCGGCGTGCAGGTCATCGCTCGCGCGCACCGCGCGGCGCAGGTGCTCGGGCTGCCGCGCGCTCCCCTGCCGGAGCTGCTGCCGAACCTGTCCGCGCACTTCGACTCCGCCGCTTTCGTGCGCGTGGCGGTCCCCGCGCTCGAGGAGGCCTCGGCGCTGGGCCTGCCCGCTCTCACGTCGCTCGTGCCCACCCAGCTGCAGCGCATCGTCGCCGACGCCTCGGCCGACGGGCTGAGGGCCCGCCGCCTGCTCTCCCGCTTCGCCGCCGTGCTCGTCGGCGGCGCCGCGACCGCTCCGGACGTGCTGGGCCGTGCCCGCGCCGCTCGCGCGCGTGTGCGCACCACCTACGGCTCTTCCGAGACCGCGGGCGGCTGCGTCTACGACGGGCAGGCGCTGACGGGCGTGGAGCTGTCGGTGATCGACGCGATGACCCGGCTCCCGATGCCCAGCGGCGAGGGCCGCCTGCAGATCAGCGCCCCGAGCCTCGCCACCGGGTACCTGCTGCCGGACGGGTCCGCGGCGCCGCTGGACTGCGAGAGCGGCAGTGCGGATGGAAGCGGGGGCAGTGCGGGCACCCTCCTCACCTCCGACCTCGCGGAGATCTCGGCCGACGGCACGCTGCGGGTGATCGGCCGGGCCGATGACGTGATCGTCAGCGGCGGGAAGAAGATCGTCCCCCAGGACGTCGAGCGGGCGATCGAGCGCTCCCTCATGCTGCGCGGCGTCGTCACCGACGCGGTGGTCGTCGGCGTGCCGGACGCCGAGTGGGGCGAGCGCATCGAGGCGCTCGTCGTCGCGGACCCGTCGGCCCTCGCGGTGGAGGTCCCAGCGCTCGTGCGCGCGGCGCTGCGCACCACGCAGGTGCCCGCCCACGAGATCCCGCGCGCCGTGCACGTGGTCGAGGAGCTGCCGCGGCTGGGGATCGGTAAGGTGGATCGGTCCGCCGCCACCCGGATCGCCTCCGAGCGCTCCGGCCCTGCGCGAGACTGATCCTGCGAGCGGGATGCCCGCCTCCGGCTCCCGCGAGCCGATTCCGGCGGCGCCTGCCCGCTCCCTGCTGTCGAAAGGCTCCACCGTGGCCACGCTGTCCCAATGGGTCCAGGGCGCCCGTCCCCGCACCCTGCCCGCCGCCATCGCTCCCGTCGCCGCCGGCACGGGCGCCGCGATCTGGGACGCCGGGTTCGATGCCGGGATCGTGATCCCCCGGGCCCTGCTCGCCCTCGGCGTGTCCCTGGCCCTGCAGATCGGCGTCAACTTCGCCAACGACTACTCCGACGGCATCCGCGGCACGGACGACGACCGCGTCGGCCCCTTCCGCCTCACCGGGTCGAAAGCCGCATCCCCTGCTGCGGTGAAGCGCGCCGCGATCGGCTCCCTCGCGGTCGGCGGGCTGCTCGGGCTGATCCTCATCGCGATCGCCGGGATCTGGTGGACCCTGATCGTCGGCGCCGCGGCGATCGCCGCCGCCTGGTTCTACACCGGCGGGAAGAAGCCCTACGGCTACCTCGGCCTCGGTGAGCTGATGGTGCTGGTGTTCTTCGGCCTGGTCGCCGTGAACGGCACGGCCTACGCGATCACCGGGCGCATCACCTGGGTCTCGGTGCTCGCGTCGCTCGCGATCGGCCTGCTGGCGGTCGCGATCATGCTGACGAACAACCTGCGCGACCTCCCCAAGGACGCTCTGGTCGGCAAGAACACCCTGCCCGTGCGTCTCGGGGATCGCGGCACGCGGCTGCTGTATGCGGCGTGCGTGCTGGTGCCGTTCGTGCTCGCGCTCGTGATCGCGGTCGTCCAGTGGCCGGTGCTCATCGTGCTGCTCGCCCTGCCGCTCGCCATCATCCCGCTGCGGATCGTGCGGGGCGGCGCGCAGGGCCTCGAGCTGATCCCGGTGCTCGGCGCGACCGGGCGCCTCGAGCTGGTGTACTCGCTGCTCTTGCTGATCGGCCTGACGGTCTGAGAGGTTCTTCCGGGCTCAGCCCCGGGGCTCGTCCAGGAGGGAATCCTCCTCGTCGGCGTCCTCATCGCGCACGGGGCCGCGGCGCGCGCGGCGGGCCTCGTCGGCCTCCTGCAGACGCAGCGCAGCGCGGCGGCGCGGGCGATCCAGCAGCAGGAACGAGAGCATCATCGCGATCAGCACCGCGAGCACCCCGCCCAGCAGCATCCCGAATCCCAGCTGCATCAGCACCCACCACAGTGCCAGCAGGATCACGACGCGCAGCAGGGAGTAGAGGAGGAGGTCTCGCATCGCTCCAGCGTAGTGGGCGCGGCTGACGGTCCCAGGCGGGCGGGGAATACTGCCGGGCATGTCAGCCCACCGTCTCCCCGCCACCCCGCCGCTGGACCTCTCCGCCCTGGTGGAGCGGCGCCCGAGCGCCGAGGTGCAGGAGTTCCTGCGCGCGCTCGCCGGCCCCGGGGCCGAGGGTGAGAGCGCGGCCGACGTCATGCGGCGCCTGCAGCGCCAGGTGCGGGATTTCCTCCTGGAGTACAAGTTCGGCCTCGATGAGGTCGCCACGAAGGTCGGCATCCTGCGCGAGCAGTTCGACGCCACCGCCGCCATCTCCCCCATCGAGCACGTGAAGACCCGCGTGAAGTCCCCGGAGTCCCTGAGCCGCAAGGTGGCCGCCCGCGGGCTCCCCGGTGATCTCGACCAGATCCGCGCGCAGGTGCGGGACATCGCCGGAGTGCGCATCACCTGCCCGTACGTCGCCGACGTGCGGCTGGTCGCCGCGGCCCTCGAGCGCCAGGGCGATCTCACTGTGCTCGAGGTCAAGGACTACATCGCCTCTCCCAAGCCCAACGGCTACCGCTCCCTGCACCTGATCGTCGAGGTGCCAGTGTTCCTCGCCGACCGCACCGTGCAGGTGCCGGTGGAGATCCAGATCCGCACGATCGCCATGGACTTCTGGGCGAGCGCCGAGCACGAGCTGCGCTACAAGTTCGACGGCCGCGTGCCGGAGGAGCACTCCCGCATCATGGTCGAGATCGCCGAGACGGCCTGCGCGCTGGACGACCAGATGTCCGAGCTGCGGCGCGTGCTGCTGACCTGAGCGGGGCGGCTCGTCCGCGCGCGGGGTGAGCATGCCGCACGGAGGGCCGACGGCCGCGCGCGCATCAGCGCGCTCCCACGCGCCGTCCGTAGACTCCGGCCATGCTGCGCGCCGTCCTCGCCATCGCCTCCATCGCCCTGACGATCTTCGCCCTGGCCGACTGCATCCAGAGCCGCGACGAGCAGGTGCGCGGGATCCCCAAGTGGGCCTGGATCATCCTCATCGTGCTCGTGCCCTGGATCGGGCCGATCACCTGGCTGCTGATCGGCAAGGATCGGGAGGCCGGCGCCGGGGGCTCGTACGACTCCCCCTACGGCGCGGCCGGGATGCGCCCCGGCCAGAGCGCTTCGGGAGGTCCGCTGCGCCGGGGCGGCCGCTCCGGCGGATCCGCCCGCTCGCGCCGACAGGGCCCGCTCGCGCCCGACGAGGACCCCGAGTTCCTGCGCAAGCTCGACGAGGACATCCGCCGCGAGCGCCGCGCGAAGGCAGCCCAGGAGGCAGCGGACTCGGCGGACACCGCCGACGGCGCGACCGGCGCCTCCGAGGATCCGGCCACGGGCGAGGACCTGCGGCCCGAGGTTCCGGGCGTCGGCGAGCACCCGCGGCCCGAGGACCCGGACGCCGCTCCCCCGTCGGCGCCCCGCGGCTGAATCCCGCTCCCCCGGGGCCGCCCCGGCACTGACCAGCGGGCCAGCCGCTTCCCGGCGGGGCCTCGCGGCTGAGTCCCCGGCTCGGGCGCAGTCCCGGCCCACCTGATCCGAGCGCTCCGCCGGAACTCCGACTCCGCCAGACCTGCCCCGGTACGCTCCCCTCATGACGGCCACCTCGCACACCATCCCCACCGATTCCGGCGACCTCCCGGGACTGCTCTGGCTGCCCGCGGATGCACCCGCGGCCCAGGAGAGCGGCGATCTGCCCGGGATCGTGGTCCTGCAGGAGATCTTCGGGCTGTCGGACTACGTGCAGCAGCGCTGCCAGGACCTCGCGGATCTCGGGTACGCCGTCCTCGCCCCGCAGCTCTTCGCGCGGCTGGAGCCTCCGGTCGTCGGAATCCTCGACCCGGAGACCAGCCCCGCTTCGGCCCCGGGAGACCTCACCGGGGAGGATGACGAGGCCTTCCAGGACTGGCTGCAGGACGGAATGGACCTCACCTCCCAGCTCCCCTGGGGCCGCGCGGAGGCCGATGCCCTCGCGGCCCTGGAGGCCCTGCGCGAGCTGGGGCAGGTCGATGCGGAGCGGGTCGCGCTGATGGGCTTCTGCTACGGCGGCGGTCTCGCCTTCTCAGCGGCCGTCCGCGCCGCGCGCGAGGGCCGGGCGCCCCGGGCGCTCGTCAGCTTCTACGGCTCGGCGCTGCCGGGGCTGCTGGAGCTCGCCCCCGAGGTCGAGGTGCCGAGCTTCCACGCCTTCGGCACCGCCGACGCATTCATCCCGCTGGAGCAGGTGGAGCAGATCCGCGAGGCCGTCACCGCCGGTGGGAAGCGCGAACAGGTGCGCTTCGAGCTCTACGAGGGAGCGGGTCACGCCTTCGACAACCCGCACCCCGGCCTCCACCACCCGGTCGCCTCGCGCGAGGCCTGGGCCGATGCGACCGCGTTCCTGCGGGAGACGCTCCGAGGCTGAGGCTGGCACCCGTCCCACGTGCCTCCCTCCCGCAGGGCACCCGTCCCACGTGCCTCGCGCGGCGGCGCCCGTCCCACGTGCCTCCCTCCCGCAGGGCGCCCGTCCCGCGTGCTGAACTCTGGCGGCGGCTCCAGCAGAAAGCTCGGTGTGAGAGCCGGTGACGTGGACTGGTCCACGTGACCGGCCCTCACACCGAGGACTTTGCCGGCCGGCTGGCCGGCGAGGCGCGCCTGGCCGACCGGGGCGCGCCGACCGGCCAGGCGCGTCTGGTTGGACCTGGCGCGCCAGGTTGGGCCAGGGGCGGAGGAGACTCGGCCTGAGAAGTCGGCGCACTCACGTTCCACTGGTGGAACGTGAGTGCGCCGACTCAGTGGAAGGTGGGCAGCCGCGCCCGGGGTGCAGCCGGCGGGTGCCGACCAGCCGGACCTCCTCAGCGGCTCACAGCCCCGAGTAGGAGTGCAGCCCGTTGATCCAGAGGTTCACCACGGTGTAGTTGATGACCACGCACGCGAAGCCGGCGAGGGCGAACCAGGCGGCCTTGCTGCCGCGGAAGCCGCGGGTCGCGCGGGCGTGCAGGTAGCAGGCGTAGACGACCCAGATCACGAAGGTCCACACCTCTTTGGGGTCCCAGTTCCAGTAGCGGCCCCAGGCGTCGTTCGCCCAGACGGCGCCGAAGATCAGCGTGAACGTCCAGCACACGAAGGCGAGCGCGTGGATGCGGAAGCAGAGGGCCTCCAGCGCCGTGGCACCGGGGAGGCGGGAGAGCACCGCGCCCGCGCGGCCCCAGGCCTGGGGGCGGGTCTCGCCTGCAGCGTGCTGGGCGGCGAGGGTGCGCTCGTGGCGCGCCTGGACGAGCTGGAGCACGGCGATCAGCGCGCCGAGCCCCGAGAGGGCCGTGGCGATGATCGCGATGCCCACGTGGATCACGACCCAGTACGAGTTCTGAAGGCTGGGGGTGAGCTCGGCAGCCGGCAGGATCCAGGCCGTCTGCGCGATCAGCATCAGCACGAGCACCGGCAGGATCACGAACGTGCCGAGCAGGCGCAGGTCCTTCCGGCGGATCGCGAACAGCAGGAACACCACGACGATCATCGCGCTCGACGTCATCGAGAACTCGTACATGTTGCCCCACGGCACGCGCTGGGTCGCGATGCCGCGCAGCACCATCGCGCCTACGTGGAGCACCGCGCCGATCGCGGCCATCACGAAGCCGAAGCCGCGCGCGGTCAGAGCGCCCGCCGGGCGGGCATCTCCCTCGGCGCCGCGTCCGTCCGCGATCCCGTCGGCCGCAGGGCCGCTGTCGCGGCTCTCGAGCGCCGACGCGCGCTCGTCGTCGTCGGCCGCGAAGGAGCCGCCTCCCGCCCCGGCCTCCGCCCCGCCCCCGGCCCCGATCGCCGGAGCACCCGCGCCGACGGGCACGCGCGCTGCCTCGCGCGAGCGCAGGCGAGCGTCGCTGCGGCGCTGGGAGACCCCGGAGAGGTCGGCCCCGAAGCCGATCAGCGCGAGGACGTACAGCACGACCGTCAGGATGATCAGGAGGTTCGAGAACTCCGCGAGCTGCTGGTTGATCACTGGGTGGGTCCTTCACGAGTCGTGCCGGGAGCGGCGGGAGGAGCGGGATCTGCAGGGCGAGACGGCGTCGAGGGCACCTGCGCGGACGCCTCCGAGGGCGCTTCCGGCCGGGCGGTCGGCGGCGCGGCGGGCGGCGCGCCGAGCTTCTCGGCGAGAGCGCGCACATCGCCCTCGAGAGCATCATCGTCGCTGCGGGCGAGACCTGCCACCTCCAGGACCGCGCCGCCGCCGGCCAGGGGCGTCGCGCGCACCCAGACCCGGCGCCGCGGGATGAACAGCGACAGGATGAGGCCGCCCGCGGCGGAGAGCGCCGAGATCAGCGTGAACACCTGGAACGGGTCGTGCTTGATGTCGAAGGCGGCGTAGCGGCGCACCCCGTCGAAGCTCACGGAGGAGCCGTCGGGCAGATCCGCCTGCTGGCCGGGGGCGAGGCGCAGCAGCGACTGCGTGCCGCTCGCGTCGGTGACGGGCGTCAGCGAGCTGACGTCGATCTGGTAGGCGTTCTGCGGGATCCCCTCGTCGAGTCCGAGGTCGCCGGTGTAGACGGTGAGCGCGAGCTGCGGGTCGATCAGGGCCGGGAACTGCGAGTGCGGGCCCTTCTCGTCGATCACGCCCGTCGGCAGGAAGAAGCCGACCACGGCCATCTGCTGCGGCTTCGCGTCGGGCGCCTTGAGGACGAGGGCGGAGGTGTAGCCCATGTCGCCCGAGGGGATCGTGATGATCGGGCCCTGCGCGACGACGTTCCCCTCGGGGTCGCGCACGGTGATCTCGGGGGCGTAGCCGTTGCCGAGCAGGAACATCGACTGGCCGCCGATGTGCAGGGGCTCGTTGACCCGGAGGGTCTGCGCGAAGGTGCCGGTCTCGGGGGAGGTGGCGGTGACGTCGGCCTCGAAGAGCAGGGGCTGGCCGAAGCGGTGCTCGTTGGGCGTCGTGTCGAACTCGGCGCGGAACTCGTCCAGGGTGAACTGGAACGGGGGCAGCTCCCCCGGCTTGTACCAGGCGCCCGACTCGAAGGAGTCGTACTGCGTCAGGGAGTTCGAGAACCCGGCGCCCTCGATGACCGTGATCTGCCCGCGGTACTGCGTGAGCCCGCCGCCGGCGACGCCCACGAGCACCCCGAGCAGGGCGACGTGGAAGATCAGGTTGCCGGTCTCGCGCAGGTAGCCGCGCTCCGCCGTGACCGAGCGCGCGCCCGCCCCTTCCTCCAGGGCGTCGGTGCGGTACCTGCCGCGGCGCAGGGTGCGCCGGGCCTGCTCGGCGATCGCGTCGGCGTCGGCCGACGGCAGCTCGACGCGCGTGTACCCGGTGAAGCGGGTGAGCCGCGCGGGGGTGCGCGGGGGGCGCGAGCGGATCTGGCGCAGGTGCACCAGCAGGCGCGGGATCACGCAGCCCACGAGCGAGACGAACAGCAGCAGGTAGATCGCCGAGAACCACGGCGAGGAGAACACGTCGAACAGGCCGACGGCGTCCATGATCTCGGCGGTGCGGCCGTGCTCTGCGATGTACGCCTCGGTGATCTGCGCGTTCACATTGCGCTGCGGGTACACCGAGCCGGGGATCGCGGCGATCGCGAGCAGCATCAGCAGCAGCAGGGCGGTCTGCATGCTCGTCAGCTGCCGCCACAGGAACAGCGCCATCCCCTTTGCGCCGAGCGCGGGCAGGGTCGCGGAGGAGCGCTGCGGGGCCTGGCGATCGTCGGCCGAGCTCAGGCTCTGAGAGCCGGTCTCGCCCCGCCCCTGCTCGCTGCGCCGGCTCTTGCGGGAGTCCTCTCGCGCCATCACACCACCGTCTCGAACGTGCCGAGGCTCGACTGGATCTGCATCATCCAGGCGCTCCACTGGCCCGTCAGCAGCAGCACCCCGATCACGATCAGCAGGGCACCGCTGAGCACGGAGATCGTGCGGCGGTGCCGGGCGAGGAAGCGGCTCGCGCCCAGCGCCTTCTGGAACAGCAGCGCGAACAGGACGAACGGGATGCCCAGTCCGAGGGAGTAGGCGAGCGCGAGGATCGCGCCGCGCAGGGGCGAGGCGCCGTCGAGCGAGAGGGCGAGGACCGCGGCATACGTCGGCCCGATGCAGGGAGTCCAGGAGAACCCGAACACCATGCCCATGAGCGGAGCGCCCCACAGTCCCGCGTCGGGGAGCGTGCGGATGCGCTTCTCGCCGCTGAGGCCCGGGATGACGCCGAGGAAGATCAGGCCCATCGCGATCACGAGCGCCCCGGAGATGCGGTTCACCCACACGGCGTGGGCCTGCAGCAGATGGCCGAAGGCGCCGACGAACCCGCCGAGCACGACGAACACCGCGGCGAGGCCCGCGACGAACAGCACCGCCCCGAGCGCCATGCGCCCGCTGCCGGCGACGCGGCGCGCGGTGGACAGCGCGGCCCGGTCGGCCTTCGCGCCGCCCTTGCCCTTCCCGCCGCCTCCGGCGAGGGGGCCGACGGCGCGCGTGGATGCGCCCTGCCCGTCCCCGCCCGCGAGGCCGGACACGTAGCCGAGGTATCCGGGCACGACGGGCAGCACGCAGGGCGAGACGAAGGCGACGATCCCCGCGGCGGCGGCCACGGCGATCGCGACCCACAGCGAGCCCGAGAGCACGGTGGCCGAGAAGATCTGCCCGATGTCCACGCCGTTCACTCCGCCAGGACCGTGTCGATCATGGCGCGCAGGATCGAGGGGTCGGCCGCGCCGGAGACGCGCGCCGCCACGCGGCCCTCGCGGTCGAGCACGAGGGTGGAGGGCACCGCGTTCGGCGCGACCTGCCCGCGCATCGCGTACATGATCTGCGCATCCGGATCCGGCAGCGACGGATAGGGGATGCCGTAGTTCTGCTCGAAGGCCTGGGCGGGGCCGGCCTCGTCGCGCACGTTGACGCCGATGAGCTGCACGCCCTCGTCGGCGTAGTCCTCGGCGATGGCCTTCAGGTCCGGAGCCTCCTTGCGGCAGGGCGCGCAGGCGGCGTACCAGACGTTCACCACGAGCACGTTCCCGCGGGCGTCCGCGGAGCTGAACTCGGTGCCGTCGTAGGTCGTGCCGGAGAAGTCGAGGGGCTCGGAGCGGTCGGCTGCGGGGATCTCGGTGGTGACGCCGTCGCCGGCCACGAAGCCCGAGTCGTAGCGGTCCGAGGTGTCGGTGCCGCAGGCGGCGAGGGCGAGGGCCGCGGCGGTCGCGGCGCCGGCCCCGAGGAGCCCGCGGCGCGAGAAGGGGCTGTGCGAGAGAGGGCCGCGCGCGGCGGGCGGGAGCGCGGCCGTCATACGAGCTTCCCGCCCGTCGCGTCGGTCGCCTCGGCATACAGGGCGGCGGCGGGCTCGGCATAGTCCAGGCCGACGATCCGGTCGCCGACGAACCGCAGGCTCGTCACCGAGCACAGCCGGCACTGGCGGCGGCGCGGGTCGTGCACCAGCGGGCGGCCCTCGGCGGAGAGGCGCGTCAGCCAGATCGGGAGCTGGTGCAGCACGAGCACGGCCTCGCGGCCCTCGGCCTCGGCGCGCGCGTCGTGCACGGCGCTGATCACGCGGGCGACCTGCTCGCGGTAGGGCTCGCCCCAGGAGGGGCGGAAGGGGTTCGCGAAGTAGCGCCAGTTGCGCGGATCGGTGAAGCGCGCGGAGCCGTGGCCCATGCGCTGGCCCTCGAAGTGGTTGCGGGACTCGATCAGGCGCTCGTCGGTGCTGATGGGGAGGTCATGGGCCGCGGCGATCGGGGCGGCGGTCTCCTCGGCGCGCAGCAGCGGCGAGCAGCGAACGAGCGCGATGTCGCGCGGGGCGAGGTGGTCTGCCGCGAGCTGCGCCATGGCGCGGCCGCGCTCGCTGAGGTGGTACCCCGGCAGGCGGCCGTAGAGGATCTTCTCGGGGTTCTGCACCTCGCCGTGGCGCACCAGGTGGACGATGGTGGAGCTCATGGGTGCGAGACCTCCGCACGTCGAGGGCCGGTTCGAGGGCCGGATGAACCCCAGCAACCTACCAATCAAACCTCCGAATGAGGCCCTGAGGTGCCGAGGGTCACGGGGGCGTCCTCGGGCAGGGTCGCGCCGAGGATCCGGCCGAGCTCGAGGAGGTCCGCGGAGCCGATCACGTCCAGGAGCAGATCGCGCACGGACTGCACGTGCACAGGTGCCGCGCGGCGCAGCAGATCGATGCCGGCCGCGGTGAGGACGGCCTCGCGCCCGCGGCCGTCGGCGCTGCAGCGCACGCGCTCGACGATCCCTCGCTTCTCGAGGCGCGCGATCGTATGCGTGAGGCGGGAGCGGGAGTGGACGACCTGGTCGGCGAGCCCCGACATGCGGATGCGCCCGCCCTCGGACTCCGACAGCCGCACGAGGATCTCGTACTCGTCGAGCGAGAGGTCGATCTCCGGGTCCTGCTCGAGCGCCGCGGAGACGTTCTCCATCAGGAAGTTCACGCCGAACAGGAAGCGGCGCCACGCCTGCTGCTCTGCGGGGGTGAGCCACTCGGTGGCGGGGGCGGCGGCCGGGGGCTCCGCGGCGACGGCGCCTGCCGTGGTCTCCGCCGCCTTCGGGGTGGCGGCGGCCTCCGCCTCGTCGGTCGTCTGCATCACATTCTCCTCTCGGGGCCGCAGGGGGCTTGCGACCAGCCTCCATCGTAGTTTAACTTTTAATCACGAGGTTCGCACGACATGGTCCGCGACCCGAGGAACAGCCCCTGACCGGGCACGACGACACCTAGGAGACACATCATGACAAACCTTCCCGAGGGCCTCACCCCTGGCACCTGGAACCTGGACGCCGCGCACTCCAGCGCAGCCTTCACCGTCCGTCACGCCGGAATCTCCAAGGCGCGCGGCCACTTCTCCGAGCTCGAGGGCACGCTGAACGTCGGCCAGTCGCTCGAGGATCTCCGCTTCGACGCGACCCTGCAGACCGCCTCGATCACCACCGGCAACGAGGACCGCGACAACCACCTGCGCTCGGCCGACTTCTTCGACGCCGCGAACAACCCCGAGATCCGCTTCACCACCACCGCGGTGAGCAAGGACACCATCACGGGCGACCTCACCCTGCACGGCGTGACCAAGCCCGTCGAGCTCGACTGGGAGTACGAGGGCGCGGCCACCGATCCCTTCGGCACCTACCGCGCGGGCTTCTCCGCGAGCACGAAGATCTCCCGCAAGGACTTCGGCCTCACCTGGAACGCCGCCCTCGAGGCCGGCGGCGTGCTCGTGGCCGACGCCGTGACCATCACCATCGAGGCAGAGTTCGTGGCTCCGGCCGCGGCCTGACACCTCCCCCGCGGCCACGTGCCGCACGAGCGCAGGAGCGCCCCGCGCGGCTGCCGCTCCTGCCGCACTGAACGGGCCGTCCACCTCCGGGTGGGCGGCCCGTTCCGCGCTCCCGAAGCCCCCGAGCGGGACGGCGCGGCCCGCCGCGTCCACACCGGCCGCATACCCTGGTCGGCGTGACCACTCCCGCTGATCTCCCCGCTCCCCCGCAGCCCCGCGACCCCGATGCCCGCATCGTGTACCTCACGCGCGAGGGCTGCCACCTCTGCGACGTCGCCCTGCCGACGGTCCGCGCCGAGGCCGACCGCGCCGGCACCGTCGTGGAGGTGCGCGACATCGACGCCGAGCCCGCGCTGCGCGAGGACTGGAACGACCACGTGCCCGTGATCGCCGTGGACGGCGCGGTTCTCTCCCGCTACGAGGTCGACGCCGACGAGCTCCGCCGTGCGCTCGCCCGAGGCGCGGTCCGCGGGCGCGGCGGCGCCCGGCCCGCCACGTGGCTCGGGCGGCTGCTGCGGCGCTAGCTGTACTGACCGGGGACGTTGGTCAATCGTGAGAAGGGCGGCTGGTCCCCGCAGGCCGTGTGGGGTCGGTGGTGGTTGTAGTAGTGCAGCCAGCCCTCCAGCTCGCCCCGGCGTTCGTCCTCGGAGGTGTAGCAGCGGGCGTAGGCCCAACCGTCGGCCAGAGTGCGGTGGAAGCGTTCGATCTTCCCGTTGGTCTGCGGCCGATACGGACGGGTGCGCTTGTGCTTGATCCCGAGCTCAACGCAGGTGTCTCGCCACAGGTGCGACTTGTAGGCGCCGCCATTGTCTGAGAGGACCCGTTCGACGGTGACGCTGCGGGCGTTGAACCACTCGACAGCCCTCACCAGGACCGCGGTGGCGGTGATCGCGGTTTCGTCGTCGTGGATCTCGGCGTAGGCGACGCGGGAGTGGTCGTCGATGACGGTGTGGACGTAGGCCTTGCCCATTAACGGGTCCCGGTACTTGTTCCTAGGCTTGCCCGGCGTGGCTGCCCGGTTCTTCTCTCCTTGCCGGCGGCCGACATAGCGCCAGCCGCCGCCGTCGGGGATGTTGCCGAGCTTCTTCACGTCGACGTGGAGCATCGCGCCGGGATGGTCGTGCTCATAGCGTCGGACGGGCTCACCGGTAGCGCGGTCGACGTGGGAAAGCCGGTTCAGGTGGGCGTCGGTCAAGATCCGGTGGACCGTCGACGGGGCGATCCCCAGCCTGCACGCGAGCTGCACGGGTCCTTCCCGCAGTCGGAGACGGAGCTGGATGCAGCGTCTGGTGGTCTTCGCGCTGGTCTTGTTGGGCGAGTGGTGTGGTCGTGAGGAGCGGTCCTGCATCGGCTGGCCGGTCCGGTAGCGGTCGGCCCAACGCTTCACGGTCGGCCAGGAGACCTGGAAGCGGGCGGCGACTTCGCTGATCGGCCAGCCGTCGTCTACGACGAGACGACCGACGAGCAGGCGATGGCGGGGTGTGAGTGCTGCGTTGGGATGAGACATCGTTCTCCGACATGGTGAGAGCCCGGCAGCTGGTAGCTGCCGGGCTCTGGGGGTCTTGGGGGTCAGTTGGTGGGGGTGAAAGCCTGATCGACCGCGTAAGTGTCCTCGTACATCTGGTACCCGGTGATCTGACCGTCCTGAACTGTGAAGTGGAGGGCGAAGTCGTTGGAGAATCTCTTGCCGGTGGCCAGGACGGGGAACTCGTTGTGGCCGAGTGCGACGGCATGGTCGCCGTCGACGACGATCTGGTGGATCGTGTATTCGGTGGCGGGTCCGAGGGCGGCGAATGCGGGGAAGAACGTGTCGAGTTCGTCGCGGGTGTGGCGAGTGCCGGCCCACGGGACGGCGGGGCTCCCGTGCACGGTGAAGTTGATGGTGGGTGCGAACAGGTTCTTGACCGTGTCGAGGTCGCCGGCACCGAAGGCCGAGAAGAAGTCTTCGACGGTCTGCTGGGTGGTGCGGGTGCTCATGCGTTGTCTCCTTGGATGTGGATGATGGTCTTGCCTGGGGTCTTGTTGGTCTCGACGTGCAGTAGCGCGTCGCCGAGGTCACTCAGCGGGTAGCCAGCGCCGACCTGGACGGTGAGCCGCCCTCGCGCGGCCTGCTCGATGAGCAGTTCCAGGGCGTGATGGTCAGGCTCGACGAGCATCCGGCGAAGTCGTGGATCTCGTTGGGCCAAGTCGTCGTGGGCATAGGGGTGGAGTGCGACCACGACGCCATTAGGCGAGGCCATGGCCAAGGACCGTGGTGTCGTGTCACCGCCGACTGTGTCGAGGACGACGTCGAAACAACCAGCGAACCTCTGCCAGTCCACGGTCGCGCGATCAACGACATGTCGCGTCCCGAGCACCTCGATCAACGTCCTACCGCGATCACTGGTCACTGCCGTCACCTGCGCACCGAGGTTCACGGCGAGCTGACAGGCCAGGGACCCGACCCCGCCGGATGCAGCATGGACGAGGACGGTTTGCCCCGACTGCAGGTGCGCCGTGTCCACCAGTGCTTGATAGGCGGTCAAGCCGGCGAGCGGGAGTCCGGCCCAGCGCCCCCAGGCGCCTGCAGACAGGTCTTCTGTGCCTGTTGGGATCCGTGCAAGGTGGCGGGCAGGGACAGCGGAGTACTGGGCGAACGCTGCGGCTGGTGCGGGGAAACGAGGCATGCCGGTCACCGCATCACCGACGTCGAGCGCCGTGACTCCGCGTCCAAGCTTCACCACGATGCCCGACATGTCGTAGCCGCCCACGAACGGGACTGTCTGCCCTGTGACGAACACGCCCCTGCGCCAAGTCATGACGTCAGTGGGGTTGACCGAGGACGCCATGACTCGGACCAGAACCTCGCCCGGTCCGGGTTCTGGAACCGGACATTGACGCAACTCAGGCCGCCCGCCGGGCGCAGGGATGATCGCGGCAAGCATGGTGCGCGGAAGTGACGGGTGCATGACCACCAGCCTGTCGGTGGACGCCCCCACAGACGAGTGGCGTGAACGACACATTGTGCAAGGATCACGTCATGCGTCATGTGGTCACGATCGCCTGCCCTGGCACCGCGCTGTTCGACGTGGGGATCCCGTCACGAGTATTCGGCGCGGCCCGCACCGCAGACGATGAGCCGGCGTACGACGTCACGATCGCGTCACCGACTGGCGCCGGACCGCTCCTGACCAAGGACGGCGTGTCGGTCGACCTGCCAGGTGTGGACCAGATCAAGGAGACTGACACTGTCGTGGTCGCCTCGAGCGACGCACTGCTCGACCCGCTGGTCCGTCGCGACATGGCATCCGCGCTGGCCCCCTTCCTGCTACAGGGGCAAGCCGTGCGACCTGGCGTCCGTGTCGCTGCGGTCTGTTCGGGAGCGTTCCTTCTGGGGGAGCTGGGCCTGCTTGACCATCGCACGGCCACGACCCACTGGCGACTGGCTGACCAGCTCGCCAAGCTGTTCCCTTCCACCCATCTGCAAACGGAGTCGCTCTACATCGAGGACGACGGAGTTTTGACCTCGGGTGGAGTGGCTGCGGGCATAGACCTGTGCCTACACATGATCCGACAGGACTACGGAGTCCGGATCTCCAACAACGTCGCCCGCAGTTGTGTGGTGGCGCCCTTCAGAGAGGGCGGGCAGGCACAGTATGTCCAAACACCAGTGCCCCGCTCTGCGGACCCCTCGATGAACGACTTGGTCCACTGGTTGCTGGAGACACTCGACCAGCGCCACACGCTGGAAGACATCGCCCACCGGGGGCACATGAGCACCCGCACCTTTGAACGGCGCTTTCGCCGAGAGCACGGCACAAGCCCCGGACAGTGGCTGACAGCTGCACGTATCCAGCGAGCCAAAGAACTGCTCGAGTCCACAGACCTGCCCGTCGAGCGCATCGCCGAGCTGGTGGGCCTCGGCACGGCCAGCAACCTACGAACCCACTTCACCCGCTGCGTCGGACGAACGCCCCAGGCTTATCGCCGCTCCTTCACCGCGGGCAGCAATTCGACCAACGTCTCCGGTCAGTACAGCTAGCGGCGCGGCCGCCGTCGGCCCGACGGGTGCTGCGGCGGCAGATCAGTCCGCCGGCCGACACTGCCGGCGGCGATGCGGCGATGCGTCGGGGCGTCGGGGCGTCGGGGCGTCGATCGAGGCGTACCTGACCGTCGGATAGATGCCGGATACCGACGGTCCCGTACGCGTCGATGCACGCGTGGGTCGAATACCGACGGCCACGTACGCCTCGATGCGTGCGGGGGGCCGATACCCACGCGCAGGTACGCGTCGCTCCGTGCAGCATCCCTCGCGCACCGCCCTCGGGCTACCGCTGATCGAGGTGCGTGCAGACGTCGGATCGATGCCCCCATACCGGCGTCCAGACGCGCCTCGATCCGGTGCGCAGCCGCATTCCGACACTTAAGCGCACCCCGATCGGTGCGCACGCTCTCCGGGCGGATCCCGCAGCCACCGTCAGATCGAGGTGTACGTGGCCGTCGGAAAGGACCCGGCGGATTCAAGGGGTCACTGCAACAGGTGCTCCGAGAGTACCTCGTAGGGAGTCCGGAACCCCAGGCGCTTCCGCGGCCGACGGTTCATCTGGTCAGCAACGAAATCTAGGTCCGCCTGCGCGAAGCCATCGAGACTCGTCCCTTTCGGGAAGTACTGCCGCAGCAAACCATTGGTGTTTTCATTCGTGGCGCGCTGCCATGGAGAATGTGGATCGGCGAAGAACACATCGAGCCCCGTCGCAATACTCACCGCTCTATGTTGCGCCATCTCTGTCCCCCGATCCCATGTTAGCGTCTGCTCGAGCGTTTCCGGGAGCTCTGTCAGTTTGGCGATCAGTCCGTCACGGGTCGCTTCGACACGGCTCTTTTCGGGGTCCAGCCAGACGAGAACCAGATAGGTCGAGTGTCGCTCCACAACAGTCCCTATTGCTGAACCGCCATTCCTCCCTACGATCAGATCCCCTTCCCAGTGCCCCGGTATGCCGCGGTCCAGGGCTTCCACGGGCCGGTCCCAGATCGAGACCACGTCGCGAAGCCTCCCGCGGCGCTCATCTGGGCGGGCGGATTCAATGAGTCATCGCAACAGATGCTCGGAGAGTACTTCATGGGGAGTGGCGAATTCCAGACGCTTGCGCGGACGGCGGTTCATCTGGTCGGCGACGAAGTCCAGATCGGTCTGCGTGAAGCCCTTCAGATCAGTCCCTTTGGGGAAGTACTGCCGCAGAAGACCGTTGGTGTTCTCGTTGGTCGCGCGTTGCCAGGGTGAATGCGGATCGGCGAAGAACACGTCGATTCCCGTCGCCACGCTGACTGCCTTGTGCTGCGCCATTTCTCTTCCCTGGTCCCAGGTCAGTGTCCCCTTCAGTGTCTCCGGGAGGCCCGCGAGCTTGGTGATGAGGCCGTCGCGAGTGGCTTCGATTCTGTTCTTCTCCGGATCGGGCCAGACGAGGATCAAGTAGTTCGAGTGGCGCTCCACGATCGTCGCGATCGCGGATGCGCCGTCTTTCCCGACGATCAGATCTCCTTCCCAGTGCCCGGGAATGCTGCGGTCCAGGGCCTCTTCCGGGCGATCCCAGATCGAGACCATGTCGCGGATCCGTCCGCGCCGCTCGTCAGGCCGGCGCTGGGACCAGCGGATCGTCCGGCCCGTGCGCGTCAGGGCCTGCAGGTCTCTCTTAAGGCCGCCTCGGGCCTGCAGATAGATCGTCTTGTAGATCGTCTCGTGGCTCACGTGCCAGGCCGGATCGTCAGGATGCTCACGACGCAAGCGTCCCACGATCTGCTCCGGAGAGAGCTTCTCGTCGATTCCGGCCTGCACCGCGGCGAGCAGTCCAGGATCGGACGAGATCTTCAACGGCTTCGGGCGCCGTCGCTTCTCTGCCGAGGCTCGCTGCCCTCTCAGGGGGCTATAGCGACTGCGAGTTCCACGCGCGGAACCTCGCGCGATTTCGCGGGAGACCGTCGACGGCGCCCGCCCGATTGCGCTGGCTATCGAACGCATAGAAGCGCCCTCGATCAGCATCTCCTTGATCTTGAATCGCTCCTCCAGTGTGAGGAGACGATCAGGGTCCTTCCACTTCCGAGGCTTCATGCCTCCGGTGTGTTCAAGGAACCTTCCGACCGAGACGTGACTCGTTCCGAACTGCTCCGCCAGTTGCCTGCTCGTCGCTCCCATCCCCCGAGCATCCCAGAACGCCTCGATCTGCGTCCTCGACCGATCACGAAGACCCACTCCACGAACACTTCCCACAACACCCTCCTCAGCTCAGGTGTTGCACCGACCCCTAGAACCCGCGGCGCCGCTTCGTATGGCGGATCGTGCGGCCCGTGCGTGTCAGTGCCTGCAGCTCACGCTTGAGACCGCCTCGGGCCTGCAGATAGATGGTCTTGTAGATAGTCTCGTGGCTCACGCGCCAGGCCGGATCATCAGGATGCTCATACCGCAAGCGTCCCACAATCTGCTCGGGAGAGAGCTTCTCATTGAGACCTTTCTGCACGGCGGCGAGAAGGGCGGGGTCCGAAGTGATCTTCAAAGGTTTGGGGCGCTCACGGTTCGCAACCGCAATCCGATGACTCTTCAGAGCCTGATAACCGGCGCGATGCCCAAGAGGTGAGCCTCGCTTGATCTCACGAGATATCGTCGAGGGCGCGCGACCGATTGTTGCAGCGATACTTCGGATCGAAGCACCCTCGATTAGCATTTCCTTGATTTGGAACCGCTCTTCCAATGTAAGAAGTCGGTCGAGATTTTCCACTTTTCGGGTCTGATCCCGCCTGAACGCGCGAGAAACCGCCCGATTGTGGCGTGGTTGGTATCGAACTGGACCCCGAGTTGACTGGCCGATGCTCCCATGGCGCGAGCATCCCAGAAGGCTTCGATCTCTGCACGCGGCCGGTCACGGAATGCGGAGCTTCCAACACGTTCCACAACACTCTCCTCAGCTCAGGTGTTGCAACGACCCCTGGAACCCGCGCCCGCGATTCCGACGGTCAGGTACACCTCGATCCCGGCACCGGCACCATTCCGACGGTCAGGTACACCTCGATCCGCCACCGCGGGGCACGGGACAGCCGGCAAGGATGCTGCACGCACCCCCGCACGCAGCACGGCCCCCGTCGGAATCCGACGGGGGCCGTGCTGGTGGAGCCGGGTGCGGGCTGGTGCCCGCGCGGCTCACTTCTTGTTGCGGCGCTGGTGGCGCGTCTTGCGAAGCTGCTTGCGGTGCTTCTTCTTCGACATGCGCTTGCGGCGCTTCTTGATCACGGAACCCATGGGGACCCCTGTTCTGCAGACGCGAGGTCTGCGTATTCGCGGACGGTTTCCTGCACGCGGCCCGGTCCACCGGCGGTGCTCCCAAGCGGGAAGCCCTCCGTCACGGAGTGGAGCGCAGGGCTCCCGATGCTCGCACGCGCTGGTGCAGCACCACGAGTCCAGGCCCGTGCCACAGTCGACATGCGAGTCTACACGCGCCTGCTGGGCGCGGCCCCGGCGGCGGTTGCGAGATCCGTCGCAGCACGGTCGGCCCGATCGAGGGTCTCCTGCACGGGCTCGAGCACGTGCGTGCGCGCGACCACGGCCACTCTGCTCCGCAGCAGGCGCAGCGCCCGGCGGCGATGCCAGCGGGAGGCGAACGCGCTGATCACCCCGCCGAGGACCGCGAGCAGGACCCCGGCACCGATGCCGATCGCGACCAGGGCTGTCGGCAGGGGCACGGGGATCCAGAGGTCGCGGATGATCGGCATCGGGGTGGGCGGGAGCTGGAAGTAGGCGAGGATCGCGTTCAGCGCGAGCCAGCCGAGCCCGACCACCCAGGTGGCGAGCGCGAGCCACTGGAGGACGTTCAGCACGGGCCACCACCACGAGCGGGTGCGCTCGGACAGCCCTGCCCGTGCGACGACCTGGTCGAGGGCGTCGGGCAGGTCGGCGTCGCGGGAGCGGGCCGCGCGGCGCACCTCGGCGCGCCAGGGGTCGGAGCCGCCCGCGGAGACCGCGTCGGCGAATCCGCGCAGCCCCTGCGAGCTGCGGGCGGCGGTCGCGGCGTCGGCCTCGGGGAGCGAGGTGCGGGCGCCCGGGAGCGCCGCCTCGTCCTCCCGTCCCTTCCGACCGCCGACAGGCCCGCCCAGGTGCAGGCGTGCGAGGGGATCGGGACGCATACGGCCGATCCAGCGCAGCAGCGGCCAGCCAACCTCGCCGCCCGCGCGGTGGCGGTAGGCGCGGCCGACGGCGTCGGCCACCGGCTCGATGCGCGCGGCGGCCGCGAGCGAGTCCTCGAGCCTCCGCTGCGCCTCCGGGCTGATGCTGCGGGGAAGGCCGGCGGGATCGGCGGCCTCACGCAGCGCGCCCGCGGCGACGCGGACGTCGGCCCGGTGGCGCTCGGCGACGGCCTCGTGGCCGCGCGCGATCTCCACCAGGCGGGTGCGGAGCACGTCGAGCCCCTCCCCCGTCATCGCGGAGACTCCGAACACCGGAGCGCTCTCCAGCCCGTCGCGGCGCAGGAGGCCCTGGAGGGAGTCGAGCACCCCCTGACGCTCGTGGGGGCGGATCAGGTCGATCTGGTTGAGGACCGCGAGGGTGACCGCGTCGTGCGAGGCGAACGGCACCACGAAGTCGTGGTGGAGCACGTCATCGGCGTACTTCTGCGGGTCGGTGACCCACACGATCACGTCCACGAGCGCGGTGAGGCGCTCGGCGACGCGGCGGTTCGACAGCTCGATCGAGTCGAGGTCGGGGAGGTCGAGGATCACGAGGCCCGGCATGGCGCCCGCCTCGGCGTCGCTCTCGCGGGCGCGTCGGCCGAGGACCCCCCGGCGCGGAGCGGGAGCGGCGGCCTGCTGGAGCGGGCCGTCCGCATCGAGCTCATGGCGCTCAGCGACCTCGAGCCAGTCCAGCAGGGCGTCGGCCCCGAGCGGCCCGGCGATCGCGGCGACGGGCTGGGAGGTCGTCGGGCGCTGCACGGCCGCTCGCGTCACAGCCTGGCCGACGAGCGCGTTGACCAGCGAGGACTTCCCCGATCCGGTCGCGCCGAAGAATCCGACGACGGTGTGCTCGGCGGAGAGCGCCTGGCGGGCGTCGATCCGCTCGAGGACGGCGTCGGCCTGCTCGAGCTGCTCGGCGGGGGCGACCTCGGCGAGCGCGTCCCGGGCCGCGTCCAGGGCCTCGATGCGCTCGGCGAGGGGGACGACGGCGCTGCGGCGCGGGCTCACGCGCGCTCCCCTTCGACCGTGTCATCCGAGGCCACCGCTCGGGCCGCACCCTGCGCCTGCGCGCGGATGTCGGCGGCGAGCGCGAGGAGCGCATCGGCGTCCTCGCGCAGCACCTCGGCGTCGGTCCCTGCAGGCAGGGCGTCCAGGCGCTCGCGGAAGGGAGCGGTGCGGCTGTCGACGAGCGCGGTGAGGCGCTGGGCGAGCTGCTCGCGGGCGATCCGGGTGAGGCGGCGCACGGCCTCCTCGCCGAAGACGGTCTCCAGCAGCTTCTGGCCGACGACCGCCGCAGCCGCGCCGGTGCCGACCTCGAGGCCGGTGGGGATGAAGGCGGTGGAGGCGAAGACCGCGATCATCAGCGCGACGCCCACGGCGTTCACGCCGAGGGAGAGCACGCGCGCCTTCGTGCGGCGGTCGGCGCCCTCGACGCGCACGAGCTCGAGCACGTCGCCCTGCCAAGCGCGCACCGCGGAGGCGACCTCCTGGGCGTAGCCGTCGGGCATGCGGGCGAGGTCCTGGCCCTCGACGAGCACGCGGCCTGCGGGGTCGGCGCGCCAGGCCTGCTCGACGCGCTCGGCGCCGGAAGCGGTCTCGTCGACCACCACGTGCACGAGGCCCGTCTCGAGGGCGTCCTGCGCGGCGACGGCCGGGGCCGCCTGCCCGCTGAGGGCACGCCCGATGCGGTCGCGCACGCGGCCCACGAACGTCTCGACGCTGCGGAAGAACTCGCCGGTGCCGACGACGTCCTGCCAGCGCGCGAGCACCTCTCCGCGCAGCAGCGAGCCGTCGCCGAGGGCCTGCTCGATGCGCGCCTCGACCTCGGAGAAGGCCTCGGCGATCTCGCCCTCGAGGCGCTCGCGGATCTCCTCCTGCTCCTCGACGCTCGCGGCGATGGTCTCGACGCTGCCGCCGAGTCCCTCGATGGCGCCGGCGAGGGTGCGGCGGGCGATCGCGCCGCGCGCGGCGGCGTCGGCCGCGAGGGACTGGAAGTAGTCGCGGATCAGCGCAACGGCGCCGTCGGGCAGCATGCCGTCCTCGCTGAGCGGCGACTCCTCGATGAGGAACAGGTGCGCAGGGTCCAGCGCGTTGCGCTCGAGCATCGCGCGGAGGTCCCCGGCGAGCTCGTCCTTGATGCCCTCGCGCGGGGGGATGCGGTTCATGACGACCGCGACCGTGACGTCGCGCTCGGCGGCGCTGCGCAGCACCTCCCACGGGACTGCGTCGGCGTAGCGGTTCGCGGTGGTGACGAAGAGCCAGAGGTCGGCGGCGCGCAGCAGCTGGCGGGCGAGCTCGCGGTTGCCCTGCGAGACCGAGTCGATATCGGGGGCATCCAGCAGCGCGAGGCCCTGCGGGATCGCCTCCGGCCCCAGCAGCTCGACGCTCGTCGACGCCGCCTCGGCGGCGGGGGCGCCTGGGGCCGACGGGCCCGACTGCGCGGGGATCGGCGCGTGGGCGCTCGCCTCGAGGCCGCCGCCGCGGACGCGGGAGAGGCCGGGCAGGATCCGCGAGCCCTCGAACCAGGCGGCGTCGGCCGGGTTGTGCAGCAGCACCGGGCGGCGGGTGGTGGGCCGGATCGCCCCGGCGCGCGTGACGGGATGGCCGACGAAGGCGTTCACGATCGTGGACTTCCCGGCGCCCGTGGAGCCGCCGACGACGACCAGGAGGGGCGCGTCCACCGCTTCGAGACGCGGGATCAGGTGGTCGGCGAGCTGGTCGCGCGCTGCGACCACGCCGTCGCGGGCGCGGGCGGCGCCGGGCGCGGGCAGCGGCAGGGAGACTCCGCGCAGATGCTCGGCGAGATCGGCGAGCGCGCCCGAGGCGATCGGCGGCAGCGGCGTCTGAGCCGCGGAGGTCTGGGGCACAGCGGTCTGGGGCGCAGCGGTCTGGGGCACGCGCTGGGCGGGGGTGTCTGCGGCGGATGAGCCGGCGAGAGGTTCGGGCATGGGCACATTGTCGCAGGGGCGCGCCGTGTGCTCTCCGGACGCTGAGCGCGGCTCAGTCGAAGTACGGGTCCAGCCCCCACTCGGGGAACGCCGCGCGCCGGGCCGACTGGATCGCCCGGTCCAGCGCGTCGTCGGGATCGAAGCCCTCCGCCCAGTCGCGCACCTCCGGCGCCTCGCCGTCGCCCATGCCGGGGAAGCGGGGGGACTCCTCGAGCAGTCCGCGCCGTCCGAGCGCCTGGATCGACTGCGCGCGGTAGGCATCGGGAACGGGGGCGCCGGCAGGGATCGGCTCGCCGGTGGCGATCGCGATCAGGTGCGTCCAGGAGCGCGGGACGACGTCGGCCACGGCGTAACCGCCCCCGCCGAGAGCCAGCCAGCGGCCCCCGCAGATCTCGTCGGCCAGCGCCCGCATCAGCAGCATCGCCTCCCGCTGGCCCTCGAGGGTGATCGAGAGGTCGGCGAGGGGATCCGAGCGGTGGGTGTCGGCGCCGTGCTGGGTGACCAGGAGCGTCGGCCGGATCGCGCGGGCGAGCGCGGGCACCGTCGCGGTGATCGCGCGCAGCCAGCCGCCCGTCCCGGTGCGCGGCGGCAGGGGGACGTTGATCGCGCAGCCGCGGGCGCCCTCGCCGCCAGTGTCCTGCACGAAGCCGGTGCCGGGGAACAGGCGCTCCCCCGTCTCGTGGAGCGAGAGGGTGACGGCCCGCGGCTCGTTCCACAGCGCCCGCTCGACGCCGTCGCCGTGGTGGACGTCGAGGTCGACGTAGAGGACGCGCTCCTCCCCCTCGGCGAGGGCGCGGCGGATCGCGATCGCGGCGTCGTTGTAGACGCAGAATCCTGCGGCCTGCGCCTCGCGGGCGTGGTGCATGCCGCCGGCGAAGCTCACCGCGCGGCGGGATCTGCCCGAGAGGATCTCCTCCATCGCGGCGATGCTCCCGCCCGCGATCCTCGCGCTCGCCTCGTGCATCGCGGGGAATGCGGGGACGTCGTCCTGGCCGATGCCGAAGGGGAGATAGGGGTCGCCCGGGGCATCCGGCGCGGCGGAGGCGGCGCGCACGGCGGCGATGAACTCCTTCGAGTGGACGGCGCCGAGCTCGGCATCGCTCGCGACGGGAGCGCCGATCACGCGCACCCCAGGCCGCTCGAGCAGGCCGAAGGAGTCCGCGAGCAGGTGCGTGAGCTCGAGACGCACGGGGGACATCGGGTGGTACGGGCCGAAGTCGTACTTGAGCAGCGCCTCCTCCCAGACCACTGCGCAGCCTCCTGGCACGGGCTCAGGGCCTGCGTGCGGGGCTGCGAGTTCGGACCGCGGAGTCATGGAGCGAGAGTAGCCGCGCGCGGAGACGAGCGCGCACCGACCGTCGGCCCGCGCGGGCGTAGACTCGCGCCGGAGCACCGGCCGGCGGCCGATCATGGCGCCGCGCACCCGCGGCACGGCAGGGACCAGTGGAGGGGCCAGATGAGCACTGCGGGCGAGAGCGCCGCCGAGCGCCGCGAGCTCGAGGAGAGCGAGTCCGCAGCGAGCCGGCGGCGCCGCACCGCCGGTCAGCATCTGCGCGCGCTGTACCGCAAGATGCTCGACAAGGCTGCCCGCTCCTCCCCCGCGCGCCTCGCGCTGACGGTGTTCACGGCGATGATCGGCCTGGTCACGATCCTGCTGATGATGCCGTTCTCCGCGGCCGACGGCCAGCACACCTCGCTGCGCGACGCCCTGTTCACGGCCGTCTCCGCGATCTGCGTGACCGGGCTGACGACCGTGGACACCGCGACGCACTGGTCCACCGCCGGACTGATCATCATCATGCTCGCGATGAAGATCGGCGGGCTCGGGGTGCTGACCCTCGCCTCGCTCCTCGGCCTGTCGGTGATGCGGTCGATGGGGCTCGCGCAGCGGATCATCACCGCCTCCGAGACCCGCGCCGAGCGGCTCGCCGAGGTCGGCAGCGTGCTGCGGGTCCTGGTCATCACGTCCACGGCGCTCGAGGTCCTCACGTTCCTCGCGCTCGTGCCGTACATGTTCATCACGAACCACGGGATCGCCGAGTCGCTGTTCTTCGGGGCGTTCTACGCGGTCAGCGCTTTCAACAACGCGGGCTTCGTGCCCGAGCCCGGCGGGATCACGCAGTACCTGGGCGATCCGTTCTTCACCGTCCCGATCGCGACCGCGGTGTTCATCGGCGCGCTGGGCTTCCCGGTGGTCCTCGTGCTGGTGAAGAAGTGGCGCACCCCCCGCCGCTGGTCGCTGCACGCGAAGCTGACCCTGTCGACCTCCGCGATCCTGTTCGTCGCCGGGTTCCTCGGATACCTGCTGATGGAGTGGAGCAATCCCTCCACCCTCGGCGGGCAGAGCCTCGTCACCAAGGTGCTGGCCTCGGGGTTCGCCTCGGTGATGCCGCGCTCCGGCGGCTTCGCGACCCTCGACATCGCGGCGCTGAACCCCGAGACGCGGCTGTTCACGGATCTGCTGATGTTCATCGGCGGCGGTTCGGGCTCCACCGGCGGCGGCATCAAGGTCACCACGTTCGCCCTCCTCGTGCTCTCGATCATCGCGGAGGCGCGCGGCGACCGGGACGTGGAGACGTTCGGCCGGCGCATCCCCCACGAGACGATCCGTCAGGCCATCGGCGTGCTCGTGATGAGCGCGTCCGTCGTGTTCCTCGCGACGTTCGTGATGCTCAGCCTCACCCCGTTCACCCTGGACGAGGTGCTGTTCGAGGTGCTGTCTGCGTTCGGCACGGTGGGGCTGTCCACGGGCATCACCCCGCATCTCGGGGACGCCGGCACCTACGTGATCGCCCTGTGCATGTACCTCGGCCGCATCGGGCCGATGTCCCTCGGCGCGGCCCTCGCCCTGCGTTCGGGCACGCGATTCGTCCGCCTGCCGCAGGAACGCCCGATCGTCGGCTGACGCGGCCCCCTAGACTGGCCCCGCCCGGCCGGTCGGGCCTCGACGCAGAACCCCAGGAGGACTCGTGGCACGACCCCGCGGCAACGGCGGCGCTCTCGTGGTGGGGCTCGGGCGCTTCGGCGCCGCGCTCGCCCTCACCCTCGAGGATCTCGGCACGAACGTGCTGGCCATGGATACGAACCCGGACCTGGTGCAGGAGTTCTCCGGCCGACTGACCCACGTCGTCCAGGCCGACGGCACCCAGATGGACGCCCTCGCGCAGGTGGGCGCCGCGGACTTCGGCGTCGCGGTGGTGGGCGTCGGCACGTCCCTCGAGGCGAGCGTGCTGATCACCGCGAACCTCGTGGACCTCGGCAAGCCCGTGATCTGGGCGAAGGCCATCAGCACCGCGCACGGCAAGATCCTCGAGCGCATCGGCGCGCACCACGTCGTCTTCCCCGAGAAGGACGCCGGCCAGCGCGTCGCCCACCTCGTCAACGGCCGACTGATCGACTTCATCGAGTTCGACGACGGCTTCGCGATCGTCAAGATGCACCCGCCGCGCGAGATCGTCGGCTTCACCCTCACCGAGTCCGACATCCGCGCGAAGTACGGCGTGACCGTGGTCGGCGTGAAGTCCCCCGGTCGCGACTTCACCTACGCGGGGCCGACGACGAAGGTCTCCCAGCACGACCTGCTGATCGTCTCCGGCCACACCGAGCTGATCGAGCGCTTCGCGAACCGGCCGTGAGCGGGGGTGCGGGTATGAGAGGGAATGCGGAGACGAGCGGGAGCGCGAGGGCGGGCGTGTGCGTCCGCCCCGCGACGACGGCCGACGCGGAGCAGGCGGCAGCACGCTTCCCCGATCTCCTGCCGGACCGCTGGCGGGAGGGCGGGAACCGGCGCGCGTTCGTCGCGGTGACGGCCGACGGGGCCGGGGCGGACACTGGCCCCGAGCCCGGGAAGCGGACGATTCTCGGCCACTGCCGCGGCCATGACAATGCCTATCACCCGGGCTCCCGTCTGCTGGAGCTCCAGATCCTGCCGGTCGATGCCCTCCCGCCTGGTGTGGACCTCGCTGACGTCGAAGACGCCCTGCTCCGAGCTCAGATCGCGGCTTCTGGCCGGCCCCTGCGCATGAAGATCTATGCGGGCATGCACCGGGAGCGGGAGCTCGCGATCCGCCACGGCGGCATCGCTGTGCAGGTGACCCCGCCGTGGAGGTACGACATCGGCCCGGAGCTGCGCGAGTGGGCCGATGCCCACCAGGCCGAGCCGCCTGCGGAGGTGCGGGCGATCGGCGAAGACGACCGCGAGAGCGTGCGTGACCTCGAGGCCGAGCACTACGTCGCGCAGCACGCCGCCTGGAGCCCGTCTGCTCCCGTCGGCGCCATGCGCGAGCTGTTCGCAGAAAGCCACGATCCTGCGAGCGAAGAGACTTACGATCCGCAGCGCAGCGTCGTGCTCGCGCGCGAGGGCGAGATCTGCGCTGCGGCGCTGCTGTGGCCCTTCGACGAGGAGTTCACCGGGCGCGAGGTCACCCTCCTCTCCCGCCCGTACGTGGGGCCGCACAGCCGCGCGGACAAGGAGGCCTGCCTCGCGGCTCTCATCGGCTCCGGTGCCGACGGGGAATCGCTGCTGGTCGACTCCCACCTCACCGAGCAGCACGAGGCCGAGATGATGCGCGAGATCCCGGGACTCGTCGGCAGCGCAGAGGACTGGATGGCGATCACCGCGATCCCCGTCAGCAAGGGGCCCGCGCCGATCCCCTTCCCGCGTGCGCTCATCCCGGAGGAGGCGCCATGGGTCGCGCAGCTGCTGCCGGGCGCTGGGGCCGACGGGCTCTGAGGGTGGCTGAGGCTGCCGGGCGCTGAAGCTGAGGCCCGCGGGCACTGAGCCCGAGTCCGGCGGGCGCTAGAACGGCAGGCGGATCGCCCCGTCCTCGTCGAGCGGGAAGCCGGGGTTGTGCGCGATCTCCCAGACGTGCCCGTCGGGGTCGGTGAAGCAGCCCGCGTAGCCGCCGTAGAACGTCGGCGCGGCGGGGCGCGTGATCGCGGCGCCCGCCTGCTCCGCGACGGCGAGGATCGCGTCGACCTCCGCCTCCGCGCGCACGTTGTGGGCCAGCGCGATCCCGCCGAAGGCGCCGTCGGCCGATCCCAGGGGGACGCCCGAATCGGCGGCGAGCTTCTCCCGGCTCCACAGGCTCAGCACGAGCGCTCCGGCCTGGATGAACACGGTCTCCTCGACCTCATGGCCCTTCCAGCCGAGCGCGGCGTAGAAGTCGCGGGCGCGGGCGAGGTCGTCGACGCCGAGGGTGATGAGGCTGATGCGGGGCTGCATGGGCGCGGATTCCATGGGTCCACTCTCGCACTGCACGTCGAAAGGAAAGCCTCGCGCGTCAGCTGCCGTCCAGCACCCCCAGCACGTCCGGCGCCTGGAACACCGCCGATCGGCGGTACCGACCTGTGCCGGGAGTGAGGATCCCTCGCTCGACCAAGGTTTTCACCGCGCTGTGCGCCGCGACAGCCGAGACGTCGAGCGAATCGGCGATGAACGATGCCGTGATGACCGGCTGCTCGCGCAGGAGCGGCAGGATCCGCCGGGCCGAGGAATCTGCGCGGAGCCCCGATGCCTTGGCCTCCAGGACGCGGTCCAGCTCCCCCACCTCGGACTGGACGCGAAGGATCTCGTCCGTTGCGTCCTGAGCGGCCGAGATGAAGAAGCGGACCCAACCCTCCAGGGCAGCTGTTGCCTCGCTCGCATCGTCGGTGCGGAATGCGCTGAGCGCCGCCACGTACTCGCGCTCGCGGCGCCGGATGACCGTGGAGATCGGCAACAGGCCCGAGCGGACCACGCCTCCTCTTTCCAGCACGGCATGGATCAGTGCGCGACCGACGCGCCCATTGCCGTCCTCGAACGGATGGATGGCCCCGAACTGCAGGTGGCAGATTGCCGCGAGCAGGAAAGGGTGCTCCCCCGAGGTATTGATGTACGCGAGCAGATCCGTGATCAAGTCCGGAAGCACATCGGCGGGGGGAGCGACATACTGCGCTCGCAACCGGTCGCGGCCGCCGATCCACACGTCGACCTCGCGCAGCCCGGCCCTCACGCCGACGACGTCGAGGGCGCGGTGGACGTCCTCGATGTCCGCCAGCGACCAGGCCGCCTTCCCGGAGAGCTGCGCGATGGCGAGCCGCGTGGCCTCCACGTTGCGGGCCACCATTCCGGCGTCGTGGTTGCGCAGGTGCGCATCGCCCGGCCCCAGCTGGGCGTAGGCGACGTCGCGGGGGCTCGCTGCGATCCGTTCGATCCGGGAAGACGCGATGGACTCCGATCGCAGCAGGAGCGGGAAGATCCCGCGGCGCGTGGCCTCGTCCACGGCGGCCGTGGAGGCCGTGATCTGCGCGGAGATCTCGAGCGCCTCCTCGCGGAGATCACGGTCGAGCAGACCACCGGGATCCTGGCCCGCGATGCGCGCAGGGAGGAAGTACGAGAAGGTTCCGCCGCGCCGTTCGGACGCGGTCACTCCGCGCAGGTTCGGCTCCTGCACTCCGCGCTGCCAGCTGCCCGCGAGGGTCATCGCATTCTCCACTTCAGTTAAGGCTATGAATAAAACCTTAACTGAACGACGCTCTCGGGCATGGGTCCGCGCTGGCGGCTCCGTACCCTGGCCCCATGCGCATGCACTCCGACCAGGTCGACATCGCGGATGCGACGGCCGCTCTGCTCATCCGCCGCACGCTCCCCGAGGCCGCGCAGCTCCCCATCCACCGCATCCGCTCCAGCGCCACCACCAGCCACATCTTCCGCATCGGCGAGGAGCTCGCGGCCCGCTTCCCGATGCAGGGGACCTCGCCCTATGCCCTCGCGGAGCAGCTGCGGGCCGAGCAGGCGGCCATGGCGGAGCATGCGTCGGCGAGCGCGTTCCCCTGCCCGGCTCCACGCGGGGTCATTCCCGCCTCCGCCGAGCATCCGCTCCCCTGGACGCTGCAGACCTGGGTGGAGGGCGAGATCGCGACCCCGCGCGGCGTCGAATCGTCGGCCCCTTTCGCGGAGGATCTCGCGGCGCAGATCGCCTCGCTGCGGGAAGCGCCGACGCGCGGACGCACGTTCTCCGGGAGCGGCCGCGGCGGGAGGCTCTCCGCGCATGACGCGTGGATCGCCGAGTGCCTGGAGCGCAGCGAGGACCTGCTGCCGGTAGCGCGCCTGCGCATCCTGTGGTCGCGGTGGCGGCAGCTGCCGCGAGAGCAGGCCGACGCGATGACCCACGGCGATCTGATCCCGGCGAATCTGCTCACGACAGGCGGGCGGCTCGCGGGAGTGCTGGACGCCGGCGGGTTCCGGGCCGCGGATCCCGCGCTCGACCTCGTCGGCGCCTGGCATCTCCTCGATGCTCCCCGGCGGGCGCTCGTGCGAGAGCGCCTGGACTGCTCGGAGCTGGAGTGGGAGCGCGGGGCGGCGTGGGCGTTCGCGCAGGCCATCGGGCTCGTCTGGTACTACGAGAGCACGAATCCCCCGATGGCGGAGCTCGGCCGCATAACGCTCGGGCGGCTGCTGGAGGCGTCAGGCTGACGGAGTCTTGGAGCCCGTCAGACGCCGGCGAGCCGGCTCGCTACGAGTCGGTTCAGAGACACCTGCTGCTCAGCCGCCTCGATGGCGAGCCTGCGATGGGTCTCCGGGGTGAGCCGGACCATGAAGTTTCCGGAGTACGCGCGATCTCCGATCGGCTGCGGAGGGGTCTCGCCGCCGACTGCCATGTCCTCGAGGATATCGTTCACAAGCGCGCGGATTCCGGAGAAGGCGTCGAGCTGTGTGCCAGCCAGCCACGACAGCGAGGGCATCTCGGCGACCGTGCCGACGTAGGCATCATCTTCCGCGGACCAGCGCACGCGGAAGGTGTAATGCTCTGCGTTCACCATGCTCACGAGATCTCTCCTTCCAGCTTCGCCAGTGCGGCGAGGACCTGCTTGACCTGGTAGGCCTTCGCCATTCCGTGATCGTCTTGGATGTTCACCCGAGGGTCGCCCACCCACGGCATGCGGTAGACGCGATGAGAAGTCCCGCGCTGGCGCGACTCACCGAAGTAGTAGTCGCACACCCGCACGAGGTCGACAAAGCGAACGCCGCCCGGCGATCTGCGCATCTCTGTCACGAGTTTTTCTATCCGCGCCATGAGAAATGGTATCACTAGTGATACCAGGCCGACAGCGAGTTGCGATCACTCCCCGCTGAGCTCCTTCGAGGAGCGGGCCGCTGCCTCCATCGCCGCGGCGAGGCCCGTGCGCACGCCCTCGCGGTCCAGCGCCGCGATGCCCTGGACCGTCGTGCCCCCGGGGCTCGAGACGTTCGAGCGCAGCACGGCGGGATGCTCTCCGGTCTCGAGCACCATCGTCGCCGCCCCGCGGAGCGTCTGGGCGACCAGTCGCGTCGCGACGGGCCGCTTCAGGCCCTGACGCACGGCCTCCTCGATCATGGCCTCCATCGCGTAGTAGGCGAATGCGGGGGCCGAACCGGCGGCGCCGATCACCGCATGCACCTGGGCCTCGGTGATCTCCTCGACCGCGCCCGCCTCGGCGAACAGCGCGCGGACCAGGGTCTCCTGCTCAGCGCTGACGCTGCTGCCGCTCATCAGCGCGACGACGCCCTCGCCGATCCCGATCGGGGTGTTCGGCATCGCGCGCACGACCGCCGTGCCGTTCGGCAGGGCGTTCTCCATCGCCTCCAGGGTCACGCCCGCGGCGAGAGAGAGCACCACGGCGTCCTGCCCGACGGCGTCGCCGACCTCTCCGAGCAGATCGATGATCTGGTACGGCTTCACGCCGAGCACGATCACGTCGGCGCCCGCGAGCGCCTCCTCACGCGAGTCGGCGGCGCGGGCGCCGAGATCGTCGGCGGCGCGCTGGGAGGACTCGGGCGTGCTGTTCACGATCAGCACCTGCTCGCCCGGCACTCCGGCCCGGATCATGCAGGTCGCGACGGGGCCGCCCATGTTCCCGGCGCCGATCACCGCGACGCGCAGGCTCGAGAGATCGGGGGCGTCGGCGTCTTGGGAGGCGTCGGCGGGAGTGGACGGCGAGGAGGCGCTGGTCGCTGAAGCGTTCATGGGTCCAGGGTAGAGCGCTGACTGCCCGACGGCACCGACACCGGCACCGGCGGCGGAGGGGCGACGGGGCCGGGCGCAGCGGTGGGGTCGTCGGGACTGGGCGCGGCAACGGGGCCTTCGGCCCGGCAGAAGCGGCGCCGCTGCGGGCACCCTGCATCAGGCGGCCTGCCTAGACTTCCGCCCATGCTCGCTGACCGCCTCGCCCGTGCCCGCCGCTCACTCCGCCGCCGGGTGCGCAGCGACGGGTTCGGCGGCGCGCTGGATCGCGCCGGACGCCTCGCGGTGCGGCTGCTGCCCGCGATCGTGCGCCGCAAGGCCGTGTGGTGGTTCGTGCGGCTCACCCAGCCGCGCTTCCTGGTGGGCGTGTGCTCGGTGCTGCGCTCCCCCGACGGCCGCATCCTGCTGCTCGAGCACCGCTTCTGGGAGGGCCAGAAATGGGGCGTGCCCTCGGGGCACATGGAGCCCTCGGAGACCCCGGAGCGGACCGCGGCTCGGGAACTGCGCGAGGAGTGCGGGCTCGAGGTGGAGAACCTGCGCGTGGTGCACGTGGAGGCCGGGACCGAGAACCGCGTCGAGCTGTGGCTCGTGGGCGAGGTCGACATCGACGAGGCCCCGCACAAGGACGCACTGGACTCCCGCGAGATCCAGGACGCCGCGCTGCTGAACATCGACGACGCGCTGGAGCGCCTGCACCGCACCCAGGCCAGCGTGCTGCGCAGGGTGCTGGAGAAGGAGTCCGGGGAGCAGTCGCCGGGGGCCTGACGGGTCGGCCTCGCGAATGCCCGCTCCGGTACCTTTCGCGCGCCGCAAAGGTACGTCAGCGGGCCGGAAGTCTGGGCGACCGGGCCGAGCCGCGCCGTGGAACTGGCACTCCATAGTTCCGACCCACTCAGGTACCTTTCGCGCGCCGGAAAGGTACGCCAGCGGGCCGGAAGTCTGGGCGGCCGTGCAGGCCGCTCGTGGCGGCGTGCACCGCGCTGGCGCAGGCGCGCTCAGCGGCCCCAGTGGGGCGGGAGGTTGCGCAGGAGCTCGGCATCGTGGGCGCTCGTGCCCCGCGGCGCAGCCTCCTCGGCCTCCCACGGGATCGGCTTGCCCGTGACCGAGGAGATCACCACCCGGCCCGACGCGGCCGGGGCGACCGGCGCGCTCGATCCCGGCCCTGGTGTGCTCCGCCGCTGGCCCGCGGAGCCGCGCGCAGGCTCGCCCGGTGCCGCAGGCCGCTCGCTCACTGGCGCTCCTGGTACCGGCGGATGGCGCTGGAGACCGAGACGTCCAGCAGCACCGAGCGCTGCGTGAACCCCAGGAAGCTGCGCACCTCGGTGGCCAGCTGATCCTCCATACGCGCGCGACCGTCGGAGACGAGGTACTCCACGACCGCGTCGAAGTCCTCGCTCGAGTAGAACGACAGCTGGTGGCCGGCGGGGATCTGCGGGCGCGGCAGCCGGTGCCGCGTGCCGGTGGCGCCGTCGAGCGCATCCTCCTCGAGCTCGCTGCGGTAGAGCATCAGCGCCCGGTCCACGGCGCGCTGGATCCGCTCCGCCTCGCCCTCGGGGTCGATGAACAGCGCCCACGACCACACGCGCTCCGTGGCCCAGCCGAACGACTCCAGCCGCTCCGCGCGCAGGCGGTCGCGCTCGCGCTGGCTGTCGGTCGCGACATAGCGCTCGCCGTCGGTGTCCACCGCCAGCAGAGCACGACCCGGCAGCTCCGGGTGGCCGAGCGCCAGCTCGATGCGCTCCGCGCCGTCGCCGAAGTCCGTCTCGACCACGAGACCGCGACGCCAGAGCCGATCCGCCAGGTCGTGGACCAGCGCGTTCGTCTCCAGGCGCCACTCGCCGGTCGTCCCGCTCGCAGGCTCCTCCTCGGAATCGGCAGCGCCCTCCTCGGGAGCCGAGGACTCCGCGGAATCCTCGCCCTCCGACGGCGTGTCCTCCTCCGCAGGCTCCGACGGCTCAGCATCCTCGTCGGGCCCGTCCGCGGCGAGCGCTGACGGCTCCGACTCCGGGGCGGTCTCGACTGCCTCGGCCGACGGTTCCGCGGCATCCGCCTCGACGCTCTCGGAGCTCTCGGTGTCCTCAGCACCGGAGTCGACCTCGACGCCCTCCTCGGCAGGCTCCACCTCGTCCGCATCATCCGCATCGCTCGCGTCATCGGAGGCCTCGCCGTCGTCCTCGGCGTCCGCCGCCAGCGCGGCCTCGATGGCGGCATCGATCGAGATCGTCTCCGCCCCCTCTGCGGGGAGCGCAGCCGTCTGCATGTGAGCATCCGGCGCGTCCTCAGGACTCGCCGTCTCCGCGCCCCTCGCGTCGCCCTCCGCCTCGGCATCGGCATCGGCATCCGCGGGTGCGGCCCCCACGTCGGCCAGCTCCTGTGCGAGCGCTGATGCGGGTTCCCGCACCACGACGTCGTCGTCGGCCCCGCCGCGCAGCACGACGAGCAGGGCGCGCAGGTCGCGGGCGCCCTCGGTGCGCAGTCGCGAGGGGTCCAGATCCTCGACGTCGAACGCGGCGACCACGGTGGTGCGGCCGCGGGCGCGGGTGAGCACCGTGGCGAGCGCCTTGCGGCCCCCGTCGGCCGAGAGCGGGCCGAAGCGGTGCAGCATCCGGCCGTGCGGAGTGCGGCCGAAGCCGAGGGAGACGATCACGTCATCGCGCACCACGCTCGCCGCGTGCGCGGCGGGGACCACGGTGAAATACTCCTCGGCCTGGGCATCGAAGAACTCGCGCAGGCTCGGCACCACGGCGATGGTGTGCATGATGCGCTCGAGCACCTTGCGCGCGTGCGCCGGGGTGAGGGTGAGCACCGCGAGCGAGCGCTCCGGGCGGGTGCGGGCGTGCTCGATCACGAGATCGGTGACGCGCCGCAGCTCCAGCTCCGTGCTCTCCACGAAATCGAGCCCCGGGGTGACCGGGCCGAACGCGTTCTCCACCACGATCAGGCGGTCGCTCTCCGGCGGAGCCGGGTTCGGCACGCCGAGCACGGGGCCTGCGAGAGAGCGGCGCTGAGCGAAGGCGCGCACGATCGATCCGGTCGGCCGCGGGTCCCGGCGCAGCGGCACGTGCCCTGCGATCGCGAGCATGTCGTCGAGGACGCTCGCCCCCGGCAGGTCGGCGTAGGCGAGCGGGTCGCCGATCACGACAGCCTGGCGGGCGCGGGCGAGCGCGGGCAGGGCGGCGGCCGTCGGCAGGCGCCCGCCGTCGGCGATGATCACGACGTCGAAATGCTTCCCGCGCGGCACCACCTGCGGCACGAGGTACGGGGAGGCGAGCCACGCCGGGCGCACCGCGAACAGGATGTCCTCGTATTTCGCGGCCAGATCGCGCACGGAGATGGTCGAGGAGCGCGCGAGCTCGGTGATCGCCGCGCGGGAGGTGTCGGGGAAGGCCTTCATCCGCTCCACCAGGCGGTCGTCGCACGCGCCGCGCACGCGGAAGGAGGCGCGCTCGAGGTGCTCCCCGTCGAGGCGGCGGAAGCGCTCGGCGACCTGGGACAGGCTCGTGCCGTCGTACTGCGAGATCGTCGGCTCGGCGCGGGCGATGAGCTCCAGGACGGTCTGCCACCAGGCGAGGTCGAGCTCAGCGGCGACGTCCTTCTCCTCCACCCGGCGCGAGCGGAGGTCCTCGACCAAGTCGCCGAGGCCGTCGAAGGCGAGTGAGCGCAGCAGCACCGTGCGGCGCGGCACCTCGGCGAGGTCGCCCCGGTCCCGGTGCAGGGCGTCGACGCGCGCGGTGAGCTCGTCGATCGGAGCGGACGAGAGGTCGCCGCCCGCAGGCGTGCCATCCAGCAGCACCGCGAGCTCATCGCACGCGCCCTGCAGGCGCGCGGCGAGCGCACGGTGGGATTCGAGGGTGGGGGGCACGCTCGGCGCCCGACGGGTCGCGGCGGCCTGCGCCGACCAGCGCTCGGCGATCGCATGCGCGCGGCGCAGGGCGTCATGGACATCCACGCCGGTCAGCCCCGGTCGCACGAGATCCTGGGCCTGCTTGCGCAGGGTGCGGCGCTCGCTCCACTTCATGCTCGCGGCCGTCGCGCCGTTCGCGCGGATCATGTCGTCCAGCTCCGTGGTGAGCACCGCGGGCTGCATCTGGGTGAGGATCGCGGCGACGTCATCGAGCAGCGCCAGGCGGGCTCCGAACTGCGCGAGGGTTTGCGCAGGCTTCAGGCCGATGTCGCCGCCGGTGCGCTCCATCGCGCGGGAGAGCGCGGGCAGCAGGGTCTCGCGCAGCTGGCCGACGAGCTCGAGCGCGCGCGAGGCCTGCGTGTCGCTGCTGATGGCGGCGCCGAACCAGGCCGTCTCCTCCGGGCCGACGCGGAGGGCGCCGATGCGTGCGGCCTCGCGCAGCGATTCGGCGTAGCGCACGCGCGCGGGCCCGATCATGGAGGCCGCGACCTGGGGCCGCAGGCGCACCTCGGTGCGCGGGGAGGGCCGCATCCGGGTGAGTGCGGCGAGCGCGGAGATCGCGTCGTGGGCCGACGCCTCCCACGGCAGCTGCACGCTGTGCATGGCCTCGACGTGCCCGGCGAGGATGTCGCGGGTGCGGGCGAGCTCGACCGGCTCCTCGGTGGTGACCGGGGAGCTGAACGATCCGGCGCGGCGCATGCTGTGCAGGAGGGCGGCGGAGGCGTTGCGCTGCAGCGCGGGATCTGGCGAGAGGTCGAACAGCAGATCCTCGAGCCCCCGCTCCCCTGCCCGTTCGGCGAGCTCGGCGAGATGGCCGGAGCGCTGGGAGAGGACGAGCACCGTGCGGCCGCGGCCGATCAGCTCCTGGGCGAGATCGACCACCAGATCGATCGGGTCGGTGCCGGGAGGAGTCGTGAGGGCGAGGTGGTCGCCGCGCAGGATCGCGGCGAGCGCCTCGGCCCGATCGGGCGAGAGGGCCGTGACCATGCCGGTCTCCGGGGGCAGCGGCGCCTCCTCCACGGGGGCCGACGGCCGCACTGCCGCGCGCGCCTCGGGGTCGCCTGCGAGCGCGGCGACCAGCTCGCTGCTCGCCCACTCCTCGCGGTCGGCCCGCAGGTCCTCCACCAGGTGACCGGCGGCGTCCATCAGGTTGCCGACGACCAGCGCCTGGCTGATCCGGAACCCCGGGAGGGGCTGGCCTAGCGCCTTGAACGCGTCGAGGACCGGGGTCGGGTCGAAGCCGTAGGGGCCCTGCGTGGTGGCGAGCAGAGCGCGTGCGTCCACCGCGATCCCGGCGTCGCGCAGAGCGCGCAGCAGCACCGGGTTCACGTCGACGCTCGCGTCGAGGTCGAGGTCGACGTCCTCGCGCGCATTGCCCCGCAGGCGCAGGGTGATGGGGCGGATCAGCACCGGCGCCTGGTAGGGCTCGCCGCCGCCCTCGGGGATCCAGCTCGCCTCACCGATCGCGAGGTGGCAGGTGGTGAGCCCGACCTCGTCGGCCTGGCGCTCGGCGACCTCGCGGATCGTGCGGGCCTGCGCGCGCGCCTCGGCGAGCGCTCCGACTTCGCGCACCAGCGAGGACAGCCGGGTCGGCCCGCGACCGGCGAGCAGCTGCGCGAGCCCCGAGGGGTGGGAGTGCGTGAGGTCGAGGTGCTCCGCGTCGGAGCGCATGCGGGTGAGGAAGCTGGGGCGCTCGGCGGTGCCGGCGATCTGCTGGGTCCAGCGGTCCAGCGCCGCGCCGACGCGATCGGCGCGGCCGAGGGGCCGATCGTCCAGCTTGCGGCGCGGGAGGCGGGACTCGTCCTGCAGGGGCGCCTCGTCGGGCGCGGCCCCGCCGTCGGTCGCGGCGACCGAGAAGTCGATCGCACCGGAGTGCGCGGCGGGCTCTCCAGGGGCGGGCGCCGTCGCGGCCGGGGCGTCTGCGTCAGGGGATGACGGGGCGCCTGCCGCAGGACCTTCCGCAGGATCGGCACCGGAGTCGGGCGCGGGGCCTTCGACGTCGGGACTCTGGGCTGTCGCGCTCGCCTCGGCGGGCGCGGACGCATCGGGACGATCCGCTCGGGCGCTGCCGTCCGCTGCCGCGCGGTCGGTCCTGGTGCCTCGCCGAAGTCTCCACATGGGGCTCCACGCTACCCGGGGAGGGTGAGAGGAGGCCATCTCCGCCGCGCCCGGCGCGCACAACCCGGTCGAGGTTCACAGGCTCCGCGTCAGACCTCGTGCAGACGCACCTGCTCCTCTTGCAGATGTGCGCGCAGGCTGTCCGGCACCTCCCCCGCGATCACCAGATCCGTGAGCGTGGCGAGGGGGCAGATGGCGGCGAGCGCGCGCACGCCGACCTTGTCGGCCGTCGCGAGGCCGACGACCCGGCGCGAGTGCCCGATCATCGTGCGGGTCACGCTCGCCTCCGCATCGGAGCTGCAGGTGAGCCCGGCCTGGATGTCCAGCCCGATCATCCCCACGAACATCGTGTCCAGCCACAGATCCCGCATGGTGGCGGTGGCGAGCGGGCCCGTGAGCTCGAAGGAGTAGGGCTCCGCGACCCCGCCGAGCACGACCGTGCGCACCGAAGGGCGCAGCACCGCTTCCGTCGCGATGTTCAGCGCGGCGCACACCACGGTCAGCGCCGGCTTGCCGTCGTGCGCGTCGAGATCCGTGCGCGAGACGGTGCGGCGGGCGGTGGAGGTGGTGGTGCGCCCGCCGTTGAACCCCACGATCTGCCGGGGGCCGACGAGCGCCGCACCCGCCGCCGCGACCCGCTCGCGGGCGGCGCCGGTCTCGTCGCGGTCGCGCGGAGTGGTGGCGAGGGAGTAGGCGACGTCGATCGCGACGATCCCCCCGTGCGTGCGCCGGGCGAGCTGCGCGCGCTCCATCTCGGCGAAGTCGCGGCGCACCGTGGACTCGCTGATCCCGAGCTGCCGGGCGACCTCGCCGACGCTGATGCTCTTGTGACGGGCGAGCGCCGCGAGGACGCGGTCCCAGCGCCCGCTCTTGTCCTTCGGGGCGTCTGGGGCGGCAGGGCTGATCGATTCCATCCAGCCATCATGCCCGCTTCTGCGCGCGAGGTGCGCGCTCATGCGCAGTCGCGCCTGCTCTGCGCACGCCGGGGAAATTCTCTTGCAGCTCCCAGGAATCGCTCCTAGCGTGATCCGGGTCAGGCGCTCGGCGGGACTCCGGTTCCGCCCCGTCGCTCGCGGAGCCCCCTCCGCGACGTGCGGAGCAGGGCGCTCTTCCGAACGAGAGGAGTTCTGCAATGGGTCTCAATGATGCTCTGAACAAGGCGAAGGACCTCGCAGGCGAGCACCCCGATCAGGTCAACCAGGCCATCGACGGTGCGAACGCCAAGGCGCAGGATGCCGCCCCCGATCAGTTCGACAGCTCGATCGACGGCGCTGCCGGCAAGGCCCAGGGCGCACTCGGCGGCAACGCCGATGCGGCGGAGACCACCGAGAAGTGACCTCCGCTCGCTGAGCGCCCGGGACGCAGTCGATCCCGGAAGCAGGAGAGGGCTCCGACCGTCAGGTCGGGGCCCTCTCTGTGTGCGCAGCCGCGGTGCGTGCCGGTGCTCGCGCGCGGTGCGGTGCGACGCCGGAGTGCGGCGCGATGCCCCGCTCCGGTCAGCGGCCGACGCGGGGATCCTCGCGACTGGTCTCGCGATCGATGCGGCCGGCGGCGCGGCGCCGGGAGACGAGGACTGCGGCGATCGCGGCGATCAGCGCGACCGCTGCCACGCCCAGCAGCAGCGGCATCATCGCGGAGCTCTGCGAGTTCTCGACGGCAGGCTCGGCCGACGGGGTCGCGCTGGGCTCGGCGCCGGCCGGGGCGCTGCTCGGCGCGGGAGTCTGGGCGGCGGCGCCGGCCGATGCATCGGCAGACGGGGTGGCCTCGGCAGACGGGGTGGCCTCGGCGGCGGGATCCGCTGTGGGCGCAGGATCGTTCTGCACGGTGATGCCGAAGTCCCCCTCGATCGGGTGGCCGTCGGAGGAGACCACGCGCCACTGCACGGTGTACTCGCCCGCCGGGAGGGGCTCCGAGAGGGTCGCGACGGCCGAGCGGCCCGACACCGCCGGGGTCACCTCTTGGACGGCCTGTCCGTCGGCCCCGACGATCCTCACCACGGGGGTGACGTCGAGGATGTCGGCGGAGAAGTCGAGAGTGAGCTGGGCGGGCGAGCTCTCGAGCGCAGCGCCGTCGGCCGGGTCCGAGGAGACCAGCGTGTCATGAGCGAGCGCGGCCGTCGGCGCGAGCAGGACCAGGGCGGCGCCGACGAGAGCGGAGGCGAGGACGGCGAAGAGCCGGGAGATGCGTGAGGTCATGCCTCCACTGTAGGGAGGCCGCGGCCTGCCAGCACGGGCAGGGAGGCCCGGGCGCGGGCGACGGTGTCCAGATCCACGGGGGCGAGCAGCAGCTGGGGCCCCTCCCCCGCCGCCGCGAGCACCTCGCCGAGCGGGGAGACGACGGCGCTGCCGCCGACCCCGCGCGCGGCGCCGCCCTCGTACCCTGCCGCCGGCACCTGGTCGCAGCACACGAGCACGCAGGTCGTATCGAGCGCGCGAGCGCGCTGAAGCAGGCGCAGCTGCTCGGCCTTGCCGGGGCCGCTGGCCCAGGACGTCGGGATCACGAGGACCTCGGCACCCCGCCCCGCGAGAGCGACGAACTGCTCGGGGAAGCGGATGTCGTAGCAGGTCGCGAGGCCGAGGCGCACGCTGCTGCCGTCGCCGAGCGGAAGGTCGAAGGTCACGAGGGCGGAGCCGGGGGCGACCGTCTCGGACTCGGCCTGGCCGAAGGCGTCGAAGAGATGGATCTTGTCGTAGTGCGCTCGCACAGCGGCGCCGTCGGCCGCGCGGCCCCGGACGAGGAGCCGGTTCACCACGCGAGCGCCCTCGGCCGGGGCGAAGGACCCAGCGATCAGCACGATCCCGTGCTCCTCGCCGAGGCGCTCGAGGTGCGCCTCGAACTGCGCGGCATGGGCGACCGCGGCCGCGCGCAGATCGGTGCCGAAGGGGGTGAGGGTCGCCTCCGGGAGGACGAGCAGCTGGGCGCCCGCGGCGGCGGCGTCCTGTGCGGCCGCGGCGACCGCGGCGAGCACCGCCTCCGCATCCTCGCTGACGGGGATCTGCGCGAGTGCGAGGGTCAGAGTGCGCCCGGATGGAGCGTCAGCGGGGGCACCGTGACCAGCGTCGGCGGCAGCGCCGGGGTCCGCGGAGCGGGGCGCGGTGGACTCGGAGATCGTCACGCTGTGATCCTGCCATGCGAGCGCACCGGGGCGGGAGCGTCCCCGCGCGGGTGCTCTAGGATGGTCGGGCCCCGCCTTCGTAGCTCAGGGGATAGAGCACCGCTCTCCTAAAGCGGGTGTCGGCAGTTCGAATCTGCCCGAGGGCACTGTTCCACGTTTCGCCTCGACCCCGGCGCTGCGCTGTTCAGTCGAGACCGCCCGGCACCATGGGATTCGCTCCACGCTCGGCCATCACGTACCACGCCGTCGCTCCGACGTGCTGAACCTGGAAGTACCCGAAGCCGAATCCGCTGTCGATCGGGCTCGAGGCCGCGACCAGTCCGCCGGCCTCGAGCTCGACCCCGCTGACGGTCTGACCGGCCCCGAGCGCAGTCTGCGCCCTGCGCATCTCCCGGAGAAGGGCATTGGCCCGAGCGCGATCGCGCGGCATCGCGCGGTCTGCGAGGGCGAGCGCGAGCTGCGCGCTGCCTTCGAACCAGACGCCGTTGGGATCCACGGCCAGCCCGTTGTACACCGCGGTGGACGTCAGGCTCGCGGAGCTGAAGGTGACTCCCGAGAACGCGGTGCCGGCGGGGAGCTGGCTGTTCGGGGACTGCGGGGTGTCCGTCACGGCAAGAGCCGTCGCGGCCCAGTCCAGTGCGCCGGCATATCGCGGATCCTGCAGAGCAAGCCAGCTCCACGTCTGCGGATCCAGCGGCAACGGCGCGCGGTTGATGACGATGCCGTCGTTCGATCCGGTGTAGAAGAATCCTCCTGCCGGTTCCCACATCCGCTCCACGAACGTCCGCGCATGTTCTGCGGCAGCGTCCCAGCGGGGGCTGGGGTCGACCGCAGAGAGAAGCGTGAACAGCGAGACGCAGTCGATGTTGTGCTCGGTCGAGACGTTGGGGATCGGCTGATCGGAGGCCGAGACGCCGAAGGAGAATCCGCCCAGAGCCCCGGAATTGACTGCGCGCGCCAGGATCCACTCGCCGATGCGCTGCGCGGCCGCACGGTAGCCGGCGTCGCCGGTCGCCCGATACGCCTGGACGAGCGCGATCCCCGGCCAGGCCATGTCTCCCACGGCCGTGCCGAGGAAGCCGAACTGCCAGCCGATGTTCGCGGTGCCGTCGGGCAGCTCGAGACCATGCTCATTCCGCACACCGTCGTAGAAGGTGAACGGGGCGACGTTGTAGCCCTGGCGGAGGCGCCCGTCGCGATGGACGGGGTCGTGCGTCTGCGCGAACACCAGCCCATCGGCGATCCGGCGCGCGAGGTGCTCCTCTCCCGACGCCAGCGCGGCGAGGAGTGCCAGTGCCGCGTCATAGACGAAGGCGGTCGAGAACAGGCCGAGCTGATCTGCATAGCTCTGCGGCAGGGTCGGGCCCTCCGCAGACCTGCCTGCGGTGGTCATCGTCTCCAGGAAGTCGAGGGCGCTGGCCAGGCCGGGGCGCCCTCGGCGCGAGGGCTGCGGGGATCCCGGGAGCGCCTGCGCGGGGACGGCGCACGCGAGCGTGGTCGCCGAGAACGCCCCGAGGAGGAGCGTGCGGCGTCCAATGGCGGGGAAACGGTCATGGTGGGGCGTCAACGGCTGGCGCATGAGGACTCCTTTGTCGCGTGCGGTGCCGCTCACACTACGTGAGAGCGCTCTCACGGTCAATGGAGCACCGCGGGAGAAGACCAACCCTGCGCGCGGAGATCGCCTCGCTCTCAGCGCTCTCGCGACGTCGGCACCAGCATCGCGAGCGCCGCGAGAACGATGACCGCCGCGCCCGCGCCCAGCAGGATGAAGGACGGCGCGGAGAGGTCGGCCGCGAACTGGCGCTCGAATGCCTGGAAGAGCGGGGCGATGAAGTCGGCCTGGTCGAGAGTGTCGGGGACGATCTGCTCGACCTGAGAGGTCAGCACCCAGGTGCTCGCGCCGGCGGCCGCAGTGCCGATCCCTGCGAGCAGGAGTGCGAAGCGCCGCCTCCCTGCGATCAGGACGGCCAGCAGCGCGAGGGCGAGCGCCGCGGGCCCGGTCCAGCGGGCGTGCGGGAGCACCTCCTGCGCCTGCTGCAGCACGGGGATATCAGGGATCTGAGCGAGCGTCACCGTGGGATTCTCTGGGACGGGGATCTCCAGGCCGAACGGGAGTCGCTCCTGGATCGGATCCACCAGCGCGTCGACGGCCGGGCTCAGATCCACCGTGAGATCCGAAGCGCCCGGTGCGAAGAGATCCTCGTGGACCTGGACCATCGTCTCGTCCCAGATCTGCGCGTAGGCGGGCAGCTCGGTGAGCTTCGCTCCCTGCTCCTTCGCGAACGGGCCGATCATGGTCGCGATGCGGCCGGGGATCGCATCGTTCGCGAGGATCTCGTCCACCGCGGAATCCACGAGGGTCTGCTGGGTCGCGGCATCGCTGCTCAGCGGCTGCGCGATGGCGAGGAAGCCGGACTGCTCCACGAGGTGGCGCTGCAGCCACACCCCCGGCAGCCAGACGGCCGCGAGCGCGGTCGCGACGAGGACCAGGACGACGGCGAGCAGATCGCGCAGGGTTCGCATCGCCTCACCGTACCGCCGGATCGCCGCTCCCGGGAATGCCAGCGGCCCCGCACCGGGATGGGTGCGGGGCCGCTGGGCTGGACTGGCGCGATCAGCCGGTGATCCGGATGTACTGCCAGTTGCCGGAGTAGATGTGGCGCTCGGAGGTGCCGACGCGCTTGTTGCCGGCGTCGATCATCATGTCGCCGCCCGCGTAGATGCCGATGTGGCCGGGCTTCCAGATCAGATCGCCGGGACGAGCCTCGGACTTGGAGATGACGCGGCCCATGGACTTCTGGCCGGAGTCGGAGTGCGGGAGGCTGATGCCGTGCTGGGCGTAGACCCACGCGATGAAGCCCGAGCAGTCCCAGCCGCTCGTGCTGGAGCCGCCCCACACGTAGGGGGTTCCGATGCCGTTGCGTGCGGTGTCGACGATCGAGCTTCCGGCGACGGCCTGCGAGGCGCTGGAGGACTTCGAGGAGGAGGACTCCTCGGAAGTGGAGGAATCGCTCGAAGCGGAGGACGAGGAGGAGTCGCTCGAGGAGGAGGAGGACGTCTCCGACTGCTCGGTGTTCGAGCGCGAGGAGGAGGTGCTCGAGGAGGAGGAGGTGGCTGCGGCGCGGCCGGTGGAGCTGCTGGAGCTCGAGTCGTTCGAGTCGGCTGCGGCGGGTGCGGCCGCGACGGGCTCGGGCTTCGGGGCGGCCTTGATGGAGATCGCCGTCGCGGGGGCGGTCACCGCGAGGTCTGCGGAGAGCTCGGCGGTCTCGGGAGCGGCGGTCACGGGGATCTCGACCGACGGGGCTGCCGGTGCCGGGAGGACCGCGGGGGCCGCGGCAGGAGCAGCGCCGGCGCCGGCGGCGTCGGTCTGGCCGTCAGCGGTCGCCGCAGCAGCGCCGCCGAGCAGCATCGTCGCGGCGATCGCAGCGCCGGCGGCGGTGCGGCCTGCGCGCACGGCCGGGGTCACGGCGCGCATCGGGCGGCGGTGGGTGTTGTTCGCGGTCTTCGACACGTGAGCTCCTGTGGGCCCTCCGCAGTGCGGAGCCTCGCGCAGAAAGACTGTGGCTCCGATCGCGGCGCGAGTGCCCTCCGCGGGGAGCGCGCCCGGCCATCCCGCCCGGCGCACTCTCGACTCTATGGCGGGCTCGGCCGCCTGGCACCCCTGCCAGCAAGGTCTGGATGAGCCCTTGACGCGCTCTTTACTCGCTCGGAGCCGGGGCCACGGAGAGCTGCGAGGCCGTGAGGGAGTCGATCGCTACTCCCCCGCCCTCGCCGGCGCGCAGGAGATACCCGCCCTCGCGACGCTGCGCGGTGATGATGGCACCCGGAAGCACGCCCTGGCCTGCGAGTTCGCGCAGGAGGTCGACGTCCGTCTGCACCGGCTCCCCGATGCGGCGCAGCAGCATGCGCACGGGGCCTTCGGCGTTCACGGCCGTCTCCAGTGGCACGAGCCACGTTGCCGTCTCTTGACCCTCGGCCGTGACCGCCGCCTCCTCGATACCGAGCTCTGCGAGCCCCGGGATCGGGTTGCCGTAGGGGTCCACGTAGGGCGGGGCGATCTGCGCGGCTATGCGCGTCTCGACCTCTTTGCTCATGACGTGCTCCCAGCGGCACGCCTCCTCGTGGACGAGCTCGAAGGGCAGCCCGAGAGCCTCGATGAGGTGGCGCTCGGCGAGGCGATGCTTGCGCATGACATCGGTGGCGATCGCCTGGCCCGTGGCGGTCAGGTGGATGCGCCGCTCCTCATCCAGGTGGAGCAGGTCGTCGCGCTCCATGCGCGCGACGGTCTGGGAGACGGTCGGCCCCGAATGCCCGAGACGCTCCGCGATGCGGGCGCGCATCGGCGGCACCCCGGCCTCGTGGAGCTCGAAGACGGTCTTGAGGTACATCTCGGTGGTGTCGATCAGGTCGCTGCTCACCTGGCTGCTCCGTCCTTCGCTGTCATCGGGGCCTCGGGGCGTCAGCCGCGGGTCGCGGCAGAGCGCGCGACGGCGCGGCTCGGCCCTGCGGGCTCCCTAAAGTACCCCGTCCGCCCGGGACGGGGATGACGATGCCCCGGTGATCGCTCACCGGGGCATCGTCGAGGTGGTGCTGTGCGGGATCAGGCCTTGGCGGCGATGATCTCGCGCATGAGGTCGGCGGTCTCGGTGGGGGTCTTGCCCACCTTGACGCCGGCGGCCTCGAGGGCCTCTTTCTTGGCCTGCGCCGTGCCCGCGGAGCCGGAGACGATCGCGCCGGCGTGGCCCATCGTCTTGCCCTCGGGAGCGGTGAAGCCCGCGACGTAGCCGACGACCGGCTTGGTCATGTTCTCGGCGATGAACTTCGCAGCGCGCTCCTCGGCGTCGCCGCCGATCTCGCCGATCATCACGACGGCCTCGGTCTCCGGATCCTCCTCGAACGCCTTGAGGGCGTCGATGTGGGTGGTGCCGATGACCGGGTCGCCGCCGATGCCGATGCACGTGGTGAAGCCGATGTCGGAGAGCTCGTACATCATCTGGTAGGTGAGCGTGCCGGACTTGGAGACCAGGCCCAGCTTGCCCTTGCCGGTGATGTTCGCGGGGATGATGCCGGCGTTGGACTGCCCGGGGCTGATGATGCCGGGGCAGTTCGGCCCGATGATGCGGGTCTTCCCGCCCTTGGACTGCGCGTAGTTGAAGAACTCCGCGGCGTCCTTGACGGGGATGCCCTCGGTGATGACGATGAGCAGCTCGATGCCCGCGTCGATGGCCTCGATCGCGGCGTCCTTGGCGAACTTCGGCGGCACGAAGGCGACGGAGACGTTCGCCCCGGTCTCCTTCATGGCGTCGGCCACGGTGCCGAAGACGGGCACGGAGGCGCCGCCCTCGAAGTCGACGCTCTGGCCGGCCTTGCGGGGGTTCACGCCGCCGACGACGGCGGTGCCGGAGTCGAGCATGCGCTGGGAGTGCTTCATGCCCTCCGAGCCGGTCATGCCCTGGACGATGACCTTGCTGTCAGAGTTGAGGAAGATCGACATGGTGCTCGGAGCTCACTTTCCGCTTGCGGCCAGCTCGGCGACCTTCGCCGCGCCGCCGTCCATGGTGTCGGCCAGGGTGACCAGGGGATGGTTGGCATCGGCGAGGATCTTCCGACCCTCCTCCACGTTGTTGCCGTCCAGTCGCACGACCAGCGGCTTCGTGGCCGCATCGCCGAGCTTCTCGAGGGCGCCGACGATGCCGTTGGCGACGGCGTCGCACGCGGTGATGCCGCCGAAGACGTTCACGAACACGGCGCGCACCTGCTCGTCGCCGAGGATGACGTCGAGGCCGTTTGCCATGACCTCGGCCGAGGCGCCGCCGCCGATGTCGAGGAAGTTCGCCGGCTTCACGCCGTGGCTCTCGCCTGCGTACGCGACGACGTCGAGGGTCGACATGACCAGTCCGGCGCCGTTGCCGATGATCCCGACCTCGCCGTCGAGCTTCACGTAGTTGAGGTCGAGCGCCTTGGCCTTGGCCTCCAGCGGATCCTCGGCCTTGGTGTCGACAAGCGCGGAGTGGTCCTCGTGGCGGAACTCGGCGTTCTCGTCGATGGTGACCTTGCCGTCCAGCGCCACGATCTCGCCCGCACCGGTCTTCACGAGCGGGTTCACCTCGACGAGGGTGGCGTCCTCCTCGCGGTAGACGTCCCACAGCTTCTGCAGCACGGGGGCGACCTTCGCGCCGGTCTCGGCGTCGAACTTCGCGGCCTCGACGATCTCCTTCGCCTTGGCCTCATCGATGCCGACGTTGGGATCCACGGCCACGCGGGCGAGCGCCTCGGGGCGCTCCACCGCGAGCTGCTCGATCTCCATGCCGCCCTCGACCGAGCACATGGCCAGGTAGTTGCGGTTCGCACGGTCCAGCAGCAGCGAGAAGTAGTACTCCTCGGCGATGTCCGCACCGGCCGCGATCATCACGCGGTGCACGGTGTGGCCCTTGATGTCCATGCCCAGGATCTCCGAGGCGCGCTGCTCGGCCTCCTCGGGCGACTTCGCGATCTTGACGCCGCCGGCCTTGCCGCGGCCTCCGACCTTCACCTGCGCCTTGACGACGACGACCGGGGTGCCGATCTTCTCGGCAGCAGCCTTGGCCTCAGCGGGCTCCTCCGCCACGATCCCTGCGAGCACGGGCACGCCGTGCTTCTCGAAGAGATCGCGGGCCTGGTATTCGAACAGGTCCACGAGTTCATGTCCTTCCGTGTGATCGGCAGCGGGCGGCGGGCCGTCATCGGCCCTCTCACCGCCCCTCTGGAACGCGCCCCACTGTAGCGACCTCCACTGACATGCGACCCAGCGGAAGCGGCCTGCGCACGAGCCACCGGACGGCGCTGTCCCCCAGGCACGGGGTCTACTGTGGCGGCGTGGCTCTCCGCTCCCGCTCCCTCGGCTCGCGCATCAAGGACCAGCTGGTCTTCAGCGTGGTGGCCGTGCTCGCCCTCTTCCTCCTGCTGAGGCTGCTCGGCTTCCGGGCGACCATGCCCGGCCTCCTGCTCTCGATCCTCATCACGGTCGCCCTCAACGTGGGACTCAGCTACTGGTCGCAGAGCAGCGCGCGGCGCGCTCGGGAATCGGACCGGCCCGTCCGTCGGCCCGACGGCGACATCCGCTGGCGCGACGATCGGGATCGGTGAGCGCGGTGGCCGACTGGAGAACATACGCGAAGGCCGCGCGCAGCACGGCGCGCAAGCAGGCGCCCGAGCTCGCCCGCCAGGCGCAGGAGTCCGCGCGGCGCAGCACGCGCCGGGCCGGTCAGTACACGCGCGCCGCGGTGCGCGCAGCCGACGAGGGCACGCGCGACTCCCGCGATTCCGCGCGCCGCAGCGCGGCCGCCTACGCGACCGTCACCGGGCGCACGCTCAAGCGGGCGCGCGTCGGCGAGCGGCTGCTCGCCGCGTTCCGCGATGCCGTGCTGATGGGCCTGTCGATCTCGGTGATCTGGTTCGTGGTCACCCGCACGGGCATCGCCATCCCGTTCAGCGAGGTCCTCGTCGTGATCCTGCTGCTGATGGTGCTCCGCTTCGGCTGGGCGCTGTGGGCAGGGCTCGGCGGCGAGGATGAGGAGCTGGCGGACGAGGAGCAGTTCCGGGAGGGCACGGGCGAGCGCTCTTTCGACGCTCGGGCCGAGGAGCCCGTGCGCCGCACGCGCACCGCTCGGGACCGCTGAGGCGGCATCCGACCGGGCCGAACGGCCCGCCCCCGGAGCAGAGTCCGGGCCTAGCGTGGACGAGGACCGGGCGGAGCCCCTGCCGCTCGGCCTGAACCGAGGAACCCATGCCACGCCCCGACGCTCGCCCGACCCCCGCTGCCGCAGGCTCTGCCGAGGCGAGCGCAGCCGCTCCCCCGCCCGTCCGGCCATCGCGGCGCAGCTGGCACCGCCGCGCCTCCCGGCCGGTGACGCTGTGGATGATGGCGCTGATCGTGGTGGTGCTGATCCACCCGCTGATCCCCCAGTCACGCTGGCTGCTCGTGCACATGGTGACCCTGGGCCTCGTGACCACCTCGATCATGGTCTGGGGCCAGCACTTCGCAGAGGCGCTGCTGAAGACCCGCCTCGGCGAGGAGACGCGCGCCCGGCAGGTGCGCCGCATCCAGCTCCTGACCGCGGGCATCGTCGTGACGTGCACGGGGATGGTGGGCTCATGGCCGTGGATCGCCAGCGCGGGAGCGCTGCTCGTGAGCGCCGCGATGCTCTGGTACGCGCTCGCTCTCGGTGCGCAGATCCGCGTCGCCCTGGCCCCGCGCTTCGCTTTCGTGGTGCGCGCCTACCAGGGCGCGGCCTGCCTGCTGCCTGTCGGCGCCCTCATCGGCACGGTCCTCGCGTTCAGCCCCCCGGAGCCCTGGCTCGGACGCCTGCTGCTCGCCCACCAGCTCATCAACGTGCTCGGCTTCGTGGGGCTGACGATCACCGCCACGCTCCTGACGCTGTGGCCGACGGTCCTGCGCACCCGCGCGGACGCGGGCGTCGCCCGGCGCGCGCCCGGCGCGCTTCTCGGGATGGGCATCGGCGCCGTCGGGGCGGCCGCGTTCGCCCTCACCGGCTTCACCGTCGGCGGGATCGCGTTCCTGCTGTGCTATCTCGCCTGCTTCCTCGTCATCGCAGGGGGACTGGTCTCCGCGGCCGTGCGCTCGGCGCGCGGCTCTCACCGCACGCCCCTGCCCCTGTTCCCGGTCCTCTCGATCGGCGCGGGCGCGTGCTGGTTCGCGGTGACCCTCGGAGCGCTCGCGGTGATGTGGCGGCGCTCCTCCGATGCGCACCTGTCGGCGACCCTGCTGGCCGCCGATCTCCAGGCGCTCACGCTGCCGCTCGTCGTCGGGTTCGCGCTGCAGGTGCTGCTGGGCGCGATGAGCCACCTGCTCCCGGTGACGATGGGCGGGGGCCCGCGCGCCACCGCCGCTGGTCTGCGGGAGATGTCGCGCCTCGCTGTGCTGCGCGTGGTCGCCCTGAATCTCGCGCTCGCGCTGTTCGTGCTGATGGATCTCGGCGGCGCCATCGCCCCGGCCCTCTTCTCCGCGCTCTCCCTCGGCACCGCAGATGCGGCATCCGCCGGTTCGCTCACGCGCGTGCTGCTCTCCAGCTTCGGCTTCGCTGTGCTGCTGGCGTTCGTCGTCCTCCTGCTGCGGGCGGTCCGTGCGAGCGTCCGCGAGCGACGCGCGGCGATGGCGGCCAGCGGTGCGTCGGCATCGACGCCAGTCGGGGGCCCAGAGGCTCCCGAACACCCTCCGGCTCCCCCGGCGCCGACGGACCTCGGAATGCCCGTGCGGCCAGTCGAGGAGGTCGGTCCGAGAAGCGGCGCGGTCGGCCGACGGGGTCTCACGAGCGCGCTGGTCGGCATCGGTTCCGTTCTCGGGGTGACCGCGCTCGGCGGCTCTCTGGATCGCAGCTACGGCTCGTTCGGCGATCCCGCGACCAGCACGACCGGCCCTGGTTCGCGCGTCGCTGCGACCGGACGCACCACCACGGTCGCGGTCTCGATGGCCGAGATGCGGTTCACCCCCGATGTGATCGAGGTGCCGGCGGGAGATGCGCTGGTGATCGAGCTCAAGAACGAGGATCCCCACGACGTCCACGACCTCGTCCTCGCGACGGGCCCGGCGTCCGGTCGTCTGCAGCCGGGCTCATCCGAGCGCGTCGATGCCGGGGTGATCGGGCATGACGTCGCGGGCTGGTGCTCGATCGTCGGCCATCGCGCGATGGGGATGAGGCTGCAGGTTATCGCGATCGGCGGTGCAGCCGCTCCCGCAGCCCCCGCTGCGGCCGTCGCAGCCGACCCCCTCGCACGGGTGCTCGCGGACCTCCAGCAGGCCCCCGCCGCCGATGCTCCTCCGCGCGATGCCTCGCTGCCGGCGTCGACCGTCGCATCGGCCGAGGGCCAGCGCCTCCGGCTCGAGGTGACAGAGGCCGTCGCAGAGATCGCGCCCGGCGTGCGGATGCACGCGATGACGTACAACGGACGCGTCGTCGGACCGGTGATCCGCTCCGAGATCGGGCAGCGCCTCACGGTCGATCTCATCAACAGCGGCTCGATGGGACATTCGCTGGATCTGCACGCCGGCCGCATCGCACCCGACGGCCCGATGCGCACGATCGCTCCCGGGGAGAGTCTCGAGTACGCGATCACCACGGAGTACGCAGGCGTGTGGCTCTACCACTGCTCCACGATGCCGATGACCGTCCACCTCGCCTCCGGCATGCTCGGCGCGGTGATCGTGCCGCCGCAGGGGATCGCGGTCGCGGATCGGGAGTTCGTGCTCGTGCAGTCCGATCACTACCTCGTGCCCATCGGCGCCGAGGACTTCGATACGGCGATGACCGGGCACGAGGGCCACGAGGCGATGGAGCCTGGCGCCGCACCGGCGCACCCCGTCTCCCCTGCGAAGATCGCGGCGGAGCGACCGGATTTCACCGTGTTCAACGGTCACGCGAACCAGTACGTCCACGCCCCGCTGCAGGCGCGCGTTGGCGAGCGCGTGCGCATCTGGGTGCTCGCCGCGGGGCCGAGCCGCGGGATCTCCTTCCACGTGGTCGGGGCCGTGTTCGACACGGTCTTCCGCGAGGGCGAGTACCTGCTGCGGCCCGACAGCGCGACCGGCGGTGGCTCGCAGGTGCTGCACCTCGGCCCTGCGCAGGGCGGTTTCGTGGAGACGGTGTTCGACGAGCCCGGGACCTACACGGCCGTGAACCACGCCTTCGCGGACATGGAGCGCGGCGCGCGGGCCCTCATCTCGGTGACCGGCTGAGACCGCGCACGGAGATCGCGAGGGTCGTCTCCAGGAGCTCCTGCTGGCGCGCCCGCGGCAGATCCAGGAGAGCTCCCGAGGTGCACAGGACCGAGAGCCCGTGGACGGAAGACCACAGGGCGACCGCGTCCGCGAACGCAGCCTCCCCATAGCCCGCGCCGGGCTCGCCCGCGGGATCAACGGGGCTTTCGACTGCGAGCCAGCGCTGGACGAGCTCCAGGAGCAGGTCGAACGGACCGTCGCTGCTCTCCCCCACCTCCTCCACCGGGAGGGCGAATCCGCTGCTCAGCGAGCGGAACAGCATCTGCGACGTGGTCGCGAAGGCGAAGTAGCCGCGCCCTGCGGCCAGGATCCTGCTCTCGAGCGCGCTCTGCCCGGGGAGCGCCTGCGCCGCGGCGACCGCGGCGGCCATCGACGCGGAGAGCTGTCGGAGGGTCTCTGCGCGCACGGCGGCGACGAGGTCCTCCTGCCCGGAGAAGTGCCGATAGGCGGCCGACGGGGTCACGCCCGCACGGCGGGCGACCTCCCGCAGCGCGATCGCGCTCGGCCCGCCCTCGGCGGCGAGCTCGACGGCGATGCGCAGCATCTCCTCGCGGAGGTGGCCGTGATGGTACGGGCGGGCGGCGCGGTCGGCCGGGGTGTTGACATCGTTCACATGGGCACTCTAGCCTGCTGGAAGTGAACGCCGTTCACATCTGCCGCCCCGTGGATCGGAGCCCCTCGATGGATGTTCTCCTGCTCGCTCTCCTCCTGGTGACGGGATTCGTCGGCTGCGCGGAGTTCGCCTCGGTCGCGCTCGTGCACCCCGTGATCCGCCGCCTCCCGCTCGAGGCGCAGGCGGTGATGGAGTCCGGGCTGCTGAAGACCTTCGGCCGCGTGATGCCGATCGGCATGACGGCCGCTGCGATCCTCGGCGGATTCGGAGCCGCACGCTTCGAGCCCGTCTGGTTCACGCTCGCGGCGATCGTGCTCACGATCGCGCTGATCGTGACGATCGTCGGGAACGTGCCGATCAATATCTGGCAGGGCCGCGTGCGCACCGGCGAGGTCCCCGAGGGCTTCGCGCGCAAGCGCCGACGCTGGGACCTCTTCCAGGCGATCCGCGGCACGCTCCAGCTGCTGGGATTCGTGTGCGTCGCGCTCGGCACCGCCTCCCTCTGATCGCCCCTCCCCTCACGAACAGGACCCCCATGTCTGCTCCCAGCCGCCCCGCACTCCTCAGCCGCCCCGGCCGCCTCGCCGCCGGGCTCACGCTGCTCGCCACCATCGGGATCGAGCTCGGCGGGAAGTACGTGCTCGACATCAGCCTCGGCGAGATCCCCCGCACCGACTTCCAGCTGCTCTACGCCCGCAGCGGCCACGGCCACGCCGGCGCTCTCGCCACGCTCGGCATCGCCTCGATCGTGCTGACCGACGCCGCCGGACTGAAAGGCCTCCCCGCGCAGATGGGCCGCTGGGCGATCCCCGCCTCCGCCGTCCTCATGCCCGCCGGGTTCTTCCTCTCCTCCTCGACGCCCGTCGCCACCGAGCCGAACGCCATGAGCGCGCTCATCACCGTCGGCGGCTTCCTGCTGGGCGCGGCGCTCGTGGTCGTCGGCGGGACGCTCGCCGTGCACGGGGTGCGCGGGCCGCGCAGCGAGAACTGAGCGCCGACGCGCCCGGCAGCTCCGCTCCCGCCGTGCACAGATGCCGAGCGCGCCCGTAGCCTTCCTGCATGGCCTTCACGATCCGTCCTCTGCGCTTCCCCGACGATGCGCCTGCGGTGCAGGCTCTGCTCGAGGCATCGCCCGGGTATGCCCGACGCGTCAGCGGCCGCGACAGCGCGCCCGACGCCGGCGCGCGCGTCCTCACGGACATCCCGCCCGATCTGGATCCATCAGCGAAGACCGTGCTCGGTCTGCTGGACGCTCAGGGAACGCTGCTCGCGATCCTGGACGTGCTGCACCACTGGCCTCGCCCCGGCACCGCGCACATCGGGCTGCTGCTCGTGCGGGAGGACCGTGCGAGGCAGGGGCTCGGGCGGCTCCTCCACGACTCCTTCCTCCCCCAGCTCGCCGCCGATCCCACCCTCGAGCGCCTGCGCGCAGGAATCGTCGGCGCGAATGCCGCGGGGGCGGAGCCGTTCTGGGCCTCGCTCGGATACGCCCCCACTGGGCAGGTCGCCCCGTTCGAGGACGGCCTCGTGCACAGCACGACGGCCATCTGGGAACGGTCGCTGCGCTCGGCGGCGCCCGCGCTTCGCGCCTCTGCCCTGCACCATCTGGAGCTCTGGACCGCTGACCTCGCCACGTCCGAGCCGGCCTGGGGCTGGCTGCTGGGATCGCTCGGCTGGGGGGCCGAGCGCGTGGAGGGCTGGGAGCTCGGCCGGATCTGGAGGCACGCCGACGGCTCGTACATCGTGCTCGAGCAGTCCGACGACGTCCGCGGCGCGCGCGCCGATCGCCTCACGCCCGGCATGAACCATGTGGCGCTCACGATCTCGGACCGCGGCGCGCTCGACGCCCTGCGCTCTGCCGCACCGGAGCACGGCTGGAGCGAGCTGTTCGCCGCACGCTATCCCCACGCCGGCGGCGAGGACCACGTGGGCTGGTACGCGGAGAGCCCCGAGGGGATCGAGGTCGAGGTGGTCGCTACAGCTTCGTGATCGGTGCGTAGCGCAGCAGCAGGCGCTTCTTCCCGTGCGGCTCCTTGAACTGCACCTCGACCTGCGTCTTCTCGCCCTGGCCGGCGACTTCGGTGACCGTGCCCATGCCGAAGGAGTCGTGGGTGACGCGGTCGCCGACGGCGAGCGAGGGCAGGTCCGCGAGCGCGCGCGCGGGCTTGCCGGAGCCGAAGCTCGGCCGGTTGACGTCGGCCCGTCCGCCTCCGCGGCCTCCGCTGAAGGACGGGCCCCGCCCGCCGCCGGAGCCGCCGAACCCCGAGCCGCCGTAGCTGGATCCGCCATAGCTCGAGCCGCCGTATCCGGCGCCCGAGAGGGAGCTGCCGGCGCGCGCGACGTCGAGCACAGCGTCGGGGATCTCATCGAGGAAGCGCGAGCCCGGGAAGAACTGCGGGGCGCCCCAGGTCGCGCGCATCTGCGCGCGCGTGATGTAGAGCTTCTCGCGAGCGCGCGTGATGCCGACGTACGCGAGGCGCCGCTCCTCCTCGAGCTGCTCGGGATCCCCCAGCGTGCGCTGGTGCGGGAAGGTGCCGTCCTCCAGACCCGTGAGGAAGACGACCGGGAACTCGAGGCCCTTGGCGGTGTGCAGGGTCATGAGGGTGACGAACTGATCCTCCTGGCCGGGGATCTGGTCGGCGTCGGCGACCAGCGAGACCTTCTCGAGGAACTGGTCGAGCAGGCTCGCCGCAGGTGCGCCCGCGAGCGGATCCGCTGCGATCGCCGCCTCCTGGGCAGATGGCGTCGTGGACGTCGGCAGAGCGGAATCCTCGGCGGCGGAGCCGGGCTCGCCTGCCGCAGCGGAAGTCTCCTGCACATCCCCGGCAGCCGCGGAAGCCGCTCCGGCGGCGCCGGCCGCCTCGTCCTCGTCCTCGTCCTCTTCGAACTCGCTCGCCGCGGCCGCGACGGCCTCGGCCTGCGCCTCGAACTCGCTCGCGACGCTCACGAGCTCGGCGAGGTTCTCCAGGCGGGATTCGTCCTGCGGATCATCGCTGCCCTGCAGCTCGGCGTAGTAGCCCGAGCGCTGCAGCACCTCCTCGACGAGCTCCGCCGGGCTCGCGCCCGCTTCGAGGACGCCCCGGAGGTCGTCGAGCATCGAGACGAACAGCCGCACCGAGTTCAGCGAGCGCGTGGCGATGCCGGGCGCTTCGTCGGCCCGGCGCAGCGCCTCGCCGAAGCTGATGCGCTCCTGCTCGGCGAGCAGCGCGATCGCTGCCTCGGCGCGGTCGCCGATGCCGCGCTTGGGCACATTGAGGATGCGGCGCAGGTTGATCTCGTCGTCGGGATTGGCGAGGACTTGCAGGTATGCGAGCGCGTCCTTGATCTCCCGCCGCTCGTAGAAGCGCGTGCCGCCCACGACCTTGTACGGCAGGCCCACCCGGATCAGCTGATCCTCGAGCGCGCGGGACTGGGCGTTGGCCCGGTAGAAGATCGCGACGTCGCTCGCGCGGCGCCCCGAGTCGACCAGGGCGTCGATCTGCCGGCCGATGTAGCGGGCCTCCGCCTGCTCGTCGTCGGCGACGTAGAGGGTGATGGGCTCCCCCTCCCCCTCGGCCGTCCAGAGATTCTTCTTGCGGCGGCCCTGGTTCTCCTCGATCACCGCGTTCGCGGCGGTGAGGATGTTCTGGGTCGAGCGGTAGTTCTGCTCGAGCACGATCGTGCGCGCGGTCGGGAAGTCCTGCTCGAACTCCACGATGTTGCGGATCGTCGCGCCGCGGAAGGCGTAGATCGACTGGTCGGAGTCGCCCACCACGGTGAGGTCGGCGCGGGGATCATCGCCCACCAGCTCCCGCACCAGGGCGTACTGCGCCGGGTTCGTGTCCTGGTACTCGTCCACCAGCACGTGCCGGAAGCGGCGGCGGTAGCCCTCGCGGATCGCCGGATTGCCCTGCAGCACACCGACGGTCAGGCCGATGAGGTCGTCGAAGTCGACGGCGTTGGCCTGGCGCAGACGCTCGGTGTACGCGGTGAAGACCTGGGCGATGGACTTCTCCCACGGGTTCTTCGCGCTCTCCGCCTGATCCGCGAAGTCGATGGGGTCCACCAGGTCGTTCTTCAGCGAGGAGATCTTCGAGGCGATCCCGCGCGGAGGGTTCTTCTTCGTGTCGAGCCCGAAATCCTTCGCGATGTTCGTGATCAGGCGCAGCGAATCGGCCGAGTCGTAGATCGTGAACGAGCTGCGCAGGCCCGCGGCGTCGTGCTCGCGCCGCAGGATCCGCACGCACGCGGAGTGGAAGGTCGAGACCCACATGGACCGCGCCGCGGGGCCGACGAGCTCCGCCACGCGCTCGCGCATCTCCGCGGCCGCCTTGTTGGTGAAGGTGATCGCGAGGATCTCCCCGGGCATCGCCTCGCCGGAGCGCAGCAGGTGGGCGATGCGGCGGGTCAGCACGCGGGTCTTGCCGGAGCCTGCGCCCGCGACGATGAGCAGGGGGCTGCCGCGATGCTCGACCGCTTCGCGCTGGGGCGGGTTCAGCCCCTCGACGAGCTCTGCGAGGGCCGACGGGTCTCCGCCTCCCCAGGGCGCGCGGCGCGGCTCATCGCGATAGGCGGAGCCGCCGTGACCGGTCGGGATCGGGGGGACGGGCAGGTGCGCGAAGGGGCTCTCCTCGCCTGCAGGCGCGAAGGCGCCCGCCGCGGAGTCGTCCTCGGGCGGGACGTCCTCCTCCAGCGGCGGCGCCTCCCCCAGCTCGGGCGCCTCGTGCAGTCCGGGCGCCCCGTGCGGAGCGGGCGGGTCCTGCGGAGCGGGCGCGTCGGGACCCACCCGGACCCCGCTCAGGCGGCGGAAGGAATCGGGCAGGGACATGTCATCGAACAGTGAGCTCATCGCCGCTCCAGGATAGGCGGAGCAGCCGACATCCGGCCGAGAGGCGCCGGCAGCAGGCCCGTGGGACACTGCCGCCATGCACAGTGCTGATCGCTCCACGCCGTCCGACGCCCCCTCGGACAGCGCGGAGGCGATCGCGCAGGAGCTCCTCCGCCCGCGATCCGAGACCCTGAGGCCCTCGCGAGCGGTGTGGGCGCTGCTCTCCCTCGCACTCCTCGTCGCCCTGCTCCTGTGGCTGCTGCCGCTCGTGGTGGGCGCATCCTGGACGGAGATCTCCGCCGGGCTCGGGGCGCTGCCGCCGTGGGTCCTCCTCGCCGCTCTCGCACTCGGCGCGCTCGCTTTCGCCCTGGAGGCGCTCGCTCTGCGCGCCGCCGTCCCCGGCTCGCCCGCACCGGCCGCCCTGCAGGCCCACGGCGCCTCCATGGCGCTCACCCTGCTGGTGCCCGGGGGATCGCTGCTGGGGATCGGCGCAGTCAGCGCGATCCTGCACCGGCGCGGGCTGCCCCTCGGCGCGATCCTCACGGGGATCGTGACCTTCTCCGTCGCCGATATCGCGATCGGCGGCATCGCGGTGCCGCTCGCGGGCGTCCTCTCCTACGCCGCGCTCTCCGCCGGCACCGCGCTCCCGGGCACCTGGGTCGCGGTTCTCGTCGCGCTGCTCGGCGCCCTCCTCAGCGCGGCCGCCGTCGCGCTCCTCGCGCACCGCGCCGCATTCCTCTCCGTGCTGGAGACCGTGGTCCCGCTGCTCGACCGCGGCGCCTGGGGCGCTGGGGCCGACGGGGCCGACGGCGACGCTGTCGCCGGCACGGTGCCCGCAGGCCAGGATGGGGGCACCCAAGCGGTCATCGCTTCCGCCCTCGCGGTGCGCGACGGCGCCGCGCACCGCCTGCGCAACCGCGGGGCGCAGATCGCCCTGCCGCTGCTGCTCGCGAGGGCCCTGCAGCTGGGCGCTCTCGCGCTGGCGATCCATGCGAGCGGTTTCGGGATCGGGGCAGCGGCGACGGTCGGAGTGTTCCTCGTGGCGCGCACAGTCGCGCTCGTTCCCCTCACCCCCGGTGGAGGCGGGCTCACGGAGGCTGCCGCGGCCGCCGTGCTCGTGGCTCTCGGGATGCCGGGCGCAGCAGCGGCGACCTCTGCGCTCGTGCTGAGCCTCGCGACCTTGGCGGCGCCTCTGCTGCTGGGGGCCGCGTGCGGCCTGACGGCGCTCCTCGTGCCGGGTCGGAGAGGGCCCGGGATGCACGAAGGGCGCCGCCCCTGATCCTCTCGGATCGGCTGGGCGACGCCCTCACGGAATGCGGGCTCTCGGAGACACTGACGCTCCGAGCTCACCGCTGCTGCGCTGAGCGCTCCCGCACTGCTGGGAGCTCTCCGGTGATGCTCAGAGCTCTCTAGTGCTGCTCGGAGCTCTCTGCGAGCAGGCGCTCGACCTCTTCGCGCCGGTACCGGCGATGGCCGCCGAGGGTGCGCAGGGGGGAGAGCTTGCCGGACATCGCCCAGCGGGTGACGGTCTTCGGATCGACGCGGAAGAGCCTCGCCACCTCTGCCGGTGTGAGCAGGGCAGAATAGGTCGTTCCGCTATCCATGGGTTGCTGTTCTGGAGCTGCAGCCATTGGGGGGGGTCCCCTTTCTAGGGTGTTGGGGCCAAGGTTGCTGAGTTGAGTCTACCGAGCACGCCTCCGAGCACTTCGCCGTCATCCCGCCCAAAAGCGGGCATACCGGTACATTTCGTGATGATTCACCTGATCTTCGGTGCCTGAACTGTCGAACTGCCCGGGAAATGTGAGGCAATCCGACGAAACCTGAGGACATCCTGATCCCCGCCCGGCGCATTGCGAGCACTCCCCGCCCGAGGAGCAGCCTGCCGCCGAGGGGCGCGCAGACCCGCTCCGGCCGCGCCCCGGGGCCCGAGGAGACGCCGACCCCGGGGAGGGGGTAGGATTGGGATCCGTACAATCGCCATCGCCCGGGCTCGCGCGCCCGCCAGTCGACGCACAGGGGGTCAGATCTATGGGTCGTGGCCGACAGAAAGCCAAGCAGACCAAGGTGGCCCGGGACCTCAAGTACTACAGCCCCCCGACGGACCTCACTGCCCTGCAGCGAGAGCTCCAGTCCGGAGCGGCTCCCTCCACCCGGCGCACCGAGGATCGCGAAGAGTGGTCCGATGACAGCTCGTGGAGCGAGAGCGACAGCTGGGCTGCACGCAATGAGGGCCCGTCAGCACCCGCTCGCCGGCGCTGAACCACCGCTGCGCATGGCGAAGGGACGATCCTGAGGGATCGTCCCTTCGCCATGTCCGGGGCTCAGGCCCAGCCGTCGTGCGTTCCCGTGACCAGGACCGCCCCGCCGACGACGCCCTTCGCGCCGGCCACGCGCACGTCGGCCCGCCCCGGCTCGGGAGCGTCGGCATCGGCGAGCACCTCGCCGATCACTCGCGCCGGCAGGCCGCGGTCCGCGAGCAGCCGCACCGCGGCGTCGGCCTGCTCGGGGGCGGCCACGGCGACCATCCCCATGCCCATGTTGAGCGTCGCCTCGAGATCCTTCAGCTCCACCCCGCCCCACGCGCGCACGCGCTCGAAGACGGCCGGCGGAGCCCAGCTCGCGCGATCGATCCGCGCGGTCACGCCCTGGGGCAGGACGCGCGCGAGATTCGCCGCGAGCCCGCCGCCGGTCACGTGGCTGAGGGCGCGCACGCCGGCGCCCGCCTCGCTCGCGAGCAGCGCGAGGAGATCCCCGGTGTAGATGCGGGTCGGCTCGAGCAGCTCCGCGCCGAGGGTGCGGGAGAACTCGGGGATCTCGGCGTCGAGCGCGAGGCCCTGGCGGGCGATGACCGCGCGCACCAGGGAGTAGCCGTTGGAGTGCAGGCCTGAGGCCTCCATGCCGATGACGACGTCTCCCGCCTGCACGCGGTGCGCGCCGAGGAGGTCATCGGCCTCGACCACGCCGACGGCGGCGCCGGCGACGTCGTAGTCCTCGGGCCCCATGAGGCCGGGATGCTCCGCGGTCTCTCCGCCGACGAGCGCGCAGCCGGCGATCCGGCAGCCCTCGGCGATGCCGCGCACGATGTCGGCGATGCGCTCGGGCACGACCTGGCCGCAGGCGATGTAGTCGGTCATCGCCAGCGGGCGGGCGCCGACCACCACGATGTCGTCGACGACCATGCCCACGAGATCCTGGCCGATGGTGTCGTGCACATCCATCGCCTGGGCGATCGCGATCTTCGTGCCCACGCCGTCGGTGCTCGAGGCCAGCAGGGGCCGGCGGTACTCCTTGAGCGCCGAGACGTCGAGCAGGCCCGCGAAGGCGCCCACTCCGCCGAGCACCTCGGGGCCGTGGGTCGCGGAGACCGCCGCCTTCATCAGTTCGACGGCGCGGTCTCCCGCCTCGGTGTCGACGCCGGCGGCGGCGTAGCTCAGCGCGGGGGTGGTCTCGGCGCTCATGCGGGGGCGTTCTCCTTGGTGTCGTGCGCGGGGTTCTCGTGCAGGGGTTCGGCAGCGGCGGCGCGAGCACCCTCCTCGCGCACCTCCAGCACGCTCTTGCCGAGCACCCGGGGGTCAGGGAGCGGAACGGGGTACTCGCCGGTGAAGCAGGCGGTGCACAGGCGCTCCCGGGGCTGCTCGGTCGCGGCGATCATGCCCTCCTGAGACACGAAGCCGAGCGAATCGGCCCCGATGGAGCGGGCGATCTCCTCGACGTCCAGCCCGTTGGCGATGAGCTCGGCGCGCGTGGCGAAGTCGATGCCGTAGTAGCAGGGCCAGGTCACCGGCGGGGAGGAGATCCGCACGTGGACCTCGGCGGCGCCGGCCTCGCGCAGCATCTTCACCACGGCGCGCTGAGTGTTGCCGCGCACGATCGAGTCGTCGATGACCACCAGGCGCTTGCCCGCGATGATCTCCGTCAGCGGGTTCAGCTTGAGCCGGATGCCGAGCTGGCGGATGGTCTGGCTGGGCTGGATGAACGTGCGGCCGACGTACGCGTTCTTCACCATGCCCTGGCCGTAGGGGATGCCGGACTCCTGCGCATAGCCGATCGCGGCGGGGGTGCCGGATTCAGGGGTCGGGATCACGAGATCCGCCTCCACCGGGAACTCGCGCGCGAGCTGTCGGCCCATCTCCAGCCGCGCCGCATTCACGTTGCGCCCGGCGATCTGCGTATCGGGCCGTGCGAGGTAGACGTACTCGAAGACGCAGCCCTTGGGCTGCGGCTCGAGCACCTGCTCGCTGCGCAGGCCCTGGGAGTCGATGGTGATCATCTCGCCGGGCTTCACCTCGCGCACGAAGCTCGCGCCGCAGATGTCCAGCGCAGCGGTCTCCGAGGCGACCACCCAGCCGCGCTCGAGGCGCCCGAGCACCAGCGGGCGGATGCCCTGCGGGTCGCGCGCCGCGTACAGCGTGGTCTCGTCCATCAGGGTGAAGCAGTAGGCGCCGCGCAGGTGCGGCATGAGGTCCCGCAGCGCCTCGCCGAGGTCGCCCTCGGTGTCCAGGAGCGCGGTGACCAGGGCCGTGTCGGTGGTGTTGCCGCGCGCGATCTCGCCGCGACCGGGGGTGCGGCCGCCGTGGCGCTCGCGGAGCATCGTCACGAGCTCCTGGGTGTTGACCAGGTTGCCGTTGTGCGCGAGGGCGACCGTCCCCTCGGCGCGCGCGCCGAGGGTGGGCTGGGCATTGGACCAGACGGAGCCGCCGGTGGTCGAGTAGCGCGCGTGGCCGATCGCGATGTGGCCGGTCAGGGCGCTCAGCGCAGATTCGTCGAAGACCTGGGAGACCAGTCCCATGTCCTTGTAGACGAGGATCTGCTCGCCGTCGCTCGTGGCGATCCCGGCCGACTCCTGACCGCGGTGCTGGAGCGCGTAGAGCCCGTAGTACGTGAGCTTCGCGACCTCCTCACCGGGCGCGAAGACGCCGAAGACCCCGCAGGCATCCTGAGGACCCTTCTCCCCTGGGAGCAGGTCGTGCGAAAGCTTTCCGTCACCGCGCAGCACTGCCCCATCATCGCACAGTGCTGCAGCCCCGGCGGCGCGCCGTGCCTGCTCAGCGACGCGATGAGCGTGTCGGCGCGGAGCGATTGCGGCGCGCGTCGACCAGTGCGGCGATCGCCGCGAGCGGCATGCCGATGAACAGCGCGCCGATCGCAGCGAAGTAGGCGATTCCCGCGATCCAGAACGTCTGGGTCGCGAGCGCCGCGATCACGCCGATCAGCGCGCCGACGGCGATCGCGATCAGCACCCACAGCCCGAGCGCCGGGGTGCGGCTGCGGCGCGCGTACAGCGCCGTGGTCTGCGGTCGCGCCGCGTCCGCGCCGTCGGCCTTTGCCTCGGTGCCCGCGGGGACGTCGGCGGCGGCGGGGTCGGCGGCCACGGGGTCGGCGGCCGCGGGGTCGGCGGCCGCGGGGGTGGAATCGGGGGCGGTCTCGGGGGTCACAGCTCTCCTGCAGCATCGACGGCGGCCTGGACGACCGCCGTATCGGTTCGGGTCTCCGGGTCGCTCTCCCCGGGCGCGAGCGGGGTGCGGCGCCGCGCGGAGAGGTGGATGTCCTCCACCCCCGCGGTCTGCACCAGGTCGCGGATGTGGGCGGGGCGGATGCCTCCGCCGGCGCACACGTCGATCAGTCCGTCGGCCGCGCGCACCATCTGCGCGAGGCAGTCGGCCCCGTCGATCGCGCGCTGCGCGCCGCCGGAGGAGAGCACGCGGTGGAAGCCGAGCAGCATGAGCTGCTCCATGGCGGCCGTGCGGTCGGCGTCGGTCGGCATCGCGTCCAGGGCGCGGTGGAAGGTCAGGGTGAGGCTGCGCAGCTGGGCGGTCGCCGCCTCCAGGGCGGCATCGCGGATCGCGCCGACGGCCGGCGCATCGACGGCGCACTGCGGCGTCAGCGCGCCGATCACGACCCCCGCGGCCCCGGCGCGCACGCTGCGGGCGGCCTGCTGCGCCATCAGATCGATCTCCTCGGGGCTGTAGACGAACTCGCCCTCCCCGGTGAGCCCCTCCCCCGCGCTCGCGCGGCTGCGCACCAGCACGTGGACCCCGAATCCGGGCTTCGCCTCGCGCTCCTCCACGAGCCGCGCGGCGGCCTGCGCGCACTCGGCCACGAGCGCGGCATCCGGAGTGAGGCCTCCGCGGCTGAGGTCCGCGCACAGCTCCACGCGGGCGGCGCCCGACTGCGCGGCGACCACGAGCCCGGCGACGTCCTCCACGGCGATCTCGACGGCGACGCTCACGAGGCGGCCCCCGCAGAGCTCTGCGCACCCGTTCCGCCCGCGCCCTGCTGCTCCCCCGCGCTCTCGCGCGCGGCGCGGGCAGCGCGGATGATGCGCCGGGGACCGGGCAGCGGGAGGATCTCGGAGAGATCGCTGCGCTCGCCCGAGGCGGAGATGCGGCCGCTCGCGCGGGCATCCGTCCAGCTCAGATCGCCGACGGCGAGCGCGAGCCAGGTCGCGGCGTCGGTCTCCACGACCGCGGGCGGAGTGCCGCGGGTGTGGCGGACTCCCGGCAGGGCCTGCACGGCGCCGTACGGGGGGACGCGCAGCTCGACCGCATGACCGGGGTGTTCCTCGGCGATCAGCTCGAGGGTGTGGCGGACGGCCGGCCCGAGGATCGCGCGGCGCGCGGCCGCGGGATCGGCGTCCCAGTCGCGCAGCGCCTGGTCCCCCTCGTCCGGATCGGTGCGGCGACGGATCGCCATCAGCGCCGCGCCCTCACGCCGCGGGCAGCGAGCGGGCCTCGCCGGGGCCGGGCAGGAGGTCGTGCACGGCGATGGTGTCCTCGCGGTCGGGGCCGACGCCGATCGCGCTGATCCGGCAGCCGGCGAGCTCCTCGAGGCGCTGCACGTAGGCGCGCGCGTTCTCGGGGAGATCCTCGAGGGTGCGGCAGGAGCGGATGTCCTCGGTCCAGCCGGGCATCGTCTCGTAGACGGGCACGGCGTGGTGGAACTCGGTCTGCGTCATCGGCATGTCGTGGTAAATCACGCCGTCGACGTCGTAGGCGACGCACAGCGGGATCTCCTCGATGCCGGTGAGGACGTCGAGCTTCGTGAGGACGATGTCGGTGAAGCCGTTGATGCGGCCCGCATGGCGGATCATCGGGGCGTCGTACCAGCCGCAGCGGCGCGGCCGCCCGGTGTTCACGCCGACCTCCCCGCCGGTCTTCTGCAGGAACTCGCCCCACTGGTCGAACAGCTCCGTGGGGAACGGCCCTGCGCCCACGCGGGTCGTGTACGCCTTGACGATGCCGATCACGCGGTCGATGCGCGTGGGCCCGATGCCGGAGCCGGTGCAGGCGCCGCCCGCAGTCGGGTTCGAGCTCGTGACGAAGGGGTAGGTGCCGTGGTCGACGTCGAGGTAGGTCGCCTGGCCGCCCTCCATGAGCACCACCTCGCCGCGGTCCAGTGCGGAGTTCAGCAGCTCGGTGGTGTCCACGACCATGGGGCGCAGGCGCTCGGCGTAGGCGAGCAGGCCCTGGGTGATCTCCTCGACCTCGACGGCGCGGCGGTTGAAGAGCTTCACGAGCAGCTCGTTCTTCTGGCGCAGCGCCCCCTCGACCTTCTGGCGGAGGATCGACTCGTCGAAGAGGTCCTGGACGCGGATGCCGAGGCGGCCGGCCTTGTCCATGTAGGCCGGGCCGATCCCGCGGCCGGTCGTGCCGATCGCGCGCGAGCCGAGGAAGCGCTCGGTGACCTTGTCGAGGGTCTGGTGGTACGGGGCGACGATGTGCGCGTTCGCGCTGATGCGCAGGCGGCCCGTGTCGACTCCGCGCGAGGAGAGGCTCTCGATCTCCTCGAACAGGGCCTCGAGGTTCACCACGACGCCGTTGCCGATCACCGGGGTGACCTGCGGGGACAGGATGCCGGCGGGAAGGAGTTTCAGCTCGAACTTCTCGCCCTTGACCACCACGGTGTGGCCGGCGTTGTTGCCGCCGTTGGGCTTGACGACGAAGTCGACGCTCTCCCCGAGCAGGTCGGTCGCCTTGCCCTTGCCCTCATCGCCCCACTGGGCACCGACGATCACGACAGCAGGCATGCGGACTCCTCCAGGAGGGCGCGCGGCACCCTCGGAGGGCTCGCGCGAAGCAGGGCGGAGCGCAGCGGAGCGCCGCGCTCGGACCCCTCGAGCCTACCAAGGGGCCCCGACAGGCGGCCGGGCGGCCCTCAGCCCAGCAGGCTCGGATCGGCGTCGTGGAGGAAGTCGCGCACGCGATCGGCCTCGTCGCTCTCGCCGATGCGGCGGGCTGACTCCCCGAGCAGGGCGAGGGCCTTGAGGAATCCGCGGTTGGTGGGGTGCGAGGCGGGGATCGGACCCTGGCCGCGCCAGCCCGCGCGGCGCAGGGCGTCGAGGCCGCGGTGGTAGCCGGTGCGGGCGTACGCGTAGGCCGCGACGACCTCTTCGGAGTCCAGAGCCTCCTGCGCGAGCTCCGCCCAGGCCAGGGAGGAGGAGGGGAAGCGCGCGGCGAGATCGCGGGCGTCCTCGCCGTCCTTCAGCGCGGCGGCGACCGCGGTGTCCGGGTGGTCCTCCGGGAGGAGGGTGGGCGGGATTCCCAGCAGGTTGGCGGCATCAAGGGGGCGCGAGGTCTCGGTCATGCCCCCATCGTAGGGCGGGCGCGCACAGGACGGACTGGCAGAATCGGACGCATGGCCCGCACCCTCGACGGATCCGAGCTGCTCACCGGCACCGATGCCGCGGGGCTGCTCCGCTCCGCCGTCGGCAACGCCGGCGGGATGCTCCGCACCTGGGAGCTCGACCACGTCGACCATCGGCCCGGCCGCTCCACGAAGGCCCTCTACCGCACCACGGTCTCCTGGCCCGAGGTCGACGGAGTCGAGGCACCCGTGCGCGAGGAGCTGTTCGGCGCGAGCGCGCACGTCGGCGAGCAGGAGCGGGACCTGTTCGACACCGAGAGCTCCCTGGTGATGACCGACGGGGACATCAGCGTGCGCGTGTGGCGCTACCCCCATGACCCATGGCTGCCCATGCTCCCCCACGTCTGCTACCCCGACGTCGTCGGCGCGACCCTCGCCTCCCTCGGCGTGGAGACGGGCGAGGATCCGGCGGCGCCGGTCCCGATCGAGGTCATCTCGTACCGGCCGGGGCGCCGCGCCGTGCTTCGCGCGCAGCTGCCGGGACGGGGCGTGTTCCTGAAGGTCATGCAGCCGCACAGGTCGGCGGAGATCGTCGAGCGGCACCGGCTGCTGCTGGCCACCGGCGTGCCCGTCCCCGAGGTGCTCGGTGAGCGCGACGGCCTGATCGTGCTCTCGGAGCTGCCCGGCGAGCCGCTCGCCCGCGCCGTGCTCAGCGAGGGCGCGGCCGCCTGCCGGCCCGAGAGCCTGGTGGCGCTGCTGGACCGCCTGCCCGCCTCGCTGTTCTCCCAGCCGCTGCGGCCCCCGTGGACGGACTCCGTCGAGTTCTACGCGGGGATCGTCGCCTCCGCCCTCCCCCCGCTCGGCCCCCGCACCGATGCGCTCGTGCGCGCGATCCGGGAGGGACTGGCGGCAGTGGGCCGGCGCATCGACCTCAGCGCCCATGACGTCGTCCACGGCGATTTCTACGAGGCGCAGGTCTTCGTGCAGGACGGCCGCGCCACCGGACTCCTCGACATCGACACCGTCGGCCCCGGCAGGCGGGCCGACGATCTCGCGTGCCTGCTGGCGCACCTCAGCGTCCTCGCGAACGACGGCGCGACCGGCCGCATCGACCCGCGTACGCGCGAGGCGGTGGAGGAGGCCATCGCCCAGTGGCGCCCGGTGCTCGCCGAGCGGGTGGATCCCACCGAGCTCGCCCTGCGCACGGCCGGAGTGGTGCTGTCGCTCGCGACCGGACCGCACCGCCAGCAGGAGCCGGCGTGGCAGGCCACCACGGAGTCGATCATCCGCGTCGCCGAGCGCTGGGTCGATGCCGCCCGCGACAGCGAGTCCCACTAGCATCGGGCCCATGCGCGCAGTCCTGCAGAGAGTCAGCAGTGCCCGGGTCGAGGTCGCCGGGGAGGTCGTCGGCGAGATCGAGGGCGAGGGGATCCTCGCCCTCGTCGGCGTCACCCACGATGACGGTCCCGAGCAGGTCGCGACGATCGCGCGCAAGATCTGCGAGCTGCGGATCCTCAGCGAGGAGCGCTCCGTGCTCGATCTCGGGGCGCCCGTGCTCGTCGTCTCCCAGTTCACCCTCTACGGCGACGCCCGCAAGGGGCGCCGGCCGTCATGGTCGGCCGCCGCGCCCGGCCCCGTCGCCGAGCCGCTCGTGGAGGCCGTGGTCGCAGCGATCCGCGAGCGCGGCATCGAGGTCGCCACGGGCCGCTTCGGCGCCGACATGCAGGTCAGCCTGGTGAACGACGGGCCTTCGACGCTCATCCTCGAGGCCTGATCCGGCCCCCTGCGCGGCCTTGAGCGAAAGGCCGCGCACGCGGAGGGGCCGGAGCGCTCACGCACCTCGGCCCCTCTCCTGCAGCCGCCCGTGCGGGCGCCGACCCGGCCTCTACCGCTGCTCGGCGTCGACGGGCGCCTCGACCTCGACGGGCTCGGCCAGGGAGACCGCCGAGATGCTGTCGTGCTCGAGGCTGTAGTTGAGGAACGCGAGGTGCGCCTCGTAGCTGTCCAGCACATCGCCGAGCACCTGCTGCTGGGTCATCCCGTACAGGTCGTACCCGGCCGAGCCGGTCTGGGAGAACACCTCGAGCCGCAGGTAGTCGTCGCGCCCGCGGCTCGCCTTGGAGCCGATCGCCGGGATCGGCGCGCTGACGGCGCTCACGCGGTAGCGGAAGTCGCGGTTCGCGCCCATCGGCACGGCCAGCTCGAGCGAGTCGATGCCGGTGACGGCGTCGCTCTCGCGTCGGACCTCGGCTGCCTGCCCGTGCTCGCGCAGCTCCGCCGCGAACTCCTCGAGCGCCGGGGCGATCGTCTCGGCGCTGAAGCGCGCGACGGCCTCGGCCGACGGGTGCGTGCGCATGCTGGTGAGGCGCTGGCGCCACGTGCGGCCCGCCGCGCCGCGCCCGCTGACCTCGCGCATCCGCGCCCAGCCCTCGCGCTCGGCGCGCTCCATGCGCAGCACCTTCGAGAAGGACAGCATCACGAGGTAGGCGATGATCGTGACGGGCAGCGCGAAGATGAGCGTCGCGTACTCCATCGTGGTGACGCCGCCGGCCATGAGCATGGCGATCGTCAGCACGGCGGTGAGCACGGCCCAGTAGATCCGCAGCCACTTGGGACCGTCGGCCCCGGGGTCGCTGATGCGCGAGGAGAAGTTCGACATCACCATCGCGCCCGAGTTGGCGCTGGTCAGGTAGAACAGCATCCCGGAGAGGGTCGCGAGCCCGATGAGGAACGCCGCGCCGGGGAACATCTCCAGCAGCGCGTACCAGCCCTCCTCGGGGCTCGCCATGGCGAGCTGCCCGAAGGCGTCGTTCCCGGCGAGCACCTCGGCGAGCGCGCTGTTTCCGAACACGGCGACGATCACCAGGTCGCACAGCACCGGGGCGGTGATCGCGGCGATCACGAACTCGCGGATCGTGCGGCCGCGCGAGATGCGCGCGAGGAACAGACCCACGAACGGGCCCCAGGCCAGCCAGAACGCCCAGAAGAAGAGCGTCCATCCGCCCATCCACTCCGAGCCTCCCGGCTCGTACGCCATGGTCTGCGTGGTGCGGCCGGGCAGGGTGGTCACGAAGCGGCCGATATCCTCGACGATCGCGGAGAGCAGGAAGCCGGTCTTGCCGGTGACGAGGATGTAGAGCACCATCGCGGCGGCGATCCAGATGTTCGCCTCGCTGATCAGGCGGATGCCCTTGTCGACGCCCGAGGTGCAGGCCGCGATCGTCATCACGACGGCGACCGCGACCAGGGCGATCTGGGTGCCGAGCCCCGCTGGGACCCCGACGAGGTGGTGCAGGCCGATGCTCAGCAGCACGACGCCGATGCCCATCGAGGTGGCGACGCCGAAGACGGTGCCGACCAGCGTGACGATGTCGATCGCGTGGCCGGTCGCGCCGCGCACGCGCTTGCCGAGCAGCGGGTACAGGACCGCGCGGATCGACAGCGGCATGCCCCAGCGGTAGGCGAAGTAGCCCATCGCCATGCCGAGCAGGGCGTACATCGCCCAGCCCGAGAGGCCGTAGTGGAACATCGTCCACACCACGGCCTCGCGCGCGGCCTCCCGCGACTGCGGATCCTCCATCACCGGCATGTAGTACGCGGTGACGGGCCCGTTGACGGAGAAGAACAGCATGTCGATGCCGACGCCGGCGGCGAAGAGCATCGCCACCCACGTGAACAGGCTGTACTGCGGGCGCGAGTGATCCGGGCCGAGCCGCACCTGGCCGGACTTCGACAGGGCGACCCACAGGACGAAGACGATCACGATCGACACCGTCAGCACGTAGAACCAGCCGACGTTCGCGGCGAGCCAGGCCACGATGCCCTTCATCGTGGAGGCGGCGGAGTCGGGCATGGCGATCGCCCAGATCGAGAACGCGAGGATGATCGCCGAGGAGATCAGCAGCACCGGCAGGTTGACGCGGATTCCACTGGGGCTGCCCGGGGCGAGATCGCTCGGACCGCGCTCCATCTCCTCGCTCGTCTCCGGCGGCCTGCTGTCGCGGCTCGCGCGGCGGGCCTCGAGGGAAACTGTGCGGGCGGGGGCCGACGGCGCCGCGGGCGCGGCCTGGGTCGATCCAGTGCGGGGCTGTCGGGGGTCGGGCGTCCTGAGGGGCTGATCGCGTTCGCTCACGCAGTCTTCCTTTCGTGCGGGTCGTGCCGGGGGTGGACGACGGAAGCGCGCGCTCGGGAACGCAGCAGGTCAGCGGCGGGGCCGGGCGCGTCGTGCTCTCGTCGGGCATCGCCGCTGATGCCATGAGTCCGGGCCTTCCACGGTAGGGCACTGGCCACATGCTGGGAACTCGTGGGGAGAAGAGTCACCCGTCGGGGCCCCCTTGTAGGCTGGGCGCATGACCTACACACTCGTGCTGCTCCGCCACGGCGAGAGCGAATGGAACGCCAAGAACCTCTTCACCGGCTGGGTCGACGTGCCCCTGTCGGAGGCCGGAGAGAAGGAGGCCGTCGCCGGCGGCGAGCTCCTCAAGTCGGAGGGCGTGCTGCCCGATGTCGTCCACACCTCGCTGCTGCGCCGCGCCATCAAGACCGCGAACCTCGCGCTGGATGCCGCTGACCGCCACTGGATCCCGGTGCGCCGCGACTGGCGCCTGAACGAGCGCCACTACGGCGCGCTGCAGGGTCTCGACAAGGCCGCCACGCGCGACAAGTACGGCGACGAGCAGTTCATGCTGTGGCGCCGGTCCTTCGACACCCCGCCGCCGGAGATCGAGCTGGGCTCGGAGTTCAGCCAGGACCAGGATCCCCGCTACGCGGATCTCGGCGAGGACGTCCCGCGCACCGAGTGCCTCAAGGACGTCATCGACCGCTTCCTCCCCTACTGGGAAGAGGGCATCAAGCCCGACCTCGCCGCCGGGAAGACCGTGCTCGTGGCCGCCCACGGCAACTCGCTGCGGGCACTGGTGAAGTACCTCGACGGCATCTCCGACGAGGACATCGCCGCGGTGAACATCCCCACCGGCCAGCCCCTCGTCTACGAGCTCGACGAGGACTTCCAGCCCGTCACCAAGGGCGGCCGCTACCTCGATGAGGTCGCGGCCAAGGCCGCCGCCGAGGCCGTCGCCAACCAGGGCAAGAAGTGATCTGAGTGAGCGCCGATGCGCCCCGTCCGCACGCTGAGAGCAGCGAGCGGGCGGGGCGTCTCGCTGCCCGGGGCCGTTTCGTCCCTCCGGGGCGTCTCGATCCTCCGGGGCGTCTGGATCCTCCGGAACGGGTCGCTCCGCGAGAACGGTTCGTTCCGCGAGGGACTGTTCTGTGCATGCTCGGCTCGGTGCTCTTCCTGGCCTCGGCGATCCAGTGGACCGACGGCATGCCGACCACGGGGTTAGCGGGGCTCGCCCTGTGCATCGCGATGGGGGTGGCGGGCGGCGTGCTCGCGGCGCTCGATCGCACAGTGGTGACTCCCGCCCGCGTGCTGTGGGCCATGGTCTCGCCGCTGTTCGGCATCGGGATCATCGTCGACGCGTTCGTGCTGATCACCGCGATCTCCGGGCCCTGATCCGGCCGCGGCCGGTCAGCGGGCCCATTGCCGCCGCTCGAGGCGGCGCAGTCGCGGCGGCGTGCGGGGTGGCCGCGGGGCCGGCCGGCGCGGGGCGGAGCGGGGCACGTGCCGCGGCGCAGGTGTTGCGCAGAAGCGCGGCAGATTCCTCGGTGCAGGGGCCGGTCACGTGCATGTGTGCACGTCACCGGCTCCTGCACCGCGCAATCTGCTGCTCGCCCTCACGCCGAGGCGTACCCGACCGTCGGAATGAACGCGACCGCCCGATCGAGGCGCACGTAACCGTCGGAATGCGCACGCCGCCCCGATCGAGGCGTACGTAACCGTCGGAATGGGCACTACGCCCCGATCGAGGCGTACCTAGCCGTCGGAATGGGCACGGCCGCCCGATCGAGGCGTACCTAGCCGTCGGAATGGGCGCCTATTCCGACGCTGCGGTACGCCTCGATGGTGCATCGTCTGCTCAGATCGAGACCGACGCCAGCCGCAGGATCACCGACCCGCGCCCAACGCGCGAGATCGCCTTTCTGTGCCAACTTCTGGCACAGAAAGGCGATCTCGCGGAAGGACGGGCCGGTCGCGGGAGGCCATGGCGCCGGGGCGCCAGGCCGCCGGGGCAATCGTGCCCGGTGGCGGACCCGCTACGGTCAGCGGCGGCGACGGGTGCCGAAGATCGAGCGCGTGATCTCTCGGCCCAGCACCGTTCCCGCCGAACGCAGGAACGACTTCACCGCGGCGTTCTCCATGAACCCGCCGGACTCCTTCTCGCGCCGCGCCGGAGCGGGGGTCTTCGAGGGGGCCGGGGCTGGGGCCTGCGCCTGAGCACCGGAGGCTGCGCCCGACGCGCCGCCAGCCGCAGCCGGCGCCCCCGTCGGCCCGCCGGCGCCGCCAGCCGCCGCTCCCCCGGCCGCCCCGCCCGCCCCGGCGCCACCGGACGCCGCGGCGTCGCGCGCAGCGAGGATCTCGTAGGCGCTCTCGCGGTCGATCACCTCGGTGTACTTCGCGCCGAGCGCAGAGGCTGCCACGATCTCCGCCATGCGCTCCGCCGGGGCGGGGCTCATCGCGGACTCGGGCGCGCGCACCGCGGTCAGCGCCACGGGCGTCGGAGCGCCGTCCTCGCTCATCACAGTCACGATCGCCTCGCCGGTGCCGAGCTGCGTGAGCACCTCCTCGAGGTCGTACTCGCTGCGCGGGAACGTGGAGGCGGTGGCCTTCAGCGCCTTGGCGTCATCGGGCGTGTAGGCGCGCAGGGCGTGCTGGACGCGGTTGCCGAGCTGGGCGAGGACGTCGCCGGGGACGTCCTTCGGGGTCTGCGTGATGAAGAAGATGCCCACGCCCTTGGAGCGGATCAGGCGCACCGTCTGCGTGACCTGGTCGAGGAAGGCGGTCGAGGCGTTCTTGAACAGCAGGTGCGCCTCGTCGAAGAAGAACACGAGCTTCGGCTTGTCGGCGTCGCCCACCTCGGGCAGGTCCTGGTAGAGATCCGCGAGCAGCCACATCATGAACGTAGAGAACAGCTCGGCGCGCGAGGCGACACCGGGCAGCTCGAGGCAGGAGATGATCCCGGTGCCGTCGGCCGCGGTGCGCAGCAGCTCCGAGGTCTCGAAGGCGGGCTCCCCGAAGAAGACGTCGGCCCCGGAGTTCTCGAAGGCTGTCAGCTCGCGCAGGATCACACCGGCGGTGGCCGTGGAGATGCCGCCGATGCCCTTGAGCTCGGCCTTGCCCTCGGGCTCGCCGGTGAGGAACTGGATGAGGGCGCGCAGGTCCTTGAGGTCGAGCAGGCCGAGGCCCTGGGTGTCGGCGTAGTGGAAGATCAGACCGAGGGAGGACTCCTGGGTCGCGTTCAGGCCGAGGACCTTCGACAGCAGCACGGGCCCGAAGTCCGAGACCGTGGTGCGGATCGGGATGCCCGTGCCCTGCCCGCCGAGGGAGTAGAACTCGGTGGTGCCTGCGCGAGGCTCCCACTGCTGGCCGCGGGCGGCGGCGCGCTCGCGGATCTTCGGAGTGTCCTCGCCGGGCACGGCGATGCCCGAGAGGTCGCCCTTCATGTCGGCGACGAACACCGGCGTGCCGGCGGCGGCGGCCTGCTCGGCGATGACCTGCAGGGTCTTCGTCTTGCCGGTGCCGGTGGCGCCCGCGATCAGGCCATGCCGGTTCAGCATGGACAGCGCGAGGTTCACGGGGACGGCGGCGTCGGGCTGGCCGTCCTGGACGAGGGCGCCGAGGTGGATCTGGGTGCCGGCGAAGGCGTAGGCGTCGCGCACAGCGGCAGCGGTGTCAGTGCTCATGGGGCCCGATCGTAACGGCCTGCGCTGTCCCCCACGCACGCGCGACTCCCGTCGGCCCTTGACGCCCGTCGCCCCCAGCGGCGGCCGACGCTGCCCGCTCAGATGAGCCCGCCCGCCTCGTAGGCCTCGAGCGTGCGCTCGAACTCGGGGGTCAGCTCCGTGCCCTGCGCCATCGAGACGGCGAACGCCGAACGGACGATGGCGTAGGCGACCTGCACGGCGAGCGTGGCGCGGGCGCGGACCGCATCGGGGCTGAGCTGCGGCGCGGCGCGGCGCAGGCGCTCCTCGTACGCGGCGATGAGATCCTGCTGCGTCGCCTGGGACTGGCCGGCGCTCAGCACGTGCAGCTGCGGCTCCTTGAGCATCACCGCGCGCTTGAGCTCGCGCCGCTCGGGGGCCGAGGAGATGCGGCGGATGAACATCCGGATCGTCTCGCGCAGAGCCGCCGCGGGGCCCTCGCTCTCCGGCCGGTCGCGGAGGTCCTGGGCCACGTCGCCCCCGCCCAGGGCGTTCAGGCCGAGGACCGCCGACTCCTTCGTCGCCCAGTGGTTGAAGAAGGTGCGCGGCGAGACGCCGGCGCGCTCGGCGATCTTCTCGACGGTGACGGCGCTGAGGCCCTGCTCGGCGACCAGCTCAAGGGCGGCGAGGTGGATGGCGTCCTGGGTGCGGCGCTTCTTGCGCTCGCGCAGGCTGTCGCACGCGCCGTCGGCGCTGGCCCCACTGTCCGTGCTCCCGCTGTCCGTGCTCCCGCTGTCCGTGCTCAGGCTGTCCGCCACCGCAGGTCCCTTCTTCTCGGTCCGCTCATCGTAGAGCGAGATCCCGCTAACAGTGCAGTGGATGCAATTGTGCAGTGACTGCAATCGCAGTAGCCTCGACCGGTCGGAGCCCGAAGGCGCGCTCTGGCCGCATGGCGCGGGTAGGCGCGATCCGATCGCACCGCCCGCCGCCTCCACGCCCCCGCCTTTACAGGAGTTCCGTTGTCCTCTTCCTCCACCGTCGCCGCGCAGCCGGCCGCGGCCTCCCCTGCGCAGCCCGAGGCCTTCACCGGCCTGGACCGCAGCGGGAAGCTCGTGTTCGTCGGGCTCATGCTCGGCATGCTCGTCGCCTCCCTCTCCCAGACCATCGTCGGCCCGGCGATGCCCCGCATCGTCGCCGAGCTCGGCGGCGTGGAGCACTACAGCTGGATCGCGACCGCGTCCATGCTGGTCTCCGCCGTCGTCGTCCCGATCGTCGGCAAGCTGTCCGACCTCTACGGCCGACGCTGGTTCTACCTGGGCGGCCTCGGGATCTTCATGATCGGCTCGATCCTCTCGGGAATGGCGACCGACTTCTGGTTCCTCGTGTTCGCGCGCGCCGTGCAGGGCCTCGGCATGGGCACCCTGATGCCCCTGTCGCAGACGATCATCGGAGACATCATCCCGCCCCGCCAGCGCGGCAAGTATCAGGGCATCATGGGCGCCGTCTTCGGCGTGACCTCGGTGGCCGGACCGCTGATCGGCGGCTGGGTGACCGACAACGTCGGCTGGCGCTGGCTGTTCTACCTGACTCTGCCGATCGGCGTGGTCGCCTTCGCGTTCATCTGGAAGTTCCTGCACCTGGACCGCGCGCGCCAGCACGGCAAGGTCGACTACCTCGGCATGCTCACCCTCACGCCGGGCCTGGTCATCGGTCTGCTCGCGCTGACCTGGGGCGGCACCACCTACGCGTGGGACTCCGCGGTGATCATCGGCATGTTCGCAGTGGCGGCGCTGTTCATCGTCGGCTTCGTGATCATCGAGCTCAAGGTCGAGGAGCCCCTGCTCCCGATGGCGCTGCTGACCCGCCCGATCGTGGCCCTGTCGGTCGCCGCATCCTTCGCGATCTCGGTCGCGATGTTCGGCGCCATCATCTACATCCCGGTGTACGCGCAGGGCGTCATGGGCGTCTCCGCCACGAACTCCGGCGCGATCCTGATCCCGCTGTCGGTCGCCATGATCGTCACCTCGATCATCGTGGGCCTGCTGATCTCGAAGACCGGCAAGTACAAGGGCCTGATGATCCTCGGCGGCGTGATCATGGTGGCCGGCTACGTGCTGCTCACCCGCGTCCAGTACGGCGACTCGCAGTGGCACCTCACCGCCGCGATGGTGGTGATCGGCCTGGGCCTCGGTTTCACGATGCAGGTGTACACGCTGATCGTGCAGAATGCCGTCGCCCAGCGCGAGCTCGGCATCGCGACCGCCGCCGTGCAGTTCTTCCGCAACATCGGCTCCACCATCGGCATCGCCGTGCTCGGCACCGTGATGACCTCGCAGATGTCCTCGAAGATCACCGAGCACATCCAGGCGCTCCCGCCGGAGCAGCTCGCGGCGCTCGCGAAGGCCGGCGGCGGCAGCGGCGGCGGCTCCTCCCTCGAGGGCGCTGTGCTGGATCCCGCGCAGCTGGCGAAGCTCCCCGATTTCCTGGTCGATGCGATCCGCGGCGGCATGGGCGAGGCGATGCACCTCGTGTTCCTCACCGCCCTGCCCTTCGTCGTGCTCGCTCTGGTGCTGTCGCTGTTCATCAAGCAGGTCCCCCTGCGCGACACCCTCTCCACTGAGACCGGCTCCATCCCCGTGGTGAGCGACTCCGCCGGCAACACCGTCGGGGCCGACAACTCCGAGCGGGGCGAGGAGGAGCTCGCCGAGGCGGCGCCGGTGCACCACCACGCCGCGCCCGCGCCGGCCGAGGACGAGCACGTCGCGCAGCACCCCCATCACCGGGGTCCCGCCGACGGCCGCTGAACCGGCCCCACCCCGGATGCGCGGCGCCTGAGGCCGCACCACCTCGCAGGGCCCGCCCCTGACCGCGATCCGGTCAGGGGCGGGCCCTGCGGGCATCCGTGACACCATGGCGGGATGCTTCTGGACGACCACTTCCCGCCGCACCTCCCGACGTCGCTGCAGGGCCGCTTCGCGACCCGCGTGCCGATGGACGCCGACGTCGAACCCCTCGCCGCCCTGCTCACGGCCGACATCCGCCGCCACACCCCGGACGGCTCCGCTCCCGTCGGACCGCTGCGCTCCCGGCTCGTCGGCCCGAAGTCGTGGTCGCGCCGCCAAGTGCTCGTGGTCCCCGTCGGCGCCGACGGCCGGGCGAGCCTGGACCAGGCTCCCGTCGCCTGGATCTGCCTCGAGGACCGCGCCTCGGGCCGCACGAACGTGCAGTGGGCCGCCGCGGCCGACGCCCCCGATCGGGAGGCCCTCGTCGCGAGCCTGCTGGAGTGGGCGGCGGAGGTCGGCGGCTCCTTCGCCCGGCATCGGGGCGAGGAGACCACCTCGCTGAACGCCGACGCGAACGCGGTCGATGAGGATCGCCAGCGCCTCCTGCGGGAGAACGGGTTCGAGATGGTCCGGACCTGGCTGCACATGCGCCGGCCCGTCGGCCCCGATGAGGCGACCACCACCCCGCAGCCCCGCGAGGGCGTACGCGTGCGGCGCGTGCACCGGCACGACTCGGGACTGCCCGTCGCACAGGACGTCCGCACCGTGCACCGCATGCTCGAGGAGTCCTTCGCCGACCACTTCAACTCCTATCGGGAGTCGTTCCCCGAGTTCTCGCAGCGCCTGATCGAGGCGCCGAGCGAGGCGGACTGGGACCACTGGTGGATCGCCGAGGTGCTGCGCGAGGGGGCCGACGGCACGGAGCGCTGGCTGCCCGCGGGTGGTCTCGTCGCCGCGCCGATCCCCGCGGGGGCGCCCGGCACGCCGACTGCCGACGGCGGCACCTATCTCGAGTACCTCGGGGTGCACCGCTCCGCCCGCGGCCACGGGGTCGCGAAGGCCCTGCTGCGCGCCGCGATCCGGGATGCGGCCGAGCGCGGGCGCGGCTTCGTCGACCTCGAGGTCGACGCCGACTCCCCCACCAGCGCCGATGCGATCTACGCGTCGATGGGCTGGGAGGAGTTCGAGCGCACGCAGTCCTGGCACCGCGATGTGCCGGCGCATCCCTCGCGGCTGCTGGAGCCGGCGGAGGGCTGATCGGGGCGGGGGCGACGGTCGCACGCCCCGCTAGGGACAGGCTGGGGGCGCGGAGCCCGCGCGGTCACAGCGCCGCGCGGATCTCCTCGCCGATGCGGCGCATGGCTGCCAGCACCTCATCGCGCACGGCGTCTTCGTCGCTATCGACGGTCCAGTTCGCGAGCACCGCGTAGGAGATCGCACTGGCCCGCTCGCCCTTGCGACACACGCAGCCGACCTCGGCGCGGATTCCCGTATCGGTGCCCGTCTTCGAGAGCAGGCGCAGGCCGCGGTCGGGCAGGGCGTGGGCGAGCGGGTCGAAGCCGAACGCGGAGCCGACCATCGAGAGATCCATGCTGGCGGCGAGCCACTGCGAGACCTGGGCGCTCACGCCCGGGCTGACGACTTCGCCGCGCACGAGCCCCGCCATGAAGCCCGCCCAGTCCGCCCCGCACCCGCGCGAGAGCGTCTCCGGGTCGCCGGGGCGGCGGGCATTGCGGATCCGGTCGTGCAGGAGGGAGCCGCCCGGGGCGAGCGCGCGACCGCGCTCCTGCACGGTGTCCATCCCGAGCCGGTCGAGCAGGGCGTTGGTCGCCCAGTTGTCGCTCGCCGCGCCGACGAGCGCTGCCGCATCGCGCAGCGACAGCTCCGGCGCATCGTGCAGCAGATGCCAGATGCCGGAGTCCTCCACGCGCTCGGAGTCCTCCCGGCGCACGTTCTCGCGCAGATCGATCTCGCCCACCTCCGCGCGCGCGGCGAGCTCGACGAGGAGGTGGAGCTTCGCGATGCTCGCGGTCTTCAGGAGGAGGTGCGGCTCGTGCTCCGCGAGCACCGTGCCGTCGGCCCGCTGGATGCCAATGCTCCAGCGGGCGGCGGGGCTGAGCTCCATCTGGTCCTCCTGCAGTCGGTGCGAGTGCGGAAGTGTATCTCCCCGCCGCCCCGACGCTCCGGGGTCGCGGGCGGAGGCGGCGCGCCGGGACGCGGCCGCCGAAGGGGACCCATGCCGCCGAGATCCCGTCGGACCCCCCTCCGGGACGCCCATATGGCACCGTGTCGAAAGAACAGCCGCCGGATCGTCTCTCCAGCAGGAGAGCGATTCGCGCTCACCACGCCACGACAAGGAGACCAGCCCCATGCGCTATCTGCTCGCCTTCCATGCCGATCACCCCGACAGCACCGACGAGGCCGCTCTGTCCGCAGAGGTCGTCGCCGAGATGCAGCAACTGATGACCGACTTCGCGAACGCGCTCGAGACCGCGGGGATCATGGTCGCCGCGGAGATGCTCGCGCCTCCGGCAGGTGCCGCCGCGGTGACGCGCCGCAGCGGTGCCACGGTGATCGAGGACGGTCCCTTCGCCGCCGCGAAAGAGGCGCTCGCCGGTGTGTTCATCATCGACGCGGCGGACCGGGACGCGGCCATCGCATGGGCCGAGAGGTTCCCCGGAGCGAGCTACGGCACCGTCGAGGTCCGTGCCGCCGGGGCGTCCTACATCGACGGGCGCTGGCAGCAGCCGTGAGTCCCGGGCCGCCGAGCGAGGCTGCGGCGGCGGTGGTGCTGACCGCCGACGACTGGGGAAGGATGATCGCCCTGCTCTGCGCGCGTGACGGCGACATCGCCGGCGCGGAGGACGCCCTCGCGGACGCCGTCGAGAGCGCCCTGCGCGCGTGGCCGGCCTCCGGGGTGCCTCGGAACCCGAGGGGGTGGGTCTATCGGGCGGCGCTCAACGCGCGCCGCGACGTGTGGAGATCTGCGGCTGCCAGGACGTCGGTGCCGCTGGATGCCCGTGCCCATGATGCGGCCGCGGACCCCGATCCGGCCCTGGCGTTCTCGGAGCTCCCTGACGCGCGGCTCCAGCTGCTCGCGGCCTGCGCGGACCCCGCCGTGAATCCCGCCTCCCGGCCGCTGCTGATGCTGTCGACGGTCATGGGACTGCCCGCTCGCCGGATCGCCGAAGGGATGATCCTGCCTGCCGCAACCGTCTCCGCCCGGCTGACCCGGGCCAAGAAGAGGATTCGAGCCTCGGGCCGCAGCATGCGCATCCCCGACCGCTCAGAGCTCCCGGAGCGCCTGCTCGCCATCCACGAGGGCATCTACGGCGTCTTCACCGTCGAGTGGGCGCACGCGGAGAGCGACCTCCGGCACGGCCTCATCGCCGAGGCCGTCTTCCTGGCCGAGCTGGTGGCGGAGCTCTGTCCCGACGACGGCGAGTCCCACGGACTCGCCGCCCTCATCGACCTCTCCTCGGCCCGCTTCGCCGCCCGGCGGAGCGGGGGCGATCTCGTGCCTCTGCACGCACAGGACTCGAGGAGATGGGACAGCGCGAGGGTCGAAGTCGGGGAGGAGCATCTCCGAGAAGTCCTCCGCTGCGGTCACATCGGCCGGTTCGGCCTCGAGGCCGTCATCCAGGCCCTCCACATGCAAGGGGTGCGCACGGGCCGGACCGACTGGGACGCTCTCCTGCGCCAGCATGATCATCTCCTGCGGATCGCCCCCTCTCTGGGTGCTCAGGTTTCGCGCGCGGCGGTCCTGCAGCAGGCACGGGGGCCGCAGGCCGCTCTGCACGCTCTCGACGAGCTCCCCCGCTCCGCCGGCGCCTACCAGCCGGCCTGGGTCGTGAGAGCCCATGCGCTGCGTGCACTGGGGCATTCCTTCGACGCTGACTCGGCTCTCGAGCGCGCCATCTCGCTCACCACCGTCGCGAGCGAGCGCCGCCACCTGGAACGGGAGCGCCGGCGCCCTCGGGGCGCACAGCCGGGGCCGATCCAGGCCGAACCGTGAAGTCGGGATTGAGTTGCGTCTGAGTGGGGCGGTGCCATACTGGCCCGAGGATGTGACCTGCAGCATGGGCACCCTCTCGAGATCCGCTCCTCACCGATCTCGGGTCTCGTACCTCCGCCGGAGCCGAAGGATCTCTCCGGCACCCGTGGTCTCAGAAGTGGAGCCCCATGTCCTTCCCGTCACTGCCGATGCGAACCCCTGCACGAGCGACATCCCGGCGGACGCCGCGACCTGAGGCGGCAGGGTGACGACCCCGGCGATCAGCGCCTCCCCCGCCTACCGCTGGTGGCTCGCCGCGACCACCGCGGACCGCTACGGCGGATCGGTCACCACGCTCGCGCTCATGCTCCTCGCCTACGCCATCACGGGATCGACGATGCTGGCGGGCGTGATCGGCACGGTGCGGATGCTGATCTCCTTCGGGCTGGCGCCCATTGGCGGCCTCATCGTCGACAGTCACGACCGCAGGCGCCTCATGCTGCTGCGGGCGGGGCTGAGCGGGGCCATCTGGTTGCTGATCGCGATCCTCGTCATGTTCGGCTCGATGCCGTTCGCCCTGCTGCTGATCCTGGTCTCGCTCGCTACCGCGGTGGGGAGCCTGCTCGGCAGCGCCGGCGAGGCCGCACTGCGGTCGATGACCACCCCTGAGCAGTACGCCTCGGCGATGTCGATCAACCAGGCCCGCGATTCTTATGCGGAGCTGATCGGCAACCCGCTCGCAGGCCTGCTCTACGCAATCGGCGCTGCGTTTCCGTTCTTCTTCACCGTGCTCGGCTTCGTGGTGATGGGAACCGCCACCAGTTTCCTCCCGCCGCTGAAGCCCCGAGTCGATCCGAAGGATGACGGTGGTGAAGCCCGCGAGCCGCGCTGGAGGCGCGCCCTCGGCGGCTTCCGCTGGATCGCTCAGCGCCGACAGATGCTGGTGCTCACGATGATGAGCGCGAGCTCGAACTTCGGCGTGTTCCTGGTGTTCGTGCTCATCGAGCTGTACCTGATCCGCTCCGGGATGACAGCGGTTCTGATCGGCCTGATGAACACTGCTGAGGCCGTCGGCGTGCTCCTTGCCGCGGCCGTCTAGAAGCGGCTGATCGCGGCGTGCCCGACGGGAATCCTGATCATCGCCTCGACCCTCTGGGCGGTCGGGTCGATGGCGATCGCGCTCTTCTCGCAGGAATTCTGGCCCCTGCTGATCGCGCACTTCCTCTACGCCCTGTCGGTCCCCGCGCACGCGGCGGCGCTCGGCGGCTACCTCTTCGGGCGCGTTCCCGAGCGCATGCAGGGACGGGTGATCGCAGCCAACACGTTCGCGGTCGGCATCCCGGTGGCGCTCACCGGCACTCTGGCAGGTCTCCTGCTGGCCGTCGCGGACGTCCGGGTGGGGCTCGGGACGGGCCTCTTCTTCATCGCGCTGCCGCTGCTGCTGATGCTGCTGGACCGCTTCATCGCCGCGATCCCGAAGCCGAGCCAGTGGGACGAGGGTGCCGAGGTCGCCTCAGCCTGAGCGCTCGGATTGCACTCGCAGCGGCCAGCGACGCCCCCGCCCCTCACTCCCACTCGATGGTGCCCGGCGGCTTGCTCGTGACGTCGAGGACTACTCGGTTGATCTCCGCCACCTCGTTGGTGATGCGGGTGGAGATGCGGCTGAGCACCTCGTAGGGCACCTTCGCCCAGTCGGCGGTCATGGCGTCGTCGCTGGTCACGGGGCGCAGCACGACGGGGTGGCCGTAGGTGCGGCCGTCGCCCTGCACGCCGACGGAGCGCACGTCGGCCAGGAGCACGACGGGGCACTGCCAGATGTCGCGGTCCAGTCCCGCAGCGGTCATCTCGGCGCGGGCGATCGCGTCGGCCGCGCGCAGGATGTCCAGGCGCTCCTTGGTGACCTCGCCGATGATGCGGATCCCGAGGCCGGGGCCGGGGAACGGCTGGCGCCAGACGATCGCGTCGGGAAGGCCGAGCTCGCTGCCGACGGCGCGCACCTCGTCCTTGAACAGTGCGCGCAGCGGCTCGACGAGCTCGAAGGAGAGATCCTCCGGGAGCCCGCCCACGTTGTGGTGGCTCTTGATGTTCGCTGCGCCCTCGCCGCCGCCGGACTCGACGACGTCCGGGTAGAGAGTGCCCTGCACGAGGAAGGTCTTCGCGCCGGCGCCGTCGGGCCCGGCGGTCTCGAGGCCCCCCTCGCCGTCGCCCTCGAGGACGCCCTGCCCGCGGAGGATGTCGGCCTGAGCCTGCTCGAACACGCGGATGAACTCGCGGCCGATGATCTTGCGCTTGGTCTCGGGGTCGGTCACTCCGGCGAGCGCATCGAGGAAGCGCTTCTCGGCGTCGACGACGACGAGCTTCGCGCCGCCGGTGGAGTCGCCGAAGGCCTTCTCGATCTGCGCGGACTCGTCCTGGCGCATGAGGCCGTGGTCGACGTACACGCAGGTGAGGCGATCTCCGATCGCCCGCTGCACGAGGGCCGCGGCGACCGCGGAGTCGACGCCGCCGGAGAGGCCGCAGATCGCGGTGCCCTCGCCGACCTGCGCGCGGATCCGCTCGACCTGCTCCTCGATGACGTGCCCGGTGGTCCAGGCCGGCTCGATGCCCGCGCCGCGGTGCAGGAAGTTCTCCAGCACCTCCTGGCCGCGATCGGAGTGGCCGACCTCGGGGTGCCACTGCACGCCGAACAGGCGCTTGCCCGGATGCTCGAACGCCGCGACGGGAGAGCCCGGGGAGGTCGCGATGACCTCGAACCCTGCCGGCGCCTCGGAGACCGAGTCTCCGTGGCTCATCCACACGTTCTGCTCGAGGTCCTGGCCCGCGAGGAGCTGGGAGGAGGCGTCGATCGCGCTGAGGCGGGTGGCGCCGTACTCGCGCACGCCCGTCGGCGCGACCGTGCCGTCCAGCGCCGCAGCCATCGCCTGGAAGCCGTAGCACAGGCCGAGCACGGGGACCCCGGCCTCGAGGATCGCGGGATCCAGGCGTGGGGCGCCGTCGGCGTACACCGAGCTGGGGCCTCCGGAGAGGATGATCGCGAGCGGCTCGCGGGCGAGGATCTCGCTCGCGGGCATGCTGTGCGGAACGACTTCGGAGTACACGTTCGCCTCGCGCACGCGCCGTGCGATGAGCTGGGCGTACTGGGCGCCGAAGTCGACGACGAGAACGGGACGCTGGTCTGTGTCAGTCACGCCCTCAGTCTACGGGCCGCACCGCCCCGCGCTCCTCGTCCTGCAGGGTGGGCCGGCGCCGCAGATCCTCGACCATCCAGCCGTGGATCCAGCGCTCCCCGAAGAAGGACAGCACGGGCACCACGCCGTACAGCATGATCAGCAGCATCCGGGGCAGCTTCCAGCGCATCTTGTTCCACAGGTCGAAGCCGAGCACGACGTAGACCATGTAGATCACGCCGTGGATCGGCGACCAGGCGCGCGAGATGCTCCCCCAGGTGCCCTCGGGGTCACCGGAGATCACGTAGCGCATCACCATGATCGCCACCAGCACCAGCAGGGCGATGCCCTCGGCGACTGCGGCGAAGCGGAAGCGGGCGAAGGACGCGCGGACGGCGACCTCATCGAGCGGGCGCGGAGTCGGCACCGGTCTCTTCTCTCTCGTGCGGGACAGGGTTCACGGGCGGGGCGCTTCCCGCCGTCGGTTCAGCGTCGGCCGACGGGCCGACGACCGCGGCGGCGGCGCGCTCGGCGAGCGCCTCGCGGGCAGCGGCGCGCTCGTCGAGGACGACCGTGCGCACGGAGCGCCACCACAGGTACAGGAAGAATCCGCCGAAGACGATCCACTGCAGGGCGTATCCGAGATTCTGCCAGTCGAGCCCGGCGGAGAACGCGGACTGCGCGGCGGGCATCCCCTGCAGGGGCGCGGGGGCGTCCTGCACGGCGATGTAGCCGTAGTACATCGGGCCGCCCCAGGTGTTCACCAGCAGCGGGGTCGCGATCTGCTGGGCGATGCCGCCGCTGACGCCGCTGGTGGCGGACTCGCTCGCCTCGAGGCGTCCGCTGACCTGCACCGTCCCTTCCGGCGGGGCGGGGATCGCCGAGGGGTCGAGGGTGCCGTCGGCCCGGATGGCGACGGATTCGGGGAGCCACCCGCGGGCGACGGGCAGGCGGGCGATGGAGCCGTCGGCCTGGGTGACGTGCAGGGCCGTGACGATGATCGCGGCGCTCTGCCCGTCGATCTGCCGGCCGGGGATGACGATCTGCTCCTCGGGAGCGAAGACGCCCTCCACGCGGGCGGTCGTGCCGACGAGCTCGTTGGTCACGGGGCTGCCGGGCTCGAGCACTGCGGTGAGGTCGTTCACGGTCTCGGAGACCTCGGTGCGCGCGGTCATCGCGCGGTGCGCGCGATCCCACTGCCAGGTGGCGAGCAGTCCGCACACGATCGTCGCCGCGATCATCAGGGCCAGCAGGCCCAGGAATCGGGGGCGGAGAGCGACGCGGAGCACCTCGCCATTCTACGCGGCGCCCCTGAGCGGGCCCGGAGCGCGGTCCCGCGCGGCCCGACGCCCGCGCGGGACCCCAGTCCTTCGCAGGAGCCCTCCCAGCACCTATCCTGAGGGCGTGTCCCACAGCGTGTATGTCGCCAGCCCTGAAGGAATGACCGGCAAGTCGAGCGTGGCCCTGGGCCTGCTCGAGGCCCTCGCCGCCCGCACGGATCGGGTGGGCGTCTTCCGCCCCGTCTACAAGGCCGAGGCGGAGCACGATGCCGCCGTCGAGCTGCTCACCAGCCACCCTGCCGTCGACCAGTCCTACGAGGACGCCCTCGGCGTGGACTCCCAGCGCACTCTGGATGATCCGGACGGCGCCCACGAGGAGATCCTGCGCCGCTACCACCAGCTCGCCGCGCAGCACTCCGCGCTGATCGTCATCGGCTCCGACTACGACGACGTCGCCAACCCCACCGAGCTCGCGTTCAACGCCGAGGTCGCCGCGAACCTCGGCTCCCCCGTCGTCATCGTGGTCTCCGGCATCGACCGCACCCCCGAACAGATCGCCGCGCTCGCCTCGGTGAGCGTGCAGGAGTTCACCTCCCACCACTCGACCCCGATCGCGCTCGTCGTGAACCGCGCCGACGCCGACGCGCTCGAGAGCGTGCGCGAGGCCGTCAGCGCCCGCATGCCCGCCGGCATGATCGTCGCCGCGATGCCCGAGAACCCGGTGATCATGGCGCCGACGGTCGGCGCCATCCGCAGCGCCGTCGGCGGCACCCTCGTGCAGGGCAACCCGGAGTGGCTCGGGCGCGTCGCGCTCGGCACCGTCGTCGCCGCGATGAGCCTGCCGAACGTGCTGAAGCGCCTCACCGAGAACTGCACGGTGGTCGCTCCCGGCGACCGCTACGACCTGCTCCCCGGCCTGCTGCTCGCCCAGCAGTCCGGCACCTTCCCCGCGCTGAGCTCGATCGTCCTGACCGGCGGGTACGACGTCCCCGAGGAGATCACGCGCCTGCTCAGCGGCGTCCCGCAGGACCTCCCCCTCATCGTCACCGAGTCCTCGACCTTCGACACCGCGCTCGCCGTCGCGCAGACCCGCGGGCGGCTCAGCGCCGACAGCCCCCAGAAGCTCGACGCCGCGCGCCGCGACGTCTCCGCCTACCTGCCGCTGGAGGAGCTGCTCGACACCGTGGACGTCACCCGCAGCGACGTGGTCACGCCCATGATGTTCGAGTTCGAGCTGCTGGCCCGCGCCCGCGGCGAGAAGAAGCGGATCGTGCTGCCCGAGGGCGACGAGCCCCGCATCCTCGAGGCCGCCGCCGCGATCCTCGCGCGCGGCGTCGCCGACCTGATCCTGCTGGGCGACGAGACGGCGATCCGCTCGAAGGCCGCGCAGCTCGGCCACGACATCTCCGCCGCGCGCGTCGTCTCCCCGAGCGATCCGGAGCTCGTGGAGACCTTCGCCGCCGAGTACGCCCGGCTGCGCGCGAAGAAGGGCGTCACCCTCGAGGAGGCCCGCGAGAGGATCCAGGACGTCTCCTACTTCGGGACGATGATGGTGCAGCTCGGCGAGGCCGACGGCATGGTCTCCGGCGCGGTCCACTCGACCGCGCACACCATCCGCCCCAGCTTCGAGATCATCAAGACCAAGCCCGGCGCGAAGATCGTCTCCTCCGTGTTCCTCATGGCGCTCCAGGACCGGGTGCTCGTGTACGGCGACTGCGCCGTCAACCCCGATCCCACGGCCGACGAGCTCGCCGACATCGCCGCGCAGTCCGCCGAGACGGCCCGCCAGTTCGGCGTGGAGCCGCGCGTGGCGATGCTGTCGTACTCCACCGGCACCTCCGGCAGCGGGGCCGACGTCGACAAGGTGCGCGCCGCGACCGAGGCCGTGCGCGCCCAGCACCCGGATCTCGACGTCGAGGGGCCGATCCAGTACGACGCCGCCGTGGACGCCTCGGTCGCCCAGACGAAGCTGCCCGACAGCGCCGTCGCCGGGCGCGCCACCGTGTTCGTCTTCCCCGACCTCAACACCGGCAACAACACGTACAAGGCCGTGCAGCGCTCGGCCGGGGCGATCGCCATCGGCCCGGTCCTGCAGGGACTGAACAAGCCCGTCAACGACCTCTCCCGCGGGGCGCTGGTGGACGACATCATCAACACCGTCGTCATCACCGCCATCCAGGCGCAGGCGGCCGACGCCGACGCGCCCGCCCCCGCTGCCGACCCGACGCAGGCGCAGTCCGCCCCCTCTGACCAGAAGGATCCCGCATGAGCATCCGCGCACCCGAGCAGGCCGGATCCACGATCCTGGTCATCAACTCCGGCTCCTCCTCGCTGAAGTTCCAGCTCCTGGACCCCGGCACCGGCGACGTGTTCGCGAGCGGCATCGTCGAGCGCATCGGCCTCGAGCAGGGCCAGGCGAAGATCGCCGCCGGCGAGCGCGAGGCGCCCTTCACGGGCGCCGTGCCCGACCACGTCGAGGCGATGCGCGTGGTGACGCGGCTGTTCGAGGAGGTCGGCATCTCGCTCGCCGACTCGCACATCGTGGCCGTCGGCCATCGCGTGGTGCAGGGCGGATCGGACTTCTCCGAGCCGACCCTCATCGACCAGTCGGTGCGCGACCGGATCGCCGAGCTCGGCGCGCTCGCCCCACTGCACAATCCCGCGGCGGTCGACGGCATCGACGCCGCGCTCGCCCTGTTCCCGGCGATCCCGCACGTGGCGGTCTTCGACACCGCGTTCTTCGCGGATCTGCCCGAGGCCGCGCGCACGTACGCGCTGAACAAGGAGATCGCCGACGCCCACCAGGTGCGCCGCTACGGCGCCCACGGCACGAGCCATGCCTACGTCTCCGCGCAGGTCGCGCAGAAGCTGGCCGACGAGGGCCAGGACGTCTCCGACCTCAAGCAGATCGTGCTGCACCTGGGCAATGGGGCCTCGGCCTCGGCCGTGCACGGCGGGGAGGCCGTGGAGACCTCGATGGGCCTCACGCCCCTCGAGGGCCTGGTCATGGGCACCCGCACTGGTGACATCGACCCCAGCATCTACGCGCACCTGCATCGCACCGTCGGCATGAGCGCCGCGGAGATCGACACCGTGCTGAACAAGAAGTCCGGCATGCAGGGCCTGTGCGGCATGAGCGACTTCCGTGACATCACCGCCGCGATCGAGCAGGGCGATGCGCAGGCCGAGCTCGCCATGCAGATCTATGTGCACCGGCTGAAGAAGTACCTCGGCTCCTACGCCTTCGTGCTCGGCGGCCTGGACGTCATCACCTTCACCGCGGGCATCGGAGAGAACGTGCCGGAAGTGCGCGAGCGCCTCCTGGACGGGCTCGAGGCCTTCGGGATCCGCCTGGATCCGGCCAAGAACGCCGAGCGCTCCAAGGAGGTTCGCGTGATCTCCGCCGAGGACTCCGACGTGCTGGTGCTCGTGCTGCCGACGAACGAGGAGCTCGCGATCGCGCAGCAGGCGCTGGACGTCGCGCGCGCCTGAGCGCCGGAGACTCTGCGCGCCGGAAACCCTGAGCGCCGGAAACCCTGAGGCACGGAGACCTCGGGCAGTATCCTGGCCGGGACCTTCGGACACCCGCGCTCCCCAAGGGCGCGGGCGTCCGTCTCCTCGCCCCCGGAAGCGCCAATGGAATCCGCCCGCACCACCTTCTACGAGGTCCTGCCGTATGCGCTGGCGATCCTCGATGCGTTCTTCAGCTTCCCCGCGCTGCTGATCGCCCTGGTGGCGCTGGCCGGTCTGCTGCTGCAGCGCGCGAGCACCGGCGAGGTCGTTCGGGGGGCGCTGAAGACGGAGCTCGGGTATCTGCTGCTCGTCGTGGGCCTCGGCCTGCTGGCCTACGCCCTGGTCCCGATGAACCTCATGCTCGAAGGCGCCCTCGGCGTTCCCGGCATCGTCCCCGACAGCGCCGCGATGCTCCAGGACATCCAGGACTTCGAGTGGACGCTCATGCCTGCCCTCACCTTCGGGGGCTTCGCCGTCGCCCTCGTCCTGGCGCGGCTGACGCCGCTGCGCTACGTGCCGGTCAGCGGGACGCAGGTGCTGCTGCTGGCGGCGCTCGTGACGCTCGTGATCGGCGACCGGCGCGTGGGGAGCGGGGTGAGCACCCTCGTGGGATGCGTGCTCGTGGGCATCATGCTGGTGGCGGTCCCGGCGCTCGTGCAGCCATTCGTCCGCAAGGCGACCGGCGGCACGCCCGTCGCGATCAGCCACGCCGGCAGCGCCGGGATGATCGTCGCGGGGCTCGTCGGCCGCCTCGTCGATCCCCGGGGGCGCAGCCGAGCGACGGACACGGCGAGCGACGCGGAGGACGTCGATGCCACGCAGAACACCGTGTTCGTGACCTTCGCGGTCGGCACCGTGCTGGGCCTGGGGCTCGCCATCGCGAGCCTGCTGCGCGTCGGGGAGCCGGAGGCGTTCCGCGTCTTCGAGGCCACGCCCAAGGAGTGGCTCGGGTACCTCATGCTCGCGGGGCTGCACGGCATGATGCTCGGCGTCGGCATCCTCGCCGCCTACCTCGGCGGGCACCTGCTGCTGGGATCCCTCGTGCCCGCGTTCCGCGGGATCGCCGATCGGGCATTCCCCGGTGCCGTCCCGGCAATGGACGCCCCGATCCTGTTCCCCTTCGCCCCGAACGCCATGCTGATCGGCTTCCTGTCGAGCCTCGCTGGCGGCATCGCGACCGCGCTCGCGCTGGCCGCCTCCGGCGTGACCATGGGACCGTGGATCGTGCTGCCGAGCCTGGTCGCACATCTGTTCACCGGCGGCGCGGCAGGCGTGATCGGCAATGCGACCGGCGGGCGGCGAGGCGCCGTCGCCGGAGCGTTCGTCAGCGGGATCCTCGTCGCGCTGCTGCCGCTGCTGCTGGTGTCCACTCTCCGGATCCCGGGGTGGATGGACATCCCCTTCGCCGATACCGACCTCGCCTGGCTCGGCGCTCTGCTGTCGCTCAGCGCCCTCGATGACCCGATGATCTCCACGCTCGTGCTGCTCGCAATCGGGGCGGCCCTCCTCGGCGTCGCGATCCTCGTGCAGCGCCGCATCGTGGATGCCGGCTGGGATCCCGCACCGCGCCGAAAGGCCGACGACGCCGTCGAGGTGAAGATCATCGAGGAGAAGGGCCGTGCGCGGGGCTGAGGCCCGGCGCGCACCCGCGGCGGAAGGCCCCGTTCGATGCCCACGATCCCCGATCTGCTGCCCTCGCTGGAGATGATCCTCGATGCGCTCCCGGGCCTGTCGGTCGTTCTGGTCTCGCTGGTGGCTCTCGCCGGTCTGCTGCTGCAGCGGGCGAGAGCATTCGAGGTGGTGGTCGGGACGCTGAGGGCGGGGACCGGGGTCGCGGTGCTCGCGGCCGGCACAGCTCTGACGCTCCTGAGCCTCGGCGAGATGAGCCCCCTGCTCACGGCAGCCTTCGGCATCGATGCGCACGGGACCACGGGCAGCGATCTGCGCGGCGTCCTGCCCGACAGCCGAGCGGCGCTCTCCATGGCGCAGACTCTCGATCTGCCGATGATCGCCGCTCTGGCCCTCGGCGGTCTCGCAGTGGCCCTGCTCCTCGCGCGCGTGACTCCTCTGCGCGTCGTGCCCCTCAGCGGCACCGCCGTGCTGCTGCTGGCGGCCCTCCTGGCACAGGTCCTCGCCGGATCCGGCGCAGGCCGCGGTGCGAGCATCCTCGTCGGCAGCGCGGTGGCGGGGGTCGTGCTGGTGGCGATGCCGGCGCTGCTGCAGCCGTTCGTCCGCAGAGTCACCGGGGGCGCTCCCGTCGCGATCAGCGACCTCGGCGCCACGGGCCTGATCGCGGCGGGAGCGGCCGGTCGTCTCGTCGACCCCCGCGGTCGCAGCAGCTCGACTGACCCCCTCCCGGTCGCGGAGGACGCGGTGCCGATGCGGGGAACCGCTGTCGGCGCGGTAGCGGTCATGCTCCTTCTGAGCGTCGCGATCGGGATCGCGGAACTCGTGAGCGCGAGAGCGAGAGCGGAAGCTCCTCTCCTCGATCCGCTCGTCATCGCTGCGCTCAGCATCATCGGCCTGGGCCTCTCCCTGGCCCTGGGGCTCATCCTCATCCACGTCGGAGCGCAGCGGCTCCTGCGCTCGCTGCTGCCCGCGTTCCGGGGTATCGCCGACCGAGTGCTCCCCGGCGCGGTCCCCGCGCTCCCGGTGCAGGTGCTCTTCCCCTTCGCCCCGAACGCCGTGCTGATCGGGTTCGTGGCGAGCCTGGCCGCGGGGATCGGGGCCGGTCTCGGTCTCATGGCGGCCGGCGGCGGCCGGCTGGCCGCAGACCTGACCGTGGCGGAAGGGACTGCGGTCGCCTCGTGGGTCGTGCTGCCGAGCCTGGTCGCCCATCTGCTCAGCGGCGGCGCGGCGGGGGTGATCGGCAACGCGACCGGCGGCCGCCGCGGTGCCGTCGCCGGGGCCGTCGTCAACGGCCTCCTGATCACGGTCCTGCCGCTGGTGCTGCTGGCCGCCCTCGGTCTCTCGGGGTGGGACGACACCGTCTTCGCCGACACCGACCTCGCCTGGCTCGGGGCGCTCCTGTCGCTGGGCACCGTCAGCAGCCCGGTGGTCTCGATCCTCGTGCTGCTCGCGATCGGAGCCGCGCTGCTCGGCGCAGCGATCCTCATGCAGCGCCGGATCGTCGATGCCGGCTGGGATCCTGCTCCGCACCGGCGGGCCCCGGGTACGGTCGAGGTCATCGAGAAGTCCGCCCGCCCCTGATTTGAGGAGCCCTGATGAGCACTCCCCCGTCGCCTGCCGACCTGTTCCGGACCCTCAACGGGCTGCCCGAATGGTCATGGCCGGTCCGCCCCGAGACCCCTGCCGACGCGCCGGCGATCCACGCGGTGAACGCTGCCGCCTTCCCGACCGCGGACGAGGCGGATCTCGTCGAGGCGCTGAGGACGGATCCGTCCGCCTGGATCGAGGGTCTGTCGTGGGTCGCGACCGACGGCGACGCCGTCGTCGCGCACGCGCTGATCACGCGGTGCCGCGTGGGCGAGGAGCCCGCCCTCGCACTCGCGCCGTGCGCCGTCGAGCCGGAATACCAGGGACTGGGTGCCGGGTCCGCCGTGATCCGCGCGGCGCTCGAGGCGGCGCGGGAGCGCGCGGCTGAGGGCGGAGAGAACCTCGTCCTCGTGCTCGGCCACCACGACTACTACCCGCGCTTCGGCTTCACGCCGGCCTCTCAGATCGGCGTCACCGCCCCGTTCGACGTGCCCGACGAGGCCATGATGGCACTCGCTCTGGATCCCTCGCGGCCGACTCCGCGCGGGGTCATCCGGTACCCGGAGGCGTTCGGGGTGTGAGGGTTCGGAACGGGGCCCGACTCGCGCTCCTGCACCAGCACGGCGCGGTCCGTCTCCCTTCGCGGGTTCCGACAGGGGCATTGCCGAATGTCAGACGCGTGAGCGAGTATGTGCAGGAATCGACCCACCGTCCCCGAAGGAGCCCCACCATGCCCCTCTCTGATATCGAGATCATCGACTTCCCCGGCTTCCCGACCGCCGTCGTGCGCTTCGCCGACCACCCGATGGACCAGATGCACGTCGCGATGGATTCCGCGTTCGGCGCGCTGATGCAAGCCATCGGCAGCGGAGAGGTGCAGCCCTCGGGCCCCGCGTTCTCCCGCTACGAGAGCGCGCCGGGTGCGACCGCGACTTTCGAGACCGGCTTCCCGCTCGATGCTCCGCTGGCGGAGCCGGTCCGGATCGGAGAGGTCGAGATCGTGCCCTCCGAGCTGCCCGCCACGCGCCTGGCGATCGCGAAGCACCGCGGCTCCTACGACGGGCTCGGCCAGTCCTGGGAGCAGTTCCTCCTCGCGGTGCGCGAGCAGGGCCTCACGCCCGGGTACCCGTTCTGGGAGGCCTACGACACCCAGCCCACCCCCGAGATGGACCCCGCGGATCTGGTGACGGGGCTGGCGGTGCCGGTAAGTGGGCACGACGAGTACTGAGCTGAAGGCGCACCCCCCCTTCATGGACTCAATGACGAGAATGCTCGTCATTAAGGATAGTTGCGGCTGCTAGACTCGCCATTGACTCCAGGAGGCAGAATGGGCGGCTACCGCATCGACCCGCAGCTCACCGCCTTCGGCGAGCATCTGCACAGCTGGCGCATGGTCCTGGGGCTGACGAGCCAGCAGGTCTCCGAGCGGGCCGGCATCACGCGGGACACCCTCAGACGGATTGAGGCGGGAGATCCCGGGGTGGGGTTCGGCAAGGTCGCGCAGGTGCTGCGCGCCCTGGGGCAGCTCGATGCTGTCGTCCAGGCCGCCGACCCCCTGACCACCGACATCGGCCGGCTCCGCGCCGACCGCCTCAACCGGAAGCGCGCGCGATGACCAGCCTCGAGGTGTTCTGGGACCATGACGGCACTCCTGTACCGGTGGGCCAAGCCCATGTCACGAGGACTCGCGGGCGGATTTCCACCACCTTCATCTACGACCCCGGCTATCTCGCCGGCGGCGGCGCGAGCATCGACCCCGCCCTGCCGCTCGTCGGCGGCGCCCAGCACCAGCAGGGCCTGATCCGCGCATTCGCCGACAGCGCTCCGGACCGCTGGGGCCGCAATCTTCTCGAGAAGGCTGAGCGGCTCCATGCCCGCGAAGAGGAGCGCGCCCCTCGCCGCCTCGACGACGTGGACTTCCTCCTCGGCGTCAGCGACGACACCCGGCAAGGAGCTCTGAGGTTCCGCGTCTCCGACGGTGCGACCACGGGCGAGCTCACCGGCCCTCCGTCTCAGGTCCCGCAGCTCATCTCCCTGCCCGAGCTCCTGCACGCCGCCGATGAGCTCGACAGAGACCAGGGTTCGGCCGACGCCGTGAAGCAGCTGCTCGACACGGGCACCACCGGACTGGGCGGTGCGCGCCCCAAGGCTTCCGTTCTGCTCGACGACGACTTACCGGGGGTCGGCATCGTTCGGTTGAGAATTACTCTCCGCCGAGCCGCGCACAGCGGTGAACGCAGCTCGTGGCGACGTTGCAGTCTGCGTGCACCGCCGAGGGGCATCCCGGCGGGCACCCGTGTCCTAAACGACCAGTTACGGGATTGTCGTCTTCCTCGGGACGGTGGCAGGTAGGAGGCGGACGAGGACGATCATGGCGATGAGTTCGACGAGAGTCTGAGTAACCACTGCGCGTGGTGCGATCGCCAGGGCATCGGGAAGCGATAGCGCGAGCGGGAGGACCATCTGTGAGTTGCGGGTGGCGGCTGAGAACATCACTGCCCGCGTCAAGGCGGTACCGCTGGCGGCAGCCGCAGCTGTATGGTCAGTGCATGCTGACTAAAGCTTCGCGCCTCGAGGTCATGAATCGTCTCGGCCGTGCCATGGCCGACCCAACCCGGTCCCGCATCCTGCTGTCGATCCTCGACCATCCCGGCTATACCGCCGTACTGGCGGAAGAGCTGTCGCTGACCCGTACCAACGTGTCCAATCACCTCTCCTGCCTGCGCGGCTGTGGCATCGTGGTCGCTTCCCCCGAGGGGCGGTGCACGCGCTACGAGATCGCCGACGCGCATCTGACCAAGGCGCTCTCAGGGCTGGTCGAGACTGTGCTGGCGGTCGATGATGGCCGTCCGTGCACCGACGAGGACTGCGGCATCCCGCTGTGCTGCGATGCCTCCGTCGAGGTGCGTTCCAAGGCGGGCACGCGATGAGCGACGAATGCTGCGGCCCCGAGAAGCCCGCACCGCCCGTGGCCCCAGTGGTGGAGGATGCATGTTGCGGAAGTAGCGGCCTGACGGATCCGCCGGAGGCACTCGAGCTCGAACAGCTCTCACCGTGGTGGCACGATCGCGCGCTGCTGCTGCCGATCACCTCTGGTGTCTTGTGGGTGCTGGGGCTCTTGACGGGATGGGCAGGACTCAATACAGCCGGTCTCGCGGCCCACGTTCTCGCCCTGCTGGCCGGGGCCTGGACGTTCGTCCCCGGCACTCTGCGTCGCCTAGTGCAGGGCCGTGGACGCGGTCGGCTTGGCGTCGGCCTGCTGATGACCATTGCCGCGCTCGGTGCGGTGCTGTTAGGGCACTTCGGTGAAGCCGCGGCCTTGGCGTTCTTGTTCTCTCTGGCGGAGGCGTTGGAGGACCGGTCGATGGATCGCGCGAAGCAAGGCCTGCGGGCGCTGCTTGCCCTCATCCCCGAGACTGCCCGCGTTTCACGTCCGGGCGGGCCGCAGACCATCGCGGCCGGAGAGGTCCGCACCGAGGACGTGCTCCTGCTCGGTGCGGGCGACAAGGTTGCCACGGACGGTGTGATCCTCTCTGGGCGCTCCTGGATGAATACTTCGGCGATCACCGGCGAGTCCATACCGGTCGAGGTCGGCCCCGGAGACGAGGTGCATGCGGGCTCCGTCAACGGCTCGGGCTCGCTAGCGCTACGCGCTACTGCTGATGGTCGGGACAATTCACTGACCCAGATCGTGCGCTTGGTCGAGCAGGCCCATGCCGCCAAGGGTGAACGTGCCCGCCTCGCTGATCGCATTGCCCGTCCCCTCGTCCCGGTGGTGCTGATCGTCGCCGCACTGGTCGCACTCATTGGCGTCCTCACCGGAGACCCGGCAACTTGGACCGAGCGCGCCCTGGTGGTGCTCGTCGCCGCGTCGCCCTGCGCGTTAGCCATCGCTGTGCCGGTGACGGTCATCTCTTCGATCGGCTCCGCGAGCAAGCTCGGCGTGGTCATCAAGTCCGGCGCCGCCTTCGAACAGCTGGGGGCGATCCGCACTGTGGCTCTGGACAAGACCGGGACGCTCACCCGTAACGAACCCCGCGTCGTGGACGTCGCCACAAGTGAAGGCCGCAGCCGCGAGGAGGTCCTCGCGGCGGCCGCTGCTCTCGAGTCCGCCAGCGCCCATCCCCTCGCCGCCGCAGTCCTCGCCGCAACGGATGCCGCGGTGGACGCTGACGACGTCCAGGAAGTCCCCGGATACGGCATCACCGGAAGCATCCATGGCCGGGTGATCCGCGTGGGAAGTCCCCGCTGGATCTCCCCTGGCCAATTCGGGAACCGCACCCACGAGATGGCATCGCGTGGCATGAGCGTCGTCATGGTCGAGGAGGACAGCCATGTGATCGGCGCTGTCGGCATCCGCGACGAGCTGCGTCCCGAGGCGGCCGCGACGGTGGCTGCATTGCATGCCCAAGGCATCCGCACCGTCATGCTTACCGGCGACAACGCCCTGACCGCCCACGCAATCGCGGCAGAGGCCGGCATCGAGGAAGTCCATGCCGAGCAGCTGCCCGCTGACAAGGCCGCCTACGTCCGTCGCCTCTCGGAGCAGGCTCCGACCGCGATGATCGGAGACGGCATCAACGACGCGCCGGCCCTCGCGTCAGCGACGGTGGGCATCGCGATGGGAGCGACCGGCACGGCAGCAGCAGTCGAGTCGGCCGACGTCGCCTTCACCGGCACTGATCTGCGGCAGATCCCTGCCGCATTGGCTCATGCTCGCCGGGGTCACCGCATCATGACTGGGAACATCGTCCTCGCGCTGGCGATCATCGTGGTGCTGTTCCCACTAGCACTGTTCGGGGTGCTGGGTCTGGCCGCGGTGGTGCTCGTGCACGAGGTCGCCGAGGTCGTGGTGATCGCCAATGGCATGCGGGCCGCACGCACTCCAGGGGTAGGCGCGCAGGAGCCGTCCAGTCCGGTCGGGCAGGATCTGCGTGAGACGTCAACTGTCGGAAGGCCCGTTGCATGAGCAGGAGCACGAAATTCACTCTCGGACTGATCGCAGTGGCTGCGCTGGTCCTCGCCGGGTTCATCATCTTCCTCGACCCCGATGAGCAGGAATCGGCGCCGGCCGAGGACACGGGATCCGCGTCGGCCCAGCTCGTGCGAGAAGACAGTCCCCGGCTGTCCGAAGGTGGCGATGCCGTCTTCGTGGAGTACCTGGACTTCGAATGTGAGGCGTGTCTGTCCCTGTACCCCACGATCGAGGAGATTCGCGCCGAGTACGGCGACCGCGTGACCTTTGTGGTGCGGTACCTGCCGTTGCACGGAAATTCTGTCGAAGCCGCCAAGGCGGCTGAGGCCGCCGGAGAGCAGGGCGAGTTCGAAGCCATGTACAAGGCGCTGTTCGAGAATTCCGCCGAGTGGAGTCACCAGGAGACCTCGCAGCGGGAGGCGTTCTTCGGGTACGCCGAGGAGCTCGGGCTCGACATGGAACGCTTCGAGCAAGTCTATGACGATCCGGCCACCCTCGAACGCATCGAGCAGAGTGCTGCCGACGCGGAGGCGCTCGGCGTGACCAGCACTCCCACCTTCTTCGTCGACGGGGAGCGCCTGGAGCCCACCCGCGTCGAGGACCTCACGGATCCTCTCGATGCCGCACTTGAAGGCTGACGGCCCGGCCGCCGGGGAGCCTCGGGATTCGAGGGCTCCGCGCGGCCTGGGGATGCTCTTCACCGTCAGCGGCGCTATCGGCCTGGTCATGGCCGTTGTGCTGTTGGTCGAGAAGATTGCTCTGATCGAGGACCCCAGCTACGTCCCCTCGTGCAGTCTCAATCCGGTGCTTTCCTGCGGCTCCGTGATGGACACCCCGCAGGCCTCAGCCTTCGGCATCCCCAACCCGATCCTCGGCATCGCCGGCTTCGCGGCCGTTCTCGCGCTCGGATTCGCGTTCCTCGCCGGCGCCCGTGTGGCGCGCTGGATGAGTGTGCTCATCCAGGCAGGCGTGACCTTTGCGGTGCTCTTCGTGCAGTGGCTGATCGGGCAGAGCCTGTACGAGATCGGGGCACTGTGCCCCTACTGCATGGTCGTGTGGGCAGTGACCATCCCGCTGTTCTGGTTCACCACGATTCACTATCTCCGCGCTCTGGCAGACAGCTCCACCCCGGCCATTCGCCGGGGTGCCCGTCTCGTAATCGAGTTCCGCATCCCGATGCTTGTGGCCTGGTACCTCGTGATCCTGGCACTCATCGCCGTGAGGTTCTGGGACTACTGGTCCACGCTGTTCTAAGCGCCGGAGAGCTCACATCTCCGCCCACCCACCAATCCCCTCTCGATCACCTTGAAGGAGCGAGCACATGCGCGCCCACTCCCGGCGACGGATTCTGTACGCCACCGGTTTCTTGACCGCCACCGGTCTGTTCACTGCCTGCGGCAGCACTGATACCGGAGACCGCTACGACTCCGAGGACGCCGGATACGTCTCCGGCAACGGCGTGACCACAGAGATCGCTCCCGCCGATCGCGCCGAACCCACAGTGTTCACCGGGACCAGCTACGAGGGCGAACGGTTCGACTCCTCAGACCACTGGGGATCGGTGCTGGTGGTCAACGTCTGGTACGCCTCCTGCCCGCCATGCCGGGTGGAGGCCCCGGATCTTCAAGCGATCCACGAGGAGTACGCCGACCAGGGCGTGTCGTTCATCGGGATCAACGTCCGTGACTCGGCAGGTCCCGCCGGGGCCTTCGAGGAGACCTACGGGATCACGTACCCTTCGCTGCCGGACTCTGACGCAGAGATCATGTACCAGCTGCGCGGCCAAGTCGCGCCCAACGCAGTTCCCACTACTCTCGTCCTCGACCATGACGGCCGAGTCGCAGGTCGGATCTCTGGAGCGATCGACCCTTCCATCCTGAGATCGATGCTCGACGCCGTTCTCGCCGAAGGAGCCGCGTGAGCATCAACGGCCTCGCGGAGACCTTCCAGTCGATCGCCCTGTCCGGGTCCCTTCTGCTGGCCATCACCGTCGCCGCGATCGCAGGCCTGATCGCGTTCCTCTCACCGTGCGTGCTGCCCATCGTGCCGGGCTACCTCGGTTACGTCTCCGGGCTCGCCGGACAAGGACTGAAGACCACCGAGCCAACCCGGGGCACCCGTGGGAATACCGGGAGTGCGGGACGACCGATGACCTTTTTCCGTGAGGGAACTGGAAGAATGCTGGGCGGTAGCTTGCTGTTCGTCGCGGGCTTCGCGGTGGTATTCATGGCGCTGGGCGGGTTCGCCGGCGCGATGGGATATCTCCTTCAGGCGCACGCAGTATGGATCAATCGGGTGGCGGGCATCGTCGTCATGTTCATGGGACTCATTTTCATGGGTGTGTTCCCTCGATTGACGGGAAATCTCCAGGTGTCCAGGAAACGTCCTGATGCTGGCCTTCTGGGAGCCCCATTGATGGGCTTCGTCTTCGGGCTGAGCTGGACCCCATGTATCGGCCCCACCTACGCCGCGATCATCGCGCTCTCCCTCGATGCCGGCGCCGACGGAGCGTCCGCAGCTCGGGGCGCGACCCTGGCGCTCGCGTACTCGCTCGGACTGGGTGTTCCCTTCGTCCTCAGTGCCCTGCTGCTTGACAGGGCGATTGGCGTGAGCAGGGCACTTGCACGCCATCGCCGCCTCATCGGAGTTCTATCCGGGGCGCTACTCATGGCGATCGGCCTGCTGCTGCTCACGGGAATGTGGGCCTCATGGATGGATCAGCTGCAAGGCTCCATCGCCACGTTCCAGCCCGTCGTGTGAGCCTCACGAAGGCATTCTCTCCTGCCGATCTGCTGCCGGTGACCGACATGGGGTCCGTCCACCTCGACTGCACTCGTGACGTCTACCCCATTGCGGCATCGGCGTTTGGTAAAGAGAGGGTGTGACCCCGGGGCCCATGTGGCGAGAGTGTTCAAGAGAAGGCGAAATCGTCGGTCGGGGTCGCACATGACGCTATTGCGAGGGTGTTTCGGTCGGTACGTTGGTTGCACCGGTGACGAGGTGCGAGATTCCTTCCCGACGCGTCCTCTGCTGTCGACGTTGCCGCGACCAAATGCCAGACGACCCCGTGGATACATGCGGGGATATTCACGGAGTACATTCATGGCCACGAGCAATTCCCATCGCGCGGCCGGCCGCGCAGTCACCCCCCTTCGTCACAGCGGACGCGCCCTGCGTGGCACCGGAGGTGCCGCCCTCCTCGGCACCGTCCTGCTCGGGTCCGCCTTCGCTGGTGGTGCGGCCCAGGCAGCACCCGCAGCTCCTGCGACCGTGCCGTCCGCGGCCACGCAGGCCGCCGCGCCTGCTGCTCCGGCGCCGACGCAGGCACTGCACTCTTCCGAGAAGCTTCGCTGGGGATCCCAGGGTGCCTCGGTCGAGCAGCTCCAGTCCGCGCTGAACGATGAGGGTTCCTCACTCGCCGTCGACGGGAAGTTCGGCCCGCGTACCCATGGCGCGGTGAAGGACTACCAGCAGGCCAACGGCCTGCAGGTCGATGGCGTGGTGGGCCCCGAGACGCGCGGCTCCCTGAACGGTTCGGCCCCCGGTGTCGGCGGTGGTGGTGCGTCGGTTCCTGCGCCCGCATCCTCCTCCAGCAGCACCGGGCAGGCGATCGTCGACGCCGCACGGACCCAGATGGGTGCCGCTTACTCCTGGGGCTCGAGCAACCCGGGCGTGAGCTTCGATTGCTCCGGCCTGACCCAGTACGCCTACAAGCAGGTCGGCATCGACCTTCCGCGCACCTCCGGCCAGCAGGTCGACGCCGGCACCCAGATCTCCAAGTCCGAGGCGCAGCCCGGCGATCTTGTCGTGTGGCCCGGCCACATGGGCATCTACGCCGGCGGCGACAAGGTCGTCGATGCAGGACGCTCTCCCGGCGCGGTCACGGAGCGCACCATCTGGGGCAATCCCACCTTCGTCTCCTTCCGCTGAGCCCAGCGACCACTCGCGGCGCGCACCCCACCATCGAGGGGTGCGTGCCGTCTTTGCTCTCGCCTGCGGTCAGGAGGCGATCGGATCCGTGGGTGCTAAGTGTGCAAGGGACGTTCGGATTCACCTCGATGCACGGACGGGCTCTCCAGTTGGATCGTGGCGTGCTCGAACGCTATCGGGAAGTGCGTCCTGACGCAGACATGGACCTCTTCGAGGATCCGCAGTGCATGGGCCGATTCGAAGCACTCCTCCCCGACGACGACGTGCGCAGAGAAGATCGGCAGATTGCTCCCGATCGCTGAGGCGTGCAGGTCGTGGACGTCCTGGACGTGGTCGAGCGCGAGGATGTGCTCACGCACCTGATCGAGATCCACACCCTTCGGGGTGTACTCCATGAGGATCCGGAGCGTCTCGGCCATGATGCGGAACGCCCGAGGCACGATCAACGCGGCGATGAACAAACCGGCCAGCGCATCAGCCTGCTGGAATCCGGTCAGCTGAATCACGATCGCGGCAGTGATCACGCCGAGCGAACCGAGAGCGTCATTGAGGACCTCGAGGAACGCGGCACGCATGTTGAGGCTCGAATCCTTGCCTCCGGCCAGGATGAGGATCGCGGCGATGTTCGCGACCAGCCCGATCACACCGAAGATGAGCAGCTCACCCGAGGGAACGTCCGGGGGGTCCGTCAGTCGCGAAATGCCCTCGACGGCGGTGTAGGTGCCGACCACGATCAGGAGCGTGGCCTGGGCCAAGGCTGCCAGTACCTCGATGCGAGCGAATCCCCAGGTCTTACTGCTGCTGGCCGGGCGCAACATCATGGTCGCCGCAATCAACGCGACCAGCAGACCGGAGGCGTCGACAAGGGCATGCGCCGTGTCCGTGAGCAGAGCAAGACTGCCGGTGACGACGCTCCCGATCGCTTGCGCGAGCACGATGACGGAGGTGATGGCGAAGGCGATGGCGAGTCGCGTCCGGGCCGTGCTCGATCCGCTACCGCCGTGCGAATGGTCGTGTCCTGAGCTCATCAAAGGCCCCCGTCCTCGAGGTTCTCGTGATCGCGGTGGTTCTTCAGGGACAGGGTGGTCCCGGAGGTGTCGAGCAGGTCGTCAGCCGCCTCGAGTAGGTCGCTCAGTCGGGGCAGATCGGTGAGAGCGAACCACGATGCGCGGCCTTCAGTGCGCGCGGTGACCAGACCACAGTCGCGCAGGCACGAGAGATGCTTGCTGACGGTCGACTGGGCAAGGTGCATGTGTTCGACAAGGTCGCGAACTCGATGCTCACCGGTCGAGAGGTGCTGGAGGAGAGCCAAGCGTGTGGGTTCGGCGAGAGCATGGAAGAGCGCGGCATGACTGTCTGCCACCTCGAACTGCGGCTCGGCCGGGATCGCATCAATCGTCATATGGCGATGATATCGTCGTGTGGGGTTCTGTAAAGGGGTGGGACTGGACGAGTCGATCCTGGGAGATGAGCGAAGGGGTCGCTGGTGGCACGTCGCTACACTCGATGCGCCCCGGTCATGGGGACAAACCGGCCCGCACGAGGGGTCACCCGAGGAGGAGACGTTCATGACGGCGGACACGACGGCTGCTCGCGGAACCACCGGGACGGCGGTGCGGATCATGCTGGCCAGCCTGTTCGGGCTGCTCGCCGCCGTACTGATGCCACTGGTGGTGCCCGCATTGTTGCCCGCGGCGTCGGCGCACGACACCTTGACCTCTTCGAACCCGGCAGCAGGCGAAAGCCTCGAGCAGGCTCCCGAGGCGCTCGAGCTCACCTACAGCGATGAGGTTCTCAACCTCTCTCCGGCCGTGCGACTGACCACCTCCGCCGGCGAGGAGATCTTCACCGAGACACCCGCCGTGTCCGGCAACACGGCCACGATCGACCTGCCGCCGCTGCCCGCCGATGACTATCAGGTCTTGTGGCGTGTCGTCTCCTCGGACGGCCACCCGATCGAAGGCACGGTCGACTTCACCGTCACAGTCGGTGCCGAGCCCACGGCCACAGCGGACTCCGAATCGGAGGAGCCGAAGGAGAGCGAGGAGCCGACCGCCGGGACGGACGAACCGAGCACGGAAGACACCGCTGCCGAACCGGCAGAGGCTCAACAGAGCGAGGGCGGCCTTCCTCTCGGTATGATCCTCGGCGGCCTCGCTCTGCTCCTACTGCTCGCCGCGATCGGTGCGATCATCGTCCGCCTGCGCCGCAGCCCCGGTGACAACACCGACTGACCATCACGAACCCGATCAGGACAACGCATCACGGCACGCCGCGGCGAGCAACAGAACCCGGCTCAGTACCGCGCTGAGGCGGAACGACCTACGGAGAGTCCTTCGCTGCTCCGTCGCGATCGCGAGATGACCGCGCCGTGCAGGACTGCCAGCGTCAGAACCAGCGCAAGCAGGACCCGGCCACCAAGCCTTTGATCTCCGAACGCATCGGGGCCCCAGGTCCGCCCCATGACTGCGAACCAGTCGGGCTCCACGACCGGGAGCGCCAGCACCAGCAGAAGCGCCAGCCCAGCAAGAAAGCCGGCCCCCACAACCAGGGCCACCCAGCGCTCCCGCCCAGCGACCATGCCACCACCCAGCGCCCTACCCTGGAATGGCAGCGCCACAGCAGCACCGGCCACCACAGCGGCAGTAAGCACGACCAGTCGGCCGGGCGCGGTATGCAACCCCGCGCCGAGCGCCGGGGTCAGGTAGATCGCTGCAAATCCCGCCGCGCCGAGCAGCGCCAACACCGCCGGGTGAGCGAGCCACCGACCCGCACGGGAGCGAGGCTTCCAGTCGACGAGCTCGCGCAGTCCCGCCGAACCGTCCGACCGAGGAGCGATCCGATCCCGCACGAGATCACCGAAACGCCCGGCAACCAGTAGAGGCACTGCCACCAGAGCAAGCAGCGCGTGCTGGCTCAGGTGCACGGAGAACTGCACCGGCGCGTACACGCCCGGTGCCCCGTTCGTCACCCAAAAGATGACCACGCATCCCGCTACCCACGCCGAAGTCCTGGCCACGGGCCAGCGTCGCCCGCCAGTGCCCGTCAACGGGCGGCGCAGGTGCACCCAGAGGTAGATGACCGCGAGACCGAGGGCGAGTGCCATTCCGGCGACGTCCACACGCCAGGTCGTCAGCAGCGTCGCCAGCTCAGGCGGAGCAGGCAGTGGATAGTCGGTCAGCGCCTCAGCCGTCGAGGTGACCGGCTCAGGCTCGTCCGGCACCGGAGGCGCCGTGTTCGACAGTGCGGCAGCGAGTCCGGTCGCCGCCGCGATCAGGAAGACTTCCCCCGCGGCGAGCCACAGGAAGTCTCTCCGGCGACCCGAGTCCCGCAGCCGGCCCAGTACCCGTCGGCGCTGCCACCAGCCAGCGCCACCCAGCAGCACCAGCAACACCGTCTTCAGCACGAGCATCCACCCGTACGCGGTGGTCACAAGGTCCAGAGGCGCGGAGAGCCGGACCAGGGCAGAGGCGATACCGCTGGCGGCCAACGCCCCATAACAAGCAAGCGCCAGGACGCTGAACCGTTCGGCGACATCCCTCAGTCGTGCTCCGAGCCGGCCCGCAACCAGCACGAGCAGCGCGAGCCCACCCAGCCACACTCCGGCAGCCACGAGGTGCACGATCATCGCGCTCGTGGCCGCCTCGTGAGAGGTCTGCCCCGAGGCATGGCCCGTCATCGACTTCGTCACCAACGTCGCGAACACCAAGCCCAGCGCGATCAGGAGCCCCATGCGGGACCTCACGACGATCAGCATGGTCGAGGCAGCGGCGACGAACACCGCCCCGGCAAGCTGGTATTGACCGAGCTCAAGCCGCGTGATGTACATCAGAAGATCGGAGCCGAACCGCGGGGAGAAGGGTGCCTGGCCCGCCGCCAAAGCGTAGCCAAGCACCATCCGCACGACCAGCAGCGTTGACCACACCATTCCCAGGCCCATACCGATATCGAGCGCCCGCTCGTACGCCGGATGGAACCGAGACACGGCAGCGTGTTCCTGGTCAGCCTCCGACGCGGACGGCTCCGCACGGCGGGGCAGCACGACGAGCGCCAGCACGAGGCACGCCACGGTGGCGGCACCGACCACATCACCGAGGGCATCGACGATCGGCAACCCCCACCGCACCACCGGGCCGGCATCGACGAGCTCCATCGAGACCGGTGCTCCCGCCATGGCGGCCGCGATCACCGTCCACAGAACAGCCCACGGAGCCGCAGTACCCACGATGAGGATTCTGGTGCGCATCGAGCTCACCAGCTCGCCCCGCATCGAATCCCGGAAACTGCTGCGCGGACAGGCGAGACGGCCGTCTTGGCGTCGTTGTCTGCCATTCTGTTCGCCGCACGGGAAGCAACCCGGCGCGTACCGATCCTCAACATGCTGTCCAGTCTCCCGTTCACTGTTGTGTCAGCTACTCCACTAGCCCCGGTCAGGTTAGCCATCGACCGGTGCGCGCTGGAGCTCAGACGAGCTCACCATGAGCAAGCCCTCCCCGTTAAACGGTGGGAACTCGTTGGGGCTCAGATCCGGACTCCGCTCGGACGATGACGACGTGACGAAGCGTCCCGGGTCCAGGTTCCGAGACCGATCTACTGAGCCCGGGACCTGAGTTTGCTTTAGCTGAATCAGAGGCCGAAGGCTCCGCCACTGACAAGGATGACGATGCCGAGACCGATGAGAACGATGGGGAAGAGGATGTGCTCCCAGCGTTCGAGGACTTCGGCGATCGGTGGGCGGGTGGCGACAAACTTGGCCAGGACCACCAGGACCGCGACGAGCGCGAGGAAGACGATGCAGTAGGCGACTACTGCGAGAGGTTCCACGCTGAGGAAGACAGGGGTGTAGACGCCGATGTTGTCGCCGCCGTTGGCAAGGGTGACGCCTGCGACTGTCCACACGCCGACCTTCTTGCCGGCAACCTTGGCCTCGTCGTCATCGTCGTCATCGTCTCCGCGCCAGGCCTGCCACGCCGCCCAGAGACCGAGGCCCAGAGGGATGAGACCGAAGTACGGGATGGCTGCCGAGGGCAGGAAGGCTCCGGCGCCGAGGGTCACCAGGACAGCGGCACCGAGGATGCCGACGAACCCGAGGTACTGCCCGGCCAGAATGCGGGCGGTAGTGCCACGCTGGCCCACGCCTCGGGCAAAAAAGAGGGAGAGCACGATGACGTCGTCGATGTTGGTCGCCACGAACAGGCCCATCGCCTGCAGGACCGAGGCGAGCATCATGCGCCCTCCCCTGCTACGTCGCATCCGGGAACAGTGCAGGCGGGATCGATGCAGGGGGCGTCTTCGTCCACCGCGAGGGTGGCGTCGACCAGCGCGGTCAGGGCCTGCGCCAGGTGGGAATCGGCGATCTCATACCGTGTCCGACGACCCTCGGGCTCGGCGACCACGATCCCGCAATCGCGTAGGCATGCGAGGTGGTTGGACACGTTGGAACGTGTCAGCTCCAGATCTCGGGCCAGCTCCGCCGGATACGCGGACCCATCGAGCAGAGCCAGGATAATCCGGGACCTGGTCGGGTCGGCCAGCGCGCGACCCAACCGGTTCATCACATCGAGACGAGAAGCTATAGTCAGCATGCACTGAACTATATACCGAAAACTGAACAGTGTGTCGACGGCGGCGAGGCGATCCCTCACCCGCTCCCTGCCAAAGAAAACCCACAGCCGGCTAGACCTCTCCCGCCGCCTCACCGGGGTGTCCCCGGTCATCGCGGACGGGATCGTTCGCCCGTGCACTATTCCCCAGTGGGCGAAGCTCGTAGTTCGGGGTAGTTGCCCCATCTCGAGTTGGTGCGCGCGGCATGCCTGACTGCTGTGTTGATGTTGATGCCGAGCATGTCTGCAACGACGCTGGCCGGCACAGTTTGCACGAGGTGGTCGATCCGGGCCTGCTGGATCTCTCGGGCATGGATCTTGTGCGGGACGAGGTGGAGGGCGACGCTGGCTTCGCTGACGTGGCAGTGAGGCGTGGCCCCGGGAAAGAGCCAATCTGGTCCGCCGTCGAGGTAGGGCCGCCGAGTGCTCAGCTCCTCGAGATGATGCCGCAGCAGCGCGGCGATGGGGATGGGAAGGGTGAGTGGAGTCCGTCCCAGCGCGATCCGCATCGTCTCGTCATCCGTGACGTCCGAGCGGCGCAGGCGGACACAGTCGCTGATCCGCTGGGCGAACACGAGGACGAGCAGGCCGATGAGGCGACTTCCCAGCGGGATGGACTCATCATCGACGAGCTGGTCGACCTTGGCCCAGAGGATGTCGTCGGGGACCGGGGGGCGCGGCGGGGCCGGCTTCCGTCCAGGGATCTGCACCGGATTTGTCAGGCCTTGCCGTATCGCCCAGTTCAGGAACGTGCCAACTGCCGCCTGGGAGTGGTGGTGGGCGAAGAAGCGGTCGACGGAAGCTTGGTCCAGCGATGCCATAGAGAGCCCGTTGGTCTCGAGCCAGGCGAGAAAGTCAGCGATCTTGCGCAGCTCCGTGGAGCGGGTGCTGTAGCTGCTGGGGGTCATGGCTCGGTTCGCGGATCGCTGTCTGATCTTGCGGAGAAGCTCCCAGTGGAAGTACTGGGCGGTGACCGCGCCGTGCTCCCTGGGAAGGTCGGCAATGAAGGCGGTGGCGTGCCTCTCGAGGTCATGGAGCAGTACGTCGATGGCCGGGAGCGTTCCGGCGCTGATGAGCATGCGGCGCAGGTACCGCACGCGAGGTGAGAGCGGGAGAGCATCGAGGGTGGAGTGACTGATCGGAAGTTCGTCGGCGGACATGGCACGAAGCGTCACCCCGACCGGTTCCTTGCGCAGCCATCGCACCACCGCGCGTGGGTCGCGCGCCGTCAGCAGGTGGTCATACAGGGTGGCAAGGCCGGGATGGATGCCGCCGCCCTCGTCTGCGAGGACGTCACGGAGACGCTCGGTCAGCCGACAGGTGCCGCACTGGGATCCGGTGAGTTGTTCCTCGCTTCCGCAGGTGATGCACGCGAACCGTGGGGGCACGCCGGCGCAGGTCGCGCAGACGATGCGTCGGATCGAGTCGTAGAAGGCCAGAACCTTGACCTGATCGCACTCGGGGCAGCGTCCGGGGTGTCGGCGGAGCCTTGAGTAGCAGGCGTTGCAGACGTGCTGCTCGAGGATCGAGTACCTGGCTGCGACGTGACGAGCGCACCTGTCGCAGCCGACCTGGTGGCCATGGGTTCGTCCTGGTCGGTTCACTCGTGCGGGCGGTGCAGCTTGGCGCGGATCGGGCGCAGATCGCCGATCGCCGGTCCAGTGGTGTCTGGAGCGCCGGCTGCTCGGCGTGGGCGCTCGCTCTGGACCTTCGGGATCCCGATGAGGTCGTTGGGGGTGCACTCGAGAATTCGGCAGAGCGCGGCGAACACCTCGACGTTCAGTCTCTCGGGAGTCTTCGTCACCAGGCGGAACACTTGCTCGCGAGAGAGCTGTACTCCCTGGGCGCGCAGCGGCTCGATCAGATCCGTGGTCTGGAACATCCCGGCCGCAGCCATGAGCGGGCGCAGGTTCCAGGTGATCGGCGCGTCAGGGGCGGGAGTCTTCGGCATGGGGTCCTCCATAGATCCGGGAGAGTGCTCGGTTGATCATGCGGTTCTTGAAGTCGTCGCCGACGGAGGTGTAGATCGCGGTCGTCGAGGCGTACGCGTGCCCGACCTGGTCCTGCACGAACTTCTCGGCGTATCCCCACTCGATGAGGTTGGTGACGTACGTGTGGCGCAGAGCGTGCACGCTGAGCTCTGACGGCAGCTCTGCTTCGTCGCGGAGCTGGGCGAAGCGGAGGTCGATGTAGCGCAGCGAGACACGCGTACCTCGCTCGGTCAGCCACAGAGGCCCCGCCGATCCGGCGGTGAAGCGAGGTCGGGCGTGGTCGATCCATTGGGCCAGTCCCTCCGTGATCCAGTCCAGCTCGGGAATCGTGAGTACCGACCGGCGTCGCGGGCCCGAGCCTTGTGCACCCTTGCCCCAGCGCACATCGACAGCACCGAAGCGTCCGAAGCGCGGAGCCACACCGTTGGGCCGCAGGTCCGCCACGTCCAGACCCACAGCCTCAGCCCGACGCAGCCCGTAGGCGTAGATCATCTTGAAGATCTGGGAGTCACGAAGCGCTGCGAGGGCTCCCTTCCGGCCCCGCTGGAGGATCGTCTCGACGCGGCGATCGGCAACGGTGAAGAACTGCTCAATCTCGTCATAGGTAAGTGCTCGCCGCTGCGGACGGCCCTCGTAGTCAACCAGGTGCGCGAGCGTGTTCCACTCGTGGCAGACCTGTTGCGGCGCTGATCCGAAGCGCTCTTCGCAGTCCGCCACCCACCGGTACCGAGGATCGGTGAGGTAGTCGCAGAACAGCCGGATGATGGAGTGATACCCGCGGATCGTGGAGGGGGTCGCCGGCCGCTGTCGAGACTTCGCCTGGGTCGTGTAATCCTCCAAGTCACCCGGCGACCACTCCCACGGATAACGTCCTGCGAACTCCTCGAACCTCCGGATGACCAACTCACGGCTCCCGATCGTCCGCTCAGCGAGTCCTCGACTGCTCTGCTGATCCGCCCAGCCCGAGAGCATCGCCTCGAACACAAAGCGCCCCTCGTCCAGCGCCCGCACGTTGCGAAGCTGGCGAAGTGGTGAGACGCCACGGGGGTCCTGGGCCATCTACCCAGTATTGCATCTACCGCAACAATGATGCACCTAAACCTTGGTTGCGTCGGCTGGCCCGTACCGCCAACACGTCCACGGGCGCTGAGGGGATGGGGTCATCGCCCACGAGCACCTTGGACCGGGACTACGTCTCGATCTCTGAGGTTTGTGCGGCAAGGGTCCGGTCAGTACCGGCTCCCGGCCGCGCGGGGATGACGAGCGGGATGAGCCGGATGAAGACGACCATGGCGACGAGCTCGACGAGCGTCTGGGTCACCACCACGAGAGGAGCAATGTCGAACGCAGCCGGCAAGGCGAGCACCAGTGGCAGAACGACGAGTGAGTTGCGAGTCGCGCCGCTGAAGACGACCGCACGCCTTCCAGGTACGTCGAGGCCTGCAATGCGGCTGGCCAGCATCCCGACCGGCACCATCACTGCAGCGAAGAGGACGTAGACCGGCACCGCCAGGAGCAGTGAACCGAGCCGGGCGCTCACGCCGGAGATCTGCGAAGCGACGACGACCGCCAGCGTCGTGACCATCAGCGGCACCATCCCCGCGGTAGCAACCTGTTCGAGCTTCCTGCCGGCCCGTGACCGGGCAGCGGCGAGCTGGGTCAGTGCCGCGGCCAAGAAGGGAAGCGCGATGATGAGCACGAACGCCTCTACGAACGGCGCGACCTCGATGGAGCTGGCGAACTCCGCGCCCACGAAGAGCCACATGTACAGCGGCAACAGGAGCATCTGAGCGATCATCAGCAACGGTGCCGCAGCCAGGAGCCGCTCCTCGTCGCCGCCCGCGAGGCCGGAGAAGACGATGACGTAATCGATGCAAGGGGTGAGCAGCACGAACAGGACGCCAACGAGGAGTGCCTGGTCGGAGGCGACGATCCTTGAGAGCGGCCAGACGATCAACGGCACCAAGACGAAGTTGACGACGAGGATCGTCGAAAGGAACCGCCAGTCCCGGAACGCCCGCCCGATCCTGCCGAAGGGGATCCCGAGGAACGTGGCGTACAGCAGTAGCGCCAGCACCGGGTGGATCGCCAGCTCCGCAGGATGAGCAACCGCAGGCCAGGCCAATCCAACGATGGCCCCGAGAGCCAGGCCCGCCACGTAGAGCACCACCTGGTGCCGCTCCATCCATTCCACGCTCGCGCGCATGAGTCTCCTTAGGTTCCTTCTCGTACCAGTGCTGGATGCGCAATCGCATCCAGGGTCGAGCGGCCTGGGTCAGGACCCGCTGTTCTATCCGTTCTGCGGTGGCAGTGCGGCGACGATCGGGTGATCCTTGCGGATCATGCCCAGCTTCATTGCCCCGCCGGGCGAGCCGATCTCGTCGAAGAACTCGATGTTGGCTTGGTAGTAGTCGGACCACTGGTCGGGCAGGTCGTCCTCGTAGTAGATCGCCTCGACGGGGCAGACCGGCTCGCAGGCTCCGCAGTCGACGCACTCGTCGGGGTGGATGTAGAGCATTCGCTGCCCCTCGTAGATGCAGTCGACCGGGCACTCATCGATGCACGCACGGTCCTTCACATCCACGCAGGGCGGCGCAATCACATACGTCATACCCAGGACGTTAAACCTTGAACCCAGGTTGAAGGTCAAGCCGGAGCCCCCTATGGTCGGAGCATGAGGATTTCCGAGGTCGCCGAGCGCACAGGAGTGCCCACGAGCACGCTGCGCTACTACGAGCGGCTCGGTATCCTCACCGCGCACAGGAGCGCCAACGGATACCGGGACTTCGACGTGGGCCACCTGGAGCGCTTGGACTTCATCGCTTCGGCGAAGCGGCTCGGCCTCGAGTTGCCCGAGATCCGCCGCCTCCTCGACCTCGCGGACAACGGCACCTGCACGGGAGTCAAGGCCACGCTCCAGCCACTGTTGGCCATGCAGATCACCGCTGTCGAGAAACAGCTGCGAACCCTGATTGACCTGCAAGGACAGTTACATAAGGCGCAGGCTCACGTCGACGCTTGCCCGGACAGCGACGAGCGCTGCCGGTCGGAGTGCGCGTTCAGGGCATTCGCCGGGCACTAGGAAGCCAAGCGACTCACGAACACCAGGGTTGCATCTGATCAATAATGCTCAGACCTCTCGCGCTCGCGAAGTTCCCGCACACGAGCGACCGTTGGGACGTGATGGCCTGGGAGATGACGGCGCTGGATCTTCTGGAAGCGGCGGGCATCGAGGTGCCGTCTCGCCGTCTGGTCCGAGTCGGCGAGCGCAGCGTGCTGGTGCTGCGGCGCTTCGATCGCACCGAGAGCGGCGGCCGCGTCGGATACATCAGCGCGATGACGGCCCTGGGCGCGGACGACGGTGATCACCGCGACTACGCGGATATCGCCGCAGCGATGCTCGATCTCTCCCGCTCGCCGAAGGCCGATCATCACGCGCTCTTCGACCGTGTCGTGGCGAGCATCGCGCTCGGCAACACCGACGATCACCTCCGCAATCACGGGTTCCTCGCCGACCAGGGCTTCTGGAGGCTCAGCCCCGCCTTCGACGTGAATCCGACTCCGGATCCGTGGCGCCAGCGATCCACCACCATCCTCGGGGCGGACGCCCCGCCGGACGAGGCCGAGGCTCTCCTCCCCTTCGCCGATGAATGCAGCCTGGGACAGGAGTCGGCTCGAGCGAGGATGCTTCGGATCGGGACCGCGATCAGCGGGTGGAGGGCAGCAGCCCAGAGGAACGGCGTGCCGGACAGCGAGCTCACCCTGTTCGCAGAAGCGATCGACACCCGGCTCGCTGCCCTCAGAGCCGTCGCTGAGGGCTGAGCGGGCTGGATGGATCGCCGCCTGGTGCCGGCATCGCCGATCTGCACATTCTGCGGCGAGCGCCGATCCTCACCCTTCCCCGGGATTCCCCTCCTGCAGCGTCCGATACAGCGCGAGCGCGAGCCCTGTCCGATCCCGCTGATCGAGCTTGCGCAGCAGCGCGGAGACGTGGTTCTTGACCGTCCCCTCGGCGAGCACGAGCCGGGCGGCGATCTCGGCGTTGGTGAGGCCCTCGGCGACGAGCTCCGCCACAGCGCGCTCGGCACGTGTGAGCACCGCCAGCGGATCGGGCGCGGCGGCCTGCCCGCGGGTCATCGCGATCCGTGCGACGCGAGGATCGATGACCATGCCGCCGTCGGCAGCAGCCCGAATCGCGCCTGCGAGCGCATCGGTCGAAGTGTCTTTCAGGAGGAACCCTGCAGCTCCAGCGGTCAGCGCACCACGCACCAGATCCTCATCGTCGAAGGTCGTCAGCACGAGGACGGGAAGGCCCGGATGCAGGGTGCGGCACTGCGCAGTGAGTTCGATGCCGTCCATGCCCGGCATGCGCGCATCGGTCAGGACTACGTCGGGCAGGTCGCGGCGCAGGAGCGCGAGCGCCTCGGCGCCGTCGGCGGCCTCGGCCGCCACCTCGATGCCGTCGGCCGTGGAGAGCAGGAGGGAGAGTCCGCGCCGCAGCAGCTGCTGGTCATCGACGAGCAGCACGCGCACCGGCGTCGGCCCGTCTCCGCGCAGGGCATCCGTCTCCTCCTCATACCCGGGCATTGTCATCGCACACCGCCCTTCTGCGCCGGCACTCCTGCAGTGGCGAGCCCGGCGGTCGGGATCTCGATCGACAGCACCACCTCGTCGCCTGCTCGCCGCGCCTGGACCGAGCCGCCGAGCGCCGTGGCGCGCTCAGCCAGCCCCCGCAGGCCGAAGCCGGGTGCGAGAGGCCCCTCCGGCAGAGATTCTCGGGCGGCGGCGTCGAGGTCGCTGGTGATCTCGAGCCGGACCGTCTGCTCGCTGCGCCCGGTGGTGATGCAGACCCGTCGAGCGCGGCCGTGGCGCAGAGCGTTGGTGAGCCCTTCCTGCACGGCCCGGTAGAGCAGCAGCTCCGCGTCCTCGCTCATCGTCACCACGAACGGGTCGCTCGCGTGCGCGACGCTCACCTCGAGCCCGGTTCCTCGGAACGACTCCGCGATCGCATTGATCGCGAGCAGGCCCGTCGCGTCAGGGTCGCGCACGGGGCTGAGCGCGCGCACCCAGGTGCGCATCTCCACCATCGCCTCAGCCGCGGTCGTGCGGGCCGTCGCGATCTCCGCTCGCGCTCCGCTCGGATCGCGCTCGCCGACTCGCTCGGCGTACTCGAGGCTCATGCCGATCAGGGTCAGGCGATGGCCGAGGGTGTCGTGCAGTTCGCGCGCTGACCGGGCCCTCTCCTCGGCGAGGACGAGCTCCTTCTGCGTATCGGCCATGCGGCGCTGTCGCTCCATCGCCGCGGCCAGATCCTCCGTCGTCTGCTGGTAGCCGTGCCACAGCGCCCCGATGGCGGCTCCGAAGGTGCCGAGCACCGCGAGCGCGAGGGCATTGATGACGATCGTCGCCGCATCGGAGCCGATCTGCACGTGGCCGACTGCTGCATCGATCCCGAGCAGCAGCGCGGCGAGAAGCCCCGCCACCGGTCCGATGTCCACGACCACCAGGGCGAGGGCGAGCAGGAGCGCCGGGATATCGAAGCCGAGGTGGCCTCCGCCGTCGGCGAGCACGAGGATCAGCAGCACCGCAGCCGACAGGACGCCGCGGGCCGCTCCCGGTGCGAGGCGTGCGCGGACCGTCCAGGTGAGCGCGATGAGCACCGTGGCCGCGAGCAGCGACATCCACGCGATATCGAGGCGCGTGGGGAACACGCCGCCCGTGGCGTCGGCGGCCAGGGCGTACTGGCCGGCTCGCAGTGCGAGGCACAACAGCGCCGTGATCTGCAGCGCGGGGAGCACCCAGGCCGGGACGGGGCGGCCGTGCGGGGCTGACGAGGAGGGCACGCCTCCACTCTAGGGAGCGCAGGCGGTCTCGCACCCATGACCGTGGTCATGGGTCGGCGGTCGCAGAGAGGACGACGGGCACATGAGCGCCGCTGCGGCAGAACCTAACGTCGAGGTCATGACGAGAACCGAGACGTCTGCCCCTTCGACTGCCCCGGGCCTCCACCCCGAGCGCTCCCCTGCCCCGCGCCTGCCGGTCTGGGCCCGGGTGCTGCTGACGATCCTCGCCCTCGTGGTGACCCCGAGCGGCGTCGCCCTCCCGTACTACGCGCTCCTGATGGCCGCAGGGATCCCGCTCGACGAGCCCGGCGCTGTCGATCCCGGCCTCGAGCTCCTGCTCTTCGCGGGGCAGTGCGTGCTCACCCTCGGCGTCTATCTGCTGCTCTCGTGGGCGCTGATGCGGGGCCTGGACCGACGGCCATTCCGGGCGCTCGGCCTCGCGCTGAACCAACGCGCCGCCGTCGGGCTCGCGGCGGGGATGGGGATCTCGCTGGCGGCGCTGCTGCTCAGCCAGGGCCTCTCCGCCGTGGCCGGCTGGGGGCGCGAGATGGAGCTGCCGGCGTTCGCCGCGGAGCCGGTGTGGGTGATCGTTCTCTACATGGTCCTGCTGGCATTCGTGCTGCAGGGCATCGGCGAGGAAGTGCTGTTCCGCGGCTACCTGCTGCGCTCACTGTCACGCCGCCCGCATCTCGCCGTGATGGTGAGCGCCGCGGCGTTCATGCTTCCCCATCTCCGCTCCAGCGGCGGTCAGCAGAGCGCGCTCGAGCACGTCGTCTACCTGACGATCCCGTTCGCGTTCGGCCTCTCCGCGGGGTACCTGGCCCTCGCGGTCGGCTCCGTGTGGGCCGCCATCGGCATCCACGCAGGGTTCCATGTCGCCACCGCAGTCGGCGTCGCCATGGGGCTCAGCCTCGAGGGGCCTGCACCCTGGCTCACGGTCGCGGTTCTGCACGGGCTCGCAGCGCTCGTCATCGCCCGGCGCATCCCGGCGTCGCGGTACGCGCAGATCCGTGCCGAAGGGCCCTACGGGGTCTGAGGCATCCAGCTCAGTAGTACACCGCGAGCGGCCCGTCGGGCCCGTGGATCACCTTCACCTCGGTGTCGAACACGCCCGTGAGCACCTCCGGCGTCATCACCTCGGCGGCGGGACCGTGCTCGACGACCTGCCCGTCCTTCATCGCGCAGATGCGCTGGGCGTAGCGGCCGGCGAAGTTGATGTCGTGCAGGACGATCACGATGGTGCGGTCCAGCTCGCGCGCGGCGGCCTCGAGGCGGCGCATCATCTGCACGCTGTGCTGCATGTCGAGGTTGTTCAGCGGCTCGTCCAGCAGCAGGTACTCGGTCTCCTGGGCGAGCACCATCGCCACGCACGCCCGCTGGCGCTGGCCGCCGGAGAGCTCGTCGAGGTAGCGGCCCTCGAGACCGCCGAGGTCCAGGAAGTCGATGGCCTCGGAGACCGCGCGCTCGTCGGCAGCGGTCAGTCGGCCCCGCGAGTACGGGAAGCGGCCGAAGCCGACGAGCTGGCGCACGGTGAGGCGGGTGACGAAGTGGTTCTCCTGGCGCAGGATCGACAGCACGCGCGCGAGGTCCCCGCTCTTCGCCTTGGCGACATCGAGCCCGCCCACCTCGATGGTCCCGGCATCCGGCGCCTGGAGCCGACCCATCATCGTCAGCAGCGTCGACTTCCCGGCGCCGTTCGGGCCGACGAGTGCGGTGATGCCGCCCTTCGGGATCTCGAGGGTCACGGGGCCGATGGTGGCGTGCTCCCCGTAGCTCTTGACGACGTCGCGGCACTGGATCATAGCCGGCCCTTCCGGAGGATGACGATGAGGAATGCGGTGCCGCCGACCAGCTCGATGATGATCGAGACGACGCCCTGCGCACCGAACACGTGGTCCATCACGAGATAGGCGCCGGCGAGGGTCACGAAGCCGAGCAGCATCGCCATCGGCAGCACGAAGCGATGATCGTGGGTGCCGGCGGCCTGATAGGCGAGGGTCGCGACGAGGAAGCCGAAGAAGGTCATCGGGCCCACCAGCGCGGTGGAGACGGAGATCAGCACCGAGACCAGGATCAGCACCAGGATCAGGGAGCGCCGGTGCGGCAGGCCGAGATTCACCGCGGTGTCGCGCCCGAGCGCCAGCACGTTCAGTCGGCGCGAGAGCAGCAGCAGCGCTCCCCCGGCGACGACGACGATCGGGATCGCGATCGGCAGGTAGTCCGACTGGGCGTTGGTGACCGAGCCGAACATCCGCGCGGTGAGCACGTCGAACTCGCTGGGCGAGAGCATGCGGCGCATGAAGGTCGAGATGGAGCCGAGCCCTCCGCCGATGACGATGCCGACCAGCAGCATCACCTGCATGCTCGCCCGCCTGCCCGTCAGCAGCGTGCCGTAGAGCAGGGTCGCGAGCAGCACCATCGCCGCGATCTGCAGGATGAACTGCGCGGTGCCCTGCAGGGCGAGGATGCCCGTGACGCCGAGAGTGAAGACGGCGGTGGTCTGGATCGCCCCGTAGAGGGACTCGAAGCCCATGATCGAGGGCGTGAGGATGCGGTTCTCGGTGACCGTCTGGAAGGCGACGGTCGCGAGCGCCTGGGAGACGGCGACGATCGCCATCACCACGACCGAGGTGATCCGCAGCTTCGCGATCAGCCAGAACCCGCGAGTGCCGGGGTCCATGGGGTTGTCCCAGGCGATCGTGCCCCAGGCGAGGACGAGGGTGAGGGCGATGAGCAGGCCGAGCACCACGGCGAAGCGGGTGCGGGTGCGGCGGTCGGCGAAGCCGCCTGCGGCGCGCTCAGCGTCCGGGCGCAGGGCGATGCGCGAGCCTACGGGGGCGCTGGGGGAAGCCGTCATGCCCGCCTCACCTCCGCGGTCGCTGCCGCAGCAGCAGGACGATGAACACGGCGGCGCCGACGACCCCGAGGATGAGGGACACCGGGATCTCGAACGGCATGATGATCGTGCGCCCGATGAGGTCGCACACCGTCACCACCGCGATGCCCAGCAGGCACACCCACGGCAGGTTCGAGCGCAGGTCATCGCCGCGGAGCATCGAGACGATGTTCGGCACGATCAGCCCGAGGAACGGCAGGTTGCCGACGACGACCGTCACCACCCCGGTCGCGATCGCGATGAGGCCCGTGCCGAGCAGCACGACCCGGCGATAGTCCAGGCCGATGTTCGTGGCGATCTCCTCGCCGAGCCCGGCGACGGTGAAGCGGTCGGCTGCGATGAACACGGCGATGACCACGACCAGCACCACCCACAGCACCTCGTACTGGCCCTTGATGACGGGGGTGAAGCTGCCGGCGAACCAGATGCCGAGCGTCTGGAGGGCATCGAACCGCAAGGCCACGTAGGTGGAGATCGAGGAGACGACCGCGCCGAGCATCAGCCCGATGATCGGCACGATCAGCGAGGAGCGCAGTCGCACCTGGCGCAGGAACAGGAAGAACACCATCGTGCCGGCGAAGGCGGCGAGGATCGCTCCGCCCATGGTCGCCAGCAGCCCGGCTCCGGGGAACAGGACCATCATCGCGATCAGCCCGAGACCCGCCCATTCGGTGGTGCCGGTGGTGGAGGGCTCGACGAACTTGTTCTGCGTGAGCAGCTGCATGACGAGCCCCGACATGGCCATCGCGGCGCCAGCGAGGACAAGCGCGATCGTGCGCGGGATGCGCGTGATCGCGAACATCTCGCGGCCGTCCTCGGCCCCGAAGACGTCGTAGACGCCGGTGACCAGGGAGAGTCCGAGCAGCACCAGCACTGCGAGGATCCCCAGCAGCAGCGACGGCTCGATGAGCCGCCGCTGCTGCTGGGTGGGGACTGCAGTGCTCAGCGCTTCGCCTCCATGGCGTCGGCCAGGGAGTTCAGGAACTCGGTGTACGTCTGGATGCCTTCGTTGGTGTACGTGTCGGCGGGCATGTAGACGACGTTCCCCTGCTGCACGGCGGTGACGCCCTGCAGCGCGGCCGAGCCCGCGAGCACCTTGTCCGCGGGCTGGAACGCCGGGTCGTCGGCCGAGACGGCGGCGTCTCGATCCATCACCAGGATCCAGTCGGGGTTCGCCTCGGCGATCGCCTCGACGGAGACGTCATCGCCCTCGTGGTCATCGCTCTCGCCCTCGACCTCGAGCGCGGGGATGAGACCGAGCAGGGGGTAGAGCGGGCCGATGGTGCGGCCGATGGTCGGCGCGATGAAGCCGAGCGTGCCGCCGGAGGAGTTGAGCGCCATGACGCGCTGCGCAGGGTCGTAGGCGGCCTTCGCCCGGGCGACGGCGGCGTCGAGCTCCTCGCCGAGCGTCGCGGCCTCGGACTCCTTGCCGAAGATCTGCCCGAGGACGCCGACGGCGCGCTTCAGCTCTGCATCCAGCGGCTCGTCCTCCAGAGGATCGAGCGTCACGAGCGCCGCATCGGGGGCGAGCTGCGCGAGCTGCTCCTGGTACTGGGCGAAGCGGCCGCCGTTGAGGATGAGGTCGGGCTCGGCGGCGACGACCGCCTCGAGATCGGGCTCGCGGTGGGTGCCGAGGTCGACGATCGACTCGTCATCGCGGTAGGCGATCGTAGAGGGCATGAGCGCGCGCGGCGCGGCCGCGAGCGCGACGCCCCAGTCCGAGAGGGTCTCGAACAGGCGGTTGTCGGTGGCGACCACGGACTTCGGGGGGACGGCGACCGTGACGGATCCGGTGTTGTCCTCGACGGTGACAGTGCCCGCTGCAGAGGCGGAGCCGCCGGCGTCGCTGCCGCCCGAGGCGGCGCTGTCGGAGTCGGAGGTGCACGCGGCGAGCGCCAGGCTCAGGAATCCGGCGGTGCCGACGAGGGCGCTGCGACGCGTGAGTCCTCGGCGGCGAGCCGGGAGAGGGCGGAGGAGATCGGACATGGGCATCCCTTTCACAGAGGCGACGACCCGGGGTGGCCGGGTCGCGGGGGTGCTCGGTGGGCGACCCGAACAGGCGGTGCAACTGCCCGCGGAATTTCGCAAGGCATGCCTAACCTAATCCGAACCGCTGGGATCTCCAAGTGACGTTCGTCCCGCCAGCGTCAGATCGAGATGCGCGAGACCCCCGGAGCAGAGGTTCCGGGGGTCGGCGGCACGGAGCGCGAGAAGCGTCTGTCAGAGATGAGCGGCCGGGCCCATCAGGCCTGGGCAGAGGCCCGGAGGCGCGCCTCGAGCCCGTCGCGCACACCGGGCCACTCGCTCTCCAGGATCGAGAAGTAGTCGGCGTCGGCGACGGTGCCGTCGGCCGCGCGGCGGAAGCGGCGCAGGGTGCCCTCGAAGGTCGCACCGAGCTTCAGGATCGCGGCGCGGGAGCGGGCGTTGCGGTGATCGCAGCGCAGGGCGACGCGCCCGACGCCGAGCTCGCCGAAGGCGTGGTCGAGCAGGAGCAGCTTGCACGTGGGGTTCACGGCGCTCCCCCACGCCTCGCGCGCATAGATCGTGTGGCCGATCTCGACCTTCAGTCCGGGGACGAGATCGTAGAGCGTGGTGCGGCCGACGAGCCGGCCGTCCTGCTCGACCGCGAAGGCGAGCTGCGCGGGGGCCTCGATCAGCGTGCCGAGGTGCTCGGCCATCGCCTCGTCGGTCGCGGGCAGCGGGACCGACATCCCCGCCCAGCTCTCCTCGTCCACGAGCGCGCGGAACGCGGAGGCGTCCTCGCGCGCGAGCGGGCGCAGCACGATCGCGCCGCGCTGCAGGCGCAGGTCGTGCTTCACGCGGAGGTGACGACCTCGACGCGCTGGAACTCCTTGAGGTCCAGGTAGCCGGTCGTCGCCATCGCGTGGCGAAGGGCGCCGATGAGGTTGGTGGTGCCGTCGGCCGCGAGCCCCGGGCCGAACAGGATCTGCTCGAGCGGGGCGGCGGTGCCGACCTCCACGCGGTGCCCGCGCGGCAGGGTCTGATGGTGCGCCTCGCTGCCCCAGTGGAAGCCCCGGCCCGGCGCCTCCTCAGCGCGAGCGAGAGCGGCGCCGACCATGAGCCCGTCGGCCCCGCAGGCGATCGCCTTGACGAGATCGCCGGACTTCCCGAGGCCGCCGTCGGCGATGACGTGCACGTAGCGGCCGCCGGACTCGTCCATGTAGTCGCGGCGCGCCGCGGCGACGTCGGCCACGGCGGTCGCCAGCGGCACCGAGATCCCGAGGGTCTCGCGAGTGGTGTGCGAGGCGCCGCCGCCGAAGCCGACGAGCACGCCCGCCGCACCCGTGCGCATCAGGTGCAGGGCGGCGGTGTAGGTCGCGCAGCCGCCGACGATAACCGGGACGTCGAGCTCGTAGATGAAGCGCTTGAGGTTCAGGGGCTCGCGGTCGCTCGAGACGTGCTCCGCGGAGACGGTCGTGCCGCGGATGACGAACAGGTCCACCCCGGCGTCGACGACGGTCTTCCAGTGCTCCTGCGTGCGCTGGGGGGAGAGCGAGCCGGCGACGGTGACGCCGGCGTCGCGGACCTCGCGGATGCGCTGGGTGATCAGCTCGGGGCGGATCGGCGCGGCGTAGGCCTCGCGCAGCACCTCTACGACGTCCTCCTCGGAGGCGGTGGTGATGCGCTCGAGCTGCGCGGTCGGATCCTCGTGTCGGGTCCAGAGGCCCTCGAGATCGAGCACGCCGAGCCCGCCGGCCTTGCCGAGGGCGATCGCGGTGGCCGGGGAGACGACCGAGTCCATGGGCGCCGCGAAGATCGGGATGTCGAAGTGGTAGGCGTCGACCTGCCACTCGGTGGAGACGTCCTCCGGGTCGCGGGTGCGGCGCGAGGGCACCACTGCCACATCATCGAAGCTGTAACCCCGGCGTCCCCGCTTGTTGCGGCCGATCTCGATCTCGCTCATCACCCCTCCACTCTACCTGCGACGCTTCCGCCAGCCCTGGCCCGGTCGCTCAGAGCGGCCAGGTCAGGGGGACGTCGGCCGGCTTCCCGCGCGAACGCAGGTAGTCGTTGAAGTTCTCGGCCCAGGCGCGGTGCCAGGCGATCTGCTCCTGGTGCAGGCCCGCCAGCGGGGATTCCGCCACGCGCGGGTGCGCGGCAGCGATCGCGCGCAGCACGTCGATCGTCGCGGAGACGTCCACATCCGCGGTGTGCATGGTGCCGTCGGTCTGCACACCGTAGTGCGCCATGACGTCGCCGAGGGTGCGCTTGCCCTTGCGATAGCGGTCCACGCCGCGATCGATCACCAGCGGGTCGAGCACCGGGGCGATGTCATGGCCGAGGCGCTCGGCGAGAGTCGGCAGGCCCAGGCGCCGCAGCTCGTTCTCCAGGATCGCGAGGTCGAACCCGCCGTTGAACGCGACGATCGGGACGTCCTTCCCGAGGGCCTCCGCGAGGAGGGAGGCGACCTCGTCGAGCGCGTCGGCGCTGCGCATCCCGTGCTCGCGCGCGTGGGCGGTGCTGATCCCGTGCACGCGCTGGGCTGCCTGCGGGATCTCCATCTCCGGGTCGATCAGCCAGGTCGCCACGGTCTCGTTCTCCCGGCCGGGGCCGACGGAGTGCACGAGCGCCGCGGTGACGATGCGGTCGCGGGTGACGTCGGTGCCGGTCGTCTCCGTGTCGAAGCCGAGGAGGGGCGATTCGATCCAGCTGCCAGGTGCGGAGGTGCGGGTTGCGCTCATGGGAGCCACTGTAGGCGGACCCTCCGACAGTCGAGCCGGGCCGCGGGGCCCGCGGGCGCGCGGATAGGATCGTCCTTCGCACCGGACAGAGCGGGCATCACGGATGCCGGCGGTCCCCCGGCCGAGAGGACACCCGATGGCAGAGCCCGAGCACGGCCGCGTGCCAGGCAGCCCGGCAGATCCCTCGGATGTCCCTGCCCCTGCCAACACCCCCGCGCCGGCTCCCGCCCCCTCCCCTGCCGACGACCTCGCCGATGAGAGCGCCGTGCGGGCGGCGCGCTGGCGCCAGCCCCTCTGGGGCGACGGCCCGGTGGACGCGTGGGGCACGGCTTCTGCCGACGAGTCGACGGTCGGGCCGGAGCTTCCGGCGGAGCCCGACGTCAACCCCGCCGGGCATCCCAGCACCGACTCCACCGGAGATTCGGAGTTCGAGAACCGTGCCGACGGCGCGGCCAGCGCGGCTGCCCCTGCGGCGACAGCCTCCGACGACGTGATGGAATCGCGAGTCCTGCGCTGGGTCGGGACGCCGATCGCGCCACTCGCGCAGGAGCGGGCAGAGGCTGAGACGGATGTGGATGCACATTCGGGTTCGGAAGCAGAAGCGGAAGCGATAGCGGCAGCGGACGCGGTTCTCGAGACTGCCCCTGCGACCCCACTGCAGGCACCGCCTCGCGCCCTCGTGCCCCCGACGCCGTCGGCCGCCTCCCCCACGGGCCGACCCCCGGCCGGGCCTGTCCCCACCGCGGTGCCCGCCGCCTCATCGGCCCCCTCCCTCGCCGAGGCCACCCAGTCATGGGGACCGCGCATCCTGGCTGCAGCACTGCTGGCGACCGGGCTCGGGACGCTGCTCGCCCTGCTGGTGCTCGGCGGGGCGATCGGAACTCAGGCCTCCGCCAAGCTCTCGCCGATGCAGGAGATCACCGCCGGACAGCCTGCCGCGATCGGGCCAGGGCGCTACGCGGTCCTCGCCTTCTCCTCGGACGAGACCGCGCGCGCGTGCACCGTCGACGCTCCTGGCGCGGCTTCGGAGGAGACCCTCTTCCACGTCACGATCGGGCGCACCCAGTACCGCACGCTCGAGGTGATCCGCGCCGGCGACCCCACGACCCTCATCGTCACCTGCGGCGATGCTCCCTCGGCACTGCGCCTCACCCGCATGTCCGTGTGGCCAGGGGTGGCGGTGCGCCTCCTCATGCTCGCCGCAGGCCTCGCCCTGCTCGCCTCGGGCGCGGCGCTGCTGGGCGCGCTGCGACCCCTGCGGCCGGCTCTCGAGCGGCTGCGGCGCTGAGCCGCTGGCGAGCCGCGCTGCTCGCGCCTCCAAGGCCCCCCGCTGTCGGCCCCGCCCAGATCAGGCCAGCGAGATCGCCTTTTCGTGCCAGATAGTGGCACAGAAAGGCGGTCTCGCGAACGCGCACCGGCTGCAGAGCACCGCGCGCGAGGCGGAGCTGACCGCAGGTGACGCGACACCGACGTCCTGTTCCACTTTCTGGAACAGGACGTCGGTCTCGCGGGGAATGCCGGGGCCGACGGCGGTGGCAGCGGCCCGCATGCAACGAGATCGTGATCCTGTGCCAGTTCTTGGCACAGGATCACGATCTCGTAGGAAGGAGGCTCAGCCGCTCAGCCGCCCAGCCGCTCAGCCGCGCAGCCGCTCAGCGTGCGGTGTAGTTCGGCGCCTCGACGATCGCGGCCATGTCGTGGGGGTGGGACTCCTTGAGGCCGGCAGCGGTGATGCGCACGAACTGGCCCTTCTCCTTGAGCTCGCCCACCGTGTGCGCGCCGACGTAGAACATCGACTGCGCGAGGCCGCCTGCGAGCTGGTGCACGACGGTGCCGAGCGGGCCGCGGTACGCGACGCACCCCTCGATGCCCTCGGGCACGATCTTGTCGTCGCTCTCGACGTCGGCCTGGAAGTAGCGGTCCTTCGAGAAGGACTTCTTGCCGCGCGAGGCCATCGCGCCGAGCGAGCCCATGCCGCGGTAGGCCTTGAACTGCTTGCCGTTCTGCAGCACCACCTCGCCCGGGGACTCCTCGGTGCCGGCGAGCAGCGAGCCCAGCATGACGGTGTCGGCGCCGGCGACGAGCGCCTTGGCGATGTCGCCCGAGTACTGCAGTCCGCCGTCGCCGATGAGCGGCACGCCCGCGGGGTCGCAGGCCTTGGACGCCTCGTGGATCGCGGTGATCTGGGGGACGCCGACACCCGCGACGACGCGCGTGGTGCAGATCGAGCCGGGGCCCACGCCCACCTTGACCGCGTCGGCCCCGGCGTCGACGAGCGCCTGCGCGCCCGCGCGGGTGGCGACGTTGCCGCCGATGATCTGGACGCCGTCGAAGGCGCGGTCGGCCTTCAGCGAGCGGATCATCTCGAGCGCGAGGCGGGCGTGGCCGTTGGCGGTGTCGACGACGAGGACGTCGGCCCCCGCCTCCATCAGCGCGCCCGCGCGGTCGCGAGAATCGCCGAAGAAGCCGACCCCTGCGCCGACGAGGAGGCGGCCCTGCGCGTCCTTCGAGGCGTTCGGGAATTGCTCGGACTTCACGAAGTCCTTGACGGTGATGAGGCCGCGCAGGATGCCGGCGGCGTCGACGAGCGGAAGGCGCTCGCGCTTGTTCTTGCGCAGGAGAGCGGTGGCCTGCTCGGGGGTGACGTCCTCCGGGGCGGTGAACAGCTCGCGGGTCATCACCTCGCCGACCTTCGTGCTGGCCCACTCGGCCACGGGGATGAAGCGCAGGTCGCGGTTGGTGCAGATGCCGAGCAGCAGACCGGCCTCATCGACGACCGGCAGGCCGGAGACGCGGAACTGCCCGCACAGGGAGTCGAAGTCCTCGAGGGTGGCGTCCGGGCCGATGGTCACGGGGTTCGTGATGCGGCCGGTCTGGGTGCGCTTGACGAGGTCGACCTGGTGAGCCTGGTCCTCGATCGAGAGGTTGCGGTGGAGGATGCCGATGCCGCCGAGGCGCGCCATCGCGATCGCCATGCGGGACTCGGTGACGGTGTCCATCGCCGCGCTCGCGAGCGGCGTGCGCAGGGTGATCTCCTTGGTCAGACGGCTGGAGGTGTCCACCTCGGAGGGGATCACGTCCGTCTCCCCCGGCAGGAGGAGGACGTCGTCGTAGGTCAGGCCGATGAAACCGAAGGGATCCGCGCTCGTCATGGATCGATGCTACTCGGCGGTGCAGGGCGGGGGCAGTCCCGCAGGCGTGGGACTGCGCACGTCGGCGCGCGCTTTCGGGGGCCGACGGCATCGCCGCCCGTCAGCCCCGGCATCGAGAGGGCCGACGGGCCCTGCGCGCGCCGCCTCCGCTCTCAGCGCGGCTGGCTGACCCGCCGCCACTCGGGCGAGGTCGCCAGGTGCGCGAGGGCGAGCCCGAGGGCCGCGGCGAGCACCACCTGGATCGCCTCCTGGAGCTGGAGCACGGCGCCGATCAGATCGCCGGTGTTCAGCAGGGCGTAGGAGGCGTACATCGCGAAGCCGGGGATCATGATGACGACCGCGGGCACGGAGATCGCGGTGCGGGGCAGGCGCCAGGCGCGGGCCGCCGCGTAGCTCGCCGCGCCGACGAGCACGGTCGCCAGCAGCGTCGCGAGCTGCACGGGGATCTGGGCCTCCGTCATCACGAAGCGCAGCGAGTTCGCGACCACGGACACTCCCCCGGCCAGCAGCGCGATCCGCAGCGGCGAGTTGAAGATGACCGCGAAGCCGACGACGCCCACGAGGGTGGCGAGCGCCCGCAGCACCAGCTCGAGCGCGGGGTCGAGGGCGAGCTGCGAGGCGGGCGCGCCGGCGGCCCCGGCCACCAGTCCCGTCACCCAGATGCTCGCGGCCGCTCCCGCGAGCATCAGCGCCGAGTAGGCGAGCCGGGCGATGCCCGCGGCGTAGTCGGCCCGCACGAGGTCGAGGATCCCTGTGATCATCGGGAAGCCGGGCACGACGAAGAGGACGGCTGCGACGTACCCCGCCAGGTGCGCCCCGTCCAGCCAGCCGAGCGCCGTCGGCACGCTCACCACCAGCAGATACAGGCCGGAGGCGAGCAGCGCGGCGATCACGGTGATGAGGAAGTGGTTCCAGGAGCGCTGCTGGAGGCGCCGCCGCACGGCCTGCCCGATCCCTGCGCCGACGAAGGCCCCGGCCATCTCCACCCAGCCGCCCTGGTTCAGGAACGCGAACGCCGCGCAGGCGAGCGCCGCGGCCAGCGCGTTCACGAGCGGTCCGTACAGCGGCCCGCGCGCACGGATCGCGTCGAGGCCCTCGAGGATCTCGCCGGCGCGGACGCCCGGGCGCAGGTCCTCGACGAGTCGCTGGGTGCGCGTCATCCGGTCGACGTCGACGCCGACGTGGCCCGGCTGCGTGATCCGTGTGCGATACCGGCCGTCGAGGGTGGCGGTCGCGGTGATGTCGCTGAAGGTCACGATCGAGTCGAAGGAGTCCAGGCCCAGCGCCCGCGCCGTGCGGGCCATCGCGACCTTCACCCGGTAGGAGGCCATGCCGCTGGAGAGCAGGACGCTGCCGACCTCCGCCGCCGCCTCCGAGCGGACGGTGAGGGAGTCGGCGACGGGGATGGGGCTCGTCGTCGTGGGGACGGCGGTCTCTGCGGCGGGCGACTCCGCCCCGCTCTCGCGCGGGCTCATCGGCGCGCCTCGGGCAGCGGCTCACCCGGAAGCAGGTCGCCGGGCCGGGCGGGCTCCTTGCGCCCGAGCACGCGGCGGCGGCGGTCGAACTCGGCGAGGAAGGCGGTGGAGTCGGCGTCGTACTCCGTGCGCCAGGGCATCGCGATGCGGGCGGCCATCTCGCGCTGCGCCCGCAGCCGGGACGCGGCGCGCGCGGCGGCGATGAGGGAGGCGCGCGGAGGCTGGACGGGCAGGCCGGCGGCCTCCTGGAGGGCGCGCATGCCGTCGAAGGAGGCCTCGTCCCAGCCGGCTGCCGGGATGGTCCAGTCGGCGCCGTCGGCGAAGCCGATCGTCCCGGTGCCGGTGCGCTCCGGATCGGCCCCGGCGTGCACGACGTCGACGAGCGCGCGCCGCTGCGCGACCCGCAGGCCGGTGCGCAGGGAGAGCTCTCCGGTGCGCGGATCGAGGTGCACGACCCGGTGCACGAGCACCAGCGGGATCGCGGCCCACGCCGCCACCACCGCCCACAGCAGCAGCGCACCGGCGAGGAGCTGCACTGGGGCGGGCTCGAGGAGCCGCACCGCGATGCCGTCGGCGCCGGCAGCGATGCGGCCTTCGCGCCAGCGCTCGATCATGGCGGCCGGGAAGGAGCTCAGGAGCACGGCGAGCAGCGGGAGCCCGATGACGGCGCCGGGTCCGTAGCGGGCGCGGCGCGTGGGGCCGACGATGACCGCTCCTGCGCGGGTGCGGCGGGGCTGCGGGGTCCCGTCTGCGCGCGGGGCGGCCGACGGGGGCACCGGGGCACCGGAGGCTGCTGTCACGGCTCCAGCGTACTGACGCCCGGGCCCGGCCGACCGGGCCCATCGGCCCCTTCGGCTCCTTCGGCTCCTTCCGCCAGCGAACGCGCGCTGAGGAACTCCCGCTCCTCACCGGTGAACGGGTCGGTGAAGGCCAGGCGCCGCGCCAGCAGGGCGAGGGGCGGATCCTCCGGGCCCACGGCGCGCGCCTCGGGGTAGAGGTCGTCCCCGCAGATCGGCAGTCCGCGGCTCGCGAGCTGCAGGCGCAGCTGGTGCGTGCGGCCCGTGCGCGGCTGCAGGCGCAGCAGGGCCGTGCGCGGGGCGGGAGTCCGAGCGGCAGTGAGCGCCTCCAGCTCTCCCGCTGCGGGGCTGACCTCGAGCACCTCGACCTCGGTGTGCGCGTTCGGCTCCCCGGCGATGACCCTGCCCTGCAGCTCCCCGTGCTCCTTCACCAGGCGGTCGCGCATCGAGAAGGCCGCACCGGGGTGCAGCGGGGGCTCGGACTCGCTCGCGCCGGGCAGGATCCGCACGCGCGCCAGGTACTCCTTGGCGACCTCGGTCCGGGCGAAGAGCTGCTGGTAGGCGGCGCGCTCGGCCGAGCGGATGCCGAAGGCGAGCACCCCGGCGGTGCGCCGGTCCAGGCGATGCAGAGGGCTGAGCTCCGTGATCCCCGTGGCCCTGCGCAGGCGCACCAGGGCGCTCCCGAGCACGTGCGCGCCGCGCGGCAGGGTCGCCATGTCATGCGGCTTGTCGATCACAAGCAGGTGCTCGTCGCGGAAGAGGATCGGGATCTCCCGCTCGGGCACGACCTCCGGCCGCAGCTCGCGGTGGAACCAGACCTCCTGGCCCGCGCGCGCGGGATCCTGCGCGCTCCACGCAGTGCCGTCGGCCCGCACGATCTCGCCGCGCGCGAAGCGCAGCGGGAGCGGCGTCGCCTCCGGCGCCCCGAGCGCGGGGAAGCGGGAGAGCAGAGCCTCGAGCACCGTCAGCTCGCCTCGCGACTCCCCCGGGGCCGCGGGCGCGCGCGGCGGGATCCGCCAGTGCGCCGCGTCCAGTCCGTCGCGCTGGGCGAGGGGCGGCGGGGGCCGACGGGCCCGGCGCCGTGCGGCACGGCCGCCCGTGACCGGGCTCCGGCCTGCGCCCGCCCCCGCGCCCGGACCAGCGCCCGCCCCTGCGACGGGGCGCGCGCCCGCGCCCGCGCCCGGACCAGCGCCCGCCCCTGCGACGGGGCGCGCGCCGTCGTCCGCGGCGCTCACATTCCCCAGATGAAGAACGTCAGCACGTTGTGCCCGACGAAGAAGCCGACCAGTGCCACGAGCGTGAGGTTCGGGTGTCCCTCGGCGAACGAGAGCGCGCCCGGGAAGCGCTGCCACAGCTCCTTGACCGTGATCTCGTCGATCTCCTCGATGGGGACGCCCGCGGCGTCGGCCCGCTGCAGGGTGGCGCTCTGGGCGTCGGCCCCGAAGAAGCGCCCGGAGACGGCGGCCATGCGGCCCTTCTCGCGGGACATGACGTAGAGGCCGTCCAGCGTGCTGGCGGCGTCGAGGAGCTCAGCGGCGGAGCTCGCGCGCTGGATGTTGTGGACGGCGACGACGCGCTCCGCCTCGGACCAGGCGGTGGGGCGAGTGCGGCGCAGGAGGCCGTTGACGCGGATGCCGTGCGCATCCACCTGGAGCCACATCGTCAGGATCCGCACCACGGCGAGCACTGTCAGCACGAAGGCGCCCACACCGAGCACGAGCGGGAGGGTGAAGATCGGATCGGTGCCCAGGAGCGGCGAGCGCCAGAGCTTCTGGCCGATGAAGCTGACGATCACGAGGAACTCGAGGACCACCGCGAACAGGATCCCCGCGAGGATGGTGGCGAGCACGACGGATCGCGAGGGGCCGAACACGCTCTCGGGATCGGCGACGACCCCTGCTCCGGGCTCCTCGCGCTCCGCTTCATCCAGGGCTTCGCTGCTCATCGCTGCTCTCTCATCCTCCGCACGGTCGCGCCGGGCTCACGCCCGACGGCCGCTCGAGCCCGGACGCGTCGAGTCTACGAGGCCAGGGGGACATCTGCGCGCGCGGCAGGCGCGGAGGGCCCGCACAGCACTGCGCCCCGCCTGCCGGAGCAGACGGGGCGCGGTGCTGTGCCCGAAGGCGAGGGGAGGATCAGCCCTCGTCCTCGTCCTTCTTCTCGACCACGAGGGTCTCGGTGGTGAGCACGAGAGCGGCGATCGAGGCGGCGTTGCGCAGCGCAGAGCGCGTCACCTTCACCGGGTCGATGATGCCGGCCGCGATGAGGTCCACGTACTCCTCGGTCGCAGCGTCGAGGCCGTGGCCGGTCTCGGACTGCTTGACCTTCTCGACCACGACGTAGCCCTCGAGGCCCGCGTTCTCCGCGATCCAGCGCAGGGGCTCGACGAGCGCCTTGGAGACGGCGCGCACGCCGACGGCCTCGTCGCCCGAGAGGCCGAGGTCGCCCACGAGGACGGAGGACGCCTGGACGATGGCGCTGCCGCCGCCGGCCACGATGCCCTCCTCGATGGCTGCACGAGTCGCGGAGACCGCGTCCTCGATGCGCATCTTCTTCTCCTTGAGCTCGACCTCCGTGTGGGCGCCCACCTTGATGACGGACACGCCGCCGGCGAGCTTCGCGAGGCGCTCCTGGAGCTTCTCGCGATCCCAGTCGGACTCGGTCGCGGCGATCTCGGAGCGGATCTGCGCGACGCGGTCGGAGACGGCCTCCTGGTCGCCGGCGCCGCCGACGATCGTGGTGGCGTCCTTGGTGATGACCACGCGGCCGGCCTGGCCGAGCACCTCGACGCCGACGGTCTTGAGGTCGAGGCCGAGATCGGCCGTGACGACCTGCGCACCCGTGAGCACCGCGATGTCCTGGAGCATGGCCTTGCGGCGGTCGCCGAAGGCGGGAGCCTTGACCGCTGCACCCTTGAAGGTGCCGCGGATCTTGTTGACGACCAGGGTCGAGAGAGCCTCGCCGTCGACGTCCTCGGCGATGATGAACAGCGGCTTCCCGGACTCGATGACCTTCTCGAGCAGGGGGAGGATGTCGGCGACGGCCGAGATCTTGCCCTGGTTCAACAGCACGTAGGCGTCCTCGAGGACGACCTCCTGGCGGTCCGCGTCGGTCACGAAGTGCGGGGAGATGAAGCCCTTGTCGAACTGCATGCCCTCGGTGAAGTCGAGCTCCATCGCCGTGGTGGAGGACTCCTCCACGGTGATGACGCCGTCCTTGCCGACCTTGTCGAACGCCTCGGCCAGGAGCTGGCCGATCTCGCGGTCCTGGCTGGAGACGGCCGCGACGTTGGCGATCTGCTCCTTGCCGTCGACCTCGATGGCCATCTCGCCGAGCTTCTCGGAGACGGCCTCGACGGCCTTCTCCATGCCGCGCTTGAGCGCGGAGGGAGCGGCACCGGAGGTGACGTTGCGCAGACCCTCGTGCACGAGCGCCTGGGCGAGGACGGTGGCGGTGGTGGTGCCGTCGCCGGCGACGTCGTTGGTCTTGGTGGAGACCTCCTTCGCCAGCTGCGCGCCGAGGTTCTCGAAGGGATCCTCGAGCTCGATCTCGCGGGCGATGGTGACGCCGTCGTTCGTGATCGTGGGGGCGCCCCACTTCTTGTCGAGGACGACGTTGCGGCCCTTCGGGCCGAGGGTCACCTTGACGGTGTCAGCGAGGCGATCGACGCCGCGCTCGAGGGCGCGGCGCGCTTCCTCGTTGTAGATGATCTCTTTTGCCATGCGTATCAGTCCTGTTCAGTTCTGCAGAAGGAGAGGTGATCAGTTCTGGATGATGGCGAGGATGTCGCGCGAGCCGAGGATGAGCAGCTCCTCGCCGCCGTACTTGAGCTCGGTGCCGCCGTACTTCGAGAAGACGACGCGGTCGCCGACCTTGACGTCCATGGGGACGCGCTTGCCGGAGTCGTCGTAGCGGCCCTCGCCTGCGGCGACGACCTCGCCCTCCTGGGGCTTCTCCTTGGCGGTGTCCGGGATGACGAGGCCGGACGCGGTGGTCTGCTCCGCCTCCAGCGGCTTGACGACGACGCGATCCTCGAGGGGCTTGATGGAGACCGACATGCGGGCCACTCCTTCAGATATGGACTCGGGCGAAGGTGCTCGCGAGTCGCGGTATTCATGAGTTCTGGTGCGGGGCCCGATCCTGGTCGCCGTCGCGGTGCCGACCCGGCGGGTGATCCCGAGGCGGTCACCTGGCACTCTCGCCACGTGACTGCCAACAGCCCCACTCTAGAACCGCCCTGGCACTCGTGCAAGGCGAGTGCCAGCTCACGTTTCGCGGGACGCGAGGGTGACGCGACAAACACGGCGGTTCCCCAGGTCACACCCGCATTGTGAGGGCGGCGACCCCTGGTACGAAATCGCTTGCCGGGCGCGCGGCGGGCCGGTATGACTAGAGGTATCGCACGGAGACGACGGCGTCGCCTGCACGTATCTGCACACCGCGGCCCCTGGTCGCGCCGACGCCTGAGGGGGCCTCTCATGTCCATCTTCCGCCGCATCAACACCATCGCCGAGCGCCTGTCGACCCGCCTCCAGGGCCAGGACGCCGAGCGCCCCGACACCATCTCCGGTCGCCGCGCCGGCGGCGACTACGCCGCCATGCTGCAGAGCCACTCGAGCCAGGGCATCGGCCACATCGGCTTCGGCCGCTGACGCAGTCGGCCGATCTGCTCGGCCGACGCTCCCCCGCTGCCGGGACCCCCGTCTCCGCCTCGATCGAGGCTCAGACGATCGGGCCCGGCAGCTCTGCGTCCGGGACCGGCGGGGCCTGGGCTGCCGGCCTGCCTGCGGCGGCGATGATCCTCCGCCCCTCCTCCGGATCGAAGCGGTAGACGGGGACGCCGACGTCGCCGAGGCGGTCCCCGGCATTCGGCCACACCGCCGTCACGATGCGCGGCAGAGGGCCGACGCGCCCTCCCCCGCCTCCGGCGTCGCCGATCTCGATCAGGCTCGCCCCCGACAGCGCGAGAGCCTGCTCATCCGGCACCGCCCCGAGCGGATCGACCACGTTCGTGACGCCCGGTGCGACGTGGACGGGGATGCCCGCGAGCTCCCCCGCCATCTCGTGGTGGAAGTGCCCGGCGAGGATCAGGCGCACCGCCGACCCCCGCAGGATCTCCCCGAGCTCCTCGAGCCCGTCGAGGTCGAGGGCCGCGAGCAGCGGCGTCGCGGCCTTCAGCGGCGGATGATGCAGGGCGAGGACCGCCGGCTCCGGGGCGTCCGGCAGCACGGAGCGCAGCCAGTCGAGCTGCTCCGGATCGAGGTGCCCGTAGCCCGCGCCGGGCACCGAGGTGTCGAGCACGATCACGCAGCCTCCGCCCTCAAGCGGCACCAGGCGGTCCTGCCACGGCCCGCCGTGAGCACCCTCCCCCGCGACCTCGGCATAGGCCGCCGGCGCATCGTGATTGCCCATCGCGACCACGAGCTGCGCCCCGAGCTCCGCCGCGAAGGGCTCGAGCTGGGCATGCAGCCGCCGGTAGCTGCCGACGCTGCCGTCGTCGGAGGCGTCGCCGGTGTGGATGACGGCATCGATGCGCGCTGCAGCGCCGTCGGCCCCGCTCTCCCGCAGGCTCCGGAGCCGATCGAGCACGCCGGCGAGAGCGGCGATCGTATCGATCCGCCCGTAGTGGAGGGCGTCGTCGCCGTAGAGGTGGGTATCGCTCAAGTGGAGGATGCGCATGGCCCGACGCTATCGGGCCGGGCCGACATCCGAGCAGGGTCTGCGCGCAGTGGCGTGCAGCCAGTCGCGCAGCCTGCTGTGCGGCAGGCTGCGCCGGCAGTCGCCAGGCGGCGCCGTCAGCCGAGGTGCGGGGCGTCGTGCGGAAGGATCCCGAGCACCAGGAACACGGCCCCGGCCACCAGGAGCCCGGCGGCGAGGAGCGGGCGCCGATCGATCGCGACCAGGCGGTCGTAGAGCGCCGTCACCCTCCGGGCGAGCGCAGGGAATCTCCCCCACAGCCACGCGACCAGCAGGTGCTGCGCCATCACCGCCGCGAGCAGCACCGCGACGAGGAGGGCCTGGACGAGCAGGTCCCGGCTCGCGCTCGCGATGACGCGGCCGGCCACGTACATCGTCGCCATCCCGCTGACGCTGGTGAGGGCCTCCGCCGCCCCGAGCAGGATCATGTGGCCGGCCGGCTCTCCGCGGCGGACGGCCCGCCGCGGCTTCGGAGCCGGGCGCGGTCCCCGCGCGCGCATCGCAGCGATGATCCCCGCGAGCAGGAGCACCGCCCCCGCGGCGAGGTCGACCCCGCGGCGCACGAGCACCTCCTCGGCGCGGGTCTTCGCGAGCGCGGTGAGCGTCTCCGGGTCGACGACCCGGAACAGCAGCAGGCACCCGAGCGCCGCCAGCGCCATGCCGACGCACAGCCAAGCGATCGCCCGCAGGGCGCGCTGCGAGGTGGTGAGGATGTGGAGCACGAGGGCGTAGGTCGAGGGGCTGAACGCGTAGAGCAGTCCGAAGCCGACGAGGCTCGCAGCCGCCCCTGCGAGCGCGATCATGCCGGGAAGCCCGCGCGGGGCACGGGAGCGGTCGACCCGCCGCGCAGAGCCGCGCGAGCGCCGACTGGCTGCAGCGCGCCCGGAACGGGCGAGCGGCCTGCGAGCGGGAGAGCGCCCGGAGCGGGCATCAGGAGGTGCACCGGGACACAGTAACGAGCACTGCACCACCGAGCACTGCGCCGAGCCCCATTCCACTATCACCGCGGCGCACAGGTTTCGAGTCCCGCAAGCCCCCGGCAGCGCACTTGCGTCCGGTCTGCCGGATTCGACGCCAGCGTCGCCAGGGAGCGTCAAAACCGTTCGTGGCGCCCATCACGTGCGGTAAAGTCCGGGACGCATCCTCGGATGCGAGCTCCAGGGATCGTTGCGCGAGCTAACGATCCGCATAACGATTCGGGCAAGGTCGCCCGGTCCGTGCAGTCGCGGTCCCCGGAGTGACCTACAGTGCTGGGACCGGTCACAGACGGCGCAGGCCGGCCGTCGGCCGCCCCCATGCATCACCCCCATGACGTGAGGACACACAGTGACGTTGCCGTTCGCCCCGCGCGGGCTCCGCAGCAGGGAGATCCCCCTCCTCGCTGCGCCCCTCGCCCTCGGAGGTCGCAAGTGATCAGCTATGTGGTGCGCAGGTTCGTCAACTACCTGATCCTGGCCTCCCTCGCGACGGTGTTCGCCTACGTCGCGGCCAGCGCGTTCTTCTTCCCGCGCAAGAAGTACCTGGGCAGGAACCCTCCCGTCGACCAGGCGTCCGTCGACGCCATCCTGTCCTCGCACGGCGTGAACGACAAGGACCCGGTCCTGCTGCGCACCTGGTGGTGGATCGAGCGGATCTTCACCGCGCCGCTGCGCGACAAGCTCGGCACCGATCTCAGCAACCGCAAGGTGATCCCCGAGATGCTCGGCGATCCCGCCCATTGGCTGATGTTCTGGGAGCGCGACTGGCTGGGCCGCTCGGGAGTGAGCCTGCGCCTGCTGCTGATCGGCACGATCCTCGGGGCGATCCTGGGTGTGGCCCTCGGCGTGTGGGGCGCGGTGCGCCAGTACAAGGCCTCCGACCAGATCATCTCCTACGCCTCGTACGTGCTGATCTCGACGCCGACCTTCGTCGCCGGCGTGATCCTGATGATCCTCGCGACCATGTTCAACCGCGCCACCGGTGAGCAGTACATCCGCTTCACGGGTTCGTACACGCCAGGCATCACAGGGTTCATACCGACAGTGCTCGATGCGATGTCGCATCTGCTCCTGCCGACGATCGCCCTCATGCTCTTCGGCGCGGCCGCGTACTCCCGATACCAGCGCTCCGTGATGCTGGATGTGCTGGGCTCGGACTTCATCCGCACCGCCCGCGCCAAGGGCGCCACCCGCAACTCGGCGCTGATCAAGCACGGCCTGCGCGTCGCCCTCATCCCCATGTCCACGTACTTCGCGTACACGTTCGGCACGCTGATCTCGGGCGCGACCTTCCTCGAGGTCGTCTTCTCCTGGGCCGGGATGGGCCAGTACGGCATCCAGGCCGTGCAGCAGTCCGACGTCAACGCCCTCGCCGGCAACGTGCTCTTCGCCGCGGTCCTGGTGCTGTTCGCCTCGACCCTGTCGGAGATCCTCTACGCCGCGCTCGACCCGAGAGTGAGGGTCTGATCCATGTCGGTGCAGCCCAACATGCCCGCTGACCAGGCGACCGAGCTCCCCCGCGACCTCGAGCCCAGCACCGGCGCCGCCGGCAGCCTTCCGAACCTCACCACCGGCAAGCGCACGCGCGCGATCTCGCGCAACGCGCTCGTGTGGCGCAGGCTGAAGCGGAAGCCGAACTTCTGGATCGGCGCGTCGATCGTTCTGCTGATCATCCTGTTCGCCCTGTTCGGCAACATCCCGAACATCTACGCGGTCGGCGAGCAGGACCCCTACGGCTTCAACGCGGCTCCCGGCGCCCAGCACTGGTTCGGGGCCGACGCGATCGGCGTGGACCTCTACGCCTCGATGACCGCAGCTCTGCGCAAGTCCCTGCTGATCGGCTTCATCGCCGCTCCGGTGGCGACGATCATCGCCGCGTTCATCGGCTCCCTGGCCGGCTACCTCGGCGGGATCTTCGAGAGCGTGACGAACTGGATCGTGAACCTGCTGCTCGTGCTGCCGGTGTTCTACGTGCTGATGATCGTCTCCCCGCTGATGTCCTCGCAGTCCTGGCTGATCCTCGTGGTCGCCATCGGCGGATTCAGCTGGATGGTCATGTCGCAGATCGTGAAGAACCAGACGAAGACGTTCAAGGAGCGCGAGTTCGTGCTCGCCGCCCGCTACATGGGCGTCAGCACCTTCACGATCCTCACTCGCCACATCATCCCGAACGTGTCCTCGCTGCTGATCATCGACGCGGCGCTCGGCGTGAGCGGAGCGATCCTCGCGGAGACCTCCCTGTCCTTCTTCGGCCTCGGCATCCAGGCGCCCGACGTCTCCCTCGGCACCCTGCTGCAGGACGGCAGCTCCGCGGCGGTCAGCCGCCCGTGGCTGTTCATCTTCCCGGCCGCGTTCCTCGTGACGCTGCTGACCGCCGTCGCGCTGATGGGCGATGCCCTGCGCGACGCCCTCGATCCGACCAGCGGCACCGACCGGTCCTGACCGGCGCGCCCTGGCCTGGGGGCGCTCGCAGCTGAGCGCCCCCGCCCGACGCAGTACCCGCACGATCCATATCCCCCATACCGCAGTACCTGCGGTCGGCACCCGCCGGACCGCACGGATTCCCGCGCCTCGCTGGGCGCGGCGGCTCCTCCCATGAAAGAGAGAGATCCATGAGCATCAACAGCACTCGTCGTCGCTTCCTCCAGGGCACCGCAGTCGCCGGCGGCGTCGGCGCCCTCGCGGCGTGCGGCGGCCAGCAGACCGGTGAGCAGCAGGCCAGCAAGGCTGCGGAGGAGAACTCCAAGAAGGCCGAGGAGCAGGCCGCTCTGCCCAGCACCGCCTGGGAGCGCGCGGACTACGACGCGGTCCAGGAGGGCGGCTCGCTCCGCATCGCCGTGTCCCAGCTGCCCGACAACTGGAACTACAACCAGGCCGACGGCCTCCTCGCCGACCTCTCGACCATCCGCAGCCCCATGGGCGCGGGTGCCGAGCTCGTCCTCGACGAGAGCGGCGCTCCCAAGGTCAACCCGGACTACGTCGTCTCCGCAGAGGTCACCTCCGAGAGCCCCCAGATCGTCACCGTGAAGTTCAACCCGGAGGCGAAGTGGGAGGACGGCACCGCGATCACCATCGCCGACCTCATCTCCGAGTGGAAGGCCAAGAGCGGCGCCGATCCCGCCTTCCTCGTCGGCTCCACCGTCGGATACGACCAGGTGAAGGAGATCCGCCAGACGGATGACGAGTTCACCGGCGAGATCGAGTACACGACCCCCTACGCCGACTGGATCACCCTGATCCACCCGGACGTCCCCTCGGCCGTCACCGCGACCCCGGAGGCGTTCAACACGGGCTACGTCTCCCAGCAGACCCCCTCCAAGGGCCCGTTCTCGGTGCAGAGCATCGACGCCACCGGCGGTGTTGTCACCATGGGCCGCAACCCCAACTGGTGGGGCCGCGCTCCCAAGCTCGAGACCATCATCTACTCGGTGGTCTCCCAGACCCAGGCTCCGGCCTCCTTCGCCAACGGCGAGCTCGATGTCCTCGACATCGCCAACGGCGACGTGCTCTCGCAGGCGAAGACCCGCTCCGACGACTCCATCCAGACCACCAACGGTCTGACCTGGACCCACCTGACCATCAACACCCAGGGCGCCGGCGGCGCGCTGGGCGATGTGAAGGTGCGCGAGGCGATCGCCCGCGCCGTCAACCGCGAGGCCGTCGGCCAGGCGGTCGTCGGCCCGCTCGAGGCGCCGATCCAGCTGGTCAACAACTACATCTTCATGCCCGGCCAGGACGGCTACGAGGATTCCTTCGAGGCCAACGGCTCCGCGGTCACCTATGACAAGGCTGCCGCCGAGAAGATCCTCGACGACGCCGGCTGGGCGCTCAACGGCGACGTGCGCGAGAAGGACGGCACCAAGCTCGAGATGGCCATCACCATCCCGGCCGACACCAAGTCCAACTCGGACCGCGCCTCGCAGGTCATGAACGACCTCAACGCGATCGGCTTCAAGGTCTCGCTGAACACGGTCCCCTCGGACGCGTACTTCGACGAGAACGTGGGCCCGAAGAACTTCGACATGGTGACCTTCTCGTGGGTGGGCACCGCCTTCCCGCAGTCCTCGGGCATCAACATCTTCTACCCCGTGGCCTCCCAGCAGAACTACACGAACCTGGATCAGGATGCTCTGCTCAAGGAGCACGCCGAGAAGATGGCGACTGAGCTGGACCCCGAGGAGCGCATGAAGGCGTCCAACGAGTTCTCGAAGATCGTCGCCTCCGGCTTCCACGTGCTCCCCTTCTACGCGACCCCGAACATCGTGGGCGTGAAGCAGGGCCTCGTGAACTACGGCGCCTCGCAGTTCGAGTCCGCCGACTGGACGCAGGTCGGCTACACCGCCTGATCCGGTCCCGCGGTCGGGCGATCCCCGACCAGCACTGACGGCGCCCCCGTCCTCCCTTCGGGGAGGGCGGGGGCGCCGTTCTCGTCGGGCCGGTGCGGGCAGCGCATCCAGTCACGCGGCTCTGGCAACCTCGTGGCTCTGCGCAGGGCACGCTTCTGTGCCGGGCCGAGCTCCTCAGAGCAGGGCCGAGCGCCTCAGAGCACGACGCGCAGGGCGGCGAGCACCCCGGCGGCGGCGAGGACAAGCAGCACCAGAGTGTTCGGTGCGCGCGTGACGTCGGGCGCAGCGGCGCTCGCGGCAGCGCTCTCGCCGTGCTGCGCGCGCCAGGCCTGCCACGCCTCCACCACCGCGTAGCTGGGGCTCGCGAGCTGGTCGGCGACCAGGCGGTCCGACCACGTCGAGCGGCCCGCGCCCTGAGCCCTGCCCCGCCCTGCGGCGCGCGATCCTCCGCGCGCCGAGCGCTCCTGCGCCTGCATTCGGGCGAGGCGGTCCCGGTGGTCGTCCTTGCCGACCCCCGGCGCGTTCCAGGCCGTGAGCACGCGGCCGTCATGCAGCCGCAGGCGCAGCATCGCCCCGAGGCGCACATCGGCGATCTGCGCCATCGGCACGTCGGCCGTCGAGAAGACGTTGCGCACTCGCACCGCATCGGGGCGCAGGATCACGCGCGGGCGCCACAGGGTCGCCCACACGAGAACGCAGATCAGCAGCGGGATCGGCGCGAGCAGCACGCCGTCCCAGCCGGCGACCGCCACGGCCTGCGCCACGAGCGCGGCGCACACCGCCCACACGGCGATGGAGAGCACGACGGCGCCTCCGGGGCGCAGATGCAGCGAGCCGTCCGCCCTTCGGCGGACGCCCAGCCCCCTCACGCCGCGCTGCTCCCGGCGGCCGGAGTCGAGGCGGCCGAGTCCGCGGCGGCGCGATCGCGCTCGAGCTGCGCGGCGAGCTCGTCACGATCCACGATGACCCGCTCGCGCTTGCGCTCGATCTCCGGGTCGGGGATCGGCACGGCCGACAGCAGCGAGCGCGTGTAGATGTGCTGGGGGTTCTCGAAGACGTCCTCGGTGCGCCCCTGCTCCACGATCCGGCCCTTGTACATCACGGCGATGCGATCGGAGATGTTGCGGACAACCGACAGGTCGTGGGAGACGAACAGGTAGGAGACGCCCAGTCGGTTCTTGAGGTCCTGGAGCAGCTCGAGCACTCCCGCCTGGATCGTGACGTCCAGGGCCGACGTGGGCTCGTCTAGCACGATCAGCTTCGGATCGCACGCGAGAGCGCGGGCCACGCCGATGCGCTGGCGCTGGCCGCCGGAGAACTCGTGCGGGAAGCGGTCGGCGTGCTCGGGCAGCAGGCCCACGGTCTCCAGCAGCCACGAGATGCGGTCGTCCATCTTGTCGCGCGAGTACCCCTGCACCTGCATCGGCTCGCGCAGGGTGTCGCCGATGGGCAGGCGGGGATCGAGGGAGGCCATCGGATCCTGGAACACGATCGCGATATCGGAGCGCAGCTGGTGGCGCTCGGCCTTGCTGAGGTCGCTGGTGAGCTTGCCGTTGACCTTGATGGTGCCGCTCTGGGGCGCCGCGAGCTTCATGATCTCCATCAGGGTGGTCGTCTTGCCGCAGCCCGACTCGCCGACCAGCGCGAAGCACTCGCCCTCGTGGATGTCGAAGGAGATGCCGTCGACCGCGGGCTGCTCGCCGATCTTCCGGCGGAAGAACACGCCCTTGGTGATCGGGTAGATGCGCTTCAGGTCCTTGATCTCCAGGATCTTCGGCGCGGCGGTGGTGTCGACGGCCTCGGTGACCGCATCGGGGCGAGCGCCGCCGACGGCGCTGATCTCGCTGCGATCCATCTCGCCGCGCTCGATCGCGACCCGCTCCGCGGCGCTCTCGCGGCCGTCCACGCGCGGCACCGCCGAGAGCAGCTTCTGCGTGTACGCCTGCTGCGGGCGGTAGTAGATGTCATCGACCGTCCCCTGCTCGACGAGGAAGGACTTCTCCATCACCAGCACGCGGTCCGCGAAGCCCGCGACGACGCCGAGGTCGTGGGTGATGAGCACGGTCGCCGCGCCCACCATCTCCTGTGCGGTCTTCAGCAGCTCCATGACCTGCGCCTGGATCGTGACGTCGAGGGCGGTGGTGGGCTCGTCGGCGATGATGAGCTCGGGCTCGTTGGCGATCGCCATCGCGATCATCGCGCGCTGGCGCATGCCGCCCGAGAACTCGTGGGGGAACTGGTTCGCGCGGCGCTGCGGCTCCGGGATGCCGACGGCGTCCAGCAGCTCGATGGCGCGGGCCTTCGCCTTCGCGTCGTTGATCGAGGGATCGTGCAGGGTGATGACCTCGGCGACCTGGTCGCCGATCGTGTAGACGGGCGTCAGCGCCGACAGCGGATCCTGGAAGACCATCGAGATCTTGTCGCCGCGCAGCTTCGAGAGCTGGCGGTCGTTCATCTCGCGCATCTTGTAGCCGAGGAACTCGATGTCACCGGTGATCTCCGCCGTCGAGGGCAGCAGGCCCATCACCGCGAGAGAGCTGACCGACTTGCCGGAGCCCGACTCGCCCACGATCGCGAGCGCCTCGCCCTTGCGCACCTCGTAGCTGAGGTTCTGCACGGCGTTGACCCGCCCCGCCTCCGAAGGGAAGGAGACGCTCAGGTCGCTGACGCGCAGGATGGGCTCGTTCAGGGGCTCGGTCATGGTCGTACCTCTGTGATCGGGGGTCGCTGCGCTGCGGGACTCGTCGCACTGCGCGGAGTGGGCGCCAGACTATCGCGCCCGCCACACTCGCACCCCGCGAATCCGCAGGTCCGCCACGATCCTGACCGAACCGTGACCTGGCGGGGCGGCCTGGTCGAGGCGGCGCGCGGCCCCGGCCCGTACCCTCGGTGCATGAAGCAGATCGAGATCAGCGACTTCGGAGGGCCCGAGCAGCTGCAGGTGCGTGAGGCCGCCGAGCCCGCCGTCGGGCCGGGCGAGGTGCTCGTGCGCGTCGCGTTCGCGGGCCTGAACCCGCTGGACCACAAGCTCCGCGACGGCTCCTCGGGCAAGGCATCGCACCTGACCATGCCCGCCGTGCTCGGCCGGGAGCTCTCGGGAACGGTGATCGGCGCCGCGGAGGATGTCGATCTCGAGGCGCTCGCCATGCCCGTCGGGACCGCCGTGTTCGGAATGCGCGCGATGGACGACTGGCGCGGCACCTACTCGGAGGTCGTCGCGATCCCCGCCGGATGCCTCGCTCCCGTGCGCGCACTTCCGACCGGGGTCCCGGACACGGCAGCGGTTCCGGACGCCGACGCGCTCGCTCCGTGGGGAGGGCTCGCGCTCGCAGGGCTGACCGCGCTGATCGCCGTGCGGGACTGCGCGCGCGTCTCCCGCGGAGACACGGTGCTGATCCACGGCGGAGCCGGGGGCGTCGGCCAGATGCTGATCCCGCTCGCCCGCGAGGCGGGCGCCGCGCAGATCTGGGCGACGGGCCGCGCCGAGAACGCCGCGCGCATCCGTGAGCTCGGGGCCGAGGCCATCGCCTACGACGAGCAGGACTGGGAGGTGGTGCTCGACGAGGCGACCGCCGGGCGCGGGGCCGACGTCATCCTCGACACCCACTACTTCGCCACCTTCGCGCCGAGCCTCGAGCACCTCGCCGACGGCGGGCGGATCGTCGTCCTGCCTACCCTCGCCGACCTCTCCCCCGCGAAGGACCGCGGCATCGAGGCGCACATCCCGCAGCTGGAGGTCAGCCGCGAGCGACTGGACCACCTCGCCGCAGGGCTCGAGAGCGGCGCGATCGACGTGGAGATCGCGCAGATCCTGCCGATGGACCAGATCGCAGACGGCCACCGGATCCTCGAGAGCGGCCACTCCCGCGGCAAGCTCCTGCTGGACCTGCGCGGGGAGAACCCGCAGGCCCCGGGCAAGCGCGCCGCCCGCTCGGAGGCATGAGCCCGGTGGCCGACGACTCCCCCTCGCTCATCGCCTCCCTCGAGCAGGTGCTCCAGCCCGCCGGCTGGCGCCTGCTGAACTCCCTCCCTCCGTACGAGGAGGCAGATGCCCTGCGCCTCGGCGCGCGCCTGCGCGAGCAGGGGCACTCCCCCGAGCTCGTCGCCGCGGCCCTCACCCAGTCGCGACTGCGCGCGAAGGGCCGCGACAAGTTCGGCGAGTTCGCCGAGTCCATGCTGTTCACGCCCGACGGCGTCGAGCAGGCGACCCGCCTGCCGATCGCCGCGCTCCACGCGGGCCGATTCCAGCGCGCCGGGGTCGCCTCGGTCGCGGACCTCGGCTGCGGGATCGGCGGCGACGCGATGGCCCTCGCAGGCCTCGGCCTGGATGTCCTCGCGATCGACCGCGACCCCGCGGCGGTCGCCGTCGCGACCGTGAACCTGCGGCCCTTCCCCACCGCGCGGGTCGAGCTCGGCACCGCCGAGGGCCACGACCACACCCGCACCGAGGGGATCTGGCTGGATCCCGCGCGCCGCACCGCCGCCGGGGGCGGGCGCAGCCGCCGCCTCCACGACCCCGAGGAGTACGAGCCGCCGCTGTCGGTCGTCGCGGAGCTCGCCCAGCGCCTCGGCCGAGGCGGGGCAGCCGGGCCCGTCGGCGCGAAGCTCGGACCGGGCATCCACCGCGAGGCGCTGCCCGATGGCACCGAGACCCAGTGGCTGTCCTGGCACGGGCAGGTGCTCGAGGCGAGCTGCTGGTTCGGCCCGCTCGCCCGGCCCGGCATCGCCCGCAGCGCGCTCGTCATCGACCGCGCGGGCGCCCACCGCATGGAGCTGCGCAGCGCCGACCTCGCGGGCGGACAGACCGTGAACGGCGGGGCGCTCTCCGGGCCTGCGGCGGATCCGCAGCTGCGCGGGATCGGCGACCATGTCTACGACCCTGACGGCGCGGTTATCCGCGCGGGACTGCTCGGCACGCTCGCGACCGCGCTGCAGGCGGGCATCCTGGACCCGTCGGTCGCCTACCTCACGAGCGATGTGCGGGCGGCGACCCCGTTCGCGCGCGGTTTCGCCGTGCGCGACGTGCTCCCGTTCTCCCTGAAGACCCTCGGCGCCTACCTGCGCGAGCACCGCCTCGGCGTGCTCGAGATCAAGAAGCGCGGCACCGCCATGGAGCCCGACGAGCTGCGGCGGAAGCTGCGGCCGCGGCGCTTCGGCGAGGAGAGCGCGACGCTGATCCTCACCCGGATCGACGGGGACGTGCACGTCATCGTGGCCTCGCCGCACCCTGCGGGGTGAGCCCAGGCCGCGGGCGTAGCGTCGGGGGCATGTGGCAGTTCATGGACATGCTCAACGGACACAAGAAGACGATGGTCGCGCGCGAGGACGCCCTCCCCGGCCGCGACTCCTCCCCTTACCCGCTCGCGCGCGAGCACGCGGTGCTCGGCACCGACATGCTCGGGCCGGACGCGCCGCGGGATCCGCGGCCGTGGCCCGTCGGCAGCGAGGAGATCATCCTCGCGGGCGGCTGCTTCTGGGGCATCGAGCGGATCGCCTGGGAGATCCCGGGCGTTCACACCACCTCGGCGGGCTACGCGGGCGGCTTCACCCCGCACCCCACCTACGAGGAGGTCTTCTCCGCGAAGACCGGCCACGCCGAGGCGGTACGCGTGATCTACCAGGGCGAGGACCAGGCCGCGCGGGACTCCGTGCTGCGCGCGATCCTCGCCGCGTTCTGGGAGCAGCACGATCCGACCACGGCCATGCGCCAGGGCAACGACGTCGGCACCGAGTACCGCTCGGCCGTCTACTGGACGACGCCCGCGCAGGGCGAGATCGTGCGCGCGAGCGCGGCGCAGTACCAGGAGGCGCTCACCGCCGCCGGTCGCGGCGCCATCACCACCGAGCTGCTGCCGCTCGCGGAGGCAGGCTGCGGCGCCTACTTCACCGCCGAGCCCGAGCACCAGCAGTACCTCGCGAAGAACCCCGGCGGGTATTGCAACCACGGCTTCAACGGGGTGGCCTGCGCGATCGGGTGACGGGCGCGGGCGGTACGGGGCGGGGCGGCGCGTAGGCGGGCCCTGCGCCCGATCCGGCTGGTGCCGTGGTGCCGGGACTGCCATGCAGGCACCAGCAAAGTTCTCGGTCCAGGAGCCGGTCGCGTGGACTGGTCCACGCCACCGGCTCCTGCACCGATGTTTCTGCTGGTGCCACTGCGTGGCCTGCGCGCGAAGCGCGAGGAGCGCGGCCGCCTCTGCGCTAGACCTCAGCTGCCTCCGCAGCAGCCTCCACCGCAGCAGCCCCCGCTGACCTCGACCTCGATGCCGCCGTCCTCATCCGCGGGGCCCGCCGAGCTGTCGACCGGGCGGTCGGCCGCACGCACGGCGCTCTCGCCAGCGGAGGGCAGTCCGTCGCCGATGTCCCCGCCGAGCAGATTGCGGCGCGCGCCGATCTCCGGGGCGTCGGCCGCGCGCAGAGGTGCAACGGTGCCGCCGAGCGCGCCTGCGAAGCCGCCGGCGGTCGGAGCACCCATCAGCTGCGCGGCGAACCCGCCCGCGGTGCGGGGCGCCGCCGCAGCGGTTCCGCCGGGCCCGCAGGCGGACGCCGCCGCGGACTTCCGTTCGCGCTTCTGCCCGCCCATCGCGGCGAAGCGCTTCATCTGCTCGATCGTCGGGTAGACGGCGGTGACCACGATGTCCAGGCCCAGCAGCGTGACCGGCAGGGCGCTCGGGCCCGCGGCCTCGAGCAGACCGCGCACCGGCTCGCACTCCTCGAACGCCCAGGCGTCCTCATCCTGCAGGTAGACCGTGATGGGGTGCCCGGCCAGCGCGAGCTGCGCGGCCTCGTCGAGGAACTCCTCCTGGGCCTGCGCATCCGGAGGCGGCACCGGGAGGAAGATGTCGAGGCCCGCGAGAGCCGGCTCCTCCGCTGCCGGGGCGGCGTCCCCCGCGGCGGTCTCGGGGGCGCTGCTCTCGGACGCGGCAGCCGGGGCGGAGTCCGTCATGGTCTCGGGGGCGGCATCTGCCACGGGGTCCTCGTTCCTGGGGGATGGTCCTGAGGGAGGTCGCGCAGCTGTCGCTGCGCGGGGTGCACCGGCCAGTGGAACGCGCTCTGGGCGCGCACTATTCCGGGGGCAGGGCGGAGTCCGCGATCAGCTCGACCTCGTCGGGCCGGGGCAGATCCGCGCCGACGAGCGCCTCGAGCGCGTCCTCGATCCGATCCTCGTCGGGGGCGAGCTGCACGGCGAGCGCGGCCAGGCGGCCCTCGGCGATCTGCAGCAAGGCCTCATAGCGGAAGCCCTCGCTCGTGAAGCGGGCGCGCTGCGGCCAGACCTGATGGTGAGGGACGGCGAGACGCCGCGGGTGCTCCACGGCGAACACGACATCGGGGCCCTGCTGCCCGAGGTGCAGGCAGCGGGCGCTCTCGAGCTGCTCGCGCAGGGCCTCGCGGGCGGCATCGCCCGGGGAGACGGAGGACCCGGCGTGAACCTCTGAGCCGTCGGCCGCGGTGGCTGTCGCGTCGGACTGGACTGCGGCGGTGCCGTCGGCGTGGCCCGCGGAGCCGTCGGCCCCCTCACCGCGGAGCCCGAGCAGGGCGGCGGTGAGCGCGCGGGCTGCCGGGGGCAGGGGCGCGAGGTCTGGGGCGTCGAAGGATTCGGTGCTCGGCCCCTGCTCCTCGTCCTCGGGCTTCGCGTGGCAGCTGAGCGCGTAGAGGCAGCCGACGGCGACCACCGCGAGCGAGCCCATCACCAGTCGCGGACCGCCCACCCCGGCGCGGCGCAGCTCGGAGGTGACGCGCGTGTCGAGCGCGTCGGACAGGTCGGAGAGGCCGAGCACGATGCTTGCGGTCAGCAGGCCGTCGGCCGTGGGATCGATGATCGGGTCCTCGCCGGTGTCGGCGACCACGAACCCGGCGAGCGCGGCTTCGGCGAGGCGACGCGCGGCCTGCTGCACGGGCGTGAGGCTGCGGGGGTCGACGAGCGTGAGCGCGCCCGCGGCGATGGTGGCGAGCGCCGCTCGGCCCGGCCTCCCGAACGCCCGCGCGGCGAGGCGGGGGCGGAGCGCGGGGGCTCCCTGCGCAGGCGTCGTCGACATGCGGGAAGTCTAGGCGCGTTGCGGCGGGGCGCGGAACGCGAGACCGGGGGGTGCGGGCGGTGAGGGCTGGAGCGGGGGTGAGGGCGGCTGGGCACGGGCGGCGGGGCACGGGCACGGAGGCGCGGCCTGCTTTCGTCCCGTGCGCCTGACTGCCGGCATCGAGGTGTACGCAGCCGTCGGAATGGGGCACCCATTCCGACGCTCACGTACACCTCGATCTGTCAGCCGGGCTGATTCCGACGGTCACGTACACCTCGACTCTTCACCCGCACCGATTCCGACGTCCAGGCGCACCTCGACAACCCGGGGCGGCGGCGCAGGGGGCGTGGAGAGGAACCGCCCGGCCGCTACCCTGCACGGGTGAGCTCTCGCCCCACCCGTCCCGACACGCCCGGCGCCCACGCCGCACGAGACCGCCGTTCTGTGCCGCTTTCTGGCACATTCAGCCGGTCTCGCAGGAGCGTGGCCGCGTCGGAGCAGGGTGCCGCGCCGCCCGCTCGGGGCCGCACGCTGATCCCGGTGCTCATCGCCCTGGCAGCGACCGCTGCGTACGGCCTGCTCGGCGTGCAGCAGTGGCGGGCCCTCGCCCCGCGCTCCTGGGACCTGGGGATCTTCTCGCAGCTCGCCCGCTCCTACGCGGAGCTGCGCGCGCCGATCGTGCCGATCAAGGGCGACGAGTTCAACCTGCTGGGCGACCACTTCCACCCGCTGCTGGTGCTCCTGGGCCCCGTGTGGGCGATCTGGCCCTCCCCGCTCGCCCTGCTGTGGGTGCAGGCGCTCCTCTTCGGCGTCTCCGCGATCCCCCTGACCCGCCTCGCGATCGACCGCCTCGGCACCGGCCTCGGCACCACCGCCGGCCTCGCGTATGCGTTCTCCTTCGGGCTGCAGTCCGCGGCAGACGTCCAGTTCCACGAGATCGCCTTCGCGGTGCCGCTGCTCGCCTTCTCGCTGACCGCACTGCTGCGCGAGCGACCCCTCACCGCGGCCCTGTGGGCAGCGCCGCTGGTCTTCGTGAAGGAGGATCTGGGGCTGACGGTGCTCGCGCTCGGCCTGGTGATCGCGCTGCGCGGGACTGCTTCCCGCCTCACCGGCCTCGCCCTCGCCGCCTGGGGTCTCCTCTGGTTCGTGCTCGCGACGTTCGTGATCCTGCCGGCGCTGAACACCGGCGGCCAGTACGACTACACCGGCAACGTCGGCTCGATCCTCGATGTCTTCGTGCCCGCGCAGAAATGGCTGCTGGTCGCGATGCTCGTGGTCGCCGCAGGTGTCATCGGCGCGCGCTCCCCGCTCATCGCCGTCATGCTGCCGACGCTCGCGTGGCGGTTCGTCGGCACCGTCCCGTTCTACTGGGACTGGTACTGGCACTACAACGCCGTGTTGATGCCGATCGCGATCGCGGCCCTGCTCGACGCGCTCGGGGATCGCCGCACGGGCGCCGCGACCGCGCTCCTGCGGCGTGACCGCCCGCGCCCGCGCCGGGCCGTGCAGATCGGCGCGGTGGCGCTCAGCGCGATCGCGACCCTCGCCCTCGGCCCCGCGCTGCCGCTGGTGAACCTCGCCCGCAGCTCCTCCTGGGAGCCGACGTGGCGCGCCGAGCCCGCCCGCGCCGCGATGGCCGCCGTGCCGGACCGCGCGGTCGTCGCCTCCGACATCACCCTCATGGCACCGCTCGTTCCCGATCACGACGTGCAGTGGGTGCACGGGCCGAACACTCGCGTCCCCGACTGCGTGCTGATCGACGAGTTCGCCTTCTCCTGGCAGGATGCCCCGCCCGCCGACGCCGCCGAGTGGGCGCGCAGCACCTACGGCGCGGACTACCGGATCGTTCACGCCGACGGCGGCCTCGAGGTCGCCTGCCAGGACAGCTGAGCCCCGGCCGACGGCCGACGGGCCCGCGCTGAGCGGCCGCCCGGCCCGGCGCCCCCTGCGGGACTGCCGCCGGCTCCCTACAGCCGCGGCCCCTTCGCGGCCTTCCGCCCCGAGGGGTCCAGCCGCGAGATCGCCCGGCGCGAGCGGGCGCTCTCCAGCCGCAGGCGCCAGGGCGAGTAGCGCTCCGCGGCGAGCGCGAGGCGCAGGCCGTGCGTGAGCGCCCAGGAGGTGGGCGTGCGCGGAAGGTCCTGCAGCTCCTCGGCCCGCTCGAGCAGGGCGTCGTGCGCCCCGGCGGCGCTCCACCAGATCGCGATGCGGGCGAGCTGCGAGTGCGCATCGAGCAGAGCATGACCGGTGCCGCGCACCTCCAGCAGCCGCGCGCCGGGGATCGCGTCCGCCACGCGGCGCGCGACCTCGGGCGGCGTGACGAGGTCCCGCTCCCCCACCAGCACGAGGGTCGGCGCGGTGATACGGCCGAGCAGCGGTTCGAGGTCGATCTCGGGCTCCGTGAAGGCGGGCACCGCGCGGGCCGCCTCCCCTGCGAGCAGGAGGGGATCCATGGGTCCGCCGTCGGCCTGGGAGCCGAGGCCGATCGCGGTGTGCGCGATGCGGGCCACGAGGTCGGGCTCGTTGACGAAGCGCGTCGAGGTCAGCCACTCCGTGGTGAGCGCCTGCCACAGGCTCGCCCAGGTCAGCTGCCCGCGGCCGAGGGCCAGCAGGTCCACGAGCTCGCGCACGTCCTCCACGCCCCCGTACTCGTGGGCGGCGAGAATGACCGGCCCGGCGCGGCGGGCGTCCACTGCGCCGCTCTCGTCGAGGCGGCGCAGCGCGGCGGCGATCGTGTCGGTGGCGGGGTCGGCGCCGTCCCAGTAGCGGGCGCGCACCGCGCTCTGCGCGCAGGCCTCGTCGGCCGCGGAGACGAACGGGGAGTCCAGCACGAGCGAGGCGACGCGCTCCGGGTGCAGGGCGGCGAGCGCGAGCGCGAGGTGGGCGCCGTAACCGCAGCCGTAGACGACGACCTCGCCCACCTGGGCGTGGTCGAGCACGGCGACGATGTCCTCCAGCACCTCCCGCATCCGCATCGCGTGGGGCGGGAGGTCGTGGCCCTCGGCGTCGAGGCGCGAGAGCCCCACCCCGCGATGCTCGACCATGATCACGTCGAGCCCCTTGGCGGCGAGCGCGCGGCGCAGGAGGTCGTAGGGCAGCACCGACGCGGTCCCGGGCCCGTCGGGCAGGACCAGCACCGTCGGCGTCACGAGGCGCCGGGCGGCGCGCTGGACCTTCTCGCTCGCGCGGCCGACGCGCCGCGGGTTCACGCGCGCGTACCGCAGCGGGAAGAGGCGCTCGTCGTCGCTGCTGATCGGCCGGTAGACGGTCATCAGGTCGTTGCGGATCTGGAGCAGCTCGTCCTGCCCGGCGCGGTCGGCGAGATCGGCGAGGGTCGCCATCAGGCGTCCTTCCCCTCGGCCCCGATGGTCGACCACAGGAACGCCCACATCAGCGCCGACATCCGCGCGGCCTGCTCGTTGGAGGCGGCGCCGCCGTGGCCGCCCTCGATGTTCTCCCACGAGCGCACGTCGGCCCCGAGCGACTCGAGCGCCGCGGTGAGCTTCCGGGCGTGACCGGGGTGGACGCGGTCATCGCGCGTGGAGGTGAGCAGGAAGGTCGGCGGGTACTCCACGCCCTCGCGCAGCAGGTGGTACGGGGAGAAGGTGCGGATGAACTCCCAGTCCGACGTGTCGGGGTCGCCGTACTCGGCCATCCACGAGGCACCCGCGAGCAGGTGCGAGTAGCGCTTCATGTCCAGCAGCGGCACCTGGATGATGACCGCGCCGAACAGCTCCGGGAACTGGGTGAGCATGTTGCCGGTGAGGAGGCCGCCGTTGGAGCCGCCGCGCACGGCGAGGTGCGCGCGATCGGTGACCCCGCGCTCGACGAGATCCTCCGCGACCGCCGCGAAGTCCTCGTAGGCGCGGTGGCGGTTCTCCTTCAGGGCGGCCTGGTGCCACGCAGGACCGTACTCGCCGCCGCCGCGGATGTTCGCGAACACGTACGTGCCGCCGCGCTCGATCCACGCCTTCCCCGTCGCCCCGAGGTACCCGGGCGTCAGGGAGATCTCGAAGCCGCCGTAGCCGTAGAGCAGCGTCGGCGCGGGCCCGCCCTCGCTCGTGCGCGGGCGGCCGACCTCGAAGTACGGCACCCGGGTGCCGTCGGCCGAGGTCGCGAAGTGCTGGGTGACCTCCACGCCCTGGGCGTCAAAGCGCGCGGGGGTCGCGGCCACGAGCTCCGGCTCCTCGGGCGAGGCGCCCTCGAGGACGGGCGAGAGATCCGCCAGGAGGAGGGACGTGGGGGTGTGGAAGTCCTCCACGGTGATCCACACCCGGTCGTCCTCATCGGAGTCGACGGCGCCGACGGACAGCGCGCCGGTGAGCTCCGGGAAGAGGTCCTCGCGCACCCACGCGCCGTGCTCGTCGCGGTGGTGGACCTCGAGGCGGTGCACGACGTCCTCGAGGATGGTCAGCACGATCGTGCTCTTGGTGATCGTCATCCCCGCGAGCGAGGTGCTGGGCGTCGGCGCGAACAGGGTGGTCAGCCCCGGATCGCCCTGGGCCCCGCCGTCGGTCGCGAGGAAGCGCTCGAAATCGCCGACGACCAGGGAGCCTGCCGCATAGACGTCATCCCCCACGGTCCAGTCGCTGCGAGGGGAGAAGACGCCGAGGTCGCGGTGGGCGTTCGGCTCCATGTCGCGCGGCACGGGAACGGGGGTGAGCACGGGCTCCTCCCCGCTGCGATCCACGAGGAGGAGGGTCTGGTCGTAGAAGGCGTGCGCGACCACCACCCAGTCGCGCTCCCAGCCCGGGGTGGAGTCGTGGGAGGCGAACACGGCCATGTCCCGGGCATCGGCCTCGTGGACCAGCGGGGCGTCCTCCATCGGCGTGCCGCGGCGCCAGATCCGCGCCTGCCGGGCGTAGCCCGACTCCGTCAGCGTGCCCTCCCCGAAGTCGGTGGACGCCCAGACCGTGTCCGCATCGATCCAGTGCAGCGAGCCCTTGGCCTCGGGGCGCACGAACGGGGACTCCGATTCGGGCACGAAGCCGCGCGTGGCGAGGTCGAACTCGCGGGTGACGTCGGCGTCGGAGCCGCCGCGCGAGAGCGTCACGAGCGCCCGGCGATAGGGCTCGCCCGCCTCGGGCCGCAGGAGCTGCGCGCCGTGCCACACCCAGGTCTCGCCCTCGGCCGCGTTCAGGGCGTCGATGTCCAGCAGCACTTCCCACTCGGGGCTGCCGCTGCGGTAGCTCTCGAAGGAGGTGCGCCGCCACAGTCCGCGCTCGTGCTCGGCGTCGGTCCAGAGGTTGTAGACGTGCTCGCCGCGCTTGGTGACGTAGGCGATCTTGTCCTTCGCATCGAGGATCTCGAGGATCTCGCGCTGCAGGGTCGCGGCGAGCGGATCCCCGGAGCCGCTCGCGCGGGGATCGGGGATCGCGTCGATCTCGGCCTCGGCGCGCGCATTGCGCTCGCGCACCCAGTCCAGGGCCTCTTCGCCGGTGACGTCCTCCAGCATCAGCCAGGGATCCTCCGTCCCGTCGCCGGAGGGAAGCTGTGGGCTGCGTCGCACCTCGTTCATGGGGCCAGCCTAGCGATCCGCGGCCGGCGCGCTGGGACGGGCCTGGGCCCGCTCCTGCCCTCAGGGCGTGCGTGTGAGACTGGAAGGATGCGCCGACGATCCCTGCTCACCGCCGCCCCCGCCGCTCTGCTGATCGCGGGGTGCTCCGCGCAGGACGGATCGGGAAGCGGCGCGGGCGGCGCGGGCGGCTCCGAGGACTCGGCGTCGGCCCCCGCCTCACCGGAGCCGGAGACCCCTGAGCAGTCGGCCCGCCGCCAGGCCGACGCCCTCGACCTGCGCGCCGCCGCCGGGCAGCTCGTGCTCGCCGGCGTCCCCGCGGGGACCTCTCCCGCCCCCGCCCTCGGCTCCGAGACCCGTGTGGGCGGCTACTTCCTGCTGGGCCGGTGGACCTCCGCCGGCGCCGTGCGGGACGTCGTCGCCGCGACGCGCGAGGCGGTCGGCACGGGCGTCGCGCCGCTGATGACCGTCGACCAGGAGGGCGGGCAGATCCGCGTGCTGCGGGGGGACGCCGCCCGGGACACCCCGAGCGCCGAGACCCTCGGGGCCGACGGCCCGGAGGCGGTGCGCAGCGCCTACCGTACGATCGGCGAGGATCTCGCCGCGCTCGGGCTCCATGCGGATCTGGCCCCGGTCGCCGATGTCGTCTCCGGTCAGCTCGGCTCTGCGAACGCGCCCGTCGGCCAGCTCGACCGCGGGTTCGGGACGGACCCGGACGCCGTCGGCCCCTGCGTGGTCGCGGCGGTCGAGGGCCTCGCGGCCAGCGGCATCGCCTCCGCCCTCAAGCACTTCCCCGGCCTCGGCCGCGTGGAGGCGAACACCGACTTCTCCGCGAGCGGCATCACCGACGCCGATACGCACGCCGAGGATCCCTTCCTGGACCCGTTCCGCGCCGGCATCGACGCGGGCGCGGAGATGGTGATGCTCTCGAGCGCCGTCTACCCCCGCATCGAGGAGGGGGTGCCCGCGATGTTCTCCCCTGCGCTCGTGACCGGGCTGCTGCGCGAGGACTGGGGGTTCGAGGGTCTCGTGATCACCGATGACATCGGCGCCGCCGCGGCCGTGGCCGACGTCCCCCTCGGCGAGCGCGCCACGCGGCTGCTGGAGGCGGGCGGGGACTGCGTCCTGACGGCCGACCCCGACCTCGCCGAAGGCCTCGTCAGCGCGATCGTCGAGTGGGCGGAGGCTGGCAACGAGGCGCGGGTGCGGGAATCCGCGGCCCGGATGCTGGCCCTGAAGATCCACCGCGGGGTGCTCGCGGCCTGACCGGATCTGCGCGCTGTGGGAGAATCCGGGTGCGCCCGCTTCCCGGGCGCCGGCATGTTCGCTGGCACGGTGCGCCGGCGTGATCCGCCGGCACGATGATCCGCTCCGGCGCCGTGCGCCGGGCAGCGTCCACCAGGGGGTTCCATGGCTTCGGATCCGAGCGATCCCCGCGGCGCGCTCCCGGACTTCTCCGCTCCCGGCGACCCGGCGGCCCTGCCCGATCTGCAGCATGCGCGCGCGAGCGAGAACCCCTTCGCGGCCGACGACGCCGCCCGTTCGCGCACCCGCACGACCATCATCGCCGTGATCGCCGGGGCCGTCGTGCTGTTGAGCATCGCCGCGCTCGTGCTGTGGCAGACGGTGCTGCGCGACCCCTCCCCCGAGGATCTGGTGGTCAGCGGTTCGGCCCCGACCTCGCGCGATGTCGGCGAGAGCGGCGGGGAGTACATCCCCGATCCGAACGATCCCGACATCGCTCCCCCGCCGCCGATCTTCACCGAGACCCCGACGACCTCCTGCTACGTGCCCGAGTACGAGACGGCAGGCAGCGACAGCGGCTCGGATGTGCGCGGCGGCCACCTCCAGTACACGCGGCCCGACCGCTGGAACAACCCGTGGTCCACCGGGGTGCTCCCCTTCATGACCGACGTCAACGGCTGGGGCCGAAACGTCGAGGGCTCCTGGTACTCCGTGGTGAACGTGGGGGCGCTCGACTGGCCCGACGACGTCGACGGCGGGTACCCGGGCATGGAGGAGGCGGCCGTGGCCGTCTTCCAGTGCTATGCGACGACCTCCGGCGTGCGCCAGGGCTTCGGCGAGCACCCCACCATCACGGACTACCGCAGCGAGGCGACGACGGTCGACGGCCATCCCGCGTGGATCGTGCAGGCCACCTACCACTTCACCGATCCCGACTACCTCTCCTCCTCGAGCGCCTCGATCGTCACCTCCATCGTGGTGGAGACCGACGACGGCCCGCAGGCCCTCGCCTCCGACTGCGCTGCCGACGTCCCCGCGCACGTGGAGGATCTCGAGGAGATCATCGCGAGCCTGAAGGTCGTCTGATGCGCCCCGCCGGGGAACGTCCCGCCTCTCCCCTCGTGCCGGGGATCGTCGGCGCGTGCTCCTTCGTGCTGGTCCTCGCGCTGATCGTGGGCGGGGGGCTGGCGCTGCGGCAGTGGTGGCCCGGGGCGGCTGATCCGGTCACGGGCGGGTCGAGCACGCCGAGCGGGGGCGCCGGCTCCAGCGGCAGCAGCGGTGGCGGGGAGGACGGCAGCGGGGAGGGCAGCGGAGCGGCGCTCGCCCCGATCGACCCGGCCCCCGAGTGCTGGTACGCCACGGACAACGCGCGCACCTCGAGCGATCCCGCCGGGGGCCTTCGCGCCGGGGGCCTCGAGGTCGACACCCCCGCCGTCTTCACCGACACCTACCAGATCGTCGCTCTGCCCTTCGCCGTGGACTCCACGACCGCCTACGCCGAGGTCGAGGCGAACTGGATCTCCAGCGTGACCCTCGCCAGGGTGCGGTGGGACGGGGCCACCGCTCCCGGCTACGGGGAGTACCCGGGAGCGCAGGCCGCCGCAGAGCGGATGCTCGCCTGCCTGCTGGCCGACGACACCATCTGGGAGGGCACGAGCGCGCGCACCGTGACCCGGTACGAGGGCGGGCCGGTCTCGGTGGACGGCATGAGCGGATTCCAGGTCGAGGCCGACCAGTCCTTCACCAGCGACATCGTCACCGCCACCAGCGCCTCGCACCTGCAGATCACCGTCGTGGACACCCCGGGCGGTCCCGCGGTGATGATGACCGACGCGGCCGACGGTCTGACGGACCACGAGGACGGTGTGCGCGCGGCCCGCGAGAGCCTGCGCCGCGCCGGCTGAGGTGCAGCCTGCACCCCGCGCGCACCCGTCCCGTCGGCCCGCGCGCAGCGCCGCGAGCGCGCCTCAGACGATCGAGGAGGCCAGGCGGCAGGTGTTGTCCACGATCTTGACGTACCAGGGGCGCGCTTCCCACTCCTCGAGCGTCAGCTCGCGGCTGCGGGAGCGGTAGACGTCCTCGATCTCGTGCATCCGCACCATGAAGTCGCTGCCGCCGACCATCAGCGAGCTCTCCATGTCCAGGATGAACGAGCGGATGTCCATGTTGGAGGAGCCGATCACCGTCACCGAGTCGTCCACGGTGATGTGCTTGGCGTGCAGGATCGCGGGCTCGCGGTACATCTGGATCCGCACGCCCGCCTGCAGCAGCGTCGTGTAGTACGAGCGCTGGGCGTGGGAGACGAGGAACTGGTCCCCCTTCTCGGAGACGAACAGCTCGATCTCGACCCCGCGCTTCGCGGCGGTGATGAGCGCGTACAGCATCGACTCGTCGGGCACGAAGTAGGGGCTGACGGCGACGATGCGCTTCGAGGCGCTGTAGAACAGCTGGTTGAACAGCAGCAGGTTGTTCTCCAGCACGAAGCCGGGGCCGCTCGGGGCGAGCTGGCACTCGTAGGGGCCGTCGGCCTCAGGATGGGGCTTGACGAGCTGGTCCTCGGTGATGAACTCGTCGGACTCGAAGAACCAGTCGATGCCGAACAGGAGGTTCATCTCGGAGACGATCGGGCCCTGCAGGCGCACCATCGTCTCCTGCCAGCGCACGCCCGCGCGGATCAGCTTCTTCTTGTTGTAGTGGGCGGCGATCAGGTTCTGGCTGCCCATCCAGCCGACCTCTCCGTCCACGACGACGAGCTTGCGGTGGTTGCGCAGGTCCGGGCGCTGGAATGCCCCGTCGCGGAACGGCTTGATCGGCATCATCGAGTAGTGCTCGACGTCGTGGGCGTCGAGGAAGCGGATCATCCGGCGGTAGGAGCCCCAGTACTTGAACGAGCCGAAGTGGTCATACAGGCAGCGCACCTTCACCCCGCGATCGGCGGCCTCGCCCACCGCGTCGAAGAAGTTCTGCGTCCAGTCGTCCAGGCCCGCCGCGTAGAAGAGGACGTGCACGGTCTCGCGGGCGCCGCGGACGTCTTCGGCCATGCGGTCGAGCGAGGTCTGGTAGTCGATCTCGAGATCGGCGGAGTTGCCGCCCGTCAGGGGGTAGGCGCCGAGCTCGCGGTTCAGCGCGACGGCCGACTGCAGCCAGCTGGGGCTGTCCTCGTCGAGGTCGCTGTCGGGGATGTCCATCGAGCGCGCGCGCATCAGGCGGTTGACCACGCGCTGCTTTTCCCGGCGCTTGCGGGGCAGCTGCGCCTGGCCGAGCATCAGGTACAGGGGGAAGCCGACGATCGGCAGCACCATGATCGCCAGCAGCCAGGCGAACGCGGACTGCGGCCGGCGGTTCCGCGGCACCACGATCACGGCCGCGATCCGCAGGACGACATCGAGCGCGAACAGCGCGTACGGCAGGACGATCAGCACGTGCTCGGCGAACCAGCCCCACGCCTCCTGGAGGTCCGTCCAGTCCATCGCCGATCCCTGCTCACTGCCCCGTCGGGCGCCATCCTCGCGCGACCGGGCGTCTGCGCTCCCGAGGGGCTGTGCGCGCAAGCGGCGTCCCGCCTGCAGGAGCACTCTCCCACATCCGGCCCGGATGCCCGTCGGAACGCCGGCGGCGGCGGACCCCCAGAGGGATCCGCCGCCGCGGTGGTGCGCTGCTCCGGGGCCGGGCCCCGGCGGGCGTCAGTTGTTGCGCAGGATCGAGATGATCCGCAGGATCTCCATGTACATCCACACCAGGGTGGCGGCGACGCCGAAGGCCACGCGCCAGGCGTAGGTGCGCGGGGCACCGCCGTTGACGGCGCGCTGGACGTCCTCGAAGTCCATGACCAGCGAGTACGCGGCCATCACCACGGCCAGGCCGCCGATGATCAGGCCGAGCCACGGGTTGTCGTAGCGCAGGTTCGCGCCGGTGAAGAACATGATGCCGATGTTCACGACGGAGAAGATCAGGTACGCCACCATCGAGACCATGAAGATCTTCGTCAGTCGGGCGGAGGTGCGCAGCACGCCCATGCGGAACATGACCAGCACGGTGCCGGCGACGGCGAAGGTCGCGAGGACCGCCTGCAGCGCGATACCGGGGTAGATCTGCTCGAACAGGCCGGAGATGCCGCCGAGCAGCATGCCCTCGAACACCGCGTACACGAGGGTGAGGATCGCCGACGGCGCCTTCTTGAAGCTCAGCACGAGGCCCGAGATGAGACCGCCGATCGCGCCGATGATCATCGCGACGGTCGCGGCCATCACGCCCATCGAGAAGCCCTGGTCGCCCGCCACCATGCCGAGGACCGACGGCAGCAGGCCGACGCCCGCGCCGACGACGATGATGATGCCGAGCGTCGCGGTGATCGCGTTCAGAGCGTCGCGCATCGTCATCCGGCCCGTGTCGTGGCCGCTCGCCGCGGGGCGCGCGTACATCGCGTCGAGGCTCTCGGCCGACGGGGCGGCCTGGCCGTACTGGGACTGGCCGTACTGCGCGGGTGCGGCCTGGCCGTACTGGCCCTGGCCGTAGGTGCCGGGGGCCTGCTGGGTCTGGGTCTGGCCGTACTGGCTGCCGAAGTCCGAGGTGAACTGCGAGCCGGGGGCCGACGCCGGCCGGCCGTACTCGTAGCTCTGGCCCTGACGGACAGCCTGGTCGTTGCCGAAGATCGGGTTGTGCCGTGCCATGAGGGCTCCTTCGAACGTGCGGGTGAGTCGGGGGAAGTCCGTTTCATGCTATCGGGCGCTCCTGGAGCGCACCAGGGAGCGCGCCCCCGTTCCGCTCCCAGCGCACTGGCGGGCTGCGGGGCGGCTCACGCTGCGTGGGTCACAGCGCACGATCTTCACAGTGCGCTCACGATCCGTCCGCCCGCTCAAGCTGCGAAGGGCCGAGGCTGGAGCCGTGGCCCCCACTCCGCTCTCGACCCCTGCCGCCTTCGCGCACCCCGCCGCCCCCGCGACCCCCGGCGCTCCCGCGCAGGCTGCCGAACTCGCGACCCCAGCCGCCCCCTTGCACCCGGTCGCCTCCGCGCACGCTGCCGACACTGCGCGTCCGGTCGACTCTGCACACGCCGTGGCCTCCACCCCCGCGCCCGCGCCCGCCCCGCTGCCCGCAGCCTCGGCTGCCCCGCTCGCTGCGATCCCCACGGGCCGCGCCCCGGCCCGTCACCGCGCGCGCCGCGCCGTCACTGCGACCACGGCGCTCCGCGCGATGGACACCCAGGCTCTCGAACTGCGCAGGGTCCACGCCTCGGGCTCCTCCCCCGCGGCTCCGCTGTCGGGCTCTGCAGGGACCTCGGGCTCGGCGTCTCGGGGCGGCACCGCTGTGCCGCCCGGCGCCGCCGCATTGCCGGGAGCCGCTGCACCGCCGGCGGCCACGAGCCCGGGTCCCGCAGGTCCGTCGGTGCGCGCACTGCGCATGCGCGACCTCCTCAGCGGCGGATCCGCCGCGACCGGCGCGTGGGTGCTGGCCGCGCATCTCGGGGTGCTGGGCACCGCGACCGGCACGTTCGTCGTCTCGGTGGTCTCGGCCGTGGGAGTGGCCATCGCCGCCGACTCCGTGACCGGGCTGCGGCGGGTGCTCAGCCGGGGCGTGCGCCGGGCCCAGGTGCGCCGTCGCCATCACTCGCGCGGCGCCGCCTCCCCGCAGGGCTGACCACACCGCCCCCGGCGCCACCACCGGGCCACGACCACGACCACGACCACGACCACGACCACCGTGACTGATCCGGGCGTACCTGCCCGTCGGGTCGGCGCGATCTCGCAGATCGAGGTGTACGTGGGCGTCGGAATAGGGTGACCCCGCCGATCGAGGTGTACCTGAACGTCGGAATGGCGCGGTCTATCCGACGGCTACGTACACCTCGATCGCGAGGGGGCCCATCAGAACCCTCCGCGCCGCGCGCCTCGCGGGTCGGCGTGCGTACCCCGTCTCGCAGGTCGGCGCGCGCCCGCGCCTCGCGCCTCGCGGCTCGCAGTTCGGCGTGCGCGTGCACGTCGGAGTGCGGGCGACCCCTCAGACCGCCTCGACCACGTCGCGGAAGCGGCGCAGGCGGGGGTCCTCGCTGGTGAAGAACTCCTCGGGCGTGCCGTCCTGCACGATCCGCCCGTCCTCGAGGAACACGACCCTGTCGGCCACGCGCCGCGCGAACGACAGCGAGTGCGTGACGACCACGAGCGTGCGGTTCTCCGCTGCCAGATCCGCGAGCACCGCCACCACCTCGGCGGCCAGCTCGGGGTCGAGGGCCGACGTCGGCTCGTCGAACAGGAGCACGTCGGGCTCCATGGCGAGGGCCCGGGCGATCGCGACGCGCTGCTGCTGACCGCCCGAGAGGTTCCCCGGGTAGGCGTCGGCCTTGTCCGCGAGGCCCACCTTCGCGAGCAGCTCCCGGGCGGACGCCTCCGCCTGAGCGCGCGGGATGCGGCGCTGCTCGACCGGGGCGAGGGTGACGTTGCCGAGCGCGGTGAGGTGCGGGAACAGGTTGAACTGCTGGAACACCATCGTCGAGTGCTCCCGCACCCGGCGCACGGTGCGATCGCTCATCCGCCCGCCCACGGGGATCGGCCCGTCGCCGAAGTCGAGCTCTCCGGCGTCGGGCCGCTCGAGCAGGTTGATGCAGCGCAGCAGGGTCGACTTGCCGGAGCCCGAGGGGCCCAGCAGCACGGTGGTGCGCCCGCGCGGGATGTCGAGGTCGACGCCGTCGAGCGCCGTCAGGGAGCCGAACGTCTTGCGGATCCCCCGCAGGGTCAGGGGGGCGGGCACCGCGGCTCGGTCGGGCTGCAACGCGGCTCCGGTGGCGCGAGGCGCGTCGGCCGACGCGCTGCGAGCGACATCGGCACGGACCGCCGCAGTGCCGTCGGTCGGAACGCGATCAGCTGGTGCGGACATGGCGGGACACCTTCTTCTCGAGGACCGACTGCAGGAGGCTGAGCACGGAGACGATCGCCAGGTAGATCAGGGCGACCAGCGAATACATCGACATGTACTCGAAGTTCGAGGCCGCGATCTGGCGGCCCACCTGGAACAGATCGGTGATCGTGATCGCGAAGACCAGGCTCGTGCCCTTGACCAGGTCGATGAAGTCGTTCATGAGCGGCGGCAGCGCGATCCGGAAGGCCTGCGGGGCGATGACCCGGCGGAACGTCGCTGTGCGCGAGAGGTTCAGGGTCTGCGCCGCCTCGAACTGCCCGCGCGGGACCGACAGGATCGCCGCGCGCACCGCCTCGGAGGCGTACGCACCGGTGTTCAGCGCGAGCGTCACCACGGCCGCCGTGAACGCGGGCAACACGATCCCGATGTTCGGCAGGCCGAAGAACACGATGAACAGCTGCACCACCATCGGGGTGCCGCGGAAGATCCACACGTACAGCCACGCGATCGCCTTGAAGGGCGCCGGCAGGTACAGCCGGGCGAGCGCCGTCGCCACGGCCAGCACGATCGCGATCGCGAACGCCGTGAGCGACAGCGGCACCGTCACCTCGATCGCCGCCTTCAGCAGGCGCGGGAGGGTGTCGGCCCAGAGCTGGAGCGTCTCGCCCATGCGCGGGTCAGCTCTGCGGGGTGAGGTCCTGGCCCACCCACGTCTGGTAGATCTCGGCGAGGGAGCCGTCGGACTTCATGCCCGCGAGGATCTCGTCGACCTTCGACTGCAGGGCCTCCTGCCCCTTCGCCATCAGCACGCCGACGACGCCGTTGTCCGGCAGCTCCTCATCCAGCAGGCGGAAGGGGGCGTCGGGCTTCTCCTCGAGGTAGGTCTGGAAGGAGACGAGGTCGTTCGCGTGGGCGTCCACGCGGTTTTGGACCACGAGCTCGATGGCCTCCGCGAAGCCCTGCACGGCGACGATCTCGGCGCCGAGCTCGGTCATCTTCGCGGCCCAGTTCGAGGTGGCCGACTGCGCGGCGCGCTTCCCGGCGAGGTCGGCGATGGACTGGATGGTGCTGCTCTCGTGCACCGCGACGCGGCCGATGGAGCGCGCGTACGGCGCGGAGAACAGGTAGCGCTCCTCGCGCTCCGGCGTGATGCCGACGTTGTTGATGACCAGGTCGTACTTGTCGACATCCAGGCCGACGATCAGCGAGTCCCACTCGGTCTCGATGTACTCGGGGGTCGCGCCGAGGCCCTGGGCGATCGCGTCGGCGATCTCCTTCTCGAAGCCGACGAGCGCATCGGAGTCGTCGTGGAAGGCGTAGGGCTTGTACGTGCCCTCGATGCCGATGCGCACGGTGCCGCTGCTCTGGATGCGGGCGAGGGCGTCCTCGGTCGCGCCGCCGCCGTCGCTGACGACGGAGCCGTCCTCGGTGCGGGTCGCGGACTCGCCGCACGCGGCGAGGAGGGCGGCGAGGCCGGTCGCGGAGCCGGCGGCGAGGGCGGTGCGGCGGGTGGGGCGCAGGGAGGCGGGGCGGGCGGTGCGGGTCATGGTGTGCTCCTGATTCGGGGTGGCGGGGAGGGGTGGAGGGGGTGCAGAGAGCCGGCGGGGTGCCGACGGGCCAGGGGGCCGGGCTCAGCGGTCCAGCTCGGCAGGCCGGGCTCAGCGGGCGGCGGCGAAGGCCTGGTCGAGGTCGGCGATGAGATCGTCGACGTGCTCGATGCCGACGGAGAGGCGCAGCAGCTCGTCGCTGATGCCCGCGTCGGCCCGCGCCTGCGGGCTCATGGCCTCGTGGGTCATGGTCGCGGGGTGGCAGATGAGGGACTCGACGCCCCCGAGGCTCACCGCGTACACCGGCAGGCGCAGGGCCCGCAGGAACGCGACGCGATCGACGCCGTCCGCGAGCTCGAAGGAGATGATCGCGCCGGGGCCGGCGGCCTGCGACTCCTGGATGCGTGCCTCGTCGGCGCTCAGAGAGCCGGGCAGGAGCACCCGGCCGACGGCGTCGTGCTCCGCAAGATGGGCGGCGATGGCCTGGGCCGACGACTGCTGGCGCGCGATGCGCAGCGGCAGCGTCTTGATGTCCTGGATGAGGCGGTAGGAGTCGAACGGGGAGAGCACCCCGCCGAGCGCCTTCTGCGCGAGGGTCATGGACGCGGCGATCTCATCGCTGTTCGTGGTCACGGCGCCGGCGAGAAGGTCCGAATGCCCGGCGAGGTACTTCGTGGCCGACTGGACCGCGATGTCGGCGCCGAGCTCGAGCGGGCGCTGCAGCACAGGCGTCATGAAGGTGTTGTCCACGACGACGAGCGCTCCGGCCGCGTGCGCGAGCGCGGCGATGCGGCGCAGGTCGGTCACGCGCAGGGTCGGGTTCGCGGGGGTCTCGACGAAGACCATGCGGGTCGCGGGGGTGAAGTCGTCGGCCGTGAGGTCGGCGAGGTCGGGGACGAAGCGGCCGGTCAGCCCGCGCGCCTCGAACAGCTGGTCGACGAAGCGGTAGGTCCCGCCGTAGACGCTGGCCGGGAGGATCACCTCGTCGCCGGTGCGCAGCAGCGAGAAGACCGCGGCGGTGGCGGCCATCCCGGTCGCGAAGGCGAAGCCGTGGGCCGCGCCGTCGAGCGCGGCGAGGACCGTCTCGAGCTGGGCGCGGGTGGGGTTGCCGCCGCGCTGGTAGGCGAAGTCGCCCTCGCCGGTGGCGGGATCGAGCTCGAAGGTCGACGCCAGGTGGATCGGCGGCACCACGGCGCCGTGCTCGTGGTCGCGCAGCGCCTGGACGGCGGTGGTCTCGATGCGCACGGATGCAGCTCCTCAGGTCGGGTTCCGCGCGACCGGTGGGGCGCGCAGCACGTGACTACCCTAAGGGCTACTTTGGGGTTCCATAACTCTGCGTGAACAGATGTGGCAGGAGGAACAGGGCGGGCCTGGCGCGCGGGCGGGTCTCGCGTTCCGGGCGCGTCACCGATCGCGGCGTACGCGAGCGTCGGATTCCCGGCCCTGCCTCGATCGAGGTGTACGTGGACGTCGGAATGCGACCCCGCCCCCGATCGAGGTGTACGTGGGCGTCGGAATGCAGCCGCAGGCCGGATCGAGGTGTACGTAGTCGTCGGAATACGGGCCTCATAACGACGCCCAGGTACACCTCGGCGCGGAGGGTGCACTCGGCAGCCCCACCCCCGATCGAGGTGTACGTGAACGTCGGAATGCAGCCCCGCCCCGGATCGAGGTGTACGTAATCGTCGGAATGCGCGCCTCATAACGACGCCCAGGTACACCTCGGGGCGGAGGGCCGACGGGAGGGGCCGGAGTGTGCGACGGAGCAGGCCGAAGGGTGTGAGGGGGAATGCCGGAGCGCCGACGGGCACGCCGGAGGGCACTCCCGCGCGGTGCGGATCGCGCGGCCGCGAGGTGGAGCTGCGAGAGGGAGCTGCGAGGTGGGGGGATGGGGCGTCAGCCCGCCGTGCCGGCGTCAGCCCGTCAGCCCGTCAGCCCGCCGCGCCAGCGCCAGCTCGCCGCGCCCGCGCCTCGGCCCGGGCCCGGAGGGTCAGGAGCACGATGATCGTCATCGCGAAGCCGGTCGAGGCGAGGATCAGTCCCAGCGCGGCCGGGGCGCGCAGGCCGAAGCCTGCGGCGATGACCGCACCGCCGGCGAAGGCACCGATCGCATTGGCGATGTTGAAGGCGGCGTGGTGCATGGAGGCGCCGAGCACCTCGGAGCTGCCGGAGATCCTCATCAGCCAGCCCTGCATCGGCGGGTTCAGGGAGGCGTGGAAGAAGTTCATGATCCCGAAGGCGAGGAGCAGGCCCATCGGGGTCGCCATCGTCAGGTTCAGCACGAGGATCGCGACGATGTACAGCGCATAGCCGACGACGATCGTGCCGAACAGGGAGCGGTCCGCGGAGATGCCGCCGACGATGTTGCCGATCGTCATGCCCAGGCCCGCCGCCGCCAGCACCCACGGCACGAAACTCGCGCTCGCCCCGGCGACGCCCTCGGTGATGTCGGCGATGTAGCTGAAGATCGTGAAGGAACCGGCGAATCCGACCGACACGATCGACACCAGCGCCCACAGCTGCACGCGGCGCAGCACCCGCAGCTCGTCGGCCACGCTCCTGCCGACCGGGGCGGGGCGCTTCGGCAGGCTCAGCATCAGCAGGGCCATGGTGAGCGCGAAGATCGCGGCGATGCACAGGTACACCACGCGCCATCCCTGGGCCTGCCCGAGCGCGGTGAACAGCGGCACCCCGAGGAGGTTCGCGATAGTGAGGCCCGACAGGGCCAGCGCCACGCCCTTGCCGGCGCTGCCCGGCCCCATGAGGGAGGCGGCGATCAGGGAGGCGACGCCGAAGTACGCGCCGTGCGGCACTCCGGCGAGGAAGCGCGCGAGGACCGTCAGCCCGAAGGTGGGCATGAGGGCGGAGACGGCGGTTGCGACCGCGAGGATCAGGGCGAGCAGCACGATCAGGCGGGTGCGGCTCATCTTCACGCCCAGCAGCGCGAGGGTCGGGGCGCCGACGACGACGCCGAGCGCGTACGCGCTGATCGCCTGGCCGGCACGGGCGATGCCGCGCTCCGGATCCACGGCCATCAGGTCCGGCAGGAGTCCGTGCGCGATGCCGGGCAGCAGGCCCATCGAGACGAACTCGGAGGCGCCGATGCCGAAACCGCCGAGCGCGAGCGCGAACAGCGCGAGTCGGCGCCGTCCGGGAGTGAGCAGGGCGCCGGTCGTGGTGGGCGGCTCGTCGGCCGCGGCGGGGATCGCGGTCGAGGCGGGGCGGGCGGGTGCAGAGGAGAAGGGGGAGGGTTCCGTCACCGCTCCACGGTAGTGCCGGGCCTGCGGGTATCCGCCGCGCCTGTGACCGCTTCCTCTCAGGCGGGCGGCCGCCTCGCGCTCAGCTGCGCGGGCCGAACACGGCCGAGCCGACGCGCACGATGCTCGCGCCCTCGGCGACCGCGATCTCGAGGTCGGCGCTCATGCCCATCGACAGCTCCCGCACCTCCGGCCGGCCGAGCCCGTCGCGCAGCACGCGCAGCTGCGACAGGGAGGCGCGCACGGCCGGCTCGTCGGTCGTGTTCGCGCCGATGGTCATCAGGCCCGTCACTCGCAGGTGCGGGCGCGCGTCGAGATGCGCGAGCGCCGCGCCGACGGCTTCGGGGGTCGGCGCGTACCCGCCCTTGCTCTCCTCGCCCGAGGTGTTGACCTGGATCAGCACGTCCCGCTCGACGCCGGCGAGCGCGGCGCGGTGCTCGAGGGCGTCGGCGATCTCGTCGCGGTCCACGCTGTGCACGAGGGAGGCGAAGTCGATGACGTCGCGGGCCTTGTTGCGCTGCAGGCGGCCGATGAAGTGGCGGGCGACGCGGAGCTCGGCCTCGAGCGCCGCGAGCTGCGGATCCTCGTGCGTCGCGATCTCCTGCGCGCGGTTCTCCCCCACCGCGACGGTGACGCCGCGAGCATGGAAGGCGCGCAGGGCCGCGGCGACCTCGGCGGGAGTCCGAGTCTTCGTGGCGAGCAGAACCAGCACGTCCGACGGATCGCGGTCGGCCGCGCGCGCGGCAGTGTCGATGCGCGCGAGAAGGGCGTCGACGCGAGCGTCGAGGGCGGGATCGGCGGGGGGAGAGTCGGCGGCCATAGGGCCATTCTTCCAGCTCCGCGCCGCCGCCCTGCCTGCACGCCCGGGGTCCCGTCTCAGCCGCAGCCGCAACCGCAGCGGCAGCCGCAGCCGCGCATCCGGGCACCCCCACTGGGACTCGAACCCAGACTTGGCCGATTTTAAGTCGGATGCCTCTGCCGATTGGGCTATGGGGGCCCGTGCTCGGGCACCTCGGGAGCGCTGCTCCGCGCCGTCCCGCGCACTGCGGCCCACCCTATGCTGGGGTCGCCATGCCCGCCTCCCCTCGCTCCCTCGCGGACGCCCTGCGCCTCTTCGACGATGCGCGCCGCGCCGCCCTGCTGCGCGCCCGGCCCGATCTGCTCTCCCCGCCGCCCGCGAGCATCGCGGCTCTCGCGGCGCGGGCCGCCTCGCCGCTGTCCGTGCGGCGGGCGCTGCGGGAGCTGAGCACTCCGCAGCTGGCCGTGCTCGATGCGCTGAACGTCCTCCCCGACCCTGCGCCGCGCGGGGACGTCGCCGATCTTCTCGGCGCACCGGAAGCCGACCTGGCGCCGACGATCGCCGACCTCGCCACGCGCGCCCTGCTGTGGGAGGAGGGCGCGGCGCTGCGCCTGGTGCGCGCCGTGCGGGAGGCGCGCCCCTGGCCGGGCGGCCTCGCGCCCGTCGGCCCCGAGGATCCGAGCGCCGTGCAGGCGCGGGCGCTCGTCGCCGACGCGCCTGCCTCGCTCGCGCCGGTGCTGGAGTCCCTGCGCTTCGCCCCGGGGCGCGTCAGAGCGGGGGCCGACGAGACGGCCGATGCGACGGGCCACGGGAACAGCAGCGGACGCAGTGGCCAGCCCGACGGCGGGCCCACCCGCGGGCGTAGCGCCGCCGAAGCCCTGGAGGCCGTCGGTCTCGCCGTCCTCGATCAGCCCACGAGCGAGGGCGGGGCATCGTGGCGGATCCCCCGCAGCATCCACCTGGCCCTGCGGGGCGGGCGACTCCTCCCGCACCTGGAGCTCTCCCCGCCTCCCGTCACCGGCCAGGCCGCGCCCGAGCGCTTCGCCGGGGCCCGCACGGCCGGCGCCGTGGAGGCCGCGCTCGACGCGGTGCGCCTGCTGCGCTCGATCCTGCAGTGGCGGGACGACGCCCCGGGGCTGCTGCGCCGCGGCGGGCTGCCGCAGCGCGACCTGCGCCGCCTCGCGAAGGACGCCGGCGTCGAGGCTCCGGTGCTCGCCCTCGTGCTGCAGAGCGCCTGGCTCGCCTCTCTCCTGAGCCACGACGGGGAGGTCTGGGGCCCGAGCACCGAGTGGCTCGCCCTGGCGGACGCACCGGATGAGGCGCTGTGGGCGGAGATCGCCTGGACCTGGGCCGCCGCCGACCACCTCGCCGCGCTCGCCGGGACCGCTGACGCCGCAGGTCAGCCGCGCGCCGCGCTGTCGGAGGCGACCGCCCGGCCCGGTGCGGCCGCCCGGCGGCTCCAGCTCCTGCGCCTGCTCGCCTCTGCGGGCAGGGGCGAGGCGGTCCGCGTCAGCGCGGAGGAGCTCGCGCATGCCCTCGCCTGGTGGCAGCCGCTCGTGCCCCCCGCGCTCCTCCAGCAGGAGGCCGCCGCGGTGCTGGAGGAGGGCAGCACCCTCGGCCTGATCGCCGACGGGGTGCTCACCGAGCTCGGCCGCGCGGCGCTCGCTGTGCTGGATTCCCCAGAGGCCGAGAGCACCCCGCAGGCCGCGGAGTCCCAGCTCGCCGCCGCTCTCGCGCGTCTCGCCCCGCCGCCGGTGGAGGAGGTGCTGCTCGGCGCGGACCTCACGATCGTCATCCCCGGCCGCCCCTCGTCACGACTGCTGGCCCTGCTCGACTGGACGGAGATCGTCTCGCGCGGCAGCGGGCTCACCCTGCGCCTCACCTCCGCCTCCGTGCGCCGCGCGCTCAGTGAGGGACTCGACGCGGACGCCCTGCTGGACCTGCTGCGCTCCGCCTCCCGCACCCCGCTCCCCCAGGCGCTCGAGTACCTCGTGGCCGACGAGCAGCGCCGCTCCGGGCAGGTGCGCGTGGGTGCGGCGGCCGCCTGGGTCACCGGGGAGGCCGACGCTCTCGCCCGCCTGCTCGCGCACCCCGAGGCCGGCGCCGCAGGTCTGCAGCAGATCGCCCCGACCGTGGTCATCGCGAACCGGGATCCGCGCGCGCTGCTGCGCCTCGCCCTGCGCACGGGGCTCACCCCGCATGCCGTCGACGGCAGCGGATTCCGCGCGCAGGCGAGCGCGCCCGGTCCGGGGGATCGCACGGGCGGGCTGCTCACGGGGTCGCTCCCGACCGACCGTCTGCTCCCCCCGCTCGATCGCGACGCGCCCGCCCGAGCCGTCGGCCCTCGCGACATCGCGCCCGCCCCCGGTGATCTCGCCGCGCGCGTGGTCGCGGCCCTGCGCTCGGCCGACGAGGGCGGCGCGGCGCTCAGTCCCAGCGAGCGCCTGCATCTCGCGGCCGACGCCGGTGCCGCCGTGCGCGTGGGCATCGTGGACGGCAGAGGCGGGATGGAGGTGCGGGAGCTGGTGATCCTCGGCGTCGCAGAGGGCCGCGTGCGCGCCCGCGATCCGCGCACCGGCGAGGAGCTCTCCGTGCTGGCGCACCGGATCGCGCTGGATCCCGTGCCGTAGGCGTGTCTCGTCGGCGCGACGCCCGCTCGATCCGACGGAAGTCCATCCCATCCGGGACGATCGGAGGGTGCCGTGCGGCACAGACCTGGGTAGTGTTCTGCCATGTGCGGGCACCTCACCGGGTCCCGCTGCACACCCGTGATCCGGTGCCGCTCGGCACCGCCTATTCGAGGAGCTCATCCCATGACCTACCCCGCACCCCAGACCCCCGTGCCCGGCGCCGGCAACGAGACCATCAAGAAGAACGCCCTGATCGCGATGATCGTCGGCTTCCTCTGCGGTGGCGTCATCCCGGGCATCTTCGGTCTGCTCGGCTACCTCAAGGCCGACCAGGAGCCCGAGACGGCCCGCAAGTTCACCAAGTGGGCCTGGATCGCCCTCATCATCATGTGGGTGCTGACGATCATCTTCGTGATCATCTACTTCGTCTTCATCGTCGCGATGGTGAACTCGACGTCGACGTACTGACGCGCACCTGCGCACGGCGCAGATGAGAGAAGGCCCGGAGCATCCGCTCCGGGCCTTCTCTCATGCCACCCCGCGTCGGCCCCGGCTCTCAGGCCCGGGCCGACGCGCGAAGGTCACTTGTCCTGGTTGGTCTCCAGGGACTCCTTCTGCGTCTTCTCGCCGGCGGCCGGATCGACCGCGCCGTGGGTGACGCCGTGGGTGTCGTCCTGGCGGGTCTCGCGGCGATCCTCGGACCACTCGACGTGGAACGTGCCCTCGCCGTCCACGCGCTGGTAGGTGTGCGCGCCGAAGAAGTCGCGCTGCGCCTGGATGAGGTTCGCCGGGAGGCGCTCGGCGCGGATGCCGTCGTAGTACGCCAGGCTCGAGGCGAACACGGGGGCCGGGTAGCCGTTGGTCGCGGCGTAGGCCACCACGCGGCGCCACGCCGGCACGCACTTGGCGATCTCCTCGGTGAAGTACGGATCCGCGAGCAGCAGCTTCAGGCTCGCGTCGCGCTCGTAGGCCTCGGTGATGCGGTTGAGGAACTTCGCGCGGATGATGCAGCCGCCGCGCCAGATCTTCGCCATGTCGCCCAGGGTGATGTCCCAGCCGTAGGTCTCGGCGCCCTTGGCGATCTCCTCGAAGCCCTGCGAGTAGGCGACGAGCTTGGAGGCGTAGAGGGCCTTCTGGAGGTCATCGATGAAGGAAGCCTTGTCGCCCACCTCGGTCGGCTCGACCTCGGCCTTGAGGGTGCGCTGCGCGGCCTCGCGCTCCTCGACGTCTCCCGAGACGGAGCGTGCGAAGGTGGCCTCGGCGATGCCGGTGACGGGGACGCCGAGATCCAGGGCCGTCTGCACGGTCCAGGCGCCGGTGCCCTTCTGGGCGGCGCGGTCCACGACGATGTCGACGAACGGCTTGCCGGTGCGCTCGTCCTTGTGCGCGAGGACGGTCGCGGTGACCTCAATGAGGAAGGACTCCAGGTCGCCCTTGTTCCACTCGGCGAAGACCTCGCCGATCTCGCCAGCGCCCATGCCGAGCGCGCGGCCCATGAGGTCGTAGGCCTCGGAGATGACCTGCATGTCGGCGTACTCGATGCCGTTGTGGACCATCTTCACGAAGTGGCCCGCGCCGTCGGCGCCGACGTGGGTGCAGCAGGGGACGCCGTCGACGTGCGCGGAGATCTTCTCGAACATCGGGCCGAGGCGGTCGTAGGACTCCTTGGTGCCGCCGGGCATGATCGAGGGGCCGTTGAGCGCGCCCTCCTCGCCGCCCGAGACGCCGGTGCCCACGAAGTGCAGGCCCTTCTCGCGCAGCGCCGCCTCCCGGCGGCGAGTGTCGGTGAACAGCGCGTTGCCCGCGTCGACGATGATGTCGCCCTGCTCCATGTACTGCGAGAGCTCGTCGATCACGGCGTCGGTGGGCTTGCCGGCCTTGACCATGATGATCGCGACGCGGGGCTTCTGCAGGGACTTCACGAAGTCCTCGGTGGACTCCGAGGGGAAGAACTGGCCCTCGCCGCCATAGCTGTCGATGACCTTCTCGGTCTTGGAGACCGAGCGGTTGTGGATGGCGACCTTGAACCCGTTGCGCGCGAGGTTGCGCGCGAGGTTGGACCCCATCACTGCCATGCCGGTGACGCCGATATCGGCGACGTCGGCTGCAGAAGGTGCGAAGCTGGCCATGTGTGTGCTCCTTGCGTCGAGGGATGGACGCCGGCTGAGCCGTGCGTCACGGTAGCCACATCGTAGCGAGGGCCGCAGGGCGCCAGCCGGGAGTGCCAGGGGTTGCAGCGGGGTCGGCAGCGGCAGCTGAACGGGCCCCTCGTCACGAACCGACTCCTCTGCGGCGTGAGCGGGGTCACCCGGGAGTACATTCCTCCTATGACGACCGCACCCGCACCCGCCGCCGAGGGCACGGCGCCGCTCCAGCAGCGCCGCCCGGCCACCCTTGGCGCAGATCTCTCCGCCGCATTCCGCTTCACCGGCGGCGCGCTCGCCGCAGGCTGGCGCTCCCTGCTTCTCCCGGGGCTGGTCTATCTGGCGATCCTCGTCGCTCTCTGGAGCGCGGCCCAGTTGCTCCGGCCGACGGCTGAGGAGCTGGAGGAGCAGCAGCGACAGCTCGAGATCGGTTCCCAGGTCGCGTTCTTCGGACCTCCCGGCTCGGTGCCCCTCCTGGTCCTCGGCGTCGTCACCACAGTGAGCGTCCTCGTGATCAGCCTGCTGTGGACCTCCGCCTGCTACCGGCTGGGCCGGGATCTGATCGACGGCCCGGCAGGGCCGGGATCCCGCTACTTCAGCGGCGGCTGGGCCACAGTTCTGACGATCATCTTCTATGGGCTCGCCTGCGCCCTCGGCGCGCTGCTGCTCATCATCCCGGGACTCATCGCGACGTTCGGCCTCGGCCTTGCGGTCGCGGCCGCGGCCGCTGGCTCCGCGCACCCGTTCGAGGACAGCTGGAAGCTCGCCGGGCGCCGACTCGGCACCGTGATCGTCGCGATCCTGATGACGTCTGCTCTCGAGACTCTCGCCAACACGCACCGCACGGACCTCCCCGCAGGTCTGCTCTCCGTTCTCGTCACGCCGCTCATCGCCCTCTTCCTCACCGGCATCTTCGAGCGCGTCAGCGGCCGTGAGCTCCCGAACCTCTCGGCCCGGACGGCGCGCAGCGCCGCGTAGCCTGCACGGATGACCGACGGCCCCCTCATCGTCCAGTCCGACAAGTCCCTCCTGCTCGAAGTCGACCATCCCGGTGCTGCGGCCGCCCGCGCCGCGATCGCCCCGTTCGCCGAGCTCGAGCGCGCGCCGGAGCACGTGCACACCTACCGGATCACGGACCTCGGGCTGTGGAACGCACGGGCCGCGGGATACGACGCCGAGACCGTGGTCGCGGCGCTCGTGGACCACTCCCGCTACCCGGTGCCCCACGCGCTGCTGGTGGACGTCGCCGACACGATGGACCGCTACGGCCGCCTCCAGCTGCGCGCGGATCCGGTCCACGGGCTCGTCCTGCACGGGCTGGATCGCGCGGTGCTGACGGAGGTCTCCCGCTCGAAGCGGGTCGTAGGGGTGCTGGGCGCTCGCATCGATGAAGACTCGATCGCTGTGCACCCCTCCGAGCGCGGGGCGCTGAAGCAGGCGCTGCTGCGGATCGGCTGGCCCGCCGAGGATCTCGCCGGCTACGTGGACGGCGAGGCGCACCCGATCGACCTCGAGGAGCAGGGATGGTCGCTGCGGCCCTACCAGCGCGAGGCCGTGGACGCGTTCACCCAGGGCGGCAGCGGGGTCGTGGTCCTCCCCTGCGGGGCGGGCAAGACGATGGTCGGCGCGGGCGCGATGGCCGCGACCCGTCGGACCACCCTCATCCTCGTCACGAGCACCGTCTCGGCGCGGCAGTGGCGCGACGAGCTGCTCGCCCGCACCTCCCTCACCGAGAGCGAGATCGGCGAGTACTCCGGGGCGGTGAAGGAGATCCGCCCGGTCACGATCGCCACCTACCAGGTGCTCACGATGAAGCGGAAGGGCGTGCACCCCCACCTCGAGCTGATGAGCGCGCGCGACTGGGGCCTGATCCTGTACGACGAGGTGCACCTGCTGCCCGCGCCCGTCTTCCGGATGACCGCCGATCTGCAGGCCCGTCGGCGCCTCGGGCTGACGGCGACCCTCGTGCGGGAGGACGGCCGCGAGGGCGAGGTCTTCTCGCTCATCGGGCCGAAGCGCTACGACGCCCCGTGGAAGGACATCGAGGCGCAGGGCTACATCGCCCCTGCCATCTGCACCGAGATCCGCGTCAGCCTGCCGAGCGCCGACCGGATGCTGTATGCGACCGCCGAGGCCGACGACCGCCAGCGCCTCGCCGCCACGCACCCCGCGAAGCTGGGCGTCGTGGAGCAGCTCGCCGCCCAGCACGCGGGCGAGCCGCTCCTGGTGATCGGCCAGTACCTCGACCAGCTCGAAGAGGCCGCCGGGCGCCTCGGCTGCGACCTCATCACCGGCCAGACGTCCACGAAGAAGCGCCAGGAGCTGTTCGACGCCTTCCGCCGCGGGGAGATCTCCCGGCTCGTCGTCTCGAAGGTCGCGAACTTCTCGATCGACCTGCCGGAGGCGTCGGTCGCGATCCAGATCAGCGGCGCGTTCGGCTCGCGCCAGGAGGAGGCCCAGCGCCTCGGCCGTCTGCTGCGTCCCAAGGCCGACGGCCGCGCCGCGCACTTCTACACGGTCGTCACCCGGGACACGCAGGATCAGGACTTCGCCGCGCACCGCCAGCGCTTCCTGGCCGAGCAGGGCTACGCCTATCGGATCCTCGATGCCGAGGAGCTCGCACCCCGGTGAGGGCCAGGGGCGGTCGGTAGGATCGCGCCGCACCCCCTCTCTCACCCAGGAGCTCCTCATGACCACTCCCCACGATCCCGCCCCCTTCGATCGCGCATCCGGCCCGAGCGATCTGCCCCGCGAGCAGGTCCCCGCCCCCGCGCGCGAGGACCTGCGCTCCGAGCGCGCTGCCGCGCCGCTCGAGGACCGCGCCCCTGCCCCTGCGCCGGAGCGGACCGCTCCTCGCACGCGCATCGAGGTCGAGGACGTCCCCGCCGCGGGCGGGCGCACGGGCGGGATCTGGGTCTCGCTCATCCTCGGCGCGATCGTGCTGATCCTGCTGCTGATCTTCATCATCCAGAACGGCGGCCGCACCGCGTTCACCTATCTCAGCTGGGACTTCGCCCTGCCGCTCGGCGTGGCGATGCTGCTGGCGGCGATCGCCGGCGCGCTCGTGATGGGCCTGGTGGGCTCCGTGCGGATCTTCCAGCAGGGACGCACCATCAAGAAGCTGCGCCGCCAGCTGGAGACCATCCAGCACGCCCTGGATCGCTGACCGGCAGGAGGCCGACGCCTCCCGCTCGCACAGCGGACGTCCAGGAAAATCCCAAGGGATTGGCGCACCGTAGGGGCATGAGCATCGAGCAAGAACAGTCGTACGAGGCCCGCCTGCTGGTCGTGGACGATGAGCCGAACATCCGCGATCTGCTGGCGACCTCCCTGCGCTTCGCCGGGTTCGAGGTGTTCACCGCCGCCACCGGCAACGAGGCGATCCGCGAGGCCACGGAGAACCAGCCCGACCTGGTGGTCCTGGACGTCATGCTCCCCGACATGGACGGCTTCACCGTCACGCGCCGCCTGCGCGACCGCGGCGAGCAGTACCCGATCCTCTTCCTCACGGCGAAGGACGACACCAAGGACAAGGTGCAGGGGCTGACTGTCGGCGGCGACGACTACGTCACCAAGCCGTTCAGCCTCGAAGAGGTCGTCGCGCGCATCCGGGCCGTCCTGCGCCGCACGCACGGCGGCTCCGAGGACGCCGTGGACAGCTCGCTCGTGGTCGGAGACCTCCGCCTGGACGAGGACTCCCACGAGGTCTACCGCGGCTCGATCGCGATCGACCTCTCCCCCACCGAGTTCAAGCTGCTGCGCTACCTGATGCTGAACGCCGGGCGCGTCGTCTCCAAGACGCAGATCCTCGATCACGTGTGGGACTACGACTGGTCCGGCGAGGTGGGCATCGTGGAGTCCTACATCTCCTACCTGCGCCGCAAGATCGACGTGGTCGGCGAGCCGATGATCCACACCAAGCGCGGCATCGGCTACGTCCTGCGCGCGGTCGAGAGCCACTGACGCGCAGGTGACCTTCTCGTCCCTGCGCAGCGAGCGGCCGGTGTCCCTGTGGACCCGGATCGTCACGCTCATCTCCCTGGTGCTGGTGCTCGGCACGCTCGTGACCGGCGCGCTGTCACTCACGCTGCTGCACCGCACCCTGATGTCCTCGCTCGACGAGGAGCTGCGCGTGGGCATGCGTGAGATGCTCACGAGCGCCGGCCCCGATGGCGACGCCGGGACGGCGCCCGACCACCCCACCCCCGTCGACTTCATCGTCGAGTTCCACGATGACGACGGCAGGGCCCTGTACCGGCAGGTGAGCTACCACGCCGATACCGGCAACGGGGTCGACATCGTCTTCCCCGACTGGACGCTCGAGGAGGTGCGCGCCCAGGGCGGCGAGCCCGTCACGCTGCTCGATGCCGAGGGCACCCGCTGGCGGATGCTGGCCACCGAGTCGACCTCCGACGCGGGCGGCAGCGTGCTGGTGGCGCTGCCCCTGAACGACCTGGACCGCACGATGCGCCAGATGGCTCTGGTGATCGTGCTGGTGGGCACCTTCGTGGTGCTCGTCGGCATGGGCGCCGGCGGCTACATGACGCACCGGGCGCTCGAGCCCCTCCGGGACGTGGAGAGCACTGCGACGAAGATCGTCGCCGGGGACCTCTCCATGCGCGTGCCGCTGACGGACACCAGCCAGGAGGTCCATGCCCTCGCGGTCTCGCTCAACGAGATGCTCGTGAGCCTCGAGCAGTCCTTCGTGAAGGTGGCCGACTCCGAGGCGAAGGCGACGCAGTCCGAGGCGCGGATGCGCCGATTCGTCGGCGACGCCTCCCACGAGCTGCGCACTCCCCTCGCGGCGATCCGCGGTTTCGGCGAGCTGTACCGCATGGGCGCGCTGCGCACCGACGACGACGTCTCCTCCGCGATGCGCCGCATCGAGGACGAGGCGCGGCGCATGGGCTCCCTGGTGGAGAACCTGCTGCGCCTGGCACGGCTGGACGAGGCGCCCGATATCGACCTCGCTCCGGTGGACATCACGGACGCCCTGTTCGACATCGCCCAGGATCTCCGGGCGCTCGATCCGGGCCGTCGCGTCATGGTGGTCTCGCTGGCCGGCACCCCGCTGACGGTCCAGCCGCACGTCCCGATCGGCGTGCTGGGCGACGAGTCGGGACTGCGCCAGGTGATCCTGAACCTCGTGGGCAACGCGAACCGGCACACGCCCAAGGGCTCCCCCGTGGAGATCGCCGTCGGCCGCACGAACCCCGAGACCGTCATCATCGAAGTGCGCGATCACGGCGGGGGCATCTCGGCCGATGATCGCGAGAAGGTCTTCGAGCGCTTCTACCGGACCGACGAGTCCCGCCAGCGCAGCTCCGCCCAGGGCGGCGGCGCCGGTCTCGGCCTCTCGATCGCGTACTCGATCGTGCAGCAGCACAAGGGCGACATCCGCGTGATCGACACCCCCGGCGGCGGCGCGACCTTCCAGGTCGAGCTGCAGGCGGCGGATCTGACTCCCGAGCAGGCCGTCGCCCCCGATCAGACCCGCGAGCTGGGCGGCTCCGGAGCCTGAGCCGGTCGCACTGTCCGTCAGCTGCTCCGGATGGACGCCAGGTAGAAGTCCAGGCTCTCCGTGATGCGCTCGGGAGTGAAGCGCTCCGGCTGAGCGATCGCTCCGAGGGCGAGGCCGTCGGTGAACGCCCTGAGCGCCCTCGCGGCCGCGGTCCCCTCGTGCGGCATTGCCAGCACCCGTACCGTCGCTTCGCAGAGCCGATCCAATCCGGAGTTGATCTCGGACAGGATGCGACGCGCCTCGTCGGAGCGAGCGGTGAGACTCACGGCCAACCAGACGTGGGTCTCGGTGAGGCGGTCGGCGTCGACCGGCAGCGCGTGGATCCACGCCTCTCGGAGCAGGACCCTCGGGTCGTCGGGCCAGGTGACGGCCGCACGTCGCCGCTTCTGCCGCTCCCGCACGACCACGAGTGCATGGGCGAGCATCTGGTCACCGCTCGGGAAGTAGTGGCGCAGAGTCGAGGGCGGGCAGCCGGCCGCGGCAGCGACAGCCCTGACGGTGACGGCATGAACGCCTTCAGCCTCGATGAGTCGGGCCACTGCCCATCCGATCTCATCGCGCCGTGAGGCATGGTCGACGATCTTCGGCATGCCCCAAGATTATCACCGTACACTTGTGCGATAATAAGACCGGGTCAGCGAGCTCAGGGAAGAAGCCATGGATGCTGCCGTACATCGTCGCCGGGGAGGTGGCCTTCTGGATCCTGCTCCTGGGCGGGCTCTCCATCCGGTACCTGCTGCGCTGGCGCGCAGTCTCGACGACACTGCTGATCCTCACCCCAGTCGTCGACCTCGCCATCGTGGCGCTCACCTACGTCGATCTCAGCCGAGGGGCACCCTCTTCCTTCAGCCACGGCCTGGCCGCGTTCTACGTCGGCTTCTCGATCGTCTTCGGGTCCGAGACCACCCGGCGATTCGACCGACGATTCGCGAGGAAGTACACCGAGCTCCCGGAGGCCGAGCTCCCTTCAGTGCCCCAGCGCTCGAGCATGCAGTACTGGCACCGCTGCCTCACAGCCTCGGCGATCACCATCGCACTGCTGATGATCGGCATTGCAGTGGCGGGGCCCGCAGATTCGCTCTGGCTGATCTACTGGATCATCACTGGGGCGTTCATCGTGGTCGCCTGGGGTGCCATCGGACCCCTCCGAGACCGCCTCAGGTCGGAGCGAGCAGGCCAATAGGTCCGGAACGCAGGATCAGCCCGCATGGCTTCCTTCGCCGTCTCCGGGCCAGTCCAGGACCTGTCCCACCCATGAGTGCCCGGTGCGCCCCTGCGAGAGGGCGTCGGCCTCGGCGAGGAACTCCTGCGCTGCGAGCCGTCCGAGCTCGTCGTGCGCCTCGATGTCCGCCAGCGCGCAGGGGTTCGGGCGCCCCAGGCGGTAGGCGCCCAGCGGAGCATCCTCGCGGCTGGGCAGCGGATCGACGTGCCCGCGCAGCCCCGTGATGAGGTCCTGCGGCACACGGGAGAGCCCGAGCTCCTCGGCATGGGCTTGCGTGCGGGCGCGGCGGGCAGCAGGGCGGTCGGCGAGCGGGATCCGGAGACCGGAGGCGATCAGGATCCGAGTGAGGTCCCGGTTGCCGACGAACGCGACTCCGGCTGCGGCGAGGCGCTCCCGCGCCTCCTGCGGCCAGTCGTAGTGGTCAAGATCGAAGGACCGCGGGTGCAGGCCTGCGCGGGCCGCCGTCTCGTGGAGCTCCTCGAGGGAGTCATCGGAGATCAGGTGGCCCCACATCGTGCCGTGACGGGGCCAGCGCGGCGTATCGGCGAAGACGCTCACTGCTCGAGCGTCCCCTGGTGGTGGCGCAGCAGCCAGCGGCCCTGCTCGCACACCCACAGGGAGGTGCGGCGCACGGTGCCGCGTCCCTCGCCGGTGACGAAGCGCAGCAGGACGACGTCGGGACTGATCTTCTCGGCTATGAAGTCCGAGGCCTCGACTCCCTCGACCGGAGCGAGGGCGGCGAGGATCGACTCGCGATCAAAGGTGCGCCCAGAGGCGCCGATCTCTGCGAAGGCGGGATGCAGCAGCTCAGCGGCGAGCGCGGGATCGGAGCGGACGGCGTCCGTCAGCAGCGCCTGCTCGCGGGTCACGACGTCCTCGAAGGAAGCGCCGTCGGTGAACGGATCATCCAGGTCGAAGAGGCTGAAGAGATCAGACTCGCTGGGGGCAGGGGCGGTCGTCGCGGTGCCGGCCCCGCGGCTCGCTCCGCGGCGAGAGGGGACCCCTGCAGCGGGCTCGGTGCGAACGGCGGGCTCGGCGTCGGCAGCCGGCTCGACGGTGACCCGCGGGGCGGCGCCCCGGTAGCCGGGGCCGGCATCCACCTGCTGCTTCTTCTTGAAGGCGACGGCGGCGGCGTTCGCGCGGCGATCGGCCGCCTCGTTCATCGCGTGGCCGGCGTGGCCCTTCACCCACTCGAACTCGACACTGCGACCGGCCATGGCCGTGTCGATGCCCTTCAGCAGGTCGACGTTCATCACGGGCTTGCCGTCGGCCTTCTTCCAGCCCTTGCGCTTCCAGCCCGGCATCCACTTCGTCACCGAGTTGATCACGTACTGGCTGTCGCAGAGCACGTGGAGGTGCTGGTCGGCATCGACCGCAGTCGCCTCCAGCAGGTCGAGCACGGCCTTCAGCTCGCCCATGTTGTTCGTGCCGTGTGGCCACCCGCCGGCGGCCCACGTGCTCTCATCGATGTACCAGGCCCAGCCGGCCGGGCCGGGATTGCCCAGCGCGGAGCCGTCGGCGGAAGCGGTGATCGTCATGCAGGCCATGGTTCCACAGGGGTGGGACAGACCAGGACGGGCCCCCTGGCAGGGCCCGTCCGCAGCTCCGGGGAGCCCGGCCCTCGAGCTCCGCCTCAGCCCTCCACCACGGCTGCGCGGATCCCGCGGGCGAGCACGAGCGTCTGCCAGGCGCAGGCCGCGGCGAGCACACCAGCGGCGATCCATGGGCCCGCCCCGAGCAGCTCCCCGAGTGCGCTGAGGCCTGTCACCGCGGCCCAGATGAGCACCGCAGCGATGAGGGCGCGCAGGACGATCGCGCCGAAGCCGGGCATCGCGCGGGATTCGCCGCTGCTCGCGCGCACGGCGGCGGGGCCGATGCGCGCGCTCGTCACGAGCGCGGTCAACAGCAGCGCGAGCGCCACGAGCACCAAGGCGGTGAGCCGTTCCTCGGGAAGCCCCGGAAGCGTTCCGACCTGCACGCCCTGGAACTCCCAGATCCATCCCGAGCCGGGCCCCGCGAGCGCGACCCCCACCGCGAGCAGAGCGGCCGCGGTCCCCCCGCCGGCCTCGATCAGTCCCGCCCGGGCGCGCACGGCGCGGCGCTGCCGCCGGCTCGCCCCGGCCGCGGCATAGAGATCTGCGGCCCAGACTCCCTCGCGATCATGCATCTGCCGCCACGCGGTCGTCGCCCAGATGAGGAGCACGAGCGCGATCGGTCCCGCTCCCGTGACCCCGCTCAGCAGCATCGCGCCGACTCGCGTCAGGACGTTCCGCCGGTGCAGTGCGGCGCCGACGGCGCGGGCAGCGGTCGGGGGGATCGGAGCGCTCATGCCCGCCTCGCCCAGGTTCGCGAACGCCAGACGAGCACGACCAGTGCGAGCAGCAGAACGGCACCGCCGGCCAGCGCTTGGAGGCCCTCGAACGTGATCCAGCCGCCGCCGATCAGCTCGCCATCGACCCCCCGCAGCAGCACCTGCTCGAGGAGACCTGGAGCGAGAAAGATCAGCAGCGACGGCAGGAGCGACATCACTCCATAGGCGAGTAAGAACGTGCCGGCACTCGCGACCAGCACCCACGCGCCCGCCCTCCGCAGCGCTTCCCTACCCACCCAGATGTGCGTGATCACTAAAGCGGGCAGCCAGGTCAGCACGTCAGACCAGAGCGCGGAGGTCGGCACCGGGAGGGAGATGCCCGTGACCACGGCATGCCACGCCATCATGGGCAGCTCGCCGCCTGCGTCCGGCACTCTCGGCGGTCCGAACAGCAGGACCAGCACGACGACCGCGGAGAGCGCGGCCTGCAGCATCACGACGAGCACGGTGCGGGCGCGCACGCGGTCGGCCCGGCTGATCCCGAGCGCCGCCCGCATCGCGCGCCGCTCCGGGACATCGCCCATGGCGAACATGTACGGGGCCCACAGCGCGAGGCCGAGAAGGATCCCGCCCAGCCTGGCGAAGCCCGGCAGAGTGATCGCCAGCACCATCGTGGCGAAGATCGAGCTGCCGACGAACGCGTCGCGCTGGAGCGCGATCTCGACCCGCAGCGCTCTGCGCAGACGCCCGCGGCTCGGGCTCTCGCCGTCGGCGGGGATCGCCTCCCCCGCATCGGCGCGTGAAGTGGCCTGCGCGCTCATCACCGCGCCTCCGACTGGGCAGCCGCTCCTCTGGAGCCGCCCTGCGCCTCGCGCAGCGTCATCGCCACGAACTCGCGCAGCTGCTGGGCGCGGATCGACGCGCTCGGCGGGAGGGCTGCCGCGTCCTCGACGCGCACGAGGCCTTCGATGCTGCCTGGTCCTGCGCCGTCGGCCCCGCTGCGCACCCCGCGCAGCAGTCCGGGCGCACCTGCGAGCGCGCCCTCCTCGAGGGTCGCGAGCAGGTGCTCCTCCAGGAGGTCCTCGACGTCGCCCTCGCAGATCACCCGGCCCTCGTGGAGCACGACGAGGTGGTCCACGAAGCGGTCCATCTCCTCGAGATCGTGCGTGGAGATCACGTTCGAGCGCTCCCCCTCACCGCCCGCCATGAATCCGCGAAGGTCATCGATCATCTCGGGCCGCGCGAGCGGATCAAGCCGGGCGAGGGGCTCATCGAGGATCAGCAGCTCGGGCCGACCGGCGAGCGCGAGAGCGAGCGAGAAGTGCGTGGCCTGCCCCGCCGACAGGTTCCTCACGGTCGCGCCCGCTGGTACGCCCCGTTCCCGCAGGCGCATCGGGGACGAATCCGACGCGCAGCGGCAAGCGATCCTCGGAGCCGCCCATCGGCCGCCCGAGCATGCGGATCTCCCCCGCCGATGGCGCGAGCGCCCCGATGAGGGTGCGCAGCAGGGTCGTCTTCCCGGCGCCGTTCGTGCCGACGATCCCGGTCACCCGGCCGCGCGGCGCGATGAAGGCGATATCGCGCAGGACAGGGACATCCCGGGAGACGCTCGTGCGGCCCTGCACGGCGACGCTGAGGCCCCGCACTGCGACGGCGGCGTCGGCTCCGGGGGCGGCGTCTGCTCCGGGGGCGGGCGATGGTGTCATCGCTCCTCCTTCTCATCCACAGTGTGATCCAGCAGTGCGTGAAGCTCTTCGCGGGCGATGCCGCAGAGGTCTGCGGCGCGGGCGGCGTCGGCGAAGGCAGCGGCGATGCGCTCCTCGGCCCGGGCGCGCACCTCGCGGGGGTCCTGCGCGCGCACGAACACGCCCTTGCCCTGCACGGAGTCCGCGAGGCCCTCGGCGACGAGCTCGCTGTAGGCGCGCGTGGTGGTGATGACGCTGACCCGCAGGTCACGGGCGAGCGCCCGGATCGAGGGAAGAGGCTCGCCGGGCAGCACCTCCCCGGCGAGGATCGCTTGGGCGAGCGCCGAGCGGATCTGCTCGTAGATCGGATCCGAGCTGGAGGGGTCGATCGGGATGCGCATCGCTCTCCTCCTCCCGGATCAGCGGCGGAACGCTCGCGCCATTACTGTCTATGTGCACTATAGACAGCGGGTGTGCGCGGGCGTCAAGGCCTCGTCGGCCTCCGCATCCCACGGATCGCGAACACGATCCCGATCAGGCACAGCCCCGCCATACCGATCAGCCCGAGCGGCACCCAGGTGAATCCCTCCGACTCCGGCGGCTCCCATGCGTAGAACCCCGATCCGAGCCGATAGACCGTGATCTCCTGGCCCAGCTCACCGGAGCGGCCCTCGATCCACCCGGTCTCGCCGTAGCCGGTGACGAACTCGAGGTGCGGCGTGGTGAGGCCGCCCGAGGTGCGTGTGCTCACCTCGGTGACGAAGGCGTGGACCTCGACAGCCGACTCCGTGCGCTCGGCACGGTCCTGGGCCCAGTCGCGCGCAGCTATGAGGAGCATGAACACCACGGCGCCGAGCAGCACGATGATCGCGAGCGCATTGCGCAGCCGCGGGCGCCGGTCCAGCTCGCTCACCAGTTCGTCTCGCACCGCGCCACCCTCCTCCGCACTCGCTCGCAGACCCGTCCCTCCCGCTGGCGCCTACTGCTCCGCGAGCTCCCGACGCTCCTTCAGCTCGCCCCGTGCCTCCGAGATGACGATGACGATCCAGAACAGGCACATCCCGCCTGCGCCGATCCCCACCAGCGGCCAGATGGATCCGCCGTCGGGATCCGGCACACTCCACCCGTAGAGGCCCGAGCCGAGCCGGTAGACAGTGATCTTCTCGCCCACCTCCGCGGGGCGGTCGTCGACCGAGCCGATCTCGCCGTCCTCGGTGGCGATCGTCAGCCGGGGATAGGACATCCCGTTGGGGTTCGCCACCCACTCCGTTGCGGTCACCACCGCCTCCACCTGGACAGCCGGCTTCTCGCGGTCGTTGCGGTCCTCGGACCACCCGAGCAGGCCGAGGAGGATGAAGAGCAGTCCCACCGGCAGCAGCAGGGCGCTCCAGAGCACTGCCCGGAGCACGGGATGCAGACTGCGTTCTTCGCCCTGGTCGGTTCCCATCAGGCCATTCTCCCCTGACCTGGGGCGATCCGGGTCGCGCGAGCTGCGGGCGAGCAGAGCGCCATCGTCAGCGAGACCGCTGGCGCCTCTCGGCTCGCACCTGCTTCCAGGAATCCAACACGAAGTACGCCGCGGCGAGCAGGCACAGCCCGGCCCCTCCGAGCAGTCCCGCCGGCACCCAGGGGAAGCCCTCGGGATCAGGCGGCGTCCAGGCGTAGGAGCCGGATCCGAGCCGGTAGACGGTGATCTCCTCCCCCACCTCGCCAGAGCGGTCATCGACCCATCCGGTCTCGCCGTCCTCGGTGACGAAGGTGAGCCGGGGGGACGTCCCGCCGTTCGCGGAGCTGCTGCCCACCTCGGTGACGATCGCCTGGATCTCGACAGGGGGAGCACCTCGATCTTCGCGGTCCGCACCCCATGAGAGAGCGCCGAAGAAGAGGAACATCAGCACGCCGATGAGGCTCACGCCGACCCACAGCGCGCCGCCGATGATCGGATGCTCCCGCTGGTAGTCCACAAGCTGCTCCCGCAGCGACTCCGCACTCACTGGGCTCCCCTTTTCCGTGCTTCTGGGGCATCGCTCTCGTGCTCTGCGCTCTCCTCGATCGGTGCACGGAACGTGTACCACCACCCGTAGACCAGCATCGCGATCACTCCGGCTCCGAGCACGATCGCCATCCACGGCGCCGAGCGGTCGCGGCCCGGCGCGTACTGGTAGGCACCGCTGCCCATCGCGTAGACGGTGATGCGGTCCCCTGGAGCGGCGTCACCCTCCCCGTCGATCCAGCCGGCCTGCCCGGCATCGTCCCGGAAATGGACGCGGATGATGTCGGGCCTGTTCCGCCCGAACTGCGACACGGACTCGACCTCGGTCACGACCACCTGCATCGCCTGCGGTGTGGAATCGCGGTCCTCGCGCCACTCCCCCAGGGCCCCCAGAGCGATCATCGCGAAGCACGCGGCGCACAGGAGGCTCACGATCGCACGCACGGAACGCTGGCTGCGCATCCGCCGCGCCCAGGGCCGATCCCGGAGATCTCTCGCCCGTCTCTGCACGTCACCATCCACCCCGGCATCGTTGCACGAGGCCACGGGTCCGGCGGCACTCGAGCAGCCGGACACCCCGAGAACGCATGACCGCCTCCGCCCGCGCCGATCTCCTCACACCCTGCGCCCGCCCGCTCGCCCCTGCCGGTGACCGGCGCGTATCGTTGCGGCCGACGGTCGCCGTCATGAATCACCGCGACGACCTGCCACGGAGTCCTTCGCCGCCCGATGCGGCGCATCCGGCCCCCGCTCCTGCGCCGCCGAGTTTCAGCTCTCGCGCACGAGCAGCCGCGATCACGGTTCCGTCGGCCGCGCACGGCCCGCGCCGCCCGCCGAAACGTTCGGCTGAGCTCGACGCCCGCGCCCCGGTGAACCCCTTTTGACTGAACGGAATCTCTCCCGTGAGCACCCCTGATTTCGCGCGCCTCGGCGTGCCCCAGAACCTCATCGACGCCCTCGCACCCCAGGGCATCACCTCCCCCACCCCGATCCAGCTCGCGACGCTGCCCGACTCCCTCGCCGGCCGCGACGTCCTGGGCCGCGGCCGCACCGGCTCGGGCAAGACCTACGCCTTCCTGCTGCCGCTCGCGGCGCGCCTGGCGGAGTCCCGCACTCGCCCGGCTGCGAAGCGCCCCCGGTCGCTGATCCTCGCCCCGACCCGCGAGCTCGCCGCCCAGATCGGCGAGTCCCTCGCGCCCCTCGCGAAGGCCGCGAACCTCTCCTACGCCGTCATCTTCGGCGGCGTCGGCCAGCGCCCGCAGGCCGACGCCCTCCAGCGCGGCCTGGACGTGCTGATCGCCTGCCCCGGCCGCCTCCTGGACCTGATGGGCCAGGGCCTCGCGGACCTGTCGGCCATCGAGGTCACGATTCTGGACGAGGCCGACCACATGGCCGACATGGGCTTCCTGCCGATGGTGCGCCGCATCCTCGACAAGACCCCTCAGCGCGGCCAGCGCATGCTGTTCTCCGCGACGCTCGACGCGGGTGTGAACACCGTGGTCAAGCAGTACCTGCACAACCCCGTCACGCACGAGGCCGATCCCGAGACCTCGCCCGTGGGCACGATGGAGCACCACATCCTCGAGGTCACGGCCGACGACCGCCTCGACGTGCTGCGCGACCTCGCCTCCGCTCCCGGCAAGACGATCATGTTCACCCGCACCAAGCACGGCGCGAAGAAGCTCGCCCGCACCCTGGTCGCCAGCGGCATCGGCGCGGTCGAGCTGCACGGCAACCTCTCCCAGGGCGCCCGCACGCGCAACATGGAGGCCTTCGGCTCCGGCGCGGCGAACACCCTGGTGTGCACCGACATCGCGGCGCGCGGCATCCACGTCGACGAGGTCGCGCTCGTCGTCCACGCCGATCCGCCCATCGAGCACAAGGCGTACCTGCACCGCTCGGGCCGCACGGCGCGCGCCGGCGAGTCCGGCACCGTCATCACCGTGCAGACCCCCGACCAGCGGGGCGATGTGAACGTGCTGATGCGCGCGGCGAAGATCAGCCCCGAGCGCCACCAGCGCGTCACCGAGTCGAGCCCGATCCTCGCCTCCCTCGCCCCCGGCGAGCGCGTGCGCGGAGAGGTCGACGCGGTCGTGCAGGAGGCCGCCGGCCTGAACCGCACGAACAGCGGCCGTCCGAAGCAGCCCGCCCAGGGCGGCGGGCGCGGCCGCGGCGGCCAGAGCGGCTCCGGTCAGGGCGGGTCCGGTCAGGGCGGCTCGGGCCGTGGCGGCCGCGGCGCGCAGGGCGGTCGCGGCGGCCAGGGCGGTCGCAGCGGACGCTCCGGTCAGGGCAGCGAGGGCCGCTCCGAGCAGCGGCGCGACAGCGCAGCCTCCAGCGAGGGCTCGACCTCGCGCAGCAGCGCGCTGGACAGCCGCTTCACCCAGACCCCCATCAACCCCGCCTCCGAGGGCGGTCGCGGCCGGGGCGGTCGCGGCGGCTCGGGCCAGGGCGGCTCCGGCCGCGGAGGCCAGGGCGGCTCCGGTCAGGGCCGCTCCGGCAGCTCGCGCGGGCGCTCGGGCGGCCGCTCGGGCGGATCCGGTTCGACCACCACGTACTCGACCTCGACCGGGGGCTCGAGCGGCGACCTCGCCGCGTTCTCCTCGCGCCGCGGTCGCTGAGACCCGCTCCCCCGAGGCGCAGCGCCCGCCGTCTCGCAGGATCCCCTGCGAGACGGCGGGCGCTGTCATGCGCAGCACTCTCCGCTCCAACGCTTCAACAGTTGCGCACATGACGAAACGTGTGCAAGGCTTCCGGGCGTGAACGCGACCGATCCGCAGCACGCCGTCGAGCCCACTGCGTCCCCTGAGCCCGCTGGGCCCGCCGCGCCCGTCGAGCCCACCGAGCCGCAGCTCGCCTCGGCGGCCGACACCTTCGCCCTGCTGGCGAGCCCTGCCCGCCTGCACCTCGTGTGGCTCATGACCAGCGGCACGTATGACGTCGGCGCCCTCGCGGAGCGCGTCGGCCTCAGCCTGCCGACCACGAGCCAGCATCTCGGCCGCCTGCGCCTGGCGGGCCTCGTCTCGGCCCGCCGCGAAGGCCGCCGCAGCTTCTACTCCGTCGACGACCCCCACGTGGTCCGACTCGTCGAGCAGATCTTCGAGCACATCGCCCCTGACGGCACCCTCGCCCCCGACCCACTCGAGAAGGCCTGAGCCATGAGCACCGCCCCCGACACCCCCACGCCCGTCGCACCCGTGCAGCGCGAGACCGCGCGCTCGGTCGACCTCACGCGCTTCGCGTGGCTGTCCATCGCCGCGGCCGTCGCCACGATCGCCCTGAAGAGCGCCGCCTGGGCGATGACCGGATCCGTCGGCCTGCTCTCCGACGCCGCCGAGTCGACCGTGAACCTCGTCGCCGCGGTCGTCGCGCTGATCGCCCTGCGGGTCGCCGCGCAGCCGGCGACCGACAAGTACCTCTACGGCCGCGCGAAGGCCGAGTACTTCTCCGCCGCAGTCGAGGGAGCGATGATCTTCGTCGCCGCCGCGGTCATCCTGGTCACGGCCGTCGAGCGCTTCATCCATCCCCAGCCGCTGGAGAACGTGGGGGTCGGACTGCTGATCTCCGTCGTCGCCTCGCTCATCAACGGCGGCGTCGCCTTCGTGCTGCTGCGCGCCGGGCGCCGCTACCGCTCCATCACCCTCAAGGCCGACGGCCACCATCTCCTCACCGACGTGTGGACGTCCGTCGGCGTGCTGGTCGGCGTGGGCCTCGTGGTCCTCACCGGCTGGGACCGGCTCGATGCGATCGTGGCCTTCGCCGTCGGCGTGAACATCATCATCACCGGCACCCGCCTCGTCTCCGAGTCCGTCGCAGGGCTCCTGGACCAGGTGCTCCCCGAGGAGGACAACGCGATCCTCGTCGAGATCCTGCGACGCCGCAGCGAGGTCCAGGACGACCAGGATCGCGTGGACTTCCACGGCCTGCAGACCCGCGGCGCCGGCCAGCAGAAGTTCATGAACGTGCACGTGCTCGTCCCGGACGAGTGGACCGTCAAGCACGGGCACGACTACATCGAGGAGCTCGAGGCCGAGCTCATCGCCGCCCTCCCGGGGCTCACCGTCGCCACGCACCTGGAGCCGATCTCCGACCCGGCGAGCTACGCCGACATCCCCTCCGCCTCGATTCCCATCCGCCCCGCGACGGCGCAGCCGGACTCCTGACAAGCCGGCCGCTCAGCCCTCGGCGGAAGCGCTTCCGGGGCGCCCGGCGCAGACGTAGCGTGAGGGCATGAGCAGCCCGCGCGTCCCCCTGTCGATCCTCGATCTCGTCCCCATGTCGGAGGGCATGAGGCCGCGGGAGGCGATCGCCTCCTCGATGCGCGCCGCGCAGCTCGCCGACCGCCTCGGGTATGCGCGCTACTGGTTCGCCGAGCACCACAACACCGGTGCACTCGCCTCGAACGCCACGTCGATCCTCATCGGGCAGGCCGCCGGGATGACCGAGAGGATCCGCATCGGCTCCGGCGGCGTGATGCTCCCGAACCACGCGCCGCTCGCGGTGATCGAGCAGTTCGGCACGCTCGTGCAGCTGCACGGGGACCGCATCGACCTCGGACTCGGGCGTGCGCCGGGCACCGATCCCCTCACCGCGCAGCTCCTCGCCCGCACGTCGGCGGAGCCGGAGGCGTTCATCGCGGCGGTCGAGCAGATGCGCTTGTGGTCGGGCACGCATGACCCGGGCTATCTGCGGATCACGGCTCCCGTCGCCGAGGGCACCGAGGTGCCGATGTGGATCCTCGGCTCCACCGCCAACGGTGCCCAGCTCGCCGGTCAGCTGGGGATGCCGTTCTCCGTCGCCTCCCACTTCGCCCCGGCCGGCTTCGAGCGGGCCATCGAGGCCTACCGGCGCTCCTTCGATCCGGCCGCGGAGACCGCGCAGATCAGCGAGCCCCGCGTGATGGTCGGCGTGAACGTCATCGTCGCCGAGACCGACGAGGAGGCCCAGCGCCAGTTCTCGACCTTGCAGCAGATGTTCCTCGGGATCCTGCGGGGCGAGCGCCAGAAGATCCAGCCGCCCCGCGATCTCGCCGAGCTCGCCGATCCGTCGCTGCGCGCCCGTATCGACGAGACCCTCGCGGTGCGGGCCGTCGGCTCCCCCGAGACCGTCGTGCGCGAGCTCGAGAGCCTCGTGCGGCGAACGGGTGCCGACGAGCTCATCTTCACCGGCTACTACTTCGACCACGCCGATCGCGACCGCGCGCTCGAGCTGCTCGCCCGCGCCTGGGGGCTGCAGGGCTGACGGTCCTCTCCCGCAGGCCGCAGATGACAGCGGATGAACTGCTGTGAAGCCCTGACCTGGAATTCTTGAGATACTTCCGGGGTGAAGCCTCTCGTCCTGCAATCAGATTTCGGCCTCGACGACGGCGCGGTGAGCGCGATGCACGGCGTCGCTGTCGGCGTCGATGATCGCCTCCGCGTCCACGACCTCACCCACAACATCCCTCCCTACGACATCTGGGAGGGCTCCTACCGGCTCGCCCAGGTCGTCTCGTACTGGCCCGAGGGCACCGTCTTCGTCTCCGTGGTCGATCCGGGCGTCGGCTCGGACCGCCTCAGCGTGGTCGCCCGCACCGCGACCGGGCACTTCATCGTCACCCCTGACAACGGCACCCTCACGCACCTCGCCGCGATCTTCGGCATCGTCGAGCTGCGCGAGATCGACGAGGAGACCAACCGCCGTGAGGGCTCGCAGGAGTCCTACACCTTCCACGGCCGCGACATCTACGCCTACACGGGCGCGCGCCTGGCCGCGGGGATCATCGACTACGCGCAGGTCGGCCCGTCGGTCGCCCTGGAGCGCATGGTCTCCCTGCCCGTCGCCGCTCCCGCGCTCGAGCACGGCGCGGTGGCCGGCACGATCGATGCGCTGGACGTCCGCTACGGGTCCCTGTGGACCTCGATCCCCCGCGAGCTGTTCCTCGAGCTCGGCGCCCAGCACGGCGACCGCTTCGTCGTGCGCGTCGAGCACGCCGGCAGTCCCGTGCACTCCTCGCAGATGGTCTACGCCCGCAGCTTCGCGGCCGTGGAGGTCGGCGAGTCCCTGCTGTACGTGAACTCCCTGGACCGCATGGCCGTCGCGATCAACCGCGGCTCCTACGCTCGTGCGTTCTCCCTGGGCACCGGGCCGTCGTGGAAGATCTCGATCCGCCCGGCCGACTGACCGGGCGCTCCCGCACGCCCCGCCCCTGACCTCTCATCCCCCTCTCCCACCCTCGGAGCTGACATGACCCCTCGCATCTCCCCCGTCACCCAGGTCGTCGCCATCGGCATCGGCGCGGCGCTGTTCGTCGTCCTCGGCCTCGTGCGGATCCCGACGCCGATCCCCAACACCTCGATCAACATCCAGTACGCGCTGCTGGCGGTGTTCGCGGTGCTCTACGGCCCCATCGCCGGCGCTCTCATCGGCCTGATCGGGCACATCATCCTCGACGCCGTCAGCTTCGGCAGCATCTGGCTGAGCTGGGAGATCGCCTCAGGCGTCTTCGGGCTCCTCCTCGGCTTCCTGATGCTGCGCAACCGCGTGATGGAGGGCGAGTTCGCCGGGAAGGACATCGTGCGCTTCGTCGTCGGTGTCGTGATCGCGCAGGTGGTCGCGTTCCTCGTCGTCGCGCCGCTCGGCGACATCCTCATCTACTCGGAGCCCGCCGGGAAGGTGTTCGCGCAGGGAGCCGTAGCGGCGCTGGCGAACAGCATCACGGCTTCGGTCCTCGGCGTCATCATCCTCAGCGTCTACGCCCGCACCCGCACCCGCACGGGCTCGCTGACCGTCGGCTCCTGACCTGCGGGGCATCCCCATCGTGACCGACGACGTCCTCATCGAGCTGGCCGGGTACGGCTTCCAGTACCGGGCGCAGTCCGCGCCGACCCTCCACGACATCGACCTGACGGTGCGCCGCGGGGAGAAGATCGTGATCGTCGGCGCCTCGGGATCGGGGAAGTCGACGCTGCTCAGCGTCATGAACGGGATGGTCCCCCACCGCTACCCGGGCACGGCGACCGGATCGGTGCGCGTGGGCGGCAGCGACCCGGCGCAGGTGCCGCTCGTGGAGACCTCCCGGCACGTCGGCACCGTCCTGCAGGACATCAGCGGGCAGTTCGTCGCCCTCACCGCCCGGGAGGACATCGCCTTCTCGCTCGAGAACCAGCAGGTCCCCGCAGCGGACATGCCGGCCCGGGTGCAGCGAGCGGCCGCGCTCGTCGACATCGAGGACCACCTCGATGCCGCCCCGCACGCGCTCTCCGGAGGACAGAAGCAGCGGGTCGCGATCGCCGGCGTGCTCGTGGACGACGTCGACGTGCTCCTGTTCGACGAGCCGCTGGCCATGCTCGACCCCGCCTCGGGCCGCACCGCGATCGAGCTCATCGACACCCTGAACCGCGAGCACGGCACCACGATCGTGATGGTCGAGCACCGCCTCGAGGACGTCCTGCACCGGGACGTGGACCGGATCGTGCTGATGGAGGGCGGGCGGATCATCGCCGACGCCCCGCCCGGAGAGGTCATCGCCTCCGGCCTGCTGGAGGCCGCCGGGATCCGCCCGCCCCTGCACGTCGCGGCGCTCGCCTACGCCGGCGCGCCCGTCGCCGCCTATCAGCGCCCCGGCAGCGCGGAGACGATCGCGCTCACCGACGCCCAGATCGCCGCCGTGCGGAACTGGGCGGGCGGGCGCGACGCGGCGGAGCGCTCCTCAGAGCAGCCGGGGGCAGGCGCCGGATCCGCTGCGGGCGGCCCTCGCGCGTCGGCCGTTCCCGCCCCGGCCCCCGAGGCCCCTGTGGTCCCCGAGGTCGATGGGCCGACGGTCCTCGCCCTCGAGGACGTCGGCGTCGTCCTCGGCGCGAGCCGCACGAGCCCCGGAGAGCGCGTCCTGCACGGCGTCAGCACCCGGGTGCGGCGCGGCGAGATGATCGGGATCCTCGGCTCCAACGGGGCCGGGAAGTCGACGCTCGCACGCACGGTCTGCGGCTTCGTCCCGCACAGCACCGGCCGGATCCTCCTGGACGGGGCCGACGCGTCGGCCTGGCCGATCGCCCAGCGCGGCGAGCGGGTCGGCTTCGTGCTGCAGGAGCCCGGGCAGATGATCTCCAAGCCCCTGATCGCCGAGGAGATCGCGCTCGGCCTCGAGGCGCGCGGCCTCTCGGAAGCGGAGATCGCCGAGCGCACCGAGCGGGTTCTCGAGGTGTGCGGGCTCGCTCCGTTCCGCACCTGGCCCGTCTCGGCGCTCAGCCACGGACAGAAGAAGCGCCTCACGATCGCCTCCGTCCTCGCGCTCGAGCCCGAGGTGCTGATCCTCGACGAGCCGACCGCCGGGCAGGACTTCGCGCACTACACGGAGTTCATGGACTTCCTGGCCTCGGTGAACGCGGGCGGCACGACCGTCCTGCTCATCACCCACGACATGCACCTGGCGCTGGAGTACACCGACCGGGTGCTCGTGGTCTCGGGCGGGCAGATCATCGCCGACGCTTCCCCGGCCGACGTCCTCACCGATCGCGAGATCACCCGGCGCGCAGACCTCGTGACGACCGGACTGCACACCTTGGCCGAGCGGTGCGGACTCCCGGAGCCGGCTCGGCTCGTGCGCCGCTTCGTGGAGGTCGATCGGCAGGTGCGCGCGGAGCGCAGCGCGAGCGCTCAGCAGCGCGATGGCGCGCAGCGGGCCGACGGGGCCGACGGCGCGAACGGAGGCCCCGCATGAGCACTCCCCTGCTGGGCTACGTCGATCGCCCCGGGCCCCTGCATACCCTCACCGGCACCGCGAAGCTCGTGCTCGTCATCGGGATCGTCGGCGCCGCGATGATCAGCTTCGATGCGCGCTTCCTCGCGGCCCTCGCGGTCGCCTCGATCGTGCTGTGGGCGGCCTCGCGGATCCGCCCGGGGGACCTCGCGGTGGTGCTGTGGATCGTCGGCACGTTCATGGTGCTGAACAACCTGCTGATCTTCGCCTTCGCGCCCGGCTACGGCACCGACCTCTTCGGCACGCGCCACGTGCTGATCGACGGGCCGGGGCGCTGGGACCTCACGAGCGAGCAGCTGTTCTACCAGGCTGTCGTCACGCTCAAGTACTTCGCGGTGATGCCCGCGATGCTCCTGTTCATCACGACCACCCGTCCGCCCGAGTTCGCCTCCTCGCTGAGCCGCATCGGCGTGCCGTACCGCGTCTCGTACTCGGTGAGCCTCGCCCTGCGGTACATCCCGGATGTGCAGCGCGACTTCCGCACGATCTCCCAGGCGCAGCAGGCCCGGGGACTCGACACCTCGAAGCGCCAGCGGCTGGGAGTGCGGATCCGGAACCTCGTGAGCGTGCTGCTGCCGCTGCTGCTGGGGGCGCTGGAGCGGATCGAGACCGTCTCCAGCGCCATGGAGCTGCGCGGGTTCGGCCGCGAGAAGCGGCGCACCTGGTTCGACGAGCGCCCCTTCCGCGCGCGGGACCTGGTGGTCATCGCGGTGGCAGCGCTGCTGGTGGCGGGGGCGATCGCCCTGGTGGTGCTGAACGGCGGCCGCTACTGGAACCCGTTCGCCTGACTCTTCCGAGAGCCCGCTGAGAGCAGGTCCCAGGCACGCTGGGCGTCGGCCTTCGAGGCTGGGAGCGGCACCAGTGATCTGCGCTACTCTCCCTGCATCAGCACCCGCGGCGCCCGCCCGGCTCGCGGACGACACAACCTGAGGAGACGAAGACGATGACTCAGCCCGGCGACTACGCAGGCAAGATCGCACCCCACGACCCCACTCTCCCGGACTCCCAGCGCGCGGATCTGGACGGCGACGGCTTCATCGCCCCGAACCCGCTCGGCGGCGATGATGACGTCCGCGACCGCGACGGCGACGGCCTGCTCGACGGCGATCGCGAGCGCACGACGGACGGCGCGCTTCCGCCGTCGGAGGAGGACGAGGACGGCCGAGGCCGCACCAGCCCCCGCCCCGAGGAGAACCCCGACATCATCTCCCTCGACGAGCAGAACGTCGCCGTCGGCACGGGCGCCACCGGTGCGGGAGCGGCCGGAGCTGCGGGAACCGTCCACCAGGGCGAGCAGGGCTCCTGCAACTGCCCCGGCGACTGCGGCTGCGATCACGGCGCCGGCGTCTGCGCGTGCGAGGAGGGCCCGGCGGCCTGCACCTGCGACCACGGATCCGCGTCGGACCGCTCCCTCGATCACGGCCAGACCCACCGCCGCGATGTCGAGACCGAGGGTGCGACCCCGCTGGCAGCGGCCACCCCGGTGAGCAGCGCCGACGACGGCGTGTACGCGCCGAACGGCGGCTACGGCACCGAGGCGGCACCTGTCGACCGCACCGATGACCTCGATGCGCAGACCACCGGCACGCTCGATGCGGGCCGCGTGAACGAGGGACCGGGCCTGACGGGCGGCACCGGCTTCGGCCCCGCCCATTCCGACGACGTGCGCTGACTCAGCCTCACGCCCCGGCAGCGGTCGGGATGATCGGCCGACGGGCCGGGACGGCACGCTCCGTCCCGGCCCGTCGCACCGCGATCAGAGCCCTGATCTCCTAAGGCCGAACAGCCGCTGGCCCCACCTCCAGCCCCGGCCCCTTCCCCAGGAGCGGATCATGCGCATCCTCGAGCCCGCCCCTCCTTCGAAGCGCGGCCCCGCCTCGGGCCTGCGCCCACGCGTGGTCGCAGCAGCGCTCGCCGTCCTGGTGCTCCTGCAGGGCTGCACGCTCGTCGGACACCTCGTTCCCGGCGAGCACGCTCCCGATCCGGAGGCCTGGGTGCACTACGAGGAGGTGCAGCGCTACTACCAGTCCTCTGCGCTCAGCAAGGAACCCGGGCTCTGGGCCGAGAAGTTCCCGCAGTACGCGGATGTGCCCGGCATCTGGATCGGTGGGCGCTTCACCGACCCCGGGGAGCGGGCCACGGCCCCCGTGCCCGATGACTTCTGGGAGCAGATGGTTCTGGTCGTCGGAGAGGACGAGGTTAGCCGTCTCGGGGCGGAGGCCAACGACGGTGGGAGCCCGATCGATGATGCGGCGCTGCGGGAGGACGTCGTCGGCTCGCTGGAGAGCGAGCTGCCCGCGTGCGAGAGCGGCTGGCAGTCCGTGAGCGTGACCGAGTCCGATCTCTCGACGCCGACGGGCAAGGTTCTGAACCTCGCAGTCGGCTGCCCCGGCGGGGTCCGCATCGTCATCGGCACCCATAGCCAGTGACTTCCGCCCGGATCGGGCGAGCAAGGCGCGCGGGTGAGCCGCTGAAAGTAAGACGACCCCAGCGCTTACCGGTATATTCGCCGAATGTGCTCAACGGACCTGTTCGACTGGATCGTCGCCATCACGGGCGCGGTGACCGCAATAGTCTCACTCTTCCTGCTGGCACAAGGGCAGCGAGATCGACAGAAGTTAAGAAAAGCTCAAGAGCGCGCGCAGGCAGAGAAGGTTCTCTTCTACTTTGAGCCTGGCGGCACGAGCGCCCCGATCGACGCCCCCTTCTGGCCGGGACGCTTTCTCATCATTATCAACCATGGCTCAGAAGTAATCTTGAGCGTCGCCGTCACCTTTGTCGCCAATCCTAGCGGCGAAAATTTCTCGCAATTCGGATCGCTTAAGCAACTTCACCACATACGCCGTCGCGACATCGACGACGGAATGATCGTATCACCCCTGAAATCGCTTAGAGTTGGCGTCGAGGTCGGATACTTCCCGGAGCCGGGAGTCGGGGGAGATTTTGCCATCGTAGAGTTCACCGACTCGTCCGGACGCAGGTGGCGACGCAGAACAGACACATTTGAGCTGGAACTCATCCGGCCCGGGTGGGAAAACCGGCGGAAGCCAACCGTCATTCAACGAGTTTGGCAAAATAGCGGCTGGCTCGGCTCACAAGTACATCTTTTCATGCAGGCTTGGGCGCGACGCTCCTTTAGTCGACATCCGGAGCGTGTGCCCACTGCGGTGAAAATCACGGAATGGGCTTGGGGTCATTGGCCCATCGGGCTTAATGGAGACCCCTGGTTACTTCCGAGCGGAGAGCCCGAATCTTCCACATACGACTACGGCATCTCCGAACACTAGGGGTGCGACCAGGGTGGCCAGATCTGTCTAATCAATCAGGTCAAGGCTTAGAAGGCCACACATCGGCTGATTCAGATGAAGATTGCCATCCGTAAGCGACCTGCATCAGGCGAACCCGAGGCCACGCGTCTCCGCGGCCAGCGCATCCGCTGCAGCCGTGCGACGGGCGTCGCCCTCCTCCATGTAGCGGACCAGGGAGGCGGTCTTCACCCTGCGATGGGTGCCGACCATGCGGTAGTCGATCTGCCCTGAGTCGAGGAGACCGATCAGGAAGGGTCGCGACACGTTCAGTGTGTCGGCGGCCTGCTGAGTCGTCAGCTCCGCCTGGACCGGGAGCACAGTCACTCCTGTGCCGTGCGCGAAGCTGTCCAGCACTTGGGCCAGGGCGGCCAGCGCAGAGCGCGGGACCTCCACCTCGAGCGACTGCACGGACAGTCGCAGTCGCACCGGACCTTCGGCATCGAGCGCAGCATCGAGTTCGCGAAGCGCCGACTTCGCCAGCCGTGCATCGGCCGGCTCGGGGATCATCGTCGTGATCGCACTCATCTGCCCATCCTTCTGTTCGCAGTATCCGCAGTGTCCGCAGCAACCGCAACAAGTGTATCGTGCGAGCGGCATGGGACGGTTGCGCAGGCCGAGGATGCACCGAAGCGGAGGAGCGGCGAGAATCGCTCTTGACCCTCACGCGGCGTGAGGCCGGAGGGTGGAGCGCGTGGACGAGAGATCACCCCGCCTGAGCGGGACCAGCACCCAGAGCGATACCGAGATGACCGTCGGCCAGACCGCCGCGGCCATCGGAATCAGCGTGCGCACCCTGCACCACTGGGACGCCATCGGACTGGTCGTGCCGAGCGCCCGCACGCACTCCGGGTACCGGCTGTACGACAGCGCCGATGCGGCGCGCCTGCACCGGGTGCTGGTGTACCGCGAGCTGGGCTTCCCGCTCGAGCGGATCCGTCAGCTACTGGATGATCCGTGCGTCCTCGAGGGTGAGCACCTGCTCGCCCAGAGGGCGCTCCTGAACGATCGCATCGCCCGCCTGCAGCAGATGGTCTGCGCAGTGGATTCCATGATGGAGGCGAACACGATGAACACCCCTCTGACCCCCCGCCAGCAGGCCGACGCGTTCGGCGCCGACTGGTCCGACGCCTACGCCGCCGAGGCGGAGGAGCGCTGGGGCGGGACCCCCGAATGGGAGCAGTCCGAGCGCGTGAAGGCGCAGATGACCAGCGCGGACTTCGCCCAGGCGAAGGCCGAGATGGAGGAGCTCGACGAGCGGCTCGCCGAGGCGAAGCGCCGCGGCGTCGCGCCTGGGAGCCCGGAGGCGGACGCCCTGGCCGGCGAGCACCGCGAGCGAGCCATCGGCCGCTGGTTCTCGGTGACGCCCTCGAAGCACGCGCTCATCGCGCGCGGCTACACCGGGGATCCCCGCTTCACACGGTACTACGACGATCGGGAGCCGGGCCTCGCCGCGTGGCTGCGCGAGGTCATCGAAGCGCGGGCCGTCCGCGACGGCGTCGACCTCGAGACGATCGCCTGGGAGTGAGGATCCGTGGGGCCTGACTGCTGACATCAGCGGTCAGGCCTCGCGCTCGCTCCTCTCTGCCCAGATCGCGCCATGCGTTCTCGCGCCGGGGTCCTGCCTCTGATGCACCTCGACCACCGAGAAGCCCGCGCTCTCCAGCACGGCCGTCATCTCCGCGTGGGGCCAGAACCAGGCCGGCGCGATGGCGTGGGCGAAGGGCTCGCGGACGGGCCCCTCAAAGAAACCGATCAGAAGAGAGCCCCTGTGAGCGAGGGCGGCGTGGATACCGGCGAGCACACCGGGAAGCTCCACCGGGTCGAGATGGATCAGCGAGTACCAGGCGAGGATCCCCGCTGCAGAGCCGGGTCGCAGGTTCTGGAACGAGCCGCGCTCGAATTCCACGGCGGGGAACCGCTCACGCGCGAGAGCCACGAATCGCGCCGAGGGCTCCAGCCCCGTGACCTCGTGCCCGAGGGCGGCGAGGTGCGCGGCCCAGTGCCCCGGGCCGCTGCCCGCGTCGATGATCGTCCCGGTGATCGCTCCCGCCCACCTCTCGACCAGGTGCCTGTCGGGTTCGGCGACAGCATCCATGCTGCCGAGCTGGTCCGTGTACTCGTCGGCCCTCGCGTCGTACGCGGCGACTGCACTTCCGCTCTCCGTCATATCCACCACGCCCTTCCGATCGGTCGACTCTCCTCCGGTTCCATCGTCGATCATCGACTGCTCCCGTTCCTCCGCGCCACGAGGTACCGCTCGGTCCGCGGCCGCTCACCGTGCCGGCGCTGCAGTCGCAGTCGGCCCGAGAGCCGCTGGCCGTCCCAGCGCTGGGCGGTTGGTCGTTGGTGGTTGGTGGTTGGTAGCGATGTCGACATGCGTACCGTTGGACCGTATACGCGCCTGAAGAGCCATATACCGACGTCCCTACCAATCCGCCGTCGAAGAAGCACGCGCCCCGGCAACCGCGCCCGCAACCAGGGCAACCAGGGCAACCACAGCCCCCGCCCCCGCGCCGTCGCCCGAAAGAGCCGCAGCCACCTCCCCGCCTCCGCGCCGTCGCCCGAAAGAGCCGCAGCCACCTCCACCGCCCCTCCACCTCCCCCACCCCCGAGCGCGACCGAGCCCCGGCCCATCCCTCTCGCGAGGAACGGACCGGGGCTCGGTCGTGGTGCGCGGTGGCGGGCACCGCTGCGATCAGCCGTGAGGCTGGATCACATCATGCCGCCCATTCCGCCCATGCCGTCCATGTCGCCGCCTGCACCGGCCGGGGCCTTGGGCTCCGGCTTGTCGGCCACGACGGCCTCGGTGGTGAGGAAGAGACCGGCGATCGAGGCTGCGTTCTGCAGCGCCGAGCGCGTGACCTTGACGGGATCGATGATGCCGGCGGCCAGCAGGTTCTCGTACTCGCCGGTCGCAGCGTTCAGGCCCTCGCCGACGGGGAGGCTCTTGACCTTCTCCGCGACGACGCCGCCCTCGAGGCCGGCGTTGACGGCGATCTGCTTCAGGGGCGCCTCGATGGCGACCTTGACGATGTTCGCGCCGGTGGCCTCATCGCCCTGGAGATCCAGGTTCGAGAAGGTGTCCTTGCCGGCCTGCAGCAGGGCGACGCCGCCACCGGCGACCACACCCTCCTCCACGGCGGCCTTGGCGTTGCGCACGGCATCCTCGATGCGGTGCTTGCGCTCCTTGAGCTCGACCTCGGTCGCGGCGCCGGCCTTGATGACGGCCACGCCGCCGGCCAGCTTCGCGAGGCGCTCCTGGAGCTTCTCGCGGTCGTAGTCGGAGTCGGAGTTCTCGATCTCGGTGCGGATCTGCTTCACGCGGCCCGCGATGCGATCGGCCTCGCCGATGCCCTCGACGATGGTGGTCTCGTCCTTGGTGACGACGACCTTGCGCGCCTGGCCGAGCAGCTCGAGGCCCGCGGTCTCGAGCTTGAGGCCGACCTCCTCGGAGATGACCTGGCCGCCGGTGAGGATCGCCATGTCCTCGAGCATCGCCTTGCGGCGATCGCCGAAGCCGGGTGCCTTCACGGCCACGGACTTGAAGGAGCCGCGCAGCTTGTTGACCACGAGGACCGCGAGGGCCTCGCCGTCGACGTCCTCGGCGATGATCGCCAGCGGCTTGCCGGCCTGGATGACCTTCTCCAGCAGCGGCAGGAGGTCCTTGACGTTGGAGACCTTCGAGTTCATCAGCAGGATGTACGGATCCTCGAGGACCGTCTCCTGGCGCTCCGCGTCGGTGACGAAGTAGGGCGAGATGAAGCCCTTGTCGAACCGCATGCCCTCGGTGAGCTCCAGCTCGAGGCCCATGGTGTTGGACTCCTCGACCGTGATCACGCCCTCCTTGCCGACCTTGTCCAGCGCCTCGGCGATGAGCTCGCCGATCGCGGGGTCAGCAGCGGAGATCGCAGCGGTGTTCGCGATCTGCTCCTTGGTCTCGATCTCCTTAGCCTGCAAGAGCAGGGTCTCGGAGACGGCGGCCACGGCCTTGTCGATGCCGCGCTTGAGCGCGATGGGGTTGGCGCCGGCGGCGACGTTGCGCAGGCCCTCCTTGACGAGGGCCTGGGCGAGGACGGTGGCGGTGGTGGTGCCGTCGCCCGCGATGTCGTCGGTCTTCTTGGCGACCTCCTTGACGAGCTCCGCGCCGATCTTCTCGTACGGGTCGTCGAGCTCGATCTCCTTGGCGATGGAGACGCCGTCGTTGGTGATCGTGGGGGCGCCCCAGGACTTCTCGAGGACGACGTTGCGGCCCTTCGGGCCGAGGGTGACCTTCACGGCGTCGGCGAGCTGGTTCATGCCCCGCTCGAGGCCGCGGCGGGCCTCCTCGTCGAATGCGATGAGCTTTGCCATCTGTGGAATCTCTCCCGTGTCTAAAGGTGTCCACCCGGCCGCGTGCCCGCGACGGACGAGGCCCCGCGCCGCGTTCAGGTCACGCGGCGCCGGAACCCCTCACGGGACCGGAGTGTTCAGGGTCGACGGCCGAGCGGTCGCGGCGCGCACCGGGGTGCAGGCTCTGTCACTCTCAGCCGTCGAGTGCCAGATCATCATAAGCACTCTCGGCTGGAGAGTGCCAGCGCTCGGGATGCGCTCTGCGCGCAGCGTCCGAGGGGTCCCGTAGATGCCCGGAGCCGAGAAGGGCGGGCTCCCGGGATGCCCGGGAGCCCGCCCTCCGGCGAGGCATGCGCCTCAGCCCTGCGGCTCGGTGACCGCCACGAAGGTGACGGGCGCGCTGTACTCGTCGCTCTGGCGCGCCTGCCCGGCGCCGACGTGGTCGGCGAGCGCCTGCGCGGTCGCGGCGTCGGCCTCGTCGCGGTAGAAGACGACGCTCTCCTGCTGGCGGGCGTCGGAGGTCTCGATGGAGACGGAGGTCCAGCCCGCCCCCTGCAGCTCGGAGCGCCAGGCGCCGGCCATGCCGTTGATCCCGGCCGCGTTGATCACGGTGACGGCGGTGGACTGGTCGGCGACGGCCGCGGGGCTCGCCGCGGGGCTCGCCGCGGCGCTGCCGTCGGAGGCGCCTCCCGCGTCGGAGGGCTGCGCAGCGCTCGTGGTCGGATCGGCGGCGCGCTGATCGTCCTTGCCGCCGAGCCCGCCGATGGCGAACAGGAGCCCCAGCAGCAGGAGCAGCGCGACGCCGATGATCACCAGGTACACGAGGTTCTGGCGCCAGAAGGACTCCTCGGCGCGGTGGGCGCCGTGGTACGCGGAGCGCGCCGCCTCCTCGTCGAACTGGTCGGGAGGGTAGGGGTAGGAAGAATCAGCCACGGACCCATTGAACCAGCTCCGCCCTCGCAGGCACGAGAGGCGGAGCCGTCTCAGACGGCGCGGCCCCGCGGGGAGTCGTCGCCGCGGGCGCTCACGCGGCGCTCCCGCAGGCGGTTCACGAGCGCCGGAGCCGCGCGCAGGGCCTCCGGCTTCTCCAGCAGCGCGTTCAGCCGCACGAAGTACTGGATGGGCGTGAGTCCCAGCTCCTCGCGGATCCGCTTCTCCTTCGCGCCGACGTACCGGAAGGTGCGCGACTCGATCGCGAGGATCCCCTGCTCCTGCACGGTGAGCGGACTCTCGGACGGGAACGTCGGTGCGGTGTCCTCCTGCATGCCTCCAGGCTAGGCCCTCGACAGGCCCGGGCCGTGGAACACTCGGGGCATGCCGCAGCCTCTCGCCGACATCATCGCCCCCGACTGGGCCGACGCTCTCGCCCCGGTCGAGCCCCTCATCCATGAGATCGGCGACTTCCTGCGCGCCCAGGTCGAGGCCGGTCGGCCCTATCTGCCCGCCGGCGCCCAGGTGCTGCGCGCGTTCACCCGGCCGATGTCCGAGGTGCGCGTGCTGATCGTCGGCCAGGATCCGTACCCGACGCCCGGGCACCCCATCGGACTGTCCTTCGCCGTCGAGGCCGACGTCCGCCCGATCCCGCGCAGCCTGCAGAACATCTACAAGGAGCTCAGCAGCGACCTCGGCATCCCTCCCGCGCCCCACGGCGATCTCAGCGCCTGGCAGGACCAGGGCGTCCTCCTGCTCAACAGGGTGCTGACGGTGCGCCCCGGCGCGCCCGCCTCGCACCGGGGGAAGGGCTGGGAGCAGGTCACCGAGACGGCGATCCGCGCGCTCGCGGCCCGCGGCGGGCCGCTCGTCGGCATCCTCTGGGGGCGCGATGCCCATGGCCTGGAGCCAGTGCTGGCGCCCTCCCCCTGCATCACGAGCCCGCACCCGAGCCCCCTGTCGGCCTCGCGCGGATTCTTCGGGTCCCGCCCGTTCTCCCGCGCAAACGCGCTGCTCGAGCAGCAGGGCGCCGCGCCCATCGACTGGCGCATCGTGCGCTGAGGAGCGCCCCCGCCGCACCTGAACTACGCTGAACCCCGTCCCCGCCACACCGGAGCGCAAGGAGCGCAGATGGCCCTCAACGCCGCCCAGTTCACCCCCCAGGGTCCCGGAGTGGACTACGACCCGCACTGGTACCGCAAGGCCGTGTTCTACGAGGTGCTCGTGCGCGCCTTCGCCGACGGCAACGGCGACGGCACCGGCGACTTCACCGGGCTCATCGAGCGCCTGGACTACCTGCAGTGGCTCGGCATCGACTGCCTGTGGCTGCCCCCGTTCTTCGCCTCGCCCCTGCGCGACGGCGGCTACGACATCTCCGACTACACCGCGGTCCTGCCGGAGTTCGGCACCATCACCGACTTCGAGCGCCTGGTCTCCGAAGCGCACCGCCGCGGCATCCGGGTGATCATCGACCTGCCGATCAACCACACCTCCGACAAGCACCCGTGGTTCCTGGAGTCGCGCTCGGACCCCGAGGGCCCCTACGGCGACTTCTACGTGTGGTCGGACACCGACGAGAAGTACCAGGACGCCCGCATCATCTTCGTGGACACCGAGGAGTCGAACTGGACGTTCGACCCGGTGCGCCGGCAGTTCTTCTGGCACCGCTTCTTCTCCCACCAGCCCGATCTGAACTTCGAGAACCCCAAGGTCCACGAGGCCGTGTTCGACGTGGTGCGGTTCTGGCTGGACAAGGGCATCGACGGCTTCCGGGCCGACGCCATCCCCTACCTCTACGAGGAGGACGGCACCGACGGCGAGAACCTTCCCGCCACGCACGACTTCCTGGCGAAGATGCGCTCCTTCGTGGACGAGAACTGGCCGGGCCGCGTGATCATCGCCGAGGCCAACCAGTGGCCCAACGACGTCGTGGAGTACTTCGGCTCCGACGAGGCGCCCGAGTGCCACATGTGCTTCCACTTCCCCGTGATGCCCCGCATCTTCTACGCGCTGCGCGAGGGCTCGGCCCGCCAGATCATCGACATCATGGCCGACACCCCCGAGATCCCGTCGGGCGCGCAGTGGGGCACATTCCTGCGCAACCACGACGAGCTCACCCTCGAGATGGTCACCGGCGAGGAGCGCGCCGCGATGCTGGGCTGGTACGCCCCGGACTCGCGGATGCGCGCGAACGTCGGCATCCGCCGCCGCCTCGCGCCGCTGCTGGACAACTCCCGCTCCGAGATCGAGCTGATCCACGCGATGCTGCTCGCCATGCCCGGATCGCCGTTCCTCTATTACGGCGACGAGATCGGCATGGGAGACAACATCTGGCTCGAGGACCGCGACGCGGTGCGCACGCCGATGCAGTGGACCCCCGACCGCAACGCCGGGTTCTCCGAGATCACCGATCCCGGCAAGCTGTACCTCCCGGTCATCCAGTCGCTCGTCTACCACTACACGACCGCGAACGTCGAGGCGCAGACGGCGCACTCGGGCTCGCTGCTGCACTTCGTGCGCTGGATGCTGGCGGTGCGCCGCGAGCACGATGCCTTCGGCATGGGCACCTACCGCAACGTGCCCGCCGATTCGGAGCGGGTGCTGAGCTTCCTGCGCACCTACGACGGCTCAGAGCACGGCGAGAACGCGCCCGAGCACGCCGAGACCCTGCTGTGCGTCTTCAACCTCTCGGGCCAGCCGGTCACCACGTCCCTGGACCTGCCCGGGATGGGCGGCCGCACGGTGCGCGACCTGTTCGGCGGCGGCGAGTTCCCCTCGATCGGCGAGGACGACCGCCTCACGGTCATGCTCCCGGGCCACGGCTTCTACTGGCTGAAGGTGCGCCCGCTCGACGAGCACGGCGAGCCCCTCACCCATACCACCGCGATCCCCGTGATCACGGAGCTCCCCGCCGAGACGGACATCGCTCCCGCGGCCGACGCGCAGTCGGCCTCGGCGATGGCGGACGAGGAGCCTGTCGCAGGCTGACCCTGCCAGGTGCGGCGGGAGGGCCGGGCGCGGAAGAGATCTTCCGTGCCCGGCCCTCCGTCGTCGGTGCTTGATCTGGTGGAGCGGCGGCTGCGCGGCTCAGGAGGCCTCTGCCCGGCCCTCTCGCCAGTACCCCATGAACGCGACCTGGCGGCGATCCACCCCGACCTCCCGCACGAGGTAGCGGCGCAGGCTCTTCACCACGCCCGCCTCCCCGGCGATCCAGGCGTAGAACGGCCGGTCGTCGGCTTCGACGTCGGTCGAGCTGCCCGCCGCCGACTGCGTGAGCAGGTGCGGGACCTCCCAGAGGATGGCGGTGTCGACGTCGACCTCCTCGAGCTCCCCGCCGCGCGCGGCGTCGGCCCCGGCGAGCGCCTCGGGGTCGGTGAGCACGGCGTCCTTCACGGCGGGCTCGAGCAGCGCTCCGGGCTCCCGGCCCTCGCGCGGCAGCCAGATGACCTCCATGCCCGCGGGCGCGCGCAGCTCGAGGGCGTCGGCCGCGAGAGGGACCTCCAGCAGCGCGCGCCCGCGGCAGGGGACGATCGCCTCGCGCTGCGCGCCTTCGGGTGCGGCGGCCTCGGCGTCGGCGAGCGCCTCGAGGATCGAGGCGATCGCGGGGACGGCGGTCTCATCGCCGACGAGCAGGAGGTCGCGCGCGGCGCCCGGATCGAACTCGATGCCCGCCCGGCTGGCCTGGGCCTCGAAGCCGGGCTCGGGCCGCGAAGGGCCCATGACGTGCAGCGTCGCGCCGACGGTCGCGTCCTGCGCCCACTGCGCGGCGGGACCGCTCCTGCCCTGGGCGTCCGTGTGCAGGACCAGGTCGATGACGAGCTCCCGCTCCGCATCGCGCCACTCGCGCACCGTGTACGTGCGCATGGTGCCGCGCTCGGCCTCGTCGACCTGGAGCCAGGCCTGGTACCAGCTGACGTCGTCGTCCTGGTGGGCGTCGAGGAAGGAGACGAGATCGAAGACCGGGGCGCCGCCGCCCGGCGGGATGATCAGCTTCACCCGCAGGTCGAGCGGATGGAAGGGGATGCCGAACTCCGCGAGACCTGGGCCGCCGAAGGTGATGCGGCGGAACGACGGGCAGAGGTCCTCGACGGCGACGACCTCGGCCTCGAAAGCGGTGTACGGACTGCGGGCCACGTGCTGCTCCTCGGGACGGGGGTCCGGGCGGCGGTGCGGTGGGCATCGCGCCGGCGGGTCGGCTCCAGTATGGCAGAGCCAGGATAGGCGAGCCTCACCTATGAGTCAGGCGGCACTCCGACTGCTCTCCGGTGCTCGTCAGGCCAGCAGCTTCTGCCCGATCATCGTGTCGGCGCTGCCGATCCCGGGCAGGATCGCGAACAGGCCGCTGGCCACGTGCTGGAGGTACTCGGTCAGGGCGTCGGACTGCGTCATCCGCTCGAGCACGGGATAGAACCCGGTGCGCGGATCCCGCATGCAGGCGACGAAGAACAGGCCGCCGTCGAGCTTGCCGAGGCCGTCGGCCCCGTCGGTGTAGTTGTAGCCGCGCCGCAGCATCCTCGCCCCCTCGTTGTGCTCGGGGGCGACGACCCGGATGTGGGCGTCGTCGGCGATGAGGGGGCGCCCGCCCTCGCTGGCGTGGAAGTCGGGCTCGGCGAACTCGTCGGCCGTCTGCGCGGGCGCCGGTACCGAGAGCGGCGCGCCCCAGCGCTTGTCGCGGCCGATGACCGCCTCCTGCGCCTGCAGGGACTCGCGGTCCCAGGTCTCCAGGTGCATGCGGATCGTGCGCAGCGCCATGTAGGTGCCGCCGGCGAGCCAGTCTCCGCCCTCGTCCTCCGGAGCGACCCACAGGTGCTCGGCCAGCACGTCGGTGTCCTCGGCGCGCGGGTTCGCGGTGCCGTCCTTGAAGCCGAAGAGGTTGCGCGGGGTCTCCTGCGCGGCCGACGTCGAGGACGTCCGGCCGTACCCGGCGCGGGTCCAGCGCATCGCGGCCGTGCCGAACCCGATCCGTGCGAGCGCGCGGATCGCGTGGATGGCGACCTGGGCGTCGTCGGCGCACGCCTGGATCATCATGTCGCCGTCGGAGCTCTCCGCGCGCAGCGCCTCGTTGCCGAAGCGGGGCATCCCCGCGCGCAGCACGGGGGTCGCCTTCGCCGCGAGCCCGAAGCGATCGGAGCCGGCGGCGTCGACGAACAGCGAGGGGCCGACCCCGAAGGTGAGCGTGAGGGAGCTGGGCGGGTAGCCCCAGGCCTCGCCGGTGTCCCGGGGCGGGGCGTGCGGGTTCTCGAGCGGCTCGCCGCCGACGAGCTCGCCCGCGCACATCTGCTCGGCCGCGACGCACCAGCGGCTCATGAGGTCGCGCAGCGCCTCGATGTCGGTGGCCGTGACGTCGAAAGCGGCGGTGAACAGATAGTCCTGCGCGGGCGTGACGATCCCCGCCTGGTGCTCGCCGCGCAGAGGATAGGACCGGGACAGATCCGCGGCGAGGACCCCCTCCTCCGCGTCCCCGTCGGCCCCGCCGTCCAGGGCGCGGGTCGCGAGAGCACCCGCCGCACCGCCGACGAGGAGGGCCCCGCCGGCGGCGCCGAGCAGGTGCCGGCGCCCCAGCGGACGGGCGCCGGGGCTGTCCGGGCGGCCGCCGGGTGCGTCGGATCCTTTTCCGGACAGGTGCGGCTCACTCAATGCAGCACGATCCCGGCCACCTGCGACAGCGCCTCCGCCGCGGCGTTGACCTCCCTCGAGAGCGCGCGCTGCGCCTCGGTGTAGGCGCTCGACGCGGGAGTCCCGGCGGCGTCGTCCTGCACGGCCGCCACGCTCGAATAGTCCACGAACGCGGGCGCGCCGTCGGGACGCGTGCCGGAGACGTGCGTGTCGAGCTGCGCCTGCACCGCGTCGAAGCGCTCGGTGATCTGCGCATCGAGCTGCGGATCCTTCGCCTGGACGATGGGCTGCACGTTCCCGTAGGCGACGCGCGCGCCGTCGAGGTTCGCCTGGAAGTCCGCAAGATCGGTGTGGGAGAAGGTGTCCTCCTCGCCCGCGATCTTCGAGTTCGCGACCTCGTCCATCAGGCCCTGGGCGCCGTTGACGACGTCGTTGAGGGTCAGCTCGAACGGGCCGGACGCGCCCTCGACGTTCCCGTAGACCAGGTCGTAGAGGGTCTGGGTGTCGGCGTTCAGCCGGTCGGCGGCGGCCTGGCGCGAGGCGGCGTCCGGGAAGGAGAACGGGGAGCCGGGCTCGCTGAACAGATCGGCCTCGATGCGGTGCCAGCCCGTCCAGGTCTCGAGCACCGCGGGATCGGTGACGGAGGAGCCCGCGTCGGCCGCGACGTCCTGGATGCGCAGATCCAGAGCCGCGTCGAGATCACCGGCCTCCTCGATGCCGAACGCCTCCGCCGTCGGCTCGATGCGCTCGTAGTACGAGCGGGCCTGCGGGAACAGGGCGCGGGCGAGCTCGAGGTCGCCGCTGGTGTAGGCGTCGGTGAAGGCCTTGGTCTCGGTGACGAGGGTGCCGACCTGATCGCGCACGTACGCGGTGTAGTTCGTGACCGCGGCGGCTTCGAGCTCCTGCGTGGACTCGTCGACCGCGGGGGCGTCGCTCGGCAGGGCGGTGAACGCCGCATCGCCGACGAACGCGCCGACCATGTTCGGCTTGCAGGCCGTGTAGTACTCGCCCTCCGGCAGTGCCGCGGTGAGGGTCACGGTGGTGCCGGGGCCGATGTTCTCCTGCTCGGAGATGATGCGCAGCTTGTCCCCCGCGAGCACCTCGAACTCGTTGGGCACGGTCCCGTTGTTCGTGACCTCGAAGCTGACGACGCCCGAGGGGGCCGACGCCGCCGAGACCTCGCAGTTCGTGTCCGTGATCGACACGGGGATCGGGCCGGCCGCGGCGGCGCCGCCGTCGGACGCCGCGCCGCCGGCGGCGCCCGTGCCGGGGTTCGCGGTGCAGGCGCACAGTGCGAGCACGGCGCACGCGGCGACCGGGGAGAGGCGACGGGCGCTGCGGAGGGAGGGTCGGGCGGTCATGAGGCGCTCCTGGGAGTCGGGGTGATGGGGAGGGCTGCGGGGGCGGCGGTCGCGGAAGCCGCCGCAGCGGCGGCAGGCGCGGTGGCGGTCGCGGCGGCGGGACGCGGGCGGCGGGAGCCCCGCAGGCGCAGCAGGAACACGGCGAGCACCGGCACGAGGTAGGCCCACCACGCGATGACCTGCAGGACCGTCGGCGCGAGGCTCACCTGGAACATCGCGTTCAGCACCACGTACGCCCAGTACAGGGGCGAGGCGGTGGAGGTGAGGAGGTGGCTGAGGTCCCAAGCGTGGTGGGTGATGCCGGGCAGGACGCCGGCCTCCTGGAAGTCGCCGATCGCGTAGGAGGTGATCCCAGCGGCGACGACGATCAGCAGCAGCCCGGTGCCCGTGAAGAACGTGGACAGGTTCAGACGCAGCGCGCCGCGGTAGATCAGGAGGCCGAGCACGATCGCGATCGCGAAGCCGATCACGATCCCCGCCGTGGTGAGCGGGCGGGACTGCTCCACGGAGGAGCGCACGGTCGCCCAGACCAGCAGCCCCGTCTCGAGGCCTTCGCGGCCCACCGCCATCACGGCGATGAGCACGATGCCCCAGCCGCCGCCGCGCTCCAGCGCTGCGCGCAGCCCGCCCTCGAGCTGGGACTTCATCGCCCGCGCATGCGAGGACATCCAGAAGATCATGCCGGTGGTGAGGGCGACCGCGACCAGGGACAGGGTGCCGCCGAGGATCTCCTGCGCCTGGAAGGTGAGGGTCTGCGGACCGAACGTGAGGACCGCCCCCAGCAGCAGGGGCACTGCCGCGGCGATGGCGATCCCGGCCCAGAGCCGGGGCAGCACGTCCCGCCGCCCGACCTTCACCAGGTAGGCGACGAGGATCCCGACGACGAGGGACGCCTCGAGGCCTTCGCGCAGGGCGATGAGGAGATTGGCGAGGAGCATGGGACCTGCTTCGAGCGAGGAGGGTTCGGCGGGGAGGATGGAGCGGGAAGCGGCGGGCCGCACCCCTACGGTAAGGCATGCCTGGCTTGCCGTTAAGGGGACCTTCCTCCCTGGACGGCACCGAGCACCGGCAGCGGCTCGCCGACCGGACGCTCTGCGTCGCGCGGCGCAGATATGGGATCCTCGGATGTCCCATCGTCGACGTCGCCGCAGGAGAGTGCCGTGCCAGACCTCACGCCGCAGGACGAACCGCCCACCGAGGCGCTGGACCCGGCCGACGTGGCCCGCGAGGCCGTCGGGTCGAAGCCTGCCGCCGAGGCCCGCGCGGCCGGCGAGGCCGGCGAGACCTTCGAACTGGAGCCCGCCACCGAGGCCATCGCGCCGGAGCCCGCCGCCGAGGCCATGGCACCGAAGCCCGCCTCCCGCCCCCGACCGGCCCTGCCCCCGCTGAATGTCCCGCCCGGCCCCGCCAGCGCCGAGGCCGACGCCTGGGGCGCGGGCTACCGCGAGCCAGGCCAGCCCCGGGCCGCGTCCCTCGGCCAGGGCACGAGCACGGCCGCGCAGCCCGTCGCAGCATCTGGCGCACCGGCCGCGCGCGTGGCGCCTCCCGCTGCCATGCCCGTCGCACACCCAGCACCTGCCGCATCGGCGCACGGATACGCCCAGCCCGTCGCTCCCGCGCCTCTCCCCTCCGCCCCGTCGCGGAACCGTCGGGGCCGGGCGCTGTGGTGGGGGCTCGGCGGCTGCGCGGCCCTCGTGCTGCTGCTCGTCGGCGCTCTCGCCGCGGCGACCTGGCTGCCCTCGCGGGATCCCGCGCCTGCGGCGAGCGCGAGCGCGTCCGCAGCAGCCGGCTCTTCGGCGGCGAGCAGCGGATCCCCGAGCGCGACCTCTTCAGCGAGCGCAGGCTCCTCCCCCAGCGCTGCGGCGTCGCCCGCGCCGAAGGGCGCTGTGGCCCTCGGCGCGCTCGTCTCCCCGAGTGGCAACATCCACTGCCGCCTCGATCCCGACGCGGCCACGTGCGCCGTGGGGGTGCGGGAGTACGCCGCGCCGGGATTGCGCGACTGCGACGGCGCGGCGTTCGTGATCGCCGTGTCCGACGGCGAAGCGGCCCCCGCCTGCGGGAGCACGGTCGAGGCGCCCTCGGCCGCAGAGCTCCCCTACGGCTCGAGCGCCGTCAACGGGGAGATGGCCTGCACCAGCGCCGCCGACGGCATGACCTGCTGGAGCACCCGCACAGGCCACGGCTTCACGGTGAGCAAGACCGAGTATTCGACGTTCTGAGGGGCGCGGCCCGGCGCACGGCGCCGGCTGGTCAGGTGCTCATGCCCGCGCGATGATCTCGCCGTGCAGGAGGGTGAACCACCCGTCGGCGTCCTCTGCCCAGGCACGGAAGGCGACGGCGATGCCGTCGAGCTCCTCCTGCGCGGCTCTGCCTTCGCGCACGAGCTGCGCGCCGAGGGCGGTGCCGGAGATGCGCTCCGCGCTCGTGCCCGCCCACCAGGCGCGCTCTTGCTCGGTTGCGTAGCACCAGGTCGAGGCGCTGGGGCCGACGTCCGCGAAGCCGGCGGCGTGCGCCCAGGCGAGCAGGCGCCGACCGGCGTCAGGCGCGCCCCCATTGGCCCGGGCCGCGCCCTCGTACAGCTCCCGCCAGCGGTCGAGCTCAGGCGCTTCGGGCCACCACCGGAAGGCGCCGTAATCGGCGTCGCGCGCGGCGACGATCCCGCCGGGCTGCGTCACGCGCCGCATCTGCGCCAGCGCCTCGATCGGCGCGCGGACATGCTGCAGCACCTGGTGGGCGTGGACGACGTCGAACTCCGCCGTCTCGAAGGGCAGGTCGTGGGCGTCGCCGACGACCACGCGCACGCCGGAGATCCCCTGCGCGGCGAGCTCGTCGCGCGTCAGCTGGGCGGAGCGCTCCTCCACCTCGAGGGCCGTCACGTTCTCGGGGCCGACGATCCGCGCGAGATCAGCCGTGATCGTGCCTGCACCGCTGCCCACGTCGAGCAGGCGCAGCCCGGGACGCAGATGCGGCAGCAGGTAGGCGGCGGAGTTCTCGGCGGTGCGGCGGCGATGGCCGCTGAGGACGGCGGGAGCGTAGCCGTGGGTGTAGGGCGGGGTCATAGAGGGAGGGTAGCCGGGATGTGCACAGTGCGAGACAGATTGTCTCGCATATCGGAACTTCGGGGGCGGCGGGGCGGGACTCGTGTGGCCGACCGAGGCGGCGGAGCGGGTCGAGGTCGTGGAGCGGGCGGGGCCGTGGGGCGGGTCGTTTGCGGGCATTGGTAGAGATGTCGGCATTGCGATCTCTGGGCCATATATCGCTCTCATGCGCGCTATGCCGACATCTCCACCCACGGCCACCTGGCCCTCGCCGACCCATGACATGACAGTGCCCCTGACCCGAAATCCCAGGTTAGGGGCACTTTCACGAGCTGGAGACGAGATTCGAACTCGCAACCGCCTGTTTACAAGACAGGTGCGCTACCGTTGCGCCACTCCAGCGTGCGGGCGGGGGCCCGCGATGCACCCGGAAGCCTACCCGAGCGCCGAGACCCCGCCCGGCCCGCAACTGCAGAGGAGGCCTGCGGGCCTCTCACCGCGAGCCGCGAGCTCAGAGCCCAGAGCCCAGAGCCCAGAGCCCAGAGCCCAGAGCCCAGAGCCCAGCCTCAGCCGTTGCCGCCGTCGGAGGCGCCGCCGCCGTCGGACGCGCTCGCGCCCGAGGTGCCGCCTGCAGCCTGGATGGTCTGCAGCAGGACGCCCGGCTGGCTCCACTCCGCGGAGGTGACGACCGTCCCGTTCACGGTGACGTAGGGGGTGCCGGCGCCGCCGGAGCTCTCCTGGGCGCCCGGGTCGACGACGGTGCGGATCCACGGCTGGAAAGTGCGGGCCTGGATGTCCTTCTGGACCTGCTCGCTCGCCCCTGCCTGCTGGGCGTAGGTCCACAGCGTCTCGTCATCCAGGCCTGCCGAGCCCTCCGCGGGCTGGTTCGTGAACAGAAGCTGCTGGAAGGCGATGAAGTGCGCGGGATCGTCGTTGTAGACGGCCGCTGCGGCGTTCGCGGCGCGGGAGGAGTAGTCGCCGGTCGTGGACTGCGAGTCGAGGAAGCGGCGCATGTAGAGGTGCACCGTGACGTCCTCGTTCTCGATGAGGTTCGCGAGGTCCTCGCCGTTGTACTGCTCGAAGATGCCGCAGATCGGGCACATGAAGTCCAGGTGCAGCTCGACGACCGGCTTGCCCGAGCCCTCCGGGGCGCCGAGCACGAGGTAGGGCTGCTCGCTCGCCACTCCCGCAGGGGTCGCTGCCGGCTCGGACGCGGCCTTCGAGGAGCTCCAGACGAGGTAGCCGATCCCGGCTGCGATCGCGAGCGCCGCGACCACGATGGCGGCGATGATCGCGGTGCGGCGGCTGCGCTGGCGCTTGAGCTCTGCCTGGCGCTGGGCGCGGATCGCTTCGCGCTGCGCCTCGCGGCGCTCTTGGGCGGTGGATGCGGCCAAGGGTCCTCCTCGCCGCTGCGGAAGCGGCTGGTGATCGGGCGGCGCCGGCGCGCAGTGGAGCGCCAGCGGCGTGGGAGACGGGACGATTCGAGTCTACCGATCGGTCCTGAGCCGCCCCGGGACTCCCACCCGACTCACCGCCAGAAGGCGATCGTCCCCAGCCGCGGGCCGTTCCAGAAGGGCACGTAGTCGATCTCGCCGCCCCGGGCGAGGATCACCGCGACCACGGCGCCGAACAGGAGCAGGAGCAGGGCGCCGACGACCATCCCCCAGACCGCGTCGGGAGTGGACGCCTCGACCATGCGGTGAGCGCCGTTGCGGGTGGTGCGGGAGCCGAGGCCCACCCACACCAGCAGCAGCATGATCGCGGCCGCGATGCCGGTGACGGCGCCGTCGGGAAGCACGGCGCCCGACGTCGTCACGGCGGCATCGACGGCGAGGCCGACGATCAGCCCGAGCACGAGCGGCAGGAGCGCCTGCAGCGCGGTCACCAGGACGCCCCCGACGAAGCGGAACGGCGCCGCGAACCCGGCCGCGACCTGCGGACCGCTGCCTGCGCTGCCGCGCGCGCGACGCATCTCGACCGCGCGGTGCGACTGCTCCCACGTGCGGGCGAGCCCGCCCAGCACCAGCACGAGGGCCAGCGCGATGTACGGGGCGATCACGGCGAGCGCGACGAGGATCAGGTGCCCGAGCCACACCAGCAGCCTGCGGCGGGGCGGCGGCGGGGGCGGCTGCCAGGCCGCGGCCTGCTGCTGCATCGGGGCGTACTGCTGGAGCGGATACCCCTGGGGCGACTGCTGCGGCACGGGGTAGCCGGGGTGCGCCTGGTGCTGGGGTGAGTACTGCGGATGGGGATCTGCGAGCGCCGCGCCCGGGTGGGGGTGAAGGGCGGCGGCGGTAGCGTACGCCCGCTCGGGCGCCTCGCTCCAGCCGTGCCCTGCGCCGCCGTCGGCCGCTGGCACCGGCTCCCGGTAGGAGCCTGCGGCAGGGTCGTCGCGGACGACGGGCATCGGCCGGGTCGCGGTGTCGATCGGGGCGAAGACCTCCGTGGCCGGCTCGCGGGAGGCACGGGGCTCATCGCGCGGGGAGGAAGGGATGCGCTGGGTGGCATCGGCGCCGGAAGCATCCCGCATCAGGGCTTCCGTGCGGCCTGCGTCCTCATCGGCGCCGACGCGCGGGAGCGCCTGCGTCCGGTCCGCATCCTCGTCGAACCGCGGCAGCGCCTGCGTCCGGTCCGCCTCCTCGTCGAAGCGGGCCAGCGCCTGCGTCCGATCCGCATCCTCGTCGAACCGCGGCAGCGCCTGCGTGCGGTCGGCGTCGTCGGCCCTGCTGAGCGCGGCGGTCGGCGCTGCGACCCGGCTCGATCCGGCGAGCGCGCTGCGGGAGATGACCTCGGTGGGGCCCGGATCCTCGTAGCGCGTAAGGTCCAGGGCCTCGAGGCGCTCGCGCATCTCCGCGGCGCTCGGGCGCGCGGCGGGGTCGGCCCGAAGAGCCGCCCGCAGCCACTCGGCGAGCTCCACGGGCACGCCCTCGAGATCGATCTCGCCCCGCTCGGCCCGCATGAGCACGAGGTCCGCCCGACCGGTGCCGAACGGCTCGCGGCCCGTCGCGGCGAATGCGAGCACGGCGGCGAGCGCCCACCAGTCGCCGGCCGCGCCGGTCTGATCGCGCCGCATGACGTCGGGATCGAGATACGCGGCGGTGCCCATCACGAGCCCGGTGGAGGTCATGCGGGACTCCTCGGCCGCGATCGCGATGCCGAAGTCGATGATCACCGGGTCCAGCCCGAAGCCGTCGGGGCTGTACCCGAACAGATCCTCCTCGAGCGCGCCGCGCAGCAGCACGTTGGAGGGCTTGAGGTCGCGGTGCACGACCCCCGCATCGTGGATGACCTGCAGGGCGTCCGAGAGCACGAGCCCCAGCTCCCGCACCAGCTCGGGGTGCAGGCCTCCGGTCAGGCGCACGGCCTCCTCGAGCGTCGGCCCCGGGATGAACTCCGTGACCACGAACGCCTCGGGAGAGTCGAGCTCGGCGTCGACGATCCGCACGATGCCGCCGTGGCGCACGAGGCGCTGTGCCGCGACCTCGCGGGCGAGGCGCTCGCGGGCCCGGGCATCGTCGGCGATATCGTGGCGCAGGAGCTTGATGGCGACCTCGTTGCCGTCGGCGTCATGGGCGCGGTAGACGATGCCCATCCCGCCCGCGCCGATGCGCTCGTGGATGCGGTAGCCGGAGTCCGCCGCGAGCGTCACCAGGCGCGGATCGCGGCGCTCCGAGGGGTCTGCCGTGCTCTCGAGTGCCATGGGCTCATGCTAGCCAGCACCCCCTGGGGGCCTCCGCGCCCCGGGAGCTGCCCCAGCGCCGTCTCCCTCCCGTTCGTCGGACCGCCGTGAGAGGATTCCCGCATCGCGCGCCGGAACCGCCCGGCGCATTCCACGGCGGCAGGAGACCCCATGCGCAGCACACTGTTCGACGCGTCCCACCAGGAGCTGCAGTCCGACGACCGCTGGGGGCTGCAGTCCTCGAAGATGCTGCGCTGCCATCTGGACGCCACCTCCCCCGAGATCATCGCCGCCCAGGGCGCGATGGTCGCCTACCAGGGCCGCATGGACTTCTCGTACCAGGGCGCGGGCGGCGGCATGCGCATGCTCAAGAAGCTCGCCACCGGCGAAGGCGGCAGCCTCATGCGCGTGCGCGGCGAGGGAGAGGTGTTCTTCGCGAAGCAGAACTCCCACATCTTCCTCATCCAGCTGGAGAACGACGCCCTCACGCTGAACACCCGCAGCCTGCTCGCCTTCGACTCCACGATCCAGTGGGACGTCCGCTCCCTCGGCGGCGCGGGCATCATGGCAGGGGGCCTGTTCAACATGCTCCTGCAGGGCGCGGGCGCTGTCGCGGTGACGTCCGATGGCCCGCCCCTGCTGTTGGACTGCTCGCAGCAGCCCACCTACGTCGACCCCCAGGCGGCGGTGTGCTGGTCTGCGAACCTGCAGCCCACGATCAAGAACGACTTCAAGATGGGCTCGCTGATCGGCCGCGGCTCCGGTGAGTCCTTCCAGCTCGCCTTCCACGGCCCCGGGTTCGTGGTCGTCCAGCCCAGCGAGGGCGCGCCGGTCGTCACCGCCGGCTGACGGCGGCGCGGCGCGGCGCGGGAGGCCGGGACTTTCGCCGCGGGATCCGGGCATTCGGGTCACTAGCGTGAGAGCGCAACCGCCCCTCACCGGAGAAGACCATGACCCCTCCTGCATCCCGCCCCGCCCCTGTCGCTCCCGCCCCGCCGGCGATCCCCGATCCGCTCATCCCGCAGCCGCCCGCCCTGGCGGCCGCGGTCGAGGGCGCCTTCCTCGCGAAGGCCCTGAAGCCGCGCGGGGAGATGTTCCTGCTGTCCATGGCCGCAGGCGCCATGATCGGCCTGGGCTTCATCCTGTTCATCACCTCCCAGCAGGGCCTCGCCGGCGGCGACTTCCCCGTCGGGCTCGGCAAGGTGATCGGCGGCTTCGTCTTCTCCGTGGGCCTGTGGCTTGTGGTGATCACCGGCGCCGACCTCTTCACCGGCACCACCCTCACCGTGATGCCACTGCTCTCGCGCCGCCTCGGCGTCGCGCCGTTCCTCACGCACTGGTGCATCTCGCTGCTGGGCAACCTGATCGGCGCGGTGGCCCTCGCCGTGCTCGTGCTGCTCGCGGGCACGCATGCCAGCAACGGCGGCGCCTGGGGGCTCGTCGTCCTGAACTCCTCGCTCGCGAAGGTCTCCTACCCCTGGTTCCAGGCATTCATGCTCGCGATCCTGGCGAACATGTGCGTGTGCCTCGGCCTCTGGGCGGCGACCTCCGGCAAGACGACCTTCGACAAGCTGGTCGGCGTGGCCGGGCCGCTCACCCTGTTCGTCGCCACCGGCTTCGAGCACTCGGTGGCGAACATGTTCATGCTGCCCATGGGCCTGCTCGTGAAGTACGGCGCGGGCGATGCCTTCTGGCAGGGCAAGGCGGTCGAGGCCGCCGGGAAGACCGTCGAGGACTACGCCGCGCTGACCGTCGGCTCCGTGGTGTGGGACAACTTCATCCCGGTGATCCTGGGGAACATCGTGGGCGGCGCCCTCGTCATCGGCGCGTTCTTCTGGCTGTCCTACCGGCGCTCAGCCCTCGCCGCAGAGCGCGGCTGAGGCTCCCGCCGCACGCCTCAGCCCCGGGCTCTGCAGTCCCCGGACTCTTCAGTCCCCTGGCTCTTCAGTCCCCGGGCCGAGGGGCGCGCCGGTTCTGCTTGATCGCAGAGCGTCGGCGCTTCCCCTCGGCCCGGCGGCGCAGAGAGCCGCGCGTGGGGCGCGTGGCGCGCCGCGGCACCTCCAGGGCGAGCGCCTCCCGCAGGAGCGCCCCGAGCCGCTCCCGGGCGGCGGCGCGATTGCGCAGCTGGGAGCGCTCCTAGGACGCCTCCACCAGCAGCACCGTGCCTGCCAGTCGAGGCGCGAGGCGTGCGAGCGCCCGCTCGCGCTGCGTCTCGTCCAGGGCCGACGTGGTCCGGAGGTCCAGTCCCAGCTGCACCCGGGAATCGGCGGTGTTCACGCCCTGCCCGCCCGGGCCGGAGGCATGGGTGAAGCGCTCGATGAGCTCCGCGTCCCGGATCAGCAGTCCCCGCGGAGCCCCCGGGCCGGCAGGCACGCGCAGGTCATCCATGGCGCAAGGCTCTCACGGCGTGATCTCCCCCGCCCCGAAGGCCCCGCGACCTGGGCGGCCACGATTTTCGCGTCTAGAGTGGTTCGTAATTCCTGACCATCGGCGCTGCCGGTCGACCAGGCGCGCCCCGCGGCCCGGCCGTGCGCAGCCGCTGCCCCGTCGGCCCCAGCGCCCGGAATCCGAGGTGACATGACCGAGCAGCCCGCCCCCGCTTCCACCACCCCCGCCGGCTCCCCCGCAGCCGACGCTCCCGCCGCCGCCGACGCGCCCGCCGCCGCTATCAGCGCAACGCCTGCAGACACCCCCGAGACGGCGCAGCCCCTGCGCCTCGCGGTCATCGGCGCCGGTCCCGCAGGTGTGTACGCCGCGGAGACCCTCCTGCGCACCGAGCGCGTGAAGAGCGGCGAGCTGAAGGTCCAGTGCGACCTGTTCGACGCCCTCCCCGCCCCGTTCGGCCTGATCCGCTACGGCGTCGCCCCCGACCACCCCCGTATCAAGGGCATCATCACGGCCCTGCACAGGATCCTCGGCCGGGGCGACATCCGGTTCCTCGGCGGCGTCGAGTTCGGCACCGACCTCACGCTCGAGGAGCTGCGCGAGCGCTACGACGTCGTCATCTTCGCCACCGGCGCCCTCAAGGACGCTCCCCTGGACATCCCCGGCATCGACCTCGAGGGCTCCTACGGCGCGGCCGACTTCGTGGCCTGGTACGACGGCAACCCCGACTACCCCCGCACCTGGCCGCTGACCGCCCGCAGCGTCGCCATGATCGGCAACGGCAATGTGGCCCTCGACGCGGCGCGCATGCTGGTCAAGAGCCGCGACGAGCTGCTGCGCACGGAGATCCCCGCGAACGTCGAGGAGGGCCTGGCCGCCGCTGCCACAGAGGACGTCCACGTCTTCGGGCGCCGCGGGCCCGCGCAGACCAAGTTCACGCCGTTGGAGACCCGCGAGCTCGCGCACCCGCACGGCGTGCAGATCGTGATGGATCCGCGCGATTTCGAGCCGATCACCCCGGAGGTCCGCGAGGAGATCCGCGCCGACCGCCGCACCGACCAGGTCTACTCGACCTTCGAGACCTGGCTCGCAGAGCAGACCGCGCGCGAAGCCGCGGGCGAGGCGCCGACCGACGCCCACGGCGGCCCGGTGCGGCGCCGCCTCCACCTGCACTTCTGGCACCGCCCTGTCGAGGTGCTCGGCGAGGACGGCCGCGTGGTCGGCATCCGCTTCGAGCGCACGCGGCCGACCGTCGGCGGCGCCGTCGAGGGCACCGGCGAGTTCCACGACTACGAGGTCCAGGCCGTGTACCGCGCGATCGGCTACCTCGGCTCCGAGCTGCCCGGCGTGCCCTTCGACGACCGCCGCGGCGTGGTCCTGCATCACGCCGGGCGCATCATCACGGCCGACGGCGCCGCCGGCATCACCCCGGCGCGCGACGCCGAGGGGCTCAGCCCCCTCGACGAGGAGAGCGCGCTCCCGGCTGCGATCCCCGGCCTGTATGCGAACGGCTGGATCAAGCGCGGGCCCGTCGGCCTGATCGGCGCGACGAAGTCCGACGCTCAGGAGACCGTCGCCAGCATCCTCGAGGACCTCGACGCCGCGCGCGTGCCGCGCGCGGAGGATCGCGATCCCGACTCGGTCCTGCATATGCTGGAGAGCAAGGGCGTCGAGTACACGACGTGGGACGGGTGGATGGCGCTCGAGGAGCACGAGATCGCGCTCGGCTCTGCCGCGGTCGACGCCGACGGCGCCCCGCGACCGCGCATCAAGGTCGTGCCGCGCGAGGAGATGGTGCGGGTCTCGCGCGAAGGCGCGGCGGCCGTGCGTGAGAGCGAAGGCGCCGACGAGGGCTGAGCCCGCACGCCCGCACCCGCGCGCCTACACCCACAACGAGACCGACGGGATGTTCCAGTTCCTGGAACATCCCGTCGGTCTCGCAGTTGTCGGGGCATGGCGGAGCGGGGCTGCGGCAATGCAGCGTCCGCGCGCGCCGGCCGTCAGCCTGCCTGGGCGCCACGAGATCCTCGGCACACGCAGCTCGCTCCCGAGACGACTCCCAGCCTGCCTGTAGTTGAATATTCATATAGCGGCCCGTCACTCGGGTCCCGAAGGCCCAGGAGGACCACATGACCATCACCGTCTTCGGCGCGACCGGACAGCTCGGCACCCTCGTGCTCCCCGCCCTGCGCGAGCACGGCGTCCCCGCCGACCAGATCCGCGCCGTCGGCCGCAACGAGGAGCGCCTCGCCGCTCTCGCAGCCGAGGGCTTCCAGACCGCTCGCGCCGATCTCGACGATCCGTCATCGGTGCGCGCGGCGGTCGCAGGCTCGGACCGCGTGCTGCTGATCTCGGCGAGCGAGCCCGGCAAGCGCGTCCCCCAGCACCGGGCGGTCATCGACGCAGCCGCAACCGAGGGCGTCGACCAGCTCGTGTACACCTCGATCGCAGAGGCGGACACCAGCTCGCACGTCCTCGCTCCCGAGCATCGCGAGACCGAGCAGCTCATCGCCGCCTCCGGCCTGCCAGCGACGATCCTGCGCAACAACTGGTACACCGAGAACCACCAGGGTGACTTCGCCGCCGCGAAGGCCGCCGGCATCATCGCCAACAGCGCTGGTGACGGTCGCATCGCGAGCGCACCCCGGGCCGACTACGCGGAAGCCGCCGCCGTCGTGCTCACCGATCCCCGCCACATCGGGAAGACCTACGAGCTCTCCGGCACCACCGCGTGGAGCTTCGCCGAATTCGCTGAGATCGCTGCGGGCGTGCTCGGCTCCGACGTCGAGTACCGCGAGATCACCGTCGAGGAGGAAGCGAAGCAGCTCGAGGGCTTCGGACTGCCGGCCGACGCCGCCGCCTTCGTGGCCTCCTTCAGCCAGGGCACCCGCGCTGGCAGCCTCGCGCGAACGTCCTCGGACCTCAAGGAGCTCATCGGCCGGGAGCCCGAGGCCCTGGAAGTCACCCTGCGCACCTGGTGACCTCGCCGCTGAGCGCCGCGACCGATGAGAAGACCCGCCCAGGTACCTTTCCGCGAAACGAAAGGTACCTGGGCGGGTCTTCTCATGCTTGCGGTATCGCCGCTGACAGGCGGCATCGGCGACGGTGCGCGAGAGCGCTCACCCTCCCGCCGGTCTCAGAAGACCGGACGGCCGCCCGTCACGCCGAGCACGGTGCCGGAGACGTAGGACGCCTCCGCCGGGCTCGCGAGGAACACGTAGGCCCCGGCGCACTCGGACGGCTGGCCTGCGCGGCCGAGCGGGGTGTTGCCGCCGAACTCCACGTAGTCGTCGGCCACGCGCGTGGCGACGTTCAGCGGGGTCCAGATCGGGCCGGGCGCGACCGCGTTCACGCGGATGCCCTTCCCGCCGAGGTCCTGGGCGAGGTTCACGGTGATGTTATTGATCGCGGCCTTCGTGGCTGCGTAGTCCATCAGCGGCACCGAAGGATCGTAGGACTGGATCGAGGTGGAGTTGATGATCGAGGAGCCGGGGCGCAGGTGCGGGACCGCCTCCTGGGTGATCCAGAACAGGGCTTCGAGGTTCGTGGTGAACGTGCGGCGCAGGCGATCGGAGTCGATCCCCTCGATGCCCTGGGGCTCGTTGCGGCCCCACTGGAACGCGGCGTTGTTGACGAGGATGTCGAGCCCGCCGAGCTTCTCCACAGTCTCGGTCACGAGCGAGCGGGCGAGCTCCTCCTCGCGGATGTCGCCGGGCAGCAGCAGAGCGCGACGGCCCGACTTCTCGATCCAGCGCCGGGTCTCCTCGGCGTCCTCCTGCTCCTCGGGGAGGTAGGAGATGGCTACGTCGGCGCCCTCGCGCGCATAGGCGATCGCGACGGCGCGGCCGATGCCGGAGTCGCCGCCGGTGATGAGCGCGACGAGCCCTTCCAGGCGGCCGTGGCCGACGTAGCTCTCCTCGCCGTGGTCCGGCACCGGGGTCATCGGGGCGGTGAGCCCGGGCGGCTCCTGGTTCTGGGCGGGGAACGACGGATCGCCGTTCTCATCGGTGCCCATGGCGCGGGCGCGCTCCGCGGCGGGGGCGAGGATCTCCTCGCCTGCGTGGGCGGCGTTCTCAGGGCCGGCGTTCTCGGGGACGGTCTTCTCGGCCATGCTGATGCTCCTCTCGCGGTCGCCGGAGCGACGGGGGTCGATGCGTCCAGGCTAGCGACGGCGCCTGAGCCGCAGCTCAGGCGGGCCGCAGCCCAGGAGCTGGAGCGTCGGCGGTCCGAGAGGCGCACCCGCCCCGAGCCGCCTCTCCCGCCCGAGCCGCACGCCGCCGCTCCCGCTCCCGAGCCGCTTCGGCCCGCTGGCGTATCCTTCCGGCGCGCGAACGGTACCTCAGCGGGCCGAAGCCTCCGCGGCCCCGCGGCGTCCCCATTCGCCTTGCCTCCGCGGCCCCGCGCGTCCGGCCCCCGGGCCCAAGCCCTTGCGGCCCCCGAGCCGACGCTCCGCGGGCCGACGGCGCCTCGCGGCGCCCCGCCTCAGCGGCGGATGCTCGCCAGGTGGTCGGCGATGCGGTCCACCGCATCCTCGATGACGTCCACGGGGGGCAGGGTCACGAGCCGGAAGTGGTCGGGCGTCGGATAGTTGAACCCCGTGCCCTGCGTGACCAGGAGCTTCTTCGAGCGCAGCAGGTCCAGCGCGAACTGCTCGTCGGAGTCGATCCGATACATCTGCGTGTCGATCCTGGGGAACATGTAGAGCGCTCCCTGGGCCTTCTCCACGCTGATCCCGGGGATCGAGGAGAGCCCCTCGTAGGCGGCATCGCGCTGCTCCAGCAGGCGGCCGTTCGGGAGCAGCAGCTCGTTGATCGACTGGTAGCCGCCGAGGGCCGTCGCGATCACGTGCTGGGCGGGCGCATTCGCGCACAGGCGCATGCTGGCGAGCGTCGTGAGCCCCTCGATGAAGCTCTCGGCGCCGTCCTTCGGTCCGTACAGTGCCATCCAGCCGGCGCGGAAACCCGCCACCCGGTACGCCTTGGACAGCCCGTTGTACGTGATGGTGAGTAGATCCGGAGCGAGCTGGGCGATGTGGGTGTGGACGGCGTCGTCGTAGAGGATCTTGTCGTAGATCTCGTCGGCCAGGATCAGCAGGCCGTGCTTGCGCGCCACCTCGATGATCCCCTCGAGCACGTGCTTCGGATACACCGCGCCGGTGGGGTTGTTCGGGTTGATGACGACGATCGCCTTGGTGCGCTCGGTGACCTTGTCGGCGATGTCCGAGACGTCGGGCCACCAGTGCTGCTCCTCATCGCACCGGTAGTGGACCGGGGTGCCCCCGGCGAGGGTGATCGAGGCGGTCCACAGCGGATAGTCGGGCGAGGGGACGAGCACCTCGTCGCCGTCGTCCACGAGCCCCTGGCAGGTCATCTGGATCAGCTCGCTGACGCCGTTGCCGAGGTAGATGTCCTCGAGCTGCATTCCCGGCATGCCCTTGGTCTGGTAGTACTGCGCGACCGCGCGGCGGGCGGCGGGGATGCCGAGGGAGTCGGTGTAGCCCTGCGCGCCGGGGAGCTGGCGGATCATGTCCACGAGGATCTCGTCGGGCGCCTCGAAGCCGAAGGGAGCGGGATTGCCGATGTTCAGCTTGATGATCTTGTGCCCAGCGGCCTCCATGCGTGCAGCCTCGGCGGGGATCGGTCCGCGGACCTCGTAGGACACGCCGTGCAGCTTGGAGGACTGGTTCAGGATCATCGACTTCTCCTAGAGGGTGAGCAGAGTGCGGCCCAGCCTATCCGCGCGGCCGACGGACGGTCCGGTGCGCCCGCCCGTCGGCCCCACGTGCGCGGATACCCTGGAAGCGCACCATCCCATCGGAGGGCGGGGAACCGCTGAGCTGCGTCGCCCCCACTGCAGGAGATCCCGTGCCCGATCCTCAGCCGCCCGCCCAGCCGATCCCCGAGGATCCCGCGCCTGCCCGGACCGCTCCCCCTGCACCCGACTCCTCCGAGCCCGATCCCACCGAGCCCGCCGCCGCCAGGGCTGCCGCCGCCGCTGCTCCCCCGGTTCACGCGTTCCGCCCCGGCGGGACCTGGCTGCTGGGCGTCGTCCTCGCGGTCCTGACCTTCTGGCTGTTCGCGCAGTCGCTGCTGAACGTGATCCCGACGATCCGCGAGAGCCTCGGCATGAGCGCGGCCGTGGGCGACCTGGCCGTCTCGCTGACCGCGCTGTTCGCCGGCATCTTCGTGGTGGTCGCCGGCGGGATCGGCGACCGCATCGGCCAGACCGTCGTGTTCCGCGTCGGCATCGCCCTGAGCATCCTGGGTGCCCTGCTCCTGGTGCTCACGCCCGCCCACCAGGGGGCGCTGACGGCCGCGCTCTTCCTCGGCGGGCGCGCGGTGCTGGGCCTGTCGACCGCGTGCATCATGCCGTCGGCCCTCTCGCTGATCTCGACGTTCTTCGAGGGACCGGAGCGCCAGCGGGCGGTCTCGATGTTCTCGCTGGGCACCTTCGGCGGCCTCGGCGTCGCGTCGCTCGCGGGCGGGCTGATCGCCGGCGCGCTGGGGTGGCGCACCATCTTCCTCATCTCGATCGCGGCCTCGCTCCTCGCCTACTGGTGGACGCGCCGCACGCCGTGGATCCGCCCCGAGCCGAGCACCGCGGCCCGGCGCCGCTTCGACTGGGCGGGACTGGCCGTCTTCTTCGTCGCGCTCGTGGGGCTGAACGTCTACATCTCCCAGGGCCGCACCCTGGGGTGGACGAGCGCCGCGGGCCTCGGCCTGCTGGCCCTCACCGCCCTCGCCTTCGCCGCGTTCGTCGCGCTCTCGCTGCGCCGCGGGGCCGACGCGTTCATCGACCTGCGCATGTTCTCGAACCTCCGGTTCACCGGTCCCGTGGTCGCGAACTTCCCCATGAACTCGACGGCCGCGATCATCATCGTGTCCCTCGGGCTGATGCAGGCGGCCGCGGGCTGGTCTCCCCTGCAGGCGGGGCTGCTGACCATCGGCCACCTCGTGTGCGTCATCGCGGCGATCCGCATCGGCGAGAAGCTCCTGCAGCGCCTGGGGCCGAAGCGCCCGATGCTCTGGGGCACGCTCTCGGGGATGGTCGGCCTGCTGCTCGCCGCCTGCACGTTCCTGCCGCTGCCCGCCTACGCCCCCGTGACAGCGCTGGGGCTCGCACTGTTCGGCCTCGGTCAGGGACTGTTCGCGACCCCCGCGATCGACGCGACGATCACTTCCGTCCCGCGCGACGGGGTGGGCGCGGCGTCCGGGATCCTCAAGATGGGCTCGACCCTCGGCCAGGCCATCGGCGTGAGCGCCGCGACCGCGCTCAGCGCCCTGGGCCGCGAGAGCGCCCCCGCCTCGATCGCCGGATGGGCGCCGACGGGCTGGCTCGAGGGCACCGACCCCGAGCGCTTCGGCGCGATGCTGGGCGCCGGGCTGCTCGGCGTGATCGCCGTGGCGATGGTGCTCTCGGTGCTCGTGCTCGTGCCCCGCTCGGGGGCGCCGAAGGCCTGACGCCTGCCGCGGCCGGCTGGCGGGGTCCTTCCCCGCCGCAGCCGCTGACGCCTGGCGGTCTCGCGTGCCGCAGCCGCCCCCGGCTCAGCGCGAGATCGCCTTTCTGTGCCAGAAAGTGGCACAGAAAGGCGATCTCGCGCGTGTTGCGGCCGGAGGGGGTAGGCGGGGCCCGATCGGGCCCCGCTTGCCCCGGCTAGTGCCTGATCAGGCCTCGCCGCGGCGCAGGAGCTTCCCGGCGGGGGTCTCGAAGTCGACCTGGGCGCCGCGCACGAACGTGCGGCGCACCTTTCCGGTGAGCTGCTTGCCCTGGTAGGGGCTCACGCGGTTGCGGTGGTGCAGCTCCTCGACGTCGACCGTGAAGGTCTCCTCGGGGGCGAACACGGCGAGGTCGGCGTCGAAGCCCACCTCGAGGCGGCCCTTGTGGCGCAGTCCCACGCGCGCGGCGGGGCCGGAGGACATCCAGCCGATCACGCGCTCCAGGCCCACGCCGCGGCGGCGCGCCTCGCTCCACACCAGCGCGAGGCCCAGCTGCACCGAGGAGACGCCGCCCCTGGCCTTGCCGAAGTCGCCGCCCTCGAGGTCCTTCAGCTCGATGGTGGAGGGCGAGTGGTCGGAGACGACGTCGTGCAGGGTGCCGTTCAGCAGGCCCTCCCACAGGATGTCCTGGTTGGCGCCCTCGCGGATCGGCGGGGCGCACTTGAAGGCGGTCGCGCCGTCGGGGATGTCCTCCGCGACGAGCGTGAGGTAGTGCGGGCAGGTCTCGGCGGTGATGTCCACGCCGTCGGCCTGGGCGCTCTTCAGCATCCGCAGGGCGTCGGAGGAGGACACGTGCAGCACGTGGGTGCGCGCGCCGGTGCGGCGGGACTGCTCGATGACCTCGGCGATCGCGAGGTTCTCGGCGCCGCGGGGGCGGGAGGCGAGGTAGCTGGAGTACTCGCGGCCGACGTCGCCGGGGGCGTTCTCGAGCGCACCCTCGTCCTCCGCGTGCACGATCATCGTCGCGTCGAGCGCGGCGAGCTCCTCGAGGTCCTCGCCGAGCTCCTGCGGGGTGAGCGGCGGGAATTCGTCCACGCCTGAGGGGGCCAGGAAGCACTTGAAGCCGAAGACGCCCTCGCCCCACAGCGGAGCGAGATCGCCGCGGTTGCCGGGGACCGCGCCGCCCCAGAAGCCGATGTCCACGAACGCGTTGCGCTGCGCGTAGCGGCGCTTCAGCTCGAGCGCCGGGACCGTGACGGTCGAGGGGATCGAGTTCAGCGGCATGTCGATGATGGTGGTGACGCCGCCGGCCGCGGCCGCCTTGGTGACGGTCTCGAAGCCCTCCCACTCGGTGCGGCCGGGCTCGTTGACGTGCACGTGGGCGTCGGCGGCCGCGACCTCTCCAAGGAGGTCGGCGCGATCTCGATGCTCGATGCGATCGACGCGCTCGCCTCCGACGGCTCCACGAAGGTCATCGGCCTCATCTCGAAGCCGCCGGACCCGGCCGTCGCGAAGACTGTGCTCGAGCACGCCGCCGCCACCGGGCGCCCGGTCGTCGCCGCGTTCCTCGGCGCCGATCCGAGCACGGCTCCCGAGGGCGTCACCATCGAGCCGACCCTGGCCGGCGCCGCGGCGAAGCTCGTCGAGCTCGCCACGGGCACCGCCCCGGAGCCCCTGCCCGACGACGAGATCCCCGCGGCCCGCCGCGGCGATCGGAAGCACCTGCGCGCTCTGCTCGCCGGCGGCACCTTCGCCTACGAGATCGGCCTGCTGCTTGAGCCCGAGCTCGGCGAGATCTCCCACGAGGCGAAGCCGCGCACCAACGACCACGGCCCCGTCCTGCCGGACGGCCACCTCGTGGTGGACCTCGGCGACGACGCGTTCACCGTCGGCCGCGCGCACCCGATGATCGACCCGACCGTGCGCATCGACATGCTCGAGACCGCGGGCAAGGACCCGAGCACCGCGATCATCCTGCTCGACGTCGTGCTCGGCTTCATGGCCGACGAGGATCCCGCCGGATCGCTCGCCGCGACCATCCAGGAGATCACCTCGCAGGACGACGCCCCGCTGGTCGTCGCCTTCGTGACGGGCACCGACCAGGATCCGCAGGGCCTCGCCGCCCAGAAGCAGAAGCTCCGCGACGCCGGCGCCCTGGTGGTGGGGTCCAGCACCTCCGCCGCCCGCCTCGTCGCCGAGAGCCTGAAGTGAGAGAGTGGAGCGAACAGATGAACACCGCAACTGACACAGACCAGAGCGCAGCGTCCGCCTTCGGCGGGATGCTCGCCGAGCCGCTGGACATCGTGAACATCGGCGTGGAGTCCTTCGGGGCCCCGCCCGCGCAGGCAGGGGCCACCGTCACCAACCTGCAGTGGCGCCCGCCGGCCGGCGGCGACGACGAGCTCGGCATGAAGCTCGCCGCGCTCACCGCGAACCCCATCATCCAGAAGGCGAATGACGAGGCATTCGAGAAGATGCTCTCGGCGCGCGCCATCCTCAAGGACGTCGTGCCCGCACGCGAGGCGATCGACGTGCTCAGCGAGGGCAAGGCCCTCCTGCACGCCGGCCCGCCCATCGCGTTCGACGACATGGCCGGCCCCATGAAGGCCGGCGTCATCGGCGCCGCGCTGCTCGAGGGCTGGGCGCAGGACGAGGAGGACGCCACCCGCCAGGCGCGCGAGGGCAAGATCTCGCTGCACCAGACCCACGACCACATGGCCGTCGGTCCCATGGGCGGCATCATCTCCCCCTCGATGCCCGTCATGGTCGTCGAGGACCCGGTCAACGGGAACACCGCCTTCACGAACCTCAACGAGGGAGCGGGCCGCGCGCTGCGATACGGCGCCCTCGGCGAGGACGTCATGAAGCGCCTGCACTGGATCAGCGAGCGCCTGGGCCCGTCCCTCGGCGCGGCGATCCGCGAGGCCGAGGAGCCCATCGACCTGCGCTCGATCACCGCGCAGGCCCTCCAGATGGGCGATGAGGTGCACAGCCGCAACCAGGCCGCCTCCACGATGACCACGCGCGAGCTCGCTCCCGGGCTCGCCCGCAACGCCGATCTCGGCGGCATCGAGGCGCTGGACTTCCTGCGCACCAACAACTACTGGTTCCTGAACTTCTCCATGGTCGCGAGCAAGCTCGGCACGCACGCCGGCCACAACGTGAAGCACTCGACCCTGATGACCACGTTCTCCCGCAACGGCGTGAACGTCGGCATCCGGGTGAGCGGCCTGGGCGACCAGTGGTTCACCTCCCCCGCGGCCGAGGTCGAGGGGCTGTACTTCCCCGGCTACGGCCCGGAGGACGCCAACCCCGACATCGGCGACAGCGCGATCACCGAGACCTACGGCCTGGGCGGCTTCGCCCTCGCCGCGGCGCCGGCGATCGTCGGCTTCGTGGGCGGCACCGTGGACTCCGCGATCCGCACGACCGAGGAGATGGCGACCATCACCCACGGCCGTCACCGCGAGTACCAGATCCCGACCCTGAACTTCAAGGGATCCCCGGTGGGCGTCGACATCCGCAAGGTCGTCGACTCGGGCGTCGAGCCCGTGATCACCACCGGCATCGCCCACAAGGAGCCGGGCATCGGCCAGATCGGCGCGGGCCTGACCGTCGCGCCGCTGCTGTGCTTCACCGAGGCGCTGAAGGCCTTGGAGATCCCCGAGGCCTGATCGGGCCGCCCCGCCGCGGCGGGGCTCACCCTTCGAGGCCAGCACCGCGAGACCGACGCCCTGTTCCACTTTCTGGAACAGGGCGTCGGTCTCGCTGTCGGTGGGCCTCGCGGGGCGGGCGGGCCGGGTGAGGCACGGCGGGGCGGGGGTCTAGGGCGTGTTGCTATATCCGAGTTGGCGATGGAGTGGCAGGGACAGCGCGGCCGGTCAGCGAAGCGACACGGGGAACAGTTCGGTTCGGGCGATGGCCTGGTCTCGGTCGTTTGCGAGGGCCAGGCGTGCGGGATCGGCGAGGTACGCGTCAAGCGCGGTCTGATTCGGGAAGCGGTAGAGCTGGACCTCGTGCGGTCGACCATTCGATCCATCGCTCACAGCGCGGCGGATGACCTCTCCACCATGGGCGGGAACAAGGGCGAGCACCCGGTCCTCATAGGCAGAAAGGCTGAGGGCCTCGCCTTCGTGCGCCCATAGAAAGCAGCAGAGCTCGATCTCGATGTCGTTGGTCATTTGCCGATCCTAGGGTGCGACCCCCTGCCAGTGCAGATCCAGTGGAGCGTCGCGGCGAGGCAGAGTCCGGCGTGGTAGTTGCGGGCGGTCTTGTCTGAGCGCATCGCGATTCCGCGCCACTGCTTGAGTTTGTTGAAGCATCTCTCGACGACGTTGCGATCACGGTAGCGGTCCCGTTGCTGCTCGCCGAAGTCGATCGGTCGCCCGCGGCGCTTGCGGCGGCGAGCGATCTGATCGTCGCGCTCGGGTATTGTCGCCGCGATCCCGCGCTGACGCAGCCACGCCCGGTTCGCCTTGGACGGGTAGCCCTTATCCGCGAGCACCCGGTCCGGCCTTGACCGTGGCCTGCCCCTCGCGCCTGGGACGCGGATCTCGCTCAGCGTCGCGCTCAGCATGCTGGTGTCCGCAGCCTGCCCGGGAGTGAGGATGAACGCGAGGGCTCGGCCCTTCCCGTCGCAGACCAGGTGATTCTTCGTCGTCAGCCCACCGCGGGATCGGCCGATTGCGTGGTCGGGCGGTTCCTCACCGAACTTTTTGTAGTTCGACTGATCCCCCTGTGGTGCGCGGAAGTGTCGCACCGTGCTGCTGTACGCGCACGATCGTCGAATCGATCGACGCGACCCAGTCCAGATCCCCGGACTCGCGTGCGAGGGATTGCGTCTTCTCCAACACCCGCGCCCACACCCCCTGCTCGGACCACCGGTTGAAGTTCTTGTAGATCGTGTTCCAGTTGCCGAACCGTTCCGGCAGGTCCCGCCACGGAGCCCCTGTCCGGAACCGCCACGCCACCGCCTCCACCACGACCCGACGATCCGCCGGCGGACGCCCTCTCGGCTTCGCTCGCGGGAAGAGCGGCTCGATCTCAGCCCATGCATCATCGGAGACCACGTCACGCGACATGCCTCAAGCGTGACCGATCACTGCGATCGGACCTTTAGCAACACGCCCTAGGGGGCATCGGGCCGCGCCGCCCTCCGCCCCGCCCCTTGACACCGGCCCGCACCCCATTTAGTTTCGTCACGAAAGCTGTTCCGCAGCCGCCATCGCCGACATCTGCCCCAGGAGCTTCCGTGACCTCTCGCGACGCCTACCCCTCCCCCGTCTCGAACCTCGCGCGCGGCCCGCTGACCGCGCAGGTGCACCTGCGCGCGGGCGGCGTCTCGGTCGTGCTCGACGTCAGCGAGGGCCGGATCCCGCTGGTCACGCACTGGGGCGCCGACCTCGGCGAGCTCTCGGCGCAGGACGCCGCACAGCTCACGGAGATCGCGGCGAGCCCGATCCCCCAGAACGCGCCCGACGTGCCGCTGCGCGTCGGCCTCCTCCCGCAGCTCAGCGACGGCTGGCTGGGTCGCCCCGGGCTCGCGGGCTCCCGGCCCGACGGCTCCGGCTGGGCCCCGCGTCTGGTCACGACCTCGGTGCGCCTCACGGACGCCTCCACCGGGGAGACCCGCGAGGCGAGCACGGCCGACGGCGCCGGCTCGGCGGAGCCGAGCGCCGCGCAGGCGGGCGCCGCGCCGGCAGGTGCCGCAGCACCCGCAGCCCCGCAGCTCCTCCAGTCCGGGGCCGGGACCGCGGTGTTCTCCCTGTTCGCCGAGGAGGCCGGGCTCGAGGTCGAGCTGACCCTCGAGCTCCTGGCCAGCGGGATCCTGCGCACCCGGGCCGCGGTCACCAACACCGCCGCCCTGGCGTACGCCCTCACCGATCTCACTCCCGCCCTGCCGGTGCCGCTGCGCGCGGAGGAGATCCTCGATTTCGCGGGCCGCTGGACCAAGGAGCGCACTCCGCAGCGCAGCCGGATGGGCGTCGGAGTGCACCTGCGGGAGAACCGTCGCGGGCGCACCGGCCCGGACTCCGCGCACCTGCTGCACCTGGGCACCCCGGGCTTCGACTTCGAGCACGGCGAGATCTGGGCCGTGCACACCGCGTTCTCCGGCAACCACCGCCACTACGCCGAGCGCGTCAGCAGCGGCTTCCAGGTGATCGGCGGCGGGGAGCTCCTGCAGCCCGGGGAGGTGCGCCTCGCCCGCGGCGAGAGCGTCGAGAGCCCCTGGCTCTACGGCGCCTACTCCCCTGCGGGCCTGGATCCGATCGCCCGCTCCTTCCACTCGCTGCTGCGCGCCCGTGAGGGCCACGTGGACACCGCGCGACCGGTCACCCTGAACGTGTGGGAGGCCGTGTACTTCGACCACGACCTCGACCGTCTCACCGATCTCGCCGATCGCGCTGCGGAGCTCGGCGTGGAGCGCTTCGTGCTGGACGACGGCTGGTTCGGCGGGCGGCGCGACGACTACGCGGGCCTCGGCGACTGGGTGGTCTCGGCCGACGTCTGGCCCGAGGGCCTGACGCCGCTCATCGAGCACGTCACGGGCCTCGGAATGCAGTTCGGGCTCTGGTTCGAGCCCGAGATGGTGAACATGGATTCCGACGTCGCCCGCGAGCACCCCGAGTGGGTCATGGGGCCGAGCCTCGCCGCGCTGCCTGTCGAGTCGCGCCACCAGCAGGTGCTGAACCTGTCGATCCCGGAGGCCTACGCGCACGTGCGCGACCAGATGATGGCCGTCCTGGATGCGAACGACATCGCCTACATCAAGTGGGACCAGAACCGCGACCTCATCGAGGCGGCGACCCGCGCCACCGGCGCCGCTGCGACCCACGAGCAGACTCTCGCCGCGTACCGCCTGATGGAGGAGCTGAAGCAGGCGCACCCGGGCCTGGAGATCGAGGCCTGCGCGAGCGGCGGGGCCCGCGTCGACCTCGGCGTGCTCGAGCACACCGACCGCGTGTGGGTCTCGGACTGCATCGACCCGCTCGAGCGCCAGCAGATGAACCGCTGGACCAGCCAGCTCCTGCCCTTCGAGCTGATGGGCAGCCACATCGCCTCGGGCCGCTCGCACACCACGGGCCGCCTGCACACCCTCGGCTTCCGCGCGGCGAGCGCCCTGTTCGGCCACCTCGGGATCGAGTGGGATCTCGCGCAGGCCACGGAGACGGAGCTCGCGGAGCTGCGTGCCTGGGTGGAGTACTACAAGCAGAGGCGCGAGCTGATCTTCACCGGCGCCCTGCACCGCAGCGGCGGGGAGGACGATCCGATCTGGCTGACCGGCGTGGTCGCTCCGGAGCAGGATGCGGCGCTCTACGAACTGGCCTGCGTGCAGCGCGTGGGCGTCGCCCCGCACGGCCGGCTCCGGCTGCCGGGGCTGGATCCGGCGCGCCGCTACCGGCTCACGCCGCGCGTGCTCGGGGAGCGGCCGACGGGGCTGGTCTGGCCCGCGTGGGCGCGCGAGGACCACACCGCCGCGAGCGATCGCGTCGCCGCCCCGCATACGGAGCCGGCCGCGCTCACGGGCGGCGTCGAGATGAGCGGCGCCGTGCTCAGCCTCGCCGGTATCGCCCTGCCGCTGATAGATCCGGAGACCGCCGTGCTCCTCGAGGTGCGCGCGATCGACTGATCGGCCGTCGCGCGCCGCTCGCGCCACCCTCAGCCGGCCGTCTCCGCCTCGCCGTCCACGAAGTGCTGGATGGCGATGATCGCGGCCCCGTGCGCCCAGTCGTCGAACCCGCGCCCCAGCTCGCGGATCTCCAGATCCTGCTGGAGCGCGGGCAGGGCGGCGCGGATCTCCGCTGCGAGCGCTCCGGGCCGGGCCAGCAGCAGATCCGCGGTCTCGCCCGCGAGCAGGATCGAGGCCGGGTCCGCGATGGCGACCACTCCGGCCGCCACCTGCGCGACGGCGCTGCGCATCTGCGCGATGACCCCCTCGGCCCCAGGATCTCCCCGCCGGGCCGCCTCCCGCAGCGCCTGCATCGCCTCCCCTGAGGTCGCTCCCGCCGGCACCGCCTCAGCAGCGCGCGCCCGCTCGAGGACCGCCGCCGATGCGGTCGCCTCGGCGACCGTACGGTGCGGGCCCGCGAGGGGGAACGCCCCCGTCAGCCCAGCGGCATGGTGGGCGCCGCGCACCAGCACGCCCTCGTGCACGAGCGCGATGCCCGCGCCTTCGCCGACGGTGATCAGGGCGAAGGAGCTGCGGGGGCCGCTGTGCCAGATCCGGCTCTGCGCGAGCGAGAACAGGTCGTTCTCCAGGCTCACCGGGAGCGCGGTCCTCTCCTCGAGCATCTCCGCGAGCGGGACGCGCGCGGGCCAGCCGAGAAGCGCAGACGCCTCGAGCCGACGGCGCCCGCTGACCCGGGCCGCAGTGCTGACGCCGATGCCGGCGACCCCCGGGTGCGCCGCGCGCAGCGCGCCGACGAGAGCGGCGATCCGATCGGCGACCGCCTCGGGGCTCGCTCCGACGTCCGCCTCAGCCCCGTCGGCCCCGTCGGTCGCGGTGGTCCCGGCGGTCTCGAGCCCGTCCTCGAGCTCCTCGCGCACCTCCGCGCGCACCGTGGTGAGCGCGGCGTAGATGCGCTCGCGGGTGATCTTCACACCGATGAATCGCGGCCCGCCCTCGACCTCGACGTCGAGCGGCTCGACGGGCCTGCCTGCGGGCTGGGGCACCGGGGGCAGCTCGCGCAGGAGCCCTGCGTCCAGCAGACCGCGGGTGGTGCGCGTGAGCGTCGGCATCGAGAGGCCGAGGGACTGCGCGAGATCGCGGCGCGAGGCGGCCCCTTCGCGCAGGAGGGCGCGGAACACCGTGCGGGCCGAATCAGGCAGGGTCGCGGGCCACTGCGGGGCCGACGGCCGCTCCGCGGTCGCCGAAGGGATCCCGTGCCGCTCGGGCTGCCGGGGCCCCTCGGGCTGCGCGCGTCGCTCCATACCCGCAGGGTAGCGGCGCGGGCGGGGTCAGGCGTTCGGGATGAAGATCTCCACGCGGCGGTTGAGCTGGCGCCCCGCGGGGTTGTCCGTGCCGTCCGGGTTCTCGTTCGGCGCGACGGGCTCGCTCTCGCCCTTCCCGACCGCCTCCAGGGGCGTCGTGACGCCCGCCGCCATGAGGGCGGAGACGACCGCCGCGGCGCGGCGCTCGGAGAGGTCCTGGTTGAACTCGTCGGAGCTGATGGAGTCCGTGTGCCCGGTGACGATCGCGCGCGGCGCCTGCAGCTGTCCGAGGGCGGTCGCGAGCGCCGCGAGGGTGTCCTGCGAGGCGGGCCGCAGCTCAGCGGAGCCGAAGTCGAACAGCACGGAGTCCTCGAGCGTCACCATCACTCCGCAGGAGGTCTGCGGGGCGAGCGCGGCCATGGCGGGGAAGGTGCCGACGGGCGGGGTCGCCGGGAGCGGAGCGGCCTGGATCGTGACCCCGTCGACGAGAGCCGTCCCGTCGCCGTAGTTCTGGATCGACACGGTGCCATCGGCGTAGCTGCCGGAGCCGTCCCCGTAGTTCACAATCGAGACGCCCCCGGAGGTGTAGGTCGCGGAGCCGTCGCCGTGGTTGACGATCGCGGTCCCGCCCTTGGTCCAGGTGCCGCTGCCGTCTCCGTGGAGCACCACCGAGAGGGTGCCGTCGCTGTAGGTGCCGGATCCGTCGCCGTAGGTGGTGATCTGGACGCCGTTGCCGGTGTAGGTGCCCGAGCCGTCCCCGTGGTCCACGACCGCGACCCCGTCGCGCACGATCGTCCCCGAGCCGTCGCCGTAGTTCACCACCGCGCCATCATCGTTGCTGGTGACAGCGCTGCCATCGCCGTAGAGGATGGTCGAGCCGCCGCCTGCGCGCACCACCCCGGAGGCATCGCAGGAGGCGGGCGCGACCGTGATCCCCTCGATGGGCGGGAGCTCGGCGGCGATGTCGACGACCGCCGCGGAGTTCCGCGAGTTCATGAGGGAGACGTCGGGAAGGGTGAACAGCGGCACGGGCGGGATCTCCCCGGGAGCGAATCCGGCGACGGCAGGCGCGGCGGGCTCCGCCGGCGCGCTGCCGCCCCCGTCCGAGGGTGTGCCGCTCGCGGCCGGAGCGGAGGCCGGAGCGCTCGAGCCGGACGGGGCGGGATCGGCGGTGCCGCTGCCCGTGCCGCAGCCTCCGAGCAGGCCCGCGCACATCAGCAGCGCCGCCGCCCGCAGCGCGGGGCGCGCGAGGATCTCCGCCGGCTCGTCGAGTACGGGGAGCGGGAGTGCCGGACGAGGGGCCGAGGCGCGCATCATGCAGTCAGGATGGGGCATCCCGGTCATCCCGGACAGGGCTGCGCCGCGGATTCACCGACTGTTCACGCGTGCGCCCCGCCCGCGGTGCCGCTCCCGTCCGACCGACCCGCCCCGATCGTCGGCACCTCCCGCTAGGGTCGAGGAATGACCCCCTCACCTGACGTCACCGCAGACGACACCGCCGCCCTCGCCGACCTCCGCGCGCAGGCAGGCCCCCTGGCCGAGCCCTCTGACCTCCCCTACGGGCTGCCCGACTTCGGGGCGATCCGCACCGAGCACTTCCTCCCCGCCCTGCGCGCCGGGATCGCGGAGCACCGGGCCGCGCTCGCTGCGATCAGCGCCGAGACCGCGCCGCCGACGTTCGAGAACGTCCTCGCGCCGCTCGAGCTCCCCTCGCCTCTTCTCGAGCGCGCCGCTGCCGTCTTCTTCCATCTCGTCGCGGCCGACGGCACCGAGGAGCTGCACGCGATCGAGTCGGAGATCATGCCGGAGCTGACGGCGCTGGAGGATGCGACTTGGCTCGACCCGCAGCTGTTCGCGCGCGTGGACGCTCTCGCCCAGCGGGCCGATGCCCTGGATCTCGACGAGGAGCAGCGCCAGATCCTCGAGCGCACCCACCTGCGCTTCACCCTGCGCGGCGCCCTCCTGGATCCTGCGCAGCGCGAGCGGCTCTCGGCCCTGAACGGGGAGATCTCCCGCCTGCAGACCGAGTTCTCGCAGACGGTCACCGCCGACATGAAGGCCGCGGCCGTGCACGTCGGCCCGGGCGAGGGCGAGCGGCTGAAGGGGCTCGACGCCGCCCAGCTCTCGGCCGCGCGCACCGCTGCCGAGGACGCCGGCCTCGAGGGCTGGCTGATCGCCCTGATCCTGCCCACGATCCAGCCGCTGCTGAGCGTGCTCGAGGACCGCGGGCTGCGCGAGCGGCTCTGGCGCGCCTCCCACGAGCGCGGGGAGGGCACCTGGGATCTGGCCGCACGGATCGCGCAGCTCCGCGCGGAGAAGGCGCAGCTGCTCGGCTTCGCCGACTTCGCCTCGCTCGCTGTCGCCGACCGCACCGCCCGCACTCCGGAGGCCGTCGAGGAGCTGTTCGCGCAGGCGGCCGCGCCCGCCATGCGCAACGTCGAGCGCGAGGCCCAGCGCATCGCCGCCGTCGCCGCGAAGGACGGCATCACGGACCTCGCCCCGTGGGACTGGCCGTTCTACGCCGAGCGCGTGCAGTCCGAGGACTTCGCGGTGGACCAGTCGGCCCTGCAGCCGTACTTCGTGCTCGATCGCGTGCTCGAGGACGGCGTGTTCCGCGCTGCCGGCGCGCTCTACGGGCTGCGCTTCACCGAGCGCACGGACCTCGTGCCCCCGCACCCGCTCGCGCGGATCTGGGAGGTGAGCGACGAGCATGGCGAAGGCGTCGGCCTGTTCATCGGCGACTACTTCACGCGCGACACCAAGCGCGGCGGGGCCTGGATGAACACCCTGGTCGACCAGTCCCGGCGCGAGGGCACGCGCCCCGTCGTCATGAACACCATGAACGTCTCCCGCCCCGCCCCTGGGGAGCCCGCCTTCGTCAGCCTCGACGAGGTGACCACGATGTTCCACGAGTTCGGCCACGCGCTGCATGCCCTGCTGAGCGACGTCGAGCACGTCTCCGTCTCGGGCACGAGCGTCCCGCGGGACGTCGTCGAGTTCCCCAGCCAGGTCAACGAGATGTGGGCGCTGCGCCCCGGGTTCGTGGATGTCTACGCGCGCCATGTGACGACCGGCGAGCCGGTTCCCGCGGAGCTGCTGGAGAAGGTCCGCGCAGCCGCCCTGTGGAACGAGGGGTTCCGCACGGCCGAGTACCTGGCCGCGGCCGTGCTCGACTGGCGCTGGCACCGCCTCGGCGCCGGCAGCGCGGTCGAGGATCCGCACGCCTTCGAGGAGCAGCAGCTGGAGGACGCCGGTCTCGCCCACCCCCTGGTCGCCCCGCGCTACCGCACCGGCTACTTCCAGCACACGTTCGCCGGCGGCTACGAGGCGGGCTACTACTCCTACCTCTGGGCGGAGGTCTTCGACGCGGACTCCGTGGCCTGGTTCGAGGAGCAGCTCGGCGCGGGCCGCCCGCTGCGCGAGGTCGGCCAGGAGTTCCGCGACGGCGTGCTCGGCATCGGCGGCTCGCGGGACCTGCTCAAGGCGTACCGCGCCTTCCGCGGCCAGGAGCGCGACGTGCGCTGGCTGCTCGAGCGGCGCGGCCTGCTCTGAGCCGCACTCGGGCGGGAGCGCCGCGTCACAGCGACCTCTGGCATGCTCATGCCCGAACCGTCGGCATCCGCCCGAACAGCACCGGCCCGCCCGCCGTCACACCAGGAGCGCCCCATGACCGCGTCGAACTCCGCACCCGTCGATGAGCCCGCGCTCTACTCGACCTACGAGCTGGATTTCATGCTCTCCCTGCGGGAGAACGACGGCAGCCGCGCCTCGCGCGAGCAGATCGGGATCCTCGGCGTGCCCGAGGAGGCCGAGGAGTTCGTGCGGGAGGCCGTGATGGCGGGCCTGCGCGCACGCGGCCGCATCCACCACGACGGCAGCGAGTGGGTGCTCGGCGAAGAGGCCCAGGTCATCGCCACGGTGCTCAGCGCGGCCGACCGCTGGCTCGGCATCGCCCTCGCGCAGGGCGATGCCATGCGCGGCGCGTTCGTCGTGAAGGCGAACGAAGCCGTCCTCATGCTCACGCAGGACGAGCTCGAGTCCTTCCGCATCGTCTCCCTCGGCGCCCCGGGGACCGTCGGCCGGAACGTCGCCGACATCGCCGCGGCGTTCCTCGGCCAGGGGCCCGGGCGCACCGTCTCCCTGCGCTGCACCGACGCCCGCGACCTCGCCACTGCGGTGCCGATGATGCTCCACGTCGAGGACGACGGCTCCTGGCACGTCGGCCACCTGCCGATGACCGAGGAGGGCACCCTGAGCGTCTCGCCGACGAAGCCCCAGGACCTGCAGGCCCTGATCGAGGGCCTCTGGAACGACGGGGTCAGCGCAGCTCGCCGCTGATCACCGCGTGCGAGCCGTCTCCCCCGCGGGCGGCCCTGCGGGCGCGCATCCGCCGCACCAGGCGGATCGCCCGGTAGATGAGGAAGCCGCCGATCACCAGCAGGATCAGCGCGAGCACCCCGGCCACGGCCGGCAGCACGATCGCGAGGCCGCCGACGACGACGGCGGCGACGTCCTCGGCGCCCGAGACGATCACGTTGGAGACGGGCTCGGGCGAGACGTTCACGACCGCGCGGGCGGCGCTCTTCGTGGCATGCGCGCCCAGCGAGGTCATCATGCCCAGCACGGCCATGACGATCGCCGTGGTGGTGTCGGTCTCTCCGCCCAGCAGATAGCCGATCGCGCCGCCCGCGAGGGGGCGCACGAACGTGTGGACCGCATCCCAGAAGGAGTCGAGGAAGGCGATCTTGTCGGCGGCGAAGTCGACGACCAGCAGGATGCCGGCGATCACGAGCACGTCGGTGCGCTGCAGCACCGTGGGGATCTGCTCGATGTCGAACAGACGCCCGCTCAGTCCCAGCAGGAACAGCATGAAGTAGGGGCGGACTCCGCTCACCCAGCCGGATCCGAGGGTCATCATCAGGGCTTCCATGGCGACAGCCTAGGCTGAGACGATGCCGCGCCCGTCCTCCCCGCAGTTCCGCCGCCCCGCGTCCCTCTCTCCGGCGCGGGCCGACGAGATCCCCGGCGCCCCGGATCCGCAGGAGGCGACGGCGCTGGCGCACTCGAGCGCGCGGGCCCTGCTGGACGGCGTCTACCGCGCATCCGACGAGCGCGTGGTGCAGCGCGTGCTGCGCCTGGTGGAGACCGAGGGGCTCGAGGATCTGGCGCAGCTCTGGTCCTCCGCCCCCGCCCTCACTCTGCCGGGCGCGCTGTGGCGGCTGTACCTGCTGCACACCTGGGTGCAGCGCAGCGGGGACGAGGTCGTGCGGCGCTACCGCGAGGGCGCCGGCACCGTGCCCGGACTGCGCTACCTCGCCGGGATCGCGGATCCCCCCGACGTGGAGCAGGCGAAGGCTGCCATGGACACGATCCTGCGCGGCGCCTTCACCGGCGACCTCCCGATCGCGCTCGGCAGGGCCGGGGCGCTCGCCGTGCTCTGCGCCTACGGCACCGCCCACCTCGCCGATCGGCGAGAGGCGGCCGCCGAGCAGGCCGCGCTCACCCGGCAGGCGAGCCGGCTGCTGTCCACGGGCGAGGATCTGCTCGCCGCCGCGAGGCTGGCCGAGGACCACGCGCTGGACTGAGACGCCTCTGCCGGACTGAGACGCCTCTTTCGCACCGCGCGGCCACCTCCCGGTTCCCTGGAGTCCGCCGTGTGTTCTACCATGGTTCGCGCGTCGGGCCGCGGTTGCCCCGGGCTCCAAAAATTGCCGCTTCGAGCGGCCTTCGCGCCGTCAGGCGCACCCGGTCCGGCGCGCCCCGCAAGGAGGAGGATCCCTGGTGCGACTGTTCTCCCGACGGTTCGAGCAGCCGCTCCACGATCTCTTCAACGAGCACGCGCAGAACCTCCTGGGCGGCGCAGAGCTGCTCTCGCAGATCCTCGGTCAGCCCCTGCGCGACCGCGCCCGTGCGCTCCCCCGGCTGCACGACCACGCCGCCCGGTCCCTCGAGCTCACCCACCGCATCTCCAACCGCCTGGCGGACTCCCTCATCACGCCCTTCGAGGCCGGTGCCCTGCACGATCTGGCGATGACCGTGAGCGACGCCGTCAACGCCATGGAGCGCACAGCCGAGCTGGCCTCGGCCCAGGGCGCGGGGACCGTTCCCGACGTCCTGCTCGAGGTCGCCGGCGCCATCGAGCGCTCCAGCGAGATCATCGTGGAGGCGCTCTGGAAGCTCCAGAAGGTGAAGGAGCTCGAGAACTACTACGTGGAGATCCGCCGGCAGCGCCGCCACGCGGATCGCCTCACCCTGCGCGCCACCCTCGAGCTGTACGAGAAGGGCGGGGCGGCGGCCGATCTGATGCGCGCCCGCGACCTCATCGAGTCGATGGAGCGGATCGCAGCCCACCTGGACCAGACGGGCCGCCTGGCGGATCTGCTGCGGGTCAAGGCCCCCTGAGGATGACCGCCCTGCTGCTGATCGCCACCCTCCTCGCGGTGGTGATCGCGTACGTCAACGGCCTGCACGACGCCTCCAACGCGGTCTCCACCTCCATCGCCACGCGCACGATGCGCGAATCCTCCGCGCTCGCCTACGCGGCGATCCTGAACACCCTCGGCGCAGTGATCGGGCTGAGCATCGGCGCCTTCTCGCTCTCCTGGGCGCTGCCGCTGCTCGGGTTCGGCGCCCTGGATCCCGCCGCGCTCACCGGGAGCGCGCTGCTCGCTCCGCTGCTGATCGGCAGCGCCCTCACCGTGATCCTCTGGGATGTGGCGACCTGGGCCACCGGCACCCCCTCCTCGACCTGGCACGCGATGTACGGGGCGGCCGCGGGGGGCGCGCTCATCCTCGGCCAGCCGGTGGAATGGGGCAGGCTCCTGGGCATCCTCGCGCTCGCCCTGCTCATCGGGCCGCTCGCGGGAGCGCTCTGCGCGCATCTCCTGGCGCGCGGGGTGATCCGCCTCGCGGCCGCGGGCAGGATGGGCACGGGCGCGATGCGCTGCGTGCAGACCCTCTCCGCGGGGGCCGTCGCGACCAGCCATGGGGTCATCGACTCGCACCTGCCGATGGCGCTCATCGTGATCGCCGCCCACTACGAGGGCATCGCGATGAACCCGGGCGGCGGGCCGATGCCGTGGGCGATCCTGCTGGTCGCCTTCGCCCTCGGTCTCGGCACGCTCGTGGGCGGGCGCCGCATCATCTCGACGCTCTCGCGGCGCCTGACGAACCTGACCACCGTCCAGGGCTTCGCAGCAGAGGCCGGCACGGCGGCGCTCATGGGCACGGTCTCGATCGGCCTGGGCGTGCCCCTGTCGAGCTCGCAGACCCTCACGTCGAGCATCGCCGGTGCCGGGCTCGCCCTGGGGCCGCGCCAGATCCGCTGGGGGGTCTACGGGCGGATTGCGACGGTCTGGATCGCGACGCCCCTCGCATGCTTCGCGATCAGCGCGATCCTCACCCTCCTGGCCTACCGCCTGCTCTGACCCAGGGCTCTCGGACGCGGCTCGGGCGCGCTGACTATCCTTGCCGGACCCGCCGACGCACACAGGAGCAGTCATGCCCACCCCGGAGCACAGCCCCGCACCTCGACCGCGCCCGAGCTACGGCCTGCCCGGTCCCGTCGCCGCCCCGCCCGCAGCCGGTCCGGCCGACGGGGCACCTGCGCCGCAGGCCCCCGGCGGGGGCACCGCTTCCCACGATGCACCTGCCTCCGGCGGTCCCATCCCCGGCTCTCCGGCCCTCGGCTCCTCCGCGTTCGACTCCTCCGCAGGCGGTGCGCCCCACCAGGGCGCCGCGCCCTCCCCCCTCGGCACCGCGGCACCTGCGGGTCCGTCCGGGGGCGGAAGCCACGCGGCCGTCGGCGGCCCGCCCCGCCGCCGCGGCCTCCTCCCGCTGATCCTCGGCCTCGCGCTCCTGCTGCTCGTGGCACCGGCGCTCGCGATCGGCGGGCTGATCTGGGGACTCACCGGCCTCGCCGACGGCCTCGGCGAGGAGACCCACGCGATCAGCGGCGGCCAGGCGCAGCTGCCGCTGGACTCGCTGGAGGCGGTCATCATCTACGTCCCCGCCGAAGACGCCGCGAACCTGGGATGCTCCGCCACCGGCGTGGCACCGGGGTCGGTGCAGACGATGACCCGCCAGGCCGAGGTGACGCTCCCCGACGGCCGCGCCTACGTGCAGACCCTCGGCGCGACGGCCAACACCGACACCACCCTGACCATCACCTGCACCCCGATCGACCCCTCCGGGCCCCCGGCGACCAGCGGATACGACCCGGTGTACGTCGGCCCGATCGACTCGATGAGCCTGCTGGTCCCCTTCGCGATCTGCTTCGGGCTGGCGCTGATGGCGGGACTGATCGGGCTGACGCTCGCCGTGGTCGGGACCGTGCTGCTGCTCCGCTCGCGTCGCCGCGGCTGAGCCCCCGGGCCCGCCCCGCGGGCTGCTCCGTCTCACTCGCGGGGAACCTGGCCGTGATCGGGGCCACGCTCCGTAGACTGGCGCCATCAGCCCCTACCGAGGAGATGACCACCCATGGCGCAGCACCCCCGCGCAGGCCAGACGGCGCAGCCGGAGGATCTCATCGACGTCCAGGCTCTGCTGGACGCCTACTACGATCTCCATCCCGATCCTCGCAATCCCGATCAGGCGGTCGCCTTCGGCACCTCGGGCCATCGCGGCTCGGCGCTGGACACGGCCTTCAACGACGACCACATCGCCGCGACGACGCAGGCGATCGTCGAGTACCGCGCCGATCAGGGCATCCGCGGTCCGCTGTTCATCGGCCGCGACACCCATGCGCTGTCCGAGCCGGCGTTCTACACCGCCCTCGAGGTGCTCGCCGCGAACGGCGTCACGGCGCTGATCGACTCGCGCGACGGCTACACGCCCACCCCCGCGGTCTCGCACGCGATCCTCGTGCACAACCGCGACAAGGCCGAGGGCGATCCGACCGCCGCCGACGGCATCGTCGTCACCCCCAGCCACAACCCCCCGCGCGACGGCGGCTTCAAGTACAACCCCCCGCACGGCGGACCGGCCGACAGCGACGCGACCACCTGGATCGCGAAGCGCGCCAACGCGCTGCTCGCGGCCGGCATGGACGGCGTGAAGCGCGCCTCGCGCCAGGAGGCCCTGGAGGCCGCCGACCGCTACGACTACGTGCGCACCTACGTCGAGGACCTCGTGAACGTGGTGGACATCGAGGCGATCCGGAAGGCCGGCGTGCGCATCGGTGCCGATCCCATGGGCGGCGCGGCCGTCGACTACTGGGCGATGATCGCCGACATGCACGATCTCGATCTCACGGTCGTGAACCCGAACGTGGATCCGCAGTTCGCCTTCATGACGCTGGACCGCGACGGCAAGATCCGCATGGACTGCTCGAGCCCCTGGGCGATGGCCTCGCTGCTGGAGGCGCGCGATCAGTACGACGTCGCCACCGGCAACGACACGGACTCGGATCGCCACGGCATCGTCACGCCCGACGGGGGGCTGATGAACCCGAACCACTACCTGGCCGTCGCCATCCAGTACCTGTTCTCGCACCGCCCGAACTGGCCCCAGGGCGCGAAGGTCGGCAAGACCGTCGTCTCCTCGAGCCTGATCGACAAGGTGTCCGCCTCGCTCGGCCGCGACCTCTACGAGGTGCCGGTCGGCTTCAAGTACTTCGTGCCGGGCCTCATCGACTCCTCCGTCGGCTTCGGCGGCGAGGAGAGCGCGGGCGCATCGTTCCTGCGCTTCGACGGATCCGTGTGGACGACCGACAAGGACGGCATCATCCTGTGCCTCCTGGCCGCGGAGATCATCGCCGTCACCGGCAAGACCCCGAGCCAGCTGCACCAGGAGCTCACCGCGCAGTTCGGCGAGAGCGCCTACGCCCGCGTCGACGCGCCCGCGAACCGCGAGCAGAAGGCGAAGCTCAAGGCGCTCTCCCCCGAGCAGGTCACCGCGACCGAGCTCGCGGGCGAGCCGATCGAGGAGAAGATGACCGACGCCCCCAACGGCGAGGCCATCGGCGGTCTGAAGGTGACGACCAAGTCCGCGTGGTTCGCCGCACGCCCCTCGGGCACGGAGGACGTCTACAAGATCTACGCCGAGTCCTTCAAGGGCGAGGAGCATCTCGCCGAGGTGCAGGAGGCCGCGAAGAAGGTCGTCGACGCGGCGCTCGGCGGCGCCGGGAGCTGATCCCCGAGGGCGATCTGCGATCCGGCCGGTTGCGCACGCACCGCGCGCATCCGGCCGGATCGCGCCGCCTGCGCGCTGCGGCGCGCGGTGAGGGCTGGTGCACATAGCGGTTGCGCACGCCCGGGAGGTCGCGGCACCCTGGAGGGGAAGCCCGGCTCCCGAGGCGCACATCAGCTCGCGCCAATCGACGCGAGCGGCGGTCATCGCTATCGTGGTGGCCTTCCCGCGGGCCCATCCATGCAGCAGGTCGTCGAGCGATCCACCCGGCGGCATGATCAGGCGAGAGGAGAAGGACGACTCCATGGCGCAGTCCAGCAGCGACCTCTCCGCCCGCGGCACCGCGGATACGGCTCGTCCGCCGCGCCCGATCGCTTTCGCCCCTCGCAGCCGCTTCCTGGCCGCCACCGCGGTTGGCACCTCGACGGTCGCCGCCGCCGCTCTCATCGGCCTCGGCGCGGGGACCGCGCACGCCGCCGAGTCCGCGGCCGTCCCGTCCTTCGCCGCTGCCGCCGCCCACCCGCCGGGGCACCACTGGGGGCACGATCACGATCACGATCACGATCACGATGATGATGGCGACGAGGGCGGTGAGACGGCTGCGGAGCCCGAGCAGCCCGCCGATCCCCAGATCCCCGCCGATCCGGAGACACCGAGCGATCCGGATCAGCCCGCGGAGCCTGAGAGCCCGGCCGAGCCCGAAGCCCCGGCAGAGCCGGAGACTCCGGTCGAACCGGAGCAGCCCGCAGAGCCTGAGACACCAGCGGACCCCGAGACCCCGCCCGAGACAGAGGCGCCTGCCGATCCGGAGACCCCGTCGGATCCCGAGCAGCCTGCAGAGCCTGAGACTCCGGTCGACCCCGAATCCCCGGTCGAGCCGGAGACTCCTACAGATCCAGGTCAGCCCGTGGAGCCTGAGACCCCAGCTGACCCGGAGACCCCGGTCGAGCCCGAGACCCCAGCTGACCCGGAGACCCCCGTCGAGCCCGAGACGCCGACTGAGCCTGAGACGCCCACGGAGCCTGAAACGCCGGTCGACCCGGAGACGCCCGCGCAGCCCTCGGACCCTGAGAGCCCTGCGACTCCGTCGCAGCAGCCCACGACCCCGTCGGACGGCGGAAGCGCGGGCTCCACCCCCGCCGAGCCGTCGACCCCTGCTCCGACGACGCCGTCGGCATCGGGCTCCTCCGAAGATCCCAGCTCCTCGGACGAGGACACGGCGCCTGCCGCTCCCGCGCCCGAGGATCCGGCTGCGACCAGCGGTTCCAGTGCGCTCGTCGCACCGGAGGAGTCGAACGCCGAGCAGCGTCCCGCTGATCCCGCGCCGGACCTCGCGCCCACCCCTGCCTACAGCGCGACCCCCGCACCGCTCGCACCCGACGCCTCCCCCGCAGAGTTCAGCGGCCCGCCGACAGATCCCGCCCCCGCGCACGATCGCTCCACCGAGAGCCCCGCCGCGCGCGACGCCGCTCCGACCTCAGCCCCGGCACCGGCGAGCGGCGCGGCCACGATGACCAGCTCGGCCCAGGAGAGCGGCCCCCTCATCGAGGTGCTGCGCGCGTTCTCCGACTCCGGCTCGCCGATGGGCGGCATGCGGAACGTGCTGATCGGGACTCTCGGCATCGGCTTCCTGACGGCCGCCGGCTTCGGCACGGCCACTCTCCGGGCGCGCCGCAAGCGCTGAGCGGGCCCTGGGCCTGCCGAACCGTCGGCCCTTCCAGCGCGCCGCATCCCCGCGGGCGCAGCCGCGGCCGCCTCAGGCTCCCGCGCGCTCCCGCAGCCGGGACCGGATGTAGACGAGGATCGAGGGGACGGCGCGCGCCATCGCGCTGATCGTCCGATCGAACTCCTTCTGCCCCGAGTACCAGGGGTCGGGGACCACGAGGTCCTCCGGGCGCGCATTCGCCGGCGCCTTCGGATCGAACTCCCGCCACAGCAGCACGCGCGGCCGGGGCTCGCCCTCGGGGATCTGCTCGGTCTTGCGGCGCAGCGACTCGGCATGCTCCGGGGTGAACGCCAGGATGAGGTCCCAGCGGGGAAGCTCGGACTGGTGCACGCTGCGGGCGCTGTGCTCGAGGGGATCGGTGAAACCGGCCCGCACCAGCGAGATCACGACCCGTGGATCCATCGGCATCCCCTCGGCCTCCCAGCTCGTGCCGGCGGAGCCGACCTCGACCTGCTCGGCGAGTCCGGCCCGCGCGACCTCCTGGCGCAGCATCGCCGCCCCGGCTGGGGAGCGGCAGACGTTCGCCGTGCACACGGTGAGGACTCGGAAGGGAACCACGCCCGACATTCTGTCAGGATTCCCCGCGTGGACGCGCCTGCGCATCCCGCACAGTTCCCGATCGGTCAGTCAGGCCCCGGTAGCATGGTGCGCGGGACGGCTCCCGTCCCACCCCTGCCGCGCCTCGGCGCCGACATCCGGAGGAGACTCATGGTCGACATCATGCGGGCACGCGAGGACGACTGGTCCCTCGTGCGCGAGATCCGTCTGCGTTCCCTGAGCACCGACCCGGCAGCCTTCGGGCAGTCGTGGGACAAGGAGAGCACCTACGACGAGAAGACCTGGCGCGCGCGCGTCAGCGAGGCCGCGTGGTTCCTCGCCCTCGAGGACGCCCAGCCGCTGGCCATCGTCGCCTCCCGCCACGAGGCCGACGCTCTCGACAACGAGCGCGAGCTGCAGGCCATGTGGGTCACTCCGGGCTCGCGCAAGAGCGGCCTGGCGCAGCGCCTGGTCGAGGCGGTCCTGACCTGGGCCGAGGAGGACGGCGCCGACACGGTGACCCTCTACGTCGGCCCCGACAACGCCGCCGCGCTGCACGCGTACGAGAACCTTGGCTTCACCGACACCGGTGACCGCTGGGAGGTCGCAGAGGACGATCCCAAGTCCTCCTGGATCAAGATGTCGCACGGCGTGTGACCGCCTCTGCAGCGGATGCGCCCTCGGGCGCGAAGCCGCACTGGGCGGCGCGCATCGAGAACGTCAAGAACGAGGCGGTCAGCCGTGCGCTGAGCGGCGTGGGCTGGGAGCTGCGCATCAAGCCGTTCACGGGCTTCGGCCGGTCCGGCGCGGTGCGGGTGATCGCCCGCGTCCTCTGGGCGCGGCCCTCCGCGCCCGCCGACTATCACGACCAGCCCGTCTGGGACATGCGCTCGATGGCCCGCCGAGGATGGCGGAACTTCGTCTCGCAGGTCGCGCCCGGGCGGAGCGTGCGCATCGAGATCGCGGGGCAGGTCTTCCACGAGCGCACGAACCGCGCCGGGATCCTCGATGTCACCGTCCCGGCCGCGCTCGAGCCGGGGGTGCACATCGCGCGCCTTCGCACCTCCGCGGTGAACGAGGTCACCGCCAAGGTGTTCGTCCCCTCCCCTGATGAGCAGTTCGGCGTGGTCAGCGACATCGATGACACCGTGATGGTGACGCTGCTGCCCCGGCCCGCGCTGGCGTTCTGGAACGCGTTCGTGATCCCCCAGACCTCGCGCCGGGCCGTGCCGGGGATGGCGATGCTCTACCAGCGCATCCTGCGCCAGCATCCCGAGGCGCCGTTCGTGTACCTCTCCACCGGTGCCTGGAACGTGTTCCCGGTGCTGCGCCGCTTCCTCTACAAGAACGGCTATCCCGACGCGCCGCTGCTGCTGACGGACTGGGGGCCGACGAACACCGGCCTGTTCCGCTCGGGCAGCGACCACAAGGTCCAGGCGCTCGAGAGCCTCGCCCGCGAGTTCCCCCAGGTGAAGTGGCTGCTCATCGGCGACGACGGCCAGCACGATCCGGCGATCTACAGCGAGTTCGCCCGCCGCCATCCCGGCAGCGTCGCGGCGATCGCGATCCGCGAGCTCAGCGATTCCGAGCAGGTCCTCTCCAGCGGCCTGCGCCACCGCGCCGCCATCGGCGAGCGCAGCGCCGAGGGCATCGTGACCGTATCCGGGCCCGACGGCCACTCCCTTCTCCACGCTCTGCGCTCCGAGGATGTGCTCGCATGACCGATCTTCCCCCCGCCCCTGCGCACAGCTCCTCCGCGAGCGGCGAGTCCCCCGCCGAGAGCGCCCTGCGGCTCACGCCGGGCCTCGTGATCCGCGAGGCGACCGCCGGAGACGTCCCCGCGATGGTCGGCGTCGTCAATCGCGCCTACCGCGGCGAGGGCGGCTGGACCACGGAGGCCCATCTCGTCGGCGGGCTGCGCATCGACGAGGCCGAGATGCAGTCCCTGCTGGACGACCCGGACTACCTCGTGCTGGTGGCCGAGCAGGGCGGGCGCCTTACGGGCTGCTGCTACACGCATCGCCATGATGACGGCGCGGAGTTCGGCCTGTTCGCGGTGGATCCGGACGTCCAGTCCGCCGGGGTCGGGGGCGCCCTGCTGGAATCGCAGATCGCCCGACGCGCGCTCGAGGGCCTGGAGAGCATCGATCTGCAGGTGCTGCAGAGCCGCCCCGAGCTCGCAGCCTGGTACGCCCGGCACGGTTTCGTCGCGACCGGCGAGGTGGTGCCGTTCGCGGGCGCTCCGGAGAACCTCAAGGTCGAGGGCCTCGGCATGGAGCGCATGGTGCGGGACCTGCGCGCGCCTTACGCGCGCTGATCCCGCACCCGGGATCACTGCCTGCTGAGCCGCACCGACCACTGCGCGGCGCACGGGCGGAGCTGATGCTCCGGCCGCACGTCGGGCCCGCACGAGCGGGTGCCGAGCCCGTGCTGGCCGGCATCGAGGTAGAGGTGCGCCGCGCGCGGCTCCCCCAGCTCATGCGGGTGCGCGGCCGCGGTGACCTCGTGCTCGTCGTGCGCGCGCAGCGAGAACCCGGGGCGTTTCCCTCCGACCACTGCCGTGCGCACCGCCAGCGAGATCTCCGGCAGCAGGAGCTCCCGCAGGTCGGCGCGATGACCGCTCTCCTGCGGCACCGCATAGGGGACGGTGAGCTCTTCGAGCTCCGCCTGGAACCGGCCGACGCGTGCCGCGGCCCGGGAATCGGAGTAGTTCTCCTGGGGGCCCGTGCCGAACCATTCGGCGCGGCCGACGGCGGCGGGCAGGGTGAAGCGCAGCCCGATGCGCGGCCAGGTGCCGGTCCATCCGTTCGAGGGATTCGCCGAGGCCTCCAGGCGCAGCCCGTCGCCTTCCATGGTCCAGCGCAGCTCGACCTCGACGGCGCTGCGCGAGGCCGCGGGGGCGCAGCGGTGGCGCACCACCAGTGCGCTCCCCTCCTCGCGCACCTCGACCACGCGGCGCTGCATGCGGTCCAGTCCCTGGTCCCGCCACATCTGGGCCGTGGAGGGCGCGGGCGCCCCGCGGCCGTGCGTGGTCGTGGGGTCGGCGACGATCAGGGACGGGGAGTCGGCCCAGACGTCGTTCTCGATCGGCGCGCGCCACAGCGTGAGCACAGGGCCGGCGAGATCGAGATCCCCGAGGGAGCGCAGATCTCCGGTGCGCGCATCGAAGACGGCGTCGCCGAGGCGGATCACGTCTCCCTCGCGCACGGGCGCGGGGCGCGAGGCGCTCGGGGAGGGCGCGCCGAGCCGCAGGCCTCCGCGGGCGGGGCGCAGCTGCTGCTGCGCGGTCACGATCTCGTGGCCCGCCTGCGCCCAGGGCGCATCGGCGGCGAGCTCGGCGCGCACCGTGCGCCAGAGCTCCGCGCCGACCGGCACCTGCTCCGCGTCCGGGAGCTGCGGCAGCTCCACCTCGACGCTCTCCCCGGGGCCGACGGGCGGGACCTCGAGAACGGTGCGCGCGATCTCGCGGCCGTCGGCCTCGTCGATCACGAGGAAGCGCAGGTCCGAGGTGTCGCCCGCGTGACGGCGATTGCCGACGCGCAGGACGGCCGGCGCATCGGCCGCCGCTCCCCCGGCGGCTTCCGTGCGGGAGGCGGCATCCGCGATCTCGAGGGCGATGGGGCTGACCACGGCCTTGTACTCGGCGAGGGCGGGGCTCGGGGTGCCGTCGGACATCACCATGCCGTCGCAGACGAAGCTGCCGTCGTGCAGGGGCTCGCCGAAGTCGCCGCCGTAGGCGCTGAACTCGGTGCCGTCGGCCGTGCGGCTGAGCAGGCCGTGGTCGCGCCACTCCCACACGAACCCGCCGTGCCACTGCGGCTCCTCCTCGAAGACCCGCTCGTACTCCTCGATGCCGCCGGGGCCGTTGCCCATCGCGTGCACGTACTCGCACAGCATCATCGGGCGCTGGGCGAGGACCGCGTTGCGGCCCGGCGAGTTCGTCTGCTCCTGCAGGATGCCCGCGGCCATCTCCCGCATCTCCTCGACGGTCGCGTACATGCGCGAGACGAGGTCGGTGTAGCGGCCCTCGTAATCGCCTTCGTAGTGCACGGGGCGCTCGGGGTCGCGGTGGTGCAGCCAGGCGGCCATCGCGGCCAGGTTCCTGCCGGTGTGCGACTCGTTGCCCAGCGACCAGCAGATCACCGAGGGGTGGTTCTTGTCGCGCTCGAAGAAGCGCTCGACGCGATCCAGGAGAGCGTCGCGCCAGCGGGGATCGTCGGTCGGGTTGTCGATCCAGCCGCCGAGCTCGAACCCGTGGGTCTCCAGATCGCACTCGTCGATCACCCACAGCCCGATCTCGTCGGTCAGCTCGAGCAGCTCGGGGTGGGGCGGGTAGTGGGCGGTCCGCACGGCGTTGATGTTGCTGCGCTTCATCATCAGCAGGCCCTCTCGCGCCTGCTCGCGGTCGAACACGCGCCCGTGGAGCGGGTCGAACTCGTGCCGGTTCACTCCGCGCAGCCGGAGCTTGCGGCCGTTCACCCGCCATTCGTGACCGACGATCTCGACCCGGCGGAAGCCCGCGCGCAGCTCGATCGTCTCTGCCGCGCCGCGCACCTGCACCGCATACAGCCGCGGCACGTCGGCGCTCCACGGCTCGACCTCGCCGACGGGGATCGGGCCGACGTCGGCCGCGCTGTCGAAGACGTGCGCGAGCCCGAGCTCCTCGATCTCCACGGTGATCGGGAACGCCGAGGCCTCGGCGCGGATCTCGGGCAGGAGGGTCCCCTGGAGCGTGGCGGGGTCGACGTCGGCCCGCAGCCAGACGTCGTCGATCCCGCCGCCGGGGCGGGTCAGCACCTCGACCTCGCGGAAGATCCCCGGCAGCCACCACTGGTCCTGGTCCTCGAGGTAGGAATGGGCGCTGAACTGGTGGACCCGCACGTGCAGGAGGTTCTCCCCCTCGCGGGTCAGAGCGGTGATGTCGAGCTCCTGGGTGAGGCGGGAGCCTCGCACCACGCCGGCCCGCTCGCCGTTGACCGAGACGATCGCGAGGGACTCCGCGCCGAGCAGGCGCAGGATCGTGCGCTCCCCCTCGGCCCGCTCGGACAGGGTGAACACGACCCGGTAGTCCCCCGTGGGGTTCTCGTCGGGCACGTGCGGGACGTCCACGGGGAAGGGGAACTGGACGTTCGTGTACGCCGGCCGACCGTACTCCCCGTCCCCCTCCAGCACCCAGTGGGAGGGCACAGGGATCCGGTCCCAGCCGGAGTCGTCGAAGTCCTCTGCCTCCGCTCCGCCCGGCGCGGAGGCCGCGTCGGGAGAGAAGCAGAAGGCCCACTGGCCGGAGAGATCGATCGCCGGGGCGCTGCTGCGCAGATGCGCGCGCGGGGCGACCCTGCGACCGGAGCCCGGGGAGAAGCTCGTGATCTCGTCCTCGACCGACGCGACGGCGGCAGGTGCGGATGCGGGTGCGGAGGGGGCGGGGGTGGTCATCTCGTCATCATCCCTTCGTGGAGCCCATGGTCAGTCCTGACACGAACTGGCGCTGCAGCACGAAGAAGACGATCAGGATCGGCAGCGCGGCGATGAGGGAGCCGGCCGAGAGCAGGTTGTAGTCGGTGAAGAACGATCCCTGGAGGTTGTTCAGGGAGCTGGTGACGGGGAACTTGTCGCCGCTCTGCAGCAGCACCGTCGCCCAGAAGAACTCGTTGTAGATCCAGGCGGTCTGCAGGGTCGCGAGCGCCGCCAGCGGCGTCCGGCACAGCGGCATGGTGAGCGTCCAGAACTGGCGCCAGATTCCCGCGCCGTCCACCTCCGCGGACTCGTAGATCTCCCGCGGGATCGACTTCATGTAGTTGCTGAGCACGAAGGTGCAGAAGCCGGTCTGGAAGGCGACGTTCACCAGGATCACGCCGGCGTGCGTGTTCAGCAGCGTGCCCGAGTCGGAGAGGAACTCCGGCATCGGGATCATGCGGAACATGCGGTAGATCGGCACGAGGAGGGACTGCGGAGGGAGCAGGTTCGCGGCCACGAAGAAGCCCAGCAGGCCGATGTTCAGGCGGAAGCTGAAGCGCGAGAGCACGAAGGCCATGCACGAGGAGAGCGCGAGCGTCAGGATGACCGCGCAGATCGTGATGATCGCCGAGTTCAGGAACGACTGCCCGAACCCGCCGCGCTCCCAGGCGTTCGCCCAGTTGCTGAGGGTGAGGCCGCCGAAGGAGAAGTAGCCGTGCTGGGAGGTGTAGGCGTAGTCGCGGAACGAGTTGAACACGGCCCACAGGAACGGGAACAGCCATGCGATCGAGATCGCGAGCAGGAGGATCTGGACGATGATGCGGGTGGGTCTGGTCAGGGTGTTCATGCGCCCTCCCCCTTCAGCATGATGCGGAGCTGGATGATGATGAACACGGAGCTGATCAGGAGCATCACCGTGGCGAGCGCCGATCCGAAGCCGACTCTCGAGGCCTCTCCCACCACGTTCTGCGTGACGAGCGTCGAGATCAGCTCGAGGCCGTTGCGGCCCTTGTTGATGACCCAGACGATGTCGAAGGCCCGCAGCCCCTCGATGAAGGTGATCACGAGCAGCAGGATGTTCGTGTCGCGCATGACCGGGAAGACGATGCGGAAGAACGTGCCGACCTCGGAGGCACCGTCGAGCGCCGCCGCCTCGCGCAGGCTCATGTCCACGCCCTTCAGGCCCGCCAGGTAGAGCAGCATGATGTAGCCGGTGTGCCGCCAGCCGTTGGCGATGATCGCCGCGTACAGGTTGATGCTCGGATCGCCGTACCAGTCGATCGAGGTCCCCAGCACGGCGTTGAGGAAGCCCTGGTCGCGGGAGTACATGAGCTGCCAGATGAAGCCCACCAGGGCGCCCGAGAGCACCACCGGGAGGTAGAGGGCGCTCTGGTAGAACTTCGTGCCGCGCAGCTCTTTGTCCAGCAGCACGCCGAGCAGCATGCCCAGCGGTGTGAACACGAGGAACAGGGCCAGCAGCCAGATCACGTTGTGCGTGAGCGCCGGCCAGAACGGCGGGTAGTTGGTGACGATGTCCCGGTAGTTGTCGAGCCCGACGAACTCGATCCTCGAGAGGTCGCCGATGCCGTCCCAGCGCGTGAACGACAGGATGACGGTGGCGATGGCGGGGAACCAGACGAACGCGCCGACGACCAGCACCGGCAGGATGCTCATCGCGATGACGATGGCGAGGTCCTTCCCGGTCAGTCGCCCGAGCGATTGCGGAGCGGCGGATCGCCGCCGCTTCGCGCGCCCGACGGGCGCGGGGGTGGATGTGGTCATGGCGTCGTGCTCTCTCTCATCAGGATCTCCTTCGTCGGGCCCGGCGGGGGCCGCTCAGCTGCCGAAGATCGACGCCTTCTGGCTCTCGATGCTCTTGAGGATCGAGTCGATGTCCGAGGGGTTCTGCAGGAAGCCCTGGATCGAGGGGCTGAGGACCGTCGAGGCGAAGTCGGGGCGGGTGTCGCGATCCAGGAACGCGCTGAGGTTCGCGGCGCTGCCGATGAGCTCGACGGCCTTCTTCTGGAGCGCGCTGTAGCCGCTCTGGTCCACGGCGTCGTTCGCGCCGATGACCGAGGGGTCGCCCTTGAGGGTGATGGCCTCCGCCTCCGGGGTGGAGATGTAGAGCAGGAGGTCCTTGGCCATCGCCTCGTTCTTGGGCTTCGCGGCCATCATGTAGCCGTCGACCGGCGCCTCGACGACGTCGGCGCCGATGGCGGTGTCCATCTCGGGGAAGGTGAAGAAGTCGAGGTCCTCGGGAGCCTCGCTCTCCTGCCACTGCTGGCCGACGAACATGCCGATGTAGTACATCGCCGACTCGTTCTTCAGCATCGACTGCGCGGCCTCCTGCCAGGTGCGGCCCAGGGGATCGGCCTGCTGGAAGGGGACGAGGTCGCTCCAGGCGGAGAACACGTTCTTGACCTTCTCGCCGTCCCAGGCCTCCTCGCCCGCCATGAGCGAGATGTGGAAGTCGTAGCCGTTCAGGCGCAGGTTGAGGATGTCGAAGGTGCCCATCGCCTCCCAGCCGTCCTTGTCGGCCATGGCGAAGGGCGTCATGCCCGCGGCCTTGACCTGCTCGTTCAGCGCCATCAGCTCGTCGTACGTGGTGGGAGCGCTCCAGCCGTGCTCGGCGAAGACGCTGGGCTTGTAGAAGACGGCCCAGGGGTAGTAGGTGGAGGGCACGAAGATCTGCCGCCCGCTGCTGTCGGTGGAGGCGGCCTTCATCGCCTCGGGCATGCCGGTGATCTTCGACCAGACGTCGGAGAGGTCGCCCACGAGGCCCTGATCGGCGAAGTACCGGGCGCGGTAGCCGGCGAACCAGCTGAAGACGTCGTCCGGATCGGCCTGGAGGTAGTTGGTGATGTTCTGCTGGAAGGTCGCGTGGTCGATCGTGTTGATCTTCACCTCGCCGCCGGTGAACCCGGCCATCATCTCGGCGACGGCCTTCTTCGGGATCTCGTCGGACTGGTTGGAGCCGACGGTGACCGACTTGCTGTCGCCGCCGCTGCTGGAGCCGCCGCAGCCGGCGAGGAGGGCAGCCGCGCCGACGCCGGCGCCGCCCAGCATGAGGCCGCGGCGGCTGGGGGCGAGCGCCCGGACCGAGGCGGGGATCTGATCGAGGGGTGATGCGTTCATGACGGAACTCCTGTGTTCTCTCATTCGGGGTGGGATGGTGCAGGGTCGAGCGGGCGGGGCACGGGGATCAGGCCGAGGACCTGATGACGAGGGAGGTGGGCAGGGTCTGGTCGCTGACCTCCTCGCCGCGCAGATGCGCGGCGAGGGTGCGGGCGGCGACCGCGCCGACCTCGGTGATGGGCTGGTTGATCGTGGTCAGCGGCGGGGAGGTGGTCGCCGCGAAGCGCTGGTCGTCGAAGCCGACGATCGCGACATCGTCGGGGACGGACCGGCCGGACTCCAGCAGCACCTGCAGGGCGCCGACGGCCTGGCGGTCGGATCCGCACAGCACCGCGTCGATCCCGGGGTCGCGCACCAGCAGCTCGCGCATCGCCTCGACGCCGCCGCTGGCCGCATAGTTCGCGTGCACGAGGAGGGCCGGATCCAGGAGGTCCCCGAGCTCGGTCTGCTGGGCGTGCACCCGGCGCAGCGCCCCGCGGGCAGCCAGGGGCCCCCCGATGATCGCGGGGCACCGCACTCCGCGCTGCAGGAGGTGGCGGGCCCCGGCCGCGCCGCCGTGGGCGTCGTCGATCGTGACCGACCAGGTGAGGTCGCGGGGCTCGTCGAGCTCCCCGCACACCACGACCGGCAGGGACGGGTCGATCGATCCGAGGATCGGGTCGTGGACGTGCGGGCTCAGCAGGATGACGCCGTCCACCCGCCGGGGATCGAGGAGACGGTCCGCTCGGCGCCGCTCCTCCTCATCGGTGATGAGCACCAGGCTGAGGGAGACGTCGGGGCTGGTGTGCACGGCTCCGGTGAGCTGCGAGGAGATGCCGCGCAGCAGGAGGCCGAACGTCGGATCCTCGAACAGCTCCCCGTAGGGCTCGCTGATGACGGCGGCGTAGACGCCGCTGCGCCCGCCGGCGAGGGAGCGCGCGGAGTGGTGGGCCCGGTAGCCCGTCTCGGCGATCGCGGCGTGCACGCGCTCTGCGGAGGCGCGGGAGACGGGACCGCCGTTCAGCACACGGGAGACCGTGCCTCGGGAGACGCCCGCGAGGGCGGCGACATCCTCGATCGTCGGCTTCACGGCGTCGCGCCCCCTCGGTCGTCATCGACAGCGCTGCCGCCGGGGGTGGGGCCCGGCGAACCCGAAGTGGGAGCGCTCCCACACTGTAGCACCGGTCACACGACCGCGCTAGACCCTGGCCGCGGGCGGGGTCTCCGAGGCGCGCTGCCCGGATCGCACGCGCGCCCGGAATGACCCCACGGCTCTGTAATCGACTCCACGTGCACCCCCAAGGATCGGCAAAGCAATGGTCTGCGCAGGCGATATCGCGCGGGCGGGATGCAAGGGTGGGCAGACCACAGCGAGACCGTCGGCCCCGACCCCGGGGGCTTCCCCCGAGCTCTCGCGTCGACGTCGACGGCGCCTCCCGCGCCACGGCACGCGGAGGTTCCCCATGACTCAGAACACCCATCGCGCAACCGGCCCCGCCGTGACGCCCCTCGGATTTCGCGTGCTGCCGCGATTGGCCGCCGCGGCCGCGGGCCTGCTCACCGCTGCCGGCCTCGCCGGAGTCGGCACCGTCGCCGCACAGGCCGACACCCCCGCCGTGTGGGACGCGGTCGCGAAGTGCGAGTCCACGAACAACTGGTCGATCAATACCGGCAACGGCTACTACGGCGGCCTGCAGTTCTCGAAGTCGACCTGGAAGGCCTTCGGCGGCACCGAGTACGCCGCGACCGCCGACAAGGCGTCCAAGGCCCAGCAGATCGCGGTCGCCCAGCGCGTGCTGGCGAGCCAGGGCCCCGGCGCCTGGCCCTCCTGCTCCAAGAAGGCCGGCCTCACGAAGCAGAACGGCGGGGCGAACGCGAACGCGCAGCCCGACGGCTCCTCCGCGGCTCCCGCCGCCCCGGCTCCGGTTCCGGCTCCGGCCGCCGCTCCCTCCACCGGCGGTGTGCAGGCGCGCCTCGCGGTCGACGGCAAGCTCGGCCCGGCGACCTCGCGCGCGATCGAGGCCTGGATCGGCGCGCCCCAGAACGGCTACCTCTCCACCTCCGATATCAAGGCGCTGCAGACCAAGGTCGGCGCGAAGGCGGATGGCGTCGTCGGCCGGGAGACCACCGCGAAGCTGCAGGCCGCCATCGGCGCCCCGCAGAACGGCGCGCGCAATTTCCGCACGGACCGCGCCACCGTGCGCGCCCTGCAGTCGCACCTCAACGGCTGATACCGCAGCGCGCCGGCAGCGCGCATGCACGAATCCCCGGTCCGGACCCCTGCAGCAGCAGGCGTCCGGGCCGGGGATTCGTCGTCGCGGCGCGATGCAGTGCGCCGCGAGGCGCTCAGAGCACCGAGTCGAGGAAGCCCTTCAGGCGCTCGGAGCGCGGATGGTCGATGATCTCCGCGGGCGGGCCCTGCTCCACGATGCGGCCGTCGGCCATGAAGACCACCTGGTCGGCGACCTCGCGGGCGAAGCCCATCTCGTGGGTGACCACGACCATCGTCATGCCCCCGCTGGCGAGGTCCTTGAGGACGGCGAGCACCTCGGCCACGAGCTCCGGGTCGAGCGCCGAGGTGGGCTCGTCGAAGAGCATGAGCTCGGGCTCCATGGCGAGCGCGCGGGCGATGGCGACGCGCTGCTGCTGGCCGCCGGAGAGCTCCGAGGGGTAGTGCTCCGCGCGATCGAGCAGGCCCACCCGGTCCAGCAGCTCGAGCGCCTGCTCCTTCGCCTGGGCGGCGGGGCGGCCGAGCACCTGCACCGGCGCCTCCATCACGTTGCCCAGCGCCGTGAGGTGCGGGAAGAGGTTGAAGCGCTGGAAGACCATGCCGATCTTCGCCCGCTGGGCGGCGATCTCCTTCTCGGAGAGGCGCTGCCAGCGGCCGTCGGCCAGAGGTTCCTCTGCGAAGCCCTGGGTGACGCCGGCGATGCGCACGCGGCCCGCCGTCGGCTCCTCGAGCTGGTTGATGCAGCGCAGCAGGGTCGACTTGCCGGAGCCGGAGGGGCCGATCAGCACGGCGACCTCTCCCTCGGCGATGCTGAGGGAGTTGCCCTTGAGGACATGGACGTCCCCGAAGGCCTTGTGGAGATCCTCGATCTCGATGAGCGGCCTGGTCTCGGTCATCACAGCTCGACCTCCGGGAGTGCGTTGCGGGGAGTGGTGCCGGCGCTGTTGACCGACGCCTGGCGGGAGCGCTTGGCGGGGCTGGAGCTGCGGTCGTCGAAGCCGCGGCCGAAGTAGCGCTCGAGGTAGTGCTGGCCGACCATGAGCACGCTCGTGATCGCGAGGTACCACAGGGCCGCCACGATCAGCAGGGGCACGGGGGTGAACAGCTTGTTCGCGATCGCGTTCGTGGCGAAGGTGAGGTCGAGGGTGAAGGGCACGGCGAGCACGAGCGAGGTCGTCTTCAGCATGCCGATGGTCTCGTTGCCCAGCGGCGGGATGATCACGCGCATGGCCTGGGGCACGATGATGCGCCGCAGGATCCGGCTCTCGCTCATGCCGAGCGCCTTCGCGGCCTCGCTCTGGCCTCGGTCGACCGAGTTCAGTCCCGAGCGGAAGATCTCCGCGAGATAGGCGCCCTCGTTCAGCCCGAGGCCGACGATCGCGCCGGCGAGCGCGGGGAAGATGTCGCGCGTGGAGAGCGCGAACAGCTCCGGACCGAAGGGCACGCCGACGGCGATGCGCGGCACGATCACGGAGAACAGGCCCCAGAACACGAGCTGCGTGTACACGGGAGTGCCGCGGAAGACGAAGATGTACGCCCAGGAGACGCCGCGCAGAACCGGGTTCGCGCTGCGCCGCATGATCGCGGCGGCGAGAGCGGCGAGGGTGCCGAGGATCATCGCTGCGACCGTGATCAGCAGCGTCCAGCCGACGCCCTGGATCACCTTCACGTCGAACAGGTACGCGGCGACCGTGTCCCACTTGAACACGGGGTTCACGATGAGGAAGCGGATGAGGGCGGCGACCAGGATCGCGACGATGACCGCGCTGATCCAGGTGCCGGGGCGCGGGGACGCCTTCGCGCGGATGCGACCGGGGATCCCGGTCGCGTGCTCCGCGGGAGGGGCCGAGGGAGCGCCGGGAGGGGGCGCGGGGGTGCTGGCGGAGGTGCTCACGATTGCGGATCCACTTCTGATCTCTCGATCATTCCTGACTCGTTGCCCCAGGCGGCGAGGATCTCGCGCAGGCGGCCGGAGTCGATGAGGTGCTGGACGGCGCCCTGGATCGCGAGCGCGAGATCCGGGGCGTCCTTGGCCACGACGATGCCGTTGAGGGCAGAGTCGGCGATGTCGCCGACGGTCTCGAGCTCGCCGCGCGAGCGGTCCACCGCGTAGGCGATGACCGGGGAGTCGGCGAGCAGGACGTCGGCCTTGCCGCCGGCGACGGCGGTCGCGGCGTCTGCGTTGCCGGTGTACGGCTGGTCGATGACGCCCTTGCGACCGGCCTCGCGGCAACTCGCATCCAGGTCGACGACGACGTCATCCATGTAGGTGCCGACCTGGTGGGCGGCGCGAGTGCCGCAGAGGTCGGTCGGGTCGATGCCGTAGGGGTTGCCCGCCTTCACGGCGTAGCCCATGCCCGCGCGGAAGTAGGACACCATCGAGACGGTCTGCAGGCGCTCGGCATTGATGGTGAAGCTCGACATCCCGACGTCGTACTTGGTGCCGATCGAGGGGATGATCTGCGCGAACACGGCCGACTCGGTGCGGGTATCGAGCCCGAGCACGGCCCCGATCGCGGCGAGGATGTCCATGTCGTAGCCGACGGCCTGACCGTCGGAGCCGACGAACTCTCCGGGCGCGTAGTTCAGCGCGGCGCCGTTGGTGAGGACCCCGCGCTCGCGGATCGCGGCGGGGACGAGGGCGGCGAGCTCGGGGATCTGCTCGATGCCCGTGAGGTCGACTTCAGGGATCGCGTTCGTCTCCGCATCCAGGCGCTCGGAGGCGTGGGTGCAGGCGGTCAGGGCCGGCGCGAGAGCGCCGGCGGCGAGCGCGAGCGGGAGCGCGCGCAGGAGCGTGCGGCGGCGGGGAGCCGGGCGCGCAAGAGGGCAGGGAGGGCCGTTCATGACGCAATCTTATGCAGTGCTGTGCATGTTCACAAATTGCGGGCCACGGGGGGACGGGGGCCCCACCGCGCCGCAGCGCAGAGGGAGCGGGCGGATGCACCGGAGGTCACAGCCCGCACCCCTTCCCCGGCGGGGTGACTGGCGTAGAATTACCACTCAGTAATGCCCGATTCGTCGCTTCTCCGACGGCGTCGGCCGCCCCGCTCAGAGGAGCCCCGTGAACCAGCCCTCCCCCACCGACGCCTCCGCGCGCGACGTCGTCGCTCAGCGCCGTCCGTCCGGCGCGGCCCCTTCGCGCCGCGCAGTCCTCGGGACGGCCGCCTGGTCGGCCCCTCTCGCCATCGCCGCGAGCGGCGCCCCGGCCCTCGCCAGCAGCAGCACCCCCCTGACGGACCGGATCGCGATCATCGGCTCCGGCTACGGCGGCGCCGTCGCGGCGCTGCGCCTCGGCCAGGCGGGCAAGAGCGTGGATCTCATCGAGATGGGCAAGGACTGGACCACCGATCCGGGCTCCTTCAACAAGCTCACGAACCCTGACGGCAACTCGCAGTGGTTCCTGGACCGCACGGACATGCCCTTCGCGTACCTCAGCGGCATGGACGTCGTGAACCGCGCGATCCCCCGCCGCGCGGGCGTGCTGGGCATCGAGTACTTCAGCGGCATCAAGGTCTACAAGGGCCACGGCCTCGGCGGCGGCTCCCTGGTCAACGGCGGCATGGCGGTCACCCCGCGCCGCTCCTTCTTCTCGCAGGTGCCGCCGCAGGTGGACGCCGCGGAGATGTACTCGACGTACTTCCCGCGCGCGAACGATGCGCTCGGAGTGACCGCCCCGCCGATGGACCTGGTCCTCGAGTCGGCCTGGTACCAGTTCACGCGCGTCGGCGTGCAGCAGGCGAAGAAGGCCGGCATCGGCCACGCGATGGTCCCGAACGTCTACGACTTCGAGTACATGCGCCGCGAGGTCGTGGAGCGCGAGACGCGATCGGCGCTCGCGCAGGAGGTCATCTTCGGCAACAACCACGGCAAGAAGGACCTCACGAAGACCTACCTCGCGACCGCCCGCCGCCAGTCGGGCGTGAAGGTCATCCCGATGACCGAGGTCACCGCGATCACGCAGGAGGCCGACGGCACCTTCACCCTCGCGATGAAGACCATCGCCTTCGACCGCACGGTCGTCTCGCAGTCCACCGCTCGCTACGGCCGCGTGATCATGGCGGCCGGTTCCGTCGGCACCGCGAAGCTGCTCATGGCGGCGAAGGCGACGGGCGCGATCCGGAACCTCCCCGCCGAGACCGGGAAGCGCTGGGGACCGAACGGCAACGTGGTGACCTCGCGCCGCCATCGGGGCATCGCGACCGGCGCGCGGCAGTCGGGGATCCCCGTCGCCGGCATCACCACCTGGGACGACTCCCCCGCTTCGGTCTTCGCCGAGGTCGCGCCGCTGCCCACCGGGCTCGAGATGGAGACCAGCCTGTACCTCGCCATCACGAACAACCCCAACGAGGCGCAGTACCAGCGCAACGCCGCCACCGGAGCGCTGGAGCTCACCTGGACCCCTGCGATGGCCGCTCCGGGCGTGAGCGCGATGACGAACGTCATGAACCGCATGAACGCGGTCGACGGCGGCACCGTGCGCACGGACCTGTTCGAGGGGCCGAAGGCCTACGCCGACTTCCTCACCTACCACCCGCTGGGCGGAATGGTGCTGGGCGAGGCGACCGACCTCAGCGGCACCGCGGCCGGGATGACGATCACCGAGACCGCGACCCCCATCGGCTCCCGCAAGGGCTCCGAGTTCGCCTTCACGATCAGCCAGCCGCTCGCCGCCGGGGCATCGGTGACGCTCCCCCTGCGCTACTTCGTGAAGCCCCCGATGATCAACGTCGCCTTTCAGCTCTTCGTGCGTGCGTCGGTCCCGAACGCGGCGATGAGCGGTGGGGTGGCACTGTCGGAGCGGCTCGGACGCGTGAACGCGATCAACACGTACAACGCCTGAGCGGGAGGCCCGCTGGGCCCGTCCGGATCATCGGATCGGGGTATGTCACGGCCCGCCGAGGACGTTCGGCGCTGAAGGAACCCTCGGCAGTATTTACCCTTGAGTAACAGGCACTTGCGGCATCGACGATGCCGCGCCGACTGGGCGTACCGCCTTCTCGTGCCTGCCTCGAGGAGAATCCATGTCTGACCTGTCCCGTCGCACTCTCGCCCGCGGCGCCGCCTGGACCCTGCCCGCGGCCGCCGCGGCCGCCGCGGCCGTCGCGGCTCCCGCCTTCGCCGCCTCCAGCGACGTCGTGGTGCGCACATGCGACCAGCTCGCGAAAATCATCCAGCTGCAGGGCGGCTCGACCCGCCCCGCGATCACGCAGAACCTGATCCCCGACCGGAACGTCGCCTCGGGCGCGAAGCTCGGCATCTCCATGGGCATCTGGAACATCCCCAGCGCCCGCACCTACGTGACGACGACCGGCCGCAGGATCACCGGCTTCTATGCACTGCCGGGCTGGTTCGGAACGTCGGACTGCTCGGTCGCGACTGTGCCGTCCCCGATGTTCCAGAAGGCGGTGACCAACGCCGAGGGGACGTCCTACGCGGGCGCCGTCGTCTCCAACACGCCGTACCGCTGCTCCCCGCAGACGGCGGGCGCCGGCCTCAGCATGGACATCACGATCGCCACCGAGATGCCCTACGACGTCTCCACCGGCGGCTGCTTCCCCGAGCGGAACCCGGTCTCGAACCCGGTACGGATCGCGGTCCCGTACTCGATCATCCCGGTGAACGGCACGACGCCCGTCTCCCTCGCCGGCGGGCCCGCGACCCCTTGCTGCCTCACCTTCTCGGCGACGTTCGAGGCCGACGGCGGCTGCATGCCGCGGCGCGCGACCTCCTACGGGTGGAGCGCCTGAGCGGACCGCTCATCGAATGCTGAGGCACTCGACGCCCCGGACGCCGCATGGCGTTCGGGGCGTTGTCAGAGGTCGGACGTATTCAGCATGTGGAAGCATGCGGCGCTCGCGACCTCGAGTCTTCTAGCTGTACTGACCGGGGACGTTGATCGACCCGATCGAGTTCAGTCCAAGGTGACGCTGGCGGCGGTGTCCGGGGGTGTGCCGATCTCGTCGGCGGTGTGGCCCGAGCACGGATGGCGCGTGAGCGTAGCCTTGCGAATGCGGTCGAGAGAGAACCACCGCACAGCGCCGCGCAGTCGACACCACCCGATGAGGTACCAGCTACCATGGGTGCCGGCGAACAGAATGGGCTCGACGTCGCGACGGGTGTGCTCGCCCGCGGCGGAGACGAAGTCGATGCGCAGCACTCGTTGATCTGTCATGGCCTGTTCGCAGGCCGAGCGGACGGACCGAGAGGTGCTGGGGGGCGAGTCGACCCAGACGCGCTGCGCGAGCTCGCTTACTTGCTCCCGAGTGCGCGGGTCGAGGACATCCACGATCTTGCGGACGGCGGCTGCGGCGAGATCAGAGTACGGCGCATCGGGTGCGGCCTTGACCGCTGCCAGCAGTGCCAAGGCCTGAGCCGGGGACAATGCGACCGGCGGCAGGGAGCCACCTTCTACGATCCCGTACCCGCCGCCTGGACCAGGGCGGGACCATAGCGGTACCCCGGAAGCTTCGAGTGCCCTCAAGTCTCGTTTGATCGTCCGGACAGACACCCCGAACTCACGGGCCAGCCCCTCAGCACTCCTCCCACGCTTCCCGCCGCGCCTGAGCGCCTCCGACAGTGCGTGGAGGCGTTCCGAACGCTTCATCAGGAAACCATCGCCATATTCATGTCACAAATAGTGCCACTCCGTTGTCCAAGAGCCCTGCCAGCATCGAGCACATGACATCGAAAGCAATGGACCAACCACGCGTCATCCTCGTTCCCGGCTACTGGCTGGGCGCCTGGGCCTGGGATGACGTAGTGCCCGCTCTGAAGGAGCAAGGGCTCGACGTCGAGGCCGTCACTCCGCCGGGCCTCGACGAGCAGGATCCCGACCGGAAGAACACCACTCTGCAGGACCAGGCCGACGCCCTCCAGGCCCTCGTCGAACAGGCCGGCGGCGACGTCGTTCTCGTAGGGCACAGCGGTGCCAACGCCGCGGTGAGCACCGTCGCAGACAGGATCCCGCAGCTGCTCCGCCGGGTCATCTGGGTAGATTCCGGGCCCATGCCAGACGGAGGAGCCTTCGCGCCGGAGCTCCCGCAGGACATCGAGGAGCTCCCGCTGCCTGACTTTGACACGCTCGGTCAGCAGGCCAGCCTCGAAGGGCTCAGCGATGGTCAGCTCAAGACCTTCCGCGCCCGCGCTGTTCCCGAGCCTGCAGGTGTCGCCCGCGCCACCGTCTCCCTGACCAGTGATCTGCGCCACAGCGTGCCGACCACCCTGATCTGCTGCTCCCTACCGTCCAGCCAGGTCCTTGAGCTGGCCCAGGCACGACACCCCATGTTCGCCGCCGTCAACGACCTGATCGACGTCCAGATCATCGACCTGCCCACTGGTCACTGGCCGATGTGGAGCCGCCCCGAGGATCTGGCCAACGCGATCGCCGCCGCCGCTCTCGCCTCCTGAGTTCCTCGTCACCGATGAAGGGGGTCAGCCACTGCCGCTGACCCCCTTCATCCCGTTCCGAAAGCCCCCATGAGCCACAAGAACGCCGCCCTGACACCCCGCCACCGGCTGAAGGTCGCTCGCCTCGTCGTCGAGGATGGGTGGCCGATCAGCGAGGTGGCCGCTCGGTTCCAGGTGTCCTGGCCGACGGTGAAGCGGTGGGTCGACCGCTACCTCGCCGACGAGTCCATGGAAGACCGGTCTTCGCGCCCGAGGGTGTCGCCGAACAAGACCCCGAAGACGGTGACCAAGCGGTGCGTCAGCCTGCGAATGCGGTTGCGCGAAGGCCCAGTTCAGCTCGCCGCTCGACTCGGCATCGCACCATCGACGGTGCACCGAATCCTCACGACGGCACGCCTCAACCGGCTGTCCTACGCCGACCGTGCCACCGGCGAGCCGATCCGCCGGTACGAACACCCCCATCCCGGCTCGCTGGTGCACGTGGACGTGAAGAAGCTCGGGAACATCCCCGACGGCGGCGGCTGGCGCTTTGTCGGCCGACTCCACGGCGAACGCAACCGCGCCGCCACGCCCGGGAAGCCGAAGAGCAAATGGCACAACCCAAAGCTTGGGTCCGCGTTCGTGCACACCGTCATTGACGACCACTCCCGCGTCGCGTACACCGAGGTCCACGACGACGAGACCGCCATCACCGCCGTCGCCGTCCTGCACCGGGCGGTCGAGTGGTTCGCAGACCGCGGCGTCACCATCGAACGGGTGCTGTCTGACAATGGCGGGGCATACCGGTCACACCTGTGGCGCGACACCTGCGAGGCCCTATCGATCACCCCGAAGCGGACCCGTCCGTACCGGCCGCAGACCAACGGAAAAGTGGAGCGCTTCCACCGGACCATGGCCGACGGGTGGGCGTACGCCCGCTGTTACACCAGCGAGCAAGAACGACGTGACGCCCTGCCGGACTGGCTGCACCAGTACAACGAACACCGTCCGCATACCGCCTGCGGCAACCAGCCGCCCTCCTCGCGATTGATCAACGTGCCCGGTCAGTACATCTAGCGAACAGACTGCGACCGGAGTACAACCCGAGATGGATCCGATGTCGTTACATGGACACCTTTCAAAGCGCGGCCACGACGATGCGAAGATGCACGAACATACCCAGCCGGAGCAGGCTCCGATCGACTTTCAGGTCGACCCCTGATGCACCCCGTTGCTGTTCCCCTGCCCAGCCCTTCTAGGAGACGACCGTGCGATATCTGCACATCTGCGACCCGAACATCGCGCTCCGCGAGGCCGCAGCGTCGACCATGCTGGCCGCGGCTCCAGAGCTGCGCCTCGGCGTCTCCTCCTCCGACTGGCTCGCCTTCCACGACTGGGGCTACGGCTCCGACCTGGTCGTCCTCCGGGCCGACTTCTGCGACATGTGGCCCGCACTGCTGAAGGTGCGCGCCCTGCGCCGCCTCGACTGCGTGGTCGCGCTCATCCTGCCCGGCGATGCGACCTCAGCTGCGCGCAAGCGCATGCTCGACGCCGGCGCCGCTGCGCTGATCAGCGAGAGCGATGGGCTAGAGGCAGCACTGACCACCCTGCGCAACGTCGCGGCGGATCCGCCCCCGCTGCCCCGCATCTGCGAGGTCGAGCCGATCCTCTCCGATCGGGTGCTGCAGGTCGCCTGCCTCTACGCCAGCACGCAGTCCCCCTCCGCGCAGGACCTCGCGCGCATGTTCGCCACCTCTGTCACCACGGTGAGGACCCAGCTGCAGACCGCGCGGCGCATCCTCCAGGAGTCGGGGTGGGAGGCGAGCACCCGGGCGGAGCGTTCCGCTGCGCTGCGCGGATGCGGACTGATGATCGGCGAGTCCGGTCTCGTAGGATGACGCCTATGTCCGATCTCGGTGGCCCCCGAACTGAGCCAGCGCAGGCCGCTCAGCCGACTGAGCCGTTGAAGGTCTTCCTCATCGGCGCGAGCGAGCTGGACCGCTCGGCGATCGCGCACATCCTGAACCCCCATGGTGTCCAGGTCCACGCGCTGGCCTCCGAAGCGGAGCTCGGCCCTGCGCACCTGCATCACACTGCTCTCTTCGCCGCGTGGAAGGGCGACCCGGAGGCCTTCGCCGGAGCGTTCCGGGCGCGCCGCCGCGGGCTGCTCGTCACCGTCGTCGGCAGCGTGCCCACTCACCTCCGCGAGGAGCTCGAGCGCGAGAACATCCAGCTGATGACGACGGACGGCATCGCGCACTCCGCTCTGAACCAGTTCGTCACGCAGGGGCCGGAGGAGTTCCAGAGCATCGGCGCTCTTCCCGTCGTCGACCCCGACGCGGAGCTCAGCGGATTGAGCGCACCGCTCTCCGCGCGTGAGCGCGAGATCGCCGAGATCATCGCCGCAGATCCCTCCTTCACGCGCACCGCTCTCGCCGAGATGCTGTCGATCTCGGAGGGCACGCTGAAGGTGCACCTCCGGCGCCTTCGCACCAAGACAGGCGGGACCGGGCTCTCCCAGCCCGCCTTCGCCGATCGTCTCCTCGCCATCGGCATCGCCGTCGGCGCCGCGGGAGCCGCTGGAGTCGCGGCAACGGCAGGGGTCGGCGCCGCCGAAGCCACGGCAGCCGCTGCCGTCGTCGGCACTGCGGCCGGGGCGGCCGCAGTCATCGCCGACATCACCGGCAGCGCTGAGAGCGATGGACCCAGCCCCGATGCGGCACCAGGGAGCTCCCCCGCCTGAGCGTGACGAGCCGTTCTGCGGCTCAGGCGCCGGCCACAGCCTCCTGCTCCTCGCTCTCGGCAGGCTCCGCCGCACCGCCCTCGAACTGCGAGCGGTAGAGACGGGCATACGCGCCGCCCGACGCGATGAGGTCTTCATGGCTGCCCTGCTCGACGATGTCGCCGTCCTCCATCACCAGGATCAGATCGGCGTCGCGGATCGTGGAGAGGCGGTGCGCGATGACGAAGGAGGTGCGGCCCTCGCGCAGGAGGTTCATCGCGCGCTGCACGAGCACCTCGGTGCGGGTGTCCACGCTCGAGGTCGCCTCGTCCAGGATCAGCAGGCTCGGCCGGGCGAGGAACGCACGGGCGATGGTCAGCAGCTGCTTCTCACCGGCGGAGACGTTCGAGGCGTCCGAATCGAGCACCGTCTCGTAGCCCTCCGGGAGGTGCGCGACGAAGTCGTCGACGTGCGTCGCCTTCGCCGCCTCGATGACCTCCTCGTCGCTCGCATCGAGGCGCCCGTAGCGGATGTTCTCCATGATCGTGCCGTTGAACAGCCACGTGTCCTGGAGGACCATCCCGGTGCGCTCGCGCAGCTGGCGCCGGGTGAGGTCGCGGATGTCCACGCCGTCCAGCGTGATGCGCCCGCCGTCGATCTCGTAGAACCGCATGATGAGGTTGACCAGGGTGGTCTTGCCGGCGCCCGTCGGCCCGACGATCGCGACGGTCTGGCCGGGCTCGGCGACCAGCGAGAGATCGCGGATCAGCTCCCGATCCGGGCTGTAGGAGAAGCGCACGTGGTCGAACTCCACGCGGCCCTGGCGGATGCGCTCGGCAGCAGCGCGCGTGACGGAGTCGGCCGTCTCGGGCTCCTGCTCCTCGGCGTCCAGCAGCTCGAAGACCCGCTCTGCGCTCGCAACACTGGACTGCAGCATCGTGGCCATGGAGGCGACCTGGCTGAGGGGCTGGGTGAACTGGCGGTTGTACTGGATGAACGCCTGCACGGAGCCGAGCGTGATGCTGCCGGAGACGACCTGCAGCCCGCCGACGATCGCGATGCCGACGTAGCTCAGGTTCCCGACGAACATCATCAGCGGCATGATCAGCGAGGAGACGAACTGCGCCCCGAAGCTCGCCCGGTACATCTCGGCATTGCGCTCCTCGAAGAGCGCGGAGCTCTCGGCGCGGCGGCCGAAGACGGTGATCAGCTCATGGCCGCTGAAGGCCTCCTCAACCTCGGCGTTGACCTTTCCGGTCGCATCCCACTGCTGCTGGAACAGCTTCTGCGAGCGGGTGCCGACGATCGCGGTGACGGCGAAGGCGACCGGGATGATCGCGAGCGTGATGAGGGTGAGCTTCCACGAGATCGTGAACATCATGATCACGACGCCGATGAGCATCAGGATCGAGTTCACCAGGCCTGTCAGCGTGTTGATCAGGGTGTTCTGGATGTTGTCGATGTCGTTGGTGACGCGGGAGAGGATGTCGCCGCGCCGCTGGCCGTCGAAGTAGCCCAGCGGCAGGCGGTGCAGCTTCTCCTCGACGTCCCGTCGCAGGCGGTACACCATCTTGAAGATGATCCGGTTGAGCATCAGCCCCTGCAGCCACTGGAACAGGGAGGCGACCACGTAGAGCCCGACCATCAGGAGCAGCACCCGGTGCAGCTCGGCGAAGTCGATGCCCTGGCCGGGGGTGACATCCATTCCGGTGAGCATGTCGGCGAAGGTGTCGTTGCCCGCCGCGCGCAGCTGCGCGATCGCCTGCTCCTTGGTGGTCCCAGCGGGGAGCTGGCGGGAGATGACGCCGGAGAACACGATGTCCGTCGCCCAGCCCAGCACCTTCGGGCCGACGACCGACAAGCCCACGCTGATCACGCCGAGGAGCAGACCCCAGATCACATACGCGCGCTCCGGGGCCATCTGGGCGATCAGCCTGCGGGCGGAGGGGCCGAAGCTCTTCGCGCTCTGGCCGGGGCGCAGACCGCGCCCGGCGTCCTTCTCCGCGGCGATCTCCGCGGCCTCTGCTGCCTCGTCGCCGACGACGGCCGGTGAGGAAGTCGCGGACTGATCGTCCAGCTCGGTGTTCTCGGCCTGGTCCTGTCGGCTCATGCCGCCACCTCCTCTGCGCCCTGCGAACGGACGATCTCTCGATATGTCTCGCTGCTCTCAAGCAGCTGTGCGTGGGTGCCGGAGGCGACGACGCGCCCGTGATCCATGACCAGGATCAGATCCGCGCTCGTGATGGTCGAGACGCGCTGGGCGACGATGAGCACGAGCGCATCGCGCGTCTCCGGCTTCAGGGCGGCGCGCAGCTTCGCGTCGGTCGTGAGGTCGAGCGCGCTGAAGGAGTCGTCGAAAAGGTAGATCTCGGGGCGGGCGACGAGCGCGCGGGCGATGCACAGCCGCTGGCGCTGACCGCCGGACACGTTCGTGCCGCCCTGGGCGATCGCCGAGTCGAGCCCGTCGGGCATCGCGGCGACGAAGTCGCGTCCCTGCGCGACGGTGAGCGCGTGCCACAGCTCCTCGTCGGTGGCATCGGGCCGGCCGAAGCGCAGGTTCGAGGCGATCGTGCCGGAGAACAGGTAGGGCTTCTGCGGCACGAGGCCGATGCCCTGCCACAGCAGCTGGGGATCCAGATCGCGGACGTCGTGGCCGTCCAGCACCACGCGGCCCGCGGTGGCATCCATGAGCCGGGGCACGAGGTTCAGCAGCGTGGACTTGCCCGCGCCCGTGCCGCCGATGATCGCGACGGTCTGCCCGGCGCGGGCGTCGAAGGTGATGCCCTCCAGCACCGGCGAATCGGCCCCGGGGTAGGTGAAGGAGACGTCCTCGAAGGCGAGCTGCCCGTGCACGTCGACCGCCGTGACGGGCCGTGCGGGCGGGACGACGGAGGATTCGGTGCTGAGCACCTCGTCGATGCGCTCGGAGCTGACCATGGCGCGCGGGATCATCATCGTCATGAAGGTGGCCATCATGACCGCGATCAGGATCTGGATCAGATAGGCGATGAACGCGGTGATCGAGCCGATCTGCATCTGGCCTGCATCGACGCGGGGCGCGGCGAACCACAGCACGAGCACGCTCGAGACGTTGAGCAGGAACATGATGATGGGGTTGATGAGGATCATCAGCAGGCCGACGCGCCTGTTCGTGTCGGTCAGGAGCTCATTGGCGTGCTCGTAGCGCTCGCGCTCGAAGTCTTCGCGGGTGAAGGCGCGCAGCACGCGGATGCCGGTGATCTGTTCGCGCAGAACGAGGTTGATCGCATCGATGCGCTCCTGCATGACGCGGAACAGCGGCGCCGCCTTCCAGATGATCAGGCCCACGGCCAGGAGCATCAGCGGCACCATGACCGCGATCAGCCAGGCGAGCCCGGCCTCTTCGCGCAGCGCCAGGACGATGCCGCCGATGCCCGTGATCGGCGCCTGCACGAGGAACTGCATCGTGAAGAAGACGAGCATCTGGACCTGCTGGACGTCGTTCGTCGAGCGGGTGATGAGGGAGGGCGCACCGAAGCGGCCGACCTCCTGCGCCGAGTAGGTGGCGACCTGGTCGAACACGCGGCTGCGCAGGTCGCGCCCCACCTGCATCGCGGCGCGCGCAGCGGCGAAGTTCGCGACGATCACCGCGAGGATGTTCGCGAGGGTGACCAGCAGCATCCAGCCGCCGAGGCGCCAGATCACGGGGACGTCGCCCTGGGCGACGCCCTCGTCGATGATGTCGGCGTTGAGCGTGGGCAGATACAGCGAGGCCAGCACGCCGATCAGCTGGAAGACGATGACGACGAGCACCCAGGGCCAGTACGGCCGGAGTGCGCGCAGGGAGAGGCGGAGCAGCGTCACGAGGATCCTTCGATGGAGCAGGGCGGGAAGGGCGCTTCCCGCCGGACTCGGAGCCTACTCGCGGGGGCGGACAGTCGGCGGGAGCAATGCCCCTCCGGTGGGCGACCACACCTCGAAAGAGCTCGCGACGCCGGTCGCCAACGCCGTCACCCCTTACCCCTCGGATTACACCAAGTGCAACACCGATTGCAGCGTCATGGGCGACGTCGTCACGGTGATCGTGGACAACATCGGCGGGGACGACACCTGCTCCGATACGCCCAAGACATACAACGACCTCCCCGGGCGTCCTCCGGAGGGCAACGCTTGGGTCTACATGATCACCCAGGAGCCTGATCGCGGAGAGAACTACGAGGTCACGAGTCACGGTGGCTTCCAGCCTCAGTCCGGATCCCTCGACAACCAGTACGTGGGTGTGAAATCGGTCGGTCCGAACGGCCGCACTCGATTCACGTGGCAGGTCACCATGATCAATCCGACCTGCTCGCCAGGCGACGGTGCCATCGAGTACCAGCTCTTCTATCCTCCGCACTACGCCCCCGCCGGCCAGATCTCCAACCCTGAGTACCGCATCACGACGATCTCCCCCTGGGGCACGAACGTGTGGGAGCGCTGATCTCCAGCGAGACGTCGCACTCCGACGAGTCCCGCACCCCCGAGGGGGTGCGGGACTCGCGCATTGTCGACCCGCTTCCATTCCCCAGCGATCCCGACCTGCACCCGCGCCCGACATCCGCCTGTCAGCGCAGGAACACTCCGTAGGCTGGCCCGATGAACTCCCGCATGCAGAAGGTCGTGATCCTCGTGGTCGCACTGGTCCTGGTGCTGCCGCTGGGTGCCGTCGGGCTCCTACAGGCGTTCGGTCCTGGGGAAGGGGACGTCCCTGCTGCGACCGCCCCTGCGGACACGCGCCCTGCGGTCGACCCCGCGTCCCAGCCTTCGCCCTCGCCGACCACGGCGCCTGCGCTCCCCGCCGGCCTCACGGAGCAGTCGGCCGACGGCGCCCAGGCTACGGCTCGCTACACGCTGGAGTCCTACGCGTACATGATGGCGATCGGGGACATGCAGGCCTGGGGCGCCGTCATCGACGGCGGATGCCAGGTGTGCCAGAGCTTCCTCAGCAACGCCACCCAGCTGCACTCCCAGGCCGGATACCAGTCAGGCGGCGTCTTCACCGTCACGGGAACGACGTTCGAGGGCACGGGCGAGCCCCCGGCGAGCGGCACCGTCACCCTGCAGGTCACGCAGGATCCGGCGGTCATCATCGATGACCCCACCCGGGAGGGAGTGGACGTCCCCGGATTCGCCGGCGAGATGCAGATGGTCATGGTCTGGGATGGCACGCAGTGGCGGGTCGGCGACATGGCGATCACCGCAGACTCCGGATCGGTCTCGGACGGCGGCGGCGCGCAGGGCTGATCAGCCAGCGGGACGCAGGGCTGATCAGCCAGCGGCGCGATAGAGGAACAGCTCCGTCCGGTACGGCACGCCGACGACGCTGCCCGGGGCGTGCCCGAGGTGCTCGTGCAGGTACCAGTCGAGGTTCGCGAGCACTCGGCGGCGCTGCTCCTCGGCCGCGGTGATGACGTAGCTGCGCGTGCGGGCGAGATCGATGAGGTCGGGGGTCGGCATCGGATCCTCCCAGCGCAGGGACTGCGTGCTCTCCAGGGCGAAGACCGGAGGCATCGGCGGCTCGAAGTCCTCGCGGTGCACGTCGCCCGCATGCATGATCCTCGAGAGGCGATGAACCCACGGGACCTGCACGTCGAGGCTGTTCCACAGCAGGGCCAGCACTCCACCCGGCCGGAGGATCCGCAGGCACTCCTGCGCGGCCGCCTCGGCATCGAACCAGTGCCACGCCTGCGCCACGGTGATCAGATCGGCCGAGGACTCCCCCAGGCCCGTCGCCTCCGCCGTCCCGATGTGCGCGGTCACGCTCCCTCCCGCCGAGACGGACCAGGAACCCTCCCCTGCTTCCGCACCCTCCGAGGGGGAGCCGCCTCCCGCCCTGCCCTGCTCAGCGCCAACGGCCAGGGCGGTCTCGAGCATCGAAGCAGACGGGTCGACGGCTACGACGCGCAGTCCCCTCCGCGCGAGCTGCCAGGAGAGCTTCCCCGTGCCCGCACCGAGATCCACCGCATCGCGAGCGCCTGCGGGCGCGGCGGCGAGCAGCGCGTCGAGGAGAGCATCCGGATACCCGGGGCGCAGCCGGTCATAGTCGGCGCCCTGGCTCTCGAACGCGGCGGCGAGGGCCCGCTTGCGCGCATCGCTGCCGAAGCGCGGCGCGTCGCGCGAGGAGACGGCAGGGGCGTTCAGGGCGCTCGGCGCGTCCCGTCCCCCGGGGCCCGTCACAGTCCGGAGCCCTTCACAGCTCGAGGTCCATCATGGCGCGGGGGTCGACCGTGCTCGCGGCCCGTCCCTCGGTGCCCGTCACAGCGCGAAGAAGTGCAGCGCCGTGAAGATGCCGAAGGTGAGCAGCGACAGGAAGCCGCACAGCAGCTCCAGGCAGATGCCGATGCCGAGCGCCTTGATCGCCACCCACGAGGAGTCCCAGGCAAGCTTCGGATCCTTGCGGCGGTACCACTCGGCGCCGAAGAGCCCGGCGACGAATCCGATGGGCAGGCCGATCACGGGGATCGCGAAGAAGCCGATGATCGCGGCGACGATGCCGATGACGATCGGCCAGTACGGCACCTCTGCCTGGCGGAGCTTGCGCCCGGTCATGACGTAGCTGCAGGTCATGCCTGCGGCGCAGAAGAGCGCGATGAGGCCGAACCCGAGCCAGGCCCAGCCGCCGAGCACGATCGCCCAGACCAGCGAGGCGATGAGGATCGTGATGGAGCCGGGGATCACGGGGACGACGATCCCGGTGAGGCCCACCGCGTAGGCGATGCCGACGAGGATGGTGACGAGGACCTGCAGGGTCAGAGAATCCACGGTGCCTCCGGGGGTCGGTGCGGGGTGCGTTCGGGAGCGGTCATCGTATCGGGAGAGTCCGCGAGCGCTTCAGTCTGCAACCCGCAAAGCGGCTCACCCGGCGGCCCTGCGCCGGCGGAGCAGCAAAGTCCTCGGTGTGAGGGCCGCTCGCGTGGACTGGTCCACGCCACCGGCTCTCACACCGATGGTTTTGCGGATCCTTACTGAGGAGGAGCGGAGCCGCGGCGCGCTGACAGGCCGAGCGAGGGTGCGCGTCGCTGCCTCACGCGGTGACCGTCGCCGTGGAGGTCCGATCCGGGCCGCGGCGCACGTGGATCTGTTCGCTGATCTGGGCTTTCATGTCCCCCACGTGACTGACGATCCCGATCGTGCGGCCGTGCTCGGCGAGGCGGCCGATCTCCCGGATGACGGTCTCGAGCGTCTCCGGATCCAGCGAGCCGAAGCCCTCGTCGATGAAGAGGGTCTCCATCTGGACGCCGCCCGCTTCGGCGGTGACGATGTCCGCGAGGCCGAGCGCGAGCGCGAGGGAGACGAAGAACGTCTCGCCTCCGGAGAGCGTCTCGGGCACGCGCACCTGGTCGGTGCGGCGATCCATGACGAGCAGGTCCAGCCCGGTCTTCCGGGCGCCGCGCGCGCCGGTGTCCCGCAGCAGCTCGAGATCCGCGCTGGAGAAGAGGGCGAGGCGCGCGTTCGCGGCGGTGATGACGTCCTCGAAGCGCCGCATCAGCACGAAGGTCGACAGGGGGATGCGGTCGCCATCAGCGCTGCGGCCCGTGGCGAGGTCGGCGACGCGCACCACGGATCCGGCCCGCTCACCCACCTCGCGCACGCTCCGGATCGCGCCGCGCAGAGCTGTTCGGGCCTGGTCGGTGCGAGTCTGCGCGGACGATGCCCTGGCCGCGACCCCGGCGGCATCCCGAGCGGCCTGCTGGGCGAGGGCGAGCTGGGCCGTGCTCTGCTCGAGAGCAGCCTCCGCACCGCTCAATGCCTCGTCGCTCGATTCGACACCTGCGATCCCCTCCTGTGCCATCCCCTCTGCGAGGCGCGCGGAATCCAGGCGGTGCTTCTCGAGCAGCGCGGTGAGCTCGCGCTGAGTGCGCGGCTCCAGCACTGCCGCGTGCACCGAGGGCTCCTGCGCGAACGGATCCGCAGCCGCAGGGCCGGCGTCAGCGTCACCGGAGATCCCCGCGACTCGCAGTGCGTCGGCGAGCTGCGCGCTCGCGGCGGCGCGCGACTGGGCGCTCTCCTCCGCGAGCGCCGCGGCCCGCTGTCGTGCCTGGTCGCGCTCGCGCAGGCTGGTGGCGAGGGCGCTCGCGGCGCGGGCCCGCTCCTGATGCTCGGCGCGGCGCGCGAGGACGCTCTCGTGCGCGCCGCGGCCGGCGGCGACTCGGGCCTGGTCCTCCTCGAGGGAGGTGCGCAGCGCGGCGGCCTCCGTGCGCTGCGTCTCCAGCGCGAGAGCCGTCTTCTCGCGCTGCTGCACGAGGGCGCTGGTGGCGTCATCGTGCTTCTCGATCGCTGTCTCTGCCGCGGCGGCCTCCCCCTGCGCCTTCTGGGCGGATGCGACCACGGCGCTCGCCTGAGCGAGCGCCGTCTGCGCGTCCGGGAGCGCAAGGCCGCCGGCCCGTGCGGTGAGCTCCTCGAGCTCCTGGAGGGCGAGGGCGTGCTTCTGCTGGGCCGCGGCGAGGGCGGCATCCGCAGCCTGCCGCGCCGCTTCCGCGTTCTCGACCTGCTCCGCGCTCACGGCGTCGTCGGACGGCGCTGCGGGGGCCGGGTGCTCGGTGCTCCCGCAGACGGGGCAGCTCTCCCCCGGCTCGAGCTGCTGCGCGAGCTCCGCCGCGATCCCCGCGATCCGTCGTCGGCGCAGATCAGCCTCCGCCTCGAGAGCGCGCGCTGCGGCACTCAGCGCCGCACCCGCGGCATCCGCCGCGCGCTCCAGCACCGGCCGGTGCGCCTGCGCCTTCGTCGCCGCGTCGCGCCGGGCCGTCGCGGACTGCTCCGCGAGACGGGCATCGCCGAGGCCTGAAGCCGCGGCACGGGCGGCGTCGCGCTGGGTGAGGAGGGCTGCACGGGCTTCGGGCCGCGCAGCGATCTGCGTGCCGAGGGCCTCGAGATCCGACTCGAGGGCCGTCAGCTGCGAGAGCCGGGCGCCGAGCGACTGCTCCCGCGCGGGGAGTGCTTTCTCGGCCTCGGCGAGGGCGGTCAGCTCGCCGGCCGAGGATGCCGCGGACTGGCTGGCCTCGGCGAGGGCGGCGGCGGGGTCCTCTGCCGTCAGGAGCGCGGTGAGATCGGGGTGCTCGCCGGCGGTGCGCTCGCGCAGCTGATCGAGCGCGCGCTCGCGATCGCCCGCTTCCTGGAGGGCCGTGTCGCGCCGGGCGAGCAGCGCTGCGACGGGTCGCGCATGCTCGTGGCCCAGGAGGCTGCGCTGGGCATCCTGCGCAGCAGGTGCCGACTGCTCCAGCTGCGCGGCCAGGGCATCGAGCTGCCTGCGCCGCAGGATGAGGTCTCGCTGCGAGCGCGAGGTCTCCGCAGCGGTGCGGGCCGCGGTCTCGGCCTGCGCCCGCGCGCTCGCCTGCTGCGCGACCGTCTCCGCTTCCGCCGTCAGGGCCTCGGTGCGCGCAGCTGCGGCCTCGGTGATCGCATCCAGCTGCATGAGGTCGGCCCAGGCATCGAGCTGCTTCCGGTCCTCGTCCTCCAGGCCTGCTGCCTCGCCGAAGCGGGCGAGCGACTGGCCGAGCACTCCCCTCGCCTCGTCGACCTGCCGCTTCGCGCCCTTGCGCATCTCCCCGAGCTGCTTCTCGACGTCCTGGTAGATCTCCGTGCCGAACACCCGCTGCAGCACCTGCTGGCGGTCCCCGGAGCTCGCCCGCAGGAACCTGGCGAACTCGTTCTGCGGGAGGAGGACGGTCTGGGTGAACTGCTCGCGGGTCAGGCCGACGGCGCGCTGGATCTCCCGGCCCACCTCGTCCAGTCGCATCGCGATCGGCTCGACGCCGCCTCCCGCACCCGCGCGGTCCGCGACGACCTCGGGGATCAGCGCGGGCGAGCCCAGTCGCCACAGCAGTGCCTTCGCCTGCTCCTTCGTGGTGCCGGTCCCGCGCAGCTTCGCGCGCTGGTACTCGGGCTCGCGGCGCACGCGATAGATGCCGCTGCTCGTCTCGAACACGAGGTCGACGACGCTGGCTTCGCGGGGGCTCGCGAACTGGGAGCGGATGCGATCCCCGCTCGCCCCGGCGCCCGCGACGGTCCCGTACAGCGCGTAGACGATCGCATCGAGGATCGTGGACTTCCCGGAGCCCGTCGGCCCCTCGAGCAGGAACATTCCGCTCGCGCCGAGGGCGGCGAAGTCGATCGTGACGTCCCCCGCGAACGGGCCGATGCCGCGCAGGCGCAGGTGGTGGAGCCTCATGACGCCTCCTGCCGGCCTGCGCGCACGGCGCTGTAGGCGTCATCGAGGATCTCGTGCTCGAGCGGGGTCGGGGGCGCACCGGTGACGAAGTCGAAGAACTCGTCCATCACGGCGAGGGGATCCGCCTCGCGACGGACGAGCGGAGCGAGGTCCCGCTCCCCGCGGCCCTGGGGATCGAACTCGGTGAGCAGCAGGTGCGGGAACACCTGGTGCAGCCGCTCCTGCAGGTGGGGCGGGCGGGCGGCGTCGGTGATGATCGCCTTCAGCCAGTCCTGCCCGTGCGCGGGGGCCTCGGCGAGCACCTCCTCGAGCGTTCCCCGGAGCTCTGTGAGCGGCCTCGGCACAGGGGTCGAGATCCGCTCGACGGTCATCTCGGCGGGGCCGCCTGCCGACGGGGCGCCGATGTCGAGGAGGAGGACGCTCTTGCGGTGGTCCTTCTCGGAGAAGGAGAACGCCAGCGGCGAGCCGGAGTACCAGGCGGGGGCGCCGACGAGCGCGCTGAGATCCTGCCCGCCATGGAGGTGCCCGAGCGCGAGGTAGTCGATGCCGCAGAAGACGCTCCCGGGCACGGACCCGATGCCGCCGACGGAGAGGTCGCGCTCGGAGTCGCTGGCACTGCCTCCTGCGACGAAGGCGTGCGCGAGCACGATCGCGCGGGGGCGCTGCGCGTGCCGGGCGTGCTGGGCGATCCGCTCGCGCACCCTGTCCATCGCTGCCTGCAGGACCGCGGCGTGGCTGCGCCCCAGGGTCTCCTCGCCTTCAGGGGTGAGGGCGTGGCGGACCATGTCGGGCTCGAGGTAGGGCAGCCCGAAGACGAGAACCTCGCCGTGCTCGTCCTCGAGGACGACGGGGTGCTCGATGCCGGGCAGGTCCGTCAGCAGATGCACGCCGCTGCGCAGCAGGTCCCGGCCGAATCCCAGTCGGGCCGCGGAATCGTGGTTGCCGGGAGTGAGGATCACCGTGGTGATGCGCGCCAGGCGCGAGAGCGTGCGGCCAAGAAGTTCGACGGAGGCGACATCGGGCACCGCGCGGTCGTAGACGTCGCCGGGGATGACGACGGCGTCGACCTCGCGCTCCGCCACCAGATCCACCAGCCAGTCGTGGAAGCGCACCTGATGCTCGTGCAGGCTCTCGCCGTGGAGGGTCCGCCCCAGGTGCCAGTCGGAGGTGTGCAGGATTCTCATGGCTCGACTCTAGGGAGGGGCGCCGACATTCGAGGACAGGCCGGCTCCGAGAGCCCTCTCCCCGCGTCCCGGCCCTGGGCAGCGAGAAGGCCCCCGAGCCGTTCCGCCGGAGCGGAGCGACCCGAGGGCCTCGCGGAGGGCGGGCGCACTCAGCGCCCGCTCCTCGATCAGTTGTCGACGAAGTCGATGCCTGCCGTGTCCATGCGATGCATGAACGCAGCCATCGCATCACGGTTCATCGGACCCCACGGACGGTACGACCCATCCGGGAAGCCCGTCGTGATGCCCTGCTCCTTCAGCCACGCGATCTCCTTCGCGTACTGCAGACCCGCCGGAACATCCGAGAACGGACCCGCCGCCGGCGCCGACGCCGCAGGCTCCCCCGCGTACCGGTACACGAACGCGGCCATCGCATCACGATCGATCGGCGTCACCGGACGGAACTCCCGAGTCCCGTCGGCCTTCACCCAACCCGTGGTGATGCCCTCCTGGTAGGCCCACAGCACCGCGGCATAGTGCTCGTCCCCGGCCTTGATATCCGTGAACGGCGACGCCCCGGAAGTGTCCACCGCAGGCGATCCAGCCATGCGGTACAGGAACGCGGCCATCGCATCGCGGTTCACCGGGGAAACGGGACGGTAGGAGCCGTCGGCCCAGCCCGTCACGTAGCCCTGCTCCGCCGCCCAGCAGATGTCGTCGTGGAACTGCAGCGACGCGGGCACATCCGCGAACGTGCACTCGAACGGCGCGGGGGGCGCGGTGATCTCGGACTTCATGCCCACGATCAGCGGGTTGTGGTCCGAGGAGGCGAAGGGGCCGCCCTCGTACAGGTCCGTGACGTTGGAGTTGTGGCGGGAGTACTGGAAGGCCGGAGACTCCGGTCCGTTGATGCCCCAGTCGTCGGCGCCCGTCAGACGCTCCAGGGCCGAGGGGCTCGCGAGGACGTGGTCCAGGGAGCCCACCATGCCGCCGTAGCTGTAGGACCAGCCCTCCGGGTCGAAGTGGCTGCTGACGTCCGTGTAGCCCTTGCCGTAGAAGAGCTGCAGGGGCTCCTCCTGGGTGTAGGCGTTGAAGTCTCCCACGAGGAGGACGTCCTGCACGTGGAGCGCGCTCTGGCGCCCCTCGACCCAGGTGTTCAGCGCGCCGGCCTGCTGCAGGCGGGAGGTGCGGGAGTTGCCCTGGACCGGGTCGGCCGGGAGGCTCGCGTCCTCCGCGTCCTTGGAGCCCTTGGACTTGAAGTGGTTGACCACGTAGAAGAACGGCTCGCCTGCGGAGACGGTGCCGTCGGCAGAGGCCGAGATGGGCTCGAAGACCTGGCCGATGGGCTCGCGCGCGTTGTCGAACGCGGGATCGCCGATGAGGATCTGCGCATCGCCGACGGGGCGCACCTGGCCGGGCTTGAAGATGATCGCGCTGGTAATCGCGTCCTGGCCGCCCTTCTGGCCGGCCGCCGCGTACGCGGGCGCGGTGCGGACGTAGTCCCAGGTGCCGGCGCCGTCCTTCTCGTTGAGCGCTGCGACGAGGGTCGCGGTGGCCTCGTCGGGCGTCTCGCCCAGGCGCGCGGAGTTCTCGATCTCCATCAGGCCGACGACGTCCATCCCGGAGGCGGAGATCGCCTCGACGATCTTCTTCTCCTGGCGCTCGAAGTCCGCCTGGCCCCAGGCGCCGCGCAGGTCGCAGCCGCCGCGCACCGAGACGCCGACTCCGGCACGGTCCGTGTAGGGGGTGCAGCCGGTGGTGTCCGCGCCGAGGGTGGTGAAGTAGTTCAGCACGTTGAAGGAGCCGACCTGGAGGTCGCCGCCGACGGCGTCGGGGGCGGAGGTCCGCGTGTTCTCGAAGGCGATGCCGTCGCTGGCGGAGCTCGACCACGGGGTCGTCGGGTTCAGCCGCCACGCGTTGAAGGACGTCGTGAAGATGACGGGCTTCTCGAACTCCACGGCAGCGCCCACGCGCACCGGCTCCTGGTTGGAGAGGTAGGACAGCGGCTCGTCGGTGGCGCGGGAGAAGTTCGTGGTCTTCGCGTCATCCAGCAGGATGACCTGCGCGGCGGCGGCGTTGAACTCCGCCGTGGCCTCGGGGCCGGGGCGCATGACATCACCGGGCTGGCGCAGCGGCTTGTCGCCGATCGCGAGGCTGACCTCGCCGTAGTTCATCGTCCCGTAGACGTCCGTCACGGTGAAGGCGCCCTTCCCGGGCTGCAGGAGCATGTGCTCGAGCGACTCGCGAGCGGCCTCATCGGTGGGGAACGCGCCGGTGAAGGTGGAGGGTGCGACGGCGGGGAGCGCATCCGGCAGCACGGAGAAGTCTGCGGCCCGCGCCACCGAGATCTGCGTGGAGCCGTTGAACTCGGAGACCGCGCCCGTGATCTTCACGCTCTGGCCGATCTGGACCGACGCGACGGTCGCGGGCGAGTACACGAACAGGGCCGTGGAGCCCTTGTGGCTGGAGAAGTCGAGCGCGCCGCCGGTGCCGCCGGTCTGGATGACGTAGCCGTTCAGGCCGCCGGTGGCGTACACGGCGGTGACGACGCCGGTGGTGGTGACGGTCTGCCCGGCGAGCGGCGAGGCGGCGCCGGTGCCCTGGATGTCCGCGATGGAGACGACGCTCGCGGAGGGCGGCGTGGTCGGATCGGTCGGGGTGGGCGGATCGGTGGGCGTGGTGGGATCGGTGGGCGTCGCGCCGGAGTTCTGCGGAGTGGGGGCGCCGACGGCGAAGTCCTGGCTGTTGCTGCCCGTCGCCGCGATGCGCGAGGCCGAGGTGGAGTTCGACAGCGCCGGCGCCGCCGCATCGCCGGCGAAGACCGTGGCTGAGCCGAAGCCCACGACGTCCAGAACAGCCGGGTTCTCGGAACAGGTGGCGGCGGTGCACTTGATCGCCGCGGTTCCGTTGGACAGCAGGAACGTCCCGTTGGTCGCACTGGCTGCGATGGTGCCGACGGCGTCTGGCGTCGGCAGGTCCTTCGCGATCTCGTTGCCCGCCGCGAGCTGGATCAGGTACGTCGAGCCTGCGGGAATCGTCCCCGTCAGGCTCACCGATCCACCAGGGTTGCCATTCGCGGCGAAGTACTGCAGCGACCAGCCGTCGACGGAGACCGCCGCGCTCGAGCTGTTCTTCAGCTCCACGAAGTCGTTCTTGAACTCCGCACCCTTGTTCCCGCCCCCGCCGTACACCTCATTGATCGAGACGGCCGTGGGGACGATCGGGCCGGCGAGCGCGGCGCTCATGCCGAAGGGCAGCAGGGTGGCGCCGAGGGCGGCGGCTCCGGCGCAGGCGGCGAGCCGGCGCAGCGCCGCGGCGCGCAGAGGGAGGGTGCGGATGGTCATGGGGGTCTCCTGGTGGGGGTGAGGGGAGGAGCGGCTTCGAGGTGGAGGCGTGAGGGAGGGGGCGCGGCGCTTCGCCTCGCCCCCTCATGGGCGGCGGGGCGGCCCGTCTCCGGGCCGCCCCGCGTGCTGATCAGTTGTCGACGAACTCCACGCCGGCCTTGTCCATGCGGTACATGAACGCGGCCATCGCGTCGCGCTTCATCGGGCTCCAGGGGCGGTACGTCGCATCCGGGTAGCCGGTGGTGATGCCCTGCGCCTTCAGCCAGGCGATCTCCTTCGCGTACTGCAGACCCGCCGGAACATCGGTGAACGGACCCGCCGCCGGCGCCGATGCAGAGGGCTCCCCCGCATACCGGTACACGAACGCGGCCATCGCATCACGATCGATCGGCGTCACCGGACGGAACTCCCGAGTCCCGTCGGCCGCGACCCACCCCGTGGTGATGCCCTCCTGATAGGCCCACAGCACCGCCGCGTAGTGCTCATCCCCGGCCTTGATATCCGTGAACGGCGACGCGCCGGAAGTGTCCACTGCAGGGGATCCGGCCATGCGGTACAGGAAAGCGGCCATCGCATCGCGGTTCACCGATTCGAAGGGGCGGTAGGAGCCGTCGGCCCAACCCGTTACATAGCCCTGGTCGGCCGCCCAGTAGATCTCATCGGCGAACTGGAGGTCCTCGGGGACGTCCGTGAAAAGACCGTCCTCGAACGAGACGGGCACGAGGATCTCGGTGCCGGCCTCGGGCGTCGTCGTGATCGAGGCCAGGTGGTCGCCGCGGGGGATCGCGCCTGCCGGGATCGCGATCTGTGCGGCGAAGGAGCCGCCCGTCTGCGCGGTGTACGGCGCCGAGTAGGTGGCCCCGGCGATCTCGACGGACACCTGGGTGACCTGCGGGGCGCCGAGGGAGCGGCTCTCCACTCCCGAGATCGTCAGGAGCGTCCCGCCATCGGCAGCCTCGCCGAGCACGACCTGCGCGCCGCGCGCGGAGTAGTCGGGGGCGAGATTCTGGTGAGCCTTCAGGTAGTCGATCCACGCGTCGCGGTCCAGAAGGCCCGTGTCGGTGGTGCCGGTGCCCTTGGCGAAGGTATGGAAGTTGTCGCCGCCGGCCACGAGGAAGCTCGCTGCGACGACCGTGTAGGTGGCGTCGAGATCGATGGGCTCGCCGTCGATCATCACCGAGGTGATGCGCTCATCGCGCTTCTGCGAGGCGTCGTAGGTGTAGGTGACGTTGTCCGACAGGCCCAGCTGCAGGTAGCCGCGCGAGGGGGTCGTGCCGTCGGCGTTGCGCTGCCACTGCTCCTCGAGGAGCTGGACGAACTGCGCGCCGGTGAGCTGCGTGGTCGAGAGGTTGTTGACGAAGGGGACGATGTCGTTCGCCTCCTTGTACGTCACCACCCCGTCGCCCTCGGCGCCGGCAGCGGCGTAGTTCAGATCCGCGCGCACACCGCCGGGGTTCATCACGCCGATGGTGGCCTTCGTGCCGCCGTAGGAATCCTGGTTGGTGGCCCACACCATCGACTCCGCGAGCCCGTTCGACAGGGCCGAGGCGGATCCGCGGTCATCGCCGCGGCTCGCTCCGGCGTCGGCCTTGCGGGTCCAGACCCCGTTCACGTACTCGGCGCGGTTGGGGGCGAACGCGGTGGTGACGTCTCCGGTGATGGTGCCGACGCTCTGCTGGGCGGCGATGTCGCCCTGCTTGGTGGCCTTCTCGGAGATCGCCGCGGCAGCGGCGTAGGTCGGATCCGAGGCGCACGCGGCGAGGTCGGCGCCCTTGGTGGGGACGAGGCCAGTCTTCGCGGGCACCGCGTCCCAGTCGCCGTCGGCCCCGAGCTCGAGGGTGACCTTGCCCAGATTCTCGCCGTAGGAGCCGGTCTGCATGATCGGGCGCGTCTCGCCGGACTGACCGGGCACGGGCGCCTGGAAGCTATAGGTCTGGTGGGTGTGCGCGTTGAAGATGACGTCGGCCTCGGCGGAGGTCTCGTTCACGATCGTGTCGAACAGGGCGCCCGCCGTGGGCGCGCTGCCGGCCGGGGCGCTCGCGGAGGAGCCCTCGTGGTACTCGACCACCAGCACGTCGTACTTCTCGCCCGAGGCCTTGAGCTCGGCGATCGCGGTGTTCACGGAGGCGACAGGGTCGCGGAATTCGATGCCGGCGAGACCTGCCGGAGAGGTCAGGGCAGGGGTCTCCTGGGTGACGGCGCCGACGACGGCGACCTTCACATCGCCCGCATCGACGAGGGCGTAGGCCGGGGTGGTGCGCTTGCCGCCCTCGTAGACGTTCACGGCGAGGTAGGGCCACTTCGCCTGCTTCGCGATGCGGTCGCGCAGGTCGGCGTAGCCCTGGTCGTACTCGTGGTTGCCCGTGGCGCTCGCCTGGAGGCCGAGGGCGTTGAGGTAGTCGATCGTGGGCTGGTCGTTCTGGATGTAGGAGGCGAACTCGCTCGCGCCCACGAGATCGCCCGAGGCGAGGAACGCGGAGTTCGAGACGCCCGCGCGCTGCGTGACGAGCGTGCAGGCGAGCGGCTTCGCGGTCGCCGTGATCCGGCCGTGGAAGTCGTTGATGTTGAACAGCGTGACCTGGTCGCCGGTGCCGGCGGCGAGGACGGGGCCCCCGATCGCAAGGGCGGAGGTGAGGGTCACGGCGGCGAGGCCGAGGCCGGCGGCCGAGCGGCGAGCGGAGCGCCGCGCGAAGGATGAGGACATCAACGTCTCCTGGGGGATGGGGTGGGGATCTCAGTGATCCCTGTCATTGAACCCCGGCCCACCGACGGACGAGACCGATGTGACCATTTCGTGACCAGGTGCCTCATCAGCCGTTCCGTGCGCGCCATGCGCTGTTCACCCGGGCTGTGCGTGCGGGCCGGCACTTCCCGCGCGCTCCCCCGCAGACTCTGCGCGCGCTCCCCCGGCTCCGCCCGCGCTGCCGTGCATGCGGCGAGGGGGAGGGTTCCTCTAGAGTCGAGCCATCGCCCCCCGCTCTCGTCGCCAAGGATCACCATGCTCACTTCCGCCCTCGACCGCCTCCTGGGCCGGCGCACCACCGTGCCCGCAGCGGACGGCTCCTCCTGGCCCCACGTCGTCGTCGTCGGCGGCGGCTTCGCGGGCGCGAACGCCGTGCTGCACCTGCGCGACACCCGCGTGCGCATCACCCTCATCGACCGCAATGCGTACAAGACCTTCCAGCCCCTCCTGTACCAGGTGGCCACGGCCGGCCTGAACCCGGGCGACGTCACGATGATGCTGCGCTCCCTCTCCCTCACGGTGCCGAACATGCGCTACCGCCAAGGCGAGGTCGTGGGCGTGGATCCGCAGCGGAAGGTCGTCAGCCTCGAGGGCGGCGAGGACGAGCCCGAGGAGATGGCGTACGACTACCTCGTGCTCGCCAACGGCGCCACCACCACCTACTTCGGCACCCCCGGCGCCGAGGAGTACGCGATGCCGATGTACACCCGCGCACAGGCCCTCGCGATCCGCGAGCGCGTGTTCTCCGAGCTCGAGCGCACCAGCCGCGCGGGCGACTCGGACAAGCTCCAGGTGTGCATCGTGGGCGGCGGGCCGACGGGCGTGGAGATCGCGGGCGCGCTCGCGGACTTCCGCCTGCAGGAGCTCGACGTGCTCTACCCGGAGATGGATCCGGGCACGCTGCGGGTCTCCGTGCTGCAGCGCGGCACGGAAGTGCTCAAGGAGTTCCGCGAGGAGTACCGCGGCTACGCGGCCGAGGAGCTCCGCTCGCGCGGGGTGCAGCTGAAGCTCGGCCACGGCGTGAAGGAGGTCGGGTACGACTACGTCGTGCTCGATGACGACTCGGTGCTCGAGTCGGACATCACGATCTGGGCCGCGGGCGTCGCGATCTCGAAGGCCGTCGCGCAGTGGGGCTTCCCCCAGGACAAGCACGGCCGCATCATCGTGGACCGCACGCTGCAGGTGGAGGGCTTCCCGGGCGTCTACGCCGCGGGCGATGTCGCCGGCGGCGAGGACGCCCTCCCCCAGCTCGCGCAGCCCGCCATCCAGACGGGTCACGCGGTCGCGAAGTCCATCGCGGCCGACGTCGCGGGCCGTCGCCCGGAGCCGTTCACGTACGCGGACTTCGGCACCATGGCCACCATCGGGCGCCGCGCCGCGATCGTGCAGCTGCCGCAGACCCCGCTGGTCAAGCGCGCGCACCTGGAGAACGTCGGATTCACCGGCACGATCGGCTGGCTGGCCTGGCTCGGCGTGCATGTGGGCAAGCTGCTGGGCCACCGCAACCAGCGCGCCGTCTCGATGAACCTCGTCTCGCTGTACACGAGCGGGCTGCGCACCCGGCACCAGCCGAACCCGATCATCGGCGAGGTCGACTCGATCGCGGCCGCCCGTCGGTTCCGCGAGGAGGCCGGCTCGCGCCGCTTCGGCCCGGACAAGGACACCCCCGGGCACGACTGATCCCGGAGCCTTCCTCGCAGCGCCCTCGCCCTTCTCGGGCGGGGGCGCTGCGTCCGTCCGACGGTCCGACGGTCTCAGGGCCGGCGGTCCGACGGCCTCAGGGCCGACGGCGCTCCCGCAGGAGCGCGAGCAGATCATCGGCGTCCTGGCGAAGGGATGCCACGACATCCGCGCCGGATCCTGCCGAGGCGGCCGCGGCTGGTCCTGCCGGGTCGGCCGGCCCGCCATCGACCGCTCCGACATCGACCGCTCCGCAGACGGCCGGCTCCGGCGCATAGCGGGCGTCGGCCACGGCATCGGCCACGCGAGCGCCCGCCCGGTGCACAGGTGCGGCCGGGTCCGCGCCCGCGTCCCGCAGGAGGCCCTCCATCGCCGCCGCAGGCGGTCGGCTCGGGTCCAAGCGGAGCGCGCGCGGCGGCCGCCCCCAGGCGCCGGTCCATCCGAGCAGGCGGATCCGGCGGTCCCTCCTGCGCATGTGCTCCTGCACCTCGCTCCAGGCGAGCAGCCCGGCCGCTCGGCGGGCGGACTCCGCCGACGCCCGCGAGGCCTGCGCTCCCCCGCCCCGCACTGCGATCTCCTCCCACCCCTCCTCACGGCGGCGCGCTGCGCGGCGCCGCCCGAGGACCGCCGCGCCGATCAGGGCCGCGGCCGCCAGGGCGACGGCGAGCCCGATCAGGGCGCCCCTCTCGAGCTGCGCCGCGGAGCTGCGGGGATCCTCGGTCGCGGGGATCGCGGTGGCCGAGGGCGCGGCCGAGGGCGACACGGGGGCGGTCGTCGGCGAGAGGGACTCCGCCTCGGGCGCGGTCACCGGGATCTCCTCGCCCGGGTCCTCCGGCGCGATCGGCGGCGGGGCGATCCCGTTCCCGGAGGTCGCGGGCGTCGGCTCGAAGCGCACCCAGCCGACCTCCGGTCCGAAGTACACCTCGGGCCAGGCGTGGGCATTGCGGTTGGTGACGACGTTCGAGGTGCCTGTGCTCTGCCCGGCGGTGAATCCGATGGACACGCGCGTGGGGTAGCCCAGATGGTTCATCATCAGCGCGAACGTGCCCGCGAACTGCTCGCAGTAGCCCACGCGGTCATCGAGGAAGCTCTGGATCGGGTCGGCGCCCCGCGGGGTCCGCGCGGTCACGGAGTACGCGAAGCCGTGGAAGTAGTCCTCCAGCGCCCGGGCGGAATCGTAGCCGCCGCTCGCTCCGGCCTCGCCGACGATCTGCTCGGCGAGCGCGCCGACCTCATCCGGTGCTTCGATGTCCAAGTAGCCGCGCGGGAGCTCAGCGCCCGCGGCCTGCACGTCGATGCCGCGCAGCTGCTCGGGGGCGGGCTCCTGGGCGGCCCCGGAGATCTCGTACTGCCAGCCGGAGAGATCCCGCGGGGCGCCCGCGAGCGCCACTGAGCCGCTCTGGATCATGAGCGCTTCGCTCTCCCCGCCGTGCAGGACCATCCCCGTGAACTCCTGGCCCGCGGGCACGGGGAGCCTGTCGGAGACGAGTCCGCTGATCCTGATCTCGGAGGTGGAGGAGAAGCCGCCGGTGAACGGCATCGGGTCCTCCCCGGCGAGCGCCCCCTCGACGAACTCCTCCCCGGTGAACTCGCGCAGCGTGCGCAGCCGCAGGTAATCGGGTGTCGGCGCGTCCGTGGCGTAGGTGAGCACCGTCGTCTCCTCGGCCTGGAGGAGGTCGCGGCGCACGGAGATCGAGTCGTCGATCATCGTCGGCCCGAGGGGCTGGGTGCTTCCCTGCCCGGTGACGCTCCCGATGTCGAGAGGCAGGGCGGGTCTGGCAGGGGTCGGCAGGACGGCCGCGACCTGCGGAGCCGCCCCGGCCACGAGGAGCGCGCAGAGCACCCCGACGGCGGCTCTGCGCCCGTCGAACCGGCCGTGCGACGCGCCTGCGCCGAGCACCAGCAGGGCGCCGAGTGTCGGCCCCGCGATCACATACCAGGGAGCCCCCTCGGGATGCATGAGTGCTGGAACGAGCTGGAAGCAGAGCAGCAGCACGGCGGACACCCCCCACCAGCCGCCTTCAGCGCACAGGACGTCCAGGGCGAGCACCACGACGCCCACCAGGAGGATCAGCACCGCACGTGCCTCGGCGCCGAGCGCGACCGGCGGCACCTCCATCGTCAGGGCGGTGAAGCCTTCGGTGACGAGAGGCACCTGGCCGCGCAGCAGGTCGGCAGGGCCTCCCGTGGGGAGTATCCCGCCGTGCATCTCCACCGCGAGCACCAGCAGCGCGAGCGCGCCGCCCTGCAGCAGGGGCAGGAGAATCGTCGGACGCAGCGCCAGGCGGCCGAGCACGCCGACCCCGCACACGGTCGCGGCGGCGAGAGCAGCGGCGCGCAGCCAGTCGAGGTCCGCGATGAGCAGCGAGAGCGGGGTGCTCGCAAGGATCACCGCGACCCCTAGCACAGCGCTGAGCAGCGCTCCGCGGCGTCGGCGCGCGCGACCGGCGGCTGCGGCGGCCGTCTCGGCGCGCCGGCTCATCGCGCGCTCCCGGCGGCCCGCTCGAGGATCTGCTGGAGCGAGGCGCCGGCGGGGGCGGAGACGCGGCGCCATCCGCCGAAGCGCTCTGCGCGGATCGCCCCTCCCCCGGCGCCCGCGGGTCGCAGGCTGATGGCGGTCCCCTGTGCCGCGCCTGCTCCCCCACCGCTGCCGTCCGGGGCCGACGGCGCCCCGTCGCTCTCCGCGGCGAGGACGAAGACGATCGACCCCGCTTCCGCCGCGACGTGTAGCGCGGCGAGGGGATCGCCGGGCCGGTCCTCGAATCGGACACCGGCGAGCGCGATGAGCGCGTCCTGTGCGGCGAGCTGGGAGGGCGCATCACGGTCCCCGGGCTCCGAGGCGATCTGCGCGCCGCCCGCGCCGAGGACGCGCGTGTCCCAGCCGTGGGCGGTGAGAGCGAGCAGGAGGGAGGCTGCGTGGTCGACGAGCCGGTCGTGGAGCTCGGCTGCTCTCGCAGCATCCTGCGGGCGCGCCCGGGTGTCCAGGATGATCACGGCTCCCGGGCTCTCCGCCGGCTCCTCCTCGCGAGTCATGAGCGTGCCGACCCGGGCGCTCGCGCGCCAGTGGATCCGGCGGAGATCGTCGCCTGCGACGTAGGGGCGGGGGATCACTCCGAGCTCCCCGGACCTGCCGGCCGCTGCGGCACGGTCCTCCTCCCCGCGGGCGAGACCGAGCGCGAGGGCTCCTGCGAGCGGCTCCGCTCGGGGCAGGCCGATCACGGCGGCGCCGTCGTCCTGCCGGATGCGCAACCGCATCAGGGCGAAGGGGTCCTGCAGGAGCGTCTCCATCGGCCCGAGCGGGTGGGCCCCGCGGCGCAGCACGGCGAGGGTGCAGTCCGTGCGGGATGCGAGCGGCAGGACGGCGGGAGCGGCGATCTGCGCCGGCACGCGCAGATGCACCTCGCCGCTCGCCATCGGGACCTTCTGCAGGAGGGAGCTTTCGTCCAGGTGCAGGGACATCGCGGTCTCATCCCCGACGCTCAGGACCGGCCGCTCGATGATGCGCTGCAGGCGGAGCCGGACGCCTCCGAGGAGCACGCAGATCACGGCAAGAGCGAGAGCGAGCAGCAGCGCTGCGGAGATCGCGGCGGCAGCGGCCAGTCCCGTGATCCCGGCGAGCGCCCACAGCGCCGCCGCGAGCACGAGCAGCGCGAGGCCGCGCGGGGTGGGAGCGAGCCGGGAGCGAGCGGCCATCAGTCGACCGGCACCTGCGCGAGCACGTCCGCGAGGATCGCGTCGGCGTCGATGCCGCGGGCGATCGCCCCGGGCGCCGGGTGCAGGCGGTGGCGCCAGACGGGCCCGATCACGGACTGGACGTCCTCCGGGCGCACGTACTGCTTCCCGCTCATCGCGGCGCGGGCCTTCGCGGCGCGCACGAGGTGCACGCTCGCGCGGGGCGAGGCGCCGAGCGCGCACTGCGGATGCTCGCGGGTCGCGGCGGCGAGGCGCACCACGTACTCCACGAGGGCGGGCGCGGCGTGGATGCGGCGCACGGCCCGCACCTGCGCGGCGATCTCGGCGGGGTCGGTGCGTGCGCGCAGGGCGTCCACCAGCTCGCGCTCCCCGCGGGGCGGAGGCCCGGCCTGCGCGGCAACCATCCGCGCCTCGGCGGAGGCGGCCGGATAGCCCATGGAGGTGCGGGCGAGGAAGCGGTCGCGCTGCGCCTCGGGCAGGCGGTACGTGCCCTCCATCTCCACCGGGTTCGCGGTCGCGACCACCATGAACGGCTCGGGCAGCGGATAGGTCGCGCCGTCGACGCTCACCTGGCGCTCCTCCATCGCCTCCAGCAGCGCGGACTGCGTCTTCGCGGAGGCGCGGGTGATCTCGTCGGCCAGGAGGATCTGGGTGAACACGGCCCCGGGCCGGAACTCGAGCTCGCCGCTGCCGGGCATCAGCACGCTCCCGCCGGTGACGTCGGCCGGGAGCAGGTCGGGGGTGAACTGGATGCGGGCGCGATCGGTGCCGAGCGCACCGGCCAGGGCTTTGGCGAGCATGGTCTTGCCGGTGCCGGGGACGTCCTCGATGAGCAGGTGCCCGCCGGCGAGCAGCACCATCACGGCGAGCTCGGCGACCTCGCGCTTGCCCTCGATCACCGTGGCGATCTCGGCGATGACCGCCTGCGCGGTCTGCGCGATGCGCTGCGCCTCCTCCGGCGTCAGCAGGGCCGACGGCTCCGCGGGGGCGGGCGCTGAGGACCGGGTGGGGCGCCGCGGCGCGGCGGGCGGTCGCGCCGCGGGGGCCTCGCTGTGCGTCATGGGGCTCCTCGGTCGCTCGGCGCAATGGCTCCTGGGAAGTCTACGGAGCCCCCGCGCGCCGCGGGCCGGCTTCGCTCAGGTCTGCGCGTCCAGCACCACTCCCTCGAGCTCCTCCTCGGGCACCGCCATGAGCCGGCGGTGGCGCAGGGCGAGGAAGATCGCGCCCAGCACGACCCACACGGCGAGCGCGATGAGCGGCGGCGTGCTCAGCTGACCGGGCGATCCGGGCACGAACAGCAGGGCGAGGAATCCGGCGGCGATGATTGCGCCGAGCATGGCGATCGCCCGGTAGAGCGGGCGCCGACGGCCGAAGACGTCGCTCTCCCCGGCCCGCGAGGGGTGCGTGAGCTTCACGGCCGCGAGGCACGTGTAGCCGTAGGCGATGGTGACGCCGACGGAGGTCATGTCCACGATCCAGGTGAGGGCGGAGCGGCCGAAGAACGGCGCCACCAGGCACAGCGCGGTGACGAAGGCGATCGCGACGATCGGGGTGCCTCGGCGTGCGCTCACCCGGCCGAAGGCGGGAGGCAGCATCTGGGCGCGCGACATCGTCATCAGCACGCGGCTCGCGGAGACGGTGAAGCCGTTCAGTCCCGTGACCACGCCCATCAGCACCGCGATGACCATCAGGATCCGGCCGACGGGTCCGAGGATCGCGGCGATCGCGTCGGCCGTGGCCCACACGGACCCGTCGACCGCGGAGCCGGCCTCGGCGACGGCGATCGAGGAGGCCAGCACCATCGCCATGTACACAGCGGCGGAGGTCGCGATCGCGGCGAGGATCAGGCGCAGGGCTTTCTTCGGGGAGAAGTCGAACTCGCCGGCGGCCTGGGGCACGTTGCCGAAGCCGACGAAGGCCCACGGGGCGAAGGCGACCATCACCGCGATCGCCGAGAGCGGCGAGACCTCGCGCGGGAAGGCGGGGGCGATCGCGAACCCGTTCTGCACCACGTGCACGAGCGAGGCGCCCAGGACGATCGCGACCGCGGCCAGCAGGATCACGCAGGCGACGAACTGGAAGCGACCGGACAGGGCCGTGCCCAGCGAGTTCACGATGCCCGTCAGCACGATCGCGGTGCAGGCGACGATGACGCTCGGCAGGTAGATGTCCCACCCGGCGACGGTGTACAGGTGCCAGCGCTCCATGATGCCCGGGAAGAGCATCCGGGCGGCCAGCGAGACGGCCGTCGCGTTCAGCGCGACGATGCACGCGTACGCGAGCGCGAGGAACCAGCCGACGACGAACGCGTGGCGGCGCCCGAACTCGGCGAGCACGTAGGCGAGCTCCCCGCCCGTCACGGGCAGCACCCGGATCACCATGCCGTAGCTGACACCGATGATGCCGATCAGCACTGCGCCGATCGCGAAACCGATCAGAGCGCCGGCGGTTCCGCCCGCCCCCAGCCAGTCGACGGGGAGGATGAACGCGCCCCAGCCGACCGCCGATCCGAGCGCGATCGCGAACACCCAAGACGGCTTGAGGGTGGAGGCGAGGGGCTGCGCGGAGGGGTCGGCCTCGGTGCCGGAAGGGGACGTGCCGGGTCTGTCGGGGGTCGAAGACATGCGCCCCACCCTTGCAGGTGCGCCCGGGAGGAGTTCGACGGCCCGGGCCCCGACCTCCGATACGCCTCTCGGCACCGAAACCTCAGCGGGAGCATCAGCTCCTCAGGTACGCCTCCAGCGCCTCGAACTGGTCGCGCGGGGTGAAGCCGGTCGCCTCGAGCTTGCTCAGGTCCAGCATCGAGTTCAGCGGCCGGGGTGCGATGCCGTCCTTGCCCGCGTAGTACTCGGCGGTGCTCACGGGGGTCACGCGCGAGCCGTCATGGCCGGTCAGCGCGAACACTCGCGCAGCGAGGTCGGCCCAGGAAGCAGCTTCTCCCGCGTTCGAGACGTTGTAGACGCCTGCCTCGGGGCGCTCGTGCAGCAGGTGCTCGATCGCGCCGGCGAGATCCTCGGTGAAGGTGAGGCGGCCGCGCTGGTCCGAGACGACCGACGGATCGATGCCGCGCTCGGCGAGCGAGGCCATGATCCGCACGAAGTTCTTCCCCTCCCCCACGACCCAGCTCGTGCGCAGCACGTAGTGGTCCGGGAGGGTCTGGGCGATGCGGTCGCCGGCGGCTTTCGTCTGCCCGTAGACGCCGAGCGGGCTGAGCTCCTCGTCCTCCCCGTGCAGCGCGCTCGTGCCGTCGAAGACGTAGTCGCTGGAGACGTGCACGAGCGTCGCGCCGTGCGCGCGCGCCGCCTCGACCAGGCGTGCGACACCATCGACGTTCACGGCCCAGGCGGCGCGGCGGCCCTCGGCCGTCTCGGCCTCATCGACCGCGGTGTACGCGGCGGCGTTGATGATCGTGCCGTAGGGGCGGAAGTCGAAGGCGGCGACCGAGTCGGCGCGGGAGATGTCCAGCGCGTCCCGGCCGACCGCGTCGACGTCGGCCCGATGCTCCCAGCGCTGCGCGAGCGCGCGGCCGAGCTGGCCGTTCGCGCCGACGATCATGGTCCGCTTCGGGGGCACGGGGACGACGGCGGCCATGCGGGGGTGCGCGCGGTCCTTGTCGCTGAGCTCCGCCTCTGCCAGCGGGATCGGCCACGGGATCCCGGCCGTCTCGTCGGCCAGGTTCAGGAAGGTGTACTCCGCCTGCGCGGCCTCGGACCAGTGGTCGCTCACCAGGTACGTGTACGCGGCGGGCGCCTCGAGGGTCTGGAAGGCGTTGCCGACGCCGCGGGGCACGAAGATCGCGACGTCCGGGGTGATCTCATGCCAGTACGTCGCCCCGAAGGACTCCCCCTCGCGCAGGTCCACCCACGCGCCGAAGACCTTGCCGGTCGCGACCGAGATGTACTTGTCCCACGGCTCCGCGTGGATGCCGCGGGTGACCCCGACGGCCTGGTTGAAGGAGATGTTGTTCTGCACCGGGCCGAAGTCCGGCAGTCCCGCCGCGACCATCTTGGCGCGCTGCCAGTTCTCCTTGAACCAGCCGCGGTTGTCCCCGGGAAGGGGCAGGTCGATGACCAGCAGGCCGGGGATCGAGGTGGAGTGGACGGCAAGCTGCTTCACAGCATGCTCCTTCGGCATTCGCGGGGACGGATCACGGAGAGGGGAACAGGCAGGCGCGCAGCCACCAGGTGCGACTCTCGGGGGCACCGGGCGGCTGCGCGAGCGGTCACTGACCGGTCTTGGCGTACTTCGCCTCGGTCTCAGCCTTCTGCGGGCGCCACCAGGCCTCGTTGTTCTTGTACCAGTCGACGGTCGCCGCGATGCCGGCCTCGAAGTCCTGGAAGGAGGGCTCCCAGCCGAGCTCCGTGCGCAGTCGGGTCGAGTCGATCGCGTAGCGCAGGTCGTGGCCGGGGCGGTCGTTCACGTGCTCGTAGTCCGAGCGGTCGCGGCCCATGGTCTCCAGGATCAGCTCGACGACCTCCTTGTTGTTCTTCTCGCCGTCGGCGCCGATCAGATAGGTCTCGCCGATCTGGCCCTTGTCCAGGATCGTGAGGACGGCCGAGGAGTGGTCGTCGGCGTGGATCCAGTCGCGCACGTTCTCGCCGGCGCCGTAGAGGCGGGGGCGGATGCCGTCGATCAGGTTCGTGATCTGGCGCGGGATGAACTTCTCGACGTGCTGGCGGGGCCCGTAGTTGTTCGAGCAGTTCGAGATCGTCGCCTGCAGCCCGAAGGAGCGCACCCACGCGCGCACCAGCAGATCCGAGCCCGCCTTCGTGGAGGAGTAGGGGCTGGAGGGGTTGTACGGGGTCTGCTCGGTGAAGCGCTCGGGATCATCCAGCTCCAGGTCGCCGTAGACCTCGTCGGTGGAGATGTGGTGGAAGCGCTTCCCGTGCTTCCGTGCCGCCTCGATCAGCGTGTACGTGCCGATGATGTTCGTCTGCAGGAACGGCGAGGGGTCGTTCAGCGAGTTGTCGTTGTGGGACTCCGCCGCGTAGTGCACGACCGCGTCGGCCTTGCTGACGAGGTCGTCCACCAGCTCCGCGTCCGCGATGTCGCCGACGACCAGCTGCACGCGATCCTCGGGCAGGCCCTCGAGCGAGGCGGCGTTGCCGGCGTAGGTCATCTTGTCCAGCACGGTGACGGTGTCATCCGTGTTCCCGACGACGTAGTGCACGAAGTTCGAGCCGATGAAGCCGGCTCCACCGGTGACGAGGAGGTGGCGGGGCATGACGGTTCCCTTCAGATGGCGACGCCGGGGGCTGGCCCAGGCAGATTGTCCTATCGGACAAGGTTCTCATGCGCCGCCCCGTCGCGCCCGGCCGATCCCGCGGCGGGAGCGGGGATCTGCTCACACTGGGGCGCGGCGGGAGCGGGGGGCGGCGCGCGCCTGGATCGGCGCAGGGCTCAGGCCCACCCCGGCCCCGTGATCGCATGCCGTGCTCTTCGTACGACACCGAGACGCAACGGAGGACCCGAGATCCGGCGATCTCGGGTCCTCAGATGCGTTTCGCGGGCGGAAGGGTGCTCGCGCGCCCGCGCCGAGGCCCCGATGCAGCGAGTGCCACGTGGCGAGGCGAGATCGCAGGATCTCGGCTCGCCACGTGGCACTCGGTGTCTGTGTGGGTGGGTGGAGGGCCGGCTGGGGCCTGCCGCCGGCCCGCCCCGGCTCAGGAGCGCTCGCGCTCCAGCGTGTCGAGCAGGTACTTGCCGTACCCGGACTTCACGAGCGGCTCGGCGCGCTCGCGCAGCTCCTCGTCGCTCAGATAGCCCATGCGCCAGGCGACCTCCTCGGGGGCGCCGATCGACAGGCCCTGGCGCTTCTGCACGGTACGGATGAACTCCCCGGCGGCGGCGAGATCATCGAAGGTGCCCGTGTCGAGCCACGCGGTGCCGCGCGTGAGGACCTCGACCTGGAGCGTGCCGTCCTCGAGGTAGGTGCGGTTGAGGTCGGTGATCTCGAGCTCTCCGCGCGGGGAGGGGGCGAGGGCCTTCGCGCGCTCGGAGACGGTCTGGTCGTAGAAGTACAGGCCCGGCACGGCGAGGTTCGACTTCGGCTTCGCGGGCTTCTCCTCGAGAGAGAGCGCCTTGCCGTTCTCGTCCATCTCGACGACGCCGTAGGCGGTGGGATCGCTGACCCAGTAGCCGAACACGGCCGCGCCGTCGACCTCGTGGTAGCGGCGCAGCTGGGAGCCCATGCCCTGGCCGTAGAACATGTTGTCACCCAGCACCAGGGCGGCACGATCGCCGTCGAGGAAATCCTCGCCGAGGATGAACGCCTGCGCGAGACCGTCCGGGGAGGGCTGGGCGACGTACTCGAAGGAGACGCCGAACCGCGAACCGTCGCCGAGAACGCGCTGGAACGCCTCCTGGTCGGTGGGCGTGGTGATGATCAGGAAGTCCTGGATGCCCGCGAGCATCAGCGTGCTCAGCGGGTAGTAGATCATCGGCTTGTCGTAGACCGGCATCAGCTGCTTCGAGACGCCGATGGTCAGGGGGTGCAGTCGCGAGCCGGTCCCGCCGGCGAGAATGATTCCACGCATGGAGCCCAGTATGTCAGGAGCGCGCGCAGGGGCGGCGGTCCTGCGCCGCGCGTTCTGGACAGGCACCACCGTGCGCGGTGAGCCTCACGCGGCCCGCGCGCCCTGCCCGGCGCAGATCAGGCGCGGCGATCCTCCGCCCAGCGGTCCGCAGCCTCGCTCGCCGCGAGCACCTCGGCGGCGGGCGAGATCGGGGCCTTCTCGCCCTTCATCCGCCGGCGCAGCGCCTCGATCACCATCGGCAGCACGGAGATCGCCACCAGCACGAGCACCGCGGCCTCGAGGTTGTCGCGGATGAACGGCACGCCGCCGAGCGCGTAGCCGAGCATCGTGATCAGGCCGACCCACAGCACCGCGCCGAGAGCAGACCACGTGTAGAACGTGCGGCGCGGCATCTGCGAGACGCCCGCGACGACCGTGACGAAGGTGCGCACGATCGGCACGAAGCGGCCGATCACGAGGGCCCGCCGGCCGTACTTCTCGAAGAACTCGATGGAGGTGTCGAAGTACTTGCGCTTGAGGATCCGGCCGTCGCGCTCGTAGAGGCCGTGGCCCGCTGCGCGCCCGATCTCGTAGCCGCACACGTTCCCGGCGAACGCGGCGAGCGTCAGCGTGAGCAGCGAGAGGGCCAGCGGCGCCGCGAGCGCGCCCTCGTGGCTGAACATGCCCACCGCGAACAGCAGGGAGTCGCCCGGGAGGATCGGGAAGAACAGCCCGCACTCCACGAAGACGATGAGGTGGGCGACCCACCAGAACGCATCCCCGAACCGCTCGAGCAGAGCGGCGGGGTCCATCAGCATGTGGATCAGATCCATGGGGGCATTCCGTTCAGGCGGCCAGCGGCCTGCGGGGTCGCGGCCTCAGCAATGGTGCGCGGGCGGGCGGGGTCCGCGCCACCTGTGGTGACCGATTCCGCGTGGAGGCCCTGTGGAGAATACGTGCGGGCCTGCGGACCCGAGAGCCGGGCCGACGAGCTCAGGCCGACAGATCCCGGGCCGACGGGGGACGCCCGTCGGCCCGGGGACGCGCCTCAGGCGGAGGCGAGGATCTCCGCGATCTGCACGGCGTTCAGCGCCGCGCCCTTGCGCAGGTTGTCGGCGACGGCGAACAGCACGAGGCCCTTGCCGCCCGGGACCGACTGGTCCTCGCGCACGCGGCCCACGAACGTGCCGTCGCGGCCTGCGGCCTCGAGCGGGTTCGGCAGGTCCACGAGCTCCACGCCGGGGGCGTCCGCGAGGATCTCGCGGGCGCGCTCCGCGCTGATGGGCTCTGCGAACTCGGCGTGGATCGCGAGGGAGTGCCCGCTCATCACGGGCACCCGCACGCAGGTCCCGGCGACGGCGAGGTCGGGCAGGCCGAGGATCCGGCGGGACTCGTTGCGGAGCTTCTGCTCCTCGTCGGTCTCGCCGGTGCCGTCGTCCATGAGGCTCCCGGCGAGCGCGAGCGCGTTGAACGCGATCGGCTTCGCGTAGACCTCAGGGGCGGGCATCTCGATCGCGGAGCCGTCGGTCGCGAGGGCCTCGAGGTCGTCGGCCGCGGCGCGCACCTGGCGGGCGAGCTCGGCGACGCCGGCGACGCCGGAGCCGGAGACGGCCTGGTAGGTGGCGACCTTCAGGCGCGTGAGGCCCGCGACGTCGTGCAGCGCCTTCAGCGCAGGCATCGCGGCCATGGTGGTGCAGTTGGGGTTCGCGATGATGCCGCGGGGGCGGTCGGCCATGGCCTCGGGGTTCACCTCGGAGACCACGAGCGGCACCTGCGGGTCCTTGCGCCACGCGGAGGAGTTGTCGATGACGACCGCTCCGGCCTCCGCGAAGCGGGGCGCGAGTCGCGTGGAGGTGCCGCCGCCGGCGGAGAAGATCGCGATGTCCACGCGGTCCTCCCCCTCCAGGCTCGCGGTCTCGGCGTCCTCGACGGTGAGCTGCAGCCCCGCATAGTCGACGGTGCTGCCGGCGGAGCGGGCCGAGGCGAAGGCGCGCACGGCGCTGTGGGGCAGGGCGCGCTCGGCGATCAGCGCGAGCATCACGCGGCCCACCTGCCCGGTCGCGCCGACCACGCCGATGACGGGGCCGTCGGCCCGGAAGCCGGGGGTCCCGGAGAAGTCCGGGGCGGCGGCGGGGGCGGTGTCGGTGGTGCTCATCGGCCGGTTCCTCCGTAGACGACGGCCTCGGCCTGCTCTGCGTCGAGGCCGAAGGCGGTGTGGACGGCGCGCACGGCATCCCCCAGGCGGGCGATGTCGGTGACCACCGAGATGCGGATCTCGGAGGTGCTGATCATGTCGATGTTGATGTTCGCATCGGCCAGCGCCCGGAAGAGGGTCGCCGAGACGCCCGGGGAGGACTTCATGCCGGCGCCGACGACGGACACCTTTCCCACCTGATCGGTGTAGCGCACCTCGGAGAAGCCGATCGTCTCCTTCGCGGCCTCGATCGCGGCGATCGCGGCCGGTGCGTCCGTCTCAGGGAGCGTCAGCGAGATCGCGACCGTGTCATCGGTGGTGGACGTGTTCTGCACGATCATGTCGATGTTCGCGCCGGCCGAGGCGAGCACGTCGAACAGCTGGGCGGCCTTCCCGGGCTGGTCGGGGACCTCCACCACGGTGATCTTGCCTTCGCTGCGATCGTGGGCGACGCCCGAGATGATCGGCGCCTCGAGCCCGGGGGCGTCGGTGATGTCCATGGGGAGCTCCTTGCTGGGGTCGGCCGCATCCAGTCGCGGCACGTCGGAGATGCGGGCGGTGACGTCGGGATCGACGGGGATGACGCGGTCCAGGTCGTCGGAGACGGTCGTGCCCAGCCGGCCCGAGAACGAGGAGCGCACGTGCAGCGGCACCCCGTAGCGGCGCGCGTACTCGACGCTGCGCACCATCAGGATCTTCGCGCCGTTGGCGGCGAGGTCGAGCATCTCCTCGCAGGACATCACGGACACGCGGCGGGCGGCGGGCACGATGCGAGGATCCGCGGTGAACACGCCGTCGACGTCGGAGTAGATCTCGCAGACGTCCGCGTCGAGCGCGGCGGCGAGCGCGACGGCGGTGGTGTCGGAGCCCCCGCGGCCGAGGGTCGTGATGTCCTTGCTGGAGTGCGAGACGCCCTGGAATCCGGCGACGATCGCGACATGGCCCTTGTCCAGGGCGCTGCGGATGCGGCCCGGGGTGACGCGCTGGATCAGCGCGCGCCCGTGCACCGCATCGGTGATGAGCCCCGCCTGCGAGCCCGTGTACGCGCTCGCCTCGACGCCGAGGTCGTTCAGCGCCATCGACATGATCGCCATGGAGATGCGCTCTCCGGCCGTCAGCAGCATGTCCAGCTCGCGCGGCGGCGGTGTGGCCGTGACCTGCTCGGCGAGGTCGATCAGCTCGTCGGTCGTATCGCCCATCGCCGAGACGACCACGACGACCTCGTGCCCGGCGCGGGCGTACTTCGCGATGCGGTTCGCCACGCGGATCACGGAGGCGGCATCGGCGACGGAGGAGCCGCCGAACTTCTGCACGACGAGGCTCATCGGGGGACTCCTTCGGGGGACGGGCCGGTGACCGGCGCCCGCAGCGGGACCGCGGGCAGCAGTGGCGTTCCCCTGATCCTACGGAATACGGCCGTCCGGCCGGGCAGACGCCCGGATCGCGGGCGCGCGGAGGCGGCCCGCGGCGGGCGCGCAGCGTGCTCGCCAGAGCATCCAGCGTGCGCGCGCAGGCACCGTCGGCCGTCCGGCTGCCCCGGTCGGCCGACGGTGCGAAGCCGAGATTCAGGCGCCGAACTGCTCCAGCAGGCGGGCGTTGAAGGCCTCGAGGTCATCGGGGTTGCGGCTGGTGGTGATGCCGCGGTCGGTGACGACCTCGGCGTCCTTCCACTTCGCGCCGGCGTTCTTCAGATCCGTCTCCAGGGCGGTGTAGCTGGTCATCTCCAGTCCGTCCACGAGCCCGGCCTCGATGAGGACCCACGGGCCGTGGCAGATGGAGGCGATGGGCTTGCCTGCTGCGGCGAACGCCTTGGTCAGGGCGACGGCGTCCGCGTCCACGCGCAGGGAGTCGGCGTTCAGCGTGCCGCCGGGGATCACGAGGCCGTCGAAGTCCTCGGCCTTCGCACCCGCGATCGGGGCGTCGACGGGGAACTCCTGGCCGCGGTCCCAGTCGCCCTGGAGCGCGACCACGGTGCCCTCCTCGGCGGAGAGCAGAACGGTCTTCGCGCCGGCGTCCTGCAGGGCCTTCAGGGGCTCGGCGAGCTCGGGCTACTCGACGCCGCGGTTGGCGAGGAAGGCGATGGTGCGTCCGGTGAGGTCAGCCATGGGGGTGGTCCCTTCGGTGGAGGTCTGTGTCGCGACCACGCTAACGGGGCAGCTCCAACGGGCGGTGAGCGGCACCTGGGCGAGGCCTGGACGCAGCCGGTCCGGCACGCGCACGCCACCTCCACAGATCCCCCTCCCCCTCCGCACGAGAACGCCATCGCGCACGGGGCGGCGCATGCAAGGATCGGGCACATGACCTCCCTGCCCGGCCCCTCCTCCGCCTCGCCTCCCGGCCCGCCCGGTCCGACGGGCTCCGCCCCCACCGGCGCAGTGCGCGCCGACTCCGTCCCCGCCATCGAGGCGAGCCGCCTCTCCCGCAGCTTCGGCAGCGTGCAGGCAGTGCAGGATCTGAGCCTCAGCATCCCGCGCGGCCAGGTCACGGCGATCGTCGGCCCGAACGGCTGCGGCAAATCCACCCTGATGCTGATGGCGGCGGCGCTGCTCGCCCCGCAGAGCGGCCGGATCCTCGTCAACGGGGTCGACCCGTCGCAGAACCCCTCGGCGGTCAAGGCGATGGTCGGCTGGATGCCGGATCAGTTCGGCGCCTGGGACTCCCTGCGAGTGCGGGAGGTGCTCGAGGTGATCGGCGCCGCGTACTTCCTGCCGCGGCCGGTGGTGCGCGAGCGCATCGAGGGGCTCCTGGACGAGCTGGACCTGCGCACCCTGGCCGATCAGCCCGCCCACGTGCTCTCCCGCGGGCAGAAGCAGCGCCTCGGCCTCGCCCGCGCCCTCCTGCACGAGCCGACGGTGCTGATCCTCGACGAGCCCGCCTCGGGCCTGGATCCCGCGGCGCGGCGCCGACTGCAGGGGGTGGTCCGCTCCCGGGCGGACGCCGGCGCGGCGGTGCTGATCTCGAGCCACATCCTCTCCGAGCTCGAGGAGATGGCCGATCGCGTGGTGCTGATGGACGGCGGCCGCGTCACGGAGTCCTCGAGCCTCGCGGAGCTCGCCGCCCAGCCGCAGTCCTGGCGCATCCGGAGCCTGTCGGCCTCAGCCCTGTGGCGCGCTCTGCAGGACGTCGGGCTGGACTGGGTGGTGGTCCAGGAGCCGTCCCGCACCGCCACCGGCCACGCCGAGGCGGTGCTCCAGCTGCCCGATGCGCCGACCGCGTCCAGGCTGCTGCGCGACCTCGCGCAGCGCGACGCGCAGATCGTCGAGTTCGCCCCGACCACCGGCCGCCTCGAGGCCGCCTACCTCCGCACCGATGCAGCCCGGGAGGGTTCACGATGAGCACCGCAGCCCCTCACCGCTCCTCCCTGTCCGCGCGACCGCGCGGCGTGTGGCTCATGGCCGCCCTCGAGCTGCGTCAGCGTGTGCGCTCCAAGCGCTGGTACGCGGCCTTCGCCGTGTGGATCCTCGTGCTGCTCGGCACCAGCGGGCTGATGCTCGGCGGGGCGTACTGGACGACGGGCGGCGGGTCCAGCGTGCAGTGGGCCGCGCATCTGGTGTTCTCGCTGGTGGTGATGCTGGTGGTGTTCGCGATGCTGCTGGTGCTGCCCGCCCTCAGCGCGGGCGCGATCAACGGCGACCGCACCGCCGGTACCCTCGCGATCCTGCAGGTGTCCCTGCTCAGCCCGATGGAGATCGCGCTCGGGAAGGTGCTCGCGGGATGGATCACGGGGCTCGCGTTCCTCGGCGCGGCCCTGCCCGCGCTGCTGCCGGTCGCCCTGGTCGCGGGGGTCTCCCCCTTCTACGTCCTGCGGGTGCTGGCGATGATCGCATTCCTCGCGCTGTGCATCGTGGCGCTCGGCGTGGGACTGTCCTCGTTCGCCTCGCGCCAGCTCGGCTCCGTCGTGCTCACGTATCTCGTGGTGCTGGGGACGACGTTCCTGCTGCCCGTGATCGTCAGCGCCTCCTCGCTGATGCTGTACGAGGAGCGTCCCGTGACGACCTGGTCCGAGCAGTGGGACGACGACAGCTACGAAGGCTCGGCGGACCGCTGCGTGGAAAGCGTCGAGACCTTCCCCGTCTCGCGCAGCGACCTGGTGGCTCCGCTGCTGTGGGTGAATCCCATGGTGATGGTCGCGGGGATGTCCCCCGTGCCTGCGGGCGGGGATCCCTGGGGCGAGGGCACCTCCCCCTCGGACTACACCGACCTGCTGCAGATCATCAGCATCGGCGTCGCCTATGCGAGCAACCCCCAGCACCCGTCCCTGCACACCACGTGCTTCGACCCGTCCGTGCCGGGCTACCCGGGCGATTTCGGCTCCCCGCGCGGGAACCCCGTGTGGCTCGCGGGCGCGGCGATCTGGGGGCTGACGGCACTCGGCGCGGTGGCGTTCACCGTAGCCCGGCTGCGCACTCCGATGACCCGTCTCGCGGCGGGCACCCGCATCGCCTGACCGGTGCGGGCGGGGCGGGGCGGGGCGGGGCGGGGCAGGCTACCCGCGGGTGCTCAGGAGCGGGGGCCGCGCAGGACGGTCTCGGAGCGCGGGATGGCGTGGGTCGCGGGCCCGCGCGATCGACGCGCCGTGTCCTGATCGGCCGACGCTCCGAAGTCCGGGAGCGCGGCGGGATCCGGCCCACCGGCTTTCCCGTCGGCCCCCTCGCCGGGCGCCCCGCCGGAGCTGGCGGCGGTCTCGCCGAGAGGCGCGTCGAGCAGCAGGAGACCGTGCACCCCGGCCGCATCGATCTCGCGGCGGCGCTGCTCGGCGCGCACCCGCGGATCGGCGGCGCGGTCGGCGCGCGTGCCGTGCAGCGGTGCGACGAGCATCCACGGCACGGGCCGGCGCACATAGCGGCCAGCCGGCCCGTAGACGACCTCTCGCAGGCCCCGCCGCATGGCGCTCGCGCCGGCCGCGCCGATCAGGGGCGCGAGCAGGAGCGCGTCGGTGATGATCCATGCCCACCCCGCCCCGGTCATCGTCCCTGTCGCGAGCAGCACTGCCGTCAGCGCCGCGATCGCCCCGATCGCCATCGCCCCGTGGAGCCAACCGGTGGTGCGCACGACGCTCGCCTCCCACGGATTCACGCGGGCGCGATCCTCCCAGAGCGGGTAGGTGCGCAGATCGGAGGCCGATCCGCGTCGGGAGCGGGCCAGGCGCATCGCCGCGAACGGCGCCGCGCCCATCCCCGCGACGAGCAGGGCCGCGATGGGGATGCCGGCGGCGTAGACCGTCCAGGGAAGCTCGCTGCGGGTCTGCGAGCCTCCCAGGCCGTCGGTCTCGAGGAGCCTCGCGAACATGACGACCGCATCGACGGCGGTGAAGATCAGCCACGCACAGGCCAGGGCGGCGGGCACCAACCAGCTCAGCCACTCCCGGCCCGCGACCCGCAATGCCCGGCCGAATCCCGCGAGGGAGATCTGCTCCTGCAGGGAGTTGGTGGGCGGCAGGTGCCTGCGGTCCTGCACCAGGAGCCGGGCGGCGATGAGCGGGGCATCCTCGGTAGCGGTGCCCTGCAGGCGCTGCCGCAGCGCCTCCGCGGGCTCTATTCCGAGCAGCCGAGAGGCGCTCAGCACGCGGCGCAGGATCACGAAGGCGATCAGCACCATCCCCAGCCCGAAGGCAACAGCGCCGAGCGGGCCGGCCGCGAGAGCCCGCCACTGCAGCGGCACCTGGAGGACGACGAGCGCGAGCAGCAGCGCGATCGCGGCGCACGGCGCGATGAGCAGGGGCGCGGCGGCGCGTGCGGAGACCGCGCGCTGGAAGTCCTCCTCGCCGAGGTGCTCCTGCGGGCGCAGTCGCGCGACCAGCGCGCTGGACAGCGGGAGCGCGGCGAGGCTGAGCCCCGTGCCGAGCAGGGGGACGATCCCGAGGATCCGCGCGACGTCTCCCCAGGAGAACCCGATCGCGGCGCGCTGGGAGCTGCCGAGGCTCGGCTCGGCGAGGGAGAAGATCAGGGTGAGCACCCAGAAGCTGGGGGCCGCGCCGAGGATGTAGGCCGCGCTCAGAAGCAGCCACAGCCCCCACAGCACGAGCGCGGGACCCCACGCCCGGCGCAGCAGGCGCCGGGTCAGATCGCGCCGCGAGTCGAGCACGAACTCCTGGGGCAGGACGAGCTGGGGGTCCAGCGCCGGCAGAGGCCGGGGCGCGGGGAGATCCTGCAGCGGGGCCAAGCTCACGGCGTCGCCGCCCTCAGACGGCTCGGCGGCCGAGGAAGGCGCGGCCCAGCGTCATCTCGTCGGCGTAGTCGAGGTCCCCGCCGACGGGGAGCCCGGAGGCGAGGCGGGTCACGGTCAGCTCCATCGGTGCGAGCATCCGCGAGAGGTAGGCGCTGGTGGCCTCGCCCTCGATGTTCGGGTCCAGCGCCAGGATGATCTCCTGGGTCTCGTTGCTGGCCAGGCGCCGCATCAGCTCGCTGATGCGCAGGTCGTTGGGGCCGACGCCGCCGATCGGATCGATCGCCCCGCCGAGCACGTGGTAGCGGCCCTTGAACTCGCGGATCCGCTCGATGGCGACGATGTCCTTGGACTCCTCCACCACGCAGATCACCTCGTCGGTGCGGCGCGGATCGGCGCAGATCCGGCAGAGATCCTCTGCCGAGACGTTCCCGCAGACCTCGCAGAACCGCGCGGTCTCCTTGACCTTCATCAGCACCTCCGCGAGGCGGCGCGCGGATTCCTCCTCCGCATCCAGGAGGTGGAACGCGATGCGCTGCGCGGACTTCGGGCCGATCCCGGGCAGCTTGCCGAGCTCGTCGATCAGGTCTTGGACGATGCCTTCATACACGCTGGCCACTCTAGACGGGGGCGCCGACGAACGAGACGGGCGGGGCGCCGATGCCGGGCCGGTACGCTGGGCGGACGATCCGATCCGCCGCCCCGGCCCTCGTTCCGGCCCCTCGCCCCAGGAGAGACCATGCCCGCCTCGATGCCCGCCCCGTACGACCTCGAGTCGCCCTTCGAGGAGGTCCGCGTGGCCCAGGCCCCGGCGGTGGCGACCGCGGCGGTGCGGCGCATCGAGTTCCCCGTGCACAAGCTGCCGCGGCTGATGGACGGAGTGTTCTCCCACCTGGCCGAGGCCCTCGCGGAGCAGGGGCTCACCCCGATCGGCCCGGCGTTCGCCCTGCATCACCGCTTCCCCGTGGACACCGCGGACCTCGAGCTCGGACTGCCCATCGACCAGCCGCTGACCAGGAGCTTCACGCTCCCCAATGGTCTGCTGGTGGAGCCCTCCGAGCTGCCCGCGGGCCGGGTCGCGATCCGCAGCCACATGGGCGGGTACGCGAGCCTCGCCGAGTCCTGGGGCGCGTTCGTGGAGTCCTGCGGGGATGCCGGCGAGCAGCTGGCCTATCCGTTCTGGGAGCTGTACGTCAGCAATCCCGCCGAGGTGAGCCGGCCGGCCGAGCTGCGCACGGACATGGTCTCGCTCCTCCAGGAGCGGGCCGCGACCCGCGCGTGAGGTGCGCGGGAGGGGTCAGCGGCTCTCGTCGATGATCTCGAGCACGCGCCCGCCGAGGACGGTCTCGGCGATCTGACGGCCGTTGCGGGTCTCGAAGGTCGCATCCTCGTCGTCGCGGGAGGCGCCGCCGGTGGGGTCGTCGGCGAGCGCGTCATCCGCCTGAGGCCCGCGCGGGGTGGGGGCCGACGGAGGCGTGCGGGCATCCCGGGCTGCGGGCCCTCCGCTCGGACCCGTCGTTCGCGCGGTCTGCCCTGCTGTGCGTACGGGCGCTGCCGGGGTCTCAGGAGCAGCCGGGGTCTCGGGGGCTGCTGCGGTCACGGGTGCCGCGGCGCCGCGGCTCTGCCCGGCGATGCCCCCACCGGGCGCAGCGACGGGCGGATCGTCATCCCAGGAGCCGGAGGCTGCACGGTCCGAAGGGGCTTCCGTCTGCACGCGAGCATCCGCGGTGTGGTCTGACGGGGTTCCCGCCTGCGCAGGGGCGCCTGCGGCGGCAGCCTCACCGCTCGATCTGGGCTCGCCCTCTGGCTGCAGGGAGCGCACCACGATGCCTTCGGCGATGGCGCGGCGCAGCGCCGCCTGGCCGTGGGTGCGCGGCTCGCCGGCGGGCACGCTGTCGCGGCCCTCATCGGGGACGGCGGCGGTCCCGCCGGCGGAACCGGCTGGGGCCTGCGGCGCGTCCTGCTGTGCCGGCGCCGCCTGAGCTGTCGGCGTGGGCGGGGTCGCCGACTGAGCGGCGCCCTTAGCCTGCGGGGCGGTCTCGGTCGCGGACTGAGCCGCACGCTGGGCCTGCGGCGCGGGCTGGGTCGTGGGCCGAGCGGCGCCCTGAGCCCGCGGGGCGGCTGCGGAACGGGCGGAGGGCGGCGTCCACGAGTCCTCCGTGTCCGGCGGGTACTCGTCATCGGGCCCCAGCGGGACCTCGTCGTCCCAGGGCGGCGGGGCGTCGTGGTCGGCGCTCGTCGGACGCGACGCCGGGATCCTGGCGGCTGCGCGGCCGCCCTCCTGCACTGCGCTCCCCCCGCCCGCGGGGCGCTGCCGGTCCGTGGGTCCGCTGCCGGATCCGGGCCCGCTCGGTGCGCGCCCGCCGCCGGATGGGGGCCCGCCGACGGATGTGGGATCACCCGCCCCCGGCCCGCCCGTGCCCGCTCCGCCCGGACCGGTCCCGCCCGGGCCCGTTCCGCCCGGGCCCGTTCCGCCCGGGCCCGCTGCGCCGGGGCCGGCCCCGCCCGGACCGGGCCCACCAGCTCCGCCTGCTCCGTCGTCGCCGGGGTTCTCGTCGACGATCGCGCTGACCTGGAGTTCCGCGCCGAGCACGCGCTTCGCGGCCTGGGCGATGTTGTCGGCGCCGGTGCCGCGCTGGAATGCGCTGAGCAGACCCGGCGAGCGGAACGAGATCATGAGCTCGCTCCCGCGCACTGCGCTGACCTGCGCGTGCTGAGACACGAGCGCCCATACCGGGCGGCGGATATGCTGCACGGCATCGAGGATCGCCGGCCACTGCGCACGCACATCCTCCGTGCTCGGGCCGGACCCGGCTCCCGCGCCGGATCCCGCCGCCGCCACCGTCGCCTCCCCCGCCGTCTGCGCGGCAGGGGCCCCCCGCTGCGCATTCGCGGGGGCAGGCTGCTCAGCACTCTCCGCCGCCTGCGCGCGCGGGGCGGCCTCGCCGCTCCCGGTCTCCTGCCCTGCGACCTGGCCCTGGCCCTGGCCCTGACCTGCGCCCTGACCCGGGATGGCGGCGACAGGCCCCCAGCCGTCCTCGGAACTGTCCGCGGGCTGCGCAGTCGAAGCTGGGGCCGCCTCAGGCTGCGCCCCCGGTGAGGGGGCGGGCCTCTGCGCCGCGGGCGCCTGCCCGGCAGGAGGAGCGGGCTCCACCTGCGGGCGGGCGGAGCGCTGCGGCACCTGCTCCTCGCGCGCGCGGCGCGCGGCCTCGGCCTGCTCCTGCGCAGCCTGGCGAGCCCGCTCGCGCCCCGATCCGGCGCCGGCCGGAGCACCGCCGCCCGCAGTGGGCGCACCCGTGGCAGCTCCCGTCGGCGCGGCGCCGCCGGCAGTCTGCGCACCGCCCGTCGCCGCTCCCCCCAGCTGGGGTGCTCCGAGCTGGGCTCCGCGCAGCAGCAGCCGCGCCGCGAGCAGCTCGAGGTGCAGTCGCGGAGAGGTGGCCCCGCTCATGGTGCTCAGCGCCTGGTTCACGAGGTCGCCGCACAGCGACAGCTCCACCGGCGGGAACCAGGAGACCTGCTCGCGCATGCGCTCGAGCTCGTCGGCCGGCATCTCCGGCAGCAGCTCATGCCCACGATCGGGCACGGCGGCCAGGACGATCAGATCGCGCAGGCGCTCCAGCAGATCCTCGACGAAGCGGCGGGGCTCATGCCCGGTCGCGAGCACCTGCTCGATCGCGCCGTACAGAGTCGCCGCATCCCGCTGCCCGATGGCGCTGATCGCCCGGTCCAGCAGCGCGGAGTCGGTGAAGCCCAGCAGGTTCACGGCGGTCGCGTAGTCCACGCCGTCCTCGCCCGCGCCGGCCATCAGCTGGTCCAGCACCGACATGGTGTCGCGCGCGGAGCCTGCGCCCGCGCGCACGACCAGCGGCAGCACTCCCTCACCGACCTGCACTCCCTCCGCCTGGCAGACCGTCTCGAGGTACGGACCGAGCACCTGCGGCGGGATCAGGCGGAACGGGTAGTGGTGGGTGCGCGAGCGGATCGTGCCGATGACCTTGTCGGGCTCCGTGGTCGCAAAGATGAACTTCACGTGCTCCGGCGGCTCCTCCACCAGCTTGAGCAGAGCGTTGAAGCCCGCAGAGGTGACCATGTGCGCCTCATCGATGATGAACACCTTGAAGCGGTCGCGGGCCGGGGCGAACGTCGCCCGCTCGCGCAGCTCGCGGGCATCGTCCACGCCGCCGTGGCTCGCCGCATCGATCTCGACCACGTCGAGGCTGCCGGGGCCCCCGCGCGCCAGATCGCGGCACGAGTCGCACGTGCCGCAGGGGGTGTCCGTCGGCCCCTCGGCGCAGTTCAGGCAGCGCGCGAGGATGCGCGCGGAGGTCGTCTTGCCGCAGCCGCGCGGGCCGGAGAACAGATAGGCATGGCCGATCCGCCCGGATCGCAGCGCGCGCATGAGCGGCACGGTGACATGGTCCTGCCCGATGACCTCGGCGAAGGTCTCGGGACGGTATCGACGGTACAGAGCTGTGGCCACGGGATCAGGCTAGTGGAGGCCTCTGACATCCGAGGCGCGCGGGCCCTGGGGCTGGGGATCGCGCAGCTGCGCGAGGCGGCCGCGCAGCAGCGCGTGAAGACGCATCTGCAGGTCAGCACGAGGATCCCCCACCTGCTCCGTCTCGTCGAGCGCGGCGAGCTGCGCGCGGCTGCGCTCCAGCCCCTTCGCCCGGCGGGCCGCAGCGGCGCGGGCGGCGAGCGTCGTGCCCAGCACCGTCAGCACGCCGAAGACCACCTCGAAGCCGCCGTCGGGCAGCCATCCGAAGAGGAGCCCCATGAGGGGCGGGATCCAGCCCAGCAGGAATCCGAGCACACTCCCCAGCAGGTCCGCGACGGGGCCGACGACCGCGCCGATCGCTTCGAGCACCGGGGAGATGGCCTCCACGGCCGGTCGCGCCGCCTGTTCGGCGGCGTCCTGGGCGGGCTGGGTGGCGCGATCCAGCCAGACCCGCAGGCCCAGCAGCGGCAGCAGCACCTTGGCGGCGGCGATCAGTCCGCGGATGATCGCGGCGCGCCACGGATGGCGCAGCGCCTTCTCATCGCGCTCCGCCGAGCTCGAGCCGTCCTCCGGGACGAGGACTGTGCCGACGCCGCCGTAGGCAGTCTCGATGTGGACCTCACCGGCCGTCATGCGGCCCCGCGGGATGATGCGGATGGTGAGCTTGCGGGCGCCGCTCGCGGCCTCGTCGTCCTCCGCGGCCTCGCCGTCGGCCGGACCCTCGCCGGCCTGAGCGCCGCCGCCCTGCGGGACGACCCTCACGGAGACGCCCTCCCCCGATGTGCGGCGCGTGCTGCTGCGCACGGGCTCACCGCCCACGAGCACAGCGCCGACCCCCGGCCGGAAGCCCTTCCAGCGCACTTCGACCTCGACCAGCTCCCCGCGGTGCACGCCGCGGAAGAGGGTGGTGGATCCGTCGGAGAGCGGGGGCGCTGGGACCGATCTCGTCGTCCCGTCTCCCATCAGCGCTCCTCCCCGCCGCGCCGCTGCTCCTCGGCCCGGCCGGATTCCTCGGCGATGGAGAGATGCTGCTGCGCGAGCCGCCGCAGGACGGCCAGGAGCGGGTCCACGAGCACGGTGCCGAGCACGACCTGGCGCACCGCCCGATCCTTCTGCGACGGCACAGAGGCGATGTCGATGCGCGCGATCTCCTCGACGGCATCGGCGTAGGCATCGAGCCGCGCCGCATCCAGCCCGAGCCCCGTGGCGTCGCACGCGCTCCACGCCGCCTCGAGGTCCTCGACCAGCCCATGGGGGGCGTCGATCCTCCAGCCCCGAGCGCGGAGCCAGCGCGCGGCAGGACCCTCCGACGGCCGCGCGGACTCTGCCGCGCCGGGCTCGAGTTCAGGGCCGGGCGCCATCGCCCCCTCCGCCCCCGGGCGCTGCGCGGGCTGCGAGCGCACCACCGAGGGCAGCGCCGACTGCGCCGCATCGAGCACATCCAGCCGGGGGGCTGTCGGACCGTCGATCACGGCCAGCACCGCTGCGACCTCGCCGATGCCCAGCCCCCCCACATCGATGAGGGCCCGGATCAGGCGCAGTCTTTCCACATGCTCCTGCCCGTAGGCGGCCTGGGTGCGGGAGAGCGAGATGCCCGGCGGCAGGAGCGCTTCGCGCAGGTAGTACTTGATCGTCGGCACCGGGACGCCCGACGCGGCGGACAGCGCGGAGATCTTCATGGCCGCTCCTTGATTTTAGCAAGTTCTACTATCTAGATTAAGGGTGTCCCACCACGATCGCACACCGTTCCTCCGCAGCATCCGCTCGACCGCCCGCGCGCTCCCGAGCCGCGGGCCCCGCCGCCCGATCCGTCGCAGACCCGAGCAGAAAGGCTCTCCTATGAGCCGCCAGAAGCCCCCCACCCTCACCCATGCCCACGAAGGGCCCGTGACCGTCTTCCACATCGGGATGACGATCCGCCGGCCCCACCGCCCCGACCTCTGGGGTCCCGTCCTCATGGCGATGCCCCGCATGATCCGCGAGCTCGAGCGCAACCGGGACGACGCGGCCGGCGGCCGGGCCGAGGACCTCGGCTTCCTGGGCGGGGATTTCGCGCTCAGCGGCCATGGGCCCTGGATGGTGCAGTTCTGGCGCACCCCCGAGCTCCTCCAGGCCTACGCGCGCGATCCCGCACGCGCCCACCTCCCCGCCTGGAAGGCGTTCAACGCGGGGGTCCGGCGCAGCCCCGGCGCCGTCGGGGTCTGGCACGAGACGTACGTCGTTCCGGCCGACGGCATCGAGACGCTCTACGTCAACGGAGCACGGGTCGGCCTCGGGCGCATCGCGGGCACGATCCCCGTGGAGCGGCGCGGCGTCACGGCGCGCGAACGGCTCGGCGCGACTCGAGAGGCGCCCGGCCCGAGCCTGCGCGGCTGACACTGCGGCGGCGAGCCCTCGCCGCCGGCGGCCACCTCGCTGGGTGGTCACCTCGCTGGGCAGTCGCCTTCCAGGGCGGTTGCTCCGCAGGCACGGCCTGCGGGCATGAGACGACCCCCCGTGCACCTGCCAGAGCCCGCCTGCCCTTGCTGCCGTCAGGCCCTGGGGGAGTTCAGCGAGATGACACCGCACGAGGGGTCGCTTCGAGTGTAGCGAATGCCCTCGGCGACCACGAACTGCGGTCGCGCGCTTCACACGCGGGAAACGCGGGGCGCTGCGTCGACTGAGGGCGGGGGCGCCGCCGGGGCGGCCGGTCTGGGGATGTCTGCGGCCGTCGGAATGAGGGCCCGCCCCCATCGAGGCGTACCTGGCTGTCGGAATCGCGGTCCTATCCGACGCTCACGTACGCCTCGACCTCCGCGGGCGAGGGCGCGACGGGGCTGCTGCGCGGTGTGGCGATGGGCGAGAGGGCAGCGGGGCGAGGTGACGAGAGGTCAGCGGGACGCTGCAGCGCGGGGCGGCGGGGCCTCCTTTGCACAGACTTTCTCCAGCTGATCCAGGAATTGCACACAGATGCCGTCAAAATGCAGTACCTTTGGTCCGATCCTGCACCATGGCAGGCATCACATGCTCGAGTCCTCACCGTGAGCCGACCCCGCCCCACCCAGCTGTCGCGCCGCTCCTCTCCGTGCCGCTCCTCCGCGGACCGGGCGGAGGGGCCGTCCCTTCCACCTCTCCCAGAGGAGCCCCGCATGTTCACAGATCTGGTCGACTCGGCCAACAATCTGATCTGGTCACTCCCGCTCGTCGTCCTCTGCCTCCTGGCAGGCCTCTACTTCTCGCTGCGCACGATGTTCCTGCAGGTCCGGGGCACCCCCGACATGCTCGAGCAGCTCCGCAAGGGCGAGGCCTCGCCCGACGGCACCTCGTCGCTCCAGTCCCTCATGATGTCGCTCGCCGGCCGCGTGGGCATGGGCAACATCGGCGGCGTCGCCACGGCGATCGCCCTCGGCGGCCCCGGCGCCGTGTTCTGGATGTGGGTGATGGCGTTCCTCGGCGCCGCCACCTCCTTCGTGGAGTGCACGCTCGGCCAGATCTACAAGGAGAAGGACAAGGACACCGGCGAGTACCGCGGCGGCCCGGCCTACTACATCGAGAAGGCGTACAAGGGCACCGCTGTCGCAGGCGCTTTCAAGGTCTACGCGATCGTGTTCGCGATCGTGACCGTCTTCGCCATGTGCTTCTTCCTCCCCGGCGTGCAGGCCAACGGCATCGCCGCCTCGGTCGAGAACGCCTGGTCGATCGCCCCGTGGATCACGGGCCTCGTGACCCTCGCGGTCCTCGCCGTCATCGTGATCGGCGGCGTGAAGCGCATCGCGAACTTCGCCGTCGTCGTCGTCCCGGTCATGGCGATCGTCTACATCCTCGCCGTCGCCGTCGTGTTCCTCATGAACTTCGAGCAGATCCCCCACGTGTTCGGGCTGATCTTCTCCAGCGCCTTCGGCATCAACCCGATCTTCGGCGCCATCGTCGGCAAGGCCATCGAGATGGGCGTCAAGCGCGGGCTGTACTCGAACGAGGCCGGCCAGGGCACGGGCCCCCACGCGGCCGCTGCCGCCGAGGTCTCCCACCCCGCCAAGCAGGGCTACGCGCAGTCCTTCGCCGTGTATGTCGACACCCTGTTCGTCTGCACCGCGACCGCCTTCCTGCTGCTGTCGACCAACGCCTTCCACGTCACCAGCCCTGACGGCGAGGTCCTCTACGGCGACGGCATCGTCGCGACCGACGTCGAACCCGGCCCGATCTTCTCGCAGACCGCCTTCGACAGCGTCGTGCCCCACTTCGGCCCGACCTTCGTGGCGCTCGCGCTGATCTTCTTCTGCTTCACGACCATCCTGGCGTACTACTACATGGCCGAGGTCAACCTCGCATACCTTATGCGCTGGGTGCCGAACCGCGCGGTGCGCCGCGTGCTCATCACCTGCCTCCAGGTGCTGATCCTGATCTCGGTGCTCGTGGGCGCCACGTCCACCGGCGGCGCCGCTTGGGCTCTCGGCGACATCGGCGTGGGCTCGATGGCGTGGCTGAACATCGTGGCGATCCTGATCCTGCAGGGCCCGGCCCTGAAGGCGCTGAAGGACTACCACGAGCAGAAGCGCCGCGGCATCGATCCGCAGTTCGATCCGCGCCCCCTCGGCATCATCAACGCCGACTTCTGGGAGGCCCGGGCCGACGGCCGCGCCCGCTCCGGCGCCGACAGCGCCGCGAACGACGCCGGCACCACCGGCACGGGCTCGCACCGACGCTGACCGCTGAGCGGTCCTCCGCTGCAGGAAGCGCCGGCATCCCTCACGGGGTGCCGGCGCTTCTGCGTGCAGGGCGGATGGGGTGCAGGGCTGTGGTCGACCGCGCGCAGGGCAGAGGTGGGCAGGTGCGAAGCCGGGCGAACCGGGGGCCCGGGTTCGGTCCTGCGCGGAGCATTCCGCCCAGCCCGGGCTCTCAGCTCCGCCGATAGGCCGGCCCTCAGCTCCGCTGATCGAGCGGCGCTCAGCTCCGCAGGCCCCCGCCTTCCCGAGTCCCTTCCGCGGGCACCCGCAGCAGGGTCGCCGCTGCGAGTCCCACCCAGGCGATGCCTGCTGCCATCGCCAGCGCCACCGTCAGCTGCGGCGAGACCTCTGCGCCGAGCAGCCAGAGGAGCCCCAGCGGCCCGGCGGCGAGCGCGCCGATGCCCAGCACCGCTCCGACGACGCTCTGCAGGACGGTGCTGATGTTCTCGATGATCACCCCTGCGGCGAGGGCTGCAGCCGAGACCGCCGCGACCATGAGGCCGAGATCCAGCGCGCGCTGAGGCCCGGCGGCCGGCCAGATCCCGGGCTCGGACACGTGGACGGGCCCGATCGTCGACCACCAGCAGGCGGCGCCGGTGACCATCAGAGCGACCATGAGCGGAGCCAGCAGCTCGAACGCGAGGATCTGCACGCGGGTGCGCCGCTTGCGCTCCGAGCTCCAGACAGGGACCAGCATGAAGCCGAGCGCCCCGACGGCCACGCCGACGGCGATCGGCATCGTTCTCGGCACGTCTCCCCATTCGAAGGGGAACTCATAGTTCTCCCGCACCCAGGGGATGCAGATCGCGAGCATCACGAGGCTCAGCACGACGCCGACCACCAGGGCGAGGCGCACGGCTCGGCCCGCGCCCCGCAGGATCGCGAGAGCCGGGCCCGGAGCCTGCTGATCGGCGCTCATCGCTGCTCCCGGATCTGCTCGCATGCCCGCACCCCTGTCTGGGCTCACGTCCGTGCCCGTCTCCGCGCCCGCGCCCCTGCCGTCGCTCAGGCCGGCCGCTGCGCCGGGGACAGGGTCTTGCCCGGATCGGTCTCCGGGATGTCGCCGAGGGCCTCGTCGATCTGCGCGAGGACCTCCGCGGAGAGCCTCACCCCGGATGCCTTCACGTTCTCGGTGACCTGCTCGGGGCGGGAGGCGCCGATGATCGCGCCGGCGACGTTGTCGTTCGAGAGCACCCACGCCACGGCCAGCTGCGCCATGGTGAGGTCCTGCTCCGCCGCGATGGGCTTCAGCTTCTGGACCGCCTCGAGCACGGGGTCGTTCAGGAAGCGCTTGATCATGTCGGCGCCCCCCTTCTCGTCCTTCGCGCGCGAGCCCTTGGGCGCCTCGGCGCCGGGCTCGTACTTGCCGGTGAGGATGCCCTGGGCGACCGGCGACCACACGATCTGCGAGAGCCCGAGCTCGCGGGACGTCGGCACCACGCGCTCCTCGATCACGCGCCACAGCATCGAGTACTGGGGCTGGTTCGAGATGAGCTGGAAGCCGAGCTCACGGGCGAGCTGGTGGCCCGCGCGGATCTGGTCGGCGTTCCATTCGGAGACCCCGATGTACAGGGCCTTCCCGAAGCGGACGACGTCGGCGAACGCCTGCATCGTCTCCTCGAGCGGGGTCTCATAGTCGTAGCGGTGCGCCTGGTAGAGGTCGACGTAATCGGTCTGCAGGCGGCGCAGGGAGCCGTCGATCGACTCCATGATGTGCTTGCGCGAGAGGCCCACGTCGTTGTGGCCCTTCGGGCCCGTCGGCCAGTAGACCTTGGTGAGGATCTCCAGGCCCTCGCGGCGCTCCCCGGCGAGGGCACGGCCGAGCACCTCCTCGGCGGCTGTGTTGGCGTAGACGTCGGCCGTGTCGAACGTGGAGATGCCGGAGTCGAGCGCCGCGCGCACGCAGGCGGTCGCGCGGTCGTCCTCGACCTGAGAGGCGTGGGTGAGCCAGTTGCCGTAGATGATCTCGGAGATCTTGAGGCCGGAGCGGCCGAGGTGTCGATGTTCCATGCGCTCGAGCCTACGCGCCGGGCCGGACGATCGAGCGGCCGCGCCGATCAGGTCCGCTCAGCCCCGCTCAGCTCAGCTCCTCGTCAGTTCCCGAGGAAGATCCCGTTGCCCGGCCCGAGCGGCAGGTCCAGGAAGAAGAAGACCGCGAGGATCGCCGTCCACACCAACCAGAACGGCACCACGAACGGCAGCATCCGGGACATGAGGGTGCCGAACCCGGCGCCCGGCTCGTACTTCCGCAGCATGCCGAGCAGCACGATCATGTACGGGTTCATGGGGGTGATCACCTGCGTGGCCGAGTCGCCCACGCGGAACGCCGCCTGCGTGAACGCGGGCTCGTAGCCGATCAGCGCGAACATCGGCACGAACACCGCGGCCATGATCGTCCACATGCCCGAGCCCGAGATGATGAACAGGTTCAGCACGCTCGCCAGCAGGATGAAGCCGATGACGGCCGGGAAGCCCGTCAGCCCGATCCCCTCGAGCGCCTCGGCGCCGGTGACCGCGATCCACGCCCCGATGCCCGACCAGTTGAACAGGGCGATGAAGTTGCCGAGGATGAACGCGAGCACGATGAACGGCAGCATCTCCTTGAGCGCCTCCGTCATCATCGCGACCGCGTCGCGCGTGGAGCGCAGGGTGCCGGTGATCCAGCCGTAGACCAGGCCCAGCACCACGAAGTACGCGAAGACGATGAACACGATCGACTGCAGCAGCGGCGACTTCGGCAGGAAGCCGCCCTCCTCGTTGCGCCACGGGGAGTCCGGGATCAGCACGGCGAAGAGGATCACCGCCGTGAGCAGCACGCCCGCGATCACGGCGAGCAGCAGTCCGCGGTTCTCCTCGCGGCTCAGCTTCGCGCGCATGTCCTCCTCCTCTGCCGCGGGAGCCACACCAGCGGTGCCGTCGGCGTCATCGGTCTCGACCTCGTCGCGCGAGACGCCCTGGCGCACCACGCGCGGCTCGATCACGCGGTCGATGATGAATCCGGCGACGAGCCCCAGCACCAGGGAGGAGGCGATGTTGAACCACCAGTTCGACACCGGGTTCACCGACTGGGTCTCCAGGTGCGGCAGCGCCTCCATCGCGGAGGTGGTGATGCCGGCGAACAGGGCGTCCAGCGAGGTCGGGAAAATGTTGGTGGAGTAGCCGGCGCCGGCGGCGGCGAAGCCGCCGAGGAGCCCGGCGACCGGGTGGCGGCCCGCGGCCTTGAACACGAGCGCCGCGAGCGGCGGGATCACGACGAATGCCGAGTCGGCCATGATCGAGGCGACCACGCCCACGAAGCCCACCACGTACGGCAGTAGCCATGCCGGGGAGGAGCCGAAGAGCTTCCGGATCCCCGCGCCCAGCAGCCCCGAGTGCTGCGCGATGCCGATCGCGAGCAGGATCGGGAGGACCGTCAGCAGGGGCGGGAAGCCGATGTAGTTCTGGCCGAGGTTCGTGGTGAGCCAGGTGAGGCCCTCCCCGGTGAACAGTCCCTTGATCACGGTGGGCTCGTCGGCCCCGGGAACCTGCACCACCACGCCGGCCAGCGCCATCGCGGTGGAGACGAGGCCGGTGACGAGGAAGAGGATCAGGAACAGCATGAACGGTTCGGGCAGCTTGTTGCCCAGGCGCTCGATGCCGTTGAGGAGGCGGTCGCCGCGGCCAGACGGCGGCGCCGATCCGGCGGGAGCGGTCTGCGGGGTGCTGCTCATGGGGGGCTCCTGAGGAGATGAGGGGAGGCTGCGGTCGGACGGGGTGCGCGGGGCCGACGGGGCCTGCGCCGAGACGGCCTGAGCGGGATGCGCGCGAGCGCGCTCAGTCGAAGAAGCGGGGCACGTCGATCGCGCCGCCGGCCTGCGCGAACTCCTCGGCGACCGCTGCGGCGAGCGCGGGATCGTGGAGGACGTCGAGCACGGTGGCGGCGAGGCCGTAGGCGCCGTCGGCCGCAGCGCTCGCCGCCTCCGGGCTGACGGCCGCGGCCGCGAACTCGCGCGTGTGCAGGGCCGTCTCGGCCGGGGCGATCCGGATGACGGGGTGCATTCCCGGCACGCGATAGGAGACGTTGCCGAAGTCGGTGGAGGCGGCGAGGGTCTCGGAGACGACGCCGCGCGGCAGGGGGTCGCGGCCGCGACGGCGCTGCGCCTGGACCCAGCGTCCGGTGAGCGCCTCGTTGGTGCGCACGGGCAGGGACGGCGGGTGCTCGTCCCAGGTGAGGGTGAGGCCGCAGCCGGCCATCATCGCCGCTCCCCGGGCGACCTCCTCCACGCGCGCCGAGAGATCGCGCAGCGTCGAGGGCGCGAGCGAGCGCACGTACAGGTCGAGGCGGGCGAGGTCGGGGATGACGCTCGCGCGGTCCCCGCCCTCGCGGATCACCGCGTGGACGCGGTCCGACGGCGGGGTCTGCTGGCGCATGAGGCCGATGCCCTGGTACATGAGGCTCGCGGCGTCCAGTGCGTTGCGCCCCATGAAGGGCTGGGCGGAGGCGTGCGCCGTGCGGCCGTGGAACTCGACGGTAAGGGTGCGGCGGCCGAGCCAGGCCTGGTCGGCGAGGTCGTAGCCGTAGGGGTGGGCCATGACGGCCGCGTCGATGTCCTCGAGCGCCCCTTCGCGGGCCATGAACTCCTTGCCCGTGTGGCCCTCCTCGGCGGGGGTGCCGAGGAAGACGACTCTCCCGGGCACCGCGGCGGGGTCCTCCGCGGCGAGGCGTGCGAGGGCGAGGAACGCGCCGAGGCCCATCACGGCGATCACGTTGTGGCCGCAGCCGTGGCCGACGACCGGGAGGGCGTCGTACTCGGCGAGGATCGCGAGGGTCGGCGCCCCGTCGGCCCCGGCACCGATCTCCGCGCGCACGGAGGTCTCCAGTCCGTGCACCCCGACCTGCGCGTCGATGCCGTGCGCGATCAGGAAGTCGGCGAGGGCGCGCGCCGAGCGGCGCTCCTCGAAGGCGACCTCGGGGTGTGCGGCGAGATCGTGCATCAGCGCCACCATCTCCTCGGCATCCTCGGCGACGGCGGACTCGAGCTGATCGTGCAGAGCGGTCGGGGCGCCCTGGTGCTCGGACCCTGGGTGGCGGGTGGTGCGCATCGCCGCCTCGCGCGCCTGGTCGAGCTCGCGGAGGTAGGCGTCCGAGGGGAGGGTGGGCTCCGCCGTCGGAGCGGCCGCGGTGCTGGAGGGGTGCGTCGCTGCATCTGCCATGACCCGACACTAGCCGAAGGTCACACGTCGCGTCCGCGGGACCGGACAATTCCGGCAGGCGTCGCGCGTGATCCGCGTGGACCAGCAGACCAATCGCTCAGAGGGCGCAAGCGCAGTCCGCCATGCGGTCACTCATGGACCGCCTCGCCGTACTCCCCTAGCCTGAGGCGCGCTTCTGCGCCGACGCGGCAGCCACCCTGCTCCCGTCGGCGCGCTCGCACCCTATCCCCCGAGCCCCCGGAAGGGTCCTCATGTCCTCCTCAGTCCCCGCCGGCGCCGCCGGCGCTGCGGGCGCCCCCGAGAAGAAGAGCGCGAACCGCGGCGCCTTCTCCGGTCGCTCCGCGTTCATCTTCGCCGCGATCGGCTCCGCCGTCGGCCTCGGCAACATCTGGCGCTTCCCCGCCGTCGCATACGACAACGGCGGCGGCGCCTTCATGGTGCCCTACCTGATCGCACTGCTGACCGCCGGCATCCCCCTGCTCTTCGTCGACTACGCGATCGGCCACCGCTGGCGCGGATCGGCCCCCCTCGCCTGGCGCCGCCTGAAGCGCTGGAGCGAGTTCATCGGCTGGTGGCAGGTGCTGATCTGCGTCATCATCGCCATCTACTACGCGCTCATCATCGCCTGGTCGCTGAACTACATGGTGTTCTCCTTCGACCAGCGCTGGGGCGACGACCCGGCCGGCTTCTTCATGTCGACGTTCACGCAGTCCCTCACCGGGCCCGACGTCCACATGTCCTTCGACTACGTCGGCGCGATCGTGCTGACGATCATCATCGTCTGGGTCGCGACCCTCGTGACGATGGCGCTCGGCGTGGAGAACGGCATCGCGAAGACCTCGATGATCTTCATCCCGCTGCTGGTCGTCATGTTCCTGATCCTCGTGGTGCGCGCGCTGTTCCTGCCGGGCGCTTTCGTCGGCCTCGACGCGCTGTTCACCCCGAACTGGTCGGCCCTGCTGGATCCGATGGTGTGGATCGCCGCCTACGGCCAGATCTTCTTCTCGCTGTCCGTGGCCTTCGGCATCATGCTGACCTACTCCTCGTACCTCAAGAAGAACACCGACCTCACCGGCTCCGGCCTCGTGGTCGGCTTCGCGAACTCGGGCTTCGAGATCCTCGCCGGCATCGGCGTGTTCTCCGCGCTCGGCTTCATGGCGCAGGCCCAGGGCGTGCAGGTGGGCGAGGTCGTCTCCTCCGGCATCGGACTCGCGTTCATCGCGTTCCCGACGATCATCTCCGCGGCTCCCGGCGGCGCGCTCATCGGCGTGCTGTTCTTCGGCTCGCTCGTGCTCGCGGGCTTCACCTCGATCGTCTCGATCGTGGAGGTCATCATCTCGGCCGTGCAGGACAAGTTCGGCCTGAAGCGCGTCACCGGCACGCTCGTGGTGATCGTGCCGCTCGCGCTGATCTCGATCATCCTGTTCCCGACGACCATGGGCCTCGCGCTCCTGGACACGCTGGACAACTTCGTGAACTCCTACGGCATCGTCGGGGCGGCCTTCGTCTCCACGATCGCCCTGACGTTCATCCTCCGCGCGCTGCCCGCTCTGCGGGACCACCTGAACTTCCGCGGAAGCTTCAAGGTCGGCATCGGCTGGCAGATCTGCGTGGGCATCATCGCCCCGGTCGTCCTCGGGACCACGCTCTTCTTCGCGACCCAGGCTCTGCTCACCGCAGAGGGTCCCTACAGCGACTACCCGAACTGGTTCGTGAACCTCTTCGGCTGGGGCATGGCCTTCGCGCTCATCGTCCTCGCCGTCGTGCTCTCCCTGGCCCCGTGGTCGCGGAACTCGAACCTCGACCAGCTGGATTCGGACGGCGACGAGATCGCTCCGGCGCTCGTCCCCGGCGAGCCGCTGAGCGTCGCGACCGCGCCCGACGGCTCCACCGCCTCCACCCCCCACGAGCTGCGCCAGCCCTCGACCCGGATGTACACGGGCCTCGCGGGCGCAGCGGGCACCACCACCCCGGAAGGACGCTGACATGTCGGTCTCGGCCATCATCATGCTGCTCATCGCGATCGGCACGGTCTGGGGCGGTCTCGTCCTGGCGATCGTGAACATCGTGCGCCACCCGGAGATCGACGACTGATCTCCTCTCGCGCCGCCGCCCGAGCCCGCTCCGGCGGCGGCGCGCCTGCACAGAGCGCCCGTTCCCGATCTCGGGGGCGGGCGCTCTGCTGTGCACGGCAATGCTCAGGACGGCGATCGGCGCTCCGATGTGAGATGGGTCCGAAGGTTGCCGCCCGCGGAGAGAGGCGGACTGGACGTCCTGTAGTCTGGTGCCTGCTCTCAGAGCACTGGAGGATTCGCCTAGCGGCCTATGGCGCACGCCTGGAACGCGTGTTGGGTGCAAGCCCTCGGGGGTTCAAATCCCCCATCCTCCGCCGTGGAACAGCCTCTGACCTGTGTGAATAGCACCGGGTCGGGGGCTGTTCGCGTATCCGGGGGCGGCTCCCGCCTCCGCCCCGGCTCCCCGGCCCCCGCACCCCCCCGCTTCCGCCTCCGCCCCCGCACAGAACGAGACCGCCCTTCTGTGCCAGAAAGCGGCACAGAAGGGCGGTCTCGCGGAGTCAGCGGGCGGGCCGCACGAGGTCAGATCGTCAGCGGCTCATGATGTACGCGTACATGTACGAGCGCGTGTTGCCGTCATCGATCCACTCGTCCGAGAGCGTCTGGGCCTGCTGCAGAGCCGCGGCCTTCTGCTCCTCGCCGCCGAGCGCGGAGTACATCAGCAGCCAGTCGCCGTAGGTCTGGTTGTAGCCTCCGGCGGCGGTCGCCTCGCCGATGTTGGTGTCCACGCGGGCCGGGTCCACGCCCAGGAAGTCCGAGCTCGGGCTCAGCGGGAGGGCGAGGATCGCGAGCATCGCCGCCGGCTCCGGGGAGAACCAGGTGGCGTAGTCGCGCTTGGCCCCGAAGTTCAGCGGGATCACCGTGTGGCCGTAGCCCTGGTAGACGTCCTCCGAGCGATCGAAGTTCGTCCAGTAGCTCAGGGCGGAGCTCGCCTCGTTCGCCATCATCCACTGCGCCTGGGCGGCGAGCGGATCGTTGCCGGACGCCTCGGCCCACAGCTGGAGGCCCGCGTAGGCGTTGACCGCCTCCGAGGAGGACTCCTGGTTGTTGCCGTCGGCGAACGGGGAGGTGCCCGAAGCCCACGAATGCGACTGGTAGACGTCGAACGTGCGGCGCACCGGCAGCTCGCCGGTGGTGGCGTCGTTCGCGATGTCGGCCGCCAGCAGATCCATCACCGGCGCGAACTCCTCGACCAGAGCCGGGTCGTCCTTCGCCACCACGCCCGCGGCATAGAGGAAGTATCCGTAGTGGAAGTGATGGTCGTTGTACTCCTCGGAGCCGAATGAAGGGGTCAGCCCGATCACTCCCTTGTTCTTCGCGTCATAGGCGAAGCAGAACGCGTCGCGCTCGGAGCAGCCGTCGGCCTGGGTCCACTGGCGCATCTGCGTGAGAAGGCGCTCCCTCGCCGTCGCCGCGGCCTCATCGGCTCCGACCTGCGAGGCGATCGAGTAGAGCATCGCATCGCGGTAGAGCGCCTTGCCGCCGAAGTAGGTATCGGCGGGGTACTCGGGCGTCGCTCCGACGTCTTCAGCGACCTGCTGGGCCAAGAGCTCCCTCTCGGACTGAGAGAGCCCGCTCAGATCGAGCTGCGCATTCACCGTCTGCTTCGGGGCACCCCAGCTGAGCTCGGTGCCTGAGCACAGAGAGAGCTCTCCGAACACCGAAGGATAGGTGCCGAGATCGCAGGTCAAGCCGACGAGCGACTTCTGCTGGTGCGGCATGGCGACGAACGCCGTCTCGCCGCCGCCAGCCGTGATGTACCCGACGGTGGTGGTGACGGAATCAGCCCCCACCTCGTACGTCGCGGAGGTGCTTGTGAGCGGATCGGCTGCAAGCCCAGCGAGTGCGGCGGCGTCTCCATCCTTCGGCACCGCGAACCAGGAGACGGTCGCTCCCTCCGGCACGTTCACGACGCTGCCGTCGAGGGTCGCCCCCTCTCCGAGCACCAGCCCGTAGACATCGCCCCCGAGATCGACCTCGTAGTGGTCTCCGGTCTGGACGAACTGCTGGTCGAGGGTGAGCTCGGCATCCTTGACGGCAGTGAAGCTGACGATCGGTGAGCCTTCGGCGATGACCGTGTCCCCGATCGCACCGCCGCTGGCGTCCTGCGCCTGCACCGTCACGGAGGCATCGTCGTAGGCGGAGACGACGCTACTGCCGGCATTAGCCACGGTGACGGAGACTGCGGGATTGAAACCGCTGGCGATCGTCTTCTCGGTCACCGCGACGGCGGGCATTCCGAACGCGAAGCCGCCCCCCTGGAGACCGAAGCTCAACGGGAGGGGGAACACGGGCTGCGCCTCGTCGCCGAAGACCAGCCCGGAGAACCAGCGGTTCGTGGGCGGCACGAGGCCCTCCCCAAGGCGCGCGGGCTTGAGGTCAGTCGGCGTCGTGTATTCGGGAACACCTGCCGTGAGGGACTGCACCTGCTCGACGCTGAAGACATCGCCGGAGGAGCTGCCTGTGGGGCCCGTCGGCGCGGGACCCTCGCCCATGCATCCGGCGAGTAGAACGGTGGCTGTCACGAGGGCGGCTGCGCGGACCCGGCGGGTCATCGCAGGCCGATCTTCTGGAGGAAGTCCATCATGGCGTCGGCCGGTCCGGCGAGGAAGCCCTCGCTTCGAAGCTGAACCGTGACGATCACCGGCGCCCCGTCCGTCGCCAGCAGGGTCAGATCGGACTCGTCGAGCTCCTTGCTGATGATCCGGGCTTCGGTGAAGGCCTGGCCCTCCTCCGTCGTCACCTGCGCGGAGACCACCTCGCCCGTCACCGTGGTGTTGTCCGGGAGGAGGATGGTGGCCTTCGCGCCCTGCTCGAGGCGGCCGTAGTCCCGCGGAGAGAGCTGGAAGTCAGCCATCACGGTACGGGGCGTGGACTGGACGATCGTCGCCAGCGGGGTGGAGCCGATGATGTAGCCGCCCTGGATGGCATTGAGCTCGGTGATCGTGCCGTCTGCCGTCGCCTTGTAGACGACGGTGCCCTCGGCCGGATTGATGTCCGTGGCGATGTCCGAGGAGGGCTCCACGCCGTTGGCTGCGTCCGCCAGGAGCGCAGGGCTGGAGAGTGTGAAGAGGACCTGGCCCGCGGTCACAGTGTCCCCGAGCTCGACCTGCTGATCCGTGACGATGCCCGTGTACTGGGCTCCGATCACGAACCGGGGCTGCTCGATGACCGCAGTGGTCGACTGCACATGAGCCTGGCGCTGGGTGAACACGAGGATGAGGAAAGCGAGAACGGCGAGCAGCAGGATCGCAGAGCCGAGCAGACGGAAGCGGTTGCTCCAGGTCATCGGGGGTTCCTTCCGGAGGAGGTGTCGTTGGTCGCGGAGTGCGTGGAGCCGGGGTTCTCAGCGGGGTCGCTGGTCCAGGCGTCGGTGGAGGGGCCGTCAGGACTCGGGCGCTCTGCCACCGCGGTCGCCGCGCCGCTCACCATTCGGCGCCGCCTTCCCCGGCGGTGAGACTCCTCTTCCGGCGTGACCGGAGGGGCGACACGCGAAGGGGTGAAGGACCGGCCCAGGGGCGGCGGGAGCGCCCGGCCCAGCGACTGCGAGGTGTCCGGCTCGGTCGGCTCCATCCCGAGCTCGTAGAGAATCGTGTCGGCCGGGGTGGTCATCGGCGCCGGAGCGGCGAGGAGGCTTGTGACCCATTCGTTCTTCAGCGCGAGTCCCGGATCGGTCTCGCCGTTCCGGCGCGTCTCGCGCTGCTCGCCGAAGGCGACCAGGATGAAGACGCCGAGGATCACAGTGTTCAGACCTGCCCAGAGCGTCGCGATCGACAGCTCGCTGTTGATGTCGTCCCGCCATGCGCCGACGAAGGTGGTGACGAGCAGGAGGATGAAGGTGAGCACCTGCGGGATCATCACGTTGAACGGGGAGCGCCGCTTGACCGTGCCGGTCACGCTCCACGCCTGGTCCCGGCCGATGATCACGTTGTAGAGGGCCTTCGCGTAGATCGGGAAGGAGCAGGCCGCGAGCATCAGGACCTCCCAGCGGAAGGAGCCCAGGGTGAAGAACGCCAACGCCACCTGCACGACGTAGAAGCCTGCGTAGAACAGCGCCCAGGTCTCCCATGTGACGTCCAGGGAGACCGGCCGGAGATCGAAGAAGATCTCGAGCACGGGGACCAGCAGGAGCAGACCGGGGACGATGCCCGTGAGGTAATGGCTCGCGGTCACGAAGTACATCAAGCGCTGATCCAACGTGAGCCGACGCCGGGGGCTCAGAGGATTCGACTGGAGCAGGATCTCGAAGCCACCGGTCGCCCAGCGCAGCTGCTGCTTAGAGAACGCCTCGATCGTGTCGGGGGCGTCTCCGATCGCGAGAGTCGTCGGGAGGAAGATGGACTTCCATCCGCGCTCGTGGAGCTTCAGGGAGGTCCAGACGTCCTCGGACTTCGACTCGGTGTACATGCCGCCGATGTCGTCGATCGCTGCGCGACGGAACACCACGTTCGTGCCCACGCAGAACGCCGCGTTGAAGTGGTTGCGTCCGGGCTGCAGGAAGCGGTAGAACATCGCCTGCATGTAGCCCGCTCCGCGCGAGATGAAGTTGTGCAGGTTGCCGTATGTCTGCGGCGACTGCACGAAGGCGACCGTCTGGTTCTCGAAGAACGGCAGCGTCTCCTCCAGCAGCCCCGGCAGCGGGATGAAGTCAGCGTCGAGGATGACGTAGAACTCCCCGGAGGTCATGCTCAGCGCATGGTTGACGTTGCCGGCCTTCGCGCCGTTGCTCGACAGGCGGCGGATGTACCGGCAGCCGATCTCCTCAGTGAGGGCCCGGACCTCATCGGAGTGGCCGTCATCGAGGATCCACACCGTGTGCTTGCCGCGCACGTTCATCGCTGCCGTCGCAGTCCTGCGGATGACATCGATCGGCTCGCCGTAGACCGTGATGAAGATGTCGACGGTGATCGGCTTGCCGTTCAGGCGCATCGGCCACGCGGACGGCGTCTCCTTCAGGCCCTTCTTGAGGATGCTCTTGGCGCTGTACAGGTTGTCGCGAGCACGGAAGTAGTCGAACGTGCGCACCTCCTTGGAGCCCGCCAGGATCGTCCACATCGCGAAAAGTGCGTGGAAGAGCAGGATCGCCTCGGAGATGATCACGATCAGCCAGGGGAGGAGGTCGCCGCGATGGCTCGGCTGGAGCAGGAAGCCCGCATAGCCGAGGACGCCGATCGTCGCGATGATCGTCATCACGATCATGACGGGCGAGTATCGATCGCGAACTGCTTCGCGCCTACTCACAGGGTCGAAGCGGTCCACTGCCGCATAGTCGTGCAAGGGGCTGGACATATGTGTCCTCCGGCCGACGGGGTCGAGAAGAACGAGCCCGTGCACGTCGGCGCGCTGCGGGTTCGGGGGCGGGGGTCAGGGCGGGAGCCTGCTCGCAGTCAAGGCTCTCCAGCAGGACAGGCGGTCGCCACCACGACGCCCCGGGGCCGCCCCTCCGCATCTCCATGCGGCAGCTCGCCCCAACTGTCCACGATGCCGCGGCATCGTATTCATCCTGCCACTCCGAGCGCCGACCGGGAGGGACAGGACGAGTGTGTGGCGCACCTGGCTTTGCATTTCCGGCAAACCGGCTCAAAGCCGACAGTGTTCGTCACACTCCATTCACCTTGACCTCTCCGCAAGTTCACCCTTCGGTGCATCCAGTCGACGCTTGCGCGCGCCTCGACTTTAGTTTATGTTTCTACTATCGCCGCAGCTGGTCACCGCGGCACCACCCGCACCGAGGAGCACACCATGCAGTTCGGAATCTTCAGCATCGCCGACATCACGCCCGATCCCACGACCGGCCGGGTCCCCACCGAGCACGAGCGCCTGCTCACGATCGTCGAGCAGGCGAAGCTCGCCGAGCAGGTGGGCCTGGACGTCTTCGCCCTCGGCGAGCACCACAACCCGCCGTTCGTGACGTCCTCCCCCACCACCACGCTCGCGTACATCGGCGCGCAGACCGAGAAGCTCATCCTCTCCACCGCCACCACGCTGATCACCACCAACGATCCGGTGAAGATCGCCGAGGACTACGCGATGCTGCAGCACCTCACCGGGGGTCGCGTCGACCTCGTGATGGGCCGCGGCAACACCGGACCGGTCTACCCGTGGTTCGGCCAGGACATCCGCACCGGCCTCGAGCTCGCGATCGAGAACTACGAGCTGCTGCACCGCCTGTGGCGCGAGGATGTCGTGAACTGGGAGGGCCAGTTCCGCACGCCGCTGCAGCAGTTCACCTCCACCCCCCGCCCGCTCGACGGCGTCGCCCCGTTCGTGTGGCACGGCTCGATCCGCTCCCCGCAGATCGCCGAGCAGGCCGCGTGCTACGGCGACGGCTTCCTCCACAACAACATCTTCTGGCCCATCACCCACACCCGTCAGATGGTGCAGCTCTACCGCGAGCGCTACGAGCACTACGGCCACGGCAAGGCCCACCAGGCGATCGTCGGCCTCGGCGGCCAGGCGTTCATGCGCAAGAGCAGCCAGGCGGCCGTCGCCGAGTTCCGCCCCTACTTCGACAACGCGCCGGTCTACGGCGGCGGCCCCTCGCTGGAGGACTTCACCGCGCAGACTCCGCTGACCGTCGGCTCCCCCGAGCAGGTCATCGAGCGCTACCTCACGATGGCCGACGAGGTCGGCGACTACCAGCGCCAGCTCTTCCTCATGGACCACGCGGGCCTGCCGCAGAAGACGGTGCTGGAGCAGATCGAGCTGCTGGGCACGGAGGTCGTCCCCGTGCTGCGCCGCGAGCTGGACGCCCGCCGCCCCGCCGACGTCCCCGACGCCCCGACCCACGCCGCGATGGTCGCCGCGCGCGACGCGGAGCAGGGCCGCTTCGATCCGTCGTACCGTTTCGAGACGGGCGACAACTGGACCGGCCTGCGCGCCGGGGACTCCTCGCAGCGCTGAGACTGCCGGGAAGCGACCGAGTCGGCGCACTCGCGTTCCACCGGTGGAACGTGAGTGCGCCAGGTCCAGCCCTCACCCGGACGCGGCACCCGTCGCGGTCCGATCCATCCCGTCCCGCACCCCAGTCGCAGGCTGCGCTTCCTGTCGCATTCCCGAACGCTCGCCGCAGACGCCCCCGCTCTCCGCACCCCACCCAGGAGGTACTCCGATGTCCGCACCGATCCGTCTGCTCGTCCTGAGCGCCGGGCTCTCCACCCCGAGCTCCACGCGGATGCTCGCCGATGTCCTCTCCCGTGCATCCGCCGACGCGCTCGAGTCCCGCGGGGCTCAGGTCGAGGTGCGCACCGTCGAGCTGCGCGAGCTCGCCCATGACATCACCGACATGATGCTGACCCGCTTCCCCAGCCAGAGGCTCGCCGACGTGATCAGCGCGCTCACCCAGGCCGACGCGGTGATCGCTGTGACGCCGATCTTCAACGTCGGCCCCTCGGGGCTGGCGAAGTCGTTCCTGGACGCCGTGGACCGCGAGCTCTGGACCGGCAAGCCCGTCCTGCTGGGCGCGACCGCAGGCACGTCGCGCCACTCCCTGGCGATCGACTACGCGATCCGCCCGACCTTCGGCTACCTCCGCTCCGAGGTGGTGCCGACGGCTGTGTTCGCCTCCTCGGCGGATTTCGGCGCCACCTCCCCGGACGAGGCCGACGAGCAGCCGCTCGCCGTCCGCGCCCGGCGCGCAGGGGCGGAGCTCGCGACGATGCTCCTGGCGGGCGTCGGCGAGGCTGCGGAATCGGCGATCGAGCACGAGGACCAGGGGCAGGCCGCGGGCCAGGGTCAGGGCCGCCAGGCTCCCCAGGCCGGCCAGGCCGGCCAGGACCAGGCGATCACCGGCCCCGCGGCCGACGGCGGGGATGCCCGCACCGGCTCGTCCCTGGATCCCGAGTTCTCCGACTTCGTGCCGATGGATCGCCTCCTCGGCGGGAAGTGACGCGGGCCCCCGCTGCCCCTGCCGCTCTCCAGCCCCGCTCGGTACGGTGGGCGCACGCGCACCCGCCACCAGGAGGACCCATGGACGCCGCACGGATCACCGACTCGCTCTGCTACCACACCGAGGGTCCCCGCTGGTCCGCGACCTGGGGTGATGGTGGCGCGCTGCGCTGGGTGGACATGCTCGCCGGCGACTTCCTCGAGCTCGATCCGCGCACCGGCGCGATCTCCCGCACCGCGACCGGCTCGCCCGTCGTCGCCTGCGTGCGCCCGCGGGCTGACGGCGGCGCCGTGCTCGCCGTGGAGAAGGGCTTCGCCCTCCAGGACCCCGACGGCACCATCAGCCTCCTTCCCGAGCTCTGGAGCGAGGACGTGCGGATGAACGAGGGCGCCATCGCACCGGACGGCTCCTTCTATGCGGGCACGATGGCGTACTCGCGCGCCGAGGGCGCCGCCTCGATGTGGCGCCTCCTGCCGGATGGCTCCTCGCGCCGCGTCGCCACCGGGCTGACCACCTCGAACGGGCTGGACTTCACCCCGGACCGCGCCCGCGCCTTCTACATCGACACCCCGACCCACCGGATCGACATCCTGGACTGGGACGACGAGCACGGGCTCGTCGAGCGCCGCGCGCTGATCGACCTCTCCGAGGAGGACGGCAACCCGGACGGCCTCACGATCGACGCGGACGGCCGGATCTGGGTCGCGATGAACGGCGCGGGCACCGTGCTGTGCCTCGAGGAGAGCGGAGAGGTGCTCGAGCGGATCCGCGTCGGCGCACGCCAGAGCACCGCCTGCACCTTCGGCGGCCCCGATCTCGCCACCCTCTACATCACGACGAGCCGCGAGAACCTCGATCCGGGCGAGGATCCGACGGCGGGCTCCCTCTACGCCGTCGAGCCGGGCGCGAGGGGCCAGGCCGACGAGCTGCTGTTCCGCGGGTGAGCGGAGCGTCGGGGATCGCGGGCCCCGCGGCCGACGTCGGCCGCTGGTTCTCCGCCGCCGCGCCCCGCTCCGGCGCCCGCGGCCTCCCGCGCCTTCCGGCCTGGGGGCCCGAGCCGAGCGACCAGTACGGCCGGCGCAGCAGCGCCGCAGAGATCGCCGAGGCTCTCGCCCTGCTGCGCGGCCGGCCGACGGCCGTGCTGACCGGCGCGGGCATGTCGACCGACTCGGGGCTTCCCGACTACCGCGGGCCCCGGGCGGTCCCCCGCTCCCCGATGACCTTCCAGGAGTTCACGGGCTCGGACCTCTCGCGCCGCCGCTACTGGGCCCGCTCCACCGTCGGCTGGACGCAGTTCCTGCGCGCCCGCCCGAACCGCGCGCACCGCGCCCTGGCGGCGCTCGAGGGCGCCGTGCCGCTGACCGGCGTGATCACCCAGAACGTCGACGGTCTCCACCAGCAGGCCGGCTCCACCGAGGTGATCGATCTGCACGGCCGGCTCGATGCGGTGCGGTGCCTGGGCTGCGAGGAGATCATCGCGCGCGACCGCCTGCACGCGCGACTGCTGGCGATGAATCCGCAGGTCGCGAGCCGCCTGCCCGCGCTCGCGGCCGACACCGCCCAGGCGCCTGACGGCGACGCCGAGGTCGATCGCACCCACGAGTTCCGCTACCCCGCATGCGCGCTGTGCGGCGGGATGCTCAAGCCCGACGTCGTCTTCTTCGGGGAGAGCGCGCGGCCCGCGACGCTCGCGCGCGCCCTCGAATCCCTCGAGCGCGCGGAGGCGCTGCTCGTGCTCGGCACCTCTCTCACTGTCATGTCCGGCCTGCGGTTCGTGCGCCGCGCGGCCGCAGCGGGAACGCCGGTCGTGATCCTCGGCGACGGGCCGACGCGCGGCGATGCGCTCGCGAGCATCCGCCTTCACGGCCGCCTCGCGGATGTGCTCGGCGACTGGGCGGGCATGCGGGACTGAGCCCTCAGCGCAGCTCGCGCGTCGTCTCCCCCTGCACCAGGCGCATCGCCGCGCGCACGTCGGGCAGCGGACCCTCCCCTCCGCCCAGCACCCACTGCGCCCCCAGGCGCCCGAGCGCCTCGAGCCCGAGGTCGATCGTGGTCAGAGGAATGTCAGGGCGGCGCAGCACGACGCCGCCCCAGTTGTCCACACCCACGAGCGAGACGTCCTCGGGGGTGCGCAGGCCCCGTCGGCGCAGCGCATCGCGGGCGCCCCAGCAGATGGTGTCGTTCCCGCAGAGCACGCCATCGGGAGCGGGGCCCTGGTCCAGGAGCTCCTCCATCCCCGCCCGGCCCCAGCTGTGGGTCCAGGCGGCGCGGCCGGCGGCGACGCGCACCGGGAAGCCGAGCGCGCGGGCCCGCGCGACGAAACCCTCCGTGCGCTCGCGCGCGGTGCGGTCGCGGGCATCCCCGGGGATCGCGGCGAGCGCGCGGCAGCCCCGGGCCACGAGGTGCTCGGCAGCCATGGCGCCCGCCGCGGCGTAGTCGGGCATGAGCACCGGATCCGCCGGATCGGCGCTGCGGGTGAAGACGTACGCCGTCGGCACCGAGACCTTCTCGCGCAGCGAGGGGAGCACCGACAGCGGGCCGTCGCCGACCACGAGCAGGCCGTCGATCCGGCGCGAGCGCAGGGTGTCGATGTGGCGGGCCAGGGCGCAGTCGTCGAAGTCCGCGTCGTGCAGGATGACGCCCGTGTCGTGGAGGCCGAGCTCGCGGATCGCCCCCAGTGAGATCGGCCCCGACCAGGTGCCGCGGGCGTGGTGGGTCAGCATCCCGATGATGCCCGAGCGCCCCGAGGCGAAGGCGCGGGCCAGCCCGCTGGGCCGGAAGTCCAGCTCGCGCGCCGCGCTGACGACGCGAGCGCGCGTGCTCTCGGCGACGCGGCTCGCTCCGGAGAGCGCGCGCGAGGCGGTGGCCACGGAGACGCCGGCGGCGCGGGCGACCTCGTGGAGGGTCGGCTCGCGGGGGGACGGATCGCGGGGTGCGGGATCTTCGGGGGTGCGCACGCGATGCCTCTCTGCGGGGGAAGAAGGGCAGGCGCCCACGATACGTCCGACCCCTGGACGCCCGCGGTCGGGCAGGGGGGACGCGCCCGTCGGCCCAGCCCATCAGGCGCGCGCGGCGGGCCCGTCGGCCGGGGCGGATCCCTGATCCCACGTGCAAACATCGGCAACCAGTGACCCCCGGCCCCCGAATCGGGGGAGCATCCTGGGGTAGGGCACGTCACATTCCGCACGCGCGGAGGGCGATGCCGACTACGCGTCACGGCCCGACAGGACCGCGCCGTCGAGCTCTCGAGGAGGAGACCATGAACGCTGCACGCCTGACCCTTGACCCGAACCGCGCCTTCCCCGCCGATCCGGGCACGCGCGAGATCGCCGTGCGGATCTACGAGCACGTGAAGGACCTGCCGATCATCTCGATGCACGGCCACGTGGAGGCGCAGGCGTTCGCGGAGAACACCCCCTTCCCCGATCCCGCGCAGCTGCTGATCGTGCCGGACCACTACGTGTTCCGCATGCTCGCCTCGCAGGGCGTGAACCTCGATGACCTGGGCGTCCCCCGCCAGGACGGCGGCGCGGTCGAGACCGACTCGCGCGCCATCTGGAAGCGCTTCTGCGAGAACTGGAAGCTGTACCGCGGCACGCCCTCGCGCTTCTGGATCGAGCACGAGCTCGTCGAGGTGTTCGGCGTCGACCTCGTGCCGTCGGCCGAGACGGCTGACGCGATCTACGACCAGATCGCCTCCGTGATCGCCGAGGAGGACTTCACGCCCCAGGGCCTGCTGGACCGCTTCGACATCGAGATCATCTCCACCACCGACCCGGCCTCCTCGGATCTGGAGTTCCACCGGCAGATCCGCGAGCAGGGCCTCGGCCACCGCGTGGTGCCGACGTTCCGCCCCGACGCCGCGCTCACCCTCACCGGGCCGACCTTCAAGGCCGAGGTCGAGGCGATCGGGAAGCTGTCGGGCGAGGATGTCTCGACCTACGAGGGCTACCTCGCCGCGCTGCGCCACCGCCGCCGCGCGTTCATCGAGGCCGGCGCCCGCGCCACCGACCACGGCCACCTGCTGCCGAACACCCAGCCCCTGCCCGACGAGGAGGCCGCCGCGCTCTACGGCCGCGCGGTCGCGGGCGAGGAGATCAGCGCCGAGGAGGGCGCCGCGTTCGAGGCGCACATGCTCTTCCAGATGGCGAAGATGTCCACCGAGGACGGCCTGGTCATGCAGATCCACCCGGGCGTGCGCCGCGACCACTCCACCGAGATCCTCGAGACCTACGGCAAGGACAAGGGCTACGACATCCCGATCGGCGTGGATTACACCCGCGGCGTGCAGCCGATGCTCGACGCCTTCGGCCGGAACCCGAACTTCCACTGCATCCTGTTCACGATCGACGAGACCGTGTACTCGCGCGAGCTCGCGCCGATCGCCGGCACGTACCCGGCCGTGCGCCTCGGCGCCCCGTGGTGGTTCATCGACTCCCCCGACGGCATGCGCCGCTTCCGCGAGCTCGCCACCGAGACCGCCGGCTTCTACAACACCTCGGGCTTTGTGGACGACACGCGCGCGTTCGCCTCGATCCCAGCCCGCCACGACCTGGCGCGCCGCATCGACGCCGGCTACCTCGCGAACCTCGTGGCCGAGGGCCGCCTGACCGAGGAGGAGGCCATCGAGACGGCCGTCGACCTCACCAGCACCCTGCCGAAGGCGTCCTACCCGCCGATCGCGCACTGATCCGGCCTGGACCCGAGAACCGTTCGAAGGAGAGCATCATGAGCGACCCCACCGGCTCCCGCCGCCTCGTCCACCTGGGCATCGGCAACTTCGCCCGCGCCCACACCCTCGTCTACACCGCAGCCGCCGAGGGGTGGCGCGTCAGCGCCTTCACCGGGCGGTCGGCCGACATCGCCGACGTCCTGAACGCCCAGGACGGCAAGTACGGGCTCGTGGTCCGCGAGCCCGGCGGTGATGAGGTCACGGTGATGGACATCCTCGATGACGTCCATCCCGCATCCGACGTCGAGGCGCTCTCGCGCCTGCTCGCCGATCCCGAGACCGCGGTGGTCACGCTGACCATCACGGAGAAGGGCTATTCGGCGGGGAACGACCCGGAGACCTCGGCCCCCGCCCGTCTCGCGGTGGCGCTGAAGGCCCGCCGAGAGGCCGGCGTCGAGGAGCCGATCGCGCTGGTCTCCTGCGACAACCTGCCGGGCAACGGCGCCGTGCTGCGCGAGGCCGTGCTGGCCGCAGCGGACGCCGAGACCCGCGAGTGGTTCGACGACCACGTGGACGTCGTCTCGACGATGGTCGACCGCATCACGCCGGCGTCCTCCGAGGCTGACGCCGAGGTCGTGCGCGAGGCCACCGGCCTCGAGGACCGCGCGACCGTGGTGACCGAGCCCTTCAAGGAGTGGGTGGTGCAGGACGTGTTCCGCGGCGCCCGCCCCGCGTGGGAGAAGGCCGGTGCGCAGCTCACCGACGACGTCGAGCTCCACGAGAAGCGCAAGCTGCGCCTGCTTAACGGCGCCCACTCGTTCATGGCGTACGCGGGCCAGCTCGCCGGCCACGAGCGCGTGGACCAGGCGATCGCGGATCCCGCGGTGCGAGAGCTCGTGGAGAAGGTCTGGGCCGACACCCGCGCGACCCTCGACCTGCCGGCCGAGGAGCTCGACGCGTACACCTCGGCCCTGCTCGCGCGCTTCGAGAACCCGCGGATGGCCGATCAGCTGAACCGCATCGCGGCCGACGGCTCCGAGAAGCTGCGGGTGCGCGCGCTGCCCGTGATCGCCGAGCGCGGCGGGGCGGACTCCGCACCGGGCGCGGTGAACATGATCGCGGGGTGGACGGCGCTCATGACCGAGCGCGCCCGCGGCGGCGTGGAGATCAGCGATCCCCGTGCCGAGGCGATCGTGGAGGCCGGGAAGCTCGAGGACGACACCGCGCGCGTGCGCGCCCTGCTCGATCAGATCGTCGACGGCGGCGCCGAGGACTCCCTGGTCGAGGCCGTGGTCGCCGCGGAGAAGGCCCTCCCCCGGGCCTGAGGCTGCGCAGCAGTCCCGATCCGGGCCGGATCGGGGCTCTCCGGGGGTCCAGATCCGGGCCGGATTCGGGCTCTGGCAGCAAAAACATCGGTGTGAGGGCCGGTGACCTGGCATATGCCACGTCACCGGCCCTCACACCGAGGAATCTGCTGGAACAGCGGGCTCACGGCCCCCTCTCCCTGGCTCAGATGCCGGCTCAGGCGCCGCTGCCTCCGGCGGCGCGGGCGCCGTCCTCGAGGCGCTGCATGTGCGCAGGCGTGAGCTGGAGGTCCCCCGCGGCGAGGTTCTGCTCAAGGTGGTGCACGGAGGACGTCCCGGAGATGAGCACGCTGCGGGGAGAGACAGCCAGCAGCCATGCCTGACCGACCTGCATCGCAGTCGCGCCGAGCTCCTCCGCGATCTCCTGCACCACTGGCAGCTCGACGACCCGCGGCAGATTCCCGAAGCCGCCGCCGAGCGGGAAGTACGGCACCCAGGCGATGCCCTCGCGCTCGCACAGCCGGAGCAGGTCGCTGTCCCCCTGGTCGGCGAGGTTGAAGATGTTCTGGACGGCGACGATCCCCGCCGGCAGCGCCTCGCGCAGCTGGTCGAGGCTGACGTGGCTGAGGCCGATCCCGCCGATCACTCCCTCCGCGCGCAGGCCCGAGAGGACCTCGAGCTGCGCGGCGAGCGGCACCTGCTGGTCCTCCGGCGAGAGGAGCCCCGGGCCCTGGTCGGCGCGGCGCAGGTAGACGAGATCGAGACGGTCGGTGCGGAGGGTCTCGAGGTTCTGCTCGATGCTGCGGCGCAGATCGGAAGGATGCTGCGCGAGCGCCATCGGGAAGGGGCCATCAGGCGTGGAGACGGCGCCCGCCTTGGTGGCCAGGAGGATCTCCTCCCGGCGGTCGCCGAGGGCCCCGGCGAGCAGCGCGATCGCGCGGCCGTCCCCGTAGAAGTGGGCGGTGTCGAAGTGGCGGATGCCCAGTTCGAAGGCGCGGCGCAGCAGCTCGACGGCACCGGCTCGCGCCTGCGGATCCGACGCCGCGCGGGTCAGCGACCCATGCCGTAGCCGATCCGGGGCGTCGGCCGCCCCAGGAGCTCCAGCACGCCTCCGGGCGCGGGGGCGTCGGCGGCAGACCGGCCGGCGGGCGCGGACTGCGGCGCAGGGCCGGTGGGGCCAGGTTCGGGGGTGCTGCCAGCGGAGTGGGGCGTCATCGTGGGATCTCCTGTCGTGCGACTGGCCCCGATCATCCCACCCGAGCCTCCCTGCCCCTGCACCACGAGCGCGGCCCGGCCCGGCCGGCGGGGGCATCCTCGTCTGGCGAGCGCGGGCTCGTCCGGAGGGCAGGCCCCTGCACGCCCGGGAGGGCCCGGCAGGCCCCGGCAGGCCCAGGTGCCCCGGCAGACCCCGGCAGACCCAGATGCCCATGTGCCAAGGAAGCCCCCGGCAGGCCTAGTCAGCCACCAGCAGCAAAAAGATCGGTGTGAGGGCCGGTGACCTGCAATATGGCACGTCACCGGCCCTCACACCGAGGAATCTGCTGGCGATGCCAGCCGCAGCGGCGTCAGCGCGCCGCGTGCGAGCCCTTGCCCGAGCTCGCGGCGCCGGTGGCGGCCGCAGTCGAGGGGGCGAGGCGATGCGCGGGCACCACCCCGTCCTTCAGCGAGGCGACCATCTCGTCGAACTCCTCGGTCACGGCGACCGGGGGCTTCGGGGTGATCAGCGAGACGAGGACCGCGAGGACCAGGCAGATCAGGAAGCCGGGCACGATCTCGTAGAGGTGCTCCCCGTTGAACAGGTTCGCTGCCTCGTCGAAGGGGACCACCTGCCTGATGCCGCGGATGGTCTGGAACCCGCCGCCCCACCAGAAGGCGGTGAGGGCGCCCGCGACCATGCCCACGAATGCTCCGGCGGTGGTCATTCGCCGCCAGAACAGGCTCAGCAGCACGATCGGGCCGAAGGCCGCGCCGAACCCGGCCCAGGCGAAGGAGACCAGGTCGAGGATCGAGTTCTTCGGATTGAGCGCCAGGATCACCGCGAGCAGGGAGACCGCGAGCACGCCGAGGCGGCCGGCCCAGAGCTTCGCGCCGGCGCCCATGCGGATGTTCACGCCCTCGAGGATGTCCTCCACGAGCGCGGAGGAGCTCACCACGAGCTGCGAGGACAGGGTCGACATGATGGCCGCGAGGACGGCGGCCAGCAGCAGGCCCGCGATGAGCGGGTGGAAGAGGATCTGGGCGAGGTCGAGGAACACGGACTCGCCGTTCTCGTTCGTCAGCACCGCATCCTGGTGCTGCTGGAAGTACGCGAGGCCCGCCATGGCGGTGAAGATCGCGCCGACCACGCACAGGATCATCCAGCCGATGCCGACCACCAGGCCGTACTTCGCATCGCGCGAGGAGCGCAGGGCCATGAAGCGCACGATGATGTGGGGCTGTCCGAAGTAGCCGAGACCCCAGGCGAGCGAGGAGATCACGCCGATCGCGGTCGCGCCGCCGGTCATGGAGGTGAAGTCGGCGTTGACCTGCTGGATCGACTCCCACATCGCGCCGGGGCCGCCGACTGCGAGCATCGCGGCGATCGGCACGGCGGCCAGCGAGACCAGCATGATCATGCCCTGCACGACGTCGGTGTAGGTGGCGCCGAGGAAGCCGCCGAACATCGTGTAGAGGATGGTGATGCCGGCGACGAGCAGCATGCCGGTGAGGTAGGAGCCGCCGAACATGGACTCGAAGAACACGCCGCCGGCGACCATGCCGGAGGAGACGTAGAACGTGAAGAACACGAGGATCACGACGCCGGCCGCGATGCGCAGCACGCGCGTGCGGTCGTGGAGACGGTTGCCGAAGAAGCTCGGCACCGTGAGCGAGTTGTTCGCGATCGCGGTGTACTGGCGCAGACGGGGAGCGACGAGCCACCAGTTCAGGGCGGCGCCGACGGTGAGGCCGACCGCGATCCAGCTCTCGACGAGCCCGGAGATGTAGAGCGCGCCGGGCAGGCCCATGAGCAGCCAGCCCGACATGTCGGAGGCGCCGGCGGACAGCGCCGCGGTGAAGGGATGCAGCTGGCGGCCGCCGAGGATGTACTCGTCGCCGTCGCTGGTCTTGCGGAAGGCATAGAGGCCGATGCCGAGCATCGCGAGGAAGTAGATCGCGAGCGCGATGATCTTGAATGTCAGGTCCATGGGACCACCGTTCGTCGGGGACCGTGCGGTCCGGGGCGGAGACCGCTCAGCCGTGGGGCACGGGCGTCGGCCCCGCACAGCGATGTGCGCCGAGGGCCGCCCGACGGGAGCGGTGCACGGGGAGCATACCGACCATATCGACCTGAGAGGAACCGGGGCGCGAGCATCGAAGGCCCTCGGAGGGCGATCTCTGTCGCGGTGCTCGGATGGACGAGAGGGGCGCCTCCGATGCGGAGGCGCCCCTCTCGGGCGGGATCGGCGGGTTCAGCACCCGGCTCCTCGGCGGGGTCAGCCCCCGGCCCCTCGGCGGGCGGAGGAGCCTGCCCCGCGGCGGGCTCAGCCCTTGACCGCTCCGGCCGAGGTGTTCATGATGCGCCGCTGGAACACGAGGAACACGATCGCGACCGGCACCGTCATCAGCGCGGCGGCGGCGAGCTTCAGCGGGTACTGCGTGCCCTGGGAGAGCTGGCCGCTCGCGAGCTGGGCGACGCCCTTGGTGAGCGTGGTCAGCTCGGGCGACTGGGTGGAGACGATGAAGTGGTTCATCTCGTTCCAGGAGCCCTGGAAGCTCAGGATGATGATCGTCATCAGGGCGGGGTCGCCATCGGCAGCACGATCGACCAGAAGGTGCGGAAGGTGCCGGCGCCGTCGATCCGGGCCTGCTCCTCCACGGACTTCGGGATCGACTCGAAGAAGTTCTTCATGATGAACACGCCGGCGGCGGCATCGGGGCCGAGGGGGCTGCGGCGTCGCCGAGCGGTCATGTGGAGCTCCTGGGGAGTCGGGGCAAGGGGGGCCGACGGGAGCGGCCGCCCGCGGGGGCGGCCGCTCCGTGCGCGATCAGGCCGGATCAGGTCGCGATCAGGCCGTCTCGCGCGAGATCACGCCGGATCAGGCGAGGACGGACTCGAGGTTCGACTGCACCGAATCGAGGATCGCCTTCGGGTCGGCCGAGGCGAGGGACTCGAGCTGCGAGTTCAGGTCGGAGACGACGTCGGAGACGCCCTCCTGGCCGGGGACGTTCTTCGCGTACTCGGCCGAGGCGCTGAAGGCGGCGAGCTCGGGGTTGGCGGCCTGCCAGTCGCCCGCGACGGTCGAGAGCGAGGGCATGACGCCGAAGGCCTCGGCGAAGGCCATCTGCTGATCGGCCGAGGTCAGGAACTCGACGAGCGCGACCGCGTCCTCCTTGTGCGAGGAGTCGGCGGCGATGCCCCAGGCGTTGGTGAACTGCAGGGTGCCCTTGCCGGCGGGGCCTGCGGGCAGCTCGACGACCGTGTACTTCACGTCGGGGTAGTCGGCCTTCAGGCCGCCGACGATCCAGTTGCCCTCGATCGTCATGGCGCACAGGCCCTTGCCGATCGCCTCTCCGCCCCAGCCGGCGCCGAGGTCCTTGGCGAACTTCATGTGGCCGGCTGCGAGCAGCGACTTCACGTAGTTCAGGGCCTCGACGTTCTGGGTCGAGTTCGCGGTGGCCTTGCCGTCGGTGACGAGCTCGCCGCCGGCCTGCGCCATGAAGGCGCCGAGGCGCTGGTACTCGCCCGAGGTCGCGAGGCCCACGACGCTGCCCTGGGTCAGCTTCTGGGCAGCGGCGGCGAGCTGGTCCCAGGAGGCGGGGATGTCGGCGTCGGTCAGGCCCGCGGCCGCCCACAGGTCGGAGTTGATGACCAGGGCCAGGGTCGAGAAGTCCTTCGGGGCGCCGTACTGCTTGCCGTCGACGGTGAACGCCTCGACCAGGCCCGGGTAGAAGTCGCCGATGGTGGAGAGCGTGTCGCCGTAGGGCTCGAGGGAGCCGTTGCTCGCGTAGCCCGCGACCGCGTCGGCCGAGAGGTAGAAGACGTCCGAGGGCGAGCCGGAGGCGAAGCCCTGGGAGAGCTGCTGGCTGAGGTCGGAGGCCGGGATGACCTCGGCGGACTTGCCGGACTCCTTCGCCCAGGCGGCGACGGCGTCCTGGACTGCCTTCAGCTCGGCGTCGCCGGAGGCGCCGATGAGGACGCGCAGGCCGTCGCTGCTGCCGCCGGCGGAGCCGCCGTCGGAGGAGCCCGAGGAGTCGAAGCCCTAGCCGCCGCCGCAGGCGGCGAGGGTGAGGCCGAGGGCGGGGATCGCAGCCATGCCGGCGAGGACGCGGCGACGCTCGAGAGGAGTGCGGTGGGTGGTCATGGTGTCTCCTAGGAAAGGTCGGGCCGCTGAGGCGGCCAGAGGGCTGCCGGCTCCAGGAGCCGGAGATCTGGGGTCAGGCGACGGTGCGCCGCCGGACGGTGGGGAGGAGCAGCGCGGGCGGGCCGTCGGTGCGAGCCGCCTGCGGATGCTCGATGCGGTGGACGAGGAGGTCGAGCATGGCGCGGGCGGCCTGCTCGATGGGCTGGTCGACGCTCGAGATGCCGATGGCGCGGGCGACCGGGGTGTCGTCGAAGCCGATGATCCGGGCCATGACGTCGTGCCGTCCGAGCGCGCGCATCCGGGCGACCGCGCCGAGCGCGAGGGAGTCCGAGACGCACACGATCGCCTCGGCGCCGCGGCCGACGAGCCGCTCGGCGCTCTCCTGCCCGGACTCGAAGCTGTCCTCCGCGCGCTCGATCAGGTCGCCCTCGAGCCCGAGCTCCGCGCAGGCGCGGCGGAAGCCGTCGGCGCGGTCGTCCCCGGCGCCGGAGCCCTCCGGCCAGCCGATCAGGCCGATGCGACGGGCGCCGTCGGCTGCGAGCGCGCGCACCGCCTCGGCCGTCCCGTGGCCGCCGTCGATGTCGATCCAGTCGTGGTCGCGGGAGTGCGCGGCATCGTCGCGGCCCCAGGGGCGGCCGAAGGCCACGAAGGGGATCCCCTGCGCTGCGAGCCAGTCGCTGCGGCGGTCGCCGTGGTTGGTGGAGGTGAGCAGGAAGCCGTCCAGGGCGTTGGTCGCGCGCAGATCGTCGTAGGCGGCGATCTCGGCGTCGTCGTCGGCTGCGGCGAACACGAGGATCGCGTAGCCCCGCTCGTGCGCCCGCTCGGTGAGCGCGTGGAGCAGGCGGTCCAGGATCGAGCCGTTGATGCCGTCGGCCACCGCGCGCATGCGGAAGCCGAGGAGCCCGGAGCGCTGGGTGCGCAGCTGCCGGGCCGCCGCGCTCGGACGGTAGCCGACGCGCCGGATCTCGCTCTCGACGATGCCGCGCGTGGGCTCGGCGACGCGGGAGGGGTCGTTGACGACGTTGGAGACCGTCTGGCGGGAGACACCGGTGGCGGCCGCGATGGAGTTCAGGGTGGGCTTCGCGCCGGAGGCGGCGGTCGCGGGCGCGGTCGACTGCGTCATCGCCTGACCTCCTTCCTGCTGCCGCGTCATCGGGACTTCTGGTGTTGAACGATCAACCGCGGTTGCATCTGCACTGTTGATCGATCAAACTGGGGATGCGCTCATCGTCACCCTGAACGCGCGGCCTGTCAAGCCCGCTGCGATCCGCCCCTTCCGTGCGATGGCGTCCCTGCCCCCGCCCTGTCCCGGAAGGACCCCATGAACGCCTCTGCGAGCGCTCCCCACCCGTACCCCGTGCAGCGCCACCAGCCGTACGTGCACTATCTCGCGGGCGTGTTCCACGCGCCGCTGCAGGCGTGGTCGCGCGCGGACGGCGCGATGACGGGCGAGGGCGCGCAGGGCATCTTCCTCGGCGACACGCGCCTGCTCTCCTCGCTGCAGATCGAGGTCCCCGGCGCGGATCTGGCGCCGATGCCGCTCCAGGTGCGATCGGCTCGGGAGATCGTGCTGCGCGACGTGGTCGCGATCGCCGGCGCGCACGTGGACCCCCTGCTCGAGCTGCACCGCGAGCGCCGGGCCGATGCCGACGGCATCCGCGAGACCGTGCGCCTGGTCAGCGCCGACGCAGAGGCGCGCGCGCTCGAGGTGCGCATCGCGCTCATCACCGATGACGCGGCGATGTCGGCCGTGAAGGAGCCGCGGCTGCTCGCCGCCCTCTCGGGGGAGCGTCCGGCCCCGTCGGCCGGCGGGGACGCCGCGGCGTCCTGGTCGTTCAGCCGCGCGGGGAAGGCGACCCTCCGGGTCGGCGGCGGCCGCATCGAGACGGATCCGAGCGGAGAGATCACGCTGGTCATGGAGCTCGCCGTCCCGGCCGGAGGCGGGACCGCGCAGGCGCAGTGGTCGCTCGAGGCGAGCGATCCCGACCTGCCCTTCGGGCCCGCGCGGGGCGCGTGGAGCCCGCTCGCCGCCGCCGGCCAGGGCGATGCGAGCGCTGATGCGCGCGAGTCGGGCGCCGATCCCGAGCGCCTCGCCGTGAGCCGGCTCCTCGACCGCTCGCTCGCCGATCTCGACGCCCTGCGCCTCGCGGTCCCGGGCGCCGAGGACGAGGAGTTCCTCGCGGCGGGCGCCCCCTGGTTCTTCACGCTCTTCGGCCGGGACTCCCTGATCGCCGCCTCCCTCGTGCTGCCGCTGGATGCCGGTCTCGCCGCGAGCACCCTGCGCACCCTCGCGCGCCGCCAGGGCACCGTGAAGGACATCGAGTCGGCCCAGCAGCCCGGGAAGATCCTCCACGAGGTGCGGGCCCAGGGCATCGACATGATCGAGAGCCACCTGCCGCCCGTCTACTTCGGCACCATCGACGCCACTCCCCTGTGGATCGAGCTGCTGCACGACGCCTGGAAGGGCGGGATGCAGGCGGCCGAGGTCGCCGAGCTCGCCCCCCACCTCGCGGCCGCCGCCGACTGGCTGCTCGAGCACGCCGACGCCGACGGCGACGGATTCCTCGAGTACATCGACGAGTCCGGGCACGGCCTCGCGAACCAGGGCTGGAAGGACTCCGGCGACTCGATCCGCTTCGCCGACGGCACGATCGCGGAGGGCACCATCGCGCTGTGCGAGGTGCAGGGCTACGCGTACGCCGCGGCCCTGCACGCCGCGAACCTCCTCGAGGGCCCCTGCGCCGCAGCGGCCGAGAGCCGCCCCGAGCTGGTCGGCGCCCTGCGCTCCTGGGCCTCGGACCTGCGAGATCGCTTCCGCGCGCAGTTCTGGTGCGAGGACGAGCTGGGCCGCTTCCCCGCGCTCGCGCTGGACGGCGCCAAGCGCCCGGTCGACGGCGTCGCATCGAACATGGGCCACCTGCTCGGCACCGGGATCCTCGATGCCGACGAGGAGGAGATCGTGGTCGCGAGGCTCCTCGACCCGAGCATGATGTCGGGCTACGGGGTGCGCACGCTCTCCACCACGAACGCTGCCTACTGGCCGCTGCGCTACCACGGCGGCAGCGTATGGACCCACGACACCGGGTACATCCTGCGCGGCATGCTGCGCGCGGGATTCGAGGCCGAGGCGCGGATCCTGGCCCGCGCGCTCCTGAGCGCGGCGAACGGCTTCGACCAGCGCCTGCCCGAGCTCTTCAGCGGCCAGAGCGCCGACGAGGTCGACCCGCCTCTGCCCTACCCGGCGTCCTGCCGCCCGCAGGCGTGGGCCGCCGCGAGCGCCGTGCCGATCGCGCAGGCCCTCGGGGTCATCGCGAACGCCTGACGCGGGCAGGCCCGCAGGAGCCCGCTCAGTACAGGTCGGCCTCTGCCTCGCCGTCCAGAACGGCGAGGCAGCGCCGCACCCGGCGGGCGCCCCAGGGGCCGAGCAGATCGAGCGCGGCGTCGTCGGCCACCATCCAGCCGTCGAGCTCCGCCTCCTGCGGGATGATCCGCGCCTCGAGCTCGGCGAAGGGGATCACGCCCGCATCGAAGACGAAGTGGACGCCCATCGGCGCGGAGACGGCCGCGCGCGAGGGCGCCCAGTCGGCCGTCAGCAGGCGCCCGACCTGGAGATCGAGCCCCAGCTCCTCGCGCACCTCGCGCTGCGCGCACTCGCGGGCGTCCTCCCCTGCATCCACTCCCCCACCGGGCAGGAGCCAGTGGACGCGGTAGTTGGGCTTCTCGATGACCACGCGCCCGTGCTCGTCGCGCAGGATCACGGCGCCGGAGGTGATGACCTTCGGCAGACCGGCGAAGTACACGGGATCGGGCAGGAGTCGGTTCATCGGGCCATCCTGGCACGGCGCCCCGAGGGAGGCTGCCCGGAAGTCGCTTCCATCGATCCGAGTCTCAACGCAAGACTCTTCCATTTGCGCCTGCGAGGTGGCACACTCGACGGCTCCGGGTGCGACGACGCGCCCCCGACATGAGGACCGCTATGTGCCTGCCTGACATCACCCCCGCACGCCGCGACGAGCGCGACGAGCTCCTCGCCTCCCTGACCCGCCGCTCCGCGCTCGGAGGGCTCGGAGGGCTCGCCCTCGCTGGGCTCGCTCTCCCCCTGGGCGCCGCAGCCGCCCACGCGGCGCCCGCGAAGCCCAGGACTCCTTCCGCGCCCGCGCCGCTGAGCCCGCCGCCCGGGACGTTCGCGCCCGAAGGGCCCGCGGGTCTCGACATCGAGGTCATCCCCTCGGCCTACCAGTCGATGAACCCCGCCGACCCCGACGACTACGCGAGCTACTCGCTCGCCGAGCGCGGTCCCGCCGACATCGACGCGATCATCATCCACGACACCGAGACCGACTACGACCTGGCCATCGAGATCTTCACCAACCCGGCCTACTACGCGTCGATCCACTACGTCATCCGCGAGGACGGCCGCGTCACGCAGATGGTGCGCAACCAGGACATCGCCTGGCACGCAGGGAATTGGACGTTCAACCAGTCCTCCATCGGCATCGAGCTGATCGGAGTGGCCGAGGAGCCCGAGCACTACACCGATGCGCAGTACGAGTCCGCCGGCCGTCTCGTCGCCTACCTCTGCGAGCGCTACGAGGTCCCACTGGACCGCGATCACATCCTCGGCCACGAGAACCTTCCCGGCGCGAGCCCCGCCTCCCACGGGAAGATGCACTGGGATCCGGGCGCCTACTACGACTGGGAGAAGCTCTTCGCAGCCGCCGACGCTCCCGCGGCTCCCCTGCGCAGCGGCCGCAGCGGCAAGGCCGAGACCGTGCGCATCGCTCCGGCCTACGAGTCCAACGTGCGGGACTTCCTCAGCTGCGATCCCGGAGAGGGCCGGCTCCCGGCACGGCCGACGTCGGTCCTCATGGTGCGCACCGCGCCGCGCGACGATGCGCCGCTGCTCACCGATCCGGCGCTGGCTGCGGCGAAGCCCGCGATCACCGGCCAGGACTACATCTGCGACTGGGGGAACCAGGTCTCCTGGGGCCAGACCTTCGCGGTGGCGGACCGTGTCGACGGGTGGTGCGGGATCTGGATCTCGGGGCGGATCGGCTGGGTGAAGGAGACGGACCCATCCGGCGCTTCCGCGATCGAGGTGCCGCCGCCCAGCGTGAAGACGGTCCGGCCGAAGAAGAACCGCGCGGTGAAGGTCTACGGGGCGTCCTTCCCGGGCGAGCAGGCCTTCCGGGCTGCCGGTCTCGAGCCCGTGGTCCTCGCCCCGCTGCCGTACTCGCTCACGGACGAGCAGGCCTACGTCCTGCAGGACGTCTCCCAGGGCGCCTACTACTGGTCCCCGCGGTTCGACGGCACGCACGGGCAGTGGGTGCGGGACGACACCTCGTGGGCGCGCATCCAGCTCAACCAGCGCTCCGCGTTCGTCAAGACGTCGGACCTGCGCGGCGTCTGACACACAGGCGGTCCGAGGCGGGCGGCAGCAGCGGCTCCGCCCGCCTCTCCCCCGCAGGCCTCGGCCGGAAATGCAGTCGGCGCACTGGCGTTCCACGGATGGAACACCAGTGCGCCGACTGCGCTTCAGGAGGCGGGGGCCCGGCTGAGCCGAGCCCCCTCCCCGTGCCGGATCAGCCGTACAGCGCCTCGGTGTCCTCGTCGACCCAGTCGAGGGTCCGCTCGATGGCCTTCTTCCACAGGCGCATGTAGCGGGCGCGGGTCTCCTCGTCCATCTGGGGCTCCCAGCGCTTGTCCTCGGCCCAGTTGTCGATGACGTCCTGCTCGCCGTCCCAGAAGCCGACCGCGATGCCCGCGGCGTACGCGGCGCCGAGCGCGGTGGTCTCGATGACCTTGGGGCGCACGACGGGCACGCCGAGGATGTCGGCCTGGAACTGCATGAGGGTCTCGTTCTTCACCATGCCGCCGTCGACCTTGAGCTCGGTGAGCTCGACGCCGGAGTCGGCGTTCATCGCGTCCAGCACCTCGCGGGACTGGAAGGCCGTGGACTCCAGGGCCGCGCGCGCGATGTGGTTCTTGGTGATGTAGCGGGTCAGACCCACGATCGCACCGCGGGCATCGGACTTCCAGTGCGGAGCGAACAGTCCCGAGAAGGCAGGGACGATGTAGCAGCCGCCGTTGTCGTCGACCTTCTTCGCGAGCTCCTCGATCTCCGGGGCGTCGGTGATGAGGCCCAGGTTGTCGCGGACCCACTGCACGAGCGAGCCGGTGACCGCCACGGAGCCCTCGAGGGCGTAGATCGGCTTGCTGTCGCCGATCTTGTAGGCGACGGTCGTCAGCAGGCCGTTCTCCGAGTGCACGAGCTCCTCGCCCGTGTTGATGAGCATGAAGTTGCCGGTGCCGTAGGTGTTCTTGGCCATGCCCACCTCGAAGCACGCCTGGCCGAAGGTGGCCGCCTGCTGGTCGCCGAGGATGCCGGCGATCGGGGTGTCGATGAGCAGCCCGTTCTTGCGGCCGTGCCCGTAGACCTCGGAGGAGGACTTGATCTCGGGGAGCATCGACATCGGGATGCCCATGTCCTTCGCGATGTCCTCGTTCCAGTCGAGGGTGTCGATGTTCATGAGCATCGTGCGCGAGGCGTTGGTGACGTCGGTGACGTGCACGCCGCCCTCGACGCCGCCGGTCATGTTCCACACGAGCCAGGAGTCGGTGTTGCCGAACAGCAGGTCGCCGGCCTCGGCCTTCTCCTTCGCCCCCTCGACGTTCTCGAGGATCCAGGCGATCTTGGGGCCCGAGAAGTAGGTGGCGAGCGGGAGGCCCACGCGCTCCTTGTACTTCTCCGCGCCCTCGTCGCCTGCGAGGCGGTCGCAGATCTTCTGGGTGCGGGTGTCCTGCCAGACGATCGCGTTGTAGACGGGCTCGCCGGTGGTCTTGTCCCAGACCACCGCGGTCTCGCGCTGGTTGGTGATGCCGACGGCGGCGAGCGCGTGGCGGTTGATCTCCGCTGCGGACATCGCCTCGGCGACGACCGAGCGCAGGTTCTTCCAGATCTCGATCGGATCGTGCTCGACCCATCCCGCCTTCGGGAAGATCTGCTCGTGCTCCTTCTGGCCGGTGGCGACGATCTGCCCGGCGTGGTCGAAGACGATCGCGCGGGTGGAGGTCGTGCCCTGGTCGATGGCGAGGATGTACTTCTTCTCGCCCTTGTCGGTGGACTTGTCGTTCATCAGTACTCCCTTGTGGTGATGGTCGGACGGAACTGCGTGAACAGGGTGGGAGCCGAAGCGGCTCAGAAGGCGAGCGCCACGAGGCCGGCGAGCACGCCGCCGACGATCGGGCCGAGGACCGGGACCCAGGCGTAGCCCCAGTCGGAGCCGCCCTTGTTCGGGATCGGGAGGATCGCGTGCATGATGCGCGGGCCGAGGTCACGGGCGGAGTTGATGGCGTAGCCCGTCGGACCGCCGAGCGAGGCGCCGACGGCGACGACCAGCAGGGCGACGGCGAGCGGCCCGAGACCCGAGGGGGTGGAGCCGAACATGATGATCACGAACACGAGCACGAAAGTGCCGATGACCTCGGTGATGAAGTTCCAGCCCAGCGAGCGGATCTCGGGGCCCGTGGAGAAGACGCCGAGGATCGTGCCCGGATCGGTCTCCGCGTCGAAGTGGTTCTTGTAGACGACCCAGACCAGCAGGGCGCCGATCATGGCGCCGATCATCTGGGCGACCAGGTAGGCGATGACGTTGCCGGCGGTCGCGGGGATCGCCGCGAGGCCGAGGTCAGGGTTGCCGCCGAACATGTCGCTGCCGTTGGCGAGCAGGCCGAGCGTGACGGCCGGGTTCAGGTGCGCGCCGGTCGCGTAGGCGACGTAGACACCGGCGAAGACCGCGAGGCCCCAGCCGATGTTGATCATCAGCCAGCCGCCGCCGTTGCCCTTGGTCTTGGCCAGGATCGCGTTGGCGACGACGCCGCCGCCGAGCAGCAGGAGCATCGCGGTGCCCGCGATCTCGTGCAGGAAGATGGTGCCGATCGTTCCCATGGGATCTCCTCATCGAGTGCGCCCCCGCCTCTGTGCGGGGACGAGCGTCCCGGGGCCGCTGGGTGCGCGGCGCCGGGTGCGGCCGGGACAGGCCGCGGTGCCAAGCCGACGGCGTCGGCAGGCGGATGGACCGGGGGCGGTCCGGGGTGCGCCGTCGGACGAGCCGGGGCGGGATGGTGGGTCGAGGATAGCGGCTGCCGGGGCGTTCCCCGACAGCCGCCGTGCGCCGCCGGGGAGGGCCCGGCGGCACGCGGATCAGCGGCCGGCGGACCCTGCGGGGGTGCCGGGTGCGGCGGCGACGGCGGCCGCAGCGGCCTCGTCGCTCGCCGTGGTCTCGCCCTCGAGGCGGGCGGCGATGTGCGCGGAGTACGCGGAGACCTCGGCCTGGGCGCGGGCCTCGTCCCAGTCGAGCTCGGCGGCGAGGATCTGGGCGATCTCCTCGGCGGCGTCGACGCCGCGGTCGGAGGTCTCGTAGTCCAGCCGCGTGCGGCGCTCGATGACGTCGGCCAGGTGGCGGACGCCCTCGGCGCGCGCCGCGTAGACGATCTCGGCGCGCAGGTAGCGGGGCGCGTGCGCGAGGGGCGTGCCGAGCTCGGAGTCCTCGTCGATCAGCGCCAGCACGTCGGTCAGCAGCGCGCCGTAGCGGAACAGCAGGCGGTCCATGCGCACGGCGTCGAAGCCGTACCGCGCGGCGATGGCGCTCTTGTCGCGCACGAGCTCCTGGTATCCCTGGGCGCCGATGATCGGCACGGAGGTGGTGAGGCTGCGGCGGCCCGGGAAGACGTCCTTGATCGCGAAGTCGACGACGTCCTCGGCCATCACGCGGTAGGTGGTGAACTTGCCGCCCGCGATCGCGGAGAGCCCGGGCTCGACCTGCATCACAGTGTGCTCGCGCGAGACCTTGGTGGAGGAGCCGCCGCTCTTCTTCACCGGCTGCAGCAGCGGGCGCAGTCCGGAGTAGACGCCGATGACGTCCTCGCGGGTGAGGTCGCTCTTCAGCACGGCGTTCGCGTGCTCGATGATGTAGTCGATGTCCTTCCCGGTCGCGGAGACGTCATCGACGTCCTGCTCCCAGGGGGTGTCGGTGGTGCCGATGACCCAGTACTCGTCCCACGGGATCAGGAACAGCACCGACTTCTCGGTCTGCGTGATGACGCCCGTGTCGGGGGCGGCGGGGATGCGGTCCTTCGCGACGGAGATGTGCACGCCCTTGGAGGCGAGCACCTCGAGGCCGGCGTCGGCCCCGGCGAGGTCCTGCTGCTCGCCGGTCCAGACGCCGCCGGCGAGGATGGTGGTGCGGGCGTGGATGTCGAACTCCTCGCCGCTCTCCTCGTCGCGCACGCGCACGCCGGTGACCTGCTCGCCCTCGTGGAGGTAGTCGAGCACGCGGGTGTAGTTCGCGGCCGCGGCGCCGTACTGCGCGGCGGAGCGCACCAGCATCATCACGAAGCGGGCGTCGTCCATCTGCGCGTCGTAGTACTCGAGGGCGCCGACGATCTTCTCGCCGTCCAGTCCCGGGAAGACCTCGAGCATCTTGTCGTGCAGGAGGTGGCGGTGCATGGGGACGGCGCGCTTGCGGCCCACCATCTGCATCGCGTCGTAGAGCATGACGCCGGAGCCGATGAACGCGCGGTCCACGACCTTCTTGAAGAAGGGGAAGACGAACTTGATGGGATGCACGAGATGCGGGGCGGTGCGCTCGATGAGGAGGTCGCGCTCGCGCAGCGCCTCGGCGACGAGCTTGAAGTCGAGCATCTGCAGGTAGCGCAGGCCGCCGTGCATGAGCTTGGAGGACTTGGAGGAGGTGCCGCTGGCCCAGTCGGCGGCCTCGACGACGCCGACGGAGAGTCCGCGGGTGGCCGCATCGAAGGCGGCGCCTGCGCCGTTGACGCCGCCGCCGACGACGAGGACGTCCAGCGGGTTCTCGGCGGTGGCGGCCTTCAGGCGATCGATGTGCTCGGATCGGGCGGAGGGCGAGAGAAGGGATTCACGCAGGGACGGCATCGTCTGCTCCTAGCTGACCGGGGGCGGTCGTCGTCGGTGGTGCAGGGCGCCGTCGGAGCGGCCGCCCTGCCGCGGGTCTATGGTGGAACCGATGTGCGATGCGTGCAATACCTGTGCACAGATGTGCACAATAGGCCTATGAGAGCGGATGATCGGCGCGCGCTGGCGTTCGAGGCTGCACGGATGTACTACGAGGACGCCCGGACCATGGAGGCGATCGCGTCTCGGCTGCGCGTCTCCCGCTCCACGGTGTCGCGGCTCCTGAGCGACGCGCGCGAGGAAGGCATCGTGCGGATCTCCCTGCACGCGCCGGGCGCCCGCAGGGTCAGCGACCTGCAGGAGGAGCTGTCCGCGCTCCACGGGGTGCGCGCGATCGTCGTGCCCTCGCCCCGCGAGCAGAGCGAGCACGACCGCCTGTCAGCCGTGGCCGCCGCCGGGGCGGAGGTCGTCAGCGCGCTCGTGCAGCCCGACTCCGTGATCGGCCTCGCCTGGGGCACCACCATCGCCGCGCTCGTCGGCGCGCTCGAGCCGCGCCCCCTGCCCGGGCTCTCGATCGTGCAGCTCAACGGCGCGATCAACGCCGCCGGCGCGGGCCTGCCCTACGTCTCGGCGATGCTCGCGCGCGCCGCGGACTCCTGGGGCGCGCGCGTGCACCTCTTCCCCGTGCCCGCCTTCTTCGACTACCCCGAGACGCGCGAGGCGCTGTGGCGCGAGCGGTCCGTGCGGCAGGTGCTCGCCCTGCAGTCCCGCTGCCGGCTGGCCGTGTTCGGCGTCGGCGCGTTCGACGCCGAGGTGCCCAGCCACGTCCACACCTCCGACTACCTCTCGGCCGAGGACGTGCGCAGCCTGCGCGCCGACGGCGCCGTCGGCGACGTCTGCACCGTGTTCCTGCGGGCCGACGGCACCTGGCGGCCCGTGCGCATGAACGCGCGCGGCTCGGGTCCGAGCCCGGAGGCGCTCGCCCGGATCCCCCGCCGCGTGCTCGTCGCTGCGGGGCCGCGCAAGGCCGTGCCGCTGCGGGCGGCGCTGCTGTCGGGCTGCGCGACCGATCTGGTGGTCGACGAGGTGACCGCGGCCCGCCTCATGCAGCTGGGCTGAGGTTCAGGAGGCCTTCGCCGAACCGGCCGTCCTCGGGACGAGCACGATCACCGCGATGAGCGCGAGGATCACCATTCCCGCCTCGAACAGGTTCCCGGCCATCGCGCCGAAGCGGATCGGGAGGGCGTCGGGCGCACCCTGGAACAGTCCCCCGGCGGCGATGCGGTCGGGATCCATCGCGGAACCCGCGGCGAGGATCGCGCCGGCGATCGCGAGCCCGATCGCGGCGCCGAGCGAGGAGGCCATCTTGAAGACGCCCGAGGCCGCGCCGCTCTGCTCCGTGGGCACCGAGGAGATCGCGGCGTCGGTCGCAGGGGTGGCGAAGAACCCCAGGCCCGTGCCGAACAGGGTCATGCCGATCACCGCGACCACCACGTAGACGGGCAGCGGGAGGAACGTGAGGGAGCACAGGGCAACACCGCGGTGCCGAGGATCGCCATTCCCCAGGTCATCGGGCGCTTCGGGCCGAAGCGCTGCAGCAGCTTCTCCCCCACCCGGATCAGCGAGAGGATCGCGATCAGGTAGCCCAGGGTCAGCGAGGCGGCGGCCAGCGGGGACCAGCCGGCGCCCTTCTGCAGGAAGTTCTGCACCAGGAAGATCGTGCCGATCGTGGCGTTGGCCAGGAAGTTCGCGACCACGGCCCCGGTGAACGTGGGGATGCGGAACAGGTCCAGGTGCAGGAACGGTGCGGCCTTGCGCGTCTCGATCGCGATGAAGGCGATCAGTCCGATCACCGTCACCACGAGCAGCGCGATGCCCGCGAGGGAGAGCCAGCCGATGCGCGGCCCCTGGGAGATGTACACGTTCAGCGCCAGCAGGGTGATCACGAAGACGATCACGCCGCCCGGGTCGAACCGGGCGTGGCCGCCAGCGGGCGCCTGCGCCTTCACCTCGGGGGTGCCCCGCGTCAGCAGGAGCGCGCCGATCGCGACCAGGATCGACAGCGCGAAGATGCCGCGCCAGCCGAAGAACGAGGAGGCCATCAGCCCTCCGAAGAAAGAGGTCACCCCCGAGCCGCCGAAGGTGCCGATCGAGAAGAAGGACACCGCGCGCTGGCGGTCGGCGCCCTGGAAGAAGGTGTTGATCAGCGCGAGCGCCGAGGGCATGATCGCCGCGGCGCTGAGGCCCTGGGCGATGCGGCCGCCGAGCAGGACGCTCGAGGTGAGGGCGCCGGCGTCGGCCGGGGCGAGAGCGACGAGCGCGGAGCCGATGATGCTGAGGACCAGGCCGATCCGCAGCATCCTCACGCGGCCGAGGCGGTCGGCGAGGCCGCCGGCGACCACCACGAAGATCCCCGAGAAGAGGGCGGCGACGGAGACCGCGAGGTTGGTCGTGGTCTGCGGGATGCCGAGAGAGCTCTGGACCGCCGGGTTCACGTTGATGAAGGTCTGCGCGAACAGCCAGAACGTGATGACCGCGAGGACGATCCCGATGAGCCAGCCGGTCCCGGGCCGGAATCCGTCGGCCGCGAGGGCACGGGCGGGGGCATGCGAAGCGGGCATGGGGACTCCTCTTCCAGGGCGATCGCCTGCGGCGATCGGGTGTGCACAGCGTACGGGCGGATCGTCCGGGGGGAGGGACGTTCTTCCCTCGCGCCCCGGGGGCTAGTCTGTGCACGCATCCGGCGCCGGCACCCCGCGGAGCCCCCCGGACCTGATCTGGAGGACCCCATGACCGACCCTGCTGCGACGCCCGCCCCCGGGCGTCCCGTCCACTTCGAGGCTGCGGCATGACCCGCCCGCTGATCCTCACCGAGATGATCACGCTGGACGGCGTGATGGAGGCGCCCGGCGGCCCTGATGAGCACCCGCGCGCCGGCTGGACGTTCGAGAACATCGACTTCGTGCCCGAGGCCTATGCCCTCAAGGGCCGCGAGCAGATGGAGTCGACCGCCCTGCTGCTGGGCCGCGTGACCTTCAGGTTCTTCGCGCCGGTCTGGCCCTCGATGGACGAGCAGTTCGCGCACTACAACGCGCTGCCCAAGTACGTCGTCTCCACGACGCTCGACGCCGAGGAGGTCGAGGCGAACGCCTGGGGCGACTGCCACCTGCTCACCTCGATCGACGACGTCGCTGCGCTCAAGGAAACCGAGGGCGGACCGATCATCGTGCACGGCTCCGGGAAGCTCGCCCAGTCGCTGCTCGCGGCGGGCCTCGTGGACCGCATCCACCTGCTCACGTTCCCCGTGGTGCTCGGCGCGGGCCAGCGCCTCTTCTCCAGCGAGGACGCCGGCATCGCGCAGCTGAAGGTCCTGGAGGACGAGACGTTCTCCAACGGCGTGCGCGCCACCGTGCTGGAGGTCGTGCGCGAGGGCTGAGAGTCTGCGCGCATGCAGGAGGGGCCCGTCGGCAGATGCCGACGAGCCCCTCTTCGCATGCAGCGCGAGCGCTGAATGCAGCGCGCGGGCGCTGAGATCAGGCGACCGCAGCAGCCAGCTGGTTCAGGGAGTCCTCGAGCTCGTCCGCGGAGACCTTCGGGAAGATCGAGGCGAGCTTCTTGTCGGTCACCTTCGACCAGTCGTAGGTGAGGGTGACGAGGGTGGAGTCGGAGCCCTGGGACTCGAGGGTGTAGAGCCACTCCCAGCCGGCGGGCTCGGTCTTGCTCTTCTCCTGGGCCGGCTGCCAGCCGATCATCTTGTTGGAGTCGAACGCGGTGACGTGGTTGAACATCTGGTAGTCGCCGCCCATGTCCTCGGCGTGCATGTTCATCACGAAGACCTCGCCGGTCTTCGAGATGCGCTCGGTGTTCTCGGCGGAGCGGACCATGCCCGAGCCGTCGAACTCGTGGTGGCGGGCCGGCAGGCTCAGCAGCGAGAAGATCTCGCTGGCCGGGGCGTCGATGGTGCGGGAGACGGAGAGGGAGGTGTCGTTGGTGTTCATGCCTCCTACCCTGCCACCGCGAACCTGGGAATCGCACCCGTGCGCTTGGGCGGAAGCTGGGAGGCGTGGCCGCCGGAGGGCCGGGAGGCCGCCTCCGGACCGCCATGCTCACCGAGGCGCCAGTCTCCGGCCCGCCCACGTACCTTTCGTCCGGCGCAAAGGTACCCCAGGGGGCCACAGTGCACGGAGCACTGCGTGCGGCCCATGCCCCTTTCCATCGAGGCGGATCTGGCCCGCTCCCGTACCTTTCGCGCGGCGCAAAGGTACCTGAGCGGGCCGAACGCGCAGGGGGCGTGCGGGCCGGGCCGAACGTGCTGGGGGCGTGTGGGCCGGGCCGGAGGGGGGCGGCCCCCGCCCTCGGCGGCCCCCGCCCCTGTCAGCCCGCGAGGCCCTTCGCGGCCAGCCAGTCCTTCGCGATCGCGGCGGAATCGGCCTGCTCGTCGACGCTGCGGGTGTTCAGCGCGATGAGCTCCTCGGTGGTGAGGGCGTCGGTGACGGCCTTCAGCGCGGCGGCAGCGGCGTCATCGACCTTCGCGGAGACGATCGGCACCACGTTCTGCGGGAGGATCATCGACTTCGGATCCTCGAGCGCCACCAGGCCGTTCTTCCCGATCGCGGGATCGGCGGTGTAGATGTCGGCGATCTGGACGCTGCCGTCCAGCAGCGCGGCGAGCGTGAGCGGGCCGCCCGAGTCGGAGACGGGCACGAGGGTGATGTCCACGCCGTAGCTGCTCTTCGCGCCGGCAGGGCCGTAGGGACGGGCCTCGAACTCGGGATTCGCCGCGATCTGCAGATCCGCGATCCCCGCGAGGTCGCCGATCTGCGCGAGCGAGTGCTGGGCGGCGAAATCGGCGGTCGTGGAGTAGGAGTCCTGGTCGGTGGCCTGGGCGTACGCAAGGGCGCGCAGGCCCTCTGGCAGCGACGTGCCGAGCGCGGCGGAGAGCTCGTCGGCCGTGCCGGTGGTGATCGCATCGTCGAAGTACTGGGCGAGGTTCCCCAGGTACTCGGGCATGACGTCGATCGCGCCGGACTGCAGCTCGGGGACGTACACCTCACGCTGGCCGATCTGGTACTGCCGCTCGACGCTCGCACCCGCGCCCTCGAGCGCCTGCGCGAACAGCTCGGCGATGATCTCGTTGGAGTAGTACTGCTGGCTGCCGACGACGATCGCCCCGCTGCCCGCCGCTCCCCCGCTCGTGGCGCCGGATGCGGGGGCCGAGGTGCCCTCGGCCAGCGGATCGGAGTTCGAGCAGGCGGCGGCGCCGAGGACGATGGCCCCGGCGCCGGCGATCCCGGCGAGCGCGCGGCGGGAGACCGCGGAGGCGGAGGTGCTGCTGGAGGTCATGGTGTCTCCTTCGGAGAGCGAGTGATGCGGCGGATGCGGTCGGTCAGGCGCGGGCGGCACCGCGGGGAGCGGCGACCCGTTCGAGCAGCCGCAGGGCGAGGTCGATGACGAGGGCGAGGGCCACCACTAGGATGGACCCCGCGAGCATCTGCGGGTAGTCCTGGATGTTGAGGCCCAGGAAGATGAAGCGGCCGAGGCCGCCGTTGCCGATGTAGGCGGCGAGCATGACCGTGGAGATCACCTGCACGCTCGCCAGGCGCACGCCCGAGATCAGCAGCGGCAGCCCCAGCGGCACCTCGACGCGGGTGAGGATCTGCCATTCTGTCATGCCCTGGGCCCGGGCGGCGTCCACGGTCTGCGAGTCCACCGCCTCGACCGCCGAGTACGCGCCGGCCAGCAGCGAGGGGATCGCGAGGATCACGAAGGCGAGGATCGGGGCGGTCAGCCCGATCCCGAACCAGAGCCCGAACAGGGTCACGAGGCCGAGGGTGGGCAGGGCGCGCGCGGCGCCGCTGAGGGTCACGGCGAGCCCGCGGCCCCGGCGCGTGTGGCCGACGAGCAGGCCGATCGGGATCGCGATGGCCGCGGCGATCGCGACGCCGAGCGCGGTGTAGGCGAGGTGCTCGAGCAGGCGCACGCCGATGCCCGTCGGCCCCGACCAGCGGGCAGGGTCGGCGAGCCACTGCAGGGCGAGGAGGAGCTGGTTCATCGCGCCTCTCCCGTCTGCTGCGCCGCCTGGTGGGCGGTCTGCGCCGTCTGCTGCCCTGCCCGCGGCGCCGTGCGCACCTTCGCGGTCCGGGCCGGTCGGCTCCACGGGAGCAGCAGTCGACCGGCGAGGACGATGAGGGCGTCGAGCAGGAGCGCGAGGGCGGCCGTCAGCAGGATGCCGGAGAGGATCTCGGCGGTGATGCCGCGCTGGAAGCCGTCGATGAACAGCAGGCCGAGGTTCGGGACGCCGAGCACCCCGCCGACGGTCACAAGCGACACCGTGCTCACGGCGACCACGCGCAGCCCGGCGACCAGTGCCGGCCCCGCGAGCGGCAGCTCGACCTGCCAGAACCGGGCCCAAGGGGTGAAGCCCTGGGCGGTCGCGGAGTCGAGCGTCGCGCCGCGCACGGCGCGCAGGGCCTCCGCCGCGGTCGGGATCATCAGGGCGAGGCCGTAGATCGTCAGCGCCACCACGATGTTCAGGGGGCTGCGGATGCTGGTGCCGAGGATGATCGGCAGCACGATGAACAGCGGCAGGGAGGGGATCGCGTACAGGAGCCCCGCGGTGGTGGTGACGGAACTGCGCAGCCAGCCGCGGGCGCTCGCGAGCTTCGCGATCGGCACCGCCAGCACGAAGGCGAGCAGGATCGGCGGGAGGGACTGGAGGAGATGCGCCCCGAGCCGGGAGGCCAGCAGGTCCAGGTTCGCGAGGACCCAGCTCACCGGAGCACCCCGGCGACGCGGCCCGCGCCGTCCAGGACGATGCGCTCGCCGTCCTTCTCCTCGACGTGCAGGGCGCGCCGCCCCTCGCGGCTGCCGACGAAGGACTCCACGAAGTTGTCGGCCGGAGCGGCGAGGATCTCCGCGGGGGTCCCCGACTGGGCGATCACCCCGCCCGGGCGGAGGATCACGACCTCGTCGCCGAGCAGGAACGCCTCGTCGATGTCATGGGTGACGAACAGGATGGTCTTGCCCAGGTCGCTCTGCAGGCGCAGCAGCTCCTTCTGGAGCTCCGCGCGCACGATCGGGTCCACGGCCCCGAACGGCTCGTCCATCAGCAGGATGTTGGGATCCGCGGCGAGCGCGCGGGCGACGCCGACGCGCTGCTGCTGCCCGCCGGAGAGCTGCGAGGGGTAGCGCTCGCCGAGGTCCCGGCCGAGGCCGACCATCTCCAGGAGGTCGGCGGCGCGGGCGCGGGCCTCGCGCTTCGGCTTCCCATTCAGGACGGGGACGGTCGCGACGTTGTCGAGCACGGTGCGGTGCGGCAGGAGCCCGGCGGCCTGCATGACGTATCCGATGCGGCGGCGCAGCTTCACGGGATCCATCGTGGCGACGTCGGTGCCGTCGATCAGCACCTGGCCGCTGCTGGGCTCGACCATCCGGTTCACCATCCGCATGAGGGTGGTCTTGCCGGATCCGGAGGTGCCGACGAGCACCACGGACTCATGGGAGTCGATGGTGAAGGAGAAGTCGTGCACCGCCGTGGTGCCGCCGAGGTAGGTCTTCCCGACGCGGTCGAAGCGGATCATGGGGGGGGGTGCTCCTCAGGTCGGCGCGGGCAGCGGGGGTGCCCGGCTCCGCCCCGGGACTGCAGGACGGGCGACTCGCCACCCTACGGGCTCTGCTGCCCCGCGCTCCCGGGCAACGTACAGGGTGGGACGGATCCTCTGCTCAGGCGGTCCCGGCTCGGAGCGGCGGGCTCTCGGCTCCGGCCGACGGCGCCGCTGCGGCCGGCCCCAGACCCGCTCCGCGCAGCGTCTCGAGCGCGAGGCGGAGTACGGCCTGGCTGTGGTCCAGGCGGCGGTCGCGCTCGGCGAGGTCGCCCGCGGCGATCATCCGCGCGAAGGCCCGGAACTCGGGGACCATGCGGTGCTCGGCAGGCTGCTCGGGGGCGCTCTCCTCCGCCTCTCCGCGGCGCTGGACGCGCACGGGGCCCATCGTGTTCGGCGGTCCGTCCACGGCGATCCATCCGTCCGTGCCCTGCACGGCGGTGCGCCGCGGGCCGTAGGAGTCCTTCGCGCAGACGCAGACGGCGGTGCTGTCCCCGTAGTCCAGGACCAGCACTCCGGAGGTGTCGGCGCCGCGCTCGATGCGCGGGGTGTAGCGGACGCGGCGCGGGACGCCCAGGAGGCCGACGGCGAGGTGCAGGGTGTAGATGCCGATGTCCAGCAGCGCCCCGCCGCCGCGGGCGGGATCGAACGCGGCGGGCGTCTCGCCACGGGCGAAGGCGTCCAGCCGCGAGGAGCGCTGGGAGTAGTCGCACTGCAGCAGGCGCACGTCCCCCACCAGGTCCAGGTGCGTGCGCACCCACTCGAAGGCGGGCAGGTCGAGGGTGGTGATGGCCTCGACGAGGATCAGCTCGCGCTCCTCGGCGATCGCGCGCAGCTGCGCGAGGTGGTCCTCGCGCAGCACGAAGGGCTTCTCGCAGATGACGTGCTTGCCCGCCTCGAGGGCGGCGATCGACGCCTCGAAGTGGAGGTCGTTGGTGAGCGCCACCCACACGGTGTCGACGCCGGGATCGGCGAGGCACGCCGCGAGGTCGGTGTGCACGCGCGCGATCCCGTGCTCGCCCGCGATCGCCTCGAGCTTCTCGCGGCTCGCGGGGCGGCCGAAGATCGCGGCCAGCTCCAAGCCCTCGACCTCGCGGGCGTGCGGGAGGAAGTCGCGCACGATCATCCCGCTGCCGAGGACGGCGAGCCTCATCGGGGTGCCGCTCCGGTGCCTTCCGGCGCGTCGGCGCCCGCGGACGCGCCGCCGCCCGCCGGCGATCCCTCGCTCGCCGCGGCAGAAGCGGGCACCCAGCCGCGCATGCCCTCCTCGAGGATGCCGATCACCGCGATCGTCTCCTCGTCGCGCACGATCTTCTCGGCGCCCTCCACGATCGAGGCGTGCACGCCGTCGTAGAAGCGCGCGTAGTCGCCGGGGATGCTCGGCACCTTCTCCTCGTGCCGCTCCCCCGCCGCGTCGACGTACGTGAGGGTGCCGTAGTGCTCCGGCAGGTCGAGGCCGAACCCGGGGGTGCCCGGGACCGCGAACAGCTTGAGGTGCTCCTCCTGGCGGTCCTCCGTGGTCTTCACGAACACGCCGCGGCGGCCGTAGAGGACGAACCGCGGGCGGTTCACCACCCGGAAGTAGCTGGAGGCGACCCGCACCGTGAAGCCCTCGTAGTCGAGCGCGACGTCGAAGTAGTCGTTCATCCGGCCCGCTCCGAGCAGCTGGCGCACGTCGCTGCGCACGGCGGCCGGCGCGCCGAACAGGCTGATGGCCTGGTCGAGCGTGTGCACGCCGTGGGCGTAGAGGAAGGACAGGCCCGGATCCTCGGCCGGGGCGAAGGACTCCGGCACCTCGGGGCGGTAGTAGTCGTAGTGCATCTCGACCTCGAGCAGCTCCCCGAGTACGCCCGACTCGATCACGGACTTCGCGGTGAGGAAGTCCGAGTCGAAGCGGCGGTTCTGGTAGCCCTGGACGAACAGGCCCTTCTCCGCCGCGAGGTCGAAGATCTCCCGTGCCTCGGCGGCCGTGGGCGCGAAGGGCTTGTCGACCACGACGTTCTTCCCGTGCTCGAGCGCCTCGCGCGCGAACTGCGCATGGGACTCGGCAGTGGTGGTCGTGACGATGACGAGGTCGATCTCCGGATCCGACCAGATCTCCTCGGGGTCGCGCACGTACCGCACGCCGTCGATGAGATCCCAGGTCGGGGCGCTGCGGCCGTAGATCGTCCGGATGCGGAAGGTCTCCGGGCGGAAGAGCAGGAAGGGCGCGTGATAGCGGTTCGTGCTCTTGCCGTTGCCGATGAATGCGACGTTCAGCATGGAATCTCCTCCGGCGCGGCGCCTTCTCAGGCGGTGGTGGCGAGCAGCGAGGCCTGCGCTCCGGGAGCGTCCGGCCGACGAGCCGCCCAGGCGGCCTCCCCCTCGGCGCGGGCGGTCGAGAGCTGGAAGCCGGGAAGCGCGGCGTGCTCGCGCACCTCGAGGGAGGTGCGGGCGATCTCGATCGCGCAGCCCTGCTCGATCACGGCGAAGCCCGGCTGGTCGTAGCCGGTGGAGCTGACGAGGACGCGGTGGGCGTCGACCCGCCAGCACAGGTCGTAGGTGTCCCAGGTCGACGTCGCCTGGAGCTGCTCCGGATCGGATTGGGCATAGGCGATGAGCGCGTCGGGGGTCATGAGCAGGCAGTTCAGGCCCTCGGGATAGCGGCCGCCGAGCTCGGGGATCCAGCGGGTCAGATCCGCGGCAGCGCGCTGGATCGCGCCTGCCCACCCGTGCTCGCGAGCGTGCACGGTGATGAGGCTGAAGTAGATCTCCGAGTCCGTGGTGCCGCGCACGGGGCGCCCGCCGAGGGCGAGCACCTTCTCGCGCAGGCCGGCGGGCATGTCGAACTGGCCGTTGTGCGCGAAGGCGACGGGGCCCTCGGTGAAGGGGTGCGTGTTCTCCAGGGCGAGGGCGAGGCCCTCGCTCGCGCGGCGCAGGTGCACGATGATGATCTCGCCGTCGGCCTCCGCGATCGTCTCGCCGTAGGCGTTGGAGGCGCGCGCGGTGTCGATGCCGCGGCGCACGTGCAGGCCGGAGGCGGCATCGGCGTGGACGTCCTCGAGGGCCGACGGGTCCTCGGTGCCTGCCCGTCCCGGAGCGCCCGAGTACCAGGCAGCGCCCCAGCCGTCCTTGTGCTTCTCGGACAGCGCCGTGAACAGCGGCAGCTCGTCGGGCACCGCCTCCAGCAGAGGGGTGGGCTCGCGGGTGATGACGCCGAGCAGTCGGCACATGGCGGGGGCTCCTGAGAGGGATCGAGCGGGGGCGGGGCGGGCGCGGCGTCACCCGGCCGCAGGCGGGGCGGGCGTGCAGCGCCCGGATCGGACAGTACCCGGGTTCAGCGGGTGCGCGCGGACCCTTCCGCGGCGCGTCGGCGCATCCTGCGGTCCAGCAGGTTCGCCAGTCGCGTCAGCAGGAAGTTGATGACGATGTAGATGCCGGAGACGACGAGGTAGGTCTGCACCAGGAAGCGGGTCTGGCCGACCATGTTCTTGCCCTGGAACTGCAACTCGTTGTAGCTGACCACGAACCCGAGGGTGGAGTCCTTCAGCAGGCTCACGAGCGCCAGGATCAGGCTCGGGAGCACGAGGCGCACGGCCTGCGGCAGGATCACCGAGAACATCGTCTGCGTTCCCGAGAGGCCGATGACGGCCGCCGCCTCGTGCTGGCCGCGGTCCACCGCGCCGATGCCGGCGCGGAACACCTCGGCGGTGGTCGCGGAGCTGACCAGGATCATCGGGATCACGAGCATCCAGAAGCGCGGGAAGAAGATGCCGTACACGGGCAGGGCCAGCAGGAACGCGTAGACCACCAGCAGCATCGGGATGCCGCGGAAGAACTCGATCCAGGCCGTCGTGATCCAGCTGACGGCGCGCACGCGCGAGATGCGCCCGAGAGCGAGCAGCAGGCCCAGCGGGAAGGCGAAGACCGCGGCGACGGCGGTCGCGAGCAGCGTGCCGCGCAGACCCTGGCCGAGGAAGGCGATGTAGTCCCAGCGCAGGTACGGGAGCCACTTGCGGGCCTCGAGCTGGCCGTTGACATGGAACTGCCACAGGCCGAGCGCGAGCAGGGCGAGGATCGCGAGGCTCGAGAGGATCGAGATCAGCAGGATGCGGCGGCGGCCCTTCGGCCCGGGGGCGTCGAACAGGACCTGCGTGGCGGCGGCGGATCGAGTGCTCATGCCTGGGCCGCTCCCCTCAGTCGATCGGTGGTGCGCAGACGGCGAGCGCCCGGGGCGACCGCGCGCTCGATGCGCCGGCCTCCGTAGGCGATGCCGAGGGACAGCACGAGGTAGACGGCGCCGGCGAAGAGGAACAGCGGGATCGCCTCGGCGGTCTCGCCCGTCAGGCGCTGGGTGAGCTGGGTGGTCTCGGAGATCGAGATCGCCGCGCACAGCGAGGAGCCCAGCAGCGTGCCGATGAAGACGTTCACCAGCGGCTGCACCATCGTGCGGAACGCCTGCGGCAGCACGACGAACCGCAGCACCCCGAAGAAGCCCAGGCCGATGGACCGGGCCGCCTCCGCATGGCCGACGGGCACCGTGTTGATGCCCGAGCGCACGTTCTCGCACACGAACGCCGCGCTCGAGAGCGTCAGTCCCGCGACGCCGCACCAGAAGTACGGCAGCAGCAGGCCGGCATCGGGCAGGCCGAACGCGATGAGGATCAGCAGGCTCAGCAGCGGGATGTTGCGGAAGATCTCCACGTACACCGTCGCGAATCCGCGCAGCGGGGGGATCGGGCTCACGCGGCACACGGCGAGCGCCGTGCCGAGCAGGAGCGCGAGCCCGTACCCGCACAGCGTCAGCGCGAGCGTCATGCCCACGCCGCGCAGCAGCAGCGGGAGGTTGTCCAGGATGACCTGCATGGGACCTCTTCGAGGAGCGGGCCCGCCCGACGCCGCGAGGGCGCCGGGCAGGCCGTGGCGGGATCAGGCGGGGAGATCGCCCGGGGTGGGCGGCTCGGGGGCGTCGCCCTCGATCACCTGGCCGACGGTCGCGTCGTACAGCTTCTTCCAGGTGCCGTCCTCCTCGATCGCGCCGAGGAAGGCGTTCACGAAGTCGAGGGCGTCCTCGTGCTGCTTGGACAGACCGATGCCGTAGGGATCCTGCGTGAAGGGCTCGCCGACGACCGTGACCTCGGGGTCGGCCTTCGAGTTGCCCAGCAGCACGCCCTGGTCGAGCACGTACGCGTCGGCGCGGCCCTGCTTGAGCGCGGCGACGCAGGACTCGTTGTCGGCGAGGGTGTCGACGCTCGCGGGGTCCTTCACGTTGTCGGTGATCGCCTGGATGCCGGTGGAGTTCGCCTGGGTGACGAGCTTCTTGCCGGTAAGGTCGGCGGGGCCGGTGATCGAGGAGGCGTCCTCGGTGCGCACCTGGATCGCGGTGCCGGAAAGGTAGTACGGGCCGCCGAAGTTGATCTTCTCGAGGCGCGCGGGGGTGATCGAGTAGGTCGCGATCACGCAGTCCACGGTGCCGTTCTCGACCATGGTCTCGCGGGTCTCGACGGTGGTGTCGAGGTACTCGACCTTCTCCTCGCCGCCGTCGCCCAGGATGTAGCGGGCCAGGAGCTGGGTGATGCCCGCGTCGAAGCCGGTGACCTGGCCGCTGGCGGGGTTGATCAGGGAGAACACCTGGTTGGCGGTGGTGCCGCCGCGCTTGAGCGATCCGGCCTCCTTGATGGCGGTGGCCCACGCGCTCGCGGCGATGTCGGTGTCCGCGGCGACGGGGCCGCCGGCGATCACGGCGTCGTAGGCGGCCGTGTCGGTGCCGCCGCCGTCGCTCGCGTCCCCGCCGCCGAGCGAGGGGGCGTCGGAGGAGTCGCTCGAGCAGGCGGCGAGGGCCGCACCGATCGGCAGGGCCGCGGCTGCGGCGACCACGGCGCGGCGGCCGGGACGGAAGGTGGTGCGTGACATGGGTTCTCCATTCGTCAGGCCGCCCCGGTCGGGGCGACGGAGGTGCGAGGGGCCGGGACGGTCCGGATCCGGCGGCCGGAAGGGCCGACGGGCGGTTCCCGGCGCGGGCGGATCAGTGCGCAGGGATCAGCGCGCTGGGATCAGTGCGGGAGGATCTTCGAGAGGAAGTCGCGGGCACGCTGGGTCTGCGGCGCGGTGAAGAACTGCTCGGGGTCGCCCTGCTCGACGATCTCGCCCTGGTCCATGAAGACCACGCGGTCGCAGACCTGCCGGGCGAAACCCATCTCGTGGGTGACCACGAGCATCGTCATGCCGCCCTTGGCGAGCTCGGTCATCACGTCGAGGACCTCGTTGATGACCTCGGGATCGAGCGCGGAGGTCGGCTCGTCGAACAGCAGGGCCTTCGGCTTCATGGCGAGGGCGCGCGCGATCGCGACGCGCTGCTGCTGGCCGCCGGAGAGCGCCGCGGGGAGGTTGTTCTCCTTGCCCTTGAGGCCGACGCGCTCGAGCAGGCGCATCGCCTCCGCGGTGGCCTCGGCCTTGGAGATGCCGCGCACCTTCGTCGGCCCGAGGGTCACGTTGTCGACCGCGCGCAGGTGGGGGAAGAGGTTGAACGACTGGAACACCATGCCGACCTCGCTGCGCAGGCGTGCGAGCTCGCGGCCCTCCTCCGGGAGGGGCTGGCCGTCGATGGTGATCTCCCCGTCGGAGATCGTCTCGAGGCGGTTGATGCAGCGGCACAGCGTGGACTTGCCGGAGCCCGAGGCGCCGATGACCGCGACGACCTCGCCGCGGTGCACGTCGAGATCGATGTCCTTCAGCGCCTGGAAGTCTCCGAAAAACTTGTTCACTCCGCGCACGGTGATGAGCGGGGCGCCGTCCGCGGCGGCGGCGCTGGCGGCAGCAGGTGCGTGAGCGGCGTGATCAGGCGTGGAGCCCGTGGCCGTGCTGGTGTCGGTCATACGGGGAAGCATCGCGCGCCGCGCGCGATATGTCCACGCGCTGACACAGCGGTTCACATTTCGGAACCGTTTCGTGACCCGCGGGGAGCGCCGGAATCACAGCCTTCCCGGCATTTCAGGCGGCGAGGAGATCCCCCGCGGCCTCGTCGGCCAGCTCCGCAAGAGGCGTCGGCGCAGCGCCCGCCTCGAGCGGCGGCACCACGCGCACGACGAGCGTCTCGCGGTCCACCACGAGCGCCTCGCCCTGGCCGAGCACGCTGTAATCGTCCTGCGGGAGGCCGGAGGAGATCACGAGCACGCGGTCGGCGTCGGCCCGATAGCGCAGCACGAAGTTGTCGTCCGTGTGGTGCGGCAGCCGCTGGGCGGGGTCGTACTCGCAGTAGGCCACGAGCTCATCAGGGCTCGTGATCAGGCAGTTCAGCGCGGCCGGCGGGCGGTCGGCGTGCTCGCGGGTCAGCGCGCCGATCTCCGCGGCGGCGCGCTGCACGGCCTCGGCCAGCGGATGCGTGCGGTGATGGACCGTGATGAGGGAGAGGAACAGCTCCGAGTCCGTCATCCCCTGGGGCGTGCGCCCGCCGCGCGCGAGCACCGCGGCGCGCAGGGCATCCGGGCGCGCGAAGTAGCCGTTGTGGCAGAACATCAGGTCGCCGGCCTGGAAGGGATGGATGCTCGCAGGATCCGGCGGGAGCGTCGGAGAGGACTTGCGCAGGTGCACCATCACCAGCGGGCCGACGGCCTCGCGTGCGGCCGTCTCGTACACGCCGCACTCCCGCGCAACGGCGAGCTCGCGGCGCAGCTGCGGGGTGCGGGCGTCGGGACCGTCGTACCAGGCGATGCCCCAGCCGTCGCTGTGCACCTCGGACTGGTCGGTGAAGGGCGCGAACTCCTCGCGCAGGGCCTCGGAGAGGGGGACCGAGGGGAGGGTGACAGCACCCAGGAGGCGGCACATGGCAGCGGACCAGCTTTCGGAACGCGGTGACAGGGGGGTGGGCCGAGCAGTGAGGCGGTGGAGCCGGGATGCTCGCCAGCCTCGGCGCTGCGCGTTCCATGCTCTTCGGGGAATTCTGCTGGTCGGCGGGCCCCGCGCCACTGCCATCCGCATGCTGGGACGACGGTGGCGCGAGGAGTGAGACGCGGGGGCCGACGGATGCGACCTCTGCCGGCCCTGCGGCAGGCCCGCGCTCAGAATCGCAGCAGGTCAGGTGCGGTACGCGCCCTGGTAGACGAGGTCGAATCCGGCGTGCGTGCTCTGGCGGTGGGCGATGGCGCTCGTGACCACGGCCTTGCCGATCCGCGCGGCCTCGAGGGGCGCAGCGCCCTTGGCGAGCTCGGCGGTGATGGCGGCCGCGAGGGTGCAGCCGGCACCGGTGACGCGGTGCTCCCCGATCTTCGGCTCCCGCAGCTCGACGAGCTGCTCGCCGTCGCAGAACACATCGACCGCGTCCTCCCCGGCGATCTCCACCCCGCCCTTGGCGAGGACGACGGCGCCGGAGCGCTCGTGGATGATCCGGGCCGCCTCGGCGAGCTGCGCGGGGGTCTCGATGACCTCCATCCCCGAGAGGATCTTCGCCTCTCCGTGGTTGGGGGTGACGAAGGTGGCCAGCGGCAGGATCTTCTCGATGAGCGCGCCGTCGGTGCGGGCCGCAGGGCTCGCGGTCTCGCCTTCCTTGCACACCAGCACCGGATCGAGGACGACCGTGCGGAACGCGCCGCTGCGCAGGGAGTCGGCGACGACGTCGATCGTCTCCTCGGTGCCGAGCATGCCGATCTTCACGGTGTCGATGTCATGGGCGGCGGTCGCGGTCTCGATCTGATCGGCGATGACCTGCGGGTCGATCGGCACGAAGCGATGCGACCAGCCCGCCTCGGGGTCGAAGCTGACGATGCAGGTCAGCGAGACGAGCCCGAAGACGCCCAGCTGGTGGAAGGTCTTGAGGTCGGTCTGCGCGCCGGCACCGCCGGTGGACTCGGATCCGGCGATGGCGAGGACGGGGCGGGGCATGGGGCTCCTCCTGGGAAGCGGTGGCGGGGCGCTCGCTCCGGGCCGGGGGCGCGGCGCGAGCACGGGGCACCGAGCGCTCCCAGGCCCCGTCGGCGCGTCCCTCACGGGCGCCCGGCAGGCCGTCGCTGCGGCAATCGACCAGCCATCGTACGCCCAGCGTTCGCGTACAGTGCGGGGGTGCCGCGCCCCGCCCTCCCCTCCGCCGTGACCCGGCATCTGGGGCCGACGGCGAAGTTCCTGGCGGTGGGCGGGATCGTCTTCCTCATCGACGCCGCGCTCTACAACCTCCTCGTGTTCTGGAATCCGGCCGAGGGGCTGACGGGATGGTCGGGCGGCATCCTGCACGCGCACCCGCTGACGGCGAAGGTGCTGACGATCGCGTTCGCCTCCTGCCTCACCTATGCGGGCAATCGGATCTGGACCTTCGGCGACCGCCCCTCCCCCGCGACCGCCCGCTCGATCATCGCGTTCGCGGTGATCAACGTGGTCGCCGCCGGGCTGCAGCTCGCGTGCCTCGGCTTCTCGCGGTACGTCCTGCACCTGGACTCCCCGCTCGCCGACAACATCTCGGGGAATCTGATCGGCCAGATCGTCTCGACAGGCTTCCGGTATGTGACGTACGGGCGGTTCGTCTTCCCCGATCGCCGCGACAGGGAGTGACCCAGGCGACTCCAGATCCGGCCGGGAGTCGCGCGTGATCGACGCCATATCGCAGTGCCCGACGAGCCCTGACGTGCACTGTTGATCGATCCATCGCCTCTGCGCGCGGCATCGCGGCAGATCACAGGATTTCTCCGGGGGCGATTCCGGCATCCCGGAATCGGCGGGCGGCGGCGGCGCCGGGCCCGCCCCGGCTCTGCGGCGCATAGCACGCCCTGCTGACTTGTCCCAGGGACGAAAGCCGCCTAGATTCCACGCCCAAGCGCGACGTGCGACCCACCGCCGGACTGCGCCCGATTCCGCGTCATCCTGACGCGGCCTCGCCCGCAGCGCTGACACCGCCGTCGACACCGTCGTCGCCGTCCTCGCCGGGCCGTCACGAGGACTCCTCATGAGCACCACCACCGAGGCGCCCCAGGCATTCAATGCCCGCGTCGCCGTCCAGAAGTTCGGCACCGCGCTGTCGAACATGATCATGCCGAACATCGGCGCCTTCATCGCCTGGGGCATCATCACGGCCCTGTTCATCGAGAAGGGCCCCATCCCGATCGGTGTTCTCGGCGGCTTCGGCGAGAATGCTGACGGCGTCGCCAACGTCGGCCTCGTCGGCCCGATGATCACCTACCTCCTTCCCCTCCTCATCGCCTTCACCGGCGGCAACATGGTCTACGGCCACCGCGGCGGCGTCGTCGGCGCGATCGCGACCGTCGGCGTCATCGTCGGCGCCGGCATCCCGATGTTCATCGGCGCCATGATCATGGGCCCCCTCGCCGGCTGGACCATGAAGAAGATCGACAGCCTCTGGGACGGGAAGATCCCGGCCGGCTTCGAGATGCTCGTCAACAACTTCGCCGCGGGCATCTGGGGCTTCCTCCTGGCGCTCGCCGGATTCTTCGGCGTCGCACCCCTCGTCGTCGCGTTCACTGGCGTCCTGCAGGGCGGCGTCGACTTCCTGGTCGCCCACAACATCCTCGCGCTCACCTCGCTCTTCATCGAGCCCGCGAAGGTGCTGTTCCTGAACAATGCCATCAACCACGGCATCCTCACCCCGCTCGGCACCGCCCAGGCGGCCGAGACCGGCAAGTCGATCCTGTTCCTCCTCGAGGCGAACCCCGGCCCGGGTCTCGGCCTGCTGCTGGCCTACTGCTTCTTCGGCCGCGGCGCTGCGAAGGCCTCCGCTCCGGGTGCGGCGATCATCCACTTCTTCGGCGGCATCCACGAGATCTACTTCCCGTACGTTCTCATGCGCCCGATACTCATCCTGTCGACCATCGCGGGCGGCATGACGGGCATCGCCATCAACTCGCTCTTCAAGTCGGGCCTCGCCTCCGCCGCAGCTCCCGGCTCGATCATCGCGATCACCGCAGTGACGGCACCCGGCTCGCACGTCGGCGTCTACCTGTCGGTCCTCGGCGCGACTCTCGTCTCGTTCGTCATCGCAGCGATCCTGCTGCGCACCGGCAAGCAGGATGACGGCGACATCGCCGCGGCGACCGCCAACATGGAGCAGATGAAGGGCAAGAAGTCCTCCGTGGCCGGGGCCCTCGTCGGCGACTCCGCCGCAGCAGGCACCGATGCGTCGGCCCACACCGGCCGCATCGACAAGATCGTCTTCGCCTGCGACGCGGGCATGGGCTCCTCGGCCATGGGCGCGACCGTCCTGCGCAAGAAGATCCGCGCTGCCGGCTTCGACGACGTCGAGGTCACCAACAAGTCGATTGCGAACCTCGCCGATGAGTGGGACCTCGTGGTCACCCAGGCGCAGCTCACCCCCCGCGCGCAGCAGCGCACGGGCTCCGCGATCCACGTCTCCGTGGACAACTTCATGAACTCGCCGCGCTACGACGAGGTCGTGGAGCTGGTCCGCGAGCGCAACAACGGGGCCGTCACCGGCACCGGGACCGACGCTCGTGCAGACGGCGCGGGCTACGACGGGTTCGCTGATAACGCAGCGGGCGTGAACACTGCCGCTCCCGCATACGGCACCGCGGATGACGCGGCGACCGCCCACGCCACGGGCGACGAGGCGGGGACCTTCGGCAATCAGCCGACCCCCGGCCCGATCCCCGTCGTCGCCGCCGCTGCACCTGTCGCAGCTGCTGCACCCACCGCAGCTGCTGCACCGGTCCCGGCCGCACCCGCCGCACAGTCCGAGATCCTGGCCCCGTCCAGCATCGTGCTGAACGGCTCGGCCGCGTCGGCCTCCTCCGCGATCGACGAGGCCGGCAGCCTGCTGGTCCGCGCCGGTGCCGTGGACGACTCCTACGTGCGCGCCATGCACGACCGCGAGGCGACCGTCTCGACGTACATGGGCAACGGCCTGGCCATCCCCCACGGCACGAACGACGCGAAGGGCGCTATCACGCGCTCGGCGATGTCCTTCGTCCGTTATCCCCAGGGGATCGACTGGAATGGTGAGATCGTGAAGTTCGTCGTCGGCATCGCCGGCGTCGGCAACGAGCACCTCGATCTCCTGCAGCAGGTCGCGATCACCTTCTCCGACGAGGAGCAGGTGGCCCGCCTCGAGCGCGCGACCTCGGCTGACGAGATCCTGGCCATCTTCTCCGAAGGGAACTGATCGACATGAAGGCTGTGCATTTCGGCGCCGGGAACATCGGCCGCGGCTTCGTGGGGCTCCTGCTCCACGAGGCCGGCATCGAGCTGGTGTTCGCGGACGTCTCCGAGGGGCTGATCTCCGCGCTCCAGCAGGCGGATTCGTACACCGTCCACCAGGTGGGCGAGAACCCGAAGGACACCGTGGTCGACGGCTTCCGCGCGGTGAACTCCGCGCAGGATCCGCAGACGCTGACCGAGGAGATCGCCTCCGCGGACATCGTCACCACCGCCGTCGGCGTGCACATCCTGAAGTTCGTCGCTCCCGCCATCGCCGCCGGCCTGGCTGCTCGCCCCGCGGGCAGCAGCCGGGTCGCGGTGATGGCCTGCGAGAACGCGATCAACGGCACGGATGTCCTCGAGGAGGAGATCCGCAAGAACTACGAGGGCGACGACCTGGACGAGAAGGCCTTCTTCTCGAACACGGCCGTCGACCGCATCGTGCCCGCACAGGCCGCGGATGCGGGGCTCGACGTCACGGTCGAGGAGTTCTACGAGTGGGCCGTGGACCGCACGCCGTTCGGCGGCGACGAGCCCGACGTCCCGGGGATCACCTGGGTCGACGACCTCGCGCCGTACATCGAGCGCAAGCTCTTCACCCTCAACACCGGCCACGCCACCACCGCGTGGCTCGGCTGGGCGGCGGGGATCGAGAAGATCTCCGACGCGATCGCCGACCCGTCGGTCCTCGAGACCGTCGAGGCGGTGCTCGCCGAGACCAGCGCGCTGTTGGTCGCCAAGCACGGCTTCGATGAGGCGACGCAGCGGGCGTACAAGGAGAAGATCCTGAAGCGCTTCACCAACGCCGCGCTGCCCGACACGGTCGAGCGCGTGGGCCGCGGTCCGATCCGCAAGCTCTCCCGCCACGACCGCGTGATCGCTCCGGCGGCCGAGCTGGCCGAGCGCGGCATGAGCGCCGAGGCGCTCGTCTGCGGGTCGCTCGCGGCGGCGCTTCGCTTCACCCCCGAGGGCGACCCCGAGGTGACGCAGCTGCAGGAGATCCTCGCCGGATCCGACGCGGATGCCGCGACCACGGAGATCACCGGCCTCGCGTCGGACCACCCGCTGTACCCGTCCGTGCGCGAGGCCGTGGTCGCGCGCATGGCGGAGGTCGCCGGGAGCTGACCGCTCCTGCCGGTCCGTGCTTCGGCCCGTCTGGTAGACGGGGTCCTCGCGGGCCCACCGCTTCGGCCCGTCTGGGTACCTTTCGCTCATCGCAAAGGTACTTAGGCGGGCCGAATCCGTTCCCGCCGGGTGTCCGCCGGGGCTGTCCGGCGCTGCCCGGCGGATCGCCCGGACTCTGCACGGGAGAGGCACGTATCCTGGGTCTCACCGCCTTCAATCGGCGAAGGCGGCACCCGAATACGGAAGAGAGGCCCTGCCATGGCGGAGCGCACCGTCACCATCGCCAGCGCCACCGGTCTGCACGCCCGCCCGGCGGCGATCTTCTCGAAGGCTGCCGCGTCGCAGCCCGCGAAGGTCACCATCGAGAAGGTCGGCGGCAAGGCCGTCTCCGCCTCCTCGATCCTCATGCTCATGACCCTCGGCGCCGGCAACGGCGACCAGGTCGTGCTGCGCGCCGAGGGCGAGGGCGCCGAGGAGTCGGTCAACGCTCTCGCAGAGCTCCTCGAGAAGGATCTGGACGCCGAGGGCGCCTGAGACCCCAAGCGCGAGGGCAGCGAGCGCAGACGCTCGAGCCCTCGCCCTGCAGCACCCGCAGTGCCCGCAGCGCCCCGAAGGGCCAGCCGTTCAGCGACGGCTGGCCCTTCGTCATGCCGGGGCCGGGCCGGCCGCTTGCGCACGCAGCGCTCCGGTGCCGGCCCGCGGCGGCACGGCCCCGCCGAGCCTGACTCGGGGCCCGGCTCCTCGCCCGCGACCAGCAAAGTCCTCGGTCCAGGAGCCGGTGACGTGGACCAGTCCACGCGAGCGGCTCTCACACCGAGGACTTTGCTGGACGGGCGGGGAGGCGCGTCTGCAGCAGGCGAGCAGGGCAGGACAGGCCCGCGGATCTGGACGGCACAGCCCTCGCCACAGCGGCGCCCAGGCGCACGACGAAGCCCCCGCCGGGAACCGGCGGGGGCTTCGTCTCCAGGAGCAAAACCCCTGGTCAAGAGCGGTAGCGGCGGGATTTGAACCCGCGGTACGGGGTTACCGTACACAACATTTCGAGTGTTGCACCTTCGGCCGCTCGGACACGCTACCGTGGTCGATCCTAGTGGGAGCCCTGATGCGGGGCAAACCGATTCCGGGGCCGTGCGATCCAGTTCACCGCCCTCGTCTGTCACCCCATCCCGGTACGCTCCATCAGGTGATGAGCCAGAGCGACGACGCCCCCCGCCCCGACGACAGCGCTGCCGCCGCCCCCCTCGCGGCCCAGCACCCCACCGAGCGCACCTTCCACGGCGACACCGTCACCGATCCCTACGAGTGGATGCGCGACAAGACGAACCCCGAGGTCATCGCGCACCTCGAGGCCGAGAACGCCTACGCCGACGCCCGCACCGCGCACCTCGCGGATCTGCGCGCCCAGCTGGTCAAAGAGTTCGCCGGCCACACCCAGGAGACCGACCTCTCCGTCCCCGTGCGCAGGGGCGAGTGGTGGTACATCACCCGCACCACCGAGGGCGAGGACTACCCCCGCTACACCCGCGTGCGCGACAGCGCAGACCTCCCCCGCACCGAGGGTGGCATCCCGGCGATCGAGCCAGGCGTGCTGATCGACGGCGAGGAGGTCATCCTCGACGCGCAGGGCCTCGCCGAGGGACTCGAGTTCTTCAGCCTCGGCGGCTTCCGCCCCTCCCCCAGCCAGCGCCTGCTCGCCTATTCGACCGACGTCGCAGGCGATGAGCGCTTCGCTGTCCTCGTCAAGGACCTGGCGAGCGGCGAAATCCTCGACCAGGCGGTCACGGGCGCCGGGTACGGACTCGCGTTCTCGCTGGACGAGCAGTGGCTGTTCTACGCGCGCGTGGACGACGCCTGGCGGCAGCATCAGATCTGGCGCCACCGCATCGGCTCCCCCTCCGAGGGCGACGAGCTCGTGATCGAGGAGGCCGACGAGCGCTTCACGATCGGCTTCGAGGCCTCCCGCGACGGCTCCGTGCTCATCATCCAGTCCGGCTCCTCCACCACCACCGAGGGCTGGCTGCTGGACCTCGCCGATCCCACCTCCGCCCCGCGCCCCGCAGGCGGGCGCCGCCCCGGCGTCGAGTACTCGCTCGAGCACGCGGGCGACCACCTCCTGATCGTCCACAACGACGGCCACCCCGGGTTCGCGCTCGCGACCGCCGCTCTGGACGCCCCGGAGGAATGGACGACGATCCTCTCCGCTGCCGACGGCGAGCGCTTCGAATCGGCCGACGCTTTCGCGAGCGCCGCGGCGATCGAGCTGCGCACTGGTGGCCTCGCCGGTGTGCGTGTGCTGAACCGCCGCACGCCCTCCGGCAGCAGCGCCCTCACCGCCGCCGAGGCCGCCGAGATCTGGGATGTCGCCTCCGCCCGCGACGTCACCCACGGCGGCGAGCTCGATTCGGTGTGGCTGGTGGAGAACCCGAACTGGGAGCAGAGGAGCGTCCGCTACCAGCTTACGAGCCTGCTGACCCCGGGCACGATCGCCGAGAGCGACCTCGCGACCGGCGCCGTCACGGTCCTCAAGCGCACGGAGGTCCCGCACTTCGATCCCGAGCTGTATGTCGAGAAGCGCCTGTGGGCCCCTGCGGCCGACGGCACGCAGATCCCGCTGTCGGTCGCGATGCGCCGCGAGGTGCAGGCCGACGGCACGAACGCCGGCTACCTCTACGGCTACGGCTCCTACGAGGCGTCGATGGATCCGTCCTTCGTCGCCACCCGCCTGTCCCTGCTGGACCGCGGGGTCGTCGTCGCGATCGCGCACGTGCGCGGCGGCGGCGAGATGGGCCGCCCCTGGTACGAGCAGGGGAAGCTGCTCGCGAAGAAGAACACGTTCAGCGACTTCGTGGCCGCGGGCGAGTTCCTCGTCGAACAGGGCTGGGTCGCGGGCGATCGCCTCTCGGCCGAGGGCCGCAGCGCCGGCGGGCTGCTCATGGGCGCCGTCGCGAACCTCGCCCCCGAGCGGTTCCGCGCGATCATCGCGGGCGTGCCGTTCGTGGACGCGCTCACCACGATCCTCGACCCGACGCTGCCGCTGACCGTCGGCGAGTGGGAGGAGTGGGGCGATCCGCTGCACGATCCCGAGGTGTACGCGTACATGAAGGAGTACACCCCCTACGAGAACATCCGCGCCGTGGAGTACCCGGCTATCTTCGCCTCGACCTCGCTGAACGACACGCGGGTGTTCTTCGTGGAGCCCGCGAAGTGGGTGGCGCGCCTGCGGGAGACCGTGACGTCAGACCAGCAGGAGCGGCCGATCGTGTTCCGCTGCGAGATGGTCGCCGGGCACGGCGGACGCTCCGGCCGGTACGCGAAGTGGGAGCAGCGGGCCGACGAGCTCGCCTGGCTGCTCGACCAGATCGGGGCGACCGCGCTGATCTGAGCGGGCACCCCGTGGAGCCGCGCGGCGTCGGCCCCGGCCGGCTCGCGCGGCCCGCCGCCTGAGGCCGCCCCCGCGCGGCACTTGTCACCTCCTGCCCGGCCCCGGCTGGACGCACCGACCGCCGGGGCGGGCGCGGGCGTAGCCTGACGCGGTCCTCCTCACGCATCCCGCTCGCCCCGCATCCCCGCCTGCCGCACCCGTCGGCAGGAGCACCGGCTGAGCTCCCACCAGGTCGGAGCCCCATGTCGCACCCCGCACGTCCCGCCCCGTCGGCCGCCGCCCCCGTCCAGCCGACGGCGGACGGGCTCCAGCGCACTCTCTCGAGCCGTCACTTGCAGATGATCGCGATCGGAGGGGCGATCGGCACCGGCCTGTTCGTCGGCTCCGGTGCGACGATCTCGACGGCCGGTCCGGGCGGCGCACTCGTGGCCTACGCGGCGATCGGGCTGATGGTGCTGCTGCTCATGCAGTCACTCGGCGAGATGACCGCGCATATGCCGGTGGCCGGTTCGTTCCAGGCGTACGCGAGCCGGTTCGTCAGCCCCAGCTTCGGCTTCGCGATCGGCTGGAACTACTGGTTCAACTGGGCGATCACCGTCGCGGCAGAGCTCGTGGCCGCAGGGATCATCATGTCGTTCTGGCTGCCGGGGGTCCCCGGCTGGGTCTGGGCGGGCGGGTTCCTCGTCATCCTCACGGCGCTGAACGCGCTGTCGGCCAAGGCGTACGGCGAGAGCGAGTTCTGGCTGGCGATGATCAAGGTCATCGCGGTGATCGTGTTCCTCGTGGCAGGCGTCGCGATGATCGCGGGAATCCTCGGCGGCAGCTCCCCCGGCTTCTCGAACTGGACCACCGGCGAGGCCCCGTTCAAGGGCGGGATGCTCGCGATCATCTCGATCTTCATGGTCGCGGGGTTCTCGTTCCAGGGCACGGAGCTCGTCGGCGTCGCCGCGGGCGAGGCCCGCAATCCGCGGCTCGAGGTGCCGAAGGCGATCCGCACTGTGTTCTGGCGGATCATGCTGTTCTACGTCGGCGCGATCGCGGTGATCGGCTTCCTCATCCCGTACACCGATCCGCTCCTGCTGCGCACGGATGCCTCCGACATCGCCTCCTCCCCGTTCACCCTGGTCTTCGAGCGGGCCGGCATCGCGGTGGCCGCCTCGATCATGAACGCGGTGATCCTGACGGCGATCCTCTCCGCGGGGAACTCGGGGCTCTACGCCTCCAGCCGCATGCTCCACGCCCTCGCCCTGCACGGCCAGGCGCCGAAGGTCTTCGCGACCGTGAACCGCCGCGGCGTCCCGATCTGGGCGCTCGCGGCGACCGCGGCCGTGGGCCTGTTCGGATTCCTCACCGCGATCATCGGCCAAGGCGCCGCGTACACGTGGCTGCTGAACGTCTCGGGGCTGTCGGGCTTCATCGCCTGGGTGGGCATCGCCGTGTGCCACTACCGGTTCCGGCGCGCGTTCGTGCGCCAGGGCCACAGCGTCAGCGAGCTGCCCTACGTCGCCCCGTGGTTCCCGCTGGGGCCTCTGCTCGCGTTCACGATGTGCCTGATCGTCATCCTCGGCCAGAACTACGAAGCGCTCTTCCGTGGGGAGCTGCTCAGCGTGCTCAGTTCGTACATCGGGCTGCCTGCATTCCTCGCCCTGTGGGCCGGCCACAAGCTCATCACCCGAGCTCCCGGCGTGCGCCTCGAGGACGCCGACGTCTCAGGGGCCGAGGTGCCCGCGAGCTGAGGCGACGTCGGATCGCGGAGTGACGGAGATCTGCCCCCCGAGAGCAGCAACCACTCGTGCGACGGTCTGGAATGACGGGTTGCCGTCCGCGCTCAAGGACTTGTAGAGGGATTCGCGGCCGACGCCGGCGCTGCGCGCCACTTCCGACATTCCCCGCGCTCTCGCGACGTCCCCCAGTGCCGCCTGGAGCAGAGCGGGCTCGCCGGTGCGCGCTGCCTCATCGAGGTAGGCGAGCATGTCCTCGGGCGTCTCGAGGTAGTCGCTGGCATTCCAGCGCGTGAGGCTCACAGCCATCGTGCCTCCTTGCGGCGTCGGAATGTATCCCGCACGATACGCCCACGGGTGGCCCTGTGGATAGAGCGGAGCAGAGTCAGGACGCGCCGTCGTCGGCCCCGTTCGACAGCGATGCGCTCAGTCCGCCCTCCACCGCGGCCGTCTGCCCCTTCCCCCGCGCCAGCACCACCGGGTGCCCGAGGAGCGGGTCGGGGATGACGTCGGCCTCGAGGTCGAACACCTCGGCCAGGATGGCCGGGGTGAGGACGTCGGCCGGGGTGCCGGAGGCGACGACCTGGCCGTGCGCCATCGCGACGATGAAGTCGGCGGTGCGGGCCGCCATGTTCAGCTCGTGCAGCACCGAGACCGTGGTCGCGCGCCGCCGCTGGCCGTCGGCACGTCCGCCGGCACGTTCGTCGGCGCCCCCGGCACCGTCGGCCGACGGATCCGGGAGGGCCCGCACCATGTCGAGCAGCTCGACCTGGTGCGACATGTCGAGGTAGCTGGTCGGCTCGTCGAGCAGCACGATCGGGGTCTCCTGGGCGAGCACGAGCGCGAGCCACACGCGCTGGCGCTGGCCGCCGGAGAGCTCGGCGATATCGCGGCCGGCGAGCTCCACCAGCTCCGTGCGCTCGAGCGCCGAGGCGATCACCGCCTCGTCCCGGCGGGTCCTCGCGCCGAACCAGGAGCGGTGCGGGTGGCGCCCGCGCTCCACGAGCTGCTCGACGCTCATCCCCTCGGGCACCACGGGCGACTGCGGCAGCAGGGCGACGGTGCGCGCGTAGGCGCGCGCGGGCCAGCCCTCGACGGGGGTGCCGAGCACCTCGATGCTGCCGCCCATGAGGGGCAGCTGGCGCGTCAGCCCGCGCAGCAGCGTCGACTTACCGCAGCCGTTCGCGCCGATGATCGCAGTGCTCACGCCCGCGGGGATGTCGAGATCCAGGGGGCCGACGATCCGCGCGCCCCCGTAGCCGAGGCAGACCCCGCGCAGGCGGAAGGCGGGGGTGCCGGCAGCAACGGCAGCGGCGGCAGCGGGCGTGTCCGTGGATGCGCCAGTGGATTCCATCGCGATCACACCTTCGACTTGGAGCGGATGAGGAGCCAGAGCATCAGCGGGGCGCCCGCCGCTCCGGTGAGGATGCCGGTGGGCAGGCGCACCCCGGGGATCGCCTCGGTGCCGAGGAAGTCGGCCGCCACCACGATCGCCGCGCCGACGAGCGCCGCCACCGGCAGCGAGGGCCGGCCGCCCGTCAGCCCCCGCGCGAGCGGCGTGGAGAGCAGGGCGACGAAGGCCAGCGGACCGAAGGCCGCGGTCGCCGCGGAGGCCAGCAGCGCGCCGACGACGAGGGCGAGGAAGCCTGTGCGCTCGGGGCGCGCTCCGAGGCCGTGCGCGAAGTCCGCGCCGAGGTCGGCCGGAGCGAGCGCCTGATGGATCGCGAGGCCGAGCGGCAGCAGGATGACCAGCGCGATCGCGAGCCAGGTGATGCGCGTCCAGTTCGCGGTGCTGAGCGACCCGGACGTCCACACGGAGACGGACTGCAGATCGCCCTTCTCGAGCGAGAGCACGATCTGGGAGACGATCACCATCGCCAGGGAGCTGAGGGCGATGCCCGCGACGATCACCTTCTCGCTGCCCATCGCGGTGGTCGCCCCGCCGCTCCCGCGGGCGCCGCCGCTGCGCGCGAAGGCCAGCACGATGCCGGCGACCCCCAGTCCGCCGATCAGCGCGCCGATCGCCATCCCGGGGCCGCGCCAGCCCAGCACCGTCATGGCCACCACTGCTCCGGCCGACGCTCCCGCGGAGATGCCGATGAGGTCGGGGCTCGCCAGGGGGTTGCGCAGGGTGCGCCGGAACAGGGACCCGGAAGCCCCGAACGCGGCGCCCGCGAGAGCAGCACCGACGGCCCGCGGCAGCTTCGACTGCATGACGATATAGGTCGCGCCGGGGATCTGCTCCCCGCCGAGGATCCTGAAGAAGTCGGGGATCGTCACGGTGTAAGCGCCGAGCAGCACTCGCACGGCCATGAGGGCGAGGACCAGCACGGCCAGCCCCGCGACGACGAGCCGCAGTCGGCGCCTGCCGCGGCTGCGCAGCGCAGCCACCTGCTCGCGCGCGGTCGGCTGGTCTGCGGCCGCCGCGGTGCTGCACTCCCCCGCGCTCACAGGGTCATCGACTTCCGCCGCAGCAGCACGAGCATGAGCGGCACGCCGAGCAGGATCGTGGTGACGCCGATGTGGATCTCCTGGGGGGCGATGACGAGCCGTCCGATCAGATCCGCGGCGAGCACGAGCGCCGCTCCCCACAGCGCCGTCGCGATCACGAGCAGACGGGTCGAGGGCGGGCGCAGGCGGCGCAGCATGTGCGGCACCATCAGGCCGACGAAGCTCACGGGCCCGGCCAGGGCCGTGGCCGCTGCGGTCATCAGCACGGTCGCGCCCAGCAGCACCGCGCGCAGGCGCTCGGGGCGGGTCCCGAGGCCGTGCGCCATGTCGTCGCCGAGCGCGATGGCGTCCATCCCGGGCGCGGAGAGCAGCACGGCGGCGATGCCGAGCACGATCACTCCCGCGAGCGCGCCGACGTCGGCCATGGAGGAGCGGGCGAGCGTGCCGATGGACCAGAAGCGGAAGCGGTCCTGGACCTGCGGGATCGCGATGATCAGGGCGCTCGTGACGGCCCCGGCCCCGGCGGAGACGGCCGCTCCGGCGAGCACGAGCGAGAGGGGCCCGGGGGCACCGCCCGCACCGGAGCTCATCCGGGTCGCGGCGCTCGCGGCGGCGTAGACGAGGACCGCGGCTCCGAGGGTGCCGGCGATCGCGAGGCCCATCACCACGAGCACGCTGCCCGTCAGCCCGAGGCCGATGCCGAGCGCCATCGCGAGAGAGGCGCCGGCGCCGAGGCCGAGCAGGCCCGGATCGCCGAGGGGGTTGCGGGTCGCGCCCTGCATCGCGAGCCCGGAGACGGCCAGCGCGGAGCCGACGAGGATCCCGGTGAGCACGCGCGGCACGCGGTCGATGACGGCCGCCTGGTCCACGCTCGCGGCGATCGCCTCGGCCCCGTGGCCGGTCAGCAGGGAGCGCAGCGCGGTGAGGACGACGGTCCCCTCGACGCTGCGCGCCCCGAGCGCCACCGAGGCGCCCGCCAGTGCGAGGAGCACGGCGAGCGGCACGGCGGCGAACAGCACGCGGCGCGCGGTCGGGCGCCGCGTGCGGGTCACAGGCTCTTGGACTTCTGCGCTGCGGCGACGATCTCGGGGACGACGTTCTCGATCGCCCACGGGATCGACAGCGGCGAGGCGGCAGAGATCGAGAGCACCTCGGCGGCGTCGGACTGCGCGACGAACGTGCCGTTCTTGATCGCGGGGATCTGGCCGAGCAGCGGATCCGCGACGACCGCATCCACGGCGGCGGCGTCGTTGAACCAGGACAGGAGGACGTCCGAGACGAGCTCGTCGGCCTTCTCGGCGGACCACGACATGAAGAAGGCGCCGTCGGCGGGCTGGTTCTCCGTGACGACGGGGGCGTTGACCATGCCGAGCTGCTGCAGGAACTTCGGGCGGTTGTCCGCATCGGTGTAGATCGAGATCTGATCCGCGGCGGTGGGATCGATGGTGCCGTAGATGAAGGTCGTGCCCTCGAGCGCGGGATTGTCGGCCGCAGCGGTGCTCATCGCCCCCTCGACGTCCTCGATCAGCGCGGCGGCGGCGTCCTCCCGGGCGAGGGCTTCGCCGACGAGCGTCACGGAGTCCTGCCACGAGGTCGACCAGGGGCCCGAGCCCTCCGGGTAGGCGAGGGTCGGGGCGATCGCCTCGAGAGCGGCGTACTGCTCGGCATCCAGGCCCGAGTAGGCGGCGACGATGAGGTCGGGGGTGAGGGCAGCGATCGCGTCGGTGGCGATGCCGTCGGTGGCGGAGAACTGCTCGGGGGCGGTGCCGCCCTGCTTCTCCAGCTCCGCGTCGAACCAGTCGGTCGACTTCGCGTCGTTGCCGCCCCAGGTGACGGACTCGACGCCGACGGGCACCACGCCGAGCGCGAGGACGACGTCGGGGTTCACCCAGGAGATCGTGACGACGCGCTTCGGCTCGGCAGGGATGACCGTCTCGCCGAGGGCGTGCTTCACCGTGCGCGGGTAGGAGCCCGCGGCGGCGCCGCCGTCGGAGCTGCCGGCCGCCGTGCCCGCGGAGTCGCCCGTGCTGGGGCCCGTGGTGCAGGCGGCGAGGAGGGCGGCCATGCCGGCAGCGCCTGCGCCGAGGAGGGAGCGGCGGGCGAGGGAGCCGGAAGCGGTGGTGCGAGGGGTCACGAGGGGTCCTTTCCCAGGCGAGCGCAGGTCAACGGGCAGATCCTGCCGCGCTGGGCCGACGGCGCTCGCGCCGACCGACCTTAACCAAGGTAAGCCTTGCCTTCCCTTGGTGCCAACCCGGGTGCGCGTGGGGTGGGCTACAAGGCGCCGCCACCGTCCGGAGCACGCGAATGGCCGCCCGCCCCGTGGGGCGGACGGCCGCTGCGGCGAGGAGGCTCAGAAGGCCGGGATGACCGAGCCGTCGGTGTAGGTGTCCTCGATGAACTTCTTGACCTCGGCGGAGTGCAGGAGCTCGTCGAGCTTCACGAGTGCGGCGTTGTCCTTGTCGGCCTCGCGCACCACGAGCATGTTCGCGTAGGGGCTGTCCTCGTTCTTCTCGAGGATGAGGGCCTCCTCGGACGGCTTGATGCCGGCCTCGAGGGCGTAGTTGCCGTTGACGACGCCCGCGGCGAAGTCGCCGAGCGCGCGCGGGATCTGCGCGGCCTCGATCTCGGTGAAGACGAGGTTCTTCGGGTTCTCGGCGACGTCGGCCGGGGTGGCGGCGGTGACCTTCACGCCGTCCTTCAGCGTGATGATGTCGTAGCTCGCGAGCAGGCCGAGGCCGCGGCCGCGGTTGGTGGGGTCGTTCGCGATCGCGATCTCCCCGCCCTCGGGCAGCTCGTCGATGCTCTTGAGCGTCGCGGAGTACAGGCCGAGCGGCTCGATGTGGATGCCGGCGTAGCCGTGGAACTGGTAGCCGTTCTCCTCGACCTGGGTCTCCAGGTAGGGGACGTTCTGGAAGTAGTTGGCGTCGATCTCGCCGCTCTCGAGCACCTGGTTCGGGATGATGTAGTCGGTGTACTCGGTGATCGTGAGCTTCAGCTTCGCGGCCTCGGCGAGGTTGTCCGAGACGAACTTCAGGATCTCGGCGTGGGGGGCGGGCGAGGCGCCGACGGTGATCGCGGTGACACCGCCCTCCTCCTTCGGGCCCTCGGTCGCGGAGCCGCCGGCGCCGCAGGCGGCGAGCGCGAGGGCGGCGGAGCCCGCGCCGGATGCGGCGAGGACGGAGCGTCGGGTGAAGCGGGTCATGGGTGTCTCCTTGGGGATTCGGACTGCGGGGATGCGGGGAGGGATCGTCGGGCGCGCGCACAGGGCCGAGGGCCGGGAGCGCGCGGGGCGGGGCTCAGCTGCGGGCGCGGTGGTCGACCTGGCGGGCGAGCCGGGACCCGATCATCTGGACGGCGATCACGATGGCCACGAGCATGACCACGGTCGCGACCATCACCACGTTGTCGTAGCTCTGGTAGCCGCGGCGGTTCGCGAGATCGCCGAGACCCTTGCCGCCGACGACGCCGGCCATGGCCGTGTAGCCGATGACCGCGATGGTGGTCGTGGTCAGGGAGCCGACGATGCCGGGCAGCGCCTCGGGCAGCAGCACCTGGCGGATCACCTGCCAGCGGCTCGCGCCCATCATCTGCACCGCCTCGATCTTGCCGGCGGCGACCTCGTTGAGGTTGATCTCGATCATGCGCGCGAGGAACGGGATCGCGGAGATCGTCAGCACGAAGATCGCGGCCTCGGGGCCGGTCACCCGGCCCACGACGAACCGCGTCACCGGCATCAGCGCGATGATCAGTATGATGAAGGGGAACGAGCGGCCGACGTTCACGATGAACCCGACGATCCGGTTCGTCCAGCGTGCAGCTCGCGACGTCGCGCTCGCGCGCTCGGTCTCGTAGAGGAGCACGCCGAGCGGCAGGCCGATGATCGTGGCCAGCAGCATCGAGACGGCCGTCATGTAGAGCGTGATCAGCGTGTTCGACCACAGCGAGCTGTTCGAGTCCCACGTGGTGAACGCGGAGTTCGAGAACCATTCCTGGAGCACGCCCATCAGGCGATCGCCTCCTTCGCGACGACGCCGCGCGCCTCGAGCTCGGACAGGAAGCGGGCGAGGCCCGCATCGCTGATCGCGGCGCCGGACTCGTTGCGCAGGGCGAGCTGCACGCGGCCGACCTGTCGGCCCGCGATGGTCTCGATGGTGCCCGCGACGATAGTGGCGACGGCGCCGTGCTCGGCCGCGAGACGCACGAGGTCCTCGCTCGAGCGGGGGCCGTCCGGGAACTTCGGGTTCTCTCCGTAGTCGCAGTCGACCAAGCGCGCATCGATGCCGGTCGGGGCCGGGGGCAGCGGGATCAGCTCCGCGGAGAGCGGGCCGTGCGGATCCGAGGCCACATCGACCAGGGAGCCCGACTGCACGACCCGGCCGCCCTCGAGCAGGGTCACCGAGTCGCAGATCTCGCGCACCACGCTCATCTCGTGCGTGATCATCAGGACCGTGATCCCGAGCCGGTCGCGCAGGTCGCGGATGAGGGAGAGGATCTGGCGGGTGGTGCCGGGGTCCAGAGCGCTGGTGGGCTCGTCGCACAGCAGCACCTTGGGCTCCGCGGCGAGTCCGCGCGCGATGCCGACGCGCTGGATCTGCCCGCCGGAGAGCTGCGCGGGGTGGTTGTGCTCGCGCCCCTGCAGGCCGACGAGCTCCACGAGCTCTGCGACGCGCTTCGCGCGGGCGGTGCGATCCACGCCCGCGATCTCCAGCGGGTGCGCGATGTTCCGCGCGGCCGAGCGGGAGTCCAGCAGGTTCGCGTGCTGGAAGACCATGCCGAGGTTCCGGCGCGCGGCGCGCAGCTCGGCGCCCTCGAGCGCGGCGATGTCGGTGCCGTCGATCCGGACGTGCCCGCTCGTGGGCTTCTCCAGACCGGTGAGGCAGCGGATGAGCGTGGACTTGCCGGCGCCGGAGCGGCCGACGATGCCGTGGATCTGCCCCGCGCCGACATGCAGATCGATGCCGTCGAGCGCGATGACGGGATCTCCCCCGCCGGGCGCGGGGAAGACCTTGGTGAGGCCTTCGAGAGTGATCACGTCTCCCAGTGAACCAGGGGTGCCCGACGCTCGGACAGCCAGAGTTCACATACTGAAATATTCACGGGGGGATCGTGGGCGGGTTCACGGGTAGGGGGGGGTGCAGCGGTGGGGGCAGAGGCCCCACGCGAGTCGCGGCGGCATGGCGCCGCGCACGTGGCCGTCGGAATCCCCGCACCGCCGCGATCGAGGTGTACGTGAACGTCGGAATCCTCTCGCTGCCGCGATCGAGGTGTAGGTGGCCGTCGGAATGACACCCGCATTCCGACGTTCTCCGACACCTCGATGCCCTCGCCGAGCCGTCGCCACATCGAGGCGTACCTGGCGGTCGGAATCCCCGCCCATACCGACGCCCACGTACGCCCCGCCCTGCCGCGTCCCGCCAGGGCCGGCCCAGCTCTCCCGCTCCGGACCTGGACAGTGCCGACACCCCCACGCCCACCCATGACAGATGTCATCCCCGACCCGTGAAGAGCCCACCCGCAGTCATGAGACCCGGCACTCCCGCCCGCAGCCCAACCCGTGAAGAGCGGAGCCATGAGCACGACACACCTCTCCCCCGCCCTTCCAGACCCCGCAGATCAGAGCGCCGACCTCGTCATCCGCGCCCGCGGCCTCGAGCGCCGCTACGGCACCGGCCGCACAGCCCACCTCGCCGTCGCCGGCATCGACCTGTCGATCCTCCGCGGCGAGCTGTTCGCCCTGCTCGGCACCAATGGCGCCGGCAAGACCTCGACCCTCGAGATGCTCGAAGGGCTCGCCCGTCCGACCGGCGGCACCCTCGCCGTCCTCGGCGGCGATCCCTTCCGCGACCGCAGGAGCATCCGCCCCCGCCAGGGCCTCATGCTCCAGACCGGCGGCTTCCCCGCTGATCTGACGGCGCGCGAGGCGCTCGCCATGTGGTGCTCCACCCTCACCCGCGCGCGTCCCGTCGCAGACCTGCTGGAGGACGTGGAGCTCGCACATCGCGCCTCCACCCGCATCTCCTCGCTGTCCGGCGGCGAGGTGCGGCGCCTCGACCTCGCCTGCGCGATCGCAGGAGACCCCGAGCTGCTGTTCCTGGACGAGCCGACCACGGGACTGGATCCCGAGTCCCGCGCTCGCGCCCAGCACCTCATCAGCGGCCTGCGCGAGCGCGGCACCACGATCGTGCTGACCACCCACTACCTCGACGAGGCGGAGGCCCTGGCGGACCGGATCGCGATCATGCACCGCGGCCGGATCGAGCGCGAGGGCGATCTCGCCGAGGTGATCGCCGGGCACCCCGCCCGCATCCGCTTCACCGCGAGGGCCGACATCCCGGCTCTCCCGCAGCTTGCCGGCGCTGCGCAGCAGGTCAACTCCCGGGGCGCCGCGGCCGTGGAGATCTCCACCGATCGACTGCAGGAGGACCTCGGCGAGCTCCTCGCCTGGGCCAGCCGCCACGACCTGGCTCTGCAGGACCTCGACGCCCGCGCCCCCAGCCTCGAATCCGTCTTCCTCGGCATCGCCGACGACACCCCCGCCGACTCCTCCGAAGGGATCTCTCGATGACCACCGTTGCCCCCGTGACCTCGACCGCTTCCGCGCCGCTCCCGTCCCGCCGCCCGGCGCATCGCCTCCTCGGCCTCGCTCGCGCCGAGCTGACGCTCCTGCTGCGCAACCGCATGCAGCTGTTCACCGCGATCGTGCTCCCCCTCGCGGTCCCCTTCCTCTACCTGCCGCTGCGGAATCGCGGCATGAGCGATGCTCTCCTCGTCGGAGCGCTGGGCTCGATGGCCGTGATGATCCTGCTGTTCGTCGTGTACTACAACCTGCTCTCCACCTACGTCGCGCGGCGCGAGGCGCTCGTGCTCAAGCGCCTGCGCACCGGGGAGGCGAGCGATGCGACCGTCCTCGCAGCGACGGCCGTGCCGGCCCTCGTGATCGCCGGCGCCATGGTCGCGATCGCCATGACGATCGCGGTCGCGATCCTGGATCTGCCGCTGCCGCAGAATCCTCTGCTGGTGGTCGCGGGAGTCGTGCTCGGCGCCGCGGTCTCCGTGCCGCTGGCGCTGGCGACGGCGAACATCACCCGCACCGTCGAGTCTGCCCAGGTGACGAGCCTTCCCTTCATGGCGATCGCGCTGCTCGGGGCGGGCACCGCGCTGCCGCTCGAGATGCTTCCCGACTGGGCGCAGTCCCTCATCGCGATCACTCCCACCGCGCCGCTGGTCGAGCTGATTCGGTTCGGGTGGCTCGGCACGGATGCGAGCGGTGCCGCGATCGCCGGTTCGGACCTCGCCACGGCGGCGCTGCGACAGGTCGGCATCCTGGTGGTGTGGTTCTGCCTCGGCGCCTGGTTCGTCAGCACCCGATTCCGCTGGGAGCCGCGCGGGTGAGCAGGGGTGACGGGGCGTCGGCATCCGCCGGCGCCCCCTCCGCCGTCGCGTCGACCGCTGCGCACGGCACGTCGGCCCTCGCGCGCATCGCCCCCATCAGCGCGGCCGACGAGGCCCGTCGGCCCTCCGCCCTCCCGCTAGGCTCGCCGACGGACCCCCACCACCTGCACGAGGAGCGCACGATGAGCACGAACGCGCGCCAGTGGCGGATCTTCTACCTCTACACGCTGTGGTCCGTGCTCGCCATGATCATCGTGATCCCGGTGCTCGCTCTCTGGGTCATCGGGCCCTCTGCTCTCGAGGAGCTGCGCGAGCATCCGTTCGGCGCCCTGCTCCTGCTGGTTCAGACGGTGCTCGCCTCCGAGTCGGCGCGCGCGGCGCTCGCCCGCTGGGCGTCGGCCCCCACCGACGAGGGGCGCGGGCGCTGGGACCTCCCGAGGGCCGGGATCCTCTCCGGCGGAGCCGCGCGGCTCCTGCTCGCCGCGGTCCCGACGCCCCTGATCGGGCTGACGGTGCTGCTCGGCAGCGGCTCCCGACAGCTGCTGGTCCTCTCTGCAGTCGTGCTCGCGGTGGCGGTGCTGCTGCGCTACCCCTGGCCGTGGTCGGCTGCCGTCGCTCTTGCCGGGCTGGTGCTGATCCCAGCGGGACTGCTTCCCGCCCTCGCGCTCCCCCTGATCGTGGTGACCTTTGCGGTCGTGCTCACCGTGCGCATGTCGATCTGGCTGGGGGCCGTGGTGCGCGAGCTCGACCACGCCCGCGAGGCCCAGGGCCAGCTGGCCGTCGCCGAGGAACGGCTGCGATTCGCCCGCGACCTGCACGACGTCACCGGGCGCGACCTCTCCGTCATCGCGGTCAAGGCCGAGGTCGTCGCCCAGCTCGCCGAGCGGGGCGACCCCCGGGCGGCCGAGCACGGCAGGGATGTCGCCCAGATCGCCCGCTCCTCGCTCGCAGAGATCCGGGGCCTCGTGCGCGGATATCGCGAGGCGGATCTCGCGACCGAGCTCCGGGGCACGGCCTCGCTGCTGCGCTCGGCGCACGTCGACGTCGCCATCGAAGGATCGGCCGACGAGATCCCGCTCCGGCACCGCAGCGCCGCCGCCTGGGTGCTGCGCGAGGGCGGAACGAACATCTTGCGCCACGCCGCCCCGTCGGCCGTGTCCATCGCGCTCGGCCCGGAGGGCATCACGATGACCAATGATGGTGTCCGGCTTGAGGCCGACGGGGCCGAGGGGGCCGACGAGGACACTGCGCCCGGCGTGCCCGCGCCGTACGACAGCACGCCGGTGCGCGAGGGCAGCGGACTGACCGGCATGCGCGAACGCCTGGGTGCGGGAGCACACCTCGAGACCCGTCGCGAGGGGGACCGCTTCACCCTCTCCATCCGCTTCGACCCCGCAGGAGGCCCCGCATGACCGCCACCGACCCCGCCCAGCCCGTCGGGCCCGCTCTGCCTTCCGGACCCGCGTTGCCTTCCGGACCCGCGCTGCGCATCGTGCTCGTCGACGACGAGCATCTGATCCGGTCGGCCCTCGCGACCATGCTGTCCCTCGAGAGCGACCTCCGCGTGCTCGGGGAGGCATCCTCGGTGGCCGAGGGCGCGGCTCTCGTCGGCGCCGAGCAGCCGGACGTCGCCGTCGTCGACCTCCAGCTCCCCGATGGCGACGGGCTGGACCTCTGCGCGCAGATCGCGGAGGTCTCCGCCGCGACCCGCTGCCTGATCCTCACCTCGCACGCGCGGCCCGGATACCTCAAACGGGCGCTCGCACAGGGGGTGCTGGGCTTCCTGCCGAAGACCACCTCCGCTGCGCAGCTCGCCGCCGCGGTCCGCGACGTCGCCGCTGGTCGGCGCGCGATCGACGCGGAGCTCGCCGCGGAGACGATCTCCTCGGGCGACTCCCCGCTCACCCCGCGCGAGGCCGATGTGCTCGAGTACGCGGCCGACGGCGCCCCCATCGAGCAGATCGCCCGGCGCGCGCACCTGGCCGAGGGAACCGTGCGCAACTACCTCTCGAGCGCCCAGGCGAAGCTCCAGGCGACGAACCGGCACGAGGCCGTGGCCGTGGCGCGGCGGCAGGGGTGGATCTGAGAGACGAGGACCCGGCTCGCCGATCGACGCGTACGTGACTGTCGGAATGCTGGCCCGCGCGCGATCGAGGCGTACGTGGGCGTCGGAATACCGGCCCGCGCGCGATCGAGGTGTACGTGACCGTCGGAATCGCACCCCCATTCCCACGGTTGCGTACACCTCGATGCCCGAACGACAAGACGCGCACCCGGCGGAGGAGACGGGCGGCCGCGATCAGACGCGCTCCCCCGCCGCAGCCCTCAGGCCCCCGACTCCTCCGCGAAGCTCGCGTCGATGATCGTCGCGACATCGACCGGATCCGTGTACGTGATCTGCCCAGCGGCGATCCACACGGTCTGCATCGCCTCGAGCTGCTCGGGCTGCGGGGCGAGGTCGGGCAGGTAGGTGTACATCGGGGCGCTCTTCAGCACGGCGATGTCCTGTCCGGTGGCCTTCGCGAGGATCTCGTAGACCTCATCGCTCTGCGCACCCGTGTCGCTGAGCTGCTGCGCGCCCTGGGTGAGCGCGGTGAAGAACGGCTGCGCGAACTCCCCGGCCACGAACTGCTCGGAGTACATGACGCCGGTGCCGGTCACGCCCTTCGCAGGCACAGCCAGGGGCGAGCCCACGCCGGCCTCTTGGATCGCCGTCGAGAAGGGGGCCGACGGCGTCGCCGCATCCACCGAGCCGTTGGTGAGCGCAGGCTCCTGATCGGGGGTGGAGAGGTTCACGACCTCGACGTCGGCGAGCGTGAGGCCGCCCTGCTCGAGCATCGTGGCCAGCAGGTACCCGCCGGTGGCACCGGGCCCGCCGGCCACCGCAATCTTCCGACCCCGCAGATCCGAGACGGCCTTCACCGAGCCGTCGTCCACGAGGGCCTGACGGACCTCCAGAGCCGTCGGCGAGTTCTCCGGATCGCCGGGCGAGATGCCCATGGAACCGACGATCTTGAAAGCGAGCCCCTCGTGCAGAGCGTTGAACATGCCGGCGCTGAAGCCCGCCACCATCACGTCGAGCTGGCCGCTGGCGAGCATGGGGATGCCGTCCTGGCCGGACTTCACCGGGATCAGCTCCAGGGTGATGCCCTTGTCGGCGAAGGCGCCCTGGGCGTCGGCGATGTAGAGCGGGGCGAACAGGCTCGAGGACAGGTGGCCGACGCGCACGGTCGTGGTGCCGCCCGCGGCGCCGCCGTCGGACCCGCCCGCGCCGGAGCCCGAGGAGCCGGAGTCCTTGCCGGTGATGGCGGAGCCGCAGCCTGCGAGAGCGGCGGCGGAGGCGACGCCGAGCAGGCCGAGCAGCGAGCGGCGGGCGAAGGGAGAGGTGGGGTTCATCGTCGAGCTCCTGTGGGTGAGGTGGATGGGAGAGGGAGGTGCGGGATTCTCAGCGGCGCCAGGGCAGGACGAGCTTCTCGAAGCCGCCGAGCAGCCACGTCAGCACCGCGCCGATCAGTCCGATCACCACGAGGCCGACGTACATCTTCTCCGGCATGAACAGCTGCCAGGAGTTCCAGATGAGGTAGCCCAGCCCCGTGGTGGAGGCGCCGGTGAACTCGACTGCGGTGACCACGACGACGGCGGTGCCGGTCGCCGTGCGCAGGCCGCTGAAGATGAACGGCAGCGAGCCCGGAAGCACGACGAAGCGGAACCGGTCCAGGCCCCTCGCCCCATAGGCGGCGCCCGCCTCCAGCAGTTTGCTGTCGATCGCGCGCACGCCCGCGACGGTGCTGATCTGCATGACGAAGAACGTCGTGATGAACACGGCGATCATCTTCGGCAGCTCCGTAGGCCCGAAGATCATGAGCAGGATCGGGAAGATCGCGATCTTCGGCAGCGGGTACAGCGCAGCGAACAGGGGGCCGAAGGCTGCGTTCAGCGGGCGGAAGGTGCCCATCAGGAGGCCGACGGCCACGCCGCAGATCGCGCCGAGGCCGCCGCCGATGAGCAGGCGCATGAGGGTAGGCCAGGTGTGGGTCCACAGCTCGCCGTCCCCGGCCATCCCGACCGCGGTGGCGGCGATCTCGCTGGGCGGCGGGAAGAAGCGCGAGTCGAGGATCTCCGTGCGCGAGCACAGCTCCCACAGCAGCACGAGCACGATCGGCGTCGCGATCGACAGTGCGAGGTAGAACGCGCGCCGGCGGTTCTCCTGCCGGCGCAGGACGCGCGCGGCTTCGATGGTGCGCTCGGCGCGCGTGCTCGCACCGGCGCCGACGTGGGGGGCCGACGGCGCGGCGGGGGCACTCATGCCGCGCTCCGCGCTGCCGGCTGGTCCTCGCGCAGGAGGTCCCAGATGCGTCCGCGCAGGGCGCTGAACTCAGCGCTGCGCTCGACGTCGAAGGATCGCGGGCGCGGGAACGGGACGGTGATGTCCTCGCGCAGCGTGCCCGGGCGGCCCGACATCACGATCACGCTGTCGCCCAGCAGGATCGCCTCATCGATGTCGTGGGTGACCATGAGGACGGTCTTGCGCTCGGCCTCCCACAGGGCGATCAGCTCCTCCTGCATGAGCATGCGGGTCTGCGCGTCGAGCGCGCCGAGGGGCTCATCCATGAGCAGGACCGGCGATCCGGTCGCGAAGGCGCGCGCGATCGCGACGCGCTGTCGCATGCCGCCGGAGAGCTGATGGGGGTAGGAGGCGCCGAAGCTGCCGAGCCGCACCCGCTCGAGCCAGTCGTCCGCGATCCGGCTGCGCTCCGCAGCGCCGACCCCGCTCATGCGCAGGCCGAAGGCGACGTTGTCGCGCACCGTCATCCACGGGAACACCCCGTGCTCCTGGAACACGAAGGCCGAGGGGATCGCGTGAGACTGCGCAGACGTGCGGATCTCGCCGCTGGTGCGCTCCTCCAGCCCGCCGAGTATCCGAAGAAAGGTCGACTTCCCGCAGCCCGACGGGCCGACGATGCAGGTGAAGGAGCCCTCTTCGAGCGACAGCGAGAAGTCCTCGAGGGCCCAGACGGGCTCGCCGCCCCCGGCGAAGAAGACCTTGGAGACGTCGCGGGCCTCGACGGCCGCGGCGACGGTGCCGTCGGGTGCGGTGCCGTCGGGTGTGGTCCGCGGCGGCGGGAGGGGATCGGCGGCGCTCATGCGTCTCCTCGAGAGTGCAGGTGCAGGCCGCGAGCGGCCCCGGGGGAATGCATACTCTACCGCGCACCCACATGGTGATGCAGGGGTGTTCGCTCCGCAGATGGGGAGGCGGCAGATCCGCACTGGGCGCCGAAACGCGCATCCTCGCGCGATCGAGGCGTACGGCGCCGTCGGGACGCGCCCCTACCGCTTCCCCCGCCGCGCGCGGAAGAACTCGCGCAGCATCTCGGCGCTCTCGGGCCCCCGCACGCCGGTGGTGAGCTCGACCCGGTGGTTCAGCCGGGGCTCGCGCACGAGGTCGTAGAGGGAGCCCGCGGCGCCGGCCTTCGCGTCCATCGCGCCGACGACCAGCCGCTGGATGCGCGCGAGCACGATCGCCCCGGCGCACATCGTGCAGGGCTCGAGCGTCACCGCGAGGGTGCAGCCGGTGAGGTTCCAGCGGCCGGTCACCCGGGCGGCCTCGCGCAGGGCGAGGATCTCGGCGTGGGCGGTGGGGTCCTCGTCGGCCTCCCGGCGGTTGCCCGCGCGGGCGAGGACGGTGCCGTCCGGGCCCAGCACGACGGCGCCGATCGGCACGTCGGCCCTCTCGCCGGGGCCCTCGCGCAGGGCGGCGGCCTGGGCCTCGTCCAGGGCGAGGGCCATCAGATCGTCATCGGTCATGCGCCCAGTCTCGCCGCCCCCGAGACCCCCCGGGGTTCTCTCCAGGCTGGGAGGTGGTGCGCCTCATGGCGCAGGGCCTGCCGGTGTCCCCCTCCCCGGATCCGATGGCTCCTCCGCGCCCCGGTCGAGGCCCGCAGGGAGAGGAGGGGAGCTAGCCGCCCGGGACGCCCGGCGCTCCTGCGGCACCGTCGGCGCGCCCTGCCGGCCCCTCCGGTAGATTCACCCCATGCGCGTCCTCGAGATCGATCACCCCCTTGTCGCCCACAAGCTCACCGTGCTGCGCGACAAGACCACCCACTCCTCCGTTTTCCGCCAGCTCGCCGATGAGCTGGTCACCCTCCTCGCCTATGAGGCCACCCGCAATGTGCGCGTGAGCCCGGCGGAGATCGAGACCCCCGTGACCGCGATGACCGGCACGAAGCTCGCGAACCCCAAGCCCATGGTGGTGCCGATCCTGCGCGCCGGCCTCGGCATGCTCCACGGCCTCACCACCCTCCTGCCGACGGCGGAGGTCGGCTTCCTCGGCATGGTGCGCAACGAGGAGACCCTCGAGGTCACCACCTACGCGAACCGTCTCCCGGAGGACCTCACGGGCCGCCAGTGCTTCGTGCTGGATCCGATGCTCGCCACCGGCCACACCCTCATCGCCTCGGTGAACTACCTGCACGAGCGCGGCGCCCGCGACATCACCTGCGTGACGCTCCTGAGCGCCCCGGAGGGCCTGAAGACACTCGAGGCCGCGATCGATTCGTCGGTCGACCTCACCGTCGTCACCGCCGCGATCGACGAGAAGCTCAACGAGAAGGGCTACATCGTGCCCGGCCTCGGCGACGCGGGAGATCGCCTCTTCGGCGTCGTCGACTGATCCGGCGGGCGGCCCCTGGGCGGCCGAGCCGGACGCGTCGGGCGGCCCGCGCGTCGGCCCCCGCGTCGGACGGCCCGCGACGGCACCGCTCCACCCCGCCTGCCCCCGCGAATCGCGTGTGAGGAGACGAGAACCCCCGTTCTCGTCTCCTCACACGCGATTCACCCCCGTTTCGCGCCGGGCTCTCGAGCGCAGCAAGGTCGGCCGACGGCGGTAGGTCAGCGGCCGCGCCCGATCGGCCCCCGGTCGCCGAGCAGCGTGCACCCTCGAACCTCGCCGCGTGCGCGCCCGCACGCGCCCGATCAGCCCCGGCGGCGAGATCCACGTGAGGAGCCGAGATCCCCCGTTCTCGGCTCCCCACATGGATCTCGCGGCGCCCGCCCGCACCCCCGACCTGCACAGTCTCACTATCCGGACCCCTCCTTGCCCGCCGCGCAGCCGGTGCGGCATTCTGCTCGCATGTCCTCGAACTCCGTGAGCTGTGAGGCCGCCCGCCGGGTGGCCCCCTCCGTGATGCGTTCGATGATGATGGACATGATGATGATGATGCGCATGATGCGCCGTCAGCCGAGCATCTGAGAACGCTCGATATGCCTCCCAGGGCCGGCTGACAGGAGCCGGTCGGATGACGCGGGCTCCAGGTGCCGCCGGGAGCACACCCCAGATGTGAACCGCGAGAATCTCGCGTCGATCACTCGCACGGGATCCCGGGCCCACCGCCCGAATCGCACCGCAGGTGCATTCCCCTGGAGCCATCATCATGACCGCAGTCCTCACCCGCACTGACATCCCCGCCGCCGCCCACTCCCTGAACGGCCGCCCTCGCACCGCCGCCCTGCGCTCCCTCTCCGGCGCTCCCAGCGCATCCGTCGCCGCAGCCTCCCCCGCGGCCGACGCCGACGCAGTCACCCTCACGCTCACCCTGACGCTCCCCGCGAGCACGAGCGACGTGGAGGCCGCCCGCATCGCGGATTCCCTGCGCTCCGGCGCCCGCCGCCTCACCGCGGGCCGCGAGGCCGCCGCGACCGTGACCGTCCACTCCCCGCGCTCGTTCACCGCGAGCGGTTCGCCCCGCGGCGCCGCCCTGCGCGCACTGCCCCCGCGCCGCGCCGCCTCCCCCGCCGCACCGCAGAGCTCCCGCCGCGCCGGGATCGTCTCCCCCAGCTCGCCCGCGCGCCGGGACGCGGAGACCGCACGCCGACTGCTGCTCCAGGCGCGCGCCGTCAGCCCGTCGGCCGCCCCGACCGCAGCCGACTCCGCGCTCGTGATCGACCTGTTCGGCCGTCGCGTGCGGATCGACGGGGCCGACGTCGACCTCACGCACAAGGAGTACGAGCTGCTCGCGCACCTCGCCCGCAACTCGCGCCGGATCGTCAGCCGCGAGGAGCTCATGGAGTCGGTGTGGGCGGGCGCTCCCGCCGAGACCGGCGAGCGCACGGTCGACGTGCACGTGCGGCGCCTGCGCGCGAAGCTCGGGCGCTACCGCCGCCTCATCAGCACGGTGCGCGGCGCCGGCTATCGCCTGGATACCGGCAGCGACGTGGCGATCCTCGACTGAGGCGGGGCACGAGAGCGTCGGGGCGAGAGAGCGGCGGCGACCGGGAGAGCGGCGGCGCCCGGGAGAGACGCAGACGGCCCGGAGCTCTCAGCGACCAGAGGTCGGGGCTCACGGGCCGTCCGCCGGCTCGCCGCCCTCAGGGTGGTGGGGCGGGCGACGAGCACGCGCGAGCCTCCATGGCGGGGGGTGCCTGGGTCGGCCCGCAGGAGCCGCGCCCGAGGGGGATCGGAGGCGGCATCCGCCATCGATCCTATGGCAGCGAGGCCGCCGCGCACAGCGGGATGCGGAACCGTTTGCACAGGTGAAGGGGCTTTTTTGGGCTCCGCATGACCCTTCTGAGGGGTGACGTCCGCAGTCCCGGAGGTCCTTTGCCATCCCCTGCCGCAAGGCCTGCGATCGGCGCCCCGTACAGTAGTCGCATCCGTCGCGACCGGCCTCCGGCGCGACTGCTGACCGAACCGAAGGGGAACCGATCGATGATCGCGCAGGCGCGAATCACCTCCGAGACGACCGCGACCGTGCATCTCGCGGCCCGCGACGTCGAGATCCAGGGCGACAGCATCACCGACGTCCGCACCCAGGTGAAGCAGGCGTTCATCGCCGCCGCCCGGGAGGCGGGCGAGCCGATCGACGTCGTCATCGTCGAGTCCGACGTACGCCATCACCTGCTGGTGGAGCCGACGGGCCGCATCACCGCGCGCACGGCCGATGACCGCCCCCTGTACGGGCCCCGCGAGGACGCACAGGGGCCCGAGGCCGCCGAGACGCCCGCGGGGACCGCCCCTGCCGCGGGAGCGCCCGCCGCCGCGAGCGCGAGCGACGAGGGATCCGCCCTGACGGCGACCAGCCTGCCGACGTTCACCGCGGCCGGCGATCCGTCCGAGGAGTCATCGGACCAGCCCGTCGAGCCCGCCGGGTTCGTCCCCGTCGCGCCCCCGGCGGATGCCTCCGAGGGCACCGCCTCGGCGAGCCCGGTGACCGCGCCCAGCCCCGTGACGGCGAGCCCTATGCCGGCGAGTTCGGTGGCGACGAGCCCCGTTGCGCCCAGTCCGGCTCAGGCCCCCGCGTCCGACTCGGCGCCGGTCGCGACCCTGGCCGCGGCGCCGACGACGGCGGCTCCCGCGCCGGCGAACACCCCTGCGGCGCCCTCCTCCGCTGAGGCGCCTGCCTCCGCGTCTGCACCCTCCGCCTCTGCCTCTGCCTCCACGGCGTCGGGCCTCGCCCCCGCCGGGAAGCCCGCAGCCGCGGCGCCCGCGAGCCCGTCGGCCGCGGCAGATCCGTCGGCCCCCGCCCGGCCGACCGTCCAGGCGACCGACCGCCCCCGCCCCACGCTGCAGGACCTCCAGGAGGGCACCCGCCCGCCGACCGAGGCCCCCGCGACGCGCGGCTGGCAGGGCACGGTGGCGCGGATGACCGGGGGCCGCATCAGCCCCGCCCCGAACCGCGCCGAGCGCGAGGAGCGCGAGCAGCTCGCGCGCATCACCCGCAGCCTCGACGCGCCCAAGAACATCGCGGTCGTGAACCTCAAGGGCGGCGCCCACAAGACGACGTCCTCCCTGATGCTCGCGGCGACCCTCGGCCGGGCGCGCGGCGGCGGCGTGCTGGCCTGGGACAACAACGAGACCCGCGGCACGCTCGGATGGCGCGGCATGCCCGGCCAGCACAAGCGCACCGCTCTGGACCTCCTGCACAACCTCGACTCCCTGCAGGATCCGAGCACGACCGTCTCGGACCTGGACCGCTACGTGCGCCCGCAGGAGGCCACGCGCTTCGACATCCTCGCCTCCGACGAGGACCCGGGCTCGGCGGCGCTGATCGACGAGGACGCCTTCCACCGCCTGAACGACACGCTCTCGCGGTTCTACCGCCTGAAGGTCATCGACACCGGCAACAACGTGCGCGCCTCGAACTGGCTCGCCGCCGTGCGCTCGGCCGACCAGCTCGTGATCGTCTCGACGCTGCGCGAGGACACGTTCAACGCGGCCGCGTGGATGATCGACGAGCTGCGCGCGACGGGGCTGGCCGAGCAGGTCGACCACGCCGTCACGATCCTGTCCCACAACTCGACCAAGAAGGTCGATCCGGTGCTGCGCACGCGTCTGCTGCAGCACTTCGGCGCGCACACCCGTGCGATCGTCGAGGTGCCGTTCGAGCACCAGTTCGTGGACGGCTCGCCGCTGGACTGGCCGCGCATCCACCCGAGCACGAAGGCGGCGTGGCTGAAGGCCACCGCCGCGGTCGTCGACGGCCTCTGAGCCGCTCTCTGCGCTGCGCCCCGTCCGCCCCTCGAGGGCAGGCGGGGCGCAGTGCTGTCCGACGCGTCGATGGGTCAACGGGCCGACGGGCCGACGGGCCGACGGGCGAGCGTGCAGATCCGGCAGTCTCGTCTGTCGGCGCCCCCGCGTAGCCTGGGCGCATGCCTCAGCACCGCCTCTCCCTCGCCCTGGACGCCGACCTCGGTCCGGCGCTGTGGGCGCGGGAGATCGGGGCCGACGGCTCCATGCGCATCTGCGCTGACCTGGACTCCCTGGTCGAGTCCGCTCCGGCGGAGCTCGCTGCCGTGCTCGCTCCGCACCGCGGCCCCCTGCGCCAGCGCACCCGGATCGCCCGCCGCAGCGGCGAGACGCGCGTGCCGTGCCTGCCGCTGGCGGGCGAGACCCTCACGGACCTGATGGCGGCGATCACGAGCGCGGCTCTGCCCGCGGGCACCGGCGACCCTGCCGCAGGCGCCGGTGACCCCGCCGCGGGCGACCTCCCCTCCCTCCTCGCCCAGCACGTGCAGTCCGGTGCGCCTCTACCCCTGGCACCGGAGCTGTTCGCGATGGCGCCTCTCCTGCAGGGCGCTCTGCTGGACCTCCAGGCCCAGCGGCTCGTCGGCGCACGTCGTCTGCGGATCGTTCTCGCCGAGCGCTTCGACCAGGGGCTCGCCCGCTGGGCCGCGCTCGAGGAGGATGATCCCTCTCCCCTGCTCGATGCCCTCGTCGACGCCCATGCGCGCTCCGCCTTCGCGCGCCATCTCGCCGGCTCCGGCGCCCCTGCCGATCCCCATCACCTGCTGCCCGCTCTGGCCGCGACCGGCGGGGAGGCCGCCGCCCTGCACGCCGACCTCCCGCAGCGCCGGGCCCTGCAGCGCGCCCTCGACGCCTACATCGATTCCGGGCACGCGCGCGTGCACCTCGCCTCCACCGACTCCGAGCTCGTGGTGCGGCTGTTCGAGCCGCCGCTCGGCACGGCATGGCCTCTGCAGACCTGCCTGCGGGAGCCCGACGGCACCGTGCACCCGGTCGCGGATCTGCGCGCCGTGGGGGACGTCAGCATCGAAGGGGCGGCGGAGGCGTCGGCCGAGGTCATGCGCCTCGCGCCGACGGTCCGCACCGCCCCGCTCGACGAGACCGGAGTGGACTGGCTGCTCACCACCGAGCAGGCCTCCGCGTTCCTCACCTTCGACACCCCCGCGCTGGAGGCGGCCGGCGTGACCGTGCTGCTGCCGCGCGACTGGACGAAGCAGCGTACGCGCCTGACCGCCGTCGTCGGCGAGGAGGCCGAGGCGGAGACGCCGCGGCCGGGCACGAGCGTCGGCCTGCGGGCGATGGAGAGCTTCACCTGGACCGTCGCCGTGGGCGATCTCGACCTCACCGAGGACGAGATCCAGATGATCCGCGACGCCCAGCAGGAGCTCGTGCAGCTGCGCGGGAAGTGGGTGCGACTGGACCAGGGGACGCTGCGCGCCGCCGAGCGCTTCCTCGATGCGTTCGCCGATCGCACGCGCGCCGAGCGCCGGGCTGCTGGCGAGGGGGTGCCGGGCGGCTCTGCGGGGGCCGGGACGGCCGGGAACCGGGCGGCGGGGAGCCTCCGCCGTCGCCCGCTCCCCGCGGGCGCGTCCGGAGCGGGCGCGGCGGGCGCGGGCACGGCGCCGGGCGAGGAGGCCGCTGCGGTCAGCGGCCAGCTGGACTGGGCGCAGCTCTTCTCGCTGCTCGCCGCCCCCGAGGCGCAGCGCGCCGATCTGCGCATCGTCGCACCCCCGGCGCCGCCCGAGCGCCATCTGCAGCTCGTGCCGCCGGGCCGCCCCGGGAGCGCGCCCACCGCGGCGGACCGCGCGTCGGCCCTGCCCCGGAACACGATGCGGAACCTGCTGGTCAGCGGACCGGGACCGGTCCAGCACGAGTCGCCCCGCACCCTGGAGGCGACGCTGCGCAGCTACCAGCTCGCGGGGCTCGACTGGATGTGGGCGCTGCACGAGGTCGGCGTCGGGGGGATCCTCGCCGACGACATGGGCCTCGGGAAGACCATGCAGATCCTCGCTCTCCTGTGCCGGGAGCGGGAGGTGGGGATCTCGCGCTTCGCCGGAGGGGCAGGTCCGTCGGCCCGCACCGCACGCTCCGGAGCTGCAGGGGCCGAGCACTTCGGAGCTGCGGGGGCCGGGCGCTCCGGCGGCGCGCAGCCCGGGCCGACGCTGCTCGTGTGCCCGATGTCGGTCGCCGGCTCGTGGCAGCGGGAGGCGGCGCGCTTCGCCCCCGGTCTGCGGGTGCACGTCCACCACGGCGGCGACCGGATCCGCGACGAGTCCTTCGCCGAGGGCGCGGCCGACGTCGACCTCGTCATCACCACCTACTCGCTGCTCGACCGCGACCAGGAGGTCCTCGCGCAGGTGCCGTGGCACCGCCTCGTGCTCGACGAAGCCCAGCACGTGAAGAACCCGGGCACCGCCGTCTCCCGCGCGGCCTGCGCGGTGCGTGCGCCCTATCGGATCGCGCTCACGGGCACCCCGGTGGAGAACCGCCTCGGCGATCTCCACTCCCTGATGGAGCTCGTGAACCCCGGTCTGCTCGGTCCGCGCCCCCGCTTCCAGGAGACCATCGCCGACGCCATCGAGAAGGACGGCGACGAGGGAGCGCTCGCCCGCCTCAAGGCGCTGACCTCCCCGTTCATCCTGCGGCGGGTGAAGACGGACCGCTCGATCATCGACGACCTGCCCGAGAAGATCGACCTCGTGCGCACCGTGAACCTCACCCCCGAGCAGGCCGGGCTGTACGAGGCGATCGTCGGCGAGCTGATGACCGAGATCGACGGCGCCGACCCCAAGAAGCGCCGCACGCTCGTCGCCTCGACGCTCACCCGCCTCAAGCAGGTCTGCAACCATCCCGCCCACTACCTCGGCGACGGCTCCCCCATCCTGCGCGACGGCCAGCACCGCTCCGGGAAGCTCGAGTTCGTCGACGACCTGCTGGGCAACGCCTTCGCCGACGGCGAGCGGGTGCTGCTGTTCACCCAGTTCACGACGTTCGGGCACATGCTCATCCCCTACTGGCGCGAGCGCTTCGGGATGGATATCCCGTTCCTGCACGGCGGGGTCGCGAAGAAGGACCGCGACCAGATGGTCGCCGACTTCCAGGTGGGTGCCGGCACGCCCGGCGCGATGCTGCTGAGCCTGCGCGCCGGCGGCACCGGGCTCACGCTGACCGCCGCGAACCATGTGGTGCACCTGGACCGCTGGTGGAATCCGGCCGTCGAGAACCAGGCCACCGACCGCGCGTTCCGCATCGGCCAGACGAAGGACGTCCAGGTCAGGAAGCTCGTCAGCGCCGGGACTATCGAGGAGCGCATCGACCAGGTCCTCGCCGACAAGCAGGATCTCGCCGACCTCACCGTCGCTCCCGCCGAGGCGCTGCTGATGGGTATGGATGATGCGCAGCTGTGGGGGATGCTCTCCCTGGTGCGCGAGGACGACGGGGCCGACGGGCCGCGAGCGGGGGCCGGGCCGGCAGCGGGAGCGGTGGAGGATCGATGAGCGTGCAGCTGAGATCGAAGCGGGGCGCGATCGGCACCGCGTGGCACGCCGTCGCCCTGCGGGAGACCCTCGAGAACCACCTCGGCGCCGCCCGCGCGACCGCAGGGAAGCGCCTGGCCCGAGGAGGGCGCGTGGAGTGGTTCGACGTCGCCCCTGGTCAGGCGCGGGCCGGGGTGCTGGGGGACGACGGCCAGATCGCCCAGGCGTCGCTGGAGTTCCTGGCGCTGCGCGCCGGCGACCGGGACGTGATGCTGCAGATCCTGCGCGCGCATCCTGAGCTGCCCGCCCGCCTCGCGAGCGGCGCCTATCCCGAGAGCATCGAGGCGGAGCTCGCGGGCGAGGAGCTGCACCTGCTGCCCTCCTCCGCGCGCAGCGAGATCACGCATTCCTGCACCTGCCTGGACTGGCCGGGCCCCTGCGTGCACGTCGCCGCGCTGGCCTACGTGCTGGTGGAGGCCGTCGAGGAGCATCCGCAGCACCTGCTCGCCCTGCGCAGCCTCACCCTCGCCGACGTGGCCGCCCCCGTCGGCCGCGCATCCGCCGGTGCCGGTTCCGGCGGCGACGACGCACCCGTCGGCACCAGCTCTGCGGACGCCGCACCGAGCCCTGACGCATCCGACGGTGACGCATCGGGCGGCGCCGCGGAGTCCCCGCACCAGGGCCAGGGCGGGTTCGACCCCGCGATCGCCGATCCCACCGTGCTGCACGAGCTCCTCGGGCAGGACGCCGGCGCCGTCCTCGCCGCCTTCTACCGGGCGGGGCAGGGCGGCCGGGCCGAGCACACGGAGGCCGAGCGGGACGGAAGAGGGCAGGCCGAGGCCGAACAGGCCGGGGCCGAGCGAGAGGACTCCTAGAGTGGAGCGCATGACCTCCACCCCCGCCGCCCCGCCCGCTCCCGTCCAGCCCCTCTCGCCGGGGACATCAGCGCAGATCAGCGCGCTTTTTGCGAACGCCGTCGAGGCGCATCGCACGGCCGGCATCACGTGGGCGATCGTCGGCGGCCACGACCATGCGCAGGAGGTCCTGGCGACAGGCGGGGCCGGGCACCACCGCCTCGAGGGCGGCGTCCCGGCACCCGGATCCCCTGCGATAGGTCCCGGATCGATCTCCCGCATCGCCTCGATGACGAAGTCCTTCACCGCCGCGAGCGTGCTGCGCCTGCGCGACGAGGGTGCTCTGCGCTTGGATGATCCGATCGCGCAGCACGTCCCCGAGGCCACGGCGATCGCTGCCGCGACGCCCGACTCCCCCGAGATCACCGTGAGGGACCTCCTGACGATGTCGGCCGGGCTCGTCACCGACAATCCCTGGGGCGACCGCCAGGAGGCCATGACCCGCGAGGACTTCGCGCGCATGCTGGCCGAGGGGCTCGGCCACGTGCACGCGCCCGGCACCGGCTTCGAGTACTCGAACACCGGCTACGCCCTGCTCGGCCGACTGATCGACGAGGTCTCCGGCACCGGCTACGACGAGTACGTGCGCACGCACTTCCTCGCGCCGCTGGGCATGGGCGACTCCGCGTTCCGCCCCGATGACCTCGACCCCGCGCGCATCGCCACCGGCCACCGCCTCGGAGACCGGGAGGACGCCACCCGCTTCGAGCCCGTGGAGCTTGACCGCCCGGGCGTCTACGGGGCGATGGCGGGCATCTACTCGACCACCGCCGACATCGCCCGCTGGGTGCGCTTCCTCGCCGCGGCCGACGCCCCCGATGCCGCGGAGCGCAGCCAGGATCTGCTGCGCACCGCCTCGCGCCGCGAGATGCAGCAGCTCCACCGCATCCAGCAGACCGCCCCGCTGCCGCCCGTCGCGCCCGCCGGCGGGGCCGACGGCGCCGCGGCCGCTGGGCCGGGGGCCACGACGAGCGAGGGCGCCGCCCCGGCCGCGGGAGCCGGCGGCACCCAGGCGCTGGGCGCCGCCCCGGCCGGCGAGCCGGTCTCCCCCGGTTTCGACCGCGTGCGCGGATACGGGTTCGGGCTCGTGATCGAGCGCTTCCCCGATCTCGGCGGGGTCGTCTCCCATTCCGGCGGCTACCCGGGGTACGGATCGTTCATGGTGTGGCACCGCGACAGCGGTCTCGGCGTGGTGGCGCTCGCGAACTCGAAGTATGCGCCGGCCTCCTCGCTCGCGATGGAGGCGCTGCGCCTGATCCGCCGTCTGCAGCCGGAGCTGCTCGCGCCGCGCGGCCGCATCGCCGCTCCCCGCACGCTCGAAGCCGCCCAGGCGGCGCTCGCCTGGCTCAGCGCGCCCGAGGACTCCGCGGCCGACGCCTGGTTCGCCGACAACATGGACCTGGACACCTCCCGCGAGGAGAGGCTGCGGCGACGGGATGCTGCGCTCGGGGCCTGCGGCCTCGGCCTCGAGGCGATCGAGGGCCTGACCCCGGCGGGCGCCCAGGTGCTCTCCCGCGCCGCGCTGCGCTGGACGGTGCCCGGGACCGTGGAGGGCACGAGCCTGCGCGTGGACCTCGAGATGGACCCCCGCAGCACCGCGCTCATCCAGACCCTGGAGACCCGCGCCCTACGCTGAGGCCCGGGGCGGCGGGGCCGGCGCTCTGCGCTAGGCCAGGGGTGGGGCCCGCGCTCCTACTGCGCCTCCCCGCCCTCCACGCGCAGCAGGCCGTCGTAGCGCGCGATCGAGGTGCGTCTGCACGTCGGAATCCGGCCTGCCCGCGGATCGAGGTGCGCGCAGACGGTGGAATCATTCCCTCATACCGACGACTCCACGCACCTCAATTCGAGGAAGTGCCCCAGCTCAGATCAGCAGCAGCAGGACCGCCAGCAGCGGCACCCCGATCGCCGCACCCGCACCGGCGCCTATCAGTCCGGCTCTGACCAGGTGCGATCCCCCGGCGCGCGACGGCGCAGAGCCGTCCTGGTGCGGGTCGCGAGATGAAGGGGGCACGGAGGCAGATGGGTGCGGCTGCGCTGAAGAATGCGCCTGCACCGCCGACGGATACCCGTGCCCGGGGGAATGCCCCGCAGTCGGAGCCGACGCCGAGGACGGCGCGAACCGCGCAGGGTCGAGGGGTGCCGCGCTCGAGCCCGGTCGGAGCGCATCCTGCACCGCCTGTGCCCGCGCCTGCGCTTGCACCACCGGTGCCGCGCGCAGAGTCGTCGACTCGGCCGGCATGGGATCGGTGCTGACGCCCGACTCCTGCAACGGGACCATGGGAGCACTCTCGTGCTCTGCCCTCGCAGGCGCATCCGGCTCCGCCGGGCTCCCCCCATTCCGCGCGGAGGGGGGCGCTGAGTCCTGCGCCGGAGCGGATCTCGGCCGCTCCGCAGCTAGCGGCTCCTCAGCCAGTCGCCCCGCAACCTCCGGTCCCGCAGCCTCCGGCTCTGCAGCCACTCGCCGCAGAACCGGCGCCTCCTCGCCCGTCGTCGGCCGGTCGCCACCCGCCGTCGGCCCGTCGCCGCCCGCCGTCGGCCCGTCGCCACCCGTCGTCGGCCCGTCGCCACCCGTCGTCGGCCGGTCGCCGACCGCCGGCTGCCCGCTCGGCACCGGCGCTGCCGCCTCGTGGCGTGCCGCGCCGCGATGGGCGGCCGCCAGCAGGCTCTCCTCCTGCGCCTGCCCGTCGGCCCCGGGGGCGCCGTCCGGCAGGGGCGCGAGGGTGTCGCGCATCAGCACCGGCGCGCCGCTGCGGTGCTGCAGCGGATAGCCGGGATCCACGCGCGGCATGTCGCGCCGGGCGGTGGGAGCGTCCTGGTAGCGGCGCCCGGGCTGGGGGTCGATGAGGCGCCGGATCACCGCTGCGAGCTGGGGCGCCACCCCGTGCAGATAGCGGGCGACCTCGTCGGCCCGCAGCGGCGCATCGCGCAGCGGCAGCGAGCCGTTCAGGGCGAACAGCGCGAGCATCCCGGCGGCGTAGAGGTCATGGGAGGGGTGCGGCTCCGCCATCGCGAACAGTTCGGGCGCCATGTAGCCGGGGGTCCCGTTGACCATGCCGACGTGCGTGAGGCGGACGTCCTGATCGCTCACGGCGATGCCGAAATCGGCCAGCCGCGCCTGGGGCCAGTCCCCGCTCCCGCTCACCTCGAACATGAGGTTCGCGGGCTTCACATCCCGGTGGATCCAGCCGCGCTCGTGCATATGACCGAGGCCGTCGAGGAGCTGATCGAGGATCACCGCGACCGCAGGCTCCGCGAACGGCCCCTCGCGCTGCACGACCGATTCCAGCGTCCCGCCGCTGACCAGCGGCATCGCGATCACGACGTGCTCGTCCTCGGCGCCCCAGCCGTAGGGGGCGAGCAGATGCGGGTGATCGAAGGTCACGCCCGTCTCGCGCACGAAGCGCAGGAGGTCGGCGGAGTCGCGCTGGCGCAGCACCTTCACCGCGCACAGCCTCCGCGCCTTCCGGTCCCAGGCCCGCCAGACCGAGCCCGAGCCGCCGCGGGCGATCAGGTCGATGAGCGCGAACCGCCCCACGATGACGTCTGGCATGGTGCCTTCCCGCTCGATCCGATACAGCGCACGATGCAGCGCACGCTGCCGGGCGGCTGCGCGCCGCCCGCGGGTCCACAGTACGTGGACCCGCCTCGCGCGCGCGGTCGGCGTGGGGAACAATCGCTCTGCCGAGCCGGGGTTCCGCCTCCTCGCGCCCGGTGGCCGCTCGCCGCCGGTCTCCGCTCCTCCCCCTCATCGAGAGCAGGTCCCCATGGCCGACGACGCCGCCCGCATCGCCTCCGCGCCGGCCGTGCGCATCCGCCCGGGTCTGCCGTCCGACGCCGCTGTGGTCTGCGGGATCCGCGAGGAGGCCGTGCGCTCCTCCAGCGGGCTCTGGATGGACGACGTGCCGACCCCCGAGCAGTCCGCCGCCTGGTTCGCCCGCCAGCTCGAGGCGGGGACGCTGCTCGTGGCGGTCGACGAGGCGGGCAAGGCCGACGGGGTAGGCGGAGCCGACGGGTCGGGCGACTCCGACGGGTCGGGCGAGTCCGACGGGTCCGGCGAGTCCGACGGGTCGGGCGGCGAGGATCGCGCGCAGGGCCGCGACGGGGCCGGGGCCGACGTGCTGGACTGCGGGGCCGTGCTCGGGTACGCCTGCTTCGGGCCGCTGCGCGACTACTCCGGGTACCGCTTCACCGCGGAGGACTCGATCTACCTGCTGCCCGCCGCCCAGGGCCGGGGCGTCGGCCGCGCGCTGCTCACGGCCCTCACCGACCTCGCGGCGGAGCGCGGGATGCACACTCTGAACGCGTTCATCGAGGCCGGGAACACCGCGTCGATCCGCCTGCACTCGGTCTGCGGTTTCACCGAGACCGGCCGCATGGCGCAGGCGGGATTCAAGTTCGACCGCTGGTGGGACCTGGTGATCATGCAGCGGATGCTGTAGCCGACGGCACCCTCGTCGGTGCCTGGAGGCCCCGTACGCACCCGCACCGCACCTCGCACTCCTCGCTCACCGGTTTCGGCCCGCTCAGGTACCTTTCGCGCGCGGGAAAGGTACCGGAGCGGGCCGGGGGCAGTGCTTGCCGCCCGCGCCGGCGCCTCCGTAGGTATCCGGCGGCTCCGTCGGTACCCGGCGGCTCCGTCGGTACCCGGCGGCTCCGTCGGTGCCCGACGCCCTCGTCAGTGCCCGGCGGCACCGTCGAACGCGGCGTCGATCCCCGCGGCGAGTCCGACGGCCGCCTGCAGCCCCAGGCATTCGCGCACGAACGTGATCTGGGCGCGTCGGGCGTGCTGGGAGACCGGCCCCCGCCACGTCAGCGGGAACAGGTGCGTGCCGCCGGGCTGGGCGAGGTAGCTCAGCGGCACGACGGCCTCGCTGAGGGCCTCGCGCAGCCGGACGGCGTCGCCGTAGAGGAGGTCATCGGTGCCGGTCACCAGGTGCACGGGCGGAAGGCCGGTCATCTCGCCGAACAGCGGGCTCAGGCGCGGATCCTCACGGTTCTGGCCGTCGGCGTAGAGGGCCGTGCAGCGCTGCAGCAGCTCCAGCGAAGAGGCCTCATCGCGCGCGGCCTGCTGGCGGAGCATCGCGTCGGCCCCGGTGAGATCGACCCACGGGGAGGTCAGGACGATCCCGCGAGGCTCGCGCTCGTGCTTCGCGTGCAGGGCCTGGGCGACGGCGAGCGCGAGCCCGCCGCCGGCGCTGTCCCCGGAGAGGACCCACGGCATGTCCATCGGCTCGAGGTCCTCGAGGATGCCGCGCACCGCCTCGATCGCATCGTCGTAGGCGGCGGGGAACGGGAGCTGCGGAGCGAGGCGGTAGTGGACCATCGCGACGGCCGCGCCCGTGCGCAGGCGCAGGTCGTCCAGCCAGTTCCAGTGGTCGGGCTTCTCGCAGTAGGCGAAGCTGCCGCCGTGGAGGTGGATGATGACGCCGCGAGCGGCCGCAGCCCGGTCGATCCAGGTCACGGGCACTCCGCGGTGGCGGCTGCGCGTGAGGAGCTCCGCGGGCACGAGCGAGCGAGCGGGCTTCGAGGGCTTCGCGCTGCAGCGGGCGGCGAACTCGAACAGGCCTTGGGGGAGCTTCGCCTGCAGGGCCTCGGCGCGACCGCGGCGGGCATCGCCCGCGGTCTCGTCGGCCTGAGCGGGCGGTGCCGGCTCGAGGACCTGGACGGTCGCGGCGAGAGGGCCTGCGGCCGCGGCGTGGTCGGCGTGATGCTGCACGGGTGCGGGGCTCATGCACCGATCTTCCCACGGCGGGCCGCGCGGTCGAGATCGTCGTCGATCATCCCGCTCGCGCCCGCGCGCCACCCCGCCACGGCCAGCACCGCTCCGCTGCCCGCGAGCAGCCAGAGCACCAGGGGCATCGAACCGGTCGCGCTCAGCAGGGCGCCCAGCAGCAGCGGGCCGACTCCCGCGAGCAGGTAGCCGACGGGCTGCGCCATCCCCGACAGCCGCGCCGTGACCAGGGGGTCGCGGGTGCGAGCGGGGATCATGGCGATCGCCGTCGGGAACGCGAACCCCCCGATGCCCAGGAGCGTCACCCACAGGATCGGAGCCGCCGCGGGCCACAGGGCGAGGCCCGCGTACCCGGCGCTCGTGAGCAGGCCGAACACGATCGCCCACACGTGCAGCCGGGTCGAGCGGGCGATGACCGTCGGCATGACGAGACCGCCGAGCACACCCCAGCCCGCGACAACGGCGGTCAGCGTGCCGGCCATGCCGGGGGCGAGCCCGGCGTCGGTGAGGATGCGCGGCACGTACCCGAACTGCGTGTAGGCGTTCATCGACTGCAGTCCGAACATGAGCGTCAGCCACAGCGCCGCCGGAGAGCGCAGCAGCGAGACCTCCCGGCCCCGGCTGCGCGGGCGGCTCGAGCCCGGGCGGGTCGCCGCGTCGGCGTGGGCGTCGGCGTCGGAGGCGGAGACGGAGACGGAGGCGCCATCGGCGTCGCCGTCGGTCGCGAGCGCGGGGTCCGCGCGCGGGAAGTCGTTGCCCACGCGCAGCAGCACGATCAGGGCCAGGATGCCCGGTGCCACCGCCAGCCATCCCCACGCCTGCAGGGAATCGCGCCAGTGCGCCTCCCCCTCCCCCGCCAGCGGCACGGCGAGCGCGGGCGCGAGGGCCGCTCCGGCCGACAGCACCATCCCGTAGGCCGTCATCAGCAGCACCGTCGCCGAGCCGCCGTGCCGCTTGATCCACGCGGGTGCGATCACGTTCGCGAAGGAGGGGCCGACGAGCGCGAGCGTCGAGAGCGCGAGGAAGGGCCCGAATGCGCCGGTCAGCGGGCGCAGCAGCAGACCTGCGGAGAGCAGCGCGAAGGAGATCACCAGCGTCCCGGTGAGGCCGACGCGGCGGGCCACGGGCACCGCGAGCAGGCCGAAGACCCCGAAGCACAGGCAGGGCAGCGCGGTGAGCAGGCCGCCCGCTCCCTCGCCGACGCCGTAGGCCTCGAGCAGCGGCACGACGACGGGGCCGACGCTCGAGGCGACGGGCCGGAGGTTCAGGGCGAGCAGCACCACCAGGGCGAGCGAGAGGGCGAGGCCGACCCGGGGGCGCGGGGAGCGGGGGGTGGGGGCGGAATCTCGGGCGGGATCGGGGGATGTCGGCACGCTGGATTCTCCCACCGCTGCCCGCGCCGGCCTCATCGGTGCCGGAGCTTTCCGGGCGGCTCAGACCTCGAGCCGGCGCCAGAGCTTCCGGGCGGCTCAGCCCTCGAGCGCTCGCAGGTAGCGCCGCGTGATGCGCTCCTGCACCGCGTCGGCCAGGGGCCTCGCGAGCCGCGCCGGCAGGGACGCGGGGGCGGAGACGGCGCTGAGTGTCAGCCGCACGCGCCCGTCGGCCCCCTGCTCCAGCAGGAAGCGCTCGAGACCTGACTCCGGGTGGCCGGGCAGAGTGGCGTAGGTGAAGCCTCGACGCTCCGGCTGCTCGATGATCTCCACCACGCGGCACGGTGCGCGGAGGCTGAACGGGCCCGGCCCGAGGCGCAGCTCGAGGACGGTGCCGAGGCCCAGCGGGGTGTCGGAGGCGCGCACGCCGAGACCCGCGCGGAGGTGGAGCTGCCAGGAGAAGAGCTCGGCGGCGACCGCGTCGAGGTCGCGGCGCTCGAGGACGGCCGAGCGGTCGAGGCGCCGGAATCCCGGTGGCACAGGGTCTTCGAGCGCGAGGCCTGCGGGAGCGCTCAGCGGGGCCCGGCGGAGGGCGGCCTCGGTGCGGGCTGGCAGAGGTCGCCCGGCACGGGCTGCGGAGCGCATGGGGCGATCCTGCCACGGGGTGGGGAGGTCGGGGTGGGGGCTGGCTGCCGTCGGATTGAGTCCCGGGTCGGGATCGACGTGCGCGTTGACGTCGAATTGGAGGCCGCGCCGCGATCGACGTGCGTGCAGATGTCGGAATGAGGGCCGTATAACGACGCCCCGATGCACATCGAATCGGGGTGCGCGCTGACGTCGGAATGAGGGGCACATCCAGATCGACGTGCGCCCTGACGACGGAATGCGCACCCCATAACGACGTCCGGGCGCACGCCGATCGGGGGGTGGCCGAGCACCCCTGACGCGCGCCGCACTCGGCTCACGCGGCCCCTGCCTCAGGCCCCCAGCACCGCAGCGCCCGCGACCAGCAGGAGCACGACCAGCAGGGCGCCCAGCCCGACGATCCGCAGCATGCTCAGCCCCGCCCCGCGCTCCCTCGCGACCTGCAGCACCAGCAGCGTGGACAGGGACCCCCAGGGCAGCACGAGCGCCCCCGCGTTCACGCCGACGAGCAGCGCGAGCACCTGCCCGGGCGATCCTGCGGCCGGCTCGAGCAGCAGATACGCCGGGAGGTTGTTGCCGAGGTTCGCGGCGAGTGCGGCGACGGCCTCGACCCGCAGCAGTCCGGCGAAGCCCTCGCCCGGGCCGAGCATCGCCTGGAGCGTCGGCTGCAGGGGCGCCGAGATGCCCTCCATCAGGAGGAAGAGCCCCAGGGCGAAAGCCGCCATCGCCCACGGCGGCTTCACCGCGCGCACCACCGTGCCGCGCCCGCCGCGCGGAGCCGCCGCCAGGGCTGCGACCAGCAGCAGGGCGCTGAGGGCAGCCGCCGCAAGCCACGGCTCGACGCCCGCGAGGACGGCCGCCGCGAACCCCGCGATGCCGAGCGCGCCCGCCCAGGCGGCAGCACCGGTCCCCCGATCTCCACCCGCACTCGCGCCCGCGGGCACGGCACCGGGCTGCGGCTCGCCGTCGGCAGCACGCTGGGCGGGTCCGCCGTGCGCAGGGCCGACGGGCCCGTCGGCCCCCGTTGCCACCCGCGCCTCCCGCAGCCGTCCGCCGAACAGGGCGAGCAGCACCGCGACGAGCACGAGCGCGAGCACGATCTGCAGAGGCCAGGTCGCACGCGCGAACTCGAGCGCATGCCAGGAGAGGGTCTGCTGGGCGAGCAGATTCGTGAGGTTCGAGACCGGCAGCAGCAGGCTCCCGACCCCCGCGCTCCAGATGCATGCGAGCAGGAACGGCGCGATCCGCAGCCCTTCGCGGCGGGCGAGGCCGATCGCGATCGGCGTGACCAGCACGGCGGTCGCATCAAGGCTGAGGACGATCGTGCACACGAGGCCGAGCGCGGTGACCAGGCCCAGCAGCGCCGCCGGATGCCCTCGGCCGGCGCGCGCCAGCAGTGCGGAGAGCGCCGCGAACAGCCCTGTCACCTCGAGCAGATCCGAGACGACCTTCAGCAGCAGGAGGAAGAGCAGCACCGGCCAGACCCGCTCGAGCACGGCCAGAGCGCGCTCGCCCGGGATCATCCCCGCCGCGATGGCGGCGAGCGCCAGCACCAGCAGGAGGAGGCTGAGCCCCGGGAAGCGCCAGTGGAGCGCGCGGGGACGGGCGCCCGGGGCGCTCCCGGCCGCGGCCCGCGCACCGGGGTCGGCGGGGGTGTTCACAAGCGCAGAGAATACGTGCCGCCTCGATCGTCGGCCCCTCCCGCTACCGTGGTGGCATGGACACCATCCCCCTCGTCCCGGGGCAGCGCGCCGTCGTCGCCGTGCCCGTCGCGACCATCTGGACCGCCCCCGTCGCGGGCCGCCCCGCCGTCGAGCCCCTGGCTCTCGCGGCTTCGGCCGACGGGCCCTCCTGGCCCCTGGCCATGCCCGACGCCGCCTCGCGCGAGTGGCTGTTCGGCCGCGTGCAGACGCAGGCGCTGATGGGATCGGCGGTGCTGGTGACCGAGCTGCTGCGCACCGCGGGAGACGAGGGGCTCGCTGAGCCGTCGGCCGACGCAGCTGACGCCGACGGCGATGCCCTCCCGCTGTGGGCCCGCGTCGTCGTGCTCGACCAGGCCTGCGGCAAGGACCCGCGCGGCTACCCCGGCTGGATGCCGGCCGCGCAGCTCGCCCTCGACGACCGCTTCTCCGGCCCCGATGCCGACGCGCCGCAGGCCGTGGTCACCGCCGACACCGCTGCCCTGCTCCGCGAGGACGGCACGGAGGTCGCGATCTCGTTCCTGACCATGCTGCCCCTGGCTGCCGACTCGCCCGCCGCCGCGGCGAGCGCCGACGGCGGGGCCGACGACGGGGCAGACGATGTGGCCGATCCTGGCGCTGCGACCGTGCGCGTGGCCGTGCCCGGCGGCGGATGGGGCACCCTGCGGCGCTCCGACGTGCGCGTCGGCACCGGACCCGGCGCGACGGACACGCCCTCCACCGAGGGCGCGATCGCTGTCGCGCACCGGTTCCTCGGGCTGCGGTACCTCTGGGGCGGGATGAGCGCGTGGGGGTACGACTGCTCGGGTCTCGTCGGAGCGGCGTGCCGCTCCCAGGGCCTCGTCCTGCCGCGCGATGCGGGCGATCAGCGCGACCTCTCGGGACTGCCGCGCGTCGAGCGGGAGGATCTGCAGCCCGGTGACCTGGTGTTCTTCTACGACGGCCCGGGCGGACCGGACATCCGGCACGTGGGCATGCGCCTGGCCGACGGGCAGATGATCCACGCGCCGAACTCCGCCGGGGCGATCGAGATCGTCGACATGGACGCCTACGACGTGAAGGGCGAGTACGCGGGAGCGGTGCGTCCGCTGGGCTGAGCCCTGCTGGGAAAAGCCCTGCTGGGCAGAGCCCTTCTGGCGTGAGCACTGCTGGGGTGAGGCCTGCTGGGGTGGGCGCTGCTGGCATGAGTCCTGCGGCGCCGTCGGCCCCTCACTCCTGCGCGGCCAGCTCCCCCAGCAGCTCGCGGGCCCGCGCGATGATCAGCGGGTCGGCCTCCTCGACCGTCATCCCCGAGGTCAGCACGGCGAGCACCCGGCGCTGCGCGCCCTCCCCGACCACGGCGACGTCGTGGCGGATCGCGTCGATCCACCCGGATTTCGATCCCCACGGGACACCCGGCCGCACGGCCTTCGCGATGATCGGGATCCGCTGCGCCGCGAGGGCCGACCGCGCGAGCTCGCGGGAGCGCGCGGAGAGTGCGAGCGCGGAGTCCTCGCAGGTCAGAGCGTGCACCGTGCGGGCGAGGTCGTGGGCGGTCGTCTCGTTCGTGAGGCCGCGGGCGAGCGCGACGGGGTCGCCGATCATCCGCTCCACGCGCGTGGCGCGCAGGCCCAGGCGCTCGATCACGCGCGCGATGGCCGGCAGTCCCACCAGCGCGATCAGCTGGTCGGTGGCCTCGTTGCTCGAGCGGTCGATCATGCGCCGGGCGAGCTCGCCGATCGCGACAGGAGCGCCGTCGGCCGGATGCGTGGGATCGAGGTGGTCGCCGGAGAGGGTGAATGCGGCGCCGTCCACGCCCGTGAAGGTGCGCGTCGCAGGCACCGAGGCGTCCAGGTCGAGCATCCCGGCGTCGGCCGCCTCGAGCACGGCGATCAGCACGTGCAGCTTCATGGTGCTCGCCGCGTAGTACGGGCGGTCGGCGTCCTCGAGGGCGAGAGCGGAGCCGTCGGCTCCGAGCAGCGCGGCCGACAGCCGCGGGGGTCCGCCGATCTCGGGCATCGCGTCCATGGAGTCCTCCCCGTTCGCCCATGCCGCGACCAGAGGGCCGTGGCACGCTGGCATCGTATCCGCGCGGCGACGAGGCGTGCCCAGCAGCAGAGCGCACCCCGGAGCAGCCCGACGGCGCACAGCGGAACCGCCAGCGCGAAGAGAACCCGACAGCGCACAGAGAAGAGGACCCCATGGCCATCGCCACGATCAATCCGACCACCGGCGCCACCGAGAAGACTTTCGCGGCGCACGACGCGCAGGAGATCGAGCGCCGCGTGGCCGCGGCCGCGTCGGCCCATCGCGAGCTCGCTGCGACCACGTTCGCGCAGCGCGCCGACTGGATCCGCGCCGCGGCGGATCTCCTCGGCGAGGACGCCGACGCCCTCGCTCGCACGATGACGCTCGAGATGGGCAAGCCCATCGCCCAGTCCCGCGCGGAGATCGAGAAGTGCCAGGCCGCGCTGCGGTTCTACGCCGAGAATGCCGAGTCGTTCCTCGCGCCCGAGGAGCTCGAGGATCCCTCGGTCGCCTCGGGCGCGAGCCGCGCGGGCGCCCGCTACCAGAGCCTCGGGGCGATCCTCGCGGTGATGCCGTGGAACTTCCCGCTGTGGCAGGTGATCCGCTTCGCCGCGCCCGCGCTGATGGCCGGGAACGTCGGCCTGCTCAAGCACGCCTCGAACGTCCCGCAGACCGCCCTCTACCTGGACGACCTCTTCGCTCGCGCCGGCTTCCCGCGCGGCGCCTTCCAGACCCTGCTCGTCGGCTCCGACGCCATCGAAGACCTGATCGCCGATGAACGCATCGCGGCGGTCACCCTCACCGGATCCGAGGGCGCCGGGAAGGCCGTCGCCGCTGCCGCCGCAGGTCAGATCAAGAAGTCCGTGCTCGAGCTCGGCGGGTCGGACCCGTTCATCATCATGCCGAGCGCCGACCTCGACAAGGCCGTGGAGACTGCGGTGACGGCGCGCGTGCAGAACAACGGGCAGTCCTGCATCGCCGCGAAGCGCTTCATCGTTCACGCCGACGTCTACGACGCCTTCACCGAGAAATTCGTCGCGGCGCTCGCCGAGCTGACCGTCGGCGATCCGCTGGACGACGGCACGGACGTCGGCCCGATCGCCCTGCAGAGCGGACTCGAGGAGCTCGAGGAGCTCGTCGAGGACGCGACGGCGCGCGGAGCCAGCGTGCTGCTCGGCGGGGACCGGGGCGCCGTGGCCGACGCCGGGGAGGGCTGGTTCTACCCGGTGACGGTGCTCGCGGACATCCCCGAGGAGGCGCGCATCGTGCAGGAGGAGACCTTCGGGCCGGTCGCTGCGCTCTACCGGGCGGAGGACCGCGAAGACGCCCTGCGGATCGCGAATCAGACCGAATTCGGTCTCAGCTCCTCGGTCTGGACCGCCGACGAGGAGGAGATCGAGTTCTTCGCTGACGGCATCGAGGCCGGCGGCGTGTTCGTGAACGGCATGACCGCCTCGACCCCGCACCTGCCGTTCGGCGGCATCAAGCGTTCGGGCTACGGCCGCGAGCTCGCCGCCGCGGGCATCCGCGAGTTCTGCAACCTCAAGACGGTGTGGGTGGCCTGAGGCTCAAGCGGGCGGCACTCGAGCCCGCGAGACCGACGCCTTGTTCCACTTCCTGGAACAGGACGTCGGTCTCGTGGAGTGCCGGGCCCCCGTGGCTCAGGCCGGCAGCTCCGGGTTCTCGTAGCCGGGCACGTAGCGCACCACCCGTGCCGGGGAGCCGACGACGACGGCTCCGGCGGGCACGTCCTTCGTGACGGTGCAGGAGGCGGCGACGACCGCGTCATCGCCGACGTTCACGCCGGGCAGGAAGACCACGTTCGCGCCGACCCAGACGCCGCGGCCGAGCGTGATCGGGGCCGGGAGCAGGTCGCCGCGGCGGGCGGGATCGAGGTCGTGGTTGAGCGTCGCGAAGACGGCGTTGTGGCCGATGAGGCAGTCATCGCCGATGGTCACGCCGCCCTGGTCCTGGAAGACGCAGCCGGAGTTGATGAAGACGTTCTTCCCGATCCGCAGGCTCTTGCCGAAGTCGGCGCGCAGCGGCGGGAACACCACGACGCTCTCGTCGATCTCGCTGCCGGTCAGCTCTGCCAGCAGCTCGCGCACGCGCGCGGGCTCGTGGTACCGGCCGTTCAGCTCAGCGGTGATGCGCAGGGCGTCCTGAGCGGCGTCGCGGGCCTCGCCCAGCAGCGGCGAATCCGCGGAGATCCGCTCCCCCGCCGCGAGCGCGGCCGTGTAGTCCTGCAGGCTCATGGTGTCTCCTCGGTGGGGGTTCGTCCGGTCCCGACACTATCGGCCTGGTCTCAGTGTGCGCTCGCCCCGGGCTCGTCCGCGAGATCGCCGATCTATGCCAACAAGTGGCACAGGATCGCGATCTCGCGGGGCGCGGGGGCGCCGCCTGCCCCGTACGATCGCCGCATGAAGCCGCTCCCCCGCTACTGGGCCCGCCGCGAGGACCGCGTCACCGTCCCGACCTACCTCGGCCCCGAGGTCTGGGACCTCACCACCTACGGGTCCTCCCACGTCTCGCAGGCCGACGCGCAGCGCGAGGCCGACGAGCGCTTCGCCGCGTTCATGGACGCCGACGGGGACGTGCGCCGGGACTGGTACTACCCGCTCCGGCACGCTCCCGAGGAGATCCTCCGGGAGGTCCGCGACGGCGAGGAGCTGATCGGCGTCGTCACCCGCAACCGCTACGGGGTCGAGGTGCTCAACACCGACGCGCTGCTCATCGCCGACGTCGACCTCCCCGAGCCCGTTCCCAGCCGCAAGGACCGAACCCGCGCCGAGCGTCCCGGCCGCGGCGCGGGTTCAGGCGGGAACGGGGACGCGGGCAGGGGCGGAGGGTCACTGCTCAGCCGTCTCTTCGGCCGACGGGCCGCGGACCCTGGCCCGGACCTCAGCGGCGCCGCCCCGGATCTGAGCGGCCCAGGGAGCGGCGGCAGCACGTACGCGGCGGCAGGCGGTGTCGACGCCGGGCGCGCGAACGGCGCCTCCGGCGCTGGCCTGCCGGCAGACGATCCCGCAGCGGCAGCAATGATCGCGCGCATCGAGGACGTCGCCCGCACCCGCCCTGAGCTGGGCTTCTCCACTTATCGCACCCGCGCCGGGCTGCGTGTGCTGGTCACGGGGCTCGGCGCCGCGCCCGCGAGCACCGAGGCGCGAGAGCTGCTCGAAGCGATGGGCAGCGACCCGCTGTACGTGACCCTGTGCCGGGTGCAGGAGACCTACCGCGCGCGCCTCACGCCGAAGCCGTGGCGCGTCGGCTCGTACGCCCTCCACCAGGCGCTGACCGGACCGCGCGTCCCTGTGCAGCCAGCCCCCGCAGGCTGGCTCGAGGAGTACGAGCGCCTGAGCGAAGAGTTCGCGGTGTGCCGACTGGTCAGCCGCACAGGGCCCGCGCCGACGCCCCGCGAGCAGATCCTGCTCGACCTCCACGACCAGGCAGTCGGCATCGACCGAGCGGACTCCCTGCCGCTGGCCTGACGCGGCCCGCCCCGCCGACCGCGAGACCGGGCGCTGGGCGATCTCGCGCGCGGGCGCGAGATCGTGGTCCTATGCCAGAAATTGGCATAGGACCACGATCTCGCGTGGCAGGTGGGAGGGCGAGGTGCCTCCCTCCCCACCCTCAGCCGGAGAAGCCGCCCCCGCCGCCGCCCATGCCGGAGGCCATGTCGCGGAAGCGCGAATACTGGCCCTCGAAGGAGACGGGGATGGTGTCGGTCGCGCCGTTGCGGTGCTTGGCGACGATGAGATCGGCCTCGCCCGCACGGGGCGACTCCTTCTCGTAGTAGTCCTCGCGGTGGATGAGGATGATGAGGTCGGCGTCCTGCTCGATCGAGCCGGACTCGCGCAGGTCGCTCATCATCGGCTTCTTGTCCTGGCGCTGCTCGCTGCCGCGGTTCAGCTGCGAGATCGCGATGACCGGCACCTCGAGCTCCTTGGCGAGCAGCTTCAGGGCGCGCGAGAACTCCGAGACCTCCTGCTGGCGCGACTCGACGCGCTTGCCGGAGCTCATCAGCTGCAGGTAGTCGATGACCACGAGCTTCAGGTCGTGCTTCTGCTTGAGCCGCCGGCACTTCGCGCGGATCTCCATGAGCGACATGTTCGCGGAGTCGTCCATGAACAGGGGCGCCTCGCCGATCCGGGAGGTCGCACGGGCCATCGACTGCCAGTCGCGGTCGTCGAGCTCACCGGATCGCATGCGGTGCATCGGCACCTGCGACTCGGCCGACAGCAGTCGCATCGTGATCTCGGTCTTGTCCATCTCCAGGGAGAAGATGACAGCGGGGTGGCCGTTGTGGATCGCGGCGGAGCGCATGACGTCCATGCCGAGGGTCGTCTTGCCCATGGCTGGGCGCCCGGCGAAGATGATCAGCTGGCCGGGGTGCAGGCCGCGCGTGAGGTCGTCGAAGCGCGCGAAGCCGGTGGGCACTCCCGAGACCTCGCCGCCGCGGTTCTGGGTGGCCTCGATGACGTCGAGGGTGGGCTGGATGACCTCGCCGAGCGGCAGGAAGTCCTCGCTCTGGCCGCGCTCGGTGACGGCGTAGACCTGCGCCTGCGCCTCGTTGATCGCCTCCTCGATCTCCCCGCCCTCGGCCGCGTAGCCGAGCTGCACGATGCGGGTTCCCGCTTCGACGAGGCGGCGCAGGGTCGCGCGCTCGACCACGATGTCGGCGTAGAAGCCGGCGTTCGCGGCCGTCGGCACCATGTCGATGAGGTCGGCGAGGTAGGCGCCGCCGCCGATGCGCGCGAGCTCGCCGCGCTTGGTCAGCTCGTCGGAGACGGTGACGAGGTCGGCGGGCTCCCCTCGCCCGTAGAGGCTGGTGATCGCGTCGAACACGACCTCGTGGGCCGGGCGGTAGAAGTCGGTGCCCTTGATGCGCTCGACGACGTCGGCGATGGCGTCCTTGGACAGCATCATGCCGCCCAGCACGCCGCGCTCGGCGGCGAGATCCTGCGGGGGCGTGCGCTCGAGGCCGCGGTCCGGGCCGGGGGTGAAGGCGTCGTTCGATGTCACCCGGTCAGTGTAGGGAGGGGCCTCGACATTCGAGGCGGCGATGTGGGATTCCTCGGCCGACGGCTCCGGCGTTCTGCCGCGACACATCGTTGATCTTTCCACTATGGTGGTCGGGCCTCACATCCCCACCGGAAGGACCCCCTCATGGCGACCGCCGCATCCCGCACCTCCGTCCCCCGCGACCTCGCGCTCCTGCTCGTGCGGATCGTCCTCGGCACGATCTTCCTCGCCCACGGCGCGCAGAAGATCTGGACCTGGGGCCTCGGCGCGACCTCCGAGGCGTTCGCCGGGATGGGCGTGCCGGTGCCGGAGCTCGCCGCCCCGGTCGTGGCGATCCTCGAGCTCGCCGGGGGCGCCGCCCTGATCCTCGGTCTGCTCACGCCCTGGGCGGCGCTGCTGCTGGCGATCGACATGCTGGTGGCCGCGGTGCTCGTGCACGCGCCGCACGGCGTGTTCGTCGACGCGGGCGGCTGGGAGCTCGTCGGCGCGCTCGGCGCGGGCGCCCTCGCGCTCGTCGCTGTCGGCGCGGGGCGGATCTCGCTGGACCACGCGCTCCTCGGCCGTCGCCGCGGGCGCCGTTCGGCCGCCTGAGGCGCCCGGACCGACGCGGACCGACGGACTATCCGTCGGCCCCGTCGGCCCTGCCGGTCATCCGTCCGACGGTGCGGTCGATCGCTGGTCCGACGAGCCGCCTGGCCGGCCCCCGCCGTCAGCCCTGCGCGGCCGCCATCCCCGCCGCGTATGCGGCCTGCCCGGCGTGCTGCGCGGCGTCGTCGATGATGCTGACGATCCGGACGCCACGCGTGACCGGGGGGTCCCACTCCTCGTCGACCACGTCCTCCAGGTCCTCGTCGCTGAGGGTGCGGATGTACTCCACGAGCGCGCCGGTCGCCTGCTGCACGTACTCGATCAGCAGATCGGGATCCTCGACGCGGATGCTGCGCGCCTGCTCGGCGTCCATGCCGTAGCCGATCCCGTCTCCCGCCTCGCCGAGATCGAAGCGCTCGCGCAGCCCGCTCGCGCGCCACACCTCCTCGCGGCCCGACATGCTCGCGACCTGCACGTCGATCTCGCGGCCGACGTGCCACAGCAGCCAGGCGATCGAGTTGTCGTGCCCGCCCGGATGGGCGTCCAGCAGCGCGGGGGTGAGCTGATCGCGCAGCTGCGCGATGGCCTCCGCGGGACGGGAGGCGGCGTCGGTGAGGATGTCGATGCTGTTCATGCCTCCACGCTACGCCGGGCCGGCTGAGGGCGTCCGAGCAGCCCGCCTGCGCTGCAGAGCAGAGCGCACGGTCGGGCTCACGGCGGCGCCCTCAGCCCTCAGCCCTCGCCCGCCTGCGCGGCCTCGCTCGCCTCGGACTCGGCGTCCCCGCGGGTCTCGCGCCCGCCCAGCCAGGCCAGGGCCCCGAGGGCGAGGATCGCGCCGGTCACGCCGAACGCCCAGCCGAAGCCGAGCCAGGCGGCGATCGCGCCGGTGAGGATGGGGCCGAGGATCGCTCCGGCGTCCTGCGACATCTGGAACGCGGCGAGCACCGCCCCTCCCGAGCGCTTCGCGCCGATGACGTCGGCCAGGACCACCTGCTGCGCGGGCGTCAGCATCCCGGCGCCGATCCCCGCGATCACCGACAGCGCGTACAGCACCAGCGGGCTGTCCGTCATGCCCATGGGGAGGGTGCCGACGGCGCCGATCAGCAGACCCGCGATCACGATCGGCCTGCGGCCCGCGCTCTCCACGAGGCGCCCGCCGGCCAGGAGGCCGAGGGCGTTCGCGCCCGCGAAGACGGTCAGGGCGATGCCGGTGGTGGCGGCCGGGACGTGCGGCAGAGCTCCGATGAACAGGGGGATCAGCGCCATGCGCGCCCCGAAGTTCGCCCACCCGTTCGCGAACCCGCCGATGATCGAGGCGCGGAAGGCCGAATCGGCCCAGGCCTCGCGCACGCGCATCGCCGGTCCGGGGCCCGGCGCGGGCGCAGCCGGGCCCGACGAGCCGGCGGCCGCGTCGGCCCCCTCGCCGCTCCAGGCGCTCTCCCCGGCGGCGCCCGCGGCTCCGACTCCCCGCGCGCTGCCCGGAGCGACGCCGTCGGCCCGGGCGAGGAAGAGCGCCACGAACCCTGCCGCGATCAGCAGCGAGACCGCGTAGATGAGAAACGGGGCGCGATAGCCGAGGCCGGCGAGCGCGGAGCCGAGCGCGGGCCCGCCGATGCTGCCCAGCAGGAACGCCGAGCCGTAGAGCGAGGAGGCGCGGCCGCGCGAGCGCGGCGGGGCCAGCCGCACCAGCAGCGTCATCGCGGACACGGAGAACAGCGTGGAGCCGATGCCGCCGAGCCCGCGCAGCACGAGCAGCTGCCCGTAGGACTGCGCGAACGCCGCCGCGCCCGTGGAGAGCGCCACGATCAGCAGGCCGGCGATGTACATCGGCCGCTCGCCGAAGCGGGTGATGAGGCGCCCGCCGGCGGGCGCGAACACCAGGCGCATGAACGCGAACGCGGAGACGACGGCGCTCGCGGCCGTCACCCCCACGTTGAAGCTCTGCGCGTAGCTCGGCAGCACCGGGGCGACGATCCCGAAGCCGACCGCGATCACGAAAGCCGCGATCACCAGCACGTGGATCTCGCGCGGGAGGCGGGGCCGCGGGGCCCTGGTCGAGCCCCGCAGAGCGGACGGGGATGCGCCGCTCACGGCTGCTCGCTCCCCTGCACGGCTCCCGCCGGGCCCGCAGCCCCGGGCCGCGAGCGCACGGGGACGATCGTGTACGGCAGGAAGACCTGGCACAGCGGTCCGATACCGATCGCGTACAGCACCGTGCCGATGCCGATCGGCCCGCCGAGCAGCCATCCGCTGAGCAGGACGGTTCCCTCCACCAGCAGTCGCGAGCGGCCGATGGGCCAGCCGAAGCGGCGGTTCAGTCCCGTCATGAGGCCGTCGCGGGGTCCTGGTCCGAGCTGCGCGCCGATGTAGATCGCGCTGGAGATCGCATTGACGAGGATCGCGCCGAGCATCAGCGAGATGCCGACGGCGAGGCCGTGGCTCGGCGAGATCTCCTCGGCGCCCGGCAGAACGGCCAGCGCGAGGTCAGCGGCGACGCCGACCCACACCGCGTTCAGCAGCGTGCCGATGCCGGGGTGCTGGCGCAGCGGGATCCACAGCAGCAGCACCACGAAGCTGATCGCGATCAGCACGGTGCCGACGGTGAAGGGAGTGCGGGCCGCGAGCGCCACATGGAAGACGTCCCACGGCGCCACCCCGAGACCGCCGCGGATGAGCATCGCGATGGAGACGCCGAATCCCGTCAGCCCGGTCATCAGCAGCACGAGCCGCAAGGGAAGGCGATCGATGCCCAGCTGCTCGCGCAGGGAAAGGTTCTCGAGGGCGCGGGAGCGGGCTGTGCCGGGCGCGGTCTCCGGCGGCAAGGGCTCGTGGTGCTCAGAGTGCTCAGGGTCGGGAAGCGGGGAGGGGACAGTCACCTGGCCATTGTGCCCGCCGGGCGCGGATCATCCCGCCGTCCGCGCCCCCGGACGCGGCGCTCGCCCGCGCCGGCACGCCGCCCGAGGCCCGCGGGGCCGGTGAGAGGATCGGCCGGGTGACCTCAGACGCGACCCCCACCGCCTCCTCCCCCGCCCCCGAGACCGACGGCACCCCCTCGGGCCCGGCGTTCGTCTCCTCGGAGGGCCCCTACGCCCCCGATGCGGCGGCCCTCGCGGATCCCGCCGATGACGCGCACCCTTCCGCTGCCGAAACCGGCGCGCCTGCCCCCGTCGGCCCCGCCGCCCACGGCGCTCCCGAGCCCGCCGGCCTGCACTCCCCCGCTGGCGACCCTGGCGCCGATCCCTTCACCCGCGCGGCCGACGCCCTGCAGTCCGACCGCCCCGCGAGCCCGGTGTGGGGCGATGAGCGCGAGGCCGTGACGGCCGCGCTGCGCTGGGCGGCGGCGTATGCGGTGCGCGGATCGGATCCGATGACGTCGGCCGGCAGCGCGCAGGAGCTCCAGGAGGCCGCCGGGGAGACGATCACCGGCGAGGGCATCGGGCACGAGCGGGCATTGGCCCTGTTCGAGTCGGTGCTGCTGCCCGCCACGCGCTCGGCTGATGACCCCATGAACCTCGCCTACATCCCGGCGGCGCCGACGCGCGCGGCCGTCGCCTTCGACACCGTCGTCAGCGCGGCGAACGTGTTCGGCGGGCTGTGGGAGTCGGGCGCCGGGGCGATCTTCGCGGAGAACCAGGTGCTCGCCTGGATCGCAGGGCTCCTCGGCTGGGACGAGACCGCGCGCGGCGTCTTCGTCGCGGGAGGCACCAGCGGCAACCTGTCGGCGCTGGCCACCGCCCGCGAGCGCGCCCGCGCCACGCGCGAGCGGCCCGCATCCGGCTGGGCCGTGGCCTGCGCGGCGACCGCCCACTCCTCGGTGGCCTCGGCCGCCCGCCTGCTCGACATGGACGTCGTCTCCGTCCCGGTCGACGACCGCGGTCACCTCACGGGCGCCGCCCTGGACGCGGCGATCGCGGAGCACCCGGGCATCGCGGCGGTCGTCTGCTCCGGCGGCACCACCAACGCCGGCATCGTCGACGACATCGCCTCCGTGGTGGATGTCGCGCAGTCCCACGGCATCTGGGTGCACGTCGACGGCGCCTACGGCGGCGCGGCGCTCGCCGCCCCCAGCGCGCGCGACCGCTTCGCCGGGATCGAGCGGGCCGACTCCTTCATCGTGGACCCGCACAAGTGGCTGTTCGCGCCCTACGACTGCTGCGCGCTGCTGTACCGCCAGCCGCAGTGGGCCGCGCGCACGCACGCCCAGCACGCCGCCTACCTCGACTCGATCGACCGCGGCGAGTCGAACCCCTCGGACCTCGCGGCGCACCTCTCGCGCCGCACCCGCGGCCTGCCGCTGTGGTACTCGCTCGCCACGCACGGCACCGCGAAGTACACCGAGGCCGTCGAGCGGGGCCTCTCCTCCGCACGCGAGGTCGCCGCCGCGATCGAGGGGATGGAACACCTCGAGCTGCTCCTCGAGCCGGAGCTGTCGGTCGTGGTGTTCCGCCGCCCCGGCTGGGACGAGCCCGCCTATCGCCGCTGGTCGCAGCGTCTCGCAGCCGAGGGCTCGATGCTCTGCGTGCCGACGCGCCTGCATGGGGAGATGGCCCTGCGCCTCGCCTTCGTGAACCCCGCGACCGATCCCGCCGCCGTGATCTCGCTGCTGGAGACGACGATGCTCAGGGCCGACGGCGCCTGACGGCGCGCCTCCTGGGCTGTCCGCCCGCAGCGCCGCCCGCCGCCTCCGCGGCGGGGTCCTCGGCCTCGGCCGCGGCGGCGTCCTCCTGGGCGAGCGCGTCGTTCCAGGCAGCGATCTCGCGCTCCAGGCTCTCCTGGTCCTCGGCCATGCCGAGCGCAGCCCAGCCGCCCCGCGACCGGTGGGCAGCGCGGACGGCGCGTCGCAGATCGCCCCGCTCGGCCAGCATCCGCGCATGGCGGTCCTCGAGGTAGGTGCCCCAGTAGCGGGCGCGCTCCTCGTGGCCGTCGGGCACGCGGCCGATGGCCTCCATCGCCTCCTGGCGGCGGCGGTCGTAGTCGTTCTCGCTGACCTCCGGGGCGCCGTCGCGCAGGCCGATCCCAGCGGCGAGCAGCGCGCCCACGCGCGCATCGACCTCGTGGTCCCAGCGCAGGGGCGCCCCGAGCTGGAGCGTCGCCTCCCCCGGGCCCGTGCGGCGGATGATCGCCCGGGCGGCCTGCTCGGCGGCACGCCGGTCTCCGCTCTCCAGCGCGTAGCGCAGCACGAGCGCGTTCGCGTTCAGCTCGTCGCGCACGTAGCGGTTGCGGTCGGCGGTGCTGACGAGGAGGTCGTCCGCCGCCCAGGCGGCGTCGGCCGCGGTGCGCCGCAGGTGCGCGAGCGCCGCGTCGGCCTCGCCCGTCTCCTGCGAGAGGAGGGCGAGCAGGCGCGAGGCCTCGAGAGAGGCCAGTCGGTCCCTCGCCTCGCGCGCGAGGCGCTGGGCCTCGAGCAGCGGCACCCGCGCCGCGTCGTAGCGCTGGGCGCGCACGCGCTGGGCGCCGACGGCGATGAGCGGGGCGATGCGGTGCGAGTCGCGGCGCAGGGAGCGCTGGAGCCCGAGGAGCCGGCCGGCGGTGAAGCTCGAGTGCTCCTCGAGCCCGGCCGCCATCAGGGCTTGCAGCAGCGCCGTCGCCAGACCCACCCGCAGCGGGGGATCGTCGACCTCGCTCACGCTCTCCAGCGCCAGCAGCCCGTGCTCCACCGCGGTGAGGGGATCGCTCTCCAGCAGCGAACGGCTGAGGATCGCGTGGGCGGTGGTGCGCACGCGCTCCGGATCGCGGTACCCGCCGGCGCGGGATTCGCGCTCGGCGATCAGCTCGAGCACGTCGAGCGCGAGGCCGAGGGCGTCGGCGCGCAGCCCCGCCCCCTCGCACAGCAGCGCGAGCCGCTCCGCGAGCAGGGGCGCCGGATCATCGATCAGCGCGGCCGAGACCTCCGGGACGGCGCGCACCGCCTCGCGCAGCCGCATCAGCTCGCGCCGGGGCGCAGCGGAGGGGTCCGGCGGGACTTCGATGCCTCCGACGACCGCCAGCAGCGCCGGGCACAGGGAGGGCTCGTTGCCGCGGCGCCGACCGCCGACGGAGCGGGCGGTCTCCGCGTGGGCGATCACGGACCGTGCGGGCGTCATGCCGGGTTCGCCGCCGCTCGCCGCCGTGCGCTCGCTCTCCTGGCGCAGTGCTCGGGCGCTGCGGCTGCGGGCGCGGGCATCCATCCGATCGCCGAGCACCTGGGCGCAGGCGCGGGCCTGATCGCCGAAACCGGCCGCGACCAGCGTCTCGACGATGCCGGCGAACGCCTCGGCGGTGGCAGCGGAATCCCCTGACCGCACGGCGAGCAGCGCGGCGGCGCGCTGCAGGGCCAAGCGCTCCTCGGGCGCTGCGTCGCGCCCATCCGAATGGCGCAGAACGTAGCGCGCCTCGGAGAAGCGCTCGGCGTGCACGAGGTCGCGCACGCGCTGAGCGGCGGCGGCCGTCGTGGCAGGGAAGGTAAGGGGGGTCTCGGGAGCGCGGAGCGCCTCGCGCAGGCGGTCCAGCGACGGCACCGGGCTCCCGCTGCCCGCCGTTGGTATCCGCGCGGGATCCACGGACGACGGGCCTGAGCTCATGGAGGAAAACCTACCAAGTCGGACGGCCCGGCACACCCCCTCGGAGAGCACCGGTCCCTACCGCCCGCCGCGTCGCGAGGGCGCCTGCACTCCGCCGAGACGCAGGGCAGCCTCGGCCGGCGGTCTCAGCTCCGCGAAGACCCCGCGCGCACGCCCCGCGACAGCGCTGCCGGCCACCAGACCCGGTCCCCGAGCGCGTAGGTGAGCGCCGGGACCAGCAGCGAGCGCACGATCAGCGTGTCCATCAGCACGCCGAGGGCGACGATGATCGCGAGCTGCAGCAGGAACTGGATGGGGATGACGGCAAGCGCGGCGAACGTCGCCGCGAGCACGACTCCGGCCGAGGTGATAACCCCGCCCGTCAGCCGCAGTCCCCGCAGCACCCCCTCTCGCGTGCCGTGGCGCAGGGACTCCTCGCGCACTCGGGTCATGAGGAAGATGTTGTAGTCGATCCCGAGCGCCACCAGGAACACGAACGCGTACAGCGGCACGGAGGGATCCGAGGCGCTCTGGCCGAGCAGCGGGAAGATCAGCGCGGAGACGCCGAGCGCCGTGCCGAAGCTGAGCACGGTCGTCGCCAGCAGCATCAGCGGGGCCAGGATCGAGCGCAGCAGCAGCGCGAGCATCACGGTGATGGCGGCGAGCACGATCGGGATGATGAGGGCGCGATCGGCCGCGGAGGTCTCGTTGGTGTCGAGGTCCACCGCGGTGGATCCGCCGACGATCGCTCCTTCGGGGCCGACGGCCGCGCGCAGGTCCTTCACGGTCTGCTCGGCCTCGAGGGAGTCCGCGGGCGCGGTGAGCGTCACCGAGTAGAGGATCTGCCCGTCGATGGCGGTCGGCTCGATACCGGCGAACGGTCCCTGCGCTGCCTGCGGGGCGACCTCGCCGTCCGGGCCGACGGGGATCGTGCCGGACGGGGAGTCCTGCGCGACCAGGGCGAGCCCGCTCTCGGCGTCCACGCCGTCCGTGCCGCTGATCGCCTCGGCGACCTCGGTGCGAGCGGTCTCCGGCGCGAGCACGTAGGTCGGGGTGCCCGAGCCGCCCGGGAAGTGGCGGTCGATCGCTGCTTGGCCGTCGCGCGCCTCGCTCGTACCGAGCACGAACTCGCTCTGCGGCACGCCGTCGGCGTTCAGCTGCACCAGACCGGCGCAGCCGGCGAGCAGCAGCAGGGTCACCGCGGCGGCGATCCGCTTGGGTGCGGCGGCGATCAGGCGGCCGAGCCGCGCCCAGATGCCGGTCGGCCGGGCCGAGGTCGCGGCGGGGGCGTCGGCGACACGCGGCGCCTTCGGCCAGAACGCCGCGCGCCCCACCAGCACGAGCAGCGCAGGCAGCAGGGTGAGGGAGGTGAGGATCGCGCAGAGGATCCCGATGGAGGCCACCGGGCCGAGCGCCGCGTTCGAGCCGAGCCCCGAGAGCATCAGGCACAGGAGGCCGACGATCACCGTGCCGCCGGAGGCGGCGATCGGCTCGAGCACGCCCTTCAGGGCCCGCCAGGCGGCGCGCGCCGGGGCGGGCTCCTCGCGCAGCGTCTCGCGGTACCGGGCGATGAACAGCAGCGAGTAGTCGGTCGCGGCGCCGATCACGAGGATGAACAGGATGCCCTGGACCTGGCCGTTGATGGTGACGAGGTCCGCGCGGGCGAGCGCCACGTTGATCAGCACCGCCGCGCACAGGGCGGTCATGGAGCTCAGGAGGACGAGCACCGGCAGGAGCGGCGAGCGGTACACGATCACGAGGATCACGAACACGGCCGCGAGCGCCACCAGCAGCAGGATCCCGTCGATCCCCGCGAAGGCCTCCTGCAGATCGGCGGTGAATCCGGCGGGGCCGGCCACCCACACGGCGAGGCCCTCCGGGAGGTCCTGGCCGAGCTGCCGGCGCAGCGACTCGACGGCGTCGCCGATCTCGGCATCCGCCGGGATCGTGACGATCAGCTGCGCCGCCTCGCCGTCCTCGGAGGGGATCGGCGGGGACGCCTGTGCGCCCGGGACGAGGTCCGGGGTGGATTCGCCGGCGGCCTGGAGGACGGCGAGGTCCTCCTCGGTGAGGCCGCCTGTGCGCTCGGCGAGGACGATCGCGGGGATCGCGTCGGAGCCGAGGAACTCCGGCAGGGCGTCCTGCACGGTGGTCGACTCGGCGCTGGCGGGCAGGAAGGAGGCGCGGTCATCGGAGGCCACCTCGCCGATCTTCCCGAAGCTCATGCCGCCGAAGGCGAACACCGCGAGCCAGACGAGGACCAGCACCGCCGGGATGATCAGACGCGCGAGCACCCCCGGCCGCTGAGCCGTGCCTGCCAGGTCCTTGCGGTGCGTCGGCGTCATCACCCCATGGTCGCACGGCCCGTCGGCCTCACCCCCGGCGCCGCCTGCGCTCGCGCAGGATGCCGACGATCCCGCCGCGCTCTCGCAGGGTGCGCCGCTGCGGGGCCGCGGTCGCGGCGGCGGGGGTCGCGGGGGCTGCGGTCGCGCCGCCGGCCGGAGCAGCCGCCCGGTCCTCGGGGACTGCGACCGCCTCGGTGCGCGGAGCCGCGGCGGGCCCGGCCGTCGCGGCCGCCTCGATCCCCCCGCCCGTCCCGTCGGCCGACTTCGCCTCGCGCCGCAGGCGGCGCTTCTCCCCCGGGCCCTCGGTGATCCGGTAGAGCACGGGCACCACCACGAGGGTCAGCAGAGTGGAGCTGACGAGGCCGCCGATCACGACGACCGCGAGGGGCTGGGCGATGAAGCCGCCGTTGCCGGTGAGACCGAGCGCCATCGGGATGAGGGCGAAGATCGTCGCGGCGGCGGTCATGAGGATCGGGCGGAGTCGCTTCGCGGCGCCCTGGTGGATCGCCTCGTCCAGGCCCATCCCGCGGCGGCGGTACTGGTTGACCAGGTCGATGAGCACGATCGCGTTGGTGACGACGATGCCCACCAGCATCAGCAGACCGATCATCGACGGCAGGCCGAGAGGCACCTGGGTGAGGATCAGCAGGCCGAAGGAGCCGATCGCCGCGAACGGGATCGACACGAGCAGCACGAGAGGCTGCACGAGGGACTTGAAGATCCACACCAGCAGCACGTACGTCAGCAGGATCGCGGCGAGCATGGCGATGCCGAGCTGGCCGAAGGTCTCGTCGATGTCGGCGGCGGTGCCGCCGATGCTCACCTGCACACCCTGCGGCAGGTCGGCGTCGTCGATCGCGGCGTTCGCCGCGGCGGTGGCCTGGCTGACGTCCTCGCTCGAGGGGGTCAGGGACACGGTGACGGTCTCGAGCCCGTCGCGCGTGGAGATCGAGGGGCGCGAGGCCTGCTCCTCGACGGCGGCGACGTCGGTCAGCGGGATCGTGCCCATGAGCCGCAGGTCCCGCAGCTGCTGGAGGGTGTCGACGCTCTCGCCGCGATCGACGTAGATGTCCAGCTCGGTGTCGTCCAGGGTGACCTGGCCGATCGCCCCCGGGTAGAGCTGCTGGGCGACCATGCCGATGACGGCCTCCTCCGTGAGCCCGCGCTGAGCGGCGGCCACGCGATCCACCGTCACGACGGCGGTGGGCTGGTCGGCCTGCAGATCGCTCACAGCCTTCTCCACGCCCGCGGGCAGCGGATCGAGCTGCGCGAGGATCGCGTCGCTCGCGGCCTGGCGGTCCGCGGCGGTCGGGCCGGTGATGAGGATGTCGACCGCGTTCGAGCCGGTGGGCGAGGCCGAAGCCGCGGCCTCGATCTCCCCGGGGTCCGGAAGCGCCTGGAGGGTGTCCACGAGAGTCGCCTGCAGGGCCTCCTGGTCGGCGTCGGGATCGGTGGTGATCGAGTACGAGATCTCGTTCTCGGCGCTCGCGCCGCCGAACCCGAAGGCCGAGCCGCCGATCGTGGTCTGCACGGTCTGGACGCCGTCGACGTCCATCAGGGCCTGCTCCGCGTCCGCCGCCTTCCGCGAGGACTGCTCGAGGCTCGTGCCGGCCGGGAGCTTCTGGGAGATCGAGGCCAGGTTCTGCCCGGAGTCGCCCAGGAAGTTGATCTGCATCAGCGGGAACAGCAGCACGGTGCCGGCGAGGATCGCGAGCGCGCCGACCACGGTCACGATGCGGCCCAGGCGGCGGTCCACGACGAAGCGCAGGATCGGGGCGTAGAGGCGGTGCAGCCAGCCCTTCTCCTCTCGCGCCTCCGCGTCGGAGCGGATCTGGGCCAGTCGCGCCTCGTCGCCGGACTCGGCCGCCTCGGCGGTCCCCTTGGGAGCCCGCAGGAACCAGTAGGCGAGCACGGGCACGATCGTGAGCGCCACCAGCAGCGAGCTCAGCATCGCGATCGCGACCGTCAGCGCGAACGGCCGGAACAGCTCGCCGGCCATGCCGGAGACGACCGCGATCGGCAGGAACACGACGACGGTCGCGAGGGTCGAGGCGGTGATCGCCCCGGCGACCTCGCCGACGGCGTCGAGGATCGCGCGCATGCGGGTCTTGCCGTAGGCGAGGTGGCGCATGATGTTCTCGATGACCACGATCGAGTCGTCGACCACGCGGCCGATCGAGATGGTCAGCGCCGCGAGGGTCAGCATGTTCAGCGTGTAGCCGGTGACGAGCATGCCGATGAAGGCGATCAGCAGCGAGGTCGGGATCGAGATCGCCGTGACGATCGTCGGCCGCACCCGGCGCAGGAACAGCAGGATCACGCCCACCGCCATCACCAGGCCCAGCAGGCCCTCCTCGGCGAGCGCCAGGATCGACTCCTGGATGAACGGGGCCTGGTCGAAGACGACCGCGGCCTCGGCGCCGCCGCCCACGCCGGGCAGCTGCGCGTCCAGCGCCTCCTCCACGCCCTTGGAGACGTCCACGACGTTGCCGTCGGCCGTCGCGGTCACCATGAGCACGAGGGACTCGCGCCCGTCGGTGCGGGAGATCGAGGTGGGGTCCTGGACGGTGCGCTCGACGGTCGCGACATCGCCGAGGGTGGTGACCGCGGCGGCCTGACCGGTCGCGCCCTGGCCGCTCGCACCCTGGCCTGCGCCGGCAGCGGGTGCGGAGTCCTCGTCCTGGCCCTCAGCGCTCGCGGCATCGCCCCCGTCGGCGGGCATGAGCACCATCGTCTGCAGGTCCTCGATGCTCGACAGCGAACGGCCGAGGACGACGTCGAGGGTGCGGTCCCCGTCGGTGATCTCGCCGCCGGGGAGGGAGAGCCCGTTCGCGTCCAGGGCGGTGGCGATGTCGCTCTCGGTGAGGCCTGCGTCGGCGAGCTTCTCGGCATCGGGGGTGATGCGCACGATCTGCTGGGGAGCGCCGATGACCTGCACCGAGGAGACGCCGTCCACGCGCTCGAGCTCGGGCACGACCGCGGCGTTCAGGCGGTCGGCGAGGTCAGCGGGGTCGAGGTCGGAGGAGACCGAGAGGATCACGGCGGGCAGATCCCCGGTGCCGCCCGCGATGACCTGCGGATCCGCATCCTCGGGGAGCTCGCCGTCGATGCGCGAGAGGGCGGCCTCGACCTGGTTGGAGGCGCGCGCGACGTCGGTGCCGTAGGTCAGCTCGATCGTCACCATCGAGACGTTCGCCTGGGAGGTCGAGGAGGTCTGCTCGACGTTCTCGAGCCCCTTCACGGCCTGCTCGACCTTGCCGCTGATCCGTTCGCGGACCTGCTCCGAGGAGGAGCCGGGGGCGGAGGTGATGACCTGGATCTGCGGGAGCTGCACCGAGGGGATGAGCTCCTGGCGCATCGTCGACATCGCGAAGGCGCCGAGGATCGACACCACGATGCAGACCAGCGCGATGAAGGCGCGGTTGTTCAGGCTGAGCTTGGCGAGGCCGTTCATGGGGCTCCTGGGACGGGGGCGTGCCCTCGCGCGAGGGCGATCGCGCGCACGGGGCGGAGGGGGCGGAGACCCTCACGGGCCGCCGCCCTGCCATTCCATCACGGTGCTCCGACGATCGGACCCTCCGAAGGTCGGGGATCGGTGGTGGGGCGGGTCACGGGCGCCCGGGCGCGCTGAGAGCCCTGGCACGATGATCCGGTGACCCCCTCCTCCCCCGCCCCGCCTCCGGCGACCTCCTCCGCTGCCGCCCGCCGCGCCGTCGATCGCGACATCCTGCGCCTGGCGATCCCCTCGCTCGGGGCGCTGATCGCCGAGCCGCTGTTCGTCATGGTCGACTCCGCGTTCATCGCGCGGGTCTCGACGACGGCGCTGGCGGGGCTCGGGCTCGCCTCGCTCGTCCTGACGACGGTCGTGGGGCTGTCGGTGTTCCTGGCGTACTCGACGACCGCCGCCGTCTCGCGGGCCGTCGGCGCCGGCCGCCTGCGGGAGGCCGTCGCCCGCGGGGTCGACGCGTCGTGGCTGGCGCTCGGGATCGGGGCGGCGTGCGCCGCGCTGCTCGTGCCCCTCGGCGCTCCGCTGCTCTCGCTGTTCGGCGCCGGGGCCGACGTCACCGCGCAGGCGCTGATCTACCTGCGCATCAGCGCCCTCGGGCTGCCGGCGATGCTGGCCGTCCAGGCGACCACCGGCCTCGTGCGCGGCCTGCAGGACGCGCGGCTCCCGCTGATCGTCGCGCTCGGCGGAGCCCTGCTGAACATCCCGCTGAACTACCTGCTGATCTTCGTGCTCGACCTCGGCATCGCCGGCTCCGCGATCGGCACGGTGATCAGCCAGTGGCTGATGGGGGCGGTGCTGCTGGGAGCGGTCGTGCGGTACGCCCGCGCCCATGAGGTGACCCTGCGGCCCCAGCTCGGCGCGGTCGCAGCGACCGGCCGAGAAGCGGTCCCGATGCTCGTGCGCACCCTCAGCCTGCGGATCGTCTCGATCGCGACCGTGCTGGTCGCTGCGCGGCTCGGCGAGGTGCAGCTGGCCGCGCACCAGCTGGCCACCACCGTGTTCATGGCGCTGTCCCTCGCGCTGGACGCTCTGGCGATCGCCGGGCAGGCGCTCACCGGGCGCTACCTCGGCGCCTCCGATACCGGCACCGTGCACGCGGTCACCGGGCGCCTCATGCGCTGGGGAGTGGGCGGGGGCGCTGCGGCCGGGCTGCTGCTGCTCGCGGCGAGCTACGTCGTGCCCTCGCTGTTCAGCCCGGATCCGGCGGTGCAGTCGAACCTCCAGGCGGCCCTGTGGGTGCTCGCGCTCGCCCAGCCGCTCGCGGGGTACGTGTTCGTGCTGGACGGCGTGCTGATGGGCGCGGGCGACGCGCCCTATCTCGCGCGCGCGGGGATGCTCACGGCCGCCGCGGTGATGCCGGGCGCGATCGCAGTCGGCCTGCTCCAGCCTGCAGGACCGCTCGGGCTCGCGGCGCTGTGGGCCGCGACGAACCTGCTGTTCATGCTCGCGCGGTCCGTGGCGCTCGGGCTGCGGGTGCGCGGGGACGCCTGGATGCGCGTCGGCGCCTGACTGCCCTGCTGCCCTCGGCCGCGCCCCGCTCCGCGCTCCCCGCTCCCCGCTCACCCGCTTCCCGCTCACCCGCTTCCCGCTCCGACGCACTTCGCCATCCCGGGTGTGCCGCCGGTCACTCTCAATGCATACTGTTCTCCACCCCTGCGGCGCCGCCCGGCGCCGCAGAACCAGCGGAAGGACCCCCATGCGCCGTCGCACCCTGACCACCGCCCTCGCCCTCGCCCTCCCCACCGCCGTCTTCGGCACGCCTGCCCTGGCGAAGAGCCCCTCGGGCTCGGGCACGCCCGCGGCACCCGCCGCCGCCAACTGGAGCGCTGATCGCACGCGCGCGCTGCGCGCCGCTCTGCCGGATCTGCGCGGTCGGCGCACCGCCGCCGGGGCCCGCGTCGCCGCGCAGCTCGACGAGGAGCGCCGCGTCGATGCGATCGGACTGGGCCGCGCGATCGACGGCTCGCAGTACTCCTGCGCCCCGACCGAGCTCAGCGCGTACGTCCGTCAGCAGACGAAGGGCTGGACCGACGAGGACTTCGAGATCCTCGACCAGCTCGCCGTCCTCGACTGGCCGACCTATCAGGCGCTCCTCTTCGAGCCCTCCGGATCCCAGTACTACGGCCGCAGCGGCGAGTACACCAAGGAGCTCGAGAAGACGTTCGGGAAGCTCCAGGGCTTCTGGGACCTCGACGGCAGCGACATCCATCTCGCCGCGATGCACGGCGCGGTCATCCAGGACGACGCGAAGATGGTCGCCACGCTGACCTTCGCGTTCGAGATCTCCGCAGCCGAGGCGCAGGAGATCGTCGACGCCGTGCAGGAGTACCTGCACCAGCCGAAGTTCGACGACGGCCGGAACCCGCTGTTCACGTTCAACGCATTCGCCTACTCCGACCGCACCGCCGGCCCCGGCGAGGGCCTCGGCGTCCCCGACAAGATCATCATGGGCGACGGCATCCTCGAGGGCATGGCCGCGATCGGACTGGGCGATGTGGCCCCGCGAGGCATCCTCGCCCACGAGTACGGCCACCAGCTCCAGTACCGCCTGGGCCTGTTCGACGACCACGCGCGCACCCCCGAGGCGACCCGCGAGACCGAGCTCGAGGCCGACGCCCTGGCCGGCTACTACCTCTCCCACCCCCGGGGCGAGCGCCTGCGCACCAAGCGCGTCGAGGCGTTCATCCGCGTGGACCACGAGGTCGGCGACTGCTCGTTCACCTCGAACGGCCACCACGGCACTCCGGACCAGCGCGCCGCGACCGGCCGCTGGGCCGACGGCCTGGCCAACGAGAAGGGCGCGAAGGGGCACATCCTGCCCGCTCGCACCGTGAGCGACGCCTTCCGCGCCGCCCTGCCGGCGATCGTGGCGCCCACGAACTGAATGAGCACGACGGCCCGGTCCGTCGGCGCCTGAACGAGTCGGCGCACTCACGTTCCACGGATGGAACGTGAGTGCGCCGACTGCAGTTCTGGTCGGCCTCAGCGCACCGCGCGCGCGGCCTCCACCAGGTTCGCGAGGCTCGCCTCGGTCTCCTCGTAGCCGCGAGTCTTCAGCCCGCAGTCCGGGTTCACCCACAGGCGGGCGCTGCCCACGCGCTCCTTCGCGGCCGCGAGGATCTCGGTGATCTCCTCCACGCTCGGCACGCGCGGGGAGTGGATGTCCCACACGCCCGGGCCGATGCCGCGGGCGAAGCGCTCGGGGTCCAGGGCTTCGAGGATCTCGCCGCGGGATCGGGCGGCCTCGATGCTCGTGACGTCCGCATTCAGCGCGTCGATCGCATCGATCACCTCGTTGAACTCCGAGTAGCACAGGTGGGTGTGGATCTGCGTGGCGTCGTCGGCCCCGGCGGTGGCGAGGCGGAAGGAGTCCACCGACCACTGCAGGTAGGCCTCGTGGGCGTCGGCGCGCAGCGGCAGCAGCTCGCGCAGGGCGGGCTCGTCGACCTGGATGATGCCGATGCCGGCGGCCTCGAGATCGGCGACCTCGTCGCGCAGGGCGAGCGCCACCTGGTTCGCGGTCTCGGCCAGGGGCTGGTCATCGCGCACGAACGACCACGCGAGGATCGTGACCGGGCCGGTGAGCATGCCCTTGACCGGCTTGCTCGTGAGCGACTGCGCGTAGGTCGACCAGGAGACGGTGATCGGCGCGGGCCGGGAGACGTCGCCGAAGAGGATCGAGGGGCGCGTGCAGCGCGAGCCGTAGGACTGCACCCAGCCGTTGCGCGTGACGGCGAAGCCGTCGAGGTTCTCCGCGAAGTACTGGACCATGTCGTTGCGCTCGGGCTCGCCGTGCACGAGGACGTCCAGGCCCAGCTTCTCCTGGAGGTCGATCACGCGGGCGATCTCGTCCTCCATGAGGTGGCGGTACTCGCCCTCGTCGATGCGGCCGGCGACGAGATCGGCGCGGGCCCGGCGCACCGCGGGGATCTGCGGGAACGATCCGATGGTGGTGGTCGGCAGGTCGGGCAGGCCGAGCGCCTCGCGCTGCGCGGCTTCGCGCTCGGCGACGGCGCTGCGCTCGAGATCGGCGGCGGTCAGCGCCGCGGCGCGCTCGCGCACGGCATCCCGGCGCACCCCGGAGAAGGTGCGGGGCACGGAGCGGGGGCCGTCGGCGTCCCCGGCGGTGACGCCGCCGGAGGCGAGGCGCACGACCTCGGCGACCTTCTCGTCGGCGAAGGCGAGGGTGGCGACGAGATCGCCGGGCAGATCGGGCTCGAGATCGACGGTGTGCGGGACGTGCTGCAGGGAGACGGAGGTGCCGACGCTGACGCGCTCCGGGTCCCCGCCCGCCTCGGCGACGCGCTCGCGCAGCACGGCGAGGCGCGCGGCAGCCGTCGGCAGCTCGGTGCGCCAGATGGAGCGGCCCTCCACGAGGCCCGCCACGATCTGCGTGCTGCCGACGCCTGCGAGCTGGGCGGCCGTCGGCAGATCACCGCGGGTGAGGTCGAGGTGGACGGCCTCGACGCCCGTGGCGAGCACGGCCGGGAGCAGGTCGCCGATGCCGCCGTAGGGCGTGGTCAGGAGGATCTGGGGGCGATCGGCGGCGGCTGCGAGGCGGCCGGCGGACTGCTTCAGCAGAGCTGCGAGCGCATCGGCGTCCACGCGCTGGTCGGCGGCGAGGGCCGGCTCGTCGAGCTGCACCCACGGGGCGCCGGCCTCGGCGAGCTGGGCGAGGATCTGCGCGTACACGGCGACTGCGTCGTCCAGTCGGTCCAGGGGGTCGAAGCCCTCCGGGGCGCCGTCCTCGGCCTTCGCGAGGAGCAGCAGGGTCAGGGGGCCGACGAGCACGGGCCGGGTGCCGGCGCCGTCCTCCAGGCTCTCGCGGTGCAGGTCGATGACCTGGGTCGATGCGAGGCGCAGGTCGGTGGCGGGGCCGATCTCGGGCACGAGGTAGTGGTAGTTCGTGTCGAACCACTTGGTCATCTCCAGCGGCTGCTGGGACTCGGTGCCGCGGGCGAGGGCGAAGAGGTCGTCGGCATCGAGCGCAGGGGCCTCGCCGAGGTCGGCGGCGAAGCGCGCGGGGACGATCCCGATCGCGAGGGCCGCGTCGAGCACCTGGTCGTAGAGCGAGAAGCTCTCGGGGATCGCGGCGGCGTCGCGCAGGCCGAGCTCGGCGAGGCGGGTGCGGGTCGCGCGGCGCAGATCGCGCACCCGCGCATCGAACTCGGCGCGGTCGATGCGGCCTGCCCAGTAGGCCTCCTCGGCCTTCTTCAGCTCGCGCTGCGGGCCGATGCGGGGGTAGCCGAGGATCGTCGCGGCGGGCAGCGGGGCGGGGGTGGTGGTCATGGGGACTCCTGGGGTGGTTGCGGAACGGCGGGACGGCAGCTTGTCCGGTGCCGGTCCGCGCGACAGAGCGGTGCACTGGAGGCGCCGGCGACGCTAGGGCCTCGCGTTCGTCGTCCACAATGTCCATGACGCTCTGTGGCGCGCGGTGTCGTCTCGATGCGCCTGTACGCTCGGCGCATGAGCGAGACCGCCTTCGCGCCTGATTCCGCCTCGACCCCGCACGGATCGGGCCGTGAGCCAGTCCGTTCCCTGACGGTGATCATCCCCGTCAAGAACGCGTCGCACCTCATCGATCCGCAGCTCGATGCGCTCGCACATCAGGACTACTCGGGGCCGTGGTCGCTGATGATCGTGGACAACGGCTCGACCGACGATCTCGTGGCGAAGGTTGCAGAACTCGCGCAGTCGTTCCCTGTCCCGATCCGGATCTTGCCTGCGCACGAGCGGGCAGGGCAGTCCTTCGCTCGCAACAAGGGCGCCCTCCACGCCGAGACCGAGGGACTCGCATTCTGCGACGCAGATGATGTGGTCGGGCGGGGATGGCTCGCGGCCCATGCGGCTGCACTCACCGAAGTCGACACATCCTTCGGCGGAATCGCGCCTTTCACATCCGACGAAGCTCCGTCGGGCGATCCGGCGGCCATCGATCCGCCAGGTTTCACGCCCTCGTCCGAAGGGGCCCTTCCGAGCCTTCCCGGATGCAATTTCGCCGTCCGCCGTTCCGCATTCCTCTCCGTGGGCGGGTTCGACGAGACCTACGCCGGCGGCGCAGAGGATGGGGACCTCGGATGGAGGCTGCATCGCGCCGGCTTCACCTCGCAGCACACTCCCGCCGCGTGGATTCACTACCGCATGCGTCCGGGCTCCAAGGCCCTCTACCGGCAGCAGATGCACTACTCGCAGATGACGCGCCTGCACCACCTCCGTTTCGCCGAGATCGTTCCGCCGGATGGCGGCTGGATCGACCTAGCCCTCGGCACGGGCAAAGCTCTCGGCCGTTTCGCACTGTCCACTGCGCGACGACGCCCCGCCACGAGGCGCCTCATGAACGACCTCGGCTGGCGCACCGGCCATCTGCGCGCTCTCCTCGCCTATCGCGGCGGGCGGCTCCCCGCGCGCCAGCTGATCGACGACCCCGCGACATGCGGAAGCTCCATTGCATCCCCCCGGCCCGTCGGCGGTACTCGCGCCGTCATGCTCAGCGCCTATTTCCCTCCGACGGCCGGAGGCGTGGAGTCCGTCGGCGCGTTCCTGTGCGACTTCCTGGGCAGGAGCGGGCTCTCGGTTACCGTCCTGACGACGACGCAGCAGCAGATGCCCGACGAGGCGTCCCTGCCCTACCGAATCCTTCGCGCTCCTTCCGCCGCCCAGCGCTGGAGGGCCATCCGCGGCGCCGATGTCGTGATCTTCAATTCCCCGATGCTCGGCTGGGCACCGATGGTGCCTCTGCTGCGCAAGCCGACGCTCACGATCATCCACGGATGGATCCGCGACCCGGAAGGCCCACGCCTCCAGGGCATAGCCCCGGGCCTCACAGGCAAGTTCCAGCGCACGAAGCTCGAAGTCGGTGACCGTCTGCGGGAGCAGCTCTGGCGCAGCGGGACACGAGTTGTCAGTGTGAGTCGAGATGCGGCAGAGCACACGGGCGCTGACGCAACTGTCATCCACAACAGCTATCGCAGCGATATCTTCCACGAAACGACCCTTCCAGCCCAGCGCCCCGTCGGCAGTATCGTTTTCGTCGGCCGGTTGGTTCGCGGCAAGGGAGCGGAGGTGCTCCTGGACGCACTGGCGCTGGCTCGGCGCGAGCTCCCGGACCTGCAGGCCGTGATCGTCGGCGACGGCGCTCAGCGCGCGAGCCTTGAGCAGCAGGCCGCTGATCTCGGCCTCGGAGAGCACGTCCGATTCACAGGGGAGCTCAGCCCCGACAAGGTGAACGAAGCCCTCAATGATTCGCGGATCGCAGTCGTTCCATCGACGTTGAACGAGGCTTTCGGGGTCGTCGCCATTGAGGCACAGGCTGCAGGCTGCGCTGTCATCGCGGCAGACGCACCGGGGCTTCGTGAGGCTGTAGGTGAAGGCGGCGTCCTCGTATGGCAAGGCGACGCATCCGCTCTCGCAGCAGAGATCGTCCGAGTCTCCCGCGATACGGATCTGTGGGCCTCCCTTGTCGAGGCTTCGCGCGCGGGCGCCCGAGCGCATCGTCCAGAAGTCCTGCTCCCGCGCTACCTCGAGATCATCGAGGAACTCGCTAGGCGCTGACCGCCCAGCCCCCGAGATCGAGCGCCTCGAGCACATCGAGGGCGTCGGCGTGCCGGTTGAAGGTGAACAGGTGCAGGCCGGGGGCGCCCGCATCGAGCGAGCGGCGCACGAGGTCGACGGTGAAGCGCACGCCGATCCGGCGGCGCTCGGAGTCGTCGCGCGCGATCTCGAGCGCGTGCAGGAGGTCGCGCGGGGCAGGGACGCCGCTGAGCTCGGCGAGCCTCACGAGACGCGCCGGATCGGTGGCGGGCATGACCCCGGGGATGATCGGCATCTGGATCCCTGCGGAGCGAGCGCGCCGCACGAGCTGTGCGTAGACCTCCGGGTCGAAGAACACCTGGGTGATCGCGAAGTCGGCCCCGGCGCGCTCCTTCGCGACGAGCACCTCGAGGTCGTGCTGGGCGGTCGCGGACTCGGGATGGCGGTGCGGGTAGGCCGCGACGCCGACGCTCACGCGCCCTGCCGCGAGCAGCGCGGTGCGCTCGCGCTCGACCTGGCGGATGAGCTCCACGAGCGGGCGCGCGAAGGGGATCTCGTCGTCATCGAGGCTGTGGCCCTCGGGCTGGTCGCCGCGCAGGGCGAGGATCCCGCGCACGCCGCGGTCCAGCAGCGCGCGCACCACGAGGCTGAGCTCCTCGCGGGTGGTGCCGATCGAGGTCAGGTGCACGAGCGGGCGCAGAGAGGTCTCGGCGAGCAGGTGGTCGACGACGTCGAGCACGCGGCCGAAGTTCTGCTGCCCGGCGCGGCTGGTGACCGAGACGTAGTCGGGGGCGGTCGCCTCGAGCTGGGCGATGGTCTCGCGCAGGCGGTCGAAGGACGTGTCCGAGCGGGCGGGGAAGAGCTCGTAGCTGAGGGCTGGGCGGCGGCGCTGCACAGCGGGGCGGGTCAGCTCGGCAAGCGTTGAGTTTCCGGACATGCCAGGGAACCTAGGGTCCCCCGGCGGCGGGAGCGCGATCCGGTGTCGCTCTATGAACGTGCAGTGCGCTCCCGCAGCGCGCGGACTCCCGAGACCACAAGACCGAGGGCGAGCGCGGCCAGCGGGGCGAGCAGGCTCATCGAGCCCTCCCACGCGACGTGCGCCTCACGGGCGCCGAATCCGAGGAATCCGCCGGTGCCGGCCTGGATGACCAGCGACGAGCGGGTGACCTGCACGATCAGCGCGGCGAGGATGACGCAGCCGAGCGGCAGCACCACCGCCTCCCCCGGCTCTCGGATCCGGCCCGCGGGCCGAGGTGCGCTCGCCAGCGCCACCAGCGCGGCGAGAAGGCCGACGCCGAGCGCCCACAGCGGCCAACCGAGGACGGTCAGCCCCAGCCGGTGCTCGCCCACCAGGGATCCGAGCAGTCGCGCGAGGTCTCCGGTCGCTTCGAGGCGCCCGCGCAGCCCGATCAGCGCGAGCAGAAGCGGCACGGCGAGCGCCATCGGGGCGAGCGCACGCAGGCGCACCGCGGGCCCGGTGCCGAGGCGCGGCGCGCTCAGCCGGCCCCAGGCGAGAGCGATCGTGGTCAGGGTCGTCAGCCCCATCGCCGCGTCGAGATCCCCGGCGTGCAGGCGGGGAGGGAACTGGTCGCCCACCGGGATCCGGGCGGCCGTGAAGAACGCGAGGAGGGCGGCGATCGCTCCGAGCAGCAGCCCCGCGAGCAGGGAGGAGGCCACCACGGCGCCGGCGACCGCGGCGCGGCTGCGCGCATCATCGGGGGCGAGCAGCCCTCCGTGCCAGCGCTTCTGCGCCTCGCGGCCGCCGACGAAGGCAGCGATCGCGAGAGCCGCCAGCACGGGAAGAGGCACCGCCGCGAGCTCGAGCACCACCGGCGGATCGTCGAGGCTCTTCAAGCGCAGGGTGCCGCCGCCGGCCATCGCGATCAGCTGGAAGGGCGCGCGCCAGGAGATCGCCGCGAGCACCTCCCCCGGGCTCGGGAGACCGAACCAGCCGAGCACGCGCGCGAGCACCCCGCCGCCGTCGGCCCCTGCCCCGGAGCCCGGGACGAGCAGCGCCAGCGCACCCGCGCAGAGCGCCCCCGTCAGCCACGCCGCGGCGTAGGCGATCGCAGCCGCTGCGAGGGTCGGCAGCGGGTTCAGGGAGCGGACCTGGCGGCCGAGCGCGGCCGCGGTCGCTGCTGCTTCTGTCGCCGCCGCGGCCCTCATGGGACCAGCCCCGGGGCCGGCCCCGTCGGCCCTCACGATCCGAGCCCTTCGGCTTTCTCCCGCTGGCGGTCCACGATGCTCACGGCGAGCGCCGCGAGGGTGAGCGCCATGATCACCACCAGCGTGATCACGAAGGCCTCGCGGTAGGCGGTGCCGCCCTCGGTGAGGGAGAACAGGATGCCGGGGATGAGCGCGGTGCCGACGGCGGCGCCGATGCGCTGCCCGAGGGACATCACGCCGCCCGCGACCCCGCCGAAGCGGGGGTCGACTGCCTGCAGCGTGAGGGTCTGGTTCGGGGAGACGGTCATGCCCTGGCTGAGGCCGATCAGCATCAGCGGCAGCGACAGCAGCCAGTACGTCGCGCCGTTCTCGACCGGGCCCGCGAGCAGCGCCGTGAGGGCGAGCCCGGCGAGGGCGGTGAGGAAGCCGGCGATCACGAGGCGCCGGCCGAGGCGCAGCACGTAGCGCCCGCCGAGCTGGCTGGAGATCATCGCCGCGACCGACGAGGGCAGGCCGATGATCGAGGCCTCGAAGGGCGTGTGGCCGAGATGGGCCTGGAGGTACAGCGGCACGATGATCCAGATGCTCGTGGCGCCGAGGAAGTACACCGAGACGATCAGGATCCCGTTGCGGAAGGGCACGTTGCGGAAGATCGCGGGATCGACCATCGGGGGGCGCCCGGCGTCCCGGTAGCGGCTCTCCCAGGCGACCCACCCGAACAGCACGCCGAGGCCCACCGGGAGCGAGAGCCACATCAGCGCGGAGACGCCGCGCTCGAGGAACGGCAGCATGACCAGCAGGATCGCCGCGCCCAGCAGGATCGTGCCGACGGGGTCGAGGTCGGCCTTCTCGCGGCGGGAGGGCGCGCGGTCGTCGGGGATCCAGGCGCGCGCGAGCACGATGGCGAGGATGCCGATCGGCACGTTCGCGAGGAAGATCCAGCGCCAGCCGGCCTCCTCGCCGAGCAGCTGGATCAGCAGCCCTCCGAGCACCGGGCCGATGGCGGTCGCGACGGCCACCGTGGTGCCGAAGGAGGCGAAGGCCCGCGCCCGGGCCTGGCCGCGGAAGTGCTGCTGGATCAGACCGATGGACTGCGGGTTCAGCAGCCCGGAGCCGATGCCCTGCAGGATGCGCGCCGCGTTCAGCACCGGCACGCTCGGGGCGAGGCCGGCGAGCAGGGATCCGATCGTGAACACGGCGATGCCGATGATGAGCATGCGCCGGCGCCCGGTGGCATCGCCGATGCGGCCCGCGGGCACGAGCAGGATCGCGAAGGCGAGCGCGTAGCCCGAGAGGATCCACTGCAGGCCGCCAGAGCTCGCATGCAGGGAGTGGCCGATCGGGGTCAGCGCCACGTTGATGACCGACACCGCCACCAGCGCCATGAACAGGGGCAGCAGCAGCACGACCAGCAGGCGCCTGGGCCGCAGAGGGGCGTCCTTCACGTCACGGGTGCTCACCCGCGGAGTCTATGCCCGTGGGGCGACGATCGCCGGGCTCACCTGCGCCGCTCGGCAGGGCGGCGCGGGGTGGAATCGGTCAAACCCCCGGGCCCTGCACTGCCCGGGCCCGGCCTGCCGACGTAGTCTCGGAGCATGTTCCGCTCCCGGCGCGCCGATCGACCCGGCGCCAGCCCCGCCTCGCCCCTCGGCGGCGCGCTCGCACAGGCGCCGCGCGCTCCGCAGTTCGGCATCGCGCCCCCTGCGCCGTCGGGGCCGACCGCGCCGCGGGCATCCTCCTTCGGCGTCTCCTCCCTGCTGGGCGAGGACCGGGCCGTGCGCTCGGTGCTCGTGGTGTGCACGGGGAACGTGTGCCGCTCGCCGTTCGGCGAGCGCCTGCTGCAGGCCCTCGCCCCGGGAGCGGCCGTGGAGAGCATGGGCACCCACGCGATGGTCGGCGCGCCGATGGATTCCCTGATGGCGGCGGAGCTGCAGGCCCGCGGCGGCTCTGCGACGGGATTCCGCTCGCGCCAGCTGGGGCCGGAGATGCCGTCAGCAGACCTGATCCTCGTGATGAGCCGCCGCCAGCGGCAGTACCTGCTGGAGGAGCACCCCGGGGCGATGCGCCGCGTGGGACTGCTGGGCGATGCCGCGAGCCTCGCCGCCCTCGTGCCGCCGGGTGAGACGCTGCGCCGCTCGCACGTCGCGCAGTGGGCCCGCCAGGCCGTCCCGGCCGACGCCGAGATCGCCGACCCCTACAAGCGCGGCGCCGCCGCCGCGGCGACCGCCGCCGCCCAGCTCGAGGAGAACGTGCGGCGCCTCGCCGCAGCGCTCTCCCCCGCTTCCCCCTCCCACTCCGACTCCCCCCGCCAGGAGCCCTCCGCATGAGCCCCCTCGTCGCCGCCTCGATCCTGCTGTCGATCACCCTGCTGGTGAGCGGACTGGCAAAGGCCGGGGGCCGCGAGGCCCGCGAGCGCACCCAGGATGCGATGCGCTCCCTGCGCCTGCCCGCCCGCTCGCTGCATCCGCTCGCTGCGGCGGCGGTGCCGATCGCGGAGATCGCGGCCGCCCTCGCCCTGTGGATCCCGTGGGTGCCGCTCCAGATCGTGCTCTCCGCAGCGATCCTCGCGCTGATGCTCGCGTACCTCGTGATCATCGCCCGCGCGCTGACGTTCCCGGAGGCCGTGACCTGCTCGTGCTTCGGCACGCTCGGCTCGCCGACGGTCTCGCGCACGACGTTGCTGCGGAACATCCTGCTCACCGTGCTCGGCGTGATCGGCCTGGCCGCCGCCGCTCGCGGGGACCTCGCCGCCGCCGTCACCGCCCACACGGGCGCGTGGATCCTGTGGGTGCTCGCCCTCGTCGCGGCGACCGTGCTGACGGCCCTCGCGCTCGGCGGGACGCGGGCCGAGGCGGCGCCGGCAGACGAGCGGACCGCGGGCGCGGCCGCGGGCTCTGTTCGCACGCACGAGGCGGACGGCATCGCTGATGCCACCGATGACGACGAGCTCGAGTACGAGCGCGAGGAGATCCCCTTCGGCATGCTCGTGGAGCGCGTCGACGGCGAGGAGCGCTACGTGAGCGTGCGCGAGACCCTCAGCCGCGCCGCGCAGCTCATGGTGTGGGTGACCCCCGGCTGCGGTCCCTGCGAGCGCACGGTCGATCAGATGCGGGGGTGGAGCGAGCGGCTCGCCCCGCACGTGCAGCTGCGCGCGATGCTCCGCCAGCCCTTCGACACCTTCTCCGAGGAGTTCCTGGAGCGCACGGGCGAGCACGCGAGCGTGGACGTCGAGATGAACATCGCGACCTCCCTGCGCTCCGCCGGCGCACCGGCGGCGATGCTGCTGGGGGCCGACGGGCTCACCGCCGGCGGCCCCGTGTTCGGTGGGCCTGCGGTCGCCGAGTTCGTGGAGCAGGTGATCGCCCAGATCGAGGAGGCTGAGCTGCCCGAGGACGGCAGGGAGACCGCGAAGACTGGGGAGCCCGGGGAGAACGAGGGCGTGGCGGAGACTTCGGGCCTCTGACCTCCCGCAGCGCTCAGCTGCTCGGCGCGCTCCCCTGATCCGCGGGGGAATCCTCCGCGGGGGCCGACTCCGCGGGGATCGTCTCTGCGGCATCCTCCTGCACGGCCGTCTGCTGCACTGCTGTCTGCTGCACGGCATCCTGTTCCACCGCGCCCTGCTGGACCAGCTCGGCGAGGGCGGCCGCGATGAGCGCGCTGCTCTCGGGATGGGGGCCGATCATCGCCACCGTCTCCTCCTCGAGGCGCTCGAGCGGGAGCGGCCCCTCGGCCCGCACGATCTCCCACACGATGTCCGAGAGGCCCTGGAGGGTCAGCACGGTCCCGGTGCGCAGCAGCACCGTGGCCTCGTCGGTGACGAGGGCCCCTGCGAACGGGAGGCAGCGGACGAGCCCGGAGGCGTCGGCGTCGGCCCCAATGCCAGCCACTGTCTCCCACTCCTCCTCGATGCGCGCGGGCAACGCGTCCAGGAGCCCGGGGATCTCGTCGGCGTCCGCGTAGGTGATCTCCACGGCTCCGCCGACGGAGGTCAGCAGGCGCGCCATGGTCTCCAGGCCATCCGGCAGGGTCCACACCGAGGAGGACTGGGCGACCATCTGCAGCACCGCCTCATGCAGCGGCAGGCGCCGCACACCGCTGGTGCCCTCCCCCTCCTGTCGCCGGTTCAGGAGCAGCACATGCGAGGGCGGCTCGGACTCCCGGATCGGCCGCAGGCCCTGCGAGGCGAGGCCGAGGTCGCGCTTGGGCGCGCCGTCCAGATCGCGCTGGATGCGCGAGACGGGCTTCGGGAATCCGGTGACGCGCAGGGACTGCGGATCGAGGATCGTGAGCTCGTCCGTGAGGTACTCCCCCATCCGGCCCAGATGCGTGCTGGCCGTCGACTTCCCGGCGCCGGAGGGGCCGATCAGCAGCACGACCCCGTGGCCGGGGATGCGCACGGCCCCCGAGTGGAGCAGCAGCTTCTCGCCGATCAGCGCGGAGATCACCTCACGGGTGATGTACCCGGAGACCGCGTAGGACGCGCCGTCTCCCGGAGTCACCACCTCGCCCTTCACGCCCGCGCCGGGATCCTCGGGGGCGCTGAGGCGGTGCGGGTCCGGGGCAGGACCTGCGCCCGAGGCATCCAGCGGCAGGGAGACGTGCGACCACAGCGCCGCGATCTCGCCCGCGAGCTCGGCGTGCGCGGGGGTGAACTCGAGCAGCATCGGGCCGCCGGGCAGGTCCAAGAGCACGTGCTCCAGATCCAGCCCCGGCGCTGCTTCCGGGGCCGACGTGTCGGCGTCCCCGGGAGCGGCGGCCTCGTCGGCACGCGGGGCGGTCGCGCTCATGCGGCGCCCTCCGCGTGCAGAAGTATCCCCATCTCGGCGAGCCCCTTGAGGAAGGCGCCGACGATCTCCTCTGCATCGATCGGGGCATAGGGGACCAGCTCCCGCATGCGCGCGGTCGCCTCGGCGGCGCTCAGCGGGCGCGCGGCGTCCTCGAGGATCTCCAGCAGCAGCGGTCCGATGCCCGTGAGCTCGGTGATCGGCCCCGAGGGCAGCAGCCCGACCCACACCGAGGTGTCCGTCTCCGCCTGCACCCGCAGGGGCGCCGGGGTGTACAGGGCGGCCGTCACGGCACGCACGCCTGCACGAAGCGCCCGGTGCCGCCGGCGCGCAGGGCGCCGTCGGCCGCGGGGACGAAGAGCGCACGGCCCCGGGACAGGCGGGCGCGACCGGATCCCGTCTCCACCAGCACCTCCCCCTCCAGTCCGAGCAGCACGCGCGGCCCCGATCCCGGGATCTGATGGCGCGGCTGGAACATCCCCGGGCCGTCCTCCAGCGCGGTCATCGAGAGCTCGAAGTCATCGACAGGAGCGTAGTACGCGACGGTGGTGGGGGTGAGCCGCTCGGGGGCGACGCGCATCGGCGGGGCCGCGAGCACGGAGACGCACTGCAGCATCTCCTCGGCGTCCACCTTCTTGGGGGTGAGGCCGGCGCGCAGCACGTTGTCGCTCGCCGCCATGATCTCCACGCCCACTCCCGTGAGGTACGCGTGGATGACCCCGGCGGGCACGAACATCGCCTCGCCCGGCTGGAGGGTCACCGGGTTCAGCAGCAGCGCCGCCACCACTCCCGGATCACCGGGGTGGTGGGCCTGGAGCTCGCCGACGGTGCGGTCGATGCGCGGGGAGGGCGAGGTGCCGGCGTCGAGGCGCGCGGCGCAGGCCGCTGCGACCTCGTGGACGAGCTCCGGGCCCGGCCGCATCGAGGCGGAGACGAGCGTGCGGAAGGCGGCCCGCATCCCGTGGGCCGTCGGCTGATCGACCAGCAGGCGGTGCAGGCGATCGGTGAGGGGCGTGCCGAGGCCCTCGAGGATCGTCGCGGCGCGGCGGGGCGTGCGGAACCCGCACAGCGCCTGGAACCGCGTGAGCGCCACGACCATCTCGGGCTTGTGGTTGTCGTCGCGGTAATTGCGGGCCTCGCCGTCGATCGCCAGTCCGGCGGCGTTCTCCGCGGCGAAGGACTCCGCGGCGTGCTCGCGCGTGGGATGCACCTGGAGGGACAGCGGAGCAGCGGGGGCGATCACCTTCAGCAGATAGGGCAGGCGGTCCCCGAAGGCGCGCGCCACCGGGTCGCCCAGCAGGCGGCGCGGCTCCGCAGCGATCGCGCCGTCCAGCGGCTCTCCGGTGCGCGCGTGCACGGCGGGGCCGAGGGGATGCGCGCCGTACCAGACCTCGGCCCAGGGCTGCGCATCGGCGGGCCGGCCGAGGAACTCCGGGAGCGCCTCGGCGGAGCCCCAGGCGTAATGCTGGAGCCTGCCGTCAATCTCCCACATGTGGCCTCTTCTCCGATTCGCTGCCACCGTTCTTACCATGGATGCCATGACCGCACCCCTCGCCGTCCCCACGGACGTGCTCCTGCGCCTCTCCCACGCCTGCCTGGAGCATGTCGCGGGAGGCGCCGGAGTGCGGATCCTGCACGTGAAGGGCGTTTCCCTGCACCCGGAGCTCTCCGCGGGCCGCGGCGCCTCGAGCGACTGCGACGTGCTCGTGGACCCCGCGGGCGTGAGCGCACTCGTGCAGGAGCTGCTCGACCAGGGCTGGGAGCAGCGCACCCACTTCGAGCAGGGCAGCGTGTTCGGCCATGCCGCGACCTTCTACAGCCCGGTATGGGGGACGGTGGATCTGCACCGCCACTTCCCGGGGCTGGAAGCGGATCCCGCGCGCACCTTCGAGGAGTTCTGGTCGCGCCGCGAGACCGTGGAGCTCGGCGGCTGGGACTGCGCCGTCCCCGACCTCGTCAGCCAGCGCCTGCTCCTGCTCGTGCACGCGGCGCGCGATGCGATGGGCCGACGCGACGGCGACCTCGCCTCCGCGTGGACCGCTCTCGACGACGCCGAGCGCGCCCAGCTGGACGCGCTGGCCGATCGCCTCGGGGCGCGCGTGCCGCTCGCGATCGTCACCGGCCGCCCCGAGCGCGCGCGCGGGCTCCACGGGAAGCACCTCTGGGAGGCCGTGCACCGCGACGCGAACCCCACGGAGGTGTGGCGAGCGCGGCTGCGCGATGCGCGCGGAGTGCGCGAGCGCGTGCGCGTGCTGCTCAGCGCCGCGCACGTCAACCGCGATCATCTGGAGATCCGCCTGGGCCACCCGCCGACCCCTGAGGAGCTGCGCCGGGAGTGGTGGGAGCGGTGGCCGCGGGGGCTGCGGCGGCTGGGGAGGCGCGGCTGAGGTCGCGCGTTCGGAGCCGATGATGGACCCAGCGGCCTAGTAGCACCCCCAGCAGCGCCCCCAGAGTGTTGGCGAGGACGTCCCCAAAACTCGCGATCCTCAGACCACCGAGGCTCGACTGGTACACCTCCACCGCCGTGCTGAGCACAGCCGCGAGGAGCACCCACCACCAGGTCGGCACGAGGACGGCGAGCGCCGCGAACACGGGAATGAACAGGGCGACGTTCGCGAGGACGGCGAACTGCTCCGGGGTGACCAGATGGCGGATCCCGAGTTCACTGGTCACAGTGTTCCAGATCCGCACGTTGAGGCGGTTCACCGCCCAGCCGTCGGCCGTCAGCAGGAGGACGGCAGCTCCAGCGGAACCGGCAAGCAGGATGAGCGCCGCGAGCATGCGGGCGGAGCGCAGGAACATGCGCTCAGTACGCTCCCCTCGAGGAGAGCACTGCGCGCACCGTGCGACCGAGGATCAGCACATCCTGCGTGAAGGACCAGTTGTCGACGTAGTAAAGATCCAGGCGCACGGTCTCATCCCAGGAGAGGTCGCTGCGGCCGGAGACCTGCCACAGCCCCGTGATGCCGGGACGGACGGCGAGTCTCCTGTGCACATCGCCGGCGTATGACGAGACCTCGCGTGGCAGCGCAGGGCGCGGGCCGACGAGGCTCATGTCGCCACGCAGCACGTTCCACAGCTGCGGCAGCTCGTCCAGCGAGAAGCGCCGCATGATCCGGCCGGGTTTCGTGATGCGGGGATCGTCCGCCATCTTGAACATGACGTCGTTGCCGCGGTCCTGCTCCTGCTCCTGGAGCCGCTGCAGGAGAGCCTCGGCGTCTGTCACCATCGAGCGGAACTTCAGGAATTCGAAAGGCTCGCCATTGCGTCCCACTCGAACCTGCCGGAAGATCACGGGGCCCCCGTCGTCGAGCTTCACGATCACGGCGAGAAGGGCCATGAGAGGCGCGATAGCCAGGAGGATACTCGCGCTGGTGATGACGTCGAAAGCGCGTTTGCCGAGCTTGAGGGACTCCCGAGAACGTGGAAGGTCCATGTGGACCAGCGGCAGCCCGGCGACCGGCCGCATGCGGACGCGATCGCTGGAGATCTCGCTGAGACCGGGCACCACGATGACGCTGATCTCCTGGTCCTCGAGCTCCCATGCCATGCGGCGGAACTGCTCGGCGCTCGCTGCGGACCCTGCGGTGAACAGGACCACCGAAGGACGGATCCGGCGCACGACGTCGATCAGATCGCTCTCGGTGCCCAGCACGGGGATCTCGGAGTCGAGGGGCCCCGGATGCGCCTGGACGGGCACCACCGCGCCCACGACGTCGTAGCCGAGCCAGCTCTCGCGATGAAGGGTCCGGGCGATTCCCTCGACGTGGACTGGAGCTCCGACCGCCAGCACATCCTGGCGGAAGTGGCCCCGCCGGCGCAGCAGGTTGACGATGCGGCGCGCGGTCACCCGATTGAGCAGGAGCAGGAGGGGCCCGACCACGAACAGGACGACGAAGAAGGAGCGCGAGAGATCGGTGCCTGCCAGGTACAGGAACGCGCCGACGATTCCCGCCGCAGCGAGCGAGGCGTGGAGAAGATTGCGATACAGCTCTGGTCCTGTGCGGATGAGGCCCGTGCTGTAGCCGCCGAAGAGCTGGATCGCCAGGAGCCAGCCGAGAGCGATGATCAGCCCGCTGTCCAGCACGTTCGCCGAGAGATCGTTCGCTCGCCCGAACCCGGGGAGCGCCTGGCGCAGGGAGTATGCGAACGCGGTGGCGAGGGCCAGCATGAGGACGTCTGCGACCAGGAGGCTGATCTGCAGGGCCCAGCGACCGCGCCGAAGGCGCGCATGGCGCGCCGGCTCCCCCAGCTCGAGTCCCGCGGAGGCCTCGCCTGAGAACCCGGAGCTGCTCGCAGCGACCGGGCCGACGCGCTGCGCAGGCTGGACATTCACAGGTGCGCTCTCCCGTTGCGTCATGCGACCCCTCCCCTCACTCGTGAGCTCCTGCTGACCCGCCTCGGGCCCAGCGACTTCTCGACGCGACTCCCTGAGGCGACGGCCGGAGGAAGCGGCTCGGGAATCCGCCCGCGCCCGGCAAGAAATCGACTCGCGCCGCTTCCGGGCACACGTCTTCCGGACGCGCTTCGAGACTACTGAGCCCGGGTTAAAGGGACAACGCGGTTCATCTCCGGGTGCGGGGTGACACGTTACTCCGGAGCTATGAGGCCTCTGCCTCCCTTTGGGGGACCTGGACCGCACAGCTCTGCGCCACCCGCGGCTCGCCGATAGTCTCGTCGCATGAGCGCAGCGCACCCCCATCATCGAGTGGCCGACGAAGTCGTGATCGCACTTGCCGGGTCGCCGCGGCTCCACCAGTTCTTCGCGAATCCCCAGACGCAGGGCTTCCGTGTGCACGAGGCTCTCGACGGGCGAAAGGGTGGGGGAGACGATCTGTTCGATCGCGAGGCCTTCGCCCAGCGCTACGGCCGCCCTCCAGCCGGGGGCGAAGTGGGTGCCGCGATCAGCCACATGCGGGTTCTTCGCGAGTTCGCGGAGGCGCCGGGACCGGACGACGATGTCCTCGTCGTCGCCGAGGACGACACGCTCCCCACCCCCGACTATCCCGGGGTGGTCCAGGCCATCCTGGACCGGGGGGACGAACTCGGCTTCGTCGTGCTGCGCGACGGCACGGGCCCAGCGACCGCGCGGAACCTCTGGTCCATGTCGGAGAGCCAGCATCAGCTCTCATGGCTTTCGACCCGGATCACCGGCCCCGCGACCGGGCGGCGCTACCGCGTGGGCCATATCGACGGATTCCTGGTCGGGGCTTGCCTCTACCTCGTCTCGCGCCAGGCAGCGCGCGCGTACATCACCCATGTCGACACGGCAGGGCGGATGAGCTGGTTCGCCGACGACTACCACGAGCTCGCCATCGTCTCCGGGACGGACCTGCGCGCAGTGCGCCCCACGCTCGCCGTCACGGGCGACAGCCCCTCGATGATCGGATACGAGGAGCGCCCGGAGAGCCAGATCGCACCGCCCACGGACGTACCGCTGCCGAGCACGCGCATCGGCAAGCTTCGAGCCTGGCTTGCCCCCGGGCGCCGACTGCGACATGTCTCAATGCAACTCCGTGCCACCGCAGCAGACCTATGTAGCTGCCTAGCCACCCCCTGAGCTGATCCGTGGCAGGTGGAGGCTTGCCTTCGGCAGTCGGGGCTCGCGCGCGGCGCCCCCTCTGCAATCATGCAAGTACTGCAAGAATGGCATGCCCTTGCCTCTGGTACCGGCCTACCGGAAGCCAAGCGTCTGTTCGACATGCCCGCCGCCATCCTCGGTCACGTCAGCGATCCGAGCTCCACGAGGCGGGCGAACTCCGGGTCCGTCGTCCGCAGCTCCTGCATGGTGCCTCGGGAGCGGAGCCTGCCGCGGGAGAAGTAGAGGATCTCGTCCGCGTTCTTGACCGTGGAGAGGCGGTGCGCGATGACGATCACCGTGATCTCCCCGTGCAGCGCCTCGATCGTCGCCGTGATCTCGTGCTCGGTCTCGTTGTCGAGTGCACTGGTCGCCTCGTCGAGGATCAGCACCTGCGGATCCGCGTAGAGCGCCCGGGCGATGCCCACGCGCTGGGTCTGGCCTCCCGAGAGGCGAGCCCCGGAATCCCCGATCACCGTGTCGAGGCCCTGCGGGAGCGACTCCACCAGCTCCTCCAGCCGCGCGCGGCGGACGACATCGCGCAGGTGCGCCTCATCGACCTGCTCGACCGGATCCCCGAACGTGATCAGATCCCGCAGGGTCGCCTCCCAGACGTAGACCTTCTGGGAGACCATGCCGATCCCGCTGCGCCAGGACCGGGGGAACTCGGCGATGTCCCGGCCGTCGACGGTGATCGAGCCGGTGGTGGACTCCAGGAGCCCTGCGAGGATGTCGGCGAACGTGGTCTTTCCGGCACCGGAGGCCCCCACCAGAGCCACAGTGCTGCCGGCTGGGATCGTCACGGACACGTCGCTCAGGACGTCCTGGTCGCCATCCGGATAGCGGAACCCCATGTCGCGGACAACGATGTCCGCCCGCGGCAGCTCGACCACGACCTCTTCGAAGCCGCGGCTCTCCGCCTCCTCCGCCTCGAGGCGCAGCGCCTCCGCGGCCACGAGCTTCAGCTGCGGGCGGCCAGCACGGATGCCGTTGAACGTCGCCACCAGCATGTTGAGCGAGGGGACGATCCGGATGCTCGCGGCCGCGAAGACCGCCAGCAGCCCGAACGCCACAGACTCGGAGCGAGTGGCGAAGAGCAGCAGAGCGACCACGAGGATTCCGAAGATCATCACGATCTCCAGCAGGTACTTCGGCAGCTCGCCGAGGATGCCCTGGATGCGCGACTGCCGAGCGGAATCGGTGCGGTTCTGCGCGTAGGAGTCAGCGAAGAGATCCTCCTTGCCGAACACGCGCGATTCGCGGAAGCCCTCGATCGCAGGGTTCACCGAACGCCAGGCATCGACCTCGATGTCGAGGTTGCGCAGGGCGGCCCGGATCGCCCAGGGCTTCAGCACTCGAGCGATCAGCAGCGCGGCCCCGCCGAAGATCACCACTGCGGCGAGAGAGGCGAGAGGCGACAGGATCAGGATGGTCAGGAACAGCAGGACTGTCGTCATCCCGCTCACGACGACGGTCACGTACCCGAGCAGCACCGCATTCAGCGCGGTGGGCACTGCAGAGGTCACGGCCTGGAGGATCGTCGCCTTGGAACGGCGGCGATGGGAGGCGTAGGGAGCCGAGATGTACCGCCGCAGCAGACCGGCCTGCACCGAGGTGGAGGCGCGCGCGGTCATCCCCAGGCTGAACCACCGGATCACGATCATGCCGATGTTCTTGGTCACGAAGCTCAGCCCCACGAAGAGAGCGAGCGCCAGCAGGATCATCTTGCGATCGGAGGTGCCGATCACGGGGATCACGTAGGAGCGCACGACGGGCGGGATCTCCCCGCCGCCGGTCAGCATCTGGGTGAGCGGCAGCATCGTCGCGACCGCGACCATGTCCAGGCCGGCGGCGATCACCGAGGCGAGAACCAGGAGGATGATGCGCCACCGCATGCGCCACGGGATGAGACGGAAGACGACGCGGAGATTCGCGATATCGGTCTGCAGCCCGTCCTTCTGCTGCTCGATGTCGGCGATCTGTGCCATCAGCGCTCCCCCTTCTTCCTGTGCCCGGGCGAGCACTGCCAGCACGCCCAGAGTGCCCGGTGCGCCGCACTTGCGCCAACATCCGGGGATCGTTTCAGCGCAACGTCACGCTCGCCGCTGCCGCGCGCAGCTCCTGGATGAACCGGTCCTCGGAGAACGCTCGCGCATGGTCGCGGATGGCCATGGGATCCAGCGCTGCACGCTCTGCGCGCTCCACCGCTGCACGGATCTGCTCGGGCCGCGCCTGGTCGAAGAACAGTCCGTTCACCCCCTCGATCACCGTGTCCAGGTAGCCTCCCGCGCGCAGGGCCAGCGTGGGAACCCCGTGAGCTCCTGCTTCCAGCGGAGTGAGTCCGAAGTCCTCGTGGCTGGCGGCGATCAGGGCTGCTGCGCGCGCGTAGGCCCAGCGCATCTGGGCATCGCTGAGCCCTTCGACCAGGCGCACGTTGGAGGGGGCAAGAGCGCGCAGGCGCTCGCCCTCGGGCCCCTTCCCGATCACCAGCAGGCGCCGCTCCGGCATGCGGCGGAACGCCTCGATCACCGCATCGACGTGCTTGTAGGGCTGCAGTCGCGAGACCACGAGATAGTGGCCGCCCTCCGCCCCTCCCGGGCCGGTCCACTCCGCGAGGGCCCCGATCTGCTCCTGGGGCCCCTCGGCCACGTCGGGGCTGAACGGAGGGAACAGGGCGGGCGCATCGATCCCGTAGACGCGGGCGATGCGCTCGCGCACGACGCTGGAGTTCGCGAGGTAGAGGTCGGCGCGGGCGGCAGCCCGCTGGTCCAAGCGCCTCAGCAGCGGACCGAGGGCGGTGAGAGCGACCCGCTTGGCATCCAGGCGCCCCGCATCCCCCAAGTAGTCCTCCGGAAGGTAGAGCCACCTGGCGGGCGAATGGCAGTACACGATCTTCTTCCCTCGGGCGGGGAAGGCATGCGCCCAGCCCGAAGAGCTCGCGATCACGACATCGGCGTCGATCCGCATGCGCGAGGCGAAGGGGGCGAGAAGCGGCAGCCCCAGGCGGGGATCCCGGCGGAGCACTCCGACCCGGTTGAGCGCACTGCAGCGGATGCGGACATCGCGGTACTCCGGGTACGTCTGCTCAGGCTCGTAGAACAGCGTGTGGACCTCGGCCTCCGGGAAGGCTCGGCAGATCGAGAGGACCAGGCGCTCCGCCCCGCCGCGCTGCGTGAGGTAGTCGTGGGCGATGGCGATGCGCGGCCCCGTGCGGGGACCCGGCGCGGGGGCGTCCGACAGTCCGGGCCTGGAGCCGGCCCCCGCACGGGCACCCGCGAGGCCCGCACCCTCCACGCTCAGCGCCACCAGCTTCTCCGCCGCGCGGCGCGGCATCCGCCCGATCACGCGATCGATGGCCCTGCCCGTCCGCTCCACGGCAGCCCCGCTGCGATGGGTGCGGGCGTAGAGGTCCACCGCGCGGCCCCAGAGCCCCTCCCCCGGGACCGGCTGCTGGAGGGGCGCCTCGGGGTGCAGACGGTGGAAGGTGTCGCGCGCGGCTCCGGAGTCGAAGGCCTTGAGGGCGCGAGCTCCCGCGGTGCGGGCGGGGCCGTGGTGCTCGGCGTCGGCCGCGGGCACGCGCAGCAGCGGGATCCCCGCTGCGTGCAGGCGGTAGCCGAAATCGACGTCCTCCCAGCCGTAGGCGCGGTAGGCGGGATCGTACGGGCCGATCTCCTCCCAGGTGGCCCGGTCGATCGAGCAGTTCGCAGCCCAGTGGCGCCAGCGCTCCGGGGCGGGACGGGTGGAGGCGTGCGAGAACGACCGCTCTGCGGCGGCGGCCCCATAGGCGTGCGCGAACGGCGAGTCCTCGTGGACGTCCCGGGTGAGACCGGCGACCGCGACCGGCTCCGCGCGGTCCCGGTGCGCGGCGACGTGCGCGGAGACGAAACCCGGGGGCACGACGAGATCGTCGTCGCAGCGGATCAGGATCGCTCCTCGGGCCGCGGAGAATCCGGCATTGAGCGCGCCGACGCGTCCGCGATTCTCAGGGAGCAGGAGCGAGCGCACATCGAACCGGGACTCCGCTTCGACCAGCGCGACGGAGCCGTCGTCGAAGCCGTCGACCACCACGATCACCTCGAAAGGCGGGGTGCTCTCCTCCTGGCGGGCCAGGGACTCCAGCAGGGCGGGCAGGCGGGCAGCCCCCCGATACGAGGGGACGATGATCGAGGCGAGAGGTGCGGGAAACACAGTGGCTCCTTGTCAGCCGACGAGCGAGGAGAGAAGGCGCTGGACCCGTCGCGCGCCCTCCGGGGGGCTGTAGAGCTCCTCCCAGCGGGCGCGCGCCGCACCCAGCATCGCGGCGCGCTGCTCGGGATCCTGCAGCACGGGCAGGGCGGAGCGGATCGCGGCGGCGAGGTGCCGGTGGTCCCCCGCACGCGCCACCCACGGATGATCGGGGCCGGCGACCTCTGCCAGGCCCCCGGCGTCGGAGATGACGAAGGGCGTGCCCGAGGCCATGGCCTCGGCGGCGACGAGACCGAACGGCTCGGGGAACACGCTCGGGAAGACTGCGAGGTCCACCCCGGCGAAGAATGCATCCCGGTCAGTCCATCCCAGACGCTCCACGTGCGATTCGATCCCGTCCAGAGCGGCGGCGAGCGCGCGGTCATCCTCAGGAGAGCCGAAGCGGTTCTCCCCTGCGAGCACGAGCCGGATGTCCAGTCCGTCCACCTCGATCAGCTCGCGCACTGCCCGGGCGAGCACGTCCGCTCCCTTGTCGCGGATCAGACGACCGAGGAATCCGATCCTCACCGGTCCGCCTTCCTGCAGGGCGGGCCGGCGGACAGCCCGCTGCAGATCCTCGGTCCAGTTCTCAAGCACGTGGGTGCCGGGGATCTCGCGCGCCATGAAGCGGCTCGGCACGAGCACCCGTCGGGCCCCGAGGCGCGCGACCCGCGCCACCAAGGCGTTTGCCCCCTCCGGGATGATGTGCAGATGCACCAAGCGGGGCCCGAGTCCGGCTGTGGCTGCGGAAGGCACGAGCCCGTTGCACCACAGGGGCACGCGAAGGTTCCGCAGCCTCCAGAGCGCGAGCTGAACCATGTAGGCGGCGCGGCCGGATGCCGGCAGAACCGTCGTCGAGAATCCGCGCTCCTCCGCCGCCTCGACCAGTCCGCCGGGCTCCCGAGGGCCCACGACGGTCACAGCGATGCCTGAGAAGCGCAGCGCCTCGGCGATGTTCAACAACATCACCTCGCCGCCTCCCATGTCACCGTTGTTGGTGGCGATCGCGATCCGAGCGGCGTTCACGGCGCCTTGGTGATGTCACGGGGCATCTCGACCTGGTCTATCAGACGGGGAGGAGGGAGGGGCCGCCTCCTACCCGTGAGCTTCGAGCGGATATTTCCTAAGCGTCGAAGAGTGAATCGGACGGCGCTCCGGGGGTTGCGATTCCGAAGGTCGTGCAACATCAGCCCCGGATATTCACGCAAGACAGCAAGAAGCCAGCCACGGCCGTTCTCGAACGGAAACTGATCGGGATGCTTCCTCCAGATATCCACCTCAGCCCCAGCAGAGCCAAGAATCTTCCGGATCTCGGTGCGGAGGGTCGGAGCGCTCCGGAAAAATAGAGTGACATCTTCCCGGATCGCCGGTCTCACACCAGCCTGCATGACTCGAAGCGCGAACTCGTTGTCCTCCCCGCCATAGCGCGTCATGGAGAAGTCGAGGCCGCCTACGCGGAGGAACGCGTCACGTCGCATCGCGAGGTTGCCGGTGCCGACGATGACAGGGCAGTCCCCTCGGATCGCGTGCTCGATAGAATAGCGGAGGATCGGCGCATTGGGATCATGAGGCGTCCGCAGCTGTCGTATCGGGCCGCCGACGGCCTCGGCGCCTTGAAGGGCTTCGTGAGCCGCAGCGACCCATCTGGGACCGACCCGGTCATCGGCCGCGCAGAAGGCCAGTGAAGATCCCACCGCCGCCACCGCCCCGGCATTGCACGCGAACGCGGCACCCCGAACAGCCGAGGCGTCCACGAGTCGGAGCGCGGCCGGGAAGCCCTCGACGCGCGCACGGACGATATCCCGGGTGGCGTCCGTCGATCCGTTGTCCGCGACGATCACCTCCCAGGGAAAATCAACCCCCTGCTGCCCGGCCAGCGCGTCGAGCTCCTCTTCGATCGTCTCAGCACCGTTGAGCACGGGGATGACGACGGAGAAGACAGGTTCTATCACGGCAGAACACCGACCTTTCTGAAGGAAGAGACCCGCTCATTCGAAGAGTCCGCTGGGGCATCCACGACCGGGTCCATCCTGTCACCGCCGGCCAGGGGCGGCACCGAGCCCGGCCCCTCGGCCCTCCGGACTCAGAGTCCCTTGGAAGGAGCCCGGTCCGGACTCGAGCTGCGAGTCGCGCTGCGCGGTCCAGCGCGCCTGGAGCGCGAACGCCATCACAACCCCCCACTCGGCGGTGAGGAACACCTCGCCCAGCCTCCAGGAGCACAGAAGCAGGATGATCGTGGCCGCCTGGGCACCGAACTCCCAGCGGGTGAGCTGCCGTGCGAACGGCCGGATCCCGACCATCACAGTGAACACCACGATGAAGATCAGCCACGGATAGCCGCCCTCGACGATCGCCGTCCAGTACGAGTTGTGGAAGAAGAAGTGCTGGCCCTGGACATCGACGTATGCCTCGCCGAGCCCCTGGCCACTGAAGGGGGTCTGATGCACGCGGATCTCCGAGGCGGCATCGATGCGCGCGCGGAGCAGGTCCGAGCCCTTGCGATCGGAGAACTGCCCCACCTGGGAGAAGTCCTCCTGCAACGCTGAGAATCCGAACCAAATACCAGCGCCCAGCACATAGCGACCGAGGAGCGGCAGCTTCGGCGCCACGAAGTACCAAATGAACGCCGCACCCAACGCCGCGATCGACGTCCTGGACCCCGTGAGGTAGGTGGCTCCGAGCGCGAACATTCCCGCGAGAAGACGCGTCCACCGCTTCTGGAAAGCGAATACCGCGAGGAATCCGTAGACTGCATGACCGAGGCCTGCAACATTCTTGTCAAAGAACCAACCCGAGAGGACGCCGCCGTAATTGTCGGGAGCCAGCCCGGCATAGAAGGTGACCAGGTTGAATACTGTGCCCGCAAAAAGTCCCAGGAGACCAGACCGCAGATCGAGCCGGCCCGAGGCCAGGCAGAAGATCATCACCAGGACGAGCGTCATACGGAAGATCCGCCGCGTCCAGTCCCCGGCTTCTTCCGTCGGGCTCGCGAACATGGAGACTATGCCGAGGTATAGCAGCGCAAGAGCGAACGTCGGCACTAGTCGTTGCAGACCGCCGAGCTCGAACAATGGGCGACGAAACAACACGAGCCCGCACAGGAGAATCGCGGAGAACTGCGCGATGTCGAACGGGATCGGCAGGCCATAACTGCCCTCGAAGATGAGCAGGAAGAACAGCACGAACTCCGGTATCCGGATCGTTCCGATGGTGCGCAGGGCATCGGTGGCGCCCTCTCGCATCCACGCGGATTCGCCGACCAGATACTTTCGACGGACTCCGGTGCTCACCACAGGCCGCGCCGGCGCAGCGGTTCTGCTCATGCCAAGGCCTCCCGGTATTCGCGGCCGATAGCCGTGCACATCCCCGCGACGCTCTGGTCATCCTCCCCCGGCCGAGGCCGCGCCGTCACGTCGAGGCCCTGGGCGAGGATCGCAGCGGCCACTCCGCGACTGTTCGCGGCGTACACGAGGCATCGCGCAGGCACTATCTCGGCGTTCCCGCCAACGGGCGTCGCCACCACGCCGAGCCCGGACGCCACGGCATCCAGGAGCGTGTACGAGAGGTTCTCGGAGTCGGAGAGCTGCACCACGACATCATGCGCGGCGAGGGCCTCGGCGGCATCCACGTGCCCGGGGAAAGAGACCGAGGCCTCCTCTCCTCCCGCGAGTCCGAGCCTGCGAGCCAGCTCGCGCAGCGCCGCCTCCCGCTCGCCCTCCCCGGCGATCGTCAGCCGCGCCTCCGAGTGCGAGGCATGCACGAGGGCGAACGCCTCGAGGAGGGCATCGATCCTCTTCTCCGGAGCGAGGCGTGCCAGGGAGAGCACGCGGAGCCCCGGCTCGCGGGCTGCGCTCTGGGCGGGCGCGTCCACGCCGTTGCGGATCACGGAGACGGGGGCGCCGCTCCCCCACTGACGTCGGATCTCCCGCGCGGTGGCTTGGCTGACGGCGATGACGCGGTCGGTGCGGTGCAGGCGCGCGCGATGCGCCGCAGCCTTGACTGCGGCCCCGGCCGCACTGGACTGGTAGTACCCACGGCGCGGGGAGATCCCGTGCTCGGTGCTCACCAGGCGGATCCGTCGGCCCGCTCCGGAGCGAAGTCCCGTGACGGCCGCTGCTCCCGCGATATCGGCGAAGGCGAGATGCGTATGCAGCACGTCCGGGCGCAGCCGCGAGAGCACCCGGCGCACTTCCGCGATCGCCGTGCGCGCCCCGTCGGCAGGGCTCACGGGGCCCGTCAGCACAGCCGCACCCAGCGCCCGGAGCTGCGCGGCGAGCGGGCCTTCCGGACACAGCACGACGATCCGGAATCCGGGGATGCCCGTCCGCACGGCGTCGAGCGCATGCCTGGCCACCCCGCCGATCTCCGGCACGGGGACGTACCAGAGGGCGAGCGGCGCCGATGCGCCGCTCAGAACCACTTCTGCAGCCGATCGAGCGCCGTGAAGAAGCCTTCGCCGTTGTTGACGTGGCCCATCCAGATCTCGGGGATGAACGGGGCCTTCGGGGCGAGGCGGTCCATGCGCTCGGCGAGGTCCTTGAAATCGACCTCGCCCTCGCCCACCTGCACGCCCTCGCCGTCCACGCCGATCGAGTCGACGATGTGGAGGTGCTCGGTGTACGGGCCCATCAGGTCGATGTACTCGCTGAAGGGGCGCTTCGCGAAGTTCGCGGCGAGCTTCGTGTGGGAGACGTCGAAGGTGAGGCGCCGCCCGTACTTCTCGCAGAACCAGACGGTGTCCTCGGGCTCCATGAAGAGGTTGTGGAACTGCTGGCCGCCCATGAGCCACGGGAAGGGCGGGAGGGTCTGCGCCGTCAGGCGCACGCCCTCCTCGTCGATCCGCGCGAGGCCCTGCTGCACGCGCTCGTACATCGCCATGCGCTCGCTGGGGGCGACGTGGTGGTCGGGGAGGAAGCCGCCCATCGTGACGATAAGGATCGGATCCTCCGCGCACATGAAGTAGCGGCGCACGTCGCGCGCCATGTCCACGACCGTCTGCACCTCCACGATCGAGCGCTCGAAGATCGCCTCGTCGGGGCTCGCGAGGTCGATGAGGAAGTCCCCGGCATAGAGGTCGGGGGCGTGCATGGTGAAGAACTGGGGGAGCTTCTCACCGGGCTCGAAGAACGTCGAGGGATCCAGCTCCATGTCCTTGTAGGACTGGTGGAACTCGAGGAAGTCGGGCGCGGAGACCTCCATCAGCGCGCGGAAGTCGTGGAACCGCACGGGCAGTCCCCACGGGCGCCGGAAGTCGTACTCGCTGCGCTGCTGGGCGGTGCCGGCGAGGTCGCCCGGGTAGAAGAAGTCCCCGGCCGGGACGTCGCGGAACAGGGTCGAGCCCATCAGCACGTCCTTCTGGTCGGGCTGCAGCCCGCGGCCCGGGCTCTTCACCTCGACGTCGGCCGCGGTCACCACATCGCCCACGCGCAGATCGCGCGCGGCGACCAGGGACTTCGCGAGGTTCACGCGGTTCATCAGCTCGCCGGTCGACAGCTCGCGCGGCTGATCGGAGCCGAGGGCCTCCTCGAGGTCGCGGATCTGGCGCACCATCTGCGCGAGCTCCTCGGGCAGGAGGGAGACCTTGTGGTCGTTGCCCTCGAGCGACTTGTCCACGGTCACGTGCTTCTCGATGATCGCGGCGCCGCGCGCCACGGCCGCGACCGGGACGTGCCAGCCGCGCTCGTGGCCCGAATAGCCGACGATCCCGTCGCCCAGCTCCGCGAGGCGATCCATGTACCGCAGGTTCACGTCCTTTAACGGCGCCGGGTAGGTGGACTGCGTCTGCAGCAGCGCGAACTGGGCGCCCGCCGCCCGCAGCACCTCGACCGCTCCGGTGATCTCCTGCTCCGTGCTCATACCAGTGGAGACGATCATCGGGACGCCGAAGCCGGCGACCTGACGCAGCAGCTCGTGGTTCGTGAGATCTGCGGAGGCGATCTTGTAGCCCGGCACGCCGTAGGCGTGCAGGGCGTCGGCCGACGGCGCATCCCAGGGGGTGCAGATCGCGTCGATGTCCCGCTCGGCGCAGTAGTCGAGCACTGTGCGCATGTCCTCGACGCTGAGGGTGTACTTGGCCAGCAGGTTCATCGTGTACTGCGGGCCGAGGTCCTCGCCGGAGGAGTCGGCGCCGCTGCCGGAGCGGTACAGGGCCGCCATGTCGCGCAGCTGGAACTTCACGACGTCCACGCCCCCGGCGACGCAGTGGTCCACGAGCTCCTTCGCGAGCTCCACGGAGCCCTGATGGTTGTTGCCGATCTCGCCGATGATCAGGGCGCGCTGATCCTCGCCGACGGTGTGGCGGCCGATGGTGAAGGTGCGGCTCGCGGGCGAGGCGATCGCGACCAGTCGGCTGCGCTCGTCGAGCACAGGGATGCGCGTGACGCCGCCGGTGAGCAGCGGTGCGATCCGCTCGACGGGCGTGCCCTCGGCGACCGAGAGGAACTGCGTGTTCGCGGCCTCCAGCGCGGGCGCGGCGAGATCGGGGGTGGTCTGGCCGACGAGCCAGCGGCGCACGTCGCCGTCGGTGAGGGCGCCGCGCACGGCGCCGCTGGGGTCCACGAGGAAGGCGACGCGCGCCTTGTTCTCCCCGATGACGCGCAGCGCCTCGAGGACGCTGGCCTCGGTGTTGACGATGTACGGGGCAGTGGTGCGGTCCAGGATCACGGGATGCTCCATCCGAGTCTCGAGAGCATGCTCTCTGCGGCGGCGACGTCAGCCACCGTGTCGATGTCCACGCCCTCGACCTCGTCGAGGACGAACAGGTCTGTGCGGCCGCCGATTCGGTTGCCGAGCGTGCGGTAGATGTGCGGGGCCGTGACGTACAGGCTCCCGTTCTCGAAGTAGTGCATCTGCTCAGGAGTGAGCTCCTGGCGGCGCGGGCGGTGCTGCGGGTCGTAGGCCGCGGTCGCGCTCTCGCCGGGGGCCGACGGCGGCCGCCAGAAGAACGGGGACTCCGGGACGACGCCCACGAGCGACTCGACGCCGGTCTCGCGGAACTGATCGATCGCGCGTCGGATCGTGTCCGGCCGGCGCACGGGCGAGGTCGCCTGGAGCAGCAGGACGGCGTCCAGAGCGGTGCCCTCGGCCTCGATCACGTCCATCGCGTGCAGGATCACGGGCTCGGTGGGGGTGGTGTCCTCGGCGAGCTCGGCAGGGCGCTCGATCACGCGCGCCCCGTACGAGGCCGCGACCTCGGCGATCTCGGCGTCCTCGGTCGAGGCGGCGACGATCACGTCGCCCTCGCGGTCCTCGTTCGCCGCGAGCGCCTGGCGGATCGTCCACGCGATCAGCGGCTGCCCGCCGACGGGCAGGAGGTTCTTGCGCGGGATGCCCTTGGAGCCTCCGCGCGCGGGGATGACGGCGAGGGCAGTCACAGGGCCTCCTCCAGGATGCGGGCGATCTTCGCTGCGGGCTCCTCGCCGGTGGCATCCGGTGCGGGGGTGGGCTCGGCGCCGAACGGACGCATGTCGTAGCGCTCCCAGAACTCGTGCACCCAGGCGGGTGCCTTCGGGGCGTACACCCAGGCGTCGCGGCCGCGCACCGCGGCTTCGAGGACCCCGGTCGAGAACACGGCGACCACGGGATTGGGCAGATCCTTGAGCGCCACGTCGGTGGGGGCGAGCGCGATCCCGCGACGCTGCCACAGGGCGTGCTGGGCCCGGGAGCGGATGTCTGTCTCCGAGGGGTGGGGGCGATAGAGCGCGTCATGCGCCCGGCAGAACGCGCGCGCGGCGCCACCGGTGACCGCGCGCGGGAGCTCAGCTCCGTGCAGCTGGCCGAGGAAGAGCAGGCGATCCCCGTCCCACCCCTCCGGCGCCGCGGGGGCGCGGTCCTCGTGGGCGGCCTGCCAGAGCAGCTGCGATCCGACCGTCTCCGCGCGCACGTCGGAGCGGCGGGTCGACCAGAAGGCGGCGTCGGCGTCGGACCACGCCAGCAGGGCGGCGTCGCGCGGGAGCGGCGGGGCGTAGGGCGTGAGCGCGCCGTGCTGCACCACGAACTCGGGGAGGCCGCGGCGCTGGGCGATCGAATGGGTGGCGGCGCCGGCCGGCAGGTGCTGTCCGATGGAGACGACCGCGGCCGTCTGCTCCCGCGCCGCGTCGCGGGGCGAGTCGAAGGGAGTGCGGGACCATTCCTCGCCAGCGAGCTCGGGCAGCGCGGCGTCCTGCGGGGCGATCACATCGATCCCGGCGTTCAGGTAGGGCAGGGAGGCCAGCAGCGAGGCGCGCGAGGTCGGAGAGCCGGAGTCGACGGCGATGAGGAGTCGGCCCTCGCCCTCGCCCTCGCGCGAATGCAGGATCCACGCCGGCTCGGAGGCCTCAGCGGGCTCCTGGCCCCTGCGCCGCAGGGCGCGTGCGGCATCGGTGACGGCATGCTTCGCGCGGCGTGCGCGATCCCTCGATGCGGCCCATTCGCGCCACAGCTCGATGCTCTCGGGGTGGATCAGTCCAGCCACAGGTCCTCCAGAGTCCGCATGCGATGGTCGAAAGTGTGCTCGGCGAGCGTGCGGCGCTGACCTGCCGCGCGCAGTCCGTTCCCCCACGCGGGATCCTCCACGGCGCGCCTCGCCAGCGCGATGAGCTCCTCGGTGCTGCGCCAGACCGCGACCTCGGTGCCGACCTCGTAGAACATCTCGACGTCCTCGCGGTCCACGAGCTGCACTCCGCCCATCCCCGGGATCTCGAAGGTGCGCATCGCGTGGCCCGTCTGCAGGCCGTGGATGTTCACTGCTGCGGCGGCCTCGCCCACGATCTCGTAGGCGCGGTCCAGCGGCACATCGCGGGACGCCGCGATCGGGGGCCTCGACCAGGAGAAAGTGCGCAGGCGGTCCACGGGATGCCGCGAGAAGTCGCGTCCCCAGGCGTGCACGGGGAGGCCGGCCTCGTGGAGGTCCGTGAGGATGCGGTACCGGTTCTCGTACCCGGAGCCGACGAAGGCGATCTCGCCGGTCCGCTGGACCGGGGCAGCCACGCGGTGCGGGTCGAAAGCATCGGGCAGGAAAGCGGCGGCGACGCCGTCGGAGGCAAGCTCCTTCGTCTCGCTCGGGGAGTAGCTCACCACCGGGCCCACCGCCCGCAGGAACTCGCGCGAGTAGTCGTGGCGGTGCAGATCGTCGTAGAGCCAGAGGATGCGCGGGATCTCGCCCAGCGCCTCCCAGAAGCGGTCATCGAGGAGGTCGCCCTTGACGACGAGCACGCGATCGGGCCGGAACTCGCGCAGGGCGGCGATCACGCGGTCGGTCTTCCGGTGCCGCTCGGGGGTGCGCCGATCCCCGGGGAGCCGCAGGCGATCGGGCAGCTCCACGGTCGCCTTCAGGCGCAGTTTGTCGGGCACCGTGTCGTAGGCGTCGTAGCGGACGCTCCGCACCTCGTGGCCGAGGCGCACGAGCGCATCCTCGATGCTCTTCCAGTAGCCGTGGAAGGCCGGGGAGAGCAGCAGAATGCGTCGCGGCGCGGGCTGCGTGACAGTCATCGGGGAAGGTCCTTGCCTGCGCGGTGGATCAGGGAGAGCTCCTCGCGGAGCACGGCGAGCGGGCGCACGTCCCGGCCGGCGATCCGCCGCCCGGCGTTCCACACCAGGTTCGCGGCGCTGGCGGCCGTCATCCCTGCGCGGAGGGCGTGCACGTTCCCGTGCTTGCGGGCATAGCGCATGCGCGCGCCGACGAGCCAACGACGGCGACGGGCCTCCGTGCCGGAGGAGCCGCCCCCCGCGTGCACGACGGTCAGATCTGCGTCGAGCAGAGCCGGGATCCCGCGCTCGCGCAGGCGCAGCTGGAGGTCCACCTCCTCGGTGTACATGAAGTACCCCTCGTCGAAGCCGCCGACTGCGAGCACCTCCTCGCGGGGCAGGAGCAGGGCGGCGCCGGAGACCCAGTCCACCGGCACCATGCCGGTGCCGCGGTCGGCCGAGAGATCATGGCCGACGGCCCGATGGAGGAGGTCGCGGTGGCGCTGGGAGGCGAGCGGAATGAGCCACTCCACCACCTGGTGGGAGATCGTCGGCCAGGTGCGGGCCGCGTACCCCGACGCTCCGCTCTCGCTCTCGTTCCGGCAGCCGACGACCGCCGACTGCCAGGGGGCGGCGTGCTCTGCGAGCCGTCGGCAGAAGCCCGCGGGGAGATCCAGGTCGGAGTTCAGGACGAGGACCAGCGGAGTGCTCGCCTCGCGCAGCCCCGTGTTCACGGCCACCCCGAAGCCGCCGTTGGCGGAGCGCCGGACGAGCTCGACTCCCTGAGGAAGGCGATCTGCTTCCACGGCGATCGGAGAGGCATCATCGACGAGGATCACGCGCTGTGGGCGGTCGCCCTCGGGAACGCTCCCGCCGACCAGCGCCTCCAGCAGCGGCAGGACGGGCTCGATCGGGCCGTGCACCGGCACGACCACGCTGAGCCCGTCGATCACTGCTGCTCGTCCTGGCTCGGCAGGGCCGCGCGGCGGCCCAGCCGACGGCCGGCGCCGTCAGCGCGGGTCGCATCGGAGCGGGAGGTCCATGCGTCGCTCGCGGGAGCGATATCAGCAGCGGAAGTGCTCACCGCGGGCCGCGGAGCAGGAGCGGACTGTGCGACAGCCCCCTCGCGGGCCGGGATGGTCGATCCCGCCAGGGCACCGTTCACCGCTCCCGGCCCGACCGCCGGCTCCAGCTCATCCGCGGCCACGACCTCGTCATCGGACATCGTGGGCGTCGCAGCGTCATAGCCGTAGCCGTAGCCCTTCTTGCCGTAGCTCGAGTAGCCGTAGGAGCTGTAGCCGTACTCCGCATCGCCGTACGCGACGCGGTTGAAGCGACTGGTCGACGCGCGGTTCATGACCGCACCGAGCACGGCGCCGCCGACCCCATGGATCGAGTCCACCGCACGAGTGAGCCCCTCGACGCGGGTACGGCCGGGAACGGCCACGAGGATCGTGCCGTCCGCATGGCGGCTCAGCAGCTGGGCGTCCGTCACCGCGAGCACCGGCGGTGCGTCGATGACGACGAAGAACTCCTGGCTGAGCTCGGCGATCAGGTCGTGCATGCGGCGCGAGCCCAGGAGCTCCGAGGGGTTCGGGGGAATCCGCCCGGCGGGGAGGATGAAGAAGCGGCCGCCCGGTATCGGCTGGAGGACTTCGTCCAGGCTCACTGCGCCGGCGAGCAGCTGGGAGAGGCCCACGGACCCGTCGATCCCGAACTCCGTCGCGACCATCGGGCGGCGCAGATCCGCATCGATGAGGATCGTGCGGCGGCCGGAGGACGCCATGACGCGGGCGAGGTTGCCGGAGACGGTGGACTTGCCCTCGCCGGGCGCGCTCGAGGTGACCACGATCGAGCGCGGCGGGTTGTCGACGTTCACGAACTGCAGGTTCGTGCGGAGCTTGCGGACGGCCTCGCGGGACTGGAACGAGCTGGGCTCGGGCAGCAGGCCATCCTTGCCGCGGGCGAGATCCTTGACGTCCGGCAGGACGCCGAGGGCTGGGACGTCCACGGAGGCTCGGATGTCGTCCACGGTGCGCACGCGGGAGTCGTTGCGGTTGCGCAGCCACGCCAGCGCGATGGCGAGCGCGAGGCCGAGGACGGCGCCGACGAGGGCGAACCGCGTGCGATTCGGGCCGATGGGCGCACCGGGCTGGTTGGCGATCACATAGGGCGCGAGCATGTTCGCGGTGCCGGGATCGAGCTTCTCACCCTCCGCCGAGACCGCCTCGATCGACGCGTTCGCGATCGCCGCAGCGGCCTCCGGCGATCCCGCCTGAGCGTTGACCGTGATGATCGCTGCGTCAGGGTTGAGGGAGACTTCGATCCCTCCCGGAGCGAAGCCGGTCTTGGCTTCGATGGCCTCGGCGACGGGCTTGGTCGTGAACAGTGGCAGGAAGAACTGCGCCTTGGAGTACGACTGCTGACCCTCCCCCGTGCCCGCGCCGGTCGCACCGGAGACGAAGCCCAGTGCCTGCGCCTCGTACACCTCCGGCTTGGTGTAGGAGTACGCGTACCCCAGCCCCGCGCCGAGTGCCGTCACCGCGAGCAGGAGCAGCGCGTTGCGCAACAGCATCCGGAGGAATTCTTCGATCGTCACGGGGCACCCATCAGTTGTCGAATTATGGCAATTGCGATGCCATAGTCCTTGCCATCATAGGTCGGGGCGTGCGGCGCGGAGGGGCCGGGCCCTGCGACTGTCACCACACCCGCAGGAGGCCGAGCCGCCTCAACGGGGGATGTTCCGCACGTTGCTCGCGGCCATGTCGACCATCTTCCCGACGCCGCCGCCGAGCACCACCTTCGTGGAGGCCATCGCGAACCCGCGGATCTGCTGCAGGGTCACCTTGGGCGGCATCGAGAGAGCATCAGGGTCGGTGACGACATCGATGAGGACGGGGCCGGGCATCGCCAGCGCCCGCTTCAGGTCCCTGGGCAGCTTCTTCGGATCTTCGATGCGCACGGAGGGGATGCCCGCCCCCTGGGCGATGGCGGCGAAGTCGACGGGAGCATGGTCGGTCTCGAAGTCGGGCATGCCCTCCACGAGCATCTCGAGCTTCACCATTCCGAGGCTCGAGTTGTTGAAGACGACGATCTTGGTGTCGAGCTGGTGGAGCTTCACGGTGAGCAGCTCCCCCATCAGCATGCCGAGGCCGCCGTCCCCTGACATCGAGATCACCTGGCGGCCGGGGTGGGAGGCGGAGGCGCCGATGGCCTGGGGCAGCGCGTTGGCCATCGTCCCGTGATGCCAGGAGCCGAAGACCCTCCGCTTGCCGTTCGGGGTGATGTAGCGGGCGGCCCAGACGTTGCACATGCCGGTGTCCACGGTGAAGACGGCATCGTCGTCGGCCAGCTCGTCGAGCACGGAGGCGACGTACTCGGGGTGGATCGGCTTCATCTTCTGCACGTTCTTCGTGTAGGCGGCGACGACCCCCTTCAGCGCCTTCTCGTGCTTGCGCAGCATGTCGTCGAGGTAGCGGCGCTTCTTCTTCACCGAGATGAGCGGCATGAGCGCCTCGATGGTGAGGGCCACGTCGCCGTGGATCGCGGCGTCGAGCGGGATCCTCCGGCCGAGCCGGGAGCCGTCGGCGTCGACCTGCGCGATCCTCACGTCCTTCTGCGGCAGGAACTCGGTGTACGGGAAGTCGGTGCCGAGCAGGAGCACGAGGTCGGCCTCATGCATCGCGTCGTAGCAGGCGCCATAGCCGAGCAGACCGTTCATGCCGACGTCGAAGGGGTTGTCGTACTCGATCCATTCCTTGCCGCCGAAGGCGTGGCCGATGGGGGCCTTCACGGCCTCGGCGAGCGCGAGCACCTCCTCGCGCGCGCCCTCCACGCCCGCGCCCGCGAAGATCATCACCTTCTCGGCCTGCTCGATGAGGTCGGCGAGCTCCTGGACGGCGAGCGCATCGGGCTGGATGCGGCCGAAGCGCATGGCGAGGTCCTTGGTCCAGGGCTGCTCGATCTCCTCGTCGGCGACATCACCGGGGATCACGAGCACGGAGACGCCCTTCTTCGCCAGGGCCGTCTGGGCGGCCTGGTGGAGGAGGCGCGCTCCGTGCTGGCCGGAGTTCACCATCTCGCAGAAGTGCGAGCACTCGCGGAAGAGGATCTCGGGGTGGGTCTCCTGGAAGAACCCGGTGCCGATGTTGCCGCTCGGGATGTGGGAGGCGATCGCGAGCACCGGGGCACCGTCGCGGTGGGCATCGAAGAGGCCCTGGATGAGGTGGGTGTTGCCTGGGCCGCAAGAGCCCGCGGCGACGGCGAGCTTCCCCGTCAGCCGGGCTTCGGCGCCGGCGGCGAACGCGGCGGCCTCTTCATTGCGCACGTGGAACCACTCGATGCCCTCGGTCTGGCGCACGGCGTCCACGATGGGGTTCAGCGAGTCGCCGACGACCCCGTAGATCCGCTCGACTCCCCAGTCGCGCAGCTGCGTCACGAGGTGGCGGGCGAGGGTGGTGGTGCGTGCCATGGGGGCCTCCCTGAGAAGTCGGATGGCGCGCGGCGGCAGGCGCGCCTTCGAGGACTTCACGCTATCGCTCGGCCCTGCACGCATCCCAAACCGCAGACACCGAGAAATCAGCACGGAACGGGCACCTGGGATAGCCTCTTCGCATCCGGCGCTCAAGATCCCGTCAGCCCGGAAGCCCGAGTTCACCCACTGCAAGGATTCCTGGATGCGACGCCTGGTGCTGGCACCCCACATGGACGACGAGAGCATGGGCTGCGGCGGCCTGCTGGCAAAGCACCCCCATGAGTGCACGGTGGCGGTTGCCGCCGACTCCGGGTCGATCCGTCGGGACGAGTTCACCCGAGCCATGGACGTGCTCGGGGTGCGCAGCACCCGTGAGTTCGGGATGGACGACGGCTTCGTGGATCGCAACATCCCAGATCTCGTGGGGCGAGTCGACGCCCTGTGCCGCGAGCTGCAGCCCGAGGAGCTCTACCTCCCGTTTCCCTCCGTGCACCAGGACCACATCGCGGTGTACGAGGCGGGTATGCGCTCGGCCCGGCTCTCCATGAGCGAGGGGCATTGGAGCGCCCCACAGGTCTTCGTGTACGACGTCGCCGTGTACGACGTGAATCTCTATCCCTCTGACCTGCGCTGGAACGTCTTCGAGCCGCTCACGGAGGAGCAGGCGGACCTCAAAGCCCTCGCATGCGAGCAGTACGTCTCGGAGACTCCAAGCCGGCCGCACCCGATCGCTGCGATCAAGGCCATCGCCGGCGCCGTCGGCAAGACCCGCGGCCTCGAGTACGCCGAGCAGTACGCCCTCGTGAAGCAGGTGCGCTCCGCATGAGAATCGCGATCCACCAGCCCGACCTGCTGCCCTATTCGGGGTTCTGGTACAAGATGGCCGTCTCCGACGGCTTCATCGTCTCCCGCCACGACCAGTTCCAGAAGCACGGCTATCAGCGCCGCGTGAAGATGCGCGACAGCTGGGCATCGCATCTGCTCGACGGCAAGCCGTCCCTCGTGCCCATCACCGAGGTCTCCGTGCGCGAGGGCTGGCAAATGAACCTCACGGACATCATCGGCGGGCGCTACCGCTCCGCGCGCCACTGGAAGGACCGCGGCACCGAGCTCGTGGAGCGGATCAACGCCGCGCAGGGCACCACTCTCGACGAGGTGAACCTCGCTCTGATCGAGATCGTGCGCGACATGCTGGGGATCACCACCCCTCTGCTGTTCACCGATCCCCCCGCGCAGAACGGTCCCGATCGCCTCATCGAGCAGGTGCTGGCCGTCGGCGGCGACGCCTACCTGTCCGGCGCAGGCGGGCGGGCATACATGGGCGAGGAGGCCGAAGCGGACTTCGCTGAGCACGGCATCGCCTTGGAATGGTCTCGCCACGAGCACACTACCGGCGACTCGATCGTCACGGTGCTGCTGGACGAGGATGACCCGATGGAGAACGTCCTTCGCGAGTCCACCGCATGAGCCTTCTCCAGCGGGCACGTGTCGCGAAGCATTACGCAATGCTCGGAAGCCGTGAGCTGCAGGAACGAAGCGAGATGGCCAGAGCGCGCGGCCTGCGGATGATCGGACGCTTCCGACAGCTCCCAGCTGACCTCGACCGCTTCCGCGGCGAAGACGGCTTCTTCCCGTTCTCATTCTTCCTCCACGAAGAAGGACTGCTCCCGCTTCGTCCGCAGCCCGCCCCCGTGCCGCGGACAATATTCGCCTACTGGAGCGGCGATGCCCCGATGTCGGATAATCGGCTCCGAGGCCTGCAATCGATCCGGGAGAACGCGGGAGGAGCAGAGGTCGTCCTCCTAGATGACCTGAGCTTTCGTGAATACGAGGTGGATGAGCACCCCATTCACAGTGCGTTTCCGCAGCTCTCAGCGGTCCACCGCTCCGACTATGTGCGCACGTATCTGATGCACCATCACGGGGGCGCTTACACAGACGTGAAGAGGTCAGGGGCGGGTTGGGGTGATGCGTTCACCATGCTGTCCGATCCCGAGGTGTGGGCCGTCGGGTATCCCGAGCCCTCCCCCGGGGGAATGGCTCCGGTGGGAGGCAGGATCGGGGAGGCGCTCCGGGCGAACTACTGGCGCTTCATCGGCAACTGTGCATACGCTGTACGACCCGGCACCCCGCTCACGTCAGAATGGCTGACGGAGACGGAGTGCCGTCTGGATTATTTCGCCGCGCGGCTCAGGGCACATCCCGCGAACGGTGAGCGAACAGGAGGGCCCCAGTATCCGGTGCCGTGGTCCTCCTTGCTGGGGCAGGTGTTCCATCCGCTGCAGATCAAACACGCCTCCCACATCCGCCAACTGCCGTCGCTCACACCTGTTCTCACCGGCTACATCTGACCGCCCTCTCTGCGGATCGCCCTGCTCCTGCACCCCCCCCCCGGAAGAAGCGAGACGACTTCTATGCCACATCCCCCCAGGATGCAGCTTCTCAGTGACGAGCTTCGGGCCCGCCGGCCTCGCATCTACAACTCTCTGGTGCGCGGGCGGAATGTCGTGGAGCGCACGGTGCGCCGCGGCGATCGGATCGTCTTCCGCCCTCCGGCCGGCACCCGCTTCGGCAACCTGCTCAATCTGTGGCTGCAGGCCGACATAGCCTCGCGTTCCGGCCGTCCCGGCTTCGTGCTGCACAGCGCGTCCATGCATCCGTTCCTGGAGGAGTTCCCCCGACTCCAGGAGCTCACGATCCGTCCTCAGGATGTGCGCTTCAACGACGAGCGGGAATGGGACCATTCGCGCCAGTTCTACCAGCGCTTCGGAACCGATTTCGAGGCCGATGACCTCGACCGCTTCCTGCGCGACCGGATCCTCCCGGGACTGTCTGCGGCACCGCAGGACGAGCTGCTCGTGAACATCCGTCGCGGGGACTACTACTCGGTCGCGAGATTCCGCGCAGATCTCGGCATGGACATTCCTGCGTACCTCGCCGCTGCGCTCGAGGCCGCGCCAGCACTGCCACGCATCCGTGTGGTCTCCGACGACCCGGAATGGTGCCGGAGCGCACTCGGCGCGATGCTCTCCGGGCACTGCGAGAGCGTGGAATATGACCCCCAGGACGCCATCGCGAACTTCCGCGCCATCGCCGGGCACCGCGCGGTGATAGGTACGAACTCGACCTTCACCTACTGGGGCGCCTACGCCGCCACCGCGATGTTCGAGGACGCACGAATCATCATGCCCTCGTTCTTCGCCCGCCACCTGCCGGAAGGCCGAGCTTTCCAGCTCGATCCCCGCTGGACCGTCATCGAGACGGCCGATGCCGATCGACCCGGCTGACCCCTCGGGAGCGCCCCACCCTTCAGCCGCGAATGCGCCGTCGCAGACCGCCGAGGGCTGACCGGACGGCGACACGGGCCCGTGGCAGCGCTCCGCGCACTTTGTAAGCGGAGAAGTGCCGGAGCTCCACAGACTCAGTGATCCGCGAAGGGGCACCATCGGCGAGCAGCTGGGTGAACACCCGGAGCGCTGCCGCATCGCGGCTGCCGCCGCAGAATTCCTCGCCGATGAACTGCCGTGCGTCCTCGCGCTTCGAGTCCCAGGCCCTCCGATCGTTCTCGAATGCCTCCATCTCCGCCAGGACCGCTCGCATCATCGCGACGGCGTCGCCCTCGGGGATCACCGTCGCGCGTCCATCGGCCATGTACTCGGTGCCGCCGTGGCCGCTGAAGCCCACGACTGCCGCCCCTGCGGCGAGCGCCTCGGCCCCCGGCAGCCCGAATCCCTCGCGCTCGGCACCGGAGAGGAAGATCGCGCTGCGCCCCAGCGCCTCAGCCACCTGCTCGCGCGTCATCCCGTCGATGGGCAGGAGATCCCAGCCCTGCATCTCCTCTCGACGGGAAAGAAGATTCAGAACGGGAACCATCTCCTCCATCCGCCGGCGCGGCATGTAGGCGATCAGCTGGTCCTTCTCAGCGGGCGCGAACAGATCGGTGTCGACCACGACGGGGATCCGGAACAGCGGGAGGCGCCCCGCGAGAGTCTCCTCCATCAATGTCTCGAGGGTGCGCGAGGCAGCGATCACGGCCGTCGCATTCGGCCATCCGGGATACGGCGCTCGGGCCGCAGTGCTTCCCGGCTCGATCCCGGCGAAGACGAAATCGGGGCCCTGCACGTGGAGCACCACAGGAACCTGGGAGAATTCGGGCGCCCAGGCCAGCGCGTTGATCTCGGTCATCACGAGGATGTCGCCGGGGACGAATGCCAGAGAATCCGCACACACCACCGGAGCGGGTGCGAGATCTCCCGTCGGCACTCGGTACCGATCCCCGTGCCACACCTTCGCGGGAACGCCCTGGCGATCGAGCGACGCCGCCAGCGCGTGGATCACCCGCAGACCGCCGCTGGGATGGGGCAGATCCGGTGCGATGAACGTGACGGTCATCAGAGGGCCTTCCAGTAGCGGCGAGAAGCGAGACGGCGGCGCACATCGGAGATCGTCGCGCGCACCATCCCGCGATAGATCAGCCCGCGCGTGCGCAAGCCGATGAACGACTTGATGGACTGCAAGAAATCCTCTTCGTCGCCCGGTGCACGACCAGGGGGGCCGGTGAGCACAGGGGTGTGCCGGTCATCCGTCACCCCGATCTCAGAGGGCCCTCGGCACGAGACCAGGTTCGGCTTCAGCACCCGCACGTCGATCCCCGCAGGAAGGGCCCACCTGCGGTAGTCATCGGCAGCCCACTGGATCCGGCCCTGCTGGGCGACGAAGGCGCAGTACAGAGCGGCAGCGCGCCGACTGACTGCATAGAGCATGGCCCCGGCGGGCTCCCCTTCGTAATGACCGAAGAGGAAGTGTGCGGGATGGCGTCCGCCCACAGGGCGGGCCAGCAGAGAGAGCTGCACGTCGCGCTCGGAGCGCTTGCGCCGATCACGAACGTCCATCTCGCCGTAGGGATCTGCGAGGAGGGCGAGGTCGCCCGCGCGCATAAGGGATGCCACTTTATGCAGCACGGGTTCGAGATGCGTGGAGAAGACCACGTCGTCTTCTGCCACGAGCATGAGGTCATCCGCCGCGCCCGAGCCTTCGGCGAACTCCCTCATCACGAGGTAATGGCTGATCGCGCAGCCGATTTCGCCTCCGAGCGGCGCTCGCCCCTCCTCCCGGGCATAAGCCTCCACGTCGAAGAGCTGTTCCCCTCCGCCCCGGCGCGCGTCGAAAGCATCGAAGAACGTGAAAGTGGATGCTGCGCCGTTGCCCTCGAACGCATTCCTCCGGGGCGAATCCGGTACGGAGATGACGCGGCGAGCCACGATCCGTGCCGCCCCTGGCCCCCCGTTCCCGCTCATGCGCCGATCCTTCCTGCCACCTGCGAGGCATGCAGCTCAGCCTGCTCCGGTGCAAGGTCGAGCGGAGCCTGCTGAGCGATCTCGTTGACGAGGCGACCGGGGAGCGGAACACGCCCGCGACCGATCCGCGCCCACATGTACTCCATGTCGAGATGGCCGATGTCCACGCAGCGAATCCCCGCCGCAGAGACATCGTGAGCGAGCACCGTCGCCGTCGGCCCGAGCGAGGTGAGCACCAGGCGGTCCCGACCCAGCTCCTCGGTCGCAGCCGCGATCTCCTCGAGGTGGTCGAAGGCGTCCGACGGGGGGCCGATGAGCCGGGTGATCGAGGCAGCATCATCGAACAGGTCGTTCCCGATCCCAGACCGCGAGTACACCCCCTCGACGAAGAGCACGTCGCGACCAGCCCAGAGCTGCCGCAGGCGTCCGAACCGCTCCATCGCCTGATCGACGTCGTCATGCGGGATGTACGGCCGCGTGAGCATGGTGTCGAGGAAGGTGCGGCGGGAGGGGATCTCGCGGGCCAGCTGCCGGCCATGCCTGCGCACGAAGTCGCCCCACCACAGGCGCTCGTGCTCGGTGACACCGGCGGTCTCGACCAGGCAGTGGGTAAGGCCCAGCATGAGGTCGCTCCGAGAGCTGTTCAGCACCTCGCGCAGGCGCTCGGCGAGGCCGCTGGAGCCCCTCTGGAAGCGGGGGCCTCCGACCCCCATGATGAGCTCCAGCTCCCCGTCGCCGAAGCGCGCGAGGGACTTGTCGGAATCCACGAGGAGATCGATCGACTCGTCCGGGCCGAGGATCGAGACCCCGGCCCGCACCAGCGGATTCGCCCGGGAGCGCATCAGAGCAGGCGCGTAGAGAGCGCTCTTCGCGAGCTTCCAGCGGTCCCCCACCGCTCTCCGGGCCAGGGCCCGCGCTCTCTGCTGGAAGGAGTTCGCGCTCATGCAGCTCCCTCGAGTGCGGAGGGCGCGGTCAGCCCCACGGCACGGAGGTGACGATCGAAGGCGGCCCAGGAGCTCTCCGTGTCGAAGCGCTCGACGGCCCTGCACTGCCCCCCGCCGGCAAGGCGAATGCGATCGGCATCCGAGGCGAGCAGATCCTGCAGGGCATCGCGCCAGCCCGCAGCGTCGCCCGGATCGACCAGTCGGGCGACGGACTCGTCGAAGTACTCCCGCATCGGTCGCGTGCCCGTGACGGCCACCGCCGCACCCGCAGATGCCGCCTCCATCGCCACGGACTGGCCGGTCGGATACTGGAACTCGTGCGTGGGAACTGCTACCACCCGAGCAGAGCGCAGCAGCTCGCGGTACCGCGCGTGGGGGACCGTCCCGTGCACGCGCACGTTCTCCGGCACGTCGAGGCCCCGCAGGTTCTCCGGACGGCACACCAGATCGAGGGTGAGATCGCTAGCGCGGACAGCATCGAAGAGCGTGGAGTAGTCGCGACCGGAGTCCTGCCCTACGGCGAGGACATCGATGCTGCGAGGGGCGTCCGCCTCGCCGCGATAGAAGGCAGTGTCCACCCCGAAGGGGATGGCTCCCAGGCTCTCGCGCACGAATCCCGCCTCCTCCAGCGTCTCGATCTGATTCCGGCTCCAGACGACGATCTGATCGATTCCTCGGTAGCGATCGATCAGTCTGGAGCGTTCCGAAGGGCCGGCGGTCGTGATCCATTGCGCGAGCCAGCAAGACAGCATGATGAGCGGGCGCCGACCGAGCGGACCGACCCGCTTGCGGCGCACCGCGGCTGCGGTGATGGTGCGCTGCTCGAGCAGGCCGATCACTGCGTCGGCACCGACAGCGAGCCGCTGGGCACGCAACGGACGCTCGACATCCCCGCCGATGCGATGCTCGATCTTCGCCCACGCACGGCGCAGGCGTGGGGAGGGGCTCTGTTTCGCGAATGCGATCTGATGGCCCTTCGTTTCGAGAGCATCGATGCCATAGGGAAGCGCGCTGGACCGTTCGCCGCGCGCATGTGCAGCCCGCCAGCTCGCGGCATCGTGCTCGCTCAGTACTGCGAAACGCATTTGCACCCCCTCTCCTCCACCTGTGAAGACCATCAGAATATGCGGCGGCGCTGTCGCCGCAGGGCGATCCGCGGGAATCGTGGGTAGCGTCTCGCGAAGAGCTGACGTCTGGCGTTCTCTCCTCACTCCGATCTGGGTGCTCGTCGCACCAGCGCCTCGATCTGCGGCCACGTGCTCGGGACCTCACGGGTGAATGACCGCACCTCGCCCTGCGGGTACCAGCCCAGCTCGGGCTGGGGCCGCCCCTCCAGCAGCCCTTCCCACTGGGCACGCAGCCCAGCCTCCTCCAGCGAGCCGAGATGGCGCCAGTGAGCGCCCTCGGACGCTCTCACCCCCGGCTGCGACAGGCTCTGAGCACCCTGGGCGACCTTCTTCCGCATCTGGTCATACGAGCGCCAGGGAAGATGGAGGATACCCAGGCCGCCCAGTCGCAGGCCGCGCCGCAAGGCATCGTGATTGCCCGCCTCGGGAACAGCAGTCGTCGAGGTGCGGAACGCGACTTTCCCCATGGGGTGCTGATGGGGATCGATCACCCAGTCCTCGCCACCCTTTCCATACGGGAAGGCGTTGAGCATCCGCGAGCGCATCACTCGAGCTGGTGAACTCCGGAAAGTCTCCGCCAGGGTCCCCTCGACGCCGAACCAGAACTCATCCGCATCGAACGGCACCACCCAGCGCGCCCCATGCGCTGTGACATGGTCGGAGAGGATCATCATCTTGATGGCCTGAAGGTGTGCCGAGCAGCGATCCTGTCCGACGAAGACCGGAAGCGTCCCGGAGAGCGTCCTGAGCACCTCCGCCGTGGAATCGACCGATCCGTTGTCCATCACGATCACGCCATCCACGCCCTGCGAGCAGAGGTGGCGCACGGTCTCGCCGATGATGTCGGCTTCATTCCGGGCCAACCCCACTGCCCAGATACTTCCGGGACGAGCAGGGATCGCCGGCAGATCCATCTTCGCGCGGACCGCGGCGATCAGATCCGCGTTCTCGGAGCGGAAGGACCCGGCGAGATCGTCGTAGCCGTATCCGAAGCGGCGCACTGCGCGCAGCCACGCCCCCCCGAAGATCCGTCGCGCCCTGCCCGCCGCACGCACGTGCAAGGGCTCAGCGGGGCGCCATCGGTGTTCCATGCCCTCATTCTGGCAGAGCCGGCCCCGCCGGGAGAGGGGCGCAGTCGGACAGAGCGTCCGCCTCGGCTAGTGTCAGTCAGGTCCGCTCGCGCAGCGCGCTGTGCCCTCCTGCTGAGGAATCCCATGTCCACCGAGAACTTCACTGTCATCATCCCGACCCTGCAGCGATCGTCAGATCTGAGGGCGATCGTCGAGCAGTGCGCAGCGCATCCGGATGTGGACGAGGTCACCGTGGTCAACAACGCCGAGGAGCCGCTCGAGTTCGACCATCGTGCCGTGCGAGTGCTCCAGCCGGGCAGGAACATCTTCGTCAACCCCGCCTGGAACCTGGGGGTGCGGGAGTCGCGCGGAGCCCTGCTCGCGATCATCAACGATGACGTGCGCTTCCGCGACGAAGCGCTGTCGCATGCCGCCGCGCTCCTCCGCCGGAAGCGGTACGGGATCATCGGCCCCGACCGCACCTGCTTCTCGATCGATGACCAGGCCCGGGGAATCGGGTCCCGCATCTATTCCGATCCGTATGTCGTCACCTACGGAACATTCATGTGCCTGCGCCGAGAGAACTATGTCCCGATCCCCGAGGAGCTGACGATCTGGGGCGGCGACAACTGGCTCCTCACTCACCAGCGAAAGGCGAACGGCGTTCTCATCAGGACCCCGTTCCGCACGGATATGGGCACGACGAGCTCGTCGCCTGAATTCTCGAAGAAGACCGGTCACGAGACTGACGTGGCTGAGCGTCTCCTCATCGGCATCCGTCCACCCGCGCATGTCCGACTCCTCGTGGGGGCGCTAGAGAAGATCCGTCGCAGCCGCCACAGCCTGAAGAGCGCGATAGACGCGTCGCGCAGAAGAAGCCGCTGACGAGGCGCGCCGCACTCAGCGATACGCGCTGATATCGAATCGGAGGTCCGGATCCGCGATCACGTGCGGCCGGTACTTCAGCAGCAGCGGCGAGAGCACGTGCCCATGGAGGTCCGCCCAGGGCACGGGATAGTCCGCAGACGAGTCATGGGGCGAGGCCGCAGGGTGGCGCTCCAGGAGATCTTCGAAATAGCGCATCCTGCGCTGGACCTCGTCGAACCACTCCTGGGCCAGCGGAGAGCCCGGCTTGAACGCGAAGCCCATCTGGCTGGGAATCTCGAAGTAGCGACGGCGCTGGTCGTCCCCGAGCGGCCCGGTCACGGGCGAGGCGTGCTCGGCCGTGATCTCCTCGGGACCGGCGGCCCACAGCTCGGGATCGGCGTTGAGCCTCTCGACCGTGGGACCCCAGGGCGCCGTCATCGCCTTCACGTCGCAGTAGATCCCTCCGTGGAACAGCATCGTGTACGAGCGCAGGTAGTCCGATCGATGCATCTCGCTCAGACCGGCGTATCCCGGCGGAAGAGGGTGATCGGGGACAAGGATCCGGTCCAGGTTCTCAGGGGTGATCACCACCAGCTCCGCCTCGGGGTTCATCGCCTGCAGCGCATCGAGATTGCGCCGACGGGTCGGGCTCATCGGCGTGAAGCCCGTCCAGAACGTATGGATCACATGGGGCGCAGGGGCCAGCGGAGCAGCCGCCTCGACGACCGGACCATGGTCCAGGTGGTTGACCGAGAACGTACTCGAGGAGGGCGTGCGCACCTCCATGTAGTGATGCACATAGCGCTCGCGGTCATAGACATAGGGCTCGCGCGCGGCGGCGGCGCGCAACGCCCGGTCCGCCGCGCTCCCGCGCTGCCGCGCGAGGCGCCTCTGGAATCCCCGAGCCTTTCCGGCAATGGCATCGAAGAGTCTGCTCATGCCTGTGCCACCCCGATCCGAGCGATGATCTGCGAATCGTAGAGAGCGGCCTCCTCCGGGAGCAGTCCGGAATCAGCCTGGTCCAGGATCTCGTTGACGTAGCGCCCGCGCAGGGGCACCCGGGGCGTCCCGGCGAGCGCCCACATGTACTCGAGGTCCAGGTGCCCGAGATCCAGGCATCGCACCCCCCGGGCGCTCGCATCGTGGGCGACGACGGTGGCCGTCGGGCCGAGGGAGCACAGCACCAGCCTTCCCTGTCCGTGCTCCACAGTCGCCCCGACGATCTCCTCGAGGTGCGCATACGCATCGGTCGCGGGGCAGATGATCCGCCGCACACTGCGGGCGCCGTCGAAGAGATCGTTGCCGATCCCGGCCCTCGTCATCTCCCCCTCGACCATGAGGATGTCGCGGTCCTTCCAGATCACCTGGAGGCGCGCGAACCGGCGAAGTGCCAGATCGCGATCGCCGTATGGCACGAACGGCCGGGTGAGCTGCGCGTCCGCGTACGTGCGGTGGTGGGGCACCACGGATAGCAGACGCCGGCCGTTGCGCCGCAGGTAGTCGCCCCAGAAGACGCGCTCCGCGGGCAGCGCTTCATGCGTGTCCTGGAGGCAGATCGGAAGCCCTATGAGGAGATCCTCCCGGTCCGAGGCCAGGACTTCGGCGAGCCGTGCCGCGAGATCGGCGCTGCTGTCCTGGAACCGGGTCGCACCGAGCCCCATCAGTACCGTGAACTCGCCGTCGCCGAATCGAGCCAGACTCCTCTCGCTGTCGATCAGCAACTCCGCCGACTCATCCGGCCCAGCGATCCGGATGCCGGCCCGCACGAGAGGATTCAACGGGCTGCGGATGAGGACCGGGTGGTAGGCGGCGCGCTTGATCAGCGCAGCGCTCCGCCGGCTCGCGCGGCGCGCCAGTCGCTTCAGGGATGGCATCGCTGACCTCGATCATTCCTCGGAGCGCCACGATGAGACGGGGCGCAGTCGGCTGCGGCGCCTGTCATCCTGGCACAGGTCGTGAGGCCTAAGGCGATGCGGACCGGGGGGCATTGCAGCCGAGAGCGCTGAGCCCGCTCCGGGACATCTCCGGGTACCAATCATCCCCAAACCGGATCCGCGCGCCGACCAGCGCCTCTAGGATCCTGCTATGCCCCAGGTCACAGCCGGTGACGGCGCCTGGAGCCCATCACCTGGCGGACCCCCATCCGGCCCGGCGCTCTTCCCTTCCCCGCGCTCCGAGAGGTCCTCATGGAAACGGCCCGCCGCTACGTCTTCCCCATCATCTGGATGGTGCTCTTCGCCCTGATCGCCGCCGCGCTCGTGCGCATGGCGTTCTTCCCCGCCACTGCCGCCGACGGCGCGAGCGGGGACGGCATCTCCCCCACAGCCGCGTACGACGAGTATGCGCTGGTGCCCGCGACCCCTGCCGACATCACCTCCACCCTCGAACTGCCGGCGACCGTGAAGCCCGATGCCACGACGCCCGTGCTCTCCTCCGCTGCCGGCGAGATCACGAAGGTCTCCAAGCACAACGGCGACCCCGTGGCCCTCGGTGACGTCATCCTCGAGGTGCGCGCGGAGGACGCGAAGGCGACCGCCGCAGCGGAGGCGAAGGCGCAGGCCGACGCCGATGCCTGGAACCTCACCCACCCCGACAAGCCCGCCCAGGCCCCGAAGGCGGTGGCCACGAAGTACCAGTACTTCGAGGTGACCTCGACCGGCAGCGGCACGATGACGGAGATGAAGCTGCTGGAGAAGCAGCAGGTGAGCATCGGCGACACCATCGGCCAGCTCTCCCCCGGCACGTACGCGATCGTCGCCGACCTCACCCCCGAGCAGCAGCTGCGCCTGATCGACGTGCCGCTGAGCGCGACCGTCGAGCTGCCGACCACCCCGGATCCCGTGCCCTGCGAGGCGCCCGCGATCACGGAGCTCTCGGCCGACGAGGCCGACGCGCAGCAGCCCTCCACCTCCACCGATCCGATGACCGGCATGCCCGTCTCCTCGAGCGGGCCCGCCGCTTCTCTGCGCTGCCCGGTACCTGCGGGCACCAAGATCGTGCCCGGCCTCTCGGTGGAGGTGACCGTGGGCCTCGGCACGGCCAGCGGCGTGCTGACCCTCCCGATCACGGCCGTCGAGGGGAAGCTCGGCTCCGGCACGGTCTACACGATGGACGAGGCCACTGGCGAGCCCACCCCGGTCCCCGTCACGCTCGGACTGCGCGATGACTCCGTCGTCGAGATCACCGGCGGCCTGAACGAGGGCGACATGGTCCTGCAGTTCGTCCCGGGAGTGGAGAACCCTGAGGCCGGCATGGGCGGGATGGGCCCCTGGTGAGCACCGCCGTCCCGCCCCGCGGCCCCGCGGAGGATCGGCCGGAGCTCGCGACCGAGCAGTTCGAGCCCGCCGACCGCGAGCGCTTCGACACCGCCGCCGCCATCGGCCTGCTCCCCGCAGAGCCGGAGACGGCGCCGATCCCCGTTGCTGACGTCGATCCGAGCGCCCTGCTCCAGCTGCGCGGCCTCACCCGCTCCGTGCGCCTGCCCTCGCGCGACATGCTCCACATCCTGCGCGGCGTGGATCTGACCGTGCACCCCGGCGACCACGTGGCGATCGTCGGCCGTTCAGGATCGGGGAAGTCGACCCTGCTGAACCTGCTCGGCCTCATCGACCGCCAGACCACCGGCGACCTCCTCTTCCAGGGGCACGAGGTCTCCCGACTCTCGGATCGGCGCCGCGCGCGGCTGCGCGGCGCGTCGATCGGCTTCGTGTTCCAGCAGTTCAACCTGCTGGACGGCCGCACGGCGCTGGAGAACGTCATGATGCCGATGATGTACGGCACCGCCCGCCAGTTCTGGGGCCGCGAGAAGGCGGCGATGGAGATGCTGGACCGCGTCGGCCTCGCCGGTCGCGCCCATCAGAAGCCGAACCGCCTCTCGGGAGGAGAGCAGCAGCGCGTGGCCGTCGCCCGGGCGCTCGTGCGCCGCCCCACCCTGATCCTCGCCGACGAGCCCACGGGCGCGCTCGACGTCACCACCGGAGAGGCCATCATGTCCCTGCTCGACGAGATCGCCCGGGATTCCGACGCCGCCCTGGTGACGATCACCCACGACCTGCAGGTCGCGCGGCTCTCGCACCGCTCCTACCTGCTGGACGGGGGGGTGCTGCATGACGTCGACACGAGCGCCGCGCACTCGGCGCTCGCGGCGACCGAGGGCATCCGGGCCGGGCGCGAGGCGGTGGGGGCATGACCGCGCTGATCGCCTCCCTCGTCGAGGCCTACGGGGAGCTGCGCGTCAACGGCCTGCGCATCCTCCTCGCCCTGCTCGGCGTGGCGTTCTCGGTGTTCACGCTGACCGCGACGCTCGGCGCCGGAGGGATGCTCGGCGCCGCCATCCAGCAGAGCAACGAGGCCTCGAACGGTCGGCCCGCGATCGTCACGGTGCAGGCGTCGGACACCACCTCGAGCACTCGCGCCGAGCGCGACGCCGCCGTCGCCGAGACGTTCGACGTGATGGGCATCGAGCAGCGCAGCCGGCGCGCCAGCCTGCCGATCGGCATCCAGACGCTCCAGGGCGTGATGAGCATGCAGATCACGGCCGTGGATCCGGCCTACGCCGAGATGTACCGGGTCCGGCCCGACGCCGGGCGCTGGCTCGCGGATTCCGATCAGGACCGCCTTGCGCCCGCGATCGTCGTCAATCAGACCGCCTACGCGACGATGGGCCGGCCGGACCTCGGCTCGGAGGCCGTCGATCTCTACGGCGGGGAGGCGCACTCCACGGCGATCGTGATCGGGGTCGTCCCCGATTCCCAGGGCCCCTACCCCATGGCGTACACCGCGGTGGGGAGCGCAGCGGAGCTGCCGGGGATCGACGAGTCCGCCTTCAGCAGCCAGGAGTACCTCGCCTGGATCCCGCCGGAGATGACCGAGCAGATCTCCAATGCGCTGACGACTCGGCTCAGCTCCACCCCGACCGGCACGTACAACGTCTATTCGAACTACTGGCCCGGTTCCGACGACCCGTTCAGGATCCTCTCCACTGCCCTGATCGCGATCGCCGCGGTGATCCTGATCCTCGGAGCGATGGGGCTGCTGAACATCGCGCTGGTGACCGTGCGCTACCGCGTGCGGGAGATCGGCATCCGCCGCTCCTACGGGGCGACCGGCGGCCGGATCTTCTTCGGCGTGCTCATGGAGTCGGTGGTCGCGACCGTGATCGCCGGGATCGTCGGCGTGCTCGGGGCGGTCGCCCTGGTGCGCTCGCCGATGGTGCTGGACTACTTCAAGGGCGTGGGCCTGGTGGATCTGCCGCCGTTCCCCGCCTCGGCGGTGATCACGGGCCTCGTGGCCGCCACGGCCGTCGGCATCCTCGCGGGCGCCCTGCCCGCGCTGATCGCCACCCGGATCAAGGTCATCGACGCGATCAGGAGCTGAGGCTCACCGGAGGGGCGGGGCCGACATGCTCGCCCCGCCCCCTCACCCCTTGATCGCCCCGAAGATGACGCCCTTGGTGAAGTGCTTCTGCACAAACGGGTAGATCACGAGGATCGGCACGAGGGCGAGCACCACGATCGCCATCTTCAGCGCGAGGCTCGCGGGCGGGGCCGCTCCGGTCACCCCGGCGGGGGTGAGCTCGCTGCCGGGCAGCTGGACGCCCTCGAGCACATAGGAGCGCAGCACGAGCTGCAGGGGCCATTTGCCCTGGTCGGTCAGGTAGAGCATGGCGCTGAAGAACGAGTTCCAGTAGCCCACCCCGTAGAACAGGGCGACCACTGCGATCACCGCCCCCGACATCGGCAGCACGATCTTCGCCAGCACCCGGAACTCGCCCGCACCGTCGATCCGAGCGGCCTCGAGGATCGAGCGGTCCACGCCCATGAAGAACGCGCGCAGGATCAGGATGTTGAACGCGGAGACCGCCCCGGGCAGGATCAGCGCCCAGTAGCTGTTGATCAGCCCCAGCGAGGAGACCAGCAGGTACGCGGGGATCATCCCCGCCGAGAAGAACATCGTGATCAGGAAGACGAACAGCAGCGGCCGGTGCAGCACCGAGTCGGTGCGCGAGAGCCCGTAGGCGGCGAGCACCGAGACGGCGGTGGAGAGCAGCGTGCCGACGGCCGTGACGCCGAGGCTGACGAGGATCGAGCGCGAGACCACGTTCCCCGAGAGGATCGTCGCGTAGGCATCGAGGGTGAGCTCGCCGGGCACGAGCACCATCCCGCCGGCGCGGGTGATCGTCTCCTCGGTCGAGAGCGACGTCAGCACCACCGTGTACAGCGGCACGAGCACCACCAGAGTGATGAGCACGAGCGCGAGCACCTTGCCGATCCGCTCGACCAGCGGCGGCCGCTCGGCCCACACCGGGCCGCGAGAGCGCCTGCGCCGCCCGTCCCTGACCGAGGCGCTCCGGGCCGACGTGCGCTGCGCCGACGTGCGCTGAGCCGACGTGATCCGGGCCGACGTGCCCGGTTCGGCCTCACGCGAGGCCGACGACTCCTGCATCCCCGTGCTCATCGCGCCTCCTTCTGGTAGACGCCGGCCTCGCCGAAGGCGTGCGCCAGGCGGTTCGCGCCCAGCACCAGCAGCAGCGAGACGACGCCCTTGATCAGTCCCGCGGCCGCCCCGTAGGAGAAGTCGCCGCCCTGGATGCCCTGGTAGTAGACGAAGGTGTCGAGCACCTCTGCCGCGCCTTGGCCGACGGCGTCGCGCTGCAGGATCAGCTGCTCGAAGCCGACCGTGAGCGAATCGCCCAGGCGCAGGATCAGCAGCAGGATGATCGTCGGCCGCAGCGCCGGCAGGGTGATGTGCCAGATGCGCCGCCAGCGGTTCGCGCCGTCGATCGCGGCCGCCTCGTAGAGCTCGGGGTTCACCGTGCTCAGCGCCGCGAGGAAGATGATCATCCCCCACCCGGCGTCCTTCCACACGGCCTGCGAGGTGACCAGCAGCAGGAACGTGTCGGGGTTGGTCATGATGTCGAGGCCGCCGCCGTCCGGCGAGATCAGCCCTGCCTGCCGCAGCAGGCGGTTCAGCAGCCCGGCCCCGCCGAGGATCTGCTGGAAGATCGTCACCACCAGCACCCACGAGAAGAAGTGCGGGAGGTACACGATCGACTGGATCGCAGTGCGCACCCCGGGCGCGAGCACCGAGTTCAGCAGCAGAGCGATCATGATCGGCACCGGGAAGAACAGCACCAGCTGGAACGCGGTGATCATCAGCGTGTTGCCGACGGCGTTCCAGAAGTCGGGCGCCGTGAGCACGCGCTGGAAGTTCCACAGTCCCACGAAGGGACTGCGCACGATCGCCATCAGCGGGCTCTGCCCCGGCGCCGCGTACGGCGAGTAGGACTGGAACGCAATGATGTTGCCCGCCATCGGGATATAGGCGAACACGATCATCAGCACCACCGCGGGCGAGACCATCGCCAGCAGCGGCCAGTCCCTGCGCAGCCTCGTGCCCAGCGGCACCTTCCGCCGCTCGATCATCGGGGCGCTGCCCCGCCTCTTCTCAGGAGCCATCGGCGTCGCGCAGCTGGGCGAGGACCTGCTGGTAGTACTCGCGCATGCGGTCGCCGCCTGCGTTCTTCCAGTTCGTGACCGCCTGGTCGAAGTCGGCCATGGTCTTGCGCCCGCGCGCCACGTCCTTCTCGAGGTCGTACAGGGGCTGATCGAGCGCGGCGTACTCGAGGGGGCGGATGATCTTGTAGCCGTGGAACGGCCCCTCGACCATGTGCGCGGTTTCCCCTGCCATCCACGCGCAGTACTCGCGCACGAAGTCGGGATCGCCGAAGTCGTACTTCGCGACCGGCCCGGTGACCAGCGTCGACAGCACGCCGGGGTGCTCGGCCTTCAGCGCGTCCGTGGGCACGGGGACGCCGTCGGCGCCGCGGGTGAAGTGCACGCCCTCGACGCCGTAGCCGGCGAGCTCCCACTCCTTCGTGCCGAAGGGGGCGGCGAGGATGTTCGCGATGCCGAGGAGCTCGCGGATGCGGGCCTCGTCGTCGGACTTCTTGAGGAAGCTGAAGAAGTTCGCGGGCGCCCCGGCGTAGCGCAGCGACTCGGAGCCCTGCGCGGAGAGCTGCGTGAGCGGCGCGACCGAGGCGGCGGGGTTCGCTGCCGCGATCCGTCGGCGCATGTCGGCCCAGGCGCCGACGCCGTCGTAGTGGATGGCGACCTGGCCGGACTCGAAGCGCTGCTTGGCATCGCCGGAGCCCGCGACCACGTCGGGGTGCACGTACCCCTTCTCGAACAGCTCGATCTGGAACTCGAGGGCCGCGCGGTACTCCGCGGTCTCCCAGCGGTACTCGAGGGCGCCGTCCGAGGTCTCGCGCCAGTCCGGCGGCGCGCCGAACAGCAGGTTCGGCGCGCCGGTGGCCATGTCGTTGCTCGCCCAGCGGCTCGCTGCGGGATCCGTCAGCGCCGCGCAGACGGTCAGGAACTCCTCGGCCGTCCTCGGCGCCTCGACGCCCGCGGCCTCCAGCAGATCCGGGCGCACGAAGATGCCGTCGGTGACGATCTCCCCGGGCACGGGGATGCCGTAGAGCTTCCCGTTGAACACGCCGTACTGCCACGCCGCGGTGGGCAGGTTCGCGAGGTTCTTCCATTCGGAGACCTTGTCGCCCGCGAGATACGGGGTGAGGTCCTGGAAGACGGCCTCGACGGCCTGATCGAAGCGGGCCGGCGGGTTCCAGGCGAACACGCTCACCCAGTCGGCGACGTCGGCCGGGGAGGCGAAGACGGCGGCCTGCTTGTCGCGGTAGTCGTTCCCGGTGGTCATCTGGTAGCTGAGCGTCGCGCCGAAGGCCTCATCGAGCGCGGCCGTGAAGGCGTTCGAGGGATCGGACTGCACGGCGCTCCAGCTGGGGACCATCGCGCTGTAGGAGCCGCCCGAGCCGGGAGGGGCGTCGACGGTCTGCGGGAGCTCGGCGGGGTAGCTGAGGTAACCGGGCGTGGACCCGTTCTCGCCCGCGATGTCCGGGGTGACGGCGGTCTGCGGGATGTGCGCGGGGAGGATGGCATCGAGGCCCGTCGGCGCGGCCTGCGATGCCTGCTGCGCGGGATCCGGCGCCGAGCACGCGGCGAGCGCGAAGGGGCCGACGGCCGCGGCCGTGAGCCCGCCGAGGATGCTGCGGCGCGAGGGGACGATGGGCCGAGCGGGGCGGGTTTCGCTCACGGGGGGCTCCTTCAGGGCAGGACGAGCACGCGGGCCGGCGGATGCCGGCGCGGCAGAGGCGCAGAGGCCCGATCGCTTCGCTGCGGAGGGGTGAGGGCCGGGCCGAATGGCGCTCGGCACCGATGGAGGCGGCGCCGATCTGACGGTCGACCAGCCTCTCGGGACGGGCTCACTGCGCTCGCCACGCTATGCCTACTACCACCTCCCGTCAATGTCGCGCAAGGGGGCTCGCGCGGATAAATGGGGACATATCCGTGAATTCGGGCACACTTGCGAGGGGTGATGCGAGCCCGTCAGATGCGCACGACGCGGGGCCTCGGTGCATCGGCCGCCCGCCGCAGCGGCTCGCCGAAGCCGAGTCCCTCGCGTCGCGAGATGCCGCGGGCCTCGAGGACGGTCACCAGCAGCACCCCGATCAGCAGCGGCGCGATGCTCGCGCCCTGACCGGGCATCACCGGCCCCCCGAACGGCGCGAGCAGCGCCGTGAACCCGAACGTGCCCAGCTGCAGCAGGATGCTCCGCTCGAGCCCCCCGCTCTTCCATGCCAGGAACCCCGCGCACAGGGAGATCAGCGCGGCCCCGGCGAGCGCGCCGGCGTCGGCCTCGTACCCGCGGCCGATCAGGCTCAGCGGGACGGGCAGGAGGATCGCCCAGACGGGGCTGCGCAGCCAGGTGCCGATGGCCTGCTGGCCGAGGCCCCGGAACACGAGCTCCTCGCCGACCGCCCGCAGGGGCGCGAGCAGCACGGTGATGAGCAGGACGGCGCCGATCTGGCCCGCGCCGGCGAGCGGACGGATCGCCTGCGGGCCTGCGCCGACGAGCAGCGAGAGGGCGGCGGTGAGAGCGAGGATAGGCAGCATCCGTGCTGCGGCGCCGCGCAGGGCGTCCCTGCGCAGGCGCCCTGCGATCGACCACAGCCACGCCGCGGGGCGCCAGCCGCCGAGTCTCGCGCCGAGCAGCCCGGCCGGGAGCGCGAACGCGCCCAGCAGCAGCGCCACCAGCACGCTGAGCGGGCTGGCCGGGTCGCCCTGGGAGCGCCCGATCGCGAGCGGGTCGACCCCGGGGATCACCGCGAGCACGGAGACGACGCCCACGAGCACCAGGTACGCGAAGATCACCTGCGCGCTGCCCGCGACGAACGCCGCCAGCAGCGGGCGGAACCATGCCGCCCATTCGGGGCGCAGATGCGCGAGCCGGTGATAGGGCAGGCCCGGCGCAGAGGGCGCGGACGGTGCAGGCGAGAGCCCCGGCTCAGGGATAGAGGCGGTCGCCGGAGTGCCGGCAGTCCGCGTGCTCACCGCGCCGCCGCCGCAGCACTGCCGGCGCCTGCACCTACACCTGCGCGCCAGGACTCCTGCAGGCGCCGGCGCCGCTCCTCTCGGGCCGCGGCCTCCGCCGCGTGCGCCTGCGAGGCCGCTTCCGAGAGGCCCAGATCCTCCAGCACGAGCTGCTCGCGCGGGGCGTCGAAAGGCATCTGCGCGCGCATGGCGCCGTCAGGGGTGATGTGCAGCAGCTCCCCTGACTCCAGCAGGCGCCAGTCCGGGGAGTCGTCCATCGGCTCGCTCGCCACGACGATCGAGCGCACCTCGCGCAGATCCTCGGAGGTGGTCTCCAGGGTCTCCGAGCGCTGATGAAGAGGGGCGTCGTCCCGGCCGCCGGCCGGGCGGTCGCGCACCCAGAGCTCATTCGTCTCGGGAAGGCGCAGCGCGAAGAGGTGCTCATCCTTCGCGGCGATGAGGTTCAGCGAGTAGACCGGGGCGTTCGCGAGCACCCAGCTGATCGCGGCGATCAGACCGGCCTCCAGGTCGCCGTCATGACGGGCCGTCTCCCCCGCGATCAGCGCCGCCAGCCACTCCGAATCGGTATCGCCCTCGATCGCGCCGCCGTCGGATGCCCCCCGCAGCGCGCGGACCCGCTCGCGCATCTCCTCGTTCACGCGCACCACGCCGTTGTGGGCGAGCACGATCCCGTCGATCAGGAACGGGTGGGTGTTGCACAGCTCGTTCGCGGTGCCCGAGGAGTTCCGCACGTGCGCGACGATCGCCCGGCTGCGCAGCTCGGAGGCGAGATGGGCGTACCTGCTGGAGGAGTGCGCCGCCACGGGACGCTTGACCACATGCGGTGTGCCGTCCTCCCCGAACCAGCCGATCCCCGTGCCGTCGGCGTTGAACTGCGACTGGTGCGAGAGGGAGTACGGCGCATCGACCAGCCAGAACTGAGCGGTGATCGGGCGGTCGGCGTGGAGAGCGAAGAGTCGGCACATAGCGGGGACCATCGTAGGCGCGGCGGGTGGGAGCAGCGGCGGCAAGCCCTCCTTCGGTGGGAGCAGCGGCGGCAAGCCTCAGGGCAGCGGGAGGAGCCGCGGCCGGTCCCCGCGCGGGGGGCCATCGCCCCCGGTCCCAGGCGCGTGGGCGAGGATGGGCGGGTGCTCCGATACCTCGCGCTCGCCCTCGTCCTCGCGCTGTTCGCGCTGCGGCTGCTGCGGGGGCGGTTCGGCGCCCGGTTCCTCGGCGTCTCCGAGCGGGTCCTCGACATCGCCTACATCGCCGCGCTCCTGATCACGGCAGCCCTGTCGATCTGGGCGGAGCACTGGCTGCTGCTCGGGATCGTCGGCGCCCTGCTGGCGCTGCGCCTGGTCGAGGCGCTGCGCCCCGCGCCTGCTCGGCGCCGGGCCGACGGGCGGCTGCGCCGCCCCGCCGCCGCGCCCGACGCCCCTCAGCGCTCGGCGCGGCGCCCGAACACCAGGAAGCGCTGAGCCAGGTAGCTCAGGGCGAAGAGGCCGGCATCGGCGAGGATCTTCGCCACCACCAGCGGAACCCCCATCGCGGCCAGCGCATCGACTGCCGCGATCCCGCCCGCGAGCACAGCGCCGGCGAGCGCGGCGTACCGGACCGCGGCCTGTCGCAGCGGCACCTGCGCGCCTCCGCCGAACACGCCCCAGCGGTTCACCGAGAAGTTGATCCCGCCGCTCACCACCCGGGCCGCTCCGAGGGCGAGCCACAGCGGCGCCCCGAGCGCGGTGAAGGCGAGGAACAGGCCGGTGTCCACCGCGAAGGCGAGCACCCCGGATCCGGCGAAGGCGAGCACCGGCCCCATGACCCGCAGGGAATCGCGCACCGGCCGGAAGTGGCTCGTCGCATTCTCCTCGGTGTAGACGGTCTCGATCGGCACCTGCGCGAGCCCGATCCCCTCGCGCGAGGCCCGCACGAGCATCGTGTACTCGTACTCGTAGCGGTCCCCCGGCAGCGACTGCGCCCATTCGAGGTGCTCGGCAGGGATCCCTCGCAGGCCCGTCTGCGTATCGCCGAGGGCAGTCCCCGAGGCGGCGCGGAACAGGAGGGCGCTGACGGCATTGCCCAGGCGCGACCGCAGGGGGACGTCGTCCTTGTCGAAGGTGCGCACGCCGAGCACGATCGGGCGCGTCACCCCTGCGAGCGTCGCCGGGGAATCGAGCAGCGCCCGCACCGCGGCGATATCGGCGAGGCGGTGCTGGCCGTCGGCGTCGGCCGTGACGACCCCCGCTCCCGGGAACTCCTCGCGCACGAACGCGAAGGCGGTGCGCAGGGCGTAGCCCTTGCCGTGGTTCTCCGGGAGGCGCAGCACGTGCGCGCCCTGCAGCTCGCAGCGATCGAAGACCACGTCGAACCGAGAGCCCGAGCCGTCGTCGATCACGACCACGTCGGTGCCGGAGGCGAGCAGGGAGCTGACGAGGACCACAAGGTCATGACCGGGCTCGAGCGCCGGGATGACGACGACCGCGGGAGCGGCGGACTGCGCGGTGCCGGCGGCGGGAGCAGGGGCAGCGGCGGTAGCAGGGGCAGCGGCGGGAGCAGGGGCAACGGCGGGAGCGGCAGCGGTGAGAGTCATGGCGATCGCCTTTCGAACGGGTGGAGCGGGAGCGGAGTGGGGTGAAGGAGGGCGTCAGCCGACGACGCAGAGGATGTCGCTGGTGGCGCGCTCGCCGTTGTTCGAGGGCTGGTTCACGATCTCGCCGTCGAAGATCATCACCGAGCCGCCTCCGCCGTCGAGGTTGAAGCCGGTGGTGCAGCCGAGGCCCGCGAGGATCTCGCCGAGCTCGGGCAGCGACGCGCCGCGGGAGTAGCCCTCGCTGCGGCCGTCGACCACGAGGAAGACCAGGTGGTTCGTGCCGATCACGCCGATCGCGGTGCGCGGCTGGTTGCCCTGGATGGAGTGGTTGCCGACGTTCGTGTCGACCTCGAAGTCCTCCAGGCCCTCGGGCACCGCGCCGTCCACGAGGACTGCCGGACCGAAGCTCAGAGTGTTCCACACCCCCGCCGCCACCAGGGCGTCGGCGCTGGTGGAGGTCTCGTCGTACACCTCGACGCGGCCGTCGGTGTAGAAGGCGAGGCCGTCGCGAGCGGGCTCGTCGCGGTAGGCGACGCCGTTGCGGATCTCGATGCCGGTGGAGCGGAAGCCGTAGTAGTCGCCGTTGATCGCGAGCACGGCGCCGGCATCGGCCGCCATCTCGCTCGGCAGGGCGGTGATGTTCTCGCCGAACTTGTTCTGGGCGAACGCCGAGCGGATGAGCGCGGCGTCGGCGACCTGCACCTCCGCCGCGTACCAGGTGACCGTGTCGGATCCCGTGCCGGTCTGCGTGGTGGTGAGGGTGATCGTGGTGGTGGAGGACGTGTAGCCGGTCTGGGTGAACGCGCCGTCCGTCGCGGGCGATGCCGTGGCGGTGGCGGAGGTCCCGGCGGCTTCCTCGGCGGCGGCGACGTCGGAGACCTCGACCTTCTCGCGCAGGAAGCGGTCGTAGGCCCAGGCGGCGGAGCCTCCGGTTCCGGCGAGCACGGCGAGGCCGCCGCCGAGGACGACGCGGCGCGTCATCGAGCGGCGGGCCGACGGGCCGGAGGGAGCGGGAGCGGGAGCTCCGGAGGGGGCGGGGTGCGTGATCGTCATGGGGACGACGATCCCCGCCCCTCCTATGCGGGAGGGGCGGGGAGTGCTGTGCGCCGGCTATGCGCTGCGAGGGCCCCGATGCGGGGCTCGGCAGCGGGAGGGGTCAGCAGCGGTCTGCGAAGTCCATGGTCCCGGAGGCGTAGAACTGATCGCCCGCCTCCATCGCGGCATTACCCCCGAAGGCGGGAGCGCCGAACTGGATGATCCCCATGGAGCCGGGCGGGATCGGATCCGCCCAGGTCACGACGATGGCGTCGGCCCCGATGGCGATGGTGGGCTGGGGCATGCCGACGAACCTGTCCTCGGGGATCTCGGCGAGGGTCGCGACTCCCGCGTGCTCGAGGGCGAGAGCCGGCCAGAACGCCCGCCACACTGAGCCGTCGGCCCGGGTGTAGCCCTTGTAGAACCACTCCTCGACCGTGTGCCCGGCCACCAGCTCGGTGCCCCAGGCGACGTAGTCCATCTGCGCGGGCATCCCCGCCCACGTCGGATCCTTCGGGATCGTGAGGGTCACCGAGCCTGCGGGGAGGCTCTCCTCGAACAGGAGCATCAGGCGCCAGGTGAGGATCCCCGGGCCCAGGCTGAAGTGCTGGAACTTCATGGCGCCGTCGGCGCTGTTGTGGATGTCGAGGAAGCCGTTGTTCGTCCAGTCCGGAGCGGTGATCTGGCTGAGCGAGCGCGCGTGCCAGGACTTCGCCGGGCAGGCCGTGGAGGCTGCGAACGCCGGGGCGGCGGAGGCGAGGACCGCGGCGGGCACGGCCCATGCGGCGCCGCCGACGAGGGCCCGGCGGGAAGGAGCGGTGAGGCGAGGGGCGGGGCGGGATGACGTCATGTCGATCCTTCGATCGGGATCCGCGACAATCGCGGTCGAATCGAAGAATAGTGCCCCGTTTCCGAACTTACCGACGGGAAATGTGGATATCACATTCCGGTCCGCCCCGCCCGATGCTCACCGGACCGCTCACCCTCGCGGGTCCGCCACCGGCCCGACCACCTCGTGCGCGACGTACGGCGCTTCGAGCGCCGCGATCTCCTCCTCGCTCAGCACCAGGTCGAGAGCGCCGAGGGCAGAATCGATGTGACGGGTCTTCGTGGCCCCGACGAGCACGGAGGCGACCTGGCGGCGCGAGAGCAGCCAGGCGAGCGCCACGTGCGCCCGCTCCACGCCGCGCTCCTGCGCGATCCGGGCGACGGTCTCGATGATCTCCCGGTCCTTCTCGGAGGAGCCGTCGTACTTCGAGGACTGGATCGCGTCGGTCTCCGAGCGGGCCGTCGTCTCGCCGGGATCGCGGGTGAGGCGGCCGGAGGCGAGCGGAGAGTACGGGGTGGAGGCGACGCCGGTGGCGCGCAGGAGCGGCATCATCTCGCGCTCCTCCTCGCGGTAGAGGAGGTTGTAGTGGTTCTGCATCGAGACGAACCTCGTCCACCCGTGCTTCTCGGCCACGTTCTGCGCGGTGAGGAACTGCCAGGCGAACATCGCCGAGGCGCCGATGTAGCGCACCTTGCCGGAGCGGACGACGTCGTGCAGCGCCTCCATCGTCTCCTCGATCGGCGTCGCATAGTCCCAGCGGTGCACGATGTAGAGGTCGACATAGTCCATGCCGAGGCGGTCCAGGCTCGCGTCGATCGCCGAGAGGATGTGCTTGCGCGAGAGGCCGCCGCCGTTCGGGCCCTTGCGCATGGTGCCGTGCACCTTGGTCGCGAGCACGATCTCATCGCGGTCGGCCATGTCGCTGAGCGCCTTGCCGACGATCTCCTCGCTGCGGCCGAGGGAGTAGATGTCGGCGGTGTCGAAGAAGGTGATGCCGGAGTCCAGCGCGTGCTGAATGACCGGGCGAACGGCGTCCTCCTCGAGCACCCACGAGTGGATCCAGGCGTTCGGATCTCCGGACCCCATCGTCCCCAGGCAGAGCCTCGAGACGTCCAGGGCGGTGTTCCCGAGCTTCACGCAGTCCATGGGGCGCTCCTCCGTCGCAGGTCGCCGTACGGGGTTGCTCCGGGCCAGGCTACGCCCCCTTGGAGGCAGTGGGAGGGACTTCCAGTACGCCCTCCACGCACCTCTTCATCCCTCTGACCTGCGCTCCCTCCCTTCATACAGCGGCGACAGGACGGACATAGCCCCTGCACAGCACCGCGCCGGAGAGTTCTTCTCGAGCCGCCGGGGCTCGCAGCGGATCCGCTGTCGGCACCCCCTCTCTCGCAGCGGATCCGAACCCTGGGGGTTGAGGGTCCCGGCGCGCTCCTCATCCATCACCCTGAGGAGAACCCCATGTCCACCATCGCCCTGTACGCACTCGATGTCCTCGCAGCCTCCGTGCTCGCCTTCGGCGTCTACTGGCCGCGCCACCGCCGCCGCGATCTCGTGGTCGCGTTCCTCGGCATCAACGTGGGCGTGCTCGCGGTGTGCGCGCTGCTGGCGACCTCCGCCGTGACGGCGGGCATCGGGCTGGGGCTGTTCGGCGTGCTCTCGATCATCCGCCTGCGGTCCGACGAGCTCGCCCAGCACGAGATCGCCTACTACTTCGCATTCCTGGCGCTGGCGCTCGTCGGCGGCCTCGGGTTCAGCCCGATCTGGCTCGCCGCCGGGTTCCTGGCGCTGATCGTCGGCGTGATGACCGCGGTGGACCACCCCGCGCTGCTCGCCGCGCACCGCCGCCAGCTGCTGGTCCTGGACCGGGCGCTGACGGACGAGCGGGCGCTGCGCTCGCACCTCGAGGAGACGCTCGGGGCCGACGTCACGGCGTTCACGGTGCTGAAGGTCGACCTGGTCAGCGACACCACGACCGTGGACGTGCGGTTCCGCGTCCGCTCCGGGCGCCGCTCGGCCCTCGCCGGCACGAGCGCCGAGGCCCTCGCCGCTGCGCCGACTGCCGAAGGGGTCGACTTCCCCGAGCGCGAGCGCATCCCGGCGGTGACCCGGTGACCGGCCTCGAGCGGATCCCCGGCATCGACCTCGGGGAGCTCGCCGAGCGCGCGAGCCTCATGACCCGCGTGGACCGGAAGTACCTCGTGCCCCTTCCTGCTGTGCGGGGCCTCCTGGAAGCCCTGGACGGCGGGCTGCGGGTCCTGGAGATCGACGGCGCGCGCACCTTCCGCTATCGCTCGACCTACTACGACACCGCCGATCTGCGCTCCTTCCGCGACGCAGCGGGCAGCCGGCGCCGGCGCTTCAAGATCCGCCGTCGCGACTACGTCGACACCGGCGCCTCCTACCTCGAGGTGAAGACCCCGACGGGCCGCGGTGAGACCTCCAAGCAGCGCATCGAGATCCCGTCTCGGCTCCCTGCGGACCGGCCGCTCGCAGGCGGCCAGCTCGCCTTCGTGCAGGAGCGCCTCATCGACGCCGGCTGCACGCCGCCGACGCTCCCGCTCGTGCCGATCCTCGGCACGACGTACGACCGCAGCACGCTGCTGGTCGAGAGCGAAGGATCGCGCCTGACGATCGACGCGGAGCTGACCTGGCAGGACCTCCGGCAGGACCTAAGGACGGACCGCGCGGGCCCGCCCGCCCGCCGCCGGGCGCTCAGCGGCCTCGTGGTCGTCGAGACGAAGGCGGGCACCCAGCCCGGCCGCGCGGACCGCTGGCTGTGGTCCCACGCCCACCGCCCCCTGCGCCTGTCGAAGTACTCCACAGGCCTCGCGCTGCTGGATGAGGCGCTCCCCCGCAACCGCTGGCACCAGACGCTCGGCGCGGTCGCGGCGGATGCGGCATAGCCGCGCTCACCAGCACTCCCGCACCTCATAGCCCCACCACCCCTCAGACATAGCCCCTGCACAGCACCGACCTCGACTCTTGATTCATCGCCGCTCGCAGCGGCCGCAGCCGCGGCCCGTCGGCGAAGGACCGCCCCGCACGGGCCCGATGGAAGGAACCCCATGAACCTCTCGAGCATCCGCCGCACGACCGCCGCCGTCACCGTCGGCGCCGCGACCCTGGCGTTGGCCGCCTGCGGCGCGGCCACCGCCGTCACCGGCACCACCGCCAGCGACTCCACCGATACGTCGAGCACCACGACCACCACCGTCTCCACCACGACGGACACGGCGGGCGGGGCGAGCAATGCCGACGGCACCCGCACCAACGACTTCCTCTCGACCTTCGACCTCGCCTCGCTCGACACCCACTACAGCGAGGACGACCTGGCCTGGGACGCCTCCGCGGAGCAGACCATCACCCTCGCCGACTCCGGCTCCTCGAGCTCCAGCAGCGACGTCACGGTGGACGGCTCGACGGTCACGATTACCGCCGGCGGCCTCTACCGCATCTCCGGGACCCTCACCGACGGCCAGCTCGTCATCGCCGCCCCCGACGACGCGGCCGTCACGATCATCCTCGACGGCGCCTCGATCACGAACGCCGACGGCACCGCCATCGCCGTGACCAGCGCCGACGAGGCCACGATCTACCTCGAGGACGGCACGCAGAACACCGTGGCCGACGGCACCGGCTACGAGGTCGCCGACGATTCCACCCCCGTGGCGGCGATCGCCTCGGCCAGCGACCTCACGATCGCGGGCACCGGCGCGCTGACCGTCACCGGCAATACGAACGACGGCATCTCCACCAAGGACGGCCTCGTGATCGCCTCCGGCACGATCACCGTCACTGCGGTGGACGACGCGATCCGCGGCAAGGACTACGTCGACATCCTCGACGGCACCCTCGATCTGACCAGCGGCGGGGATGCGCTGAAGTCCGACAACTACGAGGTCGTGGACCGCGGCTGGGTGCTCATCAGCGGCGGCACGATCACCGTCGACTCGGGCGATGACGGCATCGATGCCGAGCAGGCGGTCACGATCGCCGGCAGCACGCTGACCATCGCGAAGTCGGTCGAGGGCATCGAGGCGCAGGACATCCAGATCTCCGGCGGCACCGTCGCGGTGACCGCGTCGGACGACGGCATCAACGCCACCCACGCCACCACGGCGGAGGAGGCCGCAGCCGAGGAGGCCGGCACGACCGCGGACTCCCAGCAGAACCGCGAGGCCGACGACGGCTCCTGGATCTCGATCACCGGCGGAACGGTCACGGTGACCGCGGACTTCGACGGCCTCGACTCGAACGGCGCGGCCTCCCTGACCGGCGGCGACATCACGATCACCTCGGCCGCGAACGGCGGCGACTCCCCGGTGGACACCAACGGCGACACCACGCTCGACGGCGCGACCCTGACCGCGAACGGCACAGCGATCACCTCGGCCGACGCCCTCTCCAGCGGCGGCATGGGCGGCGGTCCCGGCCAGGGCGGCGGGCCCGGCGGCGGCCACTGAGCCCCGAAGCAGAGTCGGCGCACTCTCGTTCCACAGGTGGAACGAGAGTGCGCCGACTCTGCGTGCGCGACGCGATCAGCCAGGGCCGATGGGCCGGGGCCGATCAGCCCGCAGCGATCAGCCCTTGCGGAACTTCACGCCCTCCTGCACCACCACGCGCTGGATGAACGCGGCGGTGGCGTCGCGGTTCATCGGCGAGTAGGGGCGGAAGGTGCCGTCGGCCCAGCCCTTCGCGATGCCCCGCTCCTTCAGCCAGGCGATCTCCTTCGCGAACGCCGAACCGGCGGGGACGTCGGCGAAGGGCGCGGTCGTCGGCGCCGCCGTGGCGGGCGAGCCCGCGTAGCGGTAGAGGAACGCCGCCATCGCGTTGCGCGCGATGGGCTCGGTCGGCCGGAAGGTGCGATCGGGGTACCCGGTGGTGATCGCGTTCTGGTAGGCCCAGATGACCGCCTCGTAGTGCTGATCGCCCTTGGTGATGTCGGTGAAGGGCTCGGTGCGCGGCAGGGTCACGGCGGGGCTGCCGGCCATGCGGTGCAGGAAGGCCGCCATCGCATCGCGGTTCACCGGGGCCAGCGGGCGGTACGTGTAGTCCGGGTAGCCCTTGGCGATGCCCGCGTTGTACGCCCACAGGACGGCGTCGAAGTGCTCGTCGCCCTCCTTGATGTCCGTGAAGGGGCTGCCGGCGCGCAGGATCTGCACGACGGTCGGCTTCGGGCCGGTGCCCATGTACTCCGGGAAGTACGAGGTCGGCTTCGCGAAGGAGCCGTCCTCACCCGGGTGCTGCACCGAGACGAACGCGGTGCGGTCCTGGTCCCGCACGATCGGACCGCAGGTCTCGGCGTCGACCGGCACCGAGCAGAACTGCTCGACGCGACCGCGCTCGCCGCCCTCGAGGGTGACGCGGAACAGGCCGTCGTTGCGCTCGATGGTGGAGGGCGCGCCGTCGGTGGAGATCCAGAGGTTGCCGACGGAGTCGAAGGCCAGGTTGTCCGGGCAGGAGATCGGCGAGACCTTGTCCTTCGGGAAACCGCCGAAGTAGGTGGACTCGTTGGTCGCGGGATCGCCGCAGACCAGGAGGATGTTCCAGGCGAAGCCCGCGGTGGTCTGGCTGCCCTGCTCGTCGATCTCGATGACGTGGCCGTCGCGGTTCTGGTTGCGGGGGTTCGCCTCGTCGGCCGCGGCGTAGCCGGCCTTGCCGCGGTTGGTGTTGTTCGTGCAGGCCACGTACACCTTGCGGCTCTTCAGCGAGGGCTCGACATCCTCGCAGCGGTCCATCTTCGTCGGCCCGAGCTTGTCGGCGGCCAGGCGCGTGTAGACGAGCACCTGCTCCACGCTCATGCCGGGGACCATGGACTTGCCGTCCAGGATCAGCGGCAGCCACTGCCCGGTGCCGTCGAACTGGCCGTCGGAGGGGCGCTTGCCCGAGCCGTCGATCTCTCCGGCCGAGTCGCCGGTGAACTTCGCGACGTAGAGGTCGCCCTCGGACAGCAGCGTCATGTTGTGGCCGCGGTCGCCCTCGATGTACTTCGCCTTCGAGACGAACTTGTAGAGGTAGTCGAAGCGCTCGTCATCGCCCGAGTAGGCGACGGCGCGGCCGTCCTCGGCGATGATGATGTTCGCGCCCTCGTGCTTGAAGCGGCCCAGGCTCGTGTGCTTCAGCGGGGTGGAATCGGGGTTCCACGGGTCGACCTCGACGATCCAGCCGAAGTGGTTCGCAGCGTGCTCGTACCCGGCGTTGTGGGTGTCGAAGCGGGGGTGGGTGTCCTCCCATCGACGAGCCGTGGCCTTGTCGGCCAGGCCGTAGCGCTTGTCCTCGGCCGAGGTGCCCGGGGAGCGGAAGTAGGAGTGGAAGTTCTCCTCGCCCGAGAGCAGCGTGCCCCAGGGAGTAAGACCGCCGGAGCAGTTGCCGAAGGTGCCGTGCGCGACGAGGCCCTCGGGGCTCTCGACGGTCTTCAGCAGATCCGAGCCGCGCGCCGGGCCGGTGAAGGCGTACTCGGTCTCGGCCAGGAAGCGACGGTTCAGGGGGGCGTCGACGACGTAGGTGTAGGCCGAGTCGCGGTTGCGGCGCTGGAGCTCGACGACGGTGAGGCCGTGGGCCTCCAGGCCGATCTCGATGACCTCCTCGTGGGGGGTGCCCTCGGGGACCATGATGTTCTCGTTCGTGTACTCGTGGTTCACGAACATGACGGCGCGCGTGCCGTCGGACCCCGGGATCTCCTGGATCTCCGTGTAGTCGTTGTTGTAGCCGAACTGGCGGCTCTGAGCCTTGCCCGACTGCGCATTCCAGTCGAAGTCGGGGGCGTCGGACCACAGCTTGTCGCCCCACCGGATGATCGGGTGCCAGCGGAAGCCGGCGGGGACGGTGAACTCGTCGACCGTGTAGTCGACCGGGGCGATGGCCTCGAACTTCAGGGGGCTGCCGGCGGGGGCCGACGGCGCCGCGGGCGCGAAGGCGCTGCCCTCGGCGAGCGCGGGAGCGGCGCCCGTGGTCCCGGCCACCGCGATCGCGAGAGCGCCGGCGGTGGCGCCGCCGAGCAGCGCGCGGCGCGAGAGGGCGGCGCTGGCGATATCGCGGAAGTAGGAGTTGGAGCTGGTGTTGCAGGTGTCGCTCATGCACTGGTTGCCGCACTTGAGCGCACAGGTCACGGCCGAGCGCTTGCCGACGACGTGATCCTTCATGAGGAGGGGGAGGTGGAGAGCCATTGCGGGGCCTTTCGCAGAAGGATCCCGCCCGGCGGCGCAGGGCGATGCGCAGGTGCGGGCGAGAAGGGGCGTGGCTCCACGGTCGCGGCCCGACATGGCATCCGACGGCGCTGCGGGTGGACGGCAGATGTCAGGGGGGCGAGGTGTTCCGCCGAATCGGAACAATCGGACCGCGGTCCGGGTGCGGCGGGGGCGGCGGGGGGCAGCCGTCGGCCCGCCCCCGAAACAGAGTTGGCGCACTCACGTTCCACAGGTGGAACGTGAGTGCGCCAACTCGCTGCAGCGGGGGCTGCGGGGGTGCCGGGCGGCCGGCCAGCAGCGGGGGCTGCGCCCTCCCGCCGCGGCCGGGCTCAGAAGGCGAACAGGTACATGAACACCGTCGTCACCACGAGCATGATGCCCGCGGTGGGGAGCTGGGCCTTGATGGGGCCGTACTTGTCCTTCATCTCCAGCAGCGCCGCGGGGACGATGTTGAAGTTCGCGGCCATCGGCGTGCACAGGGTGCCGCAGAAGCCGGCGAGCATTCCCATCGCGAACACCGCGGCGGGCTCGCCGCCGAAGTTGCCCACCAGGATCGGCCAGCCGATCGCGGCGGTCATGATCGGGAAGGCCGCGAAGGCGTTGCCCATGATGATCGTGAACAGGGCCATGCCCACGCAGTAGGCGACGACCGCCCAGAAGCGGATCTCCTCGGGCACGACCCAGGCGGCGATGTCGCCCACGGCCACGCCCACCCCGGCCTGGGTGAACAGGGTGCCGAGAGTCGAGAGCATCTGCGGCAGCAGGGCCGCCCAGCCGATGGCCTCGAGCAGCCGCGCGCCCTCGCGGAACGGAGTGGCCAGCGACGGCGGGCGCAGCAGCACGAACGCGACGATCAGCGCGACGAGGCCGCCGATGCCGAGGCCGGTGAGGGTGGCGGTGCCGGTGGCGAGCACGGGCTCGCCGCCGATGGTCAGCTTCGGTCCGAGCATCGCGACGATCACGGTGACCAGCGGGACCGTGATCGCGGGGATGAACAGGCGGTTGCGCAGGCGCTCGGCGGAGGCCTCGCGATCGGCGGGGCTGGTGGTCACCTCGGTGCCCTTGCCGAGCTGCCCGGTGCCGGCGATCGCGACGAGCACCAGCACGGCGATGCCGAGCACCCAGGCGGGCGCCGTCTCGGCGATGACGAAGGTGCCGTAGAAGAAGCACAGACCGAGCAGGCCCCAGAAGATCCCCGAGGTCCAGCGCTTGGCGTGGGAGGGGTCGGACAGGATCAGCAGCGCGACGACGAGGAAGAACGCCCCGACGACCCAGTACAGCCATTCAGCGGTGATCACAGCGCACCTCCAGCGCGGGTGGCGGCGGTGGCGGGGACGACCCCGGCCATGGTCTTCAGGGTCCGGTCGAGCATCAGCAGGCGGCTGCCGTGCACGAGCATCGCGACGATGCCGACGGGGATCGCCCACAGCGCGATGTTCAGGGGCTCGAGGCTGAGACCGTAGTTCGTGTCGACGAAGGACGTGATCAGCAGGACCGAGCCGACGGCCACGAAGACGTCCTCGCCGAAGAACAGGCCGACGGTGTCGGACGAGGAGGAGAACGCCTTGATCTTCTCGGCGGTCTTCTCGGGGAGCGCCTGGTTCGGGACGTCGAGGCCGAGGCGGCGCTCCTCGGCGGCCTTCGCCATCGGGTAGACGAGGGGGCGCACGGTCTGCGCGGGCCCGCCGATGGTGGTCAGGCCGATGGCGGCGGTGACCTGGCGGACCACCATGTACAGCGCGAGGATGCGCCCGGTGGTCAGGCCCTTGAGGCCCGAGATCAGTCGCGAGGCCTGGGCCTGGAGCCCGTAGCGCTCGATAAGGCCGATGACCGGCAGGATGATCGCGAAGGTGGTGACGGAGCGGCTGCCGGCGAAGCCGGTGCCGAAGGCGTTGAGGATATCGAGGGGGCCGATGCCGCCGATGAGGGCGGTCACGATGCCCGAGACGGTGACGACGAGCAGCGGGTTGATCCGCAGAGCGAACCCGATGACGACGAGCGCCACGCCGAGGAGGACGAACATGGTCGTTCCCTTCGTGGGGGGTGGGGAGGGATGGCCGTCGCGCGAAGACGCGATTGTTGAACAATAGTGTTCAACACCTCAGCGCGCGACCCCTCCCCCGGATCCCGTCCCCGTCGTGACCGTTCCGTGACCTGGAGGCTCAGCCCCGCACGTGCGCGAGCAGCTCCCTCTCCGCGCGGTCGAGGTAGTCGCGCAGCTCCTCGGCCGCCCGCTGCCGATCCCCCGCGGCCAGCAGCTCCACGAGCGCGGCGTTCGCCACCGCGAAGGAGGCGTGGAACTGGACGCGGTCGGGCATTGTGAAGAACACCAGCCGCGCCTGCGCGAGCACCTGCTCCATCGTCTCGATGAGCATCGCGGCGCCGGTCATCGCGACGATCGCCCGGTGGAGGTCCTCGTTCGCGGCGGCCATCGCGGGGACGTCGGACCGGTCCTTCGCCGCGAGGGCCTCCGCGACGATCCCGCGCATCCGCTCCAGGGCCGACGGGCTCAGCTGCCCCCAGAGCGCGGCGGCGGGCTCGAGCATCCGGCGGGTGCGGTAGAGCTCGGCGATGTCCTCCACGCTCGGCCGCTTCACGAAGACCCCGCGGTACGGCACCCGCCGCACCAGCCCCTCGGCATCGAGGGCGGTGAACGCCTCCCGCAGGGTGTTGCGGGAGACGTCGAGCGCCTCGGCGAGGCTCTGCTCGGCCAGCTTCGCCCCCGGCAGGTGCGTGCCGTCCTCGATCTGGCTGCGCAGGCGGTCGGCGACGCGCGCCGCGGTCTGCGCGGGGTGGCGGCGCGGAAGCCGGCGCCGGGACTCCCGCCGGGGAGGCTCAGGGGTGCTCACCGAATCACCCTATGCGAGCGAGCACCTGCCCTCGGCTGACGGCGGTCCCGGCCTCGAGCGCCTCGCGGCGCACGCTCCCCGCGCGCGGGGAGCGCACCTCGGTCTCCATCTTCATCGCCTCGAGCACCGCGATCACGGCGCCCTCCTCGACGCTCTGGCCGTCTTCGGCGCGCCAGGCGACGAGCGTGCCGTCCATCGGGGCGGCGAGCGCGCCCTCGTCGGCCCCGGCGTCCGGCCCGTCAGCCCCGCCGCTCGCCGCCGAACCGCCCGCGGCCGACGCCCCGAGCGCACCCAGCGCGCCGAGCAGGTCGGCGGGCAGCCCGAGGCGCACCGCGCGGCCGTCGACCTCGATGGTGACCTCGCGCCGGGAGCCGTCCGGAGCGGGGGCGGCGGGGTCGGAGGCGGCGAGGCGCCCGGTGAGCTCGCGCTCGATCCACGTCGTGTCGACGCGGAACGGCGAGTCGGTGAAGTCGGCCTCGCGCACCACCGCGCGGTGGAAGGGCAGCACCGTCGGCAGACCCTCGATCCGCAGCTCCGCGAGGGCGAGGCGCGCGCGGCGCAGAGCCTGGTCGCGGTCGGCGCCGCGCACGATCAGCTTCGCGAACAGGGAGTCGTAATGACCGGGGACCACGGAGCCCGCGACCACGCCGGAATCCACGCGCACGCCCGGCCCCGTGGGCAGCGCCATCGCGGTGACCGGGCCGGGGGTCGGCAGGAAGCCGAGCGCCGGATCCTCCGCGTTCAGGCGGAACTCGATCGCGTGGCCGGTCGGCTGCGGATCCTCGGCGAGCGAGAGGCGCTCGCCCCGGGCGATGCGGAGCTGCTCGGCGACGAGATCGACCCCGTAGACCTCCTCGGTGACGGGGTGCTCGACCTGCAGTCGGGTGTTGACCTCGAGGAAGGAGATGAGGCCGTCGGCCGCGACCATGAACTCGACGGTCCCGGCGCCGGTGTACCCGGCCTCCCTGCAGATCCGGCGCGCGGCCTCGTGGATCTCGGTGCGCTGGGCGTCGGTCAGGAACGGCGCGGGGGCCTCCTCCACCAGCTTCTGGCTGCGGCGCTGCAAGGAGCAGTCGCGGGTGCCGACGACGACCACGTTCCCGTGCTCGTCGGCCACGACCTGCGCCTCGACGTGCCGGGGGCGGTCCAGGAAGCGCTCCACGAAGCACTCGCCGCGGCCGAAGGCGGTGACGGCCTCGCGCACGGCCGACTCGAAGGCCGCCTCGACCTCCTCGACCTCGTGCACGACCTTCATGCCGCGCCCGCCGCCGCCGTGGGCGGCCTTGATGATGATCGGCAGCCCGTGCTCCTCGGCGAAGGCCCGCACCCCTGCCCCGCTGCCGACGGGCCCGTCGGACCCTGGCGCGAGCGGGGCGCCGGCGCGCTGAGCGAGCTCACGGGCACTGACCTTGTTGCCGAGCGCGCTGATCACGGCGGGCTTCGGGCCGATCCAGGTCAGTCCCGCCTCGATCACGGCGGCGGCGAAGTCGGCGTTCTCCGAGAGGAAGCCGTAGCCGGGGTGGACGGCGTCGGCCCCGCTGCGCCGGGCGGTCGCGAGGACCTTCTCGATGTCGAGGTAGGTCTCGGCGGCCGAGGTGCCGCCGAGCGCGTAGGCCTCATCGGCCAGGCGCACGTGGAGGGCGTCGGCGTCGGGGTCGGCGTAGATCGCGACCGAGGCGATCTGCGCATCGGCGCAGGCGCGCACGATGCGCACGGCGATCTCGCCGCGGTTGGCGATGAGGACTTTCTTCACGAGGTCTCCTGGGGCGAGGCGGGGGCGGGGGTGGGGGCGTCGTGCAGGGCGAAGCGCACGGCGGTGCCGGGGGCGAGCTGCGCGAGGCGCGGGAGGTCATCGGGGTGGACGACCGCGATCACGGGATAGCCGCCGGTCACGGGGTGATCGGCGAGGAAGACGACCGGCAGGCCGGAGGGCGGCACCTGGATCGCGCCGGGCGCCATCCCCTCGCTCGCGAGCTCTCCGTCGCGCTCGCGCTGCAGGGGGGCGCCTGCCTCGTCGGCGAGGGCGAGACGCACGCCCACGCGGTCGCTCGCCGGGCCGACGCGCCACTCGCGTGCGCAGAGCTGCTGGGCGCCACCCTCGCCGAACCAGTCGGCGCGCGGACCGGGCAGCATGCGCAGCACAGCGCGCTCGCCTGCGGCGGGCGGGGTGGTCGCGGGGGTCTCCGCGGGGCCGACGGCGCGGTGCGGCTCCGTGCCGACGGGCAGGACGTCGCCGCCTGCCAGGGGCGCTGGGCCGATGCCCGAGAGGGTGTCGGTGGCGCGGCTGCCGAGGACGGGCGGGACGTCGATCCCGCCGCGCACGGCGAGATACGTGCGCAGTCCCGCGGCGGGCGGCGCGAGGCGCAGGGTCTCGCCGGGGTAGAGCGCGAAGGGCGCGCAGTGGGGGGCGGGGCGGTCGGGGCGGCCGGGGCGGTCGGGGGTGAGGTCAGGGCGGTCGGGGCGCTCGTCGGCAGCAGAGGGAGAGATCGTCGCTGACGCCGGCGCTCCGCTCAGGGCGAGCACGAGCGCCTGCTCCCCTGCGCGCACGGCGGTCCCGCCCAGCAGGCTCTCGAGCACGGCCGCGCCCTCGTCGTTGCCCACCAGGCGGTTCGCCTGCCGGGCGGAGGGGGCGTCGGCCGCGCCGGAGGCGGTGACGCCGAGGTCCCCGCGACCGGGGCGGCCGAGATCCTGGACGAGCGTGCGCAGTCCCGGATCGAGGACGTGCAGGGCGGGGGCCAGCGCGGCGGTGGCGGCGGGGGCCAGCGGAGTCGCCGCGTCCGCGTCGCGCTGGGCGCTGCCGGCCCCATCGGCGGGCGGCGCCTGCCCGTCGGCCGACACTGCACCCGCACCCGCACCCACGCGCGCCTGCTCCCGCACCGCGACGAACCGCACCGTGTCCCCGGGCGCGATGAGCGCGGGCTGGGCGCGGTCGGTGCGCCAGAGCGGCGCGTCGGTGCGGCCGATGAGCTGCCAGCCGCCGGGCGAGGCCCCGGGGTAGACGGCCGAGTACTCCCCGGCGAGCGCGACCGACCCCGCGGGCACAGCGGTGCGGGGCGTGCTGCGGCGCGGCACCTGCAGCCGGGCATCGCCGCCGGTCAGATACGTGAAGCCGGGCGCGAACCCGCCGAACGCGGCGGTCCAGGCGGTGCCGGTGTGCGCGTCGATCACGCCCTGGGGGCTGAAGCCGGTGAGGCGGGCGACCTCCTCCAGGTCCTCGCCGTCGTAGACGACCTCGATCTGCACGGCCTGCCCCTCGGCGGAGCGCGCGGCGCCCGGGGTGCGCGCGGCGAGGGCGCCGAGAGCAGCGGCGGCAGCAGCAGGGCTCACGCAGCCCACGAGCACCGTGCGGGCCGCGGCGAGCGCCTCGACCTGGCCGGCGACGGGCCGGGCGGTGAGCTCGGCGTGCCAGGCGATGACGTCCTCGAGCGTCGGCAGCGTGAGGAGCACGGCGAGCGCGCCCATCGGCCGCAGGTCCGGGGCTGCGGCCGTCAGCGCAGTCCCGGCGTCTCCCGCCGCCCCCGTGGGCATCGCGCCGCTCACGTGAAGCTCGCGATCTGCACGCCGGCCGCCTCGAGGCCGGAGCGCACAGCGCGGGAGAGCGCGACGGCGCCGGCGGTGTCCCCGTGCAGGCAGATGCTGCGGGCGTCGGGCCGGATGAGGGTGCCGTCCACCGCCTCGAGCACGCCCTCGGTCGCGAGGCGCACCATGCGCGCGGCGACGATCTGGGGATCATGCAGCACCGCTCCGGGCTCGCGCCGCGAGACCAGGGTGCCGTCGGGGTTATATGCGCGATCGGCGAAGGCCTCGGCGACGCCCTCGGTGCCGGCCTGCTCTGCGAGGCGCAGGGCGAGGGAGCCGGGCAGGAGCAGCAGGGAGAGGCCGCCGCCGAAGGCGCCGACCGCGTCGACCACGGCGCGCGCATGCACCTCGTGGTCGACGATCGTGTTGTAGAGCGCTCCGTGGGGCTTCACGTAGGTGACGCGGGTGCCGGCCGCGCGGGCCATCGCCTCGAGCGCGCCGATCTGGTAGAGCACGTCGTCGGCGAGCTCGGTCGCGGTCGCATCGACGAAGCGGCGCCCGAAGCCGGCGAGATCGCGGTAGGCGACGTGCGCGCCGACGCTCACCCCGCGGCGGGCCGCGCCCTCGGCGGTCGCGCGCATGTGCGAGGGATCCCCCGCGTGGAAGCCGCAGGCGATGTTGGCGCTGGTGACGACGTCCAGGATCGCCTCGTCGTCCCCCATGCTCCAGGCGCCGAAGGACTCGCCGATATCGCTGTTCAGGTCGATCGTGCTCACTTCGGGCCCCTTCGGTCGCAGGGACCCCAGCATGCCGGACCTTCCCAGGTTGTTCAACAATCCGCCACCCATAAGCATTCCTAGGGACATGCTCGTAGACTCGCGCCATGGATCCTCGTCGAGTCCTCATCTTCCGCACCGTCGTGCGCAACGGCACCATCGGCGGCGGCGCCCGCGAGCTCGGCTGGACCCAGCCGGCCGTCTCCCAGCACCTCGCCGCCCTGGAGAAGGAGGTCGGCACGCCCCTGCTGCTGCGCTCCTCCTCGGGCGTGACGCCCACCGAGGCCGGTTCGCGGCTGTTCGTGCACGCCGAGACCATGGCCGCCGCTCTCCACGCGGCCGAGGAGGAGCTCGCCGAGATCACCTCGCTGCGCCGCGGGCGCGTGCGCTTCGCGACGTTCCCCTCCGCGGCGGCGGTGCTGCTCCCGCCGGCCCTCGCCCGCGTGAGCGAGACCGCCCCCGGGGTCGATGTCACCTTCGACGAGCTCGAGCCGCCGAATGCGATCGCCTCCGTGCTCGCGGGCGATCTCGACCTCGCCCTCGTGTTCCGCTACTCCTGCACCGACATCGTCAGCGAGGGGGCGCTGGAATGGCAGCCGCTCATCGAGGACCGCGTGCTCGCCGTCCTCCCCCGCACGCATCCCCGCGCCGAGGATCCGGGTCTCACCCTCGCCGACCTGCGCGAGGAGCCGTGGATCGCGGGCTGCGAGCGCTGCCGGGCGAACCTGCTCTCGAACGCGCAGCGTGCCGGCTTCACCCCGCACGTGCGCCACTCGACCGACGACGCCACCGTCGTGCAGCGCCTCATCCAGCACGGGGCGGGCGTCGCCCTGCTCCCTGAGATCGCGCTCGAGGCCTACCCCTCCTCGCAGGTCGTGGTGCGCGCACTCCCCGATCTCGCGGACCGCACGATCGGGCTGGTCAGCCGGCCCGGGGCTCTCGCCGTTCCCGCCGTCGCGGCCCTGCGCGCCGCCCTCACCGCCGAGGCCGCCGAGCGCTCCGTCTCGGCGCTGCACATCTGAGGAGGACCGCCGTGGACGAGTCCCGCAACCCCGCTCCCCTGGACGGACCGCCCGTGCGCCGCGCGCGGCTCTGGCTGCGCCCTGCGCTGCTGACGATCGGGGGCATCGCCGCCGCGCTCCTGCTGGTGGCTATCGATCAGGTGCTCGCCGGGGTGCTCCTCGCCGCGCTCGCCCTGCTCATGGGCTTCTGGACCTCCCCGCTGCGCCGCGGGCGGCACGTGCCGCTCGCCACCGCGCTCGAGATGCGGTCCGACGAGCGCGCGATCATCCTGTGGGCGCCGGGCGATCCGCTCTCGGCCCGACTGCAGACGGCGATCCGCAGCGGCCGCCCGGACGTGAGCTGGGTGAACGTGCTGCAGGATCCGATGGCGCAGGAGTTCCTGCGCACGAGCGGCGGGCGAGGGGCGCTGCCGCTGGTGATCGTCGGCTCCCATGTTCTGCGCCGCGCGACCGTCGGCCAGCTCCTCGACGCGATGGCCGACGGCGCCGAGCGGGCGGCTGCGCAGAGCGAGAGCGCGTGAGCGCTCCCTCCAGCTCAGCCGATGGAGCCGATCACGACGCTCCACTCGCGCACCTCGCGGCGGGCGATCACGCCCTCGCGACGGAACGGATCCGCCTCCAGCATCTCCTCGACCTCCTCGGCGCTGCCGGACTGCACGAGGATCAGCGCGCCGGCGGGGCCGTCGAGCAGCGGGCCGCTCGCGACGACGTCCCCTGACTCCTGGAGAGCGCCGAGGAAAGCGCGATGCTCGGGGCGGGTGGAATCCATCGCGGCGACGTCGTCGGTGTAGTCGTAGCGGACGGCGAAGAGAGTCATGGCTGCTCCTGGGTCGGTTCGGCGGGGCTGCGAGCAGGATATGACGGGCGTGGGACATTCCTGCGGCGGGAGGCACGCGGGCGAACGGGAGACGGATTCCGTCTCGGATGTCGCCGCGCACCCGTAGGGTCGAAGGGCGGCCGACGGGGCCGCGATACCGGCCGCCGCGGCGGCCCCTGCGAGAGGCAGACCCATGTCGAGCTCCCTGCCGGACTTCACCGCGCCTGATGCCACCGCGCCTGATAGCACCGCGCCGCAGCCCGCCCCCGGCCAGCCCGCACCCCAGCGCCGCCCGCCGCTGCCTCCCGATCCCGGGCCCGAGCACTTCCCGGCGAGCGCACTGGACGACGGCCGCCTCGCCTGGGCTCTCGGACTGCTGGCGCTCGTCGCTCTGCCGCTGGCATCCGCCGCACTGCCGGGGATCGCCATGCTGATCACCGGCCTCGTGCTCAGCCGGCGCAATCGGGTCGCGAAGTCCGTCGGCCTGCGGGCGGCCGCCTTCGGCGCCGTGGGGATCGCCCTGCCTGCGCTCTTCATCCTGACGCTCTTCGTGCTGACGAGCACGGAGCCCGTCAGCTTCGATGAGGAGCCCGTGCAGTCCGCCATCCTGACCGTGGGCGCGATCGTGACCGCCGTGCTCTATCCCCTGGCCGCGATCGTGCTCGCCATCGTAGCGCTGGCACGGCCGGTCACCCCGGCGAAGGCAGCACGGATCCTGCACTCGCGCTGAGGCGCGCTTCGCCGCCTCCATGCCGCCCGCTCTCTGGTGCTGCCGCGAGAGCTGTGCTACGTTCTTCCGTAGATCCGTAATTCGCGGAAGAGGGAGCATTCGTGAACGCACCAGACACATTGGGGCCTGTCGGCGCTCCTGACGCGGGCGCGCGATCCGCGGAGGCGCGGCTCGATCGCCTCGAGGCCCTGCTCGGGGACCTCCTCGACCGTCTGGATGCTCCTGCCGCATCTGCAGCAGGCCCCGGCGGCCCAGCGGAACGCACTGCCGATGCCGCATCCGTCGGCGCCGGCGCCGCCACCCCCGCGACTGCTCTCGCGGGCGACCCGTTCTGGGGCATCACCGCTCTGAAAGAGCAGCTCCCACCGCCGGGCGGCGTGATGTACGCGGGCTCGGTCGACGTCGGCCTCGGGCACGTCGAGTACCAGTGGGGCCGCCCCACCGATCCGCTGCTGCGGGCCGACTGGGCCGAGCGCGCCGACCGCGCCGCCGCCCTCGGGCACCCCCTGCGCCTCAGCATTCTGCAGCTCCTGCTCGAGGGCGAGCAGACCGTCGCACAGCTCGTGGATCGGCTCGACCTCGCCTCCACCGGCGTCGCCTACCACCACCTGAACCTGCTGCAGGGCGCGGAGTGGGCGACCTCTCCGCACCGCGGCAGCTGGACCGTCCCCGCCACCCGCGTGGTGCCCCTGCTCGCCATCATCACCGCCCTCGAGGAAGGCTGAGCATGCCCGAGACCCCCGCCGCCCCGGCGCCTCCCGCAAGCCCCTCCCGCCGCACCCTGCTCGGCGCCGGCATCCCCGCCGTCGCCGCCCTCGGCGTGACCGCCGCGCTCGGCTCCCCCCGCCCCGCCGTCCTCGGCGAGCCGACGGGCGATGCCGACCTCGCCGCGGCCCTCTCCCCCCAGCTCACGAGCCACCGCCGCGTCGCGGTCGCCCTCCTGGGCCCGGGTGCGGAGCCCCGCTTCGCCGGTTTCGGGGCCGACGAGAACCGCGACTTCGAGATCGGCTCCGCGACGAAGACCTTCACCGGGGCCCTGCTGATGGCAGCGGTCGAGGCCGGGGAGGTGGAGCTCGCGACCACGGTCGCGGAGGTCCTCCCCGAGGCCGCGGGCACCGCCGTCGCGGACGTCACCTTCGCAGAGCTCGCGAGCCACACCTCCGGGCTGCCCAGGCTGGGCTCGAGCCTCGGTCTCTCCTCGATCTGGACGACGACCCTGCGGAAAGACCCCTACGCAGGTCAGAGCCCGGACGACGTCATCGCCGACGCCCTGCGCTCCCCCCTCACCGGTCGCGGCACCGTCGCCTACTCGAACCTCGGCGCGGCGCTCGAGGGACAGCTGCTGGCGAAGATCGGCGGCGACCACTGGGACACCCTGCTGTTCGAGCGCATCCTCGATCCCCTCGGGATGACCCGCACCTTCGCCCCCATCACGCCGAACCGGCTCGGGGACGCCGACCCGCGAGGCCACTCCTCCACCGGCCACCGCGCGGCCGCCTGGACGATGAACGGCTACGCCCCGACCGGCGGCATCCGCTCCACTGCCGCCGACATGGCCCGGTATCTGCGGGCAGTGATCGACGGGGCGGCGCCCGTCGGCAGCGGACTCGAGCCGATCGCACGCGAGAACCCGGCGCAGCAGGTCGCTGTGCACTGGTTCCGCACGCAGCTGGCATCCGGCACGGAGATGATCTGGCACAACGGCATGACCGGCGGCTTCGCCTCCTTCATCGGCTTCGCACCCGCCAGCGGGCGCGGGGTCGTCCTGCTGACCGATACCGCCAATACGCTCGACAACCTGGGCGTCAGCATCCTCGACGGGAGCCTTGCCGCATGAGCCCTGCGATCGCCCTTCTCTCCCTCGCCGTGCCGCTCGTGCTCGCGGTCATGGTCATCTGGAGCACCGCCGTGCTCATCGGGAGCTGGCTGCACCCCCTGCGGATGCTCACCCTCACCCTCGGCACCGGGTTCTGGCTGCTGCTGCTCTCCCTGATGCTGCCGCTCACGGGGATCCTCGGCCTGCTGTGGTGGGCGCTGCTCGTGTTCGCCCTGGTGGGCACCCTCGCCGCGTGGGTGCGAGCGGCCCGCATGGATCCGCCCCGCCTGCCCCGGCAGGTCGATCCGGATCGTCGGCCGACGTTCCTCGAGAAGCGCCGGGTGCGCCTCGCGACGCGTCCGAGCAGGTTCGAGCTCGTCAGCGAGATCGTGCTGTTCCTCGCGCTCGTCGGCGCGATGCTGTGGGCGGGGTGATCCGGCCGGCGTGCGCCGGCTGAGGCCCGTCGGCCATGCCAGCGCGGCGGCGCGGCGCCCCCGCGCTCAGCGCAGCGGCAGCCACTCCAGCACGCGCTGGATCTCCTCGTCCCAGAACTCCCAGGTGTGCGCCCCGGGCCGCAGCACGGTCTCGACGGCATGGCCCTGCCGCGCGGCGACCTCGAGGAAGCGCTCATTGCCCTCGATCAGATAGTCCTCGGTGCCGCACGCGACGAACAGCGCCGGGGTCGAGGCGGGATCCGCTGCGGCGATGAGGCCGAGGAGATCGTCGGGCCCTCCCGCCGCGAGATGCGCTCCGGGGCCGGCGTCGCTCCCGCGCACATCCCAGATGCGGGCGGCGAGGTGCCCGCCGTGCTCCGAGAGGTCCAGCGCCCCGAGATCCAGCACACCGGAGAGGCTAGCGGCGGCGGCGAAGCGATCCGGGCGGTTCAGGGCCAGCTTCATCGCGCCGAAGCCGCCCATCGAGAGCCCCGCGACGAAGGTGTCCTCGCGGGCGGTCGAGATGCGGAAGGTTCGCGCGAGCAGCTGCGGAAGCTCGTCGGCGATGTACGTCCAGTAGTCCTCGCCGAGCGCCTCGTCGGCGTAGAACGAGCGGCGCACCTCGGGCATCACGACCGCGATGCCCTTCGTGCTCGCGTAGCGCTCGATCGCGGTGCGGCGCTCCCAGATGGTGCAGTCGTCGGACAGCCCATGCAGGAGGTAGAGCACGGGCACGCCGACGTCGGCCGCCGGGGCGCCGTAGGCGCCGTAGGCGCCGGCCATGCCGATCCCGGCGGCGGCCTGCGGCATCAGCACCACCATCGAGGTGTTCATGCGGAGGGATTCGGCGTAGTGGTCGACGCGCATGCGGATCATGGGGCCATCGTAGGAGCCGCTCGGGCCCGGCTCCTACGATGTGGGGATGAACGAGAGCACCGAGTCCCCGCGCCCCGTCGGCCCCGACTGGCTGCCGACCGCTATCGCGTACCAGATCTACCCGCTGGGGTTCTGCGGCGCCCCGGCGGTGCGGCCGAGCGGCGAGGCGGAGGTCGTGCACCGCCTGCCGCGGATCACGGGATGGCTGGACCACATCGTCTCCCTCGGGGCGAACGTGCTGATCCTGAACCCGCTGTTCGACTCCGTCTCCCACGGTTACGACACCCTCGACCATCTGCGCATCGACCCGCGCCTCGGCGATGAGGCCGACATGGACGCCCTCATCGCTGCCTGCCGCGAGCGCGGGATCCGCATGGTGCTCGACGGCGTCTTCAACCACGTCTCCGAGCAGCACCCCATCGTGCGCGCGGCCCTCGCGGACGGGCCCGGCACCCCCGAGGGCGAGAAGATCCGCTGGTCCGGGGAGCATCCCTACGGCTTCGAGGGCAACAGCGACCTGGTCGAGCTGAACCTCCGCGACACCGCCGTGCAGGAGCTGATCGCAGGGGCGATGCTGCACTGGCTGGAGCGCGGGATCGACGGCTGGCGGCTCGATGCGATGTATGCGGCGAGCCCCGAGGGCTGGGCACCGATCATCGCCCGCGTGCTCGAGCAGCGCCCGGACGCCTGGATCCTCGGCGAAGTCATCCACGGCGACTACGCGGCGTTCGCGCAGGTCAGCGGCGCGCAGTCGATCACCCAGTACGAGCTGTGGAAGGCGATCTGGTCGTCGCTGCGCGAGACGAACCTGTGGGAGCTCGCGCACGCGCTCGGCCGCCACCAGGAGTTCCGGGATGGCGGCGGGCTCACGCCGCTGACGTTCCTCTCCAACCACGACACCACCCGCATCGCCTCGCAGATCCCCGACGGCCGCGACCTCGCCGTCGCCTATGCGCTGCTGGCTCTGCTGCCCGGCGTCCCCGCGGTCTATGCGGGCGACGAGTTCGGCGCGGCCGCGATCAAGGAGGAGCGCGCCGGCGGGGATGACGCCGTGCGGCCGGTCTTCCCGGACGACCCCGCCGCCGTGCTCGGCGCGCCCCAGGGCACCCCTGCCGACGTCGACCCCGAGCGCGCGCAGGACGAGACGACCTTCCCCCCGCTCACGCTGCTGAAGCCGGAGGCGGCCCCGCGGATCCTCGAGGTGCACCGCCGGCTCCTCGGGCTGCGCCGACGCTTCCCGTGGCTCGCGAGCGCGCAGGTCGCCGTCCGCCAGGACGTGCTCGCGAACGAGTACGCCGAGATCGAGCTGACCGGCACCGAGGACGATGAGCGCCTCGTCCTCGCGCTGAACCTGACTGATGATCCCCGCCCCGCTCCGAGCGAGGTCCTCGACGCCGTCAGCGGCGCCGACATGCTCGACGGCACCGGCCCGGCGGAGGCCGGAATGGTGCCCGCGCATGGGGCTGCGGTAGTGCGGTGAGGGGTGGCAGCGGGGCCGAAGTTGATAAGATCAATTAGGCAGCCCGCGGGCTGATCAACTTCGGAGAACGGACCGGTCATGCCCCGTGGACGCCCATCGCGCGCAGCGATCCACCGCCAGCTCGAGTCCTTGATGTCTGATCTCCGGGAGCGGCACGGCGGGCTGCCCGCCCCCAAGGAAGCCGAGTACATCTGGTCGGACATCTGGCACCTGGAAACCCACCACTCCACCGCTCTCGAGGGCAACACCCTCGTGCTCCGCGAGGTCCGCGAGCTCTTGGACCACGGCAGGGCCGTCGGAGCCAAGCCCCTTCGCGAGTACGTGGAGGTCAGGGGCTATGCCGACGCCGCGGAGTGGGTCTATGCGCACGCACTGCAGCCGGGGGACTGGACCACGGGCGACCTGATCTCGCTCACAGAGATCCGGGAGATCCACTACCGGATGATGACCCCCGTCTGGCAGGTCGATCCCCACCCCGAGGCCACCGGCGCAGAGTCCCCCGGCTCATTCCGTCAGCACGATATCCACGCGTTCAGCGGCGGGATGACACCGCCCACTTGGCCCCTCGTGCCCTCCGAGCTCGCCACCTGGATCTCGGAGGCCAACACTCTCGCCCTGCCCTCTCAGGAGCCGGTCGCCGAGAGGATGGCCAGGATTCACAACGCCTTCGAACGGGTTCACCCGTTCATCGACGGGAACGGCCGCACGGGCAGACTCGCACTGAACCTGATGCTCGTGCGCCTCGGCTATCCGCCGGTGGTGATCCTGAAGAAGGATCGAAGCCGTTACCTCCAGGCGATGCAGGCTGCAGATCGCGGTGAGCACGGCGCCCTGGGGGAGATCATTGCGCGCGCCATGATCGAGAACCTCCACCGGTTCATCCTTCCCAACGTCGCGGGCCCGGCACGACTCGTGCCGATCGCTGCGCTCTCCGATGGCACGATCTCCATCGCAGCGCTTCGCCAGGCCGCTCAGCGCGGGAGGCTCGATGCTGAGAAGCGGGCCGACGGAAACTGGCACAGCACCCGCCACGCTGTCGAAAGGTACAAGCGCTCACGCGGCTCGCACAGACCCGGTGCCGAGACGGACCCCGAAGTTGATCAGATCAATTAGCCCCGCGAAGGCCTTATCAACTTCCCAGGTTCGCGCGCGGCATCCCCCAGCGCCCGGGCCTACCCTGGCCTCATGACCACGACGCAGCTCTCCGACCTGACCCGTCTCCTCCCTTCCCCTGCGGAGGACGTTCGCACCGCGCCGATCGTCGCCGCCGGACTGCTGGGCGGCTACTCGGCGGCGCGCTTCACCGGGAACCGTCCGCTCGGCGGGGTCGTCCTCGGCCTCGCGGGCGCGCTGGCGGCGCGCACCTGGGTGGCCCGCCGCGGCCCGGGCACCGCGGCTGCGCTGGGGGCGGTCTACATCCTCGGCTTCGGGCTCTCGCACCCGCTCGCGAAGAGGATCGGCGCCTGGCCGTCGGTGCTCACCGTGACGGCGGCGAGCGCTGCCGCGGCGCACGTGCTGAGCGACGGGGCTGCCGAGCGCTGAGCGGTCCCGGTCGCCACAATTCCGTGACCCCGCCGCAGCCGCCTCACTAAGCTGGGCACTCCCCCACCACCCCCAGCGAGGTGCCCCTCCTCCATGCTCTCCGCGATGTCCCGCCTGTGGCAGACAGTCCGACCCATCCGCTTCCGCCTCGCGCTCGGCCTGCTCAGCGCCCTGGCCGCCTCGATCGTGGCGCTGCTGATCCCGCAGGTCCTGGAGGCAGTGGTGAACCGCCTCGAGCTCGCGCCGACGGCCGCCGCCGTCTGGACGGGCGGAGCGATCGTGATCGGCCTCGGGCTCGTGGAGGCCGCGCTGATCTACCTGCGGCGCGTGTTCGCGGTCGCCCCCTCGACGATGATCGAGAAGGGCATGCGCACGCGGTTCTACCGCACGGTGCAGCACATGCCGATCGCATTCCACGACGCCTGGGGCTCCGGCCAGCTGCTCAGCCGCATGATGAGCGACATCTCCTCGATCCGCCGCTGGGTCGCGTTCGGCATGATCATGGTCGTGACCAGCGTCGTCACGATCGTCGCGGGCATCGTGCTGCTGTTCCGCTCGAGCGCGCTGCTCGCGGGCATCTTCCTGCTGGCCGCGATCCCGGTGGTGGTGATCGCCTATCGCTTCAACCGCACCTACTCCACGCTCTCGCGCCTCTCGCAGGATCAGAACGGCGACCTCGCCACCACGATCGAGCAGTCGGTGCAGGGCATCCGCGTGCTGAAGGCCTTCGGCCGCGGCGACACGGCGCTGGAGGGCTTCACCGACCAGGCCGAGGAGCTGCGCACCACGGAGGTCCGCAAGGCGACCTCGATGGCCCGATTCGACATGTCGATGTTCATGCTCCCCGAGGTCGCCCTCGGCGTCGCGCTGCTCGTCGGCCTGCACCAGACCGCGGCGGGCGCGATGAACGTCGGCCAGCTCGCCTCCTACTTCGCGACCGCCGCGCTGGTGGTGAACCCGGTGCGGATGCTCGGGATGCTGCTCGGCCAGGCGGTCAACACCACCACCGCCCTGAACCGCCACTACGAGGTGATGGATGCCGAGAACACCATCGCCTCCCCCGCCGATCCCGTCGCGGTCGATCTCGACCGCGCCCGCGGGGAGGTGGAGCTGCGCGGCGTGCGCTTCCGCTACGCCGATTCGCCGGAGCGCATGCCCGATCTGATCGCCGGCGCCGATCTGCACATCCGCCCCGGAGAGACGATGGCGCTCGTCGGCATCACCGGCAGCGGCAAGTCGACCCTGCTGCAGCTGATCCCGCGCCTGTACGATGTCACCGGCGGCGCCATCACGATCGACGGCGTCGACGTGCGCGCGATGGCGCTGACGGACCTGCGCACTCTCACCGCGTTCGCCTTCGAGGAGGCGACGCTGTTCTCCGGCTCCGTGCGCAGCAACGTCATGACCGGGGCCGACGCGTCCCTCAGCCCGGAGGCGGCCGACGACCTCCTGCGCCTGGCGCTGGAGACGGCCGACGCCGGCTTCGCCTTCGACCTCCCCGACGGCCTTGAGACCCGCATCGGCGAGGAGGGCATGAGTCTCTCGGGCGGGCAGCGCCAGCGCATCGCGCTCGCCCGCGCGATCGCGGCGCGCCCCGCGGTGCTGCTGCTGGATGACCCGCTCTCCGCTCTGGACACGAAGACCGAGGAGCGCGTCACCGCGCGGCTGCGCGAGGTGCTCGCGGGCACGACCACGCTGATCGTCGCCCACCGCACCTCGACGGTCGCGCTCGCCGATCGTGTGGCGCTGATGGAGGCGGGCCGGATCACCGCCGTCGGCACGCACCAGGAGCTGATGCGCAGCTCCGCCCGCTACCGGCACGTCATGGCCAGCACCGAGGAGATCGCCCGATGAGCGCCGCCGCCCCCGCCCCCGTGCGCGAGGAGGACGCCGAGCAGCGCACCCTCAGCACCGCCGAGAACCGCCAGGCGCGCCGACGCTCCTTCGCCCTGCTGCGTGAGCTGATCTCCCCGGTCAAGGGCGCCTTCCTCGCGATGAGCGTGATGGTCGTGATCGCGCAGGCAGCCGTCGTCGCGCCGCCCGCGATCATCGCCTGGGGTATCGATGCGGGGCTGCCCGCGCTGATGGCCGGGGACGGCCGGCCCGCGCTGCTCGCCGCCGCCGCGCACATCACCTGCGCGATCGTCGGCGGAGTGCTGACGTTCGGGTACGTGCGCCAGGGGACGGTCGTCGGCCAGCAGATGCTGCTCGCGCTGCGGCGGAAGGTCTTCCGCTTCACGCAGAAGCAGGATCTCGCCTTCCATGAGCGCTACACCTCGGGCCGGATCGTCTCGCGCCAGACCTCCGACATGGAGGCGCTGCGGGAGCTGCTCGACTTCGGGGTCGACATCATCGTCGGCTCGAGCCTGTCGATGGTGTTCACGATCATCCTGATCGTGACGATGGACTGGGTGACCGGCGTGGTCATGCTGCTCATGCTGATCCCGGGCGTGGCGCTGACCGTGTGGTTCCAGAAGCGCTCGCGCGAGCAGTACCGCGCGATCCGCACCCACTCGGCGCGGCTGATCGTGCACTTCGTGGAGGCGATGAGCGGCATCCGCGCCGTGCAGGCCTTCCGCACCGAGCGCCGCGACGCGGCGGAGTTCGACACCCTCGCCCAGGACTACCGCGACGCCTCGCTGCGCTCGATCCAGGTGTTCGGCATCTACCAGCCGGCCCTGCGCATCCTCGCGAACACCACCATCGCGGTGGTGCTGCTGGTGGGCGGATTCCGCGTGCTCGAGGGGGATCTGAACGTCGGCGTGCTGGTGGCGCTCGTGCTCTATGCGCGCCGATTCTTCCTGCCGATCGATGAGCTCGCGAACTTCTACAACTCCTTCCAGTCGGGCATCTCGGCGCTCGAGAAGATCGCGCAGCTGCTCGCCGAGGCCCCGCACGTGAGGGAGCCCGAGCAGCCCGTGGCCCTGCCCCGCGCGCAGGGGCGCATCGACTTCGAGAACGTCTCCTTCCGCTACTCCAAGGGCGGGCCGCTCGTGCTGAAGCCGCTGGACCTCGAGATCCCGGCGGGGCAGACGGTCGCGCTCGTCGGCCAGACGGGCGCCGGGAAGTCCACGGTCGCGAAGCTCATCTCGCGCTTCTACGACGCGAGCGCGGGGTACGTGCGCCTGGACGGCGTGGACCTGCGCGAGATCTCCGCGGCCGACCGCACCCGCGCGATCGTCATGGTCACGCAGGAGGCCTACCTGTTCTCGGGCACCGTGGCCGACAACATCGCCCTCGGCAAGCCCGGCGCGAGCCGCGAGGAGATCGAGGCGGCCGCGCGCGCGATCGGGGCCGACGAGTTCATCCGTGCCCTGCCCGACGGCTACGACACCGACGTGCACAAGCGCGGCGGGCGCGTCTCGGCCGGTCAGCGCCAGCTGATCTCCTTCGCGCGCGCCTTCCTCGCCGATCCCGCGGTGCTCATCCTCGACGAGGCGACCAGCTCCCTGGACATCCCCAGCGAGCGGCTCGTGCAGGAGGGGCTGACGCGGCTGCTCGGCGCGCGGACCGCGCTGATCATCGCCCACCGCCTCTCGACCGTGATGATCGCCGACCGCGTGCTCGTGGTGCACGACGGCGAGGTCGTCGAGGACGGCTCCCCCGCCGCGCTCATCGAGGCCGGCGGCCGCTTCGCCGCGCTCCACGGAGCGTGGCAGGACTCGCTGTAGGAGCAGCTCAGAGCCCGACGATCTCCACCATCGGTTTCCGCTTCAACTGCTGCAGGAAGCCGCTCTCCCCGTCGGCCCAGGTCGAGACGGTGACCACGACGGGATTCACCTCGCGGCGCAACCGCTTGCGCGCATCGTCCACGGCGTCCTCCAGCGCGGCCCTGTCCACGGAATCTCCCACGACGAGAACATCCAGATCCGTCGGATCGGGTCCTGGTTCACCGTGCATCCTGGCCGCATACGAACCATAGAGGTGCGCCTCGACCACGCCGGGAACGCTGTGGATAACCTCCCTCAGCACGGGAAGAGGGCCGTAGGCATAGGTGAGGATCTCCCCCAGCGGAGCGAACAGCGGATGCTGCGCGTTGACACGGACGTACCTGTTCCTACCTCTCGTCCGATCGAGCACGAAGCCCGACTCGAGCAGACGGGCCAGCTCCCGCGACACAGTCGCCGGCGAGACCGCGATCTTCGCCGCGAGCTCCGCGCCGGTCAGCTCGGCATCGGGATGGAGCCAGAGCTCCGCCAGGAGCAGGCCCTGGGCGTCGGAACGCAGGATCGGAGCGAGGAGCGGCACCGCTGATTTCATGACGTGAACGATATCGTGCATCTATTGCAGCGGTGAGGCGCGAGCGGCCTGTCTCGCGGCTCGCGCCGCAATCATCCGGCCCCCGCCCGCCTGAGAGAATGCCTCCACCGGATGCCGACGTCCGCAGGAGGCCGCCCATGATCACGCTCGCACTGGTCATCGCCCTGCTCGCGGTCACGGTGGTGTGCGTCGCGATCGGCGAGCGCGTGCACCTGCCGTACCCGATCCTCATGCTGATCGCGTCCTCCGCGATGGCGAGCATCCCCGGCCTGCCGCACCTGGTGATCGACTCACACCTGATCCTGCCGCTGCTGCTGCCCCCGCTGCTGTTCGCGACGGCCCAGCAGACGAGCTGGACGGTGTTCCGCTACCGCTGGCGCACCCTGCTGTTCCTCGCCGTCGGCATGACCGCGGTGACCGCGGCGCTGGTCGCGGGCGCGGTGTGGATGATGGTGCCGGGGATCGCGCTGCCGCTGGCGATCATGGTCGGCGCGATGGTCGCCCCGCCCGACCCGATCGCGGTGGAGGCCGTCGCGGGCCCCGCGAAGATGCCGCGCCGCCTGGTCTCGATGCTGCAGACCGAGGGCCTGTTCAACGACGCGGTCGCGATCGTCCTGTTCACCGCGGCGCTGCACGCGCTGTCCCGCGGGGAGCGGATCGGCTGGGGACTGATCCCCGAGTTCCTCATCGGCGCGGCGATCGCGGTGCTCGTGGGCCTCCTGCTCGGCTTCCTCTACCGGCTCGGCACGCGGGTGGTGACGACGACCGCCGCGCGCACCGCGATGAGCGTGGTCGTCCCCTTCGCCGCCTACATGCTCGCCGAGGAGGTCCACGCCTCGGGCGTCATCGCGGTGGTGGTCACGGCGCTGGAGACGAAGCGCCGCGCGCGCGTGGAGGACTCCGAGGCCCGCATCTCCCGGGCGACCTTCTGGGACGTGGCGAACCTGCTGGTCACGGGCATCGCCTTCGGGCTGATGGGGATGCAGCTGCGCGACGTGGTCGTCGCCGAGGGCTGGGCTGTGCTCGACTACCTGCCGCTCGCCGCGACGGTGTGCGTGCTGGTGATCGCCGTGCGCGCGATCGGCATGGTGCTGATCCGGCCCGTCGCCCACATCGACTCCGGAGACCTGCTGGGCTGGAAGGACTCGCTCGTGCTCACCTGGTGCGGGATGCGCGGGCTGGCGACCCTCGCGCTCGCGCTCGCGATCCCGGTGGTCGACGAGACCGGCGCCGCGATCGAGAACCGCAACCTGATGATCATCGTCGCGGCCTCCGTGCTCGTGGTGACGCTCGTGCCGACGGGCCTCGGCCTCGGCACCCTGCTGCGGGCCCTGCGCCTGCAGGACGACGGCACCGTCACCGCGCTCGAGATCGCCGAGCTCACCGCCCGCGCCCGCGGCGCCGCCCTGCGCGCGATCGAGGAGCGCTTCGGCGGCACCGGCGAGCTCACCGAGAAGCAGATGACGGCCCTGCGCGATCGCTTCCGCTCCCTGCGCAAGGAGCTCGACACCACCACGATGGCGCAGGAGGTCATCGCGGCCGACGGGTCCGGCGTCGCCGGGACCAGCGGCGGAGCCTCCGCCGCGACCGACCGCCACCAGCGCGAACTGGCGCGCGCGAAGTTCATGCGCCGCGGGCGCGAGGTGATGGTCGCCGCGCAGACCGTGGGCCTGGACGCCGCGCGCGCGGAGGTGCTCGATGCGCGCTCGGAGAAGGGCGTGGACCCGCATGCGGCCGACGCCGTGCTGCGCCAGCTCGACCTGCAGATGCTCGCCGCACCTCCCGCGACGGGCCACGCCGGAGGGCACGGGGTGGGGCGGCACTGAGCGGGATGACATTGAGGCGGGCCTGAGCGCCGGAGCGATCTGCCCGTCACAGACATTAACGTTCTTTATGCGATACCAAAGCAGTGGGATTAGCGTGGGAGCGCAGTGCGGAGCTCCGGGATTCCGGAGCGTCGCGCACGCTCCCTCATCGCTCCCACCCGAAGGCCCACGCCATGCCCTCCTCCTCAGTGCTCGACTCCTCCTCAGCAACCGACCCGCCCGGCTTCGCCCCCTCCACTGAGCCCGCACCCGCCCCCGGCAGTGCGCGCTCCCGCCGCGACCTGCCCGCAACCCTCGTCGGCAGCGCCGTCGAGGTGTTCGATTGGACGATCTACTCGACGTTCGCCGCGTTCTTCGCGGCCTCCTTCTTCGGGTCCGACGAGGGCCGCGGCGCGTACCTGAGCACGCTGATCGTCTTCGCGGTCGGCTTCATCGCCCGCCCGATCGGCAGCCTCGCCTTCGGGGCGATCTCCGACGTCTTCGGCCGGCGCACCTCGCTGCTCGCGACCTCCGCGACCGCTCTGCTCGGCACCCTGCTCATCGCCTTCGCACCCACGATCCAGACGATCGGTGCGGGAGCGGGCATCCTCCTCATCGTCGCGCGCGTGATCCAGGGGCTCGCCCACGGCGGCGAGCAGCCCGCGGCCGGCGCCTACATCTCCGAGATCGCCCCGCCTCGCAGCCGCGGCGCCTGGTCGAGCCTGATCTACGTCTCGATCGTCGCGGGGAGCCTGGTCGGCACCCTGCTCGGCGCAGTGCTCGCCGCGACCGTCGGCCCCGAGGCGCTGACCGCGTGGGCGTGGCGCATCCCCTTCGTGCTCGCCGGCGCCGGCAGCCTGCTCGCCCTCGCGCTCGTCTGGCGGGTGCGGGAGACCGCAGTGTTCGCCGAGACCGCGCAGCGGTCCCGGCGGCCGAACCTCCTGCGCGAGATGGCGCGCTCCTGGCGCCCCGCCCTGCAGATCATCGGCCTCACCCTCGGCATCACGATCGCGTTCCAGAACTGGGCGGCGATGGTCGGCTTCCACATCGCCGTCTTCCGCTCCGAGCCCGGAACCGTGCTGTGGGCCGCGGTCGGCGCGAACGTACTGGCCCTGATCGCGCTGCCCCTGTGGGGCCGGCTCTCCGACCGCATCGGCCGCAAGCCCGTCGTGCTCATCGGGCTCGTCGGGGTGGCCGTCTCGACCTGGCCGCTGATGCTTCTGCTGGACGGCTCGTGGCAGCGGATGGCGCTCGGGATGGGGATCAGCATGGTGCTGCTCAGCGCGCCCCTGTCGATCCTGCCGGCGCTGATGGCCGAGCTCGTCCCGACGTCCATCCGCACCGTCGGCGTCGGCTTCAGCTACGCGCTCGCCACCGCGATCTTCGGCGGCACCGTCCCCGCGCTGCAGGCCTGGATCGGCCAGAGCTGGGGCCCGCAGGCCTTCGGCCTCTACGTCGCGCTCGCGGCGCTGATCTCCACGGCCGTCGCCCTGACGATCCGCGAGACCCGCGGGGCCGACCTCTCCGAGCACCCCGCAGCCGCCCCCACCACGAATGAGGTTCCCGCATGAGCACCACCGACCATCTCGCCGCCGAGGTCGGCGCCCGCGGCGAGTTCCGCCGCCAGGGCAACGCCTTCACCAGCCCCTTCGGGGACGGTCCCGGAGAGCTGCCCGTCGAGGCCGGCCGCTATCGCCTGATCGTCGGGAACCTGTGCCCGTGGGCGCACCGCCAGCTGATCGTGCGCGAGGTCCTCGGCCTGCAGGACGTGATCTCGGTGGGCACCGTGGATCCGATCCGCGGGGAGGACGGCTGGGAGTTCACTCTCGATCCGGGCGGCGTCGACCCGGTGCTCGGCATCCACGAGCTGCGCGAGGCCTACCTCAAGGCCGACCCCGGGTACAGCGGGCGCCCGACGGTCCCGGCGGTCGTGGACCTGACGACGGGCGCCGTCGTCAACAACGACTATCCGCGGCTCTCCCATCACTTCGAGCTCGCGTGGCGGGACCTCCAGGCGCCGGATGCCCCGGATCTCTACCCGGAGGAGCTGCGCGCCGAGGCCGACGCCCTCGCCGAGGTCATCTTCCACCGGGTGAACAACGGCGTGTACCGCGCCGGCTTCGCCCGCACGCAGGAGGCGTACGAGGAGGCCTACGCCGAGCTGTTCGAGACGCTCGACGCCCTCGAGGAGCGCTTGGCGACCCGCCGCTTCCTGCTCGGGGACCACATCACCGACGTCGACGTGCGCCTGTGGGTGACGCTGGTGCGCTTCGACGCCGCCTACCACGGGGCGTTCCACTGCAACCGCCAGCGCCTCACGGAGTTCCCGCACCTGTGGGGATACGCGCGGGACCTGTTCCAGACCCCCGGCTTCGGCTCGACCACGAACTTCGACCACATCAAGCGCCACTACTACTCGATCCCGGTGGTGCGCTCGGAGTTCGGGATCACGCCCGTCGGACCCGACGAGGCGCCCTGGAGCACGCCGCACGGCCGCGAGGCCCTCTCCTCCTCCCCCGACCGCTTCCGCCGCCACGTCGGCGCCCCGACTCCCTCGACCGCCACGGAGGCATGACATGACCACCCCCGCTCCCGCCATCAGCGAGACCACCCGCGAGACCGACGGCCGCGGCGGCTTCACCCGCCAGTCCAACAGCTTCGAGACGCCGTTCGGCGACGGGCCGGGCGAGCTGCCCGTGGAGGCGGGCCGCTACCGCCTGATCGTCGCCGGGATCTGCCCCTGGGCGCACCGCCAGCTGATCGTGCGGGAGGTGCTGGGCCTGCAGGATGCGATCTCGGTGGGCACGGTCGATCCGCGCCGCACCCCGGACGGCTGGGTCTTCGGCCTCGACCCCGACGGCCGCGACCCGGCCCTCGGGATCACGCACCTCATCGACGCGTACCGCGCCGCCGATCCGGACTACGACAAGCGCGGCACTGTGCCTGCGGTCGTCGACGTGGCCACGGGCGCCGTGGTCAACAACGACTACCACCGCCTGTCGAACTGGTTCGAGACCGCCTGGAAGCCGCTGCAGGCGCCGGATGCGCCCGACCTCTACCCCGAGCAGCTGCGCGGCGCCATCGACGAGCTGAACGAATGGCTGTTCCACACCGTCAACAACGGCGTGTACAAGTGCGGCTTCGCGACCTCCCAGGAGGCCTACGAGGCCGCGTACGACGCCCTGTTCGCGGGGCTCGACGCGCTCGAGGAGCGTCTCGCGGACCGCCGGTTCCTGCACGGCGATCACGTCACCGATTCCGACGTGCGCCTGTTCGTGACGCTCGCCCGCTTCGATGCCGCCTACTACGGCGGCTTCAAGGCGAACCGCCAGCGCCTCGTGGACTTCACGCACCTGTGGGCCTATGCGCGGGACCTCTACCAGCTGCCCGGCTTCGGCTCCACCACCGACTTCGAGGCGATCAAGACCGGCTACTTCGGCAGCCCGGGTGTCACCGGCGAGGCGGGGATCATCCCCAAGGGGCCGGACACGTCGGGCTGGAGCGAGCCCGCTGGCCGCGAGGACCTCAGCGGCGGGAAGCCCGCGTTCCAGCGGGCCTGAGGGCGGGCCGACGACCGAGGGGCTGGCCGACCAACGAGGGGCTGGGCTGCGCGAGCTGCTCAGCCCCTCACTCGGTCTCCCACGGCAGGCGCACGATGGGCAGCACGAGGATCCGCCCCTGGATGGCGGTGGGATGGCCGGCCATGTACTGGGCGGCCTCGTCGAGGGAGGCGGCGGTGATGACGTCGAACCCGACCACGCGCTCGCTCGAGCCGGGGACGGCGGACGGTTCGATGCGGGTCTCCCCGCCGCGGACGGTGACTGCGCACGACTGCGCCGCGGGGCCGACGGGCCCGCCGTCCAGCAGCCGCCCGGCCGCGTCGCCGTCGGTAGCCCAGCGCTCGAGGAGGCGCCGGTCCTCCTCGCCGGGCAGCGACGTGCCGGTGGAATCGGTGAGGTGGAGGATCAGGTAGCGAGTGGTCATGGGGTCACCGTAGGGGTCAGATCACGCCCTGGGAACCCAGCAGGGAGCCCACCAGGAAGGTGACGGCGAGCGCGAGCGCCCCGCCGATCACCACGCGCATCGCCGCTCGCAGCTTCGATCCGCCGCCGATGCCGGCCGCGACGGCCCCCGTGATCGCGAGCGCCAGCAGCGTCGCCGCGAAGGTGACGGGGATGCGCACGCTCGCCGGCGGCAGGAGGATCGCAGCCATCGGCAGGATCGCACCGATGAAGAACGCAGCGAAGGAGGCGCCCGCGGCGGCCCAGGCGCTGACCAGCTCCTCGTCGTCCACCGCATGGCCCTTGGCGCGCCGGTCCAGCAGGGCATCGCGCTGGCTGGAGACGGAGACGTACTCGCCCAGCGCCATCGAGACCGCCCCGCCGATCACGGCGGCGGCGCCCGCCGTGAGGATCGGGCCGATCTGAGCGGTCGCTCCCGCGACGCCGACGACGACCGCCGCCACCGACACGATGCCGTCGTTCGCACCCAGCACCGCGGCGCGCAGCTGGTTCAGCCGGCCCGCGAGGTTCTCCGGATCTCCAGCGGGGGCGGGGGCGGGAGCGTCGGTGATCTCAGAAGCAGTCATGGACACAGAGAACACGGCCCGGCGCGCGCCCACAAGGAAGCGAAGGGTGGCCTCACCTGGGGAAATGCCCCACAGGCGGGCCCGGTGAGGCCACACATCCCTGCTGCGCAGGGAGCACCTGCCGACGCCTTCGAACATCGGCTCATCTCCGCAGAGCGGAGCACCACCGACTCTGCCACAACGACGACGAGGTTCACTTCCTCCCACCATGCAAAATGTTGGATGGGGTCGGGTACGTAGGGCGGGGCAAGCGCGCAGGCGATCGCTGTGCTAGATTCAAGGCTCTTCACGAACGAGGGTGTAGCGCGGGTCTGAACCCTCCGGCTTCGAGCAGCGACCGAGCGATGTAGTGGGTGAGGTTGCGGAAGCCGAGGGCGGAGCCGCGGAGGTGTTCGAGTCGCCCGTTGATGGCCTCGGTCGGGCCGTTGCTGGTGCCGGGGCGGTCGAAGAACGCGAGGATGTCGCCCGCCCGCTGCTTCATGGTCCGGCCGAGCTTGCGGACCTCGACGAGCGCCGCGGGAACGCCGCTGCTGATCGCAGCGATCACCTCCTGCATCATCGCCTTCGCTTTCTTCTTGTCGGGCTCCCGGTAGGCCGCGACGATGCGCTGGTAGATGCCCCAGGTCGCCTCGACCTCGACGTGCTCCTCGCTCGCGAACACTGCGTCCAGGCGTGCCCGCTGCCGGTCGGTGAGCAGGCTCGCCCCGGTGTGCAGGGTGCGGCGGGCTTTGTAGAGCGGGTCGCCCTTGAGCCCGCGGTGACCGGTGGTGTCTTGCTGGACCCGACGCCGGCAGACATCCAGCGCGTCGCCGGCGAGGCGGACCACGTGGAACGGGTCCATGACGGGGACGGCGTCGGGGAGTTCCTCGGCGGCAGCGGTCTTGAACCCGGCGAAGCCGTCCATCGCGACCACCTCGATCCGCTTCGCCCAGTCCGCAGGGCGGGCGGCGAGCCACTGCTTGAACACCGCCTTGGAGCGGCCCTCGACCATGTCCAGCAGCCTCGCCGGCCCGGTCTTGTTCCTCGCGGGCGTGAGGTCGATGATCACGGTGACGTACTTGTCGCCCAGCCTCGTGTGTCGCCAGACGTGCTCGTCGACACCGATCGTGGTGACCCTGGGCCGCCCCCGTTGTTAGGTCCGGTCTCTGTGTGAGTCGTCGGGTTCCATTTCGTGGGTGCAGTGGCGAGCATAGTCGGCCGGGGTGAGGTAGCCCAGCGCCGAGTGGCGTCGCACGGTGT
>NZ_JAKNCJ010000020.1 GCF_023509525.1 Brachybacterium equifaecis
GGGGCCTTGACCCTCGATCGTGGACACGGCGTCGGTTCGGTTATGCCGCTTCCGCGAGGGTAGCGGACGTGGTCGCCGCGTAGGCGTTCTCGTAGTTGTTCGGGGTGATCTGGCCGATCGCGGAGTGGCGCCGGCGGGTGTTGTAGCGGTTCGCCCACCGGAACACGGCCCGGTAGGCGGTGGCCTGGTCCGGGAACGCCGACGCCCCTTCGAGGAGCTCTCGCTTGAGCGTCGCGTTGACGCTCTCCGCGAGTGAGTTGTCGGCGCTCGTGCCGATCGCACCCATGGACTGGGTGACCTTGAGCTGCTCGCAGAGCGTTGCGTAGGCCTTCGACGTATAGACGCTTCCGTGGTCGCTGTGGAAGACGGCACCGGCCAGCGATCCGCGGTCGCGGGCCGCGGCGCGGAGGGCGTCCTCGACGAGTTCGGTGCGCATGTGGTCGGCGACCTGCCAGCCCGCGAGCTTCCGCGACCCGAGGTCGATGCAGGTCGCCAGATACAGGTTCGATCCGTCGGCGATGGGGAGGTAGGTGATGTCGCCGACATACCTGCGGTTCGGTTCCCCGATGCTGAAGTCCCGTTCGATCAGGTCAGGGAACTTCCGCCCGGACTGGTCCGGGATCGTGGTCTTCACCCTTCGTCGCAGCCGGATCCCGGCGAGCTCGTGTTCCCGCATCACCCGGGCGACCCGCTTATGGTTCACCCGCCCGGCGGCGGGAACGCCGTCGTTGAGGTCGGCGGTGATCCGCGGTGCCCCGTAAGCGCGGTCGCCGCCCTGGGCGGGGTCCTGCAACACGCGGATCCGCGCCGCGAGGGCCGCGTCGTCGGCAGCCTTCGCGGCGCGCCGCGGTGCGGCGTCCAGCCAGGCGTAGAACGAGGACCTCGCGATCTCGACGACCTCACACAACCGCTTCACGCCGTAGGCGTCCTTGTGGTCCTGGACGAACTGGAAGCGGTTCACCAGTTCGTCTCCCCCGCGAAATACTTCGCCGCCTGGCGGAGAATGTCCCGCTCCGTCTCGAGCTTCAGCTTCTCCGCTTCCAGCCTCGCGTTCTCGACCTCCAGCCGGAGGATCTTCGCCGTCGGCGACTCCGCCCGCCCCGCCGCGGGCATCAGCCCCATACCCGCAGTCGTGGCCCCAGAGCCGTGCTTGCCGACCCACTCCTTCAGCGCACCGCGGGAGATCCCCAGATCCGCCGCGATCCCCTTCAACGTCGCGCCAGGGGTGGACTCGTACAAATCCACCGCCCGCTGGCGGAACTCGTCCGTGTAATTCTTCCTAGCCATCCCTTGGATTCTCGCTTCCCCAGCCTCGTGCTGGAATCAGCGTGTCCACGATCAGGGGTCAAGCGCC
>NZ_JAKNCJ010000021.1 GCF_023509525.1 Brachybacterium equifaecis
TGGGCCGCCCCCGTTGTTAGGTCCGGTCTCTGTGTGAGTCGTCGGGTTCCATTTCGTGGGTGCAGTGGCGAGCATAGTCGGCCGGGGTGAGGTAGCCCAGCGCCGAGTGGCGTCGCACGGTGTTGTACTCGACCTTCCAGTCGCCGATGACGACCTGGGCGTGCAGCAGTGAGTAGAAGCTGTTGATGTTCAAGCACTCGTCGCGCAGGCGGGAGTTGAACGACTCGACGTAGCCGTTGAGCCACGGCGAGCCGGGCGGGATGTACGACAAGCCGGTGCGGGTGCCGGCCCAGTCGGCGATCGCCTGGCTGATGAACTCGGGCCCGTTGTCGCTTCTGAGGACCGCGGGCGGGCCGTGCAGCTTGACGAGGTCGTCGAGATGGTCGGTGAGACGGTCGGCGGTGATGGAGCGTTCCACGAGGCCGCCGAGGCAGACCCGGGTGTGCTCGTCCACGATCGACGCGATCTTGATCGGACGCCCGGCCTCGTCGACGTCGAACTGGAAGTCGATGGCCCACACCACGTTCGGGGCGCACGCCTTGGGGGCGTCCGCGGTCGAGGAGCCGATGCGCTTACGGCGACGTCGCTGGGGCACGCGTAGGCCTTCCTCGCGCCATAGCCGCTGGATCTTCTTGTGGTTGACCTGCCAGCCCTCGCCGCGGGCGTCGTGGTACGCGCGCCGGTAGCCCCAGCGGGGGTGCTTCTTCGCGTAACCGCGCAGCCATTCACGCAAGGCGGCGTCGGGGTCGGCGACGGTATCGGCCTTGAGGGTGCGCCGGTAGGCGGACCTGGATAGCCCGGTCAGCCGGCACGCCATCCGCTCGCTCACCCGCATCTTCGCGATGAGGTGAGCGACGGCGGCGCGCCTCCTGCCCGGGCCTAGAAGTTTCCCTCTGCCAGCTCCTTCAGCGCCGCCTTCTCCAGCTCTGCTTCAGCGAGCAGACGCTTGAGGGTGGCGTTCTGCTTCTCGAGCTCCTTGAGGCGCTTGGCGTCGTCGGCCTTGAGCCCGCCGTACTGGTTGCGCCACCGGTAGTACGTCTGTTCCGACACGCCCAGCTCGCGGCACACCGCCGCGACGTCCGCGCCATCGGCCAGCATCCGGTCGGCCTGTCCGAGCTTGCGCACGACCTGCTCAGGCGTGTGCCGCTTCCTCGTGTTCGTCATGATGAGACCAGTCTTCCTGCCCGCAGCAGCGAGCATCAAGACGACTCACACAACGACTGGACCTACATCACGGGGTCAGCCCA
>NZ_JAKNCJ010000022.1 GCF_023509525.1 Brachybacterium equifaecis
GGCACGGGAGATGCCCATCTCGGCAGCCACGTGCGCGATCGGACGGGTGCGGCATCGCTCGATCAGCCGCTTGCGCCCTTCAGGCGTGAGGGGTGCATTCCGGTGAGGGCGCTGGGATGTCACATTAGGGGATGCGCATCTCGAGGTATCGGCCATTCAGAGCGTGAACGAGAGAACGAGGACTGCGACGGAGAGCGCGAGCATACCGAGGCAGTTGAGCCAGAACGCCTGCCCGGTGAACCGCGCTCGGATGTGGGCGGCGGCCGCGCTAACGAAGTAGACAATCACGCCGATGTTGGCGGCCAGAGCGATGCCGGGAATCCAGATCCCCGCGATGAGTCCGACCACGGCGAGCGTCTTGATGACGATGAGAGTCCACCACCACTCGCGGGGGAAGCCTACGCCGTTCAAGCAGTCACGGATAAACTTCGGCGGGCGCAGAGACATCGCCGCGTCGCCGAACAAGGCGAGCGCGAGAACGACCGGAGGCCACCACAGGTCAGGGGTCAGTGGCATTGAGTCACTCCTTGCAGGTGCAGATCGCCTCGAACGAAGTTCTGAGGCTGTTTGTGAGGCCGGACGGATCGTCCGAGCCGAGTGCCGACCAAGTGAAGAGCGTGCCGACGTAGGCGGCATATAGTGCCTGCGCCTTGGCTGGTGCGTCAGCAAGCGAGGTGCACCCGTGCTTAGTGATCGCGACGGCGAACTCTTCTAGGAGTCGGGCGGCAAGCGCGGTGAATAGCGATGAGGAATGAGCTCCGGATGCGAGGATCGACGCGTACGCCCGCGCCAGCTCGGGCCCGCCCATGAACATGGTGATGAACGGTTGGACCAGAATGCCCAAGCGCTTCGCGCAGCTGTCGGCGTCGCCAACCGGCTGAGGGTCTACGCCGCCGCGCCGCGCATGCTCGTCCCCCAGCATCGTGTCGAAGACCCGCACCAGCAACGCGTTCTTGTCGCCGACCGTCATCACCGTCCCGGCGCTGACACCAGCTGCCTCGGCAATGTCTCGCACCGTTGTGGCGTCGAAGCCGCGCTCCTGAAACAGCCGATTCGCCGCCTCGAGGACGCGCAACCGCGTGGCTTGCTTGAGTTGCGCGCGCACTGCGGGTGTCATTCGCCATCCTTAACTGAACACGTTCACTGAACATGTTCACTGTAGCACTCGACCGCACCCAAACTTGGAGCGCGTCGTCACGGCGCGAGCGTCAACAACCTCATGGCCAGCAACA
>NZ_JAKNCJ010000023.1 GCF_023509525.1 Brachybacterium equifaecis
GGTGGCGTCAAGGCGTCGTAGCAACATGGGGTTCGCCGGCGAGGAGGCGGGTGAAGGCTTCTTTCGGTGAGAGGAAGCCGAGTCGGCGGCGGGGCCGGTTGTTGATCTCCTCCGCGATGCTCGTGAGGTAGGGCTGGTGGTCGGGGATCTCTGTGCCCTTGGGGAGGTACTCCCGGTAGAGACGGTTGGTGTTCTCGTTCGAGGGCCGCTGCCAGGGCGAGTGGGGGTCCGCGAAGTAGACCGGCATCGTCGTCGCCAGGGTGACCTTGTGGTGGTGGGCCATCTCCGTGCCCCGGTCCCAGGCGAGCGAGCCCCGCATCATCTCCGGCAGCCCGGTGAAGTACTCGATGACCGCGTCCGCGGTGGGCTCGGCGTGCTTGGAGGGCAGGGCCAGCAGCGCGGTGAACCCGCTCATCCGCTCCACCAGCGTCGCCGCGCACGAGGCGCCGTTCTTCCCGATGATCAGATCCCCTTCCCAGTGGCCAGGCACTCGGCGTGCTGCGGCGTCTTCGCCGCGTTCGCTGATCGGGATCATCCCCACGATCGGCCCACCCCTGCTCCTGCCGGTGGTGCGGGGCTTGCGGCGGGTGCGCTTGGACTGCAGGAAGATCCCCCGTTTCGCGAGCTCCCCGCGGGGCATCGCGTAGATGTACTGGTAGATCGCTTCGCCGGAGACGGTCGCGCCGTGGGCGTCGGGTGAGGAGTCCATGCGTTCCACGGTCGGGTCTGCGGCCTCCAAGCGCAAGCGGCCAGCGATCTCGTTAGGCGTCCAAGACGCGGCAAGGTCCGCCTCCACCCGGGCGCGCAGCACGGGGTCTCTCGCGACTTTGCGGGCCTGGGGGCGGGAGCGGCGGCGCTGCGCGCGAACATCCGCGGTGACGGCCTGGTAGCCGCGGGTCGTGGTGGTGTTGCGGCGGATCTCGCGGGAGACCACCGAGGGGCACCTGCCCAGATGGCGGGCGATCTCCCGGATCCCCCAGCCAGCCTTCGTGGCGGTGGAGATCTCCGACCTGTCGTTAAACGTCAACCCTGCACGCGCCATCACGCCCGCCTCACCCCTCCAGGCCCCCGCCGGCCGGGAGTGTTGCTACGACGCTACGACACCGCC
>NZ_JAKNCJ010000003.1 GCF_023509525.1 Brachybacterium equifaecis
CGACCTGCTCAGGCGTGTGCCGCTTCCTCGTGTTCGTCATGATGAGACCAGTCTTCCTGCCCGCAGCAGCGAGCATCAAGACGACTCACACAACGACTGGACCTACATCACGGGGTCAGCCCAGGAGGTCTGCGTGAACGTCTCACCCGGGGGCATCTGGACGATCCGGAGCCAGTCCGTGAGTCCTGCAGGGGAGCGATACGGGGTGTCCATGAGGTTCTGGCCGTGGATGCTCGCCCAGCCTGTCAGCAGGGTGAGCGGCGTGATGATCGTCGAGATGTCGGAGTAGCCCACGACCCAGGTGGGCTCAGCGCGGCCGATGGCGTCCCAGTCCAGGAGGCCGATGAGGTCGATCGCGGTCTCCCCGCCCCAGGGCGGGACGATCGCGCGCACGGCAGGGTCCAGGAGCATGTCCTGCAGCTCGTCGGCCCGCTCCCGGGCGCTCGCGCTGATATGCCGCTCTCCGTCCATGCAGCGACCGACTCTGGCCTCGAACCCGGCGCTGCGGACGGTCTCGAGGGCGAACTCGAGGCGCGCCGCAAGAGCGTCGGCCACGCCGGAGGAGGGGCTGGTGACCCCGACGACATCGCCGGGCGACAGGGGAGCAGGGAAGCGCACGTCCATTCCAGGACCCTAGCGCGCAGGGGCCGACGGGATGCCGCGGTGGGCAGGGGAGGCCGCAGAGGGAAAGCGAACGGGCCGGGCCGCCAGACGGCGACCCGGCCCGCTCGGCCATAGACGGACCTCAGGCCTCGGCGGCAAGCCCGCCCGCGCCGGCGATCCGGGACGGGCGCACCGTGCGGGCGCCGCGGGAGACCACGAGGGTGACTCCCACCGAGATCAGGAACCAGGCGAGGATCGACAGCAGCGCGGCGGTCGTGGAGGTGACCGAGCCGCCGAGCGCCGCGTGGACGAGGCCCTGGCTGACGATCGGCATCGGCATGAACCCGCTGATCGACTGCAGCAGCGGCGGGGCCGTCTGCACCGGGAGGATTCCCACCAGCACCACGGCCTGCAGCACCATCAGCACGATCGAGAGGATCCTGCCCACCCGGTCGCCGAACAGGGCCAGCAGCGCCTGGTGGAACGCCGAGAACATCAGCGCACCGGTGAGGGAGATGAGCCCGACGGCCAGCGGGGAGACCGGGGCGATGCCGACGAACGCGAGCACGAGGAGCACGGCGAGGGTCTGCACCGCCGCCACGGCGAGGGCGGGCAGCAGCGAGCGCAGCACCACCTGCCACATCGGCATCGCCGCATCGAGCAGGCGCCGGGACAGCGCCGGGACCAGCAGGAAGATCCCGAACGCCCCGAGCCACAGCGCGAGCACCGTGACGAAGGGGAAGGTGGTCGTCGCCGCCCCCGCGGATGTGTTCTCGGACTCCGAGAAGGTCGTGATGGGCTGCGCACCCATCTGCGCCATGGAGGTGCGCTGCGCCTCGGTGTACGTCGGGATCTGGTCCGCGCCCTGACGCAGCCCGTCCGCGAGCTGCGTCGTGCCGTCCGCGAGCTGACCGGCGCCGTCGGCGAGCTGGGTCGTGCCGTCTGCGAGCTGGCTCGTGCCGTCTGCCAGGCCTTGCGTACCCTCAGCGAGACCCTGGGCCCCCTGCGCCAGCTGCCGGGTGCCGTCGGCCAGCGCGTCCGCGCCGCCGGCGAGCGCGCCGGCGCCGTCGGCGCTGGCGTGCGTACCCGCAGCGAGCTGTCCCACTCCGTCCGCGAGCTGGGAGGCGCCGCTCGCACTGGAGCGAGCGCCCCCGGCGAGCTGATCGGCGCCGCCGGCGAGCTGATCGGCACCGGAAGCGCTCGAGCGCGCCCCGCCCGCCAGCTGGTCGGCACCGCCGGCGAGCTGGTCTGCGCCGTCGGCACTGGTATGCGCGCCCGCAGCGAGCTGGGCGGCTCCGGGTGCGAGCTGATCCACGCCGTCCGCGAGCTGGTGCACACCGCCAGCGAGCTGCACAGCGCCGCCGACGAGCTGAGGCATCTGGTCGGCGAGCTGGCGGGTGCCCTCGGACAGCGCGTCCGCGCCCTCGAGGAGGCCCGGGACGTGCACGGGGTCGCCGTTCACATCGAGCACCTCACGGTTCTCGAACCCCTCGAAGGCGCGCTCCATCCCGTCGGCGTTCGCCTGCGCGCCGACAGCGAGCGCATCGGCGCCCGCCGTCAGCTCTTCGGCGCCTGCTGCCAGCTCATCCGAGCCGGAGGCGAGACCCGAGACGCCGCCCGCGATGCCTGCGGTGCCGGCTACGAGGCCCGGATTCGCCTCGGTGCCGTCGCCGTTCAGCGCGGCGTCCACACCCTGGGACTGCTGAAGGAGGACTTCTGCGTTCGCGCACAGGCCCGCCAGCGAGGGATCGGCGTCGGCGAGGGCGCACACCGCGTCGCGGTTCGATCGGGCAGCATCCAGCATGCCGGGGACCGGCTGACCCTGGACCGTACTCGGTTCGAGGCCAGCGGCCAGAGCCGCGGTGCCGTCGCTGACACGCTGCGCGCCATCGCTCAGATCCTGCACGCCGGCCCCGCTCTGCGCGAGGCCGTCGGACAGCCGCTGCACTCCGTCGGCAAGCTCCGAAGACCCAGCGGCAAGGCCCTGGGCGCCGTCGCGGAGACCCGGCTGACCCCCGGCCCCTTCGTATGCGGCGTGGAGTCCGCCCGCCAGCTGGTCCGCCCCGCCCGCTAGCGCCTCGGTCCCCGCCACGAGGCCAGGGTTCTGCGCCGTGCCGTCGCCCTGCATTCCGGCGGCGAGCTGGTCGGCACCGGCAACCAGGCCAGGATTCTGCGGGGTGCCATCGCCGTGGCGCAGGCCCGCCTGAATCCCCGCGAGACCCCCGGCCACGCCGTCCGCGCCGGTGGCGAGCTGGTCGAGCCCGCCGGCGAGCTGCCGGTTGCCGCTGGCGACCCCGTCGGCACCCGTCGCGAGCTGGGAGAGACCGCCGGAGAGCTGGCGGGTACCGCCCGCGACGCCGTCGGCCCCGGTCGCGAGCTGAGAGAGCCCGCCCGAGAGCTGGCGGGTGCCGCCCGCCACCCCGTCGGCCCCGGTCGCGAGCTGGGAGAGTCCGCCCGAGAGCTGGCGGGTGCCGCCGGCGAGCTGGTCGGCCCCGTCCGCCAGGGGAGCGGTGCCGTCGGCGAGCTGCTGGGTGCCGTCGGCGAGCTGCTGGGATCCGTCCGCGAGCTGGTGAGCGCCGTCGCTGGTCTGCTGGACGCCATCGGCGAGACCGTTCGCGCCGTCGGCGAGATCCTCGGCGCCGCCCGCGGCATCGGAGAAGCTGCTCTGGAGATCGTTGAAGCCCACGTAGATGCCGTCGAGGTACTGCTCGGTGAACTGCCCGCCCATGGTGGCGGTGGCGACCTGGGCGACCGCGCTTCCGATCAGGCCGTTCAGGGGGCCGGAGGCGTCGTTGCTGATCACCTGGATCTCGGCCTTCGTCGCACCGGGGGTGCCGATGCTCGCGAGGTTCTTCGAGAAGTCTGCAGGGATGATGATCATCGCCGCGTAGGTGCCGTCCTTGAGCCCCGCGCGGGCATCGTCCTCGGAGGTGAGGCGCCAGTCGAAGCCGGTGGTCTCGGGAGCGCCGTCGCCCTCGACGGTCGAAGGCTGGGTGAGCCCTCCCGCGAGCATGCGACCGAGCGGCACCTGCTGCTCCTCGCCGTCCACGACCATAGTCGTGCCCTCATCGAGGTTCACGACGGCCGCGGGGACGCGATCGACGTTGTCGATGCGGCCGGTGAGGGCCCACAGGCCGATCCCGGCGACGAGCAGCGGCAGGAGCAGGACGACGATCAGAGCCGCAGGATGGCGGCGGAGGGTGTTCATGCGTGTGCTCCTTCAGCGGAGACGGCGGTGGAGCCCTGCGATGCGTGGTCCTGCTCGGTGCTGTCCTGCGCATCGCCCGCGCGCTCGAGGCGCAGGGCGATGTGGCGGGAGGGATCGGGCAGGGCGTCGATGACGTGCTGCTCGGTCTGGGTGGCGCCGAGGGCGGCCGCCGCCCGGGAGCCGGTGATGATCGTGGCGCCGCCCTCGAGGAGCTCCTCGAGCTGCGCGCCGATCCCGCCGTCCGTGACGGTGACGGCGTGGGCGAGATCGCCGACGTCCTCGATCACGATGAGCTGGCCGGAGCGGCCTCGCGCGGCGATCTGCTGCAGCCGGGCGGTGACGTCCTCTCCCGCTCCGATGCGGTGCGCACGGGACTGGATGGCGGAGAGGTCATCGGGGGCGAGGCGGTCGTGGACCGCCAGGATCCCCGTGAGCGGGGCCAGGCGCCCCGAGACGAGATCGAGGAAGGCGCTGCGGGCGGGATCGTCGTCCGATCGCGCCACCAGGAGCGTGCCGGGGGCGATCGACCCGGTGAGCGGGCCGATCTCGCCGCCGCCGGCGAGGGGTGCGCGCACGTCCTCCAGGCGCACGGCGGCTCGGCCGTGCTGCGCGGTCCAGCTGCGGTGCTCGAGGACGGCCTTCAGGCCCTCTCCCTCGACGTCCATCGTGGGCAGCAGGCGGTCGAGCCAGGCCGGCAGCCACCAGGCGCGGTCGCCGAGCAGCGCGAGGACTGCGGGCACAAGCGTCATCCGCACCACGAACGCGTCCACGAACACGCCCACGGCGAGCGCGATGGCGATCGGCTGGAGCATGTACGTGCCGGTGGGCACGAACGAGGCGAACACGCTGAACATGATGAGTGCAGCCGCCACGACCACCGGCGCGCTGCCGGTGAAGCCGCGCTCGATGGATCCGCGGGCGTCCCCGGTGTGCACGTACTCCTCGCGCATGCGCGAGACGAGGAAGACCTCGTAGTCCATGGCGAGTCCGAACAGGATGCCCATGCACATGATCGGCATGAACGCGATGACGGGGCCGACGACGTGGATGTTCAGCGCCGCGTTGCCCCAGCCGTACTCGAAGATCATCGCGACCACGCCGAAGGCGACGCCGACGGAGAGCAGGTACCCGAGTGAGGCCTTGATCGGCACCCAGATGGAACGGAACACGATCATCAGCAGGATCAGCGAGAGCCCGACGACGAGCAGGCTGAAGGGGAGCAGAGCCTGGGAGAGCAGCGCGGAGATGTCGATGGCGACGGCGGTGGAGCCGGTGACGCGCATGTCGGAGATCGCGAGGTCCTTCTCCCAGGCGGGGGCGTCCTCGCGCAGGGTGCGCACGAGATCGGCGGTGGACTCGTCGGTCTGGGAGCCCGTCGGGATCACGACGACGACCGCGAGATCGGCGCCGCGGTTGGGGGTGGCGAGCTGGATCTCCTGGACGCCCGGGAGCGCGGCGACCCGGTCCTCGAGCTCGCCGACGACGCCGAGAGGATCGGTGGAGTTGATGATGTCGGCGGTGATGAGAAGCGGGCCGTTGTACCCGGCGCCGAACTTCTCGGCGATGAGGTCGTAGGTCTGGCGGGCCTCGGTGTCGGGCCGCTCGGTGCCCAGATCCGGCAGTCCGAGCCGCAGGTCCTTGATCGGCAGCGCGAGAGCGCCGAGCACCACGATCACCAGGACGATCGTCAGCGCCGGGATCTTCGTGACCGCGCGCACCCAGGTGGTGCCGAACGGCTTCTTCGGCTTCTCGCCGTCGGCGGGCGCGGGGAGCACGCCGCCGTTCTCGGCCATCAGGCGGCGCACGCGGCGCGGGCGCAGGCGCTCGCCCAGCAGCCCCATGAGCGCGGGCAGCAGCGTGAGCGCGACGACGACGGAGATCGCGACGGTCGCCGCGGCGGTCACGCCCATGATCGTGATGAAGGGGATGCGGGTGACGAACAGGCCCAGCAGCGCGATGATCACCGTCATGCCCGCGAAGATGACGGCGCTGCCGGAGGTCGCGGTCGCCTCGCCGATGGACTCCTCGACCTCCATGCCGCCGGAGAGCTGATCGCGGTGGCGCGAGAGGATGAACAGCGAGTAGTCGATGCCGACGGCGAGGCCGAGCATCGCTCCCAGCGAGATCGTCACCGAGGGGATCTCCACGCCTGCGGAGAGCGCCATCACCGAGAGCATCGCGACGCCGACTCCGACGATCGCGCTGACGATGGGGATGACGGCGGGCAGAACGGCCCGGAAGGTCACCGCGAGGATGATGAGCGCGGCGAGGATGCCGATCACCTCCGAGATGCCCATGGGCATCTCGGCGCTCTGCAGGATCTGCCCGCCCAGGTGCACCTCGAGGCCGTCGGTCGAGGATTCGGCGGCGATGCGGCTGAGCTCGTCGATCGAGCCCTCGGGGAAGCTGCCCATGCCGCCGGACATCTGGACGTTCCCGATGAGGGCGTCGCCGTCGGGCGTGCGGGTGCCGGGGGAGAGCTCGTCGAAGGGGCTCGGGGCCGCGGCGACGCTCTCCACCTGGCCGGCCTCGTCCATGACGGTCTCGATCTGGGCCCGGTGCGCCTCGACGTCCTGGCCGTCGGTCGTCACGAAGACGAGCTGGCCGGCGGTGCCTCCCATCTCGGGGAAGCGCTGGGCGAGCTCGTCGAGCCCCTGCTGCGACTCGGTGCCCGGGATCTCGAAGGTGCTCGAGAACGCGCCGCTGAGCCCGAAGGCGAGACCTCCGCTGAGGGCGAGGAGCGCGAGCCATGCGCCGATGACCTTCCAGCGGCCTCGGGCCATGGCGCGGCCCAATCGATACAGGGAGGAGGACACGCAGATCTCCGATCTCAGGAGCGGGCGCCGATGCCCGGAGATCCGGCGCACGCGCGGGTTCGACACACGAATGTATCGGTATGATGGTACCGCTGGAACCCGAGACGAAGAAGGCGGTGATCGCGTGACGGATCTCCTGCCCCGATCCGGGGGCGGCGATGAGCGGCGGCGCAAGGAGAACACGCGCTCGCGCCTGCTCCAGGCATCCGTCCCCGTCTTCGCCGAGAAGGGTCTCGAGGGCGCCACCATCGACGATCTCGTGCGGGCCGCGGGATTCACGCGCGGTGCGTTCTACTCGAACTTCTCCACGAAGGAGGAGCTGTTCGGCGCCGCGTTCTCCCTCGCGACCGACGAGATCATCCGCATCATGACCGAGCGCATGGACTATTGGCGCGGTTTCCACGGCAGGATCGTCTCGGCGCACGCCGCCGGCTCCGCCGAGGACACCCTGATGATGCTGGAGGTCTTCGAGGCCGTGCGGCCGTACGGCCGCCAGTGGTTCCTCCTGCACTCCGAGGCCGTCTCCACCTCGCTGCGCTCCCCGCAGGCGCGCGAGCTGGTCACCGAGCAGCGCGCACGCCTGCGCACCGTGATCGCGGGCGCCCTGCGCGAGAGCCTCGAGGCGGCGGAAGCGGCAGCCGGAACCCGGCTGGAGCTCGCCATCAGCCTCGAGGACCTCGCCCAGCTCGTGATGAGCATCTTCGTCGACCTCATGGTGCGCGAACAGCTCGAGGGCATCGAGGTGCGAGACCTCGCGACCGTCACGCTGCTGCGCACCATCCGCGCCTTCATGCTCCCGCTCGGCCCCTGAGCCGGAGACCTACGACCCCCACCCCTGATCGCACCCCTCAAGGAGCCCTCATGCCCTCCACCGATCTGATCGCCGAACCCCTCTCTGGAAGCCCGGCCGGCGCCGTGTACGCCGACCGGGGGACTTCGCACTTCGACATCCTCGCCGTCATCATGTGCGCCGTCGTGATCCTCTCCGGGATCGGCGCCGCCAAGGGCGTCTACCTCGGGACCATCCCGGGGATCGGATTCTCGATCATCACCGACGGCGGCTTCTTCCTCTTCCCGCTCGCCTACATCGTCGGCGACATCATCACCGAGCTGTACGGGCCCCGCGCCGCGCGCCGCGCCATCATCATGGGCTTCGCGACCAGCGTCCTCGCCGCGCTCTGCTACTGGGTGATCATCGCGCTGCCGCCCTTCCCCGACGATTACGGGCTGGCCAAGCAGGCGGCCATCGAGCTGGCCCTCGGCCCCGTGTGGATCGTGGTCCTCGCCGGTCTCGCCGGTTTCGCCGCCGGCCAGAGCGTCAACTCGCTCATCCTCAGCCGCATGAAGCAGCGCACAGGGGAGAGGGGCCTGCTGGCACGCCTCTTCTCCGCCAGCGGGGCCGGGGAGCTCGTGGACACGATCATCTTCTGCACCATCGCCGCGGCCGCGATCGGCATCACCACCCCGCGCCAGTGGTTCGAGTACACGCTGCTGGGCTTCGTGTACAAGGTCGCGGTCCAGTACGCGGTCATGCCCATCACCGCGGCCGTGATCCGGCACCTGAAGAGGACCGATCCCACGTATCGCGACCGCCTGGCCTCCCGGTAGTCTGGAGGGCCCCCTCCTCATCCGAAAGGCTGCCGTGTCCTCGCGCGCCCACGATCCCTCCGCCTCGAGCGAACCCACTCCCGTGACGGGGGGCATCCCCACCACGACGGGCGCGATCCCCACCATCACCTCCGGCATCCCCGTGCTGGAGGATGCGGCCGACAGGGGCCAGGCGCAGCTGCCCTCTCAGAGCGACCTCGCGCGCACCCGGGGGAAGGTCACCGCGCTGGTCATCGCCGTGCTGACGACCCTCAGCGCCATCGGCCCTCTCGCGACCGACATGTACATCCCCGCCTTCCCGCAGGTGACGAGCGATCTCGGCACGACAGCGGCGGCGATGCAGCTGACCCTCACCGCGTTCTTCCTCGGCACCGCGACCGGCCAGGTGATCGCGGGACCCCTCTCTGACCGGGTCGGCAGGCGCTGGCCGCTGCTCGCCGGGATCCTACTGTGCCTGCTCGCCTCGATCGGCTGCGCGCTCGCGCCGGATGTCACCGCGCTGCTGGTGCTGCGCCTGCTGCAGGGCTTCGGCGGCGGCTTCGGGATGGTGCTGGGCCGTGCGGTGCTGATCGACATGACCGACGGTCCGGAACTGTTCCGGACGATGAACATCATGCAGGGAATCGGCGGCATCGCCCCGATCGTCGCCCCGCTGCTGGGCGGGCTGATCCTGATCGTCGGCCAGTGGCGCGAAGTGTTCTTCGTGATCGCCGCGATGTCGCTGATCTCCCTGATCGGCACGATCTTCCTCATCCCCGAGTCGCTCCCGCCCTCGAGACGCCACGCGGGAGGATTCCGCACCTTCGCGCGCAACTGCCGCACTCTGCTGGGCCGGCGCATCTTCGTGGCGTACATGCTCGTGAACGCCTTCAGCGCCTTCGCGCTGATGTCCTACGTGTCGGCCTCGTCCTTCGTCGTGCAGAACATGCTGGGCTTCTCGCCGACTGCCTACTCGATCACCTTCGCGATCAACTCGCTGGGCATGATGAGCCTGTCGTTCCTCTCGGCCCGGCTGACGCGCTCGATCCACCCGCGCAGGATCATGCGGGTGGGCCTGACACTGGTGAGCCTCGCGGCCTTCACGCTGCTGATCGGCTCGCTGTTCCTGGACACGCCCGCGTGGATCGTGCTGCCCGCGTTCTTCTTCACCGTCGCCCCGCAGGGCCTGATCTTCGGCAACGGCGGCGCCATGGCCTCCCAGCAGGCCACCGAGTTCGCCGGCACCGGCTCGGCGATGCTGGGCCTGGGCTTCTCCTTCGCCGCCGCCCTCGCGGCGCCGGTCGTCGGCATCGCGGGGGACAGCACCGCGCTGCCGATGGCGATCGCCATGGTCGCAGGCACCGCGATCTCGGTGCTGTGCTACGTCCTCGCCGGGCGGGGGAGCGCGGCTCAGAGGTAGCGCAGGTTGATCTCCGAGGAGGGGTCGAAGAACACGCAGGCTCCGACGCGCGGACGCACCCAGAGCGTGTCGCCGATCTGCGCGTCCTTCGCGGAGTCGAGCCGCACCGCGATGCGCTTCTGCCGCATGGAGACGGTCGAGTCGGGCGTCATCAGCGCGGTGCAGTAGGCGTACGCCTCCGCCCCCAGGTTCTCGATGATCTCGACCTGCAGGGGGACGCACTGATCCTCCCGGTCGGTCGACTGCCGCGAGACGATCTCCCAGTTCTCCGGCCGCACCCCTGCGATCACCGAGTCCCCGTCGAGCTTCGCAGCGAACTGCGCCGGCATGCCGAGGTCCAGGGTGTGCCCCTCGCCGAGGAGCGCCCGGCCCCTGTCCACCCGCACGCCTTCGAGGAGCGTGATCGAAGGGGAGCCGATGAACTCGGCGACGAAGGTGTTGCCGGGGTTCTCGTACATGTGCGTGGGCTCGTCGACCTGCTGCAGGACCCCGTCCTCCAGCACGGCGACGCGGTCGCCCATGGTCATCGCCTCGGTCTGGTCGTGGGTGACGTAGACCGTCGTGACGCCGAGCTCCCGCTGCAGAGCCGCGATCTGCGCGCGCGTGGAGACGCGCAGCTTCGCGTCGAGGTTCGACAGCGGCTCGTCCATGCACCACACCTTCGGGTCGCGCACGATCGAGCGGCCCATGGCGACGCGCTGGCGCTGCCCGCCGGACATCGCCGAGGGCTTCTTGTCCAGGAGCGGCTCGAGCTCGAGCATCCGCGCGGCCGATTCGACCTTCCGTGCGATCTCGTCCTTCGGGAGCTTCAGGTTCTCCAGGGCGAAGGCCATGTTCTGGCGGGCGGTCATGTTCGGGTACAGCGCGTAGGACTGGAACACCATCGCCACGTCGTGGTCACGGGCGCGCATCTCGGTGACGTCCTTGCCGTCGATGAGGATCGCGCCCTCGTCCACGGGCTCGAGGCCGGCGAGCATGCGCATCGCAGTGGATTTTCCGCTGCCCGAGGGGCCGACGAGCACGAGGAACTCGCCGTCCGCGATCTCCAGGGAGACCCGGTTGACCGCCGGGGGGCGGGAGCTGTCGAAGATGCGCGAAGCCTGCTGGAACGCGACGGTGGCCATGGTGGTCCTTCCTGGTCGAGGCCCGGCGCACGGAAGCTCCGTGCGCCGGGACCTCGAGCGAGGTGTCGAGACGGGAGGGCTCAGAGCCCTCGGGATGCGATCAGGGCAGCAGCGGCGTGATGTCGCGGTCGATGACGTCCTGCGTCTCCTTGTCCAAGGACGCGAAGACGGTCGCCACCTCCTCGCCGCCGATGGTGATGCGGTCGAGACCGCCGCCGATGCGTGCGCCGCCGCCGGGGACGAACACGCGCGCGTAGTCCTGGGATGCGGTGTTCGCGGCGAGCTGGTCGATCGCGGTCTGGGCGTTGGGGTTCTCGGTCAGGAACGCGACCTCATCCGCGTGCTCGAGCGCGGACTTCCGCATCGGCATGTAGCCGGTGCCCTGGGAGAACGTGATGGTGTTCTCGGTGCTGGTGATGAAGTCGACGAAGCGCATCGCGTTGTTCTTGCGCTCCTCGGAGATTCCGGCCGGGATCGCGAGGCCGCCGCCGCCCGTCGGGCAGGCAGGGGAGGGGCCGGGCAGGAACGTGGTGATGAACGGGAACGCCGCGGCCTCGGTGAGCCCGCCGAGGGAGCCCGTGGACTGCAGCAGGCCGGAGGCGCCGCCGATCGAGAAGGTGTTGTCGGCGTTGGCGTCGACCGCGATGTGGCCCGCGGCGGCCTGCTCCTTGAGGAACTGGCCGGCGGCCACGGTCTCGGGGGAGCTGAAGGTGGGAGTCCACTCCTCGGAGTAGGCGCCGCCGAAGGCCCAGGCCATCCCCTGGAAGTACCAGTCGAGGTAGTTCGAGCCGTCGGGGACGACGAGCGCGGGCTTGCCGCCGTTCGCGGCGACGAGGGCGGGGGCCCACTGCGCGAACTCCTCCCAGGTCTCCGGTCCGCGATCCGTGGGCAGCCCTGCGGCGGCCAGCACGTCGGAGTTGAAGTACATCAGGCAGGTCGAGCGGCAGTACGGCATGCCGTAGTGCTTGCCGTCGAAGAGGTAGTCCTCGCGCAGGGTGTCGACGATGTCGTCGGAGTCGACGTCGTTCGCGGTCCACAGCTCGTCCAGCGGCGTGGTGGCCTCGTTGAGCGCGAAGTTGAACCAGGTGACGTCGGAGGTGATGAAGACGTCGGGCAGGCGCCCGCCGGTCAGCGCCGCGTTCACCTTCTGGGAGATCTCCTCGTAGTTCGCTCCGGCGGTGACGAGCGTCGCGGGAGTGTCGGGATTCGCCTCGTTCCAGGCGGCGATCATGGCCTCCTCGAGGTCCTTGGAGCCGCCCGGGTGGTTGGACCAGAACTCGATCGCGCCGTCGCCTCCGTCGGAGGCCCCGGCTCCCGCTCCGCTGCCGCCGGCGCAGGCGGCGAGAGAGGCGGTCGCGGCGGTCGCACCGGCGAGGGAGATGAAGCTGCGGCGGGTGAACGTCATGGGGTTTCTCCTTGTGAAGAGGGACTGCGGTGGATGGGGCATTCGGGGGAGCGGGGGAGCGGGGGAGCAGGAGCGCCGGGACGAGCGCGGGCGCGGGGCTCAGGCGGCGCGGCGGTGCAGGGGAGCTGGGCGGATCTCAGCCCTTCACGGCTCCGGCCGTGAGGCCCTTGATCATCTGCTTCTGCAGCAGGATGAAGACGAGGAGCATCGGCAGGGTGGTGATGATGGTGCCGGCCATGACCGGGCCCCAGTTCGTCATGCCCTCGCTGTTCTGCAGCTGGGTCAGCCCGATGGGGAGGGGCATGACGCTGTCATCGCTGGCGATGAGGAAGGGCCATAGGTACTGGTTCCACTCGGTCACCACGGTGATGAGCACGAAGGCGCTGACGGTCGGCCAGGACATCGGCAGCACGACCTTGAAGAGGGTGCGGAAGAATCCGGCGCTGTCCATCTCCGCGGCCTCCATGATCTCCGTCGGCAGCGAGAGGAAGTGGTTGCGCATCAGGAAGGCGCCGAATGCGACTCCCGCGAGCGGCACGATGATGCCGGCGAAGGTGTTGCGCCATCCCCACTGCGCGACCATCGAGTAGTTCGAGATGATCGTGATCTGGTTCGGCACCATGAGGGAGCCGATGAGCAGCAGGAACAGCAGATCCCGGCCGGGGAAGCGCAGGAATGCGAAGCCATAGGCCGACAGCACTCCGAGCGTCACCTCCACGATCGTGAGGATCGCGGTGATGATGATCGAATTGCGCAGGTACGTCCCGAAGTTCAGATTGTTCATCACCGTGGAGAAGTTCTCCGGCGCGAACGGATCCGGGATCCAGCTGATCGGGTCGGAGTAGATGTCCCCGTGGGTCTTCAGCGACGTGATGAGGATGAAGTACAGGGGGAGCAGGAACACGAGGGCCGTCAGCACCATCGCTCCGTATCCGAAGGCCCGCCCGACGGGGGAGCCTCCGTCCCCGCTGATCGCGCGGCGCCGGGCGGACTGCCGGGCGTTCATCGGCGGCTCGCCGGCGGCCTGGGTGCCGGGGGTCGGCGGAAGCGCCTTCGGAGCGGCCGACGGGACCGCGGCGGGGGAGGCGGCGGCAGGGGAGAGGGCGGTGCTCATGGTCAGTTCTCCTTCTGCAGGCGCGCCTGCGCGACCGTGATGATGAGGACCACCACGAACATGACCGTGGCGACCGCGGATCCGTAACCCGCCTGGCTGTTCACGAACGTCTCCTGGTACACCTGGTAGACCATCGTGGTGGTCGCCGTCTCGTAGGGCCCGCCGGCCGTCATCACCTGGATGATGTCGAAGACCTGGAACGAGTTCAGCAGCACGGTGATCGAGAGGAACACGGTGGTGCCGCGCAGCTGCGGCAGCGTGATCCTCCAGAAGCGGCGCCACGGGGGAGTCTTGTCGATCTCGGCGGCCTCATCGAGATCCGAGCGGCGCCCCTGCAGAGCGGCCAGATAGATCACGAACGTGTAGCCGAGGTTCTTCCAGATATAGGTGAAGGTCACCATGAACAGAGCCCACCAGCGGTGCTGGTAGAAATTGGGCGAAGCGATCGAGAACCATCCCAGGATGTCCTGGACGAGACCGAAGTTCGGGTCGAAGACGAACTGGAATGCCACGCCGATCGCGGCACCGGAGATCACATACGGCGCGAACACCACGGCGCGCACGAGATTGCGACCCTTCAGCGCCCGATCCAGCAGCAGCGCGAGCGCGAGGCCGATGACCATCGAGCCGATCACGGCGGCGCCCGTGAACAGGAGAGTCTGCAGCATGATCTGCCAGCTCTCGGGGTCGCTGAAATAGCGCGTGTAGTTGTCGAGGCCGACGAACGTCATCCGCGGGCTGGAGATGTTCCAGTGGTAGAACGAGATGCGGATGTTGTCGATCAGCGGGCGATACGTGAACAGGAACAGCAGCGCCATGTTCGGCAGCACGAGGACTGCCGCCAGGGCCGCATGGCGCCAGTTCGTCGCCCGCCGCCGCCGTCGGGGCGGGTCGGGGATCGCGTCGTCCCGATCGATGCCGGGTATGCCGAGTGCACTCACGAGAAGGACTCTGACCGGCCCGGATGAACCTCCGGGGCGCTCCGGTGGCGCTGCGGTGAACAGCAGAGGCTGAGGTCACCCGGCGGCAAGGACTTGCAGGCCACACGGGGTTCACCTGCCGGATCGGCCGGATCCTCGCGGCTGCAGCCAGCCGTGCCTGGCGCGAGGCGCGCACCCGGATCCGAACTCTTCCGCCGGCGCTGCGCGACCTTCGCGTCAGCGACCCCGGGGTGAACGCCGACCGACGCGCGGCTGCGCATCGGGCATCCGGCGCGAATGCATCACAGTTCGGTCACAGGCCGTGGATCCGTGCTCAACTGCACGCTTCGCCGATAATGCACGTTATGTAAAGTACAACGGGCAGGGGGCCCCTGCCGCCCTCTCCTATCCGCTACCGCGGCGGGTAGACCGGGAACGCACGGAAACGGCTGTCAGCCTCTGCGACAGCAATATTCGGCAGTCTCCGGTGGTCCTCGAGCGCCGCGAGCTCGAGGCGCGGCCGCGCTGCGGTGCCGGCTCGCCGCCAGCGCGCGATGATCTCGCCCCGGCGCAGGAAGCCTCCGAGGAACACCCCGCGATTCCCGGGCACCAGCACCTCATGCGCCGCGGGCGTCATCAGCGCCAGCCTGTCCGGATACCCCAGCACGATCTCGTCGAACGGCGGCAGCAGGATCCCCTTCAGCGCGGCTCCCCCGTGCTGCTCCCACTCGGCCTGCAGGCTCGGCCGCTCGTACCGCATCTCTCCGCGCGCATCCGGCCCCGCAGGGACGACCTCGTCTTCGAGCTGCTGCAATGCTGCGGTGAGCAGCGCGATCGGCAGCTTCGAGAACCAGGCGGCATCGCGGATGCTCGCCGGACCGCGGCTCGTCAGGTAGCGGCGCAGCAGCTCGGCGGCCGCCTGAGTGCGATCGCCTCCGAAGCGCTCCTGGAGCGAGGATCCCACCGGCAGCCAGCGATCCCCGGCGACCACGAGGTTCTCCCGGCCGGCGAGCGGACCGTAGACCGCGATGTCCGTCATGAGGAAGTGCTTGAGGATGTGATAGCGATGCGCCTGCTCGGTCGCGATCCCCCGCTCGGTCCAGTGCGCCAGCAGCTCGCTGCGGGGGATGCCGCTCTCCCCCGTCACCTCTTCGAGGACCGCCCGGGCGCTGTGCATCGTGGACTCCTCGATGCCCAAGTGCTTCTCGCGTCGCATCGCCGAGCCTCGGATCTCGGCCGGAGCGCACAGCTGGGTGAGCCAGCGCAGATCCTCAGCGGCCGTGATGAACACCGTGCCGCGCATCGGGTATCCGCGCACGATCTCCCCGTCCGCGAAGGCGCGCTCGACCTCCGCGACGGCAGCGCCCGGCGGGAGGGCGAGACGCAGCGCCAATGAGGAGACCGCACCGGTGAGATCCTGCCCCTGCGTGGCGAGGAACGCCCGGGCCACGTCTGCCGCGCCCGTGCGCCGGGCGCCGACCAGCTCCTGTGCGACGACGCGGCGCGTCACCAGCTCTCGATCCACCATGCCCGAAGGCTAGCGCGGCTGGTCCGTGCGCTCCGCGAGATGCGTGGGAGGAGCCGAGATGCCGGCCTCTCGGCTCCTCACGTGAAAGTCGCCGTGCTGGCGGCCGAAGCTCAGGCGCGCTGGTGCCCCGTGCGCCGATACAGCGCGGTCAGCGCCGACGGGAACGCGCGGGCCAGCGGCTGCATCAGCCCCCAGCGCCACGGCACGTGCGTGTCCTTGCCCGGGCGCTCCACGAGCGCGCGCACGAGCGCCTCGGCGACCTCCTCGGGCCGCATGGTGCCCACGAGCGCCTCGACCTTCGGCACGCGCTCCACCGATCCGGGGTTCGCCGTGAAGTAGTCGCTGTGCACGCGCGTCGGCGTGAGCGAGCCGACCGCCAGCCCGCTGCCGTGCAGGTCCTCGCGCAGCGCCTCGGTGAACCCGCGCAGCGCGAAGCGGGCGGCGGCGTAGCCCACTGCCCCCGGCCAGGGGACCACCGAGACCGGCGAGTTGATCTGGAAGATGGCGCCGCTCCCCCGCGCGAGCATCGGCCTCAGGAAGCCCATCGTGGTGTGCACCGCCGCGAAGTAGGGCAGGTCCATCTGGTCGTGGACGTCCTGGACGGTGGACTCCTCGAGCGACTGGAAGGCGCCGGCGCCGGCGTTGTTGATGATCGCGTCGGGCACTCCCGCCTGCTCGAGCACCTGTGCGCACGCAGCCGCGGCGGCGTCCGGATCCGCGAGGTCCACCGGGATCGCGAGCGCTCCCCCGCCGATCGTCGCGGCGAGCTCCTCCAGGCGATCGCGCCTGCGCGCAATGAGCACGAGGCGAGCCCCGTCGGCCGCGAGCCGTCGCGCGATCGCCTCGCCGATCCCGGCCGAGGCGCCCGTGACGACGATCAGACGGCCGGCGAGCAGAGCCGAGGATTCACGATGTGCTGAGGAGCGGCGGGTGGAGCGCATGGCTCCGACCCTAGCTGTCTCAGCGCCTCCTCACCGCCCGCGCTGGCGTACGATCCCGGCTATGGATGACGTGACCGCCCAGTCATATCTGGGGGCCCTCGAGGACGCGGGACTGCGATCGCGGCCCGTCGTGGTGCTCGATCTCGACGCCGTCGATGCGAACCTCGCCGACCTGCGCCGCCGCGCGGGCGGCACACCGATCCGCGTCGCCTCGAAGTCCCTGCGCGTGCGCTCGCTCATCGGCCACGCCCTCGCCGAGCCCGGATTCTCCGGGGTCCTCGCGTTCACTCTCGCCGAGGCGCTCCACCTGTGCGCGCGCGGCATCGACGACATCGTCCTCGCCTACCCCACTGCCGACCGCGAGCGCATCCGCGCTCTCGCGGCCGATGAGCGCGCCCGGGAGCAGATCACCCTGATGATCGACTCGTCCGCGCAGCTGGATCTGATCTCGGCGGCCGCCCCCGGGCACCCGCCGCTGCGCATCGCCCTCGAGCTCGACGCCGCCTACGCGCCGCTCGCGCGGCTCCGCTTCGGGGCGCTGCGCTCCCCCGTCCGCACTCCCGCCCAGCTGCGCGCCCTCGCCGCCGAGGCGCTCTCCCGCCCGGGCTTCCGGATCGTCGGCATGATGGCGTACGAGGGGCAGATCGCCGGGGTGGCCGACGTCGGCCGCGGCGCCTTCCCGCGAGCCGTGCGCGCGATGAAGATCCGCTCGGCGCGCGAGATCGCCGAGCGCCGCGGCGCGGCGGCGGAAGCCCTGCGCGCGATGGCCGACCTCGAGTTCGTCAACGCCGGAGGCACGGGCTCGATCGAGACCAGCGCCGCCGAGCCCGCCGTCACCGAGGTCGCCGCAGGATCCGGGATCGTCGGCCCCGGACTCTTCGACGGGTACACCGCGTTCCGCCCGGCTCCCGCCCTGCACTTCGGTCTGGACGTCGTGCGGCGGCCGGGGCCGCTGGTCGCGACCATCCTCGGCGGCGGGTGGATCGCCTCGGGCGCGCCCGGCGCCGATCGCCTGCCGACGATCGCCTGGCCGAGCGGACTGCGCTATGCGCGCGACGAGGGCGCGGGCGAGGTGCAGACCCCTCTCGTCGGCCCAGCGGCAGCAGAGCTGCGCGTCGGGGACGTCGTGTGGCTGCGCCACGCGAAGGCCGGTGAGCTCGCCGAGCACGCCGAGAGCTACGCCGTGGTGCGCCGGGTGAGCGGTGCGCTGCAGGTGATCGATCAGTGGCCCACCTATCGCGGAGAAGGATTGAGCACGCTGTGAGCAGAGCGCACGGAAGCACCCTCGCCAACTGGTCCGGATCGGTGCGCTTCGCGCCCCGCGAGGACCTCTCCCCCGCCACCGAGGCGGAGCTCGCCTCGGCGCTCGCCCAGCGCGCGGCCGACGGGCGCACGATCCGGCCCATCGGCGCGGGCCACTCCTTCATGCCGATCGCCCGCACGGATGACGTCCTGCTGCGCGCGGATCGCCTCAGCGGGCTGATCAGCGTCGATGCCCAGACCAAGGAGGCGACTTTCTGGGGCGGGACCCGGCTGCGCGAGATCGCCACCCTCCTCACACCCTGGGGCCTGGCGCTCGCGAACATGGGCGACATCGACGTGCAGAGCATCGCCGGGGCCGTCTCCACCGCGACCCATGGCACGGGCCTCGCCTTCACGGGCTTCTCGGGGATGGTCACGGGACTGCGCCTCGCACTGCCCGACGGCACCCTCGTCGACGTCGATGCGGAGCACGACCCCGAGCTGTTCGAAGCGGCTCGAGCGGGTTTCGGCGCCTTCGGCATCATCACGCGCGTGCGGATCCGCTGCGTCGACGCATTCGCGCTGTCGGCCCACGAGACCACCGAGCCCATCGAGGCGGTGCTCGAGTCCTTCCCGGAGCGCGCGCGCACCACCGACCATGTGGAGTTCTTCTGGTTCCCCGGCACGCCCCGCGCGACGGTCAAGACGAACCGCCGCCTGCCCCATGACGCACCCCTGTCGCCGATGGGCCGGATCTCGCACCTGGTGAACCGGGAGCTGCTGGGCAACGTCGTCTACGGCGCTCTGCTCGAGGGGACCTCCCGCGCGCCGCGGGTGGCGCCGGCCGTGCGGGACATCGCCTCGCGGCTGATGGCCGGCGGCGACTTCACCGACCACTCGCATCGCGTGTTCAGCGCGCCGCGTCGCGTGCGCTTCGAGGAGAGCGAGTACGCCGTGCCGGCCGAGAGCTTCGGGGAGGCGGTGCGCGAGGTCGAGAGGGCGATCCGCTCGAGCGGCGAGCAGGTCACCTTCCCTCTCGAGGTGCGGATCGCCCGCGGCGATGACACCTGGCTCGGCACCGCCTCGGGCCGCGACACCGTGTACATCGCCGTGCACCGCTTCCATCGCGAGCCCTTCTCCCCGGTGCTGCGGGCCATCGAGCCCGTGTTCGCCCAGTTCGAGGGCCGCCCGCACTGGGGGAAGCGGCACACTCTCGGCGCCGCGGAGCTCTCGCGCCTCTACCCCCGCTTCGCCGATGCGCAGGCCGTCCGGCGCCGGGTCGATCCGACCGGCGCTCTGCTGAGCCCCGAGATCGCCCGGCTGCTGGAGGGCTGAGGGCGGCTGCGCGCGACCCGGCTGGACGGCAGCGGGACGCGGAATACGTGCCGCCGGCCCGGCGTTGGACTGCAGTACGACCGCTCCGCGCGCACCCGCGCGGCGTGAGCGGCCCCGCCTGCAGGAGGTTCCGTGGATCCCAGCACCGTGTTCACCTATGAGCGCCACATCGATGCCCGCACCCTGCGCGGCAGCACCCTGGTGGTGACTCTCGGCGCCTTCACCGATGCCGGAGCGGCCCAGCACCTCCTCGACACGCACATCCTCGAGCTGCTCGACTCGCGCATCATCGGCCGGGTCGACATGGACCAGGTCTACGACTACACGGGCCACCGCCCCGAGATCACGCTGGACCGCGACCACTTCGAGGACTACGAGAAGCCCGAGATCCTGCTGCACGAGGTGGTCGCCGCCGACGGCGAGCCCTTCTTCCTGCTCACGGGCCCGGAGCCGTCCTTCCAGTGGGAGCGCCTGGCTTCCGCGCTGCGCCACGTGATCGAGCAGCTCGGGGTCGAGCGCACCCTTCTGGTGCAGAGCTTCCCCGCGCCCGTCCCTCACACCCGCGAGCTGCCGATCACGCGCTACGGCGGGGCGAGCGAGGACATCATGTTCCCGCGCCCCATGCCCGCCGTCTTCCGGCTGCGCTCCACCTTCACCAGCGTGCTCACGCTGCGCCTGCACGAGAGCGGGCATCCCGTCGTCGGCCTCGCCGCGCAGGTCCCCCAGTACCTCCACGAGACCGAGTACCCCGTCGCCGCCCTCGCGCTGCTGCGCGCCGTGCGCGAGGAGGGCGGGCCCGAGATCGCTCCGGGCGAGCTCGAGGTGATCGCGCGCGCCGTGCGCGAGGGAATCGACGCGCAGGTCGCCGGGAACGATCAGCTCCAGGAGATGGTCCGATCGCTCGAGGAGAACGCCGACCGCTTCCAGCTCGCCGACGCCGCCGAGGCCGAGGTCCCCAGCGCCGAGGAGATCGCCGCAGAGGTCGAGCAGTTCCTCGCCGGTCTCGACGAGGGCGATCAGGGGCCCTCGGAGGAATCGCACGGCTGAAGGCTCTAGCCTCGCCCCATGCACAACACTGATGAGACTCTCGTCCAGCACGAGCGGCGCACCCTCGCCGACGACCTGATCTCCTACGGCCCCGACGCCCCCACGATCCTCGAGGGGTGGGACGCCTCCGACCTCCTCGAGCATCTCCTGGTGCGCGAGGGCCGACAGGACCTGATGGTCGGTCCGAAGCTGCCGATCGCTCCCCTGGCGCGCGCCGCCGAGCGCTCCCTGGAGAAGCTGCGGGAGACCCCGTGGTCCGAGCAGGTCGCGCGCTTCCGCGCCGGCCCGCCGCGACTGTCCCCGATGCGACCGCTGAACTCCGTGGCGAACACGGTGGAGTACTTCGTGCACCACGAGGACCTGCGCCGTGCGCGCCCCGGCTGGCAGGCCCGTGCGCTGAGCCCGGCCCACGAGTCCGAGCTCTGGTCGCGCCTGCGGACGATGGCTCGGATGCTCGTGCGCGCCGAGGTCGACGTCACCCTCGTCAGCACGCATGGGGGGATCCGGATCCCCGCGAAGACCCGCCGCGGCGCCGACGCGACCGGAGCCGTGCTGGTGCACGGCACGCCCGGCGAGCTGCTCCTGTGGGCGTACGGCCGGGATCAGGTCACGGATCTCGAGGTCGAGGGAGACCCGCAGTCGCTCCTCGCGCTGCGCCGGAGCCGGCGAGGCTTCTGAGCGTGCGCAGGGCTGCGCTCCGGCTCAGCCCTGCGTCCGCTCGAAGACGAACAGCCTGGGATGGTGGCCCTTCTGGAAGAAGCGGTGCTCCTGCAGCAGGCTCCATGAGCCCGTCCCGCCCGCGATGACGGACTCCATCCGTCCGATCTCGTGAGTGAGGATCGCGAGACGGGCCGACGGCGCTGCGAGCTCCTCGGCCCGGCCCAGGAGCGCCCGCAGCAGCTCCTCGTTCGTCTCGTGCTCACCGAGCAGCGTTCCCCACGGCGGATTGCTGATCAGGCGCGTGAACCCGCCCTCGAGCGGCATCGTCAGCACGTCGCCCTGCAGCCAGTCGATGCGCCCGCGGCGGCGGGCCGCCCGCTGATGCGCGCTCGCCGCCGCGAGCGCCTCGGCGCTCAGGTCGACTCCGACGATCCGCTCGGGCACCGCTTCGTGCAGCTGCTCGATGAGGAACGTGCCGGAGCCGCAGGTCATGTCGAGCAGCGAGTCCTCGGCGCCCACGTCGAGGATGTCGAGCGCGCTCGCCGCGATCGCGGCATTCACCGCGCCCGGATAGTTCACCGTGCGCCAGGCGCGGGTCGCGAGCGGCCTCGGAGTCAGGCGGATCAGCAGCTCCCAGGCCGGGCCGGGAGGGAGCGCGGGCGCGAGGGCGCTGCGGCCGGAGACCAGCAGATCCTTGGCCTTGCGCACGCGCACCACCAGGTCCCCGTCCTCCTGCACGGGCAGGTCGGCTCCGGCCGCGATCTCGCTCTCGAGGCGGCGCATGGGAGCGGTGTCCGCCCCGGCGGCCCGCAGCCGGACTCCTGTGAAGCGCGGCTTCGGGGCGCTGCGGCGGATCAGCGCGATCGATTCGGCGATCTCCTGCTGCACCGAGGTCTCCAGCAGCTCCGTCGGGCGCCGGGCGGGGATGCGCAGCACGAGGTAGGCGGCGACGACGCGCCGCAGCGACTTCACGCCCGTGAGATCAGCGGTGCGCAGCCGCACTTCCGTCGGGCCGACGAGATTGGCCTCTCCGAGCTGCTGCGCCTCCGCGCGGGCGAAGGGCGCGCATCCCTCGAGGACCTCGAGGACGATGTCATGCGCCGGTGCGGCAGGTGCGGTCACGGTTCTCCTCGGGCGGGGCGGAGTCGATGGGGACCGGGCGGCGACGAAACGCTGCGGCCCGGGGCGGGCCCGCCACTGTATCCCGGTGCGCCTGTCAGCAACCGGGCCCGCCCGTCGGTAGACTGCAGGCGTGTTCACTGTGAGTGTCTGTTCCCTCAAAGGCGGCGTCGGCAAGACGTCCGTGACGCTGGGCCTCGCCTCGGCGGCGCTGCATCAGGGTGTCAACACTCTGGTCATCGATCTCGATCCCCAGGGTGATGCCACCCTGGGGCTCCTCGGCGAACCGGCGAACGGCCCCGATGTCGCCGAGGTCCTCTCCTCGCCGCGCACGGAGACCGTCGACCGCGCCATCATGCAGACCCCGTGGTCCCAGGGCGCGGCCTCGCACCTCGACATCATCCCCGGCAGCCACCGCTCGGTGCTCGTGGACTCCCCCGCGCCGAACCGCAAGGATGTGCGCCGCCTGCGCGAGGCCCTCGACAAGCGCACCCACCAGTACGACCTCGTGCTCGTGGACTGCCCGCCCTCGCTGAACGGGCTGACCCAGACGGCCCTGGCCGCCTCGGATCGCGCGATGGTCGTCGCCGAGCCCGGCTTCTTCGCCGTCACCGCCGCGGACCGTGCGCTCAAGCTCACCATGGAGATGCGCGAGGACGACATGGCGCCCCGGCTGCAGCCGCTGGGTCTCGTCGTCAACCGCTACCGCCCCCGCTCGGTCGAGCACCAGTACCGCCTGACGGAGCTGCGCGAGCTGTTCGGGGACCTCGTCCTGGATCCGGTGATCGAGGAGCGCGTCGGCCTGCAGCAGGCGCAGGGCGGCGCCGTGCCGCTGCACCGCTACCAGGGCGCGAGCGGGCCGCGACTCACCGAGGACTTCGACGCGCTGCTGCGCACGGTCCTGGACTCCCGCCAGCACAGCTGATCACCTCGCAGCCCGGCCGCCGCGAGCAGCCGGGCTGCTCCTCCCCTCCCCCGGGGTGTGCGAGCCTGGTCAGCCGGCCTGGCGCTGGCGGCGGCGCTGGGCGAGCTCGTCCTGGAGCGCGAGCGCGGCATCGTCGGCCGGATCGACGCTGGGCAGGACTGCGAGCTCGTTCTCGACCTCGCGCCACACGCGGCCGACCGCGATGCCGAACACGCCCTGGCCGCCCTGGACCAGGTCGAAGACGTCCTGTGCGGAGGTGCACTCGTAGACCGAGGCGCCGTCGCTCATCAGCGTGATCTGGGCGAGGTCCTCGATGCCGCGCTCACGCAGGGCCGAGACGGCTACGCGGATCTGCTGCAGGGAGACGCCGGTGTCGAGGAGGCGCTTGACGACCTTGAGGACGAGGACGTCGCGGAACCCGTAGAGGCGCTGGCTGCCCGAGCCGCTCGCGGCGCGCACGCCCGGCTCCACCAGGCCCGTGCGAGCCCAGTAGTCCAGCTGGCGATAGGTGATTCCGGCAGCCTTGCAGGCCGCCGGGCCGCGATAGCCGACCTCAGCCGGCGCATCCACCATGTCCTCGAAGAGGACTCCCTGCGCACGGACGGCGGGGACGGTGGACTGGGCCGTGCGGTCAGCGTGGGGATCGCTGTTCACATTCGCCTCCATCATGGGCTCTGCATCGGGGAAGGTTGAGAGCGCTTCCCACACTGTAGCGCCCCGTAGGCCCCCGCAGGGCCCGCCGCGCCGCATCGCCCCGGCATCCGGGATCGAACTGGGCCCGGATCTGCGCTCAGGGCCGATGGATCCGTCGGCGCAGCAGGGCGCTGTGGAGGGTGTTCATCGCCTCTCCCAGATCCTCTGCGATGCTCTCCGCCTGACCGCGGGCCGCCGCATCCGAGGGTCGGGAGCGGGGCTGAGCGACCGAGCGGATCATATGGGCCTGGCGATCGGCGGAGGTGCGCACCATCACCAGGTGGCGCGGGTGCAGGCCCTCGTCGGCCAGAGAGCGGGCGGCGCGCACGATCTCGAGCTCTGCGGCTCCGAAGAAGAGCGAGCCCTCCTCCAGCATCCCGTACTGCTCGAGCTCCGCGAGGAACTCCTCCTCCACGCGCGCCTCCTGCAGCAGCCCGCGGCGGTCCAGTCGCACGGCCTGGAGCTGGGAGCTGGGGCCGGGGCGCGAGGCGATGGAGGTGACCTCGGGCTCGATGCCGTGCTCGAGAAGGTGCTCCTTGATGACGCGCAGCGGCCAGAAGCGGTCGCGCTGCGCACGCAGCACGAACAGCAGCCGGTCGACGTCCGTGCGGGAGTACTTGCGGTAGCCGCTCGGAGTGCGCTCGGGATCGATCAGGCCTTCGGCCTCGAGGTAGTGCAGCTTGGAGTGGCTGAGCTCCGGGAACTCCTCGCGGAGCTGGTCGAGGACCTGGCCGATGCTGAGGCTCGCGCCTGCGGCGGGGCTCGGCCTGCGCGACGCGGAGGCCGGCACTGCTCAGGCCTTCCCGGGCTTGAGGTGGTAGGTCAGGCGGTACTTGCCGATCTGGACATCCTGGCCGGACAGGAGCTGGGCATCGTCGACGCGCTCCATCTCCACGTAAGTGCCGTTCAGGGAGCCGAGGTCGCGGATCGCGAAGCCGTCGCCCCGGCGCAGGAATGCGGCGTGCTTCCGGGAGACGGTGACGTCATCGAGGAAGATGTCGCTGCGCGGGTGGCGACCGGCGATCGTCTTGTCGGCATCGAGCAGGAAGCGGGCGCCGAGGTTCGGGCCCTTGCGCACGATGAGCAGAGCGCTGCCCTCGGGGAGGTTCTCGATCGCGGCGCGGTCCTGCTGGTTGAGCCCGTGCTCGGGCTCCTCCATCGTCTCGGAGAACGTGATGGCGTGAAGGGTCGAGGTCTGGTCCAGGCTCTCGTAGCCGCCCCCGGAATTCTCGGTCACAGTCGCACCCCTTCACTCGTGGTCCCCGTATCTTCGCACGCCCGCGCGGCCGTGACCGCCCGGACCAGTGGAACTTGTCCAGACTTGACGATCACTTGACCCCCGCCCTGCAGATCAGACCTTCGGGACCTCGGGCTGCTCGTCGAGGAGCTGGGAGAAGTCCACGCGCCCGGGCTCCGGGGCGGCAGGCATGCGGGCCTGGATCAGGAACGAGGAGGTGGAGAGCGCCACGGGACCCTGCGCGAACCGGGGCTCGAGGGATGCGATCGCCTCTTCGAGAGCAGCGGCGTCGGCATCTGCCGCCCACGGTGCCCGGCCGACGCTCCCGGCGAGAGCCGATGCGGAGGCGAACTCGGTGCGGCCGTGGAACACCTCGGAGCGCTCGATCGCGAAGCCCGACTGGGTGAGACGGTGGGCCTGGGACTGCAGGGTCTCCGTCGCGGCCGACGGATCCTGGTCGTCGCCGCGCAGCTCCGCGAGATCGCCCTCTGCACGCTGCTGGATGAGCAGGATGCCTCCGGGGGCGAGGACCCGCCGCACCTCCTGCGGGTCGAACGCGCCGTGCGAGCACAGCACGAGATCGAAGCGCTCGGGAGCGAACGGCAAGGACGCGCCCGGGGCTACAGGGTCATGCGCCGCGACTTCGACGCCCGCTTCCTCGAGCGCGGCGCGCAGCCGATCGAGCTCGTCTCCCGGTCGCGCAGTCGCAGCCGCGTCCTGCGGGACGTCCTGGCCTATCCGCGCGAGCATCTCCCCCGCTTCCGCCCCGAGGGCGAGCACGTGATGCGAGACCTGGCAGAGGATGGCGGCGGCCTGCTCGAAGCGCCAAGGCGTCTCCTCATCCCTCACGCCACTGGCCGCTCCGCGGCCTCCCTCTTCGAGCGCCCGAGCGAGGATCTCGCGCCACGGTGCCTCCGTGCCGCCGCGCTCCGCGCGATCGCTGGGGAGGCTCGTGGGGTCGATGTGCTGGTCGCTGCGCCGATCCGTGCCCTCGCAATGCTGATCCATCAGGTCTCCGTCCGACGGGCCGCCCGGAGGCGGCGAAGGTGCTCAGGGGTGCTGACCAGCCCACTCTCCCACACCCCGCTGGAGCGCCGTGGGGCAGGTCACGCCCGCTCCGATTCGCTCTGCACGCCCATCTCGGTCTACTATCGATGACGGTCCTCCTCAGCGAGGACCACGGGATCCTTCCGAGGATCACGGGCTGTGGCGCAGCTTGGTAGCGCACTTGACTGGGGGTCAAGGGGTTTACCCCTCCTGGTTGGCTCAAAAATTGAATAACGGGATGTGGCGCAGCTTGGTAGCGCACCTGACTGGGGGTCAGGGGGTCGCAGGTTCAAATCCTGTCATCCCGACGTAAAAGCCCTGGTGAGAGCATGTTTCTCGCCGGGGCTTCGTCATGTCTTGGGAGGGTTTTTGTTGGTCCCCCTCTGGTCCCCCTGGACCCGCGCACGCTCGGGCTGCCTGTGGATAGATGGGCCCTCCGAGACCCCTTCCCTGTGGATAAGGGGACCAAAAGGGGACCAGAACGATTCCCGGCCTCATTCGCCCCCCTGCCCGGCTGTTATCGGATGGACGTGAGGACTCGGTAGTCCCCGCTTCTCTCGGACGCGGGCGAGAGCGGCTCGCGTGAACCGAGGCTTGATATGCAAGTAGCCACTTGCCTACTGTGGAGGCGTGGGAGACATCTACCAAGCACTCGCCGATCCGACCAGGCGCCTCATCCTCGATGAGCTCTCCGAGCGCGATGGGCAGAGCTTGTTCGAGTTGTGCGGCCGGCTGGCGATGCGGCATGGCATTGCGTCGTCCAGGCAGGCGATCTCCCAGCATCTGACCGTCTTGGAAGAAGCGGGACTTGTCAGCTCGCAACGTTCTGGGCGGACGAAACTCCTCTCCCTGCACACCGAGCCGCTGCGGGAGATCACCGAACGCTGGCTCACCGAACCGAAGGAATGACTCATGAGCATCCGAATCAACGTCACGAGCGTCTTCGTTGACGACCAGGCCAAGGCACTCGCCTTCTACACCGACAAGCTCGGCTTCGTCCCCAAGAACGACGTGCCACTGGGCGAGTTCCGCTGGCTGACCGTGGTCGGACCTGACGCACCCGACGGCCCCGAGCTGCTGCTGGAGCCCAATCAGCACCCTGCGGCCAACGCCTATACAGCCGCACTCGTCGCCGACGGCATCCCGGCAGCCTCCTTCGCCGTTGACGATGTGGCCGCGACCTATGCGCAGCTTGTTGCTGGCGGCGTCCGATTCACGCAAGAACCGACACCGATGGGGCCTGTCGTCACCGCCGTATTGGACGACACCTGCGGAAACCTCATCCAGCTCACAAGCCCGGCATAACACAGGCCACCGTCGTTCACGTCCAGCATTGCCGCCTGCATCGGTTTGCCCCGAGTCCAGCCCGATCGCGGAGCTAGATGCCGCGCTTGGGCGGCTGACTCTGGCGCGCATGGCGACGCTGCCCCGCGGCAGAGAGGAAGGCGTTGGCCTGCTCAGCGGCGGAGGCGAGGTGGCGGTCGTCGGGGTGCAGGTAGCCGCGGGTGGTCTCCAGCGAGGCGTGCCCGAGGATGTCTTGGAGGACGTGCAGAGGGATGCCGGCGTCGGCCATCCAGGTCGCCCCGGTGTGGCGCAGGCCGTGCCGGGTGAGGTCAGGCAGCCCGAGCTTCGCCACGACGCCGTCCCAGTTCGTGGCGTCGCGGACGGTCGCAGTGGTGAGGTAGCCGCCCTTCGGACCGACCAGCAACGAGTCCGCGGGCTCCTTGCCGTCGGTGAAGCGTTCGAGCACGGGCCGGAGCGGTTCGAGGATCGGCACGCGTCGCTCTTTGCGGCTCTTGGTCGGCTTCGTGACCAGGCCACCCTTGCCGGGGAACACCTGCCGGCGGATCACCACGAGGTTCTTGTCGAAGTCGACATCCCCGACCTGCAACCCAGACACCTCCGAGGACCGGGCCGCGAGCAGCGCGGCGAGCATCACGAAGTCGCTGTAGGACTGATGCACCTTCCCGCATGCGCGCGCGAGGCGGTTGAGGGTCTTCATGTCCGGGATCGCGTGCGCCCGCGGGGAGGCGTGTTCGGCGGACTGGCCGCGGAAGGCGTTGCGATTCAGGCTCCGCTTGGCACGGTTCTTCGCGGGGTTGATCTGGATCAGCCCGTCCCGCACGGCTTCATCGAGCACCCGCACGAGCGGGGCGATAGTGTTCTTGATAGTTGAGGCGCCGTGACGCTGTTCCCACTCATCAATGGTGCGGTCGATGATCCCCGCGGTGATTTGGGTGACCGGCAGATGCCCGAGCGCGGGCAGCACCCGCAGCTTCAGCCCGTACCCGTAGGTCTCGCCGGTGGAGGTCGGGTCCAGGCCCCGCGCCCACCGGTCGCCGATGGAGGTGACGAACTCCAGCAGCGTCATGGACACGTCCATGCCCTTGGTCGAGGAGTTGCGGAGCTGGTCGAAGAACGCGTGCGCGGCCGCTTCGTCCCGCACGATCTCCGAGCGGATCACCCGGCGCTTGGTGGTCGGGTCCGTCCACCGGGCGCGGGCGCGGATGCCGTAGGAGCGGCGCTCCATGTCCGTGGAGACCTTCACACCAATCGGCGGGACCGGCTTGGGCTCAGCGGTCGGCTGCGGCTCAGCTCTCCGGGGCATGGTCGTGTTCCAGCTCCGCCAGCCAGCGATCCACGGCGTCGAGCCGATACCGGGCGATCCCGCCCAGGCGCAGGAACGGCGGCCCCGTGCCCGCCGACCGCCACCGCGACAGGGTGGACTCCGAGACCTTCAAGTACGCCGCGACCTCGCGGCTGTGCATGAGCGGCGACACCACGAGCGTCCCTTCGTCGCTCATGACAGTTCTCCGGTGTCGGGGTCGAGGGTGCGGTAGAACGCTTCCTCGGCGTCGCGGCGAGCCTGGACGTCGGCCATGACGAACTCCACGAACTCGGCGTCGCGGTCGATGATCGGCAGGTCCTGGATCGGGTCGGCGGGTTCCTCACCGGGCCAGACGGTCTGCCTGGTGGGCCGGTCGTGGTCGAGCTTCGTGCCGGACGCAGCGACCCATTCGCGCAGCCGCTGGCGGGCGTCGGCGAAGTCGCGGTGCCAGCCCAGTGGCGCGGAGCCGTTCTGCTCGGGGTCGTAGGCGCACAGCCAGTGCAGGTGCAGCGCGGACAGCTCCCACAGCAGCTCAGAGTGGGCGTACCAGGCGGGCGGGATCACCGCGGCGGGCAGACCGTAGGTGTGCCGCAGCCAGTCCACCCACCGGTTCAGCTCCAGCCACTCGACCTCGGCATCGTCGGCGTTCAGCAGGTTCCAGTTGATCGGGTGCGGCGGCTCCGCGATCAGCGGGTCCTCGAAGCCCTCGTCGCCGTCCAGCTCCGGGCCGGGCAGGTCGCCCGTGGTGGCGTCATCGTCGCGGGGATCGTCGGACATGGTGTGCTCCTGTCTGCTCTCGCGGTCCCCGGTCATGCCGGGGCTTTCTATGGCAGGCAGGTGGGCGCGGAGGCGACTGGCGTGTGCTCAGGTGTCAGAGCGGCGCAGCAGGGCCTCTATCTGCGCACGATCGGCGGTGAGCTGGGTGGTGTCGGGGCGCTTTGGCCACGGGTGCAGGTCGGTGACGATCGGGGGCGCGGAGCGCAGCAGCACGATCCCGGTGCCGAACGGTAGCCGGCGGATGCGGTCGGGCGGGAAGATCGGCACCCGCCGGACGGAGCGCTGGTTGGAGCGGGTGCCGTGGTCACCCAGCGTCACGGAGTCGGTGTACTCGTCGCGTTCCCCGACCAGGGCGCTGAGGTCTTGCAGATCGCGACTGTTGGAAGCGCCGCCGAGGATGACCTTGACGATCGACGCGTCCCAGATCGCGCCGGCCTGGTGCTCGTTCCACTTGTCCCGCGCCTGCGCGAGGGACTGGAGCACCGGCATCGTCGTGATGCCCGACCCGCCGCCTTCGGCCATCAGCGTCGGCAGCGACGGCAGGGGCGAGAGGTTGGCGATCTCATCCAGCGCCAGCAGCATCGGCGGATCGAGCCGCGCACCGGGTGAGCGCGCGGCGAGACGGCGGGCAGTCTCGATGAGGTCTTCCACCAGCGCCGCGACCAGTGCGGCGCTGGCTCCCGCACCGGACCCGGTGGCCAGGAGAAACAGGGTGCCGCGGTTCTGGATGAAGTGCTCGGGGTCGAATCCTTCACCGGGGCCGGGTGAGACGGCGTCGAGCACTCGGGGGTCGGCGAGCGATCCGAGGGCGAGGGACACGCCTTGCCAGATGGAGTCGCGGGTGCGGGGGTCGGAGTCGATCATCGCTTCCAGCGACTCGGCCCATCCGGTCGCCGCGCGGGTCGAGCCGGTCAGGATCGCCACCGCGTCGGCGGCTGCGGTCGGGTCGAGGGTCCAGCGGAACAGCTCGGCCGGTGGGCGGTGGTCGATCGCGGCGGCGTGCAGGAGCGCTTGCAGTGCGGCGCGGGTCTTGCCCTCCCAGAACCCGCCGCCGTCGACGCCGCCGGATGAGAGGCCGGTTCCGGCGGCGAGCCCGGTGGCGCGGATCATCGCGGTCTGCGGGGACTCACAGCCCCGGATCGGTGACCACCGCATCCCCGCGGGCAAGCCTTCGGCGAGGTGTTGCGGGTCGAAGATCGCGACCGGCCCGACCCGGCTGCGGGCGCGCAGGGTCGCGGTCAGGTTGTCCGGCCGGGTCGAGGTCACCACGACGGCACCGGGGGCGTCGAGGATCGCGGGGATCACCAGGTGCAGGCCCTTCCCGGAGCGGGGCGGGCCGATGACCATGATCGAGTCCTCCACCGACGCCCACACCCCGGTGCCCTTAGAGGCGCCGAGCCGGTAGCCGACATCTTGCGGGCGTGGATTATCCAGCCCGGGGCGGAGGTTCCCGGCGCGACGCAGCAGCGCCTTCTCGGACGCGGCGGCAGCGACCTCATGCCTCGTGGCAATGCCCGCCATCCGGCGCGGGTCTTGCTCGACTCGGTGCGTGTGACGGCGCAGCCGCGACCAGACCCACACGCCGCCGGTGATGAGCACGGCGAGCAGGAGGCTCGTGACGAGCCAGTAGACGACCGGGCTCATGCCGGGCGCGTCCAGGGCGCCAGCGGGATCGCCCGGATCGAACAGCACACCGATCCCGGACGCAGGACCACCGGCGGGCTGGCTCGTGCCGGTGACGAATGCCGCGACGGACCCGGCGCCGCGGAGCACCAAGGCGATGCCCAACAGGCCGACCAGTCCGATCATGGCCGCGTTGGTCAGCTCATCACCGAACGAGCCGGTCTGCCGACCCTGACTGTTCATGGCAGCCGCCGGACGATCGTGGCGCCGGAGATACGGCCGACCAGCACCACCTCCACAACCCCGCCCGCAGCATCCGACCCGAGCCGGCCGGGGTCGATCAGGGCACGGGCCGTACCGGTACCGGACGCGTCGGTGTGCCCGGTGACGACGGCGACCGCGATGTCCTCGCCGGGAACGAACCCGTCGCCTTCAACGGTTTGGAATACCGGCCGCGAGGCTGGCTTCTCGGGGTCAGGCGTCGGGTCGGGTGCTCGGCGACGTTGAGCCGCGATGATGTCGGTGAAGGTCGTCCCGTCTGCCTCGCGGACCTCGACCCGCGCCGGTGTCGTCCGGTCATCCGTGGCACGGTCGATGATCTGCCCGAATGAGGAACGCCGCCACGGCGGCGCGAACGGCTCGGGGTCCAGCCGTATCCCGTCGACGGTGACGGCCACGGTGCCGTCCTCGCGCACGTCGAGCACGACGAACGGAATAGACACCGGGACCGGTTCGGGCTCGACTCTCCTCATAGCGGCGAGGTGAACCAGCGATACCTTCGTCCCGCCCAGACCGGCAGCCGCGAGATGCTGACGTTTCGGCCCGCGCGCGGCTTACTCGCTGGGCGGCGTCAGCTCGATGCCGCGTGATGTAGCGAGAGCTTGGAGTTTCTCGGCATCGTCAGTCTGCACACAGACGGTCGCGCGGAGGCCTGCTTCCTCGCTGCGAAGCAGGTAGTAGGCGGTGCTGTCTGTGAGCAACTCACCGGCGGCGTCGAAGAACTCCCACCGCACTCGTATCAGCACGAGTAGGCCGGTGAGGTGGTTCTGATCCAAGAGTTCGTATCCCACGGAGTGGAGGCCGAGCTTCTGGTAGAGCGGGTAGGACTGCTTCAAGCCCTGCACCATCGCCTCTCGCGATTCGAGGACCCCGGAGAACCGGTCGTCTGCGATCAGGCCTGGCGTCGTCCAGAGGTCGGCCGCGGACTCGGCGTCGAGGTCGGTCATGGTGGCGGCGTAGCGGGTGAGGTAGTCGTCGATCTGTTCGTGGCTGATGCTCATACTTCGACGATACGAGCTAATGCCGACAAGGCTGTGACGGTTTTACGCCACCGTCTCAGGCGAGAGTGCGGTGGTGAGCTTCTCGAAAACGCTTCGTGCGCTTGAGGAACTGTAGGGGCCGATGGCGACCAGTGCCGCCAGCAGGGCGGACACCTCGCCGGGCGTGAGGGAGACCTGGCACGCTTGTTCCCGAGCGGCGACTCGGTAACCGCCTCGTGAACCCCTGACGACTTCAACCGGAATGCCGGCTTGTCGGAGCCTGGCGATATCTCGCTCGATGGTCCGCGCGCTGATCCCAACCAGGTCGGCGAGCTGGTTCGCAGTGGTGAGCTTCGGATGCCGTGCGCGTAGTTGCTCGATGACGGCGTGCTGCCGCTCGACCAGGGGAAGGAGCTGGTGCAGGCGGATGGAGGGGTCCATACGACCAGACTCGCACCTGAGCGACGGTGATGCCCGGAACAGCTTCGATCCGCCAAGGCCTGGCGTCCCGTTCACGGCTCAAGAGCATGCGATGGATCGCCATTCATGCGGGCAGTGGTATCGAACGCGGCCAGTTCGGCGGGGTGGAGTTGGTGCTGGACGACGAAGCTGCGGTCCTTGATGCGCCAGAGCCCTTGCCCGGTGCCCAGTCCCGGCAGGAGACGTTGCTCGGTGCCGGTGAGCCCGAGCGCGGTGGCGGTGGGGCCGAGCTGGTCGGTCTCTTGCCGGTAGACGATCCGGGTCTCCGCGTTCGCCAGCAGCGAGTTCGCCAGAGCACGGTTCGCTGAGCCGAGGTCACCGACGTTCTCCAGGTCGGTGAGCTTGTGGAACACGAGCAGGTTCGCCAGGCCGTAGTGGCGGGCGAGCCGCCAGTGCGCGTCCATCCGGCGCAGCAGCGCCGGATGCGACATCAGCCGCCACGCCTCGTCGTAGATGACCCAGCGTCGGCCGCCGTTCGGATCGAGGAGGGCGGCTTCCATCCACGCCGACGAGCACGTCATCAGCACCGAGATCAAGGTGGAGTTCTCGGTGACGCGGGACAGGTCCAGGCTGACCATCGGCAGCGTCGGGTCGAACCTCACCGTCGACGGGCCGTCGAACAGCCCGGCCAGGTCACCAGCGACGAGCCGCCGCAGCGCGTGCCCGACTTGACGGCCATCCTCAGCAAGTCGGCCGTCTGGATCGTCGGCCGGGTCTGGGCGCAGCAGCCGGTCGACCACCATCGGCAGAATCGGCACCTCGGTGTCGCGCACCGCGCCGGCCAGGGCGGTATCGATCGCGGTGTGTTCCAACGGCGCGAGCGGTCGAGCAAGGACGGTCTCGGTGAGCGCGCCCAGTAGGTCCCGGCGCCGCGCAGCCAGCGTGGTCGCCCACTCCCGGTCCGAGAGGCCACCGGGACGGTAGCCCTCATCGAGCGGGTTGAGCCTGTTGCCCATCCCGTGCCCGAGGATGATCGCCTTCCCTCCGACCGCTTCGGCGACACCGGTGTGCTCGCCTTTGGGGTCGCCGGGAACGTAGACGCGGTAGCCGAACGGCAGGCTGCGCGTGTAGAGGCTCTTGGCGAGCGAGGACTTCCCGGAGCCGACGATCCCGGCCAGGATCAGGTTCGGGGCGGTGATAATGCCCCGCCGGTACAGCACCCACGGGTCGTAGACGAACGACGACCCGGAGTAGAGATCCTGCCCGATGAACATCCCCTGCGGCCCGAGACCAGCTTCGGCCAAGAACGGGTAGTGGCCGGCGAAGACGGCGCTGGTGTCCTGATGCCGAGGCAGCCGGAACCTCCCCGGAGTACGGAGCGCGGCTGGCCCTGGCTCGCCGGCCGAGGACAGGTAGACCGTGGCTCGCCGTTCGGCACGCTCAGCCTCCAGCTTCGCGCGGGCCGTGGCCTTCTCCGCCTGCCGCTGCTCGGCGACGAGCCGGGCGGCTGCTTGTCGCCGCTGCTTTCGCAGCCGCCGTCGTTCGGAGGCCGGTGCGACGAGGACGGCGGTGTGCAGCTTCTCGTCCCGGCTCACCACGAGAGCCCCCGGGCCTGCTTGACGGCGGCGACGCCGGGATGCTCGAACCAGCTTCCGTCCCGGACTCCGCTGCGCCGTCTCGCCGTATCGCGCCCGGTCTCGCGGTCCGAGGGTGGGACGGGGGTGTCGTCGGGCGGGTCTGTCGCGTGGTCGGCGGGGATCAGGTGCCGCCGGTAGAGGGCAACGTGCCCGGCCTGCGGGTTGTAGGTCATCGCATAGTCGCCAGTCTCGGCCGGCCGATCCCCGGCACAGACAGGGCCGTGGTCGTGAACATCGCCGTTCTCCAAGGCGGCGTCGGTGGTCTCGTCGCCGTAGTCCCAGCCGGACAGATGCTCGATCCCCGCCTCGACGCCGTCACGGTCGATGAGGTCGAGAACCCGGTCGGCGTCCTCGCCTTGCAGGAACACGACCCCCACCCACTGTTCAACGAGTTGCGTCGGTGGGTTCCAGACGATCCGGCCGGAATGACTCATCGCGGCGTTGAGCCGGTCGTGGGCCCGGTCGATGAGCGTGCCGGCCCGGTGCAGCTCGTCGGCCGCCGACACCGCCTCGACCGCACCGCCGGCCGGGTCGCGTGCTTCGTCGGCCAGCTGATGCTGCTGGTTCAGGTGGGCGGTGGCGAGCTGGTCCAGGACTTGCCGGAGCGAGCGCACCCCGCCCAGCAGGTCACCGATCACCGCGTACATGTCGGCCGGGTCGGCGAAGCTGCGGGTGGCGTGCGCGAGCCCGCGCAACGCTTCGGACGCCTCGGCGGCGTCGCGGCCGGGATCGGCGAACGTGGGCATCACTGGCCTCCATCTGTGCAGGGTCTCGACGCCTGCCAGGTAGGCCAGCGGTCACACGATCCGGCACAGCGGGAGCGCCGCCGCGGTGAAGGCTGCGGCTTGCTGGCCGACGAGCCGGCGGGTCTCGCAGGAGGCTTGGATCGCGGACTGCTCGATCGCGGCGATCGCGGCTTCCAGGTCGTCGAGGGTGGGTGCCGTGATGCTGATGAGGCCGGAGACGCGGAGCACGCCGTGTCCGGCGGTGAGGTCGGCTTCCTGTTGGAGCACGTCGTGGTACTCGGCGGTCTGGGCGGCGTCCTCGATCTGTCCCATCCGTGCCCGCTGGGCCGCATCGGAGAGGTGTTCGACCTTCTTCTTGCGGATGTCGCGGGCGGCCTGATCCGAACGCATCGGCGTGTAGAGCAGCGAGACCGAGCGTTGGATGCCGGTGGACAGCAGCACAGGGGCGAGGAAGCCCGGGTAGACCATGCTCCGGGGCCATTCGGCGACCCAGAGGACGGTGTGCCAGGCCGAGTCGGTGCGCAGGCTGCCCCAGGTCTCGGTGACCGCGACCGGGCCGGCGGTGGCGAGGTCTTGCCCGAGCTTCCCGTGCCGTTCCAGTGCGGCGGCGACGGCCGGGTCGTAGGCCGAGCGCAGGATCACCGCGACCTGGCCGGGGCCGAGCCACCCGACCGGGGTCAGGTCCGCCGACCGCAGCGCGGCGGTTAGGGTCGCCATCTCTTGGCGCAGGACCGCGGCGGCGCCCCGGATGCCGCCGCCGGCGGTCCTGATCTGCCGGGCCGCGGTCTTCATGTCCAGGGAGAGGCTGATCGTGGTGGCGTGCCGTTCCCCGGCGGGACCGGCCCGTTCGATCAGCTCGGCGTAGGTGGTCGCGGCCCAGGAGTCGTCGGCGGTGCCGTGCTCGGCCCACCATTCGGCCAGTCCGGTCCCGGAGTCCGGCAGCGTCCGCTCCAGGACCTGCAGGGTCGCGATCCGCCCGGACCGGCAGATCGTGGCGAGCACCCGTCCCCAGGAGGTGACCCGGCGTTCCTGCTCGCCGGGGTCGAGCAGCACGAACGCGGGATGGGTGACTTCGCAGACCACGGTGAGGGTGGACTGGCGGGGGTCGTGGATCATGCAGGCCCCGGTCTCGGGGTCCAGATGCTCGCGCAGCCGGGCCATGTCGCCGGGCAGGGCGAGGTTCCCGGCCGGGCGCGGGGTGACGATCCGCCGCCGGTACAGCAGTTGCCCGCCGGTGGAGCGCCACAGCCACCAGCAGGCGACGGGGAGCCATTCGACCATCGGCCGCCCGGCGACGGGCACCCAGGTCAGCACCGCGGCGAGCACCCAGATCGGGGCGGTGTAGGCCAGCAGCATCCCGGCCCCGCCGTAGAACGCCGCCAGCACGCTCAGGCCGCCGATGCCGAGGGTGATGAGCTGTGAGATCGAGAGCCCCAGCAGCACACCCCGGCGCGTGAGGCGGGAGAACTTCACCGGCGTCAGCTCACTGCCCGGCGCTTTCTGATCTGTCGTGGCGGGCATGGCCGGTCACTCCTTTCCGGTTTGCGGCGGCGCTGGCTGGGACGGTGCCGGGGTGCGCGGCTGGGGTGCGGACGGCGGGGGCGGTGTCTTGGACGGCGCGGTCTGGCCGCTACCGGCTTGGCCTTCGGCGCCGCTGGCGGCGGTCTCGGCCTGTCCGGCGACTGCCTTGCCTGCCTTCGGGCCGGATTCGGCCGCGCCCTTGACGACCTGCGCTCCGACGACGACCGCCGCGGCCGGACCCGCCGCCGCAGCACCGCCCCCCGCTCCTGCCGCCGCACCGGACCCTGCGCTGGTGCCGGCACCAGCGGTGCCAGCGCTGCCGGTGCCGCTGGCGGCGGCCGGTGCCGGGGTGCGCGGCGACGGGCTGCCGCCTGGTCCGCCGCCGGACACCTTTCCGCCTCCCGGGTCGCCGCCCTGGGGGTCATCGAGAACCTTCTTCGGCTCGCCGCCGCCGGGGGTCTTGGAGGGCAGCGGGAGGGGACGGTTGAGGGCGTTCTTGGCTTCCTGCTCGGTGCCCATCTGCTGGTAGAGGTCGAAGCCGATGAACGACACGAACCGGTAGGCCATGTACGGGGCGAAGGCCGCGATTCCCATCAGCACGATCCCGGTGATCGGCTCGGTGACCGCGGTGATGTCCGCCTCGATGGGGGTGGCGATCTGGGTGATCGCCAGCAGGAAGATCACCACGAGCACGAGCTTGGACACGATCAGAGCGATCACGAACGCGGCCCACTTGCCGATCCACCCCTTGGTGGCATCCCACGAGGCGCCGGCGAACGCGATCGGCGCGAGCACGACCCCGACCAGCAGCAGCGCCTTGCGGATCAGCAGCGAGAACCAGACGATGAAGACCGCGGCGATCATCAGCCCGGCCAGGAAGATCGTGACGATCGCGCCGACACCGGGAGCGGCGATGTTGATGCCGGTCAGTCCGGCGGCGAGCAGGATGATCTTGTCGCCCATCGTCTCGGTGGTCTCCCCGGATGCCTGGATGATGCCGATGCAGAGCTGGTCCACGATCTCCAGCGCGAGCGCGGTCAGCGTGACCACGACGAACGCGCCGAGCACCGACTTCGCCGCTCCGAGCGCGGCACGAGACAGTGCGGTCGGGTCGCGCTTGATGAGCCCGGTGATGAGTTGCAGGCAGAAGAAGATCAGCACCAGGAACACGCCGATGCCGAAGATCAGGTTGTAGACGTTGGTGAACCCATCGGTTTGGACGTCGACCAGGGTGGTCGTGTCGAACACCGCCCACATCGCCTCGATCAGCCAGCCGGCCGCGCCGCCCATCGCCTGGGCGAGCCAGTCGAACGGGGCAGCCACGACCGTCGCGGCAGCTTCCCCGGCCACATCGCACACCGACGAGATGACCGGCACATCGCAGACACCCATCGTGAATCTCCTGTCGTGTCGGGGCCGGCCTCAGACGGCCTGGCCGACGTCCCAGAAGAAGTTGACGAGCGTCACTGCGGCGCCGCAGATCACCGCGGCGCCGCAGGAGATCAGCACGCCGAGCTTCCCTCGCCCGGACAGGTGCGGGTTGGAGCTGTTGGCGCCGTAGGCCCACACGATCGCGGACACGATCAGCGCCAGGACGGACAGGATGAGGCCGACCGTCATCACGGCGCCGACGATGGCGCGGAGCTGTTCGATGCCGGGCAGGCCGGAGCTGTTGGGGTCGATGTCGATCACGGCGGTTACTCCCTCGCTGAGCGGATGGCTGGTTCAGCGGCGAGGTGAGCCAGTTGCCCCCTGAGGGCCGCGTCTGCCTGCGCGCGGGGGTCAGAGCTGGCGGCCGAGGACGATCAGCCAGTTCACCCACGCCACCCCAGCACCGGCGAGCACGGCGGCACCGGCCCCGACGAGCACCCCGACCCGGCCCTTGGAGGCCAGCGAGTGGTTGCCGTGCGACGCGCCCAGCGCCCAGCAGATCGCCGAGACGACGATCATCAGCACCGCGACGACGAGCACGATCGTGAGCAGCGCACCGATCACCTGTTCCAGGTCACCGATCCCGGCCAGGCCGTCGAAGTCGGGGAACACGTCCATCACGCACCGGCCTTGACGGTGACGTGGAGGTGGTCGAAGTGTCCGCCGGTCACGTCACCGGGGTCGTGGCTTCCGCCGCCGTCGTAGTCGCGCCAGCCTTCCCCATCGCGGGCGACCGACCAGATGCGGCCCTGCCAGATCAGGTACTCCACGCCCAGGGTCTCGGCGTGGTCTTTCATCCAGTTCGTCACCCGCCATCCGTCCTCGAGTTGCGCGGGTGTGGGATAGGTCCCGATGCGGTTGCCGAAGGTGATGTCGCAGGCGCGTCCCAGCGGGTGCTCGGAGGTGGTGCCGGGCCGGGGCGAGTAGCAGGCCCAGCCGGTGTCGGGGAACCCTGCGCGGGCTTGGGCCACGAGGTGCGCCATCCGGGCGGTGATCTGCCCGTCGCTGGTGGGGTCGTCCACTAGCCGGTCGGGGTCGCCGTCGACCGGGGCGGGTTCGCCCGCGGTGCCGCCGGGGGTGTCGCAGCCGGCGGGGGTGCCGACGGCGGCTTCGGGCAGGTCGGCGGCGTTGTGCGCGTTGAGCCACGCGGCGGCGTCGACGGCCTCGCCGTGGGTGCCGCCGGGGCGGACCTCGAAGTGCAGATGCGGTCCGGTGGAGTTGCCGGAGCTGCCGACATCGCCGATGTGCTGCCCGGCGACCACCCGGTCACCGGCTGAGGCGTGGAGGCCGGATTCCCACATGTGGGCGTAGGCGGTCGCCACCGTCTGGCCGTCGATCTGATGCTCGATGACGATCAGCCCGCCGTAGCCGCCGGAGAACTCCGCGACGGTCACGGTGCCGTCCGCGGCGGCGAGGATCGGGGTGCCGTCGGGGGCGGCGAGGTCGGTGCCGGTGTGGAACGACGACTCTCCGGTGATCGGGTGGACTCGTGGCCCGAACTCGCTGGTGAGCACCCAGGTTCCCTCCGGCAGCGGGAACACCACCCGCGCGGACTGTGCCACCGGACCCGCCGCGACCGCGGACCTCGCCGGACCGGCCGAGCCGGATGCGTCGGTTCCGTCGCTGGCGGCGCCGGTGAGGGCATCAAGGATCGCGTCGGCGACTGGCTGGTAGTTGCGGTAGCGGTCCGGGTAGGCGCTGACTTCGACGGCTTGGGCGGCTTCGCCGGGGTCCATCTGCTGCCAGCCCGGGATGTCCAGCAGCCCCCGCGGGCTCGGGTAGTTCGGGCCGTCCGGTCCGCCGAAGAACGCCCGCGCCTGGTAGTTCGGGTCCATCAGCTCCGCGACGGTGCCCCACCCGGATTGCGGTCGCATCTGGAACAGGCCGAGCGAGTCGTGATCCGAGCCGTTGCCGTCGTTGGGGTAGTTCCCGCTGTCGGGGTAGGCGCCGGTGTTCGCCAACTGCCGCAGCGTGCTCTCGGCCAGCGCGGCCATCAGCGCGATCGTGATGCCGGGCCGGCCGACGCCCTCGATCCCGCCGCCGATCGTGATGATGGTGGCCGCGTGCGTGAGCTGCTGCCGGTTCAGGGTGAACGTCTCACCGTTCGCGGTCGTGACCGTCAGCGACTCCGGGACCGTCCCGACGGTCACCGATCCGCCGGGAGTCGCGCAGTTCGCGGCGGCGGGATTCATCAGCACGCCGATGCCGACCAGCCCCAGCATGGGGCCGAGCAGCAGCAGCGCGAGGATGGCGGCGGTGAGCTTCTTCAACACGGCAGGACCCGGTGGCTATCGGAGCGGGTTGTCGAGCTGGGACAGGCGCAGCAGATGACACAGGCCGGTGCGGAACTGCGGCGCCGGCGGCGGGCAGGCCAGGAACACCGTGAACGACACCGACTGCTCAGCCGTGACCGGTTCGCCGTTCCAGACGCCCGCGCGGTGGCGGGTGCCCTCGATCGTGACCGCGGTGGCACCAGGCGCGAGCTGGCCGGGCTGGGCTTGCTCGACCGCCTGATCCCATGCCTCCGGTACGAACGAGCGGTCGATGACCAGGCGCTGGGTGGTGGCGTACTGGCGCAGCTCGATCCACGTCTCACGGGAGGGCAGGTAGGCGGCGATGTCCGAGCCGAGTCCGGCCTGCTCGGTGCCGGAGGGGTCGCCGACCTCCAAGATTCCGGCGGAGTAGTCCAGCGGCATCAGCCCGGAGCCGGTGTCCCACCCGAACAGCGCTTCCGCGACGTTGCGGGCGAACTGATCCGGGTCGTGCGAGGGCAACACTCGCGGTGGCCCCGGCGCCGCCGGGCCGGTCTCGTCGAGCGCGGTGACGGTCGGCGCCGGTGCGGGTGCGCCGTCACGGGGTGGTCGTGGGCCGGTGAGGAGCCCGTAGACGCCGACACCGACGAGGAGCAGCAGGGCGAGCCCGGCGGCGATCACGGCGATCAGCCGGCCACGGGACCAGGATGCGAGATTCGTCTTCATACCCGCCAGGTGCGCCCGCCCGTGACACACCGGGACCCGGAGTAGTTCAGAGTGCGCGTAGCAGCGGCTGGTCGGGCTGGGTCGTGGTGCGGGCGGTGCGGAGCCGGTCAGCGAAGGCCATCGTGCCTTCGACGGCGGCGAAGAACACCTCGATCTGCTCGTCGGTCAGGTCCGTCGCCAGTTCGTCCACGTCGTAGTGCGTCCACCACGCGTCCAGCCCGCCCCAGGTCAGCACGAACGCGCGCACCGAGAACCGTGCCGGACCCGCGTCCCCGTCAGCGGGTCGCGCCTCGGATACGGCCCGTTTCGGAGCCTTGCCGCGCCGGGTGGTATGGACGCGGGCGAGTGCTTCGTCGGCCAGCTCGTGCAGCCGCCGGTCCCGCTCAGCGCCGGTGTCGGAGTGTGCGTCCCGGAGACGCTGGAGGATCGGGTTGACCGGCGCGCCGGCCTCGATCCGCGCCAGCCCGTCGCGGGCCTGGCCGCGCAGCGCCTCAGAGACGGAAGGGTCGTCGGTCAGGCGTTGCAGGAACCCGATCTGCTCCAGCCGCGTGTAGGACAACGAGCCGGTCACCATCCGCGCTGCTTGCGCGCGGGCATCGCCGAGCGGGCCGGGGGCTGGTGGTCCCGCCGAATCGGCGGGACCATGCTTCCCGGGCTCGTGGCCGTCCTGGAACTGGGTGGCCGCCTTCCTGCGGGCGGCGTCCTCGGCGATGAGTTCCTTGATCTCCCGGTACAGCCCGGCCGCCTCGATCGGGGTGAGGGACTTGTGGAGCTGGTTGTCGTCCTGTTCAGCGAGCAGATGACCGAGCCGGTCCGAGATGCCCGAGCGCACCCACACGCTGACGCGGCGGTGCCCGAGCTGCTTGATCGCCGCGAGCCGCCGCGCCCCGCACACCAGCGTCCCGTCCGGGGTGATCGTCGGCGGCTGCAACAGGCCCTCCCGCTCGATCGACGCCGCCAGAGCGTCGAGGTCGCCCAGGTCGGTGCGGTGCCGGCGACCGACGGTGATGGAGTCCACCGTCCGCTCCAGCTCGATCCGCCCGTCCGGGGTACTCATCTGGCACCTCGCGACGTGTCGGTGCCGCGCGCGTTCGTGCCGGGTGCCGCCAGCGACAGGGTGAGCACGAGGTCGTCGTCGCGCAAAAGCACCGGGAGCGTCTCACCGATCAGCAGCCGCAGCAGGATGCCCCGTCCGGCGCCGGTCGTCGCGAGTTCCGCCGCGGGGCTGCCCAGCAGCGCACGCAGCAGCACCGCCCAGGTCCGGCCCGGCATGTCGAGCAACGCGCGGGCGTGCTTGTCACGCCGCAGCGTCTCGTAGGCGGTGTGCCGGTTCCCGACCCGGGTCAGCGTCCCGCAGACATGCTCCACCGCCGCCCGCGCGGTCCCCGCAGGCCAGCCCAGCAGCACCAGCAGCGTGATCGCATCCTCGACCGCCGCGGTCGCCGACGTCGGTTCCGACCCGTCCCGCCCTGCCTCGTCACCGTGTTCCTCGCCGTGCCCGGTGGTGTCGTGCGGGTCGGTGATCTGGAAGGCGGGGTGGTAGTCGTCCAGCGGGTTCTCCCGGTCGGAGAGCCGTTCGGGGTCGTGGAACACCGAGTAGCGGGGCCGGCGCGCCTGGTGGGTCGAGCACAGCAGCCCTTGGCCGCGTTCCTCGGCGATGCAGGTGATCCGCACCGCGTGAGTGACCACCGCCCACGGGTCATCGGCGGTGCGGGCGGCCTTGCTGCGCATCACGTCGAACGCCGCTGACGCGGCCTCCCACGGGTCGAGCCGGTGCTTGTGCGCCAGGGCCGCGTACTTCTCGGCCGCGAACGCCATCAGCTCACCCGCCACGGGGTCCTGCTCCCACGCGCCACGACCCGCGGCGTGGAGCCGGTGCAGCAGCGCGCGCAGCCCCTCGCTGCTGCGGTAATCCTCCGCCCGTTCGCCGCTGTTCGTCGTGCCGGTGGTCTTGGTGTCGTCGGTCATGGTTGGGGCACCTCCTGGCGGGCAGGTGCGCCCGCAGGTCCCTGCGGGTCTGACCTCCGCCAGCCAGGCGTCCACCACTGATCACCGCTCCCGGCTACCGCATCCCGACCCCGGAGCGGACCTGGGCTCGGTCGGTGCCGCCGCGACGCCCGAACGCCGACACCGGCGGCAGATGCCGGGCACGTTCGCTCGCCCTCTGCGCGCCCTTCTCGATCGGGGCGCGCAGACGGCGGCTCCCCGCGGCGGCGAGGTCGATGCCGCCGCGCGACAGCGCCCCGCCGGCGCGGGCGAACAGGTCGGTCGGGCGCACCCAGTCCACGCCCCGGCCCCGTACCTGCGCCAGCTTCTCCTTCGCGGCCCGGCGGGATGCGGCGTCCCTGATCGCGTCCGGCGTCCTCGTCGCCTCCGCATCCTCGGTCGGCGCGGTCGGTGTTCGTGGGGCGTCGTCCGGCACGCGATGCCGTCGGTACTGCTCGGCCGGGTTCGTCTGGTCCTGGTCACTCATGGCGTGACTCCTTCCCTTATGGGCTCGGACCCGGGCGGGCCGGCCTCATGGCTGTGGTGAGCGTCGGGACGCTCGGGGCGGGGCAGCCACCGGCCGACTGTCGAGGGATGCACCCCCAGGTGTCGGGCGATGGCCTTGTTCGACCACTCCCGCTCCCGTAGCTGCGCCGCCTGCGCCCGACGATCCGAACCAGCGTCCTCACCCGCCTCGAAGGGGCCGGGCGTGGCAGGCGGGGGTGCGGGTCGTTCGGGCTCGATGCCTGCCACGGTGACCGTGGCGGGCGGCACCTCACCCGCTGTCTCTGGCGGTTCGGCGGGACGGGCGGCAGCGCGGGTCAGAACGACGGTCAGATGGGTGATCGCCAGCAGCACCACGGGCGGCACCGCGGCGACTGCAGCCGCGAGCGGGCCTGGCACGTCGGCGTCCGCGGCGACGACCGCATGCAGGGAGTTCGCCGTCACCGACACCGCCGCGCCGCCGATCAGCAGCGTCCACGGATACCAGGCCGCCTTCTCACCGGCGAGCGCGACCACGGCGACCGTGGACACCACGATCACGCCATCGACGATCAGCGGCCACGCCCACGCTTGCCCCGCCCCTATCCCGGAGCGGCGGGCCAGGTCAGCCAGCGCGGTGAAGGACAGCCAGAACGCTCCGGTGGCGATGAACACCGTCCCAGCAACGGAAGTGACCACGGCCCAGCTCCGCCCCCGCACCCTGTTCATCCCAGGCCCCTCACCGCGCCCGCCCACGACCCGGGGTCGCGTCGAGCGAACCCACCCGCCGGCGTGCTCGCTGAGGCGGAGCGTTCTCGGCGGGCGGCTCCCGCGTTGACGCTGCGGTAGGCGCTGTAGACGGTGCGGGTGATCTCCCGCTCGGCGAAGTCGGGCTGCTCGGCACGCACCAGCGCATCCAGGGCATCGGAGACCGGCACGTTCCCCTCAGCCAGGCGGCACGCGGCCCAGAACAGCTTGTAGTTCCGATCGCCCTTGATCTGCCGGGACAGCCACGCCGCCAGCCGGTCCGCGTTCTCCCGCCCCGACGCCTGCCCGCCTTCCCGCCCCGGGCGACGTGGCGGTGGCGGATCGAGGAAGTCACGTAGCCGCACCGCATCCACCGGCGCGACCGCACCGGCGGCCACTTGCTCGACCCGGTACGAGACCGAAGTAGCCTCCAGTCGCAGCGTCGAGGGGGGCGCGATGACGTAGCCTCCGTCCCCGCGGCAATCCACGCCGGCCTTGCCGACCGCCCACGACCGCTGCACCCGGGCCGGGACGGCCGGGAAGTAGGCATGCCGACCCCCGGTGGGCGTGGTCACCGTCGCCAGCGGCGCCGGGATCAGACCCGCGCGAGCCGCCCGCGCATATGCCGCGTACCCGTCGACGCCGTGCACGTCCACGTCGATCACGACCAGACCCGAGACGGCGCCGGTCGGGATGCCGATGTTCGCGCTCGGCTGCCACCGCCACCACTGCGCGACCTGGTGCGGGTCGGTTGTCGCGCGCCGGAAACCGGACGCGACGATCGGGGTCTTCTCGCCCGGCACGCACGGGAACACGGCCACCCCGGCCCGTGCCAGCTCGCGTGCTGCAACCGGCAACGGCAGACCGTCGAGCCGGTCGAACACGGCGGCGAACGCCGAGGGGGCGACCATCACAGCCCCCGCTCCGGCACCGCCTGCACCGTCCGCGGCTCACGCACCGGCAACGGCTCGGCCCCCGGTCCCGCCTCCGGCGCCCGCGCAGGTCCAGACTGTTCGACTTCGGGTCGGTCGAGTCGCAGTGAGGTCGGGTTGCCGTTGCCGAGCTGGATCGTGTCGAGCTGGCCCAGGACCTCGGTCGCGGTGCGGCGGACCTTCTCGCCGGTGTCGCGGATGACCTGCACCGGGTCCGTGCCGTCGACGTTCGCGGCCCACCCAGCGACGTAGGGGATCGTGTAGTCGCTGGTGTCCATGCCATGCGCTGCGGCGATCATCAGCGCCACCGACTCGGCCTCGACCTCACCGATCCCGCGATGCTGGCGCGCGTCCTGCTGGTTCGGCCCATGCAGACGCACATGGCCCAGTTCGTGCGCGAGGGTCTTCACCTGCGCGGCCGGATCCATGTCGGTCCGCACCAGGACCTGGCGGGTCTCGTAGTCGGTCATGCCGTTCGCGCCGCGGATCGCGTCGGCGTCGGGTATCCGCAGCACCTCGAATCCCAGCGACTCGACCTGCCCGGCCAGCCCCTCCCACAGCCCGGCGGGCGCCTCGCCTCTCAGCAGCTTCGGGCTTGGCAGTTCCGGCAGGTCGGCACCGTGGGTCCGGGACACATCCCACACATGAGCGGGGACGACGCTGACGATCCGCCGTTGCACGACCTCACCCGGGCGCGGCTTCTCGCCCTTCGTCAGGCGTCGCCACGAGGCCGGGTCCTTCGGCGTGGCCGTGGCGAAACGCACTCGGACCGGGGCGCGAATCTCATAGCCGCCGCCGGCCTCGGCCCAGCGGCCCATCTTCTTCCAGTCCTGGAACCCGGCCACCCATGTCGGCGTCGGGGATGGCACCCGGCCCTGCTCGTAGGCTTCCAGGTGCTGAGCCCAGATCAGCAGCGTGTTGTTGAATGAGCGCGATCGGAACCGCGCGGCGAACTCCATCGCCCGCCGCCAGTCCTCACCTGAGACCAGCTCCTCGACCGAGCGCACGATGCGTTCTTCGAGAGCTTCGAGCTTCGCTTCCCGCGTCTCGCTCCTCATCGCCATCGCAGGACCTCCCTCCGCCGTGGCCGCCCCGAGTGGGAGCAGCCGTTGCGACCACGAGGTACGCCGGGCGGATCAGGAAGACAAGGCGGACGACGGAAACGAGACTGGCGACCGCCAGGCTCCGCGATGAACCCGACGAGTCCCTACCGGACTACCGGAACCCCCGAAAGCCGTGGGGCCGCGGCCCGCGATCCTGCGGATATGACCCGGCTCGATGCGCGTTTCACCCGGACGACGGGGTGGCACGCGAGCGGGCGATCGCCCGGTAGCGGCTCGGCGTCACACCGACGCTACGACGGAACTGACGCGCCGCGAAATCAGGATCACTCCACCCCACCTCACGAGCAACCACCGCGATCGGCGTGTCCGTCGTGCGTAGAAGACCCGCCATCCGCTCCGCCCGCAACATCGTCAGATACGCGATCGGCGACTTCCCGTACGCCTCCACGAACACACGACCAAGCTGCGACTTCGACAGATGCACCTCGCGCGCCAGGTCCGTCACCGACCACCGACGCACCGGGTCCGACCGCAGCAGCTCGGCGACCCTCCGCGCCTCGGCCCGCAACGGCGCGAATCCCCGTCGCCTGGGCGGAGCAGGCCACGTCGTCGCGCGCTGCGTGGAGGACTCGCGCACCGGTGTCGTCGTGACGAACGGAGTCAGGACGTGAGCGATCGAGAACCACAACGCCTGCACCCGATGAAAGTTCGCGACCGGGCGATCCTCAACACTCAGCGCGACCAGCTCGCCCAGCCACGGCATCAACATCCCCGCCCGGTCCTCACCAAGTCGGAGAACCTGGGCTGGCTCGGCATAAGTCGTCGCAAAGAAGTCCTGTGCTTCAAGTCGATCTTGCAGAAAGCCGACGTACTGCCAGAACACCTGGTCCACCAGGTAATCGGTGTTCGCGAAGACGGTGGTCGTCGTGACGTGGCCTTCTGGCTCACTCCCGCACAGGACGTTCGCGCCGAGCACGACAACATCGCCAATACAGACGGGTCGCTGTCCGAACTCACTGAACAGCACCGCGGACCCAGAGCGGACGATGACAATCTTGATGCAGTCATATGCCACCGGACCGATCGGACGATGCTCGGTACGGGTCAATGCCGTGATGGGTGAGCGCAGGCCTTGTTCGTCTGCCTCGAATCCCAACATGTTCTTGACCCGGACAGTCGCGTCTCAGCGTTCGTCCAGTGAGCGTTCCATCTCGCTTTCGCGCATCCGTCCCGCCAGCAGAGCGATCAGCGCAAGGGCGGGTGGCGCGATGCCGGCGATGATGAAGATCACGGGGATAGGCACGAGCAGTGAGAGCGGGCCTGCGATGGCGATCGAGACCGGCATGAAGGCGATCGAGACGAAGAAGTCGAGGCTCGCGACTCGGCCGATCATGTCGAGCGGCACCAGACGTTGCAGCAGGGTTCCCCAGATGACGACACCGGCTCCGGTCGCCGCGCCGACGATGAACAGTGCTGAGAGCATCAGAATCAGGTTGTCGGCGACGCCGATGACCGCAAGGGGGAGGGTTCCGCCGCCCCAGCAGGCGATCATGAATGTGAGGTAGCGGCGCGGCAGTTTCAGAGATGACACAACGAGTGAGCCGATCGCCCCGCCGATGCCGAATGCGGCAAGGAGGAAACCGAACGTCGATTCGGCGTCCTCGAACCTGTCGCGGGTGATGAACGGCAGCAGCACTTCGATCGGTCCCTGGATGATGAGGGCGAGAGAGGAGCCGAAGATCAGAGTCCAGAGCAACCAGCGAGTGCGAGCCACATAGTTCACGCCTGCTCGAAGGTCGCCCCACACGCTCGTGCGCTGCTCCGGAGAAGTGACCGTGATCAGTTCGTCGCGCCGACTGAGGAACAGAGTGAGGATGAACGCGATCGCGTACGACGCTGCGACGATCACGGCCCCGATGGCGGGAAAGAACATGCCGACGAAGATTCCGCCGAGGGCGGGACCCAGACCCTGCCCCATTGAGGGTCGGAGAGCGCCTTCGAGCCCGTTCGCGGCGAGGAGCTGCTCAGGCGGAAGCACCTGGGGCAGATACGCGCTGTAGGCGGGGTAGAAGAACGCGCTTCCTGCGCCCATCGCGAAGGAGGCGACGCCGACGTGCCACAGTTCGATCGTCCCGGTGAGGGACAGCACTGCCACCACGGTCATCACGGCCGCGGTGCATCCCTGCACGGTGATGATGATGCGGCGTTTGGAGAACCGATCGGCGACAACGCCACCCAGGATCGAGAAGGCGAACAAGCCCAAGCTCATCCCTGTCGCGACCGCTGAGAGCGCGAGCGGGCTGTCATCGAGCGCGAGGACTTGGAAGACCATCACGATGGTCCACATCCCGGTGCCGAAGACCTCGATGCCGACTGCGGCGAACAGGAGCCGATAGTCCCGCGAAGCCAGTGGCCGCAGGGCACGTATCCGGTTGAGGTTCTTCTCGCTCATACCAGCGCCTCGCCTTCGATCATCGAAGTCAGTTCGAGGCTCGGCCATTCGTAAACGTCACGGAGCAGCTGCCGGTCGTGCGTTGACAGGACGACCGCCGCTGCAGTCGCTCCGAGCGCGTCGGTGAGTTCGTCAACGAGCGCGATTGAAAGGTGGTTGGTGGGTTCGTCCAGGAGGAGCACATGCGGGCGCATCGCGAGCACGAGTGCCAGATCGAGCCGGCGCTGCTGCCCCATCGAGAGCTCGCCCACTCGTTTGCCCGCCTCGCGCGGGCGAAGGAGACCAAGCTGAGAGAGGCCGATCGCATCCGATTCCCGCAAGGTGCCTTCGGACACGAGCGCGCCGACGTGCGTGGCGTACACCTCGCTCGCTCTCCGATCAGGCGGCAGGGTCGTCTCCTGATGGAGAAAGCCGAGGCGCGTGCTCCGAGGCATCCGAACCGCTCCGGTGTCCGGCGATAGCTCACCACCGACCACGCCCAGCAGTGTGGACTTGCCGGCACCGTTCGGGCCGGTCACAACGAGACGGCCGCGGTGGGAGAGTGAGAACGACACTGGCTGGCTCAACCGCCCGGCGACGCTGACGTGATCGACGCTGAGGAGAACCGCGCCAGTTCGTGTGGGGAGTTCGGGGAACCGGAAGAGCTGAGGCGGTTCCGGCACGGTGACGGCGTGGGCTTCGAGTGCTTCCTGGCGTCGGTGAACGTTCTGCACAAGCCCGCCGGCCCGGGTGGCGCGCCCATGCTTGTTGGTGCCCTTCTCTGGTCTCCACCCCGAGACGAGTCGGTTCTGCGCTGCGCTGAGACTGTCCTGTAGCCGAGCATGCTCGGCCTGCTGGCGGTCATAGTCCTGTTCCCAGCGTTCCCGCTCGGCCAGACGTCCCTCCCGGTAGCCGGCATAGCCGTTCCCGTACACGCGCGGCCGATCGTCCGGCGTCGGGTCCAGGTCGACGATGGTCTCCGCGATGTCGGACAGCAGCGCGCGATCGTGGCTGACGACGACAACACCCCCGCTCCGCGCTCGGAGCTGCGCGGTCAGGAACTCGAGCCCGCTTCGGTCGAGGTGGTTGGTGGGCTCATCAAGCAGGAGGAAGTCGTGATCGGCGCCCAGGAGGCACGCCAGCCGTACCCGATAACGCTGTCCCACCGAGAGGTCTGTGAGAAGCCTGGTCGAGTCCGTCTCCGCGTCGAGTGCTTCGAGCGCGATCTGCACGCGCCGTTCGGCATCCCACGCATCGAGCGCTTCGGCATGTTCCAACGCGGCCGCGTACTGCTCCTCCGTCCGGTCCTTGTTGTCCGCGAGAGCGAGAGCGGCCGCGTCGAGCGCCGCCAACGCGGCCAGTGGTTCGGCGATCGCCTCTGCGACCGCCTGCCCAACAGTTCGACTGTCAGCGGCGGTCATCTCTTGCTCGGCCACAGCGATCGTGCCGATGCGCTGGACTGTTCCGCTGTCCGGGACCAGGACGCCAGCGAGAACCTGCAGGAGGGTCGATTTCCCTCGCCCGTTCTCTCCCACGATCGCGACACGCGATGAGGAAGTGAGGGTGAGGTCTACATGATGGAGAACGGGTGTGGCTCCGCGCATCAAAGACACGTCGGAAGTGATGAGTTGCGCGCGATGGCGCGCCGGATGACGGTTCGTCGGGGTAAGCATTGAAGTCCTTCGAGACGACGCACCACCAGCCACAGACAGGCAGATAGGTACGCAAATGACGGCGACCCAGGAAGGGTCAGAAACGAGCGGCCGCCGCAGTCTCGGATTACTCAACGAGCGCGGTGGGCCTACTCAGCCGTCACAGGAAGTACAAATGCATACGACCACCCTACCGCACGAAGCCGACGTGCCCTCCGCCTAGCTACGCGATCGCTAGAAGGGCGCGGAGCGCGTGCGCTGCTTGGGCGGGTACGACTCCGTTGCCGAGTGCGGTGAGCTGTTCTGGCGGGGTGAGCCCGAGGTTGGGATCGGTCACCCATCCGTCCGGTAGGCCCATCAGCCATTCCACGAAGCGCGGCGCGGGCCGGCACTGCCCCTCGTCCGTTACGAGGGCTGGTGAGGGGGCGCCTCGTCCGGTGAGGTGTTCCCATCGTCGGATTGCCAGGGCGTAACGTCCCCAGCGTCGAAGAGCTGCCCGATCAGCGGCCACAGAAGCTCCGGATCCCGATGCGGCCGCGAACCGTCCGGCCCGTTCAGCGCCAGGTCGATGACCTGATGGGACAGGGCGATCGTGCCGCGCCGCGCGCGTACTCGTTCCAGGCTCTCCCCGCCGCGGGCGGCGTCGGAGGCCAGCGGCGTGCGGAACAGCGCGGCGGGCGAGGATGAAGATGCGAAAGCGGGTGTGGGGTGCGCCGATGTCGGAAGCGGGTAGGCCGAGCCAGCGCGCGTCGTACCCGAGGTCGGCCAGATCGCCGAGTACGGCGCCAAGAGCCCGTAGAGGTCGAGCTGGCTGGTCTCCCAGATGCCACGGGTCGGATTCCACACCGCGAACGGCCGCCCCCTCGATTGCGGTTGCGGGCTCGGGGGTTGCAGAGGCGGGGTTGCGTCCATCAGGGTCCTCTCCTTCCGGTGTCGGGCGCGTCGCGGTAGCCGAAAGCAGCCCGCGCACGTTCTCGGCGACGACCCACTCCGGTTGCAGCACGTCGATCGCCTCGGCCATGCGCGCCCACAACCCCGAGCGGGTGCCAGGGTGCAGGCCGGCCATGCGTCCCACGGTGGACACGTCCTGGTAGGGGAACCCACCGCAGATCACATCGACGGGCTCGACCGCGTTCCAGTCGATCGTCGTGATGTCGCCCAGGTTCGGCACGCCCGGCCAGTGATAGGCGAACACCCGCGCCGGCGCCGGGCTCAACTCTGAGAACCACACCGTCTCGCCGTCGAACACTTCCTCGACGGCAAGGTCGAGTCCGCCGTAGCCAGAGAACAGTGACCCGATCCGTAGACGACGGCCCTGGGTCTCGTCGTTCGGCAGGCGCATGAGGACTCCGGCAGATCGGTGATCCCCGGCCGAGTCCGATCGTGAACTCGATGCCGGGCTGGTTACCCGCCAAGTGCTCGCCGCACCTCCCGTCTCCAACTCGAACGACCTTGCGACGGCCTGCCGCCGCCCTTGGCTCGCCCCGTCTCTGAGCTGCCACACGTCTTTCAGACGAGGCGCGAGGGTCCCGAGTCGCATCTGATGCGACCGGGCTTGCGGGATCACCTGCTCTCCGAGCGGTTAGCGGAAGGGGCAGCCGAGGTGACGGTTTCGATGCGTGTGATGAGCGCGGGCGATGGGTACAAGTACCTACTGAAGTCCATCGCCGCGGGCGATGGCGACCGCTCGCTGTCCACGCCGCTGACTCGGTATTACGCAGAGGCAGGAACGCCGCCCGGCTTCTGGATGGGCTCGGGACTTGGCCGGCTCGGGCACGGCGAGCTGGTCGAGGGAGCCCAGGTCGCAGAAGCCCAGCTCGCGCTGTTGATCGGGATGGGCCATGACCCGATCACGGGCGATCCGCTGGGCCGCGCCTACCAGCAGTTCGCGTCGGTCGCGGAGCGGATCACGCAGCGCGTCGACGCCCTCGACCCCGAACTGGGGCCGGCCGCTCGAGCTCAACAAGTAGCCGCGATCGAAGCGGAGGAGGCTGAGCGCGGAACCCGCCGCGCCGTGGCGGGCTATGACTTCACCGTCTCCGTGCCGAAATCCGTCTCCACGATCTGGGCGGTTGCAGACGCGGGCACCCAAGCCTTGATCGCAGACGCCCACCATGCGGCGGTTGCAGAGCTGGTTGCGTTCCTCGAACGAGAGGTTGCGACAACCCGAGTCGGTGCAACCGGCCCGGACGGCGCGGTTGCGCACGTCGATGTCGCCGGCGTCGTGGCGGCGGCGTTCGATCACTACGACAGCCGCGCGGGCGACCCGCAGTTGCACACGCATGTCGTCATCAGCAACAAGGTTCTGACCGTGCAGGACGGGCGCTGGCGAACCCTCGCTGGCCGGCCGATGCACTCGGTCGTCGTAGCCGTCTCCGAGCTCTACAACGCCGCTCTGGCGGACCAGCTCACCCGCGTCCTCGGCGTGGAGTGGGAGGCGCGAGAGCGGGGCCGGGACCGGAACCCGGCATGGGAAATCGAGGGCGTGCCCGACGAGCTGGTGACTGAGTTCTCCACCCGGTCGCGACACATCAAGGCCGAGAAGGATCGCCTGATCGCTGAGTACGTCGCCAGGCACGGGCGCCAGCCTTCGGCGCGGACGGTGCTGAAACTCCGGGCACAGGCGACGCTCGCTACCCGGCCGGAGAAGCAGGTTCGGTCGCTGGCCGACCTCACCCGCGAGTGGCGGCAGCGCGCCAGCCGAGTGCTCGGGAAGGACGCGAACGGCTGGGCTCGCACCCTCACCGTGACGAACGCGCGGGCGCCGCGGGTGTTGCGTGCCGACGATGTGCCGCTGGACGTGGTGCGTGAGGTCGGGCAGACCGTGATGGAGACGGTCGGTGAGAAGCGTTCGACCTGGACCCGCTGGAACCTGCATGCCGAGGCATCCCGGCAGTTGATGGGGTGGCGGTTCGTCACCATGCAGGATCGGGAGGCGATCACTGGCCTGGTGGTCGACGCGGCCGAGCACGCTTCGCTGCGGTTGACGCCGCCGGAGCTGGCGTCGAGTCCGTTGCAGTTCCGCCGCGTGGACGGCACCTCCCGGTTCCGGCCGCACTCCTCGACGCTGTTCTCATCCGAAGTCCTGCTGGCCGCCGAAGACCGGCTCCTGGCCCGAGCGTCCACCACCACGGGGCCGGTCGTGGCGTTGGAGACGGTCGAGAGGATCGCCCGAAAGCCCGACGCACGCGGGCGGGTGCTCGGCGAGGATCAGGCCGCGGCCCTGGCAGCTATCGCAGTCTCCGGTCGGATCGTGGACGTGCTGGTCGGCCCGGCCGGTGCCGGGAAGACCACGGCCATGAACGGGCTCCGCAGGGCGTGGGAGAAGGAACACGGCAACGGGTCGGTGATCGGACTCGCGCCCTCTGCTGTGGCGGCGCAGGTCCTCGCCGATGACCTCGGCATCGCGACGGAGAACACCGCGAAGTGGTGGCAGAACCATCTCATGCACGGGACCACGTTCGCGGCTGGGCAGCTCATCATCATCGACGAGGCGAGTCTGGCCGGCACCATGTCGCTGGATCGGCTCACCCACGAGGCTGAGCAGGCGGGCGCGAAAGTCCTCCTGGTCGGTGACTGGGGCCAGCTCCAATCACCGGGCGCCGGCGGGAGCTTCGCGATGCTCGTGCACGCCCGTGAGGATGCCCCCGAGCTGACCGATCTGCACCGCTTCACCCACGAGTGGGAGAAGACCACCTCGCTCCAGCTCCGCCACGGCCGCGCCGAGGCGATCGACACCCTGATCGAGCACGGCCGGATCACCGGCGGCGACGAGGAAGCGATGATCGACGCCGCCTATCGCGCGTGGCGGGCTGATGTTGCCGCTGGGCGTGCGTCGATCCTCGTGACCGAGACGCACGCGACCGTCACCGAGCTGAACGCCAGGGCGCGGGCGGATCGGATCATCGACGGCGCCGTGAACCCGACCCGCGAACTCGCCCTGCACGACGGTACCGCGGTCTCGGACGGTGATCTGGTCATCACCCGCGAGAACGACCGGCGGCTCCGCAACGGCCGAACGTGGGTCCGCAACGGCTCCAGATGGATCGTCACCGGGGTCCGTGAGGACGGGTCGGTCAGCATCCGCCCTGCCGGGCGCAGGTTCGGCGGCGGGATCGTGCTGCCGGCCGACTATGTGGCCGAGCACCTGGACCTCGGTTATGCGATCACCGCGCACCGTGCCCAAGGCGTGACCACCGACACCGCGCACGCGGTCGTCACCGCCACCACGACGCGGGAGAACTGCTACGTCTCCATGACCCGCGGCGCCACCAACAACCACGCCTACGTCGCCGTCGACCGTGAGGACGCCGAGCACGCGGTGCCGCGTCCCGGCGACAACCCGAACGTCACCGCCCGCTCGATCCTCTACGGCGTGTTGCAGCACATCGGCGCGGAGCTGTCGGCGCACGAGACGATCGCCGCCGAGCAAGACCGCTGGGGCTCGATCGCGCAGCTCGCAGCCGAGTACGACACGATCGCGCAAGCCGCGCAGCACGACCGCTGGGCCACCTTCCTGCAAGCCTCCGGCCTCACTGTCGAGCAGGTCGAAGACGTGCTCGCCTCCGACGCCTACGGTGCTCTGTCGGCCGAGCTGCGCCACGCCGAGGCCAACCACCACGACCTCGACGTGCTGCTGCCCAAGCTGGTGGCCGCGCGGGGCCTGCGCGATGCCGACGACATCGCCTCCGTCCTTCACGCCCGCGTCGCTCGTGCCACCGTCCGGCCTGCCGGATCGGGACGCACACGCAAGCCCCCGCGGTTGATCGTCGGGCTCATCCCGCACGCCGGCGGGCAGATGGCCGAGGACATGCGCCAAGCCCTGGACGAGCGCCGCGAGCTGATCGAGGCCCGCGCCGACGCCATACTCCGTACCGCGCTCACCGAGAAGGAACCGTGGACGGCCAGCCTCGGCCAGGCACCGAAGGACAAGAAGCAGCAGGCGGCATGGTGGCGCGCCGCCCGCACCATCGCCGCATACCGAGACCGCTACGGCATCACCGACGACCGCACCCCGTTCGGCCCCGACCCGGAGAGCACCAGCCAGAAGATTGACGCGATCCGCGCCCGCGCCGCCCTGAACCGCGCCCGCGCCGCCACGATCGAGGGCACCACGACGGAGCAGATACGGCCTGTGGCTGTCGGGCGGCGGACGCCGAGTCTGTGAATGAGCACCTGTGGCCGCACGTCACCCGACTACCAATCGAGCAGACTTAGCATGTTCGATGCTCCGGTACTGATTTGGCGTGACGCCGATACCGCGGCGAAACTGTCGCGCAGCGAAGTCTGAATCACGCCAGCCGACTTCGCGAGCAATAGCGGAAAGTGGCCGGTCGGTAGTGCGGAGAAGATGAGCCATCCGTTCTGTGCGGAGCATTGTTAGGTAAGCGATGGGCGACTTGCCGTACGCTTCCACAAACACCCGCCCCATCTGCGACTTAGACAAATGGACTTCATCGGCAAGGTCCGACACCGACCAACGGCGCTCAATGTCCGCGCGCAGCAGTTCCGCGGCTCTCCGCGCCTCCATGCGCAGCGGGGTGAACCGGCGATGCCGAGGCAACGTGGGCCACGTTGTCGCTTGCTGCGTTGAGGATGTTCGGATCGGAGAGGTCTTGATGAAGGGGGCGATGACGTGCGTGATCGAGAACCAGAGCGCCTGCATTCGGTAGAAGTTCTCCACTGGCCGGCCTTCGATACTTAGCGCGACCAGTTCGTCCAGCCACGGCGTTAACGACTCCGCCCGATCCTCGCCGAGTCGAAGAATCTGGGCGGGCTCAACATAGGTGGCGGCGTAAAAAACCTGCGCATCGAGACGATCTTGCAGCATCCCGACGTACTGCCAGAACACTTGATCGACCACATAGTCGGTGTCGGCATAGATTGTCGTCATCGTGATACGGCCTTCGGGCTCACCACCGCACAGCGTGTTCGGACCGAGCAGGATCACGTCACCGGCATTGACTAGTTGCTTCCCGAACTCACCGACCAAGACCGCGCCGCCGTCACGGACGATCGTTATGGTCACACAGTCATAGGCCGACGGTACGACGGCAGCACGGAGCACTCTGGTTCGAGCAATGACCGGCTCGAACCAGAGTGCTCCACTGCGACGGGGAGACATCACGCTGTCGAATCCCAGTGATGCGTGTCGTCCGACGACCCACCGTCCTAGTTGACACGCTCCCGATGCGCCCTCGTGCGGTACCACCACAGAAGCAGAGCGAGGCCGACGAATATGGCACTGGTCAGAGCGATGCCGCGTGTTCCGGCGAGGTTGAGGGCGAGACCGCCAGCAATGGGGCCGATGATCGCCCCGATGTTGAGTGCCGCAGTAGAGAACGACCCAGACATCGTTGGGGCTGCTTCCGCCTCGGCCATGATCCGGGCGATCAGCGCGCTGCCGACGGTGAAGGAAAGAGCGCCTTGTGTGAAGGCTAGAACCCACAGCAGAGCGGGGCTCGTCGGTGCCAGGGCGAGAGTCGCCCAGCCGACAAGCAGGAGCGGACTCGCTATCGCGATCAGCGGGCGCCAGTGACGGTCTCCGAGCTGGCCGGCCAAGGTGACACCAGCAAAGGCGCCGATGCCGAACAATGCCAGGAGCGCCGGCACCGCCCGGTCACCGATGCCACCCGGTCCAGCGGCGATCACAGCCAAGTAGGTGAACGTGCAGAACGTCGCTCCGTTGACCAAGATCGCCAGGACCACGACGACTTGTAGCGGGCGCCGACGCAAGACCGAGAGCTCTGCACCCAACGTTGTCGGTGCGGTGGCTACTGCAGTCGGGTCAGGCCGGGTCGGCGTCGCCGTGACCACCGCGATAAGTGCGGGTACGCAGATGATAGCGATGGCCCACAGGGTCGTGCGCCATCCCAATGCCTCACCGACAAGAGCCCCGAGAGGAACACCGGCGATCAGCGCGAGCGTGGTGCCAGCGAGGATCACAGCCAGGGCGCGTGCGCGCCGGTGGGCGGGAACGATCTGGCCGACCGTCGACAAAGCGACGGCAAGGAACCCGGCGTTCGCCAACGCAGCGACAAACCGGGTCAGGATGAGAATGACGAACGACCCAGTGACGGCACCGACGACATGTGCGACCACGAAGACGGCGAGGAACCCGGTCATGGTCCACCGCGGCGATAGCCTCCGGCCGCTAGCGGCCATCACCGGCGCGCCGATGACCATTCCGACCGCGAACGCGGAGGTCAGGAGACCGGCCTGACTCAGTGAGACGCCAAGCTCGGTGGCGATAGCCGGTAGCAGGCCAGCCAAGACGAACTCGGAAGTTCCTTGAGCGAAGACGGCGAGGGCAAGTAGATACAGCAAGAAGGGCATGAGAGTGCTTTCCGAAACATGAGACGAATACGGGTGCGAAAGGCACGGCCGGTGTTTCGGATGCACGGGCTCAACGGACGCGACGACTCAGGGCGCGCGTGCGACGAGGCTGGTGGGGAAGAACGTCAGCATCCAGGGCTACCGGCGTGCCGGCAGCCCTGCTCTGTCTGACTCAGGTGACCCCATAGCCCCAAGACTATCTCAGAAGCAGAGCGGAGCACCCGCGCGGCGTTCTCGGCGCGGGCACCTCGAACTCAGAGAGAGCGTCCGGGCGTGCTCCGTGACGGCCGCCGGTGCCCGAACTCGCGTCCGATCTCGGGTCGGGTCATGGCCCGACCTGGGCTCGGGTCGGCGTCGAGAAGGTCGATCACGTCGCTGGGCTGCGTGACGAGCGAGGCGAATCCTTGCTTGATGAGTACGTTCGGTCCGGCGCTCGCGACGCTGGTCAGCGGACCAGGCACGGCGCCGACGCCCCGGCCGAGGTCGCGTGCGTCGATGACCGTGGTCATCGACCCGGATCGAGGCCCGGCCTCGGGGATCACGGTCGCACCCGACAGTGCCGCCAACAGGCGACTACGGGCGAGGAACCTGTGCTTTGTCGGCGCAGAGCCGGGTGGCAGTTCGCTGACCAGCAGCCCGATATCCCCGATCCGGTTCAGCAGCTCGGAATGTCCGGCCAGGTAGGGACGATCCAGCCCACCGGCCAGGACCGCGATCGTCTGACCGCCCGCGGCCAGCGCGCTCTTGTGCGCGGCCCCTTCGATCCCGTAAGCGCCACCGGCGACGATGACCCGTTCCTCATCGGCCAGGCCCATCGCCAGCTCGCCCGTGACGTGCTCGCCGTATTGGGTTGAGGCACGAGAGCCGGTGATCGTGGCTCGATCGCTCAGTGGCGTCATCAGGAACGAGACCGCCCCGCGCATCCACAGCAGGTACGGAGCACGATCGCCCAAGTCGTTCAGGCCGGCGGGCCACTCCTTGTCGGCAGGAATGAGCGTGCCGAACCCGTGCCGCTCCGCCTGCGCCAGTTGATCCAGCAGGCCGGGCGTGATCCGTTCGGTAAGCCGCTCGCGCCACATCAGCGCCTCGGCGCGAGCGAGACAGGGCACGTCGTCGTCGGCCTGGATCAGGCGCAGCGTCTCGACGCCGCCGTGATGGGCGAGGACAATGCCGGTGGCTGGGTCGTTCGGCTCGGCGATCATCGACAGCACGGCTCGCGCCTGCCGCTCGTCCTGTACCTGCTCGGCCATCGTCGCCATGATCGGTGTCCTCTCGCTCCAAGGTCACCGACGAGGTACACGCTCTTGCGCTCAGCGAGGGGTTCCCTCCGTCACACGTCAGTCGTAGACTGTGAGATGAGGCAGGTTCAGCAAACTACGCGGGTCCTTCGGGACGGCCCCTCGCGGGCACTCGGTTCATAGCCGCCTCCACGACGGAACACGTCGCGCTATGACGAGGAAAGAGGCCCGCAATGATTCGCCAATCCATGAACCTGAGCGAACGAGGCTACGGCGTCTTCCAGTACGCGCCCACGAACCTGCTGCTCGGCGCCATCCGCTACCGCCGTCGAGGCTTGAAGTGGGGCATCCCCGCCATGCTGCTCCTGGGCGGCGGTTACTACTACGCCACAGCGATCTGCCACACGATCATCCTGCGGGAAGGCCCCGGTCCTCTCTACCTGCTGGTCCTGCTGTTCGCGTGGAACGCCCTCAAGTTCTTCTGGATCGGGCCGGTCAGCCTCGTCCAGCTCGTGCTCGTCCAAGCACAGGAACGGAGGGTCCGACGAGTCGCCGACGTGGGGGAGGGCGAGGGCAGCCGACAGATGTCGGAGGCACCCGGCATCCTGTGACGTGGGCTTGGGGTTCGCCCGCCTGTCGTCGCGGTGGCAAGGGCAGCGCCCCGGTAGCCTAGAGGCAAGGCCTACCTGTCGGAGGTGAAGCAAGCAGAAGGAGGAGGTGCGATGGTGGCGCGGTCCAAGGATCGACCGACTGCGGAGCAGATCGAGCTTGCCGAAGCGCAGATCGTTGAGCAGTCCAAACGAATCGACTTCTTCCTCACGGAGTATTCCGTCGAGCTGCTGGCCCAGAAGGTCCGCGACGGCGAATATGTCGTGCCCGCGTATCAGCGCGAGTTCACCTGGGAGGAGCGTCGTAAGTCTCGGTTCATTGAGTCATTGATTATGGGTCTTCCGATTCCGTTCATCTTCTTCTGGGAGATGCCGGACGGGCGGCTGGAAATCGTTGACGGCTCGCAGAGACTGCGCACTATCGAAGAGTTCATTTACGGCGGATTCCAGCTTGGCGAACTTGATCCTCTGACACATCTGTCGGGATTCCGTTTCGATGACCTCCCCGAGTCGAGGCAGCGAAAGATCAAGAACCGATCAGTTCGCGGCATCGTTCTGAATGAGCATGCCGATGAGGCGGCGCGGCTCGACATGTTTGAGCGCATCAACACGGGCAGCAAGATCGCCAACAATGCAGAGATTCGTCGTGGCGCTCTCGCTGGGCCGTTCCTGGACGTTGTAACTGAACTTGCTAACGTGCCGCTCCTTGCCCAGCTCGCGCCGATGCCAGCGAAGGCCAAGAGAGAGCGTGGCTACGAGGAACTCGTCACGCGACTCTTCGCTTACGGAGACGGTCTTGACGGCTATCGAGACCGGCCTTCCGACTTCCTCTTCACTTACTCAAAGAAGATGAATCAAGAGTTCGCTTCAAACCCGGACCTGGCGGACGCATATCGCCAGCGGTTCAATGCTGTTCTTGATTTTGTGTCACGCAATTTCCCGTTCGGATTCCGTAAAGCCGAGAAGAGCACGGCCACGCCGCGGACGCGATTCGAGTCGATTGCTATCGGCGTTGACCGGGCACTGGCTGAGATGCCGGAGCTTGCCGACCGCCCGGCCGACCAGATTGATGTCGCCTCCTGGATTGGTCTGCCGGAGTTCCAGAAGATCACGAGTTCGGACGGTGCGAATGCGATCGCTCGCCTTCGCGGACGTATTGATTTCGTGAAGCACAAGCTGGTGGGGCATGGCGACGATTGATCTTGCTCCGTTTTTTGAGGAGAGGTACGAAGAAATAGAGGCGTACCTCTCTTTTCCGCAGAACGTCGAGGATGCCGCCCGCGAGGGCACACCCCGCCTGCGTGGAACCGACGCTCCGATCACCACTGAGCAGAAGAAGATTCTCAACTCAAGTCTCTACCTACAGCTCTACAACCTCGTAGAAGCCACCGTGCTCCGATGCTTGGAAGCGGTTGTCGCCGCCGTCGAGGAAGCGGAACGGCGTCCGAGCGAGCTAAGCACTGGTCTCCGAACTGAGTGGGTGCGTTCGATCGCGCGCACTCATAGCGATCTGGGGCCGGACAAACGTCTGCAAGCGGCACTTGATCTGTGCGAGCAGTTGTTGCAGCAGATGCCTGTCAAAGGGTTCAAGATCGAACCTGGTGGGGGCGGAAACTGGGACGACTCTTCGATTGAGAAGATATGTGAACGAGTTGGCTGTGGCCTGACGCTCTCACCTGATGTCCTCGAAGCGGCAAAGCGTCACATTCGAGATGACATGGGCGCCCTCAAACTAGTTAAGAACCGTCGCAACGGACTTGCTCATGGGTCGCTGTCATTCGTTGACTGCAGCGATGGCGTGACGGTAGCGGAGCTCAAGGTCCTCGCTACTGCGGTCGGAGACTATCTGAGAGAAGCAGTTGGATGTTTCGTGAGCTTTATCCAGGTCGAGATTGCGAAGAGCAAAGAGCAGATGGAGACGGAAGGAGTGGTCGCTTGATGAGTGAGGGCGAGAACGCTCCGACGATTCGTGCCGTCGATCTGTTCTGCGGAGTTGGCGGCCTGACATACGGCCTCGTCCAGGCAGGTATCGAAGTTGTTGCGGGCATCGATATCGACCCGGCGTGCAAGTATCCCTACGAGGCCAATAACAAGGCCAAGTTCATTGAACGTGATGTCAATGAACTTTCGGCGTCTGACGTTGCAGCCATGATTGGCGGTGCCGACATCAGCATGATCGCTGGATGCGCCCCATGCCAGCCGTTTTCAACGTACAGCCGGTCGGGCAGGAGCAAGAAGCGCGGAGACGACTGGCAACTTGTTGAGACGTTCGGCAAGCTCGTGAAGGAAGTCCAGCCCGATCTGGTCACGATGGAGAATGTTCCTCAGTTACTCGACCATCCCGTCTTCGATCAGTTCTTGGAGAACTTGGATGGCTATTCAGTTGAGTGGTCTGTCGTTCAAGCGGTCCGGGTGGGCATCCCGCAGACACGCAAGCGCCTGGTTCTCATCGCCTCCAAGCTGGGCGCTGACGGCCTCACGCTGGCGCAAGACACCGAGCGTGTGAGGACCGTGCGGGAGGCCATCGGTCGCCTCCGTCCGATCGAGGCTGGTGAGTCAGACCCGAAAGACCGTCTGCATGTCGCGTCACGATTGAGTAAAACCAACCTTGAACGGATACGCCACTCGAAGCCGGGCGGTACATGGCGCGACTGGCCCGATGCGCTCCAGGCCGCCTGTCATCGGAAGAGCACGGGCGCCACGTATCCGAGTGTGTATGGCCGGATGTCGTGGGACGACGCGAGTCCGACGATCACTACCCAGTGCTTCGGGTACGGGAACGGGCGGTTCGGTCACCCCGAGCAGGATCGGGCCATCTCCTTGCGGGAAGCTGCGATCTTGCAGACCTTCCCACCCAAGTACAAGTTCGTACCTCCGGGCGAGCCCGTCCGCTTCAGCGTGCTGGGACGCCTCATCGGCAACGCCGTACCAGTGCGCCTCGGCGAGGTTGTTGGCCAGACGATCGTCGCGCACGCTTCGCGGTTCCGGCCGCCGGAGAGCCGAGTTGGGGCTGAGCGAGGGACGCCAGGACAAGAGCCACGCGGCGATCATCTCGCTCGGTCGTAGGGGGACCAGAAGGGGACCAGAAGGGGACCAGAATCATGCAAACCATGCATCCCGTGACGTGTTCTGCATGATCTGACCCCGGAATCACGCGGAATCCGGCTTGGTCGGAGCCGTTTGGACGCCTGGGGGTCAAGGGGTCGCAGGTTCAAATCCTGTCAGCCCGACCATTGTCCTGAGTCGCGACATCATTGACAGATGATGTCGCGGCTCAGGACTTTTTTGCGTGGGTTCACGTTTCCCGGCAAGCCCTCCCGTGGAGGCTGTGTCCTAGGGGCGCTTGGTAGCAGGGGGTGAGCCACCGCATGGCTCTGGGGCCAGCCTCGCGGGATTTCCCCACGACTGTGGTTGCGCGTCACGCACAACCGGGGGTCGGCTGGAGCCCACCAATCCGCTCGCTCAGATCCTGCGGATCCCTTCCTGGCCCCGGCGCACCGCGGCCCCGAACACAGCGGCACCGAGGATCCCTACCAGCATGCGGATCGAGCCGATCAGCGGGAGCTGCAGGAGCAGCATGAACAGGGAGAACCCCTCGCTCGTGGCGCCTCCGAGAGCGAACCCAGCGATCAGCGCTGGAGCGATGCACCAGACGGCGACGGCAGCTGCGGCGGCTCGCACGGTGGTGCTCAGACGGCTCGGGGACTTCAGTGCCAGGAGCAGCATCGTGCAGAAGAGCAGACCTCCGATGGGGTTCGCGATCAGCCACGTCAGCATCGCTTCCCCTCCGCGCAGGAGGATCTCCGCTGCGGTCATCGCAGTCGTCCCGAGGGAGCAGAGCGCGGCAGCGAGCAGGATCCGTCGGCGCAGTGCCCGCGGCTCCGGGGCAGCCGGCGCGCCGTAGCGTGCACGGAGATCCGTCATGACCGATCCCCTCTTCCATCCGATGCCGTCTGCAGTCATGGCATACTCTGGCACCCGCGCGGCAATCAGGCCACGCGCTGCTGCGCAGCTCGGCTCGGCCTCTGCGCCCGCACCAGCACCCACAGCCCCACCAGCGCGATCACACTCCAGATCAGCGCGACGCTCCATGACGCGCCGGCGATCACCAGCAGCGGCGCGATGGCGACGGCCGCGCCCTCGATCGGGATCAGCGGGATGTACGCGTAGCCGAAGTCCTCGACAGTGCCTGACTCCTGCTCGGGGTCCACGATCCGCAGCAGCGCGATGCCGGTGGCGACCGAGCCCGTGGCCCAGCCCCAGGTGAAGATCTGCTTCTCGAACCAATTCCGGCCGAGGAACCGCGGTGCGATGACGAGCCCCAGGAACAGGCAGAACGCCAGGCCGAGCACGAAGATCAGCAGCAGTGATCCGACGTGCTGGGCGACGAAGGCGGGCTGGATCGAGACCATCCCGCACACGATCAGCACGTCGGACGCCGCACCGGAGAGCGACTTCGTCGTCGCCGGGTCCACCACGCGGATCGCGCCGAGGCGCGCCATCGCCCAGCGCACGAGGATGCCCACGAGGAACGCGGTCGTGAACAGCGGCAGCGCGAACGCGTTCAGCCACTGCGCGGAGAGGGTTTGCACCACATAGCCGGCGGCGAGGATCGCGGCGATCAGCGCCGCGTGCAGGGTGAGGGTCTCGATCGAGCTGCCCGACATCGTGTGCCGGCCGTGGGCGGCGCCCTCGTCGGCCCCGAGCACGCCGGTGCGCAGGGAGGCCGGCAGACCCCGGCGCACGTCGAACGCGGCGACATGCCCACGGGAGGCGCCGATCCGCGCGAGGATCACCCCGCCAATGATCCCGGAGAGCATGCCGACGGTCGCGGCGGTGAACGCGACCGAGGTGACCGCGGGATCACCGTTCGCAGCGAACACGTCTCCCATCGCGGCGGAGGTGCCGAAGCCGCCGGACCAGGCGGCGAACAGGATCAGGCCCATCGAGCTCGGCGCATCCAGCAGCGGCCCGAGCACCAGCAGCGCGAGGATCATGCCGACTGCCACCTGCCCGGCGGACATCAGCACTCCGTAGCCGGCGAACCCGCCGATCGAGCGCGTCATCCGGGAGAGACCGAACTCCTGGGACAGGGCCATGCACGCGAAGACGACGGCGATGAGGATCGTGGTGTAGGAGCCGACGTTTCCGGAGAACGGGAGCCCCTGCACAGCCCACGACCCGAGGTGCCAGCCGCGAGCCTCGGCAAGAGCACCGAGCACGTGGGGGCCGAGCAGGAATCCGAGGAGCCCGGCGATCACGGGAGCGGGAAGCAGGAGCCACTGCAGCGGCCGCAGCCATGCGCGCAGCACCACACCCACCAGCAGCAGCGCGCCGATCAGGCCGGCATCGAGGATCAGCGTCTCGCGGAAGGCGGCGGCGTCCATGGGGTGCTCCATTCTCACCAGGGGGCGGGGGTCTCATCGCAATCCTTGCTGGTTGGGAGCCCAGCCGACGGCAGGCGCGCGGGTGTCCGGCAGTCGGAGACGCGCGGTCCGCGCAGTGGGATCGCCCTAGACTCGCCCCCATGCCCGACCGCTCCCCTGCCGCCACGCTGCCCTCGGCGCCTCCCGCCGCTCCCTCCGGAAGCGCACAGCTGCCGCAGTGGGTGCTGACCGTCGTCTGCGAGGACCGTCCCGGGATCGTCCATGCGCTCAGCGGCGCGATCGTCGCCGCCGACGGCAACATCCTCGAGAGCCAGCAGTTCTCCTCCCCCGATACCGGCCGCTTCTTCCTGCGCCAGCAGATCGAGATCGGTGCGGATGCGGAGCTCCTGCGCGAGAAGCTCGCCCCCATCGCGCAGCGCTTCGCGATGGAGCTGCAGCTGGAGGAGGCCGGCCGCCCCCGCCGCGTCCTCGTGCTCGCCTCGACGGCCGAGCACTGCGTGCGCGACCTGCTGTTCCATCAGCGCGCCGGTCAGCTGCCCGTGGAGATCCCGCTGGTGATGGCGAACCACGACACCCTGCGCGAGCTCGTGGAGTTCCACCGCGTGCCGTTCGAATCGCACCCGGTGAAGGGCGCAGAGCAGAAGGCGGAATTCGAGGCCCGAGTGCTGGAGGCCATCGAAGAGCACGACATCGAGCTGGTCATCCTCGCCCGGTACATGCAGATCCTCTCCCCCGAGCTGTGCGAGGCGCTGTCGGGCCGCTGCATCAACATCCACCACTCGTTCCTGCCCGGCTTCAAGGGCGCGAACCCCTACCGTCAGGCGCACGAGCGCGGGGTGAAGCTCATCGGCGCGACCGCCCACTTCGTCACCTCAGACCTCGACGAGGGTCCGATCATCGAGCAGAACGTGACGCGCGTGGATCACGCCCACTCCGTCGCCCAGCTCCGGGAGATAGGCCAGGACCAGGAGGCACTCACTCTGCGGCGCGCCGTCACCTGGGCCGCCCAGTCGCGCGTCCTGCTGGACGGCACCCGCACCGTCGTCTTCCGCTGAGGTCGAGCGCGAACCCTGGTCTCAGCGCTCCTTGCGGCGAGCCCAGTCCTCCGACGAGTCCTGCGGTGATCGCCGATCGCGCCCGCTCCGGACGATCCTCAGGACCAGCATGATGACGTTCGGGATCAGGACGATCAGCGCGCAGAGCGCGAACGCCGCCACCGGTGGATTGCCGGGCATTCGATCGAAGAGATCACCGGACGTGATCATCGACCACACGATGCGGAACAGCACGAGCAGCGCGATGATCGAGAGACCGACCCGGATCGCGCGACCTGCTGTGCTGCGCCGGGTGATGAACGGCTCCTTCTCTCGGCGCTCCGGACGGGTCGGGGCGAAGTCGCTCTGGAAGCGGTCGTCCTCGTTCATCTGTGCTCCTCGCGAAGAAGTCGCTCGACAGGGAAGCCCTGCCAGTCTGCGGCGTCGGCATAGCGCATCCCCACGGGGACCTGAGCCGCGGAGAACCACGCCGCCGCGTGCGGCACCAGCCGCACGTCGTGCCAGGGAACGTCCATCGCGGGATCCTGCCAGAGGGTGAGCGCGACCTCGTCGCGGCGCCCGAGCGCCACGAGCGCCAGGCGCCGCAGCTGCGCAGCGGAGTGCACACCGGGCCGGCAGGACTGCGGGATCGCGAGCGCGGAGTCCAGCGCCATCGGCCAGCGGGTCTCCCCCCACGCCAGCTGCGCGTGCGCGCCGCTGCCGAGGATGACGGCCGGCAGGCGCAGATCCGCGGCGCGCACGGATTCGTGACCCTCGACGGGGATCTGGAGGATGCGCGGATCCGCCCACATCCCGGGGATGAGGCTCTGGCCCCGATAGCGGACCTCCACGAGGACGCCGTCGCCGAAGATGCGCAGATTCTTTTGTGCCGACCGCTCGGCGTGGGAGGGATCGAGCAGGACCCGCACCTCGGCGCGGTCAGCCTCCGCTGAGGTGAGCGGCAGGGCGAGGAGGGAGCCGGGAGCGACGCTGCGCCTCATACCCGGAACTCTGCTGCCGGGCCGCCGGCGCGCGCACATGCGATCTGCTCCTGGAAGCGTGGGCTCAGCTCCGGGAGCTCCTCGAGGTCGAACCAGCGGGCATGGGTGTTCTCGCCGTCGGCCGGGTGGGGATCGCCCGAGACGTGCTCGAACAGGAAGCACAGATCGAGGTACTGGGCCTGGTCGCCGTTCTCATAGGTGATGAGCGGCAGCGTGCGCACATCGACCAGACGGACCGGTCGGGCCAGGACCCCCGCCTCCTCCTCGACCTCCCGGCCGCCCGCTGCAGCAGGCTCCTCCCCCGGGTCGATGATACCGGTGACAGGAGTCCATGCGCCCGTGTCGGCACGCCGCACGAGCAGCACGCTCGTGCGCTGAGGGTCCATGACCACGGCGGTCACCCCGCTCAGCCAGAGCGGGGCGTGCCCGATGTGGCGGCGCAGTTCGAGGATGAAGTCAGGTGTGGCCACCCGTTCTCACTCCGACAGCGGGCGGCCGTTGGCGTCGGTCTCGAATGCGGGGGTGCGCGCCAGGATCATGATCCCCTCGACCAGACCCCACAGGGAGCCGAAACCGCAGGTCACGATCGTCACGACGATCTGGATGATGCCGATGGTCGTGTAGCCGAGCATGAAGCGGTGTACGCCGAAGCCGCCGAGGAAGATCCCGAGCAGGCCTGCTGCCAGGCGGCTCGTGCCGACGGTGCCGGGAGCCGGGTACCCGGTCTGCTGCGCCCCGGCGTATCCGCCCGCAGGGGCTGCGCCGTAGCCGGGTGCAGACCCCGGAGCGCCGTGCGGGTCCGCATCGTCGGCGCCCGGCGCCTGGGGCGAAGCCCCGTAGGGAGAGGTGCCGTAGGGATCCGAGCCGTAGGGGGCGGAGCCGTAGGGCGCGGAGGCGCCCGGATCCGAGCCGTACGGAGCGGAGCCGTACGAGGAGGAGTTCCCTCCACCGCTCGGCGCAGCACCGTAGGGATTCGCATCCTGGGAGGTCGAGCCGTACGAGTCAGAGCCGTACGAGTCGGAGCCCTGCGACGCGGAGCCGTAGGGCGCGGCCCCGGAGGACGGCTCTTGGATGTCCGGGTTCTGGATGTCTGGGTTCTGGAGGTCCGGGCTCTGGGCGTCCGACGCAGCGGGAGCGCCGGCGTCCGGCGCCGCCCACGTCTCGCTCTCGCCCTCGGGCTGCGGATTCGGGCTCGGGTTCGGGGTCCAGGAGGAGCTCATGGCGCCCACAATACGGCGCGCGCGACGAGGATGCACGAAGGGCGAATGCACCGCGGTGCATCCGCCCTTCGCGGCAGGTCGGGACCCTCGGATCAGCGCTTGCGCTTCTCGCGGATCCGCACGCCGATCTCGATCGGCGAGCCCTCGAAGCCGAAGTCCTCGCGCAGGCGGCGCTCGATGAAGCGGCGGTAGCCGTGCTCGAGGAAGCCGGAGGCGAAGATGACGATCCGCGGCGGGCGGGTGCGCGCCTGGGTCGCGAACAGGATGCGGGACTGCTTGCCGCCGCGCAGGGGGTGCGGGTGCGCGGCCACGAGAGTGCCGAGGAAGGCGTTCAGGCGAGAAGTGGGGATGCGGGTGTCCCACGACTCCAGCGCGATCTTCAGCGCCGGCACGAGCTTGTCGGTGTGGCGACCGGTGCGCGCCGAGAGGTTCACCCGCGGCGCCCACGCCACGTGCCCGAGATCCTTCTCGATCTCGCGCTCGAGCTGGTGGCGGCGCTCCTCGTCGATCAGATCCCACTTGTTGAACGCGAGCACGAGCGCGCGGCCCGACTCCAGGACCATGTCGATGATCTTGAGGTCCTGCGTGGAGATCGGCTCGGAGGCCTCGAGCAGCACGACGGCCACCTCTGCGCGATCGAGCGCGGAGCGCGTGCGCAGGGACGCGTAGAAGTCGGCGCCCTGGGTCTGCAGGATGCGGCGGCGGATGCCGGCGGTGTCGACGAAGGTCCACACCTCCCCGCCGAGCTCGATCTTCTCGTCGACGGGGTCGCGCGTGGTGCCTGCGAGGTCGTCGACCACGACCCGGTTCTCGCCGGCGAGCTTGTTCAGCAGCGAGGACTTCCCGACGTTCGGGCGGCCGACGAGCGCCACGCGGCGCGGCCCGGAGTCCGGAGCCGCCCCGCGGCCTTCGGCGGGCAGTGCGGCGACGACGGCGTCCAGCAGGTCGCCGGAGCCGCGGCCGTGGGTCGCGGAGACCACGTGCGGCTGCCCGAGCCCCAGGTTCCACAGCGCCGCCGCCTCCATCTCGGTGCGGGCGTCGTCGACCTTGTTGGCGACCAGCAGCACGGGGCGCTTCGCCTTGCGCAGGACCTTGAGGAGCTGCTCGTCGGTGGTGGTGATGCCGACGGTCGCATCGACCACGAACATCACGACGTCCGCGAGGTCGATCGCGATCTCGGCCTGCTCGGCGACCCGGTACGCGATGCCCTGGACGCGGTCCTCCCAGCCGCCGGTGTCGACGAGCCAGAAGTCGTGGCCCGTCCACTCCGCTTCGTAGAACACGCGGTCGCGCGTGACGCCAGGGGTGTCCTCGACGACGGCCTCGCGGCGGCCGAGGATGCGGTTGACCAGCGTCGACTTACCGACGTTCGGACGGCCGACGACCGCGACGACCGGCAGGTTCTTCCGCTCGCGCGCGGGGAGTGCATCGTCCTCCTCGCCCTGCAGGAGCTGGAGATCCTCCTCATCGAGCGCGTAGTCGTCGAGCCCGGCGCGCCAGACGCTCTCGATGTCCTCGTCCTGCAGCTCGTCGCTCAGGCCGGCCCGCTCCTCGCGCGCCGCGGCGGCCTCCGCCCGGCGCAGCTCGCGCTCGGCGGCCTTCTCCGCGCGGACCTTCTCGACCAGCTTCAGCAGGTGCGTGAGGACCTCGTCGACGCTCAGCTCGGTGGTGTCCAGCGCGATGACGCCGTCGGCCGGGACGAGGAACTCCGAGACGGTGGAGTCGTCGCGGTCGCGGCGCAGCACCTGGTCGCGCATCGCCGCGCGGGTCTCCTCGGTGTCCTCCAGATCGAGCTCGGCCGCGCGGCGCGCCATGCGGGCATCCGGGCTCGCCGTCAGCAGGATCCGGAGGTCGGCATCCGGGGCGACGACGGTGGTGATGTCGCGGCCCTCGGCCACGCACACGCCGCGCTGGGCGGCGGTCGCCAGCAGGATCTCGCGCTGGCGGCGCTGGAGGATCGTGCGCACCTGCGTGTTCGTGGCGACTGCGCTCACGGCCTCGGTGATCGTCTGCGCGCGGATGGCGGCGGTGATGTCCTCGCCGCTGACCACGACGGAGGCGCCGTTCGGGTCCGTGCCGAGCTCGAGGTCGATCTCGCGGGCGACGTGGGCGACGGCGTCCTGATCGTCTAGGTCGACCTCGTCGGCCAGGCACACCCAGGTGACGGCGCGGTACATCGCGCCGGTGTCGAGGATGCCGCCGCCGGTCGCCTCCGCGAGGAGGCGGGCGATGGTGGACTTGCCGGAGCCGGCAGGGCCGTCGATCGCGACGCTCACTCCGGGGGCGTGCTGCCGCGGCGCGGGGGTGGGAAGGCCAGGATCGAGGGTCTGCATCCCCCCAGGATACGTGGCCTCAGGCGTCGGCGACGGTCCAGCCGCGCTCGCGCAGGGCCGTGGTGAGCAGTGACTCATGGGCGCGGGCCACGGCGACGTGCGCGAGGCCGACGGGCTGGCCGAGGCTGTGCTCGAGGCGCAGATCCTCGAGGTTGACCCCGATCTGCCCCATCTCGGTGAGCAGGCGCCCCAGCTCTCCGGGCGCATCGGGCACCAGCACCACGACCGCGGCGAAGGAGTCCGTCCCGGAGCCGTGCTTCCCGGGGATCCGCGCGACTCCCGCGTTGCCATCGGCGATCAGCCGCGCGACCTCGCGGCGCGAGCCGACGGCCGGATCGGGATCGCCCTGCAGGGTCGCGAGCGATCCGATCAGCGAGTCGAGCCGGCCGCGGATGTCCTCGAGCACCGGGGTGAGGGCACGGGCGTTCGCGCTGAGGATCTCCACCCACAGGCGCGGATCCGAGGCGGCGATGCGGGAGGTGTCCCGCAGGCCCTGCCCGGCGAGATCCAGAGCGATCCCCTGCGCATCGAGCAGCGCGGCGCCGAGCAGGCTCGCGACCACCTGCGGGGCATGGGAGACGTGCGCGACCGCGGCATCGTGCTCGGCGGCGCTGAGGTTCACCGGGAGGGAGCCGATCTCGACGGCGACGCGTCGCAGCAGCGAGACCGCTGCGGGCACCGTCCGCTCATGCGGGACGATCACGAAGGGCCTGCCGCGGAACAGGTCGGTCTGCGCGGCGATCACCCCGGAGGTCTCGCGACCGGCCATCGGATGCCCGCCGATGTAGCGGGAGATCTGCTCCGCATCGAGCTGCCCCTCGGCCTCGCGGCGCAGCAGCCCGTCGAGCACGACGGACTTCACGCTCGCGACGTCGGCCACGATCGCCCCGGGATGGGCCCGGAGCTGCTCGGCCACGAGGGCGGCGGCGACGTCCGGCGGCGCGGCGACGAGCACGAGCGCGGGCTCCTCGTCGTCCTCCCGGATCGCCCGGCCCACCCCGAGCTCGATCGCGAGGGCAGTGGTGCCCGGAGAGATGTCGCTGACCTGCACCTCGGCGCCGGCGGCCCGCAGCGCGAGCCCGAGGGAGCCGCCGATGAGGCCGGTGCCGACGATCCGCACAGGACCGGGGAGGAAGCCTTCGGCGGGCACCGGACCGTGCGCACGGACCGCCGGCTCAGCGGCCCGCTCAGCGGTCCGCTCGGCGCCGCTCACAGACCGACCTCGGCCATCAGCGTGCCGAGCTCGCGCCCGCTCAGCTCGCGGGTCTCCCCCGCCCCGAGGTCGCCGAGCAGGACCGGCCCGATGCGGGTGCGCATCAGGGAGGTGAGCTCGTGGCCCTGCGAGGTGAACATGCGCCGCACGATCCGGTTGCGGCCCTCGTGCAGCGTGACCTCGACGACCGCCTCGCGGCCGTCGTGCGCGATGAGCCGGGCGCGATCGGCGCGCGCGGGACCGTCCTCCAGCTCGACGCCCTCGCGCAGGGTCTTCAACAGCACCCGGGGGAACGCGCCCGGAGCATCGAAGCGGCAGATGTACGTCTTCTCGATCTCGAAGCTCGGATGGGTCAGGCGGTGCGCGAGCTCGCCGTCGTTCGTCAGGAGCAGCAGCCCCTCGGTCTCGTAGTCGAGGCGGCCCACGTGGTAGAGGCGCGAGGGGTAGCGCTCGGCGAACTCGGTGAGATCGCGGCGGCCCTCGGGATCGTGCATCGCGCTGACCACGTGCCGTGGCTTGTGCAGGACGACGGTGAGCTTCGCGTCATCGAGCTGGAGGCGCCGGCCGTCGACATGGACCACCTGCACGGCGGGATCGATGCGGATCCCCTGCTCCTGCGCGACGCGCCCGTCGACGCTCACGCGGCCCTGGGCGATGATCGCCTCGCACGCCCGGCGCGAGCCGAAGCCCGCGCGCGCGAGCACCTTCTGCAGCCGCTCCCCCTCCGCGGGGGCGCCGCCGTCGGCGGTCTCCGCGGGGGCAGACGGGCGCACACGCTCCCCCTCGGAGTCGCGCAGCCGGACCTGCCGGGGCGGGGTGAAGGCGCTGCGCCGGCGCTTCGCGGGACCCTGCTGGCCGGAGGACGAGCGGGAGGCGGAAGCACCCGAGCTGGAGCGCGGTGCCGGCACCATCAGGCGGCGCCGCCGCGCGCGATGAGCTCGCGCGCGAGCTGGCGGTACGCCTCCGCGCCCTTGTTGCCCGGGGCGAAGGAGGTGATGGGCTCGGCGGCCACCGAGGCATCGGGGAACTTCACGGTGCGGTTGATGGTGGTGCGGAAGACCTTGTCGGGGAACGCCTCGACCACGCGCTGGCTGACCTCGCGGGCGTGGAGGGTGCGCGGATCGAACATGGTGATGAGGATGCCGTCGATGTCGAGCCGCGGGTTGATGCGGTCCTGCACCTTCTCGATGGTCTCGACCAGCAGGGCGACACCGCGCAGCGCGAAGTACTCGGCCTCGAGCGGGATGATCACGCCGTGGCTCGCGGCGAGGGCGTTCACGGTCAGCAGGCCGAGCGAGGGCTGGCAGTCGATGATGATGACGTCGTACTCGTCCGTCAGCGGGCGCAGCACCCGGGCGAGCGCCATCTCGCGCGCGACCTCGTTGACCAGCTGCACCTCCGCGGCCGACAGGTCGATGTTGGCCGGGAGCACGTCGAGGTTCTCGGTGGAGGTGGACTGCACGACGTCATGGACGTCGTGGGAGCGGTCCAGCAGGAGGTTGTAGACGGTGACGTCGAGCTCGTACGGGTTCACCCCGGTTCCGGCGGACAGTGCGCCCTGCGGATCGAGATCCACCAGCAGCACCTTGCGGCCGAGCTCTGCGAGCGCCGCGCCCAGGCTGATCACGCTCGTGGTCTTGCCGACCCCGCCCTTCTGGTTGACCATCGAGATCACGCGGGCGGGCCCGTGGCTCTCGAGCGCCGGGGGCTCCGGGAAGTCCGGGAGCGGAAGCCCGATGGGCCCCAGGTCGAGATCGAGGGTCAGCTTCGAGGAGTCGCTCACGTGGGTCAGTCCTGTCGTCTCTTCGGGGTCTTCGGCTCGCGGGCCAGTCTATGCCCCGTGGCGGGCGCGGGGATGCGCCGCTGCATGGGCCTCGCGCAGGGAGTCCACCGTGACCTGCGTGTACAGCTGGGTCGTGGTGACGGAGGCATGGCCGAGCAGCTCCTGCACGGTGCGGACGTCCGCACCGCCGTGGAGGAGGTGGGTGGCATAGGAGTGGCGCAGGGTGTGCGGGCTGATCTCGCGCTCGATCTCCGCCGCGCTCGCAGCGCTCTGCACGATCGCCCAGGCCGCCTGGCGGGTGAGGCGGGTGCCGCGGATCCCGAGGAAGATCGCCGGGGTGCCGCGGCCTCGCGCCGCAAGGGCGGGGCGCGCCCGCGTCAGGTACGCCTCGAGCGCCTGGGCTGCGAAGCGGCCGACGGGCACCACGCGCTGCTTGTCCCCCTTCCCGTGCAGCAGGGCCGCGCGGGAGGAGAGGTCGACGTCGTCGATGTCCAGTCCGATGGCCTCCGAGATGCGCGCCCCGAGCCCGTACAGGATCTCCAGCAGGGCGCGGTCGCGCAGCGCGCGCGCCTCGGGCAGGATCCCTGTCCCCGGCCGGCCTGCGGCCTCGATCAGCCGCTCGGTCTCCTCGATCGAGATCGGGTGCGGCAGGGTCCGGGGCCGCGCCGGCGTGGGGGCGAGGCGCGCGGGGTCGCCGGTGGCGGACTCGCGCTCCTGGTCGAGGAAGGCGTGGAGCCCCCGCACGGCCGCGAGGGCCCGCGCCGCGCTCGAGGCCGCGAGCGGCGCTCCCCCGTCGGCGCCCGTGCGCAGATCCTGCGTCCACGCGGAGATGTCGTGCGGGCGCACGGCGGTCAGCGCGATTCCCGAGCCCGCGAGGTGCTCCAGATAGCGCGTCAGATCACCGCGGTAGGCCGCGAGGGTGTTCGCGGAGAGCCCGCGCTCGATGCGCAGGTGAGCCAGGTGCTGCTCGAGCCGGCGGGCGTCCTCAGGGCGGGGTGCCACCGGGGCGGCCGCCGTCAGAAGCGGACGAAGGGATCGATCGCCAGCGCCACGAACAGGAGCGTCAGGTAGGTGATCGAGCCGTGGAAGACGACCATCGGGCCGAGCGCCTTGCCCTCGAGGCCGCGGTGGGTGCGCACCGCGTAGCGGATCACGAGCCACAGGAACCAGGCCCCAGCGGCGGCGGCGGTGAGGCCGTAGACCCAGCCGGTGCGCCCCAGCGGGATGATCGCGAGGCTGCAGGCGATCATGAGCACGGTGTGCATGATCATCTGGTGCGCGACGTTCGTGCGCGAGGAGACCACGGGGAGCATCGGCACTCCGGCGGTCTCGTAGTCCTTCGTGAACTTCTCGGCGAGCGGCCAGTAGTGCGGGGGCGTCCAGAAGAAGATGACGAGGAAGAGCAGGAACGCGGTCCAGGAGACCGTCCCCGTCACCGCCGACCAGCCGATCAGCACGGGCATGCACCCGGCGACCCCGCCCCAGACGATGTTCTGGGAGGTGCGGCGCTTGAGGATCATCGTGTAGAAGACGACGTACAGCAGGATCGCCCCGAGGGCGAGGGCGGCGGAGGCCCAGTTGACCAGGAGGCCGAGCCACGCCACCGAGACGATCGACAGCGCGATGCCGAAGACGACGGCGGCGCGCGGGGACACCTCGCCGGTGATGATCGGGCGGTTGCGCGTGCGGCGCATCTTCGCGTCGATGTCGCGATCGAGATACATGTTCAGGGCGTTCGCGCCGCCGGCGGCGAGGTAGCCGCCGATGATCGTGGCGAGAATCAGCCACGGCGAGGGGAACCCGCCCTCGGCGAGGAACATCGTGGGGATGGTGGTGATCAGCAGGAGCTCGATGATCCGGGGCTTGGTCAGCGCGACGTACGCGCGCAGCGTCCGACCGAATCCCCCTGACTGCTCGGGCTGCGAGGGGGTTCGCCGGCTGCTGCCGACGGCGGAGGCTCCCTGCGTGGCAGTCACCGTCCACCATCCTTCCGATTCCGGGGGTGCACAGGCGATCGCTCGCGCACCTGCCGAGTCTACGGCCTGTGCCCTCCGAGCGGGCGGCGGTCGCGACGTGATGTGCGCGGCGGCGGCGAGCTGGGGGCGCGCGCGGCGGCGTCGTGAGGGGCGCGCGGCAAGCGAAGGACACTCATGCCCCTCCCTGCCTGCGCGGTCTAAGGTGGAGGAGTCGGCGCGCATGCGGGACGACCGCCTACCGGCCTTCGTCCGCGCGCCCATCACCTTCGAGCGGCACAGCACCGCCGCTCCCGTCGGAAGGAACTGCTTTCGTGACTGATTCGTACAAGGGAATCGACGGCTGGACCGAGCTGGACAAGCGGGCCATCGACACCGCTCGCGTGCTCGCCGCTGACGCCGTGCAGAAGGTCGGGAACGGGCACCCCGGCACCGCCATCAGCCTCGCGCCGCTGGCCTACCTCCTCTACCAGGACGTCATGGTCCACGACCCCGCGGACACCGACTGGCTGGGCCGCGACCGCTTCGTCCTCTCCGCAGGCCACTCGAGCCTGACCCAGTACATCCAGCTCTTCCTCGGCGGCTTCGGCCTCGAGATGTCGGACATCGAGGCGCTGCGCACCTTCGAGTCCAAGACCCCCGGCCACCCGGAGTGGGGCCACACCAAGGGCGTGGAGACCACCACCGGTCCGCTCGGCCAGGGTCTCGCGACCGCCGTCGGCATGGCGATGGCGCAGCGGCGCGAGCGCGGCCTGCTCGATCCCGAGGCCGGCCTCGGACTGAGCCCCTTCGATCACTACACCTACGTGATCGCCTCCGACGGCGACATGCAGGAGGGCGTGACCAACGAGGCCTCCTCGATCGCGGGCACGCAGAAGCTCGGCAACCTCATCGTCGTCTGGGATGACAACGACATCTCGATCGAGGGCCACACCGACATCGCCTTCACCGAGGACACCGCCGCGCGCTACGAGGCGCTCGGCTGGCACGTGCAGACGGTCGACTGGACCAACGGCGGCACCGAGTACGTCGAGGACCTCGCCGCCCTCAAGGATGCGATCGAGACCGCCAAGAGCGTGACCGACAAGCCGTCCTTCATCGCTCTGCGCACGATCATCGCGTGGCCCTCCCCCAAGCAGGGAAGCCACGACTCGCACGGCTCCGCCCTCGGCGACGCCGCGATCGCCGAGCTCAAGACCACGCTCGGCTTCGACCCGGAGCGCACCTTCCAGGTCGACGAGGACGTCCTCGCCCACACCCGCTCCCTCGCCGAGCGCGCGCAGACCGCGCGCAAGGCCTGGGACGAGAAGTTCGAGAGCTGGAAGTCGGAGAACCCCGAGGCCGCGAAGCTCCTCGAGCGCCTGCGCTCCCACGAGCTGCCCGCGGGCTGGGAGGACGCCCTCCCCGCCTTCGAGGCCGACGCCAAGGGCGTGGCCACCCGCGCCGCCTCCGGCACCGTGCTGAACGCGCTCGCGCCGGTGCTGCCCGAGCTGTGGGGCGGCTCCGCCGACCTCGCCGGCTCGAACAACACCACCATGAAGGGCGAGCCCTCGTTCATCCCCGCGGAGCGCTCCACCGAGGAGTTCCAGGGCAACGAGCACGGCCGCACCCTCCACTTCGGCATCCGCGAGCACGCCATGGGCGCGATCCTCACGGGCATCAACGTGGACGGCCTCACCCGCGCCTACGGCGGCACGTTCTTCCAGTTCGCCGACTACATGCGCGGCGCCGTGCGCCTCGCGTCGCTGATGGGCGTGCCGGACATCTTCGTGTGGACCCACGACTCCGTGGGCCTCGGCGAGGACGGCCCCACCCACCAGCCCGTCGAGCACCTCGCGGCCTACCGCGCGATCCCGGGTCTCAGCATCGTGCGCCCCGCTGATGCCAACGAGACCTCGGCCGCGTGGAAGGCGACCCTCGAGCACCGCGACGGCCCCGTCGGCCTGATCCTCACCCGCCAGGCTGTTCCCACGTTCGACCGCTCCGAGTACGCGGACGCGAGCGGCCTCGCCAAGGGCGGGTACGTGATGAAGGACGCCGAGGGCGGCGAGCCCGACGTCATCCTCATCGCGACCGGCTCCGAGGTCCAGTACGCCGCGCAGGCGCAGAAGGACCTCGCCGAGCAGGGCGTGAAGGCGCGACTGGTCTCCATGCCGTGCGTCGAGTGGTTCGACGCGCAGGACGAGTCCTACCGCGAGTCCGTCCTCCCGAGCTCGGTGCGGGCGCGCGTGAGCGTCGAGGCCGGCATCGCGCAGTCCTGGTACAAGTACCTGGGCACCGCGGGCCGCGCCGTGAGCCTCGAGCACTTCGGCGCCTCCGCCGATGCGGCCACGCTGTTCGCCGAGTACGGATTCTCCGCCGACGCGGTCGTCGCCGCGGCGAAGGAATCCCTCGAGGCCGCCAAGGCCTGATCCGACCGGGGCGGGGCCGAGAAGGCCCCGCCCCGCTCTGCTCGCCCCACTCCGCACGTCACCGGAATCCGCACGCGAAAGGACCATCCTCATGGCTCAGAACACCCGCACCCAGGCTCTCTCCGACGCAGGCGTCTCCATCTGGCTCGACGACCTCAACCGGCTCCGCCTCACCTCCGGCACCCTCCAGGAGCTCATCGACTCCTCCAACGTCGTGGGCGTGACCACCAACCCCTCGATCTTCCAGGCCGCGATCTCCGGGGCCGAGGACTACGACGCCGACATCGCGGAGCTCGCCGGCTCCGGTGCCGACGTCGACGCCGTGGTGGAGAAGCTCACCACCGACGACGTCCGCAGCGCCTGCGACCTCTTCCGCCCGATCTTCGAGCAGACCCACGGCCAGGACGGCCGCGTCTCGATCGAGGTCGACCCCCGCCTCGCCCACGAGACCGAGAAGACGATCGCCCAGGCCCACCGCCTCTTCGAGATCGTGGACCGGAAGAACGTCATGATCAAGATCCCCGCCACTCGCGAGGGCCTCCCCGCGATCACGGAGGTCATCGGCGCCGGGATCAGCGTCAACGTCACGCTGATCTTCTCCGTGGACCGCTACCGCGAGGTCATCGATGCGTACCTCGCCGGTCTCGAGAAGGCCGTCGAGAACGGCCACGACCTGACCACCATCTCCTCGGTCGCCTCGTTCTTCGTCTCCCGCGTGGACTCCGAGATCGACGCGCGCCTCGAGAAGCTCGGCGGGGACGCGCTGGCGCTGCGCGGCAAGGCCGGCGTGGCGAACGCCCAGGTCGCCTTCGGCCTGTACCTCGAGCAGTTCTCCGGGGAGCGCTTCGCCGCGCTGAAGGAGAAGGGCGCGAACGTGCAGCGTCCCCTCTGGGCCTCCACCGGCGTGAAGAACCCCGAGTACTCGGACACCCTGTACGTCGACAACCTCGTCGGCTCCCCGAGCGTGAACACGATGCCCGAGAAGACCCTCGAGGCCGTCGCGGATCACTCCGAGCTCGCCGCTCCGCTGGACGCGGACGCTGCGCAGCGCGCCGAGGCCGTCCTCGAGGAGGTCGCCGCCGCCGGCGTCGACCTCGATGACGTGTGGCAGGTCCTCGAGACCGAGGGCGTGGACAAGTTCGAGAAGGCCTGGGGCGAGCTGTACGAGACCGTCGGCGCTGCCGTCGCGAAGGCCGCGAAGGCCTGATCCCCCGCTCCAACCCGGCCGGGCGGCGCACCGATCGGTGCGCCGCCCGGCCTCCCCTCGTGAGAGCATCGCGGAACCGGCCGGTCCGGTTCCGCATCCTGCTGAAAGGACCTCAGTGAACGACTCGTCCACAGCGCAGAACCCTCTGCGCGACCCCCGCGATCGGCGACTGCCGCTGATCGCCGGCCCCGCCTCGATGGTGATGTTCGGCGTCACCGGCGATCTGGCCAAGAAGAAGCTGCTGCCCGCCATCTACGATCTCGCCAACCGCGGGCTGCTCCCGCCGAGCTTCGGCCTCGTGGGATACGGGCGCCGCGAGTGGAGCCATGACGACTTCGCCGACTACGTGCGCGAGAGCGTCGAGGCGCACAGCCGCACCCCCTTCAACGAGCAGACCTTCGAGCAGCTGCGCGGCGGTCTCCGGTTCGTGACCGGCACCTTCGACGATCCCGAGGCGTTCCAGACCCTCACCGACGTCGTCAGCGAGCTCGACCGCACGCGCGGGACGGGCGGCAACCACGCCTTCTACCTCTCGATCCCGCCGGACGCCTTCCCCGAGGTCTGCTCCCAGCTCGCGAACTCCGGGCTCAACACCCCGCGCGACGGCTCCTGGCGCCGCGTCGTCATCGAGAAGCCCTTCGGCCACGACCTCGCCTCCGCGAAGGAGCTCAACGCGGTCGTCGAGCAGGTGTTCCGCCCCGAGGACGTCTTCCGCATCGACCACTACCTCGGCAAGGAGACGGTCCAGAACATCCTGGCGCTGCGCTTCGCCAACCAGCTGTTCGAGCCCACGTGGAACGCGAACTACGTCGACCACGTGCAGATCACGATGGCCGAGGACATCGGCATCGGATCCCGCGCCGGCTACTACGACGGCATCGGCACGGCGCGCGACGTCATCCAGAACCACCTCCTGCAGCTCCTCGCTCTCACGGCGATGGAGGAGCCGATCTCCTTCGACGCCCGCGACCTGCGGGCCGAGAAGGAGAAGGTGCTCGCCTCCATCACGCTCCCGGAGGATCTCTCCCTCCACACCGCGCGCGGCCAGTACGTCGCCGGACTGCAGGGCGGCGAGGAGGTCAAGGGCTACCTCCAGGAGGACGGCATCCCCGCCGACTCCGTCACCGAGACCTATGCCGCGATGCGGCTGGACGTGAACACGCGCCGCTGGGCGGGCGTGCCGTTCTACCTGCGCGCGGGCAAGCGCCTGGGCCGCCGCGTCACCGAGATCGCCGTGGTGTTCAAGCCCGCACCGTTCCTGCCGTTCCGCTCCACGGACACCGCGGACCTCGGCCAGAACGCGATCGTCATCCGCGTGCAGCCCGACGAGGGCGTGACCATGCGCTTCGGCTCGAAGGTCCCGGGCACGCAGATGGAGGTCCGCGACGTCAACATGGACTTCCAGTACGGCTCCTCCTTCACCGAGGAGTCCCCGGAGGCGTACGAGCGGCTGATCCTGGACATGCTGCTCGGCGATCCGCCGCTGTTCCCCCGCCAGCGCGAGGTGGAGCTGAGCTGGGAGATCCTCGACCCCATCACCGCGTACTGGGCCGAGAACATGCCCCCTGCCCCCTACCGCCCGGGCACCTGGGGCCCGGAGACCGCACACGACATGCTGGCCCGCGACGGGCGCAGCTGGAGGCGACCATGATCACCACGCTGAACGACACCACCGCATCCGCCATCGACAAGAAGATGACCGAGATGCGCGAGACCTTCGGGGTGAGCACGCTCAGCCGCGTGCTCACGCTGATCATCGTCGCCACCGGCGAGGACATCGACGCGCCGCTGCAGGCCGCGGTCAAGGCGAGCCATGAGCACCCCAGCCGCGTCATCGTGGTCGACGCCGACACCGAGGCGCCCACGGGCCTGGACGCGGAGATCCGCGTGGGCCGGGACGCGGGCGCCGGGGAGATCATCATCCTGCGCGCTCGCGGAGAGGTGATGACCAGCCTGGACACGCTGATCAACCCGCTGCTCCTGCCGGACTCCCCCATCGTCACCTGGTGGCCGGAGAACGCGCCCTCCTCCCCCATGCACGACACGCTGGGCTCCATCTCCCAGCGCCGCATCACCGATGCGATGGCGTGCCCGGAGCCCCTCGCCACCATGAAGCGGCTCCGCCGCGGCTACGGCAGCGGCGACTCCGACCTCTCGTGGGCGCGGCTGACCCGGTGGCGCGGCCTCGTGGCCTCCGCCTTCGAGCTGCCCCCGCAGTCCATGCCCTCCGAGATCGTCGTGATCGGCGATGCCGAGGATCCTTCGACCGTGCTCATGGCCGCATGGCTGAGCATGGAGCTGGGCGTCGAGGCGGAGATCCAGGCGCCCACGATCGCGCGCGGCCCCGGCCTCGTGGGCGTGCGCTTCGTGCGCGAGGACGGACGCATCGAGCTGATCCGCACCGCTCCGGACTCCGTGGACCTGCGCCTCTCGGGCGACCAGGAGGACCAGAAGATCCCGATGGTCGAGCGCGGTCTTGACGAGCTGCTCGCCGAGGAGCTGCGCCGGCTCGATCCCGATGAGGTCTACGGCGAGACCCTCGCCCACGCCTTCTCGGGCATCGAGGACGCCTCGACGTACGCCGAGGGCAAGCCGGCTCCGGCCGACGTCGTCTCCGCCTCGGAGGAGGAGCTCTCCCTGCGCGCGGCCGATGACATCGCCGCCCTGCTCGCCGCCGCGATCCGCGAGCGCGGCGAGGCGCACCTCGTGGTCACCGGCGGCACCGTCGGCACGCGCGTCGCCGCCGCCCTGCCCCGGGCCTTCTCGGCCCGGCAGGTCGATGCCTCCGCCGTGCACGTGTGGTGGGGCGACGAGCGCTTCGTCGAGGACGGCTCGCCCGATCGCAACGACGAGCAGATCCGCGAGTCCTTCCTCGAGGCCGTGGACCTGAATCCCGCCAAGGTGCACCGCGTCCCCTCCTCCACGAGCGGGATGTCCCTGGAGGACGCGGCGGCCTGGTACGGGCAGCAGCTCGACCGCGCCGGCGGCGACCAGCCGTTCCACACCCGCGGGCAGGCGTTCTTCGACGCCCTGCTGCTGGGCATGGGCCCGGACGGCCACGTGGCCTCCCTGTTCCCGGAGCACCCGGATCAGGGACGCGACGCCGCCAGCGCCATCGCGGTGCACGATTCGCCGAAGCCCCCGCCGGAGCGCGTCTCGATGAGCTGGCCGGTGCTGAACTCCGCGCGCCACGTGGTGCTGCTGGCCGCCGGTGAGGAGAAGGCCGGCGCCGTGCGCGCGGCCCACGGCGGGATCGATCCGTGGAACGTGCCGGCATCGTCCGTGCGCGGTCTGGAGTCGACCACCTGGTACCTCGACGAGGCCTCGGCCGCGGAGCTGGAGACGGCCTCCGCCGGCGACCTGGGCGATGCCCAGAAGGGCTCCGCCGAGGACTGAGCCCGCGGACGCAGCAGAAGAGGAGCCCTCCAGGCGATGCGCCTGGAGGGCTCCTCTTCTGTGCGCGGATCCGGTGCGCGATCTGCCCGCGGGCAGGGTCAGGCGATGAGGCCGGAGCTCAGATGAACCGCTCCAGCACTCCGAGGCCGACGGCGGCGCCGCCCCAGAGAAGAGCGAGGATCACCGTGAGGCGCGTGAGGTTGCGCTCGGCGACTCCGGAGGCGCTGGCGGTCGCGGAGACGCCGCCGCCGAACATGTCCGAGAGTCCGCCGCCGCGGCCGCGGTGCAGCAGCACCAGCATGACCACGAGGATGCTGGTGACACCGAGCACCACCTGCAGGATGATCTTCAGCAGGTTCAGATCCACGAGCACAGCACCTTCCGACGGGATGGGACGACCGCTTCAGGATACGCCACGGGCCGGACACCTCTGCGAGGGCCGGCCCGTGGGATGCGCGACCTCAGCGGCCGCGGTCAGAGCGATCAGTCCTGGAAGCGGACGATCTTCGCGAACTCGTCGGCCTTCAGCGAGGCGCCGCCCACCAGGGCGCCGTCCACGTCGGGCTTCTCCATGAGCTCGGCGACGTTCGAGGACTTCACCGAACCGCCGTAGAGCACGCGGACGGAATCGGCGGCGGAGTCGCCGTGCGCGGCGCGGATCCAGTCGCGGATCGCCGAGCACACCTCCTGCGCGTCATCGGGGGTCGCGACCTCGCCGGTGCCGATCGCCCAGACGGGCTCGTAGGCGATGACGGTCTTCTCGACCTCGGCGGCGCTGAGGCCCTCGAGCCCGCCCTCGACCTGCGCGAGGCTGGTGGCGACCTGCTTGCCGGCCTTGCGGTCCTCGAGGCCCTCGCCGACGCAGAGGATCGGGACGATGCCGTTCTTCAGCGCGGCCTTCACCTTGGCGTTCGTGACCTGCTCGGTCTCGCCGTGGTACTGGCGGCGCTCGGAGTGGCCGACAGCCGCGTAGGTGCAGCCCAGCGCCGCGAGCATCTGCCCGGAGATCTCGCCGGTGTAGGCGCCCTCCTCGTGCTCGGAGATGTCCTGGGCGCCGAAGGAGATCGGCAGCTTGCCGGCGTCGACGACGGTCTGCACCGTGCGGAGGTCGACGAAGGGCGGGAGGATCGCGGCCTCCGCCTTCGAGGAGTCCAGGCCCTTCAGTGCGTCGCCGAGGTCCTCGACGAGAGCCTGGCCCTGCTTCCAGTCCAGGTTCATCTTCCAGTTGCCCGCCATGAGCGGGATGCGGGGGGTGGTCATGAGGCGTCCTCCTCGAGGATGGTGATGCCGGGCAGGTCCTTGCCCTCGATGAGCTCGAGGGAGGCGCCGCCGCCGGTGGAGATGTGGGAGAACTTCGACTCGTCGAAGCCCAGGGTGCGAACGGCGGCCGCGGAGTCCCCGCCGCCGATCACGGTGTAGCCGGGAGCCTCGGCGAGAGCCTCGGCCACGGCCTTGGTGCCGGCCGCGAAGGCCTCGAACTCGAACACGCCCATCGGGCCGTTCCAGAAGACGGTCTTCGCGTCGGCGATCTTCTCGGCGAACAGCTCGCGGCTCTTCGGGCCGATGTCCAGGCCCTCCTGGTCCGCGGGGATCTCGTCGGAGGGGACGATCGTCGCCTCGGCGTCGGCCTTGAACTCGCGCGCCACGACGGTGTCGACCGGCAGGATGATCTCCACGCCGTTCTTCTCCGCCTGCTCCATGTAGCCCTTGACCGTGTCGACCTGGTCGGCCTGGAGGAGCGAGATGCCCACCTCCCAGCCCTTCGCCTTCATGAAGGTGTAGGCCATGCCGCCGCCGATGATGATGCGATCGGCCTTGGTCAGGAGGTTCTCGATGACGCCGAGCTTGTCCGAGACCTTCGCGCCGCCGAGGATGACGACGAAGGGGCGCTCGGGGTTCTCGACGACCTTGCGCAGCGCCTCGACCTCGGAGCGCACCAGCTGGCCGGCCGCAGCGGGCAGGAGCTGAGCGAGCTCGTAGACGGAGGCCTGCTTGCGGTGCACGACGCCGAAGCCGTCCGAGACGAAGGCGTCGCCGAGGGCGGCGAGCTCCTTCGCGAACGCGGTGCGCTCGGCCTCGTCCTTCGCGGTCTCCCCGGCGTTGAAGCGCAGGTTCTCGAGGATGGCGACCTGGCCGTCCTCCAGAGCGGCGACGGTCTCCTGGGCGGAGGCGCCGACGGTGTCGGTCGCGAAGGCGACGTCCGCTCCGAGCAGCTCGGACATGCGCGCGACGACCGGCTTCAGGGAGTACTTCTCCTCCGGGGCGCCCTTGGGGCGGCCGAGGTGGGAGATGACCACGACGCGCGCGCCGGCGTCCGCCAGCTGCGTGATCGTAGGCAGGGCGGCGCGGATGCGGCCGTCATCGGTGATGGTGGTGCCGTCGAGGGGCGCATTCAGATCGGCCCGGACGATCACGCGCGTGCCGCGCAGATCGCCCAGGGTGTCGATGGTCTTCAGCACGTGGGCTCCTTCGGAGGAGGGCCGCTGCGGGAGGCGCTGGGCGGCGGGATGGTGACGCGGGCGGAGCCCGCCCGAATGCCGGCCCCGGGGAGGGGTCGGCACCGGACGGGCTCCGTCACGAGAGGGCTCAGGTGCTCAGAGGCTCTTGCCGACGAGGGCGGTGAGCTCGACGAGGCGGTTGGAGAAGCCCCACTCGTTGTCGTACCAGGAGAAGACCTTGACCAGGTTGCCGTTCACCTTGGTGAGCTGCGAGTCGAAGATCGAGGAGTGCGGGTCGCCCTCGATGTCCTTCGAGACGATCGGATCCTCGGTGTAGCGCAGGATGCCCTTGAGGGGACCCTCGGCGGCCTTCTTGATCGCGGCGTTGATCTCCTCGGCGGTGACCTCGCGGCTCGCCTCGAAGGTGAGGTCCGTGATCGAGCCCGTGGGGACCGGCACGCGCAGCGAGTAGCCGTCGAGCTTGCCCTTCAGCTCGGGCAGCACGAGCGCGACGGCCTTGGCGGCGCCGGTCGTGGTGGGGACGATGTTCAGCGCGGCGGCGCGTGCACGACGGGGATCCTTGTGGGGGCCGTCCTGGAGGACCTGGTCCGAGGTGTAGGCGTGGACCGTGGTCATGAGGCCCTTGACGATGCCGAACTCGTCGTTCAGGACCTTCGCGAAGGGAGCGAGGGAGTTCGTGGTGCACGACGCGTTGGAGATGATGTGGTGCTTCTCCGGGTCGTAGTCGCCCTCGTTGACGCCGATGACGAAGGTGGCGTCCTCGTTGGTGGCCGGAGCCGAGATGATGACCTTCTTCGCGCCGGCCTCGATGTGCGCGGCGGCCTTGGTGGCGTCGGTGAAGATGCCGGTGGACTCGATGACGACGTCCGCGCCGATCTCGCCCCAGGGGAGGTTCTTCGGGTCGCGCTCGGCGAAGGCCTTGATGACCTTGCCGCCCACGGTGATGCTGTTCTCGTCGTAGGAGACGTCCTCCTTGAGGACACCGCCGATCGAGTCGTACTTGATGAGATTCGCGAGAGCGGCGTTGTCGGTCAGGTCGTTCACGCCGACGATCTCGATGTCAGCCTGCTGCTCGAGCGCGGCGCGCAGGAAGTTGCGGCCGATACGGCCGAAGCCGTTGATTCCAACCTTGACAGTCACGGTTCCTCCTATTTCGCAGCATCTGCTGCGGGGTGAGTGTCGCGCACTCCCTCGTACGCTCGGACGACCGCGGCGCCGTTCGGAAGAGCTCCGAGACGATGTCCACGACCTGCGTCGAGTCTAGCAATGCGCTCTGACATGCCCAGGGTATTCCGTCCCGGAGCGCCCGGCGTCCCCGTTCGTCATGCGGTCGCGGAGTGCTCCGCTGCATCGAGGTCCAGATCGCGGTCCTCGAGCTCGGGGATCTGGTCGGTGGCGGGGATCCCGAGCTGCTGGGCGCGCTTGTCGGCCATCGCGAGCAGCCGCCGGATCCTGCCGGCCACCGCGTCCTTCGTCATCGGGGGCTCCGCGCAGCGCCCGAGCTCCTCCAGGCTCGCCTGGCGGTGCTCGAGCCGCAGCCGCCCCGCCTCCTGGAGATGGTCGGGGACGTCGTCGCCGAGGATCTCCAGGGCGCGCGCGACCCGCTGCCCGGCCGCGACCGCAGCCCGCGCGGAGCGGCGCAGGTTCGCGTCGTCGAAGTTCGCCAGCCGGTGCGCGGTCGCCCGGACCTCCCGCCGCGTGCGGCGCTCCTCCCACACGAGGACCGTGTCGTGGGCGCCCATGTGGGTGAGCAGCGCGGCGATGGCGTCGCCGTCGCGCAGCACGACGCGATCGCCGCCGCGCGCCTCGCGCGCCTTGGAGGCGACGCCGAGACGGCGCGCGGCGCCGACCATCGCGAGGGCCGCCTCGGGCCCCGGGCATCCGAGCTCGAGAGCGGCGCTGCGGCCGGGCTCGGTCAGCGTGCCGCGCGCGAGGAACGCGCCGCGCCATGCGGCGCGCGCGTCGATCGCGGCGCCGCCGACGACGGCCGGGGGCATGCCGCGCACAGGGCGGCCGCGCGCATCGAGCAGTCCGGTCTGGCGGGCGAGGACCCCTCCGTCCCCCAGCACCCGCACGGTGTAGAGGGTGCTGCGGCGGATCCCGGAGGGCGCCGTCACGAGGATCTCGCTCGGATGCCCGAAGACGTCGGCGATGATCGCGCGCAGGCGGCGCGCCGCCGCAGGAGAGTCCAGCTCCGCCTCGATGACGATCCGCCCGCCCTGCAGGTGCAGCCCTCCGGCGAAGCGGAGCATCGCGGCCGCCTCCGCCTTGCGGGCCGACGGCCGAGTCACCTCCAGCCGTGCGAGCTCCTCCTTGGCGTCCGTGGTCAGTGCCATCGGTCAGTTCCTCTCGTCGGATCGCGGCGCGTCCCCCGAGCGCCGCCTGTCGTCGTCCACGTCCCCGTAGGCGCCTTCGAACACGTCCCGATAAGCGGCCGCGAGGCGCACCGGATCGTGCGTGGGCGTGCCGTCCCCCACGCTGACCTGCCGCAGCAGCGCCTGGATCCCCAGCCCCTCGGCGAACTCCGCGAGGTCGAGAGCGTCGGGCAGCGCGGTCGGATCCGCGATCAGCGCATCGATCCGCACGCCCGGCGCCTGGTCGATGACCGCCTGCAGCAGATCGCGGCTGCCCATCCCCGCGATCTCGTGGGCGCCGCTGGAGAGGTTCATGATCACCGCGCAGCGCGCCGACGTGGTGCGCAGGGCCTCCGCGATCTGGGGCACGCGCAGGTGCGGCAGCACCGAGGTGTACCAGGAGCCCGGGCCGAGGATCACCCAGTCCGCGCGGGCGATCGCCTCGAGCACCTCGGCGGGGACCGCCGGATCCTCGGGGATCAGGCGCATCTCCTCGACGCGCCCCGGGGCGGTCGCGACCTGTGCCTGCCCGCGCACCAGGCGGCTGCTGCCGTCCTCGAACCGCACGGTCGCCTCGATGTCCAGGGGCTCCAGCGCCATGGGCAGGACGCGGCCGCGCGCGCCCAGCAGCTCGCCGACCTGGTCGAGCCCCGCGATCGGGTCGTCCATGATCTGCCACATCGCGACGATCAGCAGATTCCCGAGCGCATGGCCGCTGAGCTCGCCGTCGGTGGCGAAGCGGTGCTGGATCACGTCATGCCAGATGGTGCCCCACTCGGTCTGCTCGCACAGCGCCGCGAGCGCCATCCGCAGATCCCCGGGCGGCAGCACAGGCAGCTCGCCGCGGATGCGGCCGGAGGAGCCGCCGTTGTCGGCGACGGTCACCACCGCGGTGATGTCCTCGACGAGCAGGCGCAGGGAGCGCAGGTTCGAGGCGAGCCCGTGGCCCCCGCCGAGCGCCACGACGCGCAGCGAGGAGCCCGCGCGCCCCCGCCCGCGCCCGCGGCGGGGGCTGCCGGGGCGGGTGGTGACGCTCATTCGCGCCCCAGATCGCGATGGCGCACCCGCACGGAGTGCCCGGCGGCGCGCAGCCCCTCCGCGATCTTCTCCGAGATCGCCACCGAGCGGTGCTTCCCGCCCGTGCAGCCGATGGCGAGCGTGGTGAAGTGCTTGTTCTCGGCGGAGTACCCGCGCAGCACGGGGCGGATCATCTCGAGGTACTTCTCGGCGAACTCCCGGCCGTTGGCGTCGGACAGCACGAAGGCGGCGACGTCCTCGTCGATCCCGCGCTTGTCGCGCAGCTCGGGGACCCAGTACGGGTTCGGGATGAAGCGCACGTCGCTCACGTGATCCGCCTCGATGGGGATGCCGTACTTGAACCCGAAGGAGAGCACGTTGACGGTGAGCGCCTGCTCGCTGGGAGTGCCGAACGTGGTGCGCATCTTCATCGTGAGCTGGTGGACGTTGAGCTCCGAGGTGTCGATGATGACGTCCGCGAGCCGGCGGTACGGGGCCAGCACCTCGCGCTCGCGTCGGATGCCCTCCAGCACGCCCTCGTCCCCCTGGAGCGGGTGGGGGCGGCGCACGGAGTCGAAGCGGCGCACGAGGGTGTCCTCGCTCGCCGTGAGGAAGACGAGCCGCGGTCGCAGCTCCGCAGCGCGCATCCTCGTGACCACGTCGGAGAGCTCGGAGAAGAACGGGCCGGAGCGGGGGTCCACGACCACCGCGAGTCGGGCGGCGCTGCCCTCGGTTTGCTGCTGGAGCTCGTAGAGGGTGGGGATCAGCTGCGGGGCGATGTTGAAGACCACGTACCAGCCGAGGTCCTCGAGCGCATGGGCGGCCGTCTCGCGGCCAGCGCCTGCGAGGCCGGTGATGATGACGAGCTCATCGGGCTCGTGCACGGCGGGCTGGGCGGCGCCGGTCTCGGCGGGATCAGGGGTGCTCATCGGTGCGTCTCTTCCCTCGGCTCGGGTGTCGCGGTCATGGACAGCGGGGGCAGGTGCATCAGGCGTCCAGGATCTCGCCGGTGGTCATGTTCACGGCGGGACCGGGTGCATCGGATCGTAGCGCGGTGAGGATCTGCTCAGCGAGCGCGGGGCCGATCCCGGGGACGGCCTGCAGGTCCTCGAGCTCCGCCTCGCGGACCTTCGCCACGGTGGTGAAGGCGTCCAGCAGGGCCTTCTTGCGCGCGGGACCGAGGCCCGGAACCTCGTCCAGGGCGCTCGACTGCATGGCGCGCCCGCGCTTGGAGCGGTGGTAGGTGATCGCGAAGCGGTGGGCCTCGTCGCGCAGGCGCTGCACGAGGAAGAGCGCTTCGCTCGTGCGCGGGAGGATCACGGGGTGCTCCTCCCCCGGCAGCCAGATCTCCTCCAGGCGCTTGGCGATGCCGGCGAGGGCGATGTCGGTGATCCCGAGCTCGTCGAGCACGCGCTGAGCGGCGGCGACCTGCGGGGGTCCGCCGTCCACCAGGATCAGCGAGGGCGGGTATGCGAACCTCCTCGCCTCCTCCGCGGTCTTCTCGGGCGGGTCGAGATGGTGCTTCAGCCGCCGGGTGAGGACGTCGTGCATCGAGGCGGTGTCATCGCGCGCGGCCTCGCCGGTCACCGAATAGCGCCGGTACTCGCTCTTCTTCGGCAGGCCGTCCTCGAAGACGACCATCGAGCCGACGACGTTCGTGCCCTGCGAGTGCGAGATGTCGAAGCACTCGATGCGCAGCGGCGGCTCGGCGAGCTCGAGCGCCTCGCCGAGGTCCTCGAGGGCCTTCGAGCGGGCGGTGAGGTCGCCGACGCGCCGCAGCCGGTGCAGGCGCAGGGCCTCCTTCGCGTTGTCGGTGACGGTCTCCAGCAGCTCCTTCTTCTCGCCGCGGCGAGGGACCCGGAGGTCTGTGCGCGAGCCGAGGAGCTCCCGCGCCTGCTCCGGATCGGGAGGGAGCACGGGGACGAGCACTTCGGCGGGCGCCGGAGCGCCCTCGGCGTACAGCACCGTGAGCGCGCGCTCGATGAGATCGGACGGGCCGGAGGTGTCGAGGATCTCGGCGGTCCAGCCGCGCTGACCGCGGATCCTGCCGCCGCGCACGTGGAACACCTGCACGGAGGCCTCGAGCTCGTCCTGCGCGAGACCGATGAGGTCCGCGTCGGTCGCATCCGACAGCACCACGGAGTTCTTCTCGGTGACCTTCTGCAGGGCCTGCAGGTCATCGCGCAGGCTCGCGGCGGTCTCGTAGTCCTGGGCGGCTGCCGCTTCGCGCATGCGTGCCTCGATGCGGCGCAGGTACGTCCCGGTGTTGCCGGCCATGAAATCCGCGAACTGCTCCGCGAGGCGGCGGTGCTCCTCGGCGGTGATCTCGCCGGTGCACGGCGCCGAGCACTTCCCGATGAATCCCAGGAGGCAGGGCCGGCCGGAGCGCTCGGCGCGCCGGAACACCCCTGCGCTGCAGGAGCGCACGGGGAACACCCGCAGCATCAGGTCGAGCGTCTCGCGGATCGCCCAGACATGCGTATAGGGCCCGAAGTAGCGGTCGCCCTTCAGGCGGGGCTTGCGGGTGACGTGCACGCGCGGGTACTTCTCCCCCATGGTGAGGGCCAGGTAGGGGTAGGACTTGTCGTCGCGGAACTTGACGTTGAATCGCGGATCGAACTCCTTGATCCACGTGTACTCGAGCGTGAGCGCCTCGACCTCGGTGCGCACCACGGTCCATTCCACCGACGCGGCGGTGGTGACCATGCGGCGCGTCCGCTCGTGGAGCACCGAGAGATCCTGGAAGTAATTCGCCAGGCGCTGGCGCAGGTTCTTCGCCTTGCCGACGTAGATCACCCGGCCGTCGGGATCGCGGAAGCGGTACACCCCCGCGGAGACCGGGACCGTGCCCGGGGCCGGGCGGTAGGAGGAGGGATCAGCCACCGATCTCAGGCCCGGCCCTTCTCCAGCACGGGGCCGAGGAACCGCCCGGTGTGGGAGTCCGGATTCGCGACGATGTCCTCGGGGGTGCCGGTGGCGACGATCGTGCCGCCGCCTGCGCCGCCCTCGGGGCCGAGATCGATGACGTGGTCGGCGCTCTTGATGACGTCGAGGTTGTGCTCGATGACGATCACCGTGTTGCCCTTGTCGACGAGGTTGTGGAGCACCTCGAGGAGCTTGCGGACGTCCTCGAAGTGGAGCCCCGTGGTGGGCTCGTCGAGCACGTAGATCGTGCGGCCGTTGGAGCGCTTGTGCAGCTCGGAGGCGAGCTTCACGCGCTGGGCCTCGCCGCCGGAGAGCGTGGTGGCGCTCTGCCCGAGGCGCACGTATCCGAGGCCGACGTCCACGAGGGTCTGCAGCTGGCGGTGGATGGCCGGGACCGCGGCGAAGAACTCCACGCCCTCGGCGATCGGCATGTCGAGCACTTCGGCGACGTTCTTGCCCTTGAAGTGCACCTCGAGGGTCTCGCGGTTGTAGCGCGCCCCCTGGCACACCTCGCAGGTGACGTAGACGTCGGGCAGGAAGTTCATCTCGATCTTGATGGTGCCGTCGCCCGAGCAGGCCTCGCAGCGCCCGCCCTTGACGTTGAAGGAGAAGCGGCCGGCCTTGTAGCCGCGCACCTTCGCCTCGCTCGTCTGCGCGAAGAGGGTGCGCACCCGGTCCCACAGGCCCGTGTAGGTCGCGGGGTTCGAGCGCGGGGTGCGGCCGATGGGCGACTGGTCCACGTGCACGACCTTGTCGAGGTGCTCGAGGCCCGTGACGCGCTTGTGGCGGCCCGCGACCGTGCGCGCGCCGTTCAGCTCCTTGGCGAGCACCGAGTACAGGATGTCGTTGACCAGGGTGGACTTGCCCGAGCCCGAGACGCCGGTGACGGCGGTGAGGACGCCGAGGGGGAAGCTGGCCTCGACGTTCTTCAGGTTGTTCTCGCGCGCGCCCGTCACCGTGATGCGGCGATCGCGGTCCACGGGGCGCCGCACGGCGGGCACCGGCACGGACAGGGCGCCGCTGAGGTACTTGCCGGTGAGGCTCTCGGGGTTCTTCTTGAGGTCCTCGAGGGAGCCGGAGTGGACGACGTGTCCGCCGTGCTCGCCGGCGAGCGGGCCGATGTCCACGATCCAGTCGGCGGAGTTGAGGGTGTCCTCGTCGTGCTCCACGACGATCAGGGTGTTGCCGAGATCGCGCAGGCGCACGAGGGTGGTGATGAGCCGCTCGTTGTCCCGCTGGTGCAGGCCGATGGAGGGCTCGTCCAGCACGTAGAGCACGCCCACGAGCCCCGAGCCGATCTGCGTGGCCAGGCGGATGCGCTGGGCCTCGCCGCCGGAGAGGGTGCCCGCGGCGCGCGCGAGGGTGAGGTAGTCCAGCCCCACATCCAGGAGGAAGCCGAGGCGGGCGAGGATCTCGCGCAGCACCTCTGCGGCGATCTGCGCCTCCTTCTCCCCCAGCTCGAGGGTGCCGAGGAAGGCGTGGGCGTCGCGGATCGAGAGCTCGCAGACCTCGGCGATCGACTTCTCGCCCACCGTGACGGCGAGGATCTCCGGGCGCAGTCGAGCCCCCTTGCAGGCGCGGCAGGGCACTTCGCGCATGAACTGCTCGTAGCGGTCCTTGGCCCAGTCGGACTCGGTGTCGTCGTGGCGGCGCTGGAGGTAGTGGATGACGCCCTCGAAGCCCGTGGTGTAGGTGCGCTCGCGGCCGAAGCGGTTGCGGTACCGCACCTGCACCGAGAAGTCCTTGCCGTGCAGCAGGGCCTCGCGGGCGCGCTCGGGCAGCGCCCGGAACGGGGTGTCCATCGAGAAGTGGAGCTCCTCGGCCATCGCCGCCATCGCCTGCTGATGGTGGTCGGCATGGCCCATCGTCCAGGGCGCGATGGCGCCCTCGGCGAGGCTGAGATCCTCGTCGGGGATCACGAGCTCGGGGTCGACCTCGAGTCGCATCCCCAGGCCCGTGCACTCCGGGCACGCGCCGTAGGGAGCGTTGAAGGAGAAGGACCGCGGCTCGATGTCATCGACGGCGAGCGGGTGGTCGTTGGGGCAGGAGCGCTTCTCGGAGAAGCGGCGCTCGCGCGACTCGCTCCCCTCCTCGCGGTCGACATAGTCCACGATCAGGATGCCCTCGGCCAGGCGCAGCGCCGTCTCGACGGAATCCGTGAGCCGGCGGCGGGCATCGGGCTTCGCCGCGAGGCGGTCCACGACCACCTCGATGGTGTGCTTGAGCTTGCGATCCAGAGCGATCTCGCCGTCGAGCCGCACGACGGTGCCGTCGATGCGGGCGCGAGCGTAGCCCTGGGAGCGCAGCGAGCTCAGCAGGTCGATGTGCTCGCCCTTGCGGCCGCGGACCACGGGCGCGAGCAGCTGGAAGCGGGTGCCGGGCTCGTCCCCGAGGAGGACGTCCACGATCTGCTCGGCCGAGGTGCTCGTGACGCGCTCTCCGCAGACGGGGCAGTGCTGCACGCCGGTGCGGGAGAAGAGCAGGCGCAGGTAGTCGTAGACCTCGGTGATGGTGCCGACCGTGGAGCGCGGGTTGCGGTTGGTCGACTTCTGGTCGATCGAGACGGCCGGCGACAGCCCCTCGATGAGATCGACCTTGGGCTTGTCCATCTGGCCGAGGAACTGGCGCGCGTAGGCCGAGAGGGACTCGACGTACCGCCGCTGCCCTTCCGCGAAGATCGTGTCGAAGGCCAGGGAGCTCTTGCCGGAGCCCGAGAGCCCCGAGAACACCACCAGCTTCTCGCGGGGGATCTCGATGTCGACGTTCTTCAGATTGTGCTCGCGCGCACCACGGACCAGCAGGGATTCACTCACCGGACCATCCTACGAGGGGGCTGGGACGAACGGCGGCGCGGTGAGGCGACGGCCACGCTCCGGGGCGCCCGTGCCCGCGCCCCCACGGCTCGCGGACGGTCCGGCGGGCGATACTGGGGCCATGAGCCCCAGCCCCGACCCTGCCTCCGATCTCGCCGCCCATGTCGAGCAGGGCGGTCCGGCGCTCGCCCTGTGGCATCCCGCGCTCGTGATCCGCAAGGCCTCCGTCGGCTCCATGGACAACAACGTCTACCTCCTGACCTGCCGCGTCTCCGGCGCGCAGCTGCTGATCGACGCGGCCGCGGATCTCCCGCGCCTGCAGCGGCTCGTGCGGGAGGGGTCCCCGAGCGGCCGACTGGACACGGTGCTCACCACCCACAGCCATCGCGACCACGTCGGCGCGCTCGCCCCGCTGGTCGCCGCGACCGGCGCGCGCACCGCGGCGGGCGCAGCCGACGCCCCGGACATCGCCGTGCCCACGGATCTCGCCCTCGCGCACGGGGATGTGCTGCGCGTGGGCGTCCACGACCTCGAGGTGATCGCGCTGCGCGGCCACACCCCCGGCTCCGTGGCGGTGCTCTGGAGGGGCGGCGAGGACGGCGACCACGTGTTCACGGGCGACTCGCTGTTCCCCGGGGGCGTGGGGGCCACGCGCGGGGACGCCGAGCGCTTCGCCCAGCTGGTGGACGACGTCGAGGAGCGCCTGCTCCTCCCGCTCGCGGATTCGACACGGGTCCATCCGGGGCACGGCGACAGCACCACCATCGGCGCCGAGAGGCCCCACGTGGCGAAGTGGCGAGAGCGGGGCTGGTGAGCGCATCCCCCTGGTGCCTCCTCGGCCGCGCGGCGCAGGGTCCGGACGCTCTCCTGATCGATCTCGATGCGGGCTGCGCCGAGCGCACGCGGGAGCAGATCGCCCCAGGGGACCTCGCCCGCGCGGTCGCGGCGCGCGAGGCCGCCGCGCCGACCCGGTGGGTCTGGAGCGACACCCCCGCCTGGTACGACGCCCTCCTCGCGGCCGGGGTGCGGGTCGAGCGCTGCCATGACCTGCGCCTGGTGCACGTGATCCTCGCCCGCAGCGCGCGGGTCGCCGATCCCGGCCCGCTGCAGGCGGCCGAGTCGTGGGACCGGCCGCCCGATGCCCCCGCTCCCGGGCCCGCCGAGCAGCCGGGAGCGACCCTCTTCGATCTCGAGACCGCCGCGGCGGGATCGAGCCCGGTCCCGCAGGACGCCCAGAGCGCTCTGGAGGAGCTGCGACGCCAGCTCGAGGCGATCGCCGGCGCCGACGAGCCCACTGCCCTGCGGCTGCTCGCAGCGGCAGAGTCCGCCGGCGCCCTGGTGGCCGCGGAGATGCGCGCGGCGGGCATGCCCTGGGATGCGCAGGAGCACGATCGCATCCTCGTCGAGAGCCTCGGGGCGCGGCCGCGCGCGGGCGCCCTGCCGGCGCGGATGGAGGAGCTCGCGCAGCAGGTGCGCGGGGCGCTCGGGGATCCGCACCTCGCGCTCGACTCGCCCCCGCGCCTGCTGCGGGCGCTGCATCGCGCCGAGATCCCGGTGGACTCCACCTCGAAGTGGGAGCTCAGCGCGCACGAGCACCCCGCCATCGCGCCGCTGCTGCGCTACAAGGAGATGTCCCGCCTGCTCACCGCCAACGGCTGGGCCTGGCTCGACGCCTGGGTGCGCGAGGGGCGGTACCGCCCGGTGTACGTGCCCGGCGGCGTGGTCACCGGCCGCTGGGCCTCCAGCGGCGGCGGGGCGCTCCAGATCCCGCGGCGGCTGCGCCCGGCGCTGCGAGCGGATCCGGGGTGGCTGCTGGTGAGCGCCGACGTCTCCCAGCTCGAGCCGCGCGTGCTGGCAGCCATGTCGCAGGACCCCGCGATGGCGGCGGCCGGCGCCGGGCGGGACCTCTACGCGGGGATCGTGGAGTCAGGCATCGTCGCCACGCGCCAGGAGGCCAAGGTCGGAATGCTCGGGGCGCTGTACGGAGGCACGAGCGGGGACAGCGGAGTTCTCGTGCGCCGGCTTCGCGTCTCGTTCCCCGCGGCGATGGGGCTCGTCGACGACGCGGCCGCCGTCGGGGAGCGCGGAGGCACGGTCTCGACATGGCTCGGCCGCTCCTCTCCCCCGCCCGATCCCCGCTGGCTGGAGGCCCAGCGCGAGGCGAACCTGCCGGAGGCATCGGCCGCGGCGCAGGAGCGCGCCCGCCGGTCGGCCCGCGACCGCGGCCGCTTCACCCGCAACTTCGTCGTGCAGGGCACGGCCGCCGAGTGGGCGCTCTCCTGGATCGCCGCGCTCCGGCTGTCTCTATCCCGCCTCCCCGACGCGGGAGCGGACGACGCAGCGGAGCCGTCGGGCCCGGTCTTCGCCCGCCGCGCGCACCTCGTCCACTTCCTCCACGACGAGGTGCTCGTCCACTCCCCGGCGGCGCAGGCCGAGGATGCCGCCGCCGCGATCCGGGACGCGGCCGAGAGCGCGGGGCGCCTGCTGTTCCCCGGCAGCGCGGTGGACTTCCCGCTCGAGCTCGCGATCGCGGAGCGCTCGGAGGCGAAATGACGCACGGGCAGGGCGCCGTGCGCCCGGCGCCCTGCCCGTGGGCTCTGTCGAGGGCTCTCGCCCCCAGGCTCAGACCTCGAAGCCCGCGGTGTGGCGGTTGACCGAAGCGCGCAGCAGTGCGAGGTTCGTGGACTGGCGATCAGCGGCCAGGTACATGAACAGGGTCGGGGACAGCATCTTGATCAGGTGCAGCTGCGAGTCGAGCGTGAGCAGCATGTCCTCGAGGTTGGCGTTGAGGCCGAGGGCGGCGATGGTCTTCTGCTTCGCCTTCACCATCTCGGAGTTGTAGGCGCTGGCGACCTCGAGGTCGAAGTCGGGGCGACGGCTGGCGGAGGCCAGCGGCATGCCGGACTCGACGTCGACGATCGACGCGCCGATGAAGCCGTTGACATCGTTCGCGATCGCGGTGATGAGGTTGTTGAGATCTTCCTGGCTGGCCATGATGCTCCTGGGCTGCTGGTCGCGGCACGGGGATCCGAGCCGCCGGGATGTCGGCGCTCGCACGCCGGGACGAAAGTCCCTTCCGCGTGGCGTGCGCCGATGGACCTCGGACATTCTTGAGTGAGCCCGACAGTTCCGCGGCCTCTCCCCGGCCGCTCCCTCCCCCGCACCACCTCAGGAGCCCCATGCCCCCCTCCGACCCCGCCCCCCGCAGCGGCGAGGCCGCCCCCGGCGCGACCCCGCCCATCGGCACCCGCGGCCGCCGGGCGCAGCGGAATCTCGGCTCCACCACGTCTTTCCGCGTGGTCATGGCCGGCCCGGTCGGCGTGGGGAAGACCACCGCCGTGCGCACCCTCAGCGGGATCGAGACCATCGAGACCGAGGTGCCTCTCACTCTCGGCGCCGAGACGGCCTCTCTCCCCGATTCGAAGACCACGACGACGGTCGGCCTGGACTACGGAGTGTGGAAGCCCACGGAGGAGATCTCCGTCGCCCTGATCGGTACTCCCGGGCAGGAGCGCTTCGCCGAGGCGCGCGCCTCCTTCAACGCGCCGTGGACGCGCGCCCTGCTGTGGCTGTACGGGGACTCCCCCACCCTGGCGACCGATGCGGAGAGCTGGATCGGCTCGATGGGCCCGAAGAGCCTCCCCCGGCTCGCCATCGCCCTCACCCGGACCGCCGACGGCGGTGCGAGCGGGGCCGCAGCGCTGCGGCCCGTCCTCGAGCGCTTCGGTGCGGGCGGCCAGCCCGTGCTCGCAGCCGACCCGCGTGACCGCGACAGCGTGATCCGCGTCGTCAGCGCCGCTCTCGACCTCCCGGAGGTCGCCGCATGAACGAGAACCAGGGGACGACGCAGGGCGCAGGGGCCGAGTCGCTGCGCATGCACCCCTCCATCGCCCAGTCCTGGAGCCTGAGGTCGCCGATCGTCGGCCGCACGGCCACGACTCGGCTCGAGGCGCCGTGGAAGGAGTTCCCGGAGATGACCTCGGCCATCGTCGCCACCTCCGACGGCCTCCACATCTGCTCGCTCGGACTGAGCATGGACGACGCCGGGCGGCTCGCGGCGCTCAACAGCTCGATGTTCTCGGTCGCCGCGGCGGAGACGCGCATCATGGCCGGAGCCGTCCCCGCCTCGCGCGAGCGCCCCCGCGAGCAGTCCGAGACCGAGGAGCAGGGGGCGGTGGCGCGCACGAGCGTGGCCATCAGCTCGGGCTCGACCCGCACGGCCGTGTTCGGGTTCGGCGTGGAGCCCTTCGGCCAGCTGCTGCTGGGGATGTCGGCGCAGGACATCCCGCTGGGCACCCTGATGGTGCGCACGCGCAGCGCGGCGCAGCAGATCTCCGACGCCCTCGGCTCCCGCGCCCCCTCGATCTGAGGGCTCCCGAGGTCTCCCTAGACCTGCGCGCTCGCGCTCGCGCCGCTCGAGGCGCTGAGGGCCGCGCACCCCGGCCGGGGTGTGCGGCCCTCGTCATGAGGTGCGCTGGATCTGCCGGAGCTCCTTCTTGAGCTCCTGGACCTCATCGCGCAGCCGGCCGGCGACCTCGAACTGCAGGGTCTCGGCCGCCTGATGCATCTGCGCGGTCATCTCGTCGATCATCCGGCTGAGCGTGCCGACGGGATCGTCGCCGAGATCGATCGTGCGGCTCCCGGCGGCATCCACCGCGCCTGCCCGGGCCCGATCGCGGCTCACCCGCTCCTTGCCCGAGCGGTAGTCGGTCGCGAGCAGGGTCTCGGTGTCGATGTCCTCGCGGGTCAGCATGTCGGTGACGTCGGCGATGCGCTTGCGCAGCGGCGTCGGGTCGATGCCGTGCTCGGTGTTGTACGCGATCTGGATCTCGCGGCGGCGATTGGTCTCGTCGATCGCGGCGCGCATCGAGTCGGTGATGCGGTCGGCGTACATGTGCACCTGCCCGGAGACGTTGCGGGCGGCGCGGCCGATCGTCTGGATCAGCGAGGTGCGCGAGCGCAGGAACCCCTCCTTGTCGGCGTCGAGGATCGCGACCAGCGACACCTCCGGCAGATCCAGGCCCTCGCGCAGCAGGTTGATGCCGACCAGCACGTCGAACTCGCCGATGCGCAGGGAGCGCAGCAGCTCCACGCGGCGCAGCGTGTCGACGTCGGAGTGGAGGTACTGCACCCGCACCCCGTTCTCCAGCAGGTAGTCGGTGAGGTCCTCGGCCATGCGCTTGGTGAGCGTGGTGACCAGGACGCGCTCGTCGCGCTGCACGCGCTCCTCGATCTCCGCGCGCAGGTCGTCGATCTGCCCCTTGACGGGCTTCACGATGACCTCGGGGTCCACGAGACCCGTCGGGCGGATGATCTGCTCGACCACGCCGTCGGCGCGATCGAGCTCGTACTGGGCGGGCGTGGCCGAGAGGTAGACCGTCTGGCCGGTGCGCTCGGTGAACTCGCCGAAGGTGAGGGGCCGGTTGTCCAGCGCGCTCGGGAGGCGGAACCCGAAGTCCACCAGGGTGCGCTTGCGCGAGCGGTCGCCCTCGTACATCGCGCCGATCTGCGGGACGGTCACGTGCGACTCGTCCAGCACCAGCAGGAAGTCCTCCGGGAAGTAGTCCATGAGGGTGTTCGGGGCGGTGCCCGGAGCGCGGCCGTCGAGATGGCGCGAGTAGTTCTCCACGCCGTTGGTGGTGCCCACCTGGCGCAGCATCTCGAGGTCGTGCGTGGTGCGCATGCGCAGCCGCTGCGCCTCCAGGAGCTTGTTCTGGCTCTCGAGCTCGGTCAGCCTCTCCCCCAGCTCCTTCTCGATCGAGTCGATCGCACGGGCGAGCCGCTCGGGGCCGGCGACGTAGTGGGACGCGGGGAAGATGTGGATCTGCTTCTCGTCGCGGATCACCTCTCCGGTCACCGGGTGCAGGGTGTAGAGGGCGTCGATCTCGTCGCCGAAGAACTCGATGCGGATCGCGAGCTCCTCGTACATGGGGATGATCTCGACGGTGTCCCCGCGCACCCGGAAGGTGCCGCGCACGAACTCGACGTCGTTGCGGTCGTACTGCATGTCCACGAAGCGCCGCAGCAGCTCGTCGCGGTCCACCTGGTCGCCCACCGACATCCGCACCATGCGGTCCACGTACTCCTGCGGGGTGCCGAGGCCGTAGATGCAGGACACGGAGGAGACCACGACGACGTCGCGGCGGGTCAGGAGGGCATTGGTCGCGCTGTGCCGGAGCCGCTCGACCTCGGCGTTGATCGAGGAGTCCTTCTCGATGTAGGTGTCCGACTGCGGGACGTACGCCTCGGGCTGGTAGTAGTCGTAGTAGGAGACGAAGTACTCGACCGCGTTGTTCGGCAGCAGCTCGCGGAACTCGCTCGCGAGCTGCGCGGCGAGAGTCTTGTTGTGCGCCATCACCAGGGTGGGCCGCTGCACCTGCTCGATGAGCCAGGCTGTGGTCGCGCTCTTGCCGGTGCCGGTGGCGCCGAGGAGGACGACGTCCTGCTCGCCGGCGTTGATGCGGCGGGCGAGCTCCGCGATCGCCTTCGGCTGGTCCCCCGAGGGCGTGTACTCGGAGATCACCTGGAACGGGTTGACGGAGCGGACGAGGTCCGTGACAGGGCGCATGGCTCCGAGCCTACGACCACCCGGGGACATTCGCCGTGCCGGGGCGGTGCGCTCTCAGCGAAGGGACTCCAGCAGGCGCCCCGCCCGCCGCGCCAGGAGCTCCTGGTCCCCGGTGTTCAGCAGGATCCGCGAGGCCCGCCGGATCCGCTCGAGGTCCGTGACCTGGGCCGACATCACCGACTCCGCGTACGCGCGATCCCGGCCCCGGTTCCGCGCGATCCGCTCGATCCGATCCTCGCGGCGGGCGAGGACCACCACGACCTCCGCATAGCGCCCCGTGCGGTCCTGCGCCTTCTCGAGCAGCAGGGGCGAGTCGTGGACGAGGAGGTCCGCGCCCTCGCAGACCATCTGCTCCTCCTCGCGGCGCACGGCCTCCTCCACGCGGCCCAGCACGATCGCCTCGAGGTCCGCCCGCGCGGCGGGATCGGCGAAGACGAGCCGCGCCAGCTCCGTCCTGGCCACCGTGCCGTCCTCGGCCCGGTACTGCTCTCCGAACCGCGCGATGGCCTCCTCCACGCCCGGTCCCGGAAGATCGAGCACCGCCCGCGAATGGGCATCCAGGTCGATCACGCGCGCGCCCCGGTCCCGCCAGAGCTGCGCGACCGTGGACTTCCCGCTGCCGATGCCGCCGGTGAGGCCGATGCGTGAGATGTGCATGACCGCATCCTAGGGCGGAGGCCCGTTCCGGCACGGGCCTGGCTAGGGTGATCTGCTGTGACCCCCGATCAGCTTCTGGCCAGCAGCGACCTGCTGCGCACTCTCGATCTCCTCGGCGTGATCGTCATGGGCATCACCGGAGGCGCCCTCGCGGCCCGCCTCCAGTTCGACGCGGTCGGCTTCGCCGTCATCGGCATCGTCTCCGGTCTCGGCGGCGGCATCCTGCGCGACCTGATCCTCGATCTCGGCGTCCCCGCCGCCTTCTCCGGTCCCTGGTACCTGGTGTGCGCCCTGTGCGGGGCGGGCTTCTCGTACCTGATCCATGCGGAGAGCCGCACCTGGCAGCGCCTGATCGTGGTGCTCGACGCGCTCGCTCTCGGGCTGTGGGCCGCATCCGGCACCGCGAAGTCCCTCAACGCCGGTCTCGATCCGCTGCCCGCGATCCTGCTGGGCGTCGTCTCCGCGGTCGGCGGCGGAGCGATCCGCGACGTGATGGTCGGTCGTGTCCCCGCGATCTTCGGCGGCAACCCGCTCTATGCGACCAACGCCCTGCTGACGGCCGTCACCACCTGGGGTGTGCTCGTGCTGGGGCTCCCGGGCTGGAGCGTGCTGGGCCCCGTGCTGCTCGGCTCCACTCTCGCCGTGGTGGCGGCCTGGCGGCAGTGGTCCCTCCCCCAGCACCGCGAGTGGCAGGTGACGATGTCCGCCTCGCAGATGAAGGCGATGGTGCGCCGGGTGCGCCGCAGCGAGCGGCAGCGCGTCGCGGCCCAGACGGGGCTCATCCCGGTGGTCGACCCCGGTGAGGAGCGCGACGACTTCGTGTCCGACGCCACCGGGGAGGACGACAGCCTCGAGGAGTACGTCCGCGATGCCGATGGCTCCGGCGGAGGGCTCTCGGGCACCTCGCGCTGAGCACCGCCCGGGGCCGGCCGGCTCCAGCTCCTGGCTCTTTGGAACCGAACCGATCGCGCCTCAGGGGGCGAGGGCGCGCAGCAGCGCAGGCATCTCCTCCAGCGGGAGCTGGCCGGGAGCGGAGGCGGACTGCTGCGCGGCGAACGTGGCCGCGGAGCCGAAGATCTCGCCGCTGACCCTCGTGACCGCGCCGAGCGGCCCCATGCTCATGGTGATGATCGGTCCCTCGGCATGGCGGCTGCGCATCTCCCAGGTCGCCTCGAGGAGCGCGAGGACGTCCCCGGGGCCGCGCGGCATCACTGCCGCCTTCGGGATGTCCGCACCGAGGTCCTGGATCCTGCGCAGCAGGGCCACGAGCTCCTCGCGCGGGGGCGTGGACTCGAAGTCGTGGGCCGATCCGATGACGGGGATCCCCGCGGCATGCGCCTGCGCGATCAGCGCGCGCACGGTGCCGGGGTCGCGCCGCGCCTCGACGTCGAGAGCGTCCGCGGCGCCGCTGCGGATCAGCGCGCCCAGGACCTCTTCGTACTGCGGGTCCGCGAGGTCCCACTGCCCGCCCTCCTGCGCGGTGCGCACGGTGATCAGCAGCGGCATCTCGCCGAGCGCGGTGCGCAGGCGCGCGGCCATGCGGACCGCCTCGGAGACGATCGCGCCGAGGCCGCCCGCGAGGCGACCCCCGGCAGGGGAGCCGTCGCGCGAGGGGGCGCCGGCCGCGGCGGCTGATTCGAGGTGGTCCACCCGCCATTCCGCGAGGTCCGCAGCGCTGCCCGCGAGCGCCTGCGCCTCGTGCAGGAGCGCCGGCTCGTCGGCGCCCGTGAGCGGGACGATGAGCGCGGGGCGCCCCTCCCCGATCACGAGGGAGCGCACGCGCACAGGGCGCAGGGGCCTCACGGGCGCTCCGCGGGCGCGGAGAGCGCGATCGGGGTGCGCGCGCTGCGGGCAGCCTCCGGATCGGGAGCGCTGATGGCGGCGTACGCGGCGAGCAGGAGCGTCGGGTCGGGGCCTTCGAGACGGGTGGGTCGGCCGGGACGGTCCAGGACCACGAAGCGCAGGAGCCCGGCGCGGGACTTCTTGTCGCGCCGCATCGTCTCCTCGAGCTTCGGCCACTGGCGGTCGCGGTACGTCGTCGGCAGGCCCAGCGAGGTCAGGATCCGGCGATGGCGGTCCACATCGTCCTCGGACAGCTTCCCGGCGAGCCCCGCGAGCTCGGCCGCGAACATCATGCCGACCGCCACCGCGGCGCCGTGGCGCCACTGGTAGCGCTCGTTGCGCTCGATCGCGTGCGCGAGCGTGTGGCCGTAGTTGAGGAACTCCCTCTCGCCCTGCTCCGTGAGATCGCGCGAGACGATCGCGGCCTTCACGCGGACCTTGCGCTCGAGCACCTCGCGGAACTCCGCGCTGCCGGTGTCGAGGACGGCGCGGGGGTCCTTCTCGATGATCTCGAGGATGCCCGTGTCCGCGATGAAGCCGCCCTTGACGACCTCCGCGAGACCCGCGGCCACGTCGTGCGCGGGCAGCCCGGCGAGCACGTCGAGGTCCTCGATCACGGCGATCGGGGGGTGGAAGGCGCCGACGAGGTTCTTCCCCTCGGCCGTGTTGATGCCGGTCTTGCCGCCGACGGCGGCGTCCACCATCGCAGCGACCGTCGTGGGGACCTGGAGGACGTCCACGCCGCGCAGCCAGGTGGCGGCGACGAAGCCTGCCAGATCGGTCGCGGCGCCGCCGCCGAGCCCGATGATCAGATCCGTGCGGCTGATCTCCGCCTGGCCGCAGACCTGCCACAGGAAGCCCGCGACCTGGGCGGTCTTCGCGTCCTCCCCGTCGGGGATCTCCGCGAGGAAGGCCTGCCGGCCGCCGGCGGCGATCTGCTCGCGCAGCTCCTCGGCGATGGTGCGCAGGGCGCCCTGGTGGATGATCACGACGCGCGCGGCGCGCTGCGGGATACGGGATGCGAGATCGTTCAGCAGACCGCGCCCGATGAGGACGTCGTAGGCGCCCGCCGGGGTCTCGACGGGGATGGAGGTGATGCTCACGGGTGCTCCTCGGTCTCGGGTTCTGCGGCGTGCGGGGCGGCGGTGCGCTCCAGGGCGGACAGGGCGGCTGCGACGCGGCGGGCGACCGCGGCCGGGCTTCCTGCCCCGCCGTCGACCTGGCAGCGGGACAGCGCTCGGTAGTGGGGGATGCGCGCATCCCGCAGGGTGCGCCATGTCTCCAGCGGGTCGCTGCTCGCGGCGAGCAGCGGCCTGCCGGCACCTCCCCGCAGTCGGCGCGATGCCGTGCGCTCGTCGATCTCCAGCAGCACCACGCGATGCGCGCGGAGCCGGTCGCGGCTGGCCGGGCGCAGCGGCGCTCCCCCGCCGAGCGAGAGCACGCCGGAATGGGTCTCCAGCAGGTCCGCGAGCGTCTCCTCCTCGAGGGCCCGGAAGCCCTCCTCCCCCCTCTCGGCGAAGAGCGCGGGGATGTCGGCGCCCGCCCGGGCGACGATCTCGAGGTCGAGGTCTGCGAAGGAGGCGCCGAGGAGCTTCGCGAGGGCGCGGCCGACGCTCGACTTCCCCGCCGCCATCGGCCCGATCAGCACGGCCAGCGGCGCGTCGCGCAGGAGGGGCTCGGCAGGGGGATGCGGGGGGACGTCCGCGGGAGTCGCGCGCGCGGCGGCGGCCGACGGGTCAGTCGGCGCCATCAGCGAGGCTCGTCGCCGCCCGCGACCGGCAGGCCCAGGTGACGGCGGATCTCCGCCACGCTGTCCCCTCCGGCCTTCTCGAGGAGGGCGTCGGCCAGGGTCAGCGCGACCATGGCCTCGGCGATCACCGCTGCGGGTGCGACTGCGCACACGTCGGAGCGCTGGTGGTTGGCCTTCGCCTCCTCACCCGTGCGCACGTCGACCGTGCGCAGAGCACGGGGCACGGTCGAGATCGGCTTCAGCGCGCCGCTCACCCGGAGCACCTCGCCGTTGGAGATGCCGCCCTCGAGGCCGCCGGCCCGGTTGGAGGCGCGTGAGGTGGTGAAGGGGCCCTCTCCGCCCGGAAGGATCTCGTCGTGCGCGGCGGAGCCTCGGCGCGCCGCGCTCGCGTAGCCGTCGCCGATCTCCACGCCCTTGAAGGCCTGGATGGACATGATCGCCTGGGCGAGGCGGCCGTCGAGGCGGCGGTCCCACTGCGTGTGCGCGCCGAGGCCCACGGGCACGCCGTAGGCGAGCACCTCGACGACCCCGCCGAGGGTGTCGCCGTCCTTCTGGCACTGGTCGACCTCGGCCACCATGCGGGCGGAGGTCTCGGGGTGGAAGCAGCGCAGCGGATCGGCGTCCAGCGCCTCGCCGTCTCCGGGTGCGGGGAGGGGGGCGTCGTCCGGGACGCGGACGGTGCCGACCTGCAGCGTGTGGGAGACCAGGCGGATCCCCGCGGCCTGCTCCAGGAGCGCCGCGGCGAAGGCGCCGGCGACCACGCGCGCGGCGGTCTCGCGGGCGCTGGCGCGCTCCAGCACGGGGCGGGCGTCCTCGAATCCGTATTTCACCATGCCGGCCATGTCGGCGTGGCCGGGGCGGGGGCGGGTGAGGGGCTGGTTGCGGGCGATCTCCCGCTCGTCGCCCGTGCCCGCGTCGATCAGGAGATCCTCGCGCGCCACGGGATCCGGCGACATGACCTTCTCCCACTTCGGCCACTCGGTGTTGCCGATCTCCACGGCGATCGGGGACCCGAGGGTCGAGCCGTGGCGCAGGCCGCCCAGGATGCTCACGGCATCCTGCTCGAACTTCTGGCGGGAGCCGCGCCCGTGGCCGAGGCGGCGCCGGGCGAGGACGCCCTGCAGGTCCGCAGAGGTGAGCAGCACCCCCGCGGGGTATCCGTCGAGAGTGGTGATCAGGGAGCGGCCGTGCGATTCGCCGGCGGTGAGCCATCGGAGCATGCCCACGATTCTCCCATGGGCGCGGGGCGGCCGCTCCCGCCGTCGGCATGCGGGCGCAGGATGCACCGAAGGCCGGGACCCGTGCGGGTCCCGGCCTTCGGTCACTGCGGCGGCGCGCCCCGGGGGCGGCCGCCGTCAGCGGGCATCAGTTGCCGGTGAGCTTGGCGCGCAGAGCGGCCAGGGCCTCGTCCGAAGCGAGCGTGCCCTCGTCCGAGGAGCTCGACTGGTACGAGGAGGCGGAGGACGAAGCCGGAGCCGGGGTCGACGTGGAGGTCGTGGTGCTGCCCTGGGCAGCGGACTCCTCGTCGGCCTTGATGGCCTCGGCGACCTGCGCCTTGTGCGCGTTCCAGCGCTCGTAGGCGGCCGCGTACTGGCCCTCCCACTGCTCGCGCTGGGTGTCGTAGCCCTCGAGCCACTCGTTGGTCTCGGGATCGAAGCCCTCGGGGTACTTGTACTCGCCGGCCTCGTCGTACTCCGCGGCCATGCCGTAGAGCGCGGGATCGAAGGTCGTGTCATCGCCCTCGGGATCGACGCCCTCGTTGGCCTGCTTCAGCGACAGCGAGATGCGACGACGCTCGAGATCGATGTCGATGACCTTGACGAAGACGTCCTGGTCGACCGTGACGACCTGCTCGGGCAGATCCACGTGGCGCTGGGCCAGCTCGGAGATGTGCACGAGGCCCTCGATGCCGTCCTCGACGCGCACGAAGGCGCCGAAGGGGACGAGCTTGGTGACCTTGCCCGGCACGACCTCGCCGATGGCGTGGGTGCGGGCGAACAGCTGCCACGGGTCCTCCTGGGTCGCCTTCAGCGACAGGGAGACGCGCTCGCGGTCCATGTCGACGTCCAGGACCTCGACCTTGACCTTCTGGCCGACCTCGACGACCTCGCCGGGGTGGTCGATGTGCTTCCAGGACAGCTCGGAGACGTGCACGAGGCCGTCCACGCCGCCCAGGTCGACGAAGGCGCCGAAGTTGACGATCGAGGAGACGACGCCGTCGCGCACCTGGCCCTTCTGGAGGGTCTGCAGGAAGTCCGAGCGGACCGCCGACTGGGTCTCCTCGAGGTAGGCGCGGCGGGAGAGGACCACGTTGTTGCGGTTCTTGTCCAGCTCGATGATCTTCGCCTCGATCTCCTGGCCGACGTACGGCTGCAGGTCGCGCACGCGGCGCATCTCGACGAGGGAGGCGGGGAGGAAGCCGCGCAGGCCGATGTCCACGATGAGACCGCCCTTGACGACCTCGATGACGTGACCGGTGACGACGCCCTCGTCCTCCTTGATCTGCTCGATCGTGCCCCAGGCGCGCTCGTACTGCGCGCGCTTCTTGGACAGGATCAGGCGGCCTTCCTTGTCCTCCTTCTGGAGGACGAGCGCTTCGATCTCATCGCCGACCTGGACGACCTCGCCGGGGTCCACGTCGTGCTTGATGGAGAGCTCGCGCGAGGGGATGACGCCCTCGGTCTTGTAGCCGATGTCGAGCAGGACCTCGTCGTGATCCACCTTCACCACGGTGCCCTCGACGATGTCGCCATCGTTGAAGTACTTGATGGTGGCGTCGATGGCAGCCATGAGTGCATCAGCATCGCCGATGTCGTTGATGGCGATCTGGGGGGTCGTGGTGTCGGTCATGTAGGTCGGGACTCCGTCGGGACAGGATTGAGTAGGGATACGTGCGCGCCTGGCGCGGCGCGCACAGACCCGTCCACCCTACCAGCTCCCCTCAGCGGGCGCGAGCGTCCGCCCGTGCTCCGCGCCGTCCGTGATCGCCGCCGCTGCGCCGCCCCCCGCTCCGCAGCGGGAGCGGGCCTCAGTGGCCGGCCTCGAGCCAGGTCCTCCCCACGCCCACTCCCACGGAGAGCGGCACGGAGAGCTCATGGGCCGCGCCCATGCCGTCCACGACGATCCCGCGCACCTGCTCGAGCTCGTCGCCCGGCACCTCGAGCACGAGCTCGTCGTGCACCTGCAGGAGGATGCGGCTGCGCAGCCCGGCCCCTCGCAGGCCGGACTCGACGCGCAGCATCGCGAGCTTCATGATGTCGGCCGCGCTGCCCTGGATGGGCGAGTTCAGCGCGACGCGCTCGGCGTTCTCGCGGCGCTGGCGGTTGTCGCTCCTGAGGTCGGGCAGATAGCGGCGCCTGCCGAGGATGGTCTCGGTGTAGCCGGTGGCGCGAGCGGCCTCGACGCTCTCGCGGAGGTAGTCGCGCACCCCGCCGAAGCGCTCGAAATAGCCGTCGCGAAGGGCGCTCGCCTCGGACTGCGAGATCCGCAGCTGGCGCGCGAGGCCGAAGGGGCTCAGCCCGTACGCGAGGCCGTAGCTGACCGCCTTGGTCTTCGAGCGCATCGCCGGCCCGACGTCCTCCGGATCGACGTCGAAGACGCGCGAGGCGACGTAGTTGTGCAGGTCCTCCCCGCTGCGGAACGCCTCGATCAGCCCCTCGTCCTCGGAGAGGTGGGCCATGATCCGCATCTCGATCTGCGAGTAGTCCGCCGTGAGCAGCACCTGCTCGCTGCCGGAGGCGTGGAAGGCGCCGCGGATGCGCCGTCCCTCCTCGGTGCGCATCGGGATGTTCTGCAGGTTGGGGCTGTTCGAGGAGAGCCGCCCCGTCGCGGCGATCGTCTGGTGGAAGGTGGTGTGGATGCGCCCGTCGTCGGCGATGAAGCGGCGCAGCGTCTCGATGATCTGGCGCATCTTCGTGACATCGCGGTGCGCGAGCAGATCCGCGAGGAACCCGTGCCCGGTCTTCTCGAAGAGGTCGGCGAGGGTCTCGGCGTCCGTGCTGTAACCGGTCTTGGTGCGGCGCCCCTTGGGCAGGCCGAGCCGCTCGTAGAGCACCTCCTGCAGCTGCTTGGGGGAGCCGAGGTTGATGCGGTCCCCGCCGATGTGGGCGTAGGCCGATTCCGCGACGGCCCGCTGCTGGCCCTCGCGCTCCTCGTCGAGCTCCGCGAGCTGGGCGTCGTCCACCTCGATCCCCGCCTCCTCCATGTCCGCGAGGATCATGGCGAGCGGGAGCTCCAGGTCGTCGTGGAGGGAGGCGGCGGCATGCTTCTCGAGGTCCGCGCGCAGGAGCGGCTCGAGGCGGCGCACCGCATCCGCCGCCCGCGCCAGCTCCTCCTGCGCGGCGTCGCCGGAGTCCAGGGAGAGCTCCTGCTGGGAGGCGGCGCTGGCGACCTGCAGATCCTCGCTGAGGTGGCGCATGAGGAGGCCGGCGAGATCCGTGGGCCGCTGGTCGGGCCGGCACAGGAACTCCGCGATCCCGAGGTCCGTGCGCCATCCGGCGACCTCGAGGCCGCGTCCGCGCAGCTGGTGGATCGCGAGCTTGACGTCATGGGCGGTCTTGGGGACGGCGGCGTCGGCGAGCCAGGACGCGAGCGCCGACTCCCCTTCCGGATCCAGCGTCTGCAGATCGACCACCGCGAGCGCACCCTCGGCGGAGAGCGCGAGCGCCGTCGCCTCCCCGGATCCGAGCTCCCAGCGGCCGTCGATCGCGAGCGCCGCGCCCTGCGCGAACTCTCCGGCCAGCAGCCGCGCGAGCTGCTCCCCCTGCGCGGAGATGATCTCCCCCAGCTCCTCGGCGGCGGCGGGCTCGGCGCCCTCCTCCCCGTCGGCGAGGAACACCTCGGGGACGTCCTTGCGGATCGTCGGCCCGAACGCGAGGTCGTCGAAGACCCCCATCAGCGCGGCGCGGTCCCCTCGTCCCAGGGCGTAGACCGCAGGGTCCGCGGGCAGCTCGAGGTCCAGGACCGCCGCGTTCATGCGACGGTTGCGCTCGACGTCGGCGATGTGGTCGCGCAGCGACTGGCCGGCTTTGCCGGTGATCTCCTCGGCGTGAGCGAGGAGGTTCGTGAGGTCGCCGTACTGGTTCAGCCACTTCGCGGCGGTCTTCGGCCCCACTCCGGGCACGCCGGGCAGGTTGTCGGCGCTCTCCCCCACCAGCGCCGCGAGATCGCAGTAGCGCTCGGGCGCGACCTGGTACTTCTCCTCGACCGCCGCGGGATCCATCCGGCGCATCTCGGTGACGCCCTTGACGGGCTGCAGCAGGGTGATGCGCTCGCTCACCAGCTGGATCGCATCGCGATCGGAGGTGACGATCAGCGCCTCCCCGCCCTCGGCGGCCGTGCGGGTCGCGAGCGTGGCGATGATGTCGTCCGCCTCGAAGTCGGGGACCTCCAGCCAGGTCACGCCCATCGCGTTCAGCATGGACTGGATCATCGGGAACTGGCCGACGAGCTGCGCGGGCGTCTCGTCGCGCCCGCCCTTGTACTGGTCGTAGATGCGATCGCGGAACGTTCCGCCCGACATGTCGAACGCGACGGCCACATAGGCGGGCTGCTCGGCGGCCACCACGTTGATCAGCATCCGGGCGAAGCCGTAGACGGCGTTGGTGGACTGCCCGCGCCCGTCGGTGAATCCGTCGGGCGGCAGCGCGAAGAACGCGCGGAACGCCATCGCGTGCCCGTCGATGAGCAGCAGGGGGCCGTCGGTGAGTCCGGGGGCGGCGGGGAGGTTCTGATCGCTCGAGCTCATGGGGATGAGTCTCCCACGAGAGCGCGCGTGCTCCGGGGCGCGCCCTGTGGCACCCTGAGCGCATGGATCATGACGCCGCGCTCCCCGGCACCGACGACCGCCTCCGCGCGCTGCGCGCCGCCCTGGAGGGCACGCTCAGCGCGCGCATGGGGATGGAGCTCGAGGAGCTGGCCCCGGAGGGCGGCGCGATGACGATGCCCGTGGAGGGCAATCTGCAGCCCGCGGGGCTCCTCCACGGCGGGGCGACGATCTCGCTCGCGGAGACGGTCGCGTCGATGGCCGCGATCCTGCAGGCCCGGGCGGTCCACGGAGAGGGCGCCGCAGCTGTGGGCACCACCGTCTCCGCCGTGCATCACCGCTCTGCGCGCTCGGGGCGCGTGCGCGCCACGTGCACGGCGCGCCAGCTGGGCCGACAGGTCGCGGCGTATCTCGTGGAGGTCCACGACGAGCAGGGCACGCTCATCTCGACGATCCAGGTCACGACCCAGCTCCTGCCCCCGCGCTGACGCGCGCCGAGCACGGGCCCGCGCGCTCGGGACCTGTCTCCGATCGGCGATCCGCTGCGCACGATCCGCTGCGCTGCGCACCGCCGACCCGGGCGGGTCACTCCTTGCCGGAGCCGCCCAGCTGGTCGACGACCGCGTCGGCCACCTCGCGCATGGTGAGCCGTCGGTCCATCGAGGTCTTCTGGATCCAGCGGAACGCCTCGGGCTCGGCGAGCCCCATGTTCGCCTGCAGCAGGCCCTTGGCGCGGTCCACGCGCTTGCGGGTCTCGAACCGCTCACCGAGATCCTGGATCTCGTTCTCCAGGCCCACGATCTGGGCGTAGCGGGAGATCGCGATCTCGATCGCCGGCAGGAGATCCGCGGCGGTGAACGGCTTGACCACATAGGCCATCGCTCCGGCATCGCGGGCGCGCTCGACGAGCTCCGACTGGGAGAACGCGGTGAGCATGACGACGGGCGCGAGGTTCTCCTCGCCGATCTCCTCCGCCGCGGTGACGCCGTCCGCCTGCGGCATCTTCACGTCCATCACGACGATGTCGGGGCGCAGCTCGCGCACCTTCTCGACGGCGCTGACGCCGTCCCCGACCGCGGCGACCACGTCGAAGCCCGCCTCGGTGAGCGTCTCGACGATGTCCATGCGGATGAGGCTCTCGTCCTCGGCGACGACCGCGGTGCGGCGGGCGGGAGCAGCGCCCTCCTCGGCGACGGCCGGGGCGTCCTGGACCGCGGTGTCGAGCTCAGCGTCGGGGTCGCGCGGGGTGTCCTCGTTCATGGGGTCGGGCTCGCTTCCTGTGCGTGCGGCGGCAGAGCCGCGCACTGTTCGTTGTGGCCGGGTCCGGGCCGGGGCGGCCCCTCATCCAGCGGGTATCATTCTAGACCAGCTCATCCTCGGCGCACCGGGTCCACCGGTCGCACCGCTCTGTCGGGCGGACGGCGCGTGCACACCCGTGCGCGTCTGCCGGCGGATGGCGCTCCCCCTCACCGGGGCGAGCCGGATTGGCGGAATGGTAGACGCGGCGCACTCAAAATGCGCTGTCCGTGAGGGCGTGCGGGTTCGAGCCCCGCATCCGGTACGACAGGAGCGGGGCCGGCAGTCGCTGCAGCGACTGCCGGCCCCGATCGCATCCCGGCCCGCCCCTCGCGGAGCGGGCCGTGATCCCTCAGCTGTTCTCTGCGCCCTGGGCGATGCGATCGGCCTCGATGCGCGCGGACTCGGTGCCGTCGAGATCGCCGATGCGGTGCACGCGCAGGGTGTTGGTCGAGCCGTGGACGCCGGGGGGCGAACCGGCCGCGACGACCACCAGGTCGTTCTTCTGCAGGCCCTTCTGCTCGCGCATGAGCTCGTCGACCACGCGCACCATCTCATCGGTGTCCTTCTGCATCGGGACCAGGATGGCCTCGATGCCCCAGGACAGCGCGAGCTGGTGGCGCACGTGCTCGTACGGGGTCAGCGCCAGCAGGGGGATTCCGGGGCGCAGGCGGGCGAGACGGCGCGCGGTGTCACCGGACTCGGTGAAGGTCACGAGGTACTGCGCGGAGAGCTGGGCGCCGATCTCCGCCGCCGCGCGGGTGATCGCACCGCCGCGGGTGTGGGGGATCGTGCCGAGCGGCATGATGCGGTCGGCGCCGTTCTCCTCGGTGTTGCTGATGATCCGCGCCATCGTGCGCACGGCCTCGAAGGGGTACGCGCCCACGCTGGTCTCGCCCGAGAGCATGACCGCGTCGGCGCCGTCGAGGATGGCGTTGGCGCAGTCCGAGGCCTCGGCGCGCGTGGGACGGGGGCTCGTGATCATCGACTCGAGCACCTGCGTGGCCACGATCACGGGCTTCGCGTTGCGGCGCGCGAGCTCGATGGCGCGCTTCTGCACCAGGGGGACCTGCTCGAGGGGCAGCTCGACGCCGAGGTCGCCGCGGGCGACCATGATGCCGTCGAAGGCGCCGACGATCGCGCGCAGGGCGCGCACGGCCTGGGGCTTCTCGATCTTCGCGATGACGGGGACGCGGCGCCCCTCCTCCTGCATGATGCGCAGCACGTCGTCCATGTCGTGCGCATCGCGCACGAAGGAGAGGGCGATGAGGTCGCAGCCGAGGTTCAGGCCCCAGCGCAGATCGGCGATGTCCTTCTCGCTCATGGCGGGCACGGAGACGGCGACGCCCGGGAGGTTGATGCCCTTGTGGTTCGAGACGGGGCCGGGGACCTCCACGACCGTGGTGACGTCGGTGTCGGTCACCTCGGTGACGCGCACCGAGACCTTGCCGTCGTCGATCAGCAGGACGTCACCGGGGCGGCAGTCGCCCGGCAGGCCCTTGAAGGTGGTGGAGACGCGCTCCTTGGTGCCGACGATGTCGTCGGTGGTGATGACGAAGGTGTCGCCCACGGCGAGGTCGTGGGGGCCGTCGGCGAAGTTGCCGAGGCGGATCTTCGGGCCCTGGAGGTCGACCAGCACGGCCACGTTGCGGCCGAGGTCCTCGGCGGCCTTGCGGATGTTCGCGTAGACGGCCTCGTGGTCGTCGTACGTGCCGTGGCTGAGATTCATCCGCGCCACGTTCATGCCGGATTCGATCAGAGTGCGAACCTGCTCGTAGCTGCTGGTCGCGGGACCGAGCGTGCAGACAATCTTCGCTTTGCGCATGTCAACCCATCTGTAGAAGTGGTCTGGCCGATGGCCGACCCCTGCAGACGGGCGACACTGAGCGCACCTCTGACGGGGTCGCATCACCGGGATCCGTTGTCCCCACCCTATCGCGCCTCGCGGCGCACAGCGAGAGCCTCGCCGCGAGTTCCCCTCCGCGCGGCGAGGCTCTCGGCTCAGAGCGCGAGCGCTCTGGCGTGCGGGGCGACAGGGGCGGGAAGGGCGGTGGAGCCCATGAGGTGCGCATCGACGGCGGCGGCGCACGCGCGGCCCTCCGCGATCGCCCAGACGATGAGGCTCTGCCCGCGGGCGCAGTCGCCTGCGGTGAAGACGCCGGGGACCGTCGTCTCCCAGCGCTCGTCGTGCGCGAGGTTCCCGCGCGAGTCACGGGCCACGCCGGCCTCGCGGAGGCCCTGGTTGTCCTCCGGTCCCGTGAAGCCCATCGCCAGCAGCACCAGCTGCGCAGGCAGCACCTGCTCGGTGCCGGGGGCGGGCACGCGGCGGCCGTCCTCGATCACCGTGCGCGCCACCCGGATCCCGGCGACCGCGCCGTCCTGGTCGACCTCGAACCCTGTCGTGGAGGCGAGGTAGGAGCGGTCCCCTCCCTCCTCATGGGAGCCGGAGACCTCCAGCAGCACCGGGTGCAGCGGCCAGGGGTGGCGCTCGTCGCGCTCGCTCGGCGGCTGGTAGCCGATCGCGAGCGTGGTGACCGAGCGCGCGCCCTGGCGCAGCGCGGTCCCCAGGCAGTCCGCCCCGGTGTCGCCGCCGCCGATCACGATGACGTCCTTCCCCTCGGCCGTGATCTGCCCGGGGACCTCATCGCCCTCGACCCGGCGGTTCGCCTGGGTGAGGTACTCCATCGCGCTGTGGATCCCCGCCGCCTCGCGGCCGGGGACCGGCAGGTCCCGAGGGGCCTGCGCGCCGGTGGCGAGCACCACCGCGTCGAAGCGGCTGCGCAGCTCCGCGAGGCTGATCGCGCCCTCTCCCTCGCCGCCGACGGCCGCCCCGGTGCGGAAGCGGGTGCCCTCGGCGCGCATCTGCTCGAGCCGCCGCGCGAGGTGGCGCTTCTCGAGCTTGAACTCGGGGATGCCGTACCGCAGGAGCCCGCCGATGCGGTCATCCCGCTCGAGGACCACGACGCTGTGCCCGGCGCGCGTGAGCTGCTGGGCGGCGGCGAGACCCGCGGGCCCGGAGCCGACCACTGCGACCGTGCGGCCGCTCTGGCGGGGCGCCTCCAGCGGCGTCACCCACCCCTCCTCGAAGGCGCGATCGATGATCGAGACCTCGATGTTCTTGATGGTGACCGGGGGCTGGTTGATGCCGAGCACGCAGCTGGACTCGCAGGGAGCAGGGCACGCGCGGCCCGTGAACTCCGGGAAGTTGTTCGTGGCGTGCAGGCGCTCGGCGGCCTCGCGCCAGTCCTCCCGGTACACGAGCTCGTTCCACTCGGGGATGAGGTTGCCGAGCGGGCAGCCCTGGTGGCAGAACGGGATGCCGCAGTCCATGCAGCGCCCCGCCTGGCGCGGGACCACGCCCTGCTGGCCGTGCTCGCGGATCTCGTAGACCTCGCGCCAGTCCATCAGCCGCAGCGGCACGGGACGGCGAGCGGGCAGCTCGCGGTCGCGGACCTTCAGGAAACCGCGGGGATCAGCCATGGGAGCCCTCCAGGATCGTGTTCCACACCTCGTGGGAATCGGGGTCGATGCCGCTGTCGGCGGCGCGCTCGCGGATCTCGGTGATCCGCAGGAACTCCCGCGGAGCGATCTGCGTGAGCCGGGACAGCAGGCCGTCGGGATCGGCGAGCAGGGCGCTCGCGCGGTCGGAGCCCGTGCGGCGCGCGTGCTCGGCGATGGTCTCGAGCACGAACTCTCGGTGCTCGGGGCGCACGGGGGTGATCTCGAAGCCGGGCGTGTCGTCCGGGTTCAGGACGTCGGGGTCGAGGTCCAGCACGAACAGGGTGCCCCCGCTCATGCCGGCGCCGAGGTTCCTCCCCGTCGGGCCGAGGATGACGATCGCGCCTCCGGTCATGTACTCGGCGCCGTGGTCGCCGATGCCCTCGACGACCATGGTGGCCCCGGAGTTGCGCACGCCGAACCGCTCTCCGGCGCGGCCGGCGAGCAGCAGGGAGCCGCTGGTCGCGCCGTAGCCGCAGGTGTTGCCGGCGATCGTCGCCGAGTCGAGGGAAGCGGGGGTGCCGGCGCCGTGGCCGATCGCGATCACGCCTCCGGACAGGCCCTTGCCGACGTAGTCGTTCGCGTCTCCGGTCACCTCCATGCTCACGCCGGAGGGCAGGAACGCGCCGAGGGACTGCCCGCCCGTTCCGGTGAGCTCCAGGACGATCGAGTCCTGCGGGAGACCCGCGCCGCGATGGCGGCGCGTGACCTCGTAGCCCAGCAGGGTGCCGACGGTGCGCTGGACGTTGCGGATCTCGCCGCGGATCCGCACGCTCTCGCCGCCCTCGAGGGCACCGGCCGCCTGCGCGATCCAGGGATGGTCCGCCGCGATCTCCAACGAGTGCTCCTGCTCCCGCGTGCGCCGCACGTGGTCGCCCTCGAAGATCTCGGGAGCGGAGAGGATCGGTCCGAGGTCCAGCCCCTCCTGCTTGAAGCGGCGGTTCGCCTCCTCGACGTCGAGCAGGTCGATCCGGCCGACGGCCTCGTCGAGGCTCCGCAGGCCGAGCGCTGCCAGATGCTCTCGCACCTGCTGGGCGACGAACTCGAAGAACGTGACCACGTAGTCCGCTCTCCCGGTGAAGCGCTCGCGCAGCTCCGGGTTCTGCGTGGCCACGCCGACCGGGCACGTGTCGAGATGGCACACGCGCATCATGATGCAGCCGGAGACCACCAGGGGCGCGGTCGCGAAGCCGTACTCCTCGGCGCCGAGCAGCGCGGCGATGACCACGTCACGGCCGGTCTTCATCTGCCCGTCGACCTGCACCGTGATGCGATCGCGCAGGCCGTTGAGCAGCAGGGTCTGCTGGGTCTCCGCGAGGCCCAGCTCCCACGGGGTGCCGGCGTGCTTGAGGGAGTTCAGCGGGCTCGCGCCGGTGCCGCCGTCGTGGCCGGAGACGAGGACGACGTCGGCGTGGGCCTTGGAGACCCCCGCCGCCACCGTGCCCACGCCGAAGCGGGAGACGAGCTTGACGTGGATGCGCGCGGCGGGGTTCGCCGACTTCGCGTCGTGGATCAGCTGGGCGAGATCCTCGATGGAGTAGATGTCGTGGTGCGGCGGCGGGGAGATCAGGCCGATGCCCGGCGTCGAGTGCCGGGTGCGCGCGATCCACGGGTAGACCTTCTCCGGCGGGAGCTGGCCGCCCTCGCCGGGCTTCGCGCCCTGCGCCATCTTGATCTGGATGTCGCGCGCGAAGGCGAGGTACTCGCTGGTGACGCCGAAGCGGCCGGAGGCGATCTGCTTGATCGCGCTGTTGCGCTCGGGATCGTGCAGGCGGTCCGGCTCCTCGCCGCCCTCCCCCGAGTTCGACATCGCGCCCAGGCGGTTCATGGCGATCGCGAGCGTCTCGTGCGCTTCGCGCGAGATCGAGCCGTAGCTCATCGCGCCGGTCATGAAGCGCGTGACGATCGAGGAGACCGGCTCGACCTCCTCGAGCGGCACGGGCTGAGCGGCCTCCGTGCGCAGGCGCATCAGGCCGCGCAGCGTCATCAGGCGCTCGGACTGGTCGTCGACCTCGTCGGTGTAGCGGCGGAACTCGTCGTACTGCCGCTCCCTCGTCGAGTGCTGCAGGCGGAAGACGGCCTCGGGGGTGAACAGGTGGGGCGGGCCCTCGCGCCGCCATTGGTACTCCCCTCCCACCTCGAGACGGCGGTGGGGGCTGCCCACGCCCTCCGGCGGGTAGGCGAGCGCATGGCGCTGGGCGCACTCCGCGGCGATCACCTCCAGCCCGATCCCGCCGAGCCGGCTGGTGGTGCCGGGGAACCATTCGTCCACGAGCTCCTCGGACAGGCCGATGGCCTCGAAGAGCTGGCTGCCGCGGTAGGAGGAGACCGTGGAGATCCCCATCTTGGACATGATCTTCAGGACGCCCTTGCTGAGCGCCTGCACGAGGTTCGCGACGGCGCGCTCCTCGCCGACCCCTCCCACGAGGTCACGGGCGGACAGGTCCCCGGCGCTCTCCAGCGCGAGGTACGGGTTGACCGCGCTCGCGCCGTAGCCGATCAGCAGGGCCACGTGGTGGATCTCGCGCACATCCCCGGCCTCCACCAGCAGCGCGGCGCGCGTGCGCCGGCCGGTGCGGATCAGGTGGTGCTGGACGGCGCTCGTGAGCAGGAGCGAGGGGATCGGTGCGAGGGCGGCGTTGGAGTCGCGATCGGAGAGCACCAGGAAGGTCGCGCCGTCGTCGATCGCGGCGACTGCCTCCTCGCACAGCTCCCGCAGGCGCTGCTCGAGAGCGGGCGCGCCGCCTTCCACGGGGTACAGCCCGCGCAGGCGCACGGTGTGCAGGTCCGCGGTGCGGGGGTTCGCGGCGATCGCGAGGATGCGCGCGAGCTGGTCGCTGTCGATCACCGGGTAGGGCAGCTGGAGCTGGCGGGCGTGCGCGGGCGTCGCCTCCAGGAGGTTGCGCGCCTCGCCGATGCCGACCCGCAGGCTCGTGACCACAGCTTCGCGGATCGAGTCCAGCGGGGGGTTCGTGACCTGGGCGAACGCCTGGGTGAAGTAGTCGAACAGCAGGCGGGGTCGGTCCGACAGCACGGCGACGGGAGTGTCGGTCCCCATGGCGCCGATGGGCTCGGCGCCCTTCGCGGCCATCGGCGCGAGGAGGATCCGCAGCTCTTCCTCCGTGTACCCGAAGGTCTGCTGGCGGCGGGTGATCGAGGAGCGCGAATGCCAGACGGGCTCACGCTGCGGGAGGTCGGCCAGAGCGATGGACTGCTCCGCGAGCCACTGGCGCCAGGGGTGCTGCCCGACGACCTCGGCGGCGACCTCCCCGGACGTGAGGATCCGTCCGGCCTCGAGGTCGACCGCGAAGATCTCGCCCGGGGCGACCCGGCCCTTGTGCGCGATCCGCTCGGCGGGCATCGGGATCATCCCGGCCTCGGAGCCGAGCACGACCAGTCCGTCCTGGTCGATCCAGTAGCGCAGCGGCCGCAGGCCGTTGCGGTCGAGCTTCGCGGCGACCGTGGAGCCGTCGGAGACGACGAGGGCGGCGGGGCCGTCCCAGGGCTCCTGGATCGCCGCGTGGAACTCGTAGAAGGCCCGCCGCTCCGGGTCCATGCGGGGATCGTTCTCCCACGGCTCGGGGACCAGCATCATCATCGCGTGCGGGAGCGAGCGGCCGCTGAGCACCAGCAGCTCGAGGATCTCGTCCAGGCTCGCGGAGTCCGAGGCGCCGGGGCTGCTGACCGGGAGGATCCGCGAGAAGTCCTCGCCGAAGGCGTCGGTGGCCATGCGGCCCTCGGCGGCGCGCAGGCGGTTGCGGTTGCCGACGACCGTGTTGATCTCGCCGTTGTGGGCGAGCATGCGGAAGGGATGCGCGAGCGGCCACGCGGGGAAGGTGTTCGTCGAGAAGCGCGAGTGCACGATCGCCATCTCGCTCTCGTAGCGGGGATCCGCGAGGTCCGGGAAGAACGCGCCGAGCTGGGCGGTGGTGAGCATCCCCTTGTAGACCATGGTGCGCGTGGACAGGCCCGTGAAGTAGCTCGTTCCGGCGTGCTCGCTGCGTCGGCGCACGGCGATGGCGGCGCGCTCGAGCGCGAGGCCGCTGCGCTCCCCCGCGGGGTCCGTCAGCAGGAGCTGGGCGAAGTGCGGCTGTGCCGCGCGAGCGCTGGGGCCGACGAGCCCGTCCACCACCGGGACCTCGCGCCAGGCGAGGACATCCAGGCCCTCCTGCGCGGCGATGTCCTCGATGAGCGCGGTCTCCGCGGCGCGCGCGGCCGCGTCGGCGGGGAGGAAGCACAGGCCCGCGGCGTACTCCCCCGGAGCGGGCAGGGCGATCCCCTGCGCCTCGAGCTCCTCGCGCAGCAGGCGGTGGGGCAGCTGGGTGAGGATCCCGGCGCCGTCGCCGGTGGTCTCCTCGGCGCCGACGGCTCCGCGGTGGTCGAGGTTCTCGAGCGCGGTGAGCGCGTGCTCGACGATGTCGTGGCCCGCGCGGCGGCGCGTGGTGGCGATCATGGCCACGCCGCAGGCGTCGTGCTCATCCGTCGGGCGGTAGAGCCCGGCGGCAGCGGGGAGGGCGGAGAAACGAGAGCTCAGGGGACGCATGCGCGGGTCCTTCCATGGCCGGGGCGGGGGCCGGGCGTGGATCCGCGGGCAGACGGGTCGCCCGCGGGCACCCATTGCCTGCGCACACTGTACGCAGTGCTCCCGCAGTCTGGGACGAAACTGCTCAGATCATGAGACGGGATCAGTGGAGCGATGCCGCCGGGCGCGCGAGCCGAGCTCCCAGCTGCCGTCCGCTGCGACCGCCTCCCCGCCGCGGTGCGCGCGCCGCCGCGTCAGCAGCACGAGCATGAGCACCGAGATCACCAGCACCACCAGCGCGATGACCGTGTGGATGCGCAGCGCGCCGATCATCATCACCGGCTCGGTGCGCAGCGAGTCGATCAGAGCGCGGCCAGTCGAGTAGATCGCCGCGTACAGCCAGAACGTGCGCCCGCCGCCGAGGCGGAAGCGGCGCGAGAGCAGCACCAGCACGGCGCAGCCGGCCAGGTTCCACAGGATCTCGTAGAGGAAGGTGGGCTCGTACGTGCCCGGCGTGCAGCCGGGGATCACCCCGCCGTTCTGCCGGCAGGAGATCTCCACCGCCCAGGGCAGATCGGAGGGGCCGCCGTAGAGCTCTTGGTTGAACCAGTTGCCCAGGCGCCCGATGGCCTGGGCGAGCAGCAGGGTGGGCGCGATGACGTCGGCGAGGACCGCGAAGGACGCTCCGCGCACGCGGGACATGATCCACACGGCGAGGCCGCCGCCGGCGACCGCGCCGTAGATCGCGAGGCCGCCCTCCCAGATGCGCAGGATCGCCCAGAGGTCGCCGTCCTCGCCGAAGTACGGGGCGGGAGAGGTCAGGACGTGCCAGATGCGCGCGCCGATGATCCCCGCGATCACCGCAGCGAACACGATGTCGAACAGGTCGTCCGCGCTGCCGCCGCGGGACTGCCAGCGCCGCGACGCCCAGAGATACGCCGCCGCGATGCCCGCCAGGATGCACAGGGCGTAGAAGTGGATCGTCAGCGGTCCGATGCTCAGCGTGGAGACCGTCGGGCTCGGGATCCCCGCCAAGATCATCGCGGCGAGCCGTCCGCTGCGCCGGCGCGCGCGCGGTCCACGCCGGCGCGCAGGTCCTGAGCGGTCTGCGCGAGAGCGCCGAGATCGCCCTCGCCGGCCATGATCGCCTTGACGAAGGCGGAGCCGACGATGACGCCATCCGCATAGGCGCCCACCTGCGCGGCCTGCGCACCGGTGGAGACGCCGAGGCCGACGCAGACCCGCTGCGCCCCGGCCGCGCGCGTGCGCTCCACGAGGCCCGCGGTGGCGTCGCTGACCGAGGTGCGGGTGCCGGTGACGCCCATCGTGCTCGCGGCGTAGACGAATCCGCGGGTGCGCTCGGCGACGTAGGCCAGTCGCTCGCGCGGAGAGCTGGGAGCGACGAGGAAGACGCGGTCCAGGCCGTGGCGATCGCTGGCCTCGATCCAGTCGCTCGCCTCGTCGGGGATGAGATCGGGGGTGATGAGACCGGCCCCGCCGGCGTCCGCGAAGCGGCGCGCGAACGGCTCGACGCCCCGGGCGAGGATCGGGTTCCAGTAGGACATCACCATGATCGCGGCGCCGCGGCCGGAGAGCGCCTCCACGGCGCGCAGCACGTCGGAGGTGCGGGTGCCCGCTGCGAGAGCGGCGGTGGCCGCCTCCTGGATGACGGCGCCGTCCATGACGGGGTCGGAGTAGGGAAGCCCCAGCTCGATCGCGTCGACCCCGTGGTCGATCAGGGTGCGCGCGGCGGCGATGGAGGCCTCCACGCTCGGGAACCCGACGGGGAGGTAGCCGATGAGCGCCGGACGCCCCTGATCGAGGGCCGCATCGATGACGTCGGCGCTGCGCAGTCGCTCGCTCATGCCCGATCCTCCGTGATGTCCTGGCCGGCGGTGGCAGCCGGCATCGTCGAGCGGGCGAGGTCCCGCAGTGCGGTGAGATCGGCGCGCCCGTGCCGCGTGAGCCCGTCGGTGCCGGTGGGCTCGGCCTCCTCCGGCTCGGTGCCGTCGTCGGTCTCGTCGGCGGGGTCGCCGTCGAGGAGCCCGAACCACTCGGAGGCGGTGTGGACGTCCTTGTCGCCGCGGCCGGAGAGGTTCACGATGATCACCGCTCCCTCTCCGAGCTCCTTGCCGAGCGCGATCGCGCCGGCGAGGGCGTGCGAGGACTCGATCGCGGGCATGATCCCCTCGGTCATCGACAGCAGGGCGAACGCGTCCATGGCCTCGGCGTCCGTGATGCCGCGGTACTCGGCGCGGCCGATGTCCGCGAGCCAGGAGTGCTCGGGGCCGACGCCCGGATAGTCCAGGCCCGCGGAGATCGAGTGGCTCTCGATCGTCTGGCCGTCATCGTCCTGGAGCATGAAGCTGCGGGCGCCGTGGAGGACGCCCGGCCTGCCCTTCGAGATCGTGGCCGCGTGGAAGGGCGTGTCCACGCCGTCGCCGGCCGCCTCGCAGCCGATGAGGCGCACGTCCGCGTCGTCGAGGAAGGCGTGGAACATGCCGATCGCGTTGGAGCCGCCGCCGACGCACGCGATGACCGCGTCGGGAAGGGACCCGGTGAGGGCGAGGACCTGCTCGCGCGCCTCCTCGCCGATGACCTTCTGGAAGTCGCGCACGAGGCTCGGGAAGGGGTGCGGTCCCGCGGCGGTGCCGAAGATGTAGTTCGACGTCTCCACGTTGGTCACCCAGTCGCGGAACGCCTCGTTGATCGCGTCCTTGAGCGTGCGCGAGCCGTGGGTGACGGGGACGACCTCCGCGCCGAGCAGCCGCATGCGGGCGACGTTCAGCGCCTGGCGGCGGGTGTCCTCCTCGCCCATGTAGATGGTGCAGTCCAGGCCGAAGAGCGCCGCGGCCGTGGCCGTGGCCACGCCGTGCTGGCCGGCGCCGGTCTCGGCGATCACGCGCTTCTTGCCCATGCGCAGCGTCAGCAGCGCCTGGCCGATGACGTTGTTGATCTTGTGGGAGCCGGTGTGGTTGAGGTCCTCGCGCTTGAGCAGGATCCGCGCGCCGCCCGTGAGGCGGGAGAAGCGCGGCGCCTCCGAGAGCAGGGAGGGACGGCCGGAGTACTCGCGGGCGAGCCGGGACAGCTCGCTCGTGAACTCGGGATCCACCAGGGCCTTCTCGTAGGTCTCGGAGACCTCGTGGAGGGCGGGGAGGAGGGCCTCGGGCAGGAACTGGCCGCCGAAGCGTCCGAAGTAGGGGCCCTGGGCATCGCGCAGGGCGGTGGAGCTGTCGCTCATCGTGCGGTCTCTCCGTTCGCTGAGGGGGTGGACAGGCGCGGGGTGCGGCCCGTGCGGGGGACCGTGCTGAAGGCGCGCACCGAGGCGGCCGGATCGCTGCCGGTCACGAGGGCCTCGCCGACGAGGACGGCGTCGGCCCCCGCGGCGGCGTAGGCCCGGACATGGGCGACGGAGAACACGGCGCTCTCCCCCACGGCGAGCGGCCCGGCAGGGATGCTCCGCAGCAGGGCGGCGGCGCGGTCGAGGTCGACGTCCAGGGTCTTGAGGTCGCGTGCGTTCACGCCGATGAGCTGCGCGTCCAGGGCCAGAGCCCGCTCGAGCTCGGCCTCCGTGTGGGTCTCTACGAGGACCTGCATCCCGAGCTCCGTCGCGAGCGCATGCATCTGCGCGAGCTGGGAGTCCTCGAGGGCGGCCACGATGAGCAGGATCAGGTCCGCGCCGTGGGCGCGCGCCTCGTGCACCTGGTACGGGTCGACCATGAAGTCCTTGCGCAGCACCGGGCAGTCGACGGCGGCGCGCACGGCGTCGAGATCCGCGAGGGACCCCCCGAAGCGGCGCTCCTCGGTCAGCACGCTGATCGCGCCCGCGCCGCTGCTCTCGTAGATCGAGGCGAGAGCGGCGGGATCGGGGATCTGCGCGAGAGCGCCCTTGGAAGGGCTGCGCCGCTTGACCTCGGCGATCAGGCCGACGGCGGAGCCGTCGCCCGCGATGCTCGCCCGCGCGTCCCGGGCGGGATGAGCGGCCGCCGCCTCCTCCTGGATCTGCTCGAGCGGGATGCGCGCACGCCGGGCGGCGAGATCCTCCTGCACACCCGCGATGATCGCGTCGAGCACGGTTCCGGTCGAGGTCACTGATCCTCCATGGGGTGGGCAGGCGGGTGGTCGGGGTGGTCGCGGCCCTACAGGCCGGGGACCAGCGAGGGAGGCGCGAGCACGGAGAGCGCCGGGAGGTTCCGCAGCGCTCCGAAGAGCAGCGCGATCACGGCGAGGGTGACGACCAGCCAGCTCGGCGGGAGCATCGTGCGGCTCGATCCGCGCATGCGCCGGACGGTCCAGATCGCGAGCCACGCCGCCGCGATCGGCAGCAGGAGCACCAGCAGCGCGTTGCTGTGCAGGGCGAGCGCGAGGTCCCCCTCGAGCAGGGCGTGCACCGCGCGGATCGCTCCGCAGCCGGGGCACAGAAGCCCGGTCGCGGCCCGCACGGGGCACAGCGGGATGTGCTGGGTGAAGGGGTCGAACACCGCCTGCACGGCGAGGGCCAGGGCCCCGGCCGCCGCCAGGAGACCCAGCGGCAGGACCGCTGCGCGCGGGCCTGCCTGTGCCGTCACTGGGCGATGACCGCGGAGTTCTTCCGCTTCTGACCGTAGCCCGCAGCGCGCAGGGCGAACGAGGCCACCAGCGTCAGGCCGATCACTGCGGCGCCGGCGATCACGAGCACGGAATTCCCGAGGACGAGACCGAAGGCCAGCACGATCGCGCCGAGGATGACGCCGACGGTCATCGTCCAGGCGGCGACGGTGTTGCCCTCGTTGTGCGGAGGGGGCGGGGGAACGGTGTAGGTCTTCGACATGGTGCTCTCTCCGGTGCGGTGGACGGGCTCTGCCATTCTGCCACGCGAGGAGGCCGCTGGGCTCTCAGCGGCGGCGGCTGGGATCCTCACCGCGCGAGAGGGCGTCCCACACGGCGGCGGGATCCTCCTGCGGATCTGCGTGCTCGGGCACGGGCTCGGTGGCGCGGGCGTAGCGCGAGCGGGTCCGGGCGGCCGCCGACCAGGTGCGGCCCCGCAGGAGCACCAGGGCGCCGATCAGCACCAGTCCCGCGGCCGGTGCGAGGACCGCGAGCGGCCAGAGGGTGGCGCTCGCCTGCATGTCGCCGCCGAGCACGCCGGTCTCGGCGAGCAGCGCGCCGCGCGCACCGCTGGAGGGATCGCTGCGGAAGAGCAGCGCGCTCGCGGCCGCGCCGAGCCCGGTGACCACGAGGACGGGACCGGTCAGCAGGTGCACCCAGCGCGCGGCGAGCGTCGTCGCGAGCGCGGCGGCCCCTGCCGCCAGAGCGAGGGCCACGACGGCGGGAGCGGCCTGGCTCCCGGGAACCTCGACGGTGCGCATCGCTCCGGCGAGGTCGGCGCCCTGCGCGCGCGCCCACGTCGCCCGGGACAGCGCCGCCAGGATGATCGCGCAGACGATCCCCCCGAGCACCGCAGCGCGTCGGGTCATGCGTCGCGCACCGTGTCGGCAGAGGCCACGGCGCGCAGAGCGGCCGCGGCCTTCGCCTGGGACTCGCGGTGCTCCATGGTCGCGTCGGAGTCGGCGACCACTCCCCCGCCGGCCTGGACGTGCGCGGTGCCGTCCTTGAGGACGGCGCTGCGGATCGCGATCGCCATGTCCATGTCGCCGGCGAAGTCGATGTACCCGACCGTCCCGCCGTAGACGCCGCGCCGCACCGGCTCGAGGCGGTCGATGATGCGCATGGCCGCCGGCTTCGGGGCGCCCGAGAGGGTCCCCGCGGGGAAGGTCGCGCGCAGGGCGTCGTAGGCCGTGCTGCGCTCGCGCAGCTGGCCGGTGACGGTCGAGACGATGTGCTGGATGTGGCTGAAGCGCTCGATGTGCATGAAGTCGCGCACCACGATGCTGCCCGGCTCGCAGAACCGCTGCAGGTCGTTGCGCGCGAGGTCGACGAGCATCAGGTGCTCGCTGCGCTCCTTGGGATCGGCCAGCAGGCCCTCGGCGAGGGAGGCGTCCTCCTCCGGGCTCGCTCCGCGCGGCCGGGAGCCGGCGATCGGATGCGTGGTCGCGGTGCGTCCCCGCACGGTGACCAGCGACTCGGGGCTCGCGCCGACCACGTCGATCGGCTCGCCGTCGCCGTCCACGGTGCGCAGCAGGAACATGTACGGACTGGGGTTCATGCGGCGCAGCACCCGGTAGACGTCCAGCGGATCCGCCGCCGTCGGCAGCGAGAAGCGCTGGGAGGGGACGACCTGGAAGATCTCGCCGTCCACGATGTCGCGGACCGCCTCCGTCACGGAGCGCTCGTACTCGAGCTGCGAGGTGCGGGCCTTCGGGGCGATCTCCCGCACCCCCTGGTAGACCAGCGGGCGCGTGGCCAGGGGGCGGCGCAGGCGCTCGAGCATGGAGTCCAGGCGCGCGCGGGCATCCCCGTAGGCGGCATCCACGCCCTCGCCCGTCCCGTTGAGATTCAGGGCGTTGGCGACCAGCAGCACGGTCCCGTCGTGCGCGTCGTGGACGGCGACGTCCTGGGCCAGCAGCATCGACAGATCGGGGATGCCGATCTCGTCGGCCGGGACGTCGGGCAGCTTCTCCCAGTAGCGCACCGCGTCGTAGGCGAGGAAGCCGACAAGCCCGCCGGTGAACGGCGGCAGCTCGGGATCGCGCGCCGAGCGGAACTCCCTCGCGACCGCGGCGAGGGCCTCCATGGGGTCGCCGTCGACCGGCACCCCCGCGGGCGCATCGCCGATCCAGCGCGCCTCGCCGCCCTGCTCGGTGAGGATCGCGCTCGCGCGCGCGCCGATGATCGACCAGCGCGAGGCCTCTCCCTCTCCGGCCGACTCGAGCAGGAACGTCCCGCGCGGATCCTCGGCATCGGTCAGCCTGCGGTAGAGCGACAGCGGGGTGTCCTCGTCGACGAGGAGCCGCAGGGTCACGGGCACGATGCGCTGCGCCCCGGCGAGGGCGCGGAAGCCCTCGAGGTCCGGCTGGACGACCCCCAGCGCATCCCCTTCGACGCCCCCGACGAGCGCGGGGTAGTGCTCGGGGGCGGCCGCCCGATCGGCGGATCCGGTGCTCTGGGCGCCGCTCATGCGGTGACGCCCCGGTGCGCGGGCTCCAGGACGAGGGCCGGGACCTCTCCCCCGTCGAAGCAGGTCGCGGTGCCGCGGTGGCACGCCGCCCCGATCTGATCGACGCGGATGAGCAGCGCATCGCCGTCGCAGTCGAGCGCGACCTCGCGCACGAACTGGGCGTGGCCGCTGGTGTCTCCCTTGCGCCAGTACTCGCCGCGCGAGCGGGACCAGAAGGTCACGCGACCGGAGGTGAGCGTGCGGCGGATCGCCTCGTCGTCCATCCATCCGAGCATCAGCACGTCGCGACTGCTCGCGTCCTGCACGATCGCCGCGACGAGCCCCTGGGCATCGCGCGTCAGCCGCGCGGCGAGCTGCGGGTCCAGGGGCGCCTGCTCGGCGCTCACAGCGCCCTGCCGAGGGCCTCGGCGCGATCCGTGCGCTCCCAGGTGAACTCCTCCAGCTCCCGGCCGAAGTGGCCGTGCGCGGCGGTGCGCTGGTAGATCGGGCGCAGCAGGTCGAGCTCCTCGATGATCGCGGCCGGGCGCAGGTCGAAGACGGCGGAGACGGCGCGGGCGATCTGCGCGTCGGGGACCTTCCCGGTCCCGAACGTCTCGACGTAGAGGCCGACGGGCGCGGCGACGCCGATCGCGTAGGCGACCTGGACCTCGCAGCGCTCGGCGAGGCCCGCGGCGACCACGTTCTTCGCCACCCAGCGCATCGCGTACGCACCGGAGCGGTCGACCTTGCTGGGATCCTTGCCGCTGAAGGCGCCGCCGCCGTGGCGGGCCATGCCGCCGTAGGTGTCGACGATGATCTTGCGGCCGGTCAGCCCCGCATCGCCCTTGGGGCCTCCGATCACGAAGCGGCCCGAGGGATTGATGTGGAAGGTGACGGAGGAGGTGTCCAGACCGAACGACTCGAGCTCCTCGAGCACGGGGGCGATGACCACGGAGCGCAGGCCGGGCTTGAGCTGGCTCTCGATGTCGACGTCCTCGGCGTGCTGCGTGGACACGACGATCGTGTCGACCGAGCGGGCGATGTCGTCGTCGTCGTAGCCGATGGTCACCTGGGTCTTGCCGTCGGGGCGGAGGTAGGGCAGCACGCCGTCGCGCCGTGCCCGCGAGAGGTTCTCGGAGAGCGCGTGCGCGGCGTGGATCGGCAGCGGCATCAGCTCGGCGGTGTCCGTGCACGCATAGCCGAACATGAGGCCCTGATCGCCGGCGCCGAGCCCGGCGAGCAGATCGGTCGACCCCGACTCGCGCGTCTCGAGCGAGGAGTCGACGCCCTGGGCGATGTCCGAGGACTGCGAGCCGATCGAGACCTCGATGCCGCAGGAGTCGGCGTCGAAACCCTTCGCCGAGGAGTCGTAGCCGATCTCGCGGATCACGTCGCGCACGATGCGGGCGACGTCCGTGTACCCGGAGGTGCGCACCTCGCCCGCCACGTGCACCAGGCCCGTGGTCACCATCGTCTCCACCGCCACCCGGGACTGGGGGTCCTGGGCGATCATGTCGTCGAGGATGGCATCGGAGATCTGGTCGCAGATCTTGTCGGGGTGGCCTTCGGTCACCGATTCGGACGTGAAGCAGCGCAGCGCCGTGGAACTCATGCGTCCCAGGGTACCCAGCCCTTCTGCGCGAGGACGCCCCGCGTCTCATCCAGCACGGCGTGGGCGACAGTGATCTTCTCCCCGGCCGCCTCCGCGCGCAGCTCCCCCTGGGCGTCGAGGATCTGGACGGCGTTGCTCTCGGAGCCGAAGACCCCGGCGGTGACGTCGTTGAACACCAGGAGATCGGCGCCCTTGCGCCGGGCCTTGCGCTGCGCGAGCTCGAGGCTCGACGCGCTGGAGTCGCCCGTCTCCGCGGCGAAGCCGACGATCGCGGCGGGGCTCTGCCCGCCGCCCTCCGCCCGCTCCTCGACGCTCGCGTGCAGGATGTCCTCGGTGCGCCGCAGGGCGATCACCGGAGCGTCGGAGTCCTCGGTCTTCTTGATCTTCGCGCCGGAGCGCTCCACGGGCGTGAAGTCGGCGACCGCCGCGGCCATGATCAGCACGTCGCAGGAGCGGCGCGCCTCGGCGACGGCGGCGGCGAGATCCGCCGCGGAGACCACGTCGATGCGGCGCGCCCCCGGAGGGGTCTGCGCCTGCACGTTCGCGGCGATGAGGGCGACCTCCGCGCCGCGGGCGAGCGCGGCGTGGGCCAGCGCCCAGCCCTGCTTCCCCGAGGAGTGGTTCGCGAGGTAGCGCACGGGATCGATCTCCTCGCGCGTGCCGCCGGCGGTGATGACGATCCGCGCCCCGGCGAGGTCCTGTGCCGCGGTGCGCGGGGCCCCGAGCTGCGCGTGCACGGCGGCGAGGATCGCCTCGGGCTCGGGAAGCCGGCCCGGACCGCTGTCGGGTCCCGTGAGACGGCCGACGGCGGGCTCGAGCACGCGGATGCCGCGCTCGCGCAGCACCGCGACGTTCTCGCGCGTGGCCGGGTTCTCCCACATCTCGGTGTGCATCGCCGGGGCGAGCAGCGCGCGATCCCCCGCCATGAGCAGGGTCGCGGTGAGGAGGTCGTCAGCCCGGCCCATCCGCGCGCGTGCCATCAGATCGGCGGTCGCGGGGACCACGACCACGAGATCCGCCTCCTGGCCGCGCCGCACGTGCGCGACCTGCTCCACGTCCTCGAAGACGCTCGTGAGGACCCGGTGATGGCTCAGCGCCTCCCAGGTCGCAGCGCCCACGAACGCGAGCGAGGAGGGCGTGGGGATCACGCGGACCTCGGCGCCGGACGCGACAAGGCCGCGCACCACGTGCGCGGCCTTGTAGGCGGCGATCCCTCCGCTGACGCCGACGACCACGCTCCTGCCCTGCAGCGGGGCAGAGGTCGGGGCGGCCTTGTCGGCGCTCATCAGCGGGAGCGGATCAGAAGGTGAAGTCGGTGCTGGGCGGCTCGGGCGCGTCGTCGCCGAGGACGAGCGGGGCGAGGACCGGCTCCTCGTCGGCGGCGGCGGCGAGCTCGGCCTCGTCGATCTCGCGGGCGACCAGCAGGCCCTCGTCGATCTCGCGCAGCGCGATCGACAGCGGCTTCTCCTGGTTCGCGACATCGACCAGCGGGCCCACGTTCTCGAGCAGGCCCTCGGAGAGCTGCGCGTAGTACGCGTTGATCTGGCGTGCGCGCTGGGACGAGTACAGCACGAGCGCGTACTTCGAGTCGACGTCCTCGAGGAGGCGGTCGATGGGCGGGTTCGTGATGCCCTCGGGGTGGGCGACGGTTCCGAACACGGAAGGTCCCTTCGGTTGGCAGATCGGGGATGCGCACCGCGGGACCGACCCAGCGGGCGGCGCGGCCAGCGCATGCAACGATCCAGGATACGCGAAAGCGGGCCCGGCGGCGAGCATGCCGCAGGCGGGATGCGTCACCGCCCGCTCAGCGCGGCGGAGCGAGGATCAGCTCAGCGCGGCGGAGCGAGGATCAGCTCGACGAGGCGGTCCGCGGCCTCGGCGACAGTGTCGTTGACGATCGTGACATCGAACTCGCTCTCGGCGGCGAGCTCCACGCGCGCGGTCGCCAGTCGGCGCTCGCGCTCCTCGGGGGTCTCGGTGCCGCGGCCGACGAGCCGGTCCACCAGCTCGTCCCAGCTCGGAGGGGCCAGGAACACGAAGCGCGCGCCCGGGAGGGTCTCGCGCACCTGCCGCGCTCCGGCGAGGTCGATCTCCAGGAGCACAGGCCGGCCCGCTGCCACCATCTCCTCGACCCGCGCGCGCGGCGTGCCGTAGCGGTGCCGCCCGTGGACGACCGCCCACTCGAGCATCTGGCCGTTCTCGACGAGGGAGGTGAACTCCTCCTCCGAGACGAAGAAGTAGTGGACCCCGTCGATCTCTCCCGGCCGGGCGGGCCGGGTGGTGGCCGAGACGGACAGCCAGATCTCGGGATGGTCTCGCCGGATAGCGGCCGAGACGGTCCCCTTGCCCACCGCGGTGGGGCCGGCGAGGACCGTCACGCCGACCGGTGCGGCGTCGGTGTGCTCTGCGGAGCGCGGAGCCGTCACTCGGAGAAGTGGGAGACGAGCTTCTGGGCCTGATGGGAGCCGAGGCCGCGGATCTTGCGCGAGGGGGAGATGCCGATCTCCTCCATGATCTGCTGCGCCTTGACCTTGCCGACGCCCGGGAGGGCCTCGAGGAGGGCGGAGACACGCAGGCGCCCCACGATCTCGTTCGACTCGGCCTCGGCGAGGACCTTGGCGATCTCTTCGCCGCGGCGGCCGGTGGACTCCTTCAGGCGGGCCTTGATCGACGCACGCTCACGACGCGCCTCGGCTGCCTTCTTCAGCGCGTCGGCGCGCTGTTCCGGGGTGAGGGGAGGGAGAGCCACTGTCGTACCTCTGTTCTGTGCTCGGAGGGTTCGCTCGCCGTCGGGGGCTCCGGGGCGAGAGGCGCTGCGAGGCGCTCGGGATGGGGACCCGCGCGCCTGCGGAGCAGTGCCCCGCAGCGACCAGTGGGAGCACTGTAACCCGTCAAGTTGGACGGAGGAGTCCGCTTCCGGAGGCTCGGAAACCGCCGTCGAGCGGCCTGCGAGGGTTTCTTCTCACCTCACCGGCGGCGAGCCCGCTGCTCGCGCGCTATTACCTGCGAGAAACACAGCGGTGCAGGTCACAGCGCATACTGCTGCGCGAGCTCGCGGACACGGGTGCGCAGCGCGACCGGATCGGGACCGGCTGCGACCACCTGTCGCGAGATCGAGACGAGCACCTGCCCCCGCGCGTCGCCGAAGACGGCGTCGCGCTCCGCCGGACCGGCGCCCTGGGCGCCGAAGCCGGGGGCGAGCAGCGGGCCCCGCACTGCCGCGAGGTCCAGGCCCAGCTCCTGCACGGCATCGCCGGTCGTGGCGCCGATGACCAGTCCCGCGCCGCCCCACTCCCCCGCCGGAGCCGACGCGTTCGCGGCGGCGGCGTGCTCGGCGATGGCGCGCGCGATGGCGCGCCCGTCGGCTCCGCGCGCGTGCTGGACCTCGCGGCCCTCGGGGTTCGAGGTGAGGGCGAGGACGAACACGCCCTTCCCGGCCGCGTCGGCGCGCTCGAGCGCCGGGGCGAGTGAGCCGAAGCCGAGGTAGGGGCTGAGCGTGATCGAGTCCGCCTCGAGCGGCGCACCAGGGGCGAGCACGGATTCGACGTAGGCGTCCATCGTGGAGCCGATGTCCCCTCGCTTCGCGTCCAGGATGCTCAGCACGCCGCGGTCGCGCAGGAGAGCCAGCGTCTCCTCCAGCGCAGCGACGCCGGCGGACCCGTGGCGCTCGAAGAACGCCGCCTGCGGCTTGAACGCGCAGACATGCTCGCCGCAGGCCTCGACGACCGTGCGGGAGAAGCTCCGCACGCCGTCGGCATCATCGGGAAGGCCCCAGTCGCGCAGGATGCCGGCGTGGGGGTCGATGCCGACCACGAGCGGTCCGCGCTCCCCCACTGCGCGCTGGAGCCGCGCTCCGAATGCCTCCGCGGCGCTCATGCGCGCACCTCGCTCGCGCGGGCGCCGTCGAGGAAGGCGTGGTGCTCCTGGAGGCTGCGGACCTCGAAGTGCCCCTCGGGCAGCGCCTCGATCCCCTGCACGGCTGCCTGGAACTCCTGCAGCGTGGTGATGATCGGGATGTCCATGCTGGTCGCGGCGGCGCGGATGCGGTAGCCGTCGGCCCGGGCATGCGTGCCGGACGGCGTATTGAGCACGAGCGCGATCCGTCCGGACTCGATCAGCTCGAGGACCGAGCCGTCCGGGCCGCCTTCCGATGCCTTGGCGATGACCTGGCAGGGCACTCCCGAGCGGCGCAGCACCGCGGCGGTTCCGGCGGTCGCGAGGACCTCGAAGCCGAGCGCGGCGAGCCGCGCGGCCGGCAGGACGATCCCCCTCTTGTCCCGATCGGCGACGGAGACGAAGACCGCTCCGGACTCCGGCAGGCCCTGCCCGGAGATCGCCAGCTGCGACTTCGCGAAGGCGAGCGGGAAGGTCGTATCGAGTCCCATCACCTCTCCGGTCGATCGCATCTCCGGCCCCAGCAGGGAGTCGACCGCGTGGCCGTCGGCCGTGCGGAAGCGCTTGAAGGGCAGCACGGCCTCCTTCACGGCGATGGGGGTGTCCTCCGGGAGGGCGCCGCCGTCGCCTGATCCCGGCAGGATCCCCATCTCGCGCAGCTGCGCGATCGAGCTGCCCGCCATGAGCAGCGCGGCCGCCTGCGCGATCGCGACGCCGGTGGCCTTCGCGACGAAGGGGACAGTGCGCGAGGCGCGCGGGTTCGCCTCCAGGACGTAGAGGACGCCCGCCGAGAGGGCGTACTGGACGTTCAGCAGCCCGCGCACGCCCACACCCTCGGCGATGGCCCGAGTGGAGGTGCGGATGCGCTCGATGACCGCCTCGCCGAGGGTCACGGGCGGCAGCGTGCAGGCGGAGTCGCCCGAGTGGATGCCCGCCTCCTCGATGTGCTCCATGACGCCCGCGAGATACAGCTCCTCGCCGTCGAAGAGCGCGTCGACGTCGATCTCGGTGGCGGTGTCCAGGAAGGAGTCGATGAGGATCGGCGCCTCGGCGCGACCGCTCTCCGGCAGGTTCCGGCTGACGTAATCGGCCAGGCCCTCCTCGTCGTAGACGATCTCCATGCCGCGCCCGCCCAGCACGTAGCTGGGGCGCACGAGCACGGGGTAGCCGACCTCGGCGGCGACCTTCCGCGCGTCCTCGAGACCCCAGGCGGTGCCGTAGGGCGGCGCCGGGAGCGAGGCCCGCTGGAGGACCGCGCCGAACGCCCCGCGATCCTCGGCGGCGTCGATCGCCGCCGGAGACGTGCCGATGATCGGCAGCCCTGCCTCCTGCAGCGAGCGCGCGAGGGACAGGGGGGTCTGACCGCCGAGCTGCACGATGACGCCGGCGACCGGGCCCGCGGCCTTCTCGGCCTCGTAGATCTCCACGACGTCCTCGAAGGTGAGGGGCTCGAAGTAGAGGCGGTCGGCGATGTCGTAGTCGGTGGAGACGGTCTCGGGATTGCAGTTGACCATGATCGTCTCGAACCCGCCGCCGGTCTGATCGGCGTCTCGGCCGAGCGCGATCGCCGCGTGCACGCACGAGTAGTCGAACTCGATGCCCTGGCCGATGCGGTTCGGACCGGAGCCGAGGATCATGATCGCCGGCTTCTCGCGGCTCTCCACCTCGCTCTCCTGGTCGTAGGTCGAGTAGTGGTAGGGCGTGGAGGAGGCGAACTCCGCGGCGCAGGTGTCCACCGTCTTGTAGACCGGGTTGATGCCGAGGGCCTCGCGCACGCCCTTGGCGACGTCGCCCGAGAATCCGCGCAGCTGGCCGATCTGCTCATCGGAGATCCCGTGGCGCTTCGCCCGGCGCAGCAGATCGGCATCGAGGTGCTCGGCCGCGCGAACGTCGGCGGCGACCTCGGCGATCAGCAGCATCTGGTCCAGGAACCAGCGATCGATGGCGGTGGCCTCGTACAGGCGCTCGATGGTCTGGTCGGGATCCAGCACGCCCTCGGCGGCGGCGCGCAGGATCCGCGAGATCGCGACCAGTCGGGAGTCCGTGGGGATCCGCGAGGCCTCCAGCAGTCGATCGACCTCTGCGGCATCCGGCGCCTCGCCCGAGTAGTCGACGACCGCCGAGGTCACGTCGAGGGAGCGCTGGGCCTTGCCGAGGGCCTCGGTGAACGAGCGGCCCATCGCCATCGCCTCGCCGACGCTCTTCATGGTGGTGGTGAGGGTGGCGTCGGCCGCGGGGAACTTCTCGAAGGCGAAGCGCGGGATCTTCACGACGATGTAGTCCAGCGCCGGCTCGAAGCTCGCGGGCGTCGTGCCGGTGATGTCGTTGCGGATCTCGTCCAGCGTGTAGCCGATCGCGAGGCGCGCGGCGATCTTCGCGATCGGGAAGCCCGTGGCCTTCGACGCGAGGGCCGAGGAGCGCGAGACGCGCGGGTTCATCTCGATGACGACGATGCGGCCCGTATCGGGGTGGATCGCGAACTGCACGTTGCAGCCGCCGGTGTCCACGCCGACCTCGCGGATGATCCCGATGCCGAGGTCGCGCAGCCTCTGCATCTCGACGTCGGTGAGGGTGAGGGCAGGGGCGACGGTCACGGAGTCGCCGGTGTGCACGCCGACGGGGTCGACGTTCTCGATCGAGCAGATGACCACGCAGTTGTCGGCGCGGTCCCGCATCAGCTCGAGCTCGAACTCCTTCCAGCCGAGGATCGACTCCTCCAGGAGCACCTCGGTGGTCGGGGAGTAGTGCAGTCCGTCCCCGGCGATGCGGCGCAGATCCGCCTCGTCGTAGGCCAGGCCCGAGCCGAGACCGCCCATCGTGAAGCTGGGCCGCACGACCATGGGGTAGCCGAGGTCCTCTGCGGCCGCGAGGCAGTCCTCCATCGTGTGGCAGATGTGGGAGCGGGCGGACTCGCCCCCCACGCGCTCCACGACGCCCTTGAAGAGCTGGCGATCCTCGGCCTTCTGGATCGCGTCGATCGAGGCGCCGATCATCTCCACGCCGAACTCGGCGAGGATCCCGCGCTCCTCGAGGGCGATCGCCGCGTTCAGCGCGGTCTGGCCGCCGAGGGTCGGCAGGATCGCGTCAGGGCGCTCCTTGGCGATGATGGTGCGGATGACGTCGGGGTCGATGGGCTCGACGTAGGTCGCGTCCGCGATGTCCGGGTCGGTCATGATCGTGGCGGGGTTGGAGTTCACGAGGATGACCCGCAGCCCCTCCTCGCGCAGCACGCGGCAGGCCTGGGTACCGGAGTAGTCGAACTCGGCGGCCTGCCCGATCACGATCGGCCCGGAGCCGATCACGAGGACGGAGGAGATGTCGTCGCGACGGGGCATCAGGAGTCCTTCCCGGCAGTCGAGGCCTGGTGCGCGCGCACCAGGTCGACGAGGCGGTCGAAGAGGTAGGAGGCATCGTGCGGCCCTGAGGCCGCCTCGGGGTGGTACTGGACCGAGTAGGCGGGCAGGTCCAGGCAGCGGATGCCCTCGACGACCCCGTCGTTCAGGGCGATGTGGGAGACCTCGACCTTCCCGTAGCGGCCGTCTCCGAACGGCGCATCGTGCTGGCCCTCGACGGGGATGTCGACGGCGAAGCCGTGGTTCTGCGCGGTGATCTCGACCTTGCCGGTCGCGACGTCGAGCACGGGCTGGTTGATGCCGCGGTGGCCGTACTTCAGCTTGTAGGTGCCGAAGCCGAGCGCGCGGCCGAGGAGCTGGTTGCCGAAGCAGATGCCGAAGAACGGGATGCCCGCATCCAGCACTCCTCGCAGCAGCGCGACCTGATCGTCGGCCGTCGCGGGATCGCCGGGGCCGTTGGAGAAGAAGACGGCGTCGGGCTGGGTCGCGAGCAGCTCCTCGAGCGAGGCGGTCGCGGGCAGGAGGTGCACGCGCAGGCCGCGGGCGGCCATCGCGCGAGGCGTCGCGCCCTTGATGCCGAGGTCGACGGCGGCGACCGTGCCGATCGCCTCGCCGTCCGGTTCGATGACCACGGGCTGCGGGATCGTCACCTCGTCCACGAAGCTCGCCCCGCTCATCGCGGGAGCCTCGGCGACGCGGGAGACCAGCGCCGCCTCGTCAGCCCCCTCGAGCGCTTCGCCCGAGAAGATGCCGCCGCGCATCGCGCCGCTCTCGCGCACGATGCGCGTGAGCATGCGGGTGTCGATCCCCGCGATGCCGACGACCTCGTTCGCCACGAGGAGGTCCTCGAGCGATCCCTCCGAGCGCCAGTTCGAGGCGATGCGGCTGGCCTCGCGCACGGCGTAGCCGCGCACCCAGACCTTCCGCGATTCCATGTCCTGGGCGTTCTGGCCGGTGTTGCCGATGTGCGGGGCGGTCTGCACGACGATCTGCCCGGCGAAGGAGGGATCGGTGAGGGTCTCCTGGTAGCCGGTCATGCCGGTGGTGAAGACGACCTCGCCGAGCCGTGCGCCGCGGGCGCCGTAGGCCTCGCCGCGCAGGATCGTGCCGTCCTCGAGGACGAGCACGGCGGGCTCAGGAGCGCCCCGACGGGGGCGGGCTGTGCTGGGAGGAGTGGTGCTCATGCGATCTCCTGGGATTCGGAGGAAGTGGTGCGGGAGGAGGGGTCGGGCTCATCGGCGGTGCGCAGGACGCCGTGGGACTCGGCGATCGAGAGGAGGAGGTCATGGCCCTCGTCCGTCTCGAAGCGCAGGCCTGTGTCGAGGAGAGTTCCGCCGAGGTTCCAGCGGATGATGATGAGCGCCTCGCCGCCCATCCATTTGCCGATCATTCCGGGGGCGGTGAAGACGGCTTCGACGTCGCTCCAGGGAATGTCGAGGTGGCGGCCGGGGTGGTCGATAGTGACCAGCGGGGTCGAGGCGTCGAGGACGTCGCTGACGCCGACTCGCGCCCGCATGCCGAGGCCGTACGCGGTGACGCGGTCCAGGGTGCTGGGAGCGATCGTGGTCGCCACGTACGTCGCGAAGCCGATCTGGCGCCCGGTGGCCGCCTTGCCGCCCGCGATGTACTCGTAGAAGCCGGTCTGGCCGCTCTGCCGGTCCGCGCGCCGGCGCCAGCTCCACCGCATGAGGCCGAAGATCCCGATGAGGAGGAGCACGAGGAAGGCGACGGGCGGGACGTAGCGCGAGAGTTCCTCCACCGGGTCAGCACTCCCCTGCCGCGCCTGCGGCGCTCTCGCGCTCGACGATCCGGCCTTCGCGCACCGTGGGGCGCGCGGCGAGCAGGGTCAGCCTGTTCGCCCCGGGCAGCTCGGTGCCGGCGAAGGGCGAGTTGTGCGATCGCGAGGCGTGCTCCGCGGTGTCGACCCTCCGGCGCGGCCGGGGGTCCCACAGGAGCAGGTTCGCGACCTCGCCCTCCCGGATCGGGCGGCCCTGGCTGTCGTCGCGGGCGATCAGCGAGGGCTTCTCCGACAGCACGCGGGCGACATCGCGCCAGCTCATCGCTCCGGTGTCGACCATCGTGGACTGCACGATCGAGAGCGCCGTCTCGAGCCCGGTCATGCCGAACGCGGCAGTGTCCCACTCGCGGTCCTTGGCGTCCTGCGGGTGCGGGGCGTGGTCGGTGGCGACGATGTCGATCGTCCCGTCGGCCAGGCCCGCGCGCACCGCCTCGACGTCGGCCTGCGTGCGCAGGGGCGGGTTCACCTTGTAGAGCGCGTCGTACCCGCGCGCCTCCTCGTCGGTGAGCAGCAGGTGGTGCGGGGTGACCTCGGCCGTGACGTCCACGCCGCGCAGCTTCGCCCAGCGCACGATCTCGACGCTCCCGGCGGTCGAGAGGTGGCAGACGTGCAGGCGGCTGCCGACGTGCTCTGCGAGCAGCACATCGCGCGCGATGATCGACTCCTCGGCGACGCTCGGCCAGCCGGTGAGGCCGAGCTCCGCAGAGACCCGCCCCTCGTGCATCTGGGCGCCCTCGGTGAGGCGGGGGTCCTGGGCGTGCTGGGCGATGACGCCGTCGAAGGTCTTCACGTACTCCAGCGCCCGCCGCATGAGCACCGGGTCGTGGACGCACTTGCCGTCGTCGCTGAACACGCGCACCCGGGCCTTGGAGGAGGCCATCGACTCGAGCTCCGCGAGGCGCTCCCCCGCGAGGCCGACGGTCACCGCGCCGATCGGGTGGACGGCGCACCAGGCGGCATCCTCTCCGCGGCGCAGCACCTGCTCGACGACGCCCGCGGTGTCGGCTACGGGGTTGGTGTTCGCCATCGCATGGACGGCGGTGAAGCCGCCGCGGGCGGCGGCGCGGGTACCGGTCTCGACGGTCTCGGCCTCCTCCCCACCGGGCTCGCGCAGGTGCGTGTGGAGGTCCACGAGTCCGGGCAGCAGGATGCAGCCGTCCCCCTCGATCTCCTCGACGTCGCCCGGGTTCGGGAGGTCGGTGCCGACGGCGGAGATCAGGCCGTCCTCGACGAGCACGTCCTGGACGTCCTCGCCGTAGGGGCGGGCACCGCGGATGAGCAGCGGGGCGGGAGCGGGGGCGATGGGTGCGGGGCTCAGGGTCATGATCCCTCCCTCTCGTTGGAGGCCAGCAGATGGAAGAGGACGGCCATGCGCACCACGACGCCGGCGGCGACCTGCTCGATGATCACGCTGCGGGGGCCGTCGGCCGCGCCGCCTGCGATCTCGAAGCCGCGGTTCATCGGGCCGGGGTGCATGATGATCGCGTGCTCCGGCAGGCGCGCGGCGCGCGCGTCGGTGAGCTGGAGCAGCCGGGTGTACTCCGCGGCGCTCGGGAAGTAGCCGCCGCCGAGCATCCGCTCGCGCTGGACGCGCAGCATCATCACGGCATCGGGTCCCTGCGCGATCGCGTCGTCGAAGTCGTAGCTGACCTCGCACGGCCAGACGTCCGCTCCCACCGGGACCAGCGAGGGCGGGGCCACGACCGTCACACGGGCGCCCAGCATCGTCATCAGCTGGACGTTCGAGCGCGCCACGCGCGAGTGGAGGATGTCTCCCACGATGACCACGTGCAGGCCGTCGAGCCCGGCGCCGTCGAGGGAGCCGGATGCCGAACGCGCGCCGAGGTGGCGGCGCAGGGTGAAGGCGTCCAGCAGCGCCTGCGTGGGGTGCTGGTGAGTGCCGTCGCCCGCGTTGATGATCGGCACGTCGATCCAGCCGGCGTGGGCGAGCTTGTGCGCGGCCCCCGAGCTCGGGGCGCGCACCACGACCGCGTCCGCGCCCATCGCCCGCAGGGTGAGGGCGGTGTCCTTGAGCGATTCGCCCTTGGAGATGCTGGATCCCTTGGCGGCGAAGCCGATGACGTCGGCCGAGAGGCGCTTCGCGGCCGCCTCGAAGCTGAGCTTCGTGCGGGTGGAGTCCTCCATGAAGAGGTTCACGATGGTGGAGCCGAGCAGCGCGGGGAGCTTGCGCATCTGGCGCTCCTGCGTGGCCGCCATGCGCTCGGAGGTGTCGAGCAGCTCGATGGCGGCGGCGCGGTCGAGGTCGGCGATCGTGATGAGGTGCTTCATCGCGACTCCCCCTGCTCTGCGTCCGCCCCGCCGACGATGCGCACGGCGTCCTCGCCGTCGGTCTCGCGCAGGTGCACGCTCACGCGCTCGGAGCGGGAGGTGGGGAGATTCTTGCCGACGTGGTCGGCCCGGATCGGCAGCTCGCGGTGCCCGCGATCCACGAGCACGGCGAGGCGCACCGCAGCGGGCCGCCCGATCGCGCCGATCGCGTCGAGGGCGGCGCGGATGGTGCGCCCGGAGTACAGGACGTCGTCGACCAGGACCACGATCCGCCCGTCGACCCCGCCGCCCGGGATGACGGTCTCGTAGGGCACGCGCGCGGGGCGGCGGCGCAGGTCATCGCGGTGCATCGTGATGTCGAGGGAGCCGACGAGGTCCTCGAGCGAGCGTCCGGCGCCGTCGGCCTCGAGGATGATGCGGCCGAGGCGCTGCGCGAGGGGGGTGCCCCGGTGGGGGATCCCCAGCAGGACGAGGTCGTCCGCGCCGTGGCCGGTCTCGAGGATCTCGTGCGCGATGCGCACGAGGGAGCGATGGATGTCCTCCTCGTGGAGGACCGTCTTCTCACTGGCGGGCATGATCTTCTCCCTTCCGCGTCTCACAGGGCGCGAAGTTAAAGGGCGGTGGATCGAATGCGATCTTCAGCATCCTAGTGCGGCGCCGGCGGCGCGCGCAGGTCGTCTCAGCTGCGCGCGCCTCAGCCCTGCAGCTCGCGGATCTCGGCGATGCGCTGGAGGAGCGCGTTGACGAACTTCGGGGAGTCCTCGGTCGACAGCTCGCGGGCGATCGTCACATACTCGCCGACGACTGCTCCGAGGCCCTCGAGGGGGGTGTCGTGCAGGATCTCCGCGGAGCCCAGGCGCAGGATCGCGCGGTCCACGGCGGGCATGCGGTGCAGGGGCCAGTCGCGGCTGAGCGCGGAGAGCTCCTCATCGATCTCGCCCTGGTGGGCGGCGAGGATCGTGACCAGCTGCGCGGAGCGCTCCGGGAGGGGGGTCTGCGCTGCGGTGCGGGTGCGGCGCTGCGCGAGGAGCGCGAGGAGATCCTGGACGCGGGCGTCGGCCTCGTAGGCGACGTCGATCGCGCGCACCCGCTCGCGGGAGCGGGAGGTGAGGCGCTTCGGGTTCGCGGGGTACGACTTCAGCAGCTCCACCTCCTCGCCCTCGCGGCCGGGCAGCGGCAGGTTCAGCGGGTCCAGCACGTCAGGCGCGCCCGAGGTAATCGCCGCTGCGGGTGTCGACCTTGACCTTGGTGCCCTGCTCGAGGAAGAGCGGGACCTGGATCTCCTTGCCGGTCTCGAGGGTCGCGGGCTTGGTGCCGCCGGAGGAGCGGTCTCCCTGCAGACCGGGCTCGGTGAAAGTGATCTCGAGGACCACGCTCGCGGGGAGCTCGACGAAGAGGACCTGGCCGTTGTGGAAGGCGAGGACGACGTCCTGGCCCTCGAGGAGGTAGTCCTTCGCATCGCCGACGACAGCGGCGGTCACGTTGGTCTGCTCCCAGGTGGTGGTGTCCATGAAGACGAACATGTCGCCGTCCATGTACGAGTACTGCATGTCGCGCTTGTCGACGGTCGCGGTCTCGACCTTGAGGCCGGCGTTGAAGGTCTTGTCCACGCCCTTGCCGGACATCACGTTCTTGAGCTTGGTGCGCACGAACGCGGGGCCCTTGCCGGGCTTGACGTGCTGGAACTCGATGACCTGCCAGAGCTGGCCCTCCAGGACGAGGATCGTGCCGTTCTTGAGATCGTTCGTGGTCGCCATGGGACTCCTCGGTGGGGCGGGCAGCACCCGCGGTGGGGGCGGGCCGGGGGCCCGCAGTCGGTCGGTGGCGGCGCGCGCAGGGCGCGCCGCAGGCCCGGTCATCCTACCGGCCGGTCCGCGTCCGTGCGCGGGCGAGCGCGGCAGCGCGGGGCCCGACGTAGTGAAGGTCGCATGCGTCGGAGTCTCAGGCGAGGAAGGCGATGGCGGCCCAGCCCAGCAGTCCCGCGAGGACCGCCCAGAGGATCGAGGCGAAGGTGCCGACGAGGAACCGCTCGGCGGCGCCTTCGTGCGCCTTCAGCTCGGGGTACCGGCCGAGGCCCTTCAGCGCGATCACCAGGGCGAGCAGCTCGGGCCTGCCCGCGAGCACGCAGCCGGCGACGGCCGCCCGCTCGAGCAGTCCGATCCAGAGGCCTCCCCGCAGCAGCTCGGCCCCCGCCCGGGGCTCGCCGCTCGGCGCTTCGAGCAGCGGGATGCCGCGCTCGTCGGCGCTGCGCACGTGCGTGGGCGACTTGGAGGCGCGCAGCACGAGCGCGGTCACGGGCCAGCCGCCGATCGACGCGAGGGCCACGCTGAGCGCGCCGAGCAGGATCATCAGTGCCATGGGGCCATCATGCTCCCGCGGTGGGACCTTCGAGATCCGGTGCGCTGGGGCGGGGCGTGGTGAGGTCGATCATCGCGAGCAGCCGCCGGGCCAGCGGGTGCACCCCGCTCTCCTCTCGCCAGCCGCTCGTGGTGAACGCGCGCGAGACGGTCTGCTGGGTGACGCCGAGCCGGGAGGCGATCTCTGCCTGGGTCGCGGCGGGGTCGCGCCGCAGCTCCCGCACGACCCTCCACTGCCCGGGCTTGCGACTGCGGATCAGTCGACCGACGAGCCGCAGCAGGGCTTCGAGCTCGCCCACCTGCTCGGCGAGGCGGTCGTCGGGGGCGCGCACGCACAGCGGCACGGAGCTGGTGCGGCGGGCGGCCTCCACGGCCTCCCGGGCGGCGACGAACGCATCGCCCCGCCCGGCGCGCACGGAATCCTGCAGGGGTGCAAGGACCTGCCCGATCCCGATCCCGATGCTCCACTCCCCCGTCTCGAGGATCCGCAGGGTCGCCTCGAGCGCGGCATCGGCGGTGTCGGCGAGCATCTGCACCTCATCGCCCGCGGTGCGCTCGGGCGCAAGTCGGAGAGGGACTCCGGAGAGCGCGTCGAGGAGCTCGGGGACGCGATCGTCCCGGCTGCGGCTGGAGACCTGGTCGACTGTGAGAACGAACATGCGCCGAGCCTATCAGCGCGGCGCGATTCACAGACACTAATCGCTGTTCGCCGCGACACAGTCGATTCCGACTGTGCGTCACATCCGGCTCACGCCATCTCGATGAGATCCTCGTAGGTGGAGTTCCACAGGTCCTCTTCGGCGTCAGGCATGAGCAGGACGCGCTCGGGGCTGAGCGCGCGCACGGCGCCGGGATCGTGGGAGACCATGATGATCGCGCCGGTGAAGGAGCCGAGCGCCCCGAGGATCTCCTCGCGGCTGGCGGGATCGAGGTTGTTCGTCGGCTCGTCCAGCAGCAGCACGTTCGCGCTGGAGACGACGAGCGCCGCGAGCGCGAGACGGGTCTTCTCGCCTCCGGAGAGGACGCCGGCGGGCTTGTGGACGTCATCTCCGGTGAACAGGAACGATCCGAGCACCTTGCGGGCCTCGACCTCGGGCATGTCGACTGCGGCGCTCATCATGTTCTGCAGGACGCTGCGCGACCCGTCGAGGGTCTCGTGCTCCTGCGCGTAGTAGCCGATCTTCAGCCCGTGCCCGGCGATGACCCGGCCGGTGTCGGGCTGATCGACGCCGGCGAGGATGCGCAGCAGGGTCGTCTTGCCGGCGCCGTTGTAGCCGAGGATGATCACGCGCGCGCCGCGGTCGATCGCGAGGTCGACGCCCGTGAAGATCTCCAGGCTCCCGTAGGACTTCGAGAGATCCTCGCCCATGAGCGGGGTCTTGCCGCACGGGGCAGGATCGGGGAAGCGCAGGCTCGCCACGCGATCCTTCTGGCGCTCGTCCTCGACGCCCTCGAGCATCCGCTCGGCGCGCTTGAGCATGTTCTGGGCGGCGACGGCCTTGGTGGCCTTCGCGCGCATCTTCTCGGCCTGGACGGTGAGGGCAGAGGCCTTCTTCTCGGCGTTCGCGCGCTCGCGCTTGCGGCGCTTCTCGTCGTCCTCGCGCTGGCGCAGGTACTGCTTCCAGCCCATGTTGTAGACGTCGATGACGGCGCGGTTCGCGTCGAGGTAGAAGACCTTGTTCACGAGCTCCGCGACGAGGTTCACGTCGTGGCTGATGATGATGAGCGCGCCGCGGAAGGTCTTCAGGTAGTCGCGCAGCCACACGATGGAGTCGGCATCGAGGTGGTTGGTGGGCTCATCGAGGATCAGGGTGTCGGCCTGCGAGAAGAGGATACGGGCGAGCTCGACGCGGCGGCGCTGGCCGCCCGAGAGGGTGCGCAGGGGCTGATCGAACAGGCGCTGCTCGAGGTTGAGATTGTCGGCCATGCGCTTGGCCTCGCCCTCGGCGGCGTAGCCGCCGGCGACGTCCAGCTCGTTGCTGATCCGCACGTAGCGGTTCATCGCCTTCTCGCGCCGATCGGGCGTGAGGGACTCATCCGCCATCTCGTGCTCGGCCTTGTGCAGGCGCTCGAACAGGGTGTCGAGGCCCCGGGCGCCGAGGATCCGCTCGACGACGGTCTGCTCTGGATCCCCTGCGCGCGCATCCTGCGAGAGGAAGCCGAGCGATCCGGAGATCTCGATGCTGCCCTCGCTCGCCTGGCGCTCCCCGGAGAGGACGGTCGTAAGGGTGGTCTTTCCGGCGCCGTTGCGGCCGACGAGGCCGACGCGATCCCCCGGGCTGATCGTGAAGTTCACGCCGCTCATGAGGACCCTGGCCCCGACGCCGATCTCGAGGTCGTGGGCGATGATCATGGGGGTGGGCTCCTGGGGGATGGCGTGACGACGGTGCGGCACGGCGGCCGACGGAGGTGCCGAGTCTACGGGCCCATCGGGCTAGGGCGCCCAGCCGAGGCCTACACATCAGGGCAGCTGAGGGCCGTCAGCGACGGTTACCGTTCAGTACTACTCGCGGACCACAAAAGAGATCCATCTCATAGCAATTTACGCCTCCGCAGGTCAACGACTCCCGTGCGTGAACACAAGGTTACACCAGGCAAAACGGACGGTACGGAATGCTTCGCGACCGGCTGTCTACCCCTATCGTATGAGGACGGCGCTCCCTGCACGTCGCTCGAGGTCCGGCCAGCCGACCACCTCAAGGAGTCCCCGTGACCGATCCCCGCCCAACCAACACACCCGCCGCACTCTCGCGCCGCGCTCTGTCTCGGGGTGCAGCCTGGTCCGTGCCGGCCCTCGCGGTCGCATCCGTGGCACCCGCCCTCGCCCTTTCGCTCACCGGTTGTGCCACCATGCTCTGGACGAAAACCACGCTCTCGGGCGCCCAGGGCACCAGCGGCGTCCGCACCGGCACGATCACTCTCGCGAGCGGCGACAAGGTCACGGTGACTGTGTCGCAGAACCGCACGGGCGGAAGTCGTAGCTATGACCAGGCTTTGACGTACGACGGAACCAATGGAGACTTCAGCGCAACCTCGGCGGGAGCCCAGCGGGCTGGGACCGCAGGTGCCGGAGCGAACAAAGATGCGAAGTACGTTGTCGACCCGTCGACCACGAGTTCGGTCCTCACTCTGAACCAGCAGACCTCATCTTCTGGTTCACGCGCTTCAGAAACTCTGACGTTCAGCTTCAAGGATTCCACAGGCGCACTCGTGACGCCGGAAACTATGTCGTTCAACATTTACGACATCACCATGCAGGATAAGTCCATCATCTCGAGCACTAAAGCCAACCAGCGGTACACCGACCAGGTCTCCTTCGCAAACGCGACGATGACGACCACCAATCACGGGGGCGTCCCTGCCACTTACACGCAGACGGCTACGAGTCTCACGGGTACCAGCCAGTCAACCGCGACCGGTAACTATGTGGACGTCGTGCTGACTCCGACCGGGAGTGGGAATGTCACGTTGACATATGCGAACGCCAATACATATGGCCCACTGACCAGCAGCTTCAACCAGCAGTACATCGGCATCGGCGACCTCGAGGTTTGCTTCTGAGCAACCGCTGAACCCGGCGGGGCAGTCCAAGTGAATGCCGCGCATAGCAACGAGGCGGCACCACTGCCGTCGCAGCGCCCGGGGCATCGAAGAATCTCTTCGTGTCCCGGGCGCTGTTCGCATCCCAGGAGAATACGAGCACGGGCGCCGGATCGACTCCGAGCGCGCACTTCGTACGAGCCGCCGGCGCACGACCCGCTCGCACGCGGCTCAACGCACGACCGAACATGCGCCGGGAACGACGAAGCCCCCGACCTGAGTCACGCAGATCGGGGGCTTCGAGCGCCTGTGATGCAGAGAACTCCTCAGAGATTGAACCCGATCGCCCGCAGCTGCTCGCGGCCGTCCTCGGTGATCATCTCCATGCCCCACGGCGGCATCCACACCCAGTTGATGCGGTGCGCCTCGGTGATGGGATCGAGAGCCGCGAAGGTCTGCTCCTCGAGCACGTCGGTCAGCGGGCAGGCGGCGGAGGTCAGCGTCATGTCCACGACCGCCTCGCCGTTCTCGACCTTCACCCCGTAGATCAGGCCCAGGTCCACCACGTTGATGCCGAGCTCGGGATCGATGACGTCCTTGAGCGCCTCGATCACCTCCGCCTCGCCCACATGCTCGGACCCAGCTGCCGCGTCGGACTGCGCCTCCGGCTGCACCGGGATCTGCTCGCTCACTTGGCGCCCTCGAGGAAGCGCTCGTAGCCCTCGGCCTCGAGGCGCTCGGCGAGCTCAGGGCCGCCCTGCTCGGCGACCTTGCCGTTCACGAACACGTGCACGAAGTCGGGCTTGATGTAGTTGAGGATGCGCGTGTAGTGCGTGATGAGCATGATGCCCAGGTCCGTGCGCTCCTTGGCGCGGTTCACGCCCTCGGAGACCACGCGCAGCGCGTCGACGTCGAGGCCCGAGTCGGTCTCATCGAGGATCGCGATGGAGGGCTTCAGCAGCTCCATCTGCAGGATCTCGTGGCGCTTCTTCTCGCCGCCGGAGAAGCCCTCGTTGACGTTGCGCTCGGCGAAGACCGGATCCATCTTCAGCTCGTCCATTGCCGAGCGGACGTCCTTCACCCAGGTGCGCAGGGCCGGGGCCTCGCCGGAGACGGCGGTCTTCGCGGTGCGCAGGAAGTTCGAGACGCTGACGCCCGGCACCTCCACTGGGTACTGCATGGCGAGGAAGATGCCGGCGCGGGCGCGCTCGTCCACGCTCATCTCCAGCACGTCCTGGCCGTCGAGCGTGACGGAGCCGGAAGTGATCTCGTACTTCGGGTGGCCGGCGATGGCATAGGCGAGGGTGGACTTGCCCGAGCCGTTGGGACCCATGATCGCGTGGGTCTCCCCCGCCTTGATGGTGAGGTCGACCCCCTTGAGGATCTCCTTGGTGCCCTCGGGCGTCTCGACGGTGGCGTGCAGGTCGCGGATCTCGAGGATCGACATGGTGCGGTTCTCCTTCGGGAGGATGGTCAGGAAGCGGAATCGTTGAGGGGCCGCGGGGAGACGGCGATGGCGCCCGAGGTCTCGTCCACCCGCACGGGGTAGACGGCCACCGGGTGCACAGCGGGGAGCTGGAGGGGCCGGCCGGTGCGCAGGTCGAACTGGCTGCCGTGCTTCCAGCACTCGAGGGTGCAGCCCTCCACGTCGCCGTCGCTGAGGGCGACGTCGCTGTGGGAGCAGCGGTCCTCGATGGCGTGCACTCCCCCGTCCTCGTCGCGCACCAGCGCGATCTCCACTCCGTCGGCCTCGACCGCGAGGACGGTGCCGGGAGCGAGATCCGCCAGCTGGGCGACGGGGACGAAGGGAGCGCTCGTCATCAGTTCATGCTCCTCGCGAGCTCTGCCTCGATCGCGTCACTGAGATGCTCGCGGATCTCGGGGACGTCGATCTGCTGGATGAGCTCGGCGAAGAAGCCGCGCACGACCAGGCGGCGGGCCTCGATCTCGGGGATGCCGCGCGCGCGCAGGTAGAACAGCTGCTCGTCGTCGAAGCGTCCGGTAGCGGCCGCATGGCCCGCGCCCTCGATCTCGCCCGTCTCGATCTCGAGGTTCGGGACGGAGTCGGCGCGCGCGCCCTCGGTGAGGACCAGGTTGCGGTTCAGCTCGTACGTGTTCGTGCCCTCGGCCTCCTTGCGGATGAGCACATCGCCCACCCACACGGACCGCGCGCCCTTGCCCTGCAGCGCGCCCTTGTAGGTCGAGTTCGAGGTGCACCGCGGGGCGGCGTGGTCCACGAACAGGCGGTGCTCAAGGTACTGGTCGGCGTCGGCGAAGTACAGGCCGAGGTTCTCGATCTCGGCTCCGGGCTCGACGAGCTCGCCGATGACGTCCACGCGCACAGCCCGGCCGCCGAGGCTCACCACGATGTGCTTCAGCCGCGCATCGCGGCCGAGCTTCGCGTGGTGGGTCGCGATGTGCAGCGCGTCGTCGTCCCAGTCCTGCAGGGCGATCACCGTCATCTGCGAGTTCGCGCCGACGATCAGCTCGACGTTCTCAGCGAACTGCGCGCTGCCGGTGTGGTGCACGACGAACGTCGCGACCGAGGACTCCTCGGTCTCCAGCACGATGTGCGCGTTGCCGCGGCGGTCCGCCCCCTGGCCGGCGACGGCGACCCGCGCCGGCTCAGCGATCTCGGTGTTCTTCGCAGCCTTCAGATGCAGCGCATCGGCGCAGCGCTCGGAGGCGACAGCCGAGACCAGCGACTCCGGCACGAGAGCCGTGCCGCGCGGCGCCTCGCCGGGGGCGAGCGTGCCGACTGCGATCTCCGCGGGGGTCTCGACCTCATACATGACGGGGTGGTCGTCCTCCCCGCGCACGTCGGTGGCCGCGTCCTCGAATAGAGGCGCCATCACGCGCAGCGGCGTGAAGCGCCACTCCTCCATCTTCGTGCTCGGGCGCTCGAAGTCGGAGACCTCGAAGGAGCGAGCGCGGTGGGCGCGGGTGGCCTTCTCGGCCTTCTCCCCGCCGCTGGGCAGCGCGATCGCCTCGTCCTCCAGCTGGGCGCGCGAGTGGTCAGTGACCGCTCCGCTGCCGTCGGCGCCGTCGGCCGACCAACCCCCGCCTGCGGCGGAGCTCGCCTCGGCGAGCTCCTCCTGAGCAGGCACGGGGGCGACGCCCGCGGCGCCGCCCGCCGCCTCGTTCGCGCGGGGATCCCCGGCGCTCTCGGGGCCGTTCACATCATTCACTTCGGTCACGTCTGGCGAGGTCATCAGCCGACGGCTCCTTCCATCTGCAGCTCGATCAGGCGGTTCAGCTCGAGGGCGTACTCCATGGGCAGCTCGCGGGCGATGGGCTCGATGAACCCGCGCACGATCATCGCCATGGCCTCGGTCTCCTCCATGCCGCGGCTCATCAGGTAGAAGAGCTGCTCCTCGGAGACCTTGGAGACGGTCGCCTCGTGGCCCATCTGGACGTCGTCGACGCGCACGTCGACATAGGGGTACGTGTCGGTGCGGGAGATCGTGTCCACCAGCAGCGCGTCGCACAGCACGGTCGAGGCGGAGTGCTCCGCTCCGGGCATGACCTGCACGAGGCCGCGGTAGGAGGAACGGCCGCCGCCGCGCGAGACCGACTTCGAGACGATCGAGCTCGAGGTGTTCGGCGCCATGTGGACCATCTTCGAGCCGGTGTCCTGATGCTGTCCCTCACCTGCGAATGCGATCGACAGCGTCTCGCCGCGCGCGTGCTCGCCCATCAGCCAGACTGCGGGGTACTTCATCGTCACCTTGGAGCCGATGTTCCCGTCGACCCACTCCATGGTGCCGCCGGCCTCGACGGTGGTGCGCTTGGTGACGAGGTTGTACACGTTGTTCGACCAGTTCTGGATGGTCGTGTAGCGCACGCGCGCATCCTTCTTCACCACGATCTCCACGACGGCGCTGTGCAGCGAGTCCGACTGGTAGATCGGCGCGGTGCAGCCCTCGACGTAGTGCACGTAGGAGCCCTCGTCGGCGATGATCAGCGTCCGCTCGAACTGGCCCATGTTCTCGGTGTTGATGCGGAAGTAGGCCTGCAGCGGGATGTCGACGTGCACGCCCTTGGGGATGTAGACGAACGATCCGCCCGACCACACCGCCGTGTTCAGCGCGGAGAACTTGTTGTCGCCCGCGGGGATGACGGTGCCGAAGTACTCCTCGAACAGCTCCGGGTGCTCCTTGAGCGCGGTGTCGGTGTCCAGGAAGATGACGCCCTGCGCCTCGAGGTCCTCGCGGATCTGGTGGTAGACCACCTCGGACTCGTACTGGGCGGCGACGCCCGCGACGAGGCGCTGCTTCTCGGCCTCGGGGATGCCGAGGCGGTCGTAGGTGACCTTGATGTCCTCCGGGAGGTCTTCCCAGCTGGTCGCCTGCTTCTCCGTGGTGCGCACGAAGTACTTGATGTTGTCGAAGTCGATCCCGGAGAGGTCGGCGCCCCACGTGGGCATCGGCTTCTTCTCGAAGAGCTTGAGCGCCTTCAGACGGCGCTCCAGCATCCATTCGGGCTCGCTCTTGCGCGCGGAGATGTCCCGCACGACCGCCTCGGACAGACCGCGCTGGGCGGAGGCGCCGGCGGCGTCCTCGTCATGCCAGCCGTAGGCGTAGGTGCCGATCGACGAGATGATCTCGTCCTGCGTGAGCTCCTGCTCGGGTGCGCTCGTCATCGTGGTGTGTTTCCCTCCGTGAGCGGAATGTGGGTCGTGCAGGCGTGGGCTCCGCCTGCGAGAGTCGCGAGGCGCTGGACGGGGGCTCCCGCCATGCGCGCCAGCGCCTGGGTCTCGATCTCGCACAGCTCCGGGTGACGGGCTGCGACGTCCTGGATGGGGCAGTGCCCCTGGACCAGCTGCGCTGTCTCCACCGTACGCGCCCTGCCTGACCCCGTGGTTAGCGGCACCTCCACGGTGACCGGCCGCACGGTCGCGGCGTAGCCGCGCTCGGTCAGCAGATCGGCGAGGAGCTCGACGCGGCGCGCGCGGGTGACGGCGCGACCTGCGGACTCCTCGACGAGGACCCGCTCGGCGAGCGCCTCCTCCCAGGGAGCGACGCGGGCGCAGCCGAGGTCCGACAGCGCCTCTCCCCCGCCGCGGCGGGCCAGCTCGTCCAGCGCGAGGGCGGCGAGCTCGCTGTACTCGCTGTCCAGATCGCGGTGGGCGGAGGCGGAGAGCACGAACGCCTTCGAGGGCCGACCCCGACGCCGCTGGGCGACGGGCACCGAGTGCTCCTCGATCGCGCCGTCGGCCTCCAGGGCCGAGAGGTGCCGGCGCACGGCGGCGCTGGTGAGGCCGAACATGTCGGCCAGACGGGTCGCGGTGATCGGGCCGTGGGCGGAGATCGCCTCGATGAGGCGATCGCGCGTGTCCCGCACCTCGGGGAGGAGCGGGGCGTCCGCCCCGGCGGGCGCGGAGGACGGCATGCAGGGGGACGACTGCGCGCACTGCTTCATGCCTCTCCTTCCGCTGCGGTGGACTGGTGGGGTCGACTGGTGCGATGGACCGTGCCTTCGATTTTAGAACACCGACGTTGCGAAAAGGGTGGGCGGAGTCGGCTCGGAACGTGCATCCGCGCACGTTAGGGGCACCTCATCTGGGGCGACCGGGCGCCTCACCCTTGCCAGTCCTCCGCATTTCAACTACTTTGGAGGCACACGACGTCACGCTCCAGGAGGGCAGCACCATGGCCGATCAGACACCGACGGATCGCACGGACGAGAACGACCAGAAGGGCTCGTACGTCACGCAGGGCAAGAGCTTCGATCGCGACATGAACTACATCGACGACCGGATCACCCGCGACGGCCGCGACGGCTGGCCGGTGGAGGCCGGCCGCTATCGTCTCGCCGTGTCCCGCGCCTGCCCTTGGGCGAACCGCACGATCATCTCGCGGCGCCTGCTGGGCCTCGAGGACGCGATCTCCCTCGCCGTCGCCGGCCCCACCCATGACAAGCGCTCCTGGACCTTCGACCTCGACCCCGACGGGCGCGATCCGGTCCTCGGCTACGAGCGCCTGCAGGAGGCCTACTTCGCGCGCTTCCCGGAATACCCTCGCGGCATCACGGTCCCCGCGATGATCGACGTCCCCACCAAGGCCGTCGTCACCAACGACTTCCAGCGCATCACCCTGGACTTCGCGACCGAGTGGACCGAGCACCATCGCGAGGGCGCCCCGGATCTCTATCCCGTCGCGCAGCGGGAGGAGATCGACGCGCTCAACACGTGGATGCTCCACCACGTCAACAACGGCGTCTACAAGACGGGATTCGCCGGCTCCCAGGAGGAGTACGAGAAGGCGTACCGCGACCTGTGGGCGAGCCTGGACGAGCTCGAGCAGCGCCTCGCGGACCGCCGTTACCTCATGGGCGCCTCGATCACCGAGGCCGACATCCGCCTCTTCCCCACCCTCGTGCGGTTCGACCCCGTCTACCACGGGCACTTCAAGTGCAACCGGCAGACGCTCAGCACGATGCCGAACCTCTGGAACTACACCAAGGACCTCTTCCAGACTCCCGGCTTCGGGGACACCATCGACTTCCAGCACATCAAGGAGCACTACTACGTGGTGCACACCGACATCAATCCCACCCAGGTGGTGCCTCTCGGGCCGGACACCTCGATATTCATGGAGCCGCATGACCGGGATCGCTTCGAGACGGACACCTGGGGTCCGGGCGGCGCCGCCCCCGAGCCGCCGCTCGCCGCGGAGGTCGTCGACCCGGAGCACACCCCGCTGCAGGTCACAGGCCGCTGAGCGCAGGCGGGGAGAGCAGCGGGCCTAGCATGGCCGGGTGAGCACCGAGCACCCGCCCGCCCTCCTCGCCGAAGGCGTCCAGAAGCACTTCGGATTGCTGCGCGCCCTCGACGGCTCGAGCTTCGCAGCCCGCCGCGGCGAGGTGACCGCCCTGCTCGGCCCCAACGGTGCCGGCAAGACGACGATGATCTCCTGCGCCACAGGGCTCCTCCAGCCCGACGGCGGCAGCGTTCGCGTGCTCGGCGAGGACCCCTGGCGCGCGAGCGCCGCGCAGCGCGCCCGCGTCGGCGTGATGATCCAGGACGGCGGGCTCACCTCGGGCATCAGCGCCATGCGCCTGCTGCGCTACGGCGCCTCCCTGCACACGGACCCCCTGGACGTGGACGAGGTCGCCGCGCACCTCGGCATCGACGAGTTCGCAGGCACGATCGTGCGGCGGCTCTCGGGGGGCCAGCGCCAGCGCCTCGCCCTCGCGCTCGCCATCATCGGCCGGCCGGAGCTCGTCTTCCTCGACGAGCCGACCGCCGGGATGGACCCGGGGATCCGACGGACCGTGCGCGAGCTGATCCGCGCGCTCGCGCGCACCGGCACCGCCGTCGTGCTCACCACCCACCTGATGGACGACGTGGAGGGCCTCGCCGATCACGTCGTCGTCATCGCGGGCGGCCGCACCGTCGCCTCGGGCACCGTGGCCGAGGTGATTGCCTCGCACCGCGCCTCGAACGGGCTCACCCTCACAGCGACCGCCTCGGGACTGAGCGCCGAGGCCGCCCGGTCCCTCGAGGAGGACGTGCGAGCCCTCGGCGCGCGCCACCGGGTGGATCTGCGCGTGAGCACAGGGGGCGCCGCCGACCTGGAAGGGGTTCTGCTGGATCTGATGGACGGATCTCGCCCCGGCGCCCCCGAGACCGAGGAGAGCTCCCGATGAGCACGACCGACGCCGTGCAGGCCCCCCGAGGGAGCGGCCCCGCTCCCCTGGCCCGGCGGGTGCTCGCGCACGCCGCGCTGGAGACCCGGATCCTGCTCTCCAACGGGGAGCAGCTCATGGTCGCGATCCTCATGCCCGCCCTCGTGCTGCTGGCCCTGCGGTACGTGCCGCTCGGACGGCTCGAGGGGATCGCCCCGATCGACACCGCTGTGGCCGCCACCGCCGCCACGGCCCTCATCTCCACGGCGTTCACCTCGCAGGCGATCCAGACCGGCTTCGACCGGCGCGGCGGAGTGCTGCGCTGGATCGCCACGACCCCGCTGGGTCGCGGCGGCTATCTCGCCGGGAAGATCCTCGCGACCCTGGCGGTGCAGCTCGTGCAGATCCTCGTGCTCGGCGCGCTCGCGCTCGCTCTCGGCTGGCGGCCCGAGCTCGCAGGCCTCCTCGGCGCGGTGCCGGTGTGGCTGCTGGGCACAGTCGCGTTCGGGTCGCTGGGCCTCCTCATCGCCGGGACGCTCCGCACGGAGGCGGTGCTGGCGCTGACCAATGTGCTGTTCATCCTGCTGGTGGCGCTCGGTGGCGTGACGATCCCCGTCGCGCACTACCCGCGGTTCGCCCGCGCGATCGTGGACCTCCTGCCCTCGGGCGCTCTCGGCGAGCTGATGCGCGCCTGCCTCGCCGGCGGAGCGTTCTCGGCCGGCTCTGCCATCGTCCTCGCCTTGTGGGCGATGCTGGGAAGTCTCGCCGTCGCCCGCTGGTTCCGCTGGACCTCCGTCTGAGGCGTCGCCGACGCTGAACACCGGGCCGGGCGCTCAGGCGCTCCTGCGGGATGTGAGATGCCTGGGTCGGACCCGCTGGTGCTCCTCTGCGCTTCATAGGATTGACCCCATGACCATGCCCTCCGCCGCTGACCGCACCCTCGCCGCCGAGCCTGCCGGAGGTGCACCGCTGTTCGGCTCGCGGGCGCTCGCCGCCCTGCAGCCCTGGCAGCGGATCGCGCTCGCGGTGGTGTTCTGGGGGAACCTCCTGTGCCAGATGGGCATCATCCTCACCGGCGGCGTCGTGCGGCTGACGGGCTCCGGGCTCGGATGCTCGACCTGGCCCAACTGCGAGCCCGGCCAGTTCACGCCCCGCTACACCCCGGAGATGGGCCTGCGCCCCTTCATCGAGTTCGGCAACCGCACCCTCACCGGCGTGCTCGGCGTGTTCGCGATCGCCGTGCTCGTTCTCAGCATCCTGTGGCTGCGCCGCAAGGGGGGCGGCTTCCTCGTGCTCGCCGCGCTGCCGCTCGTCGGCACCGCCCTGCAGGCGATCATCGGCATGGTGATCGTGCGACTTCACCTGCACCCTGGCGCTGTGGCGCCTCACTTCCTCGTCTCCATCGGACTGGTCGTCGTGTCTTCGATCCTGCTCGCACGGCTGCGCGAGGGCGACGGGCGCGTGCACCGCGTGATCCCCACGGCGCTGATGGCACTGGCCTTCGCCCTCGGCGCGGTCGCCGCGGTCGTCCTCGTGCTCGGCACGGTCGTCACCAGCTCCGGTCCCCACTCGGGCGACCTCGACGTGACCCTGCGCCTGGGCCTCGACCCCCGGATGGTCTCCTGGCTCCACGCGGACTCCGTGATGATGTTCTGCGGGCTGCTCGTCGGCCTCCTCATCGCGCTCCACCTCGTGCGCACCCCCCGCCGCACCCGCAGGGCCGCCTGGATCCTCGTCGCTGTGACCGCGGCGCAGGGCGCGCTCGGCTACGTCCAGTACTTCACGGGCCTGCCGGAGATCCTCGTCGGCCTGCACATGGCGCTCGCCGCCGTGTTCACCGCGTCTGTCACCTGGCTGATCACCTGCGGGTTCAGCTGGCGCGAGCAGGTCGAGGTCGAGGGCGGCTCCGACGACGGCACCGCTGGGCAGGACCGTCTCGTCAGCGCTGAGGCGGCTGCCCGATGAGCGCGCCCCGCTCGTCCCGCGCAGGATACGAGGGCCCGACGCTCGCGCAGATGCTGCCGGTCTCCGTGTTCGTCGCGGACGTCCTGCGGACCCTGGCCGACCAGGTGCGCGTGGGCGACAACCTGCTGGACATCGATGCCGAGGCGCACCGCATGATCCGCGAGGCCGGTGCGACCAGCTGCTACCTCGACTACCATCCGCGCTTCGGCGCCTATCCCTTCGGCCGCGTCATGTGCACCTCGGTCAACGAGACGGTACTGCACGGGCGGCCCTACGACCGCACTCTCGAGGACGGCGACCTGCTCTCCCTCGACTTCGCCGTCGAGCTCGAGGGCTGGGTCGCGGACTCCGCGCTGTCCGTCATCGTCGGAGCTCCGGACCCCCAGGATGCGGCGCTCATCGAGGACGTCCGCACCGTGATGTGGGCGGGGATCGCCGCGGTGCGCGACGGCGCGACCACCGGCGACATCGGGCACGCCGTCCAGGCCGCCGCCCATGCGGCCGGGTACACGATCAACCGTGAGTTCGGCGGGCACGGCGTGGGGCGCTCGATGCACGAGGCGCCGTTCATCCCGAACCAGGGCACGCCTGGCGGCGGGCCCACCGTGCACGCCGGAATGGTGATCACGGTCGAGCCGTTCCTCATGCACACCACGAACGCCGTGCACATCACCGACCGCGACGGCTGGTCGGTCGTCTCCGAGGACGGCTCCCGCGGCGCCCACGCCGAGCACACGCTGTACGTGACCGACGGCGAGCCCATCGTGCTGACGGCTCGTGAGGGCGAGGAGCTCGGAGCCGGGGTGCGCGCGAGGCGCTGAGTCGACGACATCCGACATAGACTTCCGAACACGTTCCGAATAGGGTGCTGGCATGACCATCGCACCCGACGCCCCTGCTGCAACCCGACGCTCCTCGGACCTGAGCAAGCATTCCGCAGAGGTCTTCGCCGAAGCCGAAGACCATCCCGTCACGGTGACCCGTCGCGACGGAGAGTCCCTGGTGCTCATGTCCCAGCGCGAAGCCGATGCCCGCGCCCAGCTCCTGGACATCGCGGCCACGCTCATCTCGGTGACTCTGGAGGACGGGCCCTCTCCCGAACGCATGGCTGTCCGGTACCCGTGGATGTACGCGCTGAGCGCCGAAGAGCGCGAGCAGTGCACCCGGGACCTGATCGACGCTGCGCGGGCGTCCTTCTCCACTCAGCAGCCCCACCTCGCGATCGCCCGACTCACCAGCTGGCGCGAGACAGCAACCGCTATCGCCGCGGGTCTGGGGTCGCAGCCGGTCGAATGGCTCGACACGGAAGACGACGACGTCAACGCGGTCGTCGAACGGCCCTGAGCATGCCCAAGGAGAGCATCGTCCCGCGGCCGCCGAAGAAGTCGGAGTACGTGCTCAGGCACGCCACTCGACAGTCCGAGAAGGGCTGGCGCGACCTCGTGGCCACGATCCGAAACCCCATGAGCGAGACCTGGGACTTCCTGACCCGCACTCCTCTGCAGACCACCGCGACGAACTACCCCCTCGAAGGATCCTTGGCTGTCATCACCCGAGGCGGCCGGACCTTCCAGCGGTGGCAGCACAAGCCCACCCTCAAGGGCAGCGCCCGGGTGTGGTTCTACGTGGATGGGGGAACCGTCTACCTGGAACAAGTCCACACGGCGCACCCGAACGAGACGAAGCAGTGACACAGAAGACCTCGTGCCCCAAAGGCGGGAACGCCGCGCTCGAAGCGGTCGACCGCGATGTTTCCTCGCAGGGCCGCAGAATGACGAGCGCCCCGCCAGGCCGAAGCCTGACGGGGCGCTCATCACGTGTCGCTCGGGGCGGTCAGGGGGCGGTCAGGCCGCCTTCACCAGCGAGCGCAGCACGTACTGCAGGATGCCGCCGTTGCGGAAGTAGTCCGCCTCGCCGGGGGTGTCGATGCGCACGACCGCATCGAAGACCACGGGCTCGGCGCCTTCGCGGGTCGCGGTGACCTTGACGGTCTTCGGGGTGGTGCCCTCGTTCAGCGCGGTGATGCCCTCGATGTCGAAGACCTCCTCGCCCGTCAGGCCCAGGGACTCGGCGTTCTCCCCCGCCGGGAACTGCAGCGGGAGCACGCCCATGCCGATGAGGTTCGAGCGGTGGATGCGCTCGTAGCTCTCGGTGATGACGGCCTTCACGCCCAGGAGCATCGTGCCCTTGGCCGCCCAGTCGCGCGAGGAGCCGGTGCCGTACTCCTTGCCCGCGAGGACGACGAGCGGGATGCCCTGCTCGGCGTACGCCTGGGCCGCGTCGTAGATGAACTCCTGCTCGCCGGTCAGGAAGTTCTTCGTGTACCCGCCCTCGACGCCGTCGAGGAGCTGGTTCTTGATGCGGATGTTCGCGAAGGTGCCGCGGATCATGACCTCGTGGTTGCCGCGGCGCGAGCCGTAGGAGTTGAAGTCCTTGCGCTCCACGCCGTGCTCGCGCAGGTACTGGCCCGCGGGCGAGTCGGCCTTGATGGAGCCGGCCGGCGAGATGTGGTCGGTCGTGGTGGAATCGCCGAGCTTCGCGAGCACGCGCGCGCCGGTGATGTCCGCCAGCGGCGTGAGCTCCATGGTCATGCCCTCGAAGTACGGGGGCTTGCGCACGTAGGTCGACTCCTGGTCCCACTCGAAGGTCGCGCCCTCGGGGGTGTCCAGGGACTGCCAGCGCTCATCGCCTGCGAAGACGTCCGCGTAGTCCTCGGCGAACATCTCCTGAGTGATGGAGGAGGCGATCGTGGACTCGACATCGGCCGGCGAGGGCCAGATGTCGCGCAGGAACACGTCGTTGCCGTCGGTGTCCTGGCCGAGCGCGTCGTTCTCGAAGTCGAAGTCCATCGTGCCCGCGAGCGCGTAGGCGATGACCAGCGGCGGGGAGGCCAGGTAGTTCATCTTCACGTCGGGGTTGATGCGGCCCTCGAAGTTGCGGTTGCCCGAGAGGACTGCGGTGACGGCGAGGTCGGCCTCGTTGATCGCATCGGAGATCTCCGATGCGAGCGGGCCGGAGTTGCCGATGCAGGTGGTGCAGCCGTAGCCCACGAGCTGGAAGCCCAGATCGTTGAGGTAGGGCCACAGGCCCGCCTTCTCGTAGTAGCCGGTGACGACCTGAGAGCCGGGAGCCATGGAGGTCTTCACCCACGGCTTGGAGACGAGGCCCTTCTCGACCGCGTTCTTCGCGAGCAGGCCCGCGGCCATCATCACCGAGGGGTTCGAGGTGTTCGTGCACGAGGTGATAGAGGCGATCGAGACGATGCCGTGGTCGATCTCGAAATCCGCGCCCGCCACGGGGGTCGTCTTCGAGGGGCGGCCGACGATCCCGCGGGTGCGCGCCGGCATCTCGACGGGGGCCTCGCCGCCGCTGGAGTTGTCGGACTCGGGAGCTGCCGGATCGGACGCCGGGAACGAGCCCTCGGCGGCGTCATCGGCCTGGTGCTCGTCCTCGGCGGGGACCTCGTCGGCCGCGTAGGTCGGCAGGACCTGGCGGAAGGACTCCTTCGCCTCCGTCAGGACGATGCGGTCCTGGGGGCGCTTGGGGCCGGCGATCGAGGGGACGACAGTGGAGAGGTCGAGCTCGAGGTACTCGGAGTACTGCGCCTCCTTCGACGGGTCGTGCCACAGGCCCTGGCGCTTCGCGTAGGCCTCGACGAGAGCGAGCTGCTCCTCGGAGCGGCTGGTCAGGCGCAGGTAGTCGACGGTGACGTCGTCGATCGGGAAGATCGCGCAGGTCGAGCCGAACTCGGGGCTCATGTTGCCGATGGTCGCGCGGTTGGCGAGCGGGACCTGGCCCACGCCCTCGCCGTAGAACTCGACGAACTTGCCGACGACGCCGTGCTTGCGCAGCATCTCGGTGATCGTGAGGACGACGTCGGTCGCGGTCGCAGCGGCGGGGATCTCACCGGTGAGCTTGAAGCCCACCACGCGCGGGATCAGCATGGAGACGGGCTGGCCGAGCATCGCGGCCTCGGCCTCGATGCCGCCGACGCCCCAGCCCAGCACGCCCAGGCCGTTGACCATGGTGGTGTGCGAGTCGGTGCCGACGCAGGAGTCGGGGTAGGCGCGCTGCACGCCGTCGACCTCGCGGGTCATGATCGTGCGCGCGAGGTACTCGATGTTGACCTGGTGGACGATGCCGGTGCCCGGGGGCACGACCTTGAAGTCGTCGAATGCGGTCTGGCCCCAGCGCAGGAACTGGTAGCGCTCCTGGTTGCGCTCGTACTCGAGCTCCATGTTCTTCTCGAGCGCGTCGAGGCGGCCGGCCACATCGATCATCACCGAGTGGTCGATGACCATCTCGGCAGGGGCGAGGGGGTTGATGGTCTCGGGGTTGCCGCCGAGCTCCTCGACGGCCTCGCGCATCGTCGCGAGGTCCACGACGCAGGGGACGCCGGTGAAGTCCTGCATGATCACGCGGGCAGGGGTGAACTGGATCTCGGTGTCGGGCTCGGCGCTGGGATCCCAGGAGGCGAGGGCGCGCACGTGGTCCGCGGTGATGTTCGCACCATCCTCGGTGCGCAGCAGGTTCTCCAGCAGGATCTTCAGGCTGTACGGGAGCTTCTCGTGGCCCTCGACGGCATCGATGCCGAAGATCTCGTACTGGGCCTCGCCGACCTCGAGGGTCTCCTTGGCGTCGAATGAGTTGACAGTGCTCACAGAGCATCTCCTTCGGTTCGGGGCGCAGGCCCTCTCGGGCCCTCCATCACCACCCGGCTGTTCGCAGTTCGCCGAGGGGAGCGGTTCGGTTCGTCAGGAGCGGACTGCATCTCTTGACGTCAAGATAAATCTATCACGGGCGACGGCCGAGCACAGCCACCGACTCGATGTGATGAGTATGCGGGAACAGATCGAAAGCACGCAGCTCTTCGACCTGCCATCCGCGCGCCTCCGCGATCGCGAGGTCGCGGGCCAGAGTGGAGGGCTCGCAGGAGACATACACGATCCGCTCGCGCACGGCCAGCGCCAGCAGCTCCATGAGCTCCGATCCCGCTCCCGCCCGGGGCGGATCGAGCACCACGCGGTCGGGCCGGCGCGTCTGCGCCCGGGCCCATGCGGTCGCATCGCCGGTGCAGGCGGTGGCCTGCGGCAGATCTGCGAGGTTCTCGGCGGCCAGAGCGCTCGCGCGGCGATCGCCCTCCACGCTCAGCACCGCTCCGGCGGGGCCGACGCGGTCGGCCAGCACAGCCGCGAACAGGCCCACTCCCCCGTAGAGGTCCCAGACGACATCGCCCTCGCGAGCATCGAGCTCGGTCCGGACCACCTCGCTCAGCACCTCGGCAGCTCGGGTGTGCACCTGCCAGAATCCGCTCGCGCCCACGCGGAAGCGCCGCTCGCCCACGCGCTCGCGCACGAGGCCGTCGCCGATGATCGGGGTGAGCCCCTCGGCGCTCTGGACGCTGAGATCCGCTCCGGCGAGAGCCGGGGGAAGGGCGATCCCGGCAGGGTCGAGATCGCGGCCGATGAGCACCAGGGAGGCAGGGCCCGCCGAGGGCGCGACGGCGTCGACGGCCTCGACGCCCGCGGGCAGGGCGAGAGAGGGGAGATCCAGCGCGCGGATCGCCGAGGCGGCCAGAGGGTTGGCGCCCACCGGCCGCACCGCGTGCGAGCGCCAGCCGCGCATCCCGATCCGGCCCTCCTCATCGACGGCGAAGCGCACGCGGGTGCGCCATCCCAGGCCGTCGTGGTCGTTCGGCGCCGGCTCGACCTGCACATCCTCCAGGGCGAAGGTGCCCACTCCAGCGCGGCGCAGCAGGTCCTGGAGCACCTCGGTCGCGAGCCGGCGCTGCGCGTGCAGGCCGATGTGCGCCCATTCGGCGCCGCCGACCCCGTCGGTGCCCGCCTCCGGCCAGACGCTCGGCACGCGGTCGGGACTCGGGTCGAGGACCTCGATGGTCTCGGCGCGCCAGAATCGCGCACGGGAGGGGTCGCCCGGCTCCTCGACCAGGCGCGCGACCACGGTCTCGCCGGGCGCCGCGCCCCGCACGAAGACCACGCGCCCCTCATGGCGGGCGACGAATGTCCCGCCCGCCGCGGGCGCGCCCACGGTGAGCGTGAGCAGCCTGCCGAGCGCGGTGCGCTCGGGCTCCGGGGAGCGATCGGTGCGAGTGCTCGCGGTCATCGTCCTCATCTCTCCGACAGCGCAGTGCCCCGCGCCTCGTCTCGTGCCTGATCGGCGCGCTCCTGCACCATGGCGCCGGCGATGCTCTCGCGAAGAATGTCCGTTCCGATCTCCTGGGCGCTGCCGAGCTGCCAGGGTACGTTCGCGATGACCACGCGCGGCACATGTGCCAGCCGGTTGCCCAGCCTGCGCACAGAATGGTTGTGCAGTGCGGCCTCCCACCAGTGTCCCACCAGGAAGCGCGGGAGGTACACGATGACGACGTCGCGGGGGTTGCGGGCGAGGAGCGTCATCACGTAGGCGATCACCGGGCCGTTCACATCGCGGTACGGCGAGTAGAGGATCCGCAGCGGCACCTGCACCTCGAGCGCCCGCCAGCGGGCGATCGCCGCATCGGTATCCGTGTCCTCGTCGTGGACGGCGATCGCCTCCAGGCTCGAGTGCCTCGCAGCGCTCGCCACCGCCATCGCCCGCAGCGCCGGGCGGTCCAGGGCCGTCAGGAGCACGACGCCGTGGGAGCGGGCGGGCCGGGCCACGGGGTCGGGGCGGCCGGTCACCTCCCCCGCGGGATCAGCGCTCTGGACGCTCAGCTCGCGCCGGACCCGTGCGTAGTGGCGGTGGATGAGCGTCATCAGCACCCACAGCACGGCCATCGCGAGGAGGGCCGCCCATGCCCCGTGGGTGAGCTTGGTGGACACCACGATCACCAGCACGGCGATCACCGTGACGGCCCCGAGCACGTTCACCGCACGCCGGGCGCCGAGCCGGCGCCGCGCCGCGCGGCGCGTCTCCAGGCGGATGCGCCGCGTGAAGTGGCGCACCATGCCCACCTGGCCGAGCGCGAAGGTGACGAAGACGCCGACGATGTACATCTGGATCAGCAGCGTGACCTGCGCACCGCTGAGCCACACCAGGGCGATCGCCGCGAGCGCGAGGAACAGGATGCCGTTGGAGAACACCAGGCGGTCGCCGCGCACGCGCATCTGGCGCGGCAGGTAGCCGGCGCGGGCGAGCACGCTCGCGAGGTTCGGGAACCCGTTGAACGCGGTGTTGGCCGCCACGAACAGGACCATCCCCGTGATCGCCGTGACCGCGTAGAACAGCAGGGACCCCGGCGCGGTGAGCGCCTGCGCGATCTGGCCGATCACCGGCAGCTGCTGGTAGCCCTCGACGGCCTGGCCGTCGCGCAGCAGCTGGGTGCGCGGATCCAGGACGAAGCGCACCCCCGTGCCGATCGCGAGGGCGATGATGCCGAGCATCATCACGGAGGAGATGCCGCCGAGCATGAGGAGGACCGCTCCCGCGTTCCGGCTCTTCGGCGGGGTGAAGGAGGGGACGCCGTTGCCCACCGCCTCCACGCCGGTGAGCGCGACCGATCCGCTCGAGAACGCGCGCAGCACCAGGAGCGTCCCGCCGAGCAGGGTGAGCCCCTGCTCGTAGCCCGGGGCGGGGGCGATCGTCAGGTCCGCGCTCGGCGCGGTCCCGAGCGTGCCCAGCAGCGCCTGGACGGCACCGATCACCAGCAGCAGTCCGATCGCCCCCATGAACAGGTAGACCGGCACCGCCATCAGGGCGCTGGACTGGCGAACTCCGCGCAGATTCACCACCGCCACCGCGAGGATCAGGGCGATCGCGACGAGCCGCTCGCTGCCGTGGAGGGCGGGGAGGAGGCCGGAGGCGTAGGTCGCGGCCTGGGACACCGAGACCGCCACCGTGAGCACGTAGTCGACCAGGAGCGCGGAGCCGACCACGCGCCCGGCGGCCCCGCCGAGATTGCGGTGGACGACCTCGTAGTCGCCGCCTCCGCCCGGGAACTCGTGCACCGTGTTGAGCCCGGTGACGACCACGATCCCCATCAGCACGACCACGCCGAGCGCCACCCACCAGCTCACCGCGCTCGCCGCCAGCCCGGCGAGAGCGAGGGTGAGGAGGATCTGGTCGGGGGCGTAGGCCACCGAGCTCAGCGCGTCCGAGGAGAACGTCGGCAGCGCGAGCCGCTTGGGCAGCCGTTCGCGGGCCAGCCTGTCGGTCGCGAAGGCCCGCCCCAGGATCAGGCGCTTCAGGGCGCCGGGCGGGAGAGACACGCCCCGATCCTAGTGCGCTGCCGGCCCGCTCCCGGGACTGCAGACCCCCGGCGCGAGCGGGCCCGGGGCAGCGGACTAGGGTAGCGCCATGCACTTCGTGATCATGGGCTGCGGGCGCGTCGGCGCGATGCTCGCCCGCCGCACGCTGGAGATCGGCCACGAGGTCACGGTGATCGACCAGGATGCCGCGGCGCTGCGCCGCTTGGGTCCGGACTTCCCGGGCCGCACGGTCGTGGGCGTCGGCTTCGACAGGGACACGCTCGAGGCGGCCGGTATCCGCACCGCGGCGGGGTTCGCAGCCGTCTCCAGCGGCGACAACTCGAACATCATCGCGGCGCGCGTGGTGCGCGAGGAGTTCGGGGTGCGCAGCGTCGTCGCCCGCATCTACGACCCCCGGCGCGCGGAGGTCTACGAGAGGCTGGGCATCGCGACGGTGGCGACCGTTCGCTGGACGGCCGCGCAGATGCTGGGCCGCCTCATCCCCGCGGCCGCCGAGCGCGAGTACCAGGACGTCTCCGGCGCCATCACCATGGTGACCCTCTCACCCGACGAGAGCTGGCTCGCCCTGCCCCTCCAGCGGATCGAGCAGGAGACCGGGGCGCGCGTCGCGTTCCTGACCCGGCTCGGCGAGGGCGTGCTCCCTGGGGAGGGCGCCCGCCTCCAGCAGGGCGATGTGCTGCACATGCTGTGCCACACCGCCCAGCTCGCGCACGTGGAGAGCGCACTGGCGGGGCGTCGGCGCGAGCGCGCCGACGGAGAGGAGCAGGCATGAGAGTCGTCATCATCGGCGCCGGCAGCGTCGGGCGTTCGATCGCCCGGGAGCTGATCTCGAAGGGGCGCTCGGTCACGCTGATCGATCGCGCAGCCTCCGAGGAGAAGCAGGCCTCGATCCCGCAGGCGCGCTGGGTGCTGGGCGACGCCGCAGAGATCGGGGTGCTCTCCGACGCCGATCTCAGCACCGCGGACGTCGTCGTCGCGGCCACCGGCGACGACAAGGTCAACCTGGTCACCTCCATGCTCGCGAAGACGGAGTTCCTGGTGCCGCGCACGGTCGCGCGCGTCTCGCACCCCTCGAACGAGTGGATGTTCGGACCCATGTGGGGCGTGGACGTGGCCGTCTCCACCCCGCGGATGATGACCGCGCTGGTGGAGGAGGCGGTGAGCGTGGGGCGCGCGGTCACCCTGTTCACCTTCGCCGGCTCCCCGACCCGGATGGTGGAGATCACGATCCCCCGCGCGAGCAGGATGATCGGCCGCGCGGCGGGAACCCTCGAGTGGCCCCCGCAGTGCGTGCTGGTCGGCATCATCCGCGACGGTCAGCCCATCGCCCCCACTCCGCACGACGTGCTCGAGCCCCATGACGAGCTCCTGCTCCTCGCGGAGCCCGCGCACCTGCGCGCGATCGAGGAGCTCCTCTCCCCTGCAGGCACCGCCGAGGATCCCGAGGAGCTCCCGAGCCTCGGCGCCGACGCGCACTGAACCGGCTCAGGGCCGGTCGGCCTCGCTCTCGCGCCGCGCGATGACGGTGCGGTGCAGCAGCCAGACGATCCATGCCACGAGCAGGAACAGAGGCAGGCCCATCACGAGCTTCGCCACGCCGAGGGCCGCGACGGCCCCCGTGAGGTACAGCGGCAGCTGGACCGCGAGCTTCAGCGCGTAGAGGCCCGCGAAGAGCCAGGTCGCGCGGGTGTAGGCCCGCCGGGCCGCAGGGTCGCGCTGCCAGTCGGCGACGCGCGGGTCGAGCACGGAGATCATCATCCCCACGAGCGGGCGCCGCACGGCGATCGACAGGAGCAGGATCGCCGCGGCCACCGCGTTGGTGATGAGGCCGGGGACGTAGAAGTCCGTGCCCTCGCCCGAGCGGAGCGCCCACAGCGCGCCGATGCCGACGCCGAGGAGCCCTCCCAGCACCGAGGAGGGGCTCTGGCGCTGCACGAGGCGCACGAGGAGCGCGACGAGCACGGCGGCGACGGCTGCGACGGCCGCGACCGTCAGATCCCGCGTGATCACGAAGAGCACGACGAACAGGAGGGTGGGCAGCGCCGACTCGATCACCCCGCGCGGCCCGCCGACCGCTGCGGAGGCCGAGAACTCGCTGCTGCCGAGCACTCGCCCCATCCCGCTCGCAGGCGCGGACGGGTCCTCCGCCGGGGCCTCGAGGGGATCCGGTGCGCCGCGATGCTCGGCCCCGCTCATGACTCCTCCTCGCCGGGCAGGCCGAGGATCTCGTAGCGGGGGTTGTACATCACGCGCTGGCGGCCGCGCCGCGCCGCGGTGCCGTCCAGGACGAGCCGGGTGCCCGGTCGGATGCCCGAGATGCGGTCCTGCCCGAGCCAGATCGCCGTGACCGTGCCGGTGCCGTCGAACACGTCGACCTCGACCGACTGCGGGGCGGAGGGCGGAGGGACCACCACCGAGCTGACGAATCCGGTGAGCTGGACCGGGCGGCGGTCCTCGATCTCGCTGCAGCAGTCGAAGCCCGCAGCCCGGGCGGCGCGGGAGGCCTCCTGCGCGTCGAGCACCTCGGACGCGACGAAGTGCCCCCGCAGCCTCGAGCCCAGGCGCCGACGATCCGCGATGCCGCTGTGGGATCCCATCGGCCTCAGCCGATCTCGGTGATCTCGGGGCCGCGCGCGAGCGGATCGGGCAGGCCCTCCTGCTGGGGGATCAGCCCGGGGCGCTGCCCGGGAAGGGTCAGCGCGATAAGCTCCTGCGGCGCCATCGCCTCCGCGCCGCGCACCACCACGACCTCCGACAGGAGCGCCTCGAAGGGCTCCGCCGCCGCTGCGTCGCCGAGCGCCGGCCCGGTGAGGATCGCGCGCACGAACCAGCGCGGTCCGTCGACGCCGATGAATCGCGCGGGTCGGTAGCCGACGCGGCCGTCGGCCCGGGTCAGGGGCAGGCGGGCGAGCAGCTCGGTGCCGAAGGGACCGGGCCGGGTCTCCGCCGTGCCGCCCTGGGCCACCACGGAGTCGCGCAGGGAGGTGCGGACCTCGTCCCACAGGCCGCGCGAGCGCGGAGCGGCGAACGCCTGCAGCTGCAGGGACGAGCCGTCGATGAGGAGGTTCGCGCCCGTGACGGCCTGCGTGCGCTGGTCGATCTCCATCCGCAGCTCCATCCCCTGGCGCATCGGGATCTGCAGCCCGCCGAGGTCGATCCGATCGCCGCTCGGAGCATCGGCGAGATCGAAGGGGCCCGCGGCGAGGTGCGCGGGACGCGGATCCGCCTGCTCGACCTCGCGCTCGGGCGCACCGTCAGCGGGCCCGGAGGCGCGGGCGGCAGCGGTGCGGCGGGAGAACAGTCCCATGTCTCACTCCTTGTGCGAGGGGGCCGAGGCGTCGGCGGGTGCTCCGAAGCCTCCGCTGGATCCGAATCCGCCCTCGGCGCGATCGGTCGCATCGAGCTCGTCCACGACGGTCAGCGCCGGCGCCAGGAACGGCACGATCACCAGCTGGGCGATGCGGTCGCCGCGGCTGATGGCGAACGGCTGCTCCCGATCCGTGTTCAGGAGCGGCACGCGCACCTCGCCGCGGTAGCCGGCGTCCACGATACCGGGGCCGTTCAGCACGGTGATCCCGTGGCGCATCGCGAGGCCCGAGCGCGGGCAGACCATGCCGACCGTCCCCTCCGGGAGGGCGAGACGGATGCCGGTTCCGACGAGGGCGCGCTCCCCCGGAGCGAGCACCAGGTCCTCGCTGCTGATGAGATCGGCGCCGGCGTCATGTGCGTGGGCGCGATACGGCAGCGCGGCTCCCTCGAGGAGCTGGATCCGCACCGCGCCGCCCTCGGGGGCCGCGGAGACGGGGTCGGGATCGCCGCTGGGGGCGCTGGGGGTGGAGTCCATGGCGTTCAGCCTAGGCGCTGCGGCCCGCGAGTCCTGGCAGAGCGGGACGGGAGGCGCTGCGTGAGATCATGGGCGCATGCCTGAGGTGACCGCGTCCACGCCCGCTGCTGATTCCGCTGATCTCGCCCCGGGGCCTGCAGAGGATCCCGCCGGTTCCGGCCCGCTCTACACCGAGCGGCTCACGCCGGGGCCCGGCACCTGGGTCGTCGTCGTGATCGCCGGTGCGGTGCTCGGGGTCCTGCTCGTGCCCGTCTCGCTGACCGCCGCCCTGGTCACGGGCATCATCGGCATCATCGCGGCCTGCATCGCCGCCTGGCTGACGAGTCCGGTGATCGAGGTCGACGCCGACCAGCTGCGGCTCGGCCGGGCGCGCATCCCGGTCTCCCTGCTCGGCGCCCCGCAGGCGCTGCCCCGCGCGCAGTGGGACAAGGTGATGTCCACCGGATTCGAGCCCCTGGCCTTCCACTGCACGCGCGGCTGGATCCACACCGGCCTGCGCGTGCCGGTGCTCGATCCGGCCGATCCCACTCCTGCCTGGGTGGCCTCCTCGCGCGCCCCGGAGGACCTCGCCCTGGCCATCACGGCTGCGCAGGCGGGCCGTCCGCGCTCCTGAGACACGCCCTGGCCGCCGGTGCGCGTGCACCCGCGACCAGCGGGACCGGCTGAGGTCTGCGGCGCACGCAGGCGAGGCCGTGCATGCGAGAGGCCCGGTGATCCTCGCGGATCACCGGGCCTCTCGCATGCGGAAAGCGGCGCTCAGGCGGCGCACTCCTTGCAGATGAAGAGCTTGCCCTCGGCGTGGTCGATCTGGCTGCGGTGCTTCACCAGGAAGCAGCTGCCGCAGGTGAACTCGTCGGCCTGACGGGGAAGGACCCGCACCGAGAGCTCCTCGTTGGAGAGGTCGGCGCCGGGCAGCTCGTAGCCGTCGGCCGCCTCGGCCTCGTCCTCGTCCACCGACGCGGTGGAGGACTCGTTGCGGCGACCCTTCAGCTCCTCGATCGAGTCCTCGGAGGACTCGTCATCGGTCTTGCGCGGTGCGTCGTAGTCAGTGGCCATCAGTGGTTCGTACCTCGATCGGGAAGTGTAGGGGTCCTGACCGGTTCCGGTCAGAGGCGTGAACTGCGCGCTCGCGCCGAGAGGGTGCCTCTGCCGGTCATCCACGCAGGTTGCGCGGAGATTATTGCAGAGCGGGATGCATGTCACAAGCCCGGTCCGCGGATCGGGGGCGCGGAGCGCCGCCAGGGTGCGCACGGGAGGGGGCCCTATGATCGGGGGGACTGCCGGAACGCCTGGCACCAGCGCCCATCGGGCCACCACGCCCTGCGGAAGGACGACGATGCGAGAGCTCGAACTCGACGGGATCCATGACGACGGCGAGCACATCGTCCTGCGCGATCTCGACGGCGAGAAGTACACGCTGCACATCGACGAGGCCCTGCGCGCCGCTGTGCGCCGCGATCGCCCCGCCCTGAACCTCATCCAGGCCGCCTCGAGCGCTCCCCTGCGCCCCAAGGAGATCCAGGCGATGCTCCGCGCGGGCCGCTCCGCCGAGGAGATCGCCTCGATCGCCGACATCGAGATCGAGCACGTGCGCCGGTACGAGGGCCCCGTCCTCGCCGAGCGCGGCTTCGCCGCCGAGCGCGCCCGCACGTTCCGCGTCGGCAAGGCCGACGGCCCGACCCTGGATGCGCTGGTCGCCGAGCGCCTCGCCGCCCGGCAGGCCGGCGACGTCACCCGCTGGGATGCGTGGCGCGGCCACGACGGGCTGTGGACGCTCGAGCTCGCGTTCACCGCTGCGGGGCGCGATCGCGCCGCGCACTGGATCGTCGACATGACGCGCCGCAGCGTGAAGGCCGACGACGACGAGGCCCGCTGGCTCACGCTGGATGACGAGGCCGACGAGCCCACGCTGGGCCGCGCGCGGCTGACCGCCCTGCGCAGCACCGTCTACGACCAGTCCGCCTTCGACGAATCCTCCCCGACAGCGGATCCGCACGCGCAGGACGACAGCTCCGACCCCGCCCACTCCTCCGCGATTGACGAGGACGAGCTCGCGGCGCTGAACGCGCGGCGCGGCGTGCGCGGCTCCTCCCTCCCCGAAGAGGGAGACGCCACGTGGTCGACCCTCCAGGAGGATGCGCAGCTGGCGCAGGAGGCCTCCCCCGCGCGCTCGCGCTGGCCCTTCCGCCGCGGTGCCGACCGCGCTGCCGATGCCGAGGCGCGCGAGGAGCATCTGCGCGCAGCCGAGACCCCGGCCGCCGAGGACGCCCACCGCGGCGAGGACGCAGAGCCGGATCAGGACGCCTCAGGCCCGCTCTCGCTCGTCCCGCAGCCCGGCTCAGCGGAAGAGGCCCCGCTCGCGGATCCGATCCACGCGAGCGACACCATCGACCTCACCCCCCTGCCGGGCTTCGACGATCTCCCCGAGCAGGCTCCCGCGGAGTCCGCGAAGCAGAAGCCGCGCCCGAAGCGCTCCTCGATCCCCAGCTGGGACGAGATCGTCTTCGGCTCCAAGCACGACTGAGCTCAGACCTCGATCCTCACCAGGGGGATCATGCATTCCGCTGAGGTCAGCGATCCGTGGACGCCGACCTCCGGGCTCCGGCCCGGGGCTCGACGCCGGCTGTCCTCCAGCGCGAACCGTCCCCTCGCGAGGACGAGCACATCGGGCAGGCGCTCCCTCACGGCCTCGTCGATCGCGTCGACCTCGTCCGCAGGGGCGACGGGCGGGCCGTAGATCCCGGAGGCGAGCACCTCCGCGCGCGTGAGCACGGCGGCCCGCTCTCCCAGCCCGTCGGCGAGCTGGGCCGCGAAGGCGGCCGACTCCTCGGCGCCGCGGTGCTCGGGGTGCAGTCGCAGTGCGACCGCCCTCGGCTCCCCCGCGGCCATCGCGATCTTCGACGTCCACTCGGGGTGGTCGGCGAGGTCGACCGTGCGCTGAGGGCTTGTGTCGACCATGCCGTGGTCCGCGACGACGTGCACGCGGGTCCCCTTCGGCAGTCGGCGCAGCAGCGCGCCCAGCAGCGCGTCCGCTTCGGCGAGCGCCTCGCGCCATTGCTCGGAGTCGACTCCATGCTTATGCCCTGCATGATCCACGTCATCGATGTGGAGGTGCACCAGTGCGTCCTGCCCGCCTGCGCGCAGCGCGGCGAGCACGGCATCCACGCGCTCGTGGGGCTTGCCCTGCGGGAAGAAGGTCCACCCTCGGTAGGCGGCGCGCGTGAGCAGGCTCGTCGAGTGCGCGGCGGGGGCGACCTGCATCGCGGTGCGCGAGGAGCGCTCGGCGAGCACAGCCGCGCGCATCCACTGCCGCGCATCGACCGTGCGCTGGGGCGCGCGCCCGGCCGGGGCGAGCGGGTCGCTGAGGGCGCCGGTGAGCTGGTTCGCGAGCAGTCCGGTGCCCGGGTCGGCCACGGTGTAGCCGAGCATCCCGTGGCGCAGCGGAGGCAGGCCGGTGAGGAGGGAGGCCATCGCTGCGGCGGTCGTGGCCGGGGCGACGGTGCGGATCTTCTGGGTGCGATCGCGCAGGGCGCGCAGCGTCGGCGTCAGCGCGAGGTGCTGGGAGAGCTGCTGGAAGCCGAGACCGTCGATGAGGACGACCACGTCGCGACCGCGGCGCGGGGTCAGCAGCAGCGGGGCGAGGACGCCGCGCAGACCAGGCTCTGCACCGCCCGCGTAGGGCGGAGGGAGGAGGTCGGTCGCGGCGGCCAGTGGCGCGGGGAGGGGCGCCTCGGACTGGGCGCCGGTGCGCTGCGCGTCAGGCCCGGGCATCCACGGCGTCCAGCAGCGCGTCGTGGAAGTCCAGGGCGGCGCGCACGGCGGCCTCCCCGTCGGCGAGGGCGCTCACGCGCAGTGCGAGGTCTCCCGGTGACAGGGTGCCGCTGAACCCGTGGTCGACCTGGCACTCGGGGTCCTCGCACCAGGCGCGCTCGAGGTCGAGCCTCCGGCTGCCGCCCCAGGTGAGTGCGAGGGTCACCTCGCTCTCGCGGGCGCGGGCGCCGCTCGCATCGGCGTCGAAGACCTGGGAGAGGCCGGTGGTGTGCACGCGCTCCAGGCGCACGCGCTCGACGGCGGCGACGACCTGGCTCGGGTTGAGGACGTCGGCCGGATCGTCATCGAGGTGGGAGATGACCAGGTGCGTCGCGGTCAGCGCGAGGACCGTGAGGTGGCGGCGCACCTCCGGGCCGTCGAAGGTCGTCTCCGGCCGCACCAGGTGGGCGATCACGGCGGCGCCGCGCACGCTGCGCTCCAGGCTCGCGGCGGCGATCTGGGGGAAGTACCCGGCGCCCTCGAGCTCGCTGAGCAGATCGGCGGGGAGTGCGGAGGTGGGTGCAGAGGCCATGTCGCCATCCTTCCACGATCCCGTCGATCGCGATCCCGCCGCGTGCTCGCGGGCGGGCCGGGATCAGAGCCGGGCCGGGCTCAGAGCTCTGAGCCGCCCAGCTGGCGGCGGAGGCAGTCGGTGCGGTTCGGCGCGTGGGCCAGCGTGACCCGCGCGCCGATCACGGTGCAGCCGCGCTGCCCGACGAGCACCGGGTGCAGGTCGAGCTGCTGGATCTCGGGGAGGTCCTCGGCCATGAGGGCCGTGCGCACCAGCAGATCCTCGAGCGCCGCGGTGTCCGCCGGGGGCAGGGCGCCCGTGCCGCGGAGCTTCACGGCGCTGCGGGGGGTGCGGATCAGTCGGCGCGCCTCCTGCTCGCTGAGGGGCGGGATCGCGTAGGCGATGTCCCCCAGCAGGTCGGTCGCGTCGCCGGCGAGGGAGAAGGAGACGACCGGCCCGAGGGAGGCGTCCTCCTGGGTGCGCACCACCACCGGCACGCCGGGCGGAGCCATCGCCTGGATCGCGAATCCTGCCGGGGAGTAGTGCAGGGCCTCGCGCATCGCGGCGAGGGCCCGGCGCAGCGACTCGGGTCCTGCGATGTCCAGCCGGACTCCGCCCAGATCGGCGCGGTGGCGCAGCGCGGGATCTGTGCTCTTGAGCGCGAGGGGATACCCGATCTCCTCGGCAGCGGCGAGCGCGTCCTCGAGGCCGGCGACGGGGCGGCTCGGCAGGAGCGCGAGGCCGTAGGCGCGAAGGAGCCGGTCGGTGTCCTCCTCGCTGAGCAGCACGGGCCCCTCCCGCTCGCCGAGCGCCGCGCGCACGAGGGAGCGGGCCGCTTCGACGTCGATGCCCTCGCGCTGGGCGGCGGCCGGCTCCTCCCCGGCGGCGGGGCGGATCGCAGCGACCATCCCGGCCGCCGCTCTCACCGCGCCCGCGGGGCTCGAGTGCACGGGTGGCAGCCCCGGGTCGCTGCGCACCTCCTCGCGCATCCGCGAGAAGCGGGAGTGATCGGTGACCACGCACGCGACCAGGCGCACCCCGGAGCCCGCCGCGATCCGGGCGAGCTCGCGCAGGGACCGTGCGATGTCCCCGGTGAGCGGATCCAGGATCGCGGCGATCACGAGGTCGACCTCGCCGAGCGCGGCCATGGAGGTGAAGGCGCGGCGCACCAGGCGATCGTCGGTGCCGAGCGGGATCCGCCGGTCGTCCTGGACGACCTCGAGGCCGGCGGCGTCGGCGGCGCCGCGCAGTGCTTCGCCGAGCGCCGGCGTGTTCGAGAGCAGGCCGACGCGTCCTCCCGAGGGGACGCCCTGGCGCTCGATGGCCTCGACCACGTCCATCAGATGCTCGACGTTGCGGGTCGTCACCACGCCGCTGGAGGCGAGCACCTGGTCCAGGGCGGCACGGGGCAGCGTCGAGGCGCGCACGTCGTGCCCGGGCGGTGCGGTGTTGCCGAGGCTGGGCGGGCGCAGCACGACCAGGGGCGCGCTGCGCGTGATGCGGCGGGCCAGTCGGGTGAACTTGCGCGGATTGCCCATCGATTCCAGGGCCAGCGCCACGACGCTCACCGCGTCGTCCCCTGCCCAGTGCTGCAGCGTGTCGTTGAGGGAGACGTCGGCCCGGTTGCCGACGGCGACGAACTCTCGCACGCCGATCCCGCGAGCATCGACCCCTGCCAGGAGCATCGCGCTGAGCGCGGCGGACTGGCCGGCGATGGCCACCGATCCGGGGCGGGGAAGCCGGGGGGATAGGGAGACGTTGAGGGGATCCTCTCCGGTGCGCAGGAAGCCGAACGAGCCGGGGCCCAGCACGCGCATCCCGTAGCGGCGCGCCCGGGCGACGAGCCGGCGCTGCAGCGCCGGGGCGCCGCCCCTCCCCCCGGTTCCCGGGCCCGAGAGTGCCGAGGCGAAGCCCTCGGTCGGGATGAGCACGCTGCGCACTCCGGCGCGACCGCACTCCCCCACCGCCTCGAGGCAGGCCTCCGGGCTGCTCAGCGCGATCACCGCGAGGTCGATGCCGGGCGGCAGCTCGCGGATGCTCGGCACGGTGACAGTCCCCCCGATCTCGAGCGCGTCGGGGGACACGATGCTGATGCCGCCGGGATAGCGGGCGTCCTGCAGGTGGCGCAGGAAGCGCCCGCCCATCGAGTCCGTGCGGGTGGAGACGCCGATCAGCGCGATCGCGGACGGGTGCAGGAGCTTCTCCATCGCGCGGGCCTCCACCCGGTGCTCGCGCTCGGCCATCACTTCCCGGTACCGCGCAGTGGGGTCGATGTCGAAGGAGACCGTGACGACCCCGTCGTCGAGAGTGCGGCTGACGTCGAAGCCCGCGTCGGTGAAGACACCCAGCATCGAGGCGTTCTGCGGCAGCACATCGGCGAGGAAGGTGCGGATGCCGTTCTCCCGCGCGGCTGCCACGAGATGCTCCAGCAGGATCGAGCCGATCCCCATGCCCTGGTGGCTGTCGGAGACGTTGAACGCCACCTCCGCCTCGGTCGCGCTCGCACGGTCGTACCGGCCCACGGCGATGATGTCGTCGGCCGCGAGCACCACCAGCGCCGCGCGGTCGCGGTGGTCGACGACGGTGAAGCGCTCCAGATCCCGCGGGGAGAGCGAGGGCATGGGCGCGAAGAAGCGGAAGTAGCGCGAGCGCTCGGACTGGGCCTCGTGGAACGCCTGGAGGCGCTCGGCGTCCGAGGGGAGGATCGGCCGCAGGTGCACCGCCGAGCCGTCGCGCAGGGCGATGTCCGCCTCCCAGTGCGCGGGATATCCCGCGTGCTGGGCGGGCGTGCGCGCGCCGTCGCCCACCTCTGCTCCGGCGCGAGCGGGCCGCGCGGCGCGGATCAGGTCGGCGACTCGCGGGCGGGGGGTCTCGGCTCCATCGCGACGTGCTCCCATGGACCAGATCCTAGGCTCCCTCTCTGCGCGCCGCCGGGACCTGCGGCGGCCGTGCGTACGCCGGATCACGCCCGTGCCTGCGCGGATGCGCGCAGGCGATGGGGCAGGATGAACGGCATGGCACGAACCCGGCAGCCCAGCGCCAGCACAGAGGACGAGAACGTCGACGGCGTCATCGTCGACGTGGACGTCACCAGCGAGATGGAGACGTCCTTCCTCGAATACGCCTACTCGGTGATCTACTCCCGCGCGCTGCCGGACGCGCGCGACGGGCTCAAGCCCGTCCAGCGCCGCATCCTCTACATGATGGACGACATGGGCCTGCGGCCCGACCGCGGCCACGTGAAGAGCCAGCGCGTGGTCGGCGAGGTGATGGGCAAGCTCCATCCCCACGGAGACTCCGCGATCTACGACGCCCTGGTGCGCATGGCGCAGGACTTCTCGATGCGCGTGCCGCTGGTCGACGGCCACGGCAACTTCGGCTCCCTGGACAACGGGCCCGCGGCGGCCCGCTACACGGAGGCGCGGCTGGCCCGCTCCGCGCAGCTCATGGTGACCTCGCTGGACGAGGACGTCGTGGACATGGTCCCGAACTACGACAACCAGCTCCTCCAGCCCGAGGTGCTCCCCGCCCAGTTCCCGAACCTGCTGGTCAACGGCGCCTCCGGCATCGCCGTCGGCATGGCCACGAACATGGCTCCGCACAACCTCGTCGAGGTGATCGCCGCCGCCCGTCACCTCCTGCGCCACCCCGATGCATCGCTCGAGGACCTGATGCGCATGGTGCCGGGTCCGGATCTCCCCTCGGGCGGGCGGATCGTGGGGCTGGACGGCGTACGCGATGCCTACCGCACGGGCCGCGGCTCCTTCAAGATGCGCGCGACCACGAAGATCGAGAGCATCACGAGCCGCAAGAAGGGCATCGTGGTCACCGAGCTGCCCTACCAGGTGGGCCCGGAGAGGGTCGCGGAGAAGCTGCGCGACGCCGTGCAGTCCAAGAAGGTCCAGGGCATCAGCGACTACCAGGACCTCACCGACCGCCGCCACGGGCTGCGCCTGGTGATGACCATCAAGACCGGGTTCAACCCCGACGCCGTGCTCGCCCAGCTCTACAAGCACACGCCGCTGGAGGAGTCCTTCTCCATCAACAACGTCGCGCTCGTCGAGGGGCAGCCCCGCACCCTCGGGCTGAAGCAGCTGCTCGAGGTGTTCGTCGGCCACCGCCTCACCGTGGTGCGCCGCCGCACCGAGCACCGCCTGCGCAAGTGCACCGACCGGCTGCACCTGGTCGAGGGGCTGCTGCTCGCGATCCTCGACATCGACGAGGTCATCGCGATCATCCGCGCGGCCGAGGACTCCGAGCGCGCGCGCACCGCCCTGATGGCCGCCTTCGATCTCACGCACGTGCAGGCCGAGTACATCCTCCAGCTGCGGCTGCGCCGGCTGACGAAGTTCTCCCGCATGGAGCTCGAGGGCGAGCGCGACGAGCTGCGTGCGCGGATCGAGGCGCTGCAGGAGATCCTCGCCTCCGAGGAGGCGCTGCGCTCCCTGGTCTCCGACGAGCTCGCAGCCGTGGCCGCCGAGCACGGCACGGCGCGGCGCACCGTGCTGCTGGAGTCCTCGCAGCAGGGCACGGCGTCGCTGTCGGCGCCGCTCGAGGTGGCCGACGAGCCGTGCCGCGTGCTGCTCTCGGGCAGCGGCCTCATCGCTCGCACCACGAGCGAGGAGCCGGTGCTGCGCGACGGCGATGCGCGCTCCGCCCACGACGTCGTGCTCGCCCAGGTGCTGACCTCCGCGCGCGCGCAGATCGGTGCGGTCACCGATCGCGGCCGCCTGCTCCATGTGCCGGTGGTCGAGCTGCCTGCGCTCACCCCTACCGCCGGCCCGCCCTCCCTCGCCGGAGGCACCCGCTTGGAAGATCTGCTGGCGCTCGAGAAGGGCGAGCGCGTGGTGGGGATCGTGCGCGCCCAGGACACCGACCTCGAGCGGGGCGGCTCGCTGGTGCTCGGCACGCGCGACGGCGTGGTCAAGCGCGTGAGCCTGGATCTGCCGCGCACCGACGGCTTCGAGATCATCGCGCTGAAGCCGGGCGATGCCGTGGTCGGGGTGGTCGACCTGGACGGCGACGCCCCCGTCGACGACATCGACCTCGTCTTCGTCACCACGGATGCGCAGCTGCTCCACTTCCCCGTCTCCGGCGTGCGCGCCCAGGGCCGAGGGGCAGGCGGCGTCGCCGGGATCAAGCTGCAGCCCGGGGCGCTGGTCCTCTCCTTCACCGCCGTCGACGTCACGCGCGAGGCGGAGGTCGTGACCATCTCCGGCAGCTCGGCCGCACTGGCGCTCACGCAGACGGGGTCCCTGAAGGTCTCCGCCCTCACCGAGTACCCCGCCAAGGGCCGTGCCACCGGCGGCATGCGCTGCCACCGATTCCTGCGCGGAGAGGACGTGCTGATCGGCGCGTGGGTCGTCCCCTCCCCCGCGCGGGCCTGCACCCAGGCCGGCCAGCCCGTCGATCTGCCCGCCCCCGTCGGCCGGCGCGACGGATCGGGCTCCCCGGTCGCCGTGCCCGTCGCCGCCGTCGGGTGACCCCGGCCCCGGAGATCCGCGCCCGGGCAATCCCCGGCCACTGTGGCCTGGGACACGCCGACGGTGGCACGATGGGGGCATGAGCGAGAACACGAGCATCGACCTGCCCGCCGGCGTCACGCTCGAGGACCGCCACGGCTTCCCCGCCCTGGTGATCGAGCTGGAGCGCACGAGCGCCGTCATCCAGCTGGACGGCGCCCACCTCACGAGCTGGGTCCCCTCCACGGGCGAGGATCTGCTGTGGATGAGCCCCACCTCGGAGTTCGGCCCCGGGAAGGCGATCCGCGGCGGAGTCCCGCTCGTCGGCCCCTGGTTCGGGCCCGGCAGGGACCTCCAGGCGGTGCCGCCCCACGGCTGGCTGCGCACCCATCGCTGGGAGGTGGAGAGCGTGACCCCGGCGCTCGCCGACGGCACCGCGCAGTCTGCCGACGACGCGGGCGAGGGCCAGCAGCCCGAAGCCGTCGACGCGACCCTGCGCCTGGAGGGCGCAGATCCGAGCGGCAGCGGGACGAGCGCCCGGCTGCGCGTGGGCGTGAGCCCCTCGGCGCTCACCATCGCGCTCACGATCACGGCCGGCGACGCGCCCCTCGAGCTCGAGGCCGCTCTGCACACGTACTTCGCCGTCGGGGATGCCGAGAAGCTCTCCTTCGAGGGCTTCGCCGGCAGCACCTACCTCGACAGCGCCGACGGCCTGACGGAGAAGAGCCAGGAGGGCGAGCCCCGCATCGACGGCGAGGTCGACCGCGTCTACGCCGTCACCGGACCGATCCGCGTCGAGGATCGGGAGCTGGGCCGTAGCATCGAGATCGCATCCGAGGGATCCACCAAGACGGTGCTGTGGAACCCGGGCGCCGCGAAGGCGGGCCGCCTGCCCGACATGCCCGACGAGGCATTCCCCGAGTTCGTGTGCGTGGAGACTGCCGCCGCGAAGGACGGCTTCGTCGCCCTCGCTCCCGGCGAGGCGCACACGATCAGCGCCCGCTACACGCTCGCGCAGGTCTGAGGCGGGAGCTCACCGCGTCCGCAGCACGAGGACCACGAGCTCGGGCTTGTTGTTCACACGCAGGGGCACGAGGGAGTTGCCGAGGCCGCGGCTGATGACCATGCGGGTTTCGCCTCTCTCGACGATCCCGCTGGTCAGCTCCGGCAGCAGTCCCTGCCCGGGCGCCACCAGCCCCCCGATGAAGGGGATGCGCACCTGACCGCCGTGCGCATGCCCCGAGAGCACGAGATCCGCCCCGGTCGCGGCATACTCCTCGACCAGCTCCGGCCTATGCGCGAGGAGCACGGTGCACGGATCCTCCGGGCCCGTCGCCACTGCGGCGAGCTGCTGCGCGAACCCGGAGCCTCCTGCGTCCCCGTCGGCAGCGGTTCCGGCGACCAGGGGATCGTCCACTCCCGCGATGCGCAGGACCTCGCCGTCGCGCTCGAGGTCCGCGCTCGTCCCGGCGAGCGTGCGGACACCGCGTGCCTGAAGACCCTCGAGGAGCTCCCGCCGCAGCGGTGAGGCGCCCTCGTGGTTGCCGGTCACGCTGAAGACCGGGGCGATCTCCGCCGCGCGCTGCGAGAAATCGAGTGCAGTCGCCGGATCTGCGGTCGTGCGATCGATGAGGTCCCCGGTCAGGACGATCAGATCCGGGCGGGCATCCGCGATCGCCTCCAGGAGCCGCTCGTTGTCCTTCCCGAAGCTGCGCGAGTGGAGATCCGAGACCTGGACGATCCGCAGCCCGTCGAACGCGGCGGGCAGCCGCACGGACACGCCTGCATAGGTGGTCGTCACGATCCGCTGGTTGTCCCAGACGAGCCACCCGCAGACCAGGCACGCGAGGAGGGCGAGGCTGATGACGGAGCGTCGCACGCTCGGCCCTGTGCGGCGGACGGGACGGCCCACCGGACGGGGGGCGCTCATCGCACGGGCAGACCGTCGCCGGCCAGCGCCGCCTTGACCTCGCCGATGCTCATCTGCCCGAAGTGGAACACGCTCGCGGCGAGGACCGCGTCGGCACCGGCGCGCACCGCAGGGGCGAAGTGCTCCGCGCTGCCCGCCCCTCCCGAGGCGATGAGCGGGACGGAGGCCGCGGCGCGCGCCAGAGCGATGAGCTCCAGGTCGAAACCATCCTTCGTGCCGTCGGCGTCCATGGAGTTCAGCAGGATCTCGCCCGCGCCCAGCTCGGCGGCCCGGGTGATCCACTCGATCGCATCGATGCCGGTGCCGCGGCGCCCGCCGTGCGTGGTGATCTCGAAGCCCGAGCCCGCGCGCGCAGGGCCGTCAGGGGTGTCGTCGGTGACCCTGCGGGCGTCGGCGGAGAGCACGAGGACCTGGTTGCCGAAGCGCTCCGCGATCTCGGTGATCACCTCGGGCCGGGCGATGGCGGCAGTGTTGACGGCGCACTTGTCGGCGCCTGCGCGGAGCAGCTGGTCGACGTCCTCGACGCTGCGCACACCGCCTCCGACGGTCAGAGGGATGAAGACCTGCTCCGCGGTGCGGCGCACGACGTCGAGCATCGTCCCGCGGCCCCCGGTCGAGGCGCTGATGTCGAGGAAGGTCAGCTCGTCGGCCCCGGCCTCGCCGTACACGCGCGCGAGCTCGACGGGATCGCCCGCATCGCGCAGGTTCTGGAAGTTGACGCCCTTGACGACGCGGCCGTCATCCACGTCCAGGCAGGGGATGACTCGGACTGCCAGGCTCATGCGTCGATCCTCTCACGATCCAGCTCTTCTGCACCCTCGATGATGAACTGCTTGCGCGGAGCGACGTCGCTGCCCATGAGCAGGTCGAACACGACCGCTGCGGCCTCGGCATCCTCGATGCGCACACGGCGAAGGGTGCGGTGGCGCGGATCCATGGTGGTGTCGGCCAGCTGGTCGGCGTCCATCTCCCCGAGGCCCTTGTACCGCTGGATGGGCTCCTTGTAGCGCTTGCCGCGGCGCTCCAGGCTCTTGAGCAGGCGGTGAAGCTCCGCCTCCGAGTACGTGTAGACGAACTCGTTCTTCTTCCCGCCGCCGTGGATGATCTCCACGCGGTGCAGCGGCGGCACCGCCGCATAGATCCGGCCCGCCTCCAGCATGGGGCGCATGTAGCGGTGGAACAGGGTGAGCAGGAGGGTGCGGATGTGGGCGCCGTCGACGTCGGCGTCGCTCATCATGATGATCTTGCCGTAGCGCGCCGCGTCGAGGTCGAAGGTGCGGCCCGAGCCCGCGCCGATCACCTGGATGATCGCCGCGCACTCGGTGTTCTTCAGCATGTCGGTGATCGACGCCTTCTGGACGTTCAGGATCTTGCCGCGGATGGGCAGCAGCGCCTGGAACTCCGAGTTGCGGGCGTTCTTCGCGGTGCCGAGCGCGCTGTCGCCCTCCACGATGAACAGCTCCGAGCGCTCGACCTCCGTGGAGCGGCAGTCGGCGAGCTTGGTGGGCATCGTCGAGGACTCCAGCGCGTTCTTGCGGCGCGAGACCTCCTTGTGCATGCGCGCTGCGATGCGCGCGCGCATCTCGGAGACGACCTTGTCGACCACGAGGGCCGCCTGCTCCTTCTCCCCGCGCTTGGTCGAGGTGAGGAAGGCCGTCAGCTCCTCCTCCACGACCTTCGCGACGATCTGCCGGACCGCCGGGGTGCCGAGGACCTCCTTGGTCTGGCCCTCGAACTGCGGCTCCTCCAGGCGCACGGTGATCACGGCGGTGAGACCGGCCAGGGTGTCGTCCTTCTCGACCTTCTCGTTCTTCGCGTTGAACTTCACGCGCCGCGCCTGGTTCTCGACCTGCTTGCGCAGCGTCTTCACCAGGGCCTGCTCGAAGCCTGCGGTGTGGGTGCCGCCCTTGGGGGTCGCCACGATGTTCACGAAGGAGCGCACGGTCGTCTCGTAGTCGGCGCCCCAGCGCAGCGCGATGTCGACCTCGCAGGTGCGGTCCACCTCACGGGAGACCATGTGGCCCTTGGAGTCGAGCACCGGGATCGTCTCGGTGTACGCGCCGGTGCCGTGCAGGCGGATCACATCGGTGATCTTCTCGTCGGAGGCGAGGTACTCGACGAACTCGGAGATCCCGCCCTCGTAGCGGAAGGTGCGCTCCTCCGGCTGCTCCGGAGTGCGCTCGGGCCGATGGTCGGCGATCGTGATGCCGAGCCCGGGCACGAGGAAGGCGGTCTGACGGGCGCGCCGGTTCAGCTCCTCCGTGGAGAAGTGCGAGCCCTTGATGAAGATCTGCGGATCCGCCCAGTAGCGCACGCGCGTGCCAGTGACCCCCCGGCGCACCTTCCCGATCTCGCGCAGCGCGCCCGTGCCGCTCGCAGGGGTGAAGGGACTGCTGGGCGAGGGGCCGTCGGACCCGTCGGCGAAGGAGCCGGGGACTCCGCGCTGGAAGCTCATGGCGTAGGTCTTCCCGGAGCGGTCCACCTCGACGTCGAGCCGCGCGGAGAGCGCGTTCACCACGGAGGCGCCGACGCCGTGGAGACCGCCGGAAGCAGCGTAGGAGCCGCCGCCGAACTTCCCGCCGGCGTGCAGCTTCGTGTAGACGACCTCGACGCCGGTCAGGCCCGTGCGGGGCTCGACGTCCACGGGCACGCCGCGACCGGTGTCGCGCACCTCGACGGAGCCGTCCTCGTGCAGCACCACTGAGATGCTCTCGCCGTGGCCGCCGAGGGCCTCGTCGACCGCGTTGTCGAGGATCTCCCAGAGGCAGTGCATGAGCCCGCGCGAATCGGTGGAGCCGATGTACATGCCGGGGCGCTTGCGCACCGCCTCCAGCCCTTCGAGGACCTGGAGGTTGCGGGCGTCGTACGCGGCGGCAGGGCGGGCGGAAGCGGAGGTCTCGGGCACGTCCCCGATTCTACGAGGCGGGGCCGACGATCGAGCCGGCGCGCCCCGCTCTCGGCGTGCCGTGCGAGGTGGGCCACCGCCGTTTGCGCGGTGAGCGAACCGGGGTGGAGAGTCCTTCGCCGCGAGCGCCGACGGTGATTAGATGAGCGACATGAACACGACCCTCGAAGCCCCTCGCCTCACCGCGCACGACCGCTGCGACCGCTGCGGTGCGCAGGCCTACGTGAAGGTTGCCCTGACCTCGGGCGGCGAACTGATGTTCTGCGCCCACCACGCGCGCGCCCACGCCGATGCGCTCGAGCCCATCGCCGCCGAGGTGATCGACGAGACCGATCGCCTGGAGCCGCGCCCGGTGCTGGTCCAGGACTGATATCAGGACTGAGCCCCTCTCGGGACTCATCCCCGCAGCGCCCGTCGGGCCCCGCACCTCGAGGTGCGGGGCCCGACGTCGTCCGGGGCGCGCACTCCCGGAACGGCACGTGCCCGCCGCCGACAGAGCCGGGGCGGGCACGCAACGCGGAGCGCGAGGATCCCTGGGGCCGCTCGCCGCAGAGCGGTGCGGCGAGGACCGGCGCGGCGAGGATCAGTCCAGGTAGTCGCGCAGCACCTGGGACCGCGAGGGGTGGCGCAGCTTCGACATGGTCTTCGACTCGATCTGGCGGATCCGCTCGCGCGTGACCCCGTAGACCTTGCCGATCTCGTCGAGGGTCTTGGGCTGGCCGTCCTCGAGCCCGAAGCGCATCGAGACGACCCCGGCCTCGCGCTCGGAGAGGGTGTCCAGCACCGAGTGCAGCTGCTCCTGCAGGAGCGTGAAGCTCACCGCGTCGGCGGGCACCACGGCCTCGGAGTCCTCGATGAGATCGCCGAACTCGCTGTCGCCGTCCTCGCCGAGAGGGGTGTGCAGGGAGATGGGCTCGCGGCCGTACTTCTGCACCTCGACGACCTTCTCCGGGGTCATGTCGAGCTCCTTGGCGAGCTCCTCCGGGGTGGGCTCCCGGCCGAGGTCCTGCAGCATCTGGCGCTGCACGCGAGCGAGCTTGTTGATGACCTCGACCATGTGCACGGGGATGCGGATCGTGCGCGCCTGGTCGGCCATGGCGCGCGTGATCGCCTGGCGGATCCACCACGTCGCGTAGGTCGAGAACTTGTAGCCCTTGGAGTAGTCGAACTTCTCGACCGCGCGGATCAGGCCCAGGTTGCCCTCCTGGATGAGATCCAGGAACAGCATGCCGCGGCCGGTGTAGCGCTTGGCGAGCGAGACCACCAGGCGCAGGTTCGCCTCGAGCAGGTGGTCCTTCGCGGCGCGGCCGTCCTCGGCGATGATCGCGAGCTCGCGACCCGCCTTGGTCTTCTTCACGGACTCGTCCCGCTTGAGCTTCTGCTCGGCGTAGAGGCCGGCCTCGATGCGCTCTGCGAGCTCGACCTCCTGGGCCGCGTTCAGCAGCGCGACCTTTCCGATCTGCTTGAGGTAGTCCTTGACCGGATCGGCGGTGGCGCCGGCGGTGACGACCTGCTGGGCCGGGGCGTCGTCCTCGGAGGAATCGATCACCAGGCCGGCGGAGTCGTCCTCGCCGTCGTTCTTCGCGGCGGGCTTGCCCTCGGTCTCCTCGCCATCCTCGTCGGCATCGTCCTCCGGTGCCTCCTCGGCGGGAGCGGCCTTCGCGCGCGAGGTCGCGGGCTTCTTCGCGGCGGCGCGTGCGCGGGGAGCCCTCGCGGGCGCCTTCTTCTCCTCGGCCTTCTCCTCGACGCCGTCGGCCTCAGCGGGGACCTCGCTCGCAGCGGCGTCGGCTGCAGCGGCCTCCGCCTCGGCAGCCTTCTTCGCCGCGGCGGTCGTCTTCGCGGCAGTGGTCTTCGATGCAGCGGTCTTCGCGGCAGTGGTCTTCGCGGCCGTCGACGTCTTCGCAGCAGCGCCCTTGGCGGCTGCCGCGGGCTTCTCCGCCGTGGTCTTCTCCGCCGCAGCCTTCGTCGCGGGAGTCTTGGCCGTGCTCGCGCTCTTGGCAGCGGTGCTCTTAGCAGTGGTGCTCTTGGTTGCGGTGCTCTTGGTCGCGGCGCTCGTCCGCGCGGTGCCGGCGGTGCTGGACGCGGCCGACTTCGCAGCCGTCGCAGTCTCCTCGACAGGGGTGTCAGCGGTGGACTTCGACGCAGTCACAGAGTCTCCTTGTTCCGCCGATCCTTCGGGAGCTGGACCGGACTTCATGGGGCGGGCACGTGCGGGGCGAGACAGACGGGTCCTGGAACCGGGGCGCGGAACCGTGCGCAGGGCGCACGAAGGGACGCTGCCGTCAAGCCTCGTACTGTACCAACGGCGCTCCTGCAGGATCTATTCCCGCGGCGCCGGATTGTTCTCGGCATCGGCGCCGGAACGCCTCTCGGCGCCCGCGCCACGGCCGATCTCAGCGAGGCTCCGGCACCGCATCCTTGACCGCGAGCACGGGGCACGGGCTCGCGAGCACCACCCGCCGTGCGGCCGCGCCGATGTTCAGCTTGCCGATCCGCGACTTCTGCCGCAGGCCCACGACGAGCAGCTGCGCGCCCTCCTCCTCCGCCACCTGGAGCAGGAAGTCGCCGACCTCGAGATCCTGCCCGCGGCGCACCGTGAAGGAGGGGATCTCTTCGCCGCCAGCAGCGGCTGCGATGGCGGCCTGGACCGCGGACTCGTCGGCGCTCGTGCGACCCGCCTCCGGATCATGGAAGGCATGGGAGGCGACGACGAGGCCCGCGCCCCGACGGCGCGCCTCCTTCAGCGCGGCGGCGAGCGCAGCATCGCCCTGGCTGGAGGGCGAGTATCCGACGACGACGCTCATAGGGCGCGATCCTTCCTGCGCAGCGCGCGGGGCTGGGGCTCGCCCGCACCGGCTGATGTGATGCAGACACTACTGCGTGAGCAGGTCCCTGATCCACCCGGAGAGCTCCGGGCTGGGCAGCAGGAAGCCGTCGTGCCCCTGGTCGCAGTGCACTTCGCGGTGGCGAGCCCCGGGGATGCCCGCGGGGATCTCCTCCACGAGGGCGGGAGGGAAGAGCCGGTCGGAGTCGATCGCGACGGTGAGGGTGCGCGCGCGCACCCGGCCGAGCGCCGCCCCGATGCCCCCGCGCCCGCGCCCGACGTCGTGCGTGCTCATCGCGCGCACGAGAGCGAGATACGAATTGGCGTCGAACCGCGCCACGAGCTTGTCGGCGTGGTGATCGAGATAGCTGACCACCTGGTGCCGGCCTCCCGCCGCCGGATCCTCCTGGTCCTGCTCCCGGTTGGAGAAGCGCTCCTCGAGCTCATGCGCCGTGCGGTAGGTCGTGTGGGCGATCCGCCGGGCGATGCCCAGCCCCCGGCGGGGCCCCTGGCCGGCCGGGAGCTCGTAGTAGTCCCCTCCGGCGAAGCCCGCGTCGGCGCAGATCACCGTCTCCTGGATGCTGTTCCAGGCGATCTGGTCGGCGCTGGCGCGGGCGCTGCTGGCGATCACGGCGAGCCGCTCGACCTGGTCGGGCCAGGTCACCGCCCACTCCAGGGCGCGCATCCCGCCCATGGAGCCGCCGATCACCAGGGCCCAGCGCTCGAGCCCGAGGTGCTCGAGCAGAGCGTGCTCCGCTGCGACCTGATCGCGCACGGTGAGCGCAGGGAACCGCGAGCCCCATGCGCGCCCGTCGGGCGCCGTCGAGCTCGGACCGGTGCTGCCCTGGCAGCCGCCGAGGACGTTCGGGGCGATGACGAACCAGCGATCGGTGTCGATGGGCCGGCCGGGGCCCACCAGGTCCTCCCACCATCCAGCGGTGGGATGCGCGGGTCCCGCGGGGCCGATCACGTGGGAATCACCGGTGAGGGCGTGGAGCACGAGGATCGCGTTGGAGCCGTCCGCGGCGAGCGTCCCCCAGCTCTCGTAGGCCAGCAGCGCATCCGGGAGAGTGCTCCCGCTCTCGAGTCCGATCGCGCCGAGCGGGAGGAAGCGCCGGTCCCCCCGCCCCAGTTCCGGATGCCAGGCGCCTGCGGGAGGGGCACCGCGGCGCGCCGAGGTCGGCAGGCGGTCCGCGGGCGGTGCGCTCATCGCTCGTCATCTCCTTCGGGAACGGCGCCTAGGAGCGCGGAGGGGGCGGACGGTGCCGCTCGCCCCGCAGCGCTCCTGGACGGGAGGCGGCTGCCAGGCCGGTGCGATGGAGCTCCCGGCCAGGCGTGCGAGCAAGGGTGCCAGAGGATCGCCGGGCTGCGCCTCCCGCAGGGCGTCGGCGAGGTCGCCGGCGGTCGCGAACCGGTGGTTCCACCAGGCGAGGACGCTCAGCGCTGCGGTGAGCGCGGACCACGCCGCCGCTGGATCCCCGCAGACCCGGTGGTCCTCTCCCCCGCGGCCGTCGCCGAGCAGGGCCCGCAGGTCCTCGATGGTCCGATAGTCGTCCCCACCTGCGCAGACGTTCGCCGGCGGCACGAGCGTAGGGTCGTTCACGAGGTCCCACAGCACCGTCTCGAGCGCCGCCGGACCCTCGAATCCCGTATCCACCAGGAGCGCCAGGAGCTCCTCCGCGCCGCCGGGCGAGGAGAGGCTCTCGAGCGCAGCGCGCACCTGTTCACAGTGCGTCATGCTGGGCGCGGGATCGGTAGCGCCCGGTGACTGCCCGGCGAGCGCGGAGAGCGCCGGCGCCGCGCGCTCCCACAGCAGGGAGAGCGGCGCGAGGGGGCGCGGGGCGCGCGCCGCGCTCACGCGGGAGGCCGCCTGCAGGAGGCGCTGCCGGCGCGCGGTCTCGTCGGCCGGCATCTGCAGCCCGGCATGCGCCGCCTGGAGCGCGACGAGGGTCTCCCGCAGCGGGGGCAGCGGCTCCTGGGGGCCGATGCCAAGGTCGTAGGCGTCGTCATCGACAGGCTCCAGGAGGACCGGCATGGCCGTGCCGCCTCCGATGACCCAGACCTCCGGGAGGTCGAACCCGGGCAGGAGGCCCGTGATCCCCGCCAGGAGCCGCACCCCGGCGAGCACCGCGCGATCGCGGCTCTCCTCGGTGCAGGGCTCGAGGCCGTCCCCGGCGAGGGAGACGGCGAACGCGCCGTCGCATCCGTGCTGCCCGAGCAGAGCGAGCTGGGAGAGGAACTCCTGGGGCGCATCGGCTTCGAGGATGACCTCCAGGGGGATGCGCGCGGCGATGGCGCTGCCGCCGGGGCTGCGCCGGCCGACGAGCACGATGCTGTCCCGCGGGACGGTGCCGAGGCAGAGGTGCGCCTGGGCCAGCAGCTCGGCGGGCTCGTGCGGGCGAAGAATGATGGTGGGCGGATCCGTCGAAAGAGTCATGACCGGATCCTTCGCCTGCGCCTCCGGCGGCGCACTGGGGAGGGGGAACATGTGGAAGGCCGTCGACGGGGAGGATTCGCAGCCGCCCCTTCTCAGGCGCAGTGGGGCGCCCATGAAAGGATCGGAGCATGGATCCTCTCCGCAGCCCGCAGGCCGACGCGACCGCGCTCGCGCAGCTCGACGCGCAGTGCGCCCGCGCCGTCGAGAGCACCCTCCGCTCCGCGCTCGATCGCCATCGCGAGGACCTCGCCGCGATCGCCCCGGAGGCCGCGCGCATGGCCGACGTGCTCGAGGAGTTCCTGGTCGGCGGGAAGCTGCTGCGCCCGCGGCTGTGCTTCTGGGGCGGAGTCGCCGCAGCCGGCGATGCGCTCTCCCCCGCCCAGGTTCAGGCGCTCGGCGCGTGCGGGGCGGCCATCGAGCTCGTCCAGGCCTCGGCCCTTCTCCACGACGATGTCATCGATCGCTCGGAGACGCGGCGGGGTCGCCCGGCCGTCCACATCGCTCTGGCCGAGGAGCACCGCGCGCGTCGCCTCGACGGGGGCGCGGACCGCTTCGGGGAGGCGGCGGCGATCGTCCTGGGCGATCTCTCGCTGGCGTGGGCGCACGAGCTGATCGCCTCGATCGACGGCGCACACGCGGAGTTCGCAGCCCTGTGCACCGAGGTGATGGCCGGGCAGCACCTGGACATCCTCCACCAGGCGGGCGGATTCACCTCGCCCGAGAGCGCCGAGGACGCCGCGCGCAGCGTCATCCGCTGGAAGACCGTCCCCTACACGACGGCCCGGCCCGTGCGCCTCGGCGCGCGCCTGCTGGGCGCAGAGGGCGAGACCCTGGACGCCCTGACCCGCTGGGCCGAGGACATCGGCATCGCCTTCCAGCTGCGCGACGACCTGCTCAGCGTGGTCGGCGAGGAGGAGCGCACGGGCAAGCCGATCGGCGGCGACGTGCGCGAGGGCAAGCGCACCGCGCTGCTCGCGCGCACGCACGCGGCCGCCGATGCGCCCGGCCGCGCGCTCCTCGAGGCCGTCGTCGGCCGGGAGGACGCGAGCGCGAGCGACGTCGCCCGAGTGCAGCAGCTGATGGCGAGCACCGGCGCGGTCGCCTCGATCGCGCGGGAGATCACGCAGCTCGCGGCAGGGGCGCGCACAGCGCTCGCCGGGATCCCGGGGCTCTCCGCCGCAGGGCGCGCAGGGCTGCAGATGCTCGCCGATTCCGCCACGGACCTGACGGACCTCGACCTCGGCGCGCTCCCGGCCGAGGACTGAGCAGGCGCTGCCCGCTCGCTGCGGGTGCGCGCCGCACACACTGCGGGTGCGCTCAGCTGGCCCTGCTCAGAAGGCCATCGCCTGGGCGCGTCGGCGCACCTCGCCCCGCTGCCCGCGTCGCAGATGATCGATCGGCCGGCCGGGGAGCGTCTCGTCCTCGGTGAACAGCCACACCAGGAGCTCCTCGTCGCTGAACCCCGCATCGCGCAGCACGGTGATCGTGCCGGGCAGGTGGGGGGCAACCTCGCCATCGATGATCATCTCGGCGGGGACGTGGCGCACCGCCGGCGTGCCGCGGCGCACCTCGACCAGGGCGCCGTCGTCGATGAGGCGACGCACGCGGGACACCTCCACGCCGAGCGCCTCGGCAGCATCGGGGAGGTTCAGCCAGTCGGAGATCAGGGTATCGAGAGTGCTCACGCCCCAAGCGTGCCATGCCCGCAGGGCACCTGCACACTGCCGCCGCGGCGAGTGTCGCTGTCCGTGCGAGGCCCGTGCACCCCGTACTGTGGCTGATGTGAGCGCGCCTGCCACTTCCCCTGACTCCGGCGTGCTCCTCGACGGGCGCTACGCCGTCGGGGAGCTGATCGCGCGCGGCGGCATGGCCACCGTCTACCGGGGCCACGACGACCGCCTCGACCGCGTCGTCGCGCTGAAGATCATGCACCCGCATCTCGCGATCGACGAGAACTTCCATCGCCGCTTCGCGCGCGAGGCGCGCGCCGCCGCACGCCTCGCCCATCCCCACGTGGTCGGCGTCTTCGACCAGGGCGAGGACGGCGACCGCATCTACCTGTCGATGGAGCTCATCGAGGGCGGGACCCTCCGCACCCGGATCGCCGAGGCGGGCCGGCTGCGGGTGCGCGAGGCGCTCGTGATCGCCGAGCAGGTGCTCGAGGCGCTCCAGGCCGCGCATGCGGCGGGCATCGTGCACCGCGACATCAAGCCGGAGAACATCCTCCTCACCCCCTGCGGGAGCGTGAAGGTCGCCGACTTCGGCCTCGCTCGGGCGATCGGCTCCGCGAACTCCTCCGCCAGCGGCACGCTCCTGGGGACCGTCGCGTACATCTCCCCGGAGGTCGTCACCCGCGGCCACTGCGATGCCCGCAGCGATCTGTACTCCCTCGCCGTGGTGCTGTACGAGATGCTAGCGGGCAGGCAGCCCTATCTCGGCGAGCAGCCGGTGCACGTCGCCTTCCAGCACGTCCACGAGGACATCCCCGCCGCCTCGGCGCTGGTCGCCACCGTGCCCAAGGAGGTCGACTCGCTCATCACCTGGGCGGCCTCCCGCGATCCCGAGCAGCGGCCCCGCAGCGCGGAGGACATGCTCGCGAGCGTCCGCGAGCTGCTGCGCACCCTCCCGCCAGGCGTGCTGGACGCCGAGCCCGCGCCTCTCGAGGAGACGGACACCCAGGACGTCCCCCGGCTGACGGCCCAGATGGACGACGTGGATCTGGAGCGAGACGCTCCCGCTCGCGCCTTCCTCTCCCCCGCCGCGGGCGCTCCGCATGCGCTGCCCGCGGCCGACGATCCCGGTGGGGAAGTCCCCGCGGGCGGAGAGCCCGCCCCCGACGGCGCCGCGGCTCCCGCCGAGCGCGCAGACGGCGAGGACGAGCGCACGCGCGAGGTCTCGATCGGCCTGCCCAGACCCCGGCGGGGCCGGCACCTGGCGGTCCCGCTGCGGGGGACGTCCGCCGCGCTGCGTCTGCTGGCGCCGCTGGTCCTCGTTCTCGCGCTGATCGGAGGCATCGCGGCCGGCTCCTGGTGGTATCTCACCGAAGGTCCCGGCGGCGACCGCACCGTGCCCGCGCTCGCCGGCACCCAGCTCGAGGCGGCGGATGCCTCGCTCACCGCGCAGGATCTCCGCACCGCCACGGAGGAGCGCTTCGACCCCGAGGTCCCCGCGGGGCGGATCATCTCCACGTCGCCGGAACCGGGGAGCGTGCTGAAGCGCGGCGACACGGTCGAGCTCGTCGTCTCCAAGGGCGTCGAGACGTTCGCCGTGCCCGCCGTCGAAGGGATGAGCCTCGAGCAGGCCCAGGCGCAGGTCGACGCGGTCGGGCTCGTGCTCGTCGAGGACGAGCCGGCCTACTCGGAGACCGTCCCCGAGGGCAGCGTCATCTCGCAGTCCGCCGAGGCCGAGGCGCTCCCCGCCGGCGGCGAGGTGCATGTCGTGCTCTCCCAGGGCCGCGAGCCGATCGCGGTGCCCGACCAGAGCGGTCGCGGAGCGGATGCCGCGCAGTCGGCGCTGGAGAGCGCGGGCTTCACCGTCGGCCGCACCCAGGCGCACTCCCCCACCGTCCCGGCGGGGTCCGTGATCTCGCAGAGCCCCGCCGGCGGCACCGCGTTCCGCGGGGACCGGGTCTCGCTCGTGGTGTCGCTCGGACCGGAGATGGTCGCCGTGCCCGACGTCTTCCGACTCAGCGAGGCCGACGCGCGCGCGCAGCTCGAGGCCGCGGGCTTCGCCGTCGCCGTGGAGTACGAGCGCGGCACGCCGGTGCTCGGCACGGTCTACGAGCAGTCCGCCGCCGCGGGCAGCCAGGCGGCCAAGGGCTCCACGGTCACCATCAAGGTGTTCTGACCCGGGAGCGCAACGCGAGGAGGGGGCCCACGGCTCCGCGCCGTCGGCCCCCTCCTCGTCGATCCTGCCCAGACTTCGCTCAGCGCTCGGCGAGCATCTCCGCGACCAGGAACGCCAGCTCGAGGGACTGCTGGTGGTTCAGGCGGGGATCCACGAGCGTCTCGTAGCGGCGCTCGAGACCGGCCTCGTCGATCAGCCCCGCCCCGCCGAGCACCTCGGTGACATCGTCTCCGGTGAGCTCCATGTGCAGGCCCGCGGGGACGGTGCCGAGGGCGCGATGGACCTCGAAGAAGCCCACGACCTCGTCGAGGATGTCCTCGAAGCGCCGGGTCTTGTAGCCGTTGGACGAGGTGATCGTGTTGCCGTGCATCGGGTCGGTCACCCATGCGACCTGCGCCCCCGCATCCCGCACGCCCTCGACGAGCGCCGGGAGACGGTCGCGGATCTTCCCCGCGCCCATGCGCGTGATGAAGGTTAGGCGACCGGGCTCCCGCTCCGGATCCAGGGCGTCGATCAGCGCCAGGGCGTCCTGGACGCTGGCGTCGGGTCCGAGCTTCACGCCGATGGGGTTGCGCACGCGCGAGAGGAAGTCGACGTGCGCGCCGTCGAGCTGACGGGTGCGCTCACCGATCCACAGGAAGTGGCCCGAGCAGTCGTAGACCTCGCCGGTGCGCGAATCGATGCGCGAGAGCGCCTCTTCGTAGTCCAGCAGGAGCGCCTCGTGGGAGGAGTAGAACTCCACGCCCTGGATCGCGTCGAAGTCGGCGCCGATGGCGTTCATGAACCGCACGGCCTTGTCGATCTCGCGTGCGAGCTGCTCGTAGCGGTCGTACCCGGGGCCCGAGACGAATCCCTGGTTCCAGGAGTGGACCTCGCGCAGATCCGCGAAGCCGCCTGCCGTGAACGCGCGCAGGAGGTTCAGCGTCTGCGCGCTCGTGGTGTAGGTCCGCCACAGCCGCTCGGGGTCCGGGAGGCGATCGGTCTCGGTGAAGCCGTGCCCGTTGACCGCGTCGCCGCGGTAGGTCGGCAGGGTGAGCCCGTCGCGGGTCTCCTCGTCGGCGGAGCGCGGCTTCGCGAACTGACCGGCCATGCGGCCCATCTTGATCACGGGAACCGACGCGCCGTAGGTGAGGACGGCGGCCATCTGCAGGATGGTGCGGATCTTGTTGCGGATGCGATCGGCCGTGGACTCCGCGAACGTCTCCGCGCAGTCGCCGCCCTGGAGGAGGAACGCCTCGCCGCGCGCCGCCGCCGCGAGGCGACCGCGCAGCACGTCGACCTCGCCTGCGAACACCAGCGGAGGCGCGGCGCGCAGCTGGTCGAAGACTCCCGCACGCGCGGACTCGTCGGGCCAGGTGGGCTGCTGCACCCGCGGCATCTCGCGCCAGGCGCCGAGGGCCGCGAGCTCGGAGCTCGAGGAGGACAGGCTGAAGGAGTGGGCGCGGGCCGGGGTGTGGGCAGAAGAATTCACGCCCCCAGGGTACTGAACCCGCGCAGGGCGACCGGACGGGGTCCGGGGTGCGGACCGGCAGCGCCGTCAGCGCGCGCCGGCGTCGTCTCCCGGCGCGGGGGCCGACGGGAGGGGGCTCTCCCCGCGCGCGATCGCCGCTTTCGCGCTCGCGGCGTACTGCGGCGCGTACTCCTGGCCGGAGAGCGCCTGGATGCGCGCCATCACGGTGTCGGTGATGCGTCGCACGGCCGCCTGGTCGTGCAGGGCCGCCTCCCTGTCCTCCACGAGCTGCGCGACATCGATCGGCGCTCCGACCGCAGTGGTGATGCGCGGGTGCCGGCGCGGGAGGAAGCGCCTGCCCCGCTGCGCTTCGAAGGTCCCGGTCATCGCCACCGGCACGATCGGCGCGCCCGAGGCGAGCGCGAGGCGCGCCACGCCGGTCTTGCCCCGGTAGAGCCGGCCGTCGGGGCTGCGCGTGCCCTCGGGGTAGATCCCCAGCACGTGACCGCGCCGCAGCACCTCGAGGCCTGCCTCGAGAGCCGCGCTGGAGGCGCCGCCGCCGGTGCGGTCCACGGGCATCACGCCGACGGAGCGCATGAACGCGGCGACGATCCGCCCGCGCAGGGACCGCCCCGCGAAGAGGTCCGACTTGCCGAGGAAGTGCACCGTGCGCTCGAGCGCCGTCGGCAGGAAGATCGTGTCGGCGCCCGCGAGATGGCTGCTGGCGAGGATCACCGGACCCGTGGCCGGGATGTGCTCCTGCCCGCGCACCTGGGGCCGGTAGGGCAGGCGCATCAGCGCGATCAGGATGCTCTTGCCGACCCGGTAGACCAGGGGCGTCTCGTCATGGGGGGCCATCTGCTCTCCCTGCTCGTGGTGGAACCGCCGTGCCGCGGTCCCCGCGCCGCGCGCGCATGCGAGCATGGCGCATGGCCTTCAGCGAACTGTCCCGCCCCTGGCGGAGCGCGCCCCACTCTAATCCCGCGGGAGGTCTCCTCCTGTGCCACGGCTTCACGGGCTCTCCGCAGTCCCTGCGCCCGTGGGCCGAGCACCACGCCGCCGCCGGCTGGGACGTGGAGCTGCCCCTGCTCCCCGGGCACGCCCTGACCTGGCAGGAGATGGCCCGCACCGATGAGCGCGACTGGTACGGCGAGGTGCGCGCAGCCGCTCTGGCCCTCCTGGAGCGGCACGAGCGCATCTCGCTCGGCGGACTCTCGATGGGAGGGGCGCTCGCTCTGCGGCTCGCACAGGATCCCGGGATCGCCCCGCGCCTGGACGCCGTGGTGCTCGTCAACGCCGTCGCCCGGCCGGAGCACGTGTGGCGCGTGGCGCCGCTGCTCGCTCCCGTGCTGGGCTCCCTGCCCGGGATCGCCTCCGACATCCGCCGCGAGGGCGCCGCGGAGGAGGGGTACGACCGCACGCCCCTGCGCGCCGTCGGCGCGATGCGCCGCCTGGTCTCGGCCGTCCGACGGGACCTGCCGCGCGTCACCGCCCCGGTGCTCATCGCGGTCTCCCCGCAGGACCACACCGTGCCCCCGCGCAGCAGTGACCTGATCGCCGCGCGCGTGCGCGGACCCGTCGAGCGCCTCGCGCTCCCGGACAGCTACCACGTGGCGACGCTCGACCACGACGCCGAGCGCCTGTTCGCCGCCTCCTCGGACTTCCTGCTCCGCCGCCGCGCCGCCGGGACGGATCGCCCCAGGCCCTAGCCGCTCAGGGCTCGCTGCGCGCGAGATCGGCGGCGCCGATCATCCCCGCGCGGTCCCCGGTGCTCGCTCGCACGAACGGGGCGAGGGGACGGTGCCCGCGGGCGACCAGAGAGGCGGCGAAGGAGTCCCGCGCTGGGGCGAGCAGCAGCTCCCCCGCGTCGCCCACCCCGCCGCCGATGACGAACACCTCGGGATCGAGCACGGCCGCGATGCTGGCCGCCCCGAATCCGAGCCACCGGCCCAGCTCGGCGAGCAGCGCCGCGCAGCCCGGATCCCCCTGCTGCGCGAGGCGAGTGATCGTGGGGCCGTCGATCTCCTTCGGAACCCCTCCGGCCTCCTCCAGCAGCGGAGACAGGAGCGGATCGGCGGCGAGCGCGCGGTGGCGCGCCATGCGCACGAGCGCGCGGCCCGAGGTGTACTGCTCGAGGCAGCCGCGGCGCCCGCACCCGCACCACTGCCCCTCGGGCACCACGTTCATGTGGGCCACCTCCCCGGCGAACCCGGCGCTGCCCCGCACGAGCCGGCCGTCCAGCACGAGCGCCCCGCCGAGACCGGTGCCGACGGTCAGCATCATCATGTCCCGGGCGCCTCGCGCCGCGCCGAAGCGGAACTCCGCCCAGCCTGCGGCGTTGGCGTCGTTCTCCACCACGACCGGCAGGCCGATCCGTTCGGCGAGCTGCGCCCCGAAGGGGCAGTCGCGCCACGCGAGGTTCGCGGCGAAGACGATCGTGCTGCGATCCGCGCCGACGAATCCGGCCGCGCCCACCCCCACCGCGCCGATCTCGCGGTCGCGGGAGAGCTCCTCCACCGCGTCCGCGACGGCTTCCAGGATCAGGGGGACGTCGGTGGCCGGGGTCCGGCGCCGCGTGGAGGCGAGGATCCGACCGTCCTCGTCCACGGCTCCCGCAGCGATCTTCGTTCCGCCGATGTCCACTCCGATGGCGAGCATGCGACTCCTTCTGGGCGTGATCCCGCAGTGCGGGAGGGGGCTGGGCAGCGGGCCGCGGCGCCGGGCCGGCACTGCGCCGACCGCTCATCCCCATGCTAATCGCGGGTGCGCCGGCGCGTCGCGCTAGGATGATGGGCCACGGCGAGGAGGCCGATGCGCTCCACTCGCCAGACCAGACGCAGGGCTCGCCCCTCGCCGCGCTCCGCACTGCGGGGCCGACGGCGAGCAGGGACGTCCGGATCGAAGGAGATGCCCGTGAAGCAGTTCGGAACCCCGGCGCAGCACACCAGCCGGCCGGAGGAGAACACCACTGACCTGCTCCTCGAGCGCCTCGCGAAGCATCCCGGGGTCCCCCCGTTCGAGGTGCGCGGCGAGGACGGCTCCTTCGCGCCCGTCTCCTCCGAGGACTTCCTCGAGGGCGTGCGCTCCCTCGCCAAGGGCTTCATCGCCGCCGGCGTGAAGCCCGGCGACGTCGTGGCGCTGATGGCTCGCACGAGCTTCGACTGGGCGCTGGTGGACTGGGCGCTGTGGTTCGCCGGCGCCGTGTCCGTGTCGGTCTACGAGACCTCCTCCCCCTCCCAGATCGCGTGGATCGCCAGCGACAGCGGCGCCACGTACGCCGTGGTCGAGACCCAGCGCCACCAGGAGGATGTGCGCTCCGTGCGCGACGAGCTCCCGGAGCTCCAGGAGATCTGGGTCCTCGACGACGGCGCGATCGAGACGCTCCGCGAGAAGGGCGCCGAGATCTCCGACGAGCAGCTCGAGCAGGCCCGCACCTCTCGCGCCCTCGCTGACGTCGCCACGCTGATCTACACCTCCGGCACCACCGGCCGGCCCAAGGGCGTGGAGCTCACGCACGCGAACTTCGTGGACACGAGCCGCAGCGCCGTGGTGCTGCTCGGCGACGAGGTGCTCCCGCCGGGCTCGCGCGCCCTGCTGTTCCTCCCCCTCGCCCACGTGTTCGCCCGCCTTCTCCACGTGCTGCAGACCCACGCGGGGGCGACGACCGCCCACACGGCGGACACGAAGAACCTGATGGCGGATCTCGCCGCGTTCAAGCCGAACTTCCTGCTCGCGGTCCCCCGCGTCTTCGAGAAGGTCTACAACGGGGCCGAGCAGAAGGCCATCACCGGCGGCAAGGGCGCGATCTTCGCCGCCGGCGCGAAGACGGCGATCGACTACTCGAAGGCGCTCTCCGCAGGCCGGGTGCCTCTCGTGCTGAAGGCGAAGCACCGCGTGTTCGACGCGCTGCTCTACAAGACCCTCCGCAACGCCATGGGCGGAGAGGTGCGCTGGTCCGTCTCCGGGGGCGCGCCGCTGGGCGACCGCCTCGCCCACTTCTTCCGCGGCATCGGCGTCACCATCCTCGAAGGCTACGGCCTCACGGAGACGACCGCGCCCGCGGCGGTCAACCTGCCGTGGAAGGTGAAGCCTGGCACCGTCGGCCCTCCGCTGCCGGGCGCGTCGATCGCGATCGACGACAACGGCGAGATCCTCATCAAGGGAGTGATGGTCTTCAAGGGCTACCACAACAACCCCGAGGCGACCGCAGAGGCGATGAAGGACGGCTGGTTCCGCACCGGCGACCTCGGCTCTCTCGACGAGGACGGCTACCTCTCCATCACGGGGCGCACCAAGGAGGTGCTGGTGACGGCAGGCGGGAAGAACGTCTCACCCGCGCCTCTGGAGGACCGGCTCCGCTCGCACCCCCTGGTCAGCCAGTGCATGGTCGTCGGCGACCAGAAGCCCTTCGTCGCCGCGATCCTCACCCTGGACGAGGAGATGCTCCCCACCTGGCTCAAGAACAACGGCCTTCCGGAGATGACCGCGGCCGAGGCGGGGAAGAACGAGACGGTCCGGGGCGAGCTCCAGAAGGTCGTGGACGCCGCGAACTCCTCCGTCTCCCGCGCGGAGTCGATCCGGGTCTTCGAGGTCATCGACACCGATTTCACCGAGGACAACGGCTACCTGACTCCCTCGCTGAAGCTCAAGCGCAATATCGTGACCAAGGACTTCGCCGACGTCATCGACAGCATCTACTCGCGCGAGAAGCCCGCGTCCTGATCGCGGAGGCAGTCGGCCCGGTGATCGCCGGGCCGACTGTCGGTGCGCGCCCCTAGAGTCGCCTGCATGACGCCGCCCCCGCCTCGCCGCCAGCTCTCCTTCGACGAGCTGGGCACACCGCTCGAGGCCGCCGAGATGGTGGTCCTCGACCTCGAGACGACCGGGACCGACGCCGCCGCCGATGCGATCACCGAGATCGGCGCCGTGAAGATCCGCGGAGGCGAGGTGCTCGGCGAGTTCCGCACCTTCGTGGACCCCCAGCGCCCGATCCCCGCCTACATCGCCTCCCTCACGGGCATCACCGATGCCCTGGTGCGCGATGCGCCCACCATCCAGGTGGCACTGCCGATGCTCCTGGACTTCGTCGGCGATGCCGTGCTCGTCGCGCACAACGCACGATTCGACATCGGCTTCCTGCGCGCGCAGTGCGCCCGCATCGACCGCCCCTGGCCGGGCAACGACGTCCTGGACACGCTGCGCCTGGCGCGCAGCGTCTTCGGGCGCGACGAGGTGCGCGACCACAAGCTCGGCACGCTCGCGGCGCACGTCGGCGCGCGCGTGAGGCCCGACCACCGCGCCCTCTCCGACGCCCGCGCCACCGTCGACGTGCTGCACGCGATCATCGCCCGGCTGGGCGAGCGCGGCGCGAGCACCGTGGAGGACCTCGCCGGAGCGCACCGCAAGGTCACCCCCGCCCAGGCGCGCAAGCGCCATCTGGGCCAGTCGGTGCCTCCGGTGCCCGGGGTCTACCAGTTCCTCGGCCCCGAGCAGGAGGTCCTGTACGTCGGCACCTCCCATAACCTCCGCAACCGGGTGCGCACCTACTTCACCGCCTCCGAGACGCGCAAGAAGGTCCTGGACGTCCTGCCGGTCCTGACCGAGATCCGCACGATCGAGTGCGCGACCCGACTCGAAGCGGCCGTGCGGGAGCTGCGCATCATCGCGCGCGAGCAGCCTCGCGCCAATCGCCACGGACTGCGGCCGGAGAAGGCCCTCTGGCTGCGTCTGGGCGCCGGCAGAGAGGGGCTGCGGGGGGCGCGGATCGCGCGCGAGGAGTCCGACGGGTCCGCGCATATCGGACCGCTGCGCTCCCGGCACGACGTCGAACCGCTGCGCGGGCTGCTGCACGATGCCGTCCTCGGTCGGGGCGCGTCGCTCGAGGGCGGGGCGCGCACAGGGCTCGATCAGGCGCACCATGAGGCGCTGCGCACGGCGATGCTCGAGGATCCCGCACTCGTGCTCGGCCATGCCGCGAAGCGGATGCGGAGCTTCTCGGACGCCGGGCGCTACGAGGACGCCGCGCGCATCCGAGAGCTCGCCGAGACCTATCTCCACGCGGCGCGGCGCGCCCAGCGCCTGCGCGCCCTCGCCGGCGCTCCGCTGCTCGTCGCCGCCCGACCGACCTCCGCCGCGGATGCGCCGCTGGGCAGCTGGGAGCTGCTCGCGGTACGGCACGGCCGCTTCGCCGGCACGGCGATCTCCCCGCGCGGCGCCGACCCCGTGACGATCGCGCGCTCGCTCGCCCTGACCGGCGCAGGAGAAGGGGACCTCGCCTCGCCGCTCTGCCAGGGCTACCACCAGGAGACCGAGCTGATGGGGGCCTGGCTGGAGGGCGAGGGCATGCGGGTCGTGCTGTGCGAGGGCGGATGGAGCGTGCCGGCCCGCGCGCGCTTCGAGAGCGGATCGCTCGCCCGTGCCTTCGCCGCTCTCGCCCCGGCCCCCTCGTGAGCCCGCAGCAGGCTGCCTGATGCCGGTCTAGGCTGGGCTCAGCACTCGCCCGCGACCCCTGCGCACTGCGCGCACCGAAGGAGCACCCATGATCACCGCGATCGTCTCGATCACCGCACAGAGCTCCCGCATCCCCGAGGTCGGCCAGCAGATCGCCGAGATCCAGGGCGTCGACCAGGTCTACTCGGTCACCGGCGATGCCGATCTGATCGCCGTGGTGCGCGTCCAGCACCACGAGGCTCTCGCGGAAGTCATCGCCGACCGGATCTCCAAGGTCGAGGGCGTGATCGACACCAGCACGAACATCGCCTTCAAGACCTACTCCTCGCGGGATCTCGACGTGGCGTTCGATCTGGGCCTCGAGAGCTGACCCTCCGCGCCGCGCCGGCCCGTGCGGGTCGGCCCGCGCGGCTCGGCGCCGCCGGCTCAGTCCGTCGCGCCGGCAGAGGAGCGCTCCGACCACCGGGCGAGCAGGCGCTCGGGATCGCCGCTCTCGAGCGTCCTGGCGGCCTCCTCGAACGCAGCGGTGAAGCGCTCCTCGAAGGGCCGGTCCCCGGAGGACGCCGTCCCGGCCCTCACGCCGGCGGCAGCATCGTGCTCCGCGCCGGAGGAGGAGTCGGAGGTCGCGGGGCCGTCGTCGATGCCGTCGAAGGCGAGGATCCCCGCAGCGGCGTTCAGCAGCACGGCGTCGCGCACGGCCTCCCGGCCGCCGCCCGCGAACAGCTCGCGAGCGGAACCCGCGTTCTCCAGCGCAGTCCCGCCGCGCAGCGCGTCCACGGGCGCCCGAGGGATCCCCAGCAGCTCTCGCGGATCGAGGACGTGCGAGGCGACAGTGCCGGCGCGCACCTCCCAGATATCCGAGCACGCGCCCACGGTCAGCTCGTCGAGCCCGTCCTGCCCGCGGAAGACGAGAGCGCTCGTCCCCCGACCGGCGAAGACGCCTGCGACGGTCGGAGCCATCACCGGATCGGCGACGCCCACCGCACTCGCCCGGGGGCGGGCGGGATTGGTGATGGGACCGAGCACGTTGAAGACCGTCGGGACGCCGAGGCCCTTGCGGGCGTCGACGGCGAACCGCATCGACGGGTGGTAGACCTGCGCGAAGAGGAACGCGATGCCGAGCTCGCGCGCGAGGCTCTCGGTGGAGGCCACCGGGAGATCGACCCGCACGCCGAGCGCCTCGAGGACGTCGGCCGTGCCGGACTTCGAGGTCGAGGCGCGGTTGCCGTGCTTGAACACGGCGCGGCCCGAGGCCGCGACGATGACAGCGGCCATGGTGGAGATGTTCACGGTGTTCGCGAGATCGCCGCCCGTGCCGACGATGTCCACTGCCCTGCGAGGCAGGTCCACGGGACGCGCATGACCGATCATCGCGTCGGCGAGGGCCCCCAGCTCCGTGCTCGTGACGCCCTTGCCGGCGAGAGCGACGAGGAACCCTGCGAGCTGCACCGGAGTCGCTCCGCCCCCCATCACCTCGTCCATCGCCCAGGCGGCGGAAGCGGCGGGAAGGTCCTCGCCGCGGATCAGCTGCGAGGTGAGACGAGGCCAGGTGCAGTCTTCGGAGCGCATGGGGTGATCATCGCACCTCTCCTGCGTGCCGTGCAGGCCCGGCCGCCCAGGAATCGCAGGCAGCGGGCACCCCTCACAGGCGTCGCCCAGGTTCATGACAGCCCGTCATGAGGGTTATGATTCCAAGGACCGCGGGGCCCTGTCCCGGGGGTGGTCCCGGTGAGTCGTGTACTGGGCCCGCCGAATCTGACGACACGGCATAATGGTGACGTGACTACTGCGACCCTGTCTCCGCGATCCGCCCCCGCTCCGGCTGTGGGCCGCCCCAATGTGACGCAGATCGGCACCCTCGTCTGGCTCGCCAGCGAGCTGATGTTCTTCGCCGGCCTCTTCGCCATATACTTCACGCTGCACGCGATGGCGCCCCAGACGTTCATCGACGGCCAGCACCACTTCACGCACGACTTCGCCCTCGCGAACACCGTGATCCTGGTCCTGAGCTCGGTGACGTGCCAGATCGGCGTGATGGCCGCCGAGGGCGGTCTCCCCTGGGCCAAGGGCGAGCACCGCAAGCACCGCACCGGCTCGATCTTCAACATCGCCGGCTGGGGAATGGTCGAGTGGTACACCCTCACCTTCCTCATGGGCGCCGTGTTCGTCTCGGGCCAGGCCTTCGAGTACACGGAGCTCGCGCACGCCGGCGTCACGATGAGCTCCTCCCCCTTCGGCTCGATCTTCTACCTCGCCACCGGCTTCCACGGCCTGCACGTCATCGGCGGCCTGATCGCCTTCCTCTTCGTGCTCGCCCGCTCCTTCGCCGCTGAGCGCTTCACTCACCACGAGCAGATCAGCGCGATCTGCGTGTCGTACTACTGGCACTTCGTGGATGTCGTGTGGGTCGGCCTGTTCTTCGTGGTCTACCTGATGGACCCGCTGATCAACGGCACCGTCCCGCTGAACTTCTCGTTCTTCTCCTCGCTCTTCTGAGCGACCTGGGCCCTCCGCCCCGCTGGCCCAGTCCCCCGCACACACCGCCCACTGAATCGAGGCTCAGATCGTGAAGGCACTCGCCGCACGTCGACACCACCCGATGGCGTTCGTCGTGATCCTGCTGCTCGCGCTCCTCGCGACCGGCGGGCTCTACGCCGCCCTCCAGCCGCGCAGCGCCCAGGCCGAGTCCTACAGCCAAGACGACGTCGCCGCGGGCGAAGCGCTCTTCCTCGCCAACTGCGCCACCTGCCACGGCACCACCGGCGCCGGCGAGGTCGACGCCGAGGGCAACGCCACCGGCCCCTCGCTCGTGGGCGTCGGCGCGGCCGCGGTCGACTTCCAGGTCGGCACGGGCCGCATGCCCATGCAGATGTCCGGCCCCCAGGCCGCCCGCAAGGCCCCGCAGATGAACGAGGAGCAGACCCGCCAGCTCGCGGCGTACGTCGCCTCGCTCGGCCCCGGCCCGTCGGTCCCCGACGAGTCCACCCTCGATCTGGCGAACGCCGATCTCGAGAACGGCGGCAACATCTTCCGCATCAACTGCGCCATGTGCCACAACGCGGCCGGCGCCGGCGGTGCGCTGACCCGCGGCAAGTACGCGCCCGCTCTCGGCGGCGTCGAGAGCACGCACATCTACGAGGCAATGGAGACCGGCCCGCAGAACATGCCCGTCTTCAACGATGACAACCTCTCCCCCGAGGACAAGCGCGATGTCGTCGCCTACCTCAAGGCTCTCGAGGAGAACGGCTCGCCGGGAGGCATCTCCCTCGGCTCGCTGGGACCCGTCACCGAGGGTCTCTACGCATGGACGATCGTCCTCGCGCTCCTCGTCGGCTGCACCGTGTGGCTGGGGGCGAAGGCCAAGTGAGCAGGAACGTGACTGAGAATCTCGACGGAACCCGTCCCGCCAAGGGCGTCAGCGCCATCGCCGCGAAGGAGGGCGGGGGCTTCCCGAACCCGGGGCTTCCCCCGCACGCGCATCGCCAGGGCGATCACGATCGGGGCGCGGAGAAGCGCGCCGAGCGCATTGTCGCCGTGATGTTCCTGATCTCCGTGCTCGGCACGGCGCTCTTCATCGCCGCGTACTTCGTGTTCACCCCGATGGACCGCAACCTGCTCGCCGAGCCCGGCACCCTGCACGCCGTGCGCTGGTCGAACTTGTTCACCGGCCTCGGCCTCGCGATCTCGATGTTCTTCATCGGCGCGGCCGCGGTGCACTGGGCGAAGACCCTCATGCCCGACGAGGAGGTGTCCGAGGAGCGCCACGCGATCGCTGGCTCCCCCGAGACGCAGCAGGCCGCTGCCGACATCATCACCGGCGGTCTCGCGGAGTCCGGCGTCGGTCGCCGTCCCGTCATCGTGACCACCATGGTCGCCGCGCTCGCGGCCCTGCCGATCGCGGTCCTCGCGCCGCTGTCGACGCTCGGCCCGCTCCCGGGCAACAAGCTCCACCACACGTTCTGGAAGGCCGGCCTGCGCATCACGCGCGACCACGACGGCACTCCGATCCGTGCGGACGAGGTCGCCATGAACTCGATCTTCCACGTGATGCCCGAGGGACTGGACTCCGAGACCCCCGACTACCTCGAGGAGCGCGCGAAGGCCGCCGCCGTGCTGGTGCGCATCGACCCGGCGCTCGGCAAGAACCAGAGCAGCCTCGACAACGGCTACGAGGGCATCCTCGCGTTCTCGAAGATCTGCACGCACGTGGGCTGCCCCGTGGCCCTGTACGAGCAGCAGACCCACCACATGCTGTGCCCCTGCCACCAGTCGACCTTCGACGTGACCGACGGCGCGAAGGTCATCTTCGGCCCGGCGCACCGTCCTCTGCCGCAGCTGCCCATCGAGGTCGACGCCGAGGGCTACCTCGTCGCCCGCGGCGACTTCCCCGAGCCGATCGGTCCCAGCTTCTGGGACATCCACAAGGACAAGTGAGCTGATGGCGACCACCACCCCCACGAAGCCCACCGCCGCCTCGGCCTCGGGCAGCTCCGCTGCCCAGGGCGGCCGCATGATGAAGCTCGGCGCCGTCGGAGGCGCCTGGCTCGACCAGCGCGTCTCCGGCGCCGGGTTCGTCAAGTTCTTCGCGCGCAAGATATTCCCGGACCACTGGTCCTTCATGTTCGGCGAAGTGGCCCTGTACAGCTTCGTCATCCTGCTGATCTCGGGCACGTTCCTGACGATGTTCTTCGTCCCCTCCATGGACGAGGTCGTGTACGAGGGCATCTACGCCCCGCTCCAGGGCGCGCACGTATCACGGGCGTTCGAGTCCACCCTCCACCTCTCCTTCGAGGTCAAGGGCGGCCTGCTCTTCCGCCAGATGCACCACTGGGCGGCGCTCGTGTTCATGGTGGCGATCTTCGTCCACATGTTCCGCGTGTTCTTCACCGGCGCTTTCCGCAAGCCGCGCGAGCTGAACTGGCTCGTGGGCTTCTCGCTGATGATCCTCGGCATGGTGGCCGGCTTCTCCGGCTACTCGCTCCCTGATGACGTGCTCTCCGGCAACGGCCTGCGCGTGGTCGACGGCTTGATGAAGGCCATCCCGATCGTCGGCACGTACCTCTCGATGCTGCTGTTCGGCGGAGAGTTCCCCGGCCACGACATCATCCCGCGCCTGTTCACGATCCATATCCTGCTGGTGCCCGCCGCCATCCTGGGCCTGATCGCGATCCACCTCGTGCTGCTCGTGCTCCACAAGCACACGCAGTACCCCGGCCCGGGCCGCACGGATCGCAACGTCGTGGGCTTCCCGCTCTTCCCGGTCTACACCGCGAAGGCCGGCGGCTTCTTCTTCCTGGTCTTCGGCATCATCGCGCTGGTCTCGGCGACGACCGCGATCAACGGCGTGTGGATCTACGGTCCCTACGACCCCTCCCCCGTCTCGGCCGGGTCCCAGCCCGACTGGTACATGCTCTGGACCGACGGCGGCCTCCGCCTCATCCCGGGCTGGGAGTTCACGATCTTCGGCTACGTGATCTCGCTGAACATGCTCATCCCGATGGCGATCTACGGGGCGCTCCTCGCCTTCCTCGCCCTGTACCCCTTCATCGAGTCGTGGGTGACCGGCGATGACCGCGAGCACCACGTGCTCGACCTGCCGTACAACACGCCGGTGCGCACCGGTCTCGGCGTCGCGTGGATCAGCATCTACGTGATCCTCGCTCTCGCCGCGACCAACGACCTCATCGGCATGAAGCTGCATCTCTCGATCAACGACCTCACGTGGTTCTTCCGCATCGGCATCTTCGTGATCCCCGTGCTGATGTTCTACGTGACCAAGCGCCTGTGCCTGTCGATGCAGCGCCAGCGCCGCGATCTGGTCCTTCATGGTGTGGAGACCTCCAAGGTCGTCCGTCTCGAGGACGGCGAGATGCTCGAGATCCACGAGCCGCTCAACGAGTACGACCGCTGGGTGCTCGTGCAGCACGACGACTTCCGTCCGCTCACCGCGGGCAACGGGGTCTCCTCGCTGCGCGCCGCCGCCACCTCGTTCTTCTTCAAGGACCGCATCTCGCCCGTCACCCCGGCCGAGCTGCGCGAGGCGATGGCCCACGCGGGCCACGAGAAGCACGAGATCGACGCTCTCACCGGCGGCGACTACACCACCCCGGATCAGCGTCACTGACTCTGATCTGCGCATGGCGAAGGCCCGGACCGAGAGGTCCGGGCCTTCGTCATATCCGGGGCTCCTCCCCCGTTCTTGCGCTCGGAGCGCCCGAGCGCAGCGCGGCCGACGGCGGGTTCTAGCGCAACGTCGCAGGCGGGGGGCCGGGCTTGCGGCCCTGCCGCGGTGCCCGCCGCCCGTTCAGCCGGTCCACGAGCACCTTGGCGGCGATCAGGGACAGGCGGCGATCCGCGCTCCGCAGTGCACGGATCGCCTGCACCGACTGCGTGCGGGCGTCCAGGCCGCTGCGCGCGAGAACTCCCCTCCCCCACTCCTCTGCGGCCTCCAGGGCGGTCTCGTCCGCATGGAGGCCCTTGAGGAGGGTCTCTCCCTCGCGGGTGTAGTCACGACCGATGCCGAGCATGTCTCACTCCCTCATCTCGATGGACCCGCGCTCCGGCAAGAGCGCCAGCGGGCGCCACGATGCCATATGCATGCGAGGGGCGGATGAGAGCGGATCTGGAGACGCCGACTGCGCTCTCTACATGCTGATGAGTCTGTGGCTCCATATCCAGCGTTTTTCCACTGTTCGTAGTGCGATGGCGGCGCCCTCTCTGCCGAGTAGGAGAATCAGGGCATGGACTCCGACGATCAGCGCCTCATGGAGCTCTGGCGCCAGAACTGGCCGGGATCGACTCCCGAAGCCGACATGCTCCGCATCTGGTTCCCGGACCGCTGGGTCCGGTTCCACTCGCTCCCCGGATCGAAGCGCTACGCGGAGGACGCGTTCGAGGAGCAGATCGTGCTGGAGCGGCATCGCACCGTGCTGCGCGAGCTGATGGGCTCTCCCGAGACGGGCGCAGCGCAGGAGCTGCTCGTCGTGACCGCCGAGTGGGAGCCCGACGAGCACGCGTGGCGCGCTCCGCACCTCGGCGAAGCGGTCCCGGACCGCCAGCTGTGGTGGCGATTCGAGAGCGCCCACAGCGAGGTGGGGATGGAGTCCTGGTGCAGTGCGTTCCTGAGCCGCGTGGCGGCCCGACCGGCAGCTCTCGACCCGCTTCTCCGGCTCGTGGCTGAGGACCGCACTGGAGGCGTCATCCTCGCCCCCGCGGACTTCCGCTGGCTCTACCACCCCTACGACGGCGGCGCGGATGTGCTCCTCGGCAGCCCGCGCGAGCGGGACGCTCTGCGGGCGCGGCATGACGACTGGCTCTCCGCGCATCCAGGAGGCCTCTGAGCCGCTCGGAGCAGGTGCGGGCACCCATCTGGGGCACGGTGTCCCACCCAGCTGCGGCGCAGCGTCCCGCAGCCGGCCCTCCGACGCAGTCCGGCCCGGCACCCCATGAGGGTGCCGGGCCGGACTGGGAAGGTCAGATCAGTGGGCGTGGGGACCGGAGGAGAACTCCATGACCCAGCCGACGACGCCGACCACGACGAAGACCGCTCCGATGCCGGCGATCCACCAGCCGGCTGCGACACCGAGGAACGCCATCGCCGCGCCGATCGCCGCCCACAGCGGCCACCAGCTGTACGGGGCGAAGGAGCCCTGCACACCCGCATCGTCGGCGACCTCTGCGTGGAGGTCCTCCTCGGGGCGGTTCGGGAACTTGCGGGCCGCCCAGAAGAGCGTCACGGCGATGAGCCCGGTGAGGCCGGCCAGCATGATGAACGCCGGGAAGCCGACGGTCTCGATGCCCAGCGGCGCACGGGTGCCCGTGATGATGCCGTAGGCGATGCCGACGATGATGAAGAAGATCGTCAGGATCAGGAAGATACGTCCGGAAGTGCGCATATCAGTTGCTCGTCCTGTTCTTCACCGGCTCCTCAGCCAGGACATGGGTCTCCAGTCCGACCTCGGGGTGATGGAGGTCGAATGCGGGGCGCTCGGAGCGCACGCGCGGCAGCGAGTGGAAGTTGTGGCGCGGGGGCGGGCAGGAGGTCGCCCACTCGAGCGAGGCGCCGTAGCCCCACGGATCGTCCACCTCGACCTTCTCCTTCTTCATGTGCGTGAGCACGACGTTCAGGATGAAGGGCAGCGTGGAGGCTCCCAGGATGAAAGCGCCCACGGTGGAGAACTTGTTCATCCAGTCGAAGTTGTCCTCGGCCAGGTAGTTGACGTAGCGGCGGGGTGCGCCCTCGACGCCCAGCCAGTGCTGGACGAGGAAGGTCATATGGAAGCCGATCATCAGGAACCAGAAGTGGATCTTGCCCAGGCCCTCATGCAGCTTGTAGCCGAACATCTTGGGCCACCAGAAGTAGAAGCCCGCGAACATCTCGAAGGCCACCGTCCCGAACAGCACGTAGTGGAAGTGCGCCACGACGAAGTAGGTGTCCGAGAGGTGGAAGTCCAGCACCGGGGTCGAGAGGATGACGCCGGTGAGGCCGCCGAAGACGAAGGTCGTGAGGAAGCCGAGGGTGAACAGCATCGGCGTCTCGAAGGTGATCGAGCCGCGCCACATCGTGCCGATCCAGTTCGCGAACTTCACGCCCGTCGGAACCGCGATGAGCATCGTCATGAAGCTGAAGAAGTTCAGCATCACTGCGCCGGTGGTGTACATGTGGTGCGCCCACACGGTCACGGAGAGCGCGGCGATGGAGATCGTGGCGTAGACCAGGGTCTTGTAGCCGAAGATCGGCTTGCGGCTGAACACCGGCAGGATCTCAGTGGCGATGCCGAAGAACGGCAGGGCCAGCACGTAGACCTCGGGGTGGCCGAAGAACCAGAACAGGTGCTGCCAGAGGACGGGGCCGCCGTTCTCGGGATTGAAGATCTGCGCATCGAAGCGGCGATCCGCACCCAGGGCCAGCAGCGCCGAGGCGAGCACCGGGAACGCCATCAGCACCAGCACACCGGTGATGAGGATGTTCCAGGTGAAGATCGGCATGCGGAACATGGTCATGCCGGGCATGCGCATGCACAGGATGGTGGTGATGAAGTTGACCGAGCCCAGGATCGTGCCGAAGCCCTGCAAGCCCAGTCCGAAGACCCAGAGATCACCGCCCAGGCCTGGTGAGAACGTGGTGTCCGAGAGCGGCGCGTACGCGAACCAGCCGAAGGATGCAGCACCCTGCGGGGTGAGGAAGCCGGCCACCGCGATGATCGAGCCGAACAGCGTCAGCCAGAAGGCGAACATGTTCAGTCGCGGGAACGCCATGTCCACGGCGCCGATCTGCAGCGGCACCAGGTAGTTGGCGAAGCCGTTGAACAGCGGCGTGCCGAACATGAGCAGCATGATCGTGCCGTGCATGGTGAACAGCTGGTTGTACTGGTCCTTGGAGACGACGACCTGCAGACCGGGCTCCCAGAGCTCGGCGCGGATCATCAGCGCCAGGATTCCGCCGAAGCAGAAGAAGAAGAACGCCATCCCCATGTACATCTTGCCGATCAGCTTGTGATCGGTGGTGGTGAGGAGCTGGAAGAACTTCTGTCCGAGACTCGTCTCCCGCACGGGCGCGAACGCCTTCGCTGCGGGGGCCGTCGGTGCGACGGGCGTCTGGATGCTCACTGCTGGACCTCTTCTCCGGTGCGACCGTGCGCCTCGTCGTTCAATTCGCGCATGCTCCAGTCCTCCTGGTTGCGGTTCAGGTCCACGCCGAGCTGGCCGGTGTTGCCCTGATCGCGCAGCTCCTGCATGTGCTGGTCGTACTCGGCCTGCGAGACGACGCGGACGTTGAACAGCATGTCCGAGTGGAACTCGCCGCAGAGCTCTGCGCACTTGCCGGCGTAGACGCCCTCACGGGTCGGAGTGACCTGGAAGGAGGTGGTGTGGCCCGGGAACATGTCCTTCTTGTACAGGAAGTCGACGACCCAGAAGGAGTGGATGACGTCGCGGGAGTCCAGGCGGAACTCGACCGTCTGGTCCACCGGCAGCCACACCTCGGGCAGCGACTCCGCCGCGCCCGGAATCCCCGTCTCGAAGGACTGGACGCCGGCGGGCTCGTGGACGTCATCGGTGACGTAGTTGAAGTCCCAGCTCCACTGCTTGCCCACGACGTTCACCACGACATCGGGATCGGCGCGGTGCGCCTCGATCTCGCCGACGTCGCGCTGGGTGAAGTAGAAGAGCGTCATGATCATGACGATCGGCAGGAGGGTGAAGACCATCTCGATCGGCACGTGGTAGCGCAGCTGGACGGGGAAGCCCGTGTCGTTGCGGCGACGGCGGTACGCCACGGCGCACCAGATGGCCAGGCCCCAGACGATGAGGCCCACCACGAGCAGGACGAGCCAGGAGCTCGTCCACATCTGCGTGATGCGCGCCGTCTGGTTGGTGACCTCCACGCCGTCGGCAGGGCCGGGGAGGAAGCCGCGCTGCTGCTCACGGGTGCAGCCGGAGAGCGCGAGCGTGCCGAGCGCGATTCCGATCGCGACCCGGCGCAGCGGCCGCGGTCGGGGTGTGGCCTGGGGGATCACAGGATGACCTTCCACTCGTCAGCTCCGTTTCCCGCCCGCATCCCGGTCGAGGACCGGTGAGCGAGCGCTCTCGGAGCGAAAGCATGTCTGGGGTCGGGGCAGACCCGCGGGATGTGCGCGCCGATAGAGCATGACGGCACAGCGTCATCATACGTGCTTCACGGCAGGTGTTCAGCTATCAGGAACGATGTCGGGCGAGGCGTCGTGCATCTCGCGGCGCACCCGCCGAGCGCTCGTCCCCCGCCGCCCGGGATGCGCCGACGGGCCCGCCGCTCCCAGGAGGAGTCGGCGGGCCCGTCGGCCTGCAGCGCGCCGCGACTGCCGGCGGGCGCGGAGCGCGAATGCTCAGGTACAGAGGTTCAGCTGAACGAATCCCCGCACGCGCACGAGCTGCCCGCGTTGGGGTTGTCGATCGTGAAGCCCTGCTTCTCGATGGTGTCGGAGAAGTCGATCGTGGCGCCCGACAGGTACGGGGTGCTCATCTTATCCACGACGACCTCGACGCCGTCGAAGTCGACCGCCGCGTCGCCGTCCATCATGCGCTCGTCGAAGTAGAGCTGGTAGATGAGGCCCGAGCAGCCGCCAGGCTGCACAGCGATCCGCAGCCGCAGATCATCGCGGCCCTCCTGTGCGAGCAGCGAGCGGACCTTGTCCGCCGCCACCTCGGTCAGGACGACCCCGTGCGCGGGAGCCGGGGCGTCGGCGCCTGCGGGCGCAGCTGCTGCGGACGGCGCAGCGGTGGGCTCAGTGGTCGTTGTCATGGGGGTGCCTCCTCGGTACGGATGCCTCCAGCCTACGCCCCGCACCCCGGCGAGCGCCGAACCCGAGTCGCGGGGATCTCAGAAGCCGCCGCGGAACAGTGCCACGAGCATGATCCCGCCGTAGCCGAGCGCGAGCCCGAGAGCTCCGGCGATCGCGCCGTCGAGCGGCAAGCGGCCGGTGAAGACGGCAGAGACGCCCCAGATCACCAGGCCCAGCACCACGAGCCCGCCCCAGCCGACGAGGAAATAGGCGAGCAGGAACCCGAGGACGATCCCCAGGAGCAGCATCGGAATCGTGGCAGCGGACACACGGGGGGACCCGCCGCCGCTCTCCCCTGCTCGCGGCGCCTGCAGCGAGTGCGCCGCAGGCCGGGCGGTCGGCCGAGCGGAGGCAGCGGAAGGAGCGGATGCCTGATTCCGGGAGGCGCCGCGCTTCGCGCTCATCACGCGGGGTCCTGACCGCGGTGGAGCGAGCCGACGCCGAGCAGCAGGAGCGCCTCGGCGAGGCAGACGTTCGCGAACTCCCCCACATGCAGGGACTCGTCGATGCCATGGGCCCTCGAATCGGGGTCCTCCACCCCGGTGACGAGGACGTCGGCGCCGGGGAAGACCTCGAGGAGGTCGGCGATGAACGGGATCGAGCCGCCCAGTCCGGTGTCCACGGGATCGGTGCCCCATGCCCGGCGGAACGACTCGCGGGCGAGGTCCATCGCCGGGGAGCCGAGCGGGGCCTGGAAGGGGCGCCCCTGCTCGCCGCGACGGATCTCGAGGCGGCTGCCGCGCGGGGCGTGCGCCTCGAGGTGGGCGACGAGGGCGTCCATGGCGTCGGCGGGATCCTGACCCGGAGGGATCCGCAGGGAGAGCTTCGCGCTCGCGGCCGGCACGAGGGTGTTCGAGGCGTCGCGCACGCTCGGAGCATCGATGCCGATCACCGAGAGAGCGGGCTGGGCCCACAGGCGCGAGGTCAGCGACCCGATCCCCGCCAGCGGCATGCCCTCGAGCACTCCGGCATCGCGACGGAAGTCCTCCTCCGGCATGTCGACCGCGGGGGCGGGTGCGCTCACGAGGCCGGGGACGGCGACCGCGCCCTGCTCATCGTGGAGCGTGGCCACCAGGCGTCCGAGCTGGGTGAGCGCATCGAGGACCGGTCCGCCGAAGAGACCGGAGTGGACAGCGTGGTCCAGGACCCGCACGGTGACCGTCAGGTCGACCATGCCGCGCAGGCTCGTGGTGAGCGCCGGAGTGCCGACGGCCCAGTTCGCGGAGTCCGCCACGACGATGACGTCGGCCGCGAGGTCCTCGCGGAACGCCTCGATGAAGGGGCGGAAGGTGGGCGATCCCGCCTCCTCCTCGCCCTCGACGAAGACGGTCACACCGGTCCCCTGCGCGGCGAGCTCCTCGCCGACCAGCCGCAGCGCGGTCACGTGCGCCATGACGCCGGCCTTGTCGTCAGCGGCGCCGCGCCCGTAGAGGCGATCACCTCGCAGCGAGGGCTCGAAGGGAGCACTGCTCCAGGACTCCGGGTCGCCCGTCGGCTGGACGTCGTGGTGGGCGTACAGGAGGACGGTCGGGCGGCCGGGGGCCGCGGGCCGACGCGCGATCACGGCGGGCGCGCCTCCTTCGACGCTCTCGATGCGCACCTCGGGCATTCCCGCGCTGCGCAGGAGAGCAGCGACGGCCTCGGCGCTGCGCTGCACGGGCTCGCGGTCGTATCCGGGGAAGGCGATCGACGGGATCCGCACGAGGTCCTCGAGATCGGCGAGGGACTGCGGGAGCAGAGCCTCGAGGTCGCGGCGCAGGCTCTCGTGCTCCTGGGCGGCGGAGGGGGCGTCGGCTCGGGCGTCATCGGGAAGAGGCATGGCTCTACGCTAGCGCGCGTCGCGGCCGGTGCGGGCGCCTCCCCGCCTAGGATGGCCCCGTGAGTCCCCGAAACAGCACCCCTGAGCAGACCGAGCCCGTCCGCACCGGATCGAGCGCCGCCCCCTCCCCTGCCAGCACGCCCGGCAAGGGCCGGCCGACGCGCAGCCGCCGCGAGGCCGAGGCGGCGAACCGGCGCCCGATCGTGGTCGCGGATCGCAAGGAGGCGCGCCGCCGGGATCGCGCTCGCGCATCGGAGGAGCGTCAGGCCGCTCAGCAGGCGATGGTCACGGGCGACGAGTCGGCCATGCCGGCGCAGCACCGCGGCCCCGAGCGCCGCTTCGTGCGAGACGTCGTGGACTCGCGCCGCAACGTCGCCGACTACTTCTTCCCCATCGCTTTCATCGTGCTGATCCTCGGTCTGGTCCTGCCGCTGATCCTGCCGCGCCTCGCCACCGCGATGAGCTTCGCGATGCTGGTGGTGCTGTGGGGCGCGATCCTGCTCTGCGTGATCGACTCGTTCCTGCTGCGCCGGCGCCTGCGCGCTGCGCTCACGGAGCGCTTCGGCGCTGTGGGCACCGGCCTTCCCGGCTACGGAGTGATGCGGTCCCTCCAGTTCCGCCGCTTCCGCCTGCCCCGCCCGCAGGTGCGCCACGGGGAGCAGCCCCGCTGATCTGACGCGCGCCTGCCGGCCCCGGATCGGAGCGCGGGCGGCAAGCCCGCACAGCGGAACGACCCCGGAGCGCCAGCTCCGGGGTCGTTCCGCTGCGGGGGCTCTCAGCCCTCGGCGGGCTGCGCCTTCTCAGCCTCTGCCGCGGCATCGCCTGCCGCGGCGGCTGCAGCGTCGGACGCCTTCTTCGCCGCGGGGGCGGGCTCGGGCTTCGCGTCGACCCCCGCCTCCTTGCGCTGCTGCGCGGTGATCGGCGCCGGGGCCTGGGTCAGCGGGTCGAATCCGCCGCCGGACTTCGGGAAGGCGATCACCTCGCGGATCGAGTCGGTGCCGGCGAGCAGGGCCGCGATGCGGTCCCAGCCGAAGGCGATGCCGCCGTGGGGCGGCGCGCCGAAGGCGAAGGCGTCCAGGAGGAAGCCGAACTTCTCGCGCGCCTGCTCCTCGTCGATCCCCATCACCGAGAACACGCGCTCCTGCATGGCGCGCTGGTGGATGCGGATCGAGCCGCCGCCGATCTCGTTGCCGTTGCAGACGATGTCGTAGGCGTAGGCGAGAGCGCTGCCCGGATCGGTGTCGAAGGTGTCCGCGAACTCGGGCTTGGGAGACGTGAACGCGTGGTGAACTGCCGTCCAGGCCCCGGCGCCGACGGCGACGTCGCCGGCCGCGACGGCATCGCTCGCCGGCTCGAACATGGGCGCGTCCACGACCCAGACGAAGGAGAACGCGCTCTCGTCGATGAGGCCGAGACGCGCAGCGATCTCATCGCGCGCGGCGCCCAGCAGCGCGCGCGAGGGCTTGGGCTCGCCGGCGGCGAAGAACACGCAGTCGCCGGGACCCGCGCCCACGGCCGCAGCCAGCCCGGCCTTCTCCTGCTCCGAGATGTTCTTGGAGACGGGGCCGGTGAGGGTGCCGTCCTCCTGGATGAGCACGTAGGCGAGGCCCCTGGCTCCGCGCTGCTTGGCCCACTCCTGCCACGCGTCCAGCGTGCGGCGGGGCTGCGAGGCGCCGCCCTTCATCACGATGGCGCCCACGTACGGCGACTGGAAGACGCGGAACGGGGTGTTCGAGAAGAACTCCGTCATCTCGGTGATCTCGAGATCGAACCGCAGATCGGGCTTGTCGGATCCGTAGCGCCGCATCGACTCCGCATAGGTGATGCGCGGGATCGGGGTCGCGACCTCGTGGCCCGCGGCCTTCCACACGTTCACCAGGATCTTCTCGGCGAGGGCGATGACGTCCTCCTGGTCCACGAAGCTCATCTCGACGTCGAGCTGGGTGAACTCGGGCTGGCGATCGGCGCGGAAGTCCTCGTCGCGATAGCAGCGCGCGAGCTGGAAGTACTTCTCCATGCCCGCCACCATCAGCAGCTGCTTGAACAGCTGCGGCGACTGGGGCAGGGCGTACCAGCTTCCGGGCGAGAGCCGCGCCGGCACCAGGAAGTCGCGGGCGCCCTCAGGGGTCGAGCGCGTGAGAGTCGGCGTCTCGATCTCCACGAAGCCGTCGTCCAGCAGCGTCTCGCGCGCAGCGCGGTTGATCTGGGAGCGCAGGCGCAGGGTACGAGCAGGACCGCTGCGACGGAGATCCAGGTAGCGGTAGCGCAGCCTGGCCTCCTCGCCCACCTCGGTGTGGTCATCGAGCTGGAACGGCAGGGGGGCCGAGGTGTTCAGGACCTCGACGTCGGTCGCGGTCACCTCGACCGCACCCGTCGGCAGCGCCGGGTTCTCGTTGCCCTCGGGGCGCTTGTCGACGGTGCCCGTCACCTTCAGCACGTACTCGTTGCGCAGGTGCATCGCCTCGTCCTCGCGGACGACCACCTGGGCGACGCCGCTGGCGTCGCGGAGATCCAGGAAGGTCACACCGCCGTGGTCGCGACGGCGGCCGATCCAGCCGGTGAGGGTGACGGTCTGTCCGATGTGCTCCTCGCGGAGCTCACCGGCCTGATGGGTGCGCAGCACGGGACATGCCCTTCGTCGAAGTCGTGGGGACGCGCCCGGCACCGGGCCGCGCGCGGGGTGCGACGCCTCACAGGGCGGTGCGCACCGCCCTGATCGTAGCGCGGTGGTGAGGCATCTCGCCCCCGCAGACCCTGCCGGAGGTGGCAGGCGTCTCCGTATGCTGAGAGCTGTCCGACCTGCACGCCTGTGGGTCTGTTCCAACCCTCGCAGTCGAAGGACTCCATGCACCCCGATTCCCCCATGCCCGCCTCTTCCGAGACGGACGCTCCTGACGTCGAGACCTCCCAGGGCTCCGTCGCCGACGCCGCTCCCGCCGAGACCCCCGAGGCTCCCGCCGCCCCCGCGGAGCCCACGTTCGCCGATCTCGATCTGCCGCCGGCCCTGATGACCGCGGTGGCCGCTCTCGGCTTCACCCGCCCCTCCCCCATCCAGGAGCAGGCGATCCCCGCCCTCCTCTCGGGCCGCGACGTCATCGGCGTCGCGCAGACCGGCACCGGCAAGACCGCCGCGTTCGGCCTCCCCCTCCTGGCGGCCGTCGATTCGGCCGACCGCTCCACCCAGGCCCTCGTGCTCGCTCCGACCCGCGAGCTCGCGATGCAGGTCGCCGACGCGATCGCCTCGTTCGCCCAGGCATCCCGCGAGATCACGGTGACCTCCGTCTACGGCGGCTCCCCCTATCTCCCGCAGGAGCGCGCGCTCTCGAAGGGCTCGCAGGTCGTGGTCGGAACGCCCGGTCGCGTCATCGACCACCTCAAGCGCGGCAACCTCAAGCTCGACTCCCTGCGCTACCTCGTCCTCGACGAGGCCGACGAGATGCTCCGCATGGGCTTCGCGGAGGACGTCGACCAGATCCTCAGCTTCGCTCCGGAGAGCAAGCAGGTCGCGCTGTTCTCGGCGACCATGCCCCCGGCGATCAAGAAGGTCGCCGCCGAGCACATGACCGATCCGGTCTCCGTCTCGGTCGCGCGGCAGTCCTCCACCGTGACCTCCGTGCGCCAGCGCTACGCGGTCGTCCCGTTCCGCCACAAGACCGGCGCCCTGGCCCGGGTCCTCGCGACGTCCGACGCCGATGCGGCGATCGTCTTCGTGCGCACCCGCTCGGCCGCCGAGGACGTCGGCGTCGAGCTGCTCGCCCGCGGCATCGTCGCGGCGACGATCAGCGGCGACGTGGCCCAGAAGGAGCGCGAGAAGATCGTCGAGCGACTGCGCGACGGCTCCCTCGATGTGCTCGTGGCGACGGACGTCGCCGCCCGCGGCCTGGATGTCGAGCGCATCGGCCTCGTCGTGAACTTCGACGTCCCGGGCGAGCCCGAGGCCTACGTGCACCGCATCGGCCGCACCGGCCGCGCGGGCCGCACGGGAGAGGCGATCACCTTCGTCGCCCCGCACGAGCGCCGCAAGCTGCACGCGATCGAGAAGACGACTCGTCAGACCCTCGAGGAGTTCCAGATCCCGAGCCCGCGGGACGTCTCGATCCATCGCACCACCGCGCTCCTGCAGTCCGCTCCCGAGCGCGTCGAGCGCGGGCGACTGGACATGTACCTCGAGCGCATCGACGCCTTCCTCGAGGAGTCGAGAATGGATGCGCGCACCCTGGCCGCAGCGCTCACGGCCAAGGCTGTGGGCGATGAGGGCCCCGGCAGCCCCACGGCCGAGGACGAGGAGTTCACGGGCGCCTCGCTCAAGGGCGGCGACCGCGACCGCGGCTCGGACCGCAACGGTCCCCGCGGCGGCGCAGCGGCTTCGCGCACCGAGCACGGCTATACCAGCTACCGCGTCGGCGCGGGCCACTCCCACGGCGTCAAGCCTGCCGGGCTCGTCGGTGCGATCACCGGCGAGGGCGGCATCAACGGCAAGATGATCGGCAAGATCGACATCATGGGGTCCTTCTCCCTGGTGCAGATCCGCGGGTCGCTCTCCCCCGCGCAGATGGACCAGATCAGCCGGGCGAAGGTCGGGGGTCGCGCGCTGCGCATCTCCGAGGATCAGGGCCCTCGCGGCGGCGCAGGCCGTCCCGCCGGCCGCGGCGGGTTCGCCGGCAAGAGCGGCGGCCGCTTCGACAAGGGCGATCAGCGCGGCTCCGGCCGCGACCGCGGCGGCTATGACCGCCCCCGCTCCGCCGGGTCCGACTCGCGCGGCTCCCGCGACTGGCGCGACGAGCATCGCGGTCCGGGTCGCGATCACCGCTGATCAGCGGACATGAGGAGAGGGGCCTCGCACCGATGGTGCGAGGCCCCTCTTCTGTCGTGGTCGCAGGATGCTCGGGAGCGTCAGGGCGCTCCTGCCCGCTCCCGCGCGAGGCGCCGGGTGGTCAGGCCTGCGCCTGACCGCCCTTCTGCGACTCGGCGTACGCCGAGCGGACCTCGTCCATGTCCAGGCCCTGGACCTTGGAGATCAGGTCCTCGAGGGCGGAGGCGGGAAGGGCTCCGGCCTGCTGGAAGACCGGGATGCCCTCCCGGTATGCGACGAGGGTCGGGATCGCGGTGACGCCGTAGCGCATCGCGAGCTCCTGCTGGTCCTCGGTGTCGAGCTTCGCGAAGGTGACGTCGGGGTGGTCCTCGGCGGCCTTCTCGAAGATGGGGGCGAACCGCTGGCACGGAACGCACCAGCCCGCCCAGAAGTCGATCAGGACGACGCCGTCCTTGACGGTCTCGTCATGGTTCTCGGTGGTGAGAGTCGTGGTAGCCATGACCGGTAGAACGCTGACCCCCGTGCACGGATTCCCTGCCCCGTGCACGGGTGGGCGAGATCACTCCCCCTCAGCGGCCTTCGCAACCGGGAGGATGCGCACGTGGAGGTCCTCGGCCGGGGGCTGCCACGTGCTCTCGTCGGCCGGGACCTGCTCGCCGGTGCGGATGTCCCGCACCTCGTCGCCCGCGCCCTCGGAGATCGATCCCGGGAACCAGACGAAGGGGATGCGGCGCTTGTCCGCGTGGCGGATCTGCTTCCCGAGCTTCGCGGCGCTCGGGGCGACCTCGCAGCTGATCCCGCGCGCGCGCAGGGCGCGGGCGATCTCCTCGCTGCGGGCGCGCTCGGCCTCCTGGGACACCGAGACCAGCACGCACGTGGGGACGTCCCGCGACGGGCGCGCGAGCTCGGCGGAGATGATCCGCGAGACCAGTCGCGAGAGCCCGATCGAGAGTCCCACGCCGGGGTAGCTGTGACGGTTGTCCGCGGCGAGGCGGTCGTAGCGGCCGCCAGAGCAGATCGACCCCAGCGCCGCGTGGCCCTCGAGGAACGTCTCGAAGACCGTGCCCGTGTAGTAGTCGAGGCCGCGCGCGATGGAGAGGTCCGCGACCATGACGCCCGGCACGGAGCGCCCCACGCTCTCGAGGACGGCTGCGAGCTCGGCGATGCCCTCCTCGAGCATCTCGCCCTGGCCGCCGAGGGCCCGCACGCGATCGGCGAACGAGCCGTCGGCCGTGCGGATGCCCGCGAAGTCGAGGCAGGCGGCGGCCTGCTGCGCATCCGCGCCGGCCTCGCTCTGCAGGAGGCGGGAGGCCGCCTCGGCACCGATCTTCGGGAGCTTGTCGAGGGTGCGCAGGACCGCTCCGGTGTCGGCGAGCCCGAGGGAGGTGAAGAAGCCCTCCGAGAGCTTGCGGTTGTTCGCGTGGATCGTGAACCCGGGAAGCGGCAGGCGCGAGAGGATCTCGGCCATCACCACGGCGACGTCGGCCTCCAGGTGCGCCGGCAGGACGTCCTGGCCGACGATGTCGAGATCGGCCTGGTAGAACTCGCGGAAGCGGCCGTCCTGCGGCCGCTCACCGCGCCAGACCTTCTGGATCTGGAAGCGGCGCAGGGGGAAGGCGAGGTCGTTCTGGTGCTCCAGCACGTAGCGGGCGAGCGGGACGGTGAGGTCGAAGTGCAGTCCCAGCTGACGGGACGGATCGGCGCTCTCCCCCGGCTCCTCGCTCGCGTGCAGCCGCCGCAGCACGTAGACCTCCTTGTCGATCTCGCCCTTGCGGACGAGCTCGCTGAGCGGCTCGACCGCGCGCGTCTCGATCCCGGAGAACCCGTGGAGCTCGGCGACCTCGCGGAACACGTCGATGACGTGCTGCTCGATCTGGCGCTGCGCGGGCAGCCACTCGGGGAATCCGGACAGGGCGCTGATCTTCGCCACGAGGTCTCCTTGCATGAGGGGTCGGCCCTCCATTATCCGCCCTCGCGCCCCCGAGGGGCCGCCGTGCCCGCGCTCACGGGCAGGGGCGCGGGCACGGCAGGGAAGCCCTGTAGAGTGCGCTCGCGTGGCGATCCGCGCCACATCCGATGAGGCCACGGCAGTGGCAGTGCCCGCGATCCCAGCGGAATGAACGAAGGAGCTCCTGGTGAGCGAGAACGAGACTCCCGACGCCCCCGCCACCGAGGCCGGTCAGAGCACCGCCGACGAGCTCCAGCCCGCAGCGGAGACCTCCGCGCAGGAGCCCGCAGCGGGCGAGGCAGCCGTCCAGGAGCCCGCAGCAGACGGCACGGCCGCCGAGCAGCAGCCCGCGGCGGAGGACTCCGCAGCGCAGGCGGGCGCGGCGCCTGCCGCGCCGCGCCCCGCTCAGCCGCGCCGCCCCGGGCCTCCGAGCCCCGCGGCCCTCGCAGGGCGCAAGCCGGCCGTCACCCTCATCCCCGTCGCGCCCCCCGTGCAGTCCTATGCGGATGCCGACGTCGAGGCGGCTCTCGCATTCGGCGAGATCGACGAGGACGGCAGCATCATCGTCCTCGACGGCACGCAGAAGCGCGTGATCGGCACCGCCGCCGGGGAGGACCGCGCGCAGGCTCTCACGCCGCTGGCGCACGCCTACCTCGATCTCGTCGCGTTCCTGGACGTCACCGAGCAGCGCCTGGCGGTCCCCGACCTCACCCAGGCCGATCTCAACCGGCTCCTGGAGAACCTGCGCAAGAACCTCAAGGAGCCGAAGGCCATCGGCGACATCCCCGCGCTGCGCACGCGCGCCGCAGATCTGCGCGAAGTCGCGAAGGCTCGCATCCAGGCGCTCGAGTCGGAGCGGGTCGCCCAGCGCGAGGAGGCCGCAGCCGGCCGCACCGCGTTCGTCGAGTCCATCGAGGCTCTCGTGGCGACCGATCCCGACCGCATGAGCTGGAAGAGCGCCGGCGAGACCATGCGCGAGATGGTCCCCACCTGGAAGTCCATGCAGAAGGACGGCCCGGCCCTGGACCGTGCGACCGAGGATGCGCTCTGGAAGCGGCTCTCGGCGGCGCGCAGCGCCTTCGATCGCAAGCGCCGCGCGTTCTTCTCGCAGATCGACGAGCAGCACGGCGAGGCCGAGAAGGTCAAGGAGGACATCATCCGCCGCGCGGAGGCCCTCCAGGGCTCGACCGACTGGGGCCCCACGGTGCGCGAGTACCGCTCCCTCATGGACGAGTGGAAGGCCGCGCCCCGCGGCAACCGCAAGAAGGACGACGCCCAGTGGGCGCGGTTCAAGGCCGCGCAGGACACCTTCTTCGCCGCCCGCAACGAGGACCTCCACGCCTCGGACGCCGAGCAGCAGGAGAACCTGACGCTCAAGGAGAAGCTGCTCGAGCAGGCCGAGGCGATCGACCTCAGCAAGGGGCTGGACGCCGCGAAGGCCGCCCTCGGCTCGATCCAGGACGCCTGGGAGGCGGCCGGCAAGGTCCCGCGCGCAGCGATGCGACGGATCGAGGACCGTCTGCGCGCCGTCGAGCGCTCGGTCAAGCAGGCCGAGGACGACGAGTGGCGCCGCACCGACCCCTCGACGCGCGCCCGCGTCGAGGGCGCCTCCAGCCAGCTGCACAGCGCGATCGCCAGCTACGAGGAGGACCTCGAGAAGGCCCGGAAGTCCGGCGATCCGGCGAAGATCGCGAAGGCCGAGGAGGCCCTGCGCGTGCGCCGCGAGTGGCTCGAGGTCATCGAGCGCTCCAAGCGCGACCTCGGCTGAGGGCGAATCCTCCCCAGCTCCGCCAGCGGGACCGCAGCGGCGCCCGTCCACAATCGTGGAGGGGCGCCGCTGCTGCATGCCATGCTCCCTGCATGACCGCACCCGCCCGGGCCCTCCCCTGCGCCGCCTGGTCCGCGCACGCCGCCGACCTCGCCGCGCCGCTGGAGCGCGAGATGGCGCAGTGGCCGGCAGGGAGCCCCTCCACCGAGGGGGCGGTGCTCGACGGGCACGTGCTGCGCCTCGATCGCGACCTCTGCATCCCCGCTGATCTTGCGCGCACCGCGCTGGACCGCGCGCTCCTGGTGGGCTGCGTGATCGGCGAGCAGCTGCGGCCCCACCACGTGATCGCGGGACGGTCCGCGCTCTGGGTGCATCTGGGAGGCGCCTTCCCCCGCCCTCTCGAGCTGCTCACCTCTGCGCACCGCAGTCTCGTCAGCGGCGCGAGCGTGCGCCACTGCACCCTGCTGCCCGAGGAGATCGACGTCATCGCCGGAGCGCCGGTCACGAGCCCCGCCCGCACTTGCATAGACCTGATGCGCTTCGCGCCTCAGGACGCGGCAGTGCGCGCGGTCGCCGCGATGCTCGGAGCCGGTCTCTGCACCCCCGCGCAGCTGGGGCGCGCCCTGCGCTCGGTGCAGGGCCTGCGCGGCTCGAGGAGGGCCGCTGAGCTGCTGCGCGGCATGGAGGATCCGCGAGCGCGCCCCTCGGTGGACGCGCGAGCGCGCCGCTTCACCCGGGAGCCGTGCGGGCACCCCGAACACCGCGAGCACCCCGAGCCCCGCGAAGGGCGAGCCCCTGGACCCGGGCTCCAGGGCGCTCAGGCGCGCGCGGCCTCGCGCCCCTCTACCGGCTTGCCGTCGGCGGTCACCCGGTAGGCGTCGTAGACGCCCTCGACCTTCCGCACCTGGGTCAGCACGGACTGCAGATGGCTCGGATCGGCGAGCTCGAAGGTGAAGTTCGCGACCGCGAGCCGATCGCGGTGGGACTGGCACGAGGCGGAGCTGAGGTTCACGTGCTGGTCGGAGATCACCAGAGCGAGGTCCGTGAGCAGGCGACCCCGGTCCAGGGCCTCGACCTTGATGTGCACCATGTACGTCGCGCCCGTGCGACCGGACCAGTGCACCGGGACGATGCGCTCGGGATCCTGATCGACCAGCTGGCGCACATTGCTGCAGGCCTCGTGGTGCACGGAGATGCCCGCGCCCCGTGTCACGAAGCCGAGGATCGGATCGCCCGGCACGGGGGTGCAGCACTTCGCGAGCTTCACCCAGAGATCGCTCTGGCCGTCGACCTCGACCCCCTGGTCCGTCTCGGCCGTGTGCTGCTGCGCGTGCGAGCGCCGGGAGAGCGCCTTGGAGGGCACCGTCATCTCGACGATGTCCTCCTCGCTCCCCGCCTCTCCCCCGAGACCGGCGCGAAGCGTCTCGACGACGTGCGCGGCGCTGATATGCCCCTCGCCGATGGCGGTGTAGAGCGAATCGACCGACGGCTGGTGGAGATCCAGCGCGACCCCGTTGAGGATCTCGTGGGTCAGCAGGCGCCGCATCGGGAGGTCCTGGCGGCGCAGCGCCTTGGCGAGCTCGTCCTTGCCCTTCTCCAGCGCCTCCTCGCGGCGCTCCTTGGAGAACCACTGCCGGATCTTCGTGCGCGCGCGGGGGGACTTCACGAAGCCGAGCCAGTCGCGGCTCGGACCCGCGTCGTCGGCCTTGGAGGTGAACACCTCGACCACATCGCCGGTGCTCAGCGCCGAGTCCAGCGGGACCAGCCGACCGTTCACGCGCGAGCCCATCGTGCGGTGACCCACCTCCGTGTGCACGGAGTAGGCGAAGTCCACCGGGCTCGCCCCCTGCGGGAGGGCGATGACGTCGCCCTTCGGGGTGAAGACGAACACCTCCTGGCTGTTGATCTCGAAACGCAGGGAGTCGAGGAACTCCCCCGAGTCGCTCGTGTCCTTCTGCCAGTCCATGAGCTGGCGCAGCCAGGCCATCTCTCCGCTGCCGCCGCGCTGGTCGGGATTCGCCCCTGCGAGCGCCTTGTACTTCCAGTGGGCCGCCACTCCGTACTCGGCGCGGCGGTGCATCTCCCGGGTGCGGATCTGGATCTCCACGGGCTTGCCCGTCGGACCGATCACGGTCGTGTGCAGCGACTGGTAGAGGTTGAACTTCGGCAGGGCGATGTAGTCCTTGAACCTGCCGGGGATCGGCGACCACCGCGAATGGAGGATGCCGAGCACGCCGTAGCAGTCCCGCACCGTGTCGACCAGGACGCGGATCCCCACCAGGTCGTAGATGTCGGCGAAGTCCCGGCCGCGCACGATCATCTTCTGATAGATCGAGTAGTAGTGCTTGGGCCGGCCGGTGACGGTCGCCTTGATGCGGGCCTGGCGCAGATCGTCCTGGATCTGACCGGAGACGCTCTGCAGGTACTGCTCGCGCGCGGGAGCGTGCTGCGCGACCAGCGAGACGATCTCGTCGTACACCTTGGGGTACAGGACCTGGAAGGAGCGGTCCTCGAGCTCCCACTTGATGGTGTTCAGCCCGAGCCTGTGCGCCAGCGGCGCGTAGATCTCCAGGGTCTCCTTGGCCTTGCGCTCGGCGGAGGCCGACGGCACGTACTTCCAGGTGCGCGCGTTGTGGAGGCGATCGGCGAGCTTGATGAGCAGCACGCGGATGTCCCGGCTCATCGCCACGATCATCTTGCGCACGGTCTCGGCCTGCGCGGCCTCCCCGTAGGTGACCTTGTCGAGCTTGGTCACGCCGTCCACCATGACGGCGACCTCGTCGCCGAAGTCGCTGCGGAGCTGGTCCAGGGAGTAGTCGGTGTCCTCGACCGTGTCGTGCAGGAGCGCCGCGGCCAGCACCTCCACCGGGCTGCCGAGCTCCGCCAGGATCGTGGCGACGGAGACCGGGTGGGTGATGTACGGATCGCCGCTCTTGCGCATCTGGCCGCGGTGCGCCTTCTCGGCGACCGCGTACGCCCGCTCCAGGAGCGCGAGGTCCTCCTTGGAGCGCGTGGACACCACGACCTGCGCGAGGGGCTCGAAGTATGCGCTCGCCGGTCCGGCCGAGGGCGTCGCGGCCGAGCGCGCGCCGAAGAACGAGAACGGGGACCGCGAGCGACGAAGGGTGGGCACCGCGGAGTCGCCGACCCCGGAGCGGGGCGCAGCCGACGACCCGGCCCTTGGCTTCGGGACCGTGGGCTTGTCCTGGTCAGGCATGGGGCCACCTCCTTGCGCGGAGCGGCAAGTCTATGCCGTGGCCAGGGCTGCCCGGACCGGTGTCCGGGCAGCCCGGCTCCGGGATCAGTTCGGGATCGACCAGACGGTCGTCACGGGGACCTCGGGCAGCTTGCTGCGGCCGTCCAGGCCCTGCAGCTCGACGAGGAACGAGGCGCCCAGCAGCTCGACGTCGAACTGGCGGACCAGCTCGATCGCCGCGGCCGCGGTGCCGCCGGTGGCGAGCAGGTCGTCGACCACGAGCACCCGTGATCCGGCGGGGATCGCGTTCTCGGCGATCTCGACGGTCGCGCTGCCGTACTCCAGGGAGTACGAGATCTGGCGCGGCGTGCCCGGCAGCTTGCCGGCCTTCCGGGCGGGGATGAACCCGGCGCCGAGCTCGTAGGCCAGCGGGGTGCCCATCACGAATCCGCGCGCCTCGAGGCCGACGATGTAGTCGATGCGCTCCGGGAGGATCGAGCACCAGTGGCTGATGATCGCGTGGAAAGCGACCGGGTCCGCGAGCAGCGGCGTGATGTCGCGGAACAGCACCCCGGGCTCGGGGAAGTCGGGGTACTCGGCGATCCGGCTGGTCATCAGCTCCTGGAGCGCCTGCGGGGTGAGGGAGGGTCGGGTCATCGTCAGCGCCTTGTCTGCGAGGGGTGCGAGGAGGCGCGGGAGGAGCCGCCGGCGGCGGCCTCCCGCTCGGGGTGCGCGATCCCCGAGCGGTCGGCGCGAGCGCCGGCCTCCGGGTCCGCGTCGATCGGGGGCTGGGAGGGGTCGGTGCCGGCCGGCGCGCCGGCGGCGCGCGCGGCGTGCACGCGATCCGTGTGCTCGCGGATCGCGCGCTCGCGCCCGCGGAGGGTGACCAGCAGGCCGGGGGCGATGAACGCCGAGGAGTAGGTGCCCACGAGGATGCCGATGAACAGCGCGAGCGAGATGTCCTTCAGTGTGCCCGCGCCCAGCAGCAGGGCGCCGATCGCGAGGATCGAGCCCACCGGCAGCAGGGCCACGATCGCGGTGTTCAGCGAGCGCATGAGGGTCTGATTGGCCCCGAGCTCGACCGCCTCGGCGTAGGTGAAACGGGTCTGGGAGCCGAGGTCCTCGGTGTTCTCGCGCACCTTGTCGAACACGACGATCGTGTCGTACAGGGAGTAGCCGAGGATCGTGAGGAAGCCGATCACGGTCGCGGGCGTCACCTCGAACCCGACCACGCCGTACACGGCGGCGGTGAGGAGCATGTCGTGCACCAGCGTGAGCATCGCCGCGAGGGAGACGGTCGCATTGCGGAAGTAGAGCGCCATCACGATCGCGACCAGCACGATGAACACGGCGACCCCGCGCACCATCTTGCCCGTGACGTCCCCGCCCCAGACCGGGCCGATGAACGAGCTGGAGACGTCCTGGGGCTGGACTCCGTAGGCGTCCGCGAGCTCGGCGGCGACCTGCTGGGTCTGCGCGGAGTCGAGCTCGGCCGTCTGCACGCGCAGCGCGGTGCCGCCGATGGCGGTGATCTTGGGCTCGTTCTGGGGCACGTGCGCGCGCACGACGTCGCGGGCGAGCGACTCGTCCCCGGAGGCGGCGCCGGCGATCTGGAACTCGGATCCTCCCGTGAACTCGATGCCGAGGTTCACCCCGCGCAGCGCGGCGATGCCGCCGAGGAGCACGAGCGCGATCAGGCTGATCGCGTACCAGGTGCGGCGGCGGCGCACGATCGGCACCGAGACCTTCCCGGAGTGGAGGTCGTTGCCGAGGGAGGAGAGGCGGGTCAGGGTGCTCATCGTGCGCTCCTGTCGGTGGAGACGTCAGGGGCGGTGCGGTCGGCCTCCGGGGAGGGCTGCGCCTCGCGCGCGAGGCGCGCCTTGCGCTCGGCGAGGGTCTCGCGCGGCGCCGCGTCGCGATCGCCGCGACCGCTGCGGGAGCGCTCGGACGCGTCTGCGCGCTCGGATCCGGAGCGGATGCGCCCGCGCCCCGCATAGGCGGGCACGGAGCGTCCCAGCAGGGCGGGATCGAGCCCGCTCATCGGATGGCCCTTCCCGAAGAAGCGGGTGCGCACGAGCGCCTGCAGCAGCGGGTGCGTGAACAGGAACACCACCAGCAGGTCCAGGAGAGTCGTCAGCCCCAGGGTGAAGGCGAACCCGCGCACTCCGCCCGTGGAGAGCAGGTACAGCACCACCGCGGCGATCAGGTTGACCGCGTCGGAGGCGAGGATCGTGCGCTTGGCGCGATCCCACCCGTGGTCGACGGAGGCGACGATGCCGCGACCGTCGCGGATCTCGTCGCGCACGCGCTCGAAGTAGACGATGAAGGAGTCGGCGGTGAAGGCGATCGCGACGATCAGACCCGCCACCCCGGCGAGCGAGAGGCGGTAGCCGATCTCGGGGATGTGGGACAGGATCGTCATCACGAGGTAGGCGAGCACGCCCATCACCAGCAGGCTGGAGGTGGTGACGATCGCGAGGGTGCGGTACTGGAGCGCCGCGTAGATGACGACGAGCACGAGGCCGATGAGTCCCGCCAGGAGGCCCTTCTGCAGCTGGTCGCCGCCGAGGGTGGCCGAGATCTGCTGCTCGGACTGCACCTCGAACTGGAGCGGGAGCGCCCCGAACTTCAGCTGGTTCGCGAGCTGCGTGGCCTGATCCTGCGTGAAGGATCCGGTGATCGAGGCGTTGGTGCTGGTCGGCGCCTGGACCACGGGCGCGGAGATGACCAGTCCGTCCAGGAGGATGCCGAACTGCGTGGTCGCTCCCTCCTGGCCGTAGAGCGCCTGGGTCATGGCGCCGAAGGCCTCGCCCCCCTGCGCGTCGAAGGTCATGTTCACGACGTAGAAGCCGGTCGACTGGCCGGTGGGGGTGGTCTCGGGCCCCACTCCGGCGTCCACGATCGAGGAGCCTGCGACGACCGTCGGGCCGAGGACGAACTTCGCGGAGCCGTCGGGCGCGCATGCGACGACGGGCAGGGATGCGGGAGCCTGCGAGGCCTTCTCCTGCTGGAGCGAGGGATCGGTGCAGTCGACCTGCATCACGTCGTTCTGGATGCCGCTGGAGATCCAGTCCATGGACCACGGCGCGGGAGTGCCCGTCTCCTGGGCGGCGGTCCCGTCGCTCGCGCCGGTGCCGGTCGCCGTGCTCGTCGCCGGGGCGTAGGGATCCTCCAGGGACACGGGGCCGGAGAAGGTGCCGGCAGAGGGATCCGTCGCGCCGCCCGCATCGCTCGGGGCGCCGGTGCCCTCGGGCGCCACGGTGCCGAGCACCGGGCGGAAGGAGAGCGCGGCGGTCTGGCTGAGCGCCTCGCGCGTGGCCTCGTCGAGCTGGCCCGGGACGTCGACCACGATGTTGGTGCCGCCCTGGACCGAGATCTCGGTCTCGGCCACGCCCATCGCGTTGACGCGCTGGGCGATGATCTGGCGGGCCTGCTCCATCGCCTGCGCATCGACCGTCGAGCCGGCTGTGGTGGAGGCCTGCAGGATGACCTGCGTGCCGCCCTCGAGATCCAGGGCGAGCTTCGGCGCAGGGTCCCAGCCTCCACGGGTCACCCCGGCGAGGACGGTCCCGCCGAGGATCAGCAGGATCAGGACGAGGGCGCCCAGGGAGAGTCGGCGTGCGGGCATAGGTGCGGGATTCCTCAGCAGACGGCGGAAGCGATCGCCCCGGCGCGCAGCCGGGGCGATCTGCGGAGCGGTGCGATCAGCGCAGCGGGTCGGTCTCGTCCCGGCGAGCGGTCACGCCGGGGATGGTGTCGTCCGCGCGGTCCGCGCTCTCGAGCGTCTCGAACTCCTCGCTGGTGCCTGCGGTGCGCTCGGCATCGCTCGGCTCGAGGGGGGCGTCGGAGACGGCCGACGGGGCAGCAGGCCCTGCGAGGGCCGCGCGCGACCACTTGGTGAGGGCGCCCGACTCGGTCTCGAGGATGACGACATCCTCGAACTCCTCGACGATCAGGCCGTAGAAGCCGGAGTGCGTGCGCACCTCGTCGCCGACGGTGAGCGCTCTCTGCACTTTCTGCAGCTCGACCTGGGCTGCGCGCTGGCGGCGGGTCATCAGCATCATCGGCACGATGAGCACGGCGAACAGGAGGAGCGGGAGCAGGAGTTCCACGGGGGCCCTTTCACGGAGCGGAGCGGGGCGGAAGGACTCCGCCGCGCACCGGCCCACTGTACCCGGCGCAGCCTGATCGCCCGGGAGGGCCCGGCCGCGCGGGTCGGGGCGGGAGCGGGACCCGATCCTCAGAACCGAGCGGAGATCCGATTCTCAGAACCGTCCGAGCGTCGGCTCGATCGCCGCTCCCGGCGTCGGGGCGGGCAGGCCGAGGTGCTCCCAGGCCTGCGCGGTGGCGATGCGCCCGCGGGGTGTGCGCGAGAGGAATCCCTCCCGCACCAGGTAGGGCTCGACCATCGTCTCCACGGTCTCGGTCTCCTCCCCCACCGCGACGGCGAGGGTGGACAGCCCCACGGGGCCTCCGGCGAAGCGGGTGCACAGCGCTGCGAGCACAGCGCGGTCCAGCCGATCGAGACCGCGGGGGTCGACCTCGTAGACCTCGAGCGCCGCGCGCGCCGCGTCCAGATCCAGCTCTCCGCTGCCGCGCACGAGCGCCCAGTCGCGCACGCGCCGCAGGAGGCGGTTCGCGATGCGCGGCGTGCCGCGCGAGCGCGAGGCGATCTCCCGGGCCGCCCCCTGGGCGATCTCCACCTCCAGCTGGGCGGCGGAGCGCATCACGACCTCGTGCAGCTCGTGCGGCTGGTAGTAGTCCAGATGGCCGACGAAGCCGAAGCGGTCGCGCAGCGGAGCCGGCAGGAGCCCGGCGCGCGTGGTCGCGCCGACCATCGTGAACGGCGGCAGGTCCAGCGGGATCGACGTCGCCCCCACGCCCTTGCCGACGACCACGTCGACGCGGAAGTCCTCCATGGCGATGTAGAGCATCTCCTCGGCGGGCCGGGCGAGGCGGTGCACCTCATCGATGAACAGCACCTCCCCCTCCTCGAGGGAGGAGAGGATCGCGGCGAGATCGCCGGCGTGCTGGATCGCCGGTCCGGAGGTGATCCGCAGGGGGACCCCGATCTCCGCGGCGATGATCATGGCCAGCGTGGTCTTGCCGAGCCCCGGGGGGCCCGACAGGAGCACGTGCTCGGGAGCGCGGCCGCGCGCCTGGGCGGCGTCGAGGACGAGCGAGAGCTGGTTCCGCACGACCTGCTGGCCGACGAACTCCGTCAGCCGCCGCGGGCGCAGAGCGGCCTCGGCCGCCCGCTCCCGATCCCCCGACTCTGCGCGCACCAGGGCCTCCTGGGCCCATGCCTCGCTGGCGCCCGCCTCCCCCGCCGCAGCGGACTCGTCCGCTGGGAGGAAGGGCTCGCCGCCTCCGAGCGCCTCGCCCTCCGCTCTCACCTGCTGCCCCCGAGACCCCGCAGGGCGCTGCGCAGCAGGGTCGCCGGGTCGATCGCAGCGCCCTGCTCGCCCCCGGCGCTCGCGGCGGCGAGCTCCTCGTGCGCGCGGGAGACGGCCTCGGTCGCGCTCTTCTCGGGCCAGCCGAGCCCCAGCAGCGCCTCGAGGACCTGCGCTTGCACTCCGCTGGTCCCGGCCGGCTCCGCGCCGCGTTTCGACGGCGCCCCGGAAGAGCCCTCTGCGGCCGCAGCGGGCTCGATCGGCGGCGCGAGCCGGCCGCCGAGCTCGAGGACCATGCGGCTGGCGACCTTCGGCCCGATGCCGGGCGTGCGACTGATCGCCTTGATGTCCTGCGCAGCGACGGCGCGGGCGAGATCCTCGGGGGACATGACCGCGAGGACCGACAGGGCGAGCCGCGGGCCGATGCCGCTGACCGACTGGACGATGCGGAAGGCGTCGGCGTCCTGCGCGGAGGGGAAGCCGAACAGCGTCATCGAGTCCTCGCGCACCACCATCTCGGTGTGCAGCGTGAGGTCGGCGCCGAGGCGGGTCTGCGCGAGCGCCGCGGGAGTCGTGCGCACGAGGTACCCGACTCCGTGCACGTCCAGGACGAGGGAGTCGAGACCGAGGGAGGCGACCGTTCCGGTCAGGGTTGCTATCACGGCACCATCGTAGAACGTGTGTTCGATCAGAAGCGGGAGGAGGAGGTGTCCCGGGCGCGCCGCGCGGAGCGCTCGGCCTCGGCCCACACGGCCTGCGCGCTCGTGCGCGCCTTCCCGCCCGCGTCCAGTCGCACCGGCCCCGGCCCGCGCCAGATCTGCGTGAGCGCGATCGCGAGGGCGTCGGCCGCGTCGGCGGGAGAGGGGGGTGCATCCAGGCCCAGAAGCTTCACGAGCATGGTCTGGATCTGCTTCTTGTCGGCCCGGCCGCTGCCGGTGACGGCGGCCTTGACCTCGGAGGGCGTGTGAATGGCCACGCGGATCCCGCGCTGCGCGGCCAGGAGCACCGCGACGCCGGACACCTGCGCGGTGCCCATGACGGTGGAGGTGTTGTTCTGCGCGAAGACCCGCTCGATCGCGACGACATCCGGGGCGTGCTCCTCGAGCTTCGCCTCGAGGCCGCGCGCGATCTCCAGGAGGCGGATGTCCAGGGTGTCCTCGTGGCGGGAGCGCACCACCCCCACGTCCACCAGGGAGGCGGAGCGGCCGATGCCCGCATCGAGCACCCCGTAGCCGCAGCGCGTGAGGCCGGGATCCACGCCCAGCACCCGGAGGGTCACGACCGGACCTCTCCGGGTGCGGGCGGGCGCATCACTCGGACTCGAGCTGCGCGGCGACGTCGTCGGGGATGTCCAGGTTCGAGTAGACGTTCTGGACGTCGTCGCTGTCCTCGAGCGCGTCGATCAGGCGCAGCGCCTTCTGCGCGCCGTCGAGGTCGACCTCGGTGCGCATGTTCGGCACGAACTGCGCCTCGGCGCTGTCGTAATCGATGCCCGCGGCCTGGAGCGCCTGGCGCACGGCGACGACGTCGGCCGCCTCGCACAGCACTTCGAAGGTGTCCTCGTACTCGTTGACCTCCTCGGCGCCCGCGTCGAGGACGGCGAGCATGACGTCATCCTCCGTGAGCTCCGCCTTCGGGAGGGTGACCACGCCCTTGCGGTTGAACATGTAGGAGACCGAGCCGGAGTCGGCCATGTTCCCGCCGTTGCGCGAGAACGCGAGGCGCACCTCGGAGACAGCGCGGTTCTTGTTGTCGGTGAGGCACTCCACCAGCAGGGCGACGCCCCCCGGGCCGTAGCCCTCGTACATGAGCGTCTGGTAGTCGACGCCGGCGCCGTCGAGGCCGCCGCCGCGCTTGACGGCGCGGTCGATGTTGTCGTTCGGGACCGAGGACTTCTTGGCCTTCTGGATCGCGTCGAAGAGGGTCGGGTTGCCGGCCGGGTCAGGGCCGCCCATCCGCGCGGCGACTTCGATGTTCTTGATGAGCTTGGCGAACAGCTTGGCGCGCTTTCCGTCGATCGCGGCCTTCTTGTGCTTGGTCGTCGCCCATTTGGAGTGACCCGACATGTGTCTCCTCGGATTCTCGTGCGGCGGGTGGATTGCCTGCCCAGTCTACGTCGGCCGGATCAGGCCGGGACGACCGGCTGGGACAGCGCCCCGATCAGGCGGCGGTCCGCGGTGATCCGCTCGAGCAGCTCCGCCTCGCGCTGGGACGCGCGCGCGGTGGGACGGCCCTGGAGCGCACCGTGGCGGTGCATCGCGAGGTCGACGGCGGCGAGGATCAGATCGTGCATCGCCATCCCGGGCACGGCGCCGTGGCGCAGCGCCCATTTCTCCGCGCGGCGGCGCCGACGGATCGAGACCAGCATCTCGACCTCCGACGGCGTGAACCAGCCCGCGCGCCCGTACTCGGAGAGCTGCCGGCGCACGATCCTCTTCTCCCGCAGCCGCAGGAACGCGACGATCGCCACGAGGATCAGGAAGATCGGGACCTGCACCGTGAGGTAGTAGCGGACGAAGCCTGCGAGCGGGTTCTCGGGATCCACCTCGAGGAAGAACGTCGAGCCGTTCCACAGCGCGTGCAGGCACATCCCGAGCGCGAGCCCTCCGATGCCGAGCCCGAAGGACAGCATCACCGAGCGGCGCTCGGCGGCGATGCCGAGACCGAGGCCGCACAGGGCGGTGAAGCTCACGTGCGCGAACGGGGAGAGCAGACCGCGCAGGAGGAACGTCTGCCAGAACGCATCGACCGCCCCCTCCGCCTGGGCCTGGGCGAATGCCTGGCCGAAGTAGAGGATGTTCTCGGTGAAGGCGAAGCCGCCCGCGATCAGCGCGGCGTAGACGACGCCGTCGATCGGGCCCCCGATGAAGCGCCGCCCCCAGAGCAGGAGCACGAGCAGGCCGGCCGACTTCATCGACTCCTCGACGATGGGGGCCTGGACCACCGCGCCGAGGAACGCCGCGGTGTTCTCCCCCGCGTCCTCGGGGCTCACCCACAGGATGAACGCCCCGCCGATGATGAAGGTCAGGGCGACCGATCCCGCGGCGCCCCAGATGAAGGAATAGGCGAGCGTCGAGCGGGGCTGCGGGGTGTAGCGGTCCAGCCACCACACCGCCGCCAGCACGAGACCGACCGGCACCAGCGCGGCGGTGAAGGACACGAGCGCCGTGCCGATCCCCATCGGCCGGATCACGAAGACGAAGACGGCGGCGCCGACGAGCAGGAGGACCCCGATGCCGAGGATCCAGATCAGCCTGCCCGTCCACCGGCGCCGAGGGCGGCGCGAAGGGGCCGAGGACCCCGGAGCGAGCGGGCCGGAGTCGGGCGCCGTGCGCAGGTCGTAGCCGTAGTCGACCTGCACCGAGGGATGCGCCATCCCCTCAGCCCTCCTCGCCCGCACCGCTCGGCCACGCGGCGGCGAACTGCTCGCGCGTGGTGGCGAGCAGGATCGGCAGCGCCTTCGTGCGGGCGATGATCGGCAGGAAGTTCGCATCCCCCTTCCAGCGCGGCACCACGTGCTGGTGCAGGTGCGCGGCGATGCCGGCGCCCGCGATGTCGCCCTGGTTCATGCCGAGGTTGAAGCCGGCCGGCGCCGAGACGTCCCGCACCACGCGCATCGCGGTGCGGGTGAGGGCAGCGACCTCGGCTACCTCCTCGTCCGTGAGCTCCGTGTAGTCCGCGACGTGGCGGTAGGGGCACACAAGCAGGTGACCGGAGTTGTACGGGAAGAGGTTCAGGATCACGAAGGCGCTGCGCCCCCGGTGCACGATCAGCGCGTCCTCATCGCTGCGCGCGGGCGCCGCGCAGAAGGGACACTGCTGCGCGTCGCCCGGATCCTCCGGCTTCCCCTCGCCCCGGATGTAGACCATCCGGTGCGGAGTCCACAGCCGCTCCATGCCGTCGGGATCCCCCGCGAAGTCCGCGGGATCCTCCGCCTGCGTCCAGTCGGCCTCGCTCATCGCCGCGCCCCTCTCAGACCTGGGCCTTGGTGCGGATGGCCTCCACGATGCGCTCGACGGCCTCGTCCACGGGGATGCCGTTGTCCTGCGAGCCGTCGCGCATGCGGAAGGAGACCGCGCCCTTCTCCTGGTCCTCGCCGCCCGCGATCAGCTGGAAGGGCACCTTCTCCTTGGTGTGGGTGCGGATCTTCTTCTGCATGCGGTCATCGGAGTCGTCGACCACCACGCGCACGCCGTGCTCGCGCAGCTTCGCGGCGACCTCCTCGAGGTAGGGGACGAAGTCCGCGGCGACGGGGATGCCGACGACCTGCACCGGGGCGAGCCACACGGGGAACGCACCCGCGTAGTGCTCCAGGAGCACGCCGAAGAAGCGCTCGAGGGAGCCGAACTTCGCCGAGTGGATCATGACGGGCTGCTGCCGGGAGCCGTCGGCCGCCTGGTACTCGAGGCCGAAGCGCTCGGGCTGGTTGAAGTCGTACTGGATGGTCGACATCTGCCAGGTGCGGCCGATGGCGTCACGGGCCTGCACGGAGATCTTCGGTCCGTAGAACGCCGCGCCGCCCGGATCGGGGACGAGCTCGAGCCCGGTCTCGAGAGCAGCCTGCTCGAGCACGGCGGTCGCGCTCTCCCACTGCTCGTCGGTGCCCATGAACTTGCCCTTCTTGTCGCCCTCGGTGGCACGTGTGGACAGCTCGAGGTAGAAGTCATCGAGCCCGAAATCGCGCAGGAGCCCGAGGATGAAGTGCAGCAGGTGGCGGATCTCCCCGGGAGCCTGCTCGCGGGTGACGTAGCTGTGGGAGTCGTCCTGGGTGATCATGCGCACGCGGGTCAGACCGGAGAGCACCCCCGACTTCTCGTCGCGGTAGACCGTGCCGAACTCGAAATAGCGCAGCGGAAGATCGCGGTACGAGCGGCCGCGCGAGCGGAAGATCTCGTTGTGCCCGGGGCAGTTCATGGCCTTCAGCCGGTAGCGCGTGCCGCCGGTGCCGTCGGGCGCTGCACCGTCGATGATCGGCGGGAACATGCCGTCGGCGTAGTACGGCAGGTGCCCGGAGGTAAAGAACAGGTCCTCCTTGGCGATGTGCGGGGTGGCGACGTAGTCGAAGCCCTCCTCGATGTGCCGCGCGCGGACGTAGTCCTCCATCTCGCGCCGGATCACACCGCCCTTGGGGTGGAAGACCGGCAGGCCCGGCCCGATCGTGTCGGGGAAGGAGAAGAGGTCCAGCTCCGGCCCGAGGCGACGGTGGTCGCGGCGCTCCGCCTCGGCGATCCGCTCCTGGTAGGCCTTCAGCTCGTCCTTCGTGGGCCACGCGGTGCCGTAGATGCGCTGCAGCATCGGGTTCTTCTCGCTGCCGCGCCAATAGGCGGCGGCGCTGCGGGTGAGAGCGAAGCCGTTGCCGATGTGCTTGGTGGAGGGCAGGTGGGGGCCGCGGCACAGGTCCGTCCACGCCACCTCTCCCCCGCGGCGCACGTTGTCGTACATGGTCAGGCCGCCCTCGCCGACCTCGACGCTCGCCCCCTCGGCGGCCTCTCCGGCCTTCGACTTCAGGCCGATGAGCTCGAGCTTGTAGGGCTCCTGCGCCTCTTCGGCGCGACCCTCGTCATCGCTGATCTCGCGGCGCACGAAGGCCTGGCCCTCGCGGATGATCCGGTTCATCTCCTTCTCGAGGCCCTTGAGGTCCTCGGGAGTGAACGGCTCGGCGACGTCGAAGTCGTAGTAGAACCCGTCGGTGATGGGCGGCCCGATGCCGAGCTTCGCCTCGGGGTTCACCTTCTGCACGGCCTGGGCCAGCACATGGGCGGCGCTGTGGCGGAGGATCGCGAGGCCGTCGGGCTCGGAGATCGCGACGCCCTCGACGCTCTGGCCGGCGGCGACGGGGGTCGCCAGATCGCGCAGCCCCCCGTCGATGCGCAGGGCGATGATCTCGCGCCGCCCCTCGAAGAGCTCCGTTCCGGTGGTCCCCTCCGCGATCTGCTGGGGGGTTCCGTCGAGGGTGATGGCGTTCTCGGCCACGGGGTCTCCTTGAGAGTCGATGTCGGCCCTGCCTACCGTGCAGGTCCCACCCGCCATCGTAGTGGGAGCACCCCCGGGACCTCAGCGCAGCACGGAGCTCAGCAGCAGCGAGGTCTCGGAGTTCACCACGCCCTCGATGCCGCGGATCCTGCGCAGCACGTCATCGAAGGCGGCGAGATCCGCGCTGAGGATCTCGGCCACGAGATCCCAGCCGCCGTTGGTGGTGTGCAGCGCCTGGATCTCCTCGAAGCCGCGCAGCTCGGAGATCACGTGGTCGGTGGTGCGGCCCTCCACCTCGATGAAGCTGACCGCGCGCACCTGTCCGAGCAGAGACCCCTCGCGCACGCGCACCGTGTACCCGGTGATGACCCCGCGCGCCTCGAGCGCCTCCATCCGGGCGGCGACTGTCGCCCGGGAGACCTCCAGGGCGGAGGCGAGACGGGTGACGGGGGCGCGGCCGTCCTTGCGCAGGAGCGCCAGGAGGCGCTGATCGATGTCGGAGAGACCGGCCATGCGCATGATGCTAATCCGACGGGAGCAGATTGTGCATCTTCGCGGCTCAGAACGTGCATCCTGGCGATTGATCGCGCACTTCGTGCGGAATAGCCTCTCGCTCGTGCCCGTGCAGCGCTGCCCGGCACCGGAGAGCGGCACCCGCGCGTGCCAGGAGGAGAGACCGATGACAGATCTGCTCGATGTGCAGGCGATGGCCCGCTGGATCCAGCGCGACGGCGCAGAATCGATCCTGCGCGGCATGACCGACTACGTGGAGGCCGACTACCGCCGCTGGGAGCGCTTCGACAAGACGCCCCGCGTGGCGTCCCACACCCCGTTCGGCGTGATCGAGCTGATGCCCACCTCCGACGGCGAGCTCTACTCCTTCAAGTTCGTCAACGGGCATCCCATGAACCCTGCGCGCGGCTTCCAGACGGTCACCGCCTTCGGCGCCCTGGCCGACGTCGACAACGGGTATCCGATCTTCCTCGCGGAGATGACCCTGCTGACCGCGCTGCGCACCGCCGCCACCTCCGCCATGGTCGCCCGCCGCCTCGCGCGCAAGGACTCCCGCGTGAGCGCCATGATCGGCTCCGGCTCGCAGTCGGAGTTCCAGGCCCTCGCGATGCGCGCGGTGCTGGGCATCGAGGACCTGCGGATCTTCGACGTCGATCCCGGAGCGATGGAGAAGATGCGCCGGAACCTCGAGCCCCTGGGCTTCCGGATCCATCAGGCCGCCTCGACCCGCGATGCCGTCCAGGGCGCCGACATCGTCACCACCTGCACGGCCGACAAGGCCCAGGCCACGATCCTCACCGACGACATGATCGCTCCCGGCATGCACATCAATGCCATCGGCGGCGACTGCCCCGGCAAGACGGAGCTCGACGCGGCGATCCTCGACCGCGGGCCGGTGTTCGTGGAGTTCGCTCCGCAGACCCGCATCGAGGGCGAGATCCAGCAGAAGCCCGCCGACTTCCCCGTGGTCGAGATGCACGAGGTGCTCAGCGGCGCCCACCCGGGTCGCTCGAGCGCCGACGAGGTCACGATCTTCGACTCCGTGGGCTTCGCGGTCTCCGACTTCTCCGGACTGCGCTTCGCCCGCGATGCGAACCTCGGCACCGATCTCATGGGGCAGGTGGATCTGGTCGCGGATCCCGAGGATCCGAAGGACCTCTTCTCCCTGATCTCCGTGATGAGCCCGGTCGGATGAGCGTCACGGCACCCTCGCGACCGGCACCCGGCGGCGCTGCGGCCGCCCTCGAGGGACAGGCGCCGCAGGCACCCCTCCCGGCGCCTCGCTCCGGGCAGGCAGTTGCTGACGCGACGTCGCAGTCCCCGGCCGCGGTGTTCCTGGTGCGCCCCCGGCACTTCACCCCCAATCCCGCGACCCTCGGCGACAACGCCTTCCAGTCCGAGGCCGCGGGCGGGGCGGAGACCGTCGCCGCGCGCGCCCGCGCCGAGGTCACGACCCTCGCCGCCGCACTGCGGGCCCGCGGGATCGCGGTGCGGGTATTCGATGACGCCTCCGCGACCCGGCCCGACAGCGTCTTCCCGAACAACTGGGTGACGACCCACGCCGACGGCACTGTGTGCCTGTACCCCCTGTATGCGCCGAACCGCCGCCAGGAGCGACGGGCCGACGTCCTGCGCCGGCTGCGCGAGCAGTTCGTGGTGCGGCGCGTCATCGACTACTCCCCCCGCGAGGACGACGGCCTCTTCCTCGAGGGAACCGGCGCGATGGTCCTGGACCACGTGCATCGCCTGGCCTACGCCTGCCGGTCGCGGCGCATGGACGAGGAGCTCCTGGAGGAGTTCTGCGCGGACCGCGGCTTCACGCCGGTCGTCTTCGATGCGGCCGACGCCTCCGGGGTCCCGATCTACCACACCAACGTCATGATGAGCATCGGCCAGTCCCTCGCGCTGATCGGGGACTCCCTGATCCTCGATCGCGCGCAGCGCGAGCGGGTCCTCGACTCTCTCGGCACCGGTGGCCGGGCGATCGTGCACCTCGACGAGGAGCAGATCGCTGCGTTCGCGGGGAACTGCCTGGAGCTGCGCGGCTCGCGCGGTGCGGTGCTCGCGATGTCCACGACAGCCCGCGCCGCGCTGACCCGCGCGCAGCTCGCAGTGATCGGAGAGCACGCGGAGGTGGTCGCCGTCGACGTGCCGACGATCGAGTCGGCCGGCGGCTCCGTGCGCTGCATGATCGCGGGGAACCACCTCACACCGCGCTGAGCTGCAGGAATGCGAGGAGCCCCGGTCCGATGGACCGGGGCTCCTTCCGTGCTGGTGGGCGATACTGGGTTCGAACCAGTGACCTCTTTCGTGTCAGGAAAGCGCGCTACCACTGCGCCAATCGCCCTCGATCGGCTCCGCGCAGGAGCCTTTCGAGGTGGGTACGGGATTCGAACCCGTGTACACGGCTTTGCAGGCCGTTGCCTCGCCTCTCGGCCAACCCACCGGGATCACGGGCCGTGAGGAGCCCGTGACGCGGAACGGCGCTCCCGACAATCGTCGGGCGCGCCGCCTCCCCGGAGCGGACGACCGGGCTCGAACCGGCGACATCCACCTTGGCAAGGTGGTGCTCTACCAACTGAGCTACGTCCGCGTGAGCAGGATCCAGGATCCTGCTCGTGGGCGATACTGGGATCGAACCAGTGACCTCTTCCGTGTGAAGGAAGCGCGCTACCACTACGCCAATCGCCCGTCGATCCCGCGATGTTCCGCGGCACCTCTGGAGCCCTGCTGTCTCAGCAGGACCTGAACGAGACTACACCACCTCCGCCCCGCCCCCGCACCCAAGTGCGCCATCCGCGCTGTGGCATGAGCCACCAGCCGCCCCCTCCCGTCCCGACCTGTGCGGTGGGACACGAAGCGCGTCGGAGATTTGCGGCGCCGCCACCCTCCCCCGTAGTGTTCTTCCTCGTCGGCATCGCCGATACGCGGACGTAGCTCAGTTGGTAGAGCACCACCTTGCCAAGGTGGATGTCGCCGGTTCGAGCCCGGTCGTCCGCTCCGGTTGTTCCCGCGGCTTCGGCCGTACGGGCGATTGGCGCAGTGGTAGCGCGCTTTCCTGACACGAAAGAGGTCACTGGTTCGAACCCAGTATCGCCCACCAGATCCAGCAGGGCCCCGGTCATCGACCGGGGCCCTGCTGGCTTTCGGGGTGCACCCACATCGGCACGGCATGCTGGGCGGCATGAGCACATCCCCTGACAGCACATCCCAGAAGCGGCGCATCCTCATCACCGGCGCGACCGGCGGCGTGGGCCTGGCCCTGTCCGAGCGGCTGGCGAGCGAGTACGACATCGTCCCTCACGGCCGCACCCCCAAGACGCTCGAGCAGGAGAAGTCGCTCGTGCGCGCCGACATCACCGACTACGCCGAGGTGCGCGCGATGATGGACGGGATCGACACGATCGTCCATCTCGCCGGCGCCGCCTCCCCCGAGTCCTCGTGGGAGGAGGTGCTGGAGGCGAACATCGTCGGGCTGCGCAACGTCCTGGAGGCGGCGCGGGAGGCCGGCGTGCGACGGGTCGTCTTCGCCTCGTCGAACCACGCGATGGGCGGCTACGACCGCGAGGAGCAGTGGCCCGTCTACCCGCACCAGATCCCCCGCGCGGACTCCCTCTACGGCGTCTCGAAGATCTTCGGCGAAGCCCTCGGCCGCTTCTATTACGACGAGCACGGGCTCGACTTCATCGCCCTGCGCATCGGCTGGATGTCCGAGGACCCGATGGGCGCCGACGCCGACCTCCTCCATGCGATGTGGCTCTCCGAGGACGACACCGCACGGGTGGTCCGCGCCGCGATCGAGTCGGAGGTGCGCTTCGGCCTCTACTACGCGATCTCCGACAACCCCAACCGCCGCTGGGATCTCACCAACACCATGCTGGAGCTGGGCTACCGGCCCGAGGACTCCTGGACGGAGGTCTCGGGCGAGCAGGAGGACGTCGTCGAAGGCGGAGCCGAGGCCCCGGCGAACTGGCCCGAGGACTCCTGAGCCCCGCTCCCGCATCTCCGAGCTCCGGCGCCGCAGGGGTGGCCCCCGCCACTGGCGAGCCCCCCCTGCGACGCCGCGAAGGTGTCGCTCCTCGCATGAGCGCGGCATGACCTGGCACGACGCGATGGAACGGGGGCCCCGCCCGGTAGTCTGCGGCTATGCAGATCTGGACTGGAAAGCCTTACCCGCTCGGTGCCACCTTCGATGGCAGCGGCACCAACTTCGCACTCTTCTCCGAGGTCGCCGACCGCGTGGAGCTGTGCCTCATCGACGAGTCGGGCGAGGAGCGCCGGATCGAGATCACCGAGGTCGACGCCTTCGTCTGGCACGTCTACCTCCCCTCCGTGCAGGCCGGTCAGCGCTACGGCTTCCGCGTGCACGGGCCCTACGACCCCGAGAACGGGCACCGCTGCGATCCCAGCAAGCTGCTGCTGGATCCGTACGCGAAGGCGATCACGGGCATGGCGACGAACCACCCCTCGCTCTACTCGTACGACTTCGCCGACACCACCCAGCGCAACGAGGAGGACTCCGCTCCTCACACCATGCTGTCCGTGGTGGTCTCCCCGTTCTTCGACTGGGGCAACGACCACCCGCCGGCCCACCAGTACCACGACACCGTCATCTACGAAGCCCACGTCAAGGGCCTGACGATGCAGCACCCGGGCATCGACGAGGACATCCGCGGCACGTACGTCGCCATGGGCCACCCCGAGATCATCAAGCACCTCAAGTCCCTCGGCGTCACCGCCGTGGAGCTCATGCCGGTGCACCAGTTCGTCCAGGACGGCCATCTCGTCGAGAAGGGCCTGCGCAACTACTGGGGCTACAACACCATCGGCTTCTTCGCCCCGCACAACGAGTACTCGTACGCGGGAGACGCCGGCCAGCAGGTCCAGGAGTTCAAGACCATGGTCAAGAACCTCCACGCCGCCGGCATCGAGGTCATCCTCGACGTGGTCTACAACCACACCGCCGAGGGCAACCAGATGGGGCCGACCCTCTCGTTCCGCGGCATCGACAACGCCGCGTACTACCGTCTGGTCGAGGGCGACAAGGCCCACTACTACGACACCACCGGCACCGGGAACTCGCTGCTCATGCGCACCCCGCACGTGCTGCAGCTCATCATGGACTCGCTGCGCTACTGGGTCACCGAGATGCACGTCGACGGCTTCCGCTTCGACCTCGCCTCGACCCTCGCCCGCGAGCTGCACGAGGTGGACCGCCTCTCGGCGTTCTTCGACATCATCCAGCAGGATCCGATCATCTCCCAGGTCAAGCTGATCGCCGAGCCCTGGGACCTCGGAGAGGGCGGCTACCAGGTCGGCGGCTTCCCTCCCCTGTGGTCGGAGTGGAACGGCCGCTACCGCGACACCGTGCGCGACGCGGGACGCTCGGAGCCGGGCACGCTCGCCGAGTTCTCCTCGCGACTGGCGGGCTCCTCGGACCTCTACCAGCACACGGGCCGCACCCCGATCGCCTCGGTGAACTTCGTGACGGCCCATGACGGCTTCACGCTGCGCGACCTCGTCTCCTACAACGAGCGCCACAACGAGGCCAACGGGGAGGGCGGCAACGACGGCGAGAGCCACAACCGCTCCTGGAACTCCGGCGCCGAGGGCGAGACCGAGGATGCCGAGATCTCCGCGCTGCGACTGCGCCGCGCGAAGAACTTCATGGCGACGCTCCTGGTCTCCCAGGGCGTGCCGATGATCCTGCACGGGGACGAGATGGGCCGCACGCAGGGCGGCAACAACAACACCTACTGCCAGGACAACGAGATCTCCTGGGTCGACTGGGATCTCGACGAGGACCAGCAGGAGATGCTGGACTTCACCCGCCAGATGATCGGGCTGCGCCGCACCCACCCGATCTTCCGTCGGCGCCGCTTCCTGACGGGCCTCACCCCCGAGGGCGGTACCGAGCTCGCCGATATCGTGTGGCTCGGCGCCGGCGGGGCCCCGATGAGCGACGGCGAGTGGCAGGATCCGCAGAACAAGTGCGTCACCGTGTTCCTCAACGGCGGCGCCATCCCCGAGCCGAACGAGCGCGGGGAGCGCATCGTGGACGACTCCGCGCTGATCCTGTTCAACTTCGCGGGCAACGACGTCGACTTCACGATCCCCGATGCCGCCTACGGCAAGGAGTGGTTCGTGGTGACCGGCACCGCGAACGCCCAGGAGATCGGCGATGTGCTCGCACCGGGCACCACGATCACCCGCCCGGCGTTCTCGGTGCTGTTCCTCGGCCGGCCGCACGCGGAGGTCGAGGAGGTCGCGAATGCCGAGACTCCCGCGATCTCCATCTCGCAGGCTGCCGTGGCTCGCGCCGCGGCCCTGAAGGCCCAGAGGGAGCAGACGAAGAAGGAGCACGCCCCGGGGGCGACGGGAAGTCCCGACGCCGCCACCACGGCCTGATCCCGGACCCCGGGGGCGCATCGCGCCTCCGGGGTTCTGCTTCTCGGCCCCTCGCCCGGCGCCGCCCGTCGGCCGCAGCGCCCGCTCCCCCGCGAGCGCCCACCCCCTGCCTCGAAGGAACTCCCATGGCGACATCCCCCGCCTCCACCGCCCCTTCCGCTCGGACCGGATCGCAGGAGCAGGTCGTGCCGACCTCGACCTACCGCCTGCAGCTGCACGCCGGCTTCACCGCCGATGACGCCGCGGCCGCTGTCCCGTATCTCGCGAAGCTCGGGGCCGGCCACATCTTCTGCTCCCCCGTGCTCCAGGCGGCTCCCGGCTCCACGCACGGCTACGACGTCGTGGACCACACGCTGATCAGCGCGGACATCGGCGGGGAGGCGGCGCTGCGGCGCCTGGCCGATGCCGCGCACGCGCACGGCATGGGCCTGATCGTGGACGTCGTGCCCAATCACATGGCGATCCCCACGCCGATCTGGCACAACCGCGCCCTGTGGTCGGTCCTGGAGGACGGCCCGGAATCGCCGTACGCCGACTGGTTCGATCTGGACACCTCCCGCGAGCGCGGGATCCTCGTGCCGGTGCTGGGCCGTCCGATCGGCGAGGTGCTGGCCGCCGGCGACATCACGCTCGACGAGGTCGAGATCCCCGCGCGCGAGGGCGAGCACCCGATCCCCGCGCGCACCCAGAAGGTGGTGCGGTACTTCGACCACGTGCTGCCGATCGCCGCGGGCACCGAGCACCTGGGGCTCGTGGACTTGCTGGACCGCCAGTGGTGGCGCCTTGCCTACTGGAAGGTCGCCGACGACGAGCTGAACTACCGGCGCTTCTTCGACGTGGACACCCTCGCCGCCGTGCGCGTCGAGGACCCGGAGGTGTTCGCGGCGACGCACGAGCTGCTGCTGCGCCTGCAGGCCGATGGCGTGATCGACGGCTACCGCATCGACCACCCGGACGGCCTCGCCGATCCCCGCGGCTACCTGCGCGATCTCGACGCCGCCTCCGGCGGGGCGTGGACCGTGGTCGAGAAGATCCTCGAGGGCGAGGAGGAGCTGCCGGGCGACTTCCCCTGCGCAGGCACCACCGGCTACGACGCGCTCTGGCGGATCGGCGGGCTCTTCCAGGACGCGCGCGGCGCGCTGGGGCTCACCCACCTGTGGCAGCAGACCACCGGGGACCTGCGCCCCTTCGAGGAGATCGCGGCGGATGCGACCGCGGAGATCATCTCCACGAGCCTGTGGACCGAGACCGAGCGCCTCACGAACATCCTGCACCGCATCTGCGCCGAGGACATCCGCCTGCGCGATGCGACCCGCCGCAATATCCAGCGCGCGATCGTCGCGCTGCTGAGCTCGATGGACCGCTATCGCGCCTACATCGTGCCCGGCGAGAAGGCCCCCGGAGACCAGAAGGCCGTCATCGAGCACGCCGCCGAGCGCGCCCGGCGCATGCTGGGCGCCGACGAGGACGCGCTCGCGACCCTGACCACGATCGTCGCTCTCGCCTGCGGCGAGGAGGTCGGCAGCGCGGGCCGCACGAACACCGCTGACCGCGCGGAGTTCATGGTGCGCTTCGCCCAGACCTGCGGCCCCGTGCACGCGAAGGCCCTCGAGGACACCGCGTTCTACCGCTTCAACCGCTTCATCGCGGTCAACGAGGTGGGGGCGAATCCGGATCTGATCGGGGTGGAGCCCGATGATCTGCACGAGCACTGCCACCGCATGGTGCGCACCTTCCCCGATGCGATGACGACGCTCTCCACTCATGACACCAAGCGCAGCGAGGACGTGCGCGCGCGTCTCGTGCCGCTGACCGAGGCGCCTGAGGAGTGGAGCGCGGTGGTCGAGGAGCTGCGCGCGGCGACGATCGAGCACCGGGGCGTGCTCGTGGACGGCGCGATGGAGCTGCTGCTCTGGCAGATCCTCGCCGGCACCTGGGATCTTCCTGGCGCGCAGAGCCCGCGCATCACGGCCGAGCGCCTGGACGGCTACCTCACCAAGGCCATGCGCGAAGCCAAGGCGCACACCACCTGGACGGACCCGGTGGAGGAGTACGAGGAGGCCGTTCTCGGCCTCGGCCGGGCGGCGCTGGAGAGCGGGGAGGTCGCGCGGATCCTAGGCGCCTGGACGAAGCGCACTCTGGCCGCGCAGCGCGCCGCGATCCTCGGGCAGAAGCTCATCCAGTTGACGATCCCGGGCGTGCCCGACGTCTACCAGGGCAACGAGACCACGGACTTCTCGCTGGTCGATCCCGACAACCGCCGCGCCGTGGACCATGCGGCGCACGAGAAGCAGCTGGACCGCCTGCTCGCGGGCGCGAAGCCCGACGGCATCGGCGAGGAGAAGCTGTGGCTGACCCACCACGCCCTCACGCTGCGCAGGGAGCGCCCGGAGCTGTTCTCCGGTCGCGAGGCCGCCTACCTTCCCGTCGCGACGACGACCGGCCACGCCGTCGCCTTCGGCCGCGGCACTTCGCGCGCGCTCGATGCGACCGCCGGGGAGTCCGGCACGCAGGCAGAGCTCATCACGGTCGCCACCCGCCTGCTGCTGGGCCTCAACCAGCGCGGCGGCTGGAGCGAGGCCGCGGTGGTCCTGCCGGACGGCAGCTGGCGCGACCAGCTCTCGGGCCGCACCTTCGAAGGGGGCCTCGTGCGCCTTGCGGACCTGCTGGAGACCTGGCCCGTGGCGCTGCTCGTGCGGGAGGCCTCGGCATGAGCGCCGCGACTCCCCTCCCCGATTCCCAGCCGGCGCCTCGCACCGACTCGCTGACCCAGTCGCGCGACTACTCGCGCTTCGAGGTGTGGGCGCCGCTCGCGCGCACCGCGACGATCCGCATCGACGGCGCCGAGCACGAGATGACTCCGGAGGCAGGGGGATGGTTCACCCTGCCCGGGATCGCCGCCCGCCCCGGCCAGCGCTACGCCTACCGCCTGGACGCCGCGGAGCAGTGGGTCCCCGATCCCCGCTCCCTCTCCCAGCCGGACGGCGTCCACGCCGACAGCGAGGTCGTGGACCCGTCGGCGCTCCCCCGCACCCCCTGGGCGGGCAAGGACATCCGCGGCGGCGTCATCTACGAGATGCACGTCGGCACCTTCACCCCGGGGCCGGGCGGCTCAGGCGGCACCTTCGATTCCGCGATCGAGCGCCTGGACCACCTGGCGGATCTCGGCGTGGATGCCATCGAGGTGATGCCGGTGGCATCCTTCCCCGGCGACCGGGGCTGGGGCTACGACGGCGTCGGCCTCTACTCCACGCAGTGCTCCTACGGCGGCCCCGCGGCATTCGCGCGCTTCATCGACGCCGCGCATGAGCGCGGGATCGCGGTGCTGCTGGACGTCGTCTACAACCACCTGGGCCCCGCCGGCAACTATCTGGGGATGTTCGGCCCCTATTTCACCGGCGCCCATCACACGCCGTGGGGCGCGGCGGTGAACCTCGATCAGCCCGGCTCCGAGGAGGTGCGCGCCTTCATCCTCGGCAATGCCCGGCAGTGGCTGGTGGACTTCGGTCTGGATGGGCTGCGCCTGGATGCCGTGCACGAGCTTCAGGATGACTCGAGCCGGCACATCCTCGCCGAGCTCTCGGACGCCGTGCGCGCCTGGGAGGGTGAGACCGGGCGGCCGCTCGTGCTCATCGCCGAGTCCGACCGCAACGATCCCCGCACCGTGACGCCGACCGCCGAGGGCGGGCTCGGCATGGACATGCAGTGGGCCGACGACATCCACCACGCGGTGCATGCCTGGATCAGCGGGGAGCGGCAGGGCTATTACGTGGACTTCGGCTCCACGGAGGTCCTCCAGCGCACCCTGACCGGCATGTTCGAGCACGCGGGCACCTTCTCCACCTTCCGCGGCACTCCCTGGGGCGTGCAGGTCGATCCTGCGTCTCAGCACTACGACGCCCACTCGTTCGTCGCCTTCTTCGAGGACCACGACCAGGTCGGCAACCGCGCGATCGGGGATCGCGTCCACCAGCTCATCTCGCCCGAGGAGCACGCCGCGGCCGCGGCGCTGATCCTGCTGGGCGCCGCGACCCCCATGCTCTTCCAGGGCGAGGAGTGGGCGACGGCAGTGCCGTTCGCGTTCTTCACCTCCCATGACACGGAGCTCGGGCCGCTCGTCTCCAAGGGCCGCATCGAGGAGTTCGCCGCGATGGGCTGGGACAGCGCGGAGGTGCCAGATCCGCAGGAGCTCTCCACCTTCACCAGCTCCTTCCTGGACTGGGAGAAGGTCGAGACGCCGGCCAGCGCCCGCATGCTCGACTGGTACCGCACCCTGATCGCTCTGCGCCGCTCCGAGCCCGATCTGATGGATCCCGATCTCTCGCGCATCAGCGTGGAGATCCTCGAGCACGACGGGATCGTGCTGCGCCGCGGGCAGGTCGCGGCGCTGGTCTCGGATGCGGATCACGAGGTGCGAGCGAATGTGCCGCATACCGAGGTGCTCGCCGCTTTCGGCAGTCCTGCGGATGAAGAGCGGATCGCGGCGGGGACGGACGGCGAGGAGCTGGCGCTCAGCGGCCCCGGAGTGATCGTGGTGCGCGGCCGGGCCTGAGCCCCGGCGCAAGGACTGGGCAGACCTCAGCTGGCGTCGCTGCCCGCTGCGGTCTGCTGACGGACGTTCCTCAGCTTCTCAGCCGCGCTCGCGGAACTGGGGCGGCACGTACTGCTCCTCGAGCGGGATCTCTCGCCCGGTCTCCGTCTCCACGATGCGGATGCCGAGCTCGTCGCGCACCACCTGGAGGTCGGATTCGACGGGGAGATCCCAGATGCCGATCAGCGCCGGCTCGATGGCGCACAGCTCGTTGAATTACACGATCTGTCAGAAAGGGCTACGACGGAATCGATCCACCAGCGGCCCGAACCGCCCCCTCCGCACATTCGCACTCGCCCTGCCGCTCTCGGACAGAGCTCACGACGCCTTGTCGCCGTCCTCCGGTTTCGGAGTGCACGGTTGCGAAGCCAGCCCCGGAGAGCGGGTTGACACGTGGAGCACTGCCCCCTAGATTTTCCTCACAACGATCTGGGTTTTCTCACCGGTCGACCACGACTCCCTTCACGCGAGGAATCCTCCATGCGCTTTGCTCTACCCCATCCCGCTCACCTCAGGCGCACATTCTCAACAGTCGTGGTGGCGGTAGCACTCGCAATCCCTGCCGTGACCGCCCTCCAACGAGACGACCAAGCCTTTTCCGCCGTCAACACCTGTAGCTTTGCCGCACCCGCCCCTACCCATGACGGAACCTTGCCGTTATCGGCCTGCGGCGGGATCCCGAACCGACTCATGAAGAGTTCCGGAAGAGTAAACCTCGATGCCTTTCCCGTGAAGACCACGAACGGCTACCGCGAGTCGCGGGGCCAAGCATGGTCTATCGTGAAGGACACAGCGGGACACGGCGGTCGCGCAGGTAACGGCGGTCGCGCATGGAAGTTGCTGGACTCGAGAGGCAATCGTGTTGGATCCCTGTATTCAGACGGCCGCATTGCAGAGATCAGCTGATGAATCTGAATTGGAAAGAACTGCTGGCCGTCGAGTATTGTTCGACATGGGGTGCCATCGCCTGGGAGGCGTGGCCGCACGCCGACACGCACAGCCTCTCCACCGGCGCGGGGCTTATCGCGTTGCGCGGACCAGATGGGACCATCGCCATTCACCGCCGCTGGTTCAGCGGCGGCATCCTGCGAACCTGGCCGCAGTCGTTGCGCAGCGACATCGGGATCTTGATCGAGGAAGCCGGAGCAGTGCCTCAGGACAGCGCGATCGCAGAGTGTCGAGTTCGAGTCGAGCGGCGCCAACCCAATGACAGCGAGGCGCTGCTCGGCGTCGCGGAAATTCCGATCCAGCGACGAGCATCCGAGGCAGAGGGAATCCGTTGGATTGTCACCCCGACGGAAGGGCCCGAAGGCGAGTTCGCGCATGCCCTAGGCATTCTCGTCAGCGTTGCAGCAGATCCGGATGCGCGTGGTGCGCGACTGGTTGAGGGCGAAGTCGTACGCCTATCGACGCCCGACCTCGCGCACCCCATGCTGTGGCCGTCAGACGAGCAACCAGTCGTCGGCATGGGCTCCTTGCATGCGCTCGCCGAGGGCCGCCTGCTGCGACTGCTCGAGGGTGAGCCGCTGTGGGACGCGGAAGGTGATGAAGTCCGGGCTGAACGGTACTGGGTACATGACCCACAGGCTCCGTACGGCGCACCAGGTACGGTCCTGCGCACGCAGGAGGATGTGCTCTGGTGGCGGGCAGGCATGCAGCCTGAGCTCGATGCGCCCCTCCCCTCGCGCGCTTTGGATCCTGTCGAAACGTTGTTGCGCAGCACTCTCCTGACTTCGGATCCCCGCTCGGGCGCCTGAGCCGGCGACCCTCCGCAGCGTCGCAGGCAGATGCTGAACTCACGTCCGCGTGAGGGTGGAACAGGTGTCCTAGCGGGCGCTCCCTGGCGCCACGATCGCTACGCCGATGCGGATCTGCGTCGAGAGCATGTACCCGCTAGCCACGACCCCTCACCCGAACTTGGTTCTAACTGGGTGACGTCGGCAGCGCATTTTATGGCCGGGAGTTCAGATTTCCCCAGTCCTCTCGCCCGGCCCAGCCCGGCCTTGAAAGCCCCGTGCTCTGCGCTCGCCCTGCGGAGTGACAGACCGAGAGGACGGAGCCCAACCCGTGCCTCGCGCGAGTGATCGAATTGCGGGGTAGATCCTGCCGGAGAAGCTTCTGGCCACGTCGGGCACGGAAAACGGTGCTCGACTCTACGCATTGCGTGTGACGAGCGCAGCGCCGTCGCGCGCGAGCGAGGACAGGCGCGAGAGCGAGCGGTAGTACTTCTTGCGGTAGCCGCTGGCGAGCAGCTCGGCGGAGTACATCTGCGCGGCGTGCTGGCCGCTCGCGAGCACGGGGATCTCGCGGTCGTACAGGCGGTCCACGAGCACCACGAAGCGGAGTCCGTCGTTGTGGTTCGCGATCTGAGCGAGGTCCTGCAGGTGCACGCTGCTCACCCCGTCGAGCATCGCCCCGTAGCGCGAGGGGTGGACGGTCGCGAGGTGGCGCAGGAGCTCCGGGAAGCCGTCCAGGGTCGCTCCCGGGGTCGCAGCCGCGTGGGAGGCGACCAGCTCGGGATCCAGCGCGGGCGCCTCCTCCACGGCGTCGCGGCGCCGGTAGTCGTGCCCGTCGATGCGGAGCACCTCGAAGCGCTCGGACATCGTCTGGATCTCCCGCAGGAAGTCCTGTGCGGCGAAGCGCCCTTCGCCGAGGGCCTCCGGGAGCGTGTTGGACGTGGCGACGATCGAGACACCCCGGTCCGAGAGCTCGCGGATCAGTCGCGTCATGAGGAGCGTGTCGCCGGGATCGTCGAGCTCGAACTCGTCGATGCACAGCAGGATCGCATCGCCGAACAGCTCGATCGCGCGGTTGAAGCCGAGCGCTCCGACCAGGTTCGTGTACTCCACGAACGTGCCGTAGACGCGGTGGCCCTCCGTGGCGTGGAAGAGGGAGGTGAGGAGGTGGGTCTTGCCCACGCCGAACCCGCCGTCGAGATAGAGGCCTCGCGCAGCAGCGGGCTTCTTCCGGAACATGCCGCGCAGACCGCCACCGCCTGCCGGCTTCCCGATGCCGCGCGCGAACGCGCCGATCTGCTCCTTGGCCGCCGCCTGCGAGGGGAATCGGGGATCGGGGATGTAGTTCTCCAGCCGCGCCTGCGCGAAGCGCGGCGGGGGCACGAGATCCGCCACCAGCCGATCCAGAGGCGGGTTCGGGCGGCGCGAAGTCAGGGTGTCGGTCACGGGGCCCCAGTCTAGGGGCGGGAGCACCGCGTACGCTGAGGCGCCCTGGCCACCCGCAGCTCCTGGAGGACATCGCCGTGCATCTGATCTGGGACCGCGGGGCGCCCTCCGCCCGCCCCGTGGAGATCGCCCTCGACGACGCCGGCGCCGAGCGCCTCGCAGATCTCTACGCCCCGCCCGTGGATCGCGTGCACGTGCGCGCGATGCTCAACACCTCGGTCGACGGCGCCATCGCCGGGTCCGACGGCACCAGCGGTTCGCTCCACAACCCGACCGACTCCTTCGCCTTCGGGGTGCTGCGGGCGCTGACGGACTGCATCATCGTGGGCGCGCAGACCGTGCGCGCGGAGGACTATCGCCGCCCGTCGGGCCGCGCGAGCCTGCGCACGCCCTCCCGTCGGCCGGGCGGCGCGGCGCGCCCCGAGCTCGTCATCCTCACTCGCACCGGAGATCTCCCCGGCAGCATCGAGCCCGACTGGCCGACGCTGCTCGCGGTGCCCCCTGGCGAGGAGACTGCTGCCGCCCGGCGCAGCGGCTTCCCGTCCGCGCAGATCATCGCGGCCGAGGGGCCTGCGCAGCTCATCGCGGCGCTCGCAGCGCGAGGCCACCGCGCCCTGCAGTGCGAGGGGGGTCCCGGCGTGCTCACACAGTTCCTCGCCGCAGGGGCGATCCAGGAGCTGTGCCTGACGGTCTCGCACGCGGCCGTCGGCGGCCAGGGCCCCCGGCTCACCGGCGGCGAGGATCTCGACGCCGACCTCGCGCTGGAGACACTGATCGTCAGCGAGCACGCGACCCTCACCCGGTACCGCGTGCGCTGAACCGGCCGGCGGGCCGGAGGCGTCGACGCCCTCCAGCCGGGGTCCGAGCCCGGAGCGCTTCAGATCCGCTCGCCCGTGGAGCCCTCCCCCGCCGGCGAGGCGGGGTCGCGGATCGGGAGCCGCAGCGCCGCGGGGTCCACGTCCAGACCGAGCAGATCCACCAGGTGCTCTGCGATGAGGCGCTCGTACGCCGCGGGGTCGCGGTTCCACTCGCGGGTGTGGCTCGCGCCCTCGACCTCCACGTACCGCACCAGGTCGGGAGCGAGGCGCGCGAGCTCGCGGCTCGGTGCGAGCGGGACGGTCGAGTCCTCGCGCGCGTGGACCAGGAGCGCCGGGTGGGTCAGGTGCTCGGCGTAGAAGGCGGGATGCATCTCGGCGAGCGCGAGCGGCTCATGCAGGCGCACGAGTCTGCGCCCGAGCGTGCTCGACATCATCCACAGGGCGAGTCGGCGCATCGGTGCCGGCGCCCGCATCGCTTTCGCGTGGTACGTGAGGATGTCCCTCCAGTCCACCGCCGGGGAGTCCAGGATCAGCCCTGCGATCCGACCCCTGTGCGCGGAGAGCACCGAGGTGCGCAGCGCGATCCCCCCGCCCATGGAGAAGCCGAACAGGACGACGCGCTCGGCTCCTGCGGCGAGCGCGTGGGCGAGAGCCGCCTCGGCGTCCTCCCATTCGGCGGCGCCCAGGTGGTGCATGCTGTCGGCCGAGGCGGGGGCGCCCGTGTCGTTGCGGTAGGTGATGGTGAGCGTCGTGAGTCCGAGCTCCCGCAGCAGGGGGATCACGCGCAGGGCCTCCCCGCGCGTCGCGCCGTGTCCGTGCACGAGGATCACCCAGGTGCCTGCCGCGCCATCGGCCGCGCGGCCAGGCTCCGGCCGCACGAGCCACGCGGGCATCGGCCCGACGGGAGAGGCGATCTCGACGTCCTCGAAGGCAATGCCGTGCGCGCTCGCAGGGGTGCCGGGCCAGAAGAAGCCGTTCGTGCTCGCCGGTCCTGGGACCAGCGGCTCGGCGGTGTCGAGGGCGAGGATCGGGCGGGACACCGTGGTGGGCGTCGGCCGACCGGTGACGGGGCCGAGGCGGGCGTGGGCGGCCCCGCCGGACTGCCGCAGCGCGAGACAGCCCGCGCGCGCGGTCTCGGGGGTGTGATCGAGGTGGACGCGATCCGGGTAGGCCGCGCGGACCATGACGTCGGCCCGGGCGCGCGCGGAGCTCTGGGGCAGCAGCGGCGTGCGCGCCATGATGCGCGCGCCGATCGCGAGCGCGCCGCCGGTGAGCAGGAACGCTCCCCCTCCCACGGCCCCCAGCAGCAGAGGGAGAGAGCGCCCGGCCGACGCGGAGGGCCGGGGATCGCGCGTCGAGGGCTGGGGTCGCGTCATGGGCAGGAGTCTAGGACCGGCATACCCTGGAGTCCTGAGCGCGGCGCACCGCCGCACCACCGCTCCCCGAGGAGGGACCCCCATGAACGCTCACCCCATCGGCGGCTCGCAGTACCCCGTCCAGCTCTCCGATTCCGAATGGCGCGAGCGCCTCTCCCCCGCCGAGTACCAGGTGCTGCGCGAGGCCGGCACTGAGCGGCCCTTCACGGGCGAGTACGAGGAGGTGCGCCCAGCCGGCACCTACGCGTGCCGCGCCTGCGGTGCCGAGCTGTTCCGCGCGAGCGAGCAGTTCGATGCGCACTGCGGGTGGCCCGCCTTCTGGGCACCCCAGGGCAGCGACGTCCTCGAGGTGCTGGAGGACGTCTCCCTCGGGATGCGGCGCGTGGAGGTGCGCTGCGCGAACTGCGGCTCCCACCTCGGGCACGTCTTCGAGGGCGAAGGGTTCCCCACCCCGACCGACCAGCGGTACTGCATCAACTCCATCAGCCTCGTCCTCCAGGACTGAGGGCCGGGCACCCGGGCCCGGCGCGCCTCGGCTGCCGAGGCTGCCTGCGCCGTTAGGCTCCCGAGCGTGTCCGTCCACGAGTTCCCCGCCGCCGCGCGCGCATTCCGCACCGCGATCGAGGAGATGACCCGTGCGGCCCTGCGGCCCGAGGTCGCATGGAGGGACATCCCCGCGCCCGGCCGGATGGCCCCGCACACCTGGGCGGCCGAGGGCGAGGTCCTCCTGCACGACGATGAGCTCGCCAGCGGGCGGATCGTGATCCTGCACGACCCCGCCGGCGAGGAGTCCTGGCAGGGGGAGTACCGCATGGTCGCCCTCGTCCAGGCGCAGCTCGAGCCCGAGTTCGCGATCGAGTCGATGCTCGGGGACGTCGCGTGGTCCTGGGTGACCGAGTCGCTCGAGCTCAACGGCGCGCAGGCGCGCGAGCTCGGCTGCACGGCCACCCGCGTCGTCTCCCAGAGCTACGGGGCGCTGGCCTCCCGGCCCTCCACCGTGGACGTCGAGATGCGCGTCTCGTGGACTCCGGACACCCCTGCCACCGGCGCCGACCTCGGCCCCCACTTCGCGGCGTGGGCTGCAATGCTCGCGGCCGCCGGCGGCCTCCCCCCGGCTCCCGCCCAGGTCGCGCCGCTCGTGCCCTCGCATCGCGCCCGGGCTCGATCCCTGACCGACGAGAGGAACCGCGGCTGATGCCCGCCACTCCCCCCTCCCCGCACGATCCCGCCGCTCCTTCGGCCCCCGCCGAGACCGCCGGATCCCCGTCGAGCCGCCGCACGCGCTCCCGCGCCGGCCGCGCCCCGCAACCGGCCCGCGTCCCCGAGGCGCAGGCTCCCGGCCGCTCCCCTCGCACGCGCAGCGCAGCGGCAGCTCCTGCCGACGACGCCGCCCAGGCAGGCCCCGCCGCCACCCCCTTGCGCGCGCCCCGCGACGGGATGGTCGATCTCATCGACCGCATCCAGCCGCTGCTGCAGTGGTGCGAGCGCGCCGCGACCGCTCCCGAGGAGCCCATCGCGGTCGATGTCGAGCGCGCCTCCTCGTACCGGTACACCTCCAAGGCGTACCTGATCCAGGTGCGCACGGACGCCGCGGGCACCGCGCTCATCGATCCGATCGCCTTCACGCTCCCGGGCACGTTCATCGAGCTGATGAACAGCCGCGAGTGGGTGCTGCACGCGGCGAGCCAGGACCTCCCGAGCCTCGACGAGCTCGGCCTGCGCCCAGCGCGGCTGTTCGACACCGAGCTCGCCGGGCGGCTGCTCGGCATGCAGCGCGTCGGCCTCGGCGCCGTCGTCGAGGACGCCCTCGGCCTCGCGCTCGCGAAGGAGCACTCCGCTGCCGACTGGTCCAAGCGCCCCCTCCCGGAGCCGTGGCTGATCTACGCCGCGCTCGACGTCGAGGTGCTGGTCGAGGTGCGCGACATCATGGCCGCCCGCCTCGAGGAGGCGGGCAAGACCCGCTGGGCCGAGGAGGAGTTCGCGCATCTCCTCGCCGCCGGGAGCCCCGCTCCGCGCGCGGAGCCGTGGCGGAAGCTGCACGGCGTGGGCGTGCTGCGCTCGCAGCGGCAGATGGCCGTCGCCCGCTCGATGTGGGAGATGCGCGATGCGATCGCCTCGCGCGAGGACCTCTCCCCGCACCGGGTGCTGCGCGATCGCGAGATCGTCGAGGCCGCGAAGCACGCCGAGACCTCCCGGGAGGCGTTCTCGGCCGCGCTGCCGAAGGCGCTGCGGGGGAAGGACGCCTGGTGGCAGGCGGCCCGCACGGGCCTCACCACGGCGCCCGCGCACCTGCCCGACCGCTCCGAGCCCGCGTATCCGCCGCCCCACAAGCTGTGGTCGAAGAAGTGGCCTGAGGTCGCCGAGCGCTACCTCCCCGTGCGGGAGGCGGTCGCCGCGCGCGCCGAGGAGCTGCAGGTCCCCTCCGAGAACCTGGTGAACCCCGGCCTGCTGCGCACGTGGATCTGGGAGAACGACTCGGCCGGCGATGAGGTCGCGGTGCGGGGGCAGCTCGAGGCGCTCGGCGCCCGGCCGTGGCAGGCCGAGCTGGTCGCGCCCGTGCTGTGCGCGTCCCTGCCGAAGCCCGAGTCCCACTGACCGGGCCCAGCCCGACCGGCCGGACCTGCTCCCGGGCGGCCGAACTCAGCCCGAGTGCCCGGGCTCAGCCCAGCTGCAGGTAGGCGAGCACGGCGGTCAGCAGCGTGCCGCTCGTGAGCGCGCCGCGCCCGATCGCCTCGAGGATCTCCTCGCACGGCACCCAGCGGATCTCGATCTCCGCCTCCTCGTCCTCGCGCTCGAAGTCCACGCCCTCCGCCTCGCGCAGATCGCGCGCGAGATGGATGCGGATCTCCTCCTGCGAGCTCCCGGGGCTCGGTGCCGTGGTGATGAGGTGCTCGATGCTCCCTGCGGCGAGGCCCGTCTCCTCCGCGAGCTCGCGCGCGGCGGCGTCGGCCGGATCCTCCCCCTCCTGATCCAGCAGGCCCGCCGGGATCTCCCAGAAGGCGCGCTGCAGGGGGTGGCGGTACTGACGGATCAGCAGGATCTGCGCGCGGCGACGGTCCCCGTTGCCGTCCTCCCGGACGGCGAGTACGGCGACGGCGCCTGTGTGCGCGATGTACTCGCGGTCGAACTGCACCCCCGGGGCGAAGTCCACGGTGTCGCGGATGACATCCCAGATCATCCCCGAATACGCCCGGCGATGCGCGCTGACGGGACGGGGACTGGGCTCATCGCGCAGCGCCGCCACCTGCGCAGCGGCCGAGCCCGCCGCTGCAGTCGGCTGCGAGGTGCTCACTGCGCACCGTCCACGGCGGCCGCGGCGGTGTCGCCTGCCGTGGTGGCCGCAGCGCCCTCGACCGCCGTGTTCTCGGCCGCAGCGCCCTCGACAGCAGCATCCTGGCGTGCGATCGCCGCGCCGATGAGCCCGGCGAACAGGGGGTGCGCTGCGGTCGGCCGGGACTTCAGCTCAGGGTGCGCCTGCGTGCCGACGTAGAACGGATGCACCTCGCGGGGCAGCTCCACGAACTCCACGAGCGAGCGGTCCTCGCCGATGCGGGAGACGCCCGAGACCACGAGCCCTGCCTCCTCGAGCGGGCCGCGATGCGCGTTGCTCACCTCGTAGCGGTGGCGGTGCCGCTCGGAGACGACGGTCGCCCCGTACGTCTCGGCGACGACGCTGCCGGGCACGAGCTCGTGATCGTAGGCGCCGAGCCGCATCGTCCCGCCGAGGTCGCCGCCGGCGAGGATGTCCTCCTGCTCGGCCATCGTCGCGATCACGGGGTGAGCGGTCTCGGGCCCGAACTCGGTGGAGTGGGCGTCCTCCCAGCCCAGCACCGTGCGCGCGTACTCGATGACCATGCACTGCATGCCCAGGCAGATCCCGAGCGCAGGGATCCCCTGCTCGCGGGCGAAGCGCAGCGCCCCGGCCTTGCCGTCCACGCCGCGCACGCCGAACCCGCCGGGCACGATGATCGCGTCCAGGTCCCGCAGGGCCTTCTGCGCGCCTTCCTGGGTCTCGCAGTCATCGGAGGGGATCCAGCGGATCTCGACGCGGGCGCTGTGGTGGAAGCCGCCCGCGCGCAGCGCCTCGGTGATCGACAGGTAGGCGTCGGGCAGGTCGATGTACTTGCCCACCAGTCCCACGCGCACCGTGCGGTCGGGGTGGTGGACGCGCTCCAGCAGCGCGCTCCAGCTCGTCCAGTCCACGTCGTGGCTGAGCAGGCCCAGGCGCCGGATGGCGTAGGCATCCAGCCCCTCGCTGTGCAGCACCTTCGGGATGTCGTAGATCGAGGGGGCGTCGGGGCAGGTGACCACGGCGTCCAGGTCCACGTCGCACATCGAGGCGATCTTCGCCTTCACCGAGGCCGGCAGGGGCCGGTCGGCCCGCAGCACGATCGCGTCGGGCTGGATTCCGATCGAGCGCAGCGCCGCCACGGAGTGCTGGGTGGGCTTGGTCTTCAGCTCCTGCGAGGGGCCGATGAAGGGCACCAGCGAGACGTGGATGAAGAAGACGTTGTCGCGGCCGACGTCCTGGCGCACCTGCCGGGCCGCCTCGATGAACGGCTGGGACTCGATATCGCCGACGGTCCCGCCGATCTCGGTGATGATGACGTCGACGTCCTCGCCCGCCTGGGCGCGCATCGAGGACTTGATGGCGTCGGTGATGTGCGGGATGACCTGCACGGTGTCGCCCAGGTACTCGCCGCGGCGCTCCTTGGCGATCACGCCCGAGTAGACCTGACCGGTGGTCACGTTCGAGGCGCGCGAGAGGTTCACGTCCAGGAAGCGCTCATAGTGACCGATGTCGAGGTCCGTCTCAGCGCCGTCCTCGGTGACGAAGACCTCGCCGTGCTGGAACGGGTTCATGGTGCCCGGATCGACGTTGAGGTACGGATCGAGCTTCTGCATGGTCACCCGCAGGCCGCGGTTCTTCAGGAGCATGCCGAGGGAGGATGCCGTCAGCCCCTTGCCGAGGCTCGAGACCACTCCGCCGGTGACGAAGATGTGCTTCGTGATGCCGGTGTTGCGGAAGGGCTTCGCACCGGGGCCGGACGCTGCGTCTCGGGTCGATGCGGACGGGGTCAGGGGGGTGCTCGCGCTGGAATCTGCCACGGACCGCCAAGCTACCATAACTCGGCGCCTGCCGCCTCCGAGCCGCACGATGCGAGATCTCCCGGCGGGCCGAGGACATCGAGCAGCTGGTCCAGGAGCTCTCCGCGGCCGGGAAGGGCGCGGGAGCGCTCGCGCGAGGCTTCGCCGGCCGCGGCCCGGACCCGGGGATTGCGCATCGTGAGGATCGCTCCGGCGAGCGCGGTCGGATCGCCCGGGGCCACCAGTCGGGCTGCACGGCCGGTGACCAGCGCAGTGCCGCCGGCATCGGTGGCGACGATGGGCCGACCGGCCGCGAGCGCCTCCTGGAGGAACACGGGCTGGCCCTCCCAGCGCGCGGAGGAGACGACCAGGTCGGCGCGGGCGAGGAGCGCGGGGATGTCCTCCCGTCGGCCGAGCAGCTCCACGGGCAGATCATGCGCTGCGATCCGGGCCGCGAGGGCCTGGCGGTCCGGGCCGTCCCCGGCGATCCGCACCCGCACGTCGGCGCCGTGGTCCTTCACGGTGCGCACGGCCTCGAGCAGGATGTCGAAGCCCTTCTGCGGAGCGAGCCGGCCGACGGCGAGGATCTCCAGCGGCCCCCCGGAGACCTGCGGGACCGGCTCCCCCGGGCCCGCGCCCTCCGCGCCGGGCACTTCAGGGGTGAGGCTCGGGACGAGCGCGGCGGGGGTCTGCAGCGGCGCTGACGTGCGCGCTGACGTGCGCGCAGGCGCGGGGATGACCGCGTGCTCGATGCGCGCCGCGCCGGCGGCGGCCTCGGCGAGGTCGGGAGAGACGGCGAGCACGACGTCGGCGCGCTGCACGATGATGCTCAGCAGCGACCTGCCGAGCACGCGCACCGGGAACGGTCCGGCGATGCGGTTGTGGAGCGTGACCACGAGGCGGGGCGTATCTCCTGCGCGCGGCCCCGCCTCCCCGGAGCGCGAGCGCGAGCGGTGGCGCCCGGCGGCGGTGCGCGGCAGGGCGAGGGCCGTCAGCCCTCCGGCGCGCAGGCCGTGCGCGTGCACGGCGTCGACCGGCGGGGCGCCGCGGCGGGCCGCCGAGAGGAGCCGGCGCAGCCGGGCGATGGTGAGGAGGTCCAGGAGCGAGGGCCGCGGTCCGATCCGCACCGGCGCATCGCGCACCTGCGCTCCCGCTTCCGCGAGCACCTCCCGCTCCATGCGCACGTGCGCGGCGAGTCCCCCGCTCGCGGAGGGCTCCACGAGCAGGACGCGCAGCCCGTGGGCGCGCCCGCTCATCGCCGGCCCCGGCCGCGAGGAAGGCGGGAGCGGAGCCGGGCGGCGGCGCCGGGATCGGCGAGCGCCATCACGGCCAGTGCGATAGCGGCCGCGACTCCCCCGGTGAGGACTCCGAGCAGGACCGTGCCGATCTCCCCGACGCCCTGGTGCACGAGGGCCCGGCCGAGGAGCAGGGCCGGGATGCCGCCGGCCGGGACCGCGACCGCTGCGGCGAGGACGCTGCGATGCAGCGGCGCGCGTTGCGCGCCGCTGGCGAGGACGTCGGAGACCCTGTGCATGCCGGAGACCGCGGAGACCCACATGCCGATGCTGATGGCGAAGGCGAACGCGGTGGCGGCCTGGGCCGCCCCGGCGCCCGTGGAGGCCATCGCCACCGCGACGATCAGCGCGCCCGCGGCGATCCAGCCGATGGAGCCGACGATCGCGGCATCGCGCGCTCGCAGCGCCGCGGAGAGGATCCGCGTGCACTGGACGGTGAGGATGTACGGGAGGAGGCCGAGCGCCATCGCGGCGACCGCGGCGCCCACTCCGACTGCGCCCGCGCGGTCGATGTGGCGGAAGAAGGCCTCGAGCGCGGGGCCGGCGCCGAAGAGGGCGGCGCCGCCGATCGCGCCGATCACGGCCAGGGTGCGCAGGGAGAGGCCCGCCGTGCGGCCGAAGGCGGCGATATCGCCCACCGTGCGCTGCTCGGACAGGTGAGGGAAGACGCTCGTGATGAGCGGGATCGCGAGCACTGCGAACGGCAGGAGGTAGACGGCCTGCGCGTACTGGAACACCGGCAGCGTGCCCGTGCCGCCCGTGCGCATCGCGAGCAGCAGGATCAGTGCGAGCGCGAGCTGCTGAGCGCCGACGGCTCCCAGTCCCGCTCCCGCGAGCGCGAGGGCGCGCCGCCCGTGCCCCGCGGGCATCCGCAGCCCCGGCCGCAGGCGCAGACCGGCGCGCGCCGCGGGGATGCACAGGGAGATCGCCATCACGGCGACGCCTGCGGTCGTCCCCCATACGAGCAGGCCCTCGGCGAGGGGGCCGATGGTGGTGGAGGTGGCGACCGCGGGCGCGGCGCCGGCGTAGAGCCGGTAGGCGAGGATCACCAGCAGCGAGCTCAGCAGCGGCACGAGCGCGGGCCAGAAGAAGCGCTTGCGGGCCTGGAGGTACGCGGCGAGCACGACGGTCATCCCGTACAGGGGCAGCTGGAGCGCGAACACGCGCAGCATCCGCGCGCCCAGGGCGACGGTCGCCGCGTCCGTCGGGGCCCGCGAGTCGAGGATGAGGGCCGCGAGCGGATCCGCGGCGAGCGCGAGAGCGCCGGCGAGCACGATCGTGACCAGCAGCGTCCAGCACAGCAGCACCGAGATGATGCGGCTGGCCTCCTCGCGCTCCGTGCGGCTGCCGCCCACGAGCCCCGCGACCAGCGGGACCACGCTCGCGGCGAGCGCACCGCCGGCGGCGACCTCGAACAGGAGGTTCGGGACGAGGTTCGCGCTCGCATAGGCGGTGCCGACGTCCCCCGCGCCGACGCTCGCCCCGAACACGAGGTAGCGCACGAAGCCCGCGATGCGGGCCAGGAGCGTGATCACCAGGATCAGGGTCGCGCCGCGGAGGATCGCGCTGCCGAGACCAGGGGCGGTGGGGCGGGATTCCGCGGCGCCGGGCAATGCGCCGGACCCCGCGTCGGGCGCGGCGTCGGATGCGGCGTTCGGGGCGCTCGAGCTCATGGCGCCCCTCGTCGTCCCAGCGCGTCGAGGGCGCGCAGAGCCGGGTTCGCCTCGATGACGGCGCTGAAGCTCACCCTCTCGCTCGCGAGGGTGAGAGCGCTCAGCCCCAGCAGCGCAGCGCCGCGGGCGGCGGCGCTGCGCACGTGCGCCGATGCGGGACTGCCCGGGGCGGCCTGCAGGCGCAGCGCGAGAGCGGTGCCGATCATCGCGCCGAGCGCGTTGGCCCCGGTGTCGCCCAGCATCCCCTTCTCCCGGAGGTCCACGGGCAGCGCGAGTGCGCTGATGCCGGCGGCGGCGGCTCCGAGCGCGCGACCGCGCTCGCGAGCATCGGGCGCTGGGGCGAGGGGGCTCTCGGCGTCGCTCTGGAGGCGACGCGGGGATGCCGCAGCGAGGGCGCTGAGCAGGAGGGACGCCTTCAGCGCGCGACCCGGCCGGAGGTCCAGGAGGTTCACGAGGTTCGCGGTGCCGGCCGCGATCGCCCCGTCGAGGACCGCGCCTGCGCCGCGGGCGGCGAGGCTCCGGCGCGGCCCGCCCGTCTCCGTCAGCGCTGCGGCGACGCACAGCACCGGGATGCCGATGGCCTTCGCCGCGCCCGTGGTGAGAGTCCCCTCGCGCAGGGCGCGGGCATGACCGCGCAGTCCCTTGCTGGTCGCGGCGCCGCGGCGGCGCTGGATCGGCTCGAGGAGGTCGTCGGCCAGCCCCAGAGCGCCGATGCCGGCGGCGGCAGCGGCCCGCCCGCGCATCCCGGCCAGCCCGGTGAGCACGGGGACGGCGATCGCGACCGCGACCCCCTGTGCGAGGGTCACCTCGCGACCGGCGAAGTTCGTGCGGCGCAGAGCCTCTCGCATCCCGCTCATCCTTGACCGCCGTCGCTCGCCTCGCCGGCGAGGGCGGGCGTCTCGGGCACGCGGGCGCGCGCGTCGGAGGCGGTGCCGTAGCTCCCCGAGCCGCCGCGGAGCTGCTCGGCCAGGGCGAGGACCGCGATCGCGGGACCATCGGGCGCCTGGAGGCGGTCGGCGGTGGACAGCCCCGCGAAGCGGGCATCCCCCCGGACGGTCCGCAGCAGGCCGACGGTGTCGTCGTTCTGCGGGGTCGCCGCGGTGACGACGGCGGGGACCTGCGCCTCGGCGAGCTCGAGGAGCAGACCGGACTGCGTCTCCAGCAGGAGCTGGGCACGCTGCGCGGCGAGAGCGCTGTCCTCCCCCTCGACGACGAGATCGCCTGCGGCAGCGCCCGCGACCATGACGGAATCGGCGGGGAAAGCCGTCTCGCCGTCGGCGCTCACGAGAGAGGCGTCCTCGAGCACGGACCACATCTGCGTGCGGGTCTCCTCGGCGAGGTCGGGGCTCGTCACGAGCACGGTGATGACGCTGCCGAGAACGGCGGCGTCGGAGTCCTCGCCCGCAGCGGCGAGCGCGCCGTCGCTCTGCTCCGCCTCGGCGACGGTCTGCGGGCTGAGGGCGCGCAGAGCGGTCAGCGCGCCCGAGCGGCTCTCGGCTCCGGCGGGGTCCCACAGCCCGCGCTCCAGCCGGACGGTGAGGACCTGCTCGGCCCCGGCCGCGGTGAGCAGGGCGCCGATCCCGTTCACGGGGGCCGAGACGCTGCCGGAGTCGTAGAAGACCGCGGTGCGCGTGCCCTCCAGGCTGCCGGCGACGAGGGCAGGGCCGGTGGCGCCGATGTACGCCGCGAGCTCGTCCTGCTGGGCGGTGAGGTCATCGCCCTGGGCGCGCAGCTGGTCGCGCTCGGCGCGCAACTGCTCGACCTGCCCGGTGAGCTGGGAGCCGAGGCTCTCGCGCAGCGGGCCGGCGCCGAGCACGATCCCCACGGCGAGAGCGAGGAACACGGAGATCAGCGAGACCAGGTGATAGCGGAAATCGATCACGACATCCCTCCTAGGATCCGGGGGCGGGGCGGGTGGCGAACAGGGCGGTGAACCAGGCCAGGACATCGTCCAGTCTCGCCCCCAGCAGCTGGAAGACGGCCTGCCCGCCGGGCGTCGCCCAGAGAGCGACCCCCAGGGCGATGAGCCCGGACAGCGCGAGCAGCACGAGCTGGAGGGTGGAGATCCGCTGGCGGTACAGGCGGGAGACGCCCTTGGCGTCCACGAGCTTGGAGCCGACCCGTAGACGGGTGAGGAAGGTCGAGCTCATCCCAGCGCGCCCCTTGTCGAGGAACTCCTCGAGCGTGCCGTGGGTGCCGACGGCGACGATCACGCTCGCCCCCTTCTCGTCGGCCAGGAGCATCGCGATGTCCTCGCTCGTGCCGTACGCGGGGAACAGCACGGCCCGATCGGCGAGCCCGAGCTCCTCGAGCCTCTCCATTCCGGGAGCGCGGCCGTCGCGGTAGGCGTGGACGACGAGCTCAGCGCCGCTGGCCAGCGCGCGATCGGAGACGGAGTCCATGTCGCCGATGATCAGCTGCGGCTTCCAGCCGGCCTCGAGCACCGCGTCGGCCCCCCCGTCGACGCCGATGATCACCGGGCGGTTCTCCCGCAGGAAGGGGGCGAGCGCCGCGAGGTCCTCCTTGTAGTGGTATCCGCGCACCACGATCAGCACCGGGCGGTCGGCGAGGTCGGTCGCGATGTCCGGGGCGCCGACTCCGTCGAGCAGGAGATCCCGCTCCCGCAGCATGTACTCCAGGGTGTTGCGGGCGAACAGCTCGAGCTGCTCCGAGAGGCCCTCGCGGCTCGCGAGGATCGCGGCGGCGACGCTCGCCGCATCCTGCGCGGCGCCCTGCAGGAGCTCCCGATCGCCCTCCAGGATGCGCCCCTCGCTGATGGTGAGGCTGCTCCCCTCGCGCACGCTCTCGAACAGCGACGGCCCGCAGTCGTCGACCAGCATGATCCCGGCGTCCACGAGGATCTGGGGGCCCGCGTTCGGGTAGCGGCCGGAGGTGGAGCGGGCCGCGTTCAGCACGGCGGCCGGGCCTTTCTCGACGAGCGCCTCGGCGGCGACGCGGTCGATGTCCTCGTGGTCGATGACGGCGATGTCGCCGGCGCGCAGGCGCTTGGTGAGGTCCTTGGTGCGGCGGCCGAGGCGCGCGGTGCCGCTGACGACGGCGCGGGGGGCCGTCATGCGGGCCCGTCGGCCGCGGCGCGGGATTCGGCGAGCAGCTCGGCGGCGTGGGCGAGCGCGAGCTCGGAGACGTCGCCGGCGAGCATCCGCGCGAGCTCGCGCACGCGAGCCTCGCCCTCGAGCGCCTCGACGGTGGAGCTCGTGGTGCCGTCCCCGCTGCGCTTGACGATGTTGAGGTGGGTGGAGGCGTGGGCGGCGACCTGCGGGAGGTGGGTGACGACGATGACCTGGGCGTGCTCGGCGAGGCGCGCGAGGCGCTGGCCGACGGCGAGCGCAGCGCGGCCTCCGATGCCGGCGTCGATCTCGTCGAACACGAACACGGGGGCGGCGCTGCGATCCGCGCGCGAGGAGCCGAGGGCGACCTCGAGCGCGAGCATCACGCGGGAGAGCTCACCGCCGCTCGCCGCTGTCGCCACCGGCAGGTGGTCCGCTCCCGGATGCGGGGCCAGCAGGATCGAGACCTGGTCGCGGCCGTGCGCACGGGGAGCGTGGGGGGCGACGTCGACCCGGATGCTCGCCGCCGGCATCTCGAGGTGCCCGAGCTCCTCCTGGACGGCGGAGGCGAGGGTGCGCGCGGCGGCGACGCGCGCCTCGGTGAGTCGGGCGGCGGTGTCCTCGAGCTCCGCATCGATCTCGGCGAGGCGCGCGGTCAGCGCGGCGTGCTCGTCCTCCGCACCGTCGAGCCGGTCGAGGTCGGCGGCGGCGACGGCGGAGCGCTCCAGGACCTCTGCGGCGGTCTCGGCGCCGCCCAGGACGGGGCCGAGGTCGCGCACGAGGACGGTGATCTCGTGGAGCCGCTCGTTGGCGTCCTCGAGCGCCCCCGGGGAGGCGTCGATGCCGTCGGCGTAGCGGGAGAGCTCCGCGGTGATGTCGGAGATCTCCAGCCGGGTGCTCTCCAGGCGCTCGAGGACGGGAGCGAGCTCCGGGTCGGTGCGTGCGGCAGAGCGCAGCAGGCTCGTGGCGATGTCGAGCAGGGGGCCTGCGGCGGGGCCGTCGTCGTCGCCTGCGAGCGCGGCGCCCGCCTGGTCGGCGGCGGAGCGGAGGTCGACCGCGTGGTCCAGGCGCTCGATCCGGGCGCGCAGCTCGTCCTCCTCTCCCGGCTGCGGTTCGATGCGCTCGATCCGCTCCAGAGCGGTGCGGAGCTGCGCGCCGCGCGTCTCCCGCTCGGCGAGGAGGCGCTGGAGGACGTCGAGCTCCTCGGCCGCGCGAGTGCGCTCCTGCCAGAGCTCGCGGTGCCGCTCCAGCGGCGCGCTGACGGTCGAGACGGCGAAGGCGTCCAGCGCCTCGCGCTGCTGATCGGCCTCGCGCAGGCGGGTCTGGTCGGACTGCCCGTGCACGGTGACGGCGGAGCCGACGAGCCGGGCGAGCGCACCGATCGGCACGGGGACTCCGCCGATCTGGGCGCGGGAGCGGCCATCGCGGGTGACGCGCCGCACGACGAGCACCTCTCCGTCCTCGTCCTCCGCGCCGAGCTCGTCCAGAGCGCGTGCGAGCTCGGTGTGCCCGGCCAGGGCCAGGGTGCCGTCCACGGTGCTCGCGGTGCCTGCGCGACCGCGATCGAGGCGGCCGCCCAGCAGCATGGTCAGTCCCGTGACGATCATCGTCTTGCCGGCGCCGGTCTCGCCGGTGAGCACCGTGAAGCCGGGACCGAACTCGAGGGTCGCATCGTCGATCACGCCGATGAGGCGGATCCTCAGGGTGGAGAGCATCGCTGTCAGGGCCTCGCAGTCGTCCGTGCCGCTCTCAGACGGCCCGGCCGTCGCGGCCGCGCCATCCGATCACAGGCAGCTGGAACTTCTCCACGAGCCGGTCGGCGAAGGGTGTGGCCTGCAGCCGCACGAGGCGCACGGAGCGCGAGGAGAGGCGGGACTCGACGCGCATCCCGGCCGCGATCTCGATCGTGCGGCGCCCGTCGAGCGTGAGGACGCCGCCGTCGCGGTTGTCGACGGTCATCTCGATCGCCGCCTCCGAGGAGCGCCCGAGCACGAGGGGGCGGGCGAAGAGGGCGTGCGCGGCCAGCGGCACGATCAGGAAGGCGTCGACTTCGGGCCACACCACAGGTCCGCCGGCGCTGAAGGCGTAGGCGGTGGAGCCCGTGGACGAGGACAGCAGCACGCCGTCGCACCCGAACGACGAGACCGGGCGACCGTCGATCTCGACGACGACGTAGATCATCTTCTGCCGATCGGCCTTCTCGAGGCTCGCATCGTTCAGGGCCCAGTCCTCGGCGATGAGCTCGTCGCCCTCGCCGCGCACCGCGATGTCCAGGGTGGAGCGCTCCTCGATCGCATAGGCGCCGTCCAGGAGACGGCGCACCGTGGTGGAGAGCTCCTCCACCTCGCTCTCGGCGAGGAATCCGACGTGGCCGAGGTTCACGCCGTGCACGGGGACGTCGGCCTCCCTCACCACCTCGAGTGCGCGCAGGATCGTGCCGTCCCCGCCGAGCACGATGCCCAGCTCGACGAGGTCCGCGGCGCTGACCGCGTCGACGACGTCCACGCCCTCGCCGCCGAGCAGCTCGAGCAGGCCGTCGGGCACGATGCCCGGCTCGTTCGCTCGGATCTCGGCGACCTGCTCGTCGATGACGACCGCCCGCACATCGTGCTGGGCGAGCTCGTGCAGGATGCTCTTCATGCCGGACAGGGCGGAGGCCCGGCCGGAGTGGACGTAGAGCAGGAATCGCCTCATGCGGAGCGGGACCCTTCGGTCGGCTCGGGCGCGCGCCGCAGCGGCGCCGAGGGGGTGGAGAGCGGGGAGACCGCGCGTTCGATCATGTCATAGGCGCTGCGCTCGAGCACCGGCTCCCCCGGCACGGCCGAGGCTGCGTCCGGGGTCTCGCGCGGGGCGCGCAGGTGCACGAAGTACTCCAGGTTGCCGTCCTGGCCGGGCAGGTCGCTCTGGGCGACGCCCAGTAGGGACATCCCGCACTCGAGGCCCGCCTGCGCGACACCCGCGACAGCCCGGATGCGCTCGCGCGGCTCGCTGACGACGCCGGTGCGCGGCAGCGCCGCCTTCCCCACCTCGAACTGCGGCTTCACCATGAGCACCAGGTCGGCGCCGGGCGCGCTGAGCGCAGCGAGATCGCCGAGGACGGTGCGCAGGGAGATGAAGGAGAGGTCGGCCGTGATCAGGTCCGCCGCTCCCCCGACGTCCTGCGCGCGCAGCCCGCGGATGGACGTGTTGTCGTGGATCTGCAGGCGCTCGTGGCCCCGCAGGTGGGCTGCGAGCTGATCGCGGCCGATGTCCACGGCGATCACGCGCGCGGCGCCCCGCCGCAGCAGCACATCGGTGAAGCCGCCGCTGGAGGCGCCGGCGTCGAGGCAGCGCTTCCCCTCGGGGTCGACGCCGAGTCTCTCCAGGGCGCCCGCGAGCTTGTGCGCGGCGCGGGAGGCGTACTCGATCCCGTCGGGGACGTCGGCGACCTCCACCGCGGCGCCCTCGGGAACCGGGTGCGAGGGCTTCAGCGCGGGAGCGCCGTCCACCCGCGCGCGGCCCTCCGCGATGATGCGCTGGGCGTGGGTGCGCGAGCGCGCGAGCCCCTCCTCTGCGAGAGCGAGGTCCAGGCGGCGGGCGCTCATGGAGCCGGGGCCTCTGCCGGCGGGGCGATGACGGTTCCGGACTCCTCGCGCACCGCCCCGCCGAAGCGAGCCTCCTCATGGCGCTGGGCGATGAGTGCGAGAGCGGCGTGCAGCGCGCGCGGGTCCGCGCTCTGGCCGGTGAGGACGATGTCCTCGCCGTCCCAGCGCGCTCCCGATGCGCCGCAGCGCGCGGAATCGCCCTGGACGAGCGGCCTGGGCGCGGGCGCCGTGAGCGTCGACAGGTCGGGCAGGATCCACGTGGGGCGCAGGAGCGGCTCGGCGTGGACCGCCTCGGCGATCCCATCGACCCCGGTGAGCACCAGGAGGGTGTCCATGCCCGCGCGGTTGCCGCCCTCGATGTCGGTGTCGAGGCGATCCCCGACGACCAGGGGGCGCCGCGCACCGAGCTTCTCGGCTGCGAGCGCGAACATCTCCGGCTGCGGCTTGCCCGCGACCAGCGGGGTCCGTCCCGTGGCGTGCACCAGCGTGTGGACGAGCGAGCCGTTGCCCGGGGCCATCCCGCGCTCGGTGGGCAGGGTGGCGTCCGTGTTCGTGGCGACCCACGGGACCCCGCGGCGCAGCGCGTAGCAGCCCTCTGCGAGATCCGCCCAGCCGAGCGTCGGGGAGAAGCCCTGGATCACGGCGGCGACGTCCTCGCTGTCGCGGAAGACCGGCGTGAAGCCGGCCCCCGCCACCTCGCTGGCGAGGCTCTCCGCTCCGACGACGAGGACAGTGACCCCCTCCTCGACGTGCTGGGCGAGGAGCTGCACCGCGATCTGCGGCGAGGTCGCCACCTCGTGCGCCTCGGCCTGCACGCCGACCTCCGCCAGGTGCGCGACGACGGCATCCGGGGTGCGGGAGGCGTTGTTGGTGATGAACCCGATCAGCGCGCCGCGCTCTCGGGCCGTGCGCACGCCGTCGGCGGCGTGCGGGATCGGCACCCCGCCGTGCATGAGCGTGCCGTCGAGATCGAGCAGCAGTGCGTCGTAGACGTCCAGGAGGCTCGGGGAGATCGGGACGGTCATCGCGCCTCCTCCCCGTCCGTGCTCTCCTCACCGAGATCGGCCGTGACGGGGGCCTCTGAGAGGTCCTCGCCCTCGGCACGGTGGTCGTCGTCGGCAGCGTCGATGTCGTCGAGCTCCTCGCTGTCCGCAGCGCTGGTCGCGCCGGCGTCGACCTCGGTGCCATCCGCGGAGGCAGGATCCTCGTCGTCCAGGTCCGCGTACTCCTCGAAGACGTCGAGCACCTCGACCTCCTCATCGTCGTACCAGGTCGGATCCGCCTCGACCTCAGGGGCCGGTCGGCCGAGCCGGGCCGCCGCGTCCGTCAGACGCTCCGTGTCGGCATCTGCAGCGAGGGTCAGCCAGCGGCGGGACTCCTCCGCACGGCCGGCCGTCTCCAGCAGATCCGCGTACGCGGCCCACAGCCGGACAGGCCACTTCCCGTCGACCTTGGAGCGCAGTGCGGGGATCTCGAGGGTCTGCAGGGCCGTCTCGGTGTCGCCTGTGTCCGCGTAGGCGCCGGCGACGACGATCATCAGCTCGATGGTGCTCTCGACCGAGAGCTTCTCCGCCTCGGGCGATGCCGCGATCTCGAAGGCGCGCTCAGGGCGGCCCAGACCCCGCTCCGCATCGGCCAGCATGGGCAGCAGGTCGGTGCGCCCGCTGATGCGCATCGCCGTGCGCAGCTCGCGGACGGTCGTCTTGTAATCGCCCACCTGATAGGCGGCGACGCCGTAGGTCTCGCGGGTGACCGCGATGCGTCCGCCGATGCTCGCTGCATAGCGTGCGTGCGCGAGCGCCTGGTCGCGGTCCTCGTCCATAAGGCTGACGGCCATCACCAGGTGGCGCGCGGTGCGATCCGCGGTGTCCTTGCTGAGGGCGCGCAGCTCGTCGGCGACCTCCCGGTCCAGCTCCTTGCCCGTGATGTTCTCGGGCACAGCGGGCTCCGGCGGACGCGTGCTGCGGCGCTCCTGTCCGGGACGTGCAGAGCCTTCGGAGGCTGCCCGTCCATCGCGACCACGGTCATCACGGCCCTTGTACCCGGCCGAGCCCCCGCGGTCATCACGACCGCGGTAGCCGCCCTGAGCGCCGCGGTCATCGCGATCTCGCGGAGGACGGGACTGCCCCCGATCCTCGTGGCCCCGGAATCCGCCCTGCGCACCGCGGTCGTCACGGCCGCGGTAGCCGCCCTGCGCGCCACGGTCGTCACGGCCACGGTAACCGCCCTGGGCACCACGGTCGTCACGGCCACGGTAACCGCCCTGGGCGCCGCGGTCATCGCGACCCCGGTAGCCGCTCTGGGCGCCGCGGTCATCGCGATCGCGAGGAGGACGGGACTGCCCTCGATCCTCGCGACCGCGGTACCCGCCGCCTGCACCACGATCGTCGCGATCGCGGAATCCCCCGGTATCACGACGCTCGCCATAGCCGCCCGACCGAACCCGGTCGCCGCGGTCCTGATATCCGCCCGAAGAGCGCCGCTCGTCCGAGGGACGCTGATCGCGGCCTCGGTATCCACTCGATGAGCCGCGGTCTTCGCGGCCCCGGTAGCCACCGCCCTGGGGACGATCCTCGCGACCGCGGTAACCGCCGCGCGCGCCACGATCATCGCGGTAGCCGCCGCTCTGAGGGCGACCCTGCGCTCCGCGGTCATCCCGTCCCCGATACCCGGAGCGATCATCACGACGCTCGTGGCTGCCGCTCGAGGAACGATCCTCGCGGTGCTCACGGGCACCGGAGGGCGACCGCTCGTCACGGCGCTGATAGCCACCACGATCATCGCGGCGCTGGTAGCCACCGGGCTGCGAGCGATCATCGCGGCGCTGATAGCTCGAGCTGGCGCCACGGTCGTCTCGGGTGCGGTCGGATCCGCCCTGGTAGCCCCCTCGATCATCACGACGCTGATAGCCGGAACCCTGAGCACGATCATCACGACGCTGGTAGCCGGAACCCTGAGCACGATCGTCACGACGCTGGTAGCCCGAACCCTGACTACGATCATCTCGCCCGCGGCCGCTGCCGCCCTGATATCCGCTGCGCTGAGGACGGTCATCCCGCGACGTTCGAGGGGTCTTGTCATCGCGTGAGCCGTACGAGCGAGCGCCGCCGCGCGCGTCCTCGCGCCGGCCCTGGCCTCCGCCGCGGCTGCTGTGCTCCGTACGGCTGTCGTTCCGATGCTCGCTGCGCTCGTCGGCCATGGTGCTCGCCCTCATTCTGTTGTCTTCTGACCTGCTCCGTCCCAATCTAGAGGATCGAGTGCAGCGAAGCAGGCCTCGCGCTCGGCCCCGGTGATCGACTCCACCATGCCTGGCAACGGTCAGGCCCCTGCAGACCCCGATGCAGGACTGCCCCACAGAGCACTGCACCGAGGCTGAAGGACCCGCACCGAAGGCGGCAGCCGCGCGACTCCCAGTCGCGCACTGCGCACGCGAGATGCCCTGAACGCAGAAAACGCCGGCCCCCACCAGGACCGGCACAACACACCCGAACAACACAGCACCAACAACCCACAAAAAGATTGTGGCCCGCGCACGACAGCGGGATCACCCCATAAAGAGGACCCACACACCATCACA
>NZ_JAKNCJ010000004.1 GCF_023509525.1 Brachybacterium equifaecis
CGACCTGCTCAGGCGTGTGCCGCTTCCTCGTGTTCGTCATGATGAGACCAGTCTTCCTGCCCGCAGCAGCGAGCATCAAGACGACTCACACAACGACTGGACCTACATCACGGGGTCAGCCCACCCTCGGCATCGCGGATGTGTCAGTGCGCCCGGACCCTCAATGCGTGCCCCCACTCCGCACGTGGACCGGGCGCCTGTGCAAGCAGTGGACGTTCGCCGGACCCTTCGTCGGCGCGGGTGGACTTCATGGCACTTTCGATGCGCTCGAAAGCTGGGCCGCCTCCCGCGCGCAGGGAGCTGCGGGGCGAAGACCTTTCGGGTGGATGGATGACCGGGACTGGTACTGGCACAATGGCGGAACCCTGGACCATGGTGCTTTTGTCGCGATCTCCCACGATGGGCTTCGCGTCATGACAGTGCACACGCTGGGGCATAACCCTGAAAGAGCTGACGCGATCGCCGCGCGCCTCCAGGGAAACTGATGCCGGCGCGGCGAGGGCTGTGCAGTCCCTCCAGTTCGAGTCGGAGCGCTTTTCCGACGCGCTGCGAATTCTTGATCAGCGGGCAGTCGATGCACTCGACTGCCGCCGCAGCGACCTTCTCGGGGAAGCGGATGAGCGAGCGCTTCGCCGACGGGGTCCACGCGATGCCGTAGGGGTGAGCCCTCATGGCCGGAGCGCCGCCAGGATGTCGTCCTTGCTCAGCACCTCAGCGCGGCCTGCCCGCTGCTCGTCGAGACTCTTCCGGATCTCGCCGACGAGAGCGGGCCGGCTGACGATCTCCAGAGTCTCCTCGAGGGAGGCGAGATCGTCCGTGCTGAGGACGACGGCAGCGGGCTTGTCGTGCCGGGTGATGACCACGCGGCAGTGCTCGCGCTCCACCTGATCCACGACCTCGAGAGGCGGCTCCTCAGGTCGCGCAGGGCCATAGGGGAATCGATGTTCATGGCCATAAAGGCAACCACATCGGTGCTCTGGGAGGAATGGCGTCCCGGCTCTGGAAGACTCGGCGCATGACAGCTGACGCGCCTCTCGACGAGTCGGGCATCCTCGCTCGGATCACTCCCGCCCTGCCCCAGGGAAGGGACGTCGAGCTCGGGCCGGGAGATGACGCCGCCGTGGTACGGCTGGTCTCCCCCCGGCTCGTGATCACCACCGACACCCTCACGGAGGGCCATGACTTCCTGCTCGCGCGCACGACGCCGGAGCAGATCGGGGCGAAGGCGGCCGTGCAGAACCTCGCCGATGTCGCGGCGATGGGCGCGCGCCCCCAGGCCGTGGTCAGCGCCGTCTCGGCGCCCCGCGGCACGGACCCGTCGGTCCTCAAGGGCATCGCACGCGGTCTCGCGCAGCGATGCGCCCGGTACGGGGCGAGCGTCGTCGGCGGGGATCTCGGTGCGGCTGACGCCCTCTCGATCACCATCACTGCCGTCGGCGCGCTTCCCGAAGGGCAGGAGCCGAGCGTCCGCAGCGGCGCGCGCCCGGGGGACGTCCTCGCCGTCGGCAGCGATCAGCTCGGCCGCTCCGCCGCCGGTCTCGCGCTGATCCTCAAAGGGGATCCCACGCGCCTCGAGGCGGACGAGGAGGCTCGTGCACTGATGACCTGGCAGAACAGCCCCGACCCGGACCTCACTCTCGGCTGGACCGCTGCCATCGGCGAAGCTGCGCCCGCGCCTGGATCGGGGGAAGCGGAAGGCGCCGCCCCGGCCACCGCGATGATGGACCTCTCCGACGGGCTCGTGCGCGACGGGGGCCGCATCGCGCGGGCGAGCGGAGTCGTACTGGATGTCGATCCCACCGCGCTCGAGGGTGACGTGGAAGCGCTCCTGTCCGCGGCGGCGCTGCTGGGCGCAGGGAGCGAGGCGGCCTGGGAATGGGTGCTGCACTGCGCGGAGGAGCACGCGATGCTTGCGACTTTCCCCGGGCCGGGCGTCCCCTCCGGCTTCCGGGCGATCGGGAGCGTGCGCGCCCGGCGCGACGGGGAGGAGCCGGCGATCATGCTCGGCGGCCGGCCGGTCGCCGGAGAGGGCTTCGACCACTTCGGCTGAGCGCCGCTCGCGCCGCCCAACCTGCAGCAGCAGGAGCGGCGGGCCGACGGTCTCAGACGAGCGACTCCGCTCCCATCACCACCGTGCGCTCGGGCGGGAGGTGGAGGACCTGGGTGCGGTTCGCCGACAGCTTCTCCAGCGCGCGGAACAGGCGCTTCTGCCACCCGGGCATGAAGCGGTCTGATCCGCCCGCTTCGAGACGGAAGACGGAGAGGAAGTAGACGGCCTCGGCGGGGTCGATCTCGAGCTCCGGGGTGCGCCCGGCGGCCAGGCGCAGCGCTGCGGGGATGTCCTGCGAGTCGTTGAAGCCGACCCGGTAGCTGACGTGCACGATGCCGTCATCCGGATCGCCGAGATCCGAGACCTCCACGCGGGCGTCGTGGCGCACGTGCGGGACCCCCATGTGCGCGATCGTGATGATCACGATGCTCTCGTGGACCACGTGGTTGAAGCGGAGGTTCGAGCCGAGAGCGAGCGGCACCGTGGCGGGATCGCCGTGGGGATAGACCGCGACTCCCGGGACTCTCTGCACGCAGCCGGCCCCGACGCTGCGCACGAACTCGTCGATCGGCCCCTCCATCTCGCGCCGCCGCCCGAAGACGATCCGGGCGCCCTTGCGCCAGGTGAGCATCACCAGGAGCACCACGAGGGCGATGACGATCGGCAGCCAGCCGCCTGAGGCGATCTTCACGACGTTCGCGCCGAACAGGGCGAGCTCCAGCCCGCCGGCGACGACCGCGAGCGCAGCGACCTTCCACCAGGCCCAGTGCCACACGCGCAGCGCGAGCAGCAGGAACAGGGAGAGCTCGAGCAGGAGCGTGCCGGTGACGGAGAGCCCGTAGGCGGAGGCCAGCGACTCCGAGGAGCGGAAGGCGATCACCAGCACGAGCACTCCGGCGAACAGGATGCCGTTGATGAGCGGCAGGTAGATCTGGCCTCCGTGCTCCTTGGAGGTCTGGCGCACCTTCAGGCGCGGCAGCAGCTTCAGGCGCGTGGCCTGGCGCGAGACGGAGAACGCGCCGGAGATGACTGCCTGGGAGGCGATGACTGTGGCCATCGCGGCGAGGGCGATGAGCGGGATGCGCGCCCACGCCGGTGCCATGTGGAAGAACGGGTTGTCGATCGCGGCGGGGTTCGCGAGGATCATCGCTCCCTGGCCGAAGTAGTTCAGCAGCAGGGAGGGCAGGATCAGGCACAGCCAGGCGAGCGCGATCGGCCGGCGCCCGAAGTGGCCCATATCGGCGTAGAGCGCCTCGGCACCGGTGATCGCGAGGACCACCGCGCCCATCGCGATGTAGGCGACCATGGGGCGGTCCATGGCGAAGGCGATCGCATAGCTGGGGGAGACGGCGCGCAGGATCGAGGGGTTCGCGATCACCTGGGGAAGGCCCATCACGGCGAGGACGAGGAACCAGACCACCATGATCGGGCCGAAGGCGGCACCGATCGCGCCCGTGCCCCAGCGCTGGACGAGGAAGAGCGCGCTCAGCACGACGACCGCCGCGGGGACCACCCAGGTATGGAGAGCGGGATTGACGACCTCGAGGCCCTCGAAGGCGCTCAGGACCGAGATCGCGGGGGTGATGAGCGAATCGCCGTAGAACAGCGCCGCGCCGATCATCGCCAGCAGGAGCGCCGCGGAGGCCTGGGCCGAGCGCATCCCGAGCTTGCGCTGGATCAGGTTCGCGAGCGAGAGGATGCCGCCCTCGCCCTGGTTGTCGGCGCGCAGGATGATGCCGACGTACGTGACCGTCACGATCACGATCAGGCACCACAGGACCATCGAGATGACGCCGAGGACGTCCTGCTCGGTGGGCGCGACGGCGTTGTGGTGGACGCTGAACACCGTCTGCAGGGAGTAGAGGGGGCTCGTGCCGATGTCGCCGAAGACGACGCCGGTCGCGCCGAGCATGAGGGCGAGGACGGGCTCGCGCCGACGGGGTCGGCCGTCGGGGCCGAGGACCTTCGCCCGGCGGGGGCGCAGACCGCGGAGCGCGCGCCCGGTGTGCGACGGAGCGGCGGGGGCGTCGTCAGCTCCAGGTGCCGGAGCCGGGCCCGGGGGCGCTGCGGTCCCGTGCGGATCTGCTGCGGGGGAGGAGGGGGCTCCCAGCTCGCTCGGAGCCGGGGTGTGCGCGGGTTCATCTGCCACGAGCGCACATCCTGCCACCGCTGGACCGCGTCGCACTCTGCGAGGGTCCCCGGTGGACTGATCCGTGCGTCACAGCGGATGATCCGGGATCTCTCCGAGGCGCGGATCTGTATGACTGTGCGCGGCACCCTTGGGCGTGCGATAGTTTCTGGGTAACCGATTGCGGGGGAACCTCTTGGGATCACTCGCCTATGGAATCCGAGGTGCTGCCATGTCCGTCCGCCACGCCCTGCTCGCGCTGCTCAGCGCGGGCCCCGCGACCACCTACCAGCTGCGCAAGGACTTCGATCTCGCGACGGGCGCGGTGTGGCCGCTGAACATCGGCCAGGCCTCTGCGACTCTGGCGCGACTGGAGCGCGACGGGATGATCCGGCGCGAGGACAACCCGGGCGCGTCGGCCGACGGCGGCACCGCGACCGCGGGCGACTGGCATCTGAGCGCTGCAGGCCGCGAGGAGCTCGCCGCCTGGTGGGGGAGCGCGGTCCCGCGCTCAGAGCCCGAGCGGCACGAGCTCGTCATGAAGCTCGCCCTCGCGGTGACCGTCCCGGGCGTGGATGTCCCCTCCCTGCTGCAGACGCAGCGCTCGGCGAGCCTCTCGGCGCTGCACGAGGTCACCCGCGCCCGGCGATCGGTGCCGCCGGAGGATCTCGCGGCAGCGCTGGTCCTGGACCACCACATTTTCGCGATCGAGGCGGAGATCCGGTGGATCGACGACGTGGAGGGCACTCTCGCCCGCGCAGGCCGCCCCGCCGCGAGCCGGGCCGCCTCGGAAGTGTCGCCGACCGCTGCTCGCGCAGGAGCGCAGCGATGAGCGCGGCCCTCCTGGAGCTGCGCCAGGTCACGCGCACCCACGGCGAGGGCGCTCGGCAGGTCATCGCCCTGGACAGCGTGGACCTCGAGGTCCGGCCCGGCGAGTTCCTCGCCGTCATGGGCGCCTCCGGGTCGGGCAAGTCCACGCTCCTGCACCTCGCCGGCGGTCTCGCCCTGCCGACGCGGGGTGATGTGCTCGTCGAGGGTCGGTCTCTCCCAGCGCTTTCCGTCGCCGACCGCGCGGCCATGCGGCGGCGGACCGTCGGCTACGTCTTCCAGGACTTCAACCTCCTGCCCTCGCTCACGGCCGCCGAGAACGTCGCCTTCCCCCGCGAGCTCGACGGCGCCTCGGTACGGGACGCGCGCGCCGAGGCGATGGAGGCGCTCGCGAGCGTCGGGATCGCGGACCTCGCGGACCGGCGCCCTCACGAGATGTCCGGCGGGCAAGCGCAGCGGGTGGCGATCGCGCGCGCGGTCGTCGGCCCCCGCCGCCTCCTGCTCGCCGACGAGGCGACCGGCGCCCTGGACTCCCGCACAGGTCAGGACGTCGTCGCCCTGCTGCGGGAGCGCGCTGACGCGGGCGTCGCCGTCGTGCTGGTGACCCACGAGCCGCGCTTCGCCGCCTGGGCGGATCGCACCGTGCACCTGCGCGACGGGCGTCTGGTGGGCGTCTCCGCCCCCGGGAGCGTCGAGGCCCTCCTCCCAGCCGTGGGAGGAGGGCGATGAGCACGGAAGCCGTCACGGCACCGCTCGGCACGCCCGCGGTGCCTCGCCCCCTGCGCGGGGCTCTGCGGCCGATGCTGCGCCTGGCGCTGCGCGATGCTCGCGTGAACCTTCTCCGCACGCTGCTGGCCGTTGCGATCATCGCCGCGCCCGTCGCGGGCGCCCTGCTCGGCATGGCGTTCCTGGCGTCCGGCAGCACGAGTGTCGAACGAGCGCTCGTCTCGATACCGGAAGGCGCTGAGGCCCGCATCACCGCGACCGCCGCCGGCGATGCCGGAGAGTCCGCACCCCTTCAGCAGCTCCCGGAGGGGACGCTGTGGAACGATGACGCCGAGGTGACCCCCGCTGCACCAGAGCAGCTGATGCCGCTTCTCCCCAGAAGCGCGGTGCTCCATGAGCACTGGAACTCGCCCGAGCTCATCGCGACAACCGCGATCGACCTCGCTCCGGGCCAGGAGGCCCAGGCGAGCGCCGACCTCTCCGTGCAGGGACTGGATGCCTCGCAGCTCTCCGTCCTCCAGCTCCAGGAGGGCGATGCGGCGACTCTCGATCTGCTCACCCCGCCGCTGACCGCCGGGCGCGTGCCTGCCGCGCCGCAGGAGATCCTCCTCAGCCGCACGGCGTCGGCGCAGACCGGTGCGGGCATCGGGGAGAGTGTGCAGCTGATCGCCCCGCCCGACACCGGATGGATGTCGAACGACGGCCGCGTCCAGGCGGTCGTCGAGGACTCCGCGCGCGGCTACGTCGTCGTCGGCATCACGGAGGATCCGGACGAGCGGGCCGGCACGGGGTCGACGGCGGCGGCCTGGGCGCTGCCCGAGTGGCTCGCGCCGCGCATCGCCGCCGATCAGGCGGGCGTGGATCGCCACTTCCTCGTCACCGGAGAGGAGCCGGTCACCTGGGAGCAGGTGAAGGCCATGAACGCCCTCGGGGTGGTCACCGTTTCGCGCGGGGCTCTGGATCCCTACCCGTCCCGAGCCGACCTGTATCCGGAGAGCATCGATCTGGAGAGGCTCGTGATGACGGCGATCCTCGGCATACTCGCCGTGCTCCTGTCCGGCGGAGCGCTCATCCTGCTCATCACGCCTGCGTTCACCATGGGAGCTCAGCGGCTGCGGCGCTCGATCGGCGCGGCTGCCGCGCAGGGCGCCGATCCGCGCGCGCTCGGCGCCCTGTTCGTCCTCCAGGGAGCGGTGCTCGGCATCATCGGCGCGGGGATCGGCATTCTCACCGGCGTCGTGCTGCGGATGCTGCTGGCGCCCTGGCACCTCTCCCTGACCGGCACGGAGCTCGGTGCGATCCCTTGGTGGGCGCCGCTGCTCCTCCTGGCGGCCGCCGCTCTCCTCGGAGCGACGGCGACCGCTCCCGCGGCGATCAGCGCCGCGCGCTCGGACCCCGTCGATGCCATTGCAGGGCGTCCGGCGCGCGCCGAGAGCACACAGCACACGTGGCTGAGGGACGCGATCCTGCTGGTCCCAGCCTGTCTGCGGATAGTCAGCCTGCTGGTGGTGCGGCTGCCAGGGCGCGCGCTCGCCGTACCCCGAGCCGCCACGCGGGATGCAGCCCGCTCGCGTGCCAGGACCGCCCCCGCAGCCGCCGGCATCTTTGCGAGCACCCTCTTGCTCACTGTCCTGGCCATCCACCTCGGCACGATCGACACGAGCACTCGTGACGAGGTACCAGCCCCGGTGGCTCCCGGCGGCGCCGTGATGAGCATCCGCACGCCGATCTCGGATACCGCCGACCAGGCGATCATCGCCTCTGTCGTGGCTCACCTCGAGGACGAGGCGATCGCCACCGGCAGTGCGCCGGTGTACAGCGCGGCCTGGGAGGGATTCATGCTCGAGGCCCTGCCTCAGCCGGGCATGACCTGCGATCTGAATGAAGCCCCGAACTTCAGGGCGGCGCTGGAACCGGGTGCTCCGTTCTACTGCGAGCCGTTCCCCCACGGCTTCAGGCCCGGAGTCGGGTTCCCCAGCTGGATCGGCAACCAGATCTACGTGATCACGCCGGAGGCCATGCGCGCGACCGGGCTGCCCGGAGCGGACGAGGCCGCCGCGGTGCTCTCGCGCGGCGGGGCAGTCGTCAACGACGCCACGCGTCTGCAGACCGACGGGACCGTCGACCTCCAGCTCTCGGACTGGGAGAACGACGGCGCCGCCGACCACCGCCTGCCTCCGCGCCCGGGATACTTCCTGCGCGGCTTCGACGGATACGTGACGATCACCCCCGAGACCGCCGCGGAGCTCGGCATCCAGACGCTCTACATCGGCGAGATCCTCACCCTCCCGGCGCCGCTGACCGCCGCCTCCGAGGAGGAGCTGCGCGACGCCGCTGCCGCGGTGACCCCGCTCGCATCGCCCGGCACCTGGCCGGTGTCGACGATCTTCGGCGGGCCGGGGCCGGGATTCGCGATCCCCTTCGCGCTTGTGACCGCGCTCGGGATGCTGACCGCCGTGCTGACGGTGCTGCTCGGACGCCAGGAGGCGCGTCGCGAGATGGAGACGATGGCCGCGGTCGGAGCCAGTCCGGGCCGGTTGCGCACGTGGGGGCTCGCTCAGCAAGCGGTCATCCTCCTCTCTGGCTCCGTTCCCGGTCTGATCCTCGGCGGCGCCGCGGGCTGGGGCTTGATGCTCCTGCTGCGGGCTTCGGGAGACGCCGGGCCGATCCTCGCGATCACGCCGCTATGGAGCGCGCTCGCTCTATGCCTGGGGATCCTCGCCCTGACCGCACTGGCCGCGTCGCTGCTGCTCGTGCGCCCCGCGGGGCGCGGTCAGAACGCGCCGAGGTCCCGGGACTAGGCTCGGACCAGCACACCGACTCACGAGGAGGCCCCCATGCCGATCACCGTCAAGGCACTGCAGAAGACCGCTCCGGACCAGCCGTTCCGCGTCGTCGAAATCGAGCGCCGCGACCCGCGCGAGAACGACGTCGTCATCGACATCAAGGCCGCGGGCATCTGCCACAGCGACATCCACACCATCCGCAATGAATGGGGCGAGGCGCACTTCCCCCTGACCGTCGGCCACGAGATCGCGGGCATCGTCGAGGCCGTCGGCGAGAACGTCACGAAGTTCTCCGTCGGCGACCGCGTGGGCGTGGGCTGCATGGTGAACTCCTGCGGCCAGTGCGAGCAGTGCGAGGCCGGCCAGGAGCAGGACTGCCTGAAGGGCAACGTCGGCACCTACAACTCCAAGGACGTCGACGGCACGATCACCCAGGGCGGCTACGCCCAGAAGGTCGTGGTCGATGCGGACTTCGTCCTCACGATCCCCGACTCCATCGACTTCGACGTCGCCGCCCCGCTGCTGTGCGCGGGCATCACCACCTACTCGCCGCTCGCCCGCTGGGACAGCGGCGAGGGCAAGAAGGTGGCCGTTCTCGGCCTCGGCGGCCTCGGCCACATGGGCGTGCAGATCGCGAAGGCCCAGGGGGCCGACGTCACGGTCCTCTCCCGCTCGACCCGCAAGGCCGACGAGGCCGCGAAGCTCGGCGCCGACCGCCTCCTCGCGACCGAGGACGACGGCTTCTTCTCCGAGCACCGCGGCGAATTCGACCTGATCCTCAACACCATCAGCGCCGACATCCCCGTCGACAAGTACCTCTCGCTCCTGAAGCCGCACGGGGTGATGGCCGTCGTCGGCCTCCCGCCCGAGGCGCAGCCCCTGCACTTCGGCGCGCTCATCGGCGGCGGCAAGGTGCTGACCGGCTCGAACATCGGCGGCATCGCCGAGACCCAGGAGATGCTCGACTTCTGCGCCGAGCACGGCATCGCCGCGGTCATCGAGACCATCGGAGTGGACGAGGTCGACGAGGCCTACGAGCGCGTGGTCGACGGGAAGGTCCACTTCCGCGTGGTGATCGACACCGCGACTTTCGAGGACGCCGAGGTGCAGGCCTGAGCAGGACCGCCGCACCCGGCGCGGAGCAGATCAGCGCGCTCGCCGCGGAGCACCCCGAGTGGTTCTCCGCGGCGGGCGCGCCGCTCGTCGCCGCCCGCACGGCTCCCGAGGCGACCCTGCTGGGAGCCGGGGAGTCCTACCGCGCCTGGCTGGTGCGCCGCGGCGCAGGCGGTGAGGCGGGGGAGATCGTGGTGCGCGTGCCCCATAAGAGCCTCGTGGAGATCCCGCTCCCGCCCGCCGAGGAGCTCGCACTGCTGGATCGGGTGCCGGCGGGCCTCGGCGCGCAGCCGATCACCGCGCTCGACGGGCCGCCCGGAAGCGCCATCCCGGCGATCATCACCACACGCGTGCCCGGACGGCAGCTGCCTGCTCGCGAGTGGGAAGGGCGGCCCGATCTGCTCGAGGCGCTCGCCCGGCAGCTCGCGCGGCTCCACCACGGGGGCGTGTGCACGGGCCTCGCCGCTCCGACGAGCATCGACCCCCTGGGCGAGGCTGAAGCGGCGATGGACTGGTGGCAGGAGAACGAGCCCGCCTCCGCCTCCGCCGGGCAGCACCTCTGGCCCGCGGTGCGCGCGCATCAGGAAGCCGCACGCCCCGCCTTCGCCCAGATCGACGTGCGCTTCCTCCACGGCGACCCCGTCGCGGCGAACATCCTCGTGGATGCAGACGGCATTCCTCGCTTCGTGGACTGGGAGTGGGCGCAGCTCGGAGACGTCGCGCGCGACCTCGCGTTCATCGGGGGCGCGCTCCGGCTCGAGCCCTGGTACGCGCGTCTCAGCGCGGGCGAGTTCCGCGACCAGGCGCTCGCCTACGTAGCCGAGCGCGAGGCGCTCGATCCTGGCGTCGCACAGCACCCGGCGCTCCAGATCGATGCGCTGCTCGCCCGGCGCGCGGCGTTCCTGATCCACGAAGCGTTCTTCACCGGGCTGCATCTGCACCGGGTGGGGGAGCAGGGGGACAGCGGCGCCGCTCAGCGCCACCTCGCGATCATGGCGCAGCTGGAGCAGGCGTTGGCCTGAGCCGGCGGGCGATGCGGTCTCTCAGGCCTCCCCGTCCTCCCCATCCTCCAGCAGGATCGCCTGCCAGCTGAACGCGATGGCGCCCTGGACGTGGCGCGGGGAATCATCGAGGAATGCCACGGCGCTGCGCTGCACCGCCGCTCCGAGGATCTCCTCGATCCGGGTGTGGGCGCGGGAGAAGGCCTCGCGGTCCGGCTTCGCGGCGCCGAGCTCCGCGGAGTTCAGCAGGAAGCGGCCGTCCGGTCCGAGCGGTGCCAGCAGGCCCAGCGCGTCGAGCTCCTCGCGCACGCGATCGGTGCCGTTGGTGAAGACGAACACGCGCTTGTCCTCGTAGCGGGCATCCTCCAGGATGTCCTCCACCTCGGGGTCCACCTGCGCGGGAGTCCCTGACCAGTGCGCGACCGCGGCGCGCGCCGAATCCGGATCGCTCCCCCTGGCGATGAGATCGGCGACGGCGCGCTCGCGCCACTGCGCGTGGCTCGCGCGGCCGCGCACGACCTCCTGCAGGAAGGGGCTCCCGAGCACCGCCCGGTACGCGGTCCCGCGCTCTGCGCCGAGGTGCGCATCGAGGTCTCGCCACAGCTGCGGGTCGAAGCGCCGCAGCACGCCGTCCAGATCGCTCACCACCACGTCGATCGCGGGGCTGAGGGCGAGATCGCGGAAGGCACGGAGAGAGGAGCGCATCCTCCCAGCGTAGAGGCACGCTGGAGCAGGGTCCGGATGCATAGGAGCCAGGGAAGCATGCGGGAGCAGGGCCTGGATGCACGAGAGCCCCCGCCATGGGGCGGGGGCTCTCGTGAGAATGCTGGTGGTCGGGCCGAAGCCCGAGCGCGGCGCGAGATCAGGCGCTGAGCTTCTCCACCTTGCCGGCCTTGAGGCACGAGGTGCAGACGTTCACTCGCGTGGGGGTGCCCTTGATCACCGTGCGCACGGACTGGATGTTCGGGTTCCAGCGGCGCGAGGTGCGGCGGTGCGAGTGAGACACGCTCTTGCCGAAGCTCGGGCTCTTGGCGCAGATTTCACACGTGGAAGCCACAGTCGTCTCCTGAAGATCGAATCGTTTCGGGTGCCCCGCCCGCGAGCACGAGACGCTCTGCCGAGGCTCGGCAGGGAATCCGCGTGCCGGGTAGACCACCGCGCCAAGACCATCGATCTCGAGCGTGCGGCCGCGCAAGGCAACCCCAGAACCATACCTCACGTGCCATTCTTCCCCAAGGAGGGTGGGCGCGCGGACCCTGTGGACTCAGACACAGCATCCGGAGGATGGCACCATGTGCACATGCCCTCTCTGGCCTCCGTGCTCACGCCCGCTGAGCTGAAGGGCGTGCGCGCTCTCGGTGCGGAGGACCTCGAAGGCCTCCTGCGCATCGTCCCGAACCGCTACGTCATCCCCGGTGCGCTCCGCGCGCTCCAGGATGTGCACGAGGGCGAGGACGTCAGCGCTGTGGTGCACGTGGTGAGCGCCCGCGACCGCCGGATGCGCTCCCGCGCCGGGTCGATCCTCGAGGTCACCGTGACCGACGGCACCGACCGGCTCGTGCTCACGTTCTTCCTCCAGCGCGACCACCTCGTCCAGTGGCATCGCTCCCGGCTGCGGCCGGGAGAGCGGATCGTCGTGTTCGGCACCGTGAAGCACGCCCCCGGTCCCGCGAGAGCTGAGCGGGGCGAGCTCCCGCAGATCGCCCACCCCCGCTACGAGATCGTGGGGGAGGACGACGCCCTCCTGCGCGAGGCCATGCGGCCGATCCCCGTCTACCCTCTGCGCCGCTCCACGAAGCAGTCGACCATGCGCTCCGCCCTCGCCTCCGCGCTCCCGCATGCGAGCGAAGCGGTCTCGGCGATCCCGGCCGCTGTGCTCGCCGCGCAGGGGCTCCCCGCGCTGGAGCAGGCGCTGCACCTGATCCATGCCCCGCGCACGGCGGATGACATCCCCGCGGGGCTCTCCCACCTCGTCTTCGAAGAGGCCTTCGTGCTGCAGGCGATCTTCGCCCAGCGGCGCGCGCTCGATGCCCGCACCCCGGCCCCCGCGCTCGAGGGCGCCGGACCCCTGCAGCCGATGCTCGAGGAGCGCCTTCCCTTCACCCTCACCGGGGCGCAGCGCACCGTGCGGGAGGCGATCCTCGAGCGCATCGGCCGCGATCACCCCGCGAACCTGCTCCTGCAGGGGGACGTCGGCTCCGGCAAGACGATCGTCGCGCTGCTCGCGATGATCCGCGCAGTGGACTCCGGCCATCAGGCGGCGCTGCTCGCCCCCACGGAGGTCCTCGCCGAGCAGCACTTCCGCACCATCACCGCGCTCATGGGCGACCTCTCCCGCGCCGGCCGACTCGACGGCCACCCGCAGGCCACGGCCGTGCGCCTGCTCACGGGCTCCCAGCGCACAGCGCAGCGGCGCGAGACCCTGCTGGACGTCACGAGCGGGACGGCCGGGATCGTCGTCGGCACGCACGCCCTGCTCAGCGATCCGGTGGAGTTCGCAGCCCTCGGCCTCGTGGTCATCGACGAGCAGCACCGGTTCGGAGTCGACCACCGCCGCCGACTGCGCTCGAAGGGCCCTGCCGGCGGCAGCCCGCACGTGATCGTGATGTCCGCGACGCCGATCCCGCGCACCGCGGCCCTCGCCACGCTCGGCGACCTCGACATCCTCACTCTGGACGAGTCGCCGTCGGGCCGCACCCCGATCACCTCGTTCGCGGTGCCGGAGGAGAACCAGGCCTGGGAGCAGCGCATGTGGTCGCGAGTGGGGGAGGAGATCGCCGAGGGCCGCCAGGCCTTCGTCGTGTGCGCACGCATCGAGGAGAGCGAGGAGGCACCGCCCAGCACCCTCGAACTGGACGGCCTCAGCCCCCCGGAGACTGCCGGTGCTGGGGACGCGGCAGGGGAGATCGCCCCGCGCGGGGTCGAGGAGACCGCCCGGCGCCTCGCCGCCCGCCCCGAGCTCGCCGGCGCCCGCATCGGCGTCCTGCACGGGAGAATGAGCAGCGAGGACAAGCAGCAGGTCATGGGGGAGATGGTCGAGGGCCGCCTCGACCTCCTGGTCGCCACCACCGTGATCGAAGTGGGCGTCGACGTCCCGAACGCGACCGCGATGGTGGTGCTGGACGCCGAGCGCTTCGGCGTCTCGCAGCTGCATCAGCTGCGAGGGCGCGTCGGCCGCGGCGAGCACCCGGGCATCGCCTTCTTCGCGACCCGTGCTCCGCGCGGTTCCGCCGTGCTCCCGCACCTCCAGGAGATCGCAGGCACGACCGACGGCTTCGCCCTCGCCGAGCTCGACCTGCGACGCCGCGGCTCGGGCGACCTCGTGGGCGAGGTGCAGTCCGGACTCGGCCGCACGCTGCGCTTCCTCGACGTGCTGCGCGACGCCGAGGCGATCGCGCGCGCACGGGAGGCCGCCTTCGCCGTGGTCGCCGCAGACCCAGAGCTGGAGCGCGAGCCCGCGCTGCGCGAGGCCATCGCGCACCGGCTGCGCGACGCCGACCCCCGAGTGGAGAGGAGCTGAGATGCCCCGCATCATCGCGGGCACCCTGGGAGGGCGCCCCATCCCCGGCCCGCCCGGAAAGGGCACGCGGCCGACGTCCGACCGCGTGCGCGAGGCGCTGTTCTCGCGGCTCGAGGGCTGGGACGCGATCGCCGGCGCCCACGTGCTCGACCTGTTCGCCGGCACCGGCGCCCTCGCCTTCGAGTCGCTCTCGCGCGGTGCGGCCTCAGCCGTGCTGGTCGAGGCGCACCAGGCGACGGCCCGACAGCTGCGCGCGACCGCCGCAAGCCTCGGCCTCGACGAGCGCTGCGAGATCCGCGCGGCGCGCGCCGAGCAGGTCGCGCAGCAGCTCGCCGGGGGGAGCGCCGGCACGTCGGCGCCCTCCGCGGAGCCCTCGCGGGCCCCGACGCACGTGAAGCCCTTCTCCCTCGTGTTCCTCGACCCGCCCTACGACCTGCCGACCGAGGCGCTCGAGTCGATGCTGGTGCAGCTGCGCCCGGTGCTCGCCGACGACGCGCTGGTCGTCATCGAGCGCTCGAGTCGCAGCCGCGCGATCGACTGGCCTGACGGATGGCAGGACGACGGCACGAAGACCTACGGCGAGACCGTGCTGCAGTACGGCGGCCCCGCTACCCTCGCCCCATGAGCACCCTCGTCCTGCCCGGCTCCTTCGATCCCTTCACGCTGGGGCACCTCGACCTCGCCCGCCGCGCCTGCGCGCTGACGGACTCCCTCGTGATCGCTGTCAGCCACAATCCCTCGAAGAAAGGTCTGCTCGACTCCGCGCAGCGCCGCGCAGTGATCGACGAGGTCCTGCGCGATGAGGGCCTCGCGGACCGGGCGCGCACCGCCCTCCTGCCCGCCGGACTGCTCGTGGACTTCTGCCGGGAGCAGGGCGCGAGCGCCGTGGTGCGCGGTCTGCGCTCCCAGCTCGATCTCGCCTACGAGGAGCCCATGGCGCGGATGAACAGCCACCTGGCGGGCGTGGACACCGTCTTCCTGCTGACGGATTCCCGGTTCAGCCACATCTCCTCGAGCCTCGTGCGGGAGGTCGCCGCCCTCGGCGGGGACGTGGCCGACATGCTCCCCCACCCCGCCCAGCGGGCGCTGCGCGAGGCCCTGGCCACCTCCTGAGCGCCGGGAGCGGCAGGGCCTCGTATCCTGGAGCCGTGAAGAACAACGCCCCCGCCCCCGGACCGGATGACCTCGGACTGCGCTTCGACGTCGTCGACCTGATCGGCCGCGTCGGCAGCCACCGCCACGTCGAGCAGAGCGTCGTCGTCGGCGAGCAGCGTATCGGTAACCTCGCGATGACCGTCCCCGCCGGGGAGAGCATCGAGGTGGAAGCCGAGCTCGAGTCCGTGGTGGAGGGCATCTACGCCGGCGGCACGGTGCGCGCACACCTCACCGGCGAGTGCTCCCGCTGCCTGGACCCGGTCGAGCAGGACGTGATCGCCCGGATCGACGAGCTGTTCAGCTACCCCGAGAAGGTGAAGAAGGACGAGGAGGACGACGTCGTCATGCTCAGCGGCGACGAGGTCGACCTCGGGGTCCTCGCGCATGACGCCCTCGCGCTGGAGGCCGAGGACCGCCCCCTGTGCTCGCCGGACTGCATGGGCCTGTGCCCGCAGTGCGGCAAGCACCTCGAGGAGGATCCCGACCACTCGCACGACCTGATCGACACCCGGTGGGCCGCGCTGACCGCACTGCTGGGCGAGGACGCGACGGATGAGCAGACCGGAACCGACGCGGCGAGCACCGGCGAGCAGGCCGAGCGAGACTGATGGCGCGCGCCCGTTCCGTCCCCCCGGCCGCTGATCCCTCCGAGCTCCTCGCGATCCTGCCGCTGTTCCCCGAGCACGCGGACGCGCTGCGCGATTCGGGACTGCTCGATCTGGCGCTCACCCACCGGTCCTTCTCCTACGAGAACGGGGCGGTGCCCCACAACGAGCGCCTCGAGTTCCTGGGGGATGCGGTTCTCCAGCTCGCCATCACCGAGGAGCTGTACACGATCCACGCAGGCCTCACCGAGGGCGACCTCGCGCGCCGCCGCGCTGCCACGGTCAACACGCGCGCTCTCGCGCTGATCGGCCGGAGGATCGAGCTGGGCCGCTTCGTGAAGCTGGGCCGCGGGGAGACCCTCTCCGGCGGCCGGGAGAAGGCATCGATCCTCGCCGACACCATGGAGGCGCTCATCGGCGCGGTGCATCTCGCCTGCGGGCAGGACGTCTCGCGCCGCTACGTGCTGGATCTGATGCGGCCGCTGCTGGACTCCGACGAGGTGCTCGAGGCCGGCTACGACTTCAAGACGCGGCTGCAGGAGATCGCCGCCGAGACCGGCGCCGTCCCCGTGTACGTCCTCACCGGCACCGGCCCCGAGCATGCGAAGACGTACACCGCGACCGTGACCATCGAAGGCGTCGTCAGCGCGAGCGGCGAAGGGGCCTCGAAGAAGGACGCTGAGCTTGCCGCCGCCCAGCATGCGGTGCGCAGCCTCCTTCCCGCTCGCAACGAGACCCTCCTCCCGCGAGGTTGAGCCGTGCCCGAGCTGCCTGAGGTCGAGGTGGTGCGGCGCGGTCTCGCGCCGCGCACCGTCGGGCGCACCATCGAGCGCGCCGAGATCCTCGAGCCGAGGTCCCTGCGGCGCCAGATCGGCGGTCCGGCCGCGTTCCTCGCAGGCATCGAGGGGGCGCGCGTGGCCGCAGTAGAGCGCCGGGGCAAGTTCCTGTGGTGGCGGCTCGAGGACCCGGATGGCGCGGAGGCCGACGAGGCGCTGATGACGCACCTCGGGATGAGCGGGCAGCTGCGGGTGCGCGACGCGGGCGTCGCTGCGTCAGCGCCGGTCGACCGCGGCGAGGGCCCGGCGAGCGACCCGCTGCGCCACCGCCGCCTCACCCTCCACCTCGATGACGGCGCGCGCGTGGACTTCGTGGACCAGCGCATCTTCGGCGGGCTCTGGCTGAGCCCGCTTGTGCCTGATCAGGCCGAGGGCGCCGCGTCTGGCGCCCGGATCCCTGCTGCCGTGGGAGCGATCGCCCTCGACCTGCTCGATCCTCGATTCGACGTCGCGGCCGCCGCGCGCGCCCTGCGCTCCCGCCGCGCGCCCATCAAGTCTCTGCTGCTGCAGCAGGGGATCGTCAGCGGGATCGGCAACATCTATGCCGACGAGGGCCTCTGGGAGGCGCGCATCCGCTACGACACCCCCGGTTCCGCGCTCACCCAGCGCCGCGCCGTGGCCCTCCTGCAGGCGACTGCTGAGGTGATGCGCCGGGCGCTGGAGGTCGGCGGGACCAGCTTCGATGCCCTCTACGTGAACGTCGACGGGCGCAGCGGCTACTTCGCGCGGTCGCTCGCGGTGTACGGACGCGAGGGCCATCCGTGCAGGCGGTGCGGTACCGTGATCAGGCGATCCGTGCTCCAGCAGCGGTCCTGTTTCCACTGCCCGCGATGCCAGCGGCCCGCGACCATGAGACGTCCCTGAGCTGATGAAGGACCCATCGTGAACGAAGCCCCTCTCCGCGTGATGCTTGTCGACGATCATGAGGTCGTCCGCCGCGGGATCTCCGCCGTGATCGCAGCGACCCCCGGTCTCTCGATCGCCGGCGAGGCCTCGAGCGTCGCCGAGGCGAAGCGCCGGATCCCCGCCGTGCGGCCCGACGTGCTCGTGGTCGATCTGCAGCTGCCCGACGGCACCGGGATCGACGTCATGCGCGCGGCCCGGGAGACCGATCCCGAGCAGCGGATGCTCGTGCTCACCAGCTTCGATGACGATCCCGCGCTGCGCGAGTCGCGCGCGGTCGGTGCCCAGGGCCTGATGCTGAAGTCCGCGCGCTCCCAGGACATCGTCGACGCGATCATGAAGATCCAGGCCGGCCAGAGCGTGTGGCCGGCCGATCGCCAGGAGGAGGAGCCGGATCTCTCCCAGAGCGACCAGCGGATCGTGGAGCTCATCGGGGACGGCCACTCCAACCGCGAGATCGCCGAGGCCCTCGGCCTCGCGGAGAAGACCGTGAAGAACCGCGTCACGATCATCCTGCACGCGCTCGGCCTGCAGCGCCGCACGCAGGTCGCCGCCATGGAGGCGGCACGCCGGCGCGCAGGCTGGAAGCCCTGAGCGGGCTCAGTCGGTCGGGGGGAGCGTCACCCGCCAGGAGATCATCGTCCCGGGCTCGAGGCTGATCGCATCCACCCAGCCCTGGTGGCGGCGCGCGCGGCTGGACATGTTCGCCAGTCCGCTGCGTCGCGTGATGCTCGGATCGATGCCGCGACCGTTGTCGGAGACGGCCACCTGCACCACGCGGTCCACGCCTTCGGAGAACACGGCGACAGCCACGGCGACCGCGGTGGCGTGCGCGTGACGGGCGGCGTTCGCGAGGGACTCGCGCACCACGGCGACGACGTCCTCCGCGATCTCGTCGGGGATCTCCGCATCCATCGCCGCCGGATCGGGCGGCAGGCGCAGAGCGGGGACGAAGCCGAGCCCGGCGGTGGCGAGCCCCGCTTCGTGCCGCAGGCGCTCGCTGAGCGTGGCCGCGGACCGATCGCGGCGGAGGGACTGCACGACCTGCCGGATCTGGGCGACAGCGCGCTCGACGCCCTGGACTGAGGACTCCACCGAACGCCGGATGCCGGCATCCGTGGCGGTGCTGCCCGGCATCTGGAGCGCCGCCGTCAGCGCCTCGAGCTCCATGCCGACGGCGAAGAGCTCCTGGATCGCCAGATCGTGGAGGTCGCGCGCGATGCGGGTGCGCTCGTCCTGGAGCTCCCGCTCCCCATCGCTCTCGCCCTCGCGCAGGACGAGGGCGATCAGCACGGCGAGCGCCTCGAGCCGCGCGCGGTCCTCGGCGTAATGGGGGTGCTCGGCGGCCGGGATCACCTGCCCCGGCTCCTGCGCGATGAGCGCGATGAGCGCCCCGTGGAAGCCCTCGCCCACCTGGATCGGCTCGCAGATCGCGGCGAAGGCCGTTCCCTCGAGCTCGATCGCGCTGATCGCGTCGATCGCATGCGGATCCTGGTGCGCGAGGGCGGCAGCCAGGGGGGATGCGGCAGGGAGGGCGATGCCCAGGAGCGCCGCCGCGTGCTCGCCGCGCACGAGCTCGAGGATCCAGCCGCCCTCGGCGCCGGGCAGCACGATCGCGACGGTCTGCGCGTGCGCGAGGGAGAGGGCGCCCTCGATCAGGAGCTCGAGCAGGTCGTCGACCTCCCCGTCGGCGAGGACGGCGGTGGCGAGGTCGAGGTAGGTGGTGCGGCAGGGGGCCGGGGTGCCGAGGGCGCGCAGGGGGCTCATGCGGTCTCCATCCTCCAGTCGGGTCGGGCGGAGGGAAGGATCCGCAGCACGGGAGTGCCCGCGAGGATCGCCTCCTCGCGGTGGGTGACGATCACGGCGCTCGCGCCGACGGGCAGCACCGATCCGTCCTCGGGGTCGAGCAGCCGCCGCAGGAGGTCATCGCCGTGCGCCGCGCCGAGATGCTCCGTGGGCTCGTCGAGCACGGTGATCGGGGCGCGCCGGGCGATCGCGCGCGCGAGCAGCAGGCGGCGCCGCTCCCCGCCGGACACGGTGGTCCCGTCGGCCCCGAGGCGCGTCTCCAGGCCCTGGGGGAGGGCCCTCACCCAGGAGTCCAGGCCCGCCGCGCTGAGCGCCGCGCGCATCTCCTCCTCGCTCAGATCTCCGCGCACGACGCGGAGGTTCTCGGCGAGCGTGGTCGCGAAGACGTGGGCGTCCTCGGCGAACAGCACCACGCGCGCGCGGATCTCCGCCTCCGGCAGATCCTCGATCCGATCCCCGTCGAGGGAGACCGATCCGGAGAGCGGGTCGAGGAGGCCGGCGAGGGTGAGCAGGAGGGTCGACTTCCCCGCTCCCGAGGGGCCGACGACGGCGAGCCGCGCGCCGGGGGCGAGGTCGAGGTCGAGATCGGTGACGCGGGGCCGGTGCGCATCCCATCCCGCGCTGAGGCCGTGCACGGCGAGGGCAGGGACGGCTGTCGGGGCGGCGGATGGCTGCGCGTGCGGCGCCGCGGGCGCAGGTGCATCCGCTGACGTGAAGGGCGCAGGGGAATTCGGGGCGGGCTCGCCGATCGCATCGGCCAGTCGGGCGGCCGCTGCGCGGGAGCGGGCGAGCTGGGAAGCCGCGGCCGGCAGCGCCGTCGCGGCCTCGAAGGAGCTCAGGGGCAGGAGCAGCAGGATGCCGATCACTCCGGCGCTCGCACCACCCGCGGTCCACGCGGCGCCGGCGGCGAGCACGGAGCCCAGCACAGCCAGGATCATCGCGAGCGGCACCGCGGCGGCGGCGATCGCGGAGGGGAGAGCGGCGCGGTCGATCGCGGCGTCGTGCGCGCGCTGATCGCTCTCCAGCTGTGCGAGGCGGGAGTCGAGGGCGCCCTGGATCCGCAGCGCGGTCGCGTCATCGAGGATCTCCAGCGCGTCGGCGCTCACCAGCGATCGAGTGCGGATCACGGCGTGCTCGGTGAGCACGGCAGCGCGGTGCGCGGCGAGCGGGGCCAGCAGCCCGGCCAGGAGCAGGGCCAGGACCATCGCCGCAGCTGCGCCGAGACTGAGCGGCGCGATCGTGAGCACGACCGCGGCGCCCATCACGATCGCGACGAGAACGGGGACGACGGCGCGGATCACCACATCTCCCATCTCCTGGGCGTCATCGCCGAGACGGGTGAGGAGGTCGCCGCGGCGGAGCCGGCTGAGGGCATCGCCTCGCCGCGCTGCCAGCGCCGTGAACAGGTTCGTGCGCAGCGACACCACACCGCGCAGGGCGACGTCATGGGTGAGCATGCGATCCAGCCAGCGGAACACTCCGCGGCTCACGCCGAGCGCGCGCACGGAGACCACCGCGACCGTCAGATCCAGCACCGGGGGCCTGGTCCATGAGGTCGTGATCAGCCAGCCGGAGACGGCCGCGAGGGCGAACGCCGCCGCGAGCGTGGCAGCGGCCGTCAGCGCCGCAGCGAGCAGCCGGCCCCTCGGGATCTCGAGCAGCGGCCAGATCCGGCCCAGCGCCGATGCGGATCCGGGCGCTCCAGAGCGCGGCGCTCCCGCCGCAGGGGCGCTCCGCTGCGTCGGCGCGCCGGAGAGGGTGCTCCTGCTCATCGGTCCTCCTCCTGATCGCTGACGCCGGGGCGCAGCTCGATGATCGCGTCGGCCGCCTCCAGCAGCCGGGAGCGGTGCGCGATGAGCACGACGGTGCGGCCCTGCGCCCGGAGGGAGCGCAGGAGCGCGAGGACGCGGTCCTCGCTCGCGCCGTCCAGATGGGCGGTCGGCTCGTCGAGGATCACCACGGGAGCGGGATCCAGGAGCGCGCGGGTGAGCGCGAGGCGCTGGCGCTCACCGAGCGAGAGCCCGGTGCCGGCGCGGCCGAGGTCCGCATCCCAGCCCCGCTGGGCGATCACCTGGTCGAGCCCGGTGACCGCCGCCGCGCTCTCGAGCGCCTCGAGCCCGGTCCCGTCCGGGGCGGCGGAGGTGAGGACCTCGCGCAGCGTTCCGGGCGGGAGCACGGGCCGCTGGGGGAGGTAGGAGATCTGCTCCCAGAAGCTCGCGCGCTCGAGGTCGCTCACATCGATGGCGGGAGCGCCGCCGGCGGGGGCGAGGGCGGCGCGTCCGCGGGTCGGCGCGAGGACGCCGAGCAGCACCTGCACCGCGGTCGTCTTCCCGGCCCCGCTCGCGCCGGCGAGCGCGGTGATGCGGCCGGGTAGGATCTCGGCGTCGGTCTCGTGGGGCGCCCAGCCGTCGCGAGAGAGCACGCTGACGCCCTGCAGGAGGAGCGTCGCGCCTTCGAGCGGGGGGCACGGGATGCGGCCGTCGGAATCGGCCGGCTCCTCGAGGATCTCGAAGGCGGCGGTCGTCGCCGCGAGCCCGTCGGCCGACGCATGGAACTGCGCTCCGACCTGCCGCAGCGGCAGGTACACCTCCGGCACGAGGACGAGCACGGCGATCGCCGGGGCGAGCTCCATGTGCCCGTAGACCAGTCGCATGCCGATGCTCACCGCCACGAGCGCGACGCACAGCGTTCCCAGCAGCTCGAGGACCATCGAGGAGAGGAACGCGTACCGCAGGGTGCCCATGGTGGAGGCGCGGTGGCGCTCCCCGAGGCTGCGGATCATGCCCTCGGGGCCCTTCTCGCGCCCCAGCGCGCGCAGGGTCGGGAGGCCCTCCACGAGATCCAGCATCTGCGACCACAGCGTGCGCGTGTCGGCGAGGAGGCGTTCGGAGCGGCCGACGGTCAGGCGGCCGATGAGGATCATGAAGATCGGCACCAGGGGGAGCGTGATCGCCGCGATGATCGCGCTGGGGAGGTCGAGCGCGGCGATCGTGAGCAGGCACAGCGGGGTCACGGTCGCGGTCAGCAGGAGCTGGGGGACGTAGCCGACGAGGTAGGGGCGGAGCTTCTCGATGCCGGTGGTCGCGAGCGCGGTGAGGTCCGCTCCGCGCCCGGCGGCCGCGCGCGGACCGAGGCGGGCGGCATGGGAGACGAGACGGCTGCGCAGGTCGGCGATGGCGTCGGTCGCTGCACGGTGGGCTGTGCGCTGCTCGAGGAGCACGGCGAGCGCGCGGACGGCGAGAGCGCCTGCCAGCAGGGCGAGCGCCCCGGGGTGCGCGGTCGGCAGCGCCCCTGAGGTCAGGAGGTCGGCGCCGATCCGAGCGAGCACGAGCGCCGTGACGATGATGGCGGCCGCCTGCACGAGGCCGAGAGCGGTGGTGCGCAGGATGTGGCGACGGGCGGCGCCGACCTCGCGCACGAGCCGCGCATCCAGGGGGCCCTGCCGGCGGCGCCCTGGCGCAGAGGCGCCCGGCACCTCCTGGCCAGCAGGAGGGACCGGGCGCACAGGAGCGATGGTCATGCGGGCGGGTTCCCCCTCAGTCCTGCTCGAACGCGCGGCGGTAGCCTCCGCGCGCCTTCTCCAGGAGCTCCGCGCCGGGCGCGGGAGAGTCGCCCCCGGTGACGCGGTGGCGGAACACCCAGTACGCCCAGATCTGGTAGGCGATGACGATCGGCAGCAGGACGACGCCGGCGATCGTCATCACCAGCAGCGTGTGCTCGCTGGAGGACGCGTTCGCGACGGTGAGGGAGTTCGCCGCGTCGGTGCTCGAGGGCAGGACGTAGGGGAACAGGCCCAGGAACAGGTGCACGGCCGCCGCGCCGATGCCGACGGTCGTCGCGACGAACGCGGCGCCCTCGCGGCCCATCCGGTTCAGCGGCACGACCGCGACCAGTGCGACCGCGGCGATCAGCAGCGGCAGCCAGGCCAGCCAGGTGTGCGAGTGAGCGAGCTGGTTCCAGATCAGGTACACCGCGCCGAGCACGATCGTCGGCCAGGCGAGCCAGGTGATCTGGCGGTTCGCATCCGCGCGCAGGGCGCCCGTGGTGCGGATCGCGAGGTAGGCGGTGCCGTGCAGCCAGAACAGCAGCACGAACACGATCCCGCCGAGCAGCGCGAAGGGGTTCAGCAGGCCGAGCAGCGAGGTGGTCACCCAGCTGTTCTCATCGATGCCGACCCCGGCGACGATGTTCGAGAAGGCCACGCCCCACAGCAGCGCCGGCAGGAACCCGGTGATGATGTGCACGGCGTCCCAGCTGTTCTCCCACCGTGCATCGCTGCGCTTGGAACGCCACTTGAAGGCGCACACGCGCAGGATGAGCGCGACGAGGATCAGCAGGAGGGCCAGGTAGAAGCCGGAGAACAGCGTCGCGTACCACTCGGGGAAGGCGGCGAACATGGCGCCGCCGCCTACGAGCAGCCACACCTCGTTGCCGTCCCACACGGGGCCGATGGTCTTCAGCATCGTGCCGCGGCGCTCGCGCGAGCCCTTGCCGAGGGAGGCGAGGTTCATCTGCACGCCGAAGTCGAAGCCCTCGAGCACGAAGTAGCCGAGGAACAGCACGGCGATGAGGATGAACCAGATGGTCTGCAGGGCAGTGGGGTCGATGGGTCCCATGGTGCGTCTCTCCTCAGTACCCGAAGCTCAGGACGGGCGTGTCGATCTCGTCGGTCTGCTGGTCGCGCTTCGGCGCGGGGATGCCCTTCAGGGCGGCCTTGCGCATGAGCTCGAACCAGACGACGGCGAGGGCGCCGTAGACGAGGGTGAAGACGACCAGCGAGGTCACGACCATCCACGACGGGTGGCTCGAGACTCCCTGCATGGTCATGAGGCGGATCGTCGGATCGTCGGGATTGGGGTAAACGACCCAGGGCTGGCGCCCCATCTCGGTGAAGACCCAGCCCGCGGAGTTCGCGAGGAAGGGCATCGGCATCGCGAGCAGCGCGAACCACTTGAACGCGCCGGAGCCCGTGGTGCGGGCGCTCTCGCCCTTGCCGCGCGTCACCCACAGCGCCCAGAACGCGAGGATCGCGCTGAAGACGGCCAGGCCGATCATGAGGCGGAACGACCAGTAGGTGACGAACAGGTTCGGGCGGTAGTCGGCCTCGTGCTCGACGCCGTGGATGTCGGTGACGGTCTCGCCGAACTGCTCCTTGTACTGCGCGTTCACGTCGTCGACGCCCTGCAGGGTCGCGTCGAAGGTGTGGGTGGCGAGGAAGGAGGTGAGGTTCGGCAGCTCGATGAGGTGGGTGACGCTGCTGCAGTCCTGGGAGAACGCGTCGGGCCCGCCGACGGTGAGGATCGAGAACGGCGCTCCGGCCTGCGTCTCGCAGAGCGCTTCGGCCGATGCCATCTTCATGGGCTGCTGGCGGAACAAGATCTGCGCCTGGAAGTCGCCGGAGATCACGAGCACGATGCCGGCCACGAACATGCCGATCGTGCCGAAGCGGACCGCCGGGCGGAAGACGCGCTGGGCGAGGTGGGCGTGATCGGCGGCCTCGCGGCTGCCGGCCTCGGCGGCGCGGGCCCTGTTGTGGTGGTTCACCATGTGCCAGGCGGCGATGCCCGTGACGAAGGCGGCCGCGACCAGCCACGCGCCCGCGATGACGTGGGGGAAGGCGGCGAGGGTGGTGACGTTGGTGAGGACCGAGAGGATCGAGCCCTTCTCCGGGTCGAGCTCCGCGCGGCCGGTCGCCTCGTTGAGCGTCGCGCCGACGGGGTGCTGCATGAACGAGTTGGCGGCGATGATGAAGTAGCCCGAGGCCATGGTGCCGATCGCCACGCACCAGATGGTCAGCAGGTGGATCTTCGCCGGCAGCCTGTCCCAGCCGAAGATCCACAGGCCCAGGAACACAGACTCGAGGAAGAACGCGACCAGGCCTTCGAGCGCGAGCGGGGCGCCGAAGATGTCGCCCACGTAGCGCGAGTACTCCGACCAGTTCATCCCGAACTGGAACTCCTGCACGATGCCCGTGGCGATGCCGATGCCGAAGTTGATGATGAGCATCGACCCGAAGAACCTCGTCAGCCGGATCCAGGCGTCGCGCGCGATCTCGTCCTTCGCGCGCATGGCGACCGTCTGCATGATCGCGACCAGCAGGCTGAGCCCGATCGTGAGCGGGACGAAAATGAAGTGGTAGACGGTCGTGATGCCGAACTGCCACCGGGCGAGGTCAAGGGCTTCCAACGGGGGCCTCCTGGGAGGAAGGGATGCTGCGCCGCCTGCGGACGGCATGCTGCCCACCACCGTAGGTGTCGGGCCGCCCGGCCCGCGGGACGATGGTCCCCTTCTCGGCCCGTGTCGCACCCCCAGCGCGCTCCCCGCCTCCCGGTGAGCGCTGTGCCATACTTCTGGCAGCGCTCCTGCGCCCCGTACCGGGCGGAGGAACCTCTCGGCCCCGACACGCCCGAGCACCGATACCGCGCCCGCCGCGATCGAGCTGCTCTGCGGCGCCCGGCATCGCAGCGCTCCTCCTGGGAGCTGCGCGAGAGAGGGCGAATGACTTCCGTCCCCAGGGACGATGACACGAGAGGGCCCGGGGTGCGACGGGTCCGATAAGGAGCAGCCGATGGCTGAGAACAGCAGCACCCACCCGCAGTCCTCCACTGGCTCAGAGGGCTTCGCTCCCGCCTCCGCGGGCCGCGCGAAGCGGCCCCGCCGCCGGGCGGGCGCCCCCGCCGGTGCGCCTGCGCCCCTCGAGCAGGCGTCTGCATCGCAGAGCGTCGCGGCAGGCGGGCAGTCCACCTGTGAGAGCCCCGTCGCGGAGCACAGCGCCGCTCCCCGCACCGTCGTGCCCGAGCAGTCCGCGCAGCCCGCCGCCGCGGCGGAGCGCCCCGCCAAGAAGGCGCCGCGGCGCCGCGCGGGCGCACCCGCGGGCCCGCCCGCTGCCGTGACGGAGGAGCCCGCCGCCGCCGCGGTCGAGAGCGCCGAGCCGGTCGACGAGATCGTGGAGGCTGTCGGCACCGCGGAGCCCGACGAGGCGGTGGAGACTGTCGAGGCCGTGGAGACAGCCGAAGCCGATGGGCCCGGCGAAGCCGACGAGGCCGACGTGCCCGGCGAAGCCGACGAGGCCGACGAGGACGAGGATCAGCCCGCCGCGGATTCCGGTATCGCCGGGGACCTCCGCGCGCTGGCGACCCGTCGCGGAGATCGCGGCGGCCGTGCGCCCCGCGCCGAGGAGTCCGCGCGTCGCGAGCAGGCGCAGTTCGACTTCGCCTCCCTCATCTTCCAGGCGCCCGGCGCCGCTCCTGCTGCTGTCTCGCAGGACGAGGACGAGGACGAGGTCGCACAGCAGTCCGGCGCCGCGCAGGACGACGAGGCGCCGACCGCTCGCCGCTCCCGCCGCCGCGCCTCCTCAGGCCGCGGCCGCGGCGCCGGCGCCGAGGGCGCAAGGGACTCCGAGGAGCAGGGCGACGAGGTCCTCGCCCGCGACCCGCGCTTCCGCCAGTCCGGCGGCCCCGCGGCCCCGGCCCGCCGAGAGCCCGTGGCGGAGGAGCCCGTCGTCGAGGAGCCCGCAGCGCGCGGCGCCGGCGATGAGCAGTCCGAAGAGGATGATGCCGATTCGAACGCGCGGCGGCGTCGCCGTCGCGGCGGCCGGGGCCGTCGCGGCCGCGGCCGTGGCGAGGACGAGGAGAACACCAGCGGGGAGACCAGCAACGAGGAGACCGGCGCCGAGGGCGAGCGCCCGCGCTCCGAGCGCGGTGCCGACGACTCCGAGGCCTCCGTCGAGGAGCCGAGCGAGGGCGTGGAGCCCGACGAGTCCGAGGAGCGCGAGGAGCGGGGCAGCCGCCGCTCGCGCAGCCGCGGGCGCTCCCGCTCCCGCGGCCGCTCCGGCCAGGATGACGAGGGCGCGGGCGAGGCGGCGGATGCCGACTCCGATGCCGAGTCCCGCAGCGGGGAGAGCGAGGAGGAGGACGAGGAGCTGAGCAGCGGCTCGAGCTCGCGCCGCCGTCGCCGCCGCCGTCGCAGCGGCACGTCCTCGACCGACGCGTCGCCGGATGATCCGCCGAACACGGTCGTGCGCGTGCGCGAGGGCCGGGACGAGGTCAAGGGCGTCAAGGGCTCCACCCGCCTCGAGGCGAAGAAGCAGCGCCGCCGCGAAGGCCGCGACGCCGGCCGCCGCCGCACCGTGATCACCGAGGCCGAGTTCCTCGCGCGCCGCGAGGCCGTCAAGCGCTCGATGATCGTGCGCGAGCGCCCCGGGCGCACCCAGATCGCCGTGCTCGAGGACGACATCCTCGTGGAGCACTACGTCGCGCAGAAGACGCAGACCTCCATGGCCGGGAACGTGTACCTCGGCAAGGTCCAGAACGTGCTGCCCTCGATGGAGGCGGCGTTCGTGGACATCGGCAAGGGCCGCAACGCCGTGCTGTACGCGGGCGAGGTCAACTGGGATGCGGCGGGCCTGGAGGGCCAGCCGCGTCGGATCGAGCTCGCGCTCAAGAGCGGCGACCCCGTGCTCGTGCAGGTCACCAAGGATCCGATCGGGCACAAGGGAGCCCGGCTGACCAGCCAGATCTCCCTCCCGGGCCGATACGTCGTGCTCGTGCCCGGCGGATCGATGACCGGCATCTCCCGCAAGCTCCCCGAGGGCGAGCGCGCGCGCCTGAAGAAGATCATGAAGCAGGTCATCCCCGAGGGCGCGGGCGTCATCGTGCGCACCGCCGCGGAGGGCGCGAGCGAGGAGGAGCTGACGCGCGACGTCGAGCGCCTGCGCGCGCAGTGGGAGAAGATCCAGAAGGCGCAGAAGGGCAAGTCGGCCCCGGCCGCACTGTCCCAGGAGCCCGATATCGCGATCAAGGTCGTGCGCGACGTGTTCAACGAGGACTTCACCTCGTTGATCGTCGAGGGCGAGAACACCTACAACGAGGTGCACGAGTACATCGCCTCGGTCGCACCGGACCTGCTGGAGCGCCTCACCCGTCACGTGGGGGAGAAGGACTCCTTCGCCAAGCACCGCGTGGACGAGCAGCTGATGAAGGCGATGGACCGCAAGGTCTACCTGCCCTCCGGCGGCTCTCTGGTCATCGACCGCACCGAGGCCATGACGGTGATCGACGTCAACACCGGCAAGTTCACCGGCTCCGGCGGCTCCCTCGAGGAGACGGTCACCCGCAACAACCTCGAGGCCGCCGAGGAGATCGTCAACCAGCTGCGGCTGCGCGACATCGGCGGCATCATCGTGGTCGACTTCATCGACATGGTGCTCGAGGCCAACCGCGATCTCGTGCTGCGCCGCATGATCGAGTGCCTGGGCCGCGACCGCACCAAGCACCAGGTCGCCGAGGTGACCTCGCTCGGGCTCGTGCAGATGACTCGCAAGCGCGTGGGCGCGGGGCTCGTGGAGACCTTCTCGACGACCTGCGAGCACTGCAACGGGCGCGGCCTCGTGCTCGACTTCGACGAGCACGGCGAGGTGCAGCCCCATGCCGAGCAGCAGCACGCGCACGAGGAGGAGCCCTCCAAGGGCTCCCGCCGCCGCGGCGGGCGCACGAAGTCGGGCCGCTCCGGCGGCGCGGCATCCGTCGAGGACGCGCCGGAGGAGAGCGGCTCCGTGAGCGGCGACATCCACCGCCTCGAGGAGGACGAGAGCTCCCGGGCGCTCGCCCGCGCGACCATCGCCTCGATCGCGGCGGCCGCCGGCGCCAAGGGCGCTCCCGAGGTCACGGTCGACGGCGAGGTCGTCACGGTGCCCGAGGCCGAGTCGCCTGCCGAGGACGCATCCGACCCGGCGTGATGCGTTCCACAGCCGATATCCTGCATTTCCGCTGGTCGCGGGCCCGTTGATCCTTGACCTGCGGGGGTGCGGATCGTAAGCTGATCCCTGGCGCATTGAGCGCCGCAGTCTTTCCTGTCTGCTCGTCCGGAGCAGTCGCCGCCCCAGGGCAGCGCCTTCGGAGCGGCGAGGCCCCCAGGGTCGTCGGCCGAGCGCAGGCAGTCCCGATCAACAAGATGGAGCAGTGACGTGGTGTACGCAATCGTCCGCGCAGGCGGTCGTCAGGAGAAGGTGTCGGTCGGTGACACCATCGTGATCAACCGTGTTGCAGGCAGCGCGGGCGACAGCGTCGACTTCACCCCCGTTCTTCTCGTCGACGGTGACACGATCACCTCGGAGAAGTCCGACCTCGACAAGGTGAAGGTCTCCGCGGAGAAGATCGAGGACCTCCGCGGTCCGAAGATCCGCATCCTCAAGTACAAGAACAAGACCGGCTACAAGAAGCGTCAGGGCCACCGCCAGGAGCTCACGCGTCTGAAGATCACGGGCATCGCCTGAGCGGCGCCCTCACCGGCTGAACGAGAGAAGGCAGCGACATGGCACATAAGAAGGGCGCAAGCTCCTCCAAGAACGGCCGCGACTCGAACGCGCAGCGCCTCGGCGTGAAGCGCTTCGGCGGTCAGGAAGTCGGCGCGGGCGAGATCATCATCCGCCAGCGCGGCACCCGCATCCACCCCGGCGCCGGCGTCGGCCGCGGCAACGACGACACGCTGTTCGCGCTCGTCCCGGGCACCGTAGAGTTCGGTCGCAAGCGCGACCGCCGCGTGGTGAACATCGTCGCCAGCGCCTGAGCGCTGCGGCGCCCCGGCGCCGACGATCCTCGTGAAGGGGCGGAGCTTCAGCTCCGCCCCTTCACGCATCCCCGGTCCGCTGCGACCGGCGCAGCAGCATCACCCCGAAAGCCCAGGAGGCACCCATGGCCACGTTCGTCGATCGCGTCGTCCTGCACGTCGCAGGCGGTGACGGCGGCAACGGCGCCGCATCCATCCGCCGCGAGAAGTTCAAGCCGCTCGCCGGCCCCGACGGGGCCGACGGCGGCCGCGGCGGCGATGTGATCCTGGAGGTCGATCCTTCGACCACCACGCTCCTGAGCTATCACCACAAGCCGCACCAGAGCGCCTCCTCGGGCGATTTCGGCAAGGGCGACTACCGCCACGGCGCGATCGGCGAAGACCTCGTGCTCCCCGTGCCCGAGGGCACGGTCGTCTCCGACAAGGACGGCAACGTGCTGGTCGACATGGTCGGCGCGGGCACCCGCTTCGTCGCCGCCCGCGGCGGCCAGGGCGGCCTCGGCAACATGTCCCTCGCCTCCCCGAAGCGCAAGGCCCCCGGCTTCGCCCTGCTGGGCGAGCCGGGCGAGGAGCGCACGCTCGTCCTCGAGCTCAAGTCCGTGGCCGACGTGGCGCTCGTCGGCTACCCCAGCGCCGGGAAGAGCTCGCTGATCGCAGCGATGAGCGCCGCGCGGCCCAAGATCGCCGACTACCCCTTCACCACGCTCGTGCCGAATCTCGGCGTCGTGCAGGCGGGCGACTACCGGTACACGATCGCGGACGTCCCCGGCCTGATCCCCGGGGCCTCCGAGGGCAAGGGCCTGGGCCTGGACTTCCTGCGCCACATCGAGCGCTGCCACGTGATCGTCCACGTTCTCGATGCGGCGGCGATGGAGTCCGACCGCGACCCCGTCGGCGATCTCGCCACGATCGAGGCGGAGCTGGCCGCATACGCCGCCCGGCTCGATGAGGAGGCCGACGGCCGCACCCCGCTCATGGAGCGGCCCACCGTGATCGTCCTGAACAAGACCGATCTGCCCGACGGCGATGACATGGCCGGGATCGTGCGCGAGCAGCTCGCCGAGCGCGGCCTGCCGATCTTCGAGGTCAGCGCGGTCTCCCACAAGGGCCTGCGCGAGCTGTCCTTCCAGCTCGGCGCTCTCGTGGAGGAGGCGCGGGCCGCGATCCCCGCGCCGGTGGCCAAGCCCGTCGTCCTCACCCCGCGCAGCCGCGACGCGGCCGAGTTCCAGATCGTGCCCGAGCAGTTCGACGGCGCGACCGCCTACCGCATCATCGGCGACAAGCCCGAGCGCTGGGTGCGCCAGACGAACTTCACCAACGACGAGGCCGTCGGCTATCTCGCCGACCGCCTCGCGGCCATCGGCATCGAGGAGAGGCTCTACAAGTCCGGGGCCGTCGCCGGCAGCACCGTGCTGATCGGGCCCGGGGAGGATGCGGTCGTCTTCGACTGGGAGCCGACGATGCTGGGCGGCGCCGAGCACCTCGGCCCCCGCGGCACCGACATGCGCCTGGAGGGCACCGAGCGCGCGACGCGCGAGGAGAAGCGCGAGGAGCAGCGCAAGAAGACCGCCGAGCGCCTCGGCCGCATGGCCGCGATGGACGAGGAGCGCCGCGCAGGCCACTGGGCCGATCCCTCCGTCGTGCAGGATCCGGCGCCGCTGGAGGGCGGCGCGGACTCCGCCTCGGACCGCTGATCCCGTGCGCCCTGCTGCGGAGGAGCCGCGCCAGCCTGCGCGGGTGACCTCGAGGGAGCAGATCGCCGGCGCACGCCGCGTGGTGGTGAAGATCGGCTCCTCGAGCCTGACCGACGCGCAGGGCCGCCTCGATGCGGCCGCGGTGCGGGCGATCGCCGATCAGGCCGCTGCCCTCGGCTCCCGCGGCGCCGAGGTCGTGATCGTCTCCTCCGGCGCGATCGCCGCCGCGATCGGCCCGCTGGGCCTTCCGGAGCGGCCCGCCGACGTCGCCACGCAGCAGGCTGCGGCGGCCGTCGGGCAGAGCCTGCTGGCGGGTGCGTGGTCCGAGGCGTTCGCGGCGCACGGCACCATCACCGGCCAGGTGCTGCTCACGGAGTCCGACGTGATCCGCTCGGAGACGTACCTCAACGTGCGCACCGCCCTCGAGGCGATGATCGCTCTCGGCGTCATGCCGATCATCAACGAGAACGACACCACCGCCACGCACGAGATCCGCTTCGGGGACAACGACCGCCTGGCCGCACTGGTCGCGCAGCTCGTCGGCGCGGACCTCCTCGTCCTCCTGACCGACGTGGACGCCCTGTACACCGCTCCTCCGTCGGAGCCGGGGGCCCGGCGCATCGGCGTGGTCGAGGATCCGGATGCGCTCGAGGGCGTCAGTGTGGGATCGGTCGGGTCCAAGGTGGGCACCGGCGGCATGGTCACCAAGCTCGCCGCCGCCCAGCACGCCGCGACAACCGGCACCGCGACGATCCTCACGGCCGCTTCGCGCTTCGCCGAGGCCGCCTCCGGCGACGACGTCGGCACGTTCTTCCCCGCCCACCACGGCCGCCGCCGCTCGCGGCTCGTGTGGCTGCGCTTCGCGACGCGAGGCGCCGGCACGCTGGTCGTCGATGAGGGCGCGGCGGAGGCCCTGCGCATCCGTCGGCGCTCCCTGCTCCCCGTGGGCCTCGTGCGTGTGGAGGGCTCCTTCGGAGCGGGGGTGCCGGTGGACGTCGCGGGGCCCGACGGCGCCGTGATTGCGCGCGGGCTCGTCGCCTACGGGAGCGATGACCTGCGGCGCATGGCCGGACTGCCGACGGGCGTGCTGCGCACGGAGCTCGGGGAGCGGTTCGGCCGCCCCGCGATCCACCGCGACGAGCTCGTGCTGCTGCCCGCGGTCTGAGGGGCGTCCCTCAGGCTGCGGCAGCCGCGCCGCCCACCAGCCGCGCGAAGACGTCGAGGTCCACGTTCCCGCCCGAGAGGATCACCCCCACCCGGCGGCCGCTCCACGCGCCCGGTTCGGCGCGGAGGCCGGCGAGGCCCAGGGCGCCGGTGGGCTCGACCACGGTCTTCAGCCGGGTCGCCAGGAGCGCCATCGCCTCGGCGAGCTGCGCATCGCTCACCGTGCGGATCCCGGCGCAGTGCTCCTGGATCAACGGGAAGGGGATCGCGCCGACCTGACGGGTCTGCGCGCCGTCCGCGATCGTGCGCGGCACGTCGATGAGCACGCGGGTGCCGGTGGCCAGCGAGCGCTGGACGTCATCCCCCGCTTCTGGCTCCACCCCGAGCACGGCGCAGCCCGGGGCGAGCTCTGCTGCGGCGAGCAGGCTGCCGCCGAGGAGGCCGCCCCCGCCGCAGGGCACGAACAGGGCATCGAGCTGCCCGGCCTCCTCGAAGAGCTCGAGAGCAGCAGTGCCCTGGCCCGCGACGATGTCGGGGTGGTCGAAGGGCGGGATCAGCGTGCCCCCGTGCTCGCTCGCGAGCGCAGCGGCGATCTCCTCGCGGCTCTCGGTGTACCTGTCGTACAGCACGACCTGTGCGCCGTATCCGGCGGTCGCCTCCCTCTTGGCGCGCGGGGCGTCGGCCGGCATCACGATGATCGCGGTGCGGCCCTGCTCCCTCGCAGCGAGCGCGACGGCCTGGGCATGGTTGCCCGCGGAGTAGGCGACCACAGGCGTCCCCGCAGGGAGCCGCGACAGCGCCCAGTACGCGCCGCGCAGCTTGAACGCGCCGGTGCGCTGGAGGTTCTCGGCCTTCAGATGCACCTCGCAGCCGAGCATCTCGTCGAGCTGCCGCGAGCGCATGACGGGGGTGCGGTGGGCGACGCCGTCGAGGGCGCGGGCGGCGGCACGGACGTCGGCCGGCGTCACGGTCGTTCGAGCGCTCATGAGGCTCCTCGGATCGGGTGGGGGAGGGCGGCAGCAGCGGGAGGCAGGGCGCGGCTCTCGCGGCGCATCCCAATCCTAGGAGCGGACAGGCTCCGCCGGTCGCTCGCCCGCTAGCCTTCTGGCATGGATCGCCCCCGCGCAACGACCTCTCCCGCTCCCGACCTCGAGGCGCCCGACGCCCCCGCGCCCACGCCCACGAGCGTCGAAGCGGCGGTGCTCGCAGCGGCGCGCGCCGCGAAGGAAGCGCAGCCCGCGATCGCGACGATGCACCGCGGAGCGAAGGACGCGGTCCTGCTCGCGATGGCGGACTCCCTGGTGGAGCGCACCGAGGAGATCCTCGAGGCGAACGCCCGCGATCTCGCCGCTGCCGACGCCGCCGGAATGGATCCCGGCCTGCGCGATCGCCTCGCCCTGACCGCGGCGCGAGTGGCTGCCATCGCCCAGCAGTTGCGCGCGGCCGCCGCCCTGCCCGATCCGGTGGGGGAGGTCGTGCGCGGATCGATCCTCGCCAACGGGCTCGAGCTGCGCCAGGTGCGGGTGGCCCTCGGCGTGGTGGGCATGGTCTACGAGGCCCGCCCGAACGTGACCGTCGATGCCGCCGGGCTCTGCCTGAAGGCCGGCAGCGCGGTGGTGCTGCGCGGCGGATCCGCCGCCCTGCACTCCAACACCGCGCTGATCGCGGTGCTGAGGGATGTGCTGGTGGCGAGCGATCTTCCGGCCGATCTCATCGTCGGCATCGATGAGCACGGGCGCGAGGGCGTCGACGTGCTGATGCGCGCCCGCGGGCTCATCGACGTGCTGATCCCGCGCGGAGGCGCCGGGCTGATCCAGGCCGTCGTGCGCGGCTCCCAGGTGCCGGTGATCGAGACCGGCACCGGCAACACGCACGTGCTCATCGACGAGACCGCCGATCTGGAGCTCGCCGCGCAGATCGTCGAGAACGCGAAGACGCAGCGCATCGGCGTGTGCAACTCCCTCGAGACCCTCCTCGTGCACCGGGGCATCGCCGAGCGCGCCCTCCCGGTGATCGCCGCCGTGCTCGCCCCGCATGGGGTCACCCTGCACGCGGATGACGCTGCGCGCGCGATCCTCGAGACCGCCGGCTCCGAGGGCCAGGGCCTGCGCGTCGTCCCCGCGACCGCGGCCGACTGGGACACCGAGTACCTCGCGCTCGACCTCGCAGTGCGCGTGGTGCCTGACCTCGACGCCGCGATCGCTCACATCCGCGCGCACTCCAGCGGCCACACCGAGTCGATCCTCACCGCCGACCGCAGCGCCGAGCGGCGCTTCCTCGCCGAGGTCGACTCGGCGGTGGTGATGGCGAACGCCTCCACCCGCTTCTCCGACGGCGGGGAGTTCGGCTTCGGCGCGGAGATCGGCATCAGCACCCAGAAGCTCCACGCCCGCGGGCCGATGGGGCTGATCGAGCTCACCTCCACGAAGTGGCTGGTGATCGGGGACGGGCAGATCCGCCCCTGAGTGCGCCCTGCCGTGAAGCACGGCCCGGCTGTGGGATGATGGAGGGGTCTACGTCATCGAAAGGTGAACCCATGCTCGAGCATGTCCTGATCCTCGCCGAGGGTGCTGCGCACTCCGAAGGCGTCCCCCCGTGGCTCGTCGGCCTGGCGATGTTCGCCGGCCTCATGCTGCTGCTGCTGATCACCTACCTGTTCAGCGGGATGAACCAGCGCGGCCGCGAGCGCGATCTGTCGACCGGCCATGCCGCCGCCGGGCATCGCACGGCGACTGCGACCGGTCACGGCGTGCGCACCCACGCGCCCGGCTCGCACGACGCCGCGCACTGACCTGATGGAGGGGCAGCGCCGCCGACTGGGCGTGATGGGCGGAACGTTCGATCCGATCCACCACGGCCACCTCGTCGCCGCGAGCGAGGTCCAGAGCGTGTTCGGTCTGGACGAGGTGATCTTCGTGCCGACGGGCCGCCCCTGGCAGAAGGAGGGGCGGGAGATCTCCGACCCCGAGCACCGCTATCTGATGACGGTCATCGCGACCGCCGCGAACCCGGTGTTCACCGTATCCCGCGTGGATATCGACCGCCCCGGTGCGACGTACACGATCGACACCCTGCGCGATCTCACGGCTCAGCACCCCGATGCGGATCTGTTCTTCATCACCGGCGCCGACGCCCTGCAGTCCATCCTCACCTGGAAGGACAACCAGGAGATCTTCGAGCTCGCGCACTTCGTCGGCGTGACGCGGCCCGAGCACGTGCTCGAGACCGAGGGGCTGCCCGGGGATCGCGTCACCCTGATCGAAGTGCCCGCCATGTCCATCAGCTCCACGGACTGCCGAGTGCGGGTCGCCGCCGGTCAGCCGGTCTGGTACCTCGTGCCCGACGGAGTCGTGCAGTACATCAACAAGTACGCCCTCTACACAGGAGGTGACGGCGATGTCTGAGAAGACCGCCCCTGAGGACAGCACGACGCCCGAGGATGCGGATCTCGCAGCCCGCGGGATCGAGAGCGCGCGCGACGAGAGCGACACCGCCGAGCTGCCCGCTGTCCTCGACGACGACTCCTCGCAGGAGAGCGTGAGCCCGGAGGCGGAGACGCCCGCGGCCCTCGACGCGCCCGCGATCCGCTCCTTCGACCGGACTCTCGGCACTGCCCCGGCTGCGGCGGCGCCCGCCCCGCGTCGCCACGGCCGCCGCGCCCGCCGCCTCGCCGAGCCGGACTCCGCCCAGGGCGCTGCCGCGCCCGCCGCGCTGAACCCTGCCGACAGCGCCCAGCCGCTCGTCTTCGGCTCCCACCCCCCGCTCACCGGATCGGACGCCGCGGACAGCTCCACGCCGGACGCGGCGAAGGACGCCACCGCGGATGCGGCGACCGTCGCCGCTGCACCCGACACGGCACCCTCGGCGCAGGCGGATGCGACCGCCGCGGGCGCTCCCGCTGTCGATGCACCTGCTGTCGAGGATCCCGCGGCCGACGCCCCCGCTGCCGACGGTGAGCGCGCTGACGGTTCCGCCGAGGGCATCGCTGACGAGAGCGCTGCCGGTACCGATGCGGCGGAGACCGGCTCCGAGAGCGACTCCTCCGCTGCGGATGATCCGCAGACCGCATCGCCCACGACCGCAGAGCCGGCCGTCCCGTCCGCAGACGCTGCCGCATCTGCCAGCGGCGCAGAGGGCGCACCGGCAGTGCGAGGCGCTCTTGCACCGCCGACCGCCGATGCTCCGCTGCCGAAGGTGCGCCGCTTCGGCAAGCGGGCCCGGGTCATCGAGATCGATCCTGAGGCCGATGCAGCGCTCGGCGCCGCGGGCCAGGCGGGCGAGATCCCGCGCGATGCGGCCGCCGGCCCGTCGGACGCCCAGGGAGCTGCGCAGAGCACCGATGCTGCGGTGCTGGCGGCCGAGGGCGCGGCGAGGAGCGCCCGTGCCCCCGAGGCCGGAGTCGATCGCGACTCCGATGGCGTGGAGCTCGGTGAGATGGGCGTTGTGGACGCCCCGAATCCGCGTCCCGCACCCCGCTTCGACGGGCGCGTCCTGAACCGACCCGAGCAGACCCGCGGCCGCCCGCTCGTGTGGATCGTCTGGGCAGTGATCGCTCTCGCGGTCATCGCTCTCGTGGTCCTGCTCCTCACCGGTCAGCTGGGAGGTAGCGCGAACGCTGCCTCCGCAGCTGCCGGGCCGGTGGGGGAGATCCTCTCCTCCATCGCTGAACCCACTTCGCTCCAGACCTCGGAGGTCACCCTCGCGTGAGCATTCCTGACGACATCCTCGCCCTCGCCCGCACTGCCGCCCAGGCGGCGTCCGACAAGCTCGCCGGCGAGGTGATCGGCCTCGATGTCTCGGAGCTGGTCGTGATCACCGACGTGTTCCTGGTGTGCTCGGGCAGCTCCGAGCGCCAGGTCTCGGCGATCGTGGACGGCATCGAGGAGCAGCTCCTCAAGGAGCACCGCCGCAAGCCCCTGCGCCGCGAGGGCCAGATGGACGCCCGCTGGGTGCTCCTGGACTACGGCGACATCGTGATCCACGTGCAGCACGCGGAGGATCGCGCGTTCTATGCGCTCGAGCGCCTGTGGCGCGAGGCGCCCGTGCTCGACCTGCAGATCGATGAGGGCGGCCCCGCTGCCCCGGCCGGATCGGACAGCAGCTCGGCGGCATGAGCGCCGCTCCCTCTTCGCGGCTGATCCTGGTGCGCCACGGCCAGACCGACTACAACGCCGAAGGCCGCCTCCAGGGGCAGGTCGACATCCCCCTGAACACGACCGGTCGCGTGCAGGCCGAGGGCGTTGCGCGCGCCCTGCGGAACGAGCCGATCGACGTGATCGTGTCCTCGCCGCTGGTGCGTGCGCTCGACACAGCGCAGGAGATCTCGCGATCGCTCGGCGGCCTGGAGGTCGTGGTCGACGACGCAGTCATCGAGCAGGGCTTCGGCCAGTGGGAGGGCCTCATCGGCTCCGAGATCGAGTCGCAGTGGCCTGATCTCTACCGCGACTGGCGCACCTCGAAAGCTGTGCCGGGGATCGGCATGGAGGAGCGCGCGGTCGTGGGGGAGCGGTTCGCCGGCGCCGCCCGGCGACTGCTCGCCCAGCACGCGGGTCGCACTGTTCTCGTGGTCTCCCACGGCGCTGCGATCCGCTCGGGCATCACCGCGCTGATCGGTCAGAATCCGGCCGCGTTCTTCGGCATCGGCGGCCTCGGCAACTGCCACCGCAGCGTGCTCGAACCCCTGCGCTCGGACCCGCAGGGGCAGGCTATGAGGCTGCTGTCACACAACGTCCCACCCGATTTCGCATGAGCCGGGGCGGGCTGTAAGATTGTCGAGTCGCTGCAGCGCAGGCAGGTCTTCGGACCGAGGCTGAGCAGCAGGGACTCCCTTCGGGGCTATGGCGCAGTTGGTAGCGCGCTTCCATGGCATGGAAGAGGTCAGGGGTTCGATTCCCCTTAGCTCCACCCAATGTGTCTTACGGGAACACGCGACATCGAAAGATGTGGTGTGTTCCCGTAAGTCGTTTCTGCCCTCGTGCTCATGCTTCGCGTCGTCATCGTCGGCGTTGGTGCTTTCGCGGATGATGGTGGCGAACGGTTCGGCGAGCCTGGGGCGTAGTTGTTCGTCGTCGGTGATGTCGAGGCGGGTGTAGAAGGCCTGGTTCGCGAGCCGCCGGTCCGCGTCGCCGGAGCGGGCGTACGCGTGGTGCGCGTCGGTGAGCAGCCGCAGCGAGTCATGCAGGAACGCCCGCCCTCCGGTGTGGTGCTCGTCGTGCTCGGTGAGTTTCTGGTTCACGTCGGCGAGGCCTGCGCGGATGCGCTCTTGGTGCCGTTTCAGGGTGGGGAGGTCGATGGCGTCGGCGAAGTGCGCGGCGAGCAGCTTGTCGCTCTCCGACTCCAACTTCGCTCGGTTTGCCATGAGGTCGGCGATCTCTTGGTCGCGGCCTGCCATGCGCTTGTCGAACGCCGCATCCACCTTCGCAGCGAGGTCGCGGTAGGTCTGGTCGCTGATCGTGATCGAGGCGTAGGAGTCCGCCACGATGCGCTCGGCGACTGCGACCGGCACCGCACGCCTCGTGCAGGTCGTCTTCTTGGCGGCACGACCGGAGCAGACGAAGTAGGCGTAGGTCGTGCCGCGCGGGTTGGTGGCGAAGTCGAGCAGCATCCTCGACCCGCAGCTGCCGCAGTGCAGGAGTCCTTTCAGGTGGTGCGCGTGCTGGACGTGCCGCGTCTGCTTCGCCGTCCGCGCTTTCAGGAGCGACTGCACCTGGTCGAACAGAGCTGGTTCCACGATGGGGTCGTGCGCGCCGGGATACAGGGCGCCCTTGTAGCGGATCACCCCGGCGTAGTAGGGGTTCGTGAGGAGCTTGTAGAGCGTGTTCTTCCCCAACGGCCTCGACGGGCGCTTCGGCGTCGGCACCGTCACCAAGCCCCGTGCGGTGAGGTCGCGCAGCAGGCCGGTCACAGAGGTCTCGCCCTCGGCGTAGTGCTCGAACGCCCACCGGATCAACGGGGCACGCTCGGCATCGACCTCGACCGTGCGAATCTCCCGGCCCGCGTCGGTGCGGCGCACGTTCAAGTATCCGATGGGGGCGCGCATCGGGGTACCGCCCTGGGCGACTTTCTGCGTGAGTCCTTTGGTGACTTCGGTGGCGAGGTTCCGGGAGTAGAACTCGGCGATGGAGGACATGATGCCGTGTACGAGCATCCCCGAGGGTGTCTGGTCGATGGACTCGGTGGCCGAGACGAGGGTGACTCCGGCGTTGATGAGGGCTTCGTGGATGGCCACGTCGTCGGCGCGGTTGCGGGCGAGCCGGTCGAGCTTGTGCACGATGCGGAATGTGACGCGGGTCGCGGCGATGAACGCCAGCATCTCTTGCAGCCCGTCACGATCCGCCGAACGTGCTGATTCGCCCGCGTCGACGAATTCGCGCACGATCCTCGCGCCCAGCTCGTCGGCTTTGCGCTGGTTGGCTTCGCGTTGGGCGGGGATCGAGAAGCCTTCGTCGGTGCCGCCACGTTCGGCTTGCTCCCGCGTCGAGACCCGCAGGTAGGAGACCGCGAGGAGCACCGGCTTGTCGCCCGCGTGATCGTCGCTGACGCCTGCCGAGGTGAGGGTGAGGGTGGGAGCGGTGGTGGTGTTCATGCGGTGCTCCTTCGTTGGTGCGCGGGTTCTTCCTCTACTCTGCCTCGCACATCTGACATGCGGCTCAGATTCTCCGGAGCCGGGAGGCCGTACGGGTCGGGCCGGCCGTCTCGGTGCGCGTCGTGGCGGGCCTGAGTGATGTTCAGCACCCACTCCACGAGCTTGCGCATGTCCGGCTCCGCCCGCCGCACCGCCCGCAACCGCAACTGCCCCGAATCGACCCCCGTTCCGAGCGCACCCCTGCCCCGCGCCGCGCGTCGCGGCGACTCGTCGGGTGTGTGTCGAGGTCGGTCACTCATCTCTAACTCGCGTCATGGCAGATACGTGAGTTTAGGGTAGCACACATATGGCGTAGCGGCCATTGCGTGAGGTCATGTAGGCTGGGTGGCATGGTCGAGGAGTTGGAGAGCGTGCCGTTGCTGGTGCCGGAGGACTTGCCTGCGGGCTGGCAGATGCCCGAGCCCTCGCCCTTCGACCCCGACCATGACAGCTCCGAGATTGACGCGGCGCTCAGGTATGAGCGGTGGGTCGATCCCGCGCCGGGGCTGGATCGGAAGTTGAATTCCAGCCACAACAACAACGATTCCGGACGCTGGTTCCTCATCCAGCACACCGAGTCGAGCGCCCGTGTGCTGTTGCGGTTGCAACGGCAGTACCTGTTGGATGAGGAGCCCAAGGGTGAGGTGCGGATCACCGGGATCGTGTATCTGCCCGAGTGGGCGGGTGATCCCGTGGCGAGTCCGATGCTGCGCAACCTCCCCACGTCGCGGATCGAGGCGGCGATCAATCGCCGCCAGTTCGCCGTCACCGGGGCCACCCGCTTCGAGGGCGGCACCATGACCATGCCGTCGGGTCGTGTCCTGCGCTCGGCGGACGTGATGCAGCCGCTCGGGAATCCGAAGCGCACCCCGGACTTCTACGAGGTCGTCGCCCTCCAGCACACCCGCCTCGTGGACGACGGCGAACCGAACCCGACCGCGCGGATGGCGGAGATCAGCCGCGTGCCGCTGTCGACGGCGCAGGGCTGGGTCGCCCGCGCCCGCCGCAAAGGACTCCTCCCGCCCGGACGCCGAGGACGCGCCGGATAGCCGGACGAGACGCACAGCATGACTCTTGACTCCGTGAGGGATACGACGGCGGCAGACCGCGTGCTGCTCGCGCGGGCTACGCTCGACAACTTGAACTGGAACGGCCCGCGCTTCACCATGCCCGAGGTCGAGGGCACCCCGCAGTTTCGCCACTACTACGACGGCTGGCCGAGCGGCGAAGACTTCGGCCTCGTTGCCGAGGACGCCGAGAGCGTGGCCATCGCGGTGGTCTGGCTGCGCTACTTCACCGCAGAAGACCCCGGCTACGGGTTCGTCGCGGAGACCATTCCGGAGCTGAGCATCTGGGTCAGCGCCGAGCATCGAGGCCAAGGTGTCGGTGGACTGCTCCTGCGTCGAGCCACCAAGGTGGCCCGATCCCGCGGCGTCACCGCGATCAGCCTCTCGGTCGAGGACGGCAACCCCGCCGCAAAGCTCTACGCCCGGCACGGCTTCCGCCCCGCCCCGAACGGCGCGCCGGGCTGCCTACTCATGGAACTGTGACCCGCGCCGCCGTCACCCGGCTGCTGTCAGAGGTGGGCGAGTAGAATAGAGACTCAGACCGAGAGGAGCGGGCTATGAGCAACACGATGCTGACTGCCGATGCTCCGGTGGCGCGAACGCGACCGGACTTCACGCACGTCTCGGACGTCATGCTCTACGACATCGCCCGGCACACCGCCTCGCTGCTGATCGCGGAACTGATCGCCCGCGCCGACGCCGCCACCGACGAGTCCGACCAGGAGCAGTGGGAGGCGAGACTGCGGCTGGTCGATGAACAGGTCTCGGCACTGAACCCGGATGATCGTGCGGGCCTGATCGCGCAGAACGAGGCCTGGGACGACGAGAGCCACGCCCTGCGCGACCGCGCATAGTCGATCGCTCGCGTATGGATGATCAGGTCGAGCATCCCGTCGGCTCCGACGAATGGCTGACCCGCGTCTTTCAGGCGCGGGCGCGACAGCGGCTATTCGGCTCCCATTCGCCGCATCCTGACGGACCGGTGCTGGTACTGTTGGGCGGGCAGCCCGCGGCGGGCAAGACCCAGGCGCAGCGGACAATCCTGGCCGAGCACCCCGACGACGATCTGGTCGAGGTCACCGGCGACGACCTGCGCGTGTTCCACCCCGACTACCGCAACCTCTCACGCGACGCGCCGTTCCTGATGCCGAACACGACCGCCCCGGTCTCGGGAGGACTGGTCAGGCTCGCGGTCGAGCACGCCCACGCGCATCGGTACTCGCTGCTGCTGGAGGGCACCTTCCGCGACCCGGCGATGGTGACGGGCACCGCGGGCCGGTTCGCCGATGCCGGGTACCGGGTCGAGGTCGCCGCCGTCGCCACCCCCGCGGTCGTGTCGCGCCTGTCGGCGGAGATGCGCTCCCTCGCGGGCGGACTCCCCGCGGTAGGCCGGTGGACACCGCCCAGTGCGCACGAATCCGCGTTGGAGCACTCGCCAGGCGTGCTGGCCGCGCTCGAAACCCTCCCGCACGTCGCCCGAGTACAAGTGTTCTCCCGCGAACGACTCCTCTACGCCAACACCCGCACCAGCACCGGGGCGTGGCAGCGCCCGGCGGAAGCCGCCAGGGTGCTGCATACCGAGCAGCACCGCGCACTCGGGGAGGTGGAGGCGGTCGGCTGGCTGCGCGACTACGCCGCCGTGTTCGCCCAGGCCGCGGCCCGGCCCGGCTACCTCGGCCCCGAGACCGCCCCGACCTACCTGCGCCTGCAAGCCAACGCCGAGGGCATGATCCGCTCCCTGATGTTCACGCCCGGCGCGCCAGCGGGCGAGCTGCAACGCCAACAGCGGGAACGGCACGCCCACCTGCGCCGGGTACTCCCGCCCGACCTGATCCCGACACGACGAACAGCCCGACCGGCGCCGTTCTCCGAGCCCCCGGCGCATGCCCCGGACCGGGAACCCCCGACACGCGGACTCTGACACCCGACGCAAGACCACCGGCACCGACCGCCCCTGCGAAGACCGCCGCCGCGTCCCTCCGCCTCGACGCCAGCATCACCGCCCGCACCTCTGCCCGGACACGCCCCACACCCCTCTGTCTGCCCTCGGCCTCTCCTCACGTTCTCGCCCCTTTCTCAGCGAATAAATTGAATGAACGTATCCTAAGTGCCGTAGTTGCTGATACGCTAGTTGAGCGAAGCGACGGATTGAAGGTGGTCGAGATGCATGGCGGCGTGATCCCGTTCCGGGGCACCGGGGCCGATGCGCTGCGCTATGTCGAGTCCGACCGTTCACGCGCTGACGACTACTACCTGGGCGCGGAGACGACCGTTTCGCAGTTCGCGGCGCTGGACGGGGCGGGCGCGGTGACTGCTGAGCTGGCCCTTGACCCTGTGGCGTATGCGGGGTGGGTGGACTGGACGAACCCGCTCACGGGCGAGTCGATGGGCAAGCCGCGCCGGGCGGGGTTGGATCGGCAGGCCTCGCCCCGGTTCATGGAGATGGTCATCAACACGCCCAAGTCGCTGTCGATCGCCGCTGCGCTGCACCCGGAGGTCTCCGAAGCCCTCGACGCGGCCCAGCAGGACGCGCTCTCGGAGATTCGGCGCTGGCTCGCCCAGCACTCCGTGACCCGCGTGGGGTCGCTGGGGGCGCAGGAGGTCGTACCCATGGAGCAGATGCACGTCGTCGGGATCACGCACCGCACGAGTCGGGCGGGTGATCCGCACCGGCACATTCACATGCAGATCGGCACCCGCGTGTTCGCGGCGGGGAAGTGGCGTGGTCTGTTCACCGCTGCGCTGTTCCGGCAGCAAGGCGCGATCCGTGCCCTCGGTACTGCCGTGATTGCTGCCAGCCCGGAGCTTGCCGATGTGCTCGACCGGCACGGCCTGACCCTCGACCCCGCAACCGGCGAAGTCACCGAATTGCAGCCCTACAACGGCGTGATGAGCAAGCGTGGCGTACAGGTGCGCCGGAACCTCGACCGCCTCGAAGCCGCATGGAACGAAGCGCACCCCGGCGAGAGCATCGGGCCAGTCGTCGCCTCGCGCCTGCGAGCCGAGGCGTGGGCGTATGAGCGGCCCGCGAAGAAGCCCACCACTCTGGGCGACGAAGCCGCATGGGTGACAGAGCTACGCGAGGCCGGATACGCCCCCGACACCTGGCAGCGGCCCGAGCCTATCGCCTCGGTGTCGCTCGATGATCTGTCCGTGCAGGAGGTTGCATCGCGCACGCTGGATCGTTGCGCCGCTGCCGAGTCCGCATGGTCGGCCCACACTGTGACCGAGCACGCGACCCGGATCATGACCGAGCACGGCGTGCAAGCGACACCCGCCGAGATACGCGACTTCATCACGGCCGCGTCGCGGTTGGCGTTGGAGGACTGCTTCACGATCCTGCCACCAGACGCACCGGCGCTTGAGCATGTGGCGCATCTGACGAGTGTGCGCGTCATGCAGGCCGAAACCGAGCTCCGCGACCTCATCGCCGCACGAGTACCCGAGACTGAGCCGGCGGTGCCGAATGTGCAGGGGGTGGCGCAGGCCGCCTGCCTCGACGCGGGCCAGGCCGGGGCCGCCGCAGCCCTTGCCTCCACCGACCCGCTGGTAATCGTGGAGGGTGCAGCGGGCAGCGGGAAGACGACGATGCTGGGTGTTGCTATCGAGGCCGCGGCCGATCAGGGCAGGGCGTCGCGGGTGGTGACGCCGACGAAGAAAGCCGCTGATGTTGCGCAACAAGAACTCGGCACCCCCACCGCGAGCGTTGCGGCACTCGTCCACGCCCACGGCTGGCGCTGGAACCGCGACGGCGTATGGACGCGCCTCGCACCCGGCGACACCGACTCCGAGACCGGGCGCCCCTATGCCGGAGTGCCGAAAGCCTCGCAGCTCGCACCAGGTGAGCGGGTGATCGTGGACGAGGCGGGGATGCTTGACCAAGACACCGCGCTCGCCCTGTTCGCCGTCGCTGCCGAGCACGGCGCGACCCTCGCGCTCGTCGGCGACCGGGCGCAACTCCCCGCAGTCGGCAGGGGCGGGGGGCTCGACATGGCCGCAACGATCCGGGGCCGCACCATCGACATGGCAGAAGTCCACCGCTTCACCGACCCCGCCTACGCGGAACTATCGGTGCGGTTGCGCGACCGGGCCGATCCCGGCGCGATCTTCGATCAGCTCACGGCACTCGGACTGATCCGGCTGCACACCGATGCCGATGGTCTGCGCGAGCACATTGCCCAGCGCAGGGAGGAGGGGGAGACGGTCACAGTCGCCACCAACGACGAGGCCGCCCGCCTGAACGAGCGCATCCGCGACCACCGCACCCACACCGCAGCCGTAGACGATCAGGTGACCGCCACGGGATCGGATGGGCTTCCCATCGGGCGCGGTGACCTGATCCAAACGCGGAAGAACGACACCGGCCTGGGTGTGGCGAACCGGCAACTGTGGATCGTGCAACACGTTGCAGACGATGGGGCGATATGGGCGGTTGAGGCACGCAACGACCGGAAGCGCGAGCACACCGTCCACCTGCCTGCCGCCTACGTCATCGAGCACGCTCACCTTGCCTATGCCTCGACCGCTTACGGGGTGCAGGGCGTCACCGCCAAGGGGTCGCACACGATCCTCAGCGACGCGATGAGCGGCGCCGCCGTGTACGTCGGTATGACCCGAGGCAAGCAGGAGAGCCAGTTACACGTCATCGCCGAGAATACGGCCGATGCGCGGCAGCAGTTCATCGACGCCGTAGAGCGCGACCGCGCCGATCGAGGCCTGGCCGACGCCACCCAGCGCGCAGCAGAAGCGGTGCGGGGTCTGGTCGACGATGGCCCCGTCAAGCTCGTCAGCACCGAGATAGCTGCCCGCACCCAGCAGGCCGAACGAGCGGAACGACGAGCGGCACTGTGGCGGCGGGCCGCCGATGCGCTCACCGACCTGGACGCGCAGCAGCGCGACGAACGCGACCACGCACGCCAGGCCAGGGACACCGCAACCCAGCAGCTCGAACGGGTGCGCGCCGAAGTCGCCGCCCCGCTCACCAAGCAGGCATCGGCGGCGTTGGCCGAATGGCAGGAGGCCGACACCGCACAGCAGATCGCGCGCGATTGTCTGGGCACGGTCGGCAGGTTCGGCAAGCGCCGCGCCACCAGAGAACACCGCACCGCGCAGACCCTTGCCCGCCACGCCGAGCAGCGGCTGACAAGGGCGTGGGGTGAGCCGCCCCGCTGGAACGAGGACAGCGCATCGTGGGTCGAGCGCGTCACCCGACCCCGGATCGACACCGATCCCCGCGTGACTGAAGCCGCCGGGCAGCAGGAGACAGCGGCGAAAGCCGTGCGCAAGACGTTGGAACCGGACGACCTGCCGCGCTTGCGCATCTACGCCCGCATCATCGGCACCGACACAGTGGTGAAGAACCGCGCCGCGTACCTCGACGCCCGACCCCGCACCAACGCTGAGAACCAGGCCCGCACCGCGCAGCAGGCCCGCGCCGAAATCGAGGCACTACGCGCCCTCACCCTCGCTGAGGCCGTCGCGCGGATCAAGCAGATCCGCGCCAACGAGCAAGCACAGCGTGAGGCCGCCGACTTTGCTCTGAAAGAGCGCCGACGACAGGTCGATGTCCACCGTCACACACTTGACAGTGGCCCGCGCTCTGACGGCCCGTCCCTGGGCTGGTGACCGCACCTACAGCCAGGCAGTGGGCCCGGCCGTCGGCGGCACACGTCTACTCGGCGTGGGTGGATACGGGGCAAAGCCATGAGGGGACTGTCCAACCTTATGGCGATAGTCGAATCTCAAACGCTTCGATGGCGGCGCGCGCCTCCTGCGCGTCGGTGCCCTCAGCAATAGCCGCCAGGGCAGCTCTCCAGGCGGCGGCGAGCACTCGCCCGAGCACAGGAGAGTCAGTGGCCGAGCCGAGCACTTCAGCGAGGCGATCGCCGTCTGATCCGGCCGGAGGCGCTCCCAGAATGCGTAGGAATCGCTCGCCGACGGCGAAGTCGAACCCGACCAGGAGCGCCGCCCGCACGGCGGTCGCGTGATCCGCCCCGCTGGCCGCGGCAGCGCCTTCCATTCGATCCAGCAATCGGCGCTCTACATCGGCTCGGACGAACTCGTACAGCCCGAGCTTGCTGCCGAAGTGGTGATAGAGCGCGCCAGTAGTCACCTCGGCCGCTGCCGACAGTTCGCCGACTGTGACCTCATCAAAGGCGCGTGCTCCGAAGGCAGTCACCGCCGCGAGGACGAGTCGGCCCTTCGGGGACGACGACACCGGAACCCACTCGCGCATGGCACCATAATACTGTTACGCTATAAAGAAATCTTGTTATGACACCGAAAGGCCCGCCATGAAACTCGAGTTCCTGTTCATCCCGACCTCGGACCTCAACGCCTCGCTTGCGCTCTACCGCGACGGACTCGGTTTCACCGAGCTATGGCGCGAGGGTGACGCCACCGTCGCGCTGACCCTGCCCGGGAGTGAGGTGCAGGTTATGCTCGACGCGAACGACCCCCAGGCGCCCGCTGGCCCGATCTTCGTAGTCGAGAGCGTCACCGACTTCCACGCGAAGCGGCCTGAGGCGCTGAGCGTGATCGAGGAGCCCGCGGACATCCCAGGTGGTGCAATGGCTACCTATCAGGAGCCGGGCGGTGCCGTTCTCTACATCCTCGACCAGTCCACGGACGCCGAAGCAGGCTGAGCGACACCGTCCACCTCTGCCGCTGCGAACGCGAGTGGTGTTGTGTACGAGTTAGGGTCCACCAAAGGCTCGCGCAGGTCCATGGGTGCCGCATCCTGATCCTGTGCGCGAGGGGTCGAGGTGTACGGCTGGACTCCCTCCTTGTCGGCTGGCGCGATCACCGCGTCTTTGCCCACACCGTGCCCCGGTGAACCTCGAACCGCCGCGCCAACGCGTTCACGCTGACACCTTGCGCGCGGGCTGTTCGCATAGCGTCCACTTCCTTGTCGCTGAGGCGTGTTCGAGGTCGTTTACTTGGTTCCGCCGCCGCCGCGATCAGCGGGTCGTCCGGCTCTCCGGTAGGGTCGGCATCCCCACGGATGCCTTGATTCCACGCGGAGACCAGCCTCTCAACCCGTGGTCGTCTGTTCCCGCAGCGTTCCATTGCGTCCACCAGTAGGACCGAGAGGCCCTCTGATCGACGGACATGTTGATCAGAGGGCCTCTTCCCATGTCGGAGCGATCGGTCTCCCGGGTGAGCGTGGACAAAGCCCGATTCCAGTGGGGACGGGGGTTCCGTGTCCCGTGGGCCCGCCTGGGGCGCCCCTCACCTCCCGTAGTGGTAACGGCAGCTGGCGATGCGGGTCTCGCCGTCGACGATCCTGTAGACCAGGCGATGCTCGTCGGTGATGCGCCGGGACCAGTAGCCCGACAAGCCGTGCTTGAGAGCTTCAGGCTTTCCGATGCCCTCGTTGCCGTTCCTCGAAATGTCCTGGATGAGCAGGTTGATCCGCGTGAGAGTACGGCGGTCTTCCGCCTGCCACCACAGATAGTCCGACCAGGCACTCTCGTCCCAGATCAGGAGCACGGTTCAGCTCTCGATGAGCTCGTGCGAGGTGCCGCCCCGGTTCTCCAGCCGTTCGATCGAATCCAGGAGGCGGCGAGCGTTGGCCGGCGAGCGCATGAGGTACGCGGCCTCGCGCAGGGACTCGTATTCCGCCAGGGACACGATGACGACGGGCTCGTGACCTGCACGCGTGATGATGGCTTCTTCACGGTTGTCGACCACGTCATCGAGCACCTGGGCGTAGTTCGCGCGGGACTCGGTGTAGCTGAGCGTCTTCATGGGGCACCTCCTGTACGGAAAAATGTACGTGCAAGGAAGCGGGCCGTCAACAGCCGCGCTGCAGTACGCTCGATGCAGGTGCGTGACCGCCTGGTGTCTGACGCTGCGCGGGTGCCGGCCAGCGCCTACAGGAACGGCCGCAGCGGCACCAGCGCCTGCTCGGTGAGGCGGGCGATCGGGTGGCGTTCGCGCCATCTCGGGGACTGCAGGGTCTCGCAGTGCTCAGAGTCCGCGGCGAAGACCTTCTCCATCTCGGCGGCGAAGTCGCGGTCGATGATCTCCACGTTCGTCTCGTAGTTGAAGGAGAGCGAGAGGCGGTCGATGTTGGCGGTGCCGATGGTCGACCAGATCCCGTCGATCGTGGCGGTCTTCGCGTGGATCATCGCCGCTTCGTACAGCAGGATCGTCACACCCGCATCGAGCAGCTGGCCGTAGGAGCCTCGCGCCGCGAAATCGGCCACGATGTGGTTGGACTTCTTCGGGATCATCACCCGCACGTCCACGCCGCGCTGCGCGGCGTCGACCAGGGCGTGGAGGACCTGCTGGTCGGGGATGAAGTACGGGGTGTTGAGGTAGATGTGATCCTGGGCGCGCTCGATCGCCTCGAGGTAGGTCTGGCGGATCGGGTAGACGAGCTGCAGCGGCAGGTTCGCCGAGACCCGCATCGCGGGATCCCATTCGTCCGGCGGGATCCAGGCGACCTCGGCCTGGGAGTCCTTCGCGACCTCGTTCCACACGCGTCGCATGGAGTTGCGCAGCCCCCACACCACCGGGCCCTCGGCGCGAAGATGCGTGTCGCGCCACTGTCGGGAGTAGAGGGAGCCGATGTTGTAGCCGCCCACGAAGCCCGTCTCGTCGTCGACGATGAGGATCTTGGAGTGGTTGAAGCCGGTGTGGCGCAGGATGCCCTGCCAATAGGGCCGGGCGAAGCCGGGCAGGCGTCGCACGTGCACCTTCGGGGAGATGGTCCGGTAGAACTTCCGGTCCACCACGAGATTCCCGAAGCCGTCGTAGAGCACGTGCACGTCGACTCCGCGCTCCGCGGCACGGTTGAAGGCGTCCACGAAGCGCGCCCCCATCTCGTCGCCCTTCCAGATGAAGGTCTCCATCAGCACGGTGTGCTCGGCACCGTCGATCGCGGCGAGCATGTCCGCGTAGACGTCCGATCCCGAGGTGTAGATCGTCAGCCGCGAGTCGCGCACCGACGCCTCGAAGGTGCCGGGCCGCGGCGCCTCGCGCTCCTTGCGGTCGTTCTTCTTCACCGCGTCCAGCGTCATCAGCGCGGCCGCCGCCGTGATCGGCGGCACCGCGAACGTCGCGGTGCCGAGCAGCGCGAGTCGGCGCAGCGGGCGGGGTCCGAGGAGGGCAGATGCGGCACGCAGGAGAGGCATCATCCCAGCCTAGGCCCGCTTCCTCCGAGGACCCCCGGAGCGCCGATCGGATCGCGAAGTGCTGCCCCGAGGTCCGGGCAGTGCGCAGATCGGGCGTTCCGTGCACGGTCGATGGAAGAATGGGGCCACGTGCCGATGGCACCCCGCGAGCAGTCATCCCCCGGAACCCGGGCCTGCGAGAGCACCCGAGGAGGGGATGCACCCATGGATCCGACCGCCGTCGCCGGTTTCGCGGTGATCGCCTTCGCCCTCATCGCCGTGCCCGGCCCGGACTGGGCCTTCGTGCTCGCGGCGGGCGCCCGCGACCACGTCGTCTGGCCCGCAGTGGGCGGACTGATGGTCGGGTACCTCGTGCTCACCGCCGTGGTCGCCGTGGGGATCGGGCCGCTGATCGCCGCCATCCCTCTCGCCATGACGCTGCTGACGGTGGGCGGCGCCCTCTACCTGCTGCACATCGGCGTGCGGACCCTGCGCTCCAGCTCCCACGCCGCCGACGCCGTCCGCCCGGCGGGGCCGCTCGCCGCCTCGGCCGCCGGGTACATGCGGCGCGGTGCGATGGTGAGCGGGCTGAACCCCAAGTCCATGCTGCTGTTCCTCGCGATCCTCCCTCAGTTCGCCCACCCGGGGCAGTCGCTGCCCCTGCCGGCGCAGCTCGCCGTGCTCGGCTGCGTATATGTGGTGCTGACAGGACTGTTCTGCGTGCCCCTCGGCTTCGCCTCGCACCAGGTGCTCGGCGCGCGGCCCACCGTCGCTCGCGTGACCACCATCGTCTCCGGTATCGCGATGGTGCTCGCGGGGATCGCGCTGCTCGCGGAGCGGATCATCCAGCTCGCAGGTGCGCGCTGATGGGGGAGCGCCGTCCGATGCGCGAGGCCGACGTCGTCGTGATCGGGGGAGGGCAGGCCGGGATCTCCGCCGCCCACCAGCTCCAGCGCGTCCCCGAGCTGCGCGCGATCCTGCTGGACGCCGCGGAAGGACCGGGCGGCGCCTGGAGGCATCGCTGGGACAGCCTCACGATGGCGACGGTCAACCGGATCGCCGACCTGCCCGGCATGCCCCTGGAGCGCATCGATCCGCGCACGCCCTCGCGCACCGCCGTCCCGGACTACTTCGGCCGCTTCGAGCAGTCGCATGGCATCGCGTTCGAGCGGCCCGTGCGCGTCGTCCGGGTGCGCAGCGAGCATCCCGAGGCCGGCACGGACTCCGCGCTGCTGCTCGACTCCGTCGATCCGCGTGACGGCGCGCCGCTGCCCGCGATCCGCACCCGCGCGCTCATCAACGCCACCGGCACCTGGGACCGCCCGTTCGTCCCCTCCGTTCCGGGGCGCGAGAGCTTCACCGGGCGCCAGCTGCGCACCGTCGACTACACGCGCGCCGAGGACTTCGCGGGCGCGCGCATCGCGATCGTCGGCGGGGGGATCAGCGCCGCCGGCTTCCTCGCGGAGCTCTCCGCGGTGGCGACCACCTTCTGGTACACGCGCCGCGAGCCGGTCTTCCGCGAGGGCGGATTCGGGGAGGTGGAGGGGCGTGAGGCAGTCGCGATGGTCGAGGAGCGCGTCGCCGCCGGGCTGGCGCCGCTCAGCGTCGTCTCGGTGACGGGGCTCGTGTGGACCCCCGCGCTGCGCGCCGCGGCAGAGCGCGGGGTTCTCGAGCGCCGACCGATGTTCCGCCGCGTGACGCCCGAGGGCGTCATCGAGCACGACGGCACCGCCCGGCGGCTCGATGCGATCCTCTGGGCGACCGGCTTCCGCGCCTCCCTCGGTCACCTCGCTCCGCTGCATCTGCGCTCCGCAGGCGGAGGGATCCGCATGGACGGCACGAAGGTCGCCGGGGATCCGCGCATCCACCTGATCGGCTATGGACCGAGCTCCTCGACCGTCGGCGCGCGCCAGGCCGGGCGCGAGGCCGTGCGGCGGCTGCGGAGGCGCCAGGCGATGGGATGATCTGCTGGTGCTCCCTGCATCCGCTCCCGCCGCGAGCCCTGCCCGCGACCAGAACCTCGCCTCAGCCCGGATCCTCGCGGTGGACTGGGCTCGCGCCCTCGCCTATGTGCTCATGATCATCGCCCACACCGCTCCGAGCGATGGGCCCGCCCGCCTCTTCATGATCAGCGAATTCGTCACGGCCCCGCTGTTCGCCCTGCTCGCCTCCGGCGCCGCACTGCTCGCCATGGCAGGACTTCTCATCGCCCCGAACCTGCTCGGTCTCTTCCCGGTCCACGCCTACGACGGCACCCCCGCCGAGCAGATCGGCGGCATCCTCGGCGCCGCGGGATTCCTGCTGCTGTGCCGGTCTCTGGAGCGTTCGGCCTTCGGGCGCGCGCTGCCTCCCGCCCTGGCCCGCGCCGCTGCCGTGCCAGGTCAGATGACCCTCAGCCTCTACGTCCTCCAGATCGCAGTCCTCCACGTCTTCCAGACCCGCAACCCCCTTGAGCGGGACGACTCGTGGGGGATGCTCGCCCTGCTCCTCGTGCTCGGCATCGGGGGCGCGCTCGCCTGGCGGGCCGCGCTGCAGCGGGCTGCGATCCGATGGCCGGCAGCAGCGCGCTGGCAGCGCGGACCCCTGGAGGGCGCGATCCGCCTGCTCGAGGATGCGATCGCACCGCTGCCCGCCCGCCCCACCGGGCTCCGCCCCGGAGCGAGTCCGGAGATCTCCTCTCCGTGACGATTCCCGGGTCCCTCACGGTCGCACCGGCATAGGGTCGGGGGCATGACGACCTCTGATGCTCCCCGTCCGAAGGCTCCGCGGCCCCAGGTGGTGCTGGAGGTGATCGAGAAGCAGCGCATCACCCCCACGATGCTCCGCGTGATCCTCGGCGGCGAGCAGTTCGAGAAGCTGAACCGCAACGACTTCACCGATAAGTACGTGAAGCTCCTGCTGCCGGACCCCGCGAGCGACCTCGTCCCTCCCTACGATCTCGAGCAGCTGCGCGCGGAGGATCCCGCCGCGCTGCCCGCCAAACGCACCTACACGGTGCGCCGCTGGATGGAGGCGAAGCAGCAGATCGCACTGGACTTCGTGCTCCACGGCCAGGGCGGGGCCGACGGCATCGCCGCGGCCTGGGCCGATTCCGCGGTTCCGGGCGATGCGGTCGCCCTGCACGGCGCGGGCGGCGGATACGCGCCGGATCCGGACGCCGGATTCCACCTCCTCCTCGGCGACCAGTCGGCGCTGCCCGCGATCTCCGCAGCGCTCGAGGCGATGGCAGAGGGCGCCGCGGGACTCGCCCTCATCCAGCTCGAGCACTCGGAGGACCGCCAGGTGCTCGCGCACCCCGATGGCGTCGAGGTGCGCTGGCTCATCGGCGAGCCCGAGGACCTCCATGCCGCGCTCCTGGACCTCGAGCTGCCGGGCGGCGACGTGCAGGTCTTCGCCCATGGCGAGCGGGGCGTCATCAAGGACATCCGCCGGAACCTCGTGCGCGAGCGCGGGATCCCCAAGGACCGCATCTCGATCTCCGCCTACTGGGCGCGGGGCCGCATCGAGGACCAGTTCCAGGCCGAGAAGCGCGAACCCATCGGCCGCATCGACGAGGACTGAGCGCCGCGATGAGCATCGATCCCGCCGCCCTCTCCCCGGACCTCGTCCTCGGCGAGGACGGTCTCGCGCGCCCGATCTGGGCGAGCCGCCACGACGACCTGCGCGAGTACTACGACTCCGAGTGGGGTGTGCCCGTGCGCACCGAGCAGGGCGTCTTCGAGCGCCTCGCCCTGGAGGGATTCCAGTCCGGTCTCTCCTGGGCGACGATCCTGCGCCGCCGCGAGGGATTCCGCGCCGCTTTCGCGGGCTTCGATCCTGCGCGCGTCGCGGCGTTCACCCCTGCCGACGTGGATCGCCTGCTCGAGGATGCGCGAATCATCCGCCATCGCGGCAAGATCGAGGCGACGATCGGCAATGCCCGGGCGACGCTCGCGCTGCGCGAGAAAGAAGGGCTCGGGAGGGGCGGGGACCTGCCGCAGGGCTCGACCCTCGCCGACCTGGTGTGGAGCTACCGGCCGCAGCGCACGCCCCGGCCCGCTTCCTTCGCCGAGGTGCCCACGACCTCGGAGCTCTCTGCCGCTCTCGCCAAGGAGCTCAAGCGGCACGGGTTCCGCTTCGTCGGCCCGACGACGATGTTCGCGCTGATGGAGGCGATCGGCGTGATCGACACGCATCTGCTGGGGTCGCACCGCCGGTGCAGCTCGGGGCTGTGGCGCGAGGACGGCACCTGGGCGTAGAGCCTCCAGACACCTGAGTGGAGGGCCTCCAGCAGGGAGGGGCGTGAGCGGCCGCCACAGGCCGTCACATTTCTGAGCTCCCGGGAGCCGCGCAGTTCACAGTGGAATCGGCCGCCGACCGGAAGGTTCCCCCCATGTCCACTGCTTCGATCCACGCCGGCTGGGACGCCCAGGATCCGCACGGGTCCGTCGTCCCGCCGATCTACTCCACCAGCGCATACGCGCACTCGAGCCACGCCTCGCTCAGAGCGCTGTTCGCGCGGCGCAGCGAGGGCTTCGCCTACTCGCGATCGGGCAACCCCACCACCCAGGTGCTCGAAGCGCGCAGCACCGCGCTCGAGGGCGGCATCGGCGCGATCGCCGTGGCGAGCGGACAGGCCGCCATGACCATCGCCCTGTGCGCGCTGCTGGCGCCCGGCACCCACGTGGTGGCCTCCGAGCGGATCTACGGCGGCACCACCGAGCTGCTGGGCGACACCCTGGAGGACATGGGCGTCGCCGCCACCGCAGTGGATCCCTGGGACCTGCAGGCCTGGGAGGCGGCGATCAGGCCCCAGACGCGCGTCTTCCTGCTCGAATCGATCGCGAACCCCGGAGCGCAGCTCGCAGACCTCCCGGCGATCGCCGCGATCGCCCACGCGCACGACATCGCCGTGGTCGTCGACTCGACCCTCGCGAGCCCGGCCCTGTACCGCCCGGGCGACCACGGGGCCGACATCGTCGTGCACTCCGCGACGAAGTACCTCGCCGGCCACGGCACTACGATCGCCGGACTCATCGTCGATGCGGGATCCTTCGATCCGCGGCGATGTCCGCAGCGGTGGGAGCGCCTCACCACCGAGAACCGCCGCTTCGCCACGACCTTCGCCGACGACTACGCCCGCGGCTGCTCGGGACTGCTCGCCTACGCCCGTGCGAAATACATGACGGACTTCGGCGCGACGCTGCCCGCCGCGAGCGCCCACGCCGTGCTCGTCGGCATCGAGACCCTCGAGCTGCGCATGGAGCGCATCAGCGCCGTCACCGCTCAGCTCGCGCAGCACCTCCACGGACAGGACGGCGTGGCCAGCGTCCAGCACCCTTCGATCCCGGGGCGGCCCGACGCGGAGATCGCTCGCCGCGACTTCCCGCGGGGAACGGCCGGAGTGTTCTCGATCGACCTGGACGGGGGAGAGCCGGCCGTCGAGGCATTCTGCGACGCGCTGGAGCTGTTCACGATCGCGGTCAACATCGGGGACGTGCGCTCGCTCGTCTGCCACCCGGCGAGCACCACCCACTCGCATCTCACGCCCGCTCAGCGCGAGGCCTGCGGAGTCCTCGAGGGAACGGTGCGGCTCAGCATCGGACTGGAGGACGAGGAGGACCTGCGGGCAGATCTGGAGCGCGCGCTCGCTGCCGCACAGCGGGTCAGGGCTGCAGATCCGGCAGCTGCCTGATCCCGAAGACGTCCCGCAGGGCCCGGCGCGCAGCGAGCAGACCGCCCATGCCGTGGACTCCCGGTCCCGGCGGGGCAGCGGCAGAGCACAGGTACGCGGCGCCCCCACGGGCATCCGCGCCGAGGAGCCGGTAGGGATCCGGGGCGGCCGTGGGCCGCGCGACCATGCGCAGAAGGCTCGTGCTGCCCATCGAGATGTCCCCGCCGAGCAGCGCGCGGTCATGATCGGCCATGCGGGACGCGCTGATGCCCCGAGCGGCGACCACGGTGTCGCGGAAGCCGGGCGCGAAGCGCTCGATCTGGGCGGTGACCATCTCGACCGGGTCGCGCGGGTCTCTGAGGGGCACATGCGCGTAGGCCCAGATCGGCCGCAGACCCCCGTGGATGCGCGAAGGATCCACCGCACCGGGGTCGCTCACGAGCGTGACCGGTCGCCGCGGCATGCGCCCCGAGGCCGCCTCCGCCTCGGCCGCAGCCATCTCCTCGCGCGTGCCGCCCAGGTGCACGGTGCCCGCGCGCCCTACCCGCGGATCGCGCCACGGCACCGGGGCGCTCGTCACGAAGTCGACCTTCGCCGCCGCGCCCAGCGCGGGCGGGAACGTGCGCAGGGCCCGCTCGCGCCCCTGCGGGAGGCGGTGGACGAGGACGTCGGCCGCGGTGCGCGCGGAGGTGTCGAAGAGGGTGAGAGCCGCGGGAGGGAGATCGCGCCACGTGCGCACGGGAGCCCCGGTGCGAATCGCTCCGCCGTGCGCGCGGAGGTCGGCGATGAGCGCGTCGGCGATCGCCTGCGAGCCGCCGACCGGGATCGGCCAGCCTCCCGCGTGGCCGAGCGCCGCCAGGAGCATCGAGACGCCGCCCGCAGAGAGCGAGGGCAGCGGGGCGAAGACATGCGCGGCCACGCCCGTCAGCAGCGCCCGCGCGTGCGGCGTGCGCAGCGCCGCGCCCCACGCGGGGGTGCCCTGCAGAAGAGCGCCGACGCCGAGGCCCCCGATCCCGGGCCAGGCCGCAGGGGAGAGCGCGCTGCGGGGGAGGGAGCGCTTGTCGCCGAGGGCGAGGTCGGCGAGGACGTCGGCCCGCTCAGCGAGCGGTCCGAGCAGTCGCGACCACGAGGGCCCGTCGGCCCCGAGCTCCGCGGCGGTGCGCTCGAGGTCGCGCCAGGCGATCGCGGCAGGCATCCCGTCGAGCGGCTGCGCGTAGGAGGCCTCGGGCACGCGCATCTCGACGCCGCGAGCGGCGAGGTCGAAGGCGCGGAAGAAGGGGCTCGCGAGCGCCATCGGATGCACCGCCGAGCAGATGTCATGCACGATGCCGGGGGCGAGGCCGAGGTCGAGGGTGCGGGCGCCCCCGCCCGCCGTCTCCTCCGCTTCGAGCACCTCCACGGCGAGGCCCGCGCGGGCCAGCACCACGGCGGCCGCGAGGCCGTTCGCGCCCGAACCGATGACGATCGCATCGGGACCGGATCCGGACGGCCTCGCGGCGCTCATCGACGCCTCAGTCGGCGTCGGCGGTGATGCCGAGGCGATCGAGCTCGTCCTGGATGATCGTCGGATCGAGCTTCGCGAAGATGGGGGAGGGCTTCTGGACGCTCTGGCCGACGCCCACCGGGCGGTGCGCCCACGGTAGGGTGTCCGCGTAGTCGCCCGTGATGATCGGGTAGCCGGGGCCGCCGTCGAGATCCTCGACCTCTTCGATGCGCGGCAGGGGTGCGATCTCGCGGGTGCCGCCGAGCGCCTTCTCCACCTCGTTCGCGGAGAACGGCAGGAAGGGAGCGAGCATCGTGTTGAGGTCGGTGACCGCCTGCGCGAGCACGTGCAGCACGGTGAGCAGGCGAGGCCGCTGCTCCTCGGCCTTCATCTTGAACGGCTCGGTCTCGGAGACGTAGCGGTTCGCCTCGCCCACGAGCTTCATGATCTCGGCGATCGCGGCGCGCTGGCGGTGGGCGGCCAGGTGCGCGCCGACGGTCTCGAACCCGTTCTCGATCTCCGACAGCAGAGCCCGGTCGATCTCCTCGAGCTCTCCCGCCGCCGGGATCTCGCCGACGCTCTTCGCGATCATCGCGGCGGTGCGGTTGACGAGGTTGCCCCAGCCGGCGACGAGCTCGTTGTTCGTGCGCGCGACGAACTCGGACCACGTGAAGTCGGCGTCCTGGCTCTCGGGCCCGGCGGCGCTGATGAAGTAGCGCAGCGCATCGGGCTGGTAGCGCTCGATCACGTCGCGCACATAGATCACCACGCCCTTGGACGAGGAGAACTTCTTGCCCTCCATCGTGAGGAACTCGCTGGAGACCACCGCGGTGGGCAGCGACAGCTCGCCGAGGGCCCCGGGCTCTCCGCCCTTGTCGCCCTTCCCGTTCTGGGCGAGCATCTCCGCGGGCCAGATCTGGGCGTGGAAGACGATGTTGTCCTTGCCCATGAAGTAGTACGAGAGCGCCTCGGGATCGTTCCACCACTTGCGCCACAGCTCGGGATCGCCCTGGCGGCGTGCCCACTCGATCGTCGCCGAGAGGTAGCCGATGACGGCGTCGAACCACACGTACAGGCGCTTGGTCGGCTGATCCTCCCAGCCCGGCACCGGGATGCCCCAGTCGATGTCGCGGGTCATCGCGCGCGGGCGGATGTCCTTGAGGATGTTCTGGCTGAAGCGGATCACGTTGGGGCGCCACTGCCCGGTCGCCTCCCGGCCGTCGAGCCAGCGGCCGAGCTCGGCCGCGAGCGCCGGCAGGTCCAGGAACCAGTGCGTGGTCTCGATGAAGTCAGGGGTCTCGCCGTTGATCCGCGAGACGGGGTCGATCAGATCCGTGGGGTCGAGCTGGTTGCCGCAGTTGTCGCACTGGTCGCCGCGCGCACCGCCCGCGCCGCAGATCGGGCACGTGCCCTCGATGTAGCGGTCGGGCAGCGTGCGGCCGGTGGACGGCGAGATCGCGCCGGAGGTGACCTGCTCGATCATGTAGCCGTTGTCGCGCACCGTCTCGAACATCTGCTGGACCACGGCGTAGTGGTTGCGCGTGGTGGTGCGCGTGAACAGGTCGTAGCTCAGACCCATCGCCACGAGGTCCTCGACGATGATGCGATTGTTGCGATCGGCGAGCTCGCGGGCGGTGATCCCCTCGGCGTCGGCAGCCACGAGGATGGGCGTGCCGTGCTCGTCCGTGCCGGAGACCATCACCACGTCGTGGCCGGCCATGCGCATGTACCGGGCGAACACATCGCCGGGGACGAAAGCGGCGACGTGGCCGATGTGCCGGGGCCCGTTCGCGTAGGGCCAGGCGAGAGAGGTCAGGACTGTGCTCATGGTGGACAAGTCTACGGGCGTCCGGGGAGCCCACGCCCCCGCCGTCGCCCGCAGTCGGTTGCCCGCAGTCGCCCGGACCGGCCGCGCCGCCGCACCCTCCCGCACTAGGGTGGTCCCATGACCGCAGACGGACTGACAGCCGCCCAGCAGAAGATGCGCGAGGAGGGGGTCGCCCAGACCGCCATCGACGTCTTCTCCGACTTCTACACCCAGCTCGAGCAGGGCGTCACGGGGACTATCCCCGAGGACACGATCTCCCCGTACCTCGATCCGCCCTCGCTGGCCGACGTCACCGTCGACCCGCAGGTCGCGAAGGACGCCTTCGACAAGCTCGTCGTCATCGACCTGAACGGCGGGCTCGGCACCTCGATGGGCCTGGACCGCGCGAAGTCGCTCCTGACCGTGCGCGACGGCAAGAGCTTCCTGCAGATCCTCGCCGAGCAGGTCCTCGCCGCCCGGAAGGCCACCGGCGCGCGACTGCCGCTCGTGCTGATGAACTCGTTCCGCACCCGCGAGGACACCCTCGCCGTGCTCGAGCAGTACCCCGACCTGGCGGTCGACGGCCTGCCGCTGGACTTCCTGCAGAACAAGGAGCCCAAGCTCCGCGCCGACGACCTCTCGCCCGTCACCTGGGACGCGGATCCGAGCCTGGAGTGGTGCCCGCCCGGTCACGGCGACATCTACACGGCGCTGCTCACCTCGGGACTGCTCCAGCAGCTGCTCGACGCCGGTTTCCGCTACGCCTCGGTCTCGAACTCCGACAACCTCGGCACCGTCCCGGATCCCCAGCTCGCCGGCTGGTTCGCCGCCTCCGGCGCGCCCTACGCGGCGGAGCTGTGCCGGCGCACGGCCGCCGATCGCAAGGGCGGCCACCTCGCCGTGCGGAAGTCCGACGGCCGCCTCATCCTGCGCGACACCGCGCAGACGCCCGCGGAGGAGATGGACTTCTTCACCGATGAGCACCGCCACCCGTTCTTCCACACGAACAACCTCTGGTGGGACCTCGAGAAGCTCGCCGAGATCCTCGAGCGGCGCGGCGGCGTGATGGGCCTGCCCCTGATCCGCAACGAGAAGACCGTCGATCCGGCCGACAAGACCAGCACCCCCGTGCTCCAGATCGAGTCCGCGATGGGCGCGGCCATCGAGATCTTCGAGGGCGCGACCGCGATCGTGGTCGACCGCTCGCGCTTCCTGCCGGTGAAGGCCACGAGCGACCTGCTGCTCATCCGCTCGGATGCCTACGCGCTCGACGAGCGCATGGCGCTCGTCAAGCAGGTGGAGAACGCGCCCCTGGTGACCCTGGACGCGGACCACTACAAGCTGGTGGACGACTTCGAGGAGCGGTTCGCGAAGGGTGCTCCCTCGCTGAAGGACGCAGCGTCCTTCACCGTGGAGGGCGACCACCGCTTCGGTGCGGGCGTCATCGCACGCGGCGAGGCCGTCGTCACCGCGCAGGACCCCGCCGAGATCCCTGCCGGGACCGTCATCGAGGGCTGACGCTGCCAGCAGCGAGGGGGGCGGAGCCGAAGCTCCGCCCCCCTCGCCATGCCCCCCGGGGGCGGAGGATCAGGCCTCCCCGCGGGCGATCCCGCGCCCGCCGTTCACATCGAGGGCGTGGGGCAGGGCGTTGCCGTAGCGGTGGTTCGTGACGGTGACGGCCTGCTCGCGCAGGAAGCTCAGCAGCTCGACGCGGCCGCTCGCCACCACGCTCTCGCGCAGCAGCGCGATCTCCACCCGCTTCGAGACGGCCTCCAGCAGCGCGGGGTCGGCCTCGCCCAGCAGTCTCACCCGGGTGATCGTCAGATCCGGGATGCGCTGCGCGAACTGCGCCGCGGTCTCGGTGCGCACGGGCGCGCCTCCCGCGCCGTCCTCGGCCGGCGCAGTCGCCTCTGCGACGAGCTCCGCGAGAGCGGGATCGGCCACGGACACCTCGATCCTCGCGCCGACGGTCTGCGCGGCGTGCAGGACCCGCCGCAGCTCCACGGGCGAAGCGCCCTCCGCCGCGCGGATCAGCGTCGGCACCGGGAGGTGGCGCAGCAGGTTGATCTCGCCGTGCAGGTCCTGGCGGTCCCGGGCCGCGAAGACCCCGTTCCAGTGCTCCCGGTCCGAGTGGCGGGCCGCGGCCAGCCAGGCGTCCTCGTCGGCCCCGCGCAGCTGCGCCAGGTGCGGGGTGTCGGAGGGATCCATGAGATGCACGAGGTAGTTCGGGCCGCCGGCCTTCGCCGTCTGGCCGATCGCCGAGCGCTTCCACCCGCCGAAGGCCTGACGCTCCACGATCGCCCCGGTGATCCCGCGGTTCACGTAGAGATTGCCGGCTTCGACGTGCTGGATCCACCAGGCGATCTCGGCCGGATCCAGGGAGTGCAGGCCCGCCGTGAGACCGAAGTCGGTGCCGTTCTGCATGCGCAGGGCGTCCTCGAGGGTGTCGGCCTGCATGATGCCGAGGATCGGCCCGAAGTACTCGGTGCGGTGGAACTCGCTGCCCTCGGCCACGCCCTCGCGCACGCCCGGGCTCCACAGGCGGCCCGTCCCGTCGAGCTGCTGAGGGCGTGCCAGCCACGCCTCGCCCTCGCCGAGCCGGGTGAGGCCGTCGCGCAGCTTGCCGCTGGGCTCCTCGATGACCGGGCCCACCTGGGCCGTGGGATCCTCGGGCCAGCCGACGTGCAGGCTGAGGACGGCGTCTGCGAGCTGCGAGGCGAAGCGCCGCGAGCGGGAGACGGAGCCGACGGTGATGACGAGGCTCGCAGCGGAGCACTTCTGCCCCGCGTGGCCGAAGGCGCTCGCGGCGACATCCTTCGCCGCGAGATCGAGATCGGCGTGCGGGGTCACGATGATCGCGTTCTTCCCGGAGGTCTCCGCCTTGATGCGCAGATCCGGTCGCCACGAGGCGAAGAGCGCCGCGGTGTCGTACGCGCCGGTGAGGATCAGCTGGTCCACGCGCGGGTCTGTGATCAGAGCCCGGCCGACCTCGTCCTCCGGCACGTCGATGACCTGCATGAGCCCCTCGGGCACTCCCGCCTCGGCGAGCAGCGCACCGATCATGGCCCCGCAGCGCCGGGCCTGGGGTGCGGGCTTCATGATGACGGCGCTGCCGGTCACCAGGGGTGCGAGCACGCCGCCGGTCGGGATCGCGATGGGGAAGTTCCACGGGGGAGTGACGAGGGTCAGGGAGCGAGGTGTGAGCTGCACATCCGGGATCTGCGCCAGGCGCTCGGCCTGCTCGGCGTAGTAGAGGGCGAAGTCGATCGCTTCGCTGACCTCGGGATCGCCCTGCTCGAGCGTCTTGCCGGTCTCGGAGGCCATGACCTCCAGCAGCTCGGCGCGGTGCGCGGCATAGACCTGCGCGACGCGGCGCAGCACCTCGGCGCGCGCGGTCGGAGTGCGCCCTGCCCACTCGCTCTGCGCTGCCAGGGCGCGCTCGATCGCGGATTCGACGCCCTCGCGTGTGCTCACACGCATCTGCTCGGCCTCCGCCTCGCCGATGCGGGATCCGCGCAGGCGGTGCGTGATCCGCTCGGCCCAGGCCTGGTTCGCCGTCGTCGACATGTCCGTGTCAGGGGTGTTGCGGAACGATCCGGGGACGGCCGGAAGGGCGGGGCTGCCGAGCTCGGGCAGGTCGCCCCGAGCCTCGGCTGCGCGGTCCTGGGTGCGCTGGGTGGGCTCGGACTCCTCGCGCAGTGCGCGCTCCAGGGAGCGGCGGAACCGCTCCTGCTCGCGCTCGAACAGCTGCGCGCTGCGGTCCAGCTCGAACACGGCCGACATGAAGTTCTCGCTGGAGGCGTTCTCCTCGAGGCGCCGGATGAGATAGGAGACCGCGACGTCGAACTCCTTGGGGGAGACGACCGGGACGTACAGGCGCATCGAGCCGACGCTCTCGCGCACGACCTCCTGCTGTCCCGGGGCCATGCCGGCGAGCATCTCGAACTCGACCTCGCCCGTCGTCCCCGAGATCCCGCGCTCCTGCATCACGAGGTGCGCGAAGGCCACGTCGAAGAGGTTGTGGCCCGCGATGCCGAGGTGCACCGCGCGGAGGTGCTCGGGATGCAGGGAGTCGAGCAGCACGCGCTTGTACTGGGCATCCGCCTCCTCCTTCGTGCGGAAGGGCGCCTGCTCGAGGCCGTGCACGGAGGCGTCCACGCGCTCGAGAGCGAGGTTCGCACCCTTGACCACGCGCACCTTGATGGGCGCTCCGCCGCGCTGCACGCGGTCGGTCGCGAAGGCGCGCAGGCGGTGCATGGCGCGCATGGCGTCGGGGAGGTAGGCCTGGAGGACGATGCCGGCGCGGAGCCCCATCAGCTCCGGGCGGTCCAGCAGGCGCTCGAACACGTCGAGGGTCAGCTCGAGGTCCCGGAACTCCTCCATGTCCATGTTGAGGAACGTGGGCGTGCTCTGGCGGGCGGCGCTGAGGTACAGGGGCAGCAGCGTCTCGACGACGTGCTCGACGGTCTCCTCCTTCCCCCACATCGAGAGGTGGTCGACGATCGAGGAGACCTTGATCGAGACGTAGTCGACGTCGGGGCGGGCGACCATGTCCTGCACGCCCTGGAGGCGCCTGCCTGCCTCCCGGGCCCCGAGCACCGCTTCGCCCAGCAGGTTGATGTTCAGGTCGGTGCCTGCCGCGCGCATGCGGGCCACGGAGCGGGCGAAGTGCGGGTCGCGCGAGTCGAGGATGAGATGGGAGACCATCCGGCGCATGACGGCCTGGGCGGTGGGGACGACGGCCTGCGGGAGCAGGGGCGCCGCTGCTCCGCCGAAGCCGATCACCCGGCGCAGCGGCGCGGGGAGGAACGCGGGCGGATCCTGGGCGAGGCGACGCAGCTCCTTCGCAGCGGCGGCCGGATCCTCGGGGCGGATGACGCGGTCCACGAAGGCGACCGTGAAGTCCAGGCCCTTGGGGTCCTTCAGCAGGTCGGCGAGCAGGGATGCCGCACGGGGAGCGGGGCGCTGCGCCGCCTCGCGCACCCATTCGCGAACCTGAGCGGAGACCTGCTCGGCGGTCACGGAGGTCGAGAGGGGCCGCTCCTGACCGGCGGAGGGGGCGGCTGCGGGGTGCTGCGGGGTGGCGGGCACGGTGGGCTCCTGGGGTGCTCGATGCTGCGGCGGGACGCCGACGAGGGGTGGCGCGAGCGGCGGGGAGGGCGACGGCGGCGTCGCAGGGCCCGGCCCGGGGCTCGCCGCTCCACGGTCCCACATCCCTCCAGGGCCTGGAAATCCGGGGCTGTCCGAGTGTCCGGGCGGGCGGAGCGATCAGACCGCGTCCAGGGGACTCCCAAGTTCTCACGCGGATCGCGTGCCAGGATGCCCCCATCCCGCAGCACTCCACGCTGCCCCCGATCCGATGTGTATGAGAGAGGTCAACCGCCATGAAGAAGGTCATTTTCCTGCTCGGCGCGACGCTGGGCTTCTTCCTCGGCTCCCGCATGGGCCGCGGCCCCTACGAGCAGCTCGAGGCGAAGGCCCGTGAGCTCGCGGACGATCCGAAGGTGCAGGAGACGGCGAAGCAGGCGCAGCAGACCGCCGCGAAGCTCGCCCAGGACGCCGCCGAGACCGTGAAGGACAAGGCCCCTGAGGTCGCCGACAAGGCCAAGGCCGTGGCGGCGGACGCCGCCGCCGCTGCCAAGGACGCGGCAGGCGCGGCCAAGGACAAGGTCGCCGGCGCCTCTGACGCAGCCTCCGCGAAGGCCGACGAGGCCTCCGAGAAGGTCGCCGATGCCGCCGACTCCGCGAAGGCGAAGGCGAAGGACGCGGCCGACTCCGCGAAGGCCAAGGCGAAGGACGCGGCCGACGAGAAGGGCACCGCCCCTGCGGCCGACACCGACTCCCGCGCCGCCACCCACCTGGGTGAGGACGAGGACGCCGATCGCTCCGCGAAGGACGCGAAGACGGGCGGGCGCCACGCCTCCTCGGATCGCGCGGGCTCCGACCACGCAGGCGACGCAGAGGTCAGCGACGGGAAGCCGCTGAGCTCCTGACGCCGGCTCGATCACGAAGAGCCCCGGCCTCCTGTCCCGCTCGCCAGCGGGACAGGAGGCCGGGGCTCTTCGCACGCAGGCGAGGCCGGACCCTAGGATCCGCCTCGCAGCCCATCCGGGGACTCAGCCGAGGACGCGCACCCCGGCCTTCTCCTGCTCCCGCAGGAAGCAGGCGGCGCACAGCGATTCGTACAGGACCTCCGCGCCGTCCTCGATGGCGACCTGGTCGCCGTGGAAGACGGGTGCGCCGTCCACCGTGCGGCAGTTGAACTCCGCCTGCGATCCGCAGCGGCACATCGTCGGCAGCTTCTCGAAGTTGTCCGCGAGCTCGAACAGCCGGCGGCTGCCGGGGAACTCGTGGGTGAGGAAATCCGTGCGCAGGCCGTAGCAGATCACGGAGATGCCGTCGACCTTCGCGACGAGCAGGAGCTGATCGATCTGGGCGGGCTCCAGGAACTGGGACTCGTCCACCAGGATGCAGGCCACGCGCGCCGGGGCCGCGGCCTCGACCGCCTGGAGGATCCGTCGGCGCAGATCCTCCCCGGGGGCGACCATGACATCCACGCGGCGGCGGGCGCCGCCGCGGGCGACCACCCAGTCCTCGCCCTTGGTGTCGATCGACGGCTTCACGGTCAGCGTCGCGAGCCCCCGCTCCGCGTAGTTGAACGCGGTCTTGATGAGGGTGTCGGACTTCCCCGAGTTCATCGCCCCGTACTTGAAATGCAGCTTGGCCATCGTGCCTCTCCGTGGATCGCTCCGGGGAAGTCTACGGTCGCCCCGCGCTGCGGCCAGGTTTCCAGCAGGAGCCCGGCGGATACTGGCGCGGTCCGATCCGTCCCCGTCCGAGAGGTCGTCAGCCCGCCATGAGCACAGAGAGCACCCCCAGCCCCGCCCGCCGCGCCGGCGCCGCGCAGCGCGTGCCGCTCACCCGCGCGAACCAGGCCAAGCGCACCGGGCGCCTGAGCCTGTCCGAGCGGCTCAGCGCGGGCGATCCCCTCAGCGAGCAGGCCCCCGCGCGGCGCATCCCCGTGGGCCTCTCCACCTCGTCGGTCTTCCCCCTCGGGGTCGAGGACTGCTTCCGCCTGGCCTCCCACATCGGCTACGACGGCGTGGAGGTGATGGTCTCGGTCGACACCTCGAGCCGCGATCCGAAGCTGCTGAGCGACTTCGCGCGCGAGTACGGGCAGCCGATCCTGTCGCTGCACGCCCCCACGCTCTTCTTCCTCCAGTTCGTGTGGGGGAGGGACCCGTGGACCAAGCTCGAGCGCACCGTGCAGATGGCGATCGACGTCGGCTGCCCGACGGTCGTGGCCCACCCGCCGTTCCGCTGGCAGGGCGCCTATGCCCGCGAGTTCGTCGAGGGCGTGGCGGCGCTCGAGGCGCAGTACGGCGTGGCGATCGCGGTGGAGAACATGTACCCGTGGCGCCTCGGCGTGCGCGAGGCGATGATCTATCTGCCCGATCACGATCCGACCGACGAGGAATACGCGCACGTCACCGTGGATCTGTCGCACGCGGCGACCGCGGGCGACGATGCGCTCGCGATGATCGATCGTCTCGGCGATCGCCTGGCCCACCTCCACCTGGCCGACGGGCGCGGGCGCTCCACCAAGGACGAGCATCTGCCGCCGGGAGAGGGGAGCCAGCCCTGCGCCGAGGCGCTCCGGCGCCTGGCGAACCGCGGCTGGACCGGCTCCGTGCTGCTGGAGATCTCCACTCGGGGCGGCGGTCGCGGGCGCCCCACCTACCGGGAGGATGTGCTGCGCCAGAGCCTCCTCTTCGCGCGTCATAACCTCGGCCATCACCTCGATGAGGATCTCCTGCGCAGCGGCACCGGAGCGGTGCCTGCCTCGGAGCTCGACGCCGAGGTCGACTCCGACGCGCTCTGAGCGGATCCGACGGCTCGACGAGCCCGCCCGCGCGGACCGGGCCCGTGGTGCGCGCCACGGGCCGAGCGTCCCCCCAGGCGAGGGGTGGGACAATGAGGGATCGCGCCCCCGCCCGCGCCGGGGCGCGCATCATCGCCGCGGCCCGCTGAGGCAGGCGGACCAGGCGGGAGAGACCACGACTTGCGAGGTTCAGCAGTTTGAACGAGAACACATCCATCGTCCACGCGAACGCCGCGCTGCTCGCGGTGGAGGCGACCGAGGCGCAGGTGCCCGTCTCCTCCGACGAGATCGACGACATGCTCTCGCCGGCGCGCCGGCGGCTGCGCCTGCCCCAGGGCGTGCTGCAGCGCGTGGCGGGCGTCTACGAGCGGCGCTGGTGGCGCGACCCCGAGAACGGATGGCGCCAGGGCATCGTGCTCGCCGCCGAGCGCGCGATGGCGCGCGCCGGCATCACCCGTGACCAGGTGGGACTGCTGATCAACGCCTCGGTGAGCCGCCAGCACCTCGAGCCCGCGGTCTCGACCTCCGTGCACCACGCCCTCGGGCTGCCGCGCTCCTGCATGAACTTCGACATCACCAACGCATGCCTCGGATTCGTCAACGCGATGACCGTGGCCGCGGGCATGATCGACTCCGGCCAGGTGAAGTACGCGCTGATCGTCGGCGCGGAGGACATCGAGGAGGTGCAGCGGCGCACCATCGACCGCCTGAACTCGAAGGACGCCACGCGCGCCGACTTCAACAACCAGTTCGCCGCGCTCACCCTCGGCTCCGGCGCGGCCGCCGCGGTGCTCGGCCCGGCCGATCTCCACCCCTTGGGCCACCGCATCACGAACACCCAGGCGCGCGCCGGCACCGAGCACCACGAGCTGTGCATCGGCGACATGGACGACATGCGCACCGACAGCCAGGGACTCCTGGAGAACGGCATCTCGCTGATCCTGGACACCTGGCGGGGCGCGAACGCCGCCGGCCGCGACTACCGCAGCATCGAGCACGTGATCCCGCATCAGGTCTCGATGGTCTACACGCAGAACTTCTCGAAGATCACGGGCGTGGGCATGGAGCGCATCCCGGTGACCTTCCCCGACTGGGGGAACGTCGCCGCGGAGGCCGTGCCCATGACCCTCGCCAAGCACCAGGAAAACGTGAAGCCCGGGGAGCGCGTGCTCCTCATGGGCGTCGGCTCCGGACTCAACACCGCAATGATGGAGGTGCTCTGGTGAGCCCTGTGAAGAGCTACCGCGGCGCGGCCGCCCAGATCCCCGATCTGCCCGGGGTCGACCCGCGGCTCTCCCGCCTCGTCGAGGCGCGGGACCACACGGGGGAGACCCGCACCTGGCACCTGCTGGACTCCGGTCCGCTGCTGGCCGAGCGCGGGATCACCCCGCGCGGGACCCTGCTGGCCGTCCACGGCAACCCGACTTTCTCGTTCCTCTACCGATCTCTTGTGCGGGGCGACATCCCCTGGCGCGTGATCGCAGTCGATCAGCTCGAGATGGGCTGGTCCGAGCGCACGGGCGTCACCCGCCACCTGCAGGACCGGATCACGGATCTCTCCCTCCTCACCGATGCCCTGTCGCTGCGGGGCCCCGTGGTGACGGTCGGCCACGACTGGGGCGGCATCGTCTCGGTGGGCTGGGCGCTCGACAACCGCCATGACGTGATCGGCATGGTGCTGACGAACACCGGCATCCACCAGGAGCTCACCGAGTCCCTCCCGCGCGCGCTGCAGTTCGCGACGACGCCCGCCGTGCTGCCGCTGACGACGTCCCTCACGGACGCCTTCATCCGCACGACGCTCGCGATCTCCGATCCGGCGCCGCCCGCCGAGGTCCAGGCCGCGTACCTCGCGCCCTACCGCACGGTCGGCCGGCGCAAGGGAGTCGAGGCCTTCGTCGCCGACATCCCCGCGAACGCCGGCCATCCGAGCCGCAGCACCCTGGAGCGTCTCGCCGACGGCATCACCGGGCTCTCGGTGCCGACGCTGTTCGCCTGGGGCCCGAAGGACATCACCTTCTCGGACAGGTTCCTGCGAGACCTCATCGCGCGCGTCCCGCACGCCGACGTCCACCGCTTCGAGGGCGCCTCGCACCTGGTCTGGGAGGACGCCGACACCGCCGGTCTCGTCGCCGACTGGCTCGAGGACACCTTCGGCGAGGATCCGTCCTCCGCACCGCGGGCGACCGACGCGGCCGCCCCGCCGCAGGCGCGCCCCTCGGTCTCCTCCTTCGCGCAGCAGGCGCCGCAGATGCACCTCGCGCAGGCGATCCTCGATCGCGCTGCTGACCCCGCGACCCGTCGGCGCAGCGCCGTGGTCGAGATGGGCAAGGGCGCCGATGGCGCGCCGCGGGAGATCAGCTGGGAGCTGCTCGCCGCTCGGGTCGAGGACCTCGCCGCCGGCATGCTCGCCCACGGCATCATGCCCGGGGACCGGGTCAGCATCCTCGTCACCCCCGGCGCCGACCTCACCGCCGTGCTGTACGCGTGCCTGCGCATCGGCGCGGTCGCGGTGATCGCGGACGCCGGGCTCGGGGTCGACGGTCTCACGCGCGCCGTGATCGGCTCGCATGCCGACTGGATCATCGGCCTGGAGAAGGCGCTGCTCGCCGCGCGCGCCCTGGGCTGGCCCGGCACCCGCATCAGCGTCCAGCAGCTTCCGACCCTGGATCGCGCCGCCCTCGGGGTCGACACCTCGATCGCCGAGCTCGCCGCCCAGGGCCGCCAGATGCGCACCCTCGGCGCGCCGCTCGACGCCCCCTGGCCCGACCCGGACGCCGACGCCGCGGTGCTGTTCACCTCCGGCTCCACCGGCCCCGCGAAGGGCGCCGTGCTCACCCACCGCCAAATGGGTGCGATGTTCAGCGCGGTGGGGGAGACCCTCGAGCTGCAGGCCGATCGCGGTCTCGTCGCCGGGTTCGCGCCGTTCGCGCTGCTCGGCCCCGCTCTCGGCGCGCCCTCGGTCGTCCCCGATATGGACATCACGCGCCCCGGAGAGCTCACCGCCCGGGCGCTGGCCGACGCGGTCGACGCGCTGGGCTCGCCCGCCGTGTTCACCGCTCCCGCGGCGCTGCGCAACATCATCGACACCGCCGGAGACCTCGACGATCGCCAGCGCGCCGCGCTCGCGCGCGTTCCGAGCTTCTTCTCCGCCGGCGCGCCGATCCCGGCGCCGCTGCTGCGAGGGCTCGCCCCGGTGATGCCGTCGGCGCGCGCCCTCACCCCGTACGGGATGACCGAGTGCCTGGTCGTCGCCGCGATCGACCTCGAGGGCATCGAGGCCGCAGGGGAGGGCCCCGGGGTCTGCGTCGGCCGCCCCGTCGCGCGCACCGAAGTCGCCATCGCCGCGATGGACGCCGACGGCACCACGAGCGGGGACATCACCACCGAGCCGGGTGTCACGGGAGAGATCCTCGTGCGCGCCCCGCAGGTCCGGGACCGCTACCTCATGCTCTGGGCGACGACCCGCACCGCGAGCCGCTTCGAGGGCTGGCATGCCACGGGCGATGTCGGCCATCTCGATTCCGAGGGCCGCCTGTGGGTGGAGGGCCGCTCCGCGCACGTCCTCGCCACCGCGCAGGGCCTCCTCACTCCGGTGCAGGTCGAGAGCGCCGCGGAGTCCGTGCCGTCCGTGCGCCGCTCCGGCGCCGCGGCCGTCGGCCCGCGGGGGACGCAGCAGGTCGTCGTCTTCGTCGAGCTGACCGACACCTACCGCCCCGGCCCGGCAGGCACCCCGCGCGCAGCGGACGTGCCCCTGACGGAGGCTGTGCGGCGCGCCGTGCGCGACCAGACGGGAGCCGATGTCGCGGCGGTCTTCACCACCACCGCGCTGCCCACCGACATCCGCCACAACTCGAAGATCGACCGCGCTGCGCTGTCGGCCTGGGCGGAGGAGACCCTGCAGGGACGGAAGGCGCGCGCGCTGTGAGCACCGTCCTGGTCACCGGTGCCTCGGGCATGCTCGGCGGCGCCGTGGCGACTGCCCTGCGCGATCGCGGCGACGAGGTGCGCGCCTTCCAGCGCCGCCCGGCGGGCATCCCCGGGGTGCGCGATGTCACCGGCTCGCTCACCGATGCGGCGGACGTCAGGGGCGCCCTCGAGGGTGTGGACGCGGTGATCCACCTGGCCGCGAAGGTCGGGATCTCCGGCTCCGAGGCGGACTTCCGCGCGGTGAACATCGGCGGCACCACGCACCTGATCGACGCGATGCGCGCCGCTGGCGGCGGCCGCCTGGTGAACATCTCCTCGCCGTCGGTCGCGCACCTGGGCACCTCGATCGTCGGTCTCGATGCGACGCCTGCCGACCCGCAGCGCGCCCGGGGGCCCTACGCCCGCACCAAGGCCGCCGCCGAGCTCGTCGCCATGGCCGCCGATGGCCAGGACGGCATGCTCGTCACCTCGATCCGGCCGCACGTGGTCTGGGGCCCGGGGGACACCCAGCTCGTCGGGCGCATCGTCGACCGCGCCCGCAGCGGGCGGATGCCGCAGCTCGACGACGGCATGGCTCTCATCGACACGACCTACGTCGACAACGCCTCCGCCGCGATCGTGGCGGCGCTCGACGGCCTGGATCGCATCCACGGCCAGAGCTACGTCGTCACCAACGGGGAGCCCCGCACGGTGCGCGACGTGATCGGCGGGTTCTGCGACGCAGCGGGCGTCGCGCGGCCGTCGCTGCGCGTGCCCGGGGCCGTCGCCCGTCTCGCCGGCCGCGCGATCGAACGGATCTGGGAGGCGCGTCCGGGGGAGCACGAGCCGCCGATGACGGAGTTCCTCGCGGAGCAGCTCTCCACCGCGCACTGGTTCGATCAGCGCCGCACGCAGCGCGATCTGCAGTGGACGCCGACCGTCAGCATCGAAGAGGGCTTCGAGCGCCTCGCCCGCTGGTTCCGCGAGCACGAGGGCGGCGCCGGGCGATGAGTAAGGCCGACGAGGCGGCGCTGCGCGACGCGGATGACGCGGCGCTGCGCGAGGCGGATCAAGCGGCGCTGCGCGACGCGGATCAAGCGGCGCTGCGCGCCGAGGTCGACGCGGAGCTCGCGGCGGAGCGGGCCGCGAGGCGGCGCGCCCCCTCGGGGGTGACGGGCCTCGTGCTCCTGCTCGGAGGTGCCGTGGCGTGGATCGCCGCGCTCGCCCTCACGATCGACAAGCTCCACCTGCTCGCGAACCCCGGAGCGAAGCTCGGCTGCGATGTGAACCCGTTCATCTCCTGCGGCACCGTGATGATGACCTGGCAGGCGAGCGCCTTCGGCATCCCGAACATGGCGATCGGACTGGCCGGATTCGCCGTCATGGCGCAGGCCGGGGCGCTCCTGCTGGGAGGCGCCCGCCTGCCCCGATGGCACAGCTGGGCCGTGCTCGGCGGCCTCGGTTTCGCCTTCGCCTTCGTGCACTTCCTCGCGTACTCCGCGATCTTCGTGATCCGCGCGCTGTGCCCGTGGTGCATGGTCGTGTGGGCGATGACGGCGCCGATGTTCTTCGCGGCTCTCGCGCACGCGATCGAGACCGGGCTGCTCCCGATCAGGGGTGCTCTCGCCTCGGTGCTGCGGCGCTGGGTGCTGCTGAGCGTGCTCTGGTACCTGCTGGTCATCGCGGTCATCGCCGTCGCGTTCTGGGATCAGTGGCTCACGACCTTCGGACTCGCCTGAGCCCCTCTCCAGTCCTCCCCATCGAGCCTTTCTCCCCAGTGCCGCTCCCGGCGCTCTGAGCGGGAGGCCGCGCCTCTAGCGTCGCTGCCATGCGCAGCAGACACCGCACCCGCAACGCGTCCCCGGAGCCTGGGCGCCATCGGCGCTCCCTCCTGCAGGAAGAGCATGAGCGTGAGCGTGAGGGCGATCCTTCGGACTCGGTGGGGGATGACCTCCTGGCATGGAGCGGGCCCGAGGATCCGCTCGTCGAGCTGCGCAGCGCGCAGGAGGAGTTGCCGCGGCGGCGCTGGTGGCAGGACATCCCGCGGCCCGCCCCCGCGTCCCTCGTCGGCATCGCCGTGCTCGTGCTCATCGGGGTCGGCGCGGTGCATCTCTCCACCCAGGGCGCCGCCGTCCCGTCCACGGTCGCCGCCGGCACCTCGGCTCCGCTCATCGCCGACGGCCCGACCAGCGGAGCGCCCGGAGCGGGGATCGAGAGCGGTGCGAGCGGCTCGGCGGGCACGGGCGGCTCAGCGCCGGCGTCTGCCGGTCGCGACGCGGCAGGCAGCAGCGCCGGGGCGGCCGGGTCCGCCGCGACACCCGCTGCCGCGCCCTCCGCCCCAGCGGTCGTCTACGTCTCCGGAGCGGTGATCGCGCCCGACGTCGTGGAGCTGCCGGCGGGAGCGCGCGTGGCCGATGCCCTCGACGCGGTCGGAGGCCCCGCGGAGGATGCGGACCTCTCGCTCCTGAATCTCGCCCGGCTCGTGGTCGACGGGGAGCAGATCCATGTCCCGGCACAGGGCGAGGCTCCCCGCGATCCGGCTTCCGCAGGCAGCGCCGGATCCGCTCCTGGATCACCCGGGACCACTGGCAGTGCGACCGCGAGCGCGGCGGCGGGATCGGCTCCCGCGTCGGGGGGCCTGATCGACATCAACAGCGCGAGCGCCCAGGAGCTGCAGGAGCTGCCCGGTGTGGGGCCGGCGATCGCGGAGCGGATCGTCCGCCACCGGGAGACCAACGGCCCGTTCGCCTCGGTGGACGGGCTCGACGAGGTCTCCGGCATCGGCCCGGCGACCCTGGAGAAGATCCGGGAGAAGGCCACCGTGTGAGCACGAAGCCGCCCGTGGTGCGCAGGACCGACCTCCGCCTGCTCCCGGCAGCCGCGATGCTGTGGGCTGCTGCCGTCCTCGGCATCCACGCGGGAGCGGCCAGCGCCCTGACCGCCATCGCCGGGGTGCTCACCTGCGTGCTGGCCGCCGCGCTGCTCGCGAGATCCCAGGGCACCCGCGATGCGCTGCTCGCGCACCTCGGACTCCTCGTGCTCGGTGCGATGCTCCTGGTCCCTGCTCTTCATCGGGAGGACGCCACCCGGGAGGCGCTCACGGACGCTGTCGAGTCCGGCGCCCGCGTCGAGGTGCTCGCCCGCGCATCCGCTGATGCCCGCCCGCGCGAGGGTGGCGCCGCGTGGCAGGCCGGGGGTCACGCGGTGATGGTGCGTACCCAGCCGGGCCCCGCGCGGGTCGGCACCCGCACGCTCGACCTGCCGGCTGGCTCCCGGATGCTCGCCACGGGCGGGCCCGGGAGCGTTCTCGGCGCGGTGCGGGCCGGCGCGACCGTGCGCCTGCGGGGGACGGTCGCCGCCAGCGGCGGGCTGCTCATCCTGCGCGTGGACCGCGCGCAGCTCGTCGAGAACCCGGAGGGCCCCGCCGCGGAGCTGCGTGCCGCCTCTCGCACCCTCACCGCCGCGCTCCCGGCCGATGAGGCCGCGATGGCGCGCGGCATGACCACCGGCGACACGAACGGGATGAGCGAGCACACCCTCGAGATCATGCGCCAGGCGGGGATCTCCCACCTCGTGGCCGTCTCCGGCTCGAACCTGTGGCTCGTGCTGGGCGCCGTGATGGCACCGTGCCTCCTGCTCGGGGTCCGGCGCAGGTCCCGCATCGCGCTCGGGGCCCTCGCAGCCGGCGGGTACGTGGTGCTCGTCGGTCCGGAGCCCAGCGTGCTGCGGGCCGCGACGATGGCGGCGCCGATCCTGGCGGCGCGCTTCGTCGGAGTGAGGGCTTCGCCCCTCGCGGCGCTGTGCGCGGCCGCGGCGGTGTGGTCGGCCCTGGATCCCGCGACGAGCGCCTCGATCGGCTTCCTGCTGTCGGCACTGGCCACGGCCGCGATCCTCATCCTCGCTCCGCTGCTCGCCCAGGCGCTGCATGCGGCGAGCGGCGGGCGGATCCCCACTGCATGGTGGCTCGTGATCACCGTCCCGCTGGCCGCGCAGCTCGCCTGCGCCCCGGTCCTGGTGCTGCTCTCCCCGGAGGTCTCGCTCTGGTCGGTGCCGGTGAACATCCTGGTCGCCCCGATCGTCGGCCCGGCGACGGTGATCGGCATGCTGGCCCTGCTCCTCGGCCCGTTCTTCCCGGGGCTCGCGTCGGTGCTCTGGCAGCTGTGCGCGGGCGGGGCGCATCTGGTCATCGCGCTCGCCACGGCAGCGCAGGGCCTTCCGGGCGCGCATCTCGCGGTCCCGGAGGGCGCGGCCGGGTGCATGGCGATGATCGGCGTGCTGGTGGTCGTGCTCTGCTGCGCCCGCTGGCAGCATCTGGCCATCGTGCGATGGTCGCTCGCAGCGGCGCTGGTCGTGCTGCTCGCCCCGCCGCTGTTCGCTCGCGGGCCGACGGGAGCGGCAGCGCAGTGGCGGATCGCCGCGTGCGCCGTGGGCCAAGGGGACGCGGTGCTGCTGCGCGCGAGCACCACGATCCTCATCGACACCGGCCCCGATCCGGCGGCTCTGACCCAGTGCCTGGATCGACTGGGGGTGGAGCAGATCGATCTGCTCGTGCTCACCCATCCGCACGCCGATCACGTGGGCGGCCGGGACGCGCTCACCGGCGAGCGTGCTCCTCGTGCGCAGTGGATCTGTCCCCTGGAGACGGCCCCCGCCCAGAGCCTCCCCGCCCCCGCAGCGCAGCCCGTGTCCACCGGCGCGCGCTGGAGCGGAGGCGGTCTCTCCCTGGAGGTGCTCTGGCCGCCCTCGGCCGAGGCGGCCCGCAGCGCGGATGCGCGCGAGAGCGGGGGAGGGGAGGATGACGGCGCGAACGACTGCTCCCTCGTCATCGCCGCCGCGTGGGAGGACGGCACCACGTATGTCGGCCTCGGCGATCTCGAACCGGTCGCGCAGGGCGAGCTCGCCGCACTGCCGCTGCCCCGGGCGACGGTGCTGAAGGCCGCCCACCACGGCTCCAGGCGGCAGGATCCCGGGCTCTACGCGAGGCTGCAGCCGCGTCTCGTGCTCTTCACCGTCGGCGCCGACAACTCCTTCGGGCACCCTGCGCAGGAGACGGTGGATCTCGCCACCCGGCTCGGTGCGTCCAGCGCGCGCACCGACCGCGACGGAACGATCGTGCTGCCGGCGAGCGACGTGCTGAGCCCGAGATCTGTCGGACCGGGCCGATAGGATCGGCACTGCTCGCTCGCCGAGCCGCATCGAGGAGGGAGCACCATGACGGACGTCGCGTGGCACTCCGTGGACCCGGCACCCATCGTGCTCATCCACGGCAGCGAGGCGCTGGTCGCAGCCCGCGCGGTGGAGCGCCTGCGCGCTCTGGCGCGGCAGCAGGATCCCGATGTGAGCATCCACGAGATCACCGCCGAGAAGGCTGTTCCGGGTGCGCTGTCCCAGGTGGCGAGCCCGTCCTTGTTCGGGGAGGCGCGACTGGTGCTGGTGCCCGACCTGCAGTCGGCGCCGGAGAGCCTGATCGCAGAGATCTCGGACTACCTCCCGGCTCCGGAGGCCGGGGTATCCCTCGTCCTCGTGCACCGCGGGGGAGCTCGCGGCAAGAAGCTCCTGGATGCGCTGAAGAAGGCGGGCGTGCCGCGTGTCGCTGCGGATCCACTGAAGCGCCCCGCCGACAAGCAGACCTTCGTCACCGCGGAGTTCATCCGCGCCGGTCGTCGCATCCAGCCCGATGCCGCCGCCGCGCTCGTCGACGCGTTCGGCACCGACCTCTCCGAGCTCGCCGCCATCTCCCGCCAGCTGCTGGAGGATACGACCCCCGAGGAGGGCGAGGCGCCCGAGGCCGTTACGCTGGCCCAGGTGCGGGAGCTCACCGCCGGGCGCGTGGAGACCACCGCCTTCGCGGTCGCCGACGCCGCGATCGCGGGCCGCGAAGCCGGGGCGCTCGTGCTCCTGCAGCAGGCTCAGCTCGCCGGAGCCGATCCCGTTCCCCTGGTCGCCGCCATCGCCTCGAAGATGCGCAGCCTCGCGAAGGTCAGCGCGCCGGGCGCGTCGGCCCGCACTCTCGGGATGCCCGACTGGATGCTCCGGAACCTGTCCCGCGAGGCAAGAGGCTGGAACGACCGCGCCCTGGCCCGCGCGATCAACGCGGTCGCCCAGGCCGATCACGAGGTCAAGGGCGCCGGCCGCGATCCCCAGTGGGCCGTGCAGCGGATGATCACCGAGATCTGCCGGGCCCGCAACGGCCGCTGAGCCCGCAACGGACGCTGAGCCCCCGACGGCCGCTGAGAGCGCCGCGCCCGGCCTCGCAGGCGGTCCGTGCGCCGCTCAATGCAGCAGGATCCGCCCGACATGCAGCGAGCCCCGCACGGTGTTCCGTGCGGGGCTCGCTGGTGAAGCGGGGGGCGCTGCGATCAGGCTGCGACGCCTGCGACCAGCTTCGCCAGACCCGACTTGCGGTTGGCGGCCTGGTTCTTGTGGATGACGCCCTTGGAGACGGCCTTGTCGAGCTTGCGCGACGCCTCGGTGAGGGCGGTCTGCGCAGCTGCGGCGTCACCGGCAGCGGCGGCGGTGCGCACCTTGCGGGTGTACGTCTTCAGCTCGCTCTTGTACGCCTTGTTGCGCTGGCGCGCCTTCTCGTTGGTCTTGATGCGCTTGATCTGCGACTTGATGTTTGCCACGGGTGCTCTTCTCTAGATCTTGTGGTGGAACGTCCGCAACTGCTGAGGCACGGTTCAGGCGGGGACGGGCGGTGGGGATTCGCCTGGAGACGCCTGCGCCGGATCGCTGTCGCGGTCACGCACCCGATGACTCACCTCGACCGGCCCTGACACGGCGGGCGGTCGCGTGCACACACCGGGCGGTATGTCACACATACGGAAACAACCGTAGCAGAGGCGCGGCCCGCAGAGGGGATGACGGGGACGTGTCGTGGCTCCCACCTGCGGATGAAGGGGAGGTGGCGAGCCTCAGCGCACGGGCCAGCCGTGGAGCGCGCCCGCACGCCGCGCGACCTCGTCGAAGCGCCGCTGATCCAGCCGTGCGCCTTCGCGCCGCACCGATGCGGCGGGGATCCGCAGCAGGCGATCCGCGCGCACTTCGGAAGCACGGCCCTGGCTGTCCCAGCTGCCGGTTCCGATGTCGATCCAGGTGGCTCCGTGCGAGTCGGTGTGGGTTCCCGTGCCCCGGTCGCGGGAGGTGAGCATGAGGGCGACCACCACGTCGCCGGTGCCGTCGGACCCGCCGGTGCGCGCCGCCTCGAGAGCGAGCGCGAGCACCGGGCGGTCCTTGCCGCGGGTGATGTCCTCCTCGTACGGGACCCAGGCCCACACGATCTCCCCGGGATCGGCGTCGCCGTCGGCGTTCGGGGAGTAGCTGAGGTTCAGTGGCGGCATGCTCGGCCGGTCGCGAAGCGCGGCATGGTCCGACGGGAGGGGCGAGCGCGCCTCGCCCTGGTGTGCCGGGCGGTCATCGTCGCGGCGTGAGCTCTTCGGCCCCGTCTGCTCCTGGACGGCCTCGATCGCGCTGCGGCCGAGGTCGCGGGCGATCCGCCGTGCGGCAGGGGAGCGCAGGACGCCGCGCAGGAACGAGCTGAGCTGGGTGCCGAGGGACATGGGTCCTCCATGAGAAGAGCGGTGAGAACGATCCCAGTGGACCACGGTGCGGGCGGCCGCGGGGTCGCTCGAGGCGACAGGCGAACAGAGGGTGCACTCCGCGCGCCCGGCAGGCGCACCGGACCATGAGACCATGAGGGTTGCACATGGGCGCCCTGCGCCACCACCTGAGAGGACGGATGCCCGTGACCCCGAGGATCTCCCACGACGAGGCGAGCGATATCCAGCCCGCGTCGACTCCCTCGGAGCGCATCCGCAACTTCTGCATCATCGCGCACATCGACCACGGGAAGTCGACCCTGGCCGATCGCATGCTGCAGCTCACCGGCGTCGTCGACGAGCGGGCGATGCGCGCGCAGTACCTCGACCGCATGGACATCGAGCGCGAGCGCGGCATCACCGTGAAGAGCCAGGCCGTGCGCATGCCCTGGCAGGTCGACGGCGTGAACTACGCCTTGAACATGATCGACACCCCCGGCCACGTCGACTTCACCTACGAGGTCTCCCGCTCGCTCGCCGCCTGCGAGGGCGCGATCCTGCTGGTCGACGCCGCCCAGGGCATCGAGGCGCAGACGCTCGCGAACCTGTACCTGGCGATGGAGAACGACCTCACCATCATCCCGGTGCTCAACAAGATCGATCTGCCCGGCGCGGACCCCGAGAAGTACGCGGCCGAGATCGGCTCGCTGGTCGGCGTCGCCCCCGAGGACGTCCTGCGCGTCTCCGGCAAGACGGGAGTCGGCGTGCCGGAGCTGCTGGACCACGTGGTGCGCACACTCCCGGCGCCCGTCGGGAATGCCGACGGCCCCTGCCGCGCGATGATCTTCGACTCCGTCTACGACACCTACCGCGGCGTGGTCACCTACGTGCGCGTGTTCGACGGCGAGCTCAGCCCCCGCGAGCGCATCGAGATGATGTCGACCGGTGCGGTGCACGACCTGCTCGAGATCGGCGTGATCTCCCCGGAGCCGGTGCCGACGAAGGGCCTCGGCCCGGGTGAGGTCGGCTACCTGATCACCGGCGTGAAGGACGTGCGCCAGTCGAAGGTCGGCGACACCGTCACGTCCGCTCGCCGCGGCGCGACCGAGGCGCTGGCCGGCTACTCCGACCCGAAGCCCATGGTGTTCTCCGGCCTCTTCCCGATCGACGGCTCGGACTACCCGGCCCTGCGCGACGCGCTGGACAAGCTGAAGCTCAACGACGCGGCCCTGAACTACGAGCCGGAGACCTCCACGGCCCTCGGCTTCGGATTCCGCGTCGGCTTCCTCGGCCTGCTGCACCTGGAGATCATCCGCGAGCGCCTCGAGCGCGAGTTCGACCTCGACCTCATCGCGACCGCGCCGTCGGTGATCTACCACGTGACGATGGAGGACGGCACCGAGGTCGGCGTCTACAACCCCTCCGACTTCCCCGAGGGGAAGGTGCGGGAGATCCGCGAGCCCGTCACCCGCGCCACGATCCTCGCCCCGGCCGAGTACATCGGCGCGATCATGGAGCTGTGCCAGAGCAAGCGCGGTCAGCTCCAGGGCATGGACTACCTCTCCGAGGATCGCGTGGAGCTGCGCTACATCCTGCCGCTGGCGGAGATCGTCTTCGACTTCTTCGACCAGTTGAAGTCCCGCACCAAGGGCTACGCGTCCCTGGACTACGAGGTCGAGGGCGAGCAGGCCGCGGATCTGGTGAAGGTCGACATGCTGCTGCAGGGCGAGCCGGTCGACGCGTTCAGCGCAGTCGTCCACCGCGACCGCGCCTACGGCTACGGCGTCGAGATGGCCGGCAAGCTCAAGAACCTCATCCCGCGCCAGCAGTTCGAGGTGCCGATCCAGGCGGCTATCGGCGCCCGCATCATCGCCCGCGAGAACATCCGCGCCATGCGCAAGGACGTGCTGTCCAAGTGCTACGGCGGCGACATCTCCCGTAAGCGCAAGCTGCTGGAGAAGCAGAAGGAGGGCAAGAAGCGCATGAAGAACATCGGCTCGGTCGAGGTTCCGCAGGAGGCGTTCATCGCCGCGCTCTCCTCCGACGGCGCCGACGCGGGCAAGGACGCGAAGAAGAAGTGACCTCCCCGCGGGAGCTCTCGGTCTACATCCACGTCCCGTTCTGCGCGGTGCGCTGCGGATACTGCGACTTCAACACGTACACCGCCACGGAGCTCGGCGGCGGCGGATCCCAGGCTGAGTACCCCCAGAACGCTATGCGCGAGATGGATCTGACTCTCGCGGATGACCTCGCGGCCGGGTACGAGTACGACGCGGTCTCTACGGTGTTCTTCGGGGGCGGAACCCCGACGCTGCTTCCGGCCGATGATCTCGTGGCGATGCTCGCGCACCTGCGCTCGCTGATCCCGCTCACGCCGGATGCGGAGGTCACCTCTGAGGCGAACCCGGACTCGGTGACCCGAGAGTCCCTGCAGGCGATGCGGGAGGGCGGCATCACGCGCGTGTCCTTCGGCATGCAGTCCGCGGTCCGCTCCGTGCTCGCGACGCTCGATCGCACGCACAACCCCGAGCGCGTCCCGCAAGCCGTCGCATGGGCGCGGGAGGCGGGCCTCGACGTCAGCCTCGACCTCATCTACGGCACGCCGGGGGAGACCCTCGCCGACGTGGAGACCTCCGTGCGAGCGGCGCTCGCGTGCGGGGTCGACCACCTCTCGGCGTACTCCCTGATCATCGAGGGCAATACGGCGATGGCCCGGCGCCTGCGGCGGGGCGAGATCGAGGCCCCCGATCCGGACGACATGGCCGACAAGTACGAGCTGATCGATGATCTCACCAGCGCCGACGGGCTCTCCTGGTACGAGGTCTCGAACTTCGCGCGCACCCCCGCGCACCGCTCCCGCCACAACCTCGCGTACTGGCGCGGGAGCGACTGGTGGGGGATCGGCCCCGGGGCCCACCGCCATCGCGACGGCATGCGCTCCTGGAACGTGAAGCACCCCAGCCGCTACGCGGGGGTCCTCTCCACCGGCGCGCTGCCGGTGCAGGAGAGCGAGCAGCTGAGCGCCGAGGATCGCGCGCTCGAGCGGATCATGCTCGAGCTGCGGATCGTGGACGGACTGCCGGTCCAGGCGATTCCCGAGCAGGCGCGCGATCAGATCGCGGTGCATGCCGGTCGCGGGCACCTGGAGGCCGGCGCGGCCGCCGAGGGCCGGCTGGTGCTGACCCGGAACGGCCGCCTGCTCGCCGACGCCGTCATCCGCGACCTGACGGTCTGAGGCACTTCGCACGCCCGACGGGGCGCCGGGTCTCCCGGCGCCCCGTCGGGCGTGCTGCGCTGATCAGCGCGTCCGCGGATCAGCGGATGAAGCGGATGTTCAGCGGGTAGTTCCACCAGGTGCCCTGGTTGGCCCGCACCGCACCGATGATGGCGAAGACGAAGTGCAGGATCGCGGGGACCACGATCACCGGGAACGCGATGGAACCGAGCCCCAGGGTGACGATGGCGAAGATGGTGACCGCGATGGACAGGACGATCTCGGCGATCACGGTGGCGATGGCGGCGTTCAGCGACTCCGCCGCGTTGAAACGCACGAAGCGGCTGCGGTCCTTGTACATCAGGAAGATGATCAGCGGACCGACCCAGCCGAGGAAGCCGGCGCCGACGATGTAGCCGATGACCGCGGACAGGTGCGCGAGCATGCCCCAGAGCTTCTCGTCGCTGTCGCTGAGCGGGGTGCCGTTCAGCGGGCCCTCGTAGACGCCGTTCATGCCGGGAGGCGGGGTCTGCGCCCAGTTCGGTGCCCCGTAGCCCGCGGGAGCGGCGTGCGGGGCGCCGTAGGGGGCGCCGTTCGGATCCTGGGCGGGGGGAATCTGGCTCATCGGAGCTCCTCTCCTCGGCACTGCGCTGCGCGCGAGGGTGCCGGTGGTGTTCGTGGACTCCTCGAGCCTATCGACTCCTGCGGAACGGGCCCAGGGAGGCACCCCTGATCTTCGACCGGGGGAAAACCCGCAATCCGGGATGCGACACCGGGCAGCCGCGCCCGAAGGTCACTCGCCCTCGACGGTCACCCAGTCGATGAGCTCCTCGATGCGGCCCGAGAGGGTCGGCTCGACGTCGGCGTAGGAGCGGACGGTCGCGAGGATCCGCTGCCAGCCCTCGGCGATGTCGATCTGCGTGGCGTGCGGCCAGCCGAGGGCCTTCAGCGTCCCCACCTTGATGTCGGTGCCGCGCGGCACGTGCGGCCATGCCCTCAGCCCCACGCGCGCCGGGCGGACCGCCTGCCAGACGTCCACGTATGGATGCCCGAGGATCAGCACGTTCCCGCGCGCTCCGGGCATGCGCATGACCTGCTCGGCGATCCGCGACTCCTTCGATCCGGGCACCAGGTGGTCCACGAGCACGCCGATGCGGCGGCGCGGACCGGGCTGGAACGCCTGGACGCGCTCTGCGAGGTTGTCGGCGCCGTCGAGCATCTCGACGACCACGCCCTCGATCCGCAGGTCATGGCCCCAGACCTTCTGCACGAGCTCCGCATCGTGCTTGCCCTCGACCCAGATCCGCGAGGCGCGAGCGGTGCGGGCACGGGCCCCCTCGACGTACACGGAGCCCGAGGCGGAGCGCTGACGGGCAGGCGTGGCGGCGGCGGGCTTCGGCCGTGTGATCTCGACGGGCTGCCCGTCGATCAGGAAGCCGGGTCCGAGCGGGAAGGAGCGCCTGCGGCCGCGGCCGTCCTCGAGCTCCACGAGGAGCTCGCCGGCGATCTTCTCCAGGCGCATGATCGCTCCGGTGAATCCGGTCGCAGCGTCCTCGACCACGAGCCCCTTCGCGGCGGCGACGGGGCGTGAGGTCGGCGCGCGGCGGTGATGGGCTGGCGGGGCGGAGCTCAGCACGTCGGCGCTGTAGCGGTCGGGGAAGGATCCGGAAGGCACGATCGGCACGGTACACCGGTAGCGAACACGGCTTCGGGAGGCGAGCCCGGGCCGCGTAGCATTGGCACTCGGACCGGGGAAGTGCCAGCGCGCGCGGCGCGCACGCGCCCGTCGGCCCGAAGACCGCATCGCACGATCACAGGAGGTGGGAGCAGTGGAGGACCGCAAGCTGCAGATCCTCGGCGCGATCGTCGAGGACTACGTCGCCACCCGCGAGCCCGTCGGCTCCCGTTCGCTGCTGGAGCGCCACGACCTCGGCGTGTCGGCAGCGACCGTGCGCAGCGACATGTCGGCGCTCGAGGAGGAGGGGCTGATCCATCAGCCCCACACGTCAGCAGGCCGCGTCCCGACCGACAAGGGGTACCGCGCCTTCGTGGACCAGGTCGCCGCGATCAAGCCCCTCTCGGCGCCCGAGAAGCGCGCGATCCGCACGTTCCTCGGGGACGCCGGCGATGTCGATGAGCTGCTCGGGCGCACGGTGCGCCTGCTCGCGCAGCTCACCCAGCAGGTCGCGATGGCGCAGTACCCCGCCGCGCGGCAGGCCCGCGTGCGCCACATCGAGCTGGTGAAGGTCGCCGAGTCCCTGCTGCTGGTGGTGCTGATCACCGAGGCCGGGCAGGTCGACCAGCGCACGATCCCGCTGCTCGCCGGGCGCGAGGCGCCCTTCGGCACCGAGTTCTACGCGGATCTGCGCGACCAGGTGAACGCGGCCGCCGTCGGCCGGGAGGTCACCGACCTCGAGGTGCCCCTGCGCGAGCTCCAGTGGCTGCGACCTCTTCCCGAGCAGGGCGCGACCGCCGAGGTGGTCGAAGCGCTGCTCGCCCTCGCGTCCAGCCGCACCGACGAGCGCATCATCATGGCGGGCACCGCGAACCTCGCGCGCTCGGCCTCCGACTTCCCGCTGCGGATCGAGCCGATGCTCGACGTCCTCGAGGAGCAGCTGGTGCTCCTGCGCCTGCTCGGCGATCTCCACGCCGAGCCCGGCACGGTGCAGGTGCGCATCGGCCAGGAGATCCGCGACGGCGCCCTCGCGCAGGCTGCGGTCGTCGGCGCCGGATACCGTCAGGGCTCGCACCTGGCGATCCTCGGCCCCACCCGCATGGACTACGTCACCGGCATCTCCACCGTGCAGGCGCTCGCCCATTACGTCTCCCGCTTCCTGGGCTGAGCGCCGCCCCAGCGGCCGCTCGCCCCGCCCCGAAACCGCCCCAGAAGAAAGCATGCTGTGAACGAGGACTACTACGAACTGCTCGGCGTCTCCCGCGATGCCTCCGTCGAGGACATCAAGAAGGCGTACAAGAAGCTGGCGCGCTCCCTGCATCCCGATGTGAACCCCGATCCGGAGGCGCAGGAGAAGTTCAAGCACGTCTCCCAGGCGTACCAGACCCTCTCGAACCCCGATAAGCGCCGTCAGTACGACATGGGCGGCCGCACGGGCGGCGGATTCCCGGGCGGCTTCCCCGGCGGCGGCCAGGCGTTCGACTTCGGCGACATCTTCGAGATGTTCACCGGCGGCGGCATGCGCGGCCGTGCGCAGGGCCCCGTCCCGCGCCAGCGCCGCGGCGGGGACATCCTGCGGCGCACGCAGATCGACCTGCGCGACGTCGTCTTCGGCGCCGAGCGCGAGATCTCCTTCCGCACCGCGGCGCTGTGCGAGCGCTGCCACGGCGCCTGTGCCGAGCCCGGCACCTCGCCCGTGACCTGCACGCAGTGCTCCGGCTCGGGCCATGTGCAGCGCGTCCAGCAGAGCCTGCTCGGCCAGATGATGACGGTCGCCCCCTGCCCGGCCTGCGGCGGCCACGGCGACATCATCGAGACTCCCTGCACGGGCTGCTCCGGCCAGGGCCGCGTGCCCACCGAGCGCACCGTGACGGTGAAGATCCCCTCGGGCGTCGAGAACGGCACCCGCATCCAGCTGCGCGGCGAGGGCGAGGTCGGCCAGGCCGGCGGGCCCTCGGGCGATCTGTTCGTCGAGCTCTCCGTCGCCCCGCACCACGTGTTCGTGCGCGAGGGCGATGACCTCGTGACGCGCCTGGAGATCCCGATGACGGCTGCCGCACTCGGCGCGAGCATCCCGCTGGAGACCTTCGACGGGATGCAGTCCGTGGACATCCCCGCGGGCTCGCAGCCGGAGGACGAGATCGTCCTCGCAGGCCTCGGCGTCACTCCGCTGCGCCGAGAGCGCCGTGGAGCGATCCGCGTCGAGCTCGACGTAGAGGTGCCCACGAAGCTGTCCGATGAGGAGCGCGATCTGCTCGAGCAGCTCGCCCGGATCCGCGGCGAGGAGAAGCCTGCCGCGCAGCGCGCCCGCCGCGCGGGCAAGGGCGTGTTCGGCAAGCTCCGCGATCGCCTGCGGGATCTCTGAGCCGGCCATGCCCGAGACGCCGTCCTCTTTCCTCGTCCTCGACGACACTCTCGCCCGACTCGCTGCGGGCGACGCCTGCACCCTGGCGGGGGACGAGGGCCAACATGCGGCGAAGGTCGCCCGCATCGCCGCCGGCGAGACGATCCTGCTGACGGATGCCGAGGGCCGGCAGGCTCGCGCCCTCGTCACCGCCGCCCGCAAGGAGGCGCTGGATCTCGAGCTGCTCGAGGATCCCGGCGAGCCGATCGTGCGCGTGCCTCGCCTCGCGCTCGTGCAGGCGCTCGCGACCGGCGGGCGCGACGAGCAGGCCGTCGAGATGGCCACGGAGCTCGGGGTGGACCGCGTGACCCCGTGGATCGCCGACCGGTCCGTGTCCGTGTGGCGCGGCGAGAAGCGCGGGAAGGGCCGCGCGAAGTGGGAAGCGACCGCGCGCGCCGCCGTGAAGCAGTCCCGGCGCCCCGGGATCCCGCAGATCGACGCCCCGCTCGACTCGAAGGGCCTTGCGGCCGACGTCGCCGAGCGGGTCGCTGCGGGCGGCCTCGTCCTCGTGCTGCACGAGCAGGAGAGCGCGGGACTGCTGGCTCTGGCCGAGGAGCTGCGTGCTGCAGCGGCCAGCGGCGAGGTGCCCGAGATCTCCCTGATCGTCGGCCCCGAGGGCGGGATCAGCGAGAGCGAGCTCACGGCGCTGCGCGAAGCGGGCGCGCGAACAGTGCTGCTCGGCCCCGAGGTGCTGCGCAGCTCGACCGCCGGGCCCGCCGGGATCGCGGTGCTGAGCGCGCTGATCGGGCGCTGGGGGAGCTGAGAGCACAGCCCCGCGGCGCGGATCCAGCGCGAGAAGGGCTGTCTGCTGTACGGGTGGTTGATGGCGGCACGCGCATGCGGCAAGGCCGTCCAGATCAGCTATCGGGTTGCAGGATGCAGAACTCGTTGCCCTCGGGGTCCTGCAAGACGGCCCAACCGAGGTCGTGCCGACGGTCGTCGACGACGGTCGCGCCCAGGCGAAGAGCTCGGTCGACCTCTTCGTCCCGGGTGGTGTCCTCGGGGACGAGATCCATATGTGCGCGGTTCTTGACCTGCTTGGCGTCGGGCACCTTGTAGAACAGGACCGTGTATCCGTGGGGGCTGACGAGGTAACACTCGTCAGAACCAGGGTGATAGCTGGCTGCATCCGTGATCTCCCACTTCAGGAGGACGCGCCAGAATTCCGCGATGGTATGCGGGTCGAGGGCGTCCCAGGTGGTATGGGACAGGCGTAGTGACATGCGATCTTCTCCTTGGTGTGAGTCAGGCGGTGCCGGGAGCGGGTGTGGTCAGGGAGCGGATGGCTCGGGTGAGCATCGGCAGGATGGAGCAGGCCAGTAGCAGCGCACCGGCGGCGGCGGCGCTCCTGGTGCCCAACCATTCACCGAATAGGCCGGCCAAGATCCCACCTAGGGGAATCGAGCCATACATGACCTGGCTGTAGGCGCCGGCGGATCGGGTGAGCTGTTCGCGGGGGATCACGGCTTGGCGCAGGGTGAGTGAGTAGACGTTGGCGTTGCCCAGCCCGAAGCCGGAGACGAGCATCACGGCTGCGAGGACGGCGGCGAGTGCCCAGCCTTGCGCGGGCCACAGGACCGCGAGCAGGGGGATGCCGCATGACAGTGCGAGAGAAGCGATGAATGCCCTGCCGAGTCCTAGGCGGTCGGAAAGGCGCAGAGCAGTCATGGTGCCGATCAGCCCGCCCACGCCGCTGGCGCCGATGGCAAGTCCGTAGACCGTGGTGGAAAGGTGCTGCTCTTTGACGGCCCACAGGACGAGGTTGAGGGTGAAGACCTCGCTGGCGAGGTTGTAGAGAGCGGCATGCACGGTCAGTGGCCGCAGGTGCGGATTGTTGAACAGGACGCCGAGGCCGTCGAGGATTCGGGGCCTTTCCAACAGATCCGGAGAGGCGGCACGTGGGGTGCCCTCTTCGGGGGCGCCTCGGCGTGCGGGGCGGGCCACGGCGACACCGACCGCAGAGGCCAGGTAGCTGACAGCATCGACGGTGATGGCCACCGGTGCTCCCAGGGCACCGACGAGTAACCCCGCCAGCCCCGGTCCTGCGACCTCGGTGACGGTTCTACTGCCTTGGATGGCGCGGTTGGCTGCGGGCAGTTCCTTGTCCGAGACCAGATCGGGCACGTAGGAGAACCCCACGACTCCGAAGCACAAGGCGGCGGTCCCGCACAAGAAGGCGATCACCGCCAGGATCGGGACGGTGAGGGCCCCGGACCACCACGCAAGGGGAATGAGGGCTAGCAGCACGGCCTGGGCAATGTTGGCCGAGATCATGACAACCCGCTTCGGTCGCGGCTCGAGGAGATGGCCGGCGAGGAGGGAGAACAGCAGGTAAGGGGCCATCGCCGCGGTGGCGACGAGTCCGACGTCCGCGGGACTTCCCCCCAGCGCCAGAGCCGTCACCAAGGGCAGCGCCATGGAGGTGACCTGGCTGCCGGCACTGCTGATCGACTGGCCCGCCCAGTACCACCGGAACGAGGGGTGGAAGCGCAGGAGCCTGAGGCTCGGATCCATGACGATCTCTTCTCACGGGTGATTGGACGGGTGCTTGTGAGAGTCAACCCCATGCGGCCTTCACATGCAACACTTTGATCACTTGTGAGGAGGGGTTGATGGCGACGTTCAGTCACATCTCGGGAGACCGGATGCTCGACCTGATCAACACGGTCGAGTGGAGACTCGGAGGCACCGAGCGAGAGGAGGACCTCGCTTCCTACGGCCATGTGCTCACGTGGTGTCTGGAATCCGGTCTCATCGACGTGTCAGAGCAGAAGCTGCTGGTGGCCTTGGCTGAGAATGACTCTCGCACCGCATTCAGCGAGCTCGACAAGGTGATCGCGCTCCGTGAGAACGCCTACGGGGCCCTGTTCCACGGCGACAAGAGCGCCGCTGCCGCCCTTGCTGCCGCCTTCCGCGAGGCACTCGACGCTGCCACGCTCGCCCGAGGCGCGGGTGGCGCGAGCTGGTCGTGGACGGACCTGTCGGCAGCCTTGGACACGCCACGACATCGCATCGCGCGTGGCCTGATCGGCCTCCTCACGCGTGACGATCTCGACCGTCTGCACCAGTGCGAAGACGCCATCTGCGGCTGGGTCTACCTCGACACCTCTCCCCGTCGCAATCGACGCTGGTGTGTCACCCGCGACTGCGGCGACCGCAATCGCTCTCGCGCCTACTACGCACGCCAGCAAGCGCGGAAACAGGCATCTCCGCCGGCCGACATGTAACTCGCGCACCAAGTGTTTCGTGCGCGTCGGCCGCGCCGTCGATCAGCATGCCCGGTCAGTTCAGCCATCGTTGCTGCCGGGGAATGCTGCGCAGTCGGCAGCAGCGGAGGGCGGGTGTCATCGCACTGTGCTCGGGCCACGGGCAGACCCGCCGCATCCCGCGCCGCCGCCACGGCGAACACCAGGCCCTGGCCGATCGTGGCGCCTGCGCCCGGGTAGACGTGACCGAACACGTTCGCCGAAGTGTTGCCGGCGGCGTAGAGCCCGGCAATCGGCGAGCCGTCGGGGCGCAGCACGCGAGCGCGCTCGTCGGTGACGAGTCCGCCGCAGGTGCCGAGATCGCTGAGGACCACCTGCACCGCGAAGAGCCGCCCTGCGAGCGGCCGCAGATTCGGGTTCGGCGATTGTGTGGGGTCGCCGTAGTACCTGTCGTAGGCACTCGCGCCGCGACCGAAATCGTGGTCGGTGCCCATCCCCGCGAGATGGTTGAAGCGCGCGAGGCTCTCCTCAAAGGCGCCGGCACGCACTCCCATCGCCGCGGCGAGCTCCGCGGGCGTCTCGCCGAGCGCCGCGACCCCGCCCTCGATCCACGCCGCAGGCAGCGGGAGCCCCGGCATCACGGTGCCGCCGAGCAGGTAGTTGCGGCGATAGCGCTGGTCGAACACCAGCCACATCGTGCCGACGGGATCGCCGTCCGCGAACCGGCGCAGCACCTCTTGGCCGAAGCTCATGTAGTCCCGGGATTCGTTGATGAACCGCTTCCCGTGGCGATCGATCATGAAACTGCCTGGCAGGGAGCGCTCGGCGAGGAGGGGAAGCGGCGCTGCAGCGCCCGGCTGTGCGAGGGCCGGGAACCACCAGGACTCCTCCAGCAGCGCAGTTCCGGCGCCGACGGATTCGCCGATCCGGAGCCCGTCGCCCGTGCTCCCTGTCGCCCCGAGGCTCACGTCGGCCGTGAGCACCTCGGACTGCACCTGCCGCCGCAGCGCCAGGTCATGGTCGAACCCGCCGGCGGCGAGCAGCACCCCGCGCCGGGCGCGCACCTGCACCCGTCGGCCCTCGCGGATCACGACGGCGCCGACGACCCGGTCACCCTCGACCAGCAGCTCGCTCGCCTCGGAGTTCGTCCACACGGGGATCCCTGCAGCGCGCAGCCCCGCGAACAGGCCCCCGGCGATGGCCTGACCGCCCGCAGCGAGCTCCTTGCCGAGCGTCTTCCCTCCGACTCCTTGGATGACGCGCCGCAGTGCGCTCGGCAGGGATCGCGCCGGGGTGCGGGCGATGAGGTTCAGCCACTTGTAGTCGGCGCCGGTGACGGGCATCGGAACCGGGGCCTCCATCACGGCCTCACGCAGCAGCGGCCGATCCTCGCCGAGCGCGGCGAGATCGAAAGGCGCGCATTCGACCGTCCGGCCCTCAGCGGATCCTCCCGGCAGCTCCGGGTGGTAGTCCGAATAGCCCTTCGCCCAGAAGAACTCCATGAGGGTCGTGCGCTCCATGAGGGCGACCGTCTCCGGACCGAGAGCGAGGTAGGCCTCGAGGATGTCGTCGGGGATGCCGGCATCGGCCGTGAGAGTGCGCAGGTAGGCGAGAGCATCGGCGGCAGTGTCGCTCGCTCCCTCGCGCTCCAGCACCTCGTTCCCGGGGATCCAGAACGCCCCACCGGAGCGGGCGAGGGAGCCGCCGACGCGATCCGTCTTCTCGAGCACGAGGGCGGTGAGCCCTGCTTCGTGGGCAGCGAGGGCGCCGAGCATCCCGGTGCCGGAGCCGATCACGAGGAAGTCGACCTCGGTGTCGAAACCCTGCGCAGCTGCGCCCTGGCTGAGGGCCGGTGCGGGGGACGCGGGAGTCGTCGGGGTCATGAGCAGGCCTTTCTGCTGGAGTGCTCCCATGTTGCCCGCTGCTGCCGCCGCGCACTCCGAGAATGGTGGTTCTCCCGCCGGAGAGCCGCGGGCAGGCATATCCTCCAGCGAAAGCAGGCAGAACGCCGGCCGGAATCGAGGGCACCCCATGGAGATCGCACCACTCCCGCCCATTGGCGTCGATCGGGCCCGCGGCCGTCTCCGCGGCGCCGTGCGCACGGGATCGCTCGTGGCTGTCTGTGCTCTTCTCCTGGGTGGCTGTGCAGGTGAGCCCGCGAGCCTGCAGGGCCTCGACGAGCTGGGCGTGGGAGTCTGCATCCCGACTGATCGAGCTGGGGACTGGGTCGCAGGAGTCATCCCTCTGTCAGTGCCGGAAGGCGCGCGTGCGCTCACGATCACTGCGGTCGATGGCGATGAGGGGATGCCCCCGGGGGTCTCCGATGCGCGCAGTGAAGCTGAGGCGATGGGGGACGCCGTCATTGTGAAGGGTGAGACCTTCGAGCCAGGACCCGCAGGCTGGGCGCTCGAGTCGCTCATCGACGCTGAACCGGAGGGCTGGAAGGCGCGCGTCCAGGCTCCCGGCTACACCATCGAACCGGGAGAGACTGTCCACCTTGTCGTGCCGCACTCCATTCGGCCCGGGGGGCTCGAGCCCGGGGAGACCGAGGAAGACTCCCACGGAGCGGTGCAGACCTGGCACGGGATCGCTCTGACCTACCGGCAGGGTCTGTACCTCACGAAGACCACGAACGTCGATCTCTCGATCGCGCAGGCCGTCGGCGTGAACTGCAGTGCCGATCCGCTGAACCCCGGTGGCTTCGTCGCCGGAGATCTCCTGACTTCCGACGGCGGCTGAGCCGCGAGGCCCGTGCGCCAGGTGCTCAGCCCTGCGCGCCCTCCATCAGCTCGACATGGCGCTGCGCGACGGCGGTCTCGAGCGCACCGATCAGGTCGGTGAGCTCGAGCTCGACCTGCTCGCGGACGGAGACCGCGCCTTCGACGGTGAGATCCTCGCGGAAGTGCAGGCCGACGCTGCCGACGACGTTCGCGCCGACGCGCGCGAAGAGCCGCTCGAGCAGCTCGATGGAGCCCGCAGCGCCGCCCCAGCCGTAGCCCACCAGCACGATCGGCAGCCCCGACCACTCCTCGTAGAGGAAGTCGATCGCGTTCTTGAGGATCGCGGGGTACGCGCCGTTGTACTCGGGAGTCGCGATCACCACGGCGTCGAGGGCCGCGACGCGCTCGGCCCAGTCGATCGCGTGCTGCTCGGTGCGGGGGAGACCCTGCTTGGGGGAGGAGGCGCCGTCGAAGAAGGGGAGGCCCTGCGCGGCCAGATCGATCTCGTCGACCTCCCAGCTCTCGCCGACGTGCTCGCGCACCCAGCTCCCCACGTGCTCGCCGACGCGGTTGGGGCGGTTGCTGGAGACGATGATTCCGAGCTTCGGCATGAGGGGGGTCCTCCGGGGTAGTTGAGGTTTGGATGATCTGACGCTCCAGTATTGCGCCGACCGGAGCCGCGCGACCAGATCGCGAACCCGGGGTGTGGGGCTCCTCGCAGGCTCGGAGGGAGCACGGCCCGTAGAATCGGGGTCATGACCGAGACTTCGCTCGAGAACCCCGCCGTCGACCCCGACTGCATCTTCTGCCAGATCGTCGCAGGTCGGATCCCCGCCGAGATCGTCCACGAGAGCGACAAGCTGATCGCCTTCCGCGACACCTCTCCGAAGGCTCCCGTCCACGTCCTGGTCGTGCCCCGCCAGCACTACCGCGACGTGCGCGAGCTCGCCTTCGAGCCGCAGCTGATGTCGGAAGTCGTCCGCGCCGCCGAGGAGATCGCTCTCCAGGAGGCGAACGGTGACTTCCGCCTCGTGTTCAACACCGGTGCGAGCGCCGGTCAGTCCGTCTTCCACGTGCACGCGCACGTCCTTGCGGGCGAGGAGCTCGCAGAAGGAGCACTGTGACCCATTCCGTCACCCCCGCGCCCGGCACCCCCGCCGAGCCGATCGAGCGCCTCCTGGCGATCCCCGATCATCTGAACCCCGTGCAGGTCCTCGGCGAGAACGACGCCGCTCTCGCCGCGCTCGACGCAGCGGTGCCTGCCGTCGACGTCGTCATCCGCGGCCGCCAGGTCACCCTGCGCGGCATCGAGAGCGAGGTGCGCCGCGCCGAGCACATCGTGCGCACGCTGATCCAGGTCGCCGCGACCGGTCAGGGCGTCACGGCCGACGCCGTGCAGCGCGCCGTCGAGCTCTACGGGGACGAGCGCGCTCGCGGCGCGCAGATCGACCAGGTGCTCTCCCAGACGATCCTGTCGGCCCGCGGTCGCACCATCCGCCCGAAGACTCTCGGCCAGAAGCAGTATGTGGACGCCGTCCAGTCGCACACGATCACCTTCGGCATCGGTCCCGCCGGCACCGGCAAGACCTACCTCGCGGTCGCGATGGCGGTCCAGCAGCTGCTGAGCAAGCAGATCAACCGGATCATCCTCACCCGGCCCGCCGTGGAGGCGGGGGAGCGGCTCGGCTTCCTGCCGGGCACGCTGAACGAGAAGATCGATCCTTACCTGCGCCCGCTCTACGACGCGCTGCACGACATGCTCGACCCCGATTCGATACCGCGCCTCATGGGCGCCGGCACGATCGAGGTCGCCCCGCTCGCGTACATGCGCGGCCGCACCCTGAACGACGCCTTCATCATCCTCGACGAGGCGCAGAACACGACGCCCGAGCAGATGAAGATGTTCCTCACCCGCCTCGGCTTCAACTCCACCATGGTCATCACCGGCGACGTCACCCAGGTCGACCTGCCCGGCGGCCAGGCCAGCGGCCTGCGCGTGGTGGAGCAGGTGCTCGGCGACGTCGACGACATCTCCTTCTGCCACCTCGGCGCGCGCGACGTCGTGCGCCACCGTCTCGTCTCCGACATCGTCGAGGCCTACGGCAAGTGGGAGGTGGGCTCAGGCGGCCCGAACGCTGCGCGCGCTCCGCACGCGCGCACCGGCAACCGCGAGGCGCGCCGGGCCGGAGCGCCGCGCCAGTCGAAGACCGATCTGACCACCGAGGGGGATCCGCGATGAGCATCGAAGTGCGCAACGAGACCACGGCGAAGATCGACGAGCGGGAGTTCGTCGATCTCGCCCGCTACGTCTTCGACGCGATGCACCTGCATCCCGCGACCGAGCTGTCCGTGCTGTTCGTCGACGAGCCGGCCATGGAGCAGCTGCACATCCGCTGGATGGACGAGCCCGGACCCACCGACGTGCTGTCCTTCCCGATGGACGAGCTGATCCCCGGCACGCCGGAGCGCCCCGCGCCCGAGGGGCTGCTCGGCGACATCGTCATCTGCCCCACGATTGCGGCGCAGCAGGCGGCCACGGCAGGGCACAGCGCCGCCGAGGAGATGCTCCTGCTCGCCACCCACGGCATGCTCCACCTGATGGGCTACGACCACGCCGAGGAGGACGAGCGCACCGTCATGTTCGACCTCCAGCGCACGCTCCTGCTCACCTTCCTCGCCTCGCGCGGGCGTGAGGCGAAGTGACCCTCTTCCTCGTCCTCATCCCGCTGGCGGTCCTCGGTCTCGTCGTCGGCGCCCTGCTCTCCGCCGCCGACGCGGCGCTGCTGGGCACCTCGCGCGCCGCGCTCGAGCGCGCGCTCGAGGAGTCGCCCGAGCGCACCCGCCGCCGCGTCCTGCATCAGCACGACGACGCCCCGCATTCGCTGGCAGCGATCAGCCTGGGGCGCGTGATCGCCGAATCCGTGATGGTCGTCGCGATCACCGCGCTCGTCTTCGAGACGATGGAGGGCTGGGTCCTCCCCGGCCTGCTGGCCACCGCGATCTCCGTGATCGCCTCGTTCCTCGTCGTCTCCGTCTCCCCGCGCACCATCGGTCGCCGCCGGCCCGAGGCCACCTCGATCCGCCTCTCCGGGCTGATCACGATCATCCGGGGCCTCCTCGGTCCCCCCGCCCGGCTGATGATCCACATCGGCTCCGCATTCACCCCCGGCGGGAAGATCTCCGGAGGTCCCTACGCCACCGAGGCGGAGCTGCGGCAGTTCGTGGACCGCGCCATGGAGAACGAGGAGCTCCAGAACACCGAGCGCGACATGATCCAGGGCGTCTTCGACCTCGGCGACACCCACGTGCGCGAGATCATGCTGCCCCGCACCGACATCATCGCCCTCGAGGGCGACACCACCGCCGAGAAGGCGATGCGCCTGTTCGTGCGCTCGGGCTTCTCCCGCATCCCCGTGATCGGGGAGGGGATGGACGACGTCCTCGGCGTGCTGTACGTCAAGGACCTCATGCGCACGATCCACTCGCCGTGGGATCCGCGCCCCGACCGCCCCGTCACCGAGATCATGCGCCCGGCGATGTTCATCCCCGAGTTCCTCGGGGCCGATGAAGTCCTCCACCACATGCAGACGACCCGCGTGCACATCGCGATCGTCGTGGACGAGTACGGCGGAGTCTCCGGAATGGTCACCATCGAGGACGTCCTCGAGGAGATCGTGGGAGAGATCGCCGACGAGCACGACCGCCGCGAGGTCAGCATCGAGGACCTCGGCGACGGCGTCTTCCGCGTCCCCGCGCGCGAGACCATCTCCACCACCGGCGAGCTGTTCGGCCTGGACATCGAGGAGGAGGACGTCGACACTATCGGCGGCCTGCTCGCAAAGGCCATCGGCCGCATCCCGATCGTCGGCTCCGAGGGGGAGGCGCTCGGACTGCGCATCGTCGGCGACCGCACGGGCGGCCGCCGCAAGCAGCTCGCGAGCGTGCTCGTCGCCCGCGCCCCGCGCGAGAGCGAGGAGGAGCGCGAGGAGCGCGAGAGCACCCGCGAAGAGCGGCGTGAAGAGCGCCGGGAGGAGCGCGAGGAGCGCCGAGAGGCCGAGCGCGAGAGGCGCCGGGCCGACGCCCCCGGCAGCAGCGCCGACCCGCACCCCACCCCGCACACCGAGGAGAACCATGCCTGAGCAGGACCAGCACCACCGCACTGCCGAGCCCGCTCACCGCACTGAAGAGCCCGCTCTCCGAACTGCCGAGCCCGCTCACCGCTCGGGGTTCGTCGCGATCGTGGGCCGGCCGAACGTCGGCAAGTCCACCCTCACCAACGCACTCGTCGGCGAGAAGGTCGCGATCACCTCCTCGAAGCCGCAGACGACCCGCCGCGCGATCCGCGGCATCGTGACCCGGCCCGGAGCGCAGATCGTGCTGGTGGACACCCCCGGGGTGCACCGCCCGCGCACCCTGCTCGGAGAGCGCCTGAACGACCTCGTGCGAGAGACCCTCGCGGGTGTGGACGTCGTCGGCTTCTGCCTCCCCGCCGACCAGAAGATCGGACCGGGCGACCGGCACATCGCCGAGGATCTGCGCGAGCTGCGAAGCGGTCGCCGAGGGCCGAAGCTCATCGCGATCATCACCAAGTGCGACCTCGTGAAGCCCGATGCGATCGCCGAGCACCTGCTCAGCGTCAGCGAACTGCTGGAGTTCGACGAGATCATCCCGATCAGCGCGGTCGCCGGGCGCCAGGTCGACACGCTCGTGGACGTCATCGCCGGAGTCCTCCCCGCCGGGCCGGTCCTCTACCCGGAGGATCAGCTCACCGAGGAGGACGACGCCGACCGCATCGCCGAGCTCATCCGCGAGGCCGCGCTCGAGGGCGTGCGGGACGAGCTGCCCCACTCCATCGCCGTCGTGGTCGAGGAGATCGTCGAGGAGGACCTCGACGGCGACCCCTTCGTCACTCCCGAGCCCGGCACCGGACGCCTCGTGGTGCGCGCGAGCCTCTTCGTCGAGCGCGACAGCCAGAAGGGCATCATCATCGGCCGCGCGGGATCACGACTGAAGGAGGTCGGCTCCGAGGCGCGCAAGAGCATCAACCAGCTCCTCGGCCGGCGCGTCCACCTCGACCTGCGCGTGAAGATCGCCAAGGACTGGCAGCGCGACCCCAAGCAGCTCGGCCGCCTCGGGTTCTGAGGGGACGTGCGCCGCGACCCTCCGCGAGCGTGCGGAACCGCCCCATTCGCCGCCGCGGACGATGTGCTGTGGGGCACTGCTGCGGTGATACCGTGGCCGCATGCGTGGTCAGCTCCTCCTTCTTAGCCGCCGCGTCGAGGCCTGAACCGCCGGGTCCCCGACGCGGCGCTCGTTCCTGCCCCGGCGACCCCACCTGACCTGAAGGAATCGCAGTGACCACCACGCCCCAGAGCCCATCGGCCTCCCCGGCGCCCTCCGCAGTCGCCCCCCGCGCCGCCACCGCCGATCCCGCGCAGCCGGTCGTCGGCTCCAGCGGAGACGCTCCCCAGAAGCCCTCAGGGATGCCGGCGCACAAGTACCTCCCGTTCGAGGAGCAGATCCGCGTGGATCTGCCCGACCGCACCTGGCCCGATGCGCGCATCACCCGAGCGCCGCGCTGGTGCGCGGTCGACCTGCGCGACGGGAACCAGGCGCTCATCGACCCGATGAACTCCGAGCGCAAGCTGCGGATGTTCGAGCTGCTGGTGCGGATGGGCTACAAGGAGATCGAGGTCGGATTCCCCTCGGCCTCGCAGACCGACTTCGACTTCGTGCGCACCCTCATCGAAGAGGATCGCATTCCCGAAGATGTCTCCATCCAGGTGCTCACCCAGTCCCGCGAGCACCTCATCGAGCGCACCTACGAGGCGATCCGCGGCGCGAAGCGCGCCGTCGTGCACCTGTACAACTCGACCTCGATCGTGCAGCGCGACGTCGTCTTCCGCTCCGACGAGGACGGCGTGCTCGACATCGCGGTGCAGGGCGCGCTCCTGTGCAAGAAGTACGAGGAGACCATCGAGGGCACCGACATCACCTACGAGTACTCGCCCGAGTCCTACACGGGCACGGAGCTCGAGTACGCCGTGCGCGTGTGCAACGCGGTCGCCGAGATCTTCAAGCCGACGCCCGAGCACAAGATGATCGTGAACCTGCCCGCGACCGTCGAGATGGCGACCCCCAACGTGTACGCCGACTCGATCGAGTGGATGCACCGCCACCTCGAGCCGCGCGATTCGATCGTGCTGTCCCTGCACCCCCACAACGACCGGGGCACGGGCGTCGCCGCCGCGGAGCTCGGCTATCTGGCCGGGGCCGACCGCATCGAGGGCTGCCTGTTCGGCAACGGCGAGCGCACCGGCAACGTCGACTTGGTGACGCTGGGCCTGAACCTGTTCAGCCAGGGCATCGACCCGCAGATCGACTTCAGCGACATGGACGAGATCCGCCGCACTGTCGAGCACTGCAACCAGATGCGCGTGCCCGAGCGCTCCCCGTACGGCGGCGACCTCGTCTTCACGGCCTTCTCCGGCTCCCACCAGGACGCCATCAAGAAGGGCCTGGAGCGGATGGAGTCCGACGCCGCCGCGGCGGGGAAGGACGTCGACGACCTCGTCTGGCGCGTGCCGTACCTGCCGATCGATCCTCGCGACATCGGCCGCTCCTACGAGGCCGTGATCCGCGTGAACAGCCAGTCCGGCAAGGGCGGAATGGCCTATCTGCTGCGCACGGAGCACGGCCTGGATCTGCCGCGCCGCCTGCAGATCGAGTTCTCCGGAATCGTCCAGGGCCTCACCGACACCGGGGGCGGCGAGGTCTCGCCGGCGGCGCTGTGGGAGTGCTTCCAGGACGAGTACCTGCCCTCGGCCGACCGCGCGAAGGCCTGGGGCCGCTACGGCTTCCGCGGCGTGCACCAGGAGTCCGCGGGCGACGGCGCCGACAGGATCGCCGTCGAGCTGCGCGTGGGAGAGACCGAGCAGACGATCTCGGGCATCGGCAACGGTCCCCTCGACGCGTTCGTGCGGGCGCTGGAGTCCAAGGGCGTGCAGCTGCGCATCCTGGACTACGCCGAGCACGCGCTCACCGAGGGCGAGCACTCTCTGGCCGCCTCGTACGTGGAGTGCGAGATCGGCGACGCGATCTACTGGGGCGTCGGCATCGACGGCTCCACCACGCGCGCTGCCCTGCAGGCGATCGTCTCGGCCCTGAACCGGGCGGAGCGGGTGCGCAGCGCCGCCTGAGCGCAGCGTCCCGCCATGAGGGCCCCCGGTCGCGCAGCAGTGCACGCGGCCGGGGGCCCTCGGCGTGCCCGCGGCCCCGGCGGTACGATCCCGGCATGGCCTACGAGGTGAAGACCCATCCGACCGACGTCGATCCCGCGCAGTACTGCGCCGAGCTTCCCACCGCGCGCCGGCGCGAGGAGGGAGCGCGCCTGCTGGAGCTGTTCGGCGAGGTGACCGGGGAGAGCGCCGTGATGTGGGGCCCGAGCATGATCGGCTACGGCGCGATGGAGTACCGCCGGCGCGTCTCCGAGGGCACGTGGTTCCGCCTCGGGTTCAGCCCGCGCAAGGCCGCGCTCTCGCTCTACGGGCTGCAGGACTTCGACGGTGCGAGCGAGATGCTGGACCGTCTCGGCAAGCACCGGCGCGGGGCCGGCTGCGTGTACGTCAACGGGCTGAAGGACATCGACGAGTCGGTGCTGCGGGAGCTGCTCGAGGCGTCCTGGGCGAGCACCGAGGGCGGGGTCGTCGCCGAGGGCTGCTGAGCGCCCAGAGCGGGCGAGACCGCTCAGACCCGATCGGCCTCCCGCAGCGCATCCGTCTCGAGCACCTCGGCCACGTATTCCGCGGAGACGACGGCCGCACCGCCCGCTTCCGCGAATCGGTCCTCTGTGCGCCCCCGCTGCCGTCGGCGCTCGGCGAGGGTGGTGCCGATCGAGGCGGCGATGACGAATGCGACTGCTGCGAGGCCGAACGCGCTGATGGGCTGCGCGAGCAGGACGAGGCCGGCGAGCATCGCGATCGCAGGCTCGAGGCTCAGGAGGATGCTGAAGACGTGCCGCGGCAGCCGGCGCAGCGCCGAGAGCTCCAGGGTGTAGGGGATCACGGAGGCCAGCAGCGCCGTGCCGAGGGCCAGCAGCAGAAATCGGGGCTCCTCGAGCGCGCCGATGACGCCGTGCGCGCCGAGGGGCATGAGGAGCAGCGCGCCGATCGCCACGGACACCGCGAGGCCTCCCTGCCCCGGCACCTTCGTGCCCACGTGCGCGCTCGCGAGCACGTAGCAGGCCCAGAAGACGCCCGCGGCGAGGGCCCACATGACGCCGATCGGGTCGAGAGCGGAGAGGCCGAGCGAGCTCTCCACGCCGAAGAGGCTGACTCCCGCGAGCGCGAGAGCGACGCAGGCGAGGTCGGCGAGCCTGCGGGACAGGATCGCCGAGAGGACCAGCGGCCCCAGGAACTCGATCGCGACCGCGGTGCCCAGCGGGATCCGGGAGATCGAGGCGTAGAAGCTGCCGTTCATGGCCCCGAGGGAGAGACCGAAGAGCAGCACCGCGCTCCATTGCGATCGGTGCCAGCGGTGCACGGCAGGGCGCACGAGCAGCAGCAGGACGATTCCCGCGAGGCCGAGGCGCAGGGCGGTCACGCCCCAGGAGCCGAGGGCGGGGAAGAGCTGCGCGGCGAGGGCCGCGCCGAACTGGAGGGAGACGCACGAGCCGAGGATCATCGCCACGGCAGGCGTCATGGAGCCGGAGGAGGGGGAGAGGAGACGAGCCACCTGGACAGTCTGCGGTGCGGGCCGACGGAAGGACAGTCCATCATGTCGCGAGTCTGCGAAGATGATCGTGAAGCAGATGCGGATGATCCGACGGTGCGCGAGGACGCCGCGGAAAGGTCCGCAGATCGCCGCCTCGCATCACTCCTGGAAGGAGAGCGCCATGCTGAACCTGCAGCGCCTGCGCGTCCTGCATGAGCTCGAGCGGCTGGGGACTCTGACCGAGGTGGCGCGGGCGCTGAACTACTCGACGTCCGCCGTCTCCCAGCAGCTCGCGCAGCTCGAGAAGGAGGCCGACGTCGCCCTGGTGGAGAAGGTCGGCCGGCACGTGGTGCTCACCGACGCGGGAGTGCTGCTCGCCGGGCATGCGCGCACCCTGCTGGAGGCCGTGGAGCGGGCGCAGGCCGAGCTGGCCGCCGTGCGGCCCGCGCTCTCGGGCGTGCTTCGCGTCGCGTCCTTCCAGTCCGTGATGCTGCAGCTGGTGCCGCCGGCGCTCTCGATCCTCTACGAGCGCTTCCCCGACCTGCAGCTCGAGGTCGCGCAGCGGGAGGTGGAGCCGGCGTACGCGGGCCTGCTCGCCCACGAGTTCGACGTGATCCTGGGGGAGGAGTACCCAGGAATGGACGAGCCGATGCGGCCCGGGGAGCAGCGCGAAGAGCTGCTGCGCGATCCGCTGCTGCTGGCGGTCCCCGCCCTCGGCCCCTGGGCCGGAGCGGGCAGCATCACGGAACTGGCCGCAGCGAACTGGACCGCCGATCCGGAATGGGCGATGCCCGGCCGATGGCTGCGCGGCGCCGCCCGCGAGCGCGGCTTCGAGCCTCGCATCCGCTTCGAGACCATCGACCTGCTGCTGCAGGCGCACCTGGTCCGCTCCGGACACGCCGTCGGCATCCTTCCCCAGCTCATCGCGACCCAGCACCTCGCCGGAGCGCATCTGCACGCGCTGCCGGGAGCACCGGTGCGGCGGATCTACACCGCAGTGCGCTCCGGCGGCGCGGCGCATCCGGCGGTCGCAGCGTTCCGATCGGCGCTGACGGAGGCCGCGCAGGGGCTGCCTCCGCTGCCGCTCAGCCCTTCGCCGGGAAGCTCGTGAGCGCAGCCTCGGCGATCTTCGCGAGCTGACGGCGATCGGAGATCGCGCCGACCACAGCGCCGAGCCCGGGGATGGCCTTGCCGAACAGGCGTGTGGAGCGCAGAGCGAAGCGGCGCATGATCCGCGATCCGATCGCCTGCGCGATCTGCGAGCTCGAGCCGCGGCGCATGCGCGAGGCGACTCCGCGGGCGGCGACTCCGGCGATCGGACCGAGACCGAGGCTGCCGAGCACGTCCCCGGCCTCCTCGCCGGTGAGCGCTGCGAGCACGCGCACGCGCACCTCCTCGTCGTTCAGGTCATAGCCGCGCACGGCGGCGATCCCTCCGACGAGCCGGGTGGCCTGGACGTAGAACTCGAAGATGTTCGCCGGCAGCAGCACGGGCAGCGTGATAAACCCGCCGAGCCCCGTCGCGAAGCCCGCGACTCCCACGCCGCGGCGGTGCTGGCGGATGAGGCGCTTGATCGCCTTCTCGGGCCGTCCCTTGCCTGCGGCCTTCTGCGCGCGTCGCGCGACGTCCGCGGCGGAGGCGTAGCCGAAGCGCCCGTCCAGACCGATGTCGCGGAAGGACTCCACGAGGCTCTGCAGGGCGCCGCCGTCGGACTGCGCAGCTGCGCCGTCCCCGCGCCGGGCCTCCTTCATGGCGGCGCGGGTGCTGCGCCGGGCTCGCTTCTTCTCGGCGGGGCTGAACAGGTTCAGGATGCCCATGGCGGTTCCTCGTCTCGCGTGCTGTGGGGGTGGGGAGTCGTGGAATCAATCCACCATGCCGCCCTGGGAGCACGCGCAGAACCGGAGTGCGGCGAGTCGGTCCTCGAGCCGTGCGCCCGCCGGAGCGGAGGGTTCACCAGGTGCCGAGAGGGACCATCCCCACGATCTCGTGCAGGGGGCCACCGGAGCGCCCTTCGCCGAGGCGCGAGGCCACCAGCTCCACCTCGCGCGCGGTCCACTCGGGACCGCGGTACACCGAGAGCGCGTGCACGGCCTCCTGGAGGAGGATATGGGCGGGCGCGCTCTCGCGCGGCTGCCCCTTCTGCCGGGGCGCGCGCCGGGCCTGCGGCGCCCGGGCGGAGACGCGCGCGACCGTGAGATGCGCGCGCCGGCGCTCGCGGGGGCTCTCGCCGAGCCAGGGCTGGGCGAGCAGCCGCTCCATCCCGGCCGCGTCTCCGCCCGCCCCGATCCACAGGGTGCGGCCGGAGAACTCGCCGGCGCCCGCGAGATGCAGGGTGAGGGGGTCGAACCCAGCGGCGAGCTGCGCCATCTCGTCGAGGGCGTCCTCGAGGGCCCCGTCGGGGATATCCGGGTGGAATGCGAGCGTGAGGTGCTGCTGCTCCATGTCCGTGAAGCGCAGGGCGCGGCCCGCGCGTGCGCGCACGTCCTCCAGAGCCGAGTCCAGATGCTCGAGGATGTCCTGCGGGGGCCTGATCGCTGCGAAGAGCCTCATGCGAGGAGCCTGCCACAGCGCGCCGACATGCGGGCGGCGACGGGCGGCCCTCGGCCCGTTCGTCGGCCGCCGGCGGTAGATTCGGCTGCATCATGCAGAAGCTCTACCGCGACCATGCGATCGTCCTGCGCACCCACCCTCTGGGCGAGGCGGACCGCATCATCACCCTCCTGTCCCGTCGGCATGGGAAAGTGCGCGCGGTCGCGAAGGGAGTGCGCCGCACCGGGAGCCGGTTCGGCGCGCGACTGGAGCCCTTCGGCCTCATCGACATCCAGCTCCACGCGGGGAAGAGCCTGCACACCGTCAACCAGGTCGAGAGCATCGAGTCCTTCGCCCAGGCCATCACCGCCGACTACACGCGCTTCACCGCGGCGACCGCGATGCTCGAGACGATGGACCGGCTCAGCGACGACGTCATCGACTCTTCGCCTCGCAGCTTCCTGCTGCTGGTCGGCGCGATGCGCACCGTCGCCGCGGGAAGGATCCCCCCGGCGCTCGCGCTCGATGCGTTCCTGCTGCGCACGCTTGCGCTCTCGGGATGGGCGCCGGAGCTGCGGGTGTGCGCGAGCTGCGGAGCAGAAGGTCCGCACCACGCGCTCGACGTCTCCGCGGGCGGGCTCGTCTGCTCCGCGTGCCGCAAGCCCGGTGCGATCGCGTTGCGCGCCGCCGCGGTGGAGCACATGATCTTCCTGCTGGCAGGCGACTGGGACAGCGTCCTCGCAGCCGATCCCACGGTCCAGCTCGAGGCGAGCCGCATCATCGCCGACACGATCACCTGGCACCTGGAGCGGTCCGTCCGCTCGCTGGGGTACGTCGAGCGCTGAGCCGCGCGGGCCTGCAGCGGCGCCGCGCGACCGGCCGGGCCTCCATCTGCCATCCTGTGGTGCATGAGCCCAGCTGCACCCGTCTACGACGAGCCCTACGACCACCCCAGCGGCGCGCGGCCCCCGCAGCTCCCGCGCCCCACGATCCCGCGCCACGTCGCAGTGGTCATGGACGGCAACGGCCGCTGGGCGAACCAGCGCGGCCTGCCGCGCACGGCCGGCCACGAGGCGGGGGAGGCGGCCCTGCTCGACGTCGTCGCGGGAGCGCTGCAGATCGGCGTCACGCACCTCTCCGCCTATGCGTTCTCCACCGAGAACTGGAAGCGCTCCCCGGAGGAGGTGCGCTTCCTGATGGGCTTCTCGCGCTCCGTGCTGCGCCGCCAGCGCGACACCCTGAACGCCTGGGGCGTGCGGATCGTGTGGATCGGCCGCGAGCAGCGCCTGTGGTCCTCGGTGATCAAGGAGCTCAAGGAGGCCGAGGAGCTCACGCGCAGCAACACGCGCATGACCCTCTACATGTGCGTGAACCACGGCGGCCGCGCGGAGATCGTCGACGGCGTGCGCGAGATCGTCGCGGCCGCGCGCGCCGGTCGCGTGAGCCCGCGCTCCATCACGGAGTCCTCGTTCCGGGGGTGGCTGAATGATCCCGATATGCCCGACGTCGATCTGTTCCTGCGCACGAGCGGCGAGCAGCGCACCTCGAACTTCCTGCTGTGGGAGGCGGCCTACGCGGAGCTCGTGTTCGTGCCGGAGCTGTGGCCCGACGTCGACCGGGTCGTGCTGTGGAGGGCGATCACCGAGTACGCGCGTCGAGATCGTCGCTACGGCGGGGCGGTGGACGCGCCGCAGGATCCCGCAGCCGGGAGCTGAGCGGGCGTCAGCGGAACGTGCCGTCGGCCCCCGGCTCACGGGAGGAGTCGGCGGCGCTCACCTCCGCGGTATCGGCGGCAGCCTCCGCGAGCACGGTGGAGCGCCGGCGCCGGCTGCGGACCAGCACGATCACCACAGCAGAGACGATCGCGAGGACCGCGACGGCCGCCCACGGGCTGCGCAGGAACAGCTCCACCCACAGCGCCACGGCGGCGAGGCCGACAGTCGCATAGATGACCGCCCAGGCGAAGCCGCCGATGATCAGCGCCGGAACGTAGCGCACCGCGGGCATGCGGATCAGCCCGGCGGAGAAGTTGGCGGCGGTCTGGAAGCCGACGGTCAGGAAGCTGAGCGCGACCACCGGCGCTCCCCAGCGGCTCACGACATCGATCGCGTTGACCACCCGCGGGCTCTCGACCAGCTCGGCGATGCGCCCGCGGCGCGCGAGGCGATGCGCCCCGCGGCCGACGAGGTACGTGGCGCCGGCGCGGCAGAGCACCACGAACCAGAGGAACGCGACGGCGGGAACGATGGGGAGGGACCGGATCCACTCGAGCACGGCTCAGCGGCCCCCGTCCGCGTCGGCACTGGGATCGGCTGCACCGGGTCCGGCGGCATCCGCCTGCGCCGCGTGCTCAGGGCACAGCCCGAACAGCTCCATCGTGTGGTCGACCGCGGCGAAGCCGTGCTCGCTCGCGACCTTCTGGGTCCACTCCTCGAGGGCCTGAGGCGCCTGGAACTCGACGGTCCGCCCGCACTGCCGGCACACCAGATGGTGGTGATGGGCGGACTGCGCGCACTGGCGGTAGATCGACTCGCCGTCGTCGGTGACCAGCACGTCGACCTGGCCGGACTGCGCCATCGCCTGCAGCGCCCGGTACACGGTCGCCAGGCCCACGCTCGCGCCGCCCGCGCGCATGTCCTCGTGGATCTGCTGGGCGCTGCGGAAATCGTCCTGGCGGCCGAGCGCCTCCAGGATCGCGGTGCGCTGCTTGGTGGTGCGCTGCTTCGTGGTCCCCTCCATCGCTCCAGTCTCCCCGATCAGGCCGCGGCCTGGCGGCGGCGACGGGCCTGGATCACAGGGCGCGCGATCTGTCCGAGCACGTAGACCCCGATCGTCAGCAGCACGATCACCCCGCCCGGGGGCAGATCCACATACGCCGTGAGGATCAGCCCGCCGAGGCTGCACAGCACGGCGATCACCATGGCCGTGCGCATCGTGCGGCTGAATCCGACCACGAGCGACTGCGCCGCGGCGACCGGCACGATCATCAGCGCCGAGACCATCAGCGCGCCGACGATCCGCATCGCGAGCGTGACCGTGAGGGCTGCGATGATGGCGATGAGGATGTTCATCGCCCGCACCGGCAGTCCTGAGGCCCGCGCGAACTCCTCGTCGGCCGTGACGGTGAACAGCACCTTCCCGAGCGCGAGGCCGACGGCCATCACGATCAGCGCGAGCACGATCGTGATCACGAGGTCGGAGCCGGTCACGGTCGACAGGGAGCCGAAGAGGTAGCCCATGAGGTTCTGCGAGCCGCCGCCGGCGAGCTGGATGATCACGACCCCGCCCGCGATCCCGCCGTAGAAGAGGATCGCGAGCGCGACGTCGCGGCTCGTGTGGCTGAGCTCGCGGACGATCTCGATGACGACCGCGCCGAGGATCGAGGCGATCAGCGCGCCGGGGATCGCCAGCAGATCCACGGGCGTCGCGGAGATCCACGCGCCGACGAGCCAGCCGACGGCCACACCGGTGAGGGCGACATGCCCGAGCCCGTCGCCCAGCAGCGAGAGCCGCTTCTGCACGAGGTAGGTGCCGACGATCGGCGCGGTGAGTCCGATCAGGACGGCGATGATCAGCGGGTATCGCATGATGTCGCTGGTGAGGAGGTCCCAGGGGGAGATGATCACGGGTGGATCTCCTGTCCGAGGCAGGCGGCGGCGTCGAGCGCGTGGTCGTGGCCGGGGTCGATCAGCGGGCGGGAGCTCGGATCCCCGTCATGGATGATCCGCCCCTGGTCCAGGACCACCGCGCGGGAGATGTCGCCGGCGAGCACGCCCAGCTCGTGGAGCACCACGACGATCGTGGTGCCGCGCGAGACGAGCCGGCGCAGCAGGATCGCGAGCTGATCCTGGGTCGCGACGTCGACGCCGGAGAACGGCTCGTCGAGCACGAGCAGCTCGGGGGAGCGCACGAGTGCGCGGGCGATCATGACGCGCTGGCGCTGCCCGCCCGACATCTGGTTCACGGGCCGATCCGCGAGCGCGCTGAGGCCGAGATCCGCGAGCAGCGCATCGATCCGGGGGTCTTTCGCGCGGGAGAACCAGCGCCTCGGCCCGAGCAGACCCGTGGCGACCATCTCTCGCGCGGTCGCAGGGATCGTGCCGGGCTCCGCGGCGTACTGCGGCACGTACCCGAGCCGCGCGTGGACGGATCGCTCCGCCACGGCGCTGCCGAACAGCTCGATCCGGCCCTCGTCCAGCGGAAGGATCCCCACCAGCGAGCGCAGCAGCGTGGATTTGCCCGAGCCGTTCGCCCCGAGCAGGGCGACGAGCTCCCCGCGCTGCACCGTGAGGTCGACGTCGTGCAGCACGGAGGTGCCGCCTAGGTGCACGTGGACGTCTCGGGCGGCGATGACGGGGGCCGGCGCCGCCCCGGACGGGGCAGGGGCCGACCCGGATGGGGCAGGGGACGCGCTCATGTCCAGCTCTCCACGATCCTGCGGGCGTTCTCGCGCATCACTGCAGGGTAGTCGGCATCTTCGCTCGTGCGGCTCTCGAGGTTGTCGAGCTCGTCGGTGCGCACGCCGATGTTCGCCGCGAGCGACTCGGCGACCTTCGGCGATGCCGTGGTCTCGAAGAACACTGTGGTCAGCCCCTTGTCCGCGATGATCTGCTCGAGCTGCAGGAGCCGGTTCGGGGAGGGCTCGACCTCCGGGTCGATCCCGGAGATCCCGATCTGCTCCAGGCCGTAGCGCTGGGCGAGGTAGCCGAAGGCGGCGTGGCTGGTGACGAAGGCGCGCTCTCCATCGGGCAAGCTGGAGGCGCCGTACTGCGCGGCGAGCTCGGCGTCCAGCGCCTCGAGCTCTGCGCGGGCGGCGTCGGCTGCGGCAGCCAGCGCGCTGCCGTCGGCTCCCTCGATCGCTGCGCCGAGCCGGTCGGCAATCGCATCGCCGACGGTCGCCAGGCGCAGCGGATCATGCCAGAAGTGGGGATCGAGGGCTCCGTGGTCGTGGCCCTCGTGACCCTCGTGGCCCGATTCCTCCTCGTGCCCCGATTCCTCCTCGTGACCCGCCCCCTCCTCATGCGCATCCTCCGCGTGCTCATCGCCGTGCGCCTCCTCCCCGGTGCTCGTGAGCAGCGGGATGACGGTCGAGACGTCGAGAGAGCGATCGCTGAGACCGCGGGAGGCGATCGTGTCGTCGAGCGCGGCGATCATCCCGGGCACCTGCAGGATCAGCGTCGCCTTCTCCAGCAGGGCGACCTGCGCGAGCGAGAGCTCGAGGTCATGGGAGTTCGATCCCGGGGGGATGAGGCTCTGCACCTCGGCGACGTCCGCGCCGACGTGCTGCGCGATGTATTCGAGCGGGTAGCAGGGGACGATCACCAGGGGAGCGTCCGATGCGGCGCCGGATCCGGTGCCGCACGCGCTCACCGTGCCGGTGATGGCAAGCGCACCTGCGCCGGCACCGAGGGTCCGCAGCAGGCGTCGGCGGGAGAGCGGCGTCGAACGAGGCGAGGCCAGAGCGGGGGGCGGGCCGAACAAGAACATGACAATCATTCTCATTCACACGGGGTCTGCGCGCAACTCGACGCGCCCGGTGCCGTCTGCCCGTGCGCGCACGGGCGCGCCGGTCGTGGCGCGAGCGGTCACCCCTGGTGCGAATCGCGTCAGGAGAGACGAGAAGCGCGCGTCTCGTCTGTGCTGACGCGATTCACCCCGGGCTGCGCTGGCGGCGCGGAGAATCGGGGTTGCGCTGGCCGCGCGGGGAATCGGGGCCGCGCGGACGGCGCGGAGAGTCTGCGAGCCTCTGCCCCGGCTATCCTGGCGGGGCGTGCCCGTGACGTGCCCGCAGCCAGCGATCGCACGTCGGCCCGCACCATCGCACCCGAGCATCGCAGGAGTTCCCCGTGGCCAAGGCCCCCGCCAGCACCCTGGACAACGTCATCGCCCTCGCCAAGCGGCGCGGATTCGTCTTCCCCGCGGGAGACATCTACGGCGGCACCCGCTCCGCGTGGGACTACGGCCCCCTCGGCGTCGAGCTCAAGGAGAACATCCGACAGCAGTGGTGGCGCACCTTCGTGCGCAGCCGCGAGGACATGGTGGGCCTGGACTCCTCGATCGTGCTCCCCAAGCGCGTGTGGGAGGCCTCCGGCCACGTGAAGACCTTCACCGACCCGCTGGTCGAGTGCCGCTCCTGCCACTCCCGCTTCCGCGAGGACCACCTGATCGAGGCGTTCGAGGAGAAGAAGGGCCGCGCTCCCGAGAACGGCCTCGCGGACATCGCCTGCCCGAACTGCGGCACGCGCGGCGAGTTCACCGACCCCCAGCAGTTCTCGGGGCTGATGAAGACCTACCTCGGCGCCGTGGACAACGAGTCCGGGCTGCACTACCTGCGCCCCGAGACCGCCCAGGGCATCTTCGTGAACTTCCTCAACGTCGTCACGGCCTCGCGCCAGAAGCCCCCCTTCGGCATCGGCCAGGTCGGCAAGGCGTTCCGCAACGAGATCACGCCGGGCAACTTCATCTTCCGCACCCGCGAGTTCGAGCAGATGGAGATCGAGTTCTTCACTCCTCCCGCCGAGGCCGGCGAGTGGTTCGAGAAGTGGGTCGAGGACTGCTGGAACTGGTTCGTGGATCTCGGCATCGACCCCGCGAACATGCGGAAGTTCGAGGTCCCCGAGGACAAGCGCGCCCACTACTCCGACGGCACCATCGACATCGAGTACCGCTTCGGCTTCCAGGGCAGCGAGTGGGGCGAGCTCATGGGCATCGCCAACCGCACCGACTTCGACCTCACCAGCCACACCGAGGCATCCGGCACGAAGATGCAGTACTTCGACCAGGCCGCGAACGAGCGCTACACCCCGTACGTCATCGAGCCGTCCTTCGGCCTCACCCGCTCGATGATGGCGTTCCTCGTCGACGCCTACGTCGAGGACGAGGCGCCGAACACGAAGGGCGGAGTGGACGTGCGCACCGTGCTGAAGCTCGACCCGCGCCTGGCGCCGGTGAAGGCGGCCGTGCTGCCGCTGTCCAAGAGCGAGGATCTGGTGCCCCGCGCGGAGGCCCTCGCCAGCGAGCTGCGCGAGCAGTGGAACGTGGAGATGGACGTCTCCCAGGCGATCGGGCGCCGCTACCGCCGCCAGGACGAGATCGGCACCCCGTTCTGCATCACCGTCGACTTCGAGACGGCGGGCGACCAGGCGGTGACGATCCGCGACCGCGACACCATGTCCCAGGAGCGCGTGGCGCTGGACCAGGTGCGCGGCTACCTCGCGGAGCGCCTGCGCGGCGCCTGAGCCCGCAGTTTAGAGCGGCCCTCCCGGGATCGATCCCGGGAGGGCCGCCCAGCACCCGGCACCCGCTGCACCCAGCACCTCCTGCACCCGGCACCCCCTGCCGAGCGCGATCTCAGGATGCCGGTGCGAGGGCCGGCACCACCTCTTCAGCGAACAGCTCGAGCACTCGCTGGTGCTCGGCCGGACCGCCCGCGAAAGGGAGCACGAGCATGAGCTCGTCGGCCTCCCGCAGCACGGCGTCCGCGCTGAGCACCTCCGAGACGACATCCGGGGAGTCCAGCACGACCCTGCTGAACACGGCGCTGCCGCCGCCTATCTCCTTCGCCCGGTGCTCGCTGATCACTCCGGCCGCGGCCCCGCGCTCCCGAGGGATGAGGGTCTGGAACATCTCCAGCTCGCGCTCCGAGGCGACCGGGATCGCCTGCCGGGAGACGGCGACCGTGCCGTCCCCGAAACCGGCGTCACGGCTCGCCTCGCGATAGGCGCGCAGGGCCTCGAGCTGCAGCTCCTCGAAGGTCCGCCCCGTCCCGTCGTCGGGGGCGAGGGTCGCGAGCTGCAGGCCCAGACCCCTCTCGCCGACCCAGCGCGCGCGCTCGACGCTGGCCGCTCCGTACGCGAGACGGCTGCGGAGGCCGGGCGACTGCGGCTGGATACGCAGGGCCGTGCCGGCCTCGATGTCCTCGACGTGGTGGTCCGCGTTCGCGACGATCTCGCCGTCCACGAAGCGCAGCAGCTCCGCGAGGATCCGGTCGACGCGATCGCGGGGCGACTCCTTCGAAGCGCCGTACGCGCCGAGGTAGGGGGCGACCTTCGCCGAGTATCCCGAGGACAGCCCCGCGCGCACGCGGCCGTTCGAGAGCACGTCGAGCGTCGCGAGATCCTCTGCCAGCCGTGCAGGCTTCTCGAACCACAGCGGGATGACTCCCGTGCCGAGCTCGATCCGCTCGGTGCGCTGGGACGCGGCGGCGAGGAACGTCAGAGGGGAGGAGATCGTCGGCTGCAGATGCCGCACGCGCACGTAGCCGGCGTCGTAGCCGAAGAGGTCCGCCGCTGTGAACAGGTCCAGGCCCCGGTGCATGGAATAGGGGTCGTTCTCGATGCCGGCGAGGAAGGAGATGCGCAGAGCGCCGGGGGCGGTCTGGTGGACGGGCTCGGCCATGGGGACCTCCTGGAGGGCGGGGGCGTGCGTCGGCGCCGGGGCGGCGGAGGCATCGGCCCAGGGTCCCACTTCCGCGAGCCCTGCTGCCGGGACGTCGGTCCTGCCCTACCGCTGCACCTCACACCGCGCGATCGCGCGGAGGGTGGGACAATCGGTTGCGATGACCACTCCTGCCGCTCCCGCCCCCGCAGCCGACGCTCCCGGCGCCGACGGTCCTGCCGCCGCGCTGCGCCGCTCCCTCACCATCGGCCCCCACACCGTCGACACCCCGGTCGTGCTCGCCCCGATGGCCGGGATCACGAACATGGCGTTCCGGCTGCTGTGCCGCGAGTTCGGCGCTCGCCACAGCGAGGACGCCGGCGGGCTGTACGTCGGCGAGATGGTGACGACCCGGGCGCTGGTGGAGGACCACAAGGAGTCCTGGCGCCTGGTGACGATGGGGGAGAAGGAGACGCCCCGCTCGATCCAGCTGTACGGGGTGGATCCGGCGACCGTCGGCCGTGCCGTGTCGATGGTGCTCGAGCGCGACAAGGCCGACCACATCGACCTGAACTTCGGCTGCCCCGTCCCGAAGGTGACGCGGCGCGGCGGAGGCGGAGTCCTGCCCTGGAAGACCGAGCTGTTCACGATGATCGTGCGGGCCGCGGTGAAGGCTGCCGGCGACGTCCCCGTGACGGTCAAGACGCGCATGGGCGTGGACGAGGACCACCTGACCTACCGCGATGCGGGACTGATCGCCCAAGAGGTCGGCGCCGCGGCGATCGCGCTGCACGGGCGCACCGTGAAGCAGCACTACAGCGGCCAGGCGGACTGGGAGGCGATCGCGGATCTGAAGCAGACCGTGACCGGCATCCCGGTGCTCGGCAACGGCGACATCTGGTCGGCCGAGGACGCCCTGCGGATGATCGAGCAGACCGGCGCGGACGGCGTCGTCGTCGGCCGCGGCTGCCAGGGGCGTCCGTGGCTGTTCGCCGATCTCGCCGCCGCCTTCTCGGGGTCCGACGAGCGCGTCCAGCCGACCCTCGGCGACGTCGCCCGCACCCTGCGCCGCCACGCCGAGCTGCTCACCGAGTTCTACGAGGACGAGGGCCGGGGCCTGCGCGACCTGCGCAAGCACGTCGCCTGGTACTTCAAGGGCTACCCCGTCGGCGGGGAGGCGCGCCAGGGCCTCGCGGCGATGGAGTCCCTCGAGGATCTCGACGCGAAGCTCGCCGCGCTCGACTGGGACGCCCCCTACCCGGGCGCTCCTGCCGAAGGGCCGCGCGGTCGCTCCGGGCACTCGCGCAGGGCCGCCGTGCCCGACGGGTGGATGGACTCGCGGGAGCTCTCGCCCGAGCATCGCGAGCGCCTCCACGAGGCCGAGCTCGACACCTCGGGAGGATGAGATGAGCGCGCCGCACAGCTACAGCGCTGCCGATATGGAGCGCTGGGCCCCCGAGGCCCCGAAGTCCCAGTCCCGCACGCCGTTCCAGCGCGACCGGGCCCGGGTCCTGCACTCCTCGGCCCTGCGACGGCTCGGGGCGAAGACCCAGGTCCTCGGCGCCGGCTCCAACGACTTCGTGCGCACGCGCCTGACGCACTCCCTGGAGGTCGCGCAGGTGGGTCGCGACATCGCGCTCGCCATCGGCTGCGACCCCGACGTCGTCGATGCCGCCTGCCTCGCCCATGACCTCGGGCACCCGCCGTTCGGCCACAACGGCGAGCTCGTGCTGGATGATCTCGCACGAGACATCGGCGGCTTCGAGGGCAATGCGCAGACCCTGCGCCTGCTGACCCGCCTCGAGCCGAAGCTCATCGGCGAGGACCGCCCGTACGGCCTGAACCTCACCCGCGCGAGCGTGGACGCCTCGATCAAGTACCCGTGGTCCCGCGGCGAGGGACCGGATCCGGCCTCGAGCAAGTTCGGCGCCTACGAGGACGACCGCGACGTGTTCGACTGGGCGCGAGCGGGAGCACAGGGACAGCGCAAGTGCGTCGAGGCGCAGGTCATGGACATCTCCGACGACATCGCCTACTCGGTCCACGACATCGAGGACGCGATCACCGGCGGCTCCCTGGACCTCGGGCGTCTCGCCGACCCGCTGGAGCGGGCCGCGGCGCTCTACGTCGTGCAAGACTGGTACTGCCCCCGCGACGAGATCGAGGTGCTCGACGCGGCCCTGACCCGCCTCGAGCGCGAGCCGTGGTGGGTCGCGGACTTCACCGGCTCGATGCGGTCGGCCGCGGCGCTGAAGGACATGGCCAGCCAGCTCATCGGCCGCTTCACCGGGGCGGTCGTCGAGGCCACGCGCAGCGCCCACGGGCCCGGTCCGATCGCCCGGTACACGGGCGAGGTGATCGTGCCGGATGCGACCGCGCTGGAGATCTCGGTCCTCAAGGGCCTCGCCGCCGCGTACGTGATGAGCTCGGCCGAGCAGCAGCCGATCTACGAGGAGCAGGAGCGGATCATCCGCGATCTGCACGCCCATCTCTCCAACACGGGGGCCGCGCACCTCAGCCCTCTGTTCGCCGAGCTGTGGAGCGCAGCGCCCGACGAGGCCGGACGTCGGAGGGTCGTGATAGACCAGATCGCCTCGTACACCGACGTCTCCGCACGGCTGCTGCACGGGACGCTGTTCGATGACCAGTCCACCCATCTCACCGCCGCCGACACCCCTCTGCCGGGTCTCGGCGCCGATCTCTGACCCGCACGCCCCACCGAAGCCAGGAGCCCATCATCGCCACCCACCAGGGCAGGATCCGCCGCGAGGACGTCGACCTCGTGCGCGAGCGCGCGCGCCTGGACGAGGTGATCGGCGAGCACGTCACGCTCCGCAGCGGCGGGATCGGCTCCATGAAGGGCCTGTGCCCCTTCCACGACGAGAAGACCCCCAGCTTCAACGTGCGCCCGCAGCTCGGCCACTGGCACTGCTTCGGCTGCGGCGAGGGCGGGGACGCGATCGCCTTCGTGCAGAAGATCGACCACCTCAGCTTCGTGGAGGCCGTCGAGTCGCTCGCGAGCCGCTTCGGCGTGCAGCTGCGCTACGAGGAGGGCACCGGAGGCAAGGGCGAGCGCTCGGACTTCGGATCCCGCCAGCGCCTGCTCGACGCCCACGCGGTGGCCGAGGAGTTCTACCGCGAGCAGCTCGCCACCCCGGCAGGGCAGGTGGGGCGCGCCTTCCTCGGCCAGCGCGGCTTCGATCGCAGCGCCGCCGAGCACTTCGGGGTGGGCTTCGCGCCCGAAGGGTGGGACGCGATCACGAAGCACCTGCGCGGGCGGGGATTCACCGAGGCCGAGCTCCAGGCCTCCGGCATCGTCTCCCAGGGGCAGCGCGGCGTCTACGACCGCTTCCGCGGCCGGCTCATCTGGCCGATCCGCGACGTCACCGGCAAGACGATCGGCTTCGGCGCGCGCAAGCTCCTGGAGACCGATCAGGGCCCCAAGTACCTGAACACTCCCGAGACCGCGATCTACCACAAGTCCCAGGTCCTCTACGGCCTGGACCTCGCGCGCCGGGAGATCGCCGCGCAGCACCGCGTCGTGGTGGTCGAGGGCTACACCGACGTCATGGCCGCGCATCTCGCGGGAGTCACCACCGCCGTCGCCTCCTGCGGCACCGCTTTCGGCGCCGACCACGTCAAGGTGGTGCGCCGCATCATGGGGGACACGAACCCCACGGCCGGTCTGCGCCTGAACACGGACGGGAGGGGGCTCAGCGGCGAGGTGATCTTCACCTTCGACGGCGACGCCGCTGGTCAGAAGGCCGCCCTGCGCGCCTTCGAGGAGGATCAGCGCTTCGTCGCCCAGACCTTCGTGGCCGTGGAGCCCGGGGGGATGGATCCGTGCGACCTCCGCATGGCCCAGGGCGATGCGGCCGTGCGGGACCTCGTCGAGGGCCGCAAGCCCCTGTTCGAGTTCGCGATCCGCTCGGTGCTCGCGCAGGTCGATCTGGATACCGTCGAGGGGCAGGTGACGGGGCTGCGCATGGCCGCTCCCGTCGTCGCGCAGATCCGCGACGAGGCGATGCGCCCCGAGTACGCGCGCCGGCTCGCCGGCTGGCTCGGGATGGACGAGCGCACCGTGCTGCGGGCCGTGCACGACGCCGCGCGCAGTGCGAGCCAGAGCGGCCGGCACGCGGATCGTCCAGGCGCCGCCCGCGAGAGCGGGGCCGACGGGGCGGGCACCGCTGCGGGAGGGGCGGCGAGAGGCGACGAGGGAGAGGACGCCCTCGCGGCGGCCCTGCCCGTGGCCCGACTGTCCGACATCGTCAGCCGGCGCGATCCCGTCGGGCAGGTGGAGCTGCAGTCCCTCGCGTGCCTGCTCCAGGCCCCCCATCTGCTCGAGGCGGAGACCGTCGGCGCCCTGCCGGACGACTCCTTCCACGTCCCTGCGCTGCAGAGCGTGTGGGATGTGATGCTCGCGGCGGGCACCCTGCTGGACGCCGTGGCGGGCACGCTCTCCGCCAGCCGATACATCGAGCAGGTGCTCGAGATCGCCGGGGAGACAGTGCGACCGCTCGTCATCGAGCTGACGAACGTCGAGCTGCCCGCACGGGACGAGGAGTCCCTGAGGAAGCTCGCGTCCTCCCTGATGGACCGGCTGACCGAGCTGTCCATCACGCGGGAGTACTCGGTGCTGCGCCAGAAGCTGCAGCGCACCGATGCCGCCGCCGATCCGGAGGAGTACCAGCGTCTCCTCGGCCTGCTGAGCGCGGCGCAGGAGCGGCGGCGCGCCCTGCACGCGCGAGACGACTGAGCGGATCGCAGCACTCGACCGTCCCCGCCGGTGCGCCGCCGCGGCGCGCCTGCCCGTTCCCCGCACCGAGGAGCACCATGGCCCGCATCGGCCTCATCACCACTGATCCCGCCGCTCGCGGACACGAGGACGGCGACATCGAACCGCTGCGCCGCGCCCTTGCAGAGCGCGGCGAGGACTGCGACATCCTGGTGTGGCACGAGGAGCAACCGTGGGCGCAGTACGACGCGCTCGTGCTGCGCTCGCCCTGGGACTACCCCGCGCGGCTCCCCGACTTCCGGGGCTGGCTCGATCGCCTCGAGGAGAGCGGGGCCCGCCTGCTGAACCCGCCCCCGCTCGTGCGCTGGAACCTCGACAAGCGCTACCTCGAGGATCTCCGCGGCATCACAGTGATCCCGACGGTCTACTGCGACGAGCTCAGCGGAGCTGCCGAGGAGCTCGCCGCCCGGGGGAGCGCAGCTGTGGTCCTGAAGCCGACCGTCTCCGGGGGCTCCCGCAGCACGGGCCTCTTCCAGGACGACGATCCCGCCGCTCTCGCTCTGGCGCGCGAGATCCTCCGGGGCGGCACCGAGATCATGATCCAGCCCGCGATCCCGGAGCTCGCCGCGGGCGCCGAGCGGGGGCTCTTCCTCATCGACGGCGAGCTCTCGCACGCGATCTCCAAGGGCGCGATCCTGCAGCCCGGCGGCGGCTACCTCGGGGGGACCTACACCGAGGCCATCGCACCGGTGGAGCCGAGCGGAGCGGAGCGGGAGTGCGCGGCGGCGGCGCTGGCGTCCGTGCGCGCCCTCTCCCGGGAGCGAGGGTGGGGCGCCGACGCCGAGGAGCCGCTGTACGCGCGGATCGACGTGGTGAGCACCCCCGCCGGGGTTCTCCTGATCGAGGCGGAGCTCATCGAACCCTCCCTGTTCCTCCAGGAGGTCCCCTCGGCGATCGGTCGGGTCGCAGATGCGATCCAGCGCCGCACCCGAGGCTGAACGCCTCGGGCGCGGCGCTGGTCGGCGCCGGCGATCACCTGAGCGGCGCGCGCCCCGCGAGGCGGTGCGAGTCCGCCCGCGGGGCTCCGCGGGGCGCTCAGAGGAGCGGCGGGGAGATCTGGCGCTCGCGCAGGGACGGGCGGCCGGAGTAGTCGACACCGGGGAAGCGGCCGAACTGGTCGCTGTGGCCCGCGGGACGGGCGGCGTCGGCCTGCGCCAGGAGGGACAGGGCCTCCTGCGGCGTGGGATAGCGGCTGGAGAAGATGCTGCCGGCCGGGAGCGCCGTCGCGTAGGCCGCGCCGGGGCTGCTGAACAGTCCCGGGCGGAACCAGAGATGGCCTGCGCGGGAGCGGTCGCGCAGGGCGTGCGCGCGCCAGGTGAGGGTGGGGTGGCTCGCGTTCCAGTTGACCAGGTGGACCCACAGTCCCTTCTCGGTGGCGGCCCGATCGGCGACCTCATGGACGTTGACGTCGGCGTTGAGGTACTTGCCCGCGCCGAGCACGCCGATCGTGCCGGGAGCGCCCTGCGGGCAGAACGCGTAGCCGAAGTTGTCGGCGGTGTACTCCTGGGCGCGGGAGAAGGCCGGCCCCAGGATCGGGATGCGCGAGAGCAGGTTCGTGAACACGAGACGGAAGTAGGAGACGTGGCCGGCGGCGAGGTGGCCCACCTCGTGGCCGATCACGAAGCGCAGCGCCTCCGGGTCGCGCACGGCGCCTCCGACCTCGAAGAGATCGGAGTAGACGACCACGAAGCGCCGGAAGCCGTGGCCCGAGGCGAAGGCGTTGATCGTGCCGTTGCCGAGCTGCACGTAGGCGTCGGGAACTCGGCGCAGACCGTGCTGGGCCGCCGCCTCGGCGACCATGCGGTACCCCTCGGGGAACTGCGTGGGGCTCATGCGCACGCTCTGCGCGCGCATCTCGGCGTACATGAGGGCGCGGAAGATCCAGAACACGATCGGCAGGAGCAGGATCAGCACGAACAGCTGCGCGACGATCCCGGCGAGGGGGGAGTCGGGGCTGATGTCCAGGAGCGTGGGTCCCACGCCCCGGATCGCATTGACGATCGATCCGATCACCAGTGCCAGCCACAGGCCGTACGCCAGGACCGTGATCAGGATCCCGAGGGCGAGCAGCGGGATCTCCCACGGGTGCCGCGCGCCGCGCTGGCCCGTCAGGCCGTGGACGGTCGCGCCGTTGACGAGGTTCGGGGAGGCGGGACCTCCGGCCTGGGGCACGGGACCGGCGGGGCTCCCCTCGCTCGTGCGTCCCAGCGGCGAGTGGTTCTGCGGGCTCTCTCCGGTCGGAGGGAGAGGCGGCTGGCTCATGGTGATCCTGACCTTCGATGACGGAGCGCCGACCCGGCTCAGTCGCAGGCGGCGCCGCACGGGAGTGCGATGGCCCCACGCTAACGCGCGAGGCCGCCATCGCCTCTCCGACGATGGTCGAGACCGGGCGTCGCGAAAGACGATCTCTCGCGGTGAATCGCCCCGGGTCTGGTGGAGGCTCTGAATCCACGGGAGGATGAGGAGCATGGCAGCACCGAGGAAGTACCCCGACGAGCTTCGGGAGAGAGCCACGAGGATGGCAGTTCAGTCACGGCGCGATCCATCGACGAGGTCGGGAACGTTTCGCCGTGTGGGCGAGCAGCTCGGGGTCAATCCTGAGACTCTGAGGAACTGGGTCGTGCAGGCCGAGGTTGACGAGGGGCACCGTCCCGGGACCACGACCAGCGAGTCCCAGCGCCTGGTCGAGCTGGAGAAGGAAGTGCGTGAGCTGCGCAGGGCGAACTCGATCCTGAGGTCAGCCTCGGCTTTTTTCGCGGCGGAGCTCGACCGCCCACAGCGTTGATCGTGGAGTACATCGACCAGTACAGGCATGAGTTCGGCGTCGAGCCGATCTGTCGAACGCTGACCGCAGCGGGCACGCAGCTCGCGCCGAGCACGTACTACGCGTTCAAGACCCGCCCACCCTCGAAGCGAGCACGACGCGACGAGGAACTGCTGGTCGAGATCCACCGCGTCCATGCGGCGAACTTCGGCGTCTACGGGGCGAAGAAGGTCCACGCCCAGCTGCGCCGCGAGGGCGTCGTCATCGCGCGTTGCACGGTCGAGCGGCTCATGCGCGGCGCGGGGTTGCGAGGGGTCAGCCGGGCCAAGGGCCCGCGCACCACGATCTCCGGTCGTGGCCCGGATAATCGTCCTGACCTGGTCGAACGTGACTTCACCGCGACCGCTCCGAACCAGTTGTGGGCCGCGGACATCACCTACTGCCGCACCTTCGCCGGCTGGGTGTATGCCGCGTTCGTCATCGATGTGCTCTCCCGCCGCGTGGTCGGCTGGCAGCTGTCGAAGCCGCTGCGGACGGACCTCGCGTTGGACGCGCTCGAGATGGGCATCTGGACCCGCGATCACGCAGGCCAGGCCATCTCCGGGCTCACGTACCACAGCGATAAGGGCGTTCAGGACGTCGCCATCCGCTACACCGAGCGTCTTGCTGAGGCCGGCGCGGCCGCCTCGGTCGGCTCCACCGGCGACTCGTATGACGATGCCCTGGCCGAGGCCTTCAACTCGCTGTTCACGGCTGAACTGGTCCGCAACCGCGGGCCCTGGAAGAACATCGACGACCTCGAGATCGCGACCGCGGAATACATCGACTGGTTCCATCACCGGCGACTTCACGGCGAGATCGGCATGATCCCGCCCGTCGAGCTCGAGGACACCTACCATCACAACCACCCCGCACCGGCACCCGCCCACGCGGCACTTGCGAGCCTCTCACAAACCCGGGGCGATTCAGAGCCCTAAACCTTGAGTCACGCGCCCGACTGGGTGTCGGCAGCCAGATCGTCGAACGGAGCCGGGTTCGCAGACCGCGTGGCCTCCAACATCGAGCCGAAGTCCTCGATCGCTTTTTTGACGCGATCCTGCGCCTTTAGGCCGCGGTCAGTCGCCGGCGCCAACTGCCCCGAGAACGCCATCGCCACCTCAACGACCGGCAGCCAAGCCGCAATTGCCTGCGCGGGGGTCTTGCTCGTCTTGAACTGCAGGTTGTGCCGGTCCGCGACTGCCACACCGAGGATCGTCTCGATACAGGCACCCAGGGCAGCCACGAGTAGATAGTTCGACCCTCGGGCGCTGACGAATGCGGCATGGCGCTTCTGCGCCTCCGTCCGGGATGCCTCGGGTATCGCGAGGAGCTTGGCCTTCACCTGTTCGATCGCCTTTAGAAGCCCATAGGCGTAGAGGATGTGCTTCGCCGTGACCGTGTCGCGGAAGACCCGGGAGTAGATCGCGTCGTTGTCCCAGATACTTCGCGTCTCGTTGTAAGCGAGGTTCGGCTCGCCGTGGAACGCGGCGAGAGATTGCGCGACCGTGGAGTCCGGGAGCAGCGTCTTGACCCGCTGGATGGCGTCGGTCGTGCCACCGCGTCGGCCCCCGCGGTAGTCAGCCTCCGGCATCCCGTCGAACTCCTTCCGCAGGCGGTCCTGGACGGCGTCCTTGCTGCGGAAATCGGTAGCCTCGACCTTGTTTTGCGTGTTGTTGTACTTCACGATGTCGCTGAGGACGGCGGTGTTGGTGCACTTGACGAAACGGGCCATGACACGAGCGCCCGCCGTCGCCGTCGCCTCCGTCGCGTCGAGACTGCCTAACGCGCCAGTCGTCTGCCCACCGTTGACTACGCCTATACCCTCAACGGCGAGAGTCTGAAAGCCGTCGTCGGCGACCTTGTGCTCGTACTTGTTCACCAGCACCGTGATGCCATTGTTGAAGATCGCGAAGTTGTCGGGCTGACCCTTCGCCGTCTCCTTGATGCCGAAGTTAATGTTGCCGCTCGACCGGACCACGCCGAGATAGTCGCGGATGTTCGGTGACATGAGTTTGGTCTTGTGGGTTGCCCAGAGCGCGCGCAGGTCAGCGACTTCGACGGCAGTGAAGAAGGCGCTCCAGTCGTCCTCCTGCATCTCGAAGCCGCCCGGTACCTCGAACACGTACTCGTCGGCCACGAGGATCGGGGCGTTCATCCGCTGGTACTCGTCCTCCAGGACGCTCCGGCCGATCTCCACACAGGACACGTCAACGTCCAGGTCCGAGTAGAGGCTCTTAAGGATGCCGTTCGCGGTCTTCACGGCCTGCTTTAGCTCGTCGTCCACGTTATTGGACTCGTTGCGGTTGTGGACGTACCAGAGCTGCAGTTCGCGAATCTCCCCGCCAGCGAGCGCGTCACGGACCTCCTCCGCGGCCCCGCGCAGCGTCTCGGGCAAGCCGTCGAGGTCTCCGTCCAGAAGCCAACTGACCGCGGTGTTCAGGTCGCTCGCCTTGTTCGCTGGGGCTTCTCCCGCGGTCGTCTTCCCCGACACGTAGCCCTGCGCGAGAACGATGCGCTGCTTGTCCGCCGAGACTGCGACGAGATCACACTTCTTGTCGTTGCTGCCGTCCGTCAGACTGTTCGACGCGAAGGTGTCCACGTCGTCGAAACCGAGGCGCATCTGCGCGACGAAGAGCAACAGCGCGTTGTCGCCGTACTTCTCCAGATCGTCGCGGCTTTCAAACGCCGCGTACCCAGGGGCGTCGTCCGCCGTGCCGTCCTGATCTGCCATGCCATACCTCCCGAGATGCGCGGTCCAGGGCAATCCTACGGTGAGCAACCCCTAACCATCCGGGCGGGCGAGATATCTGCTTCTGCGGCGACCCGCCCCCGGATGCGTTCCCCCTGTTGCGCGCCGACCCGAACAGACCGAAAGGGACCGGCAGGTCGTGCGTCCCTATGGGCGAAGCGACGCGACCAGAGGACGGTCGGCAATATCCGACCATCGACACGAGCGCGCTGTCACGCGGGGCCTACCGGGGGTAGGCCCCGGGGTTATGTTGCACCGTACCTTCCGTGTGCACCATAAACGGTCGGTGGTGGCACGCGCCTGAGCCGGCTCCGCGGCGACGCGTCTCCGCACGCCGCGGCGTGTCACATCCCAGCTCCATAATGATCCGAGCCAGAGATCCGTCAGGTCCGCTCGTTATGGCACAGGAGGCTCCATGAACCGTATAGCTGACGACTACGACCTTGCCGCCGCGATCGCGCTCTAACTGCGTCACGCCCAGGTGACGTGAGACGCCGAGCGTTCCCGACAGCTGGCTGCTGCACTGCTCGAGCTCGCAGACGGGTTCGTCCGCGAAGCTGACCCGGCTGCTACAACGGCCGCGGTCCTAAGTCACCAGCGCAGGCGCAGTCCGCCGCACACCGGCATCGGCGCGCTGCGCCCGCTCAAGAGCCGCGATACCACCTGCCCGGTAGAGACTGTGCCAGCGCGAGAGCGTTCGCTCTCCCACCCCGGTCTCCCGGGCAAGACTCGCCAGCGAGATGCCGTCCTCGACATGGAGCCGCAGGATCTTCCACTTCTGCGACCCGACCATGTCACACCTGCGCGATGCTCTCACGAGCAGTGGCGTCCCGCTGGTGGCGATACAGCGTTGCCCGTGACCACCCCACCAAGCGCGCCGCCTCCTCAGCGGTACGTCCCTTCGCTCTCTCTTCGGCAGCGATCGCCAGCTTGCGATCCACGACCTCCGGGTTCACCGGCGGCCGACCGAACTTGGTGCCCTGGGCCCGGGCTGCTGCGATTCCCGCGTTGACGCGCTCGGTGATTAGCTCCCGTTCGTACTCCGCCAGCGTTGCCAGCATCCCGAGCATGAGCCGGCCCGATGACGTCTCGGGATCGATCCCGTCGGAGACCGAGCGAATCTTCACGCCGCGGTCCCGCAGCAGGTTCACGGTGTTGAGCACATCGACGAGCGACCGGCCCAGTCGGTCGATCCGCCAGACCACCACCGTGTCCTCAGGCTCCGCGTAGGCCAGGAGCTTCTTCATACCCGGACGCTCCGCCGCGCTCTTCGCCCCGGACGTCACGTCCGAGAACACATCCCGCTTCTGCACACCGGCCGCAAGGAGAGCGCCCAGCTGCAGCGCCGGATCCTGCCCCGCCGTCGACACCCGCGTGTACCCCAGAAGCCTCATCACCACATAATGCCTCATAAACTCGCTACTCCGGAAGATCTGAGACGAAACACGGTGCGACGACTTCACGAGACACTCCGTCGCTCCATCGGCCCAGCTTGAGGCGAGCCCGCCGCGGCGCAGCTGAGTGTCTCGTAAAGCTGTAGGTTGTCGCGACAACACGATCCTTGTTGAGCACTAGCATGGAACGACACGGGATGCACGGCAGCCTTCAGGGTGGAGCGGTGGGCGACCTTCTATCGAGAGGGGCGGATCGTAGACTTGCTGAGTGATTGTTCGCGTTCTCGGTTCTGGTCGTCCGCTTGTAGCCCTCCACGGGTTCGGTGTAGACCACCGGATTATGCTGCCGCTGGTGGATGCGGTGAAGGACCTGCCTTGGCGAATGGTGTTCCTCGACCTTCCATGGGCAGAGGCTGTCGTGGATACCTCGACCCCGACGAGCGCGGGGGAGGTAGCCGACGGAGTGCTCGCCGAGATCGAGGACCACCTAGGCGACGAGCCCTTCGCTGTCATTGGAAACTCTTTTGGAGGCATGATTGCCCGACACGTCGCGCACGAACGCCGAAACCGAGTACTCGGGGTCGCGACGCTGGCGGGGGTCGTTGAACCGGCTCGGGCAGACCGCAGCGTCCCCGAGCGCACGGTACTACACACGGAACCGGCCGTCCTGTTGGCCGCCGGTGACGCGCGAGAGGCTTTCGAGGAGGTTAGCGTCATTCAAGATGCGGCCGCATTCGAAGCGTTTGAGCAATACGTGCTGCCCGGTCTCCGTGGCTCTGATGCTGCGGTAATGGAGCACATCGCCGCAAGCTACGCACTGGATGTCGTACCGGAGGAACGCCATCCAGCGCCATTCACCGCGCCAGCGCTGCATCTGTTCGGTCGGCAGGACGACGTCGTCGGGTACGAAGATGGACTCCGGCTACGGGACCACTACCCGCGAGGGAGCTTTGTCATCCTCGACGCCGCTGGTCACAATGTGCACCTCGAGCAATCCGAGGTCACCGCCGCGCTGGTCCGAGACTGGCTCGCACGCATCGACCGGTAGCTCATCGGCTATCGCCACGGCGGCGACATTTAGCGCTGTGAGAGCGTCGCCATTTTTCGTCGCAAATCACAGCGTGTCGACGTCGCCGCGGTGCGCTCGGCGCTCGTGCCGGAATCGATCAGTTTCGAGCGATTGCGGAAATCTACAAGGGGACGAGATGCCGGATGCCGTCGAGGACCGCTTCAACTGCGGTCGGCAGCTCGGGCTCTATGCATTGCCGTGCGATGATCCATCATCATCCGATGTCGGTTAGGTCGAGCACGTGGGTGCCGGCGCACTGGTTGGCAGAGAGGGCGAGGCTGCTCAGCCGAGTCGGTCAAACAACGCAAGCGCTGCCGCCATGCCGTTCTCTGTGTGCATTCGTTCGCTCACCACGGCGACCGACTCACGGTACTGCGGCACCGCGTCGAGCGCCGCGTCGACGCGGGTGGCGTCGAGCCGGCGCTGTGGGATCGGGGCGGGCGCGAATCCGCGGCGGTGCAACATCGCGCCCCAGAACGGCTGGTCGGCAATGAACGGCACGACGATTGAGACGACGCCTGCGCGCATCGCGGCCTGCACGGTGCCGATGCCACCGTGATGCACGGCCGCGGTGGCGCGCGGCAGCACAAGGTCGTGCGGGGCCGATGGGACAACGAGCAGATCATCGCCCCGAAGGTCGGGAGCAACCTCGAGCCCGCCGAGCCCCGTAGTGACGAGCAACCGCTCACCACGGGCGCGTACTGCGTCGACGAGCGCATGGCCACGCGCCCCCGCGTCGCCCACAGCCATCGAACCGAACCCGGCGTAGACAAACGAGCCGCCCTCGACAAACGCGACGACTTCAGGATCGAGTATGCCCGCAGGTTCGTCAGCTACCCACGGCCCGGTGATGTGCACGCTCGGGGGCCAGTCGTCGGGCCGTTCGAGCAACGCCGGGCTGATGGGCAGGAGGGTCGCTGCTGGCGATGTCCGACGGCCGCGTCGCACGCCGAGCAGGCGCGCCGCCTCGTCGAGTTCGCGGCGGAACATCCCAGTGGCGCCCGACGCGGCGAGGTAGGAGAGCTTGTTGAGCGGGCCGAGGTCTGTGGTGATGGTGCCCGCTGCGGGAAATGCTCGCGTCGGCGTGATCGTCGGCACCAACTCAACGACTACATGCGGGATGCCAAGCGAGTCGGCGATGAGCGGTGCCGACAGTACCTTCGGGTGCCCGACGATGATGTCGGGCCGGAAGTCGAGCGCCGCACGCGCGGCACCGACAATCACTCCGCGCATGATCGGCTTCACCGCCGTGCGGTAGTTGCGCAGCGCGGCTCTAATGGATACGCCTTGGGTCTCGATCAAGCCGGAATAGTCCACGCCAAGACTCACGAGGTCAACACCATCGGCTACGACGCCCGAATTGTCGGGTGCAGCAACCCGCACGTCATGCCCGGCGGCGACAGCCGCGCGGGCGAGAGCGACGAACGGCTCCACGTCGCCGCGCGATCCCGCAGTGACAAGCAATAGCCTCACGACCGCCCGCCTGTCCCACGAGCGACGGGTACCGCGTCAACGGGCCCAACATCAGCAAAGAGCCCGCGAGCGTAGATCTCTGAGAGCGGGACGATGAGGCGGGCGACGCCGTCGCCATCGTCGGCCCATTCCGTGAGGCGTCGGTGCAGCAGAAATGGCGCCACACCAAGCACCACCAACGTGGCGGCCTGCGCCTCGGGGTCCGCGGACCGGTGTATCCGGCCAGCGTCAACGCCCTCGGCTACCGCTTCGCGCGCCACGGCGAGCAGGCGCGTGAAAAGACTGGCAGCGGCATCAGTCGGCCCATCGAGCATCGTCGCGAGGTAAGGCCCAAACATCTCAACCGCCTCACGCAGCGTCGCGGCGGGGTCTCGTTGCGCGTGGCGCTTCTCGAGCAGGAAGCGCTCGACCCGCGCGTCGCACTCTGCACGCAACGCAGCTTTACCGCCGAAATGGTGCGTGACGAGCGCTGCGCTCACCCCTGCGCGTGCCGCGATCTCCCGCACCGTCGCCTCGGCGTACCCATGCTCAGCGAAGCATTCGAGGGCGGATTGCACGATGCGCGCACGGGCACTGACATCTCCTTGAGAGAGGGGAAGCAAAGCTGTACGCATGTACAGCATTCTGTTCGACAGTGCAGCCCTTGGCAAGCTCATGCCGACTCGGCCTCGAAGCGGCGGCGAAATTTAGCGCTGTGAGAGCGTCGCCATTTTTCGTCGCAAGTCACAAGCGCGGCTCTGCACACCATGAAGTCCGCGTCGACGGACGCTGGATCTCGGAGGACACGGTGCGCGCATCCGGCGTGGAGGTCGGGCGCGGGGTGGAACGTCGGGCGTGGACTCGCCTGCGCCTGCGTGACGGCTCGACTCGGAGAATCTTCGCGCGCGGCAAGACCCGCGGCGCATGCGAGACCGCGCTCGCGCTGAAGGCGGCGGACGTGAAGGCCGAGGACGATGCGGCGGAGCGTCGACAGGGGCGGCGCGGGACGGTGCTCGAGTACGTGACGGCCTGGCTGTACGCGATGACCCACGGCCGCCTCACGCGCAACTACGCGCTGCGGACCATCGAGACCTACACCGGCGCGGTCGACCGGTGTCTGCGCGGGACCGAGCTTGCCCAGATGAGCGTCGATGACGTCACCCGGAATGTGCTCGTGGAGGCGCTGCGGCTCATGCCGAAGGGGACGCGGCCCCATGTCGTCGCGGTGCTGCGCGGTGCATGGAGGATGGCCGGTGGAGACGTAGCCGGCACGCCTCCGCCGTCGCCGCTCGAGGGGCTCGAGCTCCCGACGGACCAGTCGCCTGGTGAGGATGAGACGAAGGACCGGGAGCGGCGGCGCATCGTCAATGCAGCGCGTGATCGCGTATACAGCGCGGCGGAGCTGTCGACACTCCTCCGCAAGCTCGACGAGCACCCGCCGTCGGTGGCCTCCGGTGCGCGTGACCTGATCGCGCTGGCGGAGCAGACGGGCGCCCGGATCGCTGAGCTGGTGAGCCTCCGGTGGGAGGACGTGGACCTCGAGTCGCAGCCGCCCGTGATGCGCGTCCGCGGACAGATCGTGCGAGTCCGCGACGACGGGCTCGTGTGGGTCGAGCGCGTCAAGTCGCGCCTGTCCCGACGCGACATTCCGCTGACCCCGGAGGCTGTCGCTGTCATCCGCCGACGGCAGGAGCTGCGCGAGGAATGGGAAGCATCCGGCCCGTGCGATCCGCGCGGGCACCCGCACGTCTTCGCGGGGGCCCGGGCGCCGCATGGGATGCCTGATCCGGACGTGTGGAAGAAGGCGGTGCGTCGCGCCTTCAATGCGGCCGGGCACCCGGAGATGACGATCCACTCGCTGCGGCGCGTAGTCGCACGGCGGCTGGAGGAATCGGGGCTCTCGCGCATGGACGTAGAGAGCATCCTGGGGCAGACCGAGGAGGTGAGGAAGCGCCACTACTCGACGCACGGAATCCCCGAGCGGGGAGTGGAAGCGCTGCGCCGGTGAGGCGGTGGGTGCGCACGATCGGAGGGGCCTCGCGCGAGGGTGCGCGGGGCCCCCTTTCGCGCGCTCGGATGCGCTCTGGGAGGCACCCTGGCGAGCACCGTTCAGATTCCGCATGTGCACCAGATGTGCAACGATCCGGGGCACCGATTGCGTACCGCCCGGGAGGGCGACGTTCTCGCTGGTGAGAATGGTTTGGTAGGCCAGGAGGGGCTTGAACCCTCGACCGACGGATTATGAGTCGACACCTGTTGCTGTCAGCGGCGGCCGGCGGAGTCTGGGCAGGTCACGGGATCGTCTGCACTGCACAGCGGCTCTGTGCCGCGAGAGCGTGCGACACGGCAGTGCCCTCGATGTCCCTGCAAGACCCGTGTTGTCCCGGCCAAAGATGCAATGACGGTGCAATGACGGTGCGATGGGTGCTGCGAGGCGCGCAGGACGAGAGGGCGGGCAGAGGTCTAGATGCCTCGGCTCGGATCTCAGACCCCGACACTGAACTCAGGGCCCGGAGTCGGGCCGCGGGCCGGCGAACATCGGCACTGCAACGCGCATGATGCATCCGCAGATGCGCAACATCTCTGAGAGACGAGGTTGCTGTAGACCGCTCTCTCATGAGATCTCACTTCCAACTTCTCCGGGTCAAGTCCCTGGAAGTGGTGTAGCGGTCCTTCGTTGAGAGGGGTCAGGCTGTCAGGGCGGGGAGGGCTTCGGTGCTCACCTCGTTCACGGGGTTGGTGGTGGTGACGGTGAGGCGGCAGCGGGCGAGGACGTCGAGGCCGAGGTAGCGGCGTCCTTCGGCCCATTCATCGGTTTGCTCGGCCAGGACCGCGCCGACGAGTCGGACGATCGCCTCGCGGGAGGGGAAGATGCCCACCGAGTCGGTGCGGCGACGGATCTCGCGGTTCAGGCGTTCTGTGGGGTTGTTGGACCAGATCTGGACCCAGACGTCCTTGGGGAACCCGGTGAACGCGAGGACGTCGGTGCGGGCGGCGTCGAGGTGCCCGGCCACGGCGGGGAGCTTCTCGCCGACGTAGTCCAGCAGGCGCTCGAACTGGGCGCCCACCGCGGCGGCGTCGGGCTGGTCGTAGACGCTGTGCAGCATCGCTTTGACGGCCGGCCACATGCCCTTGGGGCAGATGCTCATCAGATTCGCGGCGTAGTGGGTGCGGCACCGTTGCCAGGACGCGCCGGGCAGGTTCGCGGCGATCGCCTCGACCAGTCCGGCGTGGGCGTCGGAGGTGACCAGGCGCACCCCGGCGAGGCCGCGGGCGACGAGGTCGGCGAAGAAGCTGTTCCACGCGGCGCCGGTCTCGGAGGTCGCCACCCGCATGCCGAGGACCTCGCGGTGGCCGTCGCCGTTGACGCCGGTGGCCAGCAGGACGACGGCGTTGATCACTCGGCCGCCTTCGCGGACCTTCATCGTCAGTGCATCAGCGGAGACGAATGTGAAGGGACCGGCCTCGTCCAGGGGGCGGTGGCGGAACTGCTCGACGTGCTCGTCGAGATCGGCTGCCATGCGGCTGACCTGTGACTTCGAGAGCGAGTTGATGCCCAGGGTCTTCACCAGCTTGTCCATGCGGCGTGTGGAGACGCCGGCGAGGAAACAGTCCGCGATCACGGTGATCAGGGCGGATTCGGCGCGTTTGCGGCGCTCGAGCAGCCACTCGGGGAAGTAGGTGCCGGTGCGGAGCTTGGGGACGGCGACGTCGATCGTGCCGACCCGGGTATCGAGATCACGGTGGCGGTAGCCGTTGCGCTGAGCCGTTCGGTCGGGACAGGAACGGCCGTACTCGGCGCCGGCGACCGCGTCAGCGTCCGCGGACAGCAGCTCGTTGATGATCCTTTGCAGCATCGTGCGCATCAGATCGGGGGAGGCTTCGGCCAGGGCTTCACCGAGCAGGCCGTGAGGGTCGACAATGTGGGGAGCGGTCATCGTGATGACTCCGTTCGAGTGAGAAGTAGAGAGCTTTCTCGAAGGATCACACGGTGACCGCGTCCTCGTCAGAGACGATCACGGCAGCCACCGCGCTACACCACTATGCGGGACTCAACTGGAGCTGCTACCTGCCTGCGAGCCGATTATGTGGGGACAAGGCGTCTTCGAACGGGGTGGTTACACTCTCGACTCACTGATCGCAGAGGCTCACAAGTGCGACTTTGCTGTGCTGGTAGCAACCCCTGACGATATTCGCGTAGCCGCTTGTTCTCCGCTTTCAGCCGCTTGACCTCGGCAGACTCGTCGCTGGTGACGCCGGGCCGGGTTCCGTCGTCGACTTCGGCCTGCGCCAGCCAACGCCGCACGGACTCGCGAGAGACGCCTTCCTGGCGGGCGACCGCGGCCGTCGCAGCGGTCAGGGTGGGGTACTCCTGGGCGTGGTCCCGCACGAGCCGCACGCACCTCGCGCGCAGCTGGGGATCGATCTTCCACGGCTGCTTGTCCATCCTTCCGGACTCAAACAGCAGCGGCATCAAACCCGGGCCGATTCACACCGGCTCGACGAGGCCGCGAGCGACCTGACTCTCGAATACCCGCAAGGCAGCAGCAGCGAACCTGGATCGGTTCATGGTTCTCATCCTCCCGTGAGATCAGAGTCGCCACCAGACCCGGGGTGATCCACTCGAGCGAGGCCCCTCAGTTGTAGGAGAAGCCAGGCCGCGAGGATCCATAGCACCCAGGTGCCGATGTCCAAGACCCACGCCTGCATCTGGGTGGGTACGCCCAAAGTGTTTTGCTCGAGGGCTACGCGCAGACTGTTCAACAGTCCGTGCCCGAGGACGGCGGCCCACACGGTGCCGGAGTAGTCGCGCAGAGCTGAGAGCAGCGGCGCCGCGGCGAGGATGGTACCCAGATAGGTGATCATCGATCGTCCATCGAGCCCGAGCGTAATGAGGACGGGGAGGTGCCAAACGGCCCACATCGCGCCGATCAAGAGCGCCATCGGCCAGAAACCGAGTGAACGCAATTGACCGTGTAGCCAGCCACGCCAGCCGACCTCCTCCCCGATGGCGAAGACGCTTTGCATCACCAGCACAATGGGCACTGCGACCAGGACGGGGGGCAGTGCCTCCAACATCGATGGCACACCGATCGCGATGCCCAGTAAGAACCGGACAGTCGGAACCAATGAGAAAAGCCCAACCGCAACGGCGACGGTGAGAAGCAGCCGGCTCCACGACGGAACCGCTAGGGCTAGTTCGGTACGCAGGTGCGTTCCAGAGCGACGCACGAATAGAGCAGCGATGAGTGGCGCGAGCTGGGCGAGGGGGACCAACAGCGTAAGGAGCACCTCGGGTAGTAGGCCAAGGGCAAGCGGTAAAGACAGGGCGGAGGACAGGAAAATGGCGATTGCCATGAAGATTGCGACACGCCGAAAGTCCGGTGCCGATGGCCCTGGATCGACCATGGCGGAGGTGGGTTTGAGCGGTGTGCTGGCGGAGGATGATGACAACATCGGGTGCTCCTGAGGAGTGGCGGGCGCATTTCGTATTGCAGTCCTGACGGTAGAGAACACTTCCCGACAGCAGGACCCGGACATCAGGAGACTTCAGAGGGGGATAACCCCCCCCAGGTAAGCGAGCCGCTCCAGACACGATGGGGGAGTACCAGCAACGGCCATGTCGTGACGGGCGACGAAGACTTCGCCTGTGAACTCGACTGCCAGCTCGCACAGATCCGCAAGAGTTTCCCGGTGCGTTACTCGTCGGAGACAGCGGTAGCGTCGAAGGGGAGTGGGCCGTCGTCCGGGGCGCTTCGCACTCCATCGAACGGGGTCAGGGTGGGCCGCGGGGTGTCGTCGGAGGATTTGGTCAGGACAGGATGATGGGGGCTCCGAGAGCGTAGAACCGTGGGGGACGACCGGCCATGCTGGCCAGTATGCCCGGGAGCCGGACGGGTGCGGCGTGATCGGGTAGGTAACCCCTTTTGGGTAAACCCAATGCGACAGATGCATCGCAAAAGTGGCTCTTCGCAGATGAGGGTGTAGTGGCTAGTGGCTAGTGGCTAGTGGCCAGTGGCGGGATGGCGGCCGATGAAGGGGATCGCAAAGTGATCGAGAAACGGCCCAGTTGGGTATACCCAAACGCGACACCCGTCTCGGGAAGATTGTTCTGTGGAGTTGATAGCTCGGTAGCGGCGTTGTGTGACCGCTATGTGACGGTGATCCACGACGACCGCTGCGGCTTCGACGACGTCGTCAGCGAGGCGCTGTCGCTGGTCCGGTCGTGGCCAGGTTCTCACGCAGTTGGGCGAGCTGTGCGGCGAGAGAGCTCGCTGCATCCTCTGTGAGCTGCAGGTTAGCGGGCTCATTGAGGGCGACGATCGATGGCCATGCGGCGTCGAGGGCAGTTCGTCCCTGATCGGTGATTGTGAGGTGAGATGGTCGCCCACGGCCCTCGGTACTGCCGAAGTGGACTGGCTCTTTCCTGGACAGCGCCACGGTTCGCCCTTGTCTCGCGACGCTCTCACCGACCGGCTCGCGGTGTTCGGAATCCGACCCCGCCACGCCCGTGCCGGCGCACTGGCCGCCCTCGCACAGGAGCTCCCGGCCCCCGTGATCGCCCGTCTCACCGGCCTGCACGTCACCGCCGCGACGCGCTGGGCCGATGCGGCGGCGGCCAGCAACGCCCGCTACAGCGCGTTGAGCACCCGCACCTGGTGACGTTCCGCTTCGCTGTTTGGTCGCGGCGTCTGAGGCTTCGTCCATCATGGGACTATGACCAATCTCGATGCCCTCGTCCCGCCGCATGAACCCGCGGAAGACACGCTCGCGTTCGCGGGGAAGGCGGCGCTGTCGATGGTCCCCGTCCTCGGCCCGCTCGCGGCGGAGACGCTCGCGCACGCGCTTGAGAGCCGACAGGCGCAACGTCAGCACGAGTTCAACGTCGCGATCGCCCGCGCCCTCACGTCCGCGATCGAGCAGCTCGATGAGACCACCACGATCGAGGACATCGTCGGCTCGGACGACTTCATCGCCGCGGTGACCCGCGCACAGCGCGCCGCGGCCGAGACCGCCAGCCAGCAGAAGCGACAGCGGCTCGCCGCGGCGGTCGCCAACGGCGGCAGCTGGGCACCTTTCGCCGCGACCGAGCGCGAGCAGTTCACCCGGCTGGTCGACGAGTTCGACGCTCTCCATATCTGGCTGCTGCACTACTTCACAGACCCCGCCGGCTGGCTCCAAGCACGAGATCTCTACCAGCAGCACGCGAACATCATGATGGGCGGCATCGACGGCCCCCTCGGCTCCGCCTTCAACGTCCCTCAGAAGGTCTGGGACGGCCCGGTCAAGCAGGCTGCGGCCGATCTGGACCGCAACGGCCTGGCCTCCATCCCGCTCACGACGACGATGAGTGCGCAGGGCATCTTCGCCCCGCGCACTTTGAACAAGGGCCAGCGCTTCCTCGCCTTCATCAACGAAACCGAGTCGATCGCCGCCGATCCGCCGGCACAGCTCTGAACATGACCGCGCAGCTACCCCCAAACGTCCAGACGATCGCCGATCGGCTCGGAGAGGCCTGGGGCGAGACCGTCGACGTCGGCCCCGGATGGTTTGAGCTCATCACGCGCCTCGACACGCAGCTCGCCCGCCTATCGCCCGGCTACGTCCTCGAGCAATGCAAGACCAAGTACGGCACGCTTCGCTACTACGCCCGCCCCGAAGACTCGGAGGACGTCGACACCCAGATGACCTTCAACGAGATCATCCGGGACGCCGAAGACGAGAGCGCCCGCATCTGCGAGGACTGCGGCGAACCCGGTCAGCAGGTCGCTCTGCACGGTTGGATCTGGACGCTCTGCGCAACGCACACACAGCACCGACTCCGGAGCGAGCCCGCCCGATGAGCGACCCCACGGCACTGGACGACTACGGACTCCCGCCAGGGAGAGACTGCCCTGCCTGCGGGCAGCCGCTCGAGCCCGGACACATCGACGACAGCATCGCCCTCGTCTGGCTCTGCCCCACCCACGGCTTCATCGAACGCACTGACGACCCATTTCGCACGTAGGCGGCCGAAGGCTGAGAGAGAACTCAATGCTGACCGAACCGGTAGCGATGAGTCCGCCCGGAGCGCTCTGCGGAATCCCCATGGTTACCGGACCCAGCTTCCTCGCCGTGGACACTGTGGACCCGCGCATCGTGGCCTTCACGGCGAGCTTCGTCCGGTCTGTCCCCTCCCACACAGCCACAGGGAGCTAACGTCGTCGACGTGGGCGAGGCGCGGTGAACGATGTCGTTGTGCGACAGTAGGCTCGTGACGAGCGATCAGCGTGGTGGGGCCATCTCCCGAAGGGGCTCTGGGCACCTGCGCGGAAGTAGGGAGTGGGCGTGCCGATCGATCTGAAGCGCTTGGGCAACCGGACCGGGGAACCGGTGACCAATCCACGGGATATCTTCGACGCGCTCCCAAACACGCCGTGGCCACGTCTGCGCCTGGAACAGGGCGAGGTTCTGAAAGTGTGGCACGACCAGAAGCGCGCACAACGAGACGTCGTCATCAAGCAGAACACCGGCGGAGGAAAGACCGTCGTCGGATTGCTCATCGCGCAGTCCAGCCTCAACGAAGGGGTGGGGCCTGCCGTCTATCTTGCCCCTGACACGTACCTGGCCTCCCAAGTACTCAAAGAGGCCAGCGCGCTCGGTATCGCAGCGGTCGACGACTTTCAGAGCGAGGACTTCCGCGCAAGCAAAGCCATTCTGGTGACAACGCTGCAGAAGCTCGTGAACGGACGCAGCGTGTTTGGTGTCGTGGGAGGCGCCCGACCGACAGTGCCGCTGGGAGTGGTCGTCGTCGATGACGCCCACTCCGCTCTTGCGATCGCCAAGCAGCAGTTCACGGTCACCATACCTCGAGCGAAGCCGGTCTACCGCGAGCTACTCGACGTCTTCGCCGAATCGCTGAAGGAACAGAGCGCATCGGCCTGGCATGCCATCGACGGCGGCTTTGGCGGCCTTCCGCTGCGCGTTCCCTTCTGGACCTGGACAGCGCAACAGGACCGTGTCAGGGCGCTGCTGGACCCGCTGGGTCGTGACCAGGAGGAGAAGTGGATCTACTTCTCCTGGCCTCTCACGTCGCCGGTGCTGGACCTATGCACCGCAACGGTCACCAGCGATGCGATTGAGATCGCCCCGCCCTGCGCCCCGATCGAACTGATTCCGTCGTTCAGGAACGCCACACGCCGCGTGTATCTGACCGCAACCCTCTCCGATGACGGTGTGCTCGTCACCGACCTTGCAGCGGATCCCGCAGATGTGCTGACTCCGGTCACCCCTGATCGTGCTGCCGACCTTGGCGACCGGCTAATTCTCGCCCCACTGGCATTGAACCCATCGCTGGGTGAGGACGCCGTCCGGGAGATGGTGAAGGAGTTCTCAAGGGGCCAGTGGGTAGCCGGGGGCGGGGAGAACGAATCCCAACGCATCAACGTGATCGTCCTGGTTCCCTCAGACAAGCGCGCGACGGAGTGGGCGCCGTACGCCGATCACACCTACCGGGTCGGTGATCTGGATGCGGCAGTCGATCGCCTCAAGGCGGGGGAATGGCTCGGCGTCGTGGTGCTCGTCAATAAGTACGACGGGGTCGACTTGCCGGACGACGCGTGTCGGTTGCTGGTCATTGATGGGGTGCCATTTCCGCTCAGTCCGGGCGACGCGCGGGCGGCGGCTGCGCTTGCAGGTACGGACACGTTCGCGGCCCGGCAGACCCAGCGGATCGAGCAGGGCATGGGCCGAGGTATCCGAGACGCCGAGGACCACTGCGCAGTACTGCTGCTGGGAAGCACTCTTGCGCTCTCGCTGCGATCCCCGGCGGCCCGACAGCACTACTCGCCCGCGACCCGCGCCCAGATCAACCTGAGCCTAGAGCTTGCCGGGCAGATCCAGGGCGAGGGACTCTCCGGCGTCCGCGACGCTCTGATCCTCTTCCTCAGCAGAGACTCGGAGTGGCGACGGCTCAGCCGCGCTGCAACGGCAGGAGTCGAGTACGACCGAGCCGGTCGCGTCACGGATGTCGCGATCGCGCGCCGAAAAGGATTCGACCTCGCCCGGGCAGGCCGCCCGCACGATGCGGAGCAGACTCTCACCGACGGTATCCGAGCGCTGAAACCTTACGAACGGGGGTGGTACCAAGAGGAGGCTGCGGCGTACGCGCATCGTTACGACCCCGACCGTGCTCAGACCATCCTGCAAGAAGCTCGTCTGGCGAACATCAACGTGATGATGCCGGTGACCGCCATCCCGGTTCGCGTGCTCAGACCTAGCACCGCGCAGGCCAACGCCGCCAGCGCGTACCTGACCCGAAAGTATGCCTCCGGTGTCGAGCTGGTCCTTGCATTCACGACGATCTTGGACGCGATCGTCTATGACCGTGATCGGGTGGCCGTCGACGCCGCTGAGCAGGCATTCGAAGACCTTGGCTTCCACCTCGGATTCGAGGCGGAACGACCCGACAAGCGCTACAACACCGGCCCCGACGGGATCTGGTCGGTGTCCGACACGACCCAGCTGCTGATCGAGCTGAAGACCGGCGTCCATCGCGACGATGCCAGGATCATCAAGTCCGAGCTGGACCAGGCGTCCGGGCATATCAACTGGCATCGGGAGAACTACGGTGCCGACTGCACGGCCGTCTCGATTCTGGTGCACCCATCCCGGTTCTACGATCCCCTCGGTACGCCGGCGCCCAACACCGTGGTTCTGGAGCAGGCGGTGGTCGATTCGATCCGGGAGCGCGTGCTCACATTCGCACGAGCGATTGCCGTCGGGAACAACTGGACAAGCGTCGACGCCGTGAAACAGCACCTGATCGCGAACAACCTCGTCGGGCGCAACGCGCTCACCTACCAGGCGCCGAGCCCCGAACCCAGCGCTGCGTTCGTACTAAATCCCCATTCCGAACAGGCGAAGGCGGCGGAGCGTGCACGGCGCGAGGAGCTAGACAGAGCAGCGGAAGAAGGGAGCCCGGGAGTACAGGATGCAGGCGAGACGCCGACAGAGTCATCAGACGCACCCCGTACCAGCCGCCAGGTCGCCGACCGCGACTGACTCTCCTCTCAGCGTGGTCGCGGAGGCCGCTGGCTAGAACGCCAGATGCCAGTTACACCGGAAATCGGACAGACCCTCCGCCTGGTGGGGTGCGGATCGGACACCTCGGCTACCGGGAAGGACTGGGCCGACAACACCGTCGCCATCAACAGCTCGAGCGGGGTGGTGAAGTCGAGCTCGCAGCGCTCTACGCACGGGCCGACCAGCTCGCTCCCAGGCGGATCCTCCTTGCCGATGAGGACTTCCACGGATCCTTGCGCTAGTTTGTGATCATGAGCTCAAAAACAAGGGGAGGGGTCCACCGCTCGGGGGCCGTGCCACGGGTGGGATTCCAGCGTAGCCGTGGGTGGAACTCGTGAGGGTCGCGATCGCGGGCGCTGGGGTCGGCGGGCTGGCCGTCGCCGGGGGGTTGCTGCGTGCGGGGGCTGACGTGCGGGTGTTCGAGCGATCTGAGGCTGCGATGACGAGCGGCTTCGCCCTGTCCCTGTTCGAGAACGGCTTGCGAGCCTTGGATCGTCTGGGGCTTGGCGCTGCCACCAGGGCTCTCTCGCCGGCCGCTGCGCCCCGGGTGACAAGTGGCATCCGTAACCACAAGGGGCGCTGGATCTCACGGTTCGGCCCCGACGTCACGCGGAGCACCCATCTGGTTGCCCGCGAAGCTCTGTCGGCCGTGCTGCGCGCACCTGTGGAGGATCGCGTGGAGTACGGACGTCAGGTCGTGGCGGTGGAGACTGGCCAGGTCACTCTCGCGGATGGCCACTCCGAGGGGGGCTTCGACCTGGTTGTTGTGGCAGACGGCGCCAGGAGCCTCCTGAGAACGCGTTGGCCTCACGACCCGGGCTTGCGCTACGTCGGCGTTCACGCCTGGCGGGGACTCACCCGCGGCCCTGTCGAGGTCGGTGGGTTGGGCGAGATCTGGGGGCACGGGCGCTTGTTCGGGCTGGCGCCGTTGCCGGATGGACGCATGTACTGGTTCGCGACACTTCGAGTTTCGGAGGATTCGCCTCCAGAGGCGTCGGTCGCTGCGGTCCGGGAAGCCTTTGGACGATATGACCTGCCCGACGTCGGATCCGTGCTCGCGACCACGGATGACGATCGGGTGGCATGTCACCCGATCACGGAGATGCGCTCTCCTTGCCCGTCCCTGGTTCAGGGGCGGGCCGTGCTGGTGGGTGATGCGGCCCATGCCATGACACCCAACCTTGGCCAGGGCGCAAATCAGGCCCTGGAGGACGCAGCGCTCTTGGTGCACCAACTCTCGCCGGTTGCGAGGAGCGTCCGCCCTTCCCAGGAGGAGGTGGGGTTCCGACTGCAGGAGTGGGACGTTGCGAGACGATCGCGTGTCCGGGTCGTGGCAAGCCGCTCGAGCCGCATCGGCAGGGTGACCCAGATCAGCACACCGCTGGGGTGCACCATCCGTAACACGGTGATCGGTTGGGCGCCGGACCGCCTGCTGGATGAGGCCGCCGTGAAGCTTCAGGCGTGGGACGTCGTTGATGGGTGAAGCGCTCTCTGGGCGCCGGGCCGCCGGCCGACGACTGACCCCTACGCAGGTTCGGGACATGTTCACCCGCGTCGCGCCCCGCTACGAGATCGGCAACACAGCGATGACCTTGGGGCTGAGCCGACTATGGCGCCGGGAGATCATGCGGCGATCCAGACTTCGGCCAGGCGACGTCGTGCTGGACCTGGCCACGGGGACCGGGCAGTTGGCACGGGATGCCTTGACTGCCGAGCCCGACAGTCGGGTGATCGGCGCCGACCTCACGCCGGCCATGCTGGAACAGGCGCGGGAACGCTCACCAGGGCGCCCGATTGTGTGGGCGTGCATGGACGCGCACAACCTTCCCTTCCCGGACAGCTCGGTTGATGTGGTGACCCACGGATACCTGTTGCGCTATCTCGACCTGGAAGCCGGCCTGCGAGAGCAGCACCGCATCCTCGTTGACGGCGGACGACTGGTCGCCCTGGAAACGTCCCCCGGGTCGCCCACGCGCGCGGGACGAATCGCCGCACGAGTCACATCGTTCTGGCCCAGGATGGTCGGTCGGATGGTCGGCCAGCCGGGGGACTACGAGTACCTCCAGGACTCCTCACTTGCCTTCGTCTCGCCCGACGAGGTCGTCGAGGCACTCCGGCAGGCTGGATTCAGTGAGTGCGGTTACCGTCGCTACTTGGCGGGCATGCTGACTGTCTTCTGGGCGACCAAGCGAAGCTGACAGCAGCACCAGTTCTCTCAGGTGGATGCGCTGAGGCGGCGTAGGGTGCTGATCATGTCCCACCGGAGGAGCCCGCTGAAGGGCCGGATGACCCTCCAGTAGGCGCCGAACGCCCGCCGGGCCGACCTGTCCGTGGACTCGCACAGAGTGCGAGTCTCGACGAGTGTTCTGTTCCCCTCGACGGGGTGCAGAGCCCACTCCATCCCGTACTTGAGCCAGCCAGGCTCCGTGAAGGACTGGACCTGGTCGAGCGAGTCGACCGGGGCGTGCTGCGGCACGAGCGACCACGGCTTGCCCACCATGACCAGCAGCAGGCGATCCGGCGGGTCCTCCGAGAGAACGGCCCCGGCGCGCTCGGTGAAGGTCTCCACGAGGCGGTCGCCCAGGACGCCGGGGGCAAGCCGGCGGATTCCCAGCAACGGGCGCGTCGCACTGAGATCAGTCCAATGCATCCGCTTGAGCGCATCCCAGACCACAGCTGGAGGAGCTTCCACGATCCCGCTGTGATGTTCCGAGAACTGAAAGCCGGCCAGCACCTGGTGCAGGGGCGGTGTCGGCGCCGCAGGGGTTATTGTTTCCATAGTCAAAAACTAGCACGGCAGGATGGTTGGCATGGCAAGACCAGCACGCTTCACCCATGACGGGATCCTCGACGAGGCCGCCGAGGTCGTGGCGCTCCGCTGGCGAGACGCGACGGTCGCCGAGGTTGCCGATCGACTCAGGACCCCCCCGAACTCCATCTACTACCGCTTCCCGTCCCGCCATGCCCTGTTCGGATCCCTGTGGCTGCGATCGGTGCAGCGGTTCCACGTCGGCCTGCTGGAGGCACTGACCCTTCCTGACCCAGGTCGTGCCGCCGAGGAGGCAGCCGCGCACATCCCGCGCTTCTCGAGGCAGAACCCGCTCGACGCGATCGCCATGACGCTCTACCGACAGCACGATCTCGTCGAACTCGTACCGAGCCCGCTGAGCGACGAGGTCAGGAACGTCAACGACACTGTGAGAACAGCCATGGTCGACCTCGCTCAGCGACGTTTCGGACGCACCGACACAGACACGCTGTCCCTCGTCGCCGTCGCATGCCAGGAGACCGGGTACGGCCTCGTCCACAGATACGTCCGCCATGGAATCACCATGCCCCCGTGGCTCGACGACGCGGTCCGCGCCTCATGCACGGCCATTCTCGCCCTCGGCGACTGAACAACACCCAGAGACAACCGACCCTGCCCCAGCGCGCACGTTGGCGCGATGCAGGAGGCGGGCCGATCAGGAACTCGGGCCGGGTCAACGTCGACCGGTGGACACCGTTCTCGCAGCCTCGATGGAACACTGCCGGACGCCAAGGGGGTCCCATCCCACTTGGGCTGATCCTCCAATGTTCAATCAGTTCGGGCGACGATCGTCGGCGCCTCCCTCGCCGGGGGTCTGTCGGAAAGTTTGTGTGTGAGGGGTTCGGCGTGATCGGTTCGGCTTCGGTCGGACGGGAAGATGAATCACGTCATGAGCACTGAATTGAAGACAACAACTGAGCAATCCGAGACCGTCGATCTGCGAACCGGGGAGGTCCTTCCTGCGCCGCCGAATATCATCGCGGTCGCGGAGCAACTCGTGGCTGCCGCTCGTGGTCAAGGGATCGAACTGACTGGCCCGAACGGGCTGCTGACGGGACTGACCCGGCAGGTCCTGCAGTCCGCGTTGGAAGCGGAGCTGACCGAGCACCTTGGCTACGACCCGGGCGATCGGGTCGGGAAGCAGACGCCGAACAGCCGGAACGGATCCACGCCGAAGACGGTGCGGACCGAGATCGGCGATCTCACGATCCAGGTCCCGAGGGACCGGGCGGGCACGTTCGCGCCGGTGGTGGTGCCCAAGCATCAGCGCCGGATCGCGGGGTTCGACGAGGCGGTGATCTCGCTGTATGCGAAGGGCATGACCACCGGCGATATCGCCAAGCACCTCTCCGATCTCTACGGATCAGACGTCTCTCGTGATCTGGTGTCGACGGTGACCGACAAGGTGCTCGGCGACATGCAGGAATGGCAAGCCCGTCCGCTGGACGTCGTCTATCCCGTGGTTCTGATCGACACGCTCGTGATCAAGGTCCGCGACGGGCAGGTCGCCAACCGGCCTGTCTACGTCGCTGTCGGCATCGATCTCGAGGGTCACCGTGACGTTCTCGGGTTGTGGATGGGACCGACCGGCGGGGAGGGCGCGAAGCAGTGGATGAACATGCTCACGGAGCTGCGCAACCGTGGTGTCGCCGATGTCTGCATCGTCTGCTGCGACGGACTCAAAGGCCTCCCCGATGCGATCACCGCGATCTGGCCCCTCGCAACGGTGCAGCAGTGTGTCGTGCATCTCGTGCGGAACTCACTTCGATACGCGTCGAAGAAGTACTGGTCCAAGATCACCGGGCAGCTCCGCGAGGTCTATACCGCTCCGACCGTCGCAGCGGCCGAGGCGAGATTCGCGGAGTTCGCCGAGCAATGGCGGAGCCTGTATCCGGCGATGATCCAGATGTGGGAGAGCGCGTGGGGCGAGTTCGTGCCGTTCCTGAAGTTCCCGCCCGAGATCAGACGCCTCATCTATACGACCAATGGGATCGAGTCGCTCAATGCCAGGTTCCGGCAGGCCACGAGACGCCGCGGGCACTTCCCCAACGAGCAGGCGGCGATGAAGGTGCTCTACCTGACGGTGCTCGAGCGGCGCCCGAATCGCACGAACCCGACCGGGCAGATCGCCGGCTGGAAAGCTATCCTGAATACCCTATCCATCACCTACGGCGACCGCCTAGGAATCAACTAAGCCGAAGCCCCATACACAAAGGAACGGACAGACCCCGGCCTGGACGAGAGCGGCACACCGCGCCGCCCCGACCCACTGCCGGACGGCTGGGACGAATACGTCGAGGACAGCTGGGACGCCTGGAGCCTGACCTTCCACCGACTCTGGCCCGTCGACGAGCCCATGACCACCAATGAGCTCGGCGCCGTCCTGGCCGACCTCTGCCGGCTGATGAACGCCTGGATGCGCTCGATCGGCGTCAACTGGGGCCTCACCGACGACGACCAGGAATACATCTTCTGGGAGAAGGACCGCTACTAGGTGTACTGACCGGGGACGTTAGTCGACGCTTGCGGCGCTGGTAGAACTCGCGTCAGGGCCGCGGCATCGCCGGTGACATCCACGCCCTGCGCGATAGCGGCGGGCAGAGGCATTGCGCCTTGTAGGAGGGCAACCAGTACCGGCCCGGGGCCTGTAACACCCGCCAGGGGGCTGACATCGCGCTGGCAAGGGTCCACCGTGATGGTCCCGTCGGCGGCGGTGAGGTCGAAGCCGTCGTCGAAGGTGCCGAACCGGATCAGGATCGGTGGCTCGTCCGGTCTGTGATCCGCGAGGAGGAAGCGTGCCGGTTGGCTGAGCCAGTGCATCTGGAAGATCGCATCACTCGGCGCGTCTGGAACCGTCGGTGCACCCCACTTCAGAAGCTCGCGCAGCACTCCGTCCAGGGCCCGGCCACGCTCGGTAAGCCGATACGTTGGCGTGCCCGGGGTTCCCGGGGCGGGCTCGCGGGCGACGACACCGTTGGTCTCGAGGTCCCGCAGACGCTGGGTGAGCAGGTTTGTCGCGATGCCAGGCAGGCCGCGCTGGACTTCGCCAAAGCGCAATGCGCCCCCGATCAGCAGCTCACGCACGATCAGGAGAGTCCACCGGTCACCGACGACATCCAGGGCGCGAGCGATCGAGCAGAGCTGTCCGTAGGACTTCACCTGAACCCCCTTGACTTTATCAAGTGCCTGCTTGAGAGTATCAAGCACCATTTTCACACCAAGGAGAGCCATGCCCGCCACCCTGTCTTCTGCCTCACCTCAGACCCTCAAGGACTACTACCGGATCCTCGAGTCCGGCATCGACAGTTACCAGAATGGGGCTGACCTACGGCCTCTGCTGGGTGACCACCTCGACTTCACGGGCTCCCTCGCTGGACACCTCCCCGACGCCACCGATGGCTTCCTGGGCGGGGTTGCCGGTTTCATTGCGACGGTCAAGCAGATCGAGATCATCCACGACGTGCACGGCCCTAACGGCTCCGCCGTGCTCTATACGGCGACCATGCCCGGCGGTCCCATGACCTTCGCGGAGTTCTTCACCTTCGACGGCGGACGCATCGCGTCCTTGAACCTTCACTACAGCGGCCCCGAGTACATCGAGAAGGGTGGACGATGACAGCACAGAAGGACCTGGTCGAGCGAGTTCGTGACGCGCTAAGAGCTCGCAACCCTCGTGAGGTGTCGATGTTCGGGGGAGTGTCGTTCATGGTCGAGGACCGGATGGTCGTCGCCGCTCGTCGGGAAGGGACACTCCTGCTACGCATCGACCCCACTGACGCGGAAGACCTGCTCACCCGCCCTGGTGCTCACCCTGCGCTCATGGGCGCAGACCGCCCCATGGGCGACGGCTGGATCTGCGTCGAGCAGGCCGCACTACAGGGACCTGGGCTCGAGTCCTGGCTCGAGCCAGCACTCACCTTCCATGCAGCGCAAGGCGCCGAGTAGAGATCTCTACTCCAACTCCATCATCCGGTGGCCGGTCGCAAACGCGGCCGGCCACCGATCTATCTCAGGAGGCACTTTGAGTCATCGCAATGCCGCGCTGACCCCACGTCATCGTCTACGAGTCGCACGCCTCGTCATCGAGGAAGGATGGCCGATCAGCAAAGTCGCTGCCCGCTTCCAGGTGTCGTGGCCAACCGTGAAGCGGTGGGTCGACCGCTACCTTGCTGGCGAGCCGATGCAGGACCGGTCGTCACGGCCGAAATCTTCGCCGAACAAGACGAGCAAGAAGACGACAAAACGGTGCGTGAGCCTACGAATGCGCCTGAGGGAAGGGCCTGTTCAACTCGCAGCCCGACTCGGCATCGCCCCGGCCACGGTCCACCGCATCCTTACGACCGCGCGCATGAATCGACTTTCCTACGTCGACCGTGCCACCGGCGAGCCGATCCGCCGATACGAACACGACCACCCTGGCTCGCTCGTGCACGTGGACGTCAAGAAGCTCGGGAACATCCCCGACGGTGGGGGCTGGCGCTTTGTCGGCCGACTCCAAGGCGAACGCAACCGCGCCGCCACGCCCGGGAAGCCGAAGAGCAAATGGCACAACCCAAAGCTCGGGTACGCGTTCGTGCACACCGTCATTGACGACCACTCCCGCGTCGCGTACACCGAGGTCCACGACGACGAGACCGCCATCACCGCCGTCGCCGTCCTGCACCGGGCGGTCGAGTGGTTCGCAGACCGCGGCGTCACCATCGAACGGGTGCTGTCTGACAATGGCGGGGCATACCGGTCACACCTGTGGCGCGACACCTGCGAGGCCCTATCGATCACCCCGAAGCGGACCCGTCCGTACCGGCCGCAGACCAACGGAAAAGTGGAGCGCTTCTACCGGACCATGGCCGACGGGTGGGCGTACGCCCGCTGTTACACCACCGAGCAAGAACGACGTGACGCCCTGCCGGACTGGCTGCACCAGTACAACGAACACCGTCCGCATACCGCCTGCGGCAACCAGCCGCCCTCCTCGCGATTGATCAACGTGCCCGGTCAGTACATCTAGAAGACCGGTGCCCCCGAAGAGGCATCCGCGCTCGCGTACATCGTGATCGAGAAGGAGAAGATCGACCTGCACACGATCCGCTTCGTCGGGGCGGACGGTTCGCTGCTGGACGACTCCGCCGGCGTCGGGTGGGCGATGCGGGTGGTCCGGCTGCTCGAGGTTCCCGTGATGGCACTGCGCCACCTGGCCGATGTCGGCGGGCCGCTGATCTCCCCGCAGGAGGCTGAGCTGCCCGCAGAGTTCGGCGAGATGCGGGTGCGCGGATACCTCATGCTCGGACACCTGATCGCGCCGGTGCGCGAGGATCCCGCGGATGGGCAGTCTGAGGCCGAGGACTCGGAGAGCTGAGCACCTGACGGACTGGAACGGCGGGCTGCGGGACATCACCTGGTGTCAGCGCCCGCCGTCTCCTGCATCTGCACCCCTCCCGGAGGACCCCATGAACCCCGACCTGCCGTATGTCGCCACCGGAGGCGTGAGACCCCTGCCTTCATCATCCCCATCGTCGCGATCGGGCTCTTGATCGGCTTCTTCGCGTGGATCGCCATCGCGCTCGGCGGCTACTCCCCGTCCACCGTCCGCGAGCGCCGTATCAAGGGCGCGGCGGTCGGCGTCGTCGCCCTCCTGCTGTGTGGCGGCGGCACCGCCATGGTCATCTCCGACGCCGACAACTTCCCGCAGATCCGCGACGTCGAGGACTTCCACTCGTGGGCCGACGGCCGCTACCTCGAGGACTTCACGGACGCCGACGCGCAGCGGATCGCCGACATGATCGGCGGATCGCCGACATGATCGGCGCGCGCTCCACGAAGCCCGTCATCACCGAGGACGGCACCGCGGTCGGCTACCTGCACGACGCAGGCAGCGGCCGGCTGATCCTCACGGGCGCGAGCGGCGACGAACTCACGCGCGAGGCTCGCTGACCGCCATGGACGCCGACCTTCCCTATCCCGCTTCCGGCAGCATCCTCACCATCGGCACCGGGGCCTCCCTCCTGTTCCTGTTCCTGGTGTTCGGAGGGCTCACGGCCGCCTGCCTGGTGTCCTCGGGGAACGGAGAGCCCGTCCCCGCGAGGGCGCGCCTCGCCCGCATCGCCGCTGCCTCCCTCGCAGTCGCGGCATTCCTCTGCATCGGAACCGCGGTCCTGATGAGAGCCGACAGCGATCCCCGCATCCGCGACGCCACCGGGTCCTTCCACGTCTGGGCCGACGAGCGCTATCAGGAGCACTTCACCCCAGAGGACGCCCGGCGCATCGCCGCGATGATCAACAACGGAGACGACGACCCGGTCATCACGGACCACGGGACGCTGGTCTCCTACGCTTACGACGCCGACGCCGACCGCCTGGTGCTGATCGGTGGCGACGGCGCCGAGCTTCCCCTGCGGTTCCCCGCGCGCTGACTGCCGCCCGTTCGTGCTGCGGCACATACCCCGGCATGAGCACCAAGATCAGCGCCGGCGCCGAGTCCGCCCGCGAGAACGCACGCAAGGCCGACGGCAAGTTCGGCAGCTACCAGTCCCCGAGGGCCGACGGGGTGGATCTCGCGGGCCTCGCTGCGGACCCGTTCGCCGGACGCCGCAACCTCTCCGAGATCCCCGAGGAGGAGCGCCCCCGCATCCTCGTGGACGTCTCCCGCTTCGAGGAGGACGACCGCGGCAACCAGTTCTCGATGCCGCGCGAGGAGGTCGACATCACCGACTACGTCCAGGAGCGCCCTGAGATCCTCGATCAGATCGCATCGGAATACGACATCCCGCTGGACGGCGATCTCGAAGGGGATGACTTCTCCGTCTACTCGTACGACAGCGTGCACTCCGACGCTGTGCTCGAGTGGAGCGGTGTTCGCGGCGGCAGCCGAGGCACCGACATCGACATCTCTGGCGGCGTCGCCAAGTACCTCGAGCAGTGCCGCGAGCTGAACGTCCGCCCCCTCTCGGACGATGCGGACCACGAGTTCCGGATGCGGGTGCGCGCCACGACGATCCGCAGCGAAGCGGCCGAGGAGGCCAAGCGCGCGATCCAGAAGGCCGTCGCGAAGACGCACTCCGCCCGGGACTGGATGACCCCGAAGCAGCTCGCCGCGCAGTCCGCCCGCCTGATGTACCAGGAGCTCCTCAAAGAGGAGGCGATGGAGTCAGTCGACGGACTGCGCGCGGAGGGGCGCGAGATCGGTGCCGCCTACGTCGTCATCGAGAACTCCGAGGACGAGACCGAGACCCTCTCCGCCTTCCCCCGCTACTTCACCGCCGACGGCGAAGAGGTCGAGCCTGACGACCCGACCTCTGACGCGGCCCAGGCGTGGGCGGGCGTGGACCTCCAGACCCTGCACGGCGAGATGACCGGCGACGTCGATCGCAGAGGGCTGGAGGCGAACGCACTGCCCTCGAGCGTCCAGAAGAGCGCCGCCGCGATCTACCGATGCGTGCCGGAGACCGCGCAGGACTGAGCGGACCAGACCGGGAATGACCGGCCGCCGGCGGGAACATCCTGCCGGCGGCCGGTCCGTGTCCAAGGAGTCGAGAGCGCGTCGGCGCGGGACATCACCCAGCAGATCGAGACCGAGGAGGGAGAGCACGATGGCGAAGCGCAGCCGCCGCAGCCGCGAGCGGACACCGGGCTTCACGCCGACCTCGAACCCGGAGCTCGCCTCCGCCATGCGCGAGCTGCGCCGGTCCTCTGCCGCATCCCGCCACACGCCGCTGCCGCGCAAGGGATCCCGGCAGGAGCGGAAGGCGCAGGCGATCCGCGATCACCGCGAGGCCTGAGGCCTGTCGCACAGCGCCGGCGGACACCGGACGGAACCGTGGCGGCGCGGGACATACCCCGTCATGAGCGAGAACACGACCACTCCCCGCGAGATCGCCGCGCGCCTGTCCTGGGGGAACGACTGCCTGGTGATCCCTCGCGACTTGTCGCTCGGACGGATCGCCCGCAACACCCTCAGCGTCTCCAGCGCCAAGAGCATCGAGTCCTGCCCCGCCCGGTGGGCCGCCGAGAAGCTGTTCGACACCTCCGCGCTGTTCGACCCCTCCACCGTCGGCAACGGCGGGCACGACGTGCTCGAGCGCCTGTTCCAGCTCCCCGGCGAAGAACGCACCGAGGTGAAGGCCGGCGAGATCCTGGTGGGCGTCGCCGACGACTATGAGCAGGGCACCGATCCCCGCTACCTCTTCCCCGAGCTCGCAGACCCTTCCGTGCGCGTGCGCTGGACCGCGGCCGTGTGGGCCGGCATCGCCACCCTCTGGCAGATCGAGGACCCCTCGGCCGTCGACGTGTGGGCCACCGAATTCGAGGTCAAGGACGTCTCCCTCTCGGGAGTGCCGTTCGGCGGGTTCATCGACCGCATCGACCGGGTGCGCGCGAAGACCGGGACGGTGTCCCTGCGGATGGTCGACTACAAGACCGGGAGGGCGATTTCGCAGGAGGACAAGAAGTTCTACGGCGACGCCCACGGCGACCAGCTGCGCCTCTACGCATCGGCCGTCGAGCAGATGCTGCGGGACCTGCCCGCTGATCACCCGGACCACGGTCTGAAGGTCACCGAGGCGCTGGACTACTACACCAAGCACGGGAAGTCCTCGAAGGTCGCGCTCAGCGCCCCCTACCGCCGCAAGACCCTCGCCGCGCACGTGGAGGCATGGGGCGAGCACGCGAAGATCACCCAGTCCGGCCGCTACCCGACCAAGGCCTCCGCGCTGTGCACGTTCTGCCCGCTGGTGCGCCAGTGCCCCGGGCGCTCCGAGAACGTGAACTGGGCTCGTGTGAAGCCGTCGGCGCTGACCCTCGGGGAGGCTCCGATCATGGGGCCCGTCTCCGAGTACCGGCCGCAGCCGATCATCTTCGGCGATGGCTGGGACACGATGCTCCGCGCGCCCGAGATCGACATGGAGGACTGGTTCGCCGCGGATCTCGCCGACCTCGCGCAGAGGTGCGAGCCCGCCGCATGGCAGGCCCCCGCACTCGAGGCGCCGCCCGGATCCCAGTTCCCGGTGCAGCAGTCCGCACCGCCGATGCTCGCCCTGCCGCAGATGAACCCGTTCCTGCGCATCGGGGAGGACGTGTTCGCCGCCGAGCTCGACCCGTTCAGCGCCGACTTCGAGGAGTCGCTGCGCGCGCTCGCCTGGCCGGACCAGGCGCCGCACGGCGAGAGCCCCACCGGTCTGTGAGCCGCCCGTCCAGGACATCACCCAGTAGCAGTGCGCATGGTCCCTCACGGGGGCGTCTGCACGCATCCACCCGCTTCCGCATCACCCCAGGAGGACCACCATGACGCAGGACCAGAGCCAGGCGACGTCGCCGACCGGCCTGTTCGAGGGACGCCCGACGGACACCGACCCGATGAACGTCGCGTCCTACGCGCACCTGTCCGCGAACCACATCGTGAACATCGCCCTGCGCCAGATCCGCGACTCCGGGGTGCCCGCGCGCGACCAGTCCCAGGCGCTGGTGCGATCGGTCTCGAGCGTCATCTGGAACGTGGTGACCACCGTCCAGGAGCAGATGCTGGGCTTCCGCCACCTCCAGGCCGCGACGTCCCGCAACCTGCTCTACTCGCTCGGCGTCCTGATCTCCGACCATCCGATGCCCGTGACGCAGCGCGACGAGCGGGGCGTGCCGGTCCGCTTCTCCACCGCGGAGGAGATCACGCAGTGGGGGCTGGAGACGATCGCGCGCCTGGGAACGGTGGTGGCGATCTCCATCGACCTGGCCCAGAAGGGCGGAAACCTCTCCTCCGCGCACGACTTCCGCGGCGACCCGCTGAGCACCGCCCCACAGACCGGCCAGGGCCCGGCTCCGACCCAGGAGAGCGGCCCCGCGCCGGCTCCCTTCCAGCAGCCGACCTTCCAGCAGGCTCCTGCCGTCTCGGCTGCGACGTTCGGCATGGGCACGGCGGGGATCCCGAACCCGGCCGCCGACCCGCTCGCCACCGGCGTCTACTCGCCGAGCGCTGCGCAGGCACCCGCCGCCCAGGGCTTCGACGTGCCCGGCGACGGATGGATCGGCGGACAGGAGTTCGACGCCGGCTGGGACTACACCGGCTGACCCGCAAGAGCTCGCCTGCGCGGTCTCAACGCCGCCTGGCCGGGACACATCCCCGCAGAACCGCATCCGCACTTCCGCACATCACAGCTTCAGGAGCACCCCATGAGCGACCCTCAGAACGATCCGCTCGGCGCGATCATCATCGCCGCCGCCACCGCCGCCGGTCCCATCTCCTCCCACACGGACGCCTCCGCCTGGCAGAGCGACTTCACTCAGGCCGCGACGGCGATCGTGAATGTCGCCCTGTCGCCGAAGTCGCCGCTGAAGGCGCTTCTGTCCCAGGTCGACACGGCCCGCACCGTCGACTGCACCATCGTCTCCGTCGTCCCGGAGCAGTCCTCAAACCGCGCGCTGATCACCTACACCCCGGAGATCGCCTCGAAGTACGCGAAGGCCGGCGAGACCACCGAGACGATCCGCACCGACCGCGTGGACGACCCGGCCGCGCTGCAGCTCGCCCATGACCTGTTCCCGCACGCTGGGACCGGCACCAAGATCCGCCTGTCCGTGATCAACAAGGACAAGTCGGAGAAGCAGGAGAAGGGCTTCCGCACCCTCATCGGCTTCACGGTCATCGGCCAGGCCGCCCAGAGCTGAACCCGCGGCGCCGGAGACCATGCCTCCGGCGCCGCCTCTCCCCGCCCCGCCGCATCCGCGCGGCAGTGCCCGCCCAGAGAAGGAAGACCCCGCCCCATGGCCGCCGACAGCGCCCGAGAGACCCTCGACTCCGCCCGCACCAGCATCCTCGAGACCCTCCTGGTCGTCGATGCGCGCTGGGACCCCGACGTGGAGAGCGCAGCCCTCAAGCGCGGACAGTCCTCGTGCACATCCTTCGTCTCCATGATCGGCGGCGCGATCGGGATCCTCGACATCGTCGCGCGCGCCCGGGACGAGGTCCTCGAGCAGCGTCTGCGCCGCGTCGTCGCCGAGCAGTCCGAAGAGATTCCGGAGGATGCGTGGCGCGGCTTCGTCCTGCTGCACTCCTTCCTGCTCACCGACAGCCTCGGCACCTCCGCCACCCTCACCCGCTCGGCCATGGACGCCGTGAGCGCCGCCGTCCACGAGATCGGGGAGCTCGCCCGTGACTGCGGGCTCTCCGACGCGCAGATGCTCGCGGTACTGCGGGACGTTGTCATCTCGGCGACGAGCGGCCACAGCCCTGGCGGGGAGCCCAGGATCTGCTACCCGCGGGTGGAGGTCCTGCTCGACGTGCTGCGCGGTGAGGCCGAGAAGACCTGCCCGCGCCCGGAGTAGCGCCGGGAGTGGCCGGCCGCTCCGCCCTCCAACCTCGAGCCCAGTGGAGTCGGCGCTGAGCAGAGCCCAAGGTGCGCATGGTCCAAGTCAGCGGGAGCACACAGCTCCCATCCCGACTAGGCCAGGAGCATCACGATGGACGAGAACGAGTGGGGCATCCCCGCCAAGGACCAGGAGACCAGCACCGCAGACTCCGCTTCCGCCGAGCGGGCCGCTGAGCACTCCGACGCGCACGACGGCGCCACCTCCGAGAACCCGTGGAGCGAGACCGCTCGTGACGAGCGCGCAGACGATCCCGACGACGAGACCGAAGAGGGCGACGAGGACGCCTCCGACGAGTCCTCGCCCTCCGCCGGCAAGCGCACGAAGCGCACCTCCGCTCGCACCGGCGGCGCTCTCACCCTCGGACAGGCCCGCCGCGCGCTGCGCACCGTCGAGACGCTCCGCACCGCCCCCGACAAGGCCATCGGACTCGCCGTCGCCCTGTCCGGCACCCGCGTCGGCGTCGAGGACAGCCCCCGCGAGCGTCTCGCGACCCAGATCCTGACCGGCCGCGCCCAGGCCGGCACTGCGCTGCGCGACGTGCGCGAGATCGCGGAGGCTGACGCGATGGAGGCCGGCGTGGTCGCCGGACTCATGGGCCGCCAGCGCCTGCGCCCCGTCTGGGACCTGCTGCACCTTGCCGGCTGCGACATCCCCGCGGAGCCCCCGGCCGCCGACTCGAAGCTCGCCATCACCGTCGCCCGGGAGGCTCACAGCCTCACCGAGGACACGACCGAGCTGATCGAGGACGCCGTGCGGATCCTCGAGGGCTGAGCGATGGCCCGGTGCGCATCGTGGCGGCCCCGCCAGAAGTGCCGCCGGCACTCCTCGCCGGGACTCCCCGTCACCTGCCAGGACTGCTGGCGCCCGTGCTTCCGCAAGACCGAGCCCGGGCATCGCCGGTGCGAGGAATGTGAGCAGTCGATCGCCCAGCTTCCCGGCGCGGACGTGAAGCTGGCTCTCCTCGCGGAAGGCGATATCAGCCCCGATGTCCTGGACTACCTCGCCAGCGACTCCGACCCCCTGGTCGCCCTTGAAGTAGCGCAGATGCAGGACCACCAGCACGACGCAGCGACCGCCCCGGCGGGACGCGCGCACCACCACCACTAGGAGAGCGCCGACCATGGCGAAGAAGGCACCGAAGAAGCCCGCAGGCACCGACCTGTGGGGCGAGGACCACCTCCTCGAGGCCCCGCGCACGGACCTCGAGAACCGCCGGCGCATCGGCCGCAGGGCACGCATCGCCCGAGTGGGCGTGTGGACGGCGCTGATCGTCGCCCCGCTCAGCGTCCTGACGAACGTCGGCATGATCGGGACCCTCCTGAACGCCGGCGGCGGAGACGACACCGTGCAGGCCCAGACCGTCGAGCTCCAGGGCAACCCGGGCCAGGGCGAGGCTCAGCTCGCCGTCCAGGAGTGGATCGCAGCGCAGGTCGACGAGGGCGGCATCCCCGGCGCATCCCTGATCGGCTGGTCGTCCTCCGCGTCGATCCCGGCGATGACCGACGAGACCACCGAAGCCTACGGGCACACCTTCGCCGTCGCCACCGACTCCATGGGCGTCCTGGAGGTCACGCAGGTCGTCTTCCGCGACCGAGCCAGCGGCGCCGTGACCGCCTCCACCGAGGAGCCCTCCATCGCGTTCACCGACAAGGACCTGACGGTCGCGGCGCCGGCGGAGACCTGGGCCGGATACGGGGCGCCCAGCTCCGACAAGGGCGTCCAGTCCAGCGTCGATGCGTGGGCCGCCTCCCTCACCTCCGGCTCCTCCGACAATGTGCGCGTCTCCGTGCGCGACGGCAACGCCGATCACCTGTACCCCGTTCTCGACGGCGTGCAGTCCGTGAAGACCGAGATCATCTCCATCGGCCAGAAGCCGACGACCCGCGAGATGTCCGACAAGGACGTGCAGGAGATCCGCTCCCAGGCCATCGCCCGCGTCCGCGTGAGCGTCGTCTGGGACGAGGACGACAGCGTCCAGCAGTCACCTGCAGCGCCCACCGCCGGCGCGGCCTCTGACGGGGGCGGCGAGGACCCCGCGGCGCCCGCACCGGCCGATGCGCCCGCCCTCGGGTCTGCCGATGCCAAGGGCACCACGTTCGTCATGGACCTGCGCCTGACCGGCATGGACAGCGGCGCCCCCGTCGTCACCGCGTGGGGCCCCACCGGCTCCGGGCCCGCCCTCACCGACTTCCAGAACGCCTACACGGAAAGCAGCTCGAACTGATGGCACTCGCAAGCACCCTCGGCTTCGGCCCCACGCAGGGCTTCGACTCCAAGGTCCCCCTGGACCCCACGCAGATCGCCGCGCGCTTCGACGACGGCCGCGTCCTCGGCATCGACAACTCCGTCTGGCTGATCCGCAAGGTGCCGCTGCGCCCCTACGCCGACGCCCGCTCGCTCGTGGAGCAGCTAATGGCCGCCGAGCCGATCATGCAGGCGTGGCAGGAGCTCTCCGGCCTCGCCTACTCGATCGGCACGCCGCGCCGCTTCACCTCCAAGGGCACCTACCGCGAGGTCCAGCACCTCCTGGTCAACGTCCCCACCCTCTTCGAGCCCGATCCCGCGAGCCCGCTGGCGATCAAGCACCGTCGCGACTACGGCAACCATGTCGTCGACGAGCGGGTGCTCCTGTTCGCCGTGAAGCTGCGCCCCAGCGTCACCAAGTCCGGGCTCGCCGCGGCCGTCGACTCGGTCGTGGAGACCTTCGCCTACGGCGGCACCCCCATGTCCGACTTCGACCATGACGCCAAGGAGATCGGGTCCCTGCTCTCCCGCGCCGGCATGACGATGCCCAGCTCCACGGAGATCCGCCTCGCGGACTCCTGGTGGTCCGAGAAGCGCCGCAGCGACTCGCACTTCGCCCAGCACCCCGACCACCTCCACGTGTTCGCCTCCGCCGCCTCCACGCTCAAAGCGCGCGAGCAGGCGGAGCGCCCGTGCTCGGAATGGCCCGACATCGAAGGCCACAACGTCATCTCCATCGCGTCGATCGCCGACTTCGACCTGAAGTTCGTGGAGTCCCGCAAGGAGTTCACCCAGTGGGCGTCCGACGCCGTCCGCCAGGGAGCGCTCGCGATCAGCATCCGCGGCCTCATCGAGCCGGCCAAGGTCTCCGCCGAGGAGATGCGCCGCCAGTACAGCCGCGTCAAGGGCGACATCGAGGAGCGCTACAAGAACAACAAGCTCTCCAAGAAGCAGCAGGAGGACCTCCTGGACCTCCTGCGCGACGTCTCCCGCGCCTACGAGGGCGGCGGCATGCCCACCCTCACCGGCGCCTCCATCCTCATCGCCTTCAACGGCATGCGCGACGAGACGAAGCTGATGCGGTACTCCTGCGCGACCCCGCGCCTCATGGAGAACCGCCAGTACCCCGGCCTGCTCGAGATGCAGCTCGCCTCCTCCGTGCGCGCGAACCCGAACCGCCAGGAGCTGCCGTCCTCCGTGGTTGCCGGGTCAGGAATCGTGTCGCTGAACCGCGTGGGCGATCGGTCGGGGGCGCTCCTCGGCTTCGACGAGCGCGACGATCAGCCGTCGTTCTTCGACCCCAGCGCGGCGTCTACCGCAGACGGTCTCCCTATCGCCGTGATCCTCGGTGCAACGGGGTCGGGCAAGTCGGCTTGCGTAAACACGCAGGTCAGAACGCCTTTCGGGACCGTCCGACTGGGTGATCTCAAGGTCGGAGACCAGGTTCTCGGACGCGATGGACGGCCCTGCAATGTCCTCTCGATCCACGAGCAGCCGACCCCCGAGAAGGCGTACCGCCTCACCCTGTCCGACGGGCAGACGATCAAGGCCGACTCGAACCACCAGTGGGTCGTCTCCTCGCGCACCGACCGCACGTCGATGCGGCGGCCGAAGCACATGCTCGCCCTCCAGCGAGCCGAGGAGTCCCGCGCTCTCGCCGGGCGACTTCACGCGAAGGCGATGGAGATCCCGGTCGACACATGGATGACGTATCACGAGCTCTCCGAGGTGCTCTCCACGATCCCCGGGGTTCGCTTCATGGACCGCCCGGCCATCATCGCTGCGCTCGACATGATGGACACGCCCCGCAAGCTCGCGAAGCGCGCGATCGAGTCCCCCTTCTCGATGGACGAGATGGTGAAGTCCGACCCGGTGAACGTGTGGCCGGCCCGAGAATCCGTCCAGCGCCTGCATGAGATGTGGACGAAGTCCTCCAGCAGCTCCCGGTGGGCCGAGGGATCCGCCATCCGCGCGAAGGCGTCCCTCGCAGTGCTCGAGTCCCTCGGAGGCGACGAACGGTGGACTGTCCGGCAGATCGCTGAGGCGATCGACGGAGTCGACCCTGCGGCTGGAGTCTCCGTCGGGGTCGGTCGCATCACCAGCCTGAACGGGAGCCTTCGCAGGTTCGGCCTGACGCCCACCAAGGAGTTCCGCGAGGTGACCGTCCCGGTCGCGAAGGCGAGACGTCTGGCCGAGAAGAGCATGCACATCGTCCCCGCGCGCCGCGCGCTCGTGGACATCGCGAACCGCACGCTCCAGCAGATCACCGTGGACGACGCGCCGTACATCGAGCGCGTCATGTCCACAGGGGAGATTCTCGCCGAGGGCGTCATCACCAGCACTGGGCACGCCAACTGGTCGATCCACCTCGCCGAGCCCCTGGATCTTCCCGAGGCCGATCTGCCCGTCGCGCCGTACACGCTCGGCGCGTGGCTCGGCGACGGCAGCACCGCGAGCGACGGCCTCACCGGGATCGACCCGGAGATCTGGGCCGAGATCGTGGCTGACGGATACGAGATGTGGCACCACCCGACCATCCGCAAGCACCATCGGATCGTCGGCCTGACTGGTCGTCTGCGCGAGGCCGGCTTCTCTGTCCGCTCCGGCCAGGACGACAAGCACATCCCCGTGGCCTACCTGCGCGCGTCCTACGAGCAGCGTCTCGCGGTGCTCCAGGGCCTCATGGACACCGATGGCACGATCTCCAAGGCTGGCTCCTGCGAGCTGTCGCTGAGCCATGAGCGGCTGGCGACCGATGCCCTCGAGCTGATCCGCAGCCTCGGGATCAAGGCGTCCGTCAGCGTGGGCGAAGGCTCCTACCGTCTGCGCAACGCGGAGACCGGGGAGCTCGGCGAGAAGGTCGTCTGCAAGGACCGCCACCGGATCAAGTTCACCACCGCCCAGCCGGTGTTCCGCCTGCCCCGCAAGCGCTCCCTGCTGCCGACGGAGCTGCGCGAGACGCAGCAGTGGCTCTACATCGAGTCGATCGAGCCGATCGAGCCGGAGCCGATGCGGTGCATCACCGTGGACTCCCCGGACTCGACGTACCTGATCGAGGGCTTCGTGCCGACGCACAACACCATGGTCGGCCTGAACCTCATGGACCAGTTCCAGGCGATGGGATCTCCCGGCGTGTTCATCGACCCGAAGAACCACACCGAGGGAGAAGGCCACGGCCCTGTCATCCGCGCGATGGGCGGCCAGGTCGCGTCGCTGGACGACCTCATGTCCTCCGACGGCGTCTTCGATCCGGTGCGCTTCATGCCGACGACGGACTCGGCGATCGAGATGGGCACCAGCCTGCTGCTGAGCATCAACCCGTGGGGCCAGGACAAGGACCGGCACGAGGTGGCGCTGGCGAAGGCGCTGCGCCACGGCATCGAGGTGCGCAAGGCGACCTGTCTCGGCGAGGCGCTGAAGTTCGCTTACGAGGACGGCATCCTCGAGGGGAACGAGGAGGTCTACACGAAGTGCGAGGACCTCGCGTCGCTGCCGCAGTTCGGTGCGCTCTACGGCCGCGACCCGAAGGGCAAGGCCCTGAACGTGAACGACGGCATCACCCTCATCGAGGTCGGCTCGACCTACCTGCCGATCCCGGAGCCGGGGTCTCAGGCCACCGACATCACCCAGCGCATCGCCATGGCACTGATCCGCATGATGGTGTTCGGCTCGGCGAACGCGCTGACCGGCCGCAACGGTGTCGTGGCGCTGGATGAGGCGTGGGTGTTCCTCAGCGCCGGCCGCGAGGAGATGAACCGCCTGGGCCGTCTCGCGCGCTCCCAGCGGGTGCTCCCGATCCTCATGACCCAGCGCGTCACCGACGCCCTGGACGCGGGCCTGGAGGGCTACATCTCCCGCGGCATCATCCTGCACATCTCTGATGCGGCCGAGGCGCGCGCCGCGTGCCAGCTGTTCGGGGTGGAGCCGACGGAGGCGAGGATCGGCCGCATCCGCGCGTCCCACAAGCTCGGCGGCGAGGACTACCTGGACGACTCGGTGTCGGCCGGCCACAACACGAACTCGCTGAAGGCGCTCGTGGAGGAGATCCCCGACCCGGACTTCCCGGGCCTCATGCGCCGTGTCGTCGTGCGCGGATCGGTGGGTTTCTACGCCGACCTGAACCAGCGCTTCATCCCCGTGACGATGACGCTGCCGGAGGAGTTCCTGCTGCTGGCCTCCACGAACCCGCTGGACATGGCGCGCCGCGAGCGCGTGCTGGCCGACCGCGCGCGGGAGCGGGCGAGGTCCCGGCGTCGCGCGAGCCTGCACATGCAGACGCAGGACGAGGTCGACGATCTGTTCACCGGCGGCATCGGCGCGGGCGCCGCGGGCGAGGCGGAGCCTGAGCTGTCGCCGTTCGAGATGCGCCGCGAGCAGGTCTCGGCGTTCACCGACCGCTCGGCGGACGTGGAGCTCGACGGCACCCCCGCGCAGCCTGCGCCGGCCGCACCGGCCGTGTCCGCACCTGCCGCTGTTCACGCCGGCATGGACGTGGACGACCTGTTCGGGTGAGTTTGCAGCACCCCTGATCGCACAGACGGTCAGCGAAGGGGCGCCCCGCATCGAGCGTGCCGGGCGCCCCTTGCTCCGCGGACCGGTCTGAGCCGCTGCCCTGCGGAACATAGCAGGGGGTGACGACTACAAGCACTCGCCCCCGCCCCGCGCCTGAACTGAGCGCCTCGGACCTCCAGGCGGCCTTCCCCGACCTGGAGCCTCTCGGCATCTCCCACATCATCGCCGCGCCCAGCCGCATCGGCCGGGAAGAGACCGACGAGGCGGGAAGCAAGATCGCCCTCGCCCTGCGGCAGGGTCGCATCTCGGATGCTCAGGCGCGGGAGATGGTGAACGTCCTGGTCGAGTCGACCCTGTGCGTGAACACCTCCCTGAACAGGACCTACCGCGGGATCCTGGAACGACATCCGCTCGAGATCCCCGCCCGCGTGCGCGAGCGCATCAAGCGGAAGGTGTCGGACCCGAAGTTCTTCGACATCGCCCGCATCGAGAACGAGTCGCTGGCGACGTGGGTCAGCGCGATGGCGCGCATGGTCTGCTACGACGTGCTGCGGTCCATGAAGACCAGCGGCGAGCTCAACACCGTCTCGATCTACCCCGACGCGAGCCACCCCGGGCTGGGTGACGGCGGGGGAGGGAAGAGCCCGCTCGAGCGCAAGGACTTCGACGCCTGGAACGAGACCCGCTCCGAGCAGGAGGATCTCGAGCAGCGCATCGACCTCCTCCACCAGGCCGAGGACGAGTCCCTCACCGAGGACGGATCGAAGCCCCGCAGGATCACCCCCACCGCGCGGCTCCACATCATGGGCGAGTACCTGCGCCGCATGGGCTCGCGGCCGCCGGTGATCATCCCCTTCGTGTGGGAGGAGCGCGACGAGGTCCACCGCCTGCTCCTGGCGGACCCGTCCCTCGCCCGCCGATCACTGCTGGATCCGTCGGCATCCGACATCCCGGTGGCACTGGCTGCGATGTGGGACAACTACAGCGCGGACGACCGCTACGAGCTCGCCGCCGCAGCGGATCGCGCCGGCGGCGCCGAGGCAGGGGCTCGGCTCGATCACGCCTACCTGATCGCGCTCAGCGCCGTCTCCCCGTTCCCGCGTCCCCACCACATGCGCGTCTTCACCGCGTTCCGGGAGCGCGTGCGCGATCTGCACAGCTCGACCGCCTGGAGGAAGGCCTCCCGCCAGGTCGCCAACGCCTGGATCGGCGTGTTCGTCGACCTCGAGACCGTGCAGGACCGCGCGGTGGAGAAGACCAAGCTCGCCCGCCTGGAAGCCGCCGAAGAGGGCCGCGCCCTGTGGGACCAGATGGTCCAGGGCCGCCTCACCGAACCGGTCTCGCAGATCGCCCGGACGCCTGCGGATCTCGTGGACGTCCTCAGCCGCCTGTGGCACCTCGCCCAGACCGAGGACGCCACCGCACCGGCCAGCTCGTTCCCCGGCCACGTGGGGCGCTCGTGACGCCCGCGCTCGAGGCCGACCTCGCCCTGCCCGCCACCTCCGCTCCCGCCGCTGGGCGCTCCCGCCCGGCCTGCCCCTCCGATCACAAGGACCTCTCATGACCGACTCCGACCCTCGCCTCGCCCCCGACTCCGACCCTCGCCTCGCCCCCGACTTCGCCCTGCGCGGCGCGACGATCTCCGGCCTCGCCTTCGGCCAGTCGGAGGAGGATCCCGAGACCGGGGAGCTGTTCCCGCATCCGCTGTACGCCGACCGCGGCTCCATCGAGCTCCTGCTGGCCGAAGGCGAGAAGCTCCCGCCGCTGCCGCTCGGCGGCTCGTGGACCGTGACCCTGCACGACGAGACCGCGGACGTAGCGCCCGCCTCGGCCCACGCCTACGGATACGGCCAGGAGCCCCTGGACCGCATCGGCCCCGCGCGCACCCCGAGCGGCGCCGAGTTCGTCGTCTCCGACCAGGTGATCCGCATGGCCTGGCGCTACGGCTTCGGCCGCCGCACCTACGCCCACAACGACGCGGTGCGCATGGCTTCCGCCGCCTGGGAGCGCCTGCCGGCCGACTTCCAGTGGGAGATCCGCGACGCGGTCACCGGATGGCTGGCCGAGAACCGCACCGGCCACAACGTCCTCGGGAGCCTCGAGTACGAGACGGCCGAGCTGGCGCTGCGCATCGGGGCGGCGCTCCCGGGTGCCTCCGCCGTAGGGGCCTCCGCATGAGCACGACCCTCGCTCACGCACCCGAGCTCGACCTCGCCTCGCCCCTGCCGCCCGTCCCGGCGCAGCGCACCGCCGAGGACCGTTCGCGCACCGTGTTCCGCCTCGGGGAGCTGTTCTCCGGCCCCGGCGGCATCGGCATGGGCGCGAACCTCGCCTCCATCGCCGACCCCGCCTACGGGATCGTGCACCAGTGGTCCAACGACTTCGACGCCGACACCTGCCGCACCTACGCCCGCAACGTCATGGGCGACGTGGACTCCCCGGACGTGATCTGCGGCGACATCCGCACACTCGACTTCGAGCACCTGGCGGGCAGGGGCGACATCGACGGCCTCGCCTTCGGCTTCCCCTGCAACGACTTCTCCCAGATCGGGGAGCGGCGCGGGTTCGACGGCACGTTCGGGCCGCTCTACACCTACGGGGTGAAGGCTCTGCGCATGTTCCGGCCGGCGTTCTTCCTCGCCGAGAACGTCGGGGGACTGGCCTCGAACAAGGAGGGCGACGCCTTCGCGCGGATCCTCGAGGACATGCGGGCGGTCGGATACCGGCTCACCCCGCACCTCTACAAGTTCGAGCGCTACGGGGTGCCGCAGGCTCGCCACCGGATCATCATCATCGGCATCCGCGAGGACCTGGACGTGCGCTTCGAAGTGCCCTCTCCGGCCCCGTACGAACACGCCGACGTCTCCGCGCGCACGGCGCTCGCGGACATCCCCGAGTGGGCCGCCCACCAGGAGCCCACCCGCCAGTCGGCCACCGTCATCGAGCGTCTGAACCTGATCCGGCCCGGCCAGAACGTGTTCACCGCGGACCTGCCCGAGCGCCTCCAGTACCGCACGCGCACGCAGATTTCCCAGCTGTACCGGCGACTGCATCCCGACGAGCCCTCCTACACGGTGATCGGCGCCGGCGGGGGAGGGACCCACGTCTACCACTGGGAGGAGCCGCGCGCCCTGACGAACCGCGAACGGGCCCGGCTGCAGACGTTCCCCGACGACTTCACCTTCGAGGGCGGCAAGGGGTCCGTGCGCAAGCAGATCGGCATGGCCGTCCCCGTCGCCGGCGCCCGCGTCATCTTCGAGGCGATCCTGCGGACCTTCGCGGGCGAGCCGTACGAGACGGTCCGGCCGTCGTTCCCGAGGGTGGGGTGAGCGGCGTGGAGAGCACGAAGACCACGACTGGGTTGCGAGGCGCCGCCCGCCGCATCGCATCGCATGCCAACAGACTGTGGGAGGGGTTCGAGTGGGCCGATGCCACCCTCGGCGCGATCCTGCTGTCGCCGATCTTCATCGCGGTCGAGCTGTGGGACAGGAGGCAGGTGAAGAGGAAGCGAGACTCCGACCCGCTGGACCCTCGGGAGACCCCTTATGAGCCTGGATCGCTGGACGATTCCGAGACCACGACCGGAGGCACCTGATGACCGACCACCGCACGATCCGCGCGCTCGCGACCGTCCGCTGCGCCGCCGAGCGCGCCTGGAAGGGCCCGGACGACCGCGAGCGAGCCCGCCGCTGGATCGGCCTGACGCTGGCGGTCCTCGATCCGTGGGCCGCGATGGCGGATGCGAAAGACGCGATCCGGCGCTTGGCGCGCAGACGCCGCGCCATACCTGACGCCCCGGTGTTCACCAAGGCGGAGCAGGAGTAGGCCCCTCGACTTGAGCGCGCCGCCCCGTCGTCGCCGACGATCGTCACTGGGCAGCTCCCCGCGCGCGTACCCCCCGAGGTGAAGGGCATCTGGGCCCTCGCTCACCCGAGGGGGCATGCCGGTGGCGAACGCGAACCTGCATAGCGCGAAGCGCGCGAAGAACGACGAGTTCTACACGCGACTCGAGGACATCGAGGCGGAGGTCCGGCACTACCACGACCCTGTGATCCCCGGTGCCGGCGCTCCGAAGCGGAACCCCTTCCGCGGCAAGGTCGTGTACCTGAACTGCGACGACCCGCAGTGGTCCAACTTCTGGGCGTTCTTCGCGCTCAAGTTCGACGAGCTCGGGATCGCGGAGCTCATCGCCACGCACTACGAGCCGGACGGATCCCCGAGCTATGCGATGTTCCTCGAGCGCGACTCCGCTGGCGCCGTGATCGACCACGGACGCGACGAGCGGAACATCCGCCGCGGCCGCATCGAGCCCCTCGAGGGCGACGGCGACTTCCGATCCCCGGAGTGCGTCGCGCTGCTGGAGCGCTCGGACATCGTCGTCACCAACCCGCCGTTCAGCCTTTTCCGCGAGTACATCGCCCAGCTCATGGAGCACGAGAAGAAGTTCCTGGTCTTGGGGAACGTGAACGCGATCACCTACAAGGAGATCTTCCCGCTGGTCAAGGCCAACCTGCTGTGGCTCGGGCCGAGCATCAGCTCCGGGGATCGCCCGTTCCGCGTCCCCGACGAGTATCCGCTGGAAGCCTCCGGATGCTGGGTGGACGAGAAGGGGGCCAAGTGGATCCGAGTCAAGGGGGTCCGCTGGTTCACGAACCTCGACCACAAGAAGCGCCACGAGGAGATCGACCTGGTGAAGCGCTACCGCGGCAACGAGCATCTCTACCCGGCCTACGACAACTACGACGCGATCGAAGTGTCGAAGGTCAAGGACATCCCCTACGACTACGACGGCGTCATGGGCGTCCCGATCACGTTCCTCGACAAGTTCAGCCCGGATCAGTTCGAGATTATGGGAATCTCTGAGCAGAACGTGAATGGCGGCAGCGGTTCGCTCTGGACATCGAGGGAGACCAGGCACCCCCTGGTTGCAGGGAGCCGCTCCTACGCCCGCGTTTTCATCGAGCCGAAGGGCGCCTGACAATGATCATCACCCCCACCACCTACTCGATCGCCGCGGTCGTCTCGGGCTTCCAGGACGATGCGGAGCGCGGGGTCCGCGGGCTCGACGGAGGCTTGGACATCAGGCCCGCCTACCAGCGCGAGTTCGTCTACGACCAGAAGCAGCAGACCGCCGTCATCGACACGGTCATGCGGTCCCTGCCGCTGAACACGATGTACTGGGTCCGCTCGATCGACGCGGACACGGGCGAGGAGCGATTCGAGGTGCTCGACGGACAGCAGCGCACCATCTCGATCTGCCGCTTCGTCACCGGCGGCTTCTCCATCGCGGACCGTCACGGCGCGATCGCCACGTTCGCGGGACTGCCGGCCGATGTGCAGAAGAAGATCCTCGACTACGAGCTGCAGGTGTACGTGTGCGAGGGCTCCGACTCGGAGCGCCTGGAGTGGTTCCGCACGATCAACGTCGCCGGCGAGAAGCTCACCGAGCAGGAGCTGCGCAACGCCAACTACCCCGGGCGCTGGCTGTCCGATGCGAAGCGGTTCTTCTCCCGACCCGGCGGGCCCGCCGACGACATCTCGAGCGGCCTGGTGCGCGCTTCCGCGATCCGCCAGGAGCTCCTGGAGAAGGCGCTCGCCTGGATCTCCGCGAACCAGGGCCTCGGCGACCTCACCGAGTACATGGCCCTGCACGCCGGCGACGCGAACGCCAGCGAGCTGAAGACCTACTGGCGCACGCTCACCGAGTGGGTCGACCAGTACTTCCTGCCCGCATCGGGCCTGCGCGACAAGCCGATGCTCGGGGTCGACTGGGGCCGGCTCTACAACGAGCACGGCGGCCGCCGCGACCTCGACCAGGACCAGATCCGCGCGGAGGTCGCGCGCCTCATGGCCGACGGCGAGGTGCAGAAGAAGTCCGGCATCTACGAGTACGTGCTGCGCGGCTCCGGGCTCGATGCGCAGTCCCTGCGGCTCCTGTCCCTGCGGGCGTTCTCCGAGTCCGACAAGGCGACGATGTACGCCGCGCAGGACGGGCGCTGCGCCGCGCCGCAGTGGACCGGCCATGACCCCGACGAGCACTTCGAGCGCGCGGGAATGCACGCCGACCACGTCATCCCGTGGTCGAAGGGCGGTCGCACCGAGCTGCCGAACGGGCAGATGCTCTGCGCGGCCTGCAACCTCGAGAAGAAGGACAAGGTCGGGTACTGATGAGCATTCCTAACAGAACGGATTCCATGAAGAAGAACCTGAAGGATGCATGGGGATCCGTCGTCATGAAGGCGGAGGAATCCGCGGATGAAGTCAAGGTTTCAATGCGAGACAGCAGGATATTGACGGGGATAATCATCCTGGACGGTCCAAACTGGATGATCCTCGGGGAGGAAAACTGCGCGATCCACGTGCTCAACCGAGCATGCATCGCATCTGTTCAAGTCCAGAAGGCAAGCAAGCGGAAGCTGAAGGGGTCCTGAACCTGCTTCTCGCTTCACCAACGCCCCGCCGTCTCACCCGAGCCGGCGGGGCGTCCCCGTCCAGGCTCACTCCGAGGCTCGCCATCGCCGCAGGACAGCACGCACCGCGCGATCCTCCGCCCCGGCCGTCGCGAGCAGCTAGACTCGCTGCGCGGACGATGATCGTGCCCTGCCCACCTGGCGAGCGCCCCGTCTGCACCCCAGACAGCATCGTCCAAGGGCCTCCTGGTCTCCGAGGCGGATGACGACAGGAGACCGCCGTGGCGCTCAGGAGCGACTACCACTACTCGAACGAGGGCGACGGCCAGGCCGACTTCTTCCGCGAGTTCAACATCGACCCCGAGGTCGCCCTGGTGCTCAACACCGATGGGGTGTGGCGGGGCAATCTGCTGGAGTTCAAGGTCGCGATCTCGGACGTGAACCGGGTGCTGTTCCAGGCGATCAAGTACCTCGCGAAGCTGCGCGTCAACGGCCGCAACGTCCCCGCGAACATCCTCCTGATCGACCTGAACGCCCAGCGGATCTACGTCTTCGACTCGGCCGACTACTTCGCCGAGATCCACCAGCCCTACACGACCGCCGCCAGCCGCTCGAACGAGGGCTTCCGCGCGCGCTCCGAGCCGCTGGTCATCGAGGACTTCTTCAAGTCCGGCGCCGGCAAGGTCTCCGCGCTGCTGCGGGAGAACGGCTTCATCGAGATCGAGGTCACCGAGGACTGCGTGGTCGCGTGGGCTGAGCGCTACTACCGGGAGGTGCCGGGCTCGAACAAGGAGAGCTTCCTGGCGAACGACCCGCGCAAGGGGGCCTTGGGCGAGCTGAAGCAGCCGACGCACTTCAAGGGCCTGATCCGGCCCTATGCGGGCGACGACTACGAGGCCTTCGCGCACATCCTGGACCGCCTCAACGACAAGCTGAAGAAGATCGAGCTCGGGGCGTTCTACACGCCGCGTCCGTACGTGCTGAAGTCGCACGAGCTCCTGCGCGAGGCGATCGCGCGCGTCCCGGCCGGCAACGACTACGTGATCATCGACCGCTGCGCCGGCACCGGGAACCTCGAGGAGGGCCTGACCGAGGACGAGCTCAGCCACGTCATCGTCAACACCTTCGAGCAGTTCGAGTACCTCGAGCTCGTGCGCGAGTACGGCGACCGGGTCCGCGCGGTCATCCCGCCCACCTACAAGGCCGGCGAGCCTCGCCTCGGCGTCCTCCTGAACGGCGATGCCCTGTCCGACCGCTTCGTCCTCGGCGTCGAAGCGCCGGACGGCACCCGTATCCCGAACGCCATCCAGCAGTACGTGGACGACCCGACGTGCACGATCATCCTGTTCGAGAACCCGCCGTACGCCGACACCTCGGGGATGGAGGCCCAGGTCTCCTCGCGCCGCACCGGCGGACGTGAGTCGTTCGGGTGGAAGTCCTCCTTCGTCCGGAAGGAGATGGATTCCCTGCTGCCGGCTTCGGCGAATGGAAGCATCCCATCCAAGGAGCTGGCGAACGTCTTCATCTGGTCGGCTTTCCACTACTACCTCCGCCAGCCGACGGATTCCTACATCGTCTTCTCGCCCGCCAAGTACTTCAATCAGCACCATCTCGTCACGAAGAAGTTCCTGCGCGGATTCCTGTTCAACCGCCGGCACTTCCACGCCACGAAGGACGCCGGGATCACCGTGGTCCACTGGTCGAACGAGGAAGACCCGGCGAGGGAGTCCTTCGAGCTGGAGATGTTCGACATCGACAAGACGGGGTCTCTGGTCCCCGGCGCCGTCAAGGCCGGATGGCAGGAGGCCGGGAACGTCGACGCATCCGGCCCTGTGCCCACGGTCGCACTGCACAAGGTGCACCGGCGGCTCTCCACCCTCTTCGATCGCGGACGGGTGGGCGACGAGGAGCGTGGCATCGCATGCACGTTCAACGGCCAGGAGACCGATCGCAAGCCTCTGATCACACTCCTGACGAGCCCCGACATCATCGGGTTCCTGGTGGCGGAGAAGATGTCGTTCGACAACGCCGACCTCGCCACGATCCTGACCCGGGTGGGCGTCTACAACGGCACGGGCGGCTTCTACCTGCGCCGCAGCAACTACCTCTCGAAGCTCCCGCTGTTCGCGGTCGGCCGGTATCCGTCGGAGGGTCGGTTCTGGATCCGCGGAGTGGTGAACCGGTGCGCCGACAACGGCGACAACTTCAGCCACGACCGCGAGTTCTTGAAGGCCTGCCTGATCTTCACGGCGCTGGCCTACCACAACAAGTGCAGGTCGTTCCTCGGCTCCGACGGACGCACCTACCTCAACGAGCTGTGCTTCGACGCGGGCACGCAGGCGAGCAAGGACCTCCAGGCGTTCACCCTCACCGCGGCCGAGACCGAGCTCCTGGATCAGTGGGGGAAGGTCCTCGAGCTCGCGAGGCGGACCGCGAACTACGATCCGGAGAAGACCTACGGCACCTTCCAGATCGAGAGCGAGCTGAACACGTCGCAGTCGGTGCTGGTAGGCCGCAAGGTCACCAAGGTCTTCGACTACCCGGTGCTGAACGGCGAACTGCGGACGCTCCGGGCCATGACGATGGCCTATCACGCAGACAGCGTCGCGCCGAAGCTCTGGCAGTACGGGCTGCTGAAGTAGAGACCGCCCATTCCGCTGCGACAGACAATCGTTCTGACACACTTTCTCCTTTCCGCTTGAAAACCGCCCGGATTGGGTGCATTCTTCTAGTGGAACGCCGACGCGCCCCGTACGGGTCGCTGCGTCCCGTGCGCACGGCCGGCGGAGAGGAGAAGCCCGTGGACATCGACGCGCGCTTTGTCGAGCTCGCCAGGGCAGAGGGCGACCCCGTCGGCGGGACGGACCTGCCGGGCGACGTGCCGAGCCTCCTGCCGCGCCGGCCCACGCCCGCGAGCGTGCAGGCCCGCATGGGCGAGGCCTACCTCGACGTGTCGCAGGCCGCCTACGAGCACGGCTTCTCCAGCACTTGCCTGGCCGTGTCCCTCGCGGCGTGGGAGCGCCTTGTGCAGGGGTGCAGCGCCGACATGGACGACATGGGCCGCAACCTCGCCGCTCTCGTTCACAGCGCGCGCTCGGCGGCCGTGGAGGCGATGGTCGACGGCGGCGCCCAGCCGTTCACCGCGTGGGCCCCGGAGGCGCCGGGCTCGCGCAGGGCCGTCCTCACCGATCTCGAAGCGCGGTTCTTCGGTCCCGGGCTCGAGGACGGGTGCGAAGATCCTCTGGTGCTCGTGGACCTCGCGCACGCCTGAGCGGCGGCACGGCGGCGGATCTCGCACGCCAAGCGGTCGCTGAGCCCCGAACGCGGGACATAGGGGAGTCAGAAGCCGCGGCGACCGTGCGGCCCCGAGGACAGGAGAGCCCCGATGGCGCACGACAGAACCCCAGACGCCCAGGTTCTGCGGCGCGTGGTGATCGAGAGCCCGTTCGCCGCCACTGCCGAGCACACGGTCGATGACCACGTCCAGTACGCGCGTCGCTGCGTGCGCGACACCCTGCATCGCGGGGAAGCGCCGATCGCTTCGCACCTCCTGCACACCCAGCCCGGCATCCTCGACGACGACATCCTCGAAGAGCGGGCGCTCGGCATGGAGGCCGGCTGGGCGTGGATCGCGGCCGCCGACGCCGTGATCGTCTACGAGGACATGGGCATCAGCCCCGGCATGCAGCGCGGCATCGAACGCGCCGAGCGCGCGGGCGTGCCGGTGGAGCGCAGGCGGATCCGCTGAGCAGACAGACCCGGGGCGGTAGAGCGTCGGGAGGACAGGCTTCGCATCCCGCGGGGCCGGAGAGCGAGGAGGACCAGGTGGGAACGAGCGCAGGAGAAGACGTCGATGCTGGGGATGATGGCGTCCCGTATCTGGGGTTGACCGAGGAGCAGCTCGAGGAGTGGCTCCAGTCGGTCATGGAGGGTGCGGATCCCGAGGATCCCGCTGCTCCGAAGCGGTGCCTGGTGTGCCCGCGTCCGCTCGAGCCCGGGCAGACGCTCGCGCTCACCGGCAACCGGCACAGCGGATGCCGGGTGGACACTGCGGCGCTGCGCGAGGCAGTCGACGGCGGGGAGGGTCTCGACTGCGAGGACACGCTCGCACTGCTGGACGAGCACGCCGAGCTCACCGAGCAGGTCCGTCGCCAGGGCGCCCAGCTCTCCGCGATCAGCCGCGAGCTCACCCGCGGAGATGAGACCGCGCGCGCGATCCTCGAAGTGCTGGGCCGGCCGACGCTCTGACCTCTGTCCTCGCTGGGCATCCCGTCCCGCGCGTACCAGGAAGCGACCCTCGGCGAACACCGCCAGGGCGGCCATCACGACCTGGAACGCGAGACGACGACATGGGACTGCTGAACGGACTGCTGCGCGCCGGTGAGGGGCGGGAGCTGCGCGACCTCTCGAAGTTCGCCGCACAGGTGGAGCAGCTGGACGAAGTCACCGCCTCCCTCAGCGACGAGGAGCTGCGCGAGGAGACGACCCGACTGCGGGCGCTCATCGCAGGCGGCGCCACCCTCGATTCCGTCGCCGTGGAGGCCTTCGCGGCGGTCCGCGAGGCGGCACACCGCACGCTCGGCATGAAGGCGTACCCGGTCCAGATCATGGGCGGGTACGCACTGCATCGCGGCCGCATTGCCGACATCAAGACCGGCGAGGGCAAGTCCCTGGTCGCCACCCTTCCCGCGTACCTCGGCGCGCTCAGCGGCGACGGCGTCCACGTCGTCACCGTGAACGACTACCTGGCGAGCTACCAGGCAGACCTCATGAAGCGCGTCTTCGCAGCGCTCGGAATGACCACGGGCGTCATCACCTCCGAGCTGAGCCCCACCCAGCGCCAGCGCCAGTACGCCTGCGACGTCACCTACGGCACCAGCACCCAGTTCGGCTTCGACTACCTGCGCGACAACATGGTCTCCCGCTCGGCGGACCGCGTGCAGCGCGGCCACGGCTTCGCCGTCGTCGACGAGGTCGACTCGATCCTCATCGACGAGGCGCGCACGCCGCTGCTGATCTCCGGGCCGGCCAGCGGTCCCGTGAGCCCCTGGTTCCGGACGTTCGCTCTGCTGGTGGAGCGCATGCGCCGCGGCACCCACTACGAGGTCGACGAGAAGAAGCGCACGGCCGGCCTCCTCGAGCCGGGCATCGACCTGGTAGAGGACGAGCTCGGCGCCGAGAACCTCTACGACGCGAGCAGCGCCCACCTGGTGGGCCTGCTGAACAACGCCGTCAAGGCCAAGGAGCTGTTCACGCGCGACAAGGACTACGTCGTCGCCCGCGGCGCCGTGGACATCGTCGACCAGAACACCGGCCGCATCCTCACCGGGCGCCGCTACAACGACGGTCTGCACCAGGCGATCGAGGCGAAGGAGGGCGTCGAGATCAAGCCGGAGAACCAGACGATGGCGACGATCACGCTGCAGAACTACTTCAAGCTCTACACCCGCCTGTCCGGCATGACCGGCACCGCCGAGAGCGAGGCCGCGGAGTTCATGGGCACCTACGGCATCCGCGTCGTCCCGATCCCCACGAACCGTCCGAAGCAGCGCATCGACCAGTCCGACCTGATCTACCTCACCGAGCGCGCGAAGTTCGAGGCCGTCGCCGACGACATCGAGGAGCGCCACCGCACGGGCCAGCCGGTCCTGGTCGGCACCACGAGCGTCGAGAAGTCCGAGCGCCTGGGACGGATGCTGACCGAGCGCGGGGTCCGCCACCACGTGCTGAACGCGAAGAATCACGAGCGCGAGGCTGCGATTGTCGCGATGGCCGGCGCGAAGGGCGCAGTCACCGTGGCGACGAACATGGCGGGTCGAGGCACCGACATCATGCTCGGCGGCAACACCGAGTTCATGGCGCACTCCGTGCTCGAGAAGCGGGGGCTCGACCCGATCAGGGACGCCGCCGAGTACGAGAGCGCATGGGATGAACTGCTCGCCGAGGCGAAGGCATGGGTCCGTGCAGAGCGCGAAGAGGTCGATGCTCTGGGCGGCCTGTACGTGATCGGAACGGAGCGCCACGACTCCCGCCGCATCGACAACCAGCTGCGCGGACGCTCCGGGCGGCAGGGAGACCCGGGGGAGTCCCGCTTCTACCTGTCGCTCGAGGACGACATCGCGCGGATGTTCGGGGGAGGCGGCACCGTCCAGGCGATCATGGCGCGAAGTGGACTGGGGGAGGACGTGCCGCTGACCGGGCGCCTGATCTCCCGCACCATCGAGCGCGCGCAGTCCGACGCCGAGTCCCGCAACACCGAGACGCGCAAGAACGTCCTGAAGTACGACGACGTCCTGACCAAGCAGCGCGCCCGCATCTACGAGGAGCGGCGCCGGGTTCTCGACGAGTCCGATCTCAGCGAGCATGTGCACGCCTTCCGTGAGCGGATCGTGCGCACCGCGGTTCGCGCCGCCGTCGGCCGCCAGCCCATGGAGGATGTCGACCTGCCCGAGCTGTGGAACGTCCTCGGGAGCGTCTTCCCGCTCTCCATCACGCCGCAGGAGATGCTGGAGGAGGTCGGCGGCGCCGAGAACCTCACGGAGAAGCGGCTCGCGGACGAACTCACCTCCGACGCGAAGCTGGCCTACGGGCGCCTGGAGTCCGCGCTGGGAGACGGCGGGATGCGGCAGCTGGAACGGGCCGCGCTGCTCGCCTCCATCGACAAGCACTGGCGCGAGCACCTCTACGAGATGGACTACCTCAAGGAGGGCATCGGACTGCGCGCCATCGCCCAGAAGGACCCCCTGGTCGAGTATGCGCGCGAGGCCAAGCTGATGTTCGACGCGATGGTCGAAGGCATCTGGGAGGACGTCGTCGCTTCGATCTTCCGCTCTGGCAGATCCCGTGCGAGCGCCCAGGCGCAGGAGGCGGCGGTGATGAGCACACAGCTCGGCAGGAAGGTGGAGGTCCCGGGGGCGGTCGCCGCGCTGCTCACCCAGGTCCAGACGATGGTGCCGGTCGGCGCCTGATCCTCCGGTCGGAGGGCGGCGACGGTCGGGGCGCACCGGAAGCGGGACATCACCGGTCGAAGGGCCTGCGCTCGGCGGGCCCGCGACCACGGGAGACCCCATGCCCACCCTCGCCACCAAGCCCGTCGGGATCGACGAAGGCCGCCTGACCTCCTGGGCGAAGCTGTACGCCCCGGCCCACTACCGCCGGATCCGCGAGTGCCGCACGGCGCTGCGCCGCATCGACGCGAAGCACGTCGCGGGCCGCACGCCGGCTGAGGCCGAGGAATGGGATCTCCTGCACGACGAGCTCGACTCACTGCTGACCGATGTCGCCGGCAAGCGCCGCGCGCTCGAGGTGAAGCGCTCGGCCATGGGGGCTCCGCGGCCGCGGACCTGAGCGGGAGAACAGCGATGCCCGCCCGTCCCGGGGAAGTCTCGGGGCGGACGGGCGGGCATCGCTGTTCCAGGAGCCGGTCAGGCCGGCCAGATGGATTGCGCCATGTCCTCGGCGTTCGCGCTCTCGCCCAGGGCGTCGTCGAACGCTCGCGCGATCTCTCCGGCGATCGCATCGGCCTGCCCGAACGAGACGCCGGCGATGAGCAGGTGCACGCCGATGGAGTCGATCTGATCGTGCTGGGCAATGCGGTGCTCGGAGATGCGGGGGTCGCGCTTCCGGGCGCTCTCGAGCACCTGGGCGAGGACGGGTTCGGCGTCGGCGCGCGTCGCCCAGCCGGTGATCTCCAGGTAGACATCGCAGCGCAGGGCGAGATGGATCGTGGGACGGACGGTCGCAGGGCGAGTCGGGTCTGGGCAGACGTGCTCGGGGCGCGGGGAGAGCGTGAGCGCAGGGGCGACGCCAGCGATGACGCTCGATGGAGCATCCCAGGCAGAGCGATCAGGCGACCATCGGCGCCGAGGGGCCGGGCGGGCGATGCTGGCGGGCGATGCGCTGTTCATGGAGGTCTCCGAGTCGGCTGGGCAGAGGTGTCGCGCCCCGGTATGTACCGCCGCGGCGCGCCTGCGTCCGAGCGCCGTCCGCGCGGCACATAGCCCGGCATGAACACGAAGATCAGCGGCATCGCCGCCAGCGCCCGCGAGTCAGCACGCAGGTCCGACGGGAAGTTCGGCGCCCAGCAGCACGACAGGGCAGACGTGGACCTCTCGGCCGCGGACACCGCCGACCTGCCCGAGCCGGTGATCGAGAAGGGCGCCACGATGATGGGCACCAGCGAGCTCGGACGCGGCTCCACCGTCGCGAAGTTCGCCACCGTCATGGACGGCGCCCGCACCGGCGAGCGCGCGACGATCGAGGGATCGGCGGTGCTGGGCCGCGGCACCACTGCCGGCGACAGGCTGACCCTGCGCGAGGGTTCGACCCTCGGCGGGGGCTGCACGGCCGGCGACCGAGTGATCCTCGGCCGCAATGCGACGGTCGCCCGCCGTACCGCCCTCGGCGACGATGCGACGATCCTGGACCGCGCCTACGTCGGCGAGAACTGCCGCCTGGGCGACAGCGTATCGGTCGGCGATCGGGCGCGCATCGAGGAGCGGGCGGACATCGCCGACGGTGCCACCATCGGCGCGGACGTGGTCATGGAGAAGGGCGTGAAGGTCGGCAAGGGCGCTCTGATTCACCCGGGCGTCACGATCGGGCAGGAATCGACTGTCGCACCTCGCACGGAGATCCCGAAGGGGATGACGGTCCCCGCGGGCACGCACGTCGATGCGGAGTGGCTGCGCGAGCGCGGCTGATCCGCCGTCCGCTCCGCCGGCCCGTCCCGACCCACTGGCGAGGCGGGCCGGCCCCGTCTGCGGCGCGTGTCCGGTGCGTGTCCGGCGCGCGGCACATACAGGGGCATGAGCACCTCGAAGATCAGCGGCAAGGCAGCGTCCGCCCGCGAGTCCGCGCGCAAGAAGGACGGCAAGTTCGGCGAGCAGGAGCACCAGCGCGCCGAGGTGGACCTGTACGGAGACATGGGCTGGATGGGCGTCGACGACTTCGATGTCGATGACATCCAGGAGCCCGAGGCCGTCGAGGCGCCCGAGGACGAGTTCGACCCCGCCGACCAGCCCCTCGCACCCGAGGAGCCCGAGCAGCCGCCCGCCCCCGAGCCCTACGTCCTCACCCTCGAGGACCGCATCGACATGCTGCGCGAGTCGTACGGCGAGGTCGGCATGGACGTCCCGCAGAACAAGCTCGACGAGCTCCACGCCCTGTACGGGAAGGATGAGGCGGCGCTGCAGAAGGAGGCCGAGGACGAGGAGGCCGGGCGCCTCGCGGGCCCCGAGACCGATGATTACCTCGGCGGTGACGGCCCCGAGCAGACGCCCGAGGACATCGACCGCGAGCTGGTGAAGGCAGTCGAGGAGGCGCTCAGGAAGAACCTCCCGAAGCCCACCCCCGAGCCCGAGAAGGACGGGGAGCCCGAACCGACCAGCACGGACGCCGCGCCCGCCGCCGAGCGCCCCCGCACCTTCGACGAGTACACCTTCCTCGAGCAGTTCGAGCAGATGGACGCGAAGTACGAGCAGGACTTCGACGGCTACCCGACCCGGTTCTTCAAGGCCGACCTGCGCGGCAAGTACCTGCCCGCCGCCGGCAGCCCGCGCGAGGAGGAGTACTACCTCGCGAACCATGCCACCGCCCTCCCGCAGCGCATGTACCTCGCCGTCTCCGACACCGCCGACCTCAAGATCGGCGATGAGGAGGCCGAGAAGCTCGCCGCCGACTGCGGCATCACCGACCTGCGCCGCATCGACCCTGCCGACGCGAAGTCGCTCAGGCTGGACTCCCGCTCCTGGGTCGGCACCTACGGCGGCAAGGAGGTCGCGATCTCATCCTCCTCGGCCGGCTCCAAGAACGCTCGCGGCTACAGCTTCCGGGGACGCCCCATCCCTCCGTTCACGCAGCGAGCCTTCACCCACCTGGACCTGCGGGCTCTCGCTGCGAACGAGCGGATTAAGCGCCGCACCGGCGTGGACCTCCTGCCGATCGTCACCGGCGGGGAGCTCGGCGCGCGGCTCGAAGGCACCGTCCTCCATGAGCGGTACGCCCTGAAGAAGGAGATCCAGAAGGAGCACGCCGACAGGGTGCGCTCCGTCATGGAGGGACTCGAGGACGCCCAGCTCGAGGGCCGCAACTTCCAGGCGCACCGCAAGTACATGAGTGCCAAGAAGTCCTCGAGCGCGACCGCCTGGCAGGACAAGAAGCATCCCGACGCGGAGCACGTGGCGATGGCCCGCGACACCACCCTCGCGAAGGCGTTCACGAAGATCGAGATCGACAACGACGTGGACGCCGAGTCCTACGCCCGCTTCGAGTCCGCCTGGGAGGACGCGAAGGACAAGCTTCCGCCGATCCCCGAGGGCCTCGCGCCGACGCTTCGCATCCGCAAGCTCGGCCGACACAAGGCCACCGGCGTGTTCTTCCCGCACGTGAACACCATCGCCGTCGACGTCCGCGACTCCAGCTCCTTCGTCCACGAGTACGGGCACTACGTCGACGTGATCACGAAGGACAACGCATCCCTCGGCAAGAACTTCCGCTCCGTCGTCGGCCGCTACTCCGATGCCGTGAAGGTGCCTCCCGGCACGACCGGCAAGTACGGCGCGGACTACTACTCCACACCCACCGAGGTCTACGCCCGCGGCTTCGAGCTCTACGCCCACGAGCGCCTCGGCATCGACAACCGCCTGCTGAACCCCGAGAAGTTCGACCGCTTCGACTTCGAGCCGTTCAAGGACCCCTCCCTCAAGGAGCAGCTGTTCGGCCTGTTCGATCGGGCGTTCAAGGGCGGGGAGGGAATGGCGCCCGCGGGGCCGGCAGCGCACGACCATGAGCACTGAGCGGCGGATGTCGCTGGGGAAGTGAGACCCCGCGTACTGGAAGGTGAGGCAGCGCGCAGCAGAGGCTCTTCCCGGACAGAAGGAGAGCATCATGGCGGACACGATCACCGACGAGCAGAAGGCGAGCCTCGCACGTCAGTACATCTCGGACTACTGGTCTGACCACGTGCTCGCGATCGGACTGCGGGAGGCACTGGTGACCCCTCCGGCCTCCTACGACCAGGACGTGGCCCTGGAGAAGGAGCTCTCCGGGTACGAGCCCATCATGGGAACTCCGCTACGGGAGTCCCTCGGCGGGATCTCCGACAAGATGCTCGATGCGATGGAGGTCGCCTACAAGAACATCCAGCGGAAGATCTTCGGCCCATTCGATGAGGAGCCCGACTCCGACGAGGACACTGATGACGGCAACTTCCACGTCGAGGACGACGAGGTTGCGCCCAGCGAGGACCCCTATGACGAGCAGTGGGCCGCTGCGGTGCGTCGCTCCGACATCGCGTGGCGCGGAATCTTCGACCGCCTCGCCTCCTGCCAGGGCGGCGACGAGGTCGATCTCATCTACGGGCACCCGATCCACGGGGAGGCCCATACCGAGGACGGCCCCACCCGCATGGACGAGGACGAGTACCGTCGGCGCAGCTCCCCGTACGTCGCGTTGTTCGGCGTCGAGCTCTACCCCGGGGATGCGGAGGCTGGCCTCGTGCTGGACTCCGTGAAGCACCGGCTCGAACCCGCCGAGTGAAGGACCTGGCGGCTCCCCGCACGATCCCGCACCTGGCGAAGGCGGACCTCGGCGTGCACTGGTTCCTGCCAGGCGCCCGCCGGCACTTCGCCACGTCCACCCGCGCCACCAGCGATCTGATCGTGCTGCTCGCCGTCCCGGGTCGCACCGTCCGCCAGGCGCGGGAGGAGGTCCGCTTCGACGCGGATGCGGCCTCGATCCTCGAGTTCATGGTCGAGCACGGACTGGGGGAGAGGGAGCTGGCGGGGCTGGTCTCGCAGTGAGCTCGCGGAGGTCCTGCTGACGCGCACGGACCCCATGCGGGACACTAGGTCCCATGAGCACAGCGCACCCGACGACCCCGATGCCGGCCGAAGCCCTGAGCGGCGCAGTTCCCGCTCCCGCTCCTGGCGCGCCCCTCTACTCGACGCGCACGGGTGCTGGGCCGTCCGGGCCTACGCAGGATGCGCTGGATCTCCTGCTCGCCGCGGAGCACCTGCACTTCACGCAGGACGCCACCATCTGGGCGTACGAGCTGGGCGCCAGCGAGGAGCGAGTGCGGGCGATCTGCCGGGGGCCCGAAGAGGAGTGGCTCGCAGACAGCGGCGAGGTCCTCTACGTGATCGGCGACGGCATCGGGCTGACGATCTCCGTGCGCGACGGCAGCGTCCTGGCCGTGCGCGCCGCCGAGCACATGGACTCGCTGCGGCCGCGGAAGGAGCAGGGGATCCCGCGCGGGCACGGCGGCTCCGGCAGGCGCTACCCGACCACCCCCGAGGACCTGCGCCAGCTACTGCTTGAGCGCGGCTTCACCGTCGAGCTCGCCGGCAACGGGCACTACGACGTCCGCCGAGACGGGGGCTTCCGCCAGATCTCCGCGACTCCGAGCGACTACCGGACCCTGCTGAACGAGATCAAGTCCCTCGAGAAGACCTTCGAGGTCTCGCTCGCGCGCACTGACCGCGAGTAGGGGCGCGCCGGAAGGACCGGCTGCCGGCGCGGCGGACGGAAGCCGGCTCTCGCGGGACATCACCAGGCATGAGCACTCCCACACACCCCATGCCGACTCCCGCCGACATCGCCCGCATCCGCCCGCGCCGCGCGCCCGCACCCACATCCCCCGCAATCACCCCGGACACGGTCCCCTCCGCGATCTCGATCCTCCAGCGCAGCCTCCCCATCCGCTTCGCACCCGAAGCGTTCGCCTGGGCGCAGCGTCTGGGCGTCACCGCGCAGCACGTGCTGTCCATCTGCGAGGATCCCGAGGAGGAGTGGGCAGGCGATGACGGGCAGGTGGTCTGTGTCGTCCGCGGCAGCATCGGCGTCGTCATCGTCGTGCGCTCCGGCCACGTCATCGAGGTGTGCGGTCCGGCTCGCATGCACCGGCGCCGGCCCCGCCTCGAGGAAGCGCCCCGGCGGAGAGGAGGCAGCTCCGGACACTACCCGGCCGACCATGCAGAGCTGCGCGATCTGCTGCTCGAGCGCGGCTTCTCCGTGCAGTACACCAGCGACGATGCCTGCCGTGTCTGGCGCGGCTCACTCTCCGTCATGATCTCCGCGGGCTCGGACGGACGCGGAGCACTGGCGAAGGACATCGACGCCGTCGAGCGGGCCTTCGCCATCTCCCTCATCCGGATGCCGCGGCGATAGGTGAGAGGCCGGGCCGGGCCGGACTCGAAGCGCGGCGCGCGGAACATACCCCTGCATGAGCACCGAGATCCTCACCGGCACCGCTGGCATCCCTAGCCCCGAGAAGGCGACCGCCCCCGTCATCCCGATCCGCACCATGGCCCCTGGTCCGGATGCCCGCTACCAGTCCACCCTGCGCGAAGTGCGCCGCTCCATCGACCTCGCTTCGTTCGACCTCACGCGCACCAGCGGCTACCCCGAGGAGGGCCTCACCGCGCTGCAGCGGCGCGTCGCCGTTGCGCGCGAGGTGCTGATGGGGCTGCTGGTCGAGGAGCTGGAGGCGGCGCTGGACGGCGTCCGCGCGCTCGGCCGCGAGATCGGAGCCCAGGTGTTCGCGCTCGAGCTGCGCCGCGACCCCGGCGCCGTGCTCTGGGCATCCCCGATCCCGCGCTTCTACGACGCCGACGGCGAGCGGGTCGATCCGGGAACCGCGATGTACCGCGATGCGCGCTTCGATGCCCTCGTGAAGGCCGATCTCACCCGGCCCGTCCTCGAGCGCCTTGCAGAGCGCGAGGACTGGGATCTGGATGCCGACGACCACGTGATCGTCGCCGTCGTGGCCGCTGCCGAGCGGGCCCGCTCGTGACTGCTCGCGCTGAGCGCCGCCAGAGGGTCGTCGGCGCGGTGCTCGAACGCGGACCTCTGCGGCCCGGCGAGGTCGCGAGGGACTTCTCCGAGCGCGAGGAGATGCCGCGCATCCTCGTGCTGGTCGCCCTGTTCGATGCCCTCGAGCTCGGCGAGCTGGAGCTCGGATGCGGCGGACGGCTCGAAGGTCCTCAGCCGACCGCGGATCCCGCTCCGATCGACGAGAATCCCGGGTCGTGAGCGTCCTCGCTGGGCAGGGTCGCTCGCGCGTATCCGAGGCCATGAGCATTCCGTCCGGCGCGCAGGCACCCCTGTTCTGGCCCGGGGTCGACGGCCCCGGGTTGCAGGAGCTGCCGTCTGCAGCGCTCGACGACCCCTGGGGAAGCGCACATCCGCACATCCCCGTGCCCGCTCATGCCCTCTCGCCTGCACCAGCCCCGGACGCCGCAGCCCCGTTCTCCCCTGCAACGGCCACGCCGCCGGCGCCGAACCCCTTCCCGCAAGGACCCGCAGCACAGACGCTCCCGCCTGCCCCGCCCGTCCAGGCGAGCGTCTCCACCTCGCTGATCGGGCCTCAGGGGGCGGGACGCCCGCTCTACCAGGCATCGCCCATCCCCGTGCGCCCCATCACCGAGCGCGATGCCCACCTCGCGCCCATCGCCGTGCTCACCGGCACCCGGCGCCAGCCCTCGATCAGCTTCGTCGCCTTCCCCGGGGCTGACCAGAAGGCATCGCAGATGATCGCGCGCCTCGGACGCACCGCGCGCACGGACAGCATGACGCTGTACCACCACCCGATCCACGGCAGCATCCGCGGCAGCATCCGCGCCACCTCCGTCCCGCCGGAGCTGCTGCGCCTGTGCATCATCGACACGTGGACCGCGGCCGCCGCCACCGACCTCGCCGGCATCACCGACCTCGCTAGCCTCCTGCACCCCATGGTCTGCGCAGACCCCTCCGACCCCTCCCAGGTGACCATCTGGCCGAGGCTCGGCGACCACGAGAAGCTCACCAAGCGGCTCCCGCCCGGCGCCTCCTGGGTCCGCGGCGCCGGGTACTGGACAGCGCCCCTGGACGGCGTCCTGGACCGCGAAGGACAGCCCCGCCCCGGCTTCATCCTCGAGGACGTCTCCATCCTCGAGCGAGCCCGGCAGCGACGCGCGTCCGGCGCGTTCGACCCGGAGCGGGCGCTCCTGATCGGCAGCGTCGGCAACGCCCTCACCATCGAGGACGTGCAGGCCGGCTACGACCGCATCGCCGCGGAGATCGGCGACCTGCCCGAGTGGTTCGGCATGAACCCCTACGGCTACCAGCGCACCGCGGCGCTCGCCATGGCCGCGAGCCACGGGCTCCTCGCCGACGAGCCCGGCACCGGCAAGTCCGTGATGGGGCTCGCCGCCTCCGCGATCCTCGCCCCCGAGCGGATCCTCATCGCCTCTCCCGGTGTCGGCGTCACCCACTGGGTCCGGGAGACCCGGCGCACGAACCTCCCCGAGCACATGGGGGAGGGCGCCGACGTCGTTCGCATCATCTCCGGCCGCAAGCAGCCCCCGATCCCGCTGCGCGGAGTCGTCGTGGTGACCCCGTCCCTCCTTCGATCCCGCCCGCAGCTCTTCGAGGAGCTCAAGGCGTGGCAGCCGCAGGTGCTGATCTACGACGAGGCCCATGGCGCGAAGACCTGGGAGTCCAAGACCAGCGTGACGATGCGCGATCTCGCCCGCAGCGTCCGCGACGCCGGCGGCCGAGCCTTCGCCCTCACCGGAACACCGCTGTCGCAGTCACCCGCCGAGGCCGCCTCCCTGCTGGACATCGTCGGCTGCCTGGACAGCGTGTTCGGCGGGTACACGGCCTTCATGGAGACCTTCTGCCGGCGTGACAACTTCGGCAAGTGGGTGCCGAGGAAGTCGGAGACCGAGCGCCTGGCGCGGATGCTGAACGACTACTGCTGGATCCGCCGCACGAAGGCCCAGGTCCAGAAGGACATGCCGCCGAAGGTCCGCAGTGCCCTGATCGTCGACGTGGACCCCAAGGGGATCGTGGAGGCGCACCGGGCGACCGACGAGAAGGTCGATGCGCTGCTGGACGCCTTCGCCCGCAAGAACAACGGACGCATCCCCGAAGGGGACGAGCTCGAGAAGCTCGCCCGCGCGAACATCTCCCTGGTCTCCAATCTGCGCGAGGCCGCCGGCATCGCCAAGGTGCCCGCGGCCTGCGACGAGCTGATTCAGTGGGCTGAGAGCACTGAGCGCAGCGACGACGGCACCTGGGATCGCCCGCTGATCGCCTGGGTCCACCATCACTCGGTGATGGACGCGATGCTCAAGGCGCTCGCGGCCAAGAGGGTCAGTGTCGGCGTGATCCGCGGCGGCGACGGTCCCGACACCATCGGCGAGACCGCGCAGGCGTTCCAGGATGGGCGCTGGCCGATCATGCTGTGCGCGATCCGCGCGGCAGGTGTCGCCGTCACCCTGACCCGCTCGAGCGATGAGCTGTTCATCGAGACGGACTGGGACAACTCGATCGTCTCGCAGGCGGAGTCGCGTGCGCACCGCAACGGGCAGACCCGCCCGGTGCTGATCCGCACGATGATCGCGCCGGGCACAGTGGATCTGCACATGCAGGCTGTGCTGCGCAAGAAGGCGGAGCTCCTGCTGGAGATCACGCCGTCGGCCGACGTCGATGTGGCGGTGATCGGCGAGGACGAGGACATCGAGGGGAACACCCCGGAGATCTCGAGGATCAAGGACCTCCAGGGCGTGGTCATGGCGCTCATCCAGGAGCGGATCGCCATGCGTGCGCGCAGGCGCCGCTGAGCGCGGGGGCGCTTCGGCCTGCCGCGGCAAGACCGCCAGGCCTAGTCCTCCGTCTCGTCCTTCTGCGCCCCGCGCCGCCCGGCGGATGCCTTCTTCCGCGCGAGCTCGGTGGGTGTGAACTGGACGTAGGCCTTCTCCACCGGCCCTTCGCAGGACTGCGACAGCTCGCACCGGCGCGGGGGAGCGGAGGATCCCCCGGGGACGTACCAGATGCTCATGCAGGAGGTGCACTGGGCGATCGACCGCGTGGGGCCGGCGGCGCGCAGGGGCCACAGGGCGTCCCAGTAGTGGGTGATCGCGTTCATGCCGGCGCGGCCGACGATCTGCTGGACGCTGAGCCCCTTCTCCTCGGCGTGGACCTTCCGCCCGCCCTTGCCCGCTTCGGTCGCCTCGCTCAGGCAGAGCGCATCGCCCTTGGTGACGTGCAGCAGCGACAGGTACAGCTCGGCGGCCTGCACGAGCGGAAGCGTGGCCGTGGGCGCGATGAGGTGCTCATCGCCCGGCATCCAGGAGATCGGGGCGCGGCGGTGCTGCGGGGGAGGCGGGGCGCTCTGGGCTGCGGGGGAGGCGATGAACCTCAGGGAGGCTTCGTCGGGGGCGGCTGGGAAGCCGTAGACCTCCGCGGGGGCTCCCGCAGGGTCGGCGGGCGACGCGGAAGGGGTCGCGCTGCCTGCCTGCCAGTCGATGGCCGCAGGAAGATCCGCGGGCTCGTCGCTCCAGCCGAACTGCGCGGCGTCCATGCCCCAGTCCTCATCGTGCTGCCAGCTCATCGGTCCTCCTCGGTGCGGATGCTTCCGCCTTCGGGTACGCGAGTCCGCCTCTGCCCAGGGAGCGCCGTGAAGCAACGGCCTCCGCGGCGGCGCTGAGCACGGGCCATGCGGCGATCTCTTCCTGGGCGAAGACGCCTCCGCGTACCTCAGGGCATGGAAGAAACTCGCTACCTCACCTCGGACCGGTTCGGGGTCTCCGCGCGCGGCGCAGTCCTGTCCGGGGCTCTCGCGACGCAGGAGACCGTGCCCACCGCTCACGTCCTCGGCACCGATATCCACGGCCTCTCCGTCGCGTCCGCCTGGCCGGTGCGCGTGTTCGTCGTCGCCGGCGGCACCACCGAAGGCCTGGAGACCACCGGCTTCCGCGTCCTCGAGGAGCTCCCGGGTCACCTCATCCTCGGTCCCAATGGCCGGGCCGTCGCGCACGTCCTCCACCACGCCGATCGCAGCGCCCGCACCGAGACCAGCGACTCCACGCGCCTTCGCTGTCGGCGCCTGGCGCGCGAGCTGGAGGAGCGGGGCCTCGAGTCCGCCGTCCAGGTCATCCGCACCAGCTGCCTCGGCTGGAACGGCTGGGCCCTCCAGGCGCTCACGGCGGCGCTCGAGGAGCCCTCCGAGAAGGACGACGCGGACGGCCTGCGTGCATCCGTCCTGGCCGGAGCGGTCTGACCCCCAACTGGCCGGTACACACCCCTGCATCAGACACCCGCCCTGGAAGGGAAGCGCATGACCACCCCCGAGCACCACGAGCACGAAGAGCACGAGATCACCGCTCGCATCCGTGCCTTCCGCACCCTCGCGACGATGGAAGCCGCGAAGGCCGAGCTCCCCGAGCAGACCGAGAAGCCCCAGGTCCTCCTGACCATCGGGATCAACGGGATCGCCTCTGATGGCGCCGCTGTGGCGGACGTCGACATCGCCGGCCTCACCGACACCCAGGCAGTGCGCGGGCTCGTCGCCCTCCTGCACGCCCTCCAGCACTCGCTCATGCAGGACGCAGAGGGTCTCGTGGAAGGCCTGCTCGATCTCGAGTTCCGCGGCATGACCGCAGGGGATCCGGCACCGCAGGGCCATCAGGGAACCGGAGACGCGAGCGACCCCGACGTCGCCTTCGATCACAGCGCGATCCACCCTTCCTGGCCTTCGATGGGCGACATCGACCGGGCTCTCGCGCTCGAGTACCTCGAGGAGCTCCGCTCGACCAGCCAGCTCTCCGACACCCCGCCCTCCGGCGGCGCAACCCTCGCCTACGAGCAGTCGCCGATGCTGCGCGCCCTGCCCCCGGAGTACGCCCACGCGCACGCCATGACCCTCGAGTCCGAGTTCCGGCTCCTCGAGACGATCCGCCGCAGCGAGCGCCAGCGTCTCGAGAAGGCCCTCGCCCGCCATCGCGCCCAGCAGAGGCACCTGGCAGGCACCCGCAAGGAGAAGAACCGCTGAGCGATCCCGCCACCACCGCAGTCCCCGCGTCCACCTCCACCATGGAGGACAGGCTCGGCCTGCTGAACCTGATCCGCTCAATCAGCTCCGAGCCCGGGACCGACGTGCCCGGCATGTGGCTGAACCGCCCGATGCTTGGCTTCGACACGGAGACCACGGGCGTGGACACGGACCGCGACCGCATCGTCACGGTCGCCCTGGTCGCATCGTCCGGCATGCCCCCTCACCAGGAGGTCGTGTGCACCTGGCTGATCGATCCGAGCATCGAGATCCCCGAGGGCGCCTCTGCCGTGCACGGCGTCTCCACGGAGTTCGCCCGCACCCACGGCATCGCCCCGTTAGAAGCGCTCGACCAGGTCGCGACGATCCTCGCCGAGGCGCAGATGCGCGGCATCCCCATCGTCGCCTTCAACGCCCGGTTCGACCTGCGGATCCTCGAGGCGGAGCTTGTGCGCAACGGTCTGCCGACCCTCGCCCAGCGCGCTCCCGGAGCGCCCCTGCTGGTGCTGGACCCGCTGACGATCGACCGCGGAATGGACCGCTGGCGCAAGGGCAAGCGGAAGCTCGTGGACATGATGGCCCTCCTCGGCATCAAACAGGGCGGGCGCCTGCACACCGCGGACGTCGACGTCTCCATGACCCTCCAGGTGCTGCGTGCCCTCGCGCGCAAGCACCCGAGCCTCGGCAAGTGGGACCTGGCATCCCTCCAGGGCGAGCAGGAGCGCTGGCACCGCGTGTGGGCGCAGGGGATGAACGGCTGGCTGGCGCGCCAGGGAAAGCCCGCAGACATCGAGCTGACGTGGCCGTAAGCACTCGGTCTGCGCGGCCCGTCGCCGGGACATCACAGGGCATGAGCACCTTCCCGAGCGCCCTGGATCGTTCCTCCGCGGATCGCCCAGCGCCCCGCCGTCCGCGCCGCACCCAGCCCTTCGTGCGCATCCCCTCGACTCCCGCCGAGCAGAGCACCCCCGTGCAGACGGAGGGCTTCGCCGACAGCGCCCGCCCTCGGACTGCCGTGCGGCGCGCCGCGAACATCGTGGCCTCCTGGGTTCTGTGCCTCGCCATCGCGGGGTGGCTCATCGCAGGGATAGCAGCCAACGCCGACGCCTACGCGGCCGGTCTCCCCGGGAGTCTGCTCCTGCTGCTGGTCGCCGTTCCTGCGGGCGCCGGCCTCTTCGCGGGCCTCTCGCACGTCGCGGTCGACTTCGCGCTGAGTCGCCGCGCCGGAGGGGAGCGCCGGTGAGCCCAGCCGCCCTTCTCGGCAGCATCGAGCCGTCGACGCCTGCCCTGCTCGCCCTCAGCGCGCTACTGGGGATCGCCTGCGGAACGCTCGGCTCGGCAGCGTCCCGCGGCGGCCGGCGACGGGACCGCTTCGGGGCGGGACTGTCCATCGCAGTGGTCGCGCTCGTCGGGGCGGGTCTCGCGCTCATGGGGTGGCGCTATCTCGAGGTGGAAGGCGCCGACATCACCGCTTCCGCCGATGCTCCTCTGAACATCGAAGTCCTCCCGCAGCCCATCGTCCTCGCGCTGATCCCGGTGACGGCGATCGGGGCGTTCATCATCGTCGCCTGCTCTCTGGACTGGGCGCATCGTGCTCGGCAGGCCCGCCGGATCCTGGTCGCCGGTGCGCTGCCCGCCGTGCTCGCCTTCTCGTGGGCGGGCGCCATCGCGGTCACGGGCGAGCCGTCGGTGCTGGAGGATCCGGCGGCCGTGCAGGTCCTCCCGAAGTGGGCGGCGCCGCGGTACGGCACCGAGCTCGCCGCCGATGACGCGCGGGATCTCCTGGCCGGCCGCACGGTTGTCGTGGGGGAGAGCGCCGTCCATCTCGGAGGCAGTCCCGGCGCACTGGTGTTGATCGACCAGAGCGGCGCTGAGCTCCAGACGGAGCGCGAGCGCGCCGAGCTGGAGGCCGGGCAGCAGGCCGAGGGCGATTCCGAGCGAGTCACGGTGCCGGTGCGATGAGCAAGGCCCAGGCGGACGGTCGCATCTACGCCCTCGCCCCCGTATCTGACGGGACGCTCGTGATCTGCCAGAACGAGTCGATCCCGCGCGTGCTCCACCTCGATGTCCCCGCCGATGCCGTGATCGCGAGCGCCCGCATCGAGCGCGCCGGGACCCGAGCGGTCGTCGGTGCCTTCACGACCGGCATCATCCTGCTCGCCTACCCGCTGTTCGAGCTCACGGGATCCGCCGTGCTCGTCGCGGCCCTGACCGCAGCCGCGATCGCAGCGGTCATCGCATTGGCCCTCATGCCGCTCGCGATCCCCGCCGAGCATGTCCTGGCGACCTTCACCGGCGCCGAGGCCCAGTCCATCCTAGACGCCGCACCAGGCCCCGGAAGCACCGATGCCGGAGGCGGTCTGGAAGGACTCCAGGCGGGACATCCTCCTGTGTCCACCCGCCAGCTCTCGACCGAGGAGCCCACCCGATGAGCCTCACCCGCACGAAGCTCACCCGACGCACGGTCTCCCTGCGCGCCGGCGCGATCGCCTACCGGATTTGGCTCGACGAGTTCGGCCCCATGGAGACGCCCGGCGCGTTCCGCCGCGCACGCATCGCCCAGCAGGCGAAGGCCGCCGCGAAGGCATTGCGCACCTCGCCGAGCCTCGGCATCGAAGAGCTCGCCCGCATCCTGCACCGCGCGAACCCCTACGCGGCGCCCTGGGACGACCTCGGCGTCCCCGGCACGTATCGCCGCCGCGCCCGCCAGGCGCTCGGCCTCGATGCGCCTGCTCGGGCCATCTGAACCCCAACTCCACCCGCACCTCTCACCACTGGAAGGAAATCCCCATGGATCCCAACCTGCCCCTCCACGTCGGCCCCACGGCCAGCGTCATGACCTTTGTCCTGGGCGGTGCCGCGATCCTCGCCCTCATCATTGGCATCGTGTGCTTCCTCATTGTCAATCGGACCGGGCACTCTAACCACTCGCTGCTCGCCATCGGCCCCACCCCTTTCATGGTCGGAGCTATCGGCGGAATCCTGGCAGCCTTCGCCCTTGCGATGTCGACCCTCGGATCCTTTGATTCCAGTGTGAGCCCCGGGCAGATGCGCGCCTGGGCGATCGAGCGACACGACCTCGACTTGACCGGTGCAGAGGCTGAGACGCTCATGGTGCCCGCCATGATCCCAGGCGGGATCCCCCTCCTCGGAGAGCGCGACACCAGCGACCTCGTGGTTCTCGAGAGCGGCGCCTCCATCCGCAGCTCCTACGACCCCGAGCGCGACCTCCTGATCCTCACCGACTCCACCGGCACCGAGCTGCCGGTCACCGCCGGCCGCTGAGCCTGAGGCCTCGCACCCCTGCAGCCGCCGAACGAGAAGGAGCAGCACCCCATGGTCATGTTCGAGGACCAGACCGCCGCCCCGCGCAAGGGCACCGACTTCGGTGCGATCGCGCGGGAGCTGAAGGCCGAACTGGAGGATCAGGCCGCCTACGGGCCCCTGCCCGCCGCGCCGGCCAACCCCTTCAGCTCGGCAGCCGAGCAGGCCCGGGGAGTCGAACAGGATCCCTGGGCAGATCCCATCTACCAGGCGAAGGTGTCCGGCGCCGCGAAGGCAGAGCCGGAGCCCGCAGTGAGCGCGGCGGACGATCCGGCCGGCAAGGCGGAGGGCGGGATCGTCCTGACCGAGGAGTTCTCCCGGGCGCTCGAGATCCTCCATCGCGGCGACCCGCTGTTCCTCACCGGCAAGGCCGGAACCGGCAAGTCCACCCTGATCCGCCGCTTCCTCGGCGAGACGAAGCGCAAGACCGTCGTCGTCGCCCCCACCGGCATCGCCGCACTGAACGTGGAGGGCTACACCATCCACCGTCTGCTGTCCCTGCGCCCCGGGATGACAGTCGAAGATGTGCGTAATCCGAAGTACTACCCCCGCCGGTTCGCCAGCGTCCTGAAGCACCTGGACACCCTCATCGTCGATGAGGCCTCCATGGTGCGCGCCGACCTGTTCGACTGCATAGCCGAAGCTCTGCGCCGCTTCGGCCCGGACCCCGCGAGGCCCTTCGGCGGGATCCAGCTCGTGCTCGTCGGAGACCTCTACCAGCTGCCGCCCGTCGTCGGCCGCGACGATGCGGACTTCACCTCCCGCTACGCCAGCCCATTCTTCTTCGACGCGAAGGCCTACGACGCCGAGCAGTTCGAGGTGGTGGCGCTGGAGACCGTCTTCCGCCAGCAGGGCGACACCGAGTTCGTCGACCTCCTGAACGACGTGCGCGACGGCTCCGTCACCGCCGGCGACCTCGCAGCCCTGAACATCCGCGTCGACCCGTCCTTCGAGCCGGAGGACGACGAGCTGTGGCTGACCCTCGCGACGACGAACCGCGCCGCCGAGGATCGCAACGACTTCATGCTCTCGCGCACCACCGGCGAGGAGAAGACCTTCCGCGCCCAGATCACCGGCGACCTCGACGGCTTCGAGCGCCCCGTTCCGGAGGAGCTCCGATTCAAGGTCGGCGCGCAGGTGATGCTCCTGACCAACGACGCCGAGGAGCGCTGGGCGAACGGCACCATCGGCACGATCGAGCGCTTCGGCGATGCGAACGACCCGTTCGAGAAGGGTTCCATCCACGTCTCCACCCCCGACGGCAGCGTGCTGGTCGACCCGCACGACTGGGAGGTGAAGCGGCCCGTCCCCATCGAAGGAGTCGACGAGGACGGCGCCCCCACCACCCGCATCGAGCACCAGGTCGTCGGCGTCTACTCGCAGCTGCCCATGAAGCTCGCCTGGGCGATTACCGTCCACAAGTCCCAGGGCCAGACCCTGGACCGCGTCATCGTCGACCTCGGCGGCGGGACGTTCTCCGCCGGCCAGCTCTACGTCGCCCTCTCGCGGTGCACGTCGCTTGAGGGGATGGTCCTGCGCCGCCCCGTGACGATGACCGACGTGAAGGTCGACCGCCGCGTGCGGGAGTTCCTCAGCGTCCACGACACCGGCGACGCGGCCGGCATGGTGTTCCTCGACGCCCTCACCGTCCCCACAGACCAGGGCGTCCGCATCCTCGAGATCGCGGCGCTGAACGAGGACGGCGCCTGCGCCTCCACGCTCGTGCGGCCGCGCGCCGACGTCCCCGGCGGGCACTGGGGCGTCTCCAGCGAGGAGCTGCTGTGGGCGCCCGAGCTCGCGGAGGCCCTGCGAGGCCTCAGCCCCGTCACCGAGGGCCGCATCCCCGCCGGCGAGGACATCACACTCCTGCTCAGCATCATCGACGAGCAGACCCGCGCCGAGGGCACCTCCCTGCGCTACCCCCTGAGCGGGCTCGAGACCGTCTGCACCCACGCCCCGTACGGGCCGGCGCTCGGCCGCCTCGAAGCGGTGCGACAGGCCGTGCTCGAAGATCGAGCCCAGGACGCGACCGCCGGCGAGCCCGGGGAAGGGACGGCATCCGCCCGCTCGCGGATGGCACCGATCCCTCCGCGCCGCGGCGGATACCTCCTGCCGCGCGGCGCAGCGTTCCCCGGCGGTCTTTCCGGCCGAGATGCGGCCCTCGCCGCCCAGTACATCCAGGACCGTGCCCGGCGCATCCAGATCACACCGCAGCGCGCCGCACAGATCCGCGAGGCAGAGCAGATGCTGGGCACCCAGATCCTCGACACCCTCGCCGGCCAGAACCACGAGCTTCGCCGCGGAGACTCGGTGATCCTCCCGGAGCGCCCGACGGAGACGGGACGTCCCCGCTCGGCGACGTTCGCGAAGGCACTGGCCGAGCACGCCGGTCTGAAGGTTCCTAAGCTGCGCCTGACCAAGGCGGTCCAGGTCGTCCCCGACGGCGATCCTGCGCCCGAGGACGCGGAGCGGAAGTTCGTGCGGGAGAGCGCGTTCTGGACGTTCGTCAGGAGTGCCGGCCAGAGCTGATCTGCGGATGATCGCCGATCTTCCAGACTCGGGGGAGGGTCCGCGGGACATAGAAGGGCATGGACCACCTCTTCGCTCCCGTCGCGCCTGTGAACGCCCGGCAGGTCACCCTCAAGTACCACCTCCACGTCGCCCGCGGACGCACCCGCGAGAAGCACGTGCTCCTGCGGCGCTTGGAGCTTCTGATCGTCGACGCCGCCCCCTCTGATCCGCGCTTCACCGACACGCACCTGCGAGTGATGCCGAGCGGATCCATCTACCGCGGTCGCAGACTGCTGAACGATGCCAGCGACGACCAGTCGCGCGAAGCCACCCGCAATGCCTTCGAGCTTGAACACGTCGTCTCGCCGGATGGCCGAGTGCTCTCGGCGAACCACCTGTCGGCTGGGGCCTGAGCGAGATCTGGTGTGGCGTGTCCGAGACGGATCAACGTTGCGGGAGCCGCGCGGCCAGCAGCTACGGCTTGTGTCGCTAGGTGTTGCTGGCCATGAGGTTGTTGACGCTCGCGCCGTGACGACGCGCTCCAAGTTTGGGTGCGGTCGAGTGCTACAGTGAACATGTTCAGTGAACGTGTTCAGTTAAGGATGGCGAATGACACC
>NZ_JAKNCJ010000005.1 GCF_023509525.1 Brachybacterium equifaecis
ACACCGTGCGACGCCACTCGGCGCTGGGCTACCTCACCCCGGCCGACTATGCTCGCCACTGCACCCACGAAATGGAACCCGACGACTCACACAGAGACCGGACCTAACAACGGGGGCGGCCCAAGGGGATCGAACACGTATCGCTTCGCGAGCGTCCACCAGTCCTGATCGGCCGCTACCTCGAGGACGCGCGTGAGGATGGCATACCCGAGATTCGAGTACTCGAAAGTCCCCACCTGGCCGCGCAGCTGCTCTCCGATGTCCGGCAGAATGTCAGAGTCGAAACGAGCAGTGGTGTACTTCGCGTAGGGATCCCGCGCGTCCCCCATGCTCGTGATCATTCGCCTGGGCAACCGCGGCAGCCCCGAGGTATGTTCCGCGAGGCTGCGAACGTCTGCATCCAGCGGAAGGCGCGACTGCGGCAGGTACTCGGTCACTGGCATCGACAGATCGATCACGCCTTCGCGTCCAAGACGGTCCGCGATGCTTGCGGTGACGGTCTTCGTGACCGATCCCCACTCGAGCATGGGAGCCCCCTGGTGCAAGGTTCCGATCCGCTCCACGTCGACACGGCCGTCGCTTCGGAGGCGGTAGGCCTTGCTCTTCGTGCGCACCATCCAGCTCATTGCCTCGACAGTATCCGCGGCCGCCGACGGCTGTCGAGGCATCTGCGCCGTGCGCGGCGTCCTCGCCTGCAATTCCACCGCCGCACTCTGCCGACTCAGGCCCCGGCCCGGGCCCCTCCCTCCCGGTAGGGTCTTTCAGTGCCCACACGTCATGATTCCCGCTGTTCGGCCACGGCGCTGAGAACCGCTCCCCGCGCTGTAGTCGCCGCCGGTGCCCTGTCGGCCGTGCTCCTCGGCGCTGCGGGTTGCACGGCGGTCACCGTGCCACCGGGCCCGGCGGCTGCGGATCCCGCCTGCGCGGATGTCATCGTCGGCGCGCCCGAGGAGCTGCTCGGGCTTCCCCGCCAGGAGACGACGAGCCAGGGCACCCTCGCCTGGGGCACCGGGGACGGTGCGGTGGTGCTGCGCTGCGGTGTCGCCCCTCCCCCGCCCACCACCGAGCACTGCGCGACTCTCGAGGACACCTCCGGCACGCAGATCGACTGGATCGTGCGTGAAGACGAATCCGGCTACGTGCGGTTCACGACCTACGGGCGCGAGCCCGCGATCGATCTGACGGTTCCGCGGGCCTCCGCACCGGACCAGCCCTCCGCCGCGGCGCTGGATCTCGGGCAGCTTGTCGGCGCGATCCCGGCGACCGCGCACTGCGTAGGCGCCGGCGACCTCTGAGGCCTGGGCGGCGAGCGCCTCAGCGCAGGCCGACGCGCCGGGCGCGGGCCTGCTCGATGAGATCGGCGATGAGGTCGGCGTACTCGAGCCCCATGTTTCGCCACAGGACGGGGAACATCGAGAACGGCGTGAAGCCGGGCATCGTGTTCACCTCGTTCACCACCACCTCGCCGCTCCCGGTCACGAACACGTCCACCCGGGCGAGCCCCTCGAGACCCAGCGCGGTGAACGCGCGCGCGGCGACCTCCCGCACCGCATCCGTCTCCTCGTCCGACAGAGCCGCAGGCACCTCGATCGTGATCGTGCCCTTGCCGAAGTACTTCGACTCGTAGTCGTAGAAGTCGAGGTCATCTCCCACCACGACCTCACCGGGGATGGTGGTGCGCGGCGCCTGCCCGGGCGGCGAGGCGAGCACGCCGCACTCGACCTCGCGGCCCGTGACGCCCTCCTCGATCAGGATGCGGGGGTCTTCGGCGAAGGCGGTCTTCACCGCGTGCTCGAGCGCAGCGGGATCGGTGACCCGGGAGACGCCGAGGCTCGAGCCCGCGCGGGCGGGCTTCACGAACCAGGGTGCGCGCAGCTCCGCGCGCACGCGGGCCAGGGCCTCCTCGCCGCGCGCGGCCCACTCGTCCTCGTGCAGCACGATGCCCCGCGCTGTCGCGATTCCCGCCGCCTCCAGCGCGGCCTTCGTGGCAGCTTTGTCCATGCAGGTCGCCGAGGCGAGCACACCGCTGCCCACATACGGGATGTCCAGCAGCTCGAGCGCTCCCTGGACCGTGCCGTCCTCGCCGTAGGGGCCGTGCAGGAGCGGCAGGACGACGTCGACCGCGGCGAGGTCCTCCACGCGCCCCTCCCGGATCACGCGCAGCTGCACCTTCTCCCCCGGCCTCTTCACGGCGGCGGGCAGCAGCACCTCGTCGCCGTCGGACGGCACCTCGGGCGCCGTGCCGTCGTGCAGGCGCCACTGCGCAGGGTCATCGCTGACGTGGAGCCACCGTCCGTCGGCAGTGATGCCGATCGCGATCACGTCGAAGCGGCTGCGGTCGATCGCGCCGAGGATCCCGCCGGCCGTCACGCAGGAGATGCCGTGCTCGCTCGAGCGTCCGCCGAACAGGAGTGCGATCGTGGTCGTCATCGCTCCAGCGTAGTCACTCGCCGCCGCTGCATGCGACGCGTCATTCGGCGCGGACGGACCTCGACAGGAGCGCCGTGGTGACCTCGCTGATAGGGGTCCCCCCGTCGACCACCGCCACGACTCCGCGGGTGATCGGCATGTCGATCCCGAGGCGCTCGGCCATGTGGGCGACCGCCCGGGCGGTCGCGACGCCCTCGGCGGTCTGGCCGACCTCCCGCACGGCCTCGTCCAGTCCGAGTCCCGCGCCGAGCGCCGCCCCGAGGCGGTGGTTGCGCGAGAGCGGGGAGGCGCACGTGGCGACCAGGTCCCCCATACCGGCGAGACCCGCGAAGGTCTGCGCCTGGCCGCCGAGGGCGACGCCGAAGCGGGAGATCTCCGCGAGACCCCGGGTGATGAGGCTCGCGCGGGTGTTGTCGCCGTAGCCGAGTCCGGCCGCGGCGCCGACGGCGATCGCGATCACGTTCTTCACCGCGCCAGCGACCTCTACCCCGATCACGTCGCTCGAGGTGTACGCGCGGAAGTACGGGGCGTCGCACCAGGAGGCGAGCTCGCGGGCGAGCTGCTCCTGCGGGGCGGCGATCACGCTCGCGCAGGGCTGCTCGGCGGCGATCTCGCCGGCGAGGTTCGGCCCGGAGAGCACTGCGATGAGCGACGGGTCCAGCCCGCCTGCCTCTGCGATCACCTCGCTCATCCGCAGGTCCGTGCCCCGCTCGATGCCCTTGGCGAGGGACAGCACCGGTACGGAGGGAAGGCCTTGCGCGAAGGCGGGAAGACCGCGCCATCGCTCGAGGTTCTCGCGCAGGCTCTGCGCGGGCAGGCTCATCACGATGCCGTCGGCGCCGCTGAGCACCTCGGAGATGTCCGCGCTCGCGCTCAGCGAGTCGGGAAGCTCCCGGTCCCCGAGATACGCGGAGTTCCGCCGGCGCTCCCGGATCTCCCGGGCGACCTCCTCGCGGCGGGTCCACAGCACAGGCGAGTGGCCCGCCGCCGCGAGGACCAGGGCGAAGGTGCTGCCCCAGCTGCCTGCTCCGAGGACTGCGATGCGGGCCATGGGGACCTCCGGGGAGACGTCGGGACGGCGAGGCTGCGGGGCGGGGTCAGCGGCCGGCGGTCGGGCCCCGGCCGATGGCGCGGCGCGCCGCCTGAGCTCCGAGGGAGCGCCGGGGCGCAGCGCCCGCAGCGATCTCGCGCCGACGCACCGTGGCAGGGGCGCGACGAGCGAGCGAGTGCACGGCCGCGGCATGCATCAGGCGCCGAGGGGCGAATGCGAGACGGCCTCGCACGGAGCGGTACTTCACCGCCGTCGTGATCTGAAGCAGCTCGCCGCCCGGCAGGAGGGCGACCCCGATGCGCACCGAGAGCTTGTCGTCGTCGTCCTTGATGAGCGCCTCGCTGCCGCGCACCTCGTCGGTGACGTACTGCCGCTCCGGCGGGGGCACCATGTCGAACAGCCGGACCGCCTCATCGCGCAGGGCGCGCAGACCGCGGCGGGAGAGCGGGGTGTTCTCGTGCGAGAAGATCGCCTCCGCCCAGACGCGCGGATCGCTCTCCTGGACACCCCGCGTCGGCACGATCACCACATCGCAGTAGTCCGGGACGGGGATGTCGCGCAGGGCGAGAGAGGAGACGGCCGACGTAGGCACGACGGCATCCTCCTCCGTCTCGCCGCCCTGGAGGGCGGGGGACGGCGCCTCGCGAAGACCGGCCTCCCGGACCGCCGGGGTCTGCTCGTGCAGGATCTCGCCGTCCAGGATGCCGTCGTCCTCGCGCTGGCTCATCGCCGCTCAGTCCTCCCAGTAGTCGGCGCCGAGCGCCGTGAGCTTCTCGCGGAAGCTCTCGTAGCCGCGGTCGATCAGATCGATCCCGCGGATCGTGGAGACGCCCTCGGCGCCGAGAGCGGCCACGAGGTACGAGAACCCTCCCCGGAGATCGGGGACGGTGATGTCCGCTGCGGTGAGGGCCTTCGGCCCGGAGATCACCGCGGAGTGGTTGAAGTTGCGGCGCCCGAAGCGGCAGCTCGAGCCGCCGAGGCACTCGCGGTACACCTGGATGCGGGCGCCCATGTCGTTGAGGGCCTCCGTGAAGCCGAGGCGGTTCTCGTAGACGGTCTCGTGGACGATCGAGATGCCCTCGGCCTGGGTGAGCGCGACCACGAGCGGCTGCTGCCAGTCGGTCATGAAGCCGGGGTGGACGTCGGTCTCCATGGCGATCGCGCGCAGGGGGGTCTCCGGCATGAAGAAGCGGATCCCCTCCTCGGTGATGTCCATGCCGCCGCCGATCTTGCGGAACACGTTGAGGAACGTGGCCATCGGCTTCTGCTGGGCGCCGCGGACGAGGACGTCGCCCTTGGTCACGAGCGCGGCGCAGGCCCACGAGGCGGCCTCGATGCGGTCGGGGATCGCGACGTGGTCGTAGCCGCCGAGGCGCTCGACGCCCTCGATCGTGATCGTGCGGTCCGTCTGCAGGGAGATGATCGCGCCCATCTTCTGCAGCACCGCGATGAGATCCTCGATCTCCGGCTCGACCGCGGCGTTGCTGAGCTCGGTGATTCCCTCGGCGCGCACGGCCGTGAGCAGCACCTGCTCGGTCGCGCCCACGCTCGGGTAGTCCAGGTGGATCTTCGCGCCCTTGAGCCCGCCGGGAGCGGTGATGTAGATGCCCTGCTCGCGCTTGTCGACCACAGCGCCGAAGTTGCGCAGCACATCCATGTGGAAGTTGATCGGGCGATCGCCGATGCGGCAGCCGCCGAGGTCCGGGATGATCGCCTCGCCGAGGCGATGCAGCAGGGGGCCGCAGAACAGGATCGGGATGCGGGAGGATCCCGCGTGCGCGTCGATCTCGGCGGCATGCGCGCGCTCGACGTTGGTCGAGTCCATGCGGATGGTGCCGGCCTCGACGTCGCGCTCGACCTTGACGCCGTGGACCTTCAGCAGCTCGGTGACGATCTGCACGTCGCGGATATCCGGGACGGAGCGCAGGATGCTGGTCTCGTCGCCGAGGAGCGCTGCGACCATCGCCTTGGAGACGAGGTTCTTCGCTCCGCGCACGGTGATCTCACCGTTCAGAGGCTTCCCGCCGCGGACGTGGAATGTCGAGGTCATGGTGTCCTTGCAGATGTTCGGGGTCGCGACTGCGGCCCGGTTTCCGATCCGCTCACCCTACCGGAGGCCCATCGTCCCGCACCTGCGCGGTGCCTGCATGCTTCACCACATGCCGGCACCGGCACGGAGCACCAGTCGCGGCCTCAGTCCTCGGTGCGCACCGGCAGGGTCTTCGGCATCCACGCGGGGCGGCGGGCCTCGAACGCGGTGATGTCGGCTTCGTGGCGCAGGGTGAGGCCGATATCGTCCAGCCCCTCCATGAGGCGCCAGCGCGTGTACTCGTCCACCTCGAAGCGGAACACGGCTTCGCCGGCGCGCACCTGCTGCGCCTCGAGATCGACCGTGATCTCCGTCCCGGGGTTCTCCTCGAGGATCTTCCAGATCAGCTCGATGTCGTCCTGGGAGAGCTCCGCGGCCACCAGACCCTGCTTGCCGGCGTTGCCGCGGAAGATGTCGGCGAACCGGCTCGAGAGCACGGCGCGGAATCCGTAGTCGCGCAGCGCCCAGACGGCGTGCTCGCGCGAGGAGCCGGTGCCGAAGTCGGAGCCGGCCACGAGCACCGAGCCGCGCGAGTAGGGCTCCTGGTTGAGGATGAACGAGGGGTCCTTGCGCCAGCCCGAGAACAGGCCGTCCTCGAAGCCGGTCTTCGTGACTCGCTTGAGGTACATCGCGGGGATGATCTGGTCGGTGTCGACGTTGCTGCGGCGCAGCGGCACGCCGATGCCGGTGTGGGTGCTGAACTTCTCCATGGGGGTCTCCAAGCGGTGGTGTCGTCGGGCCCTGGCGCGCGGCGGAGCGCGGGCCCCGGGTGCAGTGGGGGCGCGCGGCGGTCAGGCCGCAGCCGCAGCGCCGCCCGCGGGGGCATCGCCGACGGGCGCATCGAGCAGGTCGCCCGGCGAGCTCAGGGTTCCGCGCACGGCGGTCGCGCCGGCGACGACGGGCGAGACCAGGTGGGTGCGGCCTCCCTTGCCCTGTCGGCCCTCGAAGTTGCGGTTCGAGGTGGAGGCGCAGCGCTCCCCGGGAGCGAGCTGATCGGGGTTCATCCCCAGGCACATCGAGCATCCGGCCTGGCGCCATTCCGCGCCGAAGGCGAGGATCTCCTCGTGCAGCCCCTCCTTCTCGGCCTGCAGCTTCACGCGGGCCGATCCGGGGACCACCATGACGCGCACGTCGGGGTGCTTCCGGCGACCGCGGATCACGTCGACGAAGGCCCGCAGATCCTCGATGCGCGAGTTCGTGCACGAGCCCATGAACACCGTGTCCACGGCGATGTCCTTCAGCGGAGTGCCGGGGACGAGGTCCATGTACTCCAGCGCCCGCTCGGCGGCGGAGCGCTCGGTGTCGTCGCCGAAGTCCTCAGGCCCGGGGACGACGGCCGACAGCGGCAGTCCCTGCCCGGGGTTCGTGCCCCAGGTGACGTACGGCTCGAGGGCGTCGGCGTCGATGACGACCTCGGCGTCGAACGTCGCATCGTCGTCGCTGTGCAGCGAGCGCCAATGCTCGACGGCCTCGTCCCACAGCGCGTTCTCGGGCGCATGGGGGCGGCCTTTCAGATACGCGAACGTGGTCTCGTCCGGCGCGATCATGCCGGCGCGCGCCCCGGCCTCGATCGACATGTTGCAGATCGTCATGCGGCCCTCCATGGAGAGCGCGCGGATCGCCTCGCCGCGGTACTCGAGCACGTAGCCCTGCCCGCCGCCGGTGCCGATCTTCGCGATCACGGCGAGGATGATGTCCTTCGCGCTGACGCCAGGCCGCAGCGTCCCGTCGACCGTGATCGCCATGGTGCGGAAGGGCTTGAGCGGCAGGGTCTGCGTCGCCATGACGTGCTCGACCTCGCTCGTGCCGATGCCGAAGGCGAGCGCACCGAAGGCGCCGTGGGTCGAGGTGTGGGAGTCGCCGCATACCACGGTGATCCCCGGCATCGTCAGCCCCAGCTGAGGGCCGACGACGTGCACGATCCCCTGCTCGGCATCGCCCAGGGAGTGCAGGCGCACGCCGAACTCCCGCGCATTGCGGCGCAGGGTCTCGATCTGGGTGCGGGAGGTGATGTCGGCGATCGGCTTGTCGATGTCGATCGTGGGGGTGTTGTGATCCTCTGTGGCGATCGTCTGATCGACGCGGCGCAGGGGGCGTCCCTCCTGGCGGAGTCCGTCGAACGCCTGGGGGCTGGTGACCTCATGGAGGAGCTGGAGGTCGATGTAGAGGAGATCGGGCTCGCCGTTCTCGCCTCGGCGCACCACATGGTCGCTCCACACCTTCTCCGCGAGCGTGCCCGCCATGAAATCCTCGTCCTCTCGTCTGCCCGGCACTTCCGGGCGTCGGCTCGGCGTGCGCCAGCGGCGCGACGACGTCGTTCTCCAGCCATGCTGGCCGTGTCCACGTCGTGATGCACTTGCGTCTCACCAAATAAGACGGCAATATCGGACCATGGACAGCAATTCCCCGGATGAGGGCGGCAGCGGCGTCGGTGTTCTCGACAAGGCCGCGATCGTTCTCGGCGCCCTTGAAGCAGGGCCCGCCACTCTCGCGCAGCTGGTGCAGGCCACTGGTCTCGCCCGGCCCACCGCCCACCGCCTCGCGGTCGCGCTCGAGCACCACCGGATGGTCGCGCGCGACATCCAGGGGCGCTTCATCCTCGGGCCCCGCATGGGCGAGCTCTCCGCGGCCGCGGGCGAGGATCGCCTGCTCGCCGCCGCCGGCCCCGTGCTGGCGGCCCTGCGCGACCACACCGGAGAATCCGCCCAGCTGTACCGCCGCCAGGGCGAGCACCGCATCTGCGTGGCGAGCGCCGAGCCGCCCATCGGCCTGCGCGATTCCGTGCCGCTGGGCTCCACGCTCACCATGAAGGCGGGCTCCGCCGCGCAGATCCTGCTCGCGTGGGAGGAGCCCGATCGCCTGCACCGCGGTCTGCACGGCGCACGGTTCACCGCCACGATGCTCTCGGCCGTGCGCAGGCGCGGCTGGGCGCAGTCCATCGGCGAGCGCGAAGCGGGAGTGGGATCCGTCTCCGCACCCGTGCGCGGCCCCGGCGGGCGCGTCATCGCCGCGCTCAGCGTCTCGGGCCCTCTGGAGCGCATCACCCGCCAGCCCGGCCGTCTCCACGCGGCCGCGGTGATCAGCTCCGCCAACCACCTCAGCGAGATCCTGCGCCGCTCCGCCTCCTGAGGCGGCGGCGCAGCAGCTCGCGGCGCCGGCTCGTCGGGATCGCTCCCGGCGAGCCGGTGCCGGGAGCGGAGGGACCTGCAGACGCACGAAGGGCCGGCACCTTTCGGTGCCGGCCCTTCGTGACCTGCTCGTACCCCGTACCGGATTTGAACCGGTGTTACCGCCGTGAGAGGGCGACGTCCTAGGCCGCTAGACGAACGGGGCCGGTGCGGATCGAGATCCGCTGGAATCCGAGGATTCCGTGCAGTCCTCGCGGACTGCGCAGCTCAGAGAGCTGTTCGTACCCCGTACCGGATTTGAACCGGTGTTACCGCCGTGAGAGGGCGACGTCCTAGGCCGCTAGACGAACGGGGCGCGGGCCATCTCCGAGTCTTCCGGAGGAAAGCGCTGGGGTACCAGGACTCGAACCTAGAATGACGGTACCAGAAACCGTTGTGTTGCCAATTACACCATACCCCAATCATTCCAGCCCTTTCCGGCGATCCGCGGATCATCCGGCGAGCACTGCAACGAGGTAAGACACTACCCGGTCCCCTGGCCCGGGAGCAAAGCGAAAGCCCTGCTGGGGGCTGTGAGGTCCCCCACCTGGCACGACGGCGCCCGCACCGGAAAGGCGCGGGCGCCGTCGGACCGGGCGCTGCCGGACCGGGCGCGGCCCTGGCCTCAGAGCGCGGCGAAGACCTCTCGCCCTGCGCGCAGTCGCCGCAGCGAGGACTCCTGGCCGAGCAGCTCCATCGACTCGAACAGCGGCGGGGAGATGCGCCGGCCCGAGATCGCGCTGCGCAGGGGCCCGAAGGCGAGGCGGGGCTTCACGCCCATCTCATCGATGATCCCGGCGCGCAGCACCTCCTCGAGGCCGGCGGCGGTGAACTCCTCTGCCCCGAGCGATTCGACGGCGCTGATCGCCCGGTCGAGCACCGCGACGGGCTGATCGCCCATCTTCTGCGTGGCGCTCTCCTCGATCACCAGGTCGTCGTCCTCGACGAACAGGAAGCCCAGCATCCCCGGCGCTTCGGCGAGCAGGTTCATGCGGGGCTGCACGAGCGGGGTCGCCGCTTCGAGGATCGCCTGCTCCTGCGCCGTCACGGGATCGGAGACCACGCCCGCCTGCTGGAGGTAGGGGACCATGCGCGAGGTGAAGTCGGCCGGGTCCAGCAGGCGCATGTGGTCGGCGTTGATGGCGGTGGCCTTCTTGAAGTCCACGCGCGCGGGGTTCGGGTTCACGCTGCCGGCGTCGAAGCGCTCGATCATCTGCTCGCGCGTGAAGACGTCCTGGTCGGCGCTGTAGCCCCAGCCCAGCAGCGCGATGTAGTTGATCATGCCCTCGGGCAGGAAGCCCTGCTCGCGGTAGAGGAACAGGTTCGACTCGGGATCCCGCTTGGAGAGCTTCTTGCTCCCCTCCCCCAGCACGTAGGGGAGGTGGCCGAACACGGGGATGCTCTCAGCCGCGCCGATCTCGATCAGCGCGCGGTAGAGCGCGATCTGCCGGGGCGTCGAGGAGAGCAGGTCCTCGCCGCGCAGCACGTGGGTGATGCCCATGAGCGCGTCGTCCACCGGGTTCACCAGCGTGTAGAGCGGCTGGCCGTTGGCGCGCACCACCACGAAATCGGGGGTGGACCCCGCGGGGAAGGTGATCTCCCCGCGCACGAGGTCTGTGAAGGTGATCGCCGTATCGGGCATGCGCAGGCGCCACACGGGCTCGCGGCCCTCGGCGCGGTACGCCTCCTTCTGCGCGTCGGTGAGGTCGCGATCCGAGCCGTCGTAGCCGAGCTGCGGATCGCGGCCTGCCGCGAGGTGGCGCTCCTTGATCTCCTCGGCCGTGGAGTAGGACTCGTAGATCGCGCTGCTGGCCTTGAGCTTCTCGATGATCTCGCGGTAGATCTCGCCGCGCTCGGACTGGCGGTAAGGACCATCGGGCCCGCCCACCTCGACGCCCTCGTCCCAGTCGATGCCGAGCCAGCGCATCGCGTCGAGCAGCTGGTGGTAGGACTCCTCGCTGTCGCGCGCCTGATCGGTGTCCTCGATGCGGAAGATCAGCTTGCCGCCGTGGTGGCGGGCGTGGGCCCAGTTGTAGAGCGCGGTGCGCACCATGCCGACGTGCGGCGTGCCGGTCGGGCTCGGGCAGAAGCGCACGCGGATGTCGGCGCCCGTCGCGGTGGAGGTCGGGGCAGGGGCGGGAGCGTGGGTCACGCGGGGTCTCCTTCGGGAGGGATCGGGAGCAAATGTGCGCCGGAGGGCGCGAGAGAGCGGTGGGGGCGTCGGCCGGGATGGCCGCGAGGCGCCAGGGGCCGAGCGCGAGGATCAGCGGCGCACGACGGGGTTCGACAGCGTGCCGATCCCTTCGATCTCCACGTCGATGCGCGAACCCTCGCCGACGGTCCGCACCCCGGCGGGGGTGCCGGTGAGGATGACGTCGCCGGGCAGGAGCGTGACGACGCGGGAGATCTCCGAGACGAGCTCGGCGACGCCGCGCAGCATGTCGGCGGTGGTGCCGTCCTGCGCGGTCTCGCCGTCGACGCGGGAGGTGATCGAGAGCGCCGCGGTGTCGAGGTCGGTCTCGATCCAGGGGCCGAGCGGGCAGGAGGTGTCGAAGGCCTTCGCCCGGAACCACTGGTTCTCCGCGCGCTGGGCGTCGCGAGCGGTGAGATCGTTCGCGCAGGTGTAGCCGAGGATGACGCCCGGCGCCTGCTCGGGGTCGATGTCCTTGGCCATCCGCTGGATGACCACGGCGAGCTCAGCCTCCAGGCTCATCTCCTCGGTGTACGAGGGCAGGACGATCGGATCATCCGGACCGATGACCGCCGTGTTCGGCTTGAGGAACAGGAGCGGCTGCTCGGGGACCTCCGTGCCCATCTCCGCGGCGTGCGCGGCGTAGTTCTTGCCCACGCACACCACCTTCGAGCGCGGGATGACCGGGGCCAGCAGCCGCACCTCCGAGAGCGGGAGGATCGTGCCGGTCGGCCGGATCTCGGTGTACAGGGGGTCCCCGGTGATGCCGAAGACCATGTCCTGCCCGTCCTTCTCCTGGACGATTCCGAACATGGGGTCCTCGCCGGTGGTGAATCGTGCGATGCGCATGGCGTCAGTCTACGAGCCCCGTCCTCTCCCCTCGTGCCCCGCCTGGGACACTGGGGGCATGGCCCTCCCCGTCTCTCTCCGCGATCCTGCAGCGGCGCCCCCGCTCCGGCTGCTCTCCGCCGACGAGGCCCGGGAGCACCGCCGCGCCCACGAGGCGCGCGCCGACGCCCTCACCGCGGGGTACCGGGAACGCCGTGCCCGCACGGAGAAGCACCCGGTGGAGGACTTCCTGTTCACCTACTACCCCTTCTCCCCCGCCCGGCTGCGGCGCTGGCATCCCGGCTGGGACACCGCCTACGCCGCCGCGGCCGACGCCCCCGGCGCCGACGTGCAGGAGGACGGCTCCCGCTCCTGGTACATCGACTCCGCCTTCCCGGAGCGCGGGATGATCGCGCGCCGCGCCGACGTCGGCCGATATCTCGCCGAGCGTGCCGACGCGCTCGCCTTCATGGCCCGGCTCCTGCGCTCCTCCTCCCTGAGCCGTCGCACCCCGAACTTCTCCTGCTTCGGACTGCACGAGTGGGCGATGGTCTACGGGCTCGCGCCCGGACAGCAGCGGCATGAGGCGCTGCCGCTGCGGCTCAGCCAGGAGCGCACCGACGCGGTCGTGGAGTCCGAACGCCTGGTGTGCTCCCACATCGACGCCTTCCGCTTCTTCACCCCCGGCGCCGCGCCGCGCAACTCGATGACGCCCACCCGCGAGACCCAGGCGATGCGCGACAACCCCGCGTGCCTGCACGTGGGGATGGACCTCTACAAGTGGGCGATGAAACTGGTGCCGCTCGTGCCCTCGGATCTGATCCTCGACTGCTTCGAGCACGCCCGCGCCACGCGCGTGCTCGACATGGAGGCGAGCCCGTATGACGTGCGCCCGCTGGGCTACGGCGCGGTGGAGATCGAGACGGCCGACGGCAAGGCGGAGTACCAGCGCCGCCAGCGCGATCTCGCCGCGACGGCCGACGCGCTGCGCGAGCGGGTCCTCGCCGTCATCGAGCCGCTGGTCGCTTCGGACTGACTCCCGGCGCAGCGGCACGGCCGGGCGGTACTGTTCGGGCATGTCCGCCCCTCTCCCCGATCGCCCCGGATCCTCGGCAGCCACCGGAGCCGAGGCACCTGGGCTGGTCATCACCTGGGCGCCCTGGCTGCGGATCTTCCATGTCCTCGGACTCATCGCCCTGGGCCTGCTCGGAATGTTCTATCTCGGAGGTCTGCTGCTCGCCGCGATCACCGCTCTGCATGACGAGGAGAATCAGCTGGCGCTTCTCTTCGGAAGCCTCGCGGCGACCTGGCTGCTGCTCTTCACTGCGCTCTGGCTGCTGGCGTTCAGGAGCACCAGAGCCGCCCTGATCCTCTCCGATGATGCGATCACGATCCGCGGCACCTATCGCACCCGCGTCATCCCGTGGGAGCAGGTGGCGCGGATCGAGCAGCATGACGGCTGGTACTGGCGCCGTGCCGTCCGCGTCGTCACCCACGAGGGGCAGTCGTGGATCTCCACGGTGACCTCGTACCAGTACGTGATCATGCGCGGAGAGCCCTGGCATCCGCACTCGAGCCCCGACGGCGCCGGACCTCTCGAAGCGCCCGTGCGCGCCGCGATCGCCGCGCACCAGCGCTGGCTCGCTGCACACCGACGCTGAGGCCCGAGCTCGAGGTCATCGTTCGTCGGAGCGCCCTGTCACACTGGAGGCATGGCTTCCCTCTCCGCGTTCCTCCCGCCCGTCCCTGCGTCCCAGGATGAGATCGTGGACGGCTTCATCGCGGCGCAGGGCAGCGTCGGTCGCACGCTGTACCCCCACCAGGAGGATGCGCTCCTCGCGATCGCCGCGGGCGATCACGTCATCGCTGCGACGCCGACCGGGTCGGGGAAGACGACGATCGCCTACGCCGCGATGTTCGCGGCCCTCGCGCGCGGCGAGCAGGCGTACTACACCGCCCCTATCAAGGCGCTCGTGAGCGAGAAGTTCTTCGACCTGGTCGCGATGTTCGGTGCCGAGAACGTCGGCATGATGACCGGCGACTCCTCGGTGAACCATGAGGCGCCGCTGATCGTGTGCACCGCCGAGATCCTCGCGAACCACGCTCTGCGCGACGGGCCGACGTCCGACGTCCGCCTCGTGGTGATGGACGAGTTCCACTACTACGGCGACTCCCAGCGCGGCTGGGCCTGGCAGGTGCCGCTCATCGAGCTGCCCGCCTGCCAGTTCGTCCTGATGAGCGCCACCCTCGGTGACGTCTCCTTCTTCGTCGAGGATCTCGAGGACCGCACCGCACGACCGGTCACCGTGATCGCCGACGCCCCCCGCCCCGTGCCGCTGGACTTCCGCTGGTCGCTCGAGCCGCTGCCCGACACGATCACGCGGATCCTCGAGCAGCAGGACGCCCCCGTCTACATCGTGCACTTCACGCAGAAGGATGCGCTGGACCAGGCGATCGCCCTGCTCGGCACCAAGGTGCTGACCGCCGAGCAGAAGCAGCAGATCCGCGAGCTCATCGGCGACTTCCGCTTCTCCAAGGGCTTCGGGCAGACCCTCTCGAAGCTCGTGCGCGAAGGCATCGGCGTGCACCACGCCGGCATGCTGCCGAAGTATCGACGGCTCGTGGAGCGCCTGGCGCAGTCGGGACTGCTGAAGATCATCTGCGGGACCGACACCCTCGGCGTCGGCATCAACGTGCCGATCCGCACCGTGCTGCTGACGGGGCTCGCGAAGTTCGACGGGAAGCGCATGCGCCTGCTGAACGCGCGCGAGTTCCACCAGATCGCCGGTCGCGCCGGCCGTGCCGGATTCGACACCGTCGGCCACGTGGTCGTCCAGGCTCCCGAGTGGACCATCGAGTTCGAGAAGGAGCAGGCCAGGATCCGCAATCGCCAGCAGGCAGGTGCGGCCCCGAACTCGGCGAAGAAGCGCAAGAAGGAGCCGAAGCCGCGAATCCCCGAGGGCGCGGTGAGCTGGTCGGAGGCGAACATGCTGCGCCTCATCGAGAACGGCCCCGAGACGCTGCGCCCGCACCTCACCATCACCCCCTCGATGGAGCTCGCTCTGATCTCCCGCCCGGGCGATGCGATCGCCTCGGCCCGGCACCTGATCATGGCCTCCCACCAAACCCGCGCCCAGAAGCTGCGCCTGGTGAAGGACGCCGTGGAGATCTTCCGCGGTCTGCGGGAGGCGGAGATCGTGGAGCTGCTGGAGGCGCCGGACCATCTCGGCAGGCGCATCGCGCTGGTGGAGGATCTGCAGCTCGACTTCACGATGAACCAGCCGCTCGCCCCGTTCGCGATCGCCGTGATCGACTCCTTCGACGAGGAGTCCGAGACCCTCACCCTGGACACGGTCTCCACGATCGAGGCGATCCTCGAGGATCCGATGCAGATCCTCCTGGCGCAGCAGAACGCCGCGCGCGGCGAGCTGCTCGCGGAGCTCAAGGCCGACGGCGTCGAGTACACCGAGCGCATGGCGCTGATCGACGAGGTGACCTGGCCGAAGCCGCTCGCCGAGGAGCTCGAGGCCGCTCTCGAGATCTACCGCAAGGACCGGCCGTGGGTGCGTGCCGGCGATCTCTCCCCCAAGTCGATCGTGCGCGAGATGTACGAGACGGGGCAGACGTTCAGCGAGTTCGTGCAGCGCTACAGCCTCATGCGCTCCGAAGGGATCGTGCTGCGCTACCTCTCGAGCGCCTACCAGGCGCTGCGCCGCACGCTCCCCCAGGACCTGCGCACCGAGGAGCTCGAGGATGTCATCGAGTGGCTCGGGGTGCTCGTGCGCGGCATCGACTCCTCGCTCCTGGACGAGTGGGAGGCGCTCTCGCACCCCGAGGACGAGGGCGACGCTGCCAGCGAGGTGCGCCCCACGTCCCCGCGCGGACTCTCCGCTCAGACCAAGGTGCTGCGCCAGATGGTGCGCGCCGCGATGTGGCAGCGGGTGGAGCACTTCGCCTTCGAGCGCGAGGAGAGGCTCGGCCAGCTCGACGCCGCCTCCGGCTGGGACCGCCGGAAGTGGGCCGAGGCGATGGACGCCTTCTACGACACCTACGACTCCGTCGGCATCGACGCCCCGGCCCGTTCGCCGAAGCTCCTGCAGATCGACGAGGAGTCGAAGGTGTGGCGGATCCGCCAGGTGATCGACGACCCCGACCGCAACCACGACTGGGGCATCGAGGCCGAGCTCGACCTCGACGCGACCGACGAGGCCGGAGAGCCGGTCCTCGCCATCACGCACGTGGGCGAGTTCGGGAGGGGCTGAGCCCGCTCGGCAGCGGAGGGACCGCGAGCCCGGCGCTCAGGCCTGCTCGCCGGTCTCGGCCTCTCCCCTGCCGTGCAGGCGCCCGCCGAGCTCGAGATCGATCATGAGCTCGTCGGCTATGGGCTCGAGCGCCTCGCGCACAGCATCCTCATCTGCGTCGGAGGGGAGCCGTACGAGCGCCTCGGCCTCGAAGAGAACGCCGCCGTCCATCGGCGCGGCCGAGGTCCAGGAGCGGAAGGTGCTGATGCTGATCCCCTGATCGGCAAGGGCGCCCGTGATCTGACGGACCATCCCGGGGCGGTCCGTGCCGATGAGGTGCACGCGCAGCGGCTCGGCGCGGTACTCGCCCTCGCCCGTCCCGCCCAGGAAGCCCTCGCGCTCGGCGGCGGCATCGTCCTCAGCTGAGGGACCGGCCTCGGCGCGCGTGACCTCGATCTTCCAGCCGACCTCTCGCAGCAGATCGGCCACGGCGCTCTCGAGCTCGTCGGAGCGATCGGCGTCGAGCTCGATGAGCACGAGACCGGCGAACTTCCCTCCGAGGCGCGCGAACTGGGAATCCAGCCAGTTCCCGCCGTGGGAATCCACCACGCGGGAGAGAGCGGACACGAGGCCGGCGCGATCATCGCCGATCGCCGAGAGCACGAGTTTCGTCATGCGTTCAGAATAGACGACGCCCCGAGCCGCTGTGATCGCGGTCTCAGGGCGTCGTGCGCGCGGCCGCGGCTCAGACGAGCTGCGTCAGCCAGCCGTGGCGGTCCTCGATGCGGCCGTACTGGATGCCGGTGAGCTCCTCGCGCAGAGACATCGTCACCTCTCCCGGTCCGCCGTCGCCGATGGTCCAGGAGCCGACCGCCGAGCGGAACTCGCCGATGGGGTTGATGACGGCGGCGGTGCCGCAGGCGAACATCTCCACGATGTCACCGGAGGCGATGCGGTCCAGGACCTCGCTCATCACGAGGCGGTCCTCGGACGGTGCGAGGCCGCGATCCGCCGCCAGCTGCAGGATCGAGTCGCGAGTGACGCCCTCGAGGATCGAGCCGGTCAGCGCCGGGGTCTGCAGACGGCCGTCCTTCGTGATCACGACGACGTTCATGCCGGAGAGCTCGTCGATCGCGGTGTGGGTCTCGGAGTCGAGGAAGAGCACCTCGTCGGCCCCGTTCGCCTGCGCCTCCTTCTTGCCGAGCATGGAGGAGGCGTAGTTGCCGCCGCACTTGGCGGCGCCGGTGCCGCCCGCGCCGGCACGCGCATAGGAGTCGGAGATCCACACGACCAGCGGCTGGATCCCGCGCGGGAAGTAGGCGCCGGCCGGGGAGGCGATCACGTAGTAGTCCACACCGTGCGCGGCCCGCACCCCGAGGAACTCCTCCGAGGCGAACATGAACGGGCGCAGGTACAGGGACTGCTCGCCCGCGGGAGAGGGCACCCAGGGTTCGTCGGCCTGGACCACGGCGCGCAGCGAGGCGATGAAGTCCTCGGTGGGGAGCTCGGGCAGTGCGAGGCGGCGCGCCGAGCGCTGGAGGCGCTCTGCGTTCTTCTCGGGACGGAAGGTCCATACGGTGCCGTCCTCGTGGCGGAACGCCTTGAGGCCCTCGAAGATCTCCTGCGCGTAGTGCAGGACCGCGGCCGCGGGGCTGAGCTGCAGCGGGCCGAAGGGGATGACCTCGTCGCTCCCCCAGCCCTCGCCCTCGCGCCACTGGGCGTGGGCCATGAAGTCGGTGAAGTGCTGGCCGAAGCCGGGGGCGGCGCGGATCGCCTCGCGGTCCGCGTCGGCGACGCGACGGGCGGGATCGGCCAGCGGGAATGCGAGCGAGGACATGAGGTCTCCTTCGTGGGGCGTCAGATGCAGGATACGGCGGCGGGCCGGGCGGCGGCAGCGCCGCGCCCTGCGGACCGGTCGCGGCGCGGAGCGCTCAGCTGGAGCGGACCGCCGCGGCGAGGGCATCGCCGATCTGGGAGGTGGAGCGGGGGGCTCCGGAGGTGCGGCCTGCGAGATCGGCGTCGACAGCTGTGCGCACCCGGGCGGCCTGCGCGGGCAGTCCCAGATGGTCCAGCAGCATCGCGACCGACAGCACCGTGGCGGTGGGATCGGCGATCCCCTGCCCGGCGATGTCGGGAGCCGAGCCGTGGACGGGCTCGAACATCGAGGGGAAGGCGCCCGTGGGATTGATGTTCCCGCTCGCCGCGAGGCCGATGCCGCCGCTGATGGCCCCGGCGAGGTCGGTGAGGATGTCGCCGAACAGGTTGTCGGTGACGATCACGTCGAAGCGGGACGGGTCGGTGACGAGGAAGATCGTGGCTGCATCGACGTGCAGATAGTCGACGGCGACGTCAGGGTGCTCAGCGGCGACCTTCTCCACGATGCGCTGCCAGAGCCCGCCCGCGTGCACGAGCACGTTGTGCTTGTGCACGAGGGTGAGCTTCCTGCGGCGGGAGCGGGCCTGGTCGAATGCGAAGCGCACGAGCCGCTCCACGCCCACGGCGGTGTTGAGCGAGACCTCGGTGGCGACCTCGAGATCGGTCCCGACCCGCATCGCTCCGCCGTTGCCGACGTACGGCCCTTCGGTGCCTTCGCGCACCACGACGAAGTCCACCTCGCCCGGATCGGCGAGCGGGGAGTCGACCCCGGGGCTGAGGCGCGTGGGCCGGAGGTTCACGAAGTGGTCGAAGCCGAAGCGCAGGCGCAGCAGCAGGCCGCGCTCGAGCACTCCCGAGGGGACCTCGGGATCGCCGACGGCGCCGAGCAGGATCGCGTCGTGCTGGGCGAGCTGCTCCATATCGGCGTCGGTGAGGGTCTCCCCCGTGCGATGCCAGCGGCCGGCCCCGAGATCGAACGGCGTCTCCTCCAGCGTGCGCCCGCTGCCCTCGAGCGCGGCCCGCAGGACATTCAGGCCCTCGGGCACGACCTCATGGCCGATGCCGTCGCCCTCGATGACGGCGAGGCGGATGGGCTGGGCGGCGGATGCGGCGGTCATGCGCGGGGGCTCCTCTGGGGGGGGATCAGTAGCTGATGTCGACGGCGTCGCAGGCGTGCGCGCCGATGGTCTCGCCGATGTGCGCGGCGAGCTCGGGGCTGACGGGCGAGTCGAGCGTGAGCACCACGAGCGCCTCAGCCCCGGGCTCCGCGGAGCGGCGCGAGACCTGCATGCCGGCGATGTTCACCTGCGACTGCCCGAGGAGGGCACCGTACTGGCCGACCAGGCCCGGCCGGTCCTCGTAGCGGATCAGCAGGAGATGGTCGCTGAGCGGGACGTCGAGCTCGTGGCCGTCGACCTCGATCAGCTTGTGCGCCTGCTCGGTGCCGGCGAGGGTCCCCGAGACGGAGACGACGGAGCCGTCGCGCAGCGTGCCGCGCAGCTGGATGGTGCTGCGGAAGCGATCCGCGGCGTCCTCGGTGAGGAGCTCGACGCGGATGCCGCGCTCCTGCGCGAGCACGGGGGCGTTCACATAGGAGACCTGCTCGGTGACGACCTGGCGGAACATTCCGCGCAGCGCCGAGAGCTTGATGGCCGTGACGTCCTTGCTCGCGATCTCGCCGCGCACGGCGATCTCCAGCAGCTCGGGACTTCCGCCGGCGAGAGCCGTGAAGAGCTGGCCGAGACGATCGGCGAGGCCGATCCCGGGCCGCACCGCATCATCGATCGCCCCGCCGGCGACGTTGACCGCGTCCGGCACGAGCTCTCCCGCCAGCGCGAGCCGCACCGAGTGGGCGACGGCGACGCCCGCCTTCTCCTGCGCCTCGGCGGTGGAGGCGCCGAGATGCGGCGTGAGAAGGATGTTCTCCAGCTCGAGCAGCCGGCTCGCGCTCGCAGAGCCCGACGGCGGCTCGCTCGAGTACACATCCAGCGCGGCCCCGGCGATCCGCCCGGCGCTCAGCGCCTCGTAGAGGGCGTTCTCGTCGATGAGCCCGCCGCGCGCGGCATTGACCACGTGCAGGCTCGGCTTGGCGAGCGCGAACTGGGCCTCGCCGATCATGCCGGTGGTCTCCGGGGTCTTCGGCATGTGGACGGTGACCACGTCCGCCAACCGCATCAGCTCGTCGAGCTCGACGACGCGCGCCCCGAGGTCGGCGGCGCGGGCGCGGTTCACGTAGGGGTCATAGGCCAGCAGGTGCACGCCGAAGGGCCGCAGGCGCTCCGCGACGAGCTGGCCGATGCGCCCGAAGCCGACGATCCCCACGGTCTTCTCGTGCAGCTCGGTGCCCGTGAGGTGCTTGCGGTCCCAGCGGCCCGCCTTCACCGAGGCGTCGGCGCGACCGATGTTCCGCAGGGAGGCGAGGATGAGGGCGATCGCGAGCTCTGCGGCGGAGGTGATGTTCGAGGTCGGGGCGTTGATGACCATGACGCCCGCGGCCGTCGCGGCCGGGACGTCGACGTTGTCGAGCCCCACGCCGGCACGCGCCACGACCTGGAGCGTCGGCGCAGCGGCGAACACCTCGGCATCGACCTGCGTGGCGGAGCGCACGAGCAGCGCGCTGGCCTCGCGCACCGCCTCCAGCAGGGCGGCGCGATCAGTGCCGTCGACAGAGCGCACCTCCACATCCGGGCCGAGCACCTCGACCGTTGCCGGGGAGAGCTCCTCGGCGAGCAGGACGACGGGACGGGGGCTGTTCGGGGCAGTCACCGGGAGACCTCCGGGCGGGAGAAGGGGCGCGGCCGCGGTGCGCGGCACGGACCTTCAGCATAGGACGGCGTCCGCTATTCGGTCACATCGCTCACACTGCGGACATCAGGCGGAGAGGTCCAGCCCTCCCGCGAACCGGTGGAGCACATCCTCGACCTCTGCGGCGTCCGTCGCTGCCACGGTCGCCCGCATATCCAGGAGGTCCTCGGTGCGCTGTGCCCGCAGCGCGATCACCCAGGTGCCGTCCCCCTGGTCCGTGGCCGTCGCCACCGCCAGGTCGGCTCCCTCCAGGGGCACGCGGGCGGCGAAGCTCCCGAGCGGCAGGGAGAGCAGCTCGGGGGCAGGCTCCAGCTGGCGCATCAGCGTCCCCTGCTCGCCGGCATCGCCCGCGAAGCCGCTGCCGAACTGGATGGGGCTGGTGACGGCGTATCCCGGCGGGAGCATCGCGCGCGCCCCGGGGATCTCGATCGCGGTCCAGTCCTGACCCGGTTCGAGGGCCTCGACCTCCGGCAGTGCGAGAGGATCCGCGATGAAGAGCACGGCCCGCACACCGGAGGTCAGGGAGAAGATGACCTGGTTCCCGGCCTGGCCGAAGCCCAGCCCGATCTCCCGCTCCAGATGCACGCTCCGCTCACCCCGCATGCCGGGGAAGAGCCCGCGCGCGCAGGTCATGATCATGCCCGCGCCGTCCGGCACGGTGGTCAGGGGAACGATCTGAGTCCCGTGGCCGAGCAGGTGGAAGCGGTGGCGCGTCGGATCATTGGGAGCGGGCTCGGCCCCCAGGTACTCCTCGACCGTCGAACCGGGGATTCCGGAGAGCCCCGCGGGCCGGAGGATCTCCGTGAGCTGATTCGGATCCGCCATCTGCAGTCCAAGCGTCTGAGCGAGAGACGCCGCGTCCTCCCCCAGCCGGGAGTCGTCGGCCTCGAAGGCGGTCTGGGCGTCCAGGAGCGCCGTGATCATGGCCAGTCGCACGTTCGCGGCGGTGGCGTCCGCCTGCGCGGGATCCTGCAGCAGCCGCTGGACGGCGCCCTCGTCGGCGGCCGACGGCGGCGCCGTGCGCACAGGCGAGTCCGGGGTGAAGTCCGGTGCCATCCAGCTGCCGTAGCGATCCGACCTGACCGCCGACCCGGGGATCAGCCCGGCGGCGGCATCGAGGGCGTCGCCGTCCGGGTCGACGCCCTCCAGATCGTCGGTCCTCACCCATTCGGCGAATCCGGCCGGAGCCGCGGAGCTCTCGGCGGGCGTGGAAGGCGCAGCCTGCGAGGGAGCGGAGGATGGATCCTGCCTGCCGGGCAGGAGCGAGCAGGCGCTCCCGCCGGCGATCACGGCGAGCCCCGCGCCGGCGGTCAGCACCGTGCGGCGCGAGCGGAGGGACGACGGACGAGATTCTGCGTGATCTGCATCGCTCATGCCTTCACGGTGCCATGTTCGGCGGCGACGGCGAAGCCCTGCCGCGCGGATTCTCGTGCTCCGGACTCGTGCGATCCGCGCATGCCGAAGGCCGGCCGCACCTGGGGTGCGACCGGCCTTCGGGTTCGAACGGTGCTCGCGCGAGCGGCGAGCAGCGGGATCAGCGGCCTGCGCTGCCCTCGACGTAATCGGAATCCAGCTGCTCGGAGTTCCACGAGAACATCTGGCGCAGCTCCTTGCCGACGGACTCGATCGGGTGGCCGGCCTCCTTCTCGCGCAGCTCGGTGAACTTCGGGGCGCCGCCGTCCTGGTCCTCGATGAAGGTGCGGGCGAAGGTGCCGTCCTGGATGTCCGAGAGCACGGCCTGCATGCTCTTCTTGACGTTCTCGTCGACCACGCGGGGGCCGGAGACGTAGTCGCCGAACTCTGCGGTGTCGGAGATCGACCAGCGCTGCTTGGAGATGCCGCCCTCGATCATGAGGTCGACGATCAGCTTGAGCTCGTGGAGGACCTCGAAGTACGCGATCTCGGGCTGGTAGCCGGCCTCGGTCAGCGTCTCGAAGCCCGCCTGGACGAGGTGGCTCATGCCGCCGCACAGGACGGCCTGCTCGCCGAAGAGATCGGTCTCGGTCTCCTCGGTGAAGGTCGTCTTGATGACGCCTGCGCGCGTGCCGCCGACGCCCTTCGCGTAGGAGAGCGCGGTGTCCCAGGCGGTGCCGGAGGCGTCCTGCTCCACGGCGATGATGTCCGGGATGCCGCGGCCGGCGACGAACTCGCGGCGCACGGTGTGGCCGGGAGCCTTCGGCGCGATGAGGATGACGTCGATGCCGTCCGGCACGGAGATGTAGTCGTACCGGATGTTGAAGCCGTGCGCGAAGGCGAGCGTCTTGCCCTCGGACAGGTTCGGCTCGATCGACTCCGAGTAGATGGATCGCTGGGACTGGTCCGGCGCGAGCACCATGATCAGATCGGCCCAGGCGGTCGCGTCGGCGACGTTCTTGACCTCGAAGCCCTCGTCCTTCGCCTTCTGAGCGGAGCGCGAGCCGTCCTTGAGGGCGACGACGACCTCGACCCCGCTGTCGCGGAGGTTCATCGCGTGGGCGTGGCCCTGGGAGCCGAAGCCGACGATCGCGACCTTCTTCCCCTGGATGATCGAGAGGTCTGCGTCGTCGTCGTACAAGATCTCAGCCATGTGCTGTGCTCCTTCGTGGGTTTTCGCGGGCGTGGCGACGCTGGTCATCCTAGCGTCCGGCCTCGCGGGGGTGTCTTACGTTCTGGTCAGTGAGATCGGAATGTGAGACCGCATCGGGTCTCATCTCCGTCTCAGTCGGCGAGGATCTCGCCGATGATGGAGTCGCCGCCGCGCCCGATGGCCACGGCCCCCGACTTCACGATCTCGCGCACGCCGTACTCATCGAGCATCCCGAGCAGCGCGGAGAGCTTGTCCGCCGTGCCAGTCGCCTCGATCGTGACCGCGCTCGCCGAGGCGTCGACCACCTTCGCGCGGAACATCTGCACGATCTCGAGCACCGAGGTGCGCGTCGTCTGGTCGGCGCCCACCTTGATAAGCACCAGCTCGCGCTGGACCGATTCGCGCGGCTCCAGCTGCACGATGGTCAGGACGTTCACCAGCTTGTCGAGCTGGCGGATGATCTGCTCGAGCGGCTGCTCGGCCACGTTCACCACGACGGTGATGCGGGAGACCTCGGGGTGCTCCGTCGGCCCGACGGCGAGCGAGGCGATGTTGAATCCGCGCCGCGCGAAGAGGGCCGCCACGCGCGTGAGCACGCCGGGCTTGTTCTCCACGAGGACGGAGAGGGTCTGGGTCTGGAGCGGGTCCAGGTGTGCGGTCGCCATGATCAGATGTCCCTCTCCCACTCGGGGCTCATGCCCTGAGCAATCTGGATCTCGTCGTTGGAGACGCCGGCGGGCACCATCGGCCACACCATCGCGTCGGCGCTGACGTGGAAGTCGACGACCACGGGGCGGTCGTTGATCTCCATCGCCGCCTCGATCGTGCGGTCGATGTCCGCATCGCTCTCGCAGCGCAGGCCCGCGCAGCCGTAGGCATCGGCGAGCTTCACGAAGTCGGGGATGCGGCGCGAGCCGTGGCCCGTGTTCAGCTCCGTGTTCGAGAAGCGCTTGTCGTAGAACAGGTTCTGCCACTGGCGCACCATGCCGAGGCTCGAGTTGTTGATGACCGCGACCTTGATCGGGATCTCGTTGATGACGCAGGTCGCGAGCTCCTGATTGGTCATCTGGAAGCAGCCGTCGCCGTCGATCGCCCACACGGTCCGATCGGGCTGGCCGACCTTCGCGCCCATCGCCGCGGGAACGGAGTAGCCCATCGTCCCCAGGCCCCCGGAGTTGATCCAGGAGTTCGGGCGCTCGTAGCGGATGAACTGGCTGGACCACATCTGGTGCTGGCCGACGCCCGACACGAAGATCGACTCGGGACCGGAGATCTCGCCGATGCGCGAGATGACCTTCTGCGGGGCCGTGAAGCCGTCCTCCGTCTGGGTCCATCCCAGGGGGTAGGTGTCGCGCAGGTTCGAGAGCGTCGCCCACCAGGACTCGTAGTCGCGCGGGTCGCCCTGCGCGAGGCGCTCGCGCACGACGCCGGCGAGCGCGGAGGCGGCAGAGCGCGCGTCGGCGATGATCGCGACATCCGCGTGGCGGTTCTTGGAGATCTCCGCCGCGTCGATGTCGATGTGCACGATCCCCGCGTTCGGGGCGAAGGAGTCCAGGCGGCCGGTGACCCGGTCGTCGAACCGCGCGCCGATCGCGATGATGAGATCCGCCCGCTGCAGAGCGGAGACGGCCGCGACCGTCCCGTGCATGCCCGGCATCCCGAGCTGCTGCAGGTGGGAGTCGGGCAGCGCTCCGCGACCCATGAGGGTCGTGACGAAGGGCGCTCCGGACAGCTCGACCAGCTCGCGCACCTGGGCGCTCGCCCCGGAGCGGATCACGCCGCCGCCGAGCAGGAACACCGGGCGCTTCGCGCCGAGCAGGAGATCAGCGGCCTCGCGCACGGCGGCGTCGGCAGGATCCCCAGCGGGCCGGTAGCCGGGGAGGCTGATGTCTCCCGGCCAGGAGAACTCGGTCGTCGCCTGCTGGGCGTCCTTGGTGACATCCACGAGCACCACGCCGGGCCGGCCGGTGGAGGCGATGTGGAACGCCTGCTTGATGACGGTGGGGATCTCCGCAGGATCCTTCACCAGGAAGTTGTGCTTGGTGACGGGCATCGTCATGCCGACGATGTCGGCCTCCTGGAAGGCGTCGGTGCCGATGAAGGAGGAGCCGACCTGCCCGGTGATCGCGACCATCGGGATGGAGTCCATCTGGGCATCGGCGATCGCGGTGATGAGGTTCGTCGCTCCCGGGCCGGAGGTCGCCAGGCACACGCCGACCTTGCCGGTGGCATGGGCGTAGCCGCTCGCTGCGTGGCCTGCGCCCTGCTCGTGGCGCACCAGGATGTGGCGCAGCTTCTCGGCGTCGAGCAGCGGATCGTAGGTGGGGAGGATCGCGCCCCCGGGGAGGCCGAAGACGACCTCGGCCCCGGCGTGCTCGAGCGATCTGATGAGGGACTGCGCGCCGGTGACGCTCTCGCCTGCCATCGGGACTCCTTCTGTGGTGCGGTTCGGGGCTGTGCAGGTGGCCTGGATGCGCCGCGCTCGCCCTGACGCGGGATCCTCTCCCGCGCCGGGACATGAGAAAGCCCCTCGGCCAGGGGCTCTCGAGGGGCGCGCGGGACGTCTCGCTGTGAGAACGGGACGTCAGCCGCGCTCGATAACGACGAGAAGGATGATCTGCATGGATCCACTCTAGCGCTGTGTCCTCCCCCACTCCAGCGCGTCCACGATTCGGACTCCGTGGGACGAAGGCCCAGGCAGGCGAAGGACCGAAGTCCTCTCTTGCCGGCGTCTGCCCGGCTACGGTCGAGGGGAAAGGTCGCCCCCCTTCTCGCCTGAAAGCACGTGAGCCCCATGAGCATCCCCGCCACTCCCGATCCCACCGCCCCGGCCCCGGATCCCCAGGACATCGACGCCCCCGCTCCCGTGGACGCCGCTCCGCTGCGCGGCGGCCCCGCCCGTTCGCTCGACGGCGAGAGGATCGTCGTGATCGGCGGCGGCATGACCGGCCACCGCTTCGCCGCCCGCCTCCAGGCGCAGGACCCCGACGGCCAGTGGCAGCTCACCGTGATCGGCGAGGAGCCGGAGAAGCCGTACGACCGCGTGCACCTGTCGAACTGGTTCACCCGCCAGGACGCCAGCATGCTGACCCTCGATGCCGCCGTCTGGGACGATCCGCGCACCACCCTCGTCACGGGCGATGAGGTCCTCTCCCTCGACCTCGCGGCCCGCACCGTCACCTGCGCCTCGGGCGCCGTGCACCCCTACGACCGCCTCGTGCTCGCCACGGGCTCCTGGGCCTGGTCCCCGCGCGCCGAGGGCAAGGACCTCCCCGGCGCCTTCAACTACCGCACCGTGGCCGACCTCGAGCACATGGCCGCCTGGGTGCGCAGCCGTGGCGAGCAGCTCGGCCGCCCCCTCACGGGCGTCGTCGTCGGCGGCGGCGTGCTGGGCCTCGAGGCCGCAGCCGCCCTGCAGAACCTCGGCGCCGACAGCACCGTCGTCGAGTTCGCCGACCGCCTCATGTCCGTCCAGCTCGACTCCGGCGGCGGCGAGATGCTGCGCCTGCTCGTCCAGGACCGCGGGATCCATGTGCGCACGGGCGTCGGCGCCACCGCCTTCCATCCTGCAGAGGACGGCGCGATGGGCGAGGCGGAGCTGACCGACGGCAGCCGCATCGACGCAGACGTCGTCGTCTTCTCCACCGGCATCCGCCCCCGCGACGGCGTGGGGCGCGAGGCGGGCCTCGCCATCGCCGAGCGCGGAGGGATCATCGTCGGCGAGACCTGCCAGACCTCCGATCCGCACGTCTGGGCGATCGGCGAGTGCGCCTCTTTCGAGGGCGTCTGCGCCGGTCTCATCGCGCCGGGCAACGACATGGCCGACGTGGTCGTGGACCGGTTCCTCGGCGGCTCGCGCGTGCACAAGCGTCTGAACGACGGGACCAAGCTCAAGGGCGTGGATGTGGACGCGGCCTCCTTCGGCGACGTCAACGCCCTCACGGCCGACGCGCTCGAGGTCTCCTTCGTGGATCCCGTGAACCGCAAGTACCGCAAGCTCGTGATGAGCGATGACGCGAAGATCCTGCTCGGCGGCGTGTTCGTCGGCGATATCGACCTGTATTCGCAGCTGCGGCCGATGATCGGCCGCGAGCTCGGCGCGGACCCGTCGGCCGTGATCGCCCCCGAGGGCGGAGCCGACGCGATGGCCGGAGCCGAGCTGCCGGACGATGCGATCGTCTGCTCCTGCAACAACGTCGAGGCCGGCGCGATCCGCCACGCCGTCAACGAGCAGGGCTGCCACACGCTCGGCGCGGTCAAGGAGTGCACGAGCGCGGGCACGGTCTGCGGCTCCTGCGTGCCGAGCCTGACGAAGATCCTGAACAGGGAGCTCGAGAAGAGCGGCATCGAGGTCTCCCGGGCGCTGTGCGAGCACTTCGCGCACTCTCGCGCCGAGCTGTTCGCGCTCATCGAGGAGGGCGGGCAGGAGACCTTCACCGAGGTCATCGCCGCCCACGGCAACGGGGGCCGCGGCTGCGCCGTGTGCCGCCCGACTGTCGCCTCGATCCTCTCGACCCTCGGGGCGATCTCCGGCAAGCGGCACAACCCGGTGGGCCGCCAGCTGGGCTCGCTCCAGGACACCAACGACTTCGTGATGGCCAACATCCAGAAGGACGGCACCTACTCGGTGATCCCCGCGATGCCGGCGGGCGAGGTCACCCCTGAGGGCCTCATGGTCATCGCGCAGGTCGCCCAGGACTACGGGCTGTACGTCAAGCTCAACGGCGCCCAGCGCGTCGGACTGTTCGGCGCGCGACTGGACCAGCTGCCGGAGATCTGGAAGCGACTGGTCGATGCCGGATTCCAGTCCGGGCACGCCTACGGGAAGTCGCTGCGCATGGTCAAGGCGTGCCTGGGCACGAACTGGTGCCGATTCGGCGTGCAGGACTCCACCACCCTCGCGGTCCACTTCGAGAAGCGCTATCGGGGTCTGCGCTCCCCGCACAAGCTGAAGATCTCGGTCTCGGGCTGCGCGCGCGAGTGCGCCGAGGCCCAGGCCAAGGACGTCGGCATCATCGCCACAAACCGCGGCTGGAACCTCTACGTCGGCGGCAACGGCGGCGCGCAGCCCGCGCACGGCAGACTGCTGGCGGAGGATCTGGACGCCGACACCCTGCAGCGCTGCATCGACCGCTTCCTCATGCTCTACATCCGCGAGGCCGACAAGCTCCAGCGCACCGCGCGCTGGGTCGAGGAGTTCCCCGGCGGCATCGAGGAGCTGCGGCGCATCATCATCGATGACACCCGCGGCATCGGCGAGCAGCTCGAGGAGTCCATGCAGCGCCACGCCGACTCCTACGTCGACGAGTGGGCCGAGGTGGTGAACGACCCCGAGCGCGCGGCGAAGTTCGTCTCCTTCGTCAACGCCCCGGAGGAGATCGACCACGGCCTGCGCTACGTCCCCGAGCGCGGGCAGGCCCGCCCGGCGACGGATGATGATCCCGTCAGCTACGGCTCCCTCCTCGAAGCCCGCGCCCACGCCGGCGAGCACGAGGACCCGGTCCCCGCGTTCGCCCAGCACTCCTGATCAGATCACCGAAGAACGAGAGAGCCGAAGCCATGGTCGAGTCCCCGATGATCGAGATCTGCCCGCTCAGCGCGCTGAGCATCGAGCGCGGCGCAGCGGCGCTGCTGCCGGACGGCACCCAGATCGGCGTGTTCCTGCTGGAGGACGGCAGCGTGCACGCGATCCAGCAGCATGACCCCTACTCGGGCACCAACATCCTCTCCCGCGGACTGGTGGGCACCCACCTGGAGCCGGGAGAGGGCGAGGAGCCCGGGGAGATCGTCCCGACGATCGCCTCCCCGATGTACAAGCAGGTGTGGAACCTCGACACCGGCGAGGTCATCGACGCCGGCGGCGGGGAGAAGAAGCCGATCGACATCTTCGCGGCCGAGATCCGCGACGGGGCCGTCTTCGTCTCCGCCTCCCCGCGACCGCGCTCAGCTGCCGCGTGATGCGGGAGGATCCTCGCCCCGATCCCCTGTCCCTCGAGAGCCTCTCCCCTGCCCGGCTCGAGCCGGGATCCGTCGCCCTGCTGGGCGGCGGTCCGGGAGCTTTCGACCTGCTGACGGTGCGGGCCCTCGCGCTCCTGCGCCAGGCCGATGTGGTGGTCGTGGACCGGCTCGGACCCGCAAGGCTCACCGACCTGCTCGATGCGCACGTGGAGGTCATCGGCGTCGGGAAGACCCCCGGAAGCCACTCGATGCGCCAGGGCGAGATCGAGCAGGTGCTCGTCGCGAAGGCCCTCGAGGGCAAGCGCGTCGTGCGCCTCAAGGGCGGGGACCCGTTCGTCCTCGGCCGCGGCGGGGAGGAGGTGCTCGCCTGCCGCGCAGCGGGCGTGCCCGTGCAGGTCGTCCCCGGCGTGACCTCATCGATCGCCGGCCCTGCCGCGGCAGACATCCCGGTCACGCACCGGGGCACGGCCGTGGCCGTCCACATCGTGAACGCGCACGGGGATCTCGGCCCGGCCGACCTCGCCGCCCTGCGGGATCCCGGCACCACCACGGTGCTCATGATGGGCGTGGAGTGGCTGCCGCGACTGGTCGCCCAGGCGCTGCTGAACGGCATCGATCCCGCGACCCCGGTCGCTGTCGTCCAGAACGCCACCACCCCGCAGCAGCGCGCGGTGCGGGGCACCGTCGGCACGATCGAGGAGATCGTGCGGAGCGAGGGCATCGGCTTCCCTTCCGTGATCGTCATCGGCCGGACGGCGGCAGAGGGCTTCCTCGAGCCGGAGTCCCCGGAGGCGCCCGTCGCTGCCGGCGCACTCGAGGGCTCTGGCCGGCAGGCGCTCGACGCAGGCCTCGAAGCGGCAGGCGCGGAGGCTCCCGCCCGCACGGGCCGTGTGCCCGTCCTGATCGGCTGCTCCCACGGCACTCGCTCCCGCGAGGGCCGCGACGTGCTGCGGGCGCTCCTGCGCCGCATCGCGCAACACGCTCCTGGAGAGGTCCGCGAAGCCTTCGTGGACGTGCAGTCCCCCGATGTCGCAGCCGTGGTCGCCGGCCATGCCCAGCTCACGGCGACCCGCACCCGGGAGGCGGAGTCCGTGCAGGCCGTCGTGGTCCCGCTGCTGCTCTCGCTCGGCTACCACGTCAAGGACGACATCGGCGGGGCCGTCGCCGGGCGCGCGGCCATCGCCGCCGCACCGCTCGGGCCGGACCCGCGTCTCGCCGAGGTCATGGCCCAACGCCTGGACGAAGCGGGGCTGCGCCCGGAGGACACGGTGGTGATGGCGGGATCCGGCACGCGCGATCCCGAAGGCGTCGCCCAGGTCCACGAGATGGCGCGGCTGCTCTCGGAGCAGATCGGGAGAGAGGTCACCACCGGTTTCGCGTACGCCGCGCGTCCGAGCGTGGCCGAGGCAGTGGCAGCCGCACACGGGCGCAGCGGAGCGGACTGCGAGGGGCGAGTCGTGGTCGCGAGCTATGTGCTGGCCCCGGGCCATTTCCATGACCTGGTCGCGGCCGCGGGGGCCGACGTGGTCGCCGCGCCTCTCGGGGATCACGAGCTCGTCGCCCAGATCGCGCTCGAGCGGTACGAGACGGCACTCGGGGCCTGAGCGCGCTCATCCGCGGGCCCTCCGGGTGCCAAGGCGCATGTCGCGGCCGTCCTCAGGCCGGTCTGAGAGGATCGGGGCATGCTGAGCCCCCGTCGCCTGTACCGCGCCCTCGCTCTCGCCGAGGCCGTGACCTGGACCCTCCTCATCGCGGGGATGCTCGCGAAATACGTGCTGCACCTCGGAGAGCTGGGCGTGCGGATCGGCGGATCAGTGCACGGCTTCGTCTTCCTCGCCTACTGCGCGGTGACGGTGCTCGTCGGCATCGACCGTCGCTGGGGCGCGGGCAGGATCCTGCTGGGTCTCGTCAGCGCCGTCGTGCCGTACGCGACGATCCCCTTCGAGCGCTGGATCGAGCGCCAGGGTCTGCTCGCCGATTCCTGGCTCCTGCGGGAAGAGCCCGCCCGCGGGCCGATCGAGTCGCTCGCGGCTCTCGTGCTGCGGCGTCCGCTGCTCTCGGCGCTCGTGATCCTCGTGCTCGTTGCGCTCTTCTTCTCCATGCTGCTGCGGCTCGGCCCGCCGACCCAGTGGTTCGGCTGAGGGCCGCCCCTGCTGAAGAGGGCCCGCCGGCTCCTGGATCCCCAGGTGCCGACGGGCCCTTCGTCTGCCCGGTGGGCGGCCTGCGCCGCCGTGCGGGTGGTCGCTGTCAGTCCAGCGGGCGCCGCGTCGCGCCGTAGGTCGCCGAGCGCACGAGGTGCGCGTAGACCTTGAGCGCCTGGGAGACCTCGCGCTCGCGCTTCTCGGGCCGCCACGGCAGCGGGCCCTTCGCCTCGCGCCGGCGTGCGATCTCCTCATCGGAGACGTCGAGCTGCAGCAGGCGCTGGTCGACGTCGAGGATGATGCGGTCGCCGTCCTCGATGAGCGCGATCAGGCCGCCCTCGGCCGCCTCCGGGGAGATGTGGCCGATGGAGACGCCCGAGGTGCCTCCGGAGAAGCGGCCGTCGGTGATCAGCGCGCACACCTTCCCCAGGCCCCTCCCCTTGAGGAACGAGGTCGGGTAGAGCATCTCCTGCATGCCGGGGCCGCCCTGGGGGCCCTCGTAGCGGATCACCACCACGTCCCCGGCCTTCACGGTCTTGTCGAGGATCTTCTGCACCGCTTCGTCCTGCGAGTCGCACACGACCGCGCTGCCCTCGAAGTGGAAGAGGTCCTCGGTGATGCCGGCCGTCTTGATGACGGCGCCGTCCTCGGCGAGATTGCCCTTGAGGACGCAGAGCCCGCCGTCCTTGGTGAAGGCGTGCGGGACGGCGCGGATCACGCCGCCCTCGGCATCGGTGTCCAGGGTCTCCCACATGTTCATCGTCGAGAACGCCTGGGTGGTGCGCACGCCGCCGGGGGCCGCGTGGAAGAACGCCTCGGCCTCCTTCGACGCGGTGCCCGAGCGGATGTCCCACTCCCCGAGCCAGGTGTCGAGATCGGGGGAATGGATGGAGGTCACCGAGTGGTCGAGCAGTCCCGCCCGGTTCAGCTCCCCGAGGATCGCAGGGATTCCGCCGGCGCGGTGGACGTCCTCGATGTGGGCGGTGCCGTTCGGGGCGACCTTCGCCAGGCACGGCACCGAGCGCGAGAGGCGGTCGATGTCGTCCAGGCCGAAGTCGATCTCGCCCTCGATCGCAGCGGCGAGGATGTGCAGGACCGTGTTGGTGGACCCGCCCATCGCCACGTCCAGGCTCATGGCGTTGGTGAACGCGGCCTTGGTGGCGATATTGCGGGGCAGCGCGGAGGCGTCGTCCTGCTCGTACCAGCGGCGGCACAGGTCCACGATCGTGCGCCCGGCGCGCAGGAAGAGCTCCTTGCGCAGCGCATGGGTGGCGAGGGTGGTGCCGTTGCCGGGCAGGGAGAGGCCGAGAGCCTCGGTCAGGCAGTTCATGGAGTTCGCGGTGAACATGCCCGAGCACGAGCCGCACGTGGGGCAGGCGTTGTCCTCGATCTCGGCGAGCTGCGCATCGGTCACGGACTCGTCGGCCGAGAGCGCCATCGCATCCACGAGGTCCAGGCGGTGGTCGACGACGCCCTCGACGGGCTTGCCGGACTCCATCGGCCCGCCCGAGACGAAGACGACGGGGATGTTCAGGCGCATCGCGGCCATGAGCATGCCGGGGGTGATCTTGTCGCAGTTCGAGATGCACACGAGGGCGTCGGCGCAGTGGGCGTTGGCCATGTACTCGACCGAGTCGGCGATGACGTCGCGGCTGGGCAGCGAGTAGAGCATGCCGCCGTGTCCCATCGCGATCCCGTCGTCGACCGCGATCGTGTTGAACTCGCGGCCGATGCCGCCGGCCTCCTTGATCGCACCGGCGACGAGGTCGCCCATGTTCTTGAGGTGGACGTGCCCTGGCACGAACTGGGTGTACGAGTTCGCGATCGCGATGATCGGCTTGCCGAAATCGGACTTCTCCATGCCGGTGGCGCGCCAGAGGGCGCGGGCGCCTGCCATGTTGCGGCCGTGGGTCGAGGTGCGTGAGCGGAGCTGAGGCATCTGCCGATTCTACGCGCCGGGATCCGAGACGGACAGTCCAGATGCCGGACGTGTCGCGGCTCGCCATCCGAGCGCGAGAGCGCCCCGCAGATCTGTGATCCGCGGGGCGCTCTCTGCCGAGGGGGCGGGAGGCTCAGCCCTGGACGCCCAGGGTCTCCAGGATGATCTCGCGCACGCGGCCGGCATCAGCCTGGCCGCGCGTCGCCTTCATGATCGGGCCGATGAGCGCGCCGATCGCCTGGACCTTGCCGCCGCGGATCTTCTCGACGACGTCCGGGTTCTCCGCGATCGCCTGCTCCACGGCCGAGGTGAGCACGGAGTCGTCGGAGACGACGGCCATGCCCTCGGTCTCGACGATCTCCGCGGGATCGCCCGCGCCCTCGAGGACCTTCGAGAGCACCTGCCGGGCGATCTTGTCGTTGATCTTCTTGGCGTCGATCAGCCCCTGCAGCTGCGCGATCTGCTGCGGGGTGACGGGAAGCGACTCGAGGTCGGCGTCCTGCTCGCGCGCGGTGCGGGCGAGCTCGCCCATCCACCACTTGCGGGCGCTCTGTGCGCTCGCACCGGCGGTGACCGTCTGCTCGATGAGGTCGAGCGCTCCGGCGTTGATCGCGTCGCGCATCTCCATGTCGCTGAAGCCCCACTCGCCGAGCAGGCGCCGGCGCCGCGCGCCGGGCAGCTCGGGGAGGCCCTGGCGCAGCTCCTCGACCCATTCGCGGCTCGGCGCCACCGGCACCAGATCGGGCTCGGGGAAATAGCGGTAGTCCTCCGCATCGGACTTCACGCGCCCGGAGCTCGTGGAGCCGTCCTCCTCGTGGAAGTGGCGCGTCTCCTGGATCACGGTTCCGCTCGCGTCGAGGATCCCCGCCTGGCGGGAGATCTCGTAGCGCACCGTGCGCTCGATCGCGCGGAAGGAGTTGACGTTCTTCGTCTCCGTGCGGGTGCCCAGCGGCGCATCGGCCGAGGGGCGCAGCGAGACGTTGACGTCCGCGCGGACGTTGCCGCGCTCCATCCGCGCCTCCGAGACCTCCAGCGCCCGGAAGATGTCGCGCAGCGTGCGCACGTAGGCAGCCGCGACCTCAGGGGCCCGCTTCCCCGTGGCCGGGATCGGACGGGTCACGATCTCCACCAGGGGGACGCCCGCGCGGTTGTAGTCGATCAGGGAGTGCGTCGCGCCCTGGATGCGACCGGTGGCGCCGCCGACGTGCGTGTTCTTGCCGGCGTCCTCCTCCATGTGCGCGCGCTCGATCTCGACGCGCACGATCTCCCCGTCCTCGAGCTCCACGTCGACCCAGCCGTCAAAGGCGATGGGCTCGTCGTACTGGGAGGTCTGGAAGTTCTTCGTCAGATCCGGGTAGAAGTACTGCTTGCGCGAGAAGCGGCAGGACTCGGCGATCTGGCAGTTCAGCGCCAGACCGATCTTGATGGCGAACTCGACGGCCTTCTCGTTGACCACCGGGAGAGTGCCGGGCAGGCCGAGCGAGACCGGGGTGATCGCCGTGTTGGGCTCGGCGGCGAAGATGTTCGGCGCACCGTCGAACATCTTGGTCGCGGTGCCGAGCTCCACATGGACCTCGATGCCGAGCACCGGGTCGTAGCGGTCGGTCGCCTCGTCGAAGTCGACCAGGGCGGTGTACTCGGCGCTCACTTCGCGCCTCCCTTCAGCTCAGGTGCCTTGTCGAGCAGCGGACCGCCCCAGGAGTCCTCCAGCAGCGCCTCGAGCGCCCCACCGACCTCGTAGAGGCGGTGATCGGCGAACGCGGGCGCGAGGAACTGGATCCCGGCCGGCATGCCGTCCTCGGCGAGGCCCGAGGGCAGCGAGATGCCGGGCACGCCCGCGAGGTTCGCGGGGATGGTCGCCACGTCGTTGAGGTACATGGCCATCGGGTCCTCGGCGTTCTCGCCGAAGCGGAACGCGCCCGTGGGAGCCGTCGGGGAGGCGAGCACATCGACGCTCTCGAAGGCCGCGGCGAAGTCGCGCTGCACCAGCGTGCGCACCTTCTGCGCGCTGCCGTAGTACGCGTCGTAGTAGCCCGCGGAGAGGGCGTAGGTGCCCAGCAGGATGCGGCGCTTCACCTCGGCGCCGAAGCCGGCGCCGCGGGTGGCCTTCATGACGGCCTCGGCCGTCGCCCCGCCCTCGGGCACGATTCGCTGTCCGAAGCGCATGCCGTCGAACTTCGCGAGGTTGCTCGAGGCCTCCGAGGGCATGATCAGGTAGTACGCGCCGAGCGCGTACCGGAAGTTCGGGCAGGCCACGCGCACGATCTCGGCGCCCGCCTGCTCGAGCAGAGCGAGGGACTCCTCGAAGCGCGCGCGGACCTCGGGCGCGAAGCCCTCGCCCTCGAGCTCCTCGATGACGCCGATGCGCATCCCCTTCACATCGCGGCGGCGCGCGTGCTCGCCGAAGGCGGCGACGGGGTCGCGCAGCGAGGTGGAGTCCTTGGGGTCATGGCCCGCGATGAGCTCGTGCAGCAGCGCGGAGTCCTCGACGGTGCGGGTGCAGGGCCCCGCCTGGTCCAGGGAGCTGGCCATCGCGATGAGGCCGTAGCGGGAGACCGAGCCGTAGGTGGGCTTGACGCCCACGGAGCCGGTCATCGCGGCGGGCTGGCGGATCGAGCCGCCGGTATCGGTTCCGATCGCGAGCGGCGCCTCGAAGGCTGCCACTGCGGCGGCGCTGCCGCCGCCGGACCCGCCGGGGATGCGGTCCTCGCCCCAGGGGTTCAGGGTGCGGCCGTAGGCGCTGGACTCGGTGGAGGAGCCCATCGCGAACTCGTCCATGTTCGTCTTGCCGAGGATCGGCAGGCGCGCGTCGCGGATCTTCTCGACGAGGGTGGCGTCGTACGGCGGCACCCAGCCCTCGAGGATCTTGGATCCCGCGGTGGTGGGAATGCCGCGGGTGACCACGACGTCCTTCACCGCGATCGGCACGCCGGCGAGGCGGTGCAGGGTCTCCCCCGCAGCGCGGCGCGCATCGACATCGCGCGCGACCTCGAGGGCCTCCTCGCGGCTGACGTGCAGGAAGGCGTTGAGGTCACCGTCCACCGCGTCGATGCGATCGAGGTGGGCGGCGGTGAGCTCGGCGCTCGAGAAATCGCCGGATGCGAGGCCGTCGGCCTGCGCCGCGGCGCTGAGACGGATCAGATCGTTCTGCTCGGCCATGGTCACTCCTCTCCCAGGATCTGCGGGACCGCGAAGCGGCCGTCCTGCGCATCGGGGGCCCCGGAGAGGGCCTCCTCCTGCGTCAGGGTGCGGGTGACCGCATCCGTGCGGAACACGTTGGTCAGGGGAATGGGGTGGCTCGTCGCGGGGACATCCTCGGAGGCGACCTCGGACACGGAGGCGACAGCGTCCATGATGGCGTCGAACTCGCCCGCGAAGCGGGTGATCTCGTCATCAGTGAGCTGGATCCGTGCAAGGTCGGCGAGGCGTGCGACGTCTTCTCGTCCGATCGCTGGCATGCCTCCCAGTCTAGGGCTCCCTCCCCGGACCCCCTGCACCGGCGCTGCGACTCAGTGCCTGCCTCCGTGCCCCGGCAGCGAGAAGTAGGCGTACGTGCCGAGCGGGCGGAACCTCTCGGACCGATAGAGCCCGAGCGCCGGCGCGTTCGAGGACTCCACCTCGAGGATCGCGCGGCTGGCGCCCTGCTGCGCGGCGAGGGCCAGCAGAGACTGGACAGCCGCGCGGCCGAGGCCTTCGCGCCGCCGCTCCTGATCGACGGCGATCGCGTCCAGCACCGCGACGGCGCCGCGTCGATGCGGGACGAGCGCTGCTCGGCCGACGGCGAGCGCGTCCTCGCGTCCGGCCTCGTGGAGCGCGATGTACACAGCAGGGGTGCCGGACATGATCTCCGCGATGGTCGCGCGCGCCCCGTCCTCCGGGCGCGGGGCCAGGAGCCAGTGCTGGTCGAGGCATTCCCGGGGCGGCGCCCCCACTGCCGCGCGCGCCCGGGGATCGACTCTCCCCGGGCTCTCGAGAGCGCGGTGGAGGATCGCCGTCGGGGCGCTGGGCGCGAAGCCGCGGGACTCGAGAGCCGCACGGACCCCGGTGTGGTCGATCTCCTCGATCTCGAAGAGTCGGTGGACGGGACTCCCGCCTGAGGCTGCCGCGAGCTGCTCGATGGTCTCGAGCGCTCCCGCCAGCGCGGTCGGGTCCGAGGGCGGCGCCAGAGGGACCACGCTGTCGGCCCTCTTCGTGACACCGCGCGAGCGCAGCAGGGCGAAACCGTCGACGTCGATCCGCGCCAGAGCTCTCCAGCCCGCCAGGAGCGTCTCGATGAGGCGGGTTCCGCCGAGATCGCCGTCGGCAGGTCCGTGAGGCCGGGCTGTCTTCCGAGGCATGTCCGGGAGTCTAGGTCGGGGGCCCTTCGCCCTGTCCAGCGACCGGAACGTCGTTAGACTCGAGGCGACCGCTTGACCCCTCGAAAGGACCGCGACATGTCTGTGGACCCGAACATCGACTACCTCTCCCACGATCCCGAGGACTCCGAGGAGCTGAGCGAGGATCCTGCGATCCGTCGCGCGCAGGAGACCGAGCGCAAGATCCGCGGTGCGCTCGCAACCAAGGACAAGCCGCTGCGCGACGACGAGACCACTGCGGAGCGACTGCGCCGCAGCGGCGAGGAGGCGCGCGCCGAGGACTCCGCACAGGATTCCGGCGACTCCGTCGGCGCCGAGGACTGATCCCCCGCTCCCACTCCGCCCGGTCATCGATGCGGGGCGGTCGAAGGGCTCCCGCCGCGGCGGGAGCCCTTCGTCATGTCCGCGTGTCCTCCTGCCTCTGCGCCCACCCCGCTCCTCGATCGTCAGGGGGTGCTGACACACTGGCCGGATGACGAGTCCTCACGCCCCTGCCGCTGCAGCAGCCGCCCATCCTGCGCTCCATTCGGAGGCGCTCGACGCCCTCCACGCTCTCACCGGGAGGGACGACTCCGTGTTCCACGAGGGCCAGTTCGAGGCGATCGCGGCGCTCGTGGCAGAGCATCAGCGAGCGCTCGTGGTCCAGCGCACCGGCTGGGGGAAGTCCGCCGTGTACTTCCTCTCCGCTCTCCTGCAGCGCCGCCGCGGGGCAGGGCCCGCGCTGATCGTCTCGCCGCTCATCGCGCTCATGCGCGACCAGGTCGCCGCCGCCGGCCGCGCCGGAGTGCAGGCCGAAGCGATCAGCTCCGCGAACCCCACCGAGTGGGCCCGGATCGAGCAGGGGCTCGCGGAGGATTCCATCGACGTCCTGCTCGTCTCCCCCGAGCGCCTGGTCAACCCCCGGTTCCGCGAGGAGCAGCTGCCGCGCCTCATCGCCCGCTGCGGGCTGCTGGTGATCGACGAGGCGCACTGCATCTCCGACTGGGGCCACGACTTCCGGCCCGACTACCGCCGGCTGAAGGACCTCATCGCTCAGATGGATCCCGCCGTGCCCGTGCTCGCGACAACCGCGACCGCGAACTCCCGCGTCGTCGCGGACGTCGCCGAGCAGCTCGCCGGGAGCAGCGCCGGCGAGGTGCTCACGATCCGCGGCGGCCTGACCCGCGACTCCCTCCGGCTGGGCAGCCTGCGCCTGCCCTCGGATCGGGACCGCCTGGCCTACCTCGTCGAGCACCTCGACTCGTTCCCGGGGTCGGGGATCATCTACACCCTCACGGTCTCCGCCGCCGAGGACATCGCTCAGCTCCTCAGCACTCCGCAGCGGCCGGTGCGCGCCTACACCGGCCGCACCGACGCCGAGCAGCGCGCGGCGCTCGAGGCGGATCTGAAGGACAACCGGGTGAAGGCGCTGGTCGCGACGAGCGCGCTGGGCATGGGGTTCGACAAGCCCGACCTCGGCTTCGTGATCCACGTCGGCGCGCCCAGCTCCCCCGTCGCCTACTACCAGCAGGTGGGCCGCGCGGGGCGCGGGACCGACCAGGCCGACGTCCTCCTCCTCCCGGGAGAGCAGGACCGGGCGATCTGGGAGTACTTCGCGACCGCCTCGATGCCGTCGAAGGAATCGGCCGGCCAGGTGCTCGCGGCTCTCTCCGCGGCGGGATCGCCGCTGTCGACCCCGGCCCTGGAGGCGCGCGTCGACGTGAAGCGCTCGGCGCTCGAGATGCTGCTGAAGGTGCTCGCGGTGGACGGTGCGGTCCAGGGCGTCCCCGGGGGGTGGATCTCCACGGGCGAGCCCTGGGTCTACGACGCCGAGCGGTACGAGAAAGTCGCTCGCGCTCGGCGCGCCGAGCAGGAGGCGATGATCACCTACGAGGCGCTCTCGGGCGATCCCTCACAGGATCCCGCCCAGTGCCGCATGGTCTTCCTCGCCCGACAGCTCGACGATGCGACCGCTGTGCCCTGCACCCGCTGCGACGTCTGCCTGCGCGCGGCCGGTCAGAGCCCCTGGTACCCGCAGCCCGGCGAGGAGGGTGCTGCGGCCGCGCAGGTCTCCGCACTGCTGGACCGGGTGGGCGTGCCCGTCGAGCCCCGCGGCCAGTGGCCGATGGGCCTGGAGCAGGTGGGCGTGCGGGATGAGAGCGGCCGCGCGCCCGCGGGGCGGATCCCTGCGGCCGAGCGATCCGAGGAGGGCCGGGTGCTCGCCCGGCTCTCGGACCTCGGCTGGGGCGGTCAGCTGCGCGGTCTCCTCACCACCGATGCCGACGGCCGGAAGGTCGACGCGCCGGTGCCGCAGGCGCTCGGCGGCGCGATCGTCGAGGTGCTGAAGGCATGGGACTGGTCGCAGCGCCCGGCCGGGGTCGTCGCGATCCCCTCGACCACCCGGCCCCAGCTCGTCTCCTCGCTCGCGCACGGGATCGCGACCATCGGGCGGCTCGAGGATCTCGGGCAGCTGGACCTCGCCCCTCACGCGGAGCCTCTGCGCGCCACGGGCTCGAGCGCCTACCGGGTGCGGGACGTCTGGGATCGCTTCAGCGTGGGACCGGAGCTCGCGGCGCGCATCGAGGCTCTCGCAGGAGCGCCGATCCTGCTGGTCGACGATGAGATCGCCAGCCGCTGGACGATGACCATCGCCGCCCGCCTGCTGCGCCGCGCCGGATCCGGCCCCGTGCTCCCGCTCGCCCTGGCGTTCGCGGGCTGAGCCTCAGCAGCCGCAGGATCCCCGCACGATGAGGCGGCGGGTGGGGATCGTGATCGTCTCGGGAGCGAGCCGCGGATCCTCCATCCGCGCGAAGACGCGCTCGGCGGCAGCCCGGCCGAGGTCGTAGGCCTCCTGGGTGATGACGGTGAGCGGCGGATCCAGGAGATCCGCCGCCGCGAAGTCGTCGAAGCCGGCGAGCGCGGTGCGCCCCAGCTCCCCGCGCTCGCGCAGGGCCCGGAACGCGCCCGCGCTCACCACGTTCCGCGTGGCGAACAGCGCCGTGGGCGGGTGCTCCAGATCGAGCAGGCGATGCACGGCGCGCGCCGCGTCCTGCTCGTCCTCGAGGCCCTGCACGACGAGCTCGTCCGGGAGCGCAGCGCCGGCCGCGGCCAGGGCCTCCCGCGCACCGGCCAAGCGCTCCGCCGCTGTGTGGAGCGAGGCGAGGTGCCCGAGCACGGCGATGCGACGGTGCCCATGCCCCATCAGGTGCTCGACGCCGGCGCGCGCTCCCCCGCGGTTGTCCGCGAGGACCGCGTCGATGCGCAGTCCGCGGGCGGGCCGGTCCACCGCGACCACCGGCGTGCCCCGCTCGACCTCGCGCGCGAGGTGCGACTGGTCCTGCCCGGCAGGGAGCAGGATCAGCCCGTCCACCCGCCTCGCAGTGAACGCCTGGGCGATGCGGAGCTCGCGCTGCGAGGACTCATCCGAGCTCGCCGCGAGCACGACCGTCCGGCGCTGCGCCGCCACATCCTCGACCCCCCGCTGGATCCAGGCATCGAAGGGGTTCTCCGCGCTGCTGAGCAGCAGCCCCACGGCGTGCGACCGGCGATCGCTGCGCCGCAGGTTCCCGGCTGCCGCGTCGGGCTGATATCCCAGCTCCTCGGCTGCGCGCTGCACCCTCTCGACCCTTCCCGCCGAGACCCCGTCCTCCCGGTTCACGACCCGGGAGACCGTCTTGAGGCTCACGCCTGCGCGCGCGGCGACGTCCTTCATCGTCGGGCGGGGGGCGGAGCGCGGGATAGTCATGGGGCCTCTCGGAGCGGGCACGGCGATGGGTGGCGGGGACGGGCGGCTGCGAACGTGAGGGGACGCGCCTCCCTCCCCGGGAGCACGACTGGCCCCCCGGGATTCTCCCGGAGGACCAGTCGCCGCGGCCGACGCTCAGCGAGCGCGGCCGGAGGGGATCACTTCAGCAGCGCCAGGCGATCGGGATCGTCGGCGAAGACCTCCTTGGCGTTCTCCTTCGTCACCACCACCGGGTCGAGGGCGTAGACGGGCACCTCGATGGAGCCGTTATCGACCTTCTCGGTGGGCGCAGCGGGCTCCTCGCCCTTCTGATAGGCGGCGATGAGCTCGAGGGTCTTGGCCACGAGGTCCTTGGTGGGCTTGTACACGGTGGAGTACTGCTGGCCCTCCCAGATGGAGGTGACCGACTCGGTCTCCGCGTCCAGGCCGTCGACGACCGGGACCTCCTGACCGGCGCCTGCGGCGGAGGTCAGGATGGCGCGAGCGATGCCGTCGTTCGGGGCGAGCACGCCGTGGATCGGCTTGTCGGAGTAGTTGCCCGAGAGCAGCGTGTCCATGCGCGCCTGCGCCTTGCCGTTGTCCCAGTCGGGCGTGGCGCACTGCTGGAAGTCGGTCTCGCCGGAGACGACCACGAGCGTGCCGTCATCGATCTTCGGCTGGAGGACCGACATCGCTCCCTTGAAGAAGTTCGGGGCGTTGGGATCGGCGGGGCCGCCGCCGAAGAGCTCGATGTTGTGGGGCCCGGCGCCCTTGCGCTCGGCGAGGCCGTCGAGGAGCGACTGGCCCTGCAGCTCACCGGTGCGGACGCTGCCGAACTGGACGACGGCGTCCACAGCCTTCGTGTTCTCGATCAGACGGTCGTAGCCGATGACCTTCACGCCTGCGTCGTGCGCGCTCTGCAGCGCAGAGCCGAGCTGGGTGCCGTCGATCGGACCGACGACGATGACCTTCGCGCCCTGCTCGACCATCGCCTCGATCTGCTGCTGCTGCTGGGCGACCTTGTTGTCCGCGGCCTGGATCAGGGGGGAGAAGCCCGCCTTCTTGAGGTCGGTCTCGAACAGGGTCTGGGCCTCGGCCCAGTTCTGGGTGCCGAGCCACGGCAGGGAGATGCCGATGACGGAATCCGCTGCGAACCCGCTGGCGCCGTCGCCGCTGCCCTCGGAGGTGGACCCGCGGCCTCCGCCGCAGGCGCTCATCAGGAAGGTGCCGGCGATCGCGGCGGTCCCGGCGGCGAAGGTGCGCCTGTTGATGCTGCTCATGAGATGTTCTCTTCTCTGTGTCGACCGGTCCGTGATGGACCGGCAGGTTGTGGGGCTGCGATGAGCTGGAGAGGGAAAGTTCAGTCGGCGGTGATCTTGGGCGTGGGCTCTGTGCGCAGGTCATCCTCGGCGACCGCCGTGGAGGCCGTGCCCTGCTGCCCGCCGCCCTTGGTCCCGAAGACGCGCCCGATGACCGAGGGACGGCCCTGGGACTTGTTGTAGACGTCGAAGGCGACAGCCGCGAGGAGCACGAAGCCCTTGATCACCTGGGTCTTGTCGGCGCCGACGCCCATGAGCATGAGGCCGCTGTTGAGGGTGGCCATCACGAGACCGCCGACCATCGTCGCGGCCACGGTACCGATGCCGCCGGAGACCGCGGCGCCGCCGATGAACACGGCCGCGATCGCGTCGAGCTCCCAGCCGTTGCCGTCGTTGGGCCCGGCGGCGGTCGCGCGGCCGACGAACAGGATGCCGGCGAGCGCTGCGAGGAAGGACATGTTCAGCATGACCAGGAAGTACACGCGGCTGACGTTCACGCCCGAGAGCGCGGCTGCCGCCTTGTTGCCGCCGACCGCGTAGATGTGGCGGCCGAAGATCGTGCGCTGGGTGAGCACGTGGTACACGATGACCAGCAGCACGAGGATCACGCCCGGGACGGGGAAGGAGGTGCCGGGACGGCCGGAGCCGAACAGCCAGGTCACGTAGGCGATGACGGCGGCGATGAGGACCACGCGGATGATCACGGGCGTGATGTCGAGGCCCGTCTCGCCGTCGGCCACGCGGCTGCGGTGGGTGCTGATCTGGCTCCAGGCGAGCACCGCGATCGCGAGGATGCCCAGCAGCAGGGTCGAGTTGTTCATGCCGGTGAAGCCGGGTCCCCACTCGGGCAGGTAGCCGGAGCCGAGGAAGTGGATCTGGTCCGGGACGGGAACGCTGACGGAGCCGGAGATCCAGATGGTGAGGCCGCGGAAGATCATCATGCCCGCGAGGGTCGTGATGAAGCCGGGGATCCCGAGCTTCGAGAGCCACAGTCCGTGCCAGGCGCCGATGAGCGCGCCGAGCAGGAGCCCGAGCACGATCGCGATCCACCAGGGCAGCCCGAGCTGATGGATGCCGAGCGCCACGGACATGCCGGTGAATCCGGCGACGGAGCCGACGGAGAGGTCGATGTGGCCGACGACGATGACCATCACCATGCCGATCGCGAGGATCAGCACGTAGGCGTTGCCGGAGATGAGGTTCTGGACGTTCGAGGAGGTCAGCATGCGGCCGCCGGAGGCCAGGTGGAAGCCGACGAGCAGCGCGACGAGGGCGAAGACCATCGTGAACTGCCGGACATTCGTACCGAATACCTGCTTGATGACATTCATGGGGAGTTCCGTGCTTTCTGGGGTCAGGCCGCGGCAGTGCCGGAGGTGGTGGTCATCAGGCGCATGAGCGTCTCCTGATCGGTGGTCTTCGCATCGACCTCGCCGGTGATGCGCCCTTCGCAGATGGTGTGGATGCGGTCGCTGATGCCGAGGAGCTCGGGCAGCTCGGAGGAGATCACGATGACGGCCTTCCCCTGATCGGCGAGATCCTGGATGAGCTTGTAGATCTCGTACTTCGCACCGACGTCGATGCCGCGGGTCGGCTCATCGAGGATCAGCACGTCGGGATCCGGGAACATCCACTTGGCGAGCGCCACCTTCTGCTGGTTGCCGCCGGAGAGCGTGCCCACGCCGATGTCGACGCTCGGCGCCTTGATCCGCAGGGACTTCCGGTAGCCCTCGGCGATACGGCGCTCTGCGCGCTCATCGACCAGCCCTCGCCGCTCCACGCCCTTGAGGTGCGCGGAGACGATCGTGGCCTTGATGGGGTCGATGAGGTTCAGCCCCAGGCTCTTGCGATCCTCGGGGACGTAGGCGAGCCCGTTGCGGATCGCGGAACGCACGTCGGTGAGCTCGACCTCCTGGCCGTGCATGAGCACGGTCCCGGAGCGGTGGATCCCGTAGGAGCGGCCGAACAGGGAGCGCGCGAGCTCGGTGCGGCCGGCTCCCATGAGCCCGGCGAAGCCGAGGATCTCCCCGCGGCGGGCGACGAAATTCGAATGGTCGCAGACGAGACGGCCGGGGACGACGGGGTGCTCGACGACCCAGTCGCGCACCTCGAGGGCGACCTCGCCGGGGTTCGAGACGTGCTCGGGGTAGCGGTTGTCGAGGGAGCGGCCGACCATCGCGCGGATGATGCGGTCCTCGTCGACCTGCCCGGCGACCACGGGGTAGGTCTCCATGGTCCGCCCGTCGCGGATGATGGTGACGGCGTTGGCGACCGCGGCGATCTCGTTGAGCTTGTGGGAGATCATGATGCTCGTGATCCCTCGGCCCTGCAGGCCGCGCATGAGGTCGAGCAGGTTCGCGGAGTCGTCCTCGTTCAGGGCGGCCGTGGGCTCGTCGAGGATCAGCAGGCGCACGTTCTTCGAGAGCGCCTTGGCGATCTCGACGAGCTGCTGCTGGCCGACGCCGAGGTTCTTCACCGGCGTGGAGGGATCGACCTCGAGGCCGACCCGCGCCAGCAGGTCCGTGGCCTCCCGCATGGAGCGGCGGCGGTCGATGAGACCGCGCTGGACGAGCTCGTTGCCCAGGAAGATGTTCTCGGCGACCGAGAGCTCGGGGATCAGCGCGAGCTCCTGGTGGATGATGACGATGCCCTCCTTCTCGGACCCCTTGATGTCCTTGAAGGCGACCTCCTCGCCGCGGTAGATGATCTGGCCCTCGTAGTCCCCGTGCGGGTACACGCCGGAGAGCACCTTCATCAGGGTCGACTTCCCGGCGCCGTTCTCCCCGCAGATCGCGTGGATGTCGCCGGTGTTCACGGTCATCGTCACGCCGTCCAGAGCGCGCACGCCTGGGAAGACCTTCACGATGTCGCGCATCTTGAGGATGGGTGGAGCTGTGGTCATGCCGTGGATCGCCTCGCCTTCGAGTGGAGCGGGATCAGCCTGCAGGCGGTTCTCGCCCGGGGCTCCCCTCGCTGCCAGGAGGCTGTGACGACGCTCTCGACAACGTTGTCTTATTGAGCCCCTTCCCAGGGTTCCCTGTCAACACTCAGGGTTCGGCGTGGAATCACAGTTGGGTAACAGTCTTCTCGGGATCCGAGCCCACCGCGGGCCGCCCCGGGGCGATCAGCCCTCGCGCAGCTTCCCGCTGACGGCCACCTCGGGGTCCGTGCAGGAGGCCAGGTCGGAGCAGCAGGGGCGCCTGCTCCCCTTGCGCAGCTTGTCGATCGAGACGTCGACCCGCTTGGCGCGCGTGGCCTCGCTTTTCGTCGCGCCCACCCAGCGCACCCACTCCCAGCGGGCCATGGGCGTGATCCCCTGCCAGGTCTCCTCCAGATCCTCCGCCGCCGAGAGGGCGGCGCCGAGATCATCCGGCACCTCGGGCTCGGGCCACTCCTCGGCGGTGGTGAGGTCGAACTCCAGCTCCGATCCCTCGGCGAGCTCGAGCTCCTGCGCCTGCTGGGCGGTGAGGGAGATCCAGTGGCCCTTGCGGCCATCGGGCTCGAGGACGGTCTGCGTCGCTCTCCCGCCGATCGTCCCCTCCATCGCGACCTGTCCGCGCGAGGGGAGCTGGGCGCTCGCCTCCTCCGGGAGGAGCGCGAGCAGCCGCTCCCCCACGGCCCGGACCTCCGCGGTCCCCTCGATGTGCGCGCTCTTCTTCGCAGCCATGCCTGCTCCTCCGTCCTCAGTCCTTCTCGGTCGCTGCGGCCTCGTCGGCCTCCGTCGTCTCCGTCGCCTCTGCGGCATCGCCGACGGCCTCGGGCCCGCCTGCGAGCAGGGCCTCGAAGCCCGCCTCGTCGAGGATCCGCAAGCCGAGGTCTGCGGCTTTGTCGGCCTTGGAGCCCGCGTTCTCGCCGACCACGACGTAGTCGGTCTTCTTCGAGACGGAGCCCGAGGCCTTGCCGCCGCGCGCGATGATCGCCTCCTTCGCCCCGTCGCGGGTGAAGCCCTCGAGGCCTCCGGTGACCACGACCGTGAGGCCCTCGAGCGTGCGCACGAAGCCCTCCTCGACCTCGTCGGCCATCCGCACCCCGCTCGCGGCCCAGGCGTCGACCAGTGCGCCGTGCCAGTCCACCGCGAACCAGTCGCGCACGGCCTCGGCGATGATCGGGCCGACGCCGTCGGTGCCGGTCAGCTCCTCGAGGCTCGCCGCGCGGATCGCGTCCATGGATCCGTAGGCCGTCGCGAGGGACCGCGCGGCCGTCGGCCCGACGTGCCGGATCGAGAGCGCCACGAGCACGCGCCAGAGCGGCTGCTCCTTCGCATGCTCGAGCTGGTCCATCAGCAGGTCGGTCGTCTTCCCGGGCTGGGAGGGCTTGGTGAGGCGCCACTCGGAGGTCGTCTTGTAGTAGCGCCAGATCTGGCGGGACCAGAACGAGGGCACGATCTGCCAGTCGCCGGTGCTCTCCCCGCCGCGGCGCAGCGGCTGCCACACGACCACGTGCTCGAGGTCGCCGGGGGTGAGGTCGAACAGGTTGTCGCCGATCGTCACCACGCCGTGCTGGGGCGGCGGCAGGAGATCCTGGTTCTCCTCGGTGATGCGCAGCATCGGCACCCCGTCGGTCCCGCGGGACTCCTCGCCGTTCTTCATCACGACGAAGGCGGGGCTCGCCAGATCCTCGGCCGAGCGGATCGGCAGGTAGACCGCGTGACCGGCGCGCAGTGCGGCGAGCGCCTCGGGCCGGCGGCGGTCGGGATCGGTGAGCGCGATCGCGCTCTCCTCTCCGAGGGACTCGATGTCGAAGGCGCCGCGGGAGGCGGCGTGCTCGACGCGGCCCGCGACCTGCGCGGGGCAGGACTTCGTGTTCGGGCAGCGCCAGTCCTTGTCGCCCTCCTTCTCGGGGGCGATCGGCGTGCCGCAGGCGGGGCAGTCCTCGGGCATGACGAAGGGACGCTCGCTGCCGTCGCGCAGAGCCTCCACGGGGCCGACGATCTCGGGGATCACGTCTCCGGCCTTGCGCAGGATGATCGTGTCCCCGATGAGGACGCCCTTGCGCTCGACGTCGAACTGGTTGTGCAGCGTCGCCATCTCCACGGTGGATCCGGCGACCTTCACCGGCTCCATCACCCCGTACGGGGTGACGCGCCCGGTGCGGCCGACGTTCACCGCGATGTCCAGGAGCTTCGTGGTGACCTCTTCGGGCGGGTACTTGTAGGCGATCGCCCAGCGCGGGGCGCGGGAGGTCGCTCCGAGCTGGCGCTGCTGCGCGAAGGAGTCGATCTTGATGACGATGCCGTCGATCTCGTGCTCGACGTCATGGCGGTGCTCACCGCGATCGGTGATGAAGTCCCGCACGGCGCCCAGATCCTGCAGCACCCGCCAGTGGGGCGAGGTGGGCAGGCCCCATTCCTGCAGCTGCGCGTACACGGCGGACTGCGAGGCGGCCTCGAGACCGTCGTGGGCGCCGAGGCCGTGCACGTAGACGGCGAGCGCGCGCGAGGCCGTGACGGCGGGGTCCTTCTGGCGCAGGGACCCTGCCGCGGTGTTGCGCGGGTTCGCGAACTCCGCGAGCCCGGCCTCGCGCCGCTGGTCGTTCAGCTCCTCGAAGGCCGCCGAGGGGTAGAACACCTCTCCGCGGACCTCCAGGATCGCGGGCGGGTTCGGCGTGCCAAGGCGCTCCGGGACGTTCGCGATCGTGCGCACGTTGGCGGTGACGTCCTCGCCGACGCGGCCGTCACCCCGTGTCACGCCGCGCGCGAGGACGCCGTTCTCGTAGACGAGGTCGATCGCGAGCCCGTCGATCTTCAGCTCGCACAGGAACTCGGCCTTCGCTCCTGCTCCGAGGCCGTCCAGGGCCCGGGCGGCCCAGGCATCGACCTCCTCGAGGCTGAAGGCGTTGTCCAGGCTCATCATGCGCTCGAGGTGCGCGACGGGCGCGAATCCTGGGGCTGCCTGCCCGCCGACGGTCTGCGTGGGCGAGTCGACGCGGGCGAGCTGGGGGTTCTCGGCCTCGAGCTCCCGCAGCTCGCGCTCGAGGCGGTCGTACTCGGCGTCGGCCAGGGTCGGGGCGTCGCGCACGTAGTACTCCTCGCGCGCCTGCTCGATCTGCGCGGTGAGCTCGGCGATCCGCTCCTGCGCGGATCGGGCCTGCGGATCGTGCGCCGGCGTGCCGTCGGCGGCGTCGGCGGCGGGCGGTTCGACCGGCGCCGAGCCGGCGTCGGGGGCATCCGCGGCGCCGCGATCGGGGCCGCTGCTCGCGGGGTCGAGGTCCTGGGGCTGGGGCTTCGTGCTCACCGCTCCATTGTCCCCTTCCGCGACCAGGCGCGCACCCTGCGGCCCGGTCGCCTCAGTGCGAGGCGGCCTCGACCTGCAGGATGGCTTCGCTCTCGCGGGCGGCGTGGAAGGCGCGCACTCCCCCGCGGACGCCGAACAGCCGCTTCGAGCACATGAGCCAGACCACGATCGCGAGATTGACGGCGAAGGTGGCGATGCGCAGGGGCGTCACCGCCTCGACGAGGTCGTAGATCTCGTAGGGGAGGAAGACCGAGGTGGCGATCACCGCGACGTACTCGCCCCAGCGCCGCATCGACCACAGCCCGACGGCCTCGATCAGCACGATCGCCCCGTACCCGGCGATGAGCCCCACGGCGAGCATGAGGCTCGAGTGGGGGATCGCCAGCGCCTGCTCGGCGAGGCGCAGCGGAAGGGTGTCCTCGAGCTGGATGCCGAGGGTCTCCGCGGCCGTCTTCACCTGCGGGAGGTACTCGTGGAAGAGCCGGTCCAGGGCGGCCTGGGCGTCGTCGAACTCGGCGATGCCATAGGCGACGACCAGGAGCAGGAGCGCGCGCAGCGCCCGCTCCACGGCGAGCACTCGCAGGATGAAGGCGTCGCGCAGGGCCGCTCCGCGCAGCGGCCTCGGCGCGTGCGCGGCGGCGCCGCTGCTGCGGGGCGGGCCGAGGACGAAGTCGCCGCAGCGCAGGCAGCGCCAGGCCTCGCCGTGGCTGGTGCTGGTGCGCAGGCCCGGGCGCAGATCAGGGCGGTCGGCGGGGTCGAAGGTCAGGTGGCCATGACGCCCGCAGGCGCGCAGCTCCCACCGTCGCGCGATCCGCTCGCGCCGCTCCTTCCGCGCGCTCCGGCGCGGGCGCTCGTGCCGGGAGGAGGGCTCATCCGGTGAATGCGCAGCCCCGGCCGCGGCGGCCGTGCTCATCCCTGCACCCGCTCGGCCCAGGCGGGGGCCAGCCGCAGCACGCGCTCGAGATCCTCGGCGCGCAGCAGCGCGTCCGCGGCCGGCTCCTGCGCAGGATCCTCTGCCTGCCCCGGGCTCGCGCGGTCGGCGGTGCGATGGGCGAGGATCGTGATCCCCGCGAGATCCTTCGGACCGAAGCCCAGCTGGTGCCATGCGTCCGCGGCGCTCTCGAGCTGCGCCGAGGCCCGCGCGGGATCCACCACGAGCTCGAGGGCGGCTCCCGCGTCGCGAGCCTCGGCCAGGCTCTCCCAGATCGCGCGACCGCGCGGGCTGCTGAGAGCGGGGATGCGCGCGGGCGCGATCGCGAGCGCGGCGGCGCTCGCGCGGCGCGCGGTCTCAAGCAGGGCGCGATCGGAGCCCGCGGCGAGCGTGATCTCCCCTGCCTCGAGTCCCGCCTGGGTGCGCAGAGCCTCGAGCAGCGCGCGCCAGAGGAGCCCGATCTCGTCGGCCGGCAGAGGATCGTAGGTGCGATAGCCCGAGGGGACCCGCACCTGCCCGTGCAGCACCGCGCCCGCCGCGTCCTCGCGCAGCAGCACGCGCGGGCGGGCCCCGGGCACGCGCTCGCGGAGGTCCGCGATCTGGCCTGCCAGTCCGTCGGCGAGCAGGTGCGGGAGATCCCGCAGCGCCCCGCGATCGGCGAGGGTGCGCTCGCCGGAGGAGAGGAAGGTCGCCGCTGCCAGCGTGAGCGGCCCGAGCGCCGTCACCGCGAGGGGCCCCTCCCAGCCGAGCAGGCCGATCTGGGCCGCCTCCGCGGTGCGCTCGCGCAGCTCGCGGGCGCGGTGCCAGGCGAGCCCCGCACCGGGCCCGACCCTCCAGCCGTAGCTCGCGAGGTCGCCGGTGGTGCCGGCGAGCAGGGAGAGCGAGGCGGGCAGGAGGTGGTCCGCGCTCTCGGTGCCGAGAGCGGCGGGGAGGTAGGCGCGCGCGGCGACCTGCTCCTCGAGATCGTCTCCCAGCAGGGATCGCACCGCGAGGACTGCTGCGAGGCGCGGATCCTCCCCTGCAGTCGCGACGGGGCGCGTTGCGCCAGCGCGCGCGGTCGCCGTCTGCTCCGAGCGCGGCGCGGCGAAGGTGCCGTCGCCCGTGATCGTGACCAGGGCGCTCATGCGCGCCGCTCGAGGGTCGCGGCGGCGATCACGCGGTCGCCGTCGTAGAGGACGAGCGCCTGCCCCGGTGCGACCCCTCGCACGGGAGCGTCCAGGCGCACCTCGATCTCCTCGCCGATCCGCTCGATGACTCCCGGCACGGCCTCGCCGTGCGCGCGGATCTGCGCGCGAACTCGCCGCCCGGTCTCCAGCGGCTCGAAGGGGATGAGCGCGGAGGCGACGAGCACGCGCGTGGAGAGGAGCTCGGCGGCGCCCACGATCACCTGCCGGGTCTCGGGGCGCACATCGAGGACGTAGCGGGGGGCGCCGTCCGGAGCGGGGCGCTCCAGGCCCAGTCCCTTGCGCTGGCCGACGGTGAAGCCGTGCGTGCCGCGGTGCTCGCCGAGCACGGCGCCGTCGGCATCGAGGATCTCCCCGGGCGCCTCCCCCAGGCGGCGCTCCAGGAAGCCGCGGGTGTCGCCGTCGGCGATGAAGCAGATGTCGTAGCTGTCGGGCTTGGTGGAGACGCCGAGGCGCCGCTCGCGCGCCTCGGCGCGCACCTCCGCCTTGTCCGCGAAGCCCCCCAGGGGGAACAGGGCGCGGGAGATCGCCTGCGGACCCATGACCGCGAGGACGTAGGACTGGTCCTTCGGGAGATTCGCCGCGCGGTGGAGCGAGGGCGCTCCGCCGGGGCCTTCGGCGCCGATGCGGGCGTAGTGCCCCGTGGCGACCGCGTCGAAGCCCAGCAGCAGGGCCCGCTCCATGAGCGTGGCGAACTTGATGTGCTCGTTGCAGCGCACGCAGGGGTTCGGGGTGCGCCCTGCCGCGTACTCCGACAGGAAGTCCTCGACCACCAGGTCGTGGAAGTCATCGGCGAGGTCCCACACGTAGTACGGGATGCCGATCCGCTCGGCGGCGCGGCGCGCATCGGAGGCGTCCTCCACCGTGCAGCAGCCTCGCGATCCGCTGCGCGTCTGCGCGCGGCTGCGGGAGAGCGCCATGTGCACGCCTGTGACCTCATGTCCCGCGTCCACCGCCCGTGCGGCCGCGACGGCGGAGTCCACTCCGCCGCTCATCGCTGCCAGGACCTTCATGCGGATTCCTCCTCTGCGCTCGCCCGCGGGCGCGGGAGAGCCCGCTGCAGTCTACGGCGAGCGGCGCCGCAGGCCCCTCACGGCCCGGGCGCGCTCGAGCGCCTGCGGGAGCGCGGCGAGCACGCGGTCGATCTGCGCTGCGGTGCTCGTCCAGCCCAGGGAGAAGCGCAGGGCGCCGCGTGCCAGCTCCTCGTCGACCCCCATCGCCGCGAGGACGTGGCTGGACTGGGTGACGCCGGCGGTGCAGGCGGATCCGGCCGAGGCGTCGATCCCTTCCTGGTCCAGCAGGAGCAGCAGGGAGTCCTGGTCCGCGCCGGGGAAGAGAGCGTGGACGATGTGGGGCGAGCGGGGAGCGCCCTCGCCGGTGAGCACCGCGCGGGGGTCCAGGTGCGCGATCCCTGCGTGCAGCTGGGCTGCGAGCGCCGCCAGCCGGGCCGCCTCGCGCTCCTGCTCGCCGATCGCCGCCGCGAGCGCCGCCGCGAGCGCGGCCGCGTGCGGCGCATCCAGGGTGCCCGAGCGGACCGCACGCTGCTGGCCGCCGCCCACGAGCACCGGCTGCAGGGGGATGTGCGGCGGCGCGACCAGCAGGCCGACCCCGATCGGGGCGCCGATCTTGTGCCCGGAGAGAGTCATCAGATCCGGGGACTCCTCCCCCGCGCCGATGCGCGGCAGAGCGATGTGCCCGGCCGCCTGCACCGCGTCGGTGTGCACGAGCGCGCCGTGCTCATGCGCGATCCGGGACAGGGCGGGAAGATCCTGGATCGCTCCGGTCTCGTTGTTCACGAGCGCCGCGCTGAGCAGGGAGACTGCGCCGTCGGAGAGAGCAGCGCCCAGCGCCTCCTGCTCGACGAGTCCTTCGCGGCCCACCGGGATCTCCCGCACCTCCAGGCCTTCAGGGCGCAGCGCGCGTGCGCTCTCGAGCACCGCAGGGTGGTCGCTGGCGGCGACCGCCACAGCCAGACGCCCCGGGTCCCTCTTCTGCGCGGCGAGAGCCGCCCCCCGGATGGCGAGGTTGTCCGCCTCGGTGCCGCCCGAGGTGAGCAGGAGCCAGGAGGTCGGGACCCCCAGGAGCTCCCCCATGTGCTCCAGCGCATCGTCCAGCACCCCGCGCGCACGCCTGCCGGAGGAGTGCTGCGCGGCGGGATTGCCCAGCACCCCCGCCGCCTCGACGTAGGCCACGAGGGCCGCGGGGCGCAGCGCCGTCGTCGCCGCGTGGTCCAGGTAGGCGCGCTCGGACACGGCGCTCACCAGGGACGCACCGGATCCTGGGGGGCTCCGCTGCTCTCCTCGCCCGTATCGCCCTGGTTCGCATCGCGGTTGCGCTGCTCGAGCTCCTCCTGGCGCTGCTGCTCCTCGCTGTCCCCTTGGGTCGGCGCCTCTTCGGGCGGCTCCTGGCCCGAGGGGTCCTCGCGCACGGGATCGCCGGGATCCGGGGCTCCGCCGCCGCCCGGCTCGTCCCCCGGATCGCCTCCCTGACCTGTGTCCCGAGCATCCGGATCGTTGCCGGCCTGCTCGTCGGCCTCGCGGCGCTCCTGCTCGATGCGCTCGCCGTTGCCGCCCGTGGTCCCCTCGTCCTCGTTGCCGTTGCCGCCGCCGGAGCCGTCCCCGCCGCCGCCTCCGCCGCTCGCGCACGGCGCGATGATCTGCTCGGCCTCGAAGAGGCGGTCGGCGCGAGCAGCGGGATCCGTGATGCCGGCAGCCTGGCGCTCGATGGCGATGGCGAGGTTGTTGCGGATCTTGCACATCGCGTGCTGCGGCTGGTTAAGGTCGCGCGCGCCCTCCCACTTCTCCAGCGAGGTCCGCAGCTGCTCCTCGGCGGCTGCGTCCTGTCCCTGCTGCAGGAGATCGGTGCCGCGCGTCAGATACGGGAGGTAGGGCTCGAACCAGTTCGCGAAGAGCACCGGCTCCAAGCGGTCGGAGGCCTCCGCATAGCTGCCCTGGTCGTATGCGCCGTCATGCCAGGCCTGCGTGAGCGGCATCGAGATGAACTTCGCGCACAGCAGGCCCAGCGCGAGGAGGGGCAGAGCCAGCACGGCGAAGGCGATCCGGCGGATCCGGCGCAGGCGCCGCAGATCCAGGCCGAAGTCCCGGGGGCGGCGGGGCTCGGTCTGGCGCAGCGCGGGGTCGAGCGCGCCGGGGTCGGGCGCGGTGCTCGGGCTCATCGTGCGCCTCCCCCGGTGCTCGTGCGTGCGCGTTCGCCCGGGCGCGCCGGGGTCCGTTCGCGCGGCAGCCGGTAGGTCATGGCTCCCAGCTCCCAGATGAACAGCGCGGCCAGCGGGATCGCCGCGACCCAGTACCAGTCCTCGAAGCTCGGCACCTGCGCGCGGGAGGTGGTGGGGACGGGTCGCAGGGTGATGCCGTCCATCGTGCCCTCGATCGGCTCCCCCGGGAGGGTGCGGTGGAGGTAGGGGACATCCATCTGATCGGCCACCGCCTGCAGCTGCTCCTCGTCGATGCGGGAGATGCCCCGGGCGCCCGAGGCATCGGTGATGTATTCGCCGTCGGTCCCGGCACCCGCGGCCCGCATCGGTCCGCCCTCGGCGGTCCCGTAGCCCAGCACCGCTCCGCCGTCGATCATCACGGCCGCGGGGGCGAAGGACTCGGACTCCCGGTCATCGGTGTTCTCCCCATCGGAGAGGAAGTAGACGAGGATCGAGGAGTCGGGATCCTCGGTGGAGGTCTCGGAGAGCGCGCGCAGGAGCGCCTGCAGCGGACGGTCGATGTTCGAGCCGCGCGAGGAGGAGGTCGGCTCCGTGCCGGCCGTCTCCACCCACGCGCGCACCGCCCCCGCATCAGTGGTCAGCGGCAGCTGCGAGGCGGCCGAGGAGTCGAAGGCGATGATCGAGAAGCGGGCGCCCTCGGTCATCCCCATGATCTGCTCGATATCCGCGCGCACCCCGTCCATCCGCGGCTCGCCGTCGGCATAGTCCTCCGCGTTCATCGAGCCGGTCCGGTCCACCACGAAGAACACGTTCGCGTTCATCCGCTCGGTCTGCTCCGCGTCGATCAGCGTCACCGGTCGCAGGGCGACCACCGCCAGCAGGACGACCATCAGCGCGCGCCGCAACCAGGCGAGCCGCTGCCGAGGCCGGCGCACGAGCATCACCGCGCACAGCACGAGCAGCGGGACGAACAGGAGGATGCTCGCCCACAGGGGGATCAGATGCTGCAGCTGCCACATGCCCGCCTCACCTCCCCCGCCAGCCGAGGAGCACCACGCCCACCAGCGCGAGGAACGTCAGCACGAACGGCACCAACGGATGGTCGGTGCGGACCACGGCCGGGTTCGCGCCCATCTTCGCGGCCTGGGACTTCTGGATCTGCTGGATGATCGAGGGCACCGCATCCGGGTCGGAGGACTGGTAGATCGTCCCGCCGACGGACTGCGTGGCCGACTGCAGCTCGGCGACGCACTCCGGGCCGCAGTCGTAGGCGCCGGGGTAGAAGACGTACAGGTCGATGTCGCGCTGGGCGACCGAGTCGGCGGCCTGCTCGAGCGTGTAGATCGGCTCGCCGTTGACCTCGTTGTCGGTCGCCAGGATGATCGAGCGGCTGCGATCGGTCTCGGCCTGGTCGAACAGCTGGCCGCACGCGGCCAGGCCGTCCGGGATGATCGAGGCCTGATCGTCGAGCCCGCGCGTGCCCTCCACGAACTCGGCGTACTGCGCGACCTTCTGGGGCGTGTAGTCGCGGGTGCCCAGGCGGTAGCCGAACTCGTCGAAGTCGATGGACTCGGCGCCCTCGGCGAGCTCGCGCTCGATGAGGTCGTAGTCGTTCGTCAGCGGGAAGACGGTGCGGGAGGTCGAGTTGAAGATCGACAGCGCGACCCTTTCGCCGTGGAAGTCCTTCACCATCCCCGCGAAGGTCTGGAGGATCTCGGTGTCGTACTCGTACATCGAGCCCGACACGTCCAGGCACAGCACGATGTCGCGCGAGGCGAAATCTGGGGTCTGGATCCGCTCCGAGGCGATGCGCCCCGACAGCAGCGAGGCCGCGAGCACCCCGCACACCGCGATGGCGACCTGCGCGATGCGCAGCACCCGCGCGAGCCGCTGCGAGCGCACGAAGCTCGGCACCGCATCGAGGAACTCGGTGTTCGCCACCAGCACCGGGTCGCGGTGCATCGCGCGCCGGTTCCAGAAGGCGATCGCCCACACCGCGAGGCCCGCGACCAGCAGCAGGAGCGTGACCCACCACAGCGTCATGCCCATCGCCGGATCACCCCTCTCGCCTCGTGCACGGACGCCGCGAGCTCGCGGTCACTGTGCAGCGCGAATCCGGGCTCGTAGAGACGACCGATGAGCACGCCGATGTCATGCGTGGCCGGATCGGCGAGCAGAGCGCCGACGTCGCGGGAGGTGATGTCCCGGCCCGAGGTCCGCTGCGCGAAGCGGCGCATGACGGCGGTGAGCTCGTGATGGCCGGTGCGCGCATCGATCTGCCCCGCATCGTGGCGGGCGGCGATGTCGTTGACCGCGCGCAGGAACTCCGCCTTCAGGCCCTCCGGCTCCGTGGGGCGGCGGCGGTAGGCGGCGCGGGAGACGACCGCCCTGCTGAGGCGGAGGGTCCCGACGATCAGTGCGGCCATCACGATGAGGCACAGCGCGGCGAGGATCAGCCACGCCACGGAGTACTGGGGCGGGTCGATGATCTCGGGCGCCGGCGCGGCGCGCAGAAGGTCAGGCACGGGCATGACGGTGCTCCTTCGCGCGCAGCATGGCGATCACGTCGGCCACGACCGCCGAGTCGCCTGCGGTCAGCACATGCGTGACGTGGAGGGCGTCGAGCATGCGCGCCGTCTCCTCGCGGCGGGCGCGGCGATGGGCCGCGACCTCGCGCGCCACGCGCCGGGACTCCCTGGCGAGCTCCGAGATCTCGCGCGGTCGCGCCACATCCACCACCTCGTGGTCGAGATCGTCGGCCAGCAGCGGATCCGCATCCGCGATCCGCACCACCATCACGTCGTGGCGCGTGGTGAGGCGGCGCAGCAGCGCGAAGTCCTCCGGGCGGGGATGCGCCTCATCGGTGATCACCGTCATCAGCGTCGGCCGGGCGGTGACGCGGAACGCGCGCTCGAGCAGCCAGGCGCTGTCGGCCGCGGGCGCCTGGGGCACGGCCGCCTGCTGGATCGTGCGCAGCAGCAGCTCGAGATGGCCGTCGCTCGCCCGGGAGGGCAGCTGGAGGGGGCGGGAGGCGCTGCCCGCGACCAGTCCCACCATGTCCCCGCTCTGCTGCGCGAGGTAGCAGATGACTCCCGCGGCGGTCACCATGGCATCCCGCTTGGAGGTGCCGTCCTCCGCTCGGGCCGCCATCGCCGAGGACGTGTCGGCCACGATCGAGAGGTGGCGGGCGCGCTCCTCGTTGAACTGCCGGATCAGCGGCTCGCCCGAGCGGGCCGTCGCCTTCCAGTCGATATCGGAGACGCGATCACCGGGCTGGTAGTACTTCAGGTCGTCGAAGTCCTCGCCGCTCCCCTTGAACAGCGACTTCCCGCGGCCCTGGATCAGCCCGCGCGCCCGGCTGGAGGTGGTGAGCTCCACCCGTGCCGTGACGCGGGTCATCAGCGAGGCCGCCATGGCGAGACCTGGTCCGCTCAGGGCATCGGCACGGCGCTGAACACCGCGTCGATGATCTGCTCGGGGGAGACGCCCCCGGCGAGGGCGTCGAAGGTCAGCACGAGGCGGTGGCGCAGCACGCTGTAGCGCATCTGGCGCACGTCGTCGGGAGTGACGTAGCTGCGGCCGTGCAGCAGCGCGTTCGCCTGGCCCACCCGCATCAGCGCCAGCGAGCCGCGGGGGCTCGCTCCGACCCGGACGGACTGGGTCAGGTTCGCGACGGGCCGGGGGCCCGATCCGCGGGTGGTGAAGACCAGGTCGATGATGTACCGCTTCACCGCTGGATCCACATGCACCCGGTCGACCATCTGCTGGAGGAAGCGGACGTCCTCCAGGGAGACCGTCGCGACCGGCTCCTTGGGAGCCGCGAGCCGGCCCGCGGTCGAGCGGTCGAGGATCTCGTGCTCCTCGGCGGGGCGGGGATAGGTCAGCACCTCCTTCATCAGGAAGCGGTCCATCTGGGCCTCGGGGAGCACGTACGTCCCCTCCTCCTCGATGGGGTTCTGGGTGGCGAGCACCATGAACGGCTCGGGGAGCTTGTAGACCTCGCCGCCGATGGAGGTCTGGCGCTCCTGCATCGCCTCGAGCATCGCGGACTGCGTCTTCGCGCTCGAGCGGTTGATCTCGTCCAGCAGTACGACGTTCGCGTGCACCGGGCCGAGCTGCGTGGTGAAGGTGCCCGAGCCGTAGTTGAAGATCTGCGTGCCGATGATGTCGTTCGGCATCAGGTCGGGGGTGCACTGAATGCGCGCGAAAGAGCCGGTGATCGCCGAGGCCAGGGCCGAGGCGGCGGTCGTCTTCGCGAGGCCCGGCACGGATTCGAGCAGCACGTGGCCGCCTGCGGCGAGCGCCGCGAGGAGAGTCAGGCGCAGGTTCTCCTGGCCGACGACGCGGGAGGCGAACACCCCGCTGATCGTGCGCACGATGTCCGTGGCGCGCTCCATGTCGGCAGGAGAGATCGCTCCCGAGGGCGCCTGCGCGGATCGCGAGGGCCCGTCGGTGCTCACCGGTGCTGGCTGGCTCATGTGCGGGTCCCCCAGGGTTGGTCGTGCGCTCCGGGTGCGATCCTATCCCCCGCACCCTCCGCCCGTGCGCGGCCCGGCATCCCCTCCCCCGTCGCACCGCTCGGCGGATCCCCTCGCGCCGCCCCGCCGGGCAGCGGACGACGAATCGGGCGCTGACCTCTGGAACAATGCCGCTGTGCACGATTCCTCCCCATCCTCCTCACCCTCCTCCGCGCGCGGTTCCTCCCCCGCCGGAGACTCCGCGCCCCCCTCGGCCCCGGGACTGCACGTCGACGCTCGCGGGCGCGGCGTGATCGCCGTGGCGGCCCCGCGGGCCGAGCGCATCGAGCTGTGCGTGCTGAGCGAGGGAGCGGAATCCCGGCGCACCCTCCGGCACGTCCAGGGAGGACTGCACTGGGACGAGGTGGAGGGGATGGTGCCCGGAACGCTGTACGGGCTTCGCGCCCATGGTCCCTGGGATCCCGCCTCCGGCCACCGCTTCAATCCCGCGAAGGTCCTGCTGGATCCCTATGCGCGCGGCGTCTCGCACGCCTCGCCGCTGCTGTCGGGGATGTTCGGCCACGAGGTGACCGCGATGCTCGACCCCGTCGGCGATGCGCCGCAGCGCAGCGAGTCGGACAACGCCGACCTCGCCGTGTGGTCCCAGGTCACCTTGGACGGCTTCGACTGGCAGGGCGACGCTTCCCCGCGCACCGCGTGGGAGGCGAGCAGCATCTACGAGCTCCACGTCAAGGGCTTCACGCAGCTGCATCCGGTCCTGCCCGCGGAGCTGCGCGGCACCTACGCCGGCCTCGGCCACCCCGCCGTCACCGGCTACCTGAGGGACCTCGGGGTCACGACCGTCGAGCTGCTGCCGATCCACGCGATGATGGACGAGCCTCACCTGACGAGCCTGGGGCTGACGAACTACTGGGGATATTCGACCCTCTCGTTCTTCGCCCCGAACCCCTCCTACGCGACTGCGGCCGCCCAGCACGCCGGCGCCCAGGCGGTGCTCGACGAGGTCAAGGAGATGGTCCGCGCGCTCCACGCGGCGGGCATCGAGGTGATCCTGGACGTGGTCTACAATCACACCGCCGAGGGCGGCCACGGCGGCCCCACCCTGAGCTTCCGCGGACTGGACAACATCACGTACTACTGGATGGACGGCGGCGCCTTCGTGGACGTCACCGGCACCGGCGGCACCTTCGATCCGCGCTCCCTGCCGGTGATGGACCTGATCCTCGCCTCGCTGCGCTTCTGGGTCCAGGAGGTGCACATCGACGGCTTCCGCTTCGACCTGGCCGCGACCCTCGGCCGCGACGACCACGGCTACCGGCGCGACCATCCGCTCCTGCGGGCGATCATCACCGATCCCGTGCTGCGCGGGGTGAAGCTCATCGCCGAGCCGTGGGACGTCGGCGGAGGCGGATGGCAGACCGGCGGCTTCCCCGCGCCCTTCGCCGAATGGAACGACGCCTTCCGCGACACGGTGCGCTCGCACTGGCTCTCCGATCGTGCGCACCGGATCCGCACGGGAGACGACGGGGTCGGCGGGGTGCGCGACCTCGCGAGCCGCCTCGCGGGCTCCCGGGACGTGCTGGGCGCGCGCGATCCCGTCGGCCTGCCCGCCGGGCGCAGCCTGCGCGCTCCCTGGGCCTCGGTCAACTACATCACCGCGCACGACGGCTTCACCCTCGAGGACCTCGTCACCTACGACCACAAGCACAACGAGGCCAACGGCGAGGGCAACCGGGACGGCACCGACGGCAACCGCTCCTGGAACCACGGGCACGAGGGGCCCGTCCCGGACGGCGCACCCGGGGCCGAGGAGATCCGAGCCCTGCGCGAGCGCTCGGCCCGCAGCCTGCTGGCCACCCTCATCCTCGCCGCCGGGACCCCCCTCATCACGGCGGGCGATGAGTTCGGGCGCACCCAGCAGGGCAACAACAACGCCTACTGCCAGGACAACGAGATCTCCTGGGTCGACTGGTCCCTCGCGCACGCCCCCGCGGGCCGGGCCCGGATCGAGGCCGTGCGCACCCTGCTCGCACTGCGCGCCCGCTTCGCCCAGCTGCGTCCCTCCCACTACCTCGTGCCCGTGGATCCTGCGGCTCCCGCTCCCGGCCAGGTCGCCTGGTTCGGCGCGGAGGGATCGCCGCTGGAGCACGAGGAATGGCAGGATCCGCGCCGCCATGTGCTGCAGATGGCGCTCCCCGGCACCGGACAGGGCGCGGGGGGCGAGCATCTCGTGGTCGTGCTGTCCTCGCGTCGGGAGGACATGGAGATCCATCGCCCCTCGGCGCCGTGGCTGCGTGGCGCGGCGCGGGTCCTCTTCGACTCGTCCGGTCGCCGGGAGCCGGGCGCCCGGGTGCCCGAGGCGCTCGACCTCCCCGCAGGCTCGGTGCTCGTGCTGGCCGTCTTCCCCGCGCCGACCGCCGCTCGGGACGCGACCGCCACCCCGCCGGGAGTGACCGAGCCGATACAGTGAACCCGTCGCCGTTCGACTCGGACGGCATCCCTCCACCGAGCAGGAGACGTGATGACCGCTCCCCGCGGAACCCAGCCCTCTGATCCCCGCCCCACCGCCGCCACCGGCGCGGCGGACGTCCCCGGGGACAGCCCCGCCGTCGCTCCCGCTGCGCTCAGCGCCGCTCCCGCCGATTCCAGCGCGCACGGCGAGCACGGCCTCGGCGCCGGCGTCGGCCGCATCCCGATCATGGACGCGTGGCCCGTCGTCGACGGCGGCCGCTTCCCCGCCTCGTGCGCGCAGGGCGAGCCGGTCTCCTTCGGCGCCAACGCCTTCCGCGAGGGCCACGACTCCATGGGCGTGCAGGCGATCCTCACCGATCCCGACGGCGCGGAGACCGCGCTGCCCCTGGTCAGCACGAACCCGGGGCTGGATCTCTGGGAAGCGCGCTTCACCCCTCGGGCCACCGGCCGCTGGAGCTTCCGGATCGAGGCCTTCAGCGCCCCGTACGACACCTGGGCCCATATCGCCGAGGTGAAGATCCCCGCCGCCATGGACGAGGACCTCGTGATCGCCGAGGGCATCGAGGTCCTCGAGCGCGCCGCGGGAGAGGCCGCTGCCGGCGAGCGGCCCGCGAGCGACGCGGCGCTCCTGCGCGCCGCCCTCGAGACCCTGCGCGACACCGACCTCGCCCCCGGCGCCCGGGTCGCCCTCGCGCTCGGCGAGGACCTCCGCGCCATCATGCGCGAGCGCCCGCTGCGCGACGGCGTCACCACCGCCGGCCCCTACGACCTGGTCGTGCACCGCCGCCTCGCGCTCGCAGGCTCGTGGTACGAGTTCTTCCCCCGCTCCGAGGGCGCGCGGTTCTCCCCCGAGGAGGGCGGCTGGATCTCCGGCACGCTGCGCACCGCCGCGGACAGCCTCGAGCGCGTCGCGGCCATGGGCTTCGACGTCGCCTACCTGACCCCGATCCACCCGATCGGCCAGGCGTTCCGCAAGGGCCGCAACAACACCCTGGACCCGAAGCCCGGTGATCCCGGCTCCCCCTATGCGATCGGCGCGGCGGAGGGCGGCCACGACGCGATCCACCCCGATCTCGGCACGATGGAGGACTTCGACGCCTTCGTCGGCCGTGCGAAGGAGCTGGGCCTCGAGGTCGCGATGGACATCGCCCTGCAGTGCTCCCCCGACCACCCGTGGGTCGCCGAGCACCCCGAGTGGTTCGTGGTGCGGCCCGACGGGACCATCGCCTACGCCGAGAACCCGCCGAAGAAGTACCAGGACATCTACCCCCTGAGCTTCGACACCGACTACGAGGGCCTGTACGCGGCGATCCGCGACATGCTCGAGCACTGGGTGGAGCATGGGGTCACGCTGTTCCGGGTCGACAACCCCCACACCAAGCCCGTGCGCTTCTGGGAGGAGCTGCTCGCCGAGTTCGACGAGAAGCACCCGGAGGTCATCTTCCTCGCGGAGGCGTTCACCCGCCCCACGATGATGCACACCCTGGGCAAGATCGGCTTCCACCAGTCGTACACGTACTTCACCTGGCGGCACACCCCCGAGGAGCTCGAGGAGTACCTCGGCGAGCTCACCGCGGCGGCCCGCTACATGGTGCCGAGCTTCTGGCCCACCACCCACGACATCCTCACCCCCTTCATGAGCCAGGGCGGGCGCAGCGCGTTCACCCTGCGCGCGATCCTCGCCGCGACGCTGGTCCCGACCTGGGGCATCTACACCGGCTACGAGCTCATCGAGGACGTCCCCCGCCCCGGCGCGGAGGAGCAGATCGACAACGAGAAATACGAGTTCAAGCCGCGTGACTTCGCCGGCGCGCTCGAGAAGGGCCGCAGCATCCAGCCCCTCCTCACGCGCCTGAACACGATCCGCCGCGAGCACCCGGCGCTGCAGACGCTCACCGACATCGCCTTCCACCGGGCCGACGACCCCCAGGTGCTGGTCTTCTCCAAGCACCTCGACGCCGCGGAGACGGGAACCGGGAGCGCCGACACGATCATCGTCGCCTCGCTGACGGCCCACGACCGCGACGCGTGGACCACCCTGCACCTGGATCTCTCCGCGCTCGGCGTCGCAGGCGGTTTCGAGGTAGAGGACCTGCTCACCGGGGAGCGCTTCACCTGGGGATCGGATCCCTACGTCGAGCTCAGCACCCACCATCGTCCTGCGCACATCCTGCGCGTCATCCACCACCAGGAGTCCTGATCATGAGCGAGCTTCCCCACCGGACCGCGGAGCAGATCCCCTCGGCCGACGGCACCGTCCCCGCCCCGGTCGTCCCCGCCGGGCCCCAGCGGCTGCCGCTGGGCGAGCACGAGCTCGGCGCGACCGCCACCGGCAGCTATCACGAGCCCCACGCGGTGCTCGGCGCGCACCCGTACCACGACGCGGTCACCGTGCGCACCCTCAAGCCCCTCGCGCACGCGGTCGAGGTCGTCCTCGAGGACGGCACCAGCGCAGCGATGGAGCACGAGTACGACGGCATCTGGACCGCCGTCCTCGACCAGCCGTCCGTGCCGCGCTACCGGCTGCGGGTGACCTGGCACGAGGGCGCCGAGCCCGTCGAGGTCGAGGAGCCCTACCGCTTCCTGCCGACGCTCGGAGAGCTCGATCTGCACCTGATCGGCGAAGGGCGCCACGAGCAGCTCTGGGAGGTGCTCGGGGCGCACCTGCGCACCATCGACGGCGTCGCCGGCGCGTCCTTCGCGGTCTGGGCGCCCAGCGCCCGCGCCGTGCAGGTCATCGGCGCGTTCAACCACTGGGACGGCCGCGGCAGCGCCCTGCGCAGCCTCGGCTCCTCGGGCGTGTGGGAGCTGTTCGTGCCCGGCGTCGCCGAGGGCGATGTCTACAAGTTCCGGATCCTCGGCGCCGACTCCCAGTGGCGCGACAAGGCCGACCCGATGGCGCGGTTCTCCGAGATCCCGCCCGCGACCGGCTCGATCGTCACCGCCAGCGACTACACCTGGCAGGACGACTCCTGGCTCGCCGCGCGCGCCCAGACCGACGCCCTGAGCGCGCCGATGTCGATCTACGAGGTGCACCTGGCGAGCTGGCGGCCGGGACTGGGGTACGTCGAGCTCGCCGAGCAGCTCGTCGCCTACGTGAAGGAGATGGGCTTCACGCACGTCGAGTTCATGCCGGTCGCCGAGCATCCCTTCGGCGGCTCCTGGGGCTACCAGGTCACCGGTTACTTCGCGCCGACCTCGCGCCTGGGCTCCCCCGATGAGCTGCGCCATCTGATCGACGCGTTCCACGCCGCCGGCATCGGCGTGATCGTGGACTGGGTGCCCGCCCACTTCCCCAAGGACGAGTTCGCCCTCGCCCGCTTCGACGGCACCCCGCTGTACGAGCACGCGGATCCGCGCCGCGGCGAGCACCCCGACTGGGGCACGTACATCTTCGACTTGGGCCGCAAGGAGGTGCGCAACTTCCTGGTCTCCAACGCGTGCTACTGGCTCGAGGAGTTCCACGTCGACGGCCTGCGCGTGGACGCCGTCGCGTCGATGCTGTACCTCGACTACTCCCGCAACGACGGCGAGTGGCTGCCCAACCAGTTCGGCGGCCGCGAGAACCTCGAGGCGATCGACTTCCTGCAGGAGACCAATGCGACCGCGTACAAGCGCGCTCCCGGTATCGTGATGATCGCCGAGGAGTCGACGTCCTTCCCCGGCGTCACCCGCCCCACCGACCAGGGCGGGCTCGGCTTCGGCTTCAAGTGGAACATGGGCTGGATGCACGACACCCTCGAGTACCTGGGCGAGGATCCCATCTACCGCCAGTACAGCCACAGCGACCTGACGTTCTCGATGGTCTACCAGTACTCCGAGAACTTCGTGCTGCCGATCTCGCACGACGAGGTCGTGCACGGGAAGGGCTCGCTGATCCGCAAGGCGCCCGGCGACGCCTGGCAGCAGGCGGCCTCCGAGCGCGCCTACCTCGCGCTGCAGTGGACCCACCCGGGCAAGCAGCTCCTGTTCATGGGCAGCGAGTACGGCCAGACCTCCGAGTGGAACGAGGCCAAGGGCCTGGACTGGTGGCTCCTGGAGCATGCTCCGCACCAGGGCCAGCAGGCCTTCGTGCGCGACCTCAACGCCCTCATGCACGCGAGCCCCGCCCTGTACGAGCTCGACCAGGACCCGGCCGGCTTCGAGTGGCTGATCGGCGATGACGCCCAGCGCAACACGATCGCGTTCGTGCGCCGCGACCGCTCCGGGGACCCGCTGGTGGTGGTCATCAACTTCGCGCCCGAGCCCTGGCACGGCTACCGCGTGCCCCTCCCCCAGGGCGGCGCGTGGAGCGAGGTGCTGAACTCCGACGCCCCCGTCTACGGGGGCAGCGGCGTGGGCAACCTCGGTCGCGTCGAGTCCGAGGCCGTGCCCATGCACGGTCGCGAGCACTCGGTGCGGCTCGAGGTGCCGCCGCTGGGCGCTGTGGTGCTCCGCCCCGAGCGCTGATCCTGCCAGTGCGCTGATCCCGCCCGTGCGCTGATCCCGCCCGTGCGCTGATCGCACGTGCGGAAGCACGGAAAAGGCCGGGCCCCCTCGGGGCCCGGCCTTCTCCATGTCCTGCCGCTCGACTCTGCGGCGAGGCAGCTCAGAACAGCAGGTTCGCCAGTCGCTTGCGGGCCGCGCCCACGCGGGCATCATCGGGCCCGGCGATCTCGAAGAGCTCCAGCAGCCGGTCCCGCACCGCCGCCTTCGTCTCGGGATCGGCGCCGCGCAGCAGCTCCAGGAGCCGGCCGAAGGCGTCGTCCACATGGCCGCCGAGCATGTCGATGTCGGCGGCGGCGAGCTGCGCCTCCACGTCGCCGGGGGCCTCGGCTGCGGCCGCCCGGACCGCGATCAGATCGGCGCCCTGGGTGCGGGACATCAGGCGCACCGTCGCGAGCCCGGCCTTCGCCTCCGCATCGGCCGGGTTCTGCGAGAGGTGCTCGGTGAACGCCTCGCGGGCGCCGTCCAGATCGCCCGCCTCGATCGCGTCGTAGGCGCTCTGGACCAGCGGCGGCAGCTCGGGCTCCGCCGGGGCACCGGCCTCAGCGCCCTCGGGCAGCTCGCCCGCGCCGCTGACGTCGAATCCCACCTGCGCGGCGAGCTGAACGAGCTGGTCGAACAGGGTCGGAAGCTCCTCCTCGGGCAGGAGCGCCTCCACGATCGGCTGGATCTGGCCCTGGATGAGCAGCATGAGCGACGGGAGCTGCTGCACGCGCAGCGCCGCGGCGACCCGTGGCTGGGCATCCGCATCCACGGTCGCCAGCAGCACGGCCCCTCCCCGCGCGTCGACCTCGCGCCGCAGGGCCGCGAGGAACTCCCCGATCCCGGGCACGCGCGCGCTCGTGACCACGAGCAGCGTGGCCACCTGCTGGGATCCGGCGATGACCTGCTCGAGGTTCGACTCCTCGACGCGCACCTCGTGCGCAGCGGCAGGGCCCGCGCCGGCATCCTGGCCCGCGGGCTGCGCGAGCGACGAGAGATCGATGACGCCGAAGGGATCGGTCATGGGGCACTCCTCAGTTCAGTGGTCGTGGATCATTCGCCGTGGGCGCCGAGCACGGTGCGTGTCGCGCCGATCGGCTGGACCTGCCCGCCGACCGCGGCCGCGGGGATGTAGAGAGCGACGGTGGTGCCGTAGTCGCGCACGTACTCCTTGGAGAACTCCTTGCGCCCGATGATCCGGGTGTAGATGTTGTCCTCCGCGTAGTTGACCTTGGCGCCGTCCTTGATGGCGACGGTCCGCGAGGAGGTCAGCGTGCCGAGGATGATCGCCCCGCCGTCCTCGGTGCGCATTCCGGCGATCTCATCGGGAGACGCCGCGTACTCCTCGTGGATCGTCGCGACCTCGTCCTGCTGGACGCCCGCGTTGAGCTCGGCGCGCTCCGTCTGGATCTGCTGGAAGGTGCCGGTCTGGAAGGGGTTCGGGGCGAGCTTGTCCTCGGGGTCGACGGTGTCGCCGTTCGAGAGGACGGAGGCGTACAGGGCAAGGGCGTCGGCCGGGGTCATCACGAGGTCCGCGGCGTCGGCCGGCACGCTCTCGCCGCCCACCTGCGGCGATGCCACCGCAGGCATGTCGATCCCGACGGCCTGCTGCGCCCAGCCCCACGTCGTGTACGGCGAGCGGGCGTCGGCCTGCTGCAGGATCATGAAGTACGGCGCGGCTCCCTCGGTCTCCGCAGCGGCCAGGGCCATGGCGGTGCGGGGGAACTCCGCCTGCGTCGAGGTGATCGGGACGACGGCGCTCGCACCGGGGCGCGCGAGGTTCTGCGCCCAGGTGTCGTCCTTCGCGATGATCTCGTAGGTCGCCTGGCGGAAGCGGGCCGCCGAGCCGACCACGCGCGGCGCCAGGAGCGCGGCGTCGCGCGCCTCGTCGGCCTGCTGCAGCGACGAGTGGATCGCCTCGAGGTAGGAGCCGAGCTGCTCTGCGGTGACGACGGGGAGGGAGCTCTCCGCCTTGGGGCCGGTGGGCACGGCGGGCGGCGGCGCCTCCTCGGAGCAGGCGGTCAGGAAGCCCGCGAGGGCGAGCGCTCCGCCTCCGGTCAGGAGGCTGCGGCGGTTCAGGGTGCTCATCGGTTGTCCTCCTGGGCCGACGTCGAGGGGTCCTCGACGATGCGGTCCGCGTCGTTCTCGAGCGCAGCGGCGGGGTTCTCGTCCATCGGCGCATCGCCGTCCAGTCCCTCGTCCACGCGGGCGAGGCGCTCAGTGGGCTGCTCCGCTGTCGGGAGCTCGGAGCTCTCGGCGACCGGGGCGAGGGGCTGCTCGGGATCCGGCGCGATGCGCTCGGCACGGTGCGATCCCGGTGCCGCAGCAGGGACCGCGGGGTCCGATCCGGGTCCGGACGCGGCGACCGGTGCCTCAGGCGCGGAGACCGGCGCGACCGAGGCGTCGGCGGGAGCGACCGAGGCGCCGGCGGGGGCGGCCGAGGCGTCGAAGGGCGCGGCGAGCGCGGGTGACGATGCTGGGACGCTCTCCCGTCGGCGCGAACTGCCGAGGGAGACCACCAGGAGCAGCAGGCCGAGGATCGCGAGGGTCGCGCCTGCGGCGTAGGCGTAGGGCACCCATGCGTTCTTCGCATCGACCGGCCACGTGATGGAGACCTGCTCGGCGCCCGGGCTCGCGCCGTCGGTCACGAGAAGGATCGGGCGGTAGGGCTGCGGATTCGTGCGCGTCTCCTCCTGGGAGAACGCGGCGATGTCGATCGTGGCGGGGCTGGGCTGCGTGTCCACGCTGCGCCACAGATCGGAGGCGGTCGGAGAGTCCAGGGTCGCCGGCCCCTCGGGGTTCACGACCTCGGTCGACAGGGTGCTCCAGTCGGGCACGCCGGTGACGCGCGTGTACTTCGCATCGCCGAGGTAGGCGGTGATGTCCTCCGGGCCCGCGGTGATGACCGAGACGTCGCTCGCACCGGTGATGGTGGCCTCGCCCTCATGCCCTCCCACGTAGAGCAGGCCCGGGTCCAGGACGACGGCCGCACCGGGATCGGACAGAGCGACGCTCGCCGTGCGCGAGGTCTCCGGCGCCCAGACGGTCTCGCCGAGGCGGCCGAGCGCCAGCCCCGTGAGACCCAGGACGATCAGGACGATGGCAATGATCTTGTGGATGATGACGGACTCCTTCTCGTCGCAGTCCTTCCACGATACTGAAACGGGAACTTCTGCACACCCCTGCACCGCCCGAGCGTGAGAGTGAGCACGGACGCCACGGGGGTCGCCGGGCACGTCCGCGGGTGAGGGGACGCAGGCGTGTCGTAGCCTGGCGGGGTGCGTCTCGTCGTTGCCCAGTGCTCAGTCGACTACACCGGTCGGCTCACCGCCCATCTCCCCCTCGCTCGCCGCCTTCTCATCGTCAAGGCCGACGGCTCCGTGCTCGTGCACTCCGACGGCGGCAGCTACAAGCCGCTGAACTGGATGAGCCCCCCGTGCTCGCTGCGGGTGACCCCTCGCGAGGACGCCGGCGAGCTCTCCGATCTCGAGCCGGACTGGGTGGAGCAGTGGGACGTCACGCATGCGAAGACCGGCGACCGCCTGCGCGTGCGGATCCACGAGAAGCTCTCGGACACCGCCCACGAGCTGGGCATCGATCCCGGACTGCAGAAGGACGGCGTCGAAGCGCACCTGCAGGCGCTGCTGGCCGAGAACATCCAGACGCTCGGCGAGGGCTGGAGCCTGGTGCGGCGCGAGTACGGCACGGCGATCGGCCCCGTGGACATCCTCGCGCGCGACGCAGAGGGCCGCACCGTGGCCATCGAGATCAAGCGGCGCGGCGAGATCGACGGCGTCGAGCAGCTGACCCGCTACCTCGCTCTCCTGAACCGCGATCCCCTGCTCGCCCCGGTGCGCGGGATCTTCGCCGCGCAGGCGATCAAGCAGCAGGCGCGCGTGCTGGCCGGCGACCGGGGCATCGACTGCGTGACCCTGGACTACGACGCGCTGCGCGGCATCGACGATGCCGATTCGCGACTCTTCTGACCCGACGCTTCTGAGAGGTGCCGATGAACGCCGCCGAACCCCTGCACGCAGATCTGGCCGTCCACGGCACCGCCGTGCTCCCCCACGGGGTCGTGCCCGGCGCCCTCGTGCTCGTGGGCGGGAACCGGATCCTGTTCGCCGGCCCCGCCTCCCGCGCACCTCAGCACCATGCGGATCGCGTGGTGGAGCATGCCGGTCTCATCCTCCCCGGCCTCGTGGATCTCCACTGCCACGGAGGCGGTGGCGCCTCCTTCCCCGACTGCGCCGATGCGGACGAGGCCCTGATCGCCGTGCGCGAGCACCTGCGCAGCGGCACCACCTCGCTCGTCGGCTCACTGGTCACCGCCTCCCCCGCCGACCTCCTCGCGCGCACCGCCATGCTCGCTCCCCTCGTGCGCAGCGGCGATCTGGCCGCCCTGCACCTCGAGGGACCCTTCATCTCCCCTGCGCGCAAGGGCGCCCAGAACCCCGAGCACATCAGCGGCGGCGACGCGGCTCTCGTCGACGCGCTGGTCGAGGCGGCAGGCGGCGCGCTCGCCACGATGACGCTGGCCCCGGAGACCGAGGACGCGCCCGAGGTCATGCGCGCTCTCGCCCGCGGCGGAGCGGTGCCCTCGCTCGGGCACACGGATGCGAGCAGCGCCGTCATGACCGCTGCCCTCGCCGATGCCTCCCGCGTCCTGCGCGCGCATCCCTCGCGCTCGGCCCGACCGACCGTCACGCACCTGTTCAACGGCATGCGACCGATCCACCATCGCGATCCAGGCCCGGCGCTCGCCGCCCTCGATGCCGCCGCCCGCGGCGAGGCGGTCGTCGAGCTGGTCGCCGACGGCGTGCACCTCGACCCGAGGACGACCGCGCACGTCTTCGCCATCGCCGCCGAGGGCGCCGTGGTGCTGGTGACCGATGCGATGGCCGCCGCCGGGATGGCCGACGGCCGCTATCGGCTCGGCGCCCTGGACGTCACGGTGCAGGAGGGCGTCGCTACCCTGACCGACGGCGGCGCCATCGCAGGCGGCACCACGCACCTCATCGACGTGGTCCGCTGCGCGGTGCTCGAAGCGGGCGTGGATCTCTCGGCCGCTGTGCGCGCGGCGAGCTCCGCTCCGGCCGCCGTGCTCGGGCTCCAGGACGAGATCGGGTCCCTGCAGGAGGGGCTGCGCGCAGATCTGCTGCTCGTGGACGAGGAGCTGCGCCCGGTCCAGGTGCTGCGCGGCGGGCAGACGGTCGAGCGGGACTGAGGATCAGTCGGCGTCGCCGACGAACCCGCCTGTCGGCGCAGCCTCGTACCAGGCCACGATGGCGCTGGCCGCCTGAGGGGAGAGCACCGTGCGCAGCTGGGGCCTGCTCCCCCGCTCGAACGCGAGCAGCACGTAGTCGTCCATCCCTGGGAGGGCAGAGGGCAGAGGCTGACGCTGCAGATCGGTGATGTCCTCGCGCCGCAGCACCTCCTCGGGCTTCAGTCGCAGCGAGAAGGCCCGGAACCAGCGCAGGCGGTCGCTGCCGAAGCGCATGAGCCCGCTCTGCCAGGTGATGCCGTGCATCCGGGAGGGGCGCTGGACGCTGCACTCGAAGCTCCCCCGCGGGCGCGCCACGAGGATCTGCCGCAGCACCACGGCAAGCGCCCCTGCAACGACGAACGCCCCGATCACCACGAGGATGATCGGGACGTCCATGTGCGGAATGTGCACGCTCGGCTCTCGCTCAGCTCAGCGGGAGGTCTCGTGGCGCGCGGCCGTGTCCACCGCGATGGTGACCACGTCCTGGTCCATCGAGACGAATCCGCCGTCGATCTCGCGCTCGCTGGCCTCGCCGTTCTCCGCGATGATGCGCACCCGGCCCTGGCCGAGGACGGCCAGGGTGGGCTGCATGCGCGGCAGGATGCCCATCGAGCCGTCGATCGCGGGGACCACGACCTGGGCGGCCTCGCCGGTCCACAGGGTGCGATCCGCGCTGACGAAGGTCACCGCGAGGGTGCTCACTGACCGAGCTCCTTCTGGATGCGGTGCCAGTTCTCCAGGACCATGTCGATGCCGCCGACGTTGAAGAACGCCTGCTCGCTGATGTGGTCGAACTCGCCGTCGCAGATGCCCTTGAAGCCCTCGATGTTGTCGCGCAGCGGCACATCCGAGCCGTCCACGCCCGTGAACTGCTTGGCGAGGTGGGTGTTCTGCGAGAGGAACTGCTGGATGCGACGTGCGCGCGACACGATGACCTTGTCCTCCTCGGACAGCTCATCGACGCCGAGCATCGCGATGATGTCCTGGAGCTCCTTATTGCGCTGCAGGATCTGCTTCACGCGCACCGCGGTGTCGTAGTGGTCCTGGCCGATGTAGCGGGGATCCAGGATGCGCGAGGTCGAGGACAGCGGGTCGATCGCCGGGTACAGACCGCGCGAGGCGATCTCGCGGGAGAGCTCGGTGGTCGCGTCCAGGTGGGCGAAGGTGGTCGCCGGAGCCGGATCCGTGTAGTCGTCGGCCGGCACGTAGATCGCCTGCATCGAGGTGATCGAGTTGCCGCGCGTCGAGGTGATGCGCTCCTGGAGCACACCCATCTCGTCGGCGAGGTTCGGCTGGTAGCCCACGGCGGAGGGCATGCGGCCCAGCAGCGTGGAGACCTCGGAGCCGGCCTGCGTGAAGCGGAAGATGTTGTCGATGAACAGCAGCACGTCCTGGTTCTGCACATCGCGGAAGTACTCCGCCATGGTCAGAGCGGACAGCGCCACGCGCAGTCGCGTGCCCGGCGGCTCATCCATCTGGCCGAACACGAGGGCCGTCTTGTCGATGACGCCCGACTCGGTCATCTCCTCGATCAGGTCCCAGCCCTCACGGGTGCGCTCGCCCACGCCGGCGAACACCGAGACGCCGTCGTGGTTGTTCGCCACGCGGTAGATCATCTCCTGGATGAGGACGGTCTTGCCGACGCCGGCGCCGCCGAACAGGCCGATCTTGCCGCCCTGCACGTACGGGGTCAGGAGGTCGATCGACTTGATGCCCGTCTCGAACATCTGGGTCTTCGCCTCGAGCTCGTCGAAGTTCGGAGCCTTGCGGTGGATGGGCCAGCGCTCGGTGACCTCGAGGCGCTCCTCGCCGCGGTTCAGGGCGTTGCCCACCACGTCGAACACGGTGCCGAGGGTGACGTCGCCGACAGGCACCGAGATCGGTGCGCCGGTGTCGGTCACGGCCTGGCCGCGGATGAGGCCGTCGGTGGGCTTGAGCGCGACGGCGCGGACCATGCCGTCGCCGAGGTGCTGCGCGGTCTCGAGCGTGAGGACGCTGCGCTCGAGGCCGGCGCCGGGCACGTCGATGACGGTGGTGAGGGCGTTGTAGATCTCGGGGATCTTCCCGGGGGGGAACTCGATGTCCACGACCGCGCCGGTCACGCGCGCGATGCGGCCAGCGGCCTCCGGGGCGGAGGTCTCGGTCTCGTCGATGTAAGCGGGGCTGCTCATAAGGTTCTCTCCAAACGATGGGGCCGGCGCGAGGAGCGCCTGCGGAGTGTCAGCGTTCCTTGCGACCTGATCCGGCGAGGGCATCGGCGCCGCCGACGATCTCCGTGAGCTCCTGGGTGATCTCCGCCTGTCGAGCGGAGTTCGCCAGTCGCGTGAACTTCCTGATCTGGGTCTCTGCGTTGTCGGTCGCGGTCTTCATGGCCTTCTGGCGGGAGGCGTGCTCCGAGGCCATGGACTGCATGAGGATGTTGACGATGCGCGACTCGAGGTAGCGCGGGATGAGCTGGTCCAGGACGGCTTCGGCGTCCGGGGCGAACTCGTAGAGCGGATAGGTCGGTGCGGTGCCGGTCTCGCTGCCGTCGACCACCTGGATCGGGACCAGGCGCGTCGCCCGGGCGAACTGCTGGAACCGGCTCACGAAGCGCGTGCCGACCGCGTACAGCTCATCCAGGTGGACCGCAGGATCCGTGCTGAGGAGATCCGCGGTGACGACGTCGGCGATCTCGGCGCCGAGAGCACCGAGCTCCTCCTCGCGGTACGGAGCCCACGCGCGGTGGGCGGGGCGGTTGCGGAACCGGTAGTACGTCTCGCCCTTGCGGCCGACGACGTACATGACCGGGGTCTTCCCCTCGGCGCGCAGCTTGTTGGCGAGCTCCTCCGCCATGCGGATCGCGGTGGGCGAGTACGAGCCCGCCATCCCCCGGTCCGAGGTGATGAGGAGGATCCCGGCGCGCCCGGTGCTCGTGCGGTCCTGCTCGAGGAACGGGTGCTCGAGATCCGACGAGTGCGTCGCGACGGAGCCGATCGCCCGCGTGATCGCATCCGCGTAGGGCGTGGTGGCGAGCACGCGAGCGTGCGCCTTGGAGATGCGCGCCGCGGCGATCATCTCCTGGGCCTTGAAGATCTTCTTCATGCCCTGAGCGGAGCGGATCCGCTTCTTGTACTCCCGTTGCTGGGCTCCCATGTCTCTCCTCGTGCAGTCGCAGCCGTGCGGTGGTCCGGGCCGCCGCCCTCGGTGGAGGGCGGCGGCGTCAGCGGATCAGCCGCGGACGATGCGCTCCTGGTCGATGTCGGCATCGTCAGCGCGCGTGTGCACGTCGTTCACGGGCGCGCCATCGGTCCGGCCGGCCAGGTAGTCGGACTTGACCTGGTCGAGGATGCTCGAGAGCTCCGCTTCCGTGTCGGCGTCGAACTTCTTGGTCTCGCGGATCGTCGAGAGCACCGAGCCGTTGTGGCGCAGGTGCTCCAGGAGCTGCGCCTCGAAGGCGCGGACGTCCTCGACCTCGATCTCGTCGAACTTGCCGTTGGTGCCGGCCCAGACGGAGACGACCTGCTCCTCGACCGGCATCGGCGAGTTCTGGGGCTGCTTGAGCAGCTCCATGAGTCGTGCGCCGCGGCTGAGCTGCTGCTTGGAGGCGGCATCCAGGTCCGAGGCGAACATGGCGAAGGACTCGAGGTCGCGGTACTGCGCGAGCGAGAGCTTCAGGGTGCCGGAGACGCCCTTCATAGCCTTGATCTGCGCGGAGCCGCCGACGCGGGACACCGAGATGCCGACGTCGACCGCGGGGCGCTGGTTCGCGTTGAACAGATCCGACTGGAGGAAGACCTGGCCGTCGGTGATCGAGATGACGTTGGTCGGGATGTACGCCGAGACGTCGTTGGCCTTCGTCTCGATGATCGGCAGGCCGGTCATCGAGCCGCCGCCCATCTCGTCGGACAGCTTCGCGCAGCGCTCCAGCAGACGGGAGTGCAGGTAGAAGACGTCGCCCGGGTAGGCCTCGCGACCCGGCGGGCGGCGCAGCAGCAGCGACACGGCGCGGTACGCCTCGGCCTGCTTGGACAGGTCGTCGAAGACGATGAGGACGTGCTTGCCCTCGTACATCCACTGCTGGCCGATCGCGGAGCCCGCGTAGGGAGCGATGTACTTGAAGCCGGCGGGATCGGATGCGGGAGCGGCGACGATCGTCGTGTACTCGAGCGCGCCGTTCTCCTCGAGGGTCGCGCGCACCGAGGCGATGGTCGAGCCCTTCTGGCCGATCGCGACGTAGATGCAGCGCACCTGCTGGGAGGGGTCGCCCGACTCCCAGTTCGCCTTCTGGTTGAGGATCGTGTCGATCGCGATCGTGGTCTTGCCGGTCTGGCGGTCGCCGATGATCAGCTGACGCTGGCCGCGGCCGATCGGGATCATCGCGTCGATCGCCTTGAGGCCCGTCTGCAGGGGCTCCTTGACGCTCTTGCGCATCATCACGCCGGGAGCCTGGAGCTCGAGGGCGCGGCGGCCCGAGGTCTGGATCTCGCCGAGACCGTCGATGGGCGCGCCGGTCGGATCGACCACGCGGCCGAGGAAGCCCTCGCCGACGGGGACCGAGAGGACCTCGCCGGTGCGGCGGACCTGCTGGCCCTCCTCTATGCCGCTGAACTCGCCGAGGATCACGACGCCGATCTCGCGGAGGTCGAGGTTCAGGGCGAGGCCCAGCGTGCCGTCCTCGAAGCGGACGAGCTCGTTGGCCATGACGTTGGGGAGGCCCTCGACACGGGCGATTCCATCGGCGGATTCGGTGACCCGGCCGATCTCCTCGCGGTCGGTGCCGCCGACCTGGTAGGTGGACACTGCTGTGTCCAGGGCGTTCCGGATGTCCTCCGGACGGATGCTGAGCTCGGCCATCGCGCTGCTTCGCTTCCTCTCGCCCCCGCGTGCGGGGGATGGTCGTGTGGTGCTGGGGTAACGCCGGAACGGGGCCGTCAGGCCGCCAGGCGGTTGCGCGCCTGTGCCAGGCGAGCGAGGACAGTGGCGTCGAAGAGGTCGTCGCCGACCTGGATGCGGAGTCCGCCGATGACCGCGGGATCGTGCTCCACGTTCATCTGGACCTCGCGGCCGTAGACACGGGCCAGGATCGCTCCCAGCCGCGCCTGCTGCTGATCGCTCAGCGGAGCGGCGCTGGAGACCACGGCGAGCAGCCGCTGGCGGCGGGCCGAGGCGAACCGTGCGAACTCGAGCAGGCGCCGAGCGGGCTTGGTCTCTGTGCTGCGGCCGACGGCGCGGCGCGCCAGGAGCACGGCCGTGCGATCGGCGCGGCCCTCGAGGAGCCGGGACATGATGCCGGCTCGGCGCTCGCTGTCGTCGCGCGCGTCGACGAGAGCACCGCTGAGAGCGCTGCTGTCGTCGATCGCGCGCGAGACCTGGAAGAGCTGCTCCTCGACGGCGCCCAGGGTCCCGTCGCGATCCGCCTGCTCGAGCAGGGCCTCGATGCCCAGGAACTCCAGGGCGTCGAGGACGTCGTCCTGCTCGGACCAGCGGCGGCGCACGACCTCGAGGGTGAGCTCGAGCGCAGCAGGGCTGATCCGGCCGTCGAAGAGGGAGCGCACGACGGCCTCCTTCTCCTCGGCAGGGCGGCCTGCATCGCTGAGCGCGCGTACGAGCTGATTGCTGGAGTCGATGGCATCGGCCACCGAGAACAGCTCATCTGCGGTGCGGCCCAGGTCGCCGCCGTCCTGCCGGAACAGCTCGCCGGCCCTGCGGCTCGCCTCGGTAAGAGACGTGGAGGAGGTTCCTCGCATGGTGTTCCTTTATCGAGTGGTGGCCGACGACGACTCGAGGTCGTCGAGGAACCGGTCGATCACGCGGCGCGAGCGCTCGTCATCCGTGAGCGACTCCCCGACGATCTTCGAGGCGAGATCGCTCGCGAGCGCTCCGACCTCGCCGCGCAGCTGCGCGGCGGCCGAGGTGCGCTCGGCGGACAGCTGCTGCTGGCCGGCGACGAGGATGCGGGTGGACTCGGCCTCTGCGCGAGCGCGGGCCTCCTCCACGATGCGGGCGCCGTCCTGGCGCGCCTTGTCGCGGATGCTCGCAGCCTCCTGGCGCGCGGCGGCGAGCTCATGGGCCTGATCGGCCTTGAGCTGATCAGCCTGCTGCTGGACCTCTTCCGCCTTTTTCAGACCGCCCTCGATCTTCTCGGCACGCTCCTCGAGCACGGCGTTGAGCCGCGGGAGGATGAACCGCATGAAGACGAGCGCGAAGATGACGAGGAAGATCAGCGTCCAGACGATCTCCTGCGGCTCGGGGACGAGCAGCCGCCACCCGGGGGTGACGCCCCCTTCTCCTTCAGCGAGAATCATGGCGCGGGCCTCAGAAGATGAAGCCGGTGACGATCGCCAGCAGCGTCAGGATCTCGGTGAAGGCGATGCCGATGAACATGGTGGTCTGCAGCTGGCCGCGCAGCTCGGGCTGGCGCGCCATGGCCTCAGCCGTCTTGCCGACGATGATGCCGATGCCGATGCCGGGGCCGATCGCGGCGAGGCCGTAGCCGACGGTGGCGATGTTGCCGGTCATCTCAGCGAGGGTCGTGGTGTCCACGGGGTTTCCTTTCGTTGTGCCGGCCGGTCGGACGACAAGGGTGGGGACGGTGGGGAGAGCGGGGACGAGGCTCAGTGCTCGTCGGAGGTAGCCATCTGGATGTAGACGGCGGACAGCATGGTGAAGATGAAGGCCTGCAGCGCGGCGACGAAGATCTCGAAGCCGTAGATGCCGATGGCGAGAGCACCTGCGAACGGCGACAGGGCGATGAGCGCGGAGCCCGAGAAGAGCAGGGCGTGCGTCATGCCGATGAAGACGACCATCATGATGTGGCCGGCGACCATGTTCGCGAGCAGTCGGATCGTGAGGGAGGCCCAGCGGATCACCGCGACCTGCAGGAACTCGATCGGGATCAGCAGCAGGTAGATGATCTTCGGGACGCCGGGCGGCATGGTCTCGTGCTTGAGGTAGCCGACCACGCCGTGCTTGCGCACGCCGAAGATCACGTAGGTGGCGAAGGTCCACAGCGCGAGCAGCAGCGGCAGGCCGATCACCGAGTTGCCCGAGAGGTTCAGGCCCGGGATCACGCCCGCGAGATTCATCGAGAAGATGAGGAAGAACATCGTGATGAGCATGGGCGCGTACTGCTTGCCCGCGCGCAGGCCCAGGGTGTTCTGGATGATCGAGGTGTTCACGAACTCGATCAGCATCTCCACGATGCTCTGCGCCTTGCCCGGCACGAGCTTCGCCCGTGCGGCGATCACGCACATGACGGTGAGGACCACCAGGAGCACGATGAGGCGGACGAGCTGGACGCGGTTGAACTCGAACCACGTGCCCTCCCACAGCAGCGCACCCGGGAAGAACTGATCCAGAGAGGGGACGTGAAGGTTGAAACCGCCTTCGGCGAGAAGGCGTGTGGTGTCGGCGGTGTTCAGCGCGATCTCCCCTGGTCGTCATGCCGGCGACGGGCCGGCTCGGCCGTGAAACTGGTGGGTGCGGGATCCGGCTGCTGGGACCTGCCGCGCCGGATCGCAGGACCCGGATCAAGACGTGCCCCGCTGCGATGCCGGGCCGGGAAGGAGCCCCCTGCAGCACTGCACGCAAGGACCTTCCCGCGGAGCCGGCGGCGACCGCGCTGGGACTCCCCCACCATAGCAGAGGCACGGCCGGTCGGACCGTCCGCAGCGACTCCTCAGGAGTGCTCTGCGTCGCTCCTGCCGGAACCTGCCACCTCGAGCCGCGGGCGGCTGCGCACCATGCCCAGGGCTTCGGCGAAGGCGGCCGCGAGCGCTCCGGCCAGCAGGGCGATCCCGAGCCACGGCCGGGAGATGCCGGGGATCTCGGCGAGGAGCAGCAGCGCGATGATCAGCAGCAGCATCTTCACCATCCAGCTCCCCATGAGCACCATCGCCCAGGAGACGGGCGGCAGCCTGCGCGACAGCAGCGCGGACGCCAGGGTGGGCAGCGTGACGATCAGGGCGAGGCCGCTGCCGATCAGCGCTCCGCGCAGCGCGGAGCCGTCGCCGAGGATGGCAGCGAGGGCCAGGACGACGAGATCCGCGGCGATCCCCACGCCGACGGCGACCAGCAGCGCGCGCATCAGCATGCGATCGTTCTTCGCCCGGGCGGCGAGCACGGAGGGATCGGCGGGAGCGGACGGCTCAGGAGAGGGCATCGGGCTCTTTCTGTTCGGGTGCGCGGCGGCGGAGCCGGGCGACGGGGTCCAGGGTCACGAGCACCGCGCCGAGCAGGCCCACGGCCCAGAAGGCCAGGGTCATCCGCGTGCTGAGGAATGCGGGCAGGAGCAGGCCGAGGGCGACCACGATCGTCCACACGTACATGATCGCGACGGCGCGCGCATGCGAGTGGCCGATCGCCAGCAGCCGATGGTGCAGATGGCGCTTGTCGGCGTGGAAGGGCGACTTCCCCGAGCCGATCCTCCGCACCACGGCGAGAGCGAAGTCGAGGAACGGGATGAACATGACGCCGATCGGCAGCAGGATCGGGAGGAACTGGCCGAGCGCGTCCGCTCCCGAGAGCCGTCCGGGGTCGATCTGGCCGGTCACCGTGATCGTGCTGGCCGCCAGGAGGAGCCCGAGGAGCATGGAGCCGGAGTCCCCCATGAAGATCCGAGCCCGGTGCAGGTTGTGCGGCAGGAAGCCGATGCAGGCGCCCACCATGATCGCGGTGATCAGGGCCGCGAGGGACGAGTAGTCCGTGGTGCTGGCCGTGCGGGTGAGCATGTACGCGTAGAGGAAGAACGCGCCGCCTCCGATGGCCATGACTCCTGCCGCCAGTCCGTCGAGCCCGTCGACGAAGTTGACCGCGTTCATAGAGACCACGACCACCAGGACCGTGAGGAGGATCGCGCTGCGCGGCGAGAGCAGGGTGATACCCCCGATCGGCAGGGAGACCAGGCGCACTCCCTCGGCCGCGAGGATGACCGCCGCGAGCACCTGCCCGCCGAGCTTGATGAACCAGTCCAGATCCCACTTGTCGTCCGCCGCGCCGAGCAGGCACACCAGCGCCGCGGCGGCCAGGATCGCCCAGGGCTGAGCGGAGTCCTGGAAGAGCGCGGAGAGGAAGGGGACCTGCGAGGCGGCGAGCATCGCGGCGGTGATCCCGGCCAGCATCGCGAGGCCGCCGAGCCGCGGGGTGACGGCGGTGTGGACATCCCTCGAGCGCACTGCGGTGAGCGCCCCGGCCCTGCGCGCCACGAGCCGCGCCGCAGGGGTCACGAGGAAGGTGACCGCTGCGGCGAGGAGCAGGAGGAAGAGGTAGATCCTCACGCGGAGGGCTTCTCGCTCTCCCCTGCATCCGGCGGGACGATCGAGGTGCGCGAGGGGATCGCGAACGCGTCGACGCCGATCCCTCCGGCGGGGGCTGCTGCGGCGGGGCGCTCGTCGGCGGGGGCGGTCTCGTCGATGCCTGCGGTTCCGTCCGCGCCCGCGGGCGCGGCGGTCCCCTCGGAGCCCGCGCTCTCGGAGCCTGCGCTCTCGGAATCCGTGCTCTCGGCACCGCCGTCGGCCTCGCGCGCAGGAGCGCCGTCGACTGCCTCCCCGGCGGCATCAGGATCCGTCGTGCCCTCGGGCGCGGGTGCGGAACCCTCAGCGGGCTCCGGCTCGGGCGCGGCGAAGATGTCGCCCACTGCCGCGATGATCTCGTCCTTCGACAGAGCGCCTTCGCGCACGATCTGCGGGGGCTCCACCGTCAGGTCGATGATCGTCGAGGAGGTGCCGATCCGGGCCGGGCCTCCGTCCAGATAGATCGAGACCTGATCGCCGAGCTGCGTGGCCGCGTCCATGACGGAGAGCGCCGCGGGGCGCCCGTGGCGGTTCGCGCTCGAGACGGCGAGGGGACCGGTGCGGCGCAGCAGGGCCAGGGCGGTCTCGTCGTCGGGCATGCGCAGGGCGACGGTGCCGCGGGTCTCGCCGAGGTCCCAGGTCAGGGACGGCTGCGCCCGCAGGATGAGGGTGAGGGCCCCGGGCCAGAAAGCGTTGGCGAGGTCCTCGGCGCTGTCGGGCACATCGACCGCGAGAGCGTGCAGGACTGCGGGATCGCCGACCAGGACGGGAGGCGGCACGTCGCGGCCGCGCCCCTTCGCCATCAGGAGATCCTGCACGGCGTCAGGGGTGAAGGCATCGGCGCCGATCCCGTAGACGGTGTCGGTCGGCAGGACGATGAGTCCCCCGTCCCGCACAGCCTGCGCCGCTGCGTCCAGGGCGCTCTCTCGGGTCAGCTCGTTCCGGGTGTCGTACACGCTCACGGCGCCAGTCTCTCATTCCGTTGGGGCGGCAGCAGGGATTCTCCGTCTCCGCGCGGCCGACGGCGGGCCACGAGGAAGCGGTCGCGACCGGTGAGGTCGCGGTCGGTGCGTATGTCGGCGAACGCGCCCGTGGCCTCGGCGAGGTCTCGCAGGGCGGGTCCCTGGACGTCGGCATGCTCCATCACGAGCAGCCCCCCCGTGCGCAGGAGAGCCGCCGCACGGGCGATGAGGGCTGCTGGAATCTCGAGACCGTCCTCTCCGCCCCCGTACAGGGCGGCCGCAGGATCGTGCTCGCGCACCTCGCGCTCCCGCGGCACCGCGCCCGCGGGCACATACGGCGGGTTGCTCAGCACCGCATCGGCCGTGCCGGGCTCCACCGCGCTCGCGAGGACTGACGGATCGGTGGCATCCCCCACGTGCAGCTCCCATCGCGGCTCCGCCTCCGGGGCGCCGCCCTGCGGGTTCGACCCCGGGCCATCGGAGCGCGCGGCGGCGGCGATGTTCTCGGCTGCGAGCTGCGCGGCGGCGGCATCGAGCTCGACGGCCACGACGTGCGCCGCGGGGAGCTCGTCGAGGACGGCGGCGGCGATGGCGCCGCTGCCCGTGCACAGATCCACCACGAGGCGCGCGCCGTGGACGCGGTCGAACTCGAGGAGGTGATCGATCATCAGCTCCGTCTCGGGCCTCGGGATGAACACGCCCGCTCGCGTGCGCAGCAGCAGCCGGCGGAACGGGGCCTCGCCGAGGATGAGCTGGAGCGGCTCGCGAGACGCCCTGCGCGCCACCAGGGCCTCGAGGCGCTCCTCGAAGTCCGCGGGCAGGGCGTCGACCATCACCAGCGGACCGCGGATCTCCCCCGCCCGCACGATGAGCGCGCGAGCGTCGACACTGGGCGAGGGCACCCCGGCCCGCTGGAGCGCCTCGGTGCTGCGGCCGAGCGCCGCGCGCAGGCGCTCGCGAGGATCCGGCGCATTCGCACCGGCGGCCTTCGCGGCGCCCGCGGCGCCCTGCGCGGCGCTCTCGGCGCCCGTCGCGCTCACGCGCCCGGTTCCATGAGTGCCGCGGCGCTCATCCGCGCCTCCGCCTCGGCCCGCCGGGAGGACTCGATGAGCGCGTCCATGTCGCCGGCGAGGACCTGATCGAGGTTGCTGGCCTTGAAGCCGGTGCGGTGATCGGCCACACGCGACTCGGGGAAGTTGTACGTGCGGATCCGCTCCGAACGGTCCACGGTGCGCACCTGGGTGCGACGCACGGCGGAGGCCTCGGCGTCCTGCTGCGCCCGGTGCAGGTCCAGGAGCCGCGAGCGGAGGATCCGCAGCGCCTGCTCGCGGTTCTGCAGCTGGCTCTTCTCGTTCTGGCAGGAGACGACCAGGCCCGTGGGCACGTGGGTGATGCGCACTGCGGAGTCCGTCGTGTTCACGCTCTGCCCGCCCGGCCCCGAGGAGCGGTACACGTCGATGCGGAGGTTCGCAGGGGCGAGCTCCCCGGCGAGCAGCTCCGCCTCATCGGTCTCGTCGGCCTCCGGGACCACGAGCACCCCGACGGCGGAGGTGTGGATGCGGCCCGCCGATTCGGTGACCGGGACGCGCTGCACGCGGTGCACTCCGCCCTCATGCTTGAGGTGCGCCCAGACCCCGTCTGCCGTCGCCGCACCGCGGGCGCGGATCGAGACGGTGGCGTCCTTGATGCCTCCGAGATCCGACCCGGTCTCCTCGAGGACCTCGAGGACCCAGCCGTGCGCGGTCGCGTACTGGCGGTACATCCGCAGCATCTCGGCGGCGAAGAGGGCTGACTCCTCTCCCCCGGCTCCCGCCTTGATCTCCATGATGACGTCGCGGCCGTCGTCCTCATCGCGCGGGGCGAGGAGCTCTCGCAGGCGCTCAGCCCGATCGCGCACCTCGACCTCGAGGCGATCGGCCTCCTCGGCGAGATCCGGATCCTCCGGTGCGAGCTCGCGGGCGGTGGCGAGATCCTGCGCGGCGGCGATCAGATCGGCGTCGGTGCCCAGGAGCTGCTCGAGCTCCGCATAGCGCCGGCCCACGCGCCGCGCGCGGGAGGCGTCCTCGTGGAGCGCCGGATCGGCCATCTCCGCCTGGAGGGCCGCGCGCTCCTCGCGCAGGGCGGCGCGGCGCGCGGCAGGCAGCGGCGAGGCGCCCTCGGGCTCAGTCGGCATGGCGGTCTCCTGCTCGGCGCGGGTGCATGGGCATACGACGACGCCGGCGGCCCCCACAGGGTGCCGCCGGCGTCGCGCGAGAAGTCAGCTGGACTTCTTACCGTACCGGGCCTCGAAGCGGGCCACACGGCCACCGGTGTCAAGAATCTTCTGCTTGCCCGTGTAGAACGGGTGGCAGGCGGAGCAGACCTCAGCGCGGATCTGGCCGTCGCTCTTGGTGCTGCGGGTCGTGAAGGTGTTGCCGCAGGAGCAGGACACCTCGGTCACGACGTACTCAGGATGGATGTTCGCCTTCATGCTGTCTCTCCTTCTCAGGGTCGCTGGGTCGGTGCCCGGCGGGCGCCGTGAACCAGAACCGTCTACGGATACTGCCATGCGCAGCGCCCGGCCGCCATGCTGTTCGCCACCGGCGTGACGAATCTCCTGGCCGGGCCCTCCGCGCACGGACCGGGCGGCTGATCAGCCGACGGTCGGGGTGTTCTTCTGCACGGTCATGAGGAACTCGTTGTTGGAGGAGGTCTTCTTGACCCGCTCCAGCAGCAGCTCGATCGCCTGCTGCTGCTCGAGCGTCCCGAGCACGCGGCGCAGCTTCCACATCACCATGAGCTCCTCGGGGCTCATGAGCTCCTCCTCGTGGCGCGTGGACGAGGCGTTGACGTCCACCGCGGGGAAGATGCGGCGCTCGGCGAGCGTGCGCGACAGGCGCAGCTCCATGTTGCCGGTGCCCTTGAACTCCTGGAAGATCACCTCGTCCATCGTGGAGCCGGTCTCGATGAGCGCGGTGGCGAGGATGGTGAGCGAGCCGCCGTGCTCGATGTTGCGCGCAGCGCCGAAGAAGCGCTTCGGCGGGTAGAGCGCCGACGCGTCCACGCCGCCCGAGAGGATGCGGCCCGAGGCCGGGGCGGCGAGGTTGTAGGCGCGCGCGAGCCGCGTGATGGAGTCCAGCAGCACCACGACGTCCTTGCCCATCTCCACCAGGCGCTTCGCGCGCTCGATGGCGAGCTCGGCGACGATCGTGTGATCGGCCGAGGGGCGGTCGAAGGTCGAGGCGATGACCTCGCCCTTGACCGTGCGCTGCATGTCGGTGACCTCCTCGGGGCGCTCGTCTACTAGCACGACCATGAGGTGGACCTCGGGATTGTTCGTGGTGATCGCGTTGGCGATCTGCTGCATGATCATCGTCTTGCCGGTCTTCGGCGGTGCGACGATGAGCCCGCGCTGCCCCTTGCCGATCGGCGAGACCAGATCGATCACGCGCGGCGAGATCGCGGTGGGAGCGGTCTCCAGGCGCAGGCGGTCCTCGGGGTAGAGGGGGGTGAGCTTGGAGAAGTCGGCGCGCGTGCGTGCACGCTCCGGGGAGAGGCCGTTGATCGTGTCGACCTGGAGGAGCGGCGTCGCCTTGCTCTGCTGCTGCTGGCCCTTGCTGCGCCGGTTGCCGTAGCGGCCGCCGGAGCTGTGCTGCTCGACGTGCTGCTGCTCCTCGCCTTCGCGCGGCGGGCGCATCTTGCCGGTGATGGCGTCGCCCTTGCGCAGACCGCTCTTGCGCACCATGTTCTGCGGCACGAAGACGTCACTCGGGCCGGGGAGATATCCGGTGGTGCGCACGTAGGCGTTGGAGTCGCGGATGTCGAGGATGCCGGCGACGGTCACCAGCTCCTCGCCCTCGCGCGCCTCGGACTCCTCGTGCGAGGCGCCGCCGGCGGACTGGGCGCCGCCCTGCTCGCCGTAGCTGTCGCTGCCGCCGCGACCGCGGCGCTTGCGATCCCGGCTGCGGCTGCGCGAGCGGCGGTTGCGGCGGTCGTCGTCCTCGCCCTCGCGCCCCTGGCGATCATCGCGGTCGCTGCGCGCGGGGCCTGCGTCCTCGCCGCTGCGGTCGGGCAGCTCGATGTCCTCGATGCGACGCGGCCGCTGACCGCGATCCTCGCGCTGGCCGCGGTCCTCCCGCTGACCGCGATCTTCGCGCTGGCTGCGGTCCTCGCGTGCGGGGCGGCCCTCGCGCGGCGCCCGCTCAGTGCGCTGGCCGCGCTCCTCGCGCTGGCCGCGCTCCTCGCGCTCTTCGCGCTGCGTGCGCTCACCGCGCTGGTCGCTCTCCTCGCGAGCAGTCTGGCCCTCCTGCTGCGAGCGCTCCTGCCGAGGCGCCTGCTCCTCGCGCGGGGCGTCGGCTGCGCGCGGCGCCCGCTCCTCGCGAGGGCTCTCGCCGCGCTGCTGGAAGCGCGGATCCCGCTGAGGGGCGATGTCGCTGCGCTGTGCCCTCTCCTCGCGCGCAGGTGCGCTCTCGCCCTGCTCGGCGCGGTCGCGGCCCGCGGTCGAGGCCGCCGAGCCGCCGCGGATGGCGTCGATCAGCTCGCCCTTGCGGAGCTTGCGCACTCCGCGGATGCCCATGTCGGCGGCGATCTGCTGGAGCTCGGGGAGCTTCTTGGCCGAGAGCGCGCTGCCCTCGCCGGATGCTGCGGTGGTGTCGTTCACCCAGGTTCCTTCCTGTGGAGAGCCGCTCGCGGCTCTCGGTGCTGTCCTGAAGCGCCGGGGCCGGGCTCTGCGATCGCAGAGGCCGGGGCGGCGGAGTTCTCGGGTCCCGGATCCTGCGTGCTGCAGCACGCCGCATGCGCGGATGCGGCCGTGCCAGGCAGGAAAGGGGATGCGCTCTCGACGCCCTCTGGCGGCCGCTGAGGCGCGCCGTGCGATCGAGGGGGTGTGCTGCGGCCGGATGGTGGCCGCATATGCCCGCAGCGTGGCTGCCGAGCGCAGGCTCACGCTACCACAGAGGGGCCGGCTTCCCGCGTGCCGTCCGTCGGCCGCGAGCGGCTGGTCAGCCGAGCGGGCCGCCGCCCTGGAGGGAGAGCCCGGTGCGGGCGATCCGCCACGATGCGGGATCCTCGACGACCTGGCCCACCACCTCGGAGAGCCGAGCGTCCGCGCCGGCCAGCACGAGGACGGAGGGGCCCGCCCCCGAGATGACCGCGGGGTACCCCTCCGCGCGCAGCACGCGCACGAGCTCCACGCTCTGCGGCATGCCGGGAGCGCGCTGCTCCTGGTGGAGCCGGTCCTCGGTCGCCGTGAGCAGCAGCTCGGGAGCCTCGGCGAGAGCGTGCACCAGCAGCGCGGCTCGGCCGGCGTTGAACGCCGCGTCGGCGTGCGGCACCTGCTCCGGCAGGAGCGAGCGCGCGGAGCTGGTGGACAGTCGCGCCGCCGGCAGCAGGATCACCGGCTCGATGCCGGCCTCCGCCACCCGGAGCGGGACGGCGCGGGCATGCGCGCCCTCCATCCAGGAGGCGACGACGCCGCCGAGCAGCGCCGGGGCGGCATTGTCCGGATGGTGCTCCATCTGGGTCGCGAGATCGAGCACGGTCGCATCGTCCAGGGCTCCGGGATCGGAGATCAGCTCCCGCGCGAGGAGCAGACCGGCTACCGTCGCGGCCGCGCTCGAGCCGAGCCCGCGGCCGTGCGGGATGCGGTTGCGGCACAGCAGGCGCAGCCCCACCTGCGGAGCGCCCGCATGATCCAGTCCCAGGCGCAGCGCGCGCACGACGAGGTGGTCCTCCCCCGTCGGCACCTCCCCCGCGCCCTCGCCCTCGACCACGACCTCGGCGGGAGAGGTGGTCGCCTCCAGCTCGAGCTCGTCGAACAGGCGCAGCGCGAGGCCCAGGGCATCGAACCCGGGGCCGAGGTTCGCGCTCGTCGCGGGCACGCGCACGCCGACGCGCGACTGGGTGATCCTCACAGGCCCATGGCCTCCGCGGCGGCGTCGATGTCGACGGGGATCACGGTGGGGGTCAGATCCGCGCGGCTCAGCGCGGTGTCGATGTCCTTGAGCCCGTTGCCCGTCACGGTGATCGCGATGCGCGCACCGCGGGGCACGGCGCCCCGCTCGGCCTGCTGGAGCAGTCCCGCGACTCCCGCGGCGGAGGCGGGCTCGACGAAGATGCCGACCTCGCCTGCGAGGATCGCCTGCGCATCGAGGATCTGCTCGTCGGAGACCGCGTCGATCAGGCCGCCGGAGTCGTCGCGCGCGGCGCTGGCGAGCGCCCAGGACGCAGGGGCGCCGATGCGGATCGCCGTCGCGATCGTCTCGGGGTTCGGGATCGGCCGACCGGCGACGAAGGGCGCCGCGCCCTCGGCCTGGAAGCCCCACATCGCGGGGGTCCGCGTCGAGATCCCCTTGTCGCGGTACTCCTGGTAGCCCATCCAGTAGGCGGAGATGTTCCCGGCGTTGCCGACGGGCAGGATGTGGATGTCGGGGGCGTCCTCGAGCGCATCGCACACCTCGAAGGCGGCCGTCTTCTGGCCCTGCAGGCGGTAGGGGTTCACCGAGTTCACGAGCTCGACGGGGAACGCGGCATCGAGCTTCCGCGCGATCTCCAGGCAGTCGTCGAAGTTGCCGTCGACCTGGATCAGCCGTGCGCCGTGGACGACGGCCTGGGCGAGCTTCCCGGCGGCGATCTTCCCCTTCGGCAGCAGCACGGCGCAGGTCAGGCCTGCACGCGTGGCATAGGCGGCCGCGGAGGCGGAGGTGTTGCCCGTGGAGGCGCACACGACGCTCTTCGCACCGTCGGACAGTGCCCGGCTCATCGCCGAGACCATTCCGCGGTCCTTGAAGGAGCCGGTCGGGTTCATGCCCTCGACCTTGATGTGCACCTCGGCTCCGACCTGCGCCGAGAGGCTCGGGGAGTGCACCAGAGGGGTACCGCCCTCACCGAGGGTGAGGAGGGTGTCGGTGTCGCTGAACGGCAGGTGCTCCCGGTACTCGGCGAGCAGGCCGCGCCACTGATGGGCCATGGGTCATTCTCCTTCGATGCGCAGCACGGAGTCGATCGCGATGACCGCTCCGGAGCTGTCCAGGACGTCGAGTGCGGAGTCCACCGAGGATTCGGCGGCGGCGTAGGTCGCGATCCCGATGCGGGCGCGATCCTCTGTCCCCTCGGCCTGCGGCAGAGGCTCCTGATGGATGGTGGAGATCGAGATGCCGTGCGCGGAGAGCGTGCCGGCGACCTCGGCCAGGACGCCGGGGCGGTCCTGCACGGTGAGGGAGAGGTAGAAGCCGTTGCGGAGCGATCCGATGCCGACGATCTCCAGATCGGCGTAGCGGCTCTCGCGCGGCCCCACTCCCCCGAGCACGCGCTGGCGCGCCACGGTCACGAGGTCGCCGAGGATCGCCGAGGCGGTCGGCGCGCCGCCCGCGCCCTGCCCGTAGAACATGAGCGATCCGGCGGCCTCGGCCTCGATGAACACGGCGTTGTACGCCTCGCCGACGGACGCCAGCGGGTGCGAGCTCGGGATCATGGCCGGGTAGACCCGGGCGGAGATGCGCTCGGTGCCCTCGGCGTCGGCGATCCGCTCGACGATCGCGAGCAGCTTGATGGTGCGCCCCATCCGCGCGGCGGCCGCGATATCGGCCGAGGTGACGGACGTGATGCCCTCGCAGTGGACGTCCTGGAGCCCCACGCGGGTGTGGAAGGCCAGCGAGGCGAGGATCGACGCCTTCGCGGCGGCGTCGTGGCCCTCGACGTCGGCGGTCGGATCCGCCTCGGCGAACCCCAGCTCCTGGGCGCGGGCGAGGGCGTCCTCGAAGGCCGCGCCGGTGCGCGCCATCGCGTCGAGGATGTAGTTGGTGGTGCCGTTGACGATGCCGAGGACGCGCTGGATCCGATCCCCTGCGAGCGACTCGCGGATCGGCCTCACCAGCGGGATCGCGCCGGCGACGGCGGCCTCGAAGTGGAGGTCCACGCCGTGCTCGTCGGCCGCCTCGTAGAGCGTGACGCCGTCCTGGGCGAGGAGCGCCTTGTTGGCGGTGACGACGCTCGCGCCGTTCTCGATCGCCTCGAGCAGCAGGCCGCGGGCCGGCTCGATGCCGCCCATCACCTCGACCACGAGATCCGCTTCGCGCACCAGTGCCGACGCGTCGGTCGTCAGCAGAGCGTGATCCACGTGCTCCCCGCGATCCTTGCTGACGTCCTGGACCGCGATGCCGATGACGCGCAGCGGCGCGCCAATCCGATGGGCGAGCTCCTCGCCGTTGAGGCGGATCAGGCGCAGCACGTCGGCGCCGACGGTGCCGGCGCCGAGCACCGCGACCCGCAGGGGCTCGTGATCGGGCAGGGGATCGGTCATGGGGGAATCCTCACGCAGGGGCAGTCAGGGGGAAGGGATGGCACTGGGCTCTGGCACTGTATCCCGATCCGCCCGTCCGAACGGAGCTCGTGTCACAGTGCGTCGGCGCGGGCGCTCAGCCGGCGTCGAGTCCGAGCAGATCCTCCTCGGTCTCACGGCGCAGGAGGGTCGTGATGCGGCCGTCCTTCACCGCGACGACCGGAGGCCGGGGCACGTGGTTGTAGTTCGAGGCGAGCGAATAGCAGTAGGCGCCGGTCACGGGCACGGAGATCAGGTCCCCGCGCCCCACGTCGCCCGGGAGGTACTCGTCCTTGACGATGATGTCGCCGCTCTCGCAGTGCTTGCCCACCACGCGCACCACCTGCGGCTGCGCGTCCGAGACGCGGGAGGCGAGGAGAGTCGAGTAGTCCGCGTCGTACAGCGCGGTGCGGATATTGTCGCTCATGCCGCCGTCGACTGCGACGTAGAGGCGGTGCTGCTGGCCCCCGAGCTGCACGTCCTTGACGGTGCCGACGGTGTAGAGGGTCTGGGTGGAGGGGCCTGCGATCGCGCGGCCGGGCTCGAAGGCGACCCGCGGGATCTCGATCTCGAGATCGAGGCAGCCCTTCTCGATGATCGTGGAGATGCCGGTGGCGAGCGCCTCGGGGGTCTGCGGGGTGTGCTGCGTGTTGTACATGACGCCGAAGCCGCCGCCGAGATCCAGGTGGGTGATCGTCGCGCCGAGCTCGTCGCGCACCTGCGCCACCAGCCCGAGGATGCGGCGCGCCGCGACCTCGAAGCCGCCGGTGTCGAAGATCTGGGAGCCGATGTGCGAGTGCAGGCCCAGCAGCTCGAGCGCATCCTCCTGCGCGAGCACGCGGCGCAGCGCCTCGAGGGCGTCTCCGGAGGCGAGGGAGATCCCGAACTTCTGGTCCTCGTGGGAGGTGGCGATGAACTCGTGGGTGTGCGCCTCCACGCCCGTGGTGATGCGCAGCATGACCGCAGGCCGCGCCCCGGACTCCCGGGCGAGGCGCGCGAGCTGGTCGATCTCCTCGAGGGAGTCGATGACGATCCTGCCCACTCCCGCCTCGAGCGCACGGCGGATCTCGGCGTCGGACTTGTTGTTGCCGTGCAGGGCGAGGCGCTCGGGCGGGAAGCCGGCGCGCAGCGCGACGGCGAGCTCTCCCCCGGTGCAGACGTCGAGCCCCAGCCCGTCCTCCTCCATCCAGCGGGCGACGGCCACGCAGAGGAACGACTTGCCGGCGTAGTAGATGTCGGCGCCGCTGAGGGGGCGGAACGCCTCGGTGAACGCCTCGCGGAAGCGGAGGGCGCGCGTGCGCATGTCGTCCTCGTCCAGCACGAACGCCGGCGTGCCGACCTCCTCGGCGATGCGCAGGGCGCTCACCCCGCCGACCTCCAGGGCGCCGTCGGCGCCGCGGGCAGTCGTCTGCGACCACAGTCCCGGCAGCAGCGCGTTGACGTCCTGGGGATAGGGCAGCCACGTGGGGGCGATGTCGTTGCCGTGCAGGGCGCCGGCCTCATGGGCTCGCATCGGGAGGCCCTCCTGGATTCGGGGAAGCGCGCGCGGCGCGGGTACCGCAGAACCCTATGGGACGGCCGTGCGGGGCCGCGCGCCGGTCCGCCCGTCGGGCCTCGTCGGGCCTTCCCGCCGGGCCCCCGCCGGGCCCCGCCTTGCCCCGCATCGGCGCAGGCCGCGTTGGTAGCCTGGCGCCATACCCCCCTCGATCCTGAAGGAGCATGATCCATGTCCCAGCATGATCTCGTCATCGTCGCCAACCGCCTCCCCGTCGACTCCCGCACCCTGCCCGACGGGGCGACCGAATGGGTCACGAGCCCCGGCGGGCTCGTGACCGCCATGGAATCCGTGATGAAGGGCGTCGACTCGGGCGCGTGGGTCGGATGGGCGGGATCCCCGGGCGAGGCGCCGGATCCCTTCGAGGCCGACGGCATGCACCTCTACCCCGTCCGGCTCGAGGCGGAGGACGTCGAGAAGTACTACGAGGGCTTCTCCAACGGCACGCTCTGGCCGCTGTACCACGACGTCATCGTCGACCCCGAGTTCCATCGCACCTGGTGGGACAGCTATGTCGCCGTGAACCGCCGCTTCGCGAAGGCCGCCGCGGAGGTCGCCTCCCCCGGCGGCACCATCTGGGTGCACGACTACCAGCTCCAGCTGGTGCCCGAGATGATCCGCTCGGAGCGCCCCGACGTGCGGATCGGATTCTTCAACCACATCCCCTTCCCGCCGCTCGAGCTGTTCAGCCAGCTCCCCAAGCGCAACCAGGTGCTGCGGGGCCTGCTGGGCGCCGACCTCGTCGGCTTCCAGCGGGAGAGCGATGCCCTGAACTTCACCGCCGCGGCGCGCAAGCTCCTGGGATACCAGGTCGACCAGCACACGGTGACCGTCCCCGGCATCGGCGCGAGCGAGCCGCGCCAGGTGCTCGCCAAGTGCTTCCCGATCTCGATCGATGCCGGCGCGATCACGGCGCTGACCGAGGATCCCGAGCTGCGCGAGCGCGCGGCGCAGCTGCGCCGGGACCTGGGCGATCCGAAGCGGATCGTGCTGGGCGTGGACCGGCTGGATTACACCAAGGGCATCCGGCACCGGCTGAAGGCCTGGGGCGAGCTGCTCAACGACGACCTCATCGATCCCTCCGAGACCGTGCTGGTGCAGGTCGCGACGCCCTCGCGCGAGCGCGTGGACGCCTACCGCCAGCTGCGCGACGAGGTGGAGCTCACCGTCGGCCGCATCAACGGCGACTTCGCGCCGATCGGCCGCCCCGCGATCTCGTATCTCCACCGCTCCTTCGACCGCCGCGACATGACGGCCCTCTACATGGCTGCCGACGTCGCCCTCGTGACCTCTCTGCGCGACGGCATGAACCTCGTCGCCAAGGAGTACGTCGCCTCCCGGCCGGATCTGCGCGGGGTCCTCGTGCTGTCGGAATTCACCGGCGCGGCCGACGAGCTGCGCGCCGCGATCCTGGTGAATCCTCACGACATCGACGATCTGAAGTCCTCGGTGCTGCGCGCCCTCACCATGAGCGAGGAGGAGCAGGAGGAGGCGATGCGCTCGCTGCGCCGGCAGGTCCTCGACCATGACGTGCAGACCTGGGCGAAGCTGTTCCTCGAGGACCTCGAGGAGATCGGCCGCACTGCGAAGCCCGGCAGGCCCGCCATCCGCCTCCACGGCGAGGATGCCCCGGCGCGCGCGGAGCTCGAGGAGGCGCTCGCCGCCTTCGCGCGCACTCCCCGGATCCTGGTGGCGAGCGACTTCGACGGCGTGATCGCCCCGATCGTCGCCGATCGCGACGCGGTCCAGCCCGATCCGCGCTCCCTCACGGCGCTGCGCGAGCTCACCGAGCTGCCCGGCGTGAACGTCGCCCTGGTCTCCGGTCGCGCTCTCGCCGATCTCGACCACCACACCCGCATGCCGAGCACCGTCGCCCTGATCGGATCCCACGGCGCCGAGGTCGGGGCGCTGCCCGCGGACTTCCACGCGGACGTGCTGGATGCCGCGGCGCTGACGATGGACGACTCCAAGCAGTCCCTGCTGGAGTCGATCATCCGCCGCCTGCGGCTGATCTCCTCGCAGTACCCGGGCACCGAGGTCGAGATCAAGCCGACCGCGGCCGTGCTCCACACCCGCCAGGCGCGCGGTCGCGGGGCCGGCAACGCCACCGAGGCCGCCCTCGAGTACGCGCGCACGCTGCCCGACGTCTACGTCACCCCCGGCAAGAAGGTCGTCGAGTTCTCGGTGGTGCACACCTCCAAGGGCTCCGCGGTCCAGGCGCTCGCCCGCGCCGCCGCGGCCGACGCCGTCCTCTATCTGGGCGACGATGTCACCGACGAGACGGTCTTCACCGTGCTCGACGAGGGCGACCTCGGGATCAAGGTGGGAGCGGGCGACACCGCCGCGCAGTGGCGGATCGCGGATACCGAGGCCGCAGCGCAGCTGCTCACCGCTCTGCGAGAGCGGCGCGGCCAGGACCGCTGAGGCGGAGCACCTGGGCAGGCGCGCTCGCGCACAGCAGAGCCCCCGCCCCTCCCGCAGCTGCGGAGAAGGACGGGGGCTCACTCGGTGCCCGCGACAGGATTCGAACCTACGACCTTCTGCTCCGGAGGCAGACGCTCTATCCACTGAGCTACGCGGGCGGACCTCGACAGTCTAGCGCGGACCGGGGGGCGCGTCGCGCTGGGAGCGGCGTGAGGGTGCGACTGAGGTGCAGGTCTCAGCGTTGCGCGAGCGCCCTCGAGGCTCAGACGCTCAGTGCGGCAGGCAGGGGCAGCTGCGCCCCGTGGAGCACGGCCGAGGGGTCCGCAGGGATCGCGAGACCGCTGGGCTCGGCGCCTGCGCGCACCAGGAGATCGCCGACGGCGGCGATCATCGCGCCGTTGTCGGTGCACAGGCTGATCGGCGGGATGCGCAGCTCGATGCCGGCGCGGTCGCAGGCCTCCTGGGCGCTCGTGCGCAGACGGGCGTTCGCGGCCACTCCCCCGACGATCACGAGGGTCTGAAGGTCCTTCTCGCGCACAGCCTTCAGCGCCTTCGCGACCAGCACGTCCACGACCGCCTGCTCGAACGAGGCGGCGATGTCCGCGATCGGCACCGCGGCGCCGTCGCGCTCGATGGTCTCGACGGTGCGCGCCACAGCCGTCTTGAGGCCGGAGAAGGAGAACATGTAGGGCGCGTCGCCTCCGCGCATGAGAGCGCGCGGGAAGGTGAACGCCCGGGGGTCTCCCCCGGCAGCGGCCTTCGAGACCACGGGGCCGCCGGGATAGCCGAGACCGAGGAGCCGGGCGACCTTGTCGAAGGCTTCTCCGGCGGCGTCGTCCAGCGTGTCTCCGAGGTGCACGATCGGATCGCGCACGAGGTCGCGCACATGCAGGATCGAGGTGTGGCCGCCGGAGACGATCAGCACGATGCTCTCGTCCGGCAGAGGGCCGTGCTCGAGGGTGTCGGCGGCGGCGTGGCCGGCGAGATGGTGGACTCCGTACAGCGGGACATCGAGCGCCCAGGCGATCGACTTCGCGGCGGCGAGGCCCACATGGACCGCGGTGGCGAGTCCCGGGCCGGAGGTCGCGGCCACGTGCGTGATGTCGCCGAGCTCGACGCCGGCGTCGGCCAGGGCGATCTGCAGGGTGGGGACCGCGGCGTCGAGGTGCGCGCGGGCGGCGATCTCAGGGACCACTCCCCCGAACTCCGCGTGCTGGCGGGCGCTCGAGGCGAGGCCCTGGCCGAGCAGGACGCCGTCGCTGACGATCCCGAAGCCGGTCTCGTCGCACGAGGACTCGACCCCGAGGACGACCGGGGCCGAGGTCACTTGAACAGCGACATCGGGTCGGAGTAGGTCCCTGCCGTGTCCGCCTTGATAAGGTGGAGGTGGCAGCCGGTGGAGCGGCCGGTGCTGCCGACGAGGCCGATGGTGTCGCCCTGGGCGACCGTCGCGCCGACGGTGGTCTTGAACTCCGAGAGGTGGTAATAGCCGGTGACGACGCCGTTGCCGTGATCGATCTTCACGCGGTTGCCCGAGGACGAGTTGTACTCGACCGCGATCACGGTGCCCGCGGCGGCCGCCTGGACCTCGGTGCCGCAGGCCGCGGCGAAATCGACGCCGTCGTGCATCTTCGCGTAGCCGAGCACGGGGTGCACGCGCATGCCGTAGCCGGAGGAGATCGCCCCGGCGACGGGGTGGATGTAGCCCTCTGCCGAGGGAGCCGAGGCGCCGCCGGTGACGGTGACCGCGCCGGTCGCCTCGTCGACGACGGTCACGGGCTCCGGTGCGGCCTGGACGGTGAGCGGGGTGGCGGCGTCGGCGGTGCTCGCGACAGCCTGCTCGTTGCCCGCGGTGTCGACGGTGACGGCCTGGCCGGGATCGGCGACGGCCGGGGCCACCAGGGCCGAGTCCGATGCAGCGGTCTCGCTGACCGCGACGGCGGGGACGGCCTCGATCTGCACGGGCGCGGAGTCCGCGACCTGCTCGATCTGCTCCTGGGTCTGCTCGGTCTCGGCGACGGAGGTGTCGTGCTGGAGCGGGAGGGTCTGATCGGTGCCGCTGGCGGCAGCGGAGGCGAGGGGGACTGCGATCGTCGCGGTGGCCAGGGCGCCGAGCACGCCGACCTTCACCACTCCGGCCTGGAACGCGGAGCCGCGGTGGGAGACGGTGGAGGTCCGGAGCTGACGGACCTGTGCACGGCCTGCTGCGCGATGATTCCCCACGTGATGACTCCCAGTTCTCTCGACGACGTTCGGTGCTTCGTGTCCGGTGGGCGACGCCGGACGGGAAGACGCGTCGCCGAACAACTTCCCCCAACCTAACGAGCCGATCGGCGGGATCCAGGCCCCATGCGGCCCCCATTGCCGAACCTTTGCCGCCTCCGCGAGGAAGGTAAAGAGCCTTTACCCAGGTTCCTCTGCGCCCATGACCGCGGTCACACAGGCTCTCCTCGACCGCCCCCTCACGCACGCGGAACGGCCCGCCGCGGATGCGACGGGCCGTTCTCGCGGTGCTGGGCTCTCAGGCCCGGCTGCGCTGCATGACGTCCTTGACCTCGCCGACGAGCTCCTCGAGCACGTCCTCGAGGAAGACGGCGCCGACGCTGCGCGAGGCGGGGGCGTCCACCCGGGCGAGGTGCGCGCCGTTGTACTGCATCGCGCGCAGCGCCTCCTCGATCTCGTCGTGGGAGGCGACGGACACGACGGCTCGCACGATCCCGGGGTGGATCGGGCGCTGGTACTCCTCCTCCGGGGCGTCGGCCGGCAGCAGCACGTCCTTGAGGTGGATGTAGCCGACGAGGTCTCCCGCGTCGTTGCGCACGCCCACGCGGCTGAATCCGGTGCGCGCGACGATCTCCTCGATCTGAGCAGGAGTGACGTCGTAGGTGACGGTGACGACGTCCTCCATCGGCACCATCACGTCTCCCGCGGTGCGATCGGAGAACTGGATGGCGCCCTGGAGCAGCCCGTGCTCGTCGGCCAGCAGGCCCTCGCGGCGGGACTCGTCGACGATCGCCGAGATCTCCTCCGCGGTGAAGCGGCTCTCGACCTCGTCCTTCGGCTCGATCTGCAGCAGGCGCAGAATCGCGTTCGCCGTGTGGTTGAGGATCCAGATGATGGGGCTGAAGATCCGCGCGACGATCGCGAGCGGCGTCGCCAGCACGATCACCGCTCCCACCGGCAGGGCGATGGAGATGTTCTTGGGGACCATCTCGCCGAGCACCACGTGGAGATACGAGGCGATCAGCAGGGCGAGGGCGAAGGCGATCGGGTGCACGAGCACCTCTGGAGCGCCCGCCTTCTCCAGGAGCGGCTCGATGTAGTGGGCGATCGCGGGCTCCGCAACGGCGCCGAGGGTGACCGAGCAGATGGTCACGCCGAACTGGGCGGCCGCGAGCATGACCGAGACGTGCTCGATCGCCCACAGGGCGGTCTTCGCGCCGGGGCGCCCCGCCTCGACGAGCGGCTCGAGCTGGCTGCGCCGGGCGCTCATGATCGCGAACTCCGCAGCCACGAAGAAGGCGTTGCCCACGAGCATGGCGAGTCCCAGCAGGAGTGCTGCGGTGTCACTCATCGTCGGCCTCCTCCGCCACGGGCACGAGGGCCTCGTCATCCACCACCGACAGACGCACCTGGTCCACGCGGCGCCCGTCCATTTCGATCACCTCGAGCCGCAGCCCGTGCGCCTCGACCACGTCGCCGAGAGCGGGGATTCGCCGCAGCGTCCTCATCATGAGTCCGCCGAGGGTGTCGTAGTCGCTGGACTCGGGGACGATCACGCCGAGCTCGCGGCGGATCTCGTCGGGCCGCATCAGCCCGCTGACCGTCCAGCCGCGCTCCCCTTCGGCCACGAAGCGGTCGGGCTCGTCGTCGTGCTCGTCGCTCACCTCGCCGACGATCTCCTCGATCACGTCCTCGAGGGTGACGATCCCCGAGGTGCCGCCGTACTCGTCGAGCACGACGGCGAGCTGCGCGCCGACTCCGCGCAGATCCAGGAGGAGGTCGTCCAGCGGGACGGTCTCCGGGACGCGAGGGATCTCGGCCATGAGGTCGCGCACTGCGGTGGAGGCGCGGTGCGCACGGGGGACGCTGACGGCCTGGCGCACCTGGACGACGCCGACGACGTCGTCCTCGCTGCCGTCGGTGACGGGGAAGCGCGAATGGCCCGTGGTGCGGCTGGCCTCGAGGACGTCGAGGGCGCTGGCGTCGGCGGCGACGCTGATCATCGCGCCGCGGTGGGTCATCACGTCCCCCGCCTCGCGGTCGGCGAGGTGGAGCGTGCGGCTCAGCAGCACGGCCGTGCCCTCATCCAGGGTGCCGGCGCGCGCGGAGTGGCGCACGAGGGAGTCGAGCTCCGCGGGAGAGCGCGCCGCGGACAGCTCCTCCTGAGGCTCGATGTTCACCAGGCGCAGGACTGCGTTCGCGGTCGCGTTGAAGATCGCGATGAACGGCCGGAACGCCACGGTGAAGCCGTGCTGAAGCGGGGCGACGACGCGCGCTGTGCCCAGCGGAGCGGCGATCGCGAGGTTCTTGGGCACCAGCTCGCCGAAGACCATCGAGAACGCGTAGGCGATCGCCATCGCGAGGCCCACGGAGACGGGGCCGACGAGACCGGCGGAGAGTCCGGCGGACTGGGCCAGCGGAGTGATCAGGCTCGCCAGCGGATCCTGCACGGCGAAGCCGAACAGCAGCGTGGTGATGGTGATGCCCAGCTGCGCGCCCGAGAGGTTCGTCGAGAGGTGGGTCAGCGCGTGCAGGACGCTCCCGGCCCGCTTGTCCCCGGCGGCATGCGCCTTCTCGACCGTGTGGCGATCCAGCGCCACCAGGGAGAACTCGGATGCCACGAAGACTGCTGTGCCCGCGGTGAGGAGCACTCCCGCGAGCAGAAGGATCCAGGTCATCGGCGGACGGCTCCCCGTGCGGGGAGGGCGCGCATCGCGGGCGAGGTGCTCGCTCCGGTGCGCGCGCCGGTACTCGGCGCAGGCGAATCGCTCATGATGCGGGTCATCATATACGCGCACCCCTCCCGTATCGCTGTGCGGGGGCGTCGGTACAGTGTGCGCATGTCGAACGCCTCAGCGAGCTCCCCCTCGCCCGCTCCCCGCACACGCGTCGTCGTCATCGAGGACGAGCCCACGATCGCGGGGGCGATCGCCGACCGGCTCACCGCCGAGGGCTGGGAGGTGTCCACGGCGCCCGACGGCCCCGCCGGGGTCGAGGCGGTCCAGCGTGCACGGCCCGACGTCGTCGTGCTGGACGTGATGCTCCCCGGGTTCGACGGCCTCGAGGTGTGCCGCCGCATCCAGGCCGACGAGCCCGTCCCCGTGCTCATGCTGACCGCCCGGGACGACGAGACCGACATGCTGGTGGGACTCGGCGTCGGCGCCGACGACTACATGACCAAGCCCTTCTCCATGCGCGAGCTCGTGGCCCGCCTGAAGGCGCTCCTGCGCCGAGTGCAGCGCACCGCCCCCGCCCCTGAGCCCGACGGCGCGGAAGCGCAGACCTCGACCCTCGAGATCGGCGATCTCGTCATCGATCGCGCTGCGCACCGCGTGACCCGCGCGGGCGAGCCCGCGCACCTCACCCCCACGGAGTTCGATCTCCTCCTGTGCCTCGCCCTCGCTCCCGGGACGGTGCTGACCCGCGAGCATCTGCTGGCGGAGGTCTGGGACTGGGTCGACGCGACGGGCACGAGGACGGTCGACTCCCACGTGAAGGCCCTGCGGCGCAAGCTCGGCGCGGATCTCGTGCGGACCGTGCACGGGGTCGGCTACGCGCTCGAGCCCCCTGCCGCGGCGGCGTCGGATCCCGCCGGCGGAGCGCAGTCCTGAAGCGCCCGAGCCGGGCGGCCGTGCAGGAGTCGCTCGAGGTGCGTCCCCTGGACAGCCTGCGCTCCTTCAAGGTCAAGCTCGGGGTGCTGGTCGCCGTCAGCGTGAGCGTGGCCGTGTTCCTCACCTGGGCGAGCGTGAAGGCGGGCCTGTCCTCCTTCGTCACGCTGCCGCTCGTGGTGCTCGCCGCGCTCGTGGTGACGCAGGTGCTCGCCCGCGGCATGACCTCTCCGCTGCGCCAGATGACGCGGGCCGCGCAGGCGATGGCCAAGGGCGACTACAGCCAGCGCATCGCCTCCTCGAGCAGGGACGAGGTGGGGCAGCTCGCCGAGGCCTTCACCCGCATGGCGAGCGATCTGCAGCAGACCGACCAGATGCGGCGCGATCTCGTCGCCAACGTCTCCCATGAGCTGCGCACGCCGGTGGCGGGGCTGCGCGCCCAGCTGGAGAACATGGTCGACGGGGTGACCGAGCCCGATCCTGCGGCGCTGGCCGTTGCGCTCACCGAGACCGAGCGGCTCTCCTCGCTCGTGGACCACCTCCTGGACCTCTCGCGGCTGGACGCCGGCGTGATCCAGGTCCAGACCGAGACGTTCGCTCTGACCCCGTTCCTCCACGAGGCCGTGGACGCCGCCGAGCTCGGTGCGCGGTCCGGGGAGCGCGGACTGCACTGGGCGATCGAGGTCGATCCCCCCGACCTCGAGGCCACGGCCGACGCCGCCCGGATCCGCCAGGTGATCGCGAACCTCCTGGACAACGCCGCCCGCCACTCCCCCCCGGGCGGCCGCGTGCGGCTGCACGCCCGGCCCGCCGAGCCGTCCCCGGGACCGGCGGAGAGCGGGGCCCCGGATCACGGCGCGGACGCGCCGCCGCGGGAGACGGGCATCTGGATCGAGGTCAGCGACCAGGGCCCGGGGATCGCGCGCGCGGACCGGGAGCGCGTGTTCGAGCGCTTCCAGCGCGGCGGCGGCTCCGACGGGTCCGGAGGCACGGGTCTCGGCCTCGCCATCGCGCGCTGGGCCGTGGAGCTGCACGGCGGGACGATCGAGGTGATCGACGATCCCGCGCGGGAGCGCGAGAACGACCGCTCCTCGGTGATCCGCGTCCACCTGCCGCCCCCGCGATCGGCGGGCTGAGACGCGGCGCCGGACCGTCCCCCGCGCTCAGGAGCCTCGGCTAGGGTGGTCGCACCCGCTCCATTCGACTTTCACTGAAGGCTGGCGATCGCAGAGTGTCACAGCAGACACCCCATTCAGAACCGGGCGCCGACGAACCCGAGTTCGGCCCCAATCAATGGCTGGTGGACGAGCTCCATGAGCAGTGGTCGCAGGACCCCGCCAGCGTCGATCCGAGCTGGGCGGAGTTCTTCTCCGCGCGGTCGGGATCCTCCGCAGGCGCCGCTCCCGACTCGCCCGAGCTGGCCGCCGAGCAGCCCTCCCCCGCCCCTGTCTCGGATCCCGGAGCCTCTGCAGTGCCGCAGACCGCGCCCGCGGACGCCACTGAGAAGGGCGGCGCCCCCGCTCCCGCAGCGAAGCCCGCTGAAGCGGCGAAGCCCGCTGCTGCGCCGTCCCCGCAGGAGGACTCCTCGCCGTCCTCCACCTCCCCCTCGCGCGCAGAGGGCCCCACTGCTGCGCGCGACACCCCGAACTCGCCCCGCTCTGCGAAGGATGCCCCGGCCGTGAACGACGCCCCCGCCTCGAAGGTCTCGAACACCTCGGACCGACCGATCAGGTCCACCGTCCCCAGCTCGGAGATTCCCGAGCGGGTGGTCCACGAGCCCGAGCCCGTGAAGCTGCGCGGACCGGCCGCCGCCGTGGTGCGGAACATGGATGAGTCGCTCACCGTCCCCACCGCGACCTCCGTGCGCGACGTCCCGGTGAAGCTCCTGTTCGACAACCGCCTCGTGATCAACAACCACCTCAAGCGCCACCGCATGGGCAAGGTGTCCTTCACCCACCTCATCGGCTGGGCGATGGTGGAGTCGATCACCGAGATGCCCGATCTCAACAACGGCTTCGAGGTCGTCGACGGCAAGCCGATGATGATGAAGCGCGAGGACGTCAACTTCGGTCTCGCGATCGACATGCCCCGTCCCGACGGCTCCCGCTCCCTCGTGGTGCCCAGCATCAAGGGCGCCCAGCAGCTGGACTTCCGCACCTTCTGGAACGCCTACGAGGAGGTCGTGCGCAGGGCCCGCGGCGGCAAGCTGACGATGGACGACTTCACCGGCACTACCGTGTCGCTGACGAACCCCGGCGGCATCGGCACCGTCCACTCGATCCCGCGCCTGATGAAGGGCCAGGGCGTGATCGTGGGCGTCGGCGCGATGGACTACCCCGCGCAGTTCCAGGGCGCGAGCCAGGCCACCCTCGCCGAGCTCGCGGTCTCCAAGGTCATGACGCTGACCTCGACCTACGACCACCGCATCATCCAGGGCGCCGCCTCCGGCGAGTTCCTCAAGCGCATGGCCGACAAGCTCCTCGGGCTGGACGGCTTCTACGACCGCGTCTTCGCGGCGCTGCGGATCCCCTACGAGCCCGTGCGCTGGGTGCAGGACAACCCCATGCGCGACACGCAGGCCGAGAAGTTCGCGCACGTCATGGACCTCATCAACGCCTACCGCGTGCGCGGCCACCTCATGGCGGACACCGACCCGCTGCAGTACCGCGTGCGCACCCACCCGGACCTCGACGTGCAGACCTACGGCCTCACGCTGTGGGATCTCGACCGCACCTTCCCCACGCGGGGCCTCGGCGGAAAGCAGCAGGCCACGCTGCGCGACATCCTCGGGATCCTGCGCGATGCGTACTGCCGCACCATCGGCGTGGAGTACATGCACCTGGACGATCCGACCGAGCGCGCCTGGCTGCAGAAGGAGTTCGAGACTCCCCGCCAGTCGCTCACGAAGGACCAGGTCACCCACATCATGGACCGTCTCAACGCCGCCGAGGCGTTCGAGACCTTCCTGCAGACCAAGTTCGTCGGCCAGAAGCGCTTCTCGCTGGAGGGCGGGGAGTCCGTGATCGCCCTGCTCGACTCCGTGCTGCACGACGCGGCGCACGACGATGTCGACGAGGTCTGCATCGGCATGGCGCACCGCGGCCGCCTGAACGTGCTCTCGAACCTCGCCGGCAAGAGCTACGGACAGATCTTCCAGGAGTTCGAGGGCGCCACCAGCGGCGTCGGCTCGGGCGACGTCAAGTACCACCTGGGCACCGAGGGCACCTACACGGCGTCCGACGGCGAGACCACCAAGGTGTACCTCGCGGCGAACCCCTCGCACCTCGAGGCCGTGAACCCGGTCCTCGAGGGCATCGTGCGGGCGAAGCAGGATCGCCTGGAGCGCGTGACGGACTTCCCGGTCCTGCCGATCCTCATCCACGGCGATGCGGCCTTCGCCGGACAGGGCGTAGTCCCCGAGACCCTCAACCTCTCGGAGCTGCGCGGCTACCGCACCGGCGGCACCATCCACGTCATCATCAACAACCAGATCGGCTTCACCACTCTGCCGGACTCCTCGCGGTCCTCGTACTACTCGAGCGACGTCGCCAAGGCCACGCAGCTGCCGATCTTCCACGTCAACGGCGATGATCCCGAGGCGTGCGTGCGCGTGGCGGAGATCGCCTTCCGCTACCGCCAGAAGTTCCATCGCGACGTCGTCATCGACATGGTGTGCTACCGCCGCCGCGGCCACAACGAGGGCGACGATCCCTCGATGACCCAGCCGCTGATGTACTCGCTGGTGAACGAGAAGCCCTCGGTGCGCAACATCTACACCCAGGCGCTGATCGAGCGCGGCGACCTCACCGAGGACGAGACCGCCGAGGTCGTCAGCAACTTCCAGCAGCACCTGGATCAGGCGTTCGCCGCAGCCCGGGATGCGAGCTCGGAGGCCGATCCCTCGAACTCGGTGCAGGGGCTCGACCTCCCCGCCGCCCAGCGCAGCAGCGGCTCCGCCGAGCCGGTGCGCACCGCTGTGGACGCCTCGGTGCTGGAGCGGATCGGAGATGCGCATGTGGGCATGCCCTCCTCGTTCACGGTGCACTCGAAGCTGAAGTCGCTGATCGCCAAGCGCCAGGAGATGTCGCGCTCGGGCGGGATCGACTGGGCCTACGGCGAGCTGCTGGCCTTCGGATCGCTGGTGCTCGAGGGCACTCGCGTGCGCCTGGCCGGGCAGGACTCGCGCCGCGGCACGTTCACCCAGCGCCACGCGGTCCTCATCGACAGCGTGGACCAGGACACCTGGACCCCGCTGCTGCACCTGGGCGATGACCAGGCGCGGTTCAACGTCTACGACTCCTCGCTCTCGGAGTTCGCCGCGCTCGGCTTCGAGTACGGCTACTCGGTCGAGTGCCCCAACGCCCTGGTGCTGTGGGAGGCGCAGTTCGGCGACTTCGTCAACGGCGCGCAGACGATCATCGACGAGTTCATCTCCGCCTCCGAGCAGAAGTGGGGCCAGCAGTCCTCGGTCGTGCTGCTCCTGCCGCACGGCTACGAGGGCCAGGGGCCGGACCACTCCTCCGCCCGCATCGAGCGCTTCCTGCAGCTGTGCGCCGAGGACAACATGCGCGTCTCCACGCCCTCGACCCCGGCCAGCTACTTCCACCTGCTGCGCCGCCAGGCGAAGACGGAGCCCCGCAAGCCGCTCATCGTCTTCACCCCGAAGTCGATGCTGCGCAACAAGGCGGCCGTCAGCGCGGTGGAGGACTTCACCGAGGGCAGCTTCCAGCCCGTCATCCCCGACACCACCGTGGCGGCCTCGGCCGTCACGCGGGTGCTGCTCACCAGCGGCAAGGTGTACTGGGACCTGGTGGCGCGCCGGGAGTCCGAGGGCATCGACGACGTCGCGATCGTGCGCGTCGAGCAGCTCTATCCCCTGCCCGTCGCCGAGCTCGCCGAGGCCCTCGCGCCCTACGGCGATGCGGCCCTCACCTGGGTGCAGGACGAGCCGGAGAACCAGGGCGCCTGGTCCTTCATCGCCATGAACGTCCCCGCCGAGATCCGCTCCCGCCTCGGCGTAGCCGCTCGGCCCGCCTCGGCCTCGCCGGCGACGGGATCGGCCCGCCAGCACAAAGCCGAGCAGGAGTCGCTCATCACGCGGGCGCTCGGTCTCTGACCGCGGAGCCCGCCGCCGCGCGCGCCTGTGCGATCGCACAGGCGCGCGCAGGCGATGATGGAGCGGTGCGCGATCCGGCGGGCCGGGCAGATGCCCGCGCCTGCCGGGCACCGCACAGCACTCACCAGCACTGACGACAAGGAGAAGCCGTGGACGCGAGCGAAGGCCTGAGCGGCCCCCCGGCACGACCTGTGCCGATCCGACTGATCGCCCTGGGCGACGAGATCCTGGCCGGTGCCGGCGATACGCGCGCACTGGGCTGGCTCGGCCGGGCGGTCGCCCGCGAGCAGGGCGCCCGGGCCCGCATCGAGCTGTTCTCCTCGGCGCTCCCCCGGGAGACGTCCGCAGAGCTCGCGGAGCGCTGGGACGCCGAGGTCGAGCAGCGGATGGACAGCCTGGAGGGCAGCGGCGCTCCGCTGGACGTCCGGGTCGTCCTCGGACTCGGCGCGGCGGACATCGATCACGGGGTGTCCCTGGCGCGCTCGCGCCTGAATCTCGCGAAGGTGCTCGACGGGCTCGAGCGCCTGCGGATCCCGGCGTTCGTCGTCGGCCCCCCGCCCAGTGCGGATCCCGGCCGCACCGCCTCGATCCGCGAGCTCTCCGGGGCCTTCGACGATGTCTGCGCGCGACGTCGCGTGGCCTACGTCGACACGGTCCGCGCCCTCGAGGACCACGAGCAGTGGAGGGGCGACCTCGCCCGCAGCGGGTCCGACCTTCCGGGCCAGACCGGCTACGGGCTGATGGCGTGGCTGGTCCTCCATGGTGGCTTCGGTCGCTTCCTGGGGACCTCGGACTGAACGACCGCCCCGCCTGTGACAGAATGCGGGGGTTGATCCGGCGAAGGAAGGAGAGCGTGATGAGCAAGCGTGGACGCAAGCGCAAGTCGCGTCGCAAGAGCGGCGCCAATCACGGCAAGCGCCCCAACGCCTGAGCCGTGATGTAGATCGACGAGGACCCCGCCGGATTCCGGCGGGGTCCTCGTCTGCTCTGCCTCAGCGCCGCGCAGGTGCAGAACTGCCCGTGCACCGTGCCCGACGCGTGCACTGCGCCCGGCGCGCGGCGATCAGCTGCTGCGGCGCACGGTGCGCGTCTCGATGCTCGCGCTCCCCTGGGAGTGCGTCACCTCGATGCGGCTGTACTGGATGCTGATGCGCTCCCGGAGCGTGCGGGGCGCCGTCTCGCTCGCGCAGCTGCGGCGCACGAGCTCCTTGAGCGCGCGCAGGCGAGCCATCTCCTCCGCGCACTCGGGGCAGCCCTCTGCGTGCGCGGTCATGCGCGCGACGGTCTCGCGGGGCAGCTCGCCGTCGAGCGCCGTCTCGAGGCCGAAGCGGTCCGTCGCGTCGGCAGTCCCCTGGGGGCTGGTGTTCTCGCTCATGCGTCCTTCGTCCCTCGGTCCTCATCCTCATCGCGCAGGTAGCCGCTCTCGCGGGCGTAGCCGCTGAGGGCCTCGCGCAGCTGGCGCCGCCCTCGGTGGAGCCGCGACATGACCGTCCCGATGGGGGTGTCCATGATCTCGGCGATCTCCTTGTAGGCGAATCCCTCGACATCGGCGAGGTAGACCGCCATCCGGTAATCCTCCCGCAGCTGCGCGAGGGCGTCCTTCACGGCGGAGTCCGGGAGCGCGTCCAGCGCCTCGGTCTCCGCGGAGCGCAGACCGCGGCTGGTGTGGGACTCGACCTGCGCGAGCTGCCAGTCCTCGACGTCCTCGCTCCAGGATTCCCGGGGGCGGCGCTGCTTCTGCCGGTACGACGAGATGTAGGTGTTCGTCATGATCCGGTAGAGCCAGGCGCGCAGATTGGTCCCCGGGGTGAAGCGGTCGCGCGCCCGCAGCGCCTTGAAGAACGTCTCCTGGACGAGGTCCTCGGCGTCCTGCGGATTGCGAGTCATGCGCAGGGCTCCGCCGTAGAGGGAGTCCAGGTGCGCGAGGGCCTCCGCCTCGAAGTCGAAGTCCGGCGGAGGCGAGGAGGGCGGTTCGTGGTCGATGGTCGTCATCGTGCTCAACGGTACGTCACCCCTCTCCGCTCCCGGCGCTGTTCACACTGTCGGCTCTTCCAACGCCGTGGCCCGGCCGGATGTTCCCGGAGGCCGGGCGAGGGCTGCGCAGGATAGGCTGGCCGCACCGCGGGCTGCGCGCCCGCACGACCGCCACTCCCACAGAAAAAGCGAGGACCCCATGTCGCTCCTGCGTCGTCTTGCTCGCCCTGCACTGGCCGCCCCCTTCATCGTCGAGGGCGTGCGCACCGCCATCTCCCCCGAGCGCGAGATCAGCGTGGCTCCGGCCGCCTTCGCCCAGGTCGACCGGGCGCTCCAGAGCTCCCCCGCTCCGTCCTTCCTCGACGCGCGCAGCATCCTGCGCCTCAGCGGCGCTGTCGCCGCCGGTGCCGGCTTCCTTTACGCCACGGGCCGCGCCCCCCGGCTCGCCTCGGGAGTGCTCCTGGCGACCACGACCGTCGGCCTCGCGGGCCGCAAGAAGGTCTGGGAGCTCAAGGGCGCCGAGCGCACCGACGAGATCACCTCGATCCTGAAGGATGCCGGCCTCCTCGGCGGCATCATGCTCGCGCTCGTGGACCGCGAAGGCCGGCCCTCGCTCGGCTACCAGGTGGGCCAGTTCGTCGAGCGCACGCAGAAGCAGGCCACGAAGTCGCAGCAGCGCCTGGAGAAGAAGGCCGATGCGCTCGGCAAGAAGGTCCAGAAGAAGGCTGACGAGCTCGCAGACCAGTTCAGCTGACCATGTCGGACGTCCTGTGGTCGGCGCCGGTCGCCGAGGAGCCGGTGGACGCGCTCGTGCGCGTCCCCGGCTCGAAGTCCCTGACCGCGCGCTGGATGCTGATCGCAGCGCTGGCCGACGCCCCGGCGCTCCTGCGCGGAGTGCTCGTCTCCCGCGACACGCGGCTGATGAGCGACGCGCTGGAGCGCCTGGGCGCCCAGCTCGCGGTGGAGGACAGCGCACTGCGCGTCACCCCGATCCCCCCGCCGGCGGAGCATCCCGCCGAGCCCGTCGAGATCCACGCGGGTCTCGCCGGCACCGTGATGCGCTTCGTCCCCCTGCTCGCCGCGCTCCACAACGGCGACGTCTCCTTCACGGGGGATGAGGGCGCTCTCGTGCGCCCCATGGGTCCCGTGATCGCCGCGCTGCGCTCCCAGGGCGTCGAGGTCATCGAGCACGGCGAGGCCGGGCGCCTCCCGTTCACCGTGCGCGGCACGGGCAGCCTCCCCGGCGGCCGGCTCGAGATCGATGCCTCCGCCTCGAGCCAGTTCATCTCCAATCTGCTCCTCATGGGAGCCCGCTGCGAGAGCGACCTCGTCGTGTGCCACACGGGAGAGTCCCTGCCGTCCCTCCCGCATATCGAGATGACCGTCTCCGAGCTCGCGCGGGCCGGGGTGGCCGTCCGCCACCGCCTCGACGAGCAGGGCCGCCACGAGTGGACCGTGCCCGCAGGGCCCATCCTCGTCGACGAGATCCTCATCGAGCCCGACCTCTCCAACGCCGGTCCCTTCCTCGCCGCCGCGATGGTCACGGGCGGGGAGATCGCGATCGCCGACTGGCCGCGCACCACCGATCAGCCCGGAGACGCCTACCGCGATCTGCTCACGCGGATGGGCGGCACCTTCTGGTGGGAGGACGAGGACCTGTGCCTGCGCGGCACCGGCGAGATCCACGGGATCGACGCGGACCTCTCCGCCACCGGCGAGCTCACCCCGACGATCGCGGCGCTCGCCGCCCTCGCCGACTCGCCCAGCCACCTGCGCGGCATCGGCCATCTCCGCGGCCACGAGACCGATCGCATCCACGCCCTCGCGGTCGAGCTCGAGAAGGTCGGCTGCCGCACCGTGGAGCATGCGGACTCCCTCGAGATCCATCCCGGGGCGCTGCACGGCGTCGAGTTCGAGACCTACGAGGACCACCGCATGGCGACCGCCGGCGCGATCATCGGCCTGTGCGTGCCGGACACGAAGGTCCTGAACATCTCCACCACGCAGAAGACTCTCCCCGACTTCGTCGGCATGTGGCTGACCATGCTGCACACCGAGGCGCAGGCCGGGGAGATCTGGTGAGCCCGCGGGGGATGCGCTTCGACGAGTCCGACGTCCGGATCCGGCCCAACAAGCGCGGCAGCCGCCCGCGCACGAAGATCCGGCCTGCCCACGAGGACGCGATCCCCGCGGTCGTGACGGCAGTGGACCGGGGCCGCTGGCGCACCACCGCAGAGCCCGGCACTCCCCAGGAGCGCCAGGTCACCGCCATGCGAGCGCGAGAGCTCGGGCGCTCCCCCGTCGTCCCCGGGGACGTGGTCGGGATCGTCGGGGACACGAGCGGCGCCGAAGGCTCGCTCGCACGGATCGTGCGGATCGAGCCGCGCACCTCGTTCCTGCGCCGCAGCGCCGACGACGACGACACCACCGAGCGTCCCCTCGTCGCGAACGCCGACCTCATGGTCATGGTCACGGCGCTGGCCGATCCGGAGCCGCGCGGCGGGATGATCGATCGCTGCCTCGTGGCCGCCTACGTCGCGGGCGTGGACACTCTCCTGTGCCTGACGAAGGCGGATCTGCGTGATCCGAAGGGCTTCCTGCAGCAGTACGCGCCGCTGGGTGTGGACCACGTCGTCACGCACCGCGGCGAGGACGGGGGGATCGTCGGCCTGGAGGCGCTGCGGGAGAAGCTGGCCGGCCGCACGAGCGTGCTGATCGGGCACTCGGGGGTCGGCAAGTCGACCCTCCTGAATGCGCTCATCCCCGGCGCAGGTCGCGCCACGGGCGTGGTCAACGACGTCACCGGCCGGGGTCGGCACACGTCGTCGTCGGCGCTCGCGCTGCAGCTCCCGGGCGAGAGCGGATGGGTGATCGACACGCCCGGAGTGCGCTCCTTCGGCCTCGGGCACGTGAGTCCCGAGGAGCTGCTGGAGGCGTTCGGCGATCTCGCACCGCTCGCCGAGGCGTGCCCTCGCGGCTGCACCCATACCGCCGACGCTCCCGACTGCGCCCTGGACGGGGCGGTCGAGCGCGGCGAGGCCGGACCGGCGGGCCCGGCGCGCCTGGCCTCCTATCGCCGGCTCGACGAGGCCCTGCGGCGCAACGACCCGTGGGAGGCCTGAGGGCGAGGTGCATCGTAGGGTGGCTCCATGACCAGTCCCTATGCCGATGATCTGCGCCTCGCGCACGTCCTCGCCGATGCCGTCGAACAGCTGACCACCTCGCGCTTCAAGGCGCAGGACCTCCAGGTGGAGACCAAGCCCGATCTCACCGAGGTCACCGATGCCGACCGTGCCGCCGAGCAGCTCGTGCGCTCGCTGCTCTCGCGCTCCCGCTCGCGCGACCAGGTGATCGGCGAGGAGTACGGCACGACCGGCAGCTCCTCCCGGCAGTGGGTCGTGGACCCGATCGACGGCACCGCGAACTTCGTGCGCGGCGTGCCGGTCTGGGCCACCCTCATCGGGCTCGTCGAGGACGGCGAGGTCGTCGTCGGAGTCGTCTCCGCCCCCGCGCTCTCGCGCCGCTGGTGGGCCGGGAAGGGCACCGGCGCCTGGACGGGCGCACGCCTGAGCTCGGCCACGCAGATCCGGGTCTCGGAGGTCTCGAAGCTGGAGGACGCCTCCCTCTCCTACTCCTCGCTGCACGGCTGGGCGGAGCACGACCGCCTGCCCCAGATGCTGAACCTGATGCAGCGCTTCTGGCGCACCCGCGCCTACGGAGACTTCTGGTCGTACATGCTGCTGGCCGAGGGGGCCGTCGACGCCGCCGCCGAGCCCGAGCTCGCGCTGCACGACATGACCGCGCTGGTGCCGATCGTCACCGAGGCCGGGGGCCGGTTCAGCTCGCTCGCCGGCGAGGACGGACCCTTCGGCGGCAACGCGGTCGCGACCAACGGGCTGCTCCACGAGGAGATCCTCGAGGCGCTCGCCCTGCGCGGCTGAAACGAGCCCCGCGCCCGCGCTGGAGCGGCAGGGGTGCGGGTGTCCACGCGGGACCTGGGCCCGGGCGGGAGCGGGCCGGTTCGATACGATGACGGAGAACCTCGCAGCCCCTTCGCGCTCCGGCGCGGCGGGGGTCGCGTCTCCGATCTGTGAAGGACAGCCATGACTCTCAAGCGCGTCGCCCTGCTCACCGCCGGCGGCTATGCCCCCTGCCTCTCCTCCGCCGTCGGCGGGCTCATCGAGCGGTACACCGAGCTCGTCCCGGATGTGGAGATCATCGCGTACAAGCACGGCTACTGGGGCCTGCTCTCGGGCGAGAAGATCGTGGTGGACGAGGAGACCCGTCAGCACGCCGCGCGCCTGCACGATTTCGGCGGCTCCCCCATCGGCAACTCGCGCGTGAAGCTCACCAACACCAAGGACCTCGTGAAGCGCGGGCTGATCCAGGAGGGCGAGAACGCCCTCGAGGTCGCCGCCCGCAAGCTCCAGGAGGACGGCGTCGACGTCCTGCACACCATCGGCGGCGACGACACCAACACCACCGCGGCGGATCTGGCGAAGTACCTCCACGACAACGACTACGACCTCCAGGTCGTCGGCCTTCCCAAGACGATCGACAACGACATCGTCCCCATCCGCCAGTCCCTCGGCGCGAAGACCGCCGCCGAGCAGACCAGCCTGTTCGCGCAGAACGTGCTCGCCGAGCACGGCTCGAACCCGCGCATGCTCATCGTCCACGAGATCATGGGCCGCGCCTGCGGCTACCTGACCGCGGAGGCGGCGCGCTTCTACCAGGAGTGGCACGGCCAGCAGCAGTGGCTGCCCCAGATCGGCCTGTCCGCGGACCGCTGGGACGTGCACGCCGTGTTCCTCCCGGAGATGGCGCTGGACATCGAGGGCGAGGCCGCGCGCCTCAAGCAGGTCATGGACGAGACCGGCTGCGTGAACATCTTCCTCTCGGAGGGCGCCGGCATCCCCGAGATCGTCGCCGAGATGCAGGCACGCGGCGAGGAGCCCGAGAAGGACCCCTTCGGCCACGTCAAGCTCGACACCATCAACCCCGGCCAGTGGTTCGCCAAGCAGTTCGCGGAGAAGCTCGGCGCCGAGAAGACCATGGTGCAGAAGTCGGGCTACTTCGCCCGCTCCGCGAAGGCGAACGCCTACGACCTGCGCCTGATCAAGTCGATGACCGACCTCGCCGTGCAGGTCGCCCTCGAGGGCGATTCGGGCCTCATCGGTCACGACGAGGAGCGCGGCGACATCCTGCGCGCCGTCGAGTTCGACCGCGTCGCCGGCCACAAGGCCTTCGACATCGACCAGCCCTGGTTCCGCGAGGTCATGGAGCGCGTAGGCCAGAAGGTCGAGCCCGCCGCCCCCGCCGAGTCCCACTGAGACCGGGCCGTCCCATGCCGCCGCTCGTCCGCTCCCACGGCCGGCACGGCGCATGAGATGGCGCCATGCGCTGCGCGCGCTCGCAGATCTGCGAGCGCGCGCAGTCGTGCATCCGGGCCCCGGCATCGGGGTCGGTGCGGCTCCCGACGAGCCTTTCGAGACCTGCGCGGCCGCCCCGCAGACCGTGGGCCTCGGCCCTCACGCGAGCGGCTTCCGGGAGGACCGCACCCGCATCGATCTGCGGGCGCGACCCCGGCAGGGTCGGCTCGGGGACTGCTGGGTGATGGCGGGGTTGCTCGCGATCCACAGCGCCGCTCCCGAGCTGATCGACGAGCTCGTGGGCGTGAGCACCGATGTGCGCACCGGCGTCTCCACGGGGCGGGTGCGGCTCTTCGAGAGGCAAGGCGGCCGGCTCGCGCCGGCATCGCGGCGCCTGCAGCGCATCGAGGTGGAGGTCGACCGGATGATGCCGGTGGACTCCGCCGGCGCGTGGGTCTATGCGACCCAGTCGGGCCGGGGCGCCGCCGCCGGCCCCGGGTGGGCGGGCATCGTCGAGAAGGCGCTCGCGCAGCGCCTCGCGGGCTCCTACCGCTTCCTCGCCCGCGGCCTCGGGCGCTACGGGCTGCAGGCGCTGACGGGTGCGCGCGTGCGCACGCACCTGCTGCTGCCCTCCTCGCGCCGCCTCGCCCGCTGGACGGCCGACGGGCACGCCGTGCTCGCCTCCACCCATCCCCTCTCGTTCCTCGTGCGGACCTCGCAGGGACGGGTCCCCACCTCTCATGTGATGGCAGTGGTGGGAGCGGATCGCCGCACCGGCCACGTGCACCTGCGGAACCCGTGGCGGCCCGACGACCTCCTGGTCATCGACCGCCGCTCCTTCCGGCGCGCGTTCGTGTCCGTCGATCGGACTGCGCGGCCGCTGCGCCGATCCTGAACCCGCCGGCTGCAGGGACAGGAGACCGGGGCATCAGGAAGCTGAGGATCGGGAATGGCAGGATTCTCCCCACCATGACCGGTTCCGGCTCCCTCGCCGCGAGGCGAGCCCTGACGAAAGGCCCACCATGACCAGTGCAGCGGATGACATCCTCGGCCAGCTCCCCCTCGATCAGCTGGCGCAGCAGCTCGGGCGGCAGCCCGAGGAGATCGAGGAGGCGGTCCGCTCGGCCGTGCCGAGCATGATCGGCGGCCTCGAGCGCAACGCCGTCGAGGGCGGCCAGGAGGAGTCGATCGCGAAGGCGCTGTCCGCGCACAGCGCCTCTCCCCTGTTCGCCTCGGGCAGCGTCCCCCTGGACCAGGTGGACGCGGAGGACGGCTCGAAGATCGTGCGTCACATCTTCGGAGAGGACCCCGCTGCGGCGGCGCGTCAGGTGAGCGCCCGCAGCGGTGGCGATCAGGACCTCCTGCGCCAGCTCCTCCCGATCCTCGCCCCGATCGTGCTGGGCTACCTGGCCCGGCGCATGGGAGGCGGCCAGGGCGGCAGCGGCGGCGGGATCCTCGGCGACATCCTGGGCGGCCTGGTTGGCGGGATGGGCTCCACGCCGGGCAGCGGCGGTCTCGGCGGGGGCACCGGATCCGGCGGCCTCGGAGGCGGTCTGAACGGCGGGCTCGGAGCGATCCTCGGGCAGATCCTTCGCGGAGGCCGCTGACCGCGTGCCGCGAGCGCCGCGCGCTGGGCCCTGGCCTGCAGAGGCCAGGGCCCGGGCGGGAGTCCCGCGCACAGCACAGCAGAAGGGCCTGATCAGCATTGCTGCTGATCAGGCCCTTCATCTCGTAGCGGGGGCAGGATTTGAACCTACGACCTCCGGGTTATGAGCCCGGCGAGCTACCGAACTGCTCCACCCCGCGTCGACAAGAACTACTCTACGTCGCCCCGCCGGGCCGGTCCAGCCGAGAGGCGGTGAACGTGAACGACGCCACGTCCACCGCCTCGGCCGGGCACGGAGCGCCGATCAGCCGCCGCTGCCCCCGGTCGCGCTCTGCACCTCGGCATTGGCCTCGACGGCGCGGGTGAGGGCGTCGGCCAGCTTGTCCTGCGCAGCGCCGTACGCCGCCCAGTCGCCGGCCTGCATCGCCGCATCGGCCTCCGCGGTGGCCGCTTCCGCGTCCCGCAGAGCCGTGTCCAGGCGCTCCTGGGGCGTTCCCGCCGCGGGAGCGGGTGCAGGTTCAGCAGCCGGGTCCGTCGGAGCCGGAGCGGGGGTTCCCGCGCCCTCCTCGACCGTCCCCTCGCCCGTGACGGTGTCGGCCGAGCCGGAGACGCCGTCGGCCTGCACCGCGGCATCTCCGGCGCTCGCACCGGAGTCGCCGCCGAAGACCTTGTCCAGCGCCTCGTCGAGCGTCGGAGCGAACCCGATCTTCTCGCCGAAGGAGACCAGCACCATCTGCAGCAGCGGATACTGCGTGCCGCCGCCGGAGGTCGAGGACTGGATGTATACGGGCTGCACGTACAGCAGCCCGCCGCCCACCGGCATCGTCAGCAGGTTGCCGTTGATGACCTCGGAGTTGCCCGACTTCAGCAGGTTCAGCGCCTGGGACACGTTGGGCTCGGCGTTGAAGATCGCCTGCACCTGGCTGGGCCCGTTGACCGGATTGGTGGTGGGCAGCACCAGCAGGCGCATCTTCCCGTAGCTGTCAGCGGGGTTGCCGCTCTCGCTGCCCGTCTCGGAGTCGACCCCGAGGAAGCCGGTCATGACGTTCTGACCGCCCTGTCCCTGCACCGGGATGTAGTTCGAGGAGAGGGTGAAGCGCGGGGTCTCGTCACCCGGCATCTGCATGCTCAGGTAGTACGGGGGCTGCGGGAGCTGCGGCCCCGAGGTGCCGTCGGCCCGCTGGGACGCCGCGGCTGTCGGGTCGGGCGAGACCTGCCAGAAGTCCTGCTGGCCGAAGAACTCATCGGCGTCGGTGACGTGGTAGGTCGCGAGGATCTCGCGCTGGGCCTTGAAGTAGTCCGCCGGGTACCGCAGGTGGCCCATGAGATCGCCCGAGATCTCGGATGCGGGCTTGAGCGCGCCGGGGAAGACCTCGTTCCAGGACTTGAGGATCGGGTCCTCGGTGTCCCAGGCGTACAGCGTCACGGTGCCGTCGTAGGCGTCGACGGTGGCCTTGACGCCGTTCCGCAGGTAGTTCACGGACTGGGCGCGATGGGTGCCGCCGTCCTCCTGGCTGGTCTGCGAGTCCAGCGTCGCCCGGGGCAGGTCCAGAGTACGCGAGTACGGGTACCGATCCGTCGTCGTGTAGGCGTCGATCACCCACACCAGCGAGCCGTCGACCACCGCCGGGTACATCTGCGAGTCCAGCGAGAGGAACGGCGCGACCGCGTTCACGCGGTCCTGGGGGGCGCGGTCGTAGAGGATCTGCGAGCTCTCGTTCACGTAGTTCGAGATCACGATGTTCGGGTCGCGGAACTTGATCGCGTACAGGAGCCGGTTGAAGAATCCGCCGAGGCTCGGCCCGCCGTCGCCCTCGAAGGTGTTGGTGCGCTGCGTGCCGGCGTCCTCCGCCTCGGTGCCCGCCTGGTAGTCGAACTCCTGCGGCTCGCTGCCCTCCGGCGCGCCGACGATCGAGTACTCGGGCGAGTGCTTGCCGAAGTAGACGCGCTCCTGGAACTCGCCGAGGGCGCCCTGTCCGGGAACCCCGGACTGCAGGAAGGCGGGCTCGCCGTCGGCGTTGCGACGGTTGCCGTAGGCCGCGGCGACGCCGTAGCCGTGCGTGTAGACGATGTGGCGGTTCACCCAGGGCTGGGTGTCCAGCGAGAATTTGTCGGGGCGCAGCTCGCGCACGCCGATCACGGTGTCCTGGAGGGCGCCGTCGATCTCGTAGCGGTCCACGGCGAGGATGTCGTCGAATCCCCAGTACAGGCGGTTCGCCTCGCGCTGCTCGAACGTCGGTGAGACGACGGCCGGGTCGAGCAGTCGGATCTGCGCGGTGGTGTCGGCGTCCTCGCGCAGCGCGCCGGGCTCCGCATCGGAGGAGGCCGAGTAGGCGACCTCCTCGACGTCGTCCACACCGTAGGCGAGCCGCGTCGCGTCGATGTTGTGCTGGATGTACTCCTGCTCGAGCGCGCGCTCGTTGGGGTTCACCTGGAACTGCTGGATCCCCCAGGGGAGAGCGGAGCCGACCACGAGGGTGGAGAGCACCATCAGCCCGGCGCCGACGGCGGGGATCCGCCAGTCGGCGCGCCAGATCCACAGCCCGAACAGCGCCGCCACGATGACGGCGGAGATCGCGAGGATCGTCTGCGCGGGGATCAGCGCGTGCACATCGGTGTACGAGGCGCCGTGGAAGCGGTCGTGCTGCCCCACGAGGAGGTCGTAGCGGTGGAACCAGTGGGATGCGCCGAGCAGCAGCACGTAGAGCATCGCGAGGATCGCCAGGTGCCGCCGTGCGGCCTTCGTGATCTCGAGCCCCCGCTCCTGGCCCCACGAGAGGCCCCCGTAGACGAAGTGGCCGGCCACCGCGCCCACGGCGCAGACCAGCACGGCGAACTGCGCGAAGGCGATGACCATGTCCACCAGCGGGAGGGTGAAGACGTAGAAGCCCGCGTCCTTCCCGAAGATCGCATCCGCCTGGCCGAAGTCCTGCGGGTGGAGGAAGAGCTGCACCTCCTGCCAGGCCCGCGAAGCGGCGAGGCCTCCGAACGCGCCGATCACCAGGGGTGCGGCCCAGGTGATGCCCTGGCGCAGCGGATCGACCGCGGCGCGGAACTGCTCGAGCGCCTCCTGCTCGCGCGTGACGGGCGGGTACACCGGTCGGCGCGCATGCGTCAGGCGCAGGATCAGGAACAGCGGGATCGCGAAGGCGAGGAACCCGAGCACGAACAGGACCACCTGCGTGCCCCAGCGCGTCAGCAGCACATCCGAATAGCCGACCTGGTCGAACCAGAGGTAGCGGGTCCACACCTCGGAGGCCGCGATGAGCAGCGCGATCAGTGCGCCGAGCGCGCCGACGGTGATGGACAGCGGCGAGATGGGACGGCGCGTGCCGTCCGCGGGTGCCGGCTGAGGGCGGGGAGGTCGGGGCTGGTCGCCGATGGGGGCGGAGAAGCTCACGATGTCCTCTCGGAGAGAGCGGGCAGGATGGCGGCCGGAGGGGCTCCGTCGCCGAGGCCCTGATCGTGCTCTCCGGATACAGTGAAGCGCCCCCGGATGTGCCGGTGGCCCCTCTATTGTGACTGTCGCACCCTGGAAGGACCGTGATGAGCGGCTCAGCCCCCCTCAGCTCCGACTCGACCCCTCAGGCAGGGGCCGAAGACGGCCGCTCCCCCCAGGTCGATCCCCTCGATCCGCCGACCGCCGCTCTCGGCGCCGCGGTGGTGGAGCTCGCGCGCCACACGGAGGACGACTCCCTGCGGCAGGTGCGCTGGTTCGGTCTCCTGCGCAGCGCTCTGCTCCTCGCGGAGCAGCCCTCTCTCGCCTCTCTGCTCGGCGAGGATCTCGCGGCATCGGTCGCGGACGATCCCCTGCACCTGACCTCGGTCGAGCTCGAGTCCGCCTCCCGCAGCGCAGATCCGCTCGAGTCCCTCGCGCAGCTCGCGTGGCCCGGGGGGATGGTCGGCCTCGCCGCCGCCTTCGCGCTCAGCCCCGGATCGTGGCAGGGCCCCTCACGGGATGCGGGCACGGCGCAGGCCGACGGCGACCGCCCCGCCCAGCCCGCGGCGGGAGAGCGCCTGCGGGCGATCGTCGCCGTCCTGGAGGACGGCACGCGGTTCAGCGCGGTGCGCCAGGGCGAGAGCAGGAGCCTCGCCCTGGGCACCGCACTGCTGCCGGATGTCGCCGAAGCGCTCCAGGACGCCGTGGCCGGCGGGCGCTGAGCGCCAGCCATAGGGCACTGCGCACCGCGGACTGCGGAGCGAGCGCCCGGCATATGGCACTGCGCACCGCGCACACCGCGCAGCCGCCGCCCCGGTTCCGGCTGCAGGGCTCAGAACGGGGCCGCGCCGACGAGCTCCGACTCCTCCTGCGCGCTGGCGCGCTCCGGCTCCCGCTCCCCCGCCTGTGCGGGCGCGCTCTCGGCGCGCGTCGGCACCTCCCCGGCCTCTGCCCGCAGCGCGGCGAGGCGGGAGTCGTCCAGCACTTCGCCCGTGCGCACGTCCATCGCGGGGGCGTCCCGCCGCGAGCGCCGCGCGAAGGCGGCCGCGCCCCAGGTGAGGTCGAGCCCCACCGCCTCGGCCTGGATGGTCTGCGAGTAGGAGTCGGCGCCGTCCTCCCCGGTCCACTGGCTCGTGCCGAGACGCCCCGTGACGATGAGCGGATCGCCCTTCTTCACGCTCAGCAGCACGTTCTCGGCCTGCTTCTTGGACATGTAGACGTTGAAGTACTCGGTCTTGCGGTCCTTCCAGGTCTTCGTGTCCTGATCGAAGTAGCTCGCGTTGGAGGCGATCCGGACGTAGAGCGACTGAGCGCCCGCCCCGGGCTTGGTGAACCTCGGATCGTGGGTCGCGTTCCCGAGGACGGTGACGATCACATCGTGCATGGCGGTTCCTTCCGCTGTCCCGGGCTCGTGCCCGGTGCCGGCCTCGTGCCGACACCCCTACGGTCGTCCCTGCGCGCCGAGCGCTCCAGGGCAGGGCGTTGCCGTGGGGACAGGGGCGCGTTGGGGAGGATTCGCGCCTTCCCTCCCGCCGCCCGCCTGTCGGCCCTGGACGCGCAGCGGCGGCCGACCCCCGCAGGGATCGACCGCCGATGTGCGATCTCAGCAGCCGGAGCTGCCGTGCGGGCTGAGCGCATGCGCTCAGGCGCTTGCTCGATCAGGCGCCGGGGTTCACCAGGCCCGTGGTCTTCGTCGCGTTCGCGAAGCGATCGGAGACGTCGGCCCAGTTGACGACGTTCCAGATGGCCTTGACATAGTCGGCCTTCACGTTCTGGTAGTCGAGGTAGAACGCGTGCTCCCACATGTCCAGCTGGAACAGCGGGACCGTCGCGACGGGGATGCCGTTCTGCTGGTCGTAGAACTGCTCGATGAGCAGGTTCTTGCCCAGCGGGTCGTACGCGAGGATGGCCCAGCCGGAGCCCTGGATGCCGAGGGCCGCAGCGCTGAACTGCGCGCGGAAGGCGTCGAAGGACCCGAAGAACTCGTCGATCGCGGCTGCGAGCTCACCGGTGGGCTTGTCGCCGCCGTTCGGGGAGAGGTTCTTCCAGAACACGGAGTGGTTGACGTGCCCGCCCAGGTTGAAGGCGAGATCCTTCGAGAGCTGGTTGATGCTGCCGAAGTCCTCGGCCTCGCGCGCCGCCGCGAGCTTCTCGAGCGCGGTGTTCGCGCCCTTCACGTAGGTCGCGTGGTGCTTGTCGTGGTGCAGCTCCATGATCTTGCCGGAGATGGCCGGCTCAAGAGCGCTGAAGTCGTAGTCGAGATCGGGAAGCGTGTACTCCGCCATGGGATCACCCTTTCAACGTCGGGATGCGAAAGCCGCTGATCGCAGCTCCTCGCCTTCGCAGCCATTGTGCCACCGGCACCTCTGAGACCCCTGGGCGGATCCCGGATCTCGTCTGTCCCCCGGACGGTCCACAATGGGGCGATGACCACCACGCGGCCGGGCCCCGGATCCTCAGCGCAGCCCGAGCGGGCGCTGGATCTCCTCTCCCCCGCGACCGCCGCCTGGTTCCGAGAGGCCTTCGGCAGCCCGACCCCTGCGCAGGCCGGGGCCTGGGAGGCGATCGCGCGGGGCGACGACACGCTCGTGATCGCGCCGACGGGCTCGGGCAAGACCCTCGCCGCGTTCCTCATGGCGATCGACGCCCTCGCCTTCCCGCGCGAGGACGCGCCCGCCCCGCAGTCCACCTCGGTCCTCTACATCTCGCCGCTGAAGGCCCTCGGCGTGGATGTCGAGCGGAACCTCACCTCCCCGCTGGTCGGGACGATGCGCGCAGCCGAACGGCTCGACCTGCCCCGGCGCGAGATCAGCGTGGGCGTGCGCACCGGCGACACCCCCGCGGCTGACCGTCGCCGCCTGATCTCCCATCCGCCGGACATCCTCATCACCACCCCCGAGTCCCTGTTCCTGATGCTGAGCTCGGCGGCGCGGGAGACTCTCGCCGGCGTGCGCACCGTGATCCTCGACGAGGTCCATGCCGTCGCGGGCTCGAAGCGCGGAGTGCATCTCGCACTCTCGCTCGCGCGCCTGGACGCGATGCTCCCCGTCCCCTCCCAGCGGATCGGCCTGTCGGCCACCGTCGAGCCGGCCGACGAGGTCGCCGCGTTCCTCACCGGGAGCGGCCGCCCGCGCGAGTGCGCGGTCATCCGCCCGCCGTCGGCCAAGCGCTGGGATCTCTCCGTCACCCTCCCGGTCCCGGACCTCTCGGCCATCGATCCGCCCGCCGATGCGGTCGACGAGGACGATGTCTCGGGCACGATCTGGCCCCACGTCGAGCGCGCCGTGCTCGATGAGATCGAGGAGCACCGTTCGACGATCGTCTTCACGAACTCCCGGCGCCAGGCCGAGCGCCTCACCGGCAAGCTCAACGCGCTGCACCGGCGACGAGCCCAGGGCTGGCACGCGGGCGAGGTCGCAGCGATCGGACCCTCGGACCTCGTGGATGCAGAGCCCTCGGACCACGTCGCAGTGGAGGACATCGCCCGCGCCCATCACGGCTCGATGTCCAAGGAGACCCGCAAGGAGATCGAGGAGCAACTGAAGGCCGGGGAGCTGCGCTGCGTGGTGGCGACCTCCTCCCTCGAGCTCGGCATCGACATGGGCGCTGTCGAACTCGTGGTGCAGGTGGAGACGCCCTTCTCCGTCTCCTCCCTGCTCCAGCGCATCGGCCGCGCCGGGCATGACGTCGGAGCGGTCTCCCACGGCGCCCTGCACCCTCTCCATGCGGCCGATATCGTCCGCGCCGCTGTCACAGTGCGCGAATCCCTCGCCGGGCGGATCGAGCCGCTCGCGGTGCCGCGCAATGCCCTGGATGTCCTCGCCCAGCACACCGTCTCCGCGGCGCTCGCAGAGGACCTCGATGTCGAAGCCTGGTTCGACCTGGTCCGCTCAGCCTCCCCCTACCGAGCGCTGCCGCGCTCCGCGTTCGACGCGACGATCGATCTGCTCGCCGGGCGCTACCCCTCGACCGCGTTCTCCGAACTGCGGCCGCGCCTCGTCCACGATCGCGAGGAGGGCACCCTCAGCGCGCGTCCCGGCGCGCAGCGCCTCGTGGTCACCAGCGGCGGAACGATCCCCGATCGCGGCCTCTACCCCGTCTTCCTCGTCGCAGGGGCCGACGACTCCCAGGCGAAGCGCGTCGGCGAGCTCGACGAGGAGATGGTCTACGAGTCCCGCCGCGGCGATGTCATCACTCTCGGCACCAGCTCCTGGCGCATCGAGGAGATCACGCACAGCCGCGTCACCGTCTCCCCCGCGTTCGGCCTCTCCGGCAGGATCCCCTTCTGGCACGGCGACGGCGTGGGCCGCCCGGCGACACTCGGCCGCGCGATCTCGAGCGCGCAGGCGGAGCTCTCCGCGATGGAGCCGGAGCGCGCACGCGCCGCTCTCACCGAGCTGGGCCTGGATGCGAACGCCTCCGGCCAGCTGCTGGCATACCTGGCCGAGCAGCAGGAGACCACCGGCATCGTGCCCGGCCCCGACCAGCTCGTCGTCGAGCGCTTCCTCGACGAGCTCGGCGACTGGCGCGTGGTGCTGCACTGCGCGCTCGGGCAGCGGATCACCGGGCCCTGGGCGCTCGCCGTCGGCGCGCGCGTGGAAGAGCGGTTCGGGCTGGACGGGCAGGTGATGGCGGCCGACGACGGCATCGTGCTGCGGATCCCCCACGGCGAGGAGCCGCCCGGCGCCGACCTCTTCCTGTTCACCCCGGAGGAGATCGAGGAGGAGGTGCGGCGGCTCGTCGGCTCCTCCGCGCTGTTCGCCTCCCGCTTCCGGGAGTGCGCCGCCCGCGCCCTGCTCCTGCCGCGCCGGGATCCCGGCACGCGAGCGCCGCTGTGGCAGCAGAGGCAGAAAGCCGCGAACCTGCTCGACGTCGCCCGCCCCTACCCGCAGTTCCCGATCATGCTGGAGGCCGCGCGCGAGTGCCTCCAGGATGTCTACGACCTCCCCTCGCTCGTGGACCTCATGGGCCAGGTCGCGGGGCGCCGCGTGCAGGTGCGCGAGGTCGAGACGGACACCCCCTCCCCCTTCGCGCGCTCGCTCCTGTTCGGGTACCTCGCCCAGTTCATCTACGACACCGACGCTCCGCTCGCCGAGCGACGCACCGCGGCCCTCGCCCTGGACCAGACGCTGCTGGCCGAGCTGCTCGGCACGGTGAGCCTGCGCGAGCTGCTGGATGCGGAAGTCATCGCCGAAGTCGTCAGCCGGCTCCAGGCCGTGGATCCGGAGCGGCGCCTGCGCGGAGCCGAAGACCTCGCCGACGCCCTGCGCCGCCTCGGGCCGCTCACTCCCGCCCAGATCGGCGAGCGCCTCGCGGAGGGGGCCGACGCCCAGGACGCGATCGCCCAGCTGCTCGTCTCGCGGCGCGCGATCGAGGTGCGCATCGCAGGCGCACCGCACATCGCCGCCATCGAGGATGCCGGTCTGCTGCGCGACGCGCTCGGCACCGCGATCCCCCCGGGGGTGCCGGAAGCGCACCTCGCACCCGCGGCCCGCGCGGTCCCGGATCTCCTGGCCCGCTGGGCGCGGGCCCGCGGCCCCTTCACCCCCGATGAGGCGATCGCCGCCTTCGGACTGGCCCCAGGGGTCGCGCGCTCGGCGCTCGAAACGCTCACCACCGACCGCATGCTCTCGAAGGGCGAGTTCACCCCCGGCCGCGAGGGCGAGGAATGGGTGGACGCCGAGGTTCTGCGCCGCATCCGCCGGGCGAGCCTTGCCGCCTCCCGCCGGCAGATCGCCCCGGTCCCAGGCCCCGTCTATGCGGAGTTCCTCTCGCAATGGCAGCACCTGCGGATGAGGGACGCCGAGGGCCGCACGCAGCGCGCCGCGTGGTCGGGGGCCGACGGTCTGCTGTCCGTGATCGACCAGCTCACGGGGGTGTCCCTGCCGTTGAGCGCCTGGGAGAGCCAGGTGCTGCCGGCGCGACTGGCGTCCTTCTCCCCGGGGCAGCTCGATGCGCTCTTCGCGAGCGGCGAGGTGGTGTGGAGCGGCCATGGACGACTCGGTGCGGCCGACGGCTGGATCCGCCTGCACCTCGCGGACGCCCTCGCGCTCGGCCTGGATGCCGGAGCGCTCGAGGCGGCCGCTGCCGCACTGCCCGAGGAGGGCCTGCCAGCTCGTCTCCTCTCCCTGCTGCGCTCCGTTCCCGGGGCCCTGCGCCACGGGGAGATCCTCACGGCACTGGCCGATCAGGGGCAGGCGGCTGCGCCTGCGGAGCTGCACGAAGCGCTGTGGGAGCTGGCCTTCGCGGGTCTCATCACGAACGATTCCTTCGAAACACTGCGCACCTTCGGTCTCGGCCCGGCGCCGAAGCAGTCCTCCCGCGGCGGCCGCTCGCGCCCTGCGAGCCGGCGCGGCGCCGCGCGACTCTCGGCCGCGATGATGCGCTCTGGTGCGAGCAGCCCCCAGGAGCTCGTCACCGCGAGCACGGGCGGGTCGGGCGGGCGCTGGTCGGCGCTGCGGGTGCCTGCGGTCGATGCCGGTGCGCGCTCGGCCGCGATCGCGACGCTCCTGCTGGATCGACACGGGGTCGTCACGCGCGGGGCGATGGGCGTGGAGGACATCCCCGGTGGGTTCGCTGGTGTGTACCGGGTGCTGTCGGCCCTCGAGGAGAACGGGACGTGCCGCCGCGGCTACTTCGTGGACGGGCTCGGCGCCTCGCAGTTCGCCCCCGTCGAGGGCGTCGATCGCCTGCGCGACCTCGAGCGGGAGATCGAGACCGCCGCGGCGCGAGCGCAGGACGTTTCCGCGGCCGGCGCAAGCCGCTCCGTGGCGCTCGCCGCGACGGACCCCGCGAACCCCTACGGCGCAGCTCTGCCCTGGCCGCCGCTGCCGATAGCCCCGCCGGAGGGTGCGACCCTCCGGCCTGCGCGGCGCGTCGGCGCGATCGTGCTCCTGCTGGGAGGCGCTCCCGCCGCCTACGTGGACAAGGGCGGCAAGTCGCTCCTGTGGTGGGCGGCGCCGGAGGAGACCCCGCTTACCGCGCAGCTGCTGGTCGCAGCGGTTGCAGAGGATTCGCTCCTCCCGGCCCTGCAGCTGGAGAGGATCAACGGCCACAGCATCGGCGATGTGCAGGTGAGCGCGATCGCCGAGGCGCTGGTCACCGCGGGCTGCTACCGCTCACCGCGCTCGCTCCGCCTGCGCGCGGGCGGCCGCTGATGCGCGAGATGCGAGGAGGCCCCGGTGCCTGAGGGCGATACCGTCTTCCGCCAGTGCGCGCGCCTGCACGATGCGCTCGCCGGCGGCACGCTCACCCGCGCCGAGCTGCGCGTCGCCGCGCTCGCGACCACCGACCTCACAGGCTGGAGCGTGCGGGAAGTCGTGCCCCGCGGGAAGCACATCCTCATCCGCCTCGATCCGCCCGCGGAGCTCGCGCAGGCCGGGCAGGTGCCGCTGACGCTGCGCAGCCACCTGATGATGGACGGCATCTGGAGCACCGACGGGAAAGCATTGCGCGCGAGCGATGCGTACAGCGGGCCGCGCGAGGCGCACACGATCCGCATCGCGCTCGAGGTGCAGCATCCCGATGGACATGTCGGCCGAGCCCTCGCCTTCGACGTGAAGCGGGTGCGCCTCGTGCGCGAGCGGGAGGAGGCGGAACTCGTCGGCCACCTCGGGCCGGATCTCCTGGACCCGGAGTGGGACGACTCCCTGCGGGACGAGGCGGTGAAGCGCCTGCTCGCGCGCCCCGAGCGCGCGCTCGGTCTCGCCCTGCTGGATCAGCGGAACCTCGCCGGCATCGGGAACATCTATCGCTGCGAGCTGTGCTTCCTGGAGCGCCTGCACCCGGCGAGGCCCGTGAGCGATGTGGCAGATCCGGTCGCACTCGTGGATCGTGCCCGCCGCCTCCTGTTCGTCAATCGCGAGCGCACCGTCCGCCAGACCACCGGCGGCATGATGGGCCGGCGCGACGGGGACCTGTGGGTCTACGCCCGCGACGGCACGCAGTGCTGGCGCTGCCGCACCCGCATCGAGCGCGGAGAGCTCGACGAGCCCGAGCAGGAGGACGCCGAGCCGCGCGTGATCTACTTCTGCCCGCAGTGCCAGCCTCCGCCGACCGACGGCACCCCCGCGCTGCGGCAGTTCGGGCGCCCCGGCGGGCGGCGGCCGCCGACGAGGAGATGGTGAGAGATAATGACGGATCGGCAAGAGACGCCCGCGACGGTGCACGTGCCTGGCTTCGGCCGGATCCCCGCCGGTGAGTACGGCTTCCCCGGACCTCAGCGCGACGCGATCGTTCACGCGATCCTCACCGGCGCGAAGAGCGGGACATCGAGCTTGCTCGAGGAATATCGTCGCGCTGACGAGAGCCTTCCCGCAGCGGGCGAGCTCGAAGTGGTTCTGGACTCCTCCGGGCGGCCCGTCTGCGTGACGCGCACGAGCGGCGTGGAGCTGCTGCGCCTCGCCGACGTCACGGATCAGCATGCGGCCGACGAAGGCGAGGGCTTCGCGGACGCCGCCGCCTGGCGGCGCGCGCACGAGAGCTTCTGGACGTCGCCGGGGTACGTGGAGGCCCTCGGCGAGCCGGCGATCGTCATCGCGGACGACACGCAGGTGGTCTACCAGCGCTTCGTGGTCATCGCTCGGCCCTGACCGGGTTCCCCCCTCATGCGTTCCTGGCTGGGAGCGGAACGACACCGCGTGGGACCTGGCCTCTGCGGATCGGTATGCTCGTGGCGTCCTGCACGCGGCTCCGACCGCCGCAGGCACGCCTCCATAGCTCAATGGATAGAGCAACGGCCTTCTAATCCGTAGGTTGCAGGTTCGAGTCCTGCTGGGGGCACCACAGGCGCAGAGATTTTCCTGCGCGCCTCAGTTCTCTTCCGACGCTCCTCCCCTCCAACGGTGGCGGTGGCGCGCGGCAAGAGCGATCATGGCCCCATGCGCGACGATTCAGGGGAATGGACCCACACGGGCACGCAGGTGCTCGCACTGCTCACCGAGTTCGATGTCTACGGACTGCAGCCCGGCGGTCCCGACGGCTGCCCGGAGGATGAATACGCCCCGGAAGCCACCCAGCTCGCGCGTCACCTGACCGAGAACGGCACGATCGACCTCGCGGCAGTGGACGCGATCTGGCTGCACTGGTTCTCCCAGACCATGAGCGAAGCCGCCGGTCCAGCGCGCACAGCGGAGTTCGTGGAACGCCTCAATGCCCTGGCCCTGCCGCCTGCACCGCTCGACAGCATGTCCTGACAGAGCGCTGCCGCTCTGGGGCGAACCGCTGGCCGGCGGATCACCCTCGCCCGAGCACGACCACCGCCGCCATCGCGCCGAGCACCGCCACCGCCATTGCCCCGTCGCGCCATGTGCACGTGACCGGCTTCCACATCGTGCGCGGTCCCTGCGCGAGGCCCCGGGACTCGAGGGTGAACGCGATGCGCTCGGAGGAGCGGATCGCGCCGACGAGCAGGGCGAACGCGCATGACGCGTGCTCCCGCAACGTGAGGCGCCGCCCCTGCTTGCCCCGGGGAGCGTTGGCACGGCGGATGAGTCGTGCCTGTGCGAGGGTGCGCCACTGCGCGGGCAGGGTGTCCAGCAGCCGGTGACCGGCCAGGAGCGCGTAGGCGTAGCAAGGGCTCACGTGCGCGTGGCGGATGAGGCTCATCATCAGTCGCTTCGGCTCGGTGACGTGCGTGAACGCGACCGCCCCCACCCCGATCACCAGAGTGCGCAGGGCCAGCGCGATGCCGATGGCGATGCCTTCGGCGCTCACCCGCACGGGCAGGTGCGGCCACAGCTCGGTCCCCGGTCTGCTGAGGGCGTTGACCATGACCACGCCCAGGCCGAATCCCGCGAAGGGGATCTGGGCGAGCAGCAGTCGGCGCACGCCGATACGGGCGGTGGCGAGCACCCCGACGACGAGCGCACCGTAGAGGATCCCCAAGGTGCGGATGTCGAGGATCAGCACGCTCACAGCAGAGACGAGGACGAGCAGCGCGAGCAGGACCGTCGGGCAGCGCTGTCCGAGCCAGGAGTCCCTCCCGGCGAGCGCCCGGCTGGCAGCAGCGCCGTTCATCGAGCCGCCCCCTCTCGGCGGCCCTTCGCGACCGGGAGCTCCGCGGCGCCGTCGCGACTGCTCACTGGTCCGGGGATCTCCGGCGCTACCCCTGGGCTCGCGAGAGCGAAGAGCGTCTCGCGCAGCGGCAGTCCCGCTCCGAGGATGCGGGTGAGCAGCGGCGGGACGGACATCCCGGCCCGGGCGGGGATCGACGGATCGGCCGTCAGCGCCTCGGGAGTCCCGCCGCGGGGCAGCGCGTGCAGGCGCCCGTTCTCCAGGAGCAGCGCCCGGTCTGCGCACTGGGCGATGGTGCGCAGATCGTGGCAGGTCATGAGGACCGCTGCTCCCCCGTCGGCGGCCTCCCGCAGCATCGCGAGCACCTCGTGGGTGCTCGCGCGGTCCAGTCCGAAGGTGGGCTCGTCGGCCAGGAGCACCCGGCGCCCGTGCGCGAGCATCGCCGCCAGGGAGAGCCTGCGCTTCTGCCCGCCGGAGAGGGAGAAGGGGCTGCGGCCGGCGAGGTCCGCGAGCCCGAGCCGTTCCAGCGCTTCGCCCGCCCCGGCCGGATCGCCCAGGGCGATCTCCTCGATCACCGTGGGCATGAGGAACTGGTGCTCGGGATTCTGGAAGGCGAGCCCGGTGCGCTCTCCGCTCACTTCCCCCTCCCACGGGTCCAGCAGGCCGGCCAGGAGCGTCAGGAGAGTCGACTTCCCGGCGCCGTTGCGCCCGATGACCGCCGTGATCTCTCCGGCGCGCAGCTCCAGGTCCACGCCCTGCAAGACCGGCGTCTCGCCCCATCCCGCCGTGACCGCCCGGGCTTGCAGCATCACCTCTGCGGCAGGTGCGCCCTGCGTGCGAGGGACCTCTCCCGCTTCGCTCGCGGCGGCCACGCGCCCTGCACCCACGGGGCCATGAAGCGGTGCGGAGTCACGGGACGCTGCTGGATCGAGCGCCGCTGTCCCCTCCTCCAGCCGGCGGGCGAGCTCCGGCAGGAGCGCGAGCTCGGTCTGGGCCGGAACCCAGCAGCCCTCCTCCAGCAGGGCTCGCCCGTGCTCGCGGAGCACCAGGTCCGTCGGCCCGTCGGCCCGCACGCGGCCCGAGCGGTCCAATGCGATCGTGCGGCTGGGCAGGCCCTCCACCCCTTCGCCCGCGGTCCATTCATCCAGGCGGTGTTCGACCAGAATGGTGGTGACGTCCGCGGGGACCACGCGCAGCGCCTCGCGCACCGCCGCGATCCCCTCGCCGTCGAGCATCGCCGTGGGCTCATCGAGCAGCAGCACGCCGGGCTCGGCCACAAGCGCTGCCGCGAGCGCGACCCGCTGCAGCTCGCCCCCGGAGAGCGCAGCGGCATCCCGGTCCTGGAGATGCGCAGCGCCGACTGCACCGAGCGCCAACGTGATGGCCTGGCCGATCAGTGCGGGGGCGACGCCGCGCGATTCGAGCGGCAGCGCGATCTCGTCGGCCACGATCCTCATGGCCACGCCGGCGGCAGGATCCTGGCCGACGAAGCCGACCGCCCCAGCGGTCGCCGCGACACCGCCCGCCACCGGGTCGATGCGTCCGCCCGCGGTGAAGATCTCGAGGCTCCCGGTCACGTGGGCGCGCACGTGCTGGGGGATCGCCCCGGCGAGCGCGCGCAGGAGCGTCGACTTCCCGGCCCCGGAGGGGGCGATGATCAGCACCGCCTCCCCCGGCTCGATCGTGCCGCTCCAGGGGCCGACGCCGTCGCCGCCGGGCAGCACGATCTCGAGCTCGCGGGCGCGGAGCTCAGCACCTTGCACTGACTCAGCGCTCACGCCGGGGCGTCCCCGCGGCCGGATCCGCGTCGGCACCGATCGCGAAGTTCACGAGCACTCCCGTGCGGGCGAGCGCATCCACGATCACCTTCGCGAGCAGCCCGCCGAGAACGATGCCCGAGAGCGCCTGGATCACCAGGCGCAGCATCCAGATGTCCTGGCCGTACCAGCCGAGCCGCAAGCTCGTCCAGAAGAACACGAGCGTCGCGCCGAGCAGCCCCGAGACGGCGAACCGCATCCATCCCCAGCGCCGGTACCGGCCGAGCGCGAAGGGGATCTCGCAGCCGAGCCCCTGGAGGAAGGCCGCCAGCAGCAGGAGGGGGCCGACGGGGCTGCCGAGGAAGACCACCTCCACGACGGCGGCGAGGATCTCCGCGATGATGCCGACGAAGGGGCGGCGGATGATCGCCAGCGCGATCGGCGCCACCAGCAGCCACGTGCCGAACAGGATGTGCTGGGAAAGGTCCCCGAGGGGGCCCATGGCGATCGCCAGGGCCGTCCAGGCCTGCACGAACACCCAGTACAGGAAGCCGAACACCACGCCGAGCACGACCATGAGCACGATGTCTTTCATCGCGAGGCCCCGGCGCGCCGGCACGCCGCCACGCGCTCCCGTCCCCTCTGCTGCGCTCATCGCACCCGTGGCGGCCTTCTCGCTCGCGGTCGAGCCGGTGGGCTCCTGCGCCCCGCTCATCGTGCCGACTCCGCGGCCTCGACCTGGACAGGTGCCTGCGCGGCGCCGGATGCGCTCTCGCCCCAGGAGGGACTGTTCAAGGACACCGTGAGGTGGGAGGTGACGTGCTGGACGCTGCGGCCCGCGATCACCCACGCCCGGACCACGGTCGCGAGGACGTCCCCGAGGTCGCCCTCGAGGCGGGTCGCGAAGTGCTCGGAGACCCGGAAGGTGCCCAGCTCCTTGGCGACCTCGATCGCCGCCCAGATGTCGCGCATGTGGTCGGGATCAGGCGCCGAGCCGCCCGGGACGGCCGCCGGATCGGCGAGCGGGTACAGCGCCCACTCCCCTGCCGCCCGGTGACCGGTGCGTCGGCCCGTCGGCGCCTCCACGGCGCGGGGGCCAGCGCCGCCGGGCGCCTCGCAGGCCACCTCCCCCGGGCAGCCGCGCGAGAGGGTGATCGCGAGAGAGACGTGATGACCGCTGGCGGCGAGAGCCTCGCCGAGATCGGTGAGCAGGCGCAGGATCGCCTCCTCGGACCCGCCTGCATAGGTGGAGACGTCACCGGTGACGGGCGTGAGGCCGCTGGTGTCGAGGGAGTCGAGGGCCCCGGTGATCACGCGCGCATAGTCGTCGGCCATGACCGACGCGGTGATGCGGCAGCCGACGCCGAAGGCGAGGGGGTCGGAGGTGCGAGCTGTGCCTAACGTCGTGGAGAGCGCCATGGAGATACCTTTCGGGCATCGGCACGGGCGCAGGCGAAGATCGCCTGGCGAAGCTTCCTGCGCCGGCATGATCCGGATCAGGTTCTACGGTCGGAGTTGGAGAACTCCCTCTCAGCCCAGCTCACTGGACTCCCGTGCTCGAGCTCGAGCCTACCCCCGCCGGGCCGCCGTCGTACCCTTGAACGGTGAGCAACAACAAGAGCACCAGCGACCGGATCATCTGGGTCGACTGCGAGATGACCGGCCTGGACAAGCAGCGCGACGCGCTCGTGGAGATCGCCGTTCTCGTCACCGACGGCGACCTGAACATCCTCGGCGAGGGCGTCGACGTCGTCATCAAGCCCCCGGCCGAGGCGCTCGAGAACATGGGCGGCTTCGTGCGCACCATGCACACCACCTCCGGTCTGCTCGACCAGCTCGAAGGCGGCATGACCCTCGAGCAGGCACAGGCCGAGTGCCTCGCCTACGTGAAGAAGCACTGCCCCGACAAGGGCAAGGCGCCCCTCGCGGGCAACAGCGTCGGCACCGACCGCGTGTTCCTGGACAAGGACGTCCCCGAGTTCGCGCAGTGGCTCTCCTACCGCACGATCGACGTCTCCAGCCTCAAGGAGCTCGCCAAGCGCTGGTTCCCGCGCGTCTTCTTCAACACCCCCGCGAAGAACGGCGGGCACCGCGCCCTCGCCGATATCCGCGAGTCGATCCAGGAGCTCAAGTTCTACCGGGAGGTGCTGTTCACCGCGGATCCCGGGCCGACGACAGCGCAGGTGCAGGAGGTCGCGCGGCGCTTCGAGATCACGGCCGACGGCGACCCCGCCCACCCCCAGCCCGTCGCTGCAGCTCCGGCCCCGGCGGTCCCCTGGCTCGCGCGCGACTCGCACCGCGAGTGGCTCGCCGCCGAGGGCGAGAACCTGCTGGTGTTCGGCTCGGAGTCCTTGCGCGAGGACGGCGGCTTCGGCTGGCTCGACGAGACCGGCGAGCTCGATGCAGATCGCCCCGCGGAGCTGTGGATCACCTGCCGCATGACCCACTGCTTCGCCCTCGCCGCGACGACCGGCTCCCCCGACTTCGGCCGCTACGCCGACCACGGGATCGCCGCTCTGCAGGGCGTGTTCCGCGACCGCGAGCACGGTGGCTGGTACTCCGCCGTCGCCGGTGAGAGCGTCGTGAACGACGCGAAGGAGGCCTACGCCCACGCGTTCGTGGTGCTCGCTGCCGCGTCGGCCGCTGCCGCCGGCCGCCCCGGAGCCCGCGAGCTCCTCGACGAGGCGCTCTCCGTGCTGGATGAGAAGTTCTTCGACGAAGCCTCCGGGATGAGCGTGGACACGTTCGACCGCACGTTCACGACCTGCGAGGACTACCGCGGCATCAACGCGAACATGCACACCGTGGAGGCTCTGCTCTCCGCGGCCGACGTCACCGGAGAGCGCCGCTGGCTCGACCGCGCAGTGGGCATTGCGACCCGGGCGATCGACGAGTTCGCGCGCGCCCAGGACTGGCTGCTGCCCGAGCACTTCGACACCGAGTGGAACCCGATCCTCGACTACAACGAGGACGAGCCCGCCCACCCGTTCCGCCCCTACGGTGCGACCATCGGGCACTGGATCGAGTGGTCGCGCCTCGTGCTGCACGCCCGCGCCGCTCTGATCGCGCGCGACGGCTCCGCTCCCGAGTGGATGCTCGAAGCCGCGATCGCGCTCATGGAGAAGTCCGACGCGGCCTTCGGCCAGGACGGGAAGCCCGGCTTCGCGTACACCGTGGACTGGGACGGGGACGTGGTGGTGCCCGAGCGGATGCACTGGGTCGCCGCAGAGGCGACGGCGGCCGCGGCCGTGCTGCACCAGGTGACGGGCGAGGCTAAGTGGGCCGAGCGCTACCAGCAGTGGTGGGAGCACATCAGCGAGTTCTTCATCGACACCGCCGACGGTTCCTGGTTCCACGAGCTCGACGCGCAGAACCGCCCGCAGTCCGCGACGTGGGAGGGCAAGCCCGACATCTACCACGCCTACCAGGCGACCTTGATCCCCCGCCTGCCGGTCACGCCGACGCTCGCCGCAGCAGTGCGCGCGGACCTTCTCGATACGATCGGCTGAGGCCCGCGGGGCGGCCTTCCTTCACACGCGCGAGACCGACGTCCTGTTCCAGAAATTGGAACAAGACGTCGGTCTCGGGCGCTGACAGGGCAGCTGCTAGCGCAGCTCCGGTGCGGCAGCTCGGTCGCTCCGCGTCGCGCGCTCCCGCTCCAGCTCCTCGCGACGCTTCCAGGCATCCATCATCCCGGCACGCACTCCCAGGCGGATCACCCAGTAGACGACATAGAGCACGACCGCCCACATGACGACGATGCCGATGAGTCCGGCCGCCCCGATCCCCAGTTCCATCCCGGTACCGCCCATCGCTCAGGTTCCTTCCCCAACTGCGCCTCGGTGAACGCATCTGGCGAGTCTCCGCCGCCGCGTGCCACGATGCAAGCCGGATCACATCGACAAGGGCCCGCTCCGGCGTCGATGCCGTCTGAGGGCGTGTATGCTTGTTTCTCGTTGCGGGTCTGACCTGCGCATGGTGGTCGTAGCTCAGTTGGTAGAGCTCCTGGTTGTGATCCAGGCGGTCGCGGGTTCAAATCCCGTCGATCACCCCTTGTGATGTCTCAGGACATCGTTCATGACGAAGGGCCCCGATCCCGATCGGGGCCCTTCGTCATGTGCGCAGCTCTCAGTGGCGCACCCTCACGCAGTGCGCGGGCGACGACGAGCGGGCTGCTGCCAGTTCCGGCAGCAGCCCTTTCTGCTCAGCTCCCCGCCTGCAGCTTCCCGATCTCCTCGCGAGCGGCCGCGACCAGCTCAGCATTGGTGTACGCGCGGCCCCAGAGTCCCCAGCCGCCCTCGGGCGCCTCGGTCAGGAGCACCCACGTGCGCTCAGCCAGGCTCTCGTCCCCAGCAGCTGCTGCAACGGTCGCCGTCAGCCGGGCGACGACGGCGCTCTGCTTGTCGCGGTCGAGTGCCCCCGCATTGGTGAGGACCTGCACGCGCACGTAGTCGCTGTCGCCGTCCACATTGGAGATGGCGCCGGCGGGCATCTCGTGCACGAATGCGGCCGTGTTCTTGCGGAACATCGGGATGTTCGGGACCTGCTCGATCCATCACTGCGGCGGCGAGATCTCTCGCGAGCTGGTGCGGGGCGGGGAAAGTCCCCGCGGTGGCAAAGACGTCGATCATCGGCATGGTGCGCTCCTTCCGGCGGCGCCCCATGACGCCGCGAACCGGACAATTCTTGGCACTCCGCAGTGTCGCACCTGCGGCGCCGTCAGCGCCGACTGCTCAGTGATGCCTCACAGCGCTCCGAGCACCGCCGCCACCGCTCCCCCGGCCCCGCCGACGAGCACGACCGCCCACGCAGGGACCTTCCACGCGGTCAGCAGCACGAAGCAGGCGAGGGCCAGTATGAACGCCGCGGGCGCGGTGATGGCCGTGGTGAAGACCGGGTCGTACAGCGCGGCTGCGAGGATCCCGACCACTGCTGCGTTCGCTCCGGCCATCGCCGCGCGCACGAGCGGCCTGGCCATCAGGCCCTTCCAGAACGGCAGCACCCCGAGGAGCAGCAGGAACCCGGGGGTGAAGATCGCGAGCAGCGCGATCACTCCTCCGGCGACGCCGCCGGGGCCGATGCCGGCCGCGGCGCCGAGGTATCCGGCCAGGCTGAACAGCGGCCCGGGCATCGCCTGCGCCGCCCCGTACCCGGCGAGGAACGCCTCGGGGCCGACCCACCCGGTCTGCACGACCTCGGCTTCCAGCAGCGGCAGCACGACATGCCCGCCGCCGAAGACGAGCGCCCCGGCGCGCAGATGCGCGTCGGCCAGCTGCGGCGCCCCGCTGCCGGTGGCGCGGGCGAGCAGAGGCATCCCCGCGAGGAGCACCACCAGGGCCGACAGGCACGCGATGCCCGCGCGCCGCCCGTACGGAACGCGGATCCCGCGAGCGGCCGGGAGCGGAGCTGCGTCAGCGCTCAGTCTGCCGCGCAGCAGCCAGAGACCGCCCGCCGCACCGAGGAGGATCGCGAGGATCTGCCCGATGGACCCGCCGAGCAGCAGGGCCGATCCTGCGGCGAGGACGGCGATGCTCGCGCGCGGCGCATCGGGCGTGAGAGTGCGGGCCATGCCGAGCACGGCGTGGGCGACGATCGCGACCGCAACGATCTTCAGCCCCGCGATGATGCCGGTTCCGACGGCGCTGGAAAGGGCAGCCGCGCCCAGCGCGAGGCCGATCATGAGCGCCGCCGATGGCAGGGTGAAGGCGACGAAGGCCGCAAGAGCGCCGAGGATGCCAGCCCGGTGCAGGCCGATCGCGAAGCCGACCTGGCTGGAGGCCGGACCGGGCAGGAACTGGCACAGCGCCACGAGATCGGCGTACTCCCGATCCCCCAGCCAGCCGCGCCGCTCCACCAGCTCCGTGCGGAAGTACCCGAGGTGCGCGACCGGCCCGCCGAACGACGTCAGCCCGAGCAGCAGGAACACGCGGAAGACCTCCGCGACCGATCCTGATCCCGGCATCACGTCATCCCCTCTGCCCGTCGCGCCTCTCAGCCCGCGGGGCGCTCGTACCGCCGGGCGCGGCCCTGGATCCCGGCGAAGCGGAACCCTGATCCCCCGACCTGCGGGGTCTCCTGATCGGAGGCGCTGCTGAGCTCGGCGCTGCGGTGCAGCTCCTCGTACGCATCCACCGCGAGCGGCTCGCGCGCATCGAGCATCGCGAGGCGCCGCGCGCGCCGGCCCGCGGCGTCGCCCTGGTCGCGGACGATGCCGGTGAGCATCTCCCCCGCGCTCCCGGAGCCGTAGCTGAACAGCGCCACGCGCTTCCCGGCGAGGTCGCCTGCATGGTCCAGGAGCGAGGCGAGCCCGTTCCAGAGGGAGGCGGTGTACGTGTTGCCCAGACGCCGGTTGTAGACCTCCGCCTGATCCAGCGGCGTCTCGTCGAGCTCGGCGCCGAGCTTCTGGCTGAGGTGGCGGTGCGCCTTGCGCGCCATCTTCGTGAACGGCTGGTGGTAGACGAACGCGTCGATCTGGTCGGCCGAGGGGCCGCCCTGCGCCTGCAGGTCCTCCCACGCCCCCATGAGCGCCTTCTGGTACGCACCCATCGACAGCCGGCCGTCGACGACCGCGGTCGAGGAGTCGTTGGGCCGCCAGAAGTCGTCGATGTCAGCGGAGTACACGCCCGAGATCGGCTCGATCTCCAGCAGCGCCGGATCGGCGCTGATCACCATCGCGACAGCGCCCGCGCCCTGCGTGGGCTCTCCCGGGGAGGCGAGCTGGTAGCGGGCCACGTCCGAGGCGATCACGAGGACCTTCTCCTGCGGGCGGCGGGCGACGATGCCGATCGCGCTCTGCACGGCGGCCATCCCCGCGTAGCAGGCCTGCTTGAGCTCCACCGAGCGCACATGCGGGGGCAGGCCGAGCAGGCCGTGCGCGATGACCGCGGCGGACTTCGAGTGGTCGATGCCGGACTCGGTGGCGAACAGGAGCGTGCGGATGCCCTCGATGCCGGTGCGCTCGAGCAGAGCGGAGGCGGCGGCCGCTCCCATCGTGACGACGTCCTCGTCGGCAGCGGGCAGGGACATCTCGTCCTGACCGAGCCCGCGCGAGTACTTCGCGGGGTCCACCCCGCGCGTCTCGGCGAGGGCCGACAGGTCCAGGACATGGTGGCCGGTCGCGATCTCGAGATCCTCGATGCCGATCGGCACGGCTCCGGCGGCGGGGGCGTGGGGAGAAGTGGTCATGCGCGCGGTGCCTTCCTGCGCTCGAGGCGGCGATGGGAGTCCATCAGCTCGCCGGGGTTGGTCTGCGCGGCGAGCAGCGACAACTCCCCGCACAGGACGGTCGCGGCCATGAGCGCAGCGAGGCGCCGGGTGTTCGCCCCGGGCTCGCGCTCCTCGCGGCAGCCGAGCCGCTCCATCGCGTAGTCGACGTGGTCCAGGTGCTTGCCGTTGCCGACGGTGCCGACGATCAGGTGCGGGAGGGTGCACGAGAAGTACAGCCCGTCCTCGCGGTCCTCCGCGTACGTGAAGCCCTGGGAGCCCTCGACGATGTTCGCGGCGTCCTGGCCGGTGGCGAGGTAGAACGCGAGCAGCATGTTCGCGTAGTGCGCGTTCGCCGAGCGGATCGCACCGGCGATCGTGGAGCCGACGTAGTTCTTGCGCAGCACGAGCTGGACGATCTCGGCGGCGCTCGAGCGCAGCTGCTTCGCCACGATCTCGTGCGGGATGAGGATCTCGGCGACCACGTTCCGGCCGCGGCCGAGCACGCCGTTGACGGCGGTCGCCTTCTTGTCCGAGCAGTAGTTGCCGGAGATCGAGCCGTACTCGAGGTCGAGGCCCCAGGAGAGGATCCGCTCCATGAGCTGCTCGGCGGCCTGGGTGACCATGTTGTGGCCCGAGGCATCGCCCGTGGTCAGCGCGAAGCGGAGGAACAGCAGATTGCCGACGATCTCGGGGTGGATCTCCTCGAGCCGAGCGAAGCGGCTGCCGGCGCCGACGACCTCGCGCAGCTCGCCGATGCGGTCCTGGACCACGAGGGAGGCCTGGTGGGCCGTCGCCGCATCGGGTGCGACGAACAGCGAGGAGCGAGTCATCCGCTCTCCGATGACGGTGGCGCGGATGCCGCCCTCGATCATCCGGGAGATGCGCGCGCCGCGGCCGACCGACGGCCACAGCGGCGTCTCGTAGGTCGCCAGCGGCACCTCGACCTCGCCCTCCACGGCGTTGCCGGACATCCGCAGCGGCCCGACCCAGCGGGTCGGGATGTCCGTGGTCGGCGCAGGGCCGGGCGCCGCCTGAGCGGGAGAGGCCGGCGCGGTCGGGCCGGCCGCGGTCGATCCGGACGCGGTCGGGGCCGGCGCGCTCGCAGCGGGGCCGGGATTCTGGTCGGTCATCAGCTCTCCTCAGAGGGAAGGATCGGAGTGCGGCTGCTCCAGGCGGCGGCGTCGATGCCCCGCAGGTCGCAGAACTCGCGCAGTCGGCCGCGGATCAGCAGGTCGGTGGTGGTGAGCTCGGCGGCCGTGGCCGCTCCGAGCAGGGCGGCGAGGTCGCGGGTGTGCTCCTGCCAGGTGCGGATCAGCGCGATCAGCCGCTCCTCCCCGCCGTCGACCACGGCCTTCAGGAAGGAGCCCGCCACGCCCACGCTCCGCGCTCCGAGAGCGAGGGCCTTCAGCACGTCCAGGGGGTTGCGGACCCCGCCGGAGGCGAACAGGGTGAGTCCGTCTCCGACGCGCACCCAGCCGTCGGGCCGCACGCTCTCCAGCAGCGCGGCGGGAGCGGACTGCCCGAAGCCCGTGAGGTAGGAGTAGTCCCCGCCGGGGCGGCGGTCGTTCTCGATCGCGAGGAAGTCGGTGCCGCCGCGGCCGGAGACGTCGGCCCACGTGACGCCGATGCCGGCGAGCTGCGCGAGCGTGCGGCGGGACAGGCCGAAGCCGACCTCCTTCACCAGCACGGGCACGGCGGAGGACTCGACGATGGCCTCCACATCCCGCAGCCAGTCGGAGAGCTCCGGGGAGCCCTCGGGCATGGCGATCTCCTGCACCGCGTTGACGTGCACCTGGAGGGCGTCGGCCTCGAGCAGGTCGACGGCGCGGCGCGCGTCCTCGGCGGAGCGGCCGACGCCCAGGTTCGCCATGACGATGCCGTCCGGGTTCTCGCGGCGGATGACGCGGAAGTGATCGGCGGTGCTCGGGTCGTCGAGCGCGATGGAGACCGATCCGCACCCCATCGCCAGCCCGGTCTCGCGGGCGGCGATGGCGAGCGCCCGGTTGATGCGCCCGGTGCTCTCGGTGCCCCCGGTCATGCCGTTGATGTAGAAGGGCGAGGCGACGGTGCGCCCGAACATCTCGACGGAGAGGTCCACGCGCGCGGGGGTGACCCCGGCCAGGGCGTGGTGGACGAACTCGAGATCGTCGAACTCCGTGGTGCGCTGGGCGTTCCACTGCGCGGCGGCGAGGCGGACGTGGTCCTCCTTGCGCTCGCTGCGGCCGGCGGCGTCGCGCACGAGCGCGTCTCGGGCGGCGTCGGCGGCGCGGGCGTCCTCGGGGGCTCGCGCGTCATCGGGGGCTCGCGCGTCATCGACGCGAGCATCGTCTGCGCTGCGGCTCATGCGGGTGCTCCTTCGGTCTCGGAAGGGTTCACGTGCAGGTCCAGGGGCAGGATGCCGACCTCGCGCCAGCGGGAGAGGATCTCCTGCGCGTCGGCCCCGTCGGGAAGGGCGACGATGCCGCAGTCTCCTCCCCCGGCGCCCGAGGGCTTGCCCGCGGCGCCCGCTGCCTCGGCGAGGTCGCACAGGGCGCCGAGCTGCGCGGTCTCGATGGTGCTGCCGCGCAGAGCGCCGAGTCCCTGCAGGAGGCGCCGGCACCGGCGCAGCACGGCGAGCACCGCAGAGGGGTCGGTGCCCCACGCGGCCACGAGCTCTTCGACCGCCTCGCGGGAGTCCTCGAGGAAGCGCGCGTACTGCGCGCTCACCTCGGCCTCGGGGCGGCTCACCCGATCGACGAGGCGCTCGGTCGAAGCGGGGGTCCCCGTCCAGCCCACGAGCATCGTGATCCCCGCAGGCTCCCCCAGTGGCGCGATCCGGCAGATCCCCCACTCGGGCGCGTCCAGCACCTCGGCCAGGGAGCCGCCCTCCAGGAGGGCGAGCAGCGCGCTGCGATCGGGGGCGGTGTAGCAGATCCATCCGCCGTACGTGCTCGCGGCGAGGTCCCCGCCGGAGGCCTTCGGGGACACGGAGATGGTGGCGAGCAGCGCGAGCTGGAAGCGCTGCCAGGTGCTCAACTCGAGACCGTGGAAGCGGTTCAGCGCATCGATGATCGCGACGGTGACCGCGCCCGAGGATCCCAGGCCGAACTTGAGACCGCTGGGATCATCGAGCTCGGAGGAGATGCGCAGGTCGAAGTAGCGCGGGGCGAGGCCCCGCTCGGCGCGCAGCTTGTCCATGATCGCGATGGCGGCGGTGACGTAGTCGAAGGGACTGTGGTCCACGACGATGCTCTCGCCCTCGCGCACCCAGGTGAGCGGCCCGCGCCCATAGCGGGAGGAGTGCACCATGCCGCGGCCCTCGGCCTCGGTGAGCTCGACCGTGAGGAAGCGGTCCACGGCCATCAGCACGGCGGGGTGGCCGGGTTCGACGACCGCGTACTCGCCGGCGATGTAGAGCTTCCCGGGCGCGCGCGTGGTGATCATGCGCCCTGCTCGTCGAGCAGGCGGGCACCTGGACCGGGACCGACCACGCGCACCTCGCCGAGGCCCTCGACGGCCGCCGCCACCTGATCGGCGTGCTCGGGGGTTGTCAGCAGGCACACATTGGGGCCGGCGTCGGCCGTTCCGTAGACCGGCACGCCCTGCTCGCGCAGGCGCACGGCGACATCGAACACCGCGACGCTCCCGGGGGCGAGGTAGCGCACGGGAGGCTCCGTGGAGGAGATCACCGCATGCATCCGCAGCGCGTGGGACTCGGTGATCTCGCCGATACGGGTGGCGTCCCCGGCGGCGCAGGCGCGGGTCATCTCCTCGAGGCTGGCCTCGGTGGAGCCGATCCACGCCTCGTAGAACGGAGAGGTCTGCGCGGTCAGGCGCATGGCCTCGCGGCTGGAGACGGCCTTCTCGCGGGCATCGACGGTCACGATCACCAGGCGCAGGTCCGGGGCCTCGATCTCCTCGGCGAAGGAGGACTCGTCATCGGTCCCGGCATGCCAGACCGCGTACCGGTCGATGATCGAGCGGGAGGCGGAGCCGGAGCCCCGGCGAGCGAGTCGGGAGAGCGCGCGCTCATCGAGCTCCAACCCGTACGCGGTGGAGGCGGCGAGGGCGAGCGCGGCGAAGCCGGAGGCCGACGAGGCGAGCCCCGCACCCGTCGGCGCCTCGTTCACCGAGGTCACGGCGGCGCGGCGCTCGGACCCGGCAAGCGCGCGCACGTGGTCGAGGAATGCGACGGTGCGCTCGAGGGGCTTGCCGGAGGCGGGCGCGTCGTTGAGGATGAAGGAGTCGGTGGCCGCACCTTCCTCCAGCAGCTCGACCGTGGTGGTGGTCGCGAAGGCGTCGAGGGTCATCGACATGCTGCCGGCGACCGGGAGGATCAGCTCATCATCGCGCTTGCCCCAGTACTTCACGAGCGCGATGTTCGGGTGCGCGACGGCGGTGGCGGCGGGGCGGGATGTCTTCTCGGTGCTCATGCTGTCTCCACTGTGGTCTGCCAGGTGCGGGCGGCGCCGGCGGACTCCAGCGCATCGGCGAGGGCGGGGGCGTGCTCTGCGGAACGGGCCAGAGCGATCACGCAGCCGCCCCGACCGCCGCCGGTGAGCTTGGCGCCGAGGGCTCCTGCGCTCTCGGCGGCAGCGACGAGCCTCTCCAACGATGGATCGGAGACCTCGAGCTCGGTGAGCAGGCGGTGCGCCTCGAACATCGCGGCTCCGAGATCGGACGCCGCGCCGCCAGCCAGGAAGCCGAGCGAGTCCTCGGACAGCGCGGCGAGGCGCGTGATGAGGCCGTCCACGCGCACCGGGAAGGCCTCGCGCAGCTCACGCACCGCGCCGACGGCCACGGAGGTCGATCCGGCGTGGCCGCTGTCGGCGAGGACGAAGGTGAAGGGAGCGCCGACGCGGATCGCGGTGGCGGCGCCGCCCTGGAAGCGGATCGGGGCGTCGGAGGCGACGGCTCTGCCGTCGAGACCGCTGGAGCGGCCGTGGGCGATGTGCTCGGCCTGCATGATGACGTCGTGCACCGCCTCGGCGCTGAGCTCGGTGCGGGTGAGCGCGGCGACAGCGCGCGCGACGGCGGCGGCGACGGCGGCGCTGGAGCCGAGGCCGCGCTCGTACGGGATAGTGCTGCGCAGGCGCAGGTGCAGGCCCAGATCCGGCCTGTCCGAGAGGGCGAGCGCGGCGCGGGCGGCGGTGCTCAGCGGGAGGATCCGCTGAGGAGCGTCGGCCGCGTCTCCGCTGTAGAGCTCGCTGTCGAGCACCAGCCGGCCCTCGGGAAGCGGGCTGACCTCGGCGGTCGCCGTGAGGGCGTGCAATGGGATCGCGACGGCGGGCGCCCCGTACACGGCGGCGTGCTCCCCGAACAGGATCGCCTTGGCATGCGCGGTGCCGGCAGCGGGAACGTCCTCGCCCAGGCTCCGGGGTGCGCGATGTTGCGACGGGCTGAGCGAGGTCATGGATCAATCCTGGCACGCACCGCGCGCCACTCTGCCAATCTCCTGAGCGGAGGTTGCGAAGGTTGTGTGAACACCTCTGCGAAGAGGTCTCACATGCGCGACCAGCCCGGGGTGGAGGGGCCGGTGAGGGGGCGCCAGCCCGTCTCGGACATGAACCGCACGGAGGAGACCCGCAGGGAGCGTCGCTGCACGTCCAGGCGCGTGCCGACGACCGCCTGCGCGAGCTCGGTGTAGAACTTCGCGGGCTTGCCCGCCCCGGCTTCGGCGGCGAGATCCTTCGCCCAGCGGCTGCGCGTGATGGGCTCCCCGCCGACGTTGTAGAACCCGCTGCGGGCGCGCAGGGCGGAGACGAACGCCTGGCCGGCGTCGCGGTGGTGCAGGAGCGTCACGTAGTTCTCCGGCTTGCCCAGCAGGATCGGATCGCCCTCGCGCACGGCCTTCAGGGCGTGGGTGGTCTGGGGGTCACGACCGAAGAGCTGGCCCAGGCGCAGGATCACGGCGGTGCGGCCGGAGGTCGCGAAATCGACCGCGGCGCGCATCTCCTTCACCCGCGGCTTGAACGCCTGGTTGCGCACCGAGAGCGGCTCGTCCTCGCCGATCCACTCGGAGCCGTTGTCGGGGTACAGGAAGATCGTGGACTCCTGGATGAGCCGCCCGGCCCCGGCCTCCGCGGCCGCCTTGGCGATCGCGACGGAGGCCTCCAGGTGGAGGCGATCGTCCTCCCTCCAGGAGAGGGGGCGCATCGCGGCCATGCCGATCGGCACGTGCGCCAGAGTGTTCACCACGACGTCGTGGCCGCGGAAGGTGCGCGTGAGCTCCTTCTGGTCGAAGACGTCGGCGACCACGGCGCGCGCGCCGCGGCCCTCGATCACCGGGATCCCCCGCTCGCGCCGCGTCACGCCCGTCACCTCATGCCCGGCGGCGATGAGGGCGGCGACGGCCTCCTGGCCGAGGACTCCCGTCGCACCTGTCACAGCGATCTTCACGGCCGACTCCCTTCGATCCCGATGCCGGAGCGCACCGCGCACCACACTGCGCCGAGTCTAGGCGATTCCCCAGATCAGGCGCCCGTGTCGCCCTCGTTCTCGGACTGGCACGACGCTCGCGCTCAGACCTTCGCCTGAGGATGCCGTTCGCGGTCCGCGATGCGAGCCTCGAGGAGGAACTCGAGCACCCGTCGGGCACAGGCCTGCATCTCTGCGAGGGTGATGCCGCCAGGCTCCCCCCATGACTCCACGACCGAATCCTCGCGATCGGTTCCCCAGTGCTCGCGACCACCAGGCATGAGCACATCGACTCCGGCGCGCACCCGATAGGCGCTGTCGCGCAGTGCCGGGAAGTCAGGGTCCGGAGCCATCTGCATCCACCAATCCGTCACGACGAGGCCCTCGTAGCCCCATTGCCCTCGCAGGATCGTGGTGACGAGGTCGTAGTGGTAATGGCCCCAGACGCCGTTGATGCGGTTGTAGCTCGTCATGATGGTGCGCGGGGCGGCCTCGCGCACCACCTGCTCGAAGCCCCGCAGATAGATCTCCCGCAGGGCGCGCTCTGACACGCGGGAGTCGGCGTAGGTGCGGTTGGTCTCCTGGTTGTTGGCCGCGAAGTGCTTGGGGCATGCCGAGACGCCCTGCGACTGCACGCCGCGCACGACTGCCACGGCCATCGATCCCGTGAGCAGAGGATCTTCGGAAAAGTATTCGAAGTTCCGACCGCACAGAGGGTCGCGGTGGATATTCATTCCGGGGCTGAGGAGGATGTCGGACCCCTTGCGGATCATCTCCTGCGCGTGCAGGGCGGCCATAGACTCGACCCCCTCAGGATCCCATGTGCTGGCGAGCGACGTGCCGCAGGGCAGGAGCGAGGCGTAGGCCGCCAGCCTCAGCCCGGAAGGGCCGTCCGTCGTGATTGCTGCGGGTATGCCGCGATCACGGAGCTCCTCGGTCACTCCGCCGAGCGCCCCAGCGTTGCCGGCCGGGCCGAGAGGGGAGTCCATGATGATGTCCCCGTAGGTCAGCGCAGCGAGTTCGCGAGGGGCCAGGCTCGCCACGAAGTCCTCGAGACCCGACCGGCCTGCGACGACATCGGTGAAGCTCGGCACTGATGCCGCTCCGCCGGCCCCGGCGCTGCCCGCCGATTCCGGCTCACGGGTGCCGTGCACCGGTTCGGGGAGCCGCTCGACGATGCGTGCACGCAGCTCATGCGGTGCCAGCGGCACGGGCTCGTAGCTGAGGACTGGGGTCTCGCCGTCGACGGCTTCCGCGGCATCGCGGCGGATGACCATGCGCTCGAACGGCGAGCGGGGGCCTGCAGCCGCCTCGAGCTGCTCGAGGACCACCAGATCCGGCACATGGACTGCCCCCGCGAGCTGCGCCGAGCGGACGTCGGCGCCGACGTGGAAGCGATGCTCGCCTGCCTGCAGGACCCAGGCGCTGCGATGACCCGTCGCCCCCGAATCGTCGTACGAGGCGAGCGATCGCTGCGGGATGGGTATCTCGAGCTCCTGCACAGCGCCGGGCTCGAGCTCATCGGTGCGGGCGAATCCGACGAGCTGCCGGGAGGGCGTGCTGAGCGCGCCCGAGGGAGCCTCGAGATAGACCTGCACGACGTCCGATCCTCTGCGCGCCCCCGTATTGCGCACCCGCGCCTTGACGCGAACCTCCCCGCTGTCGCCCTCGACACTCGCCACCTGCTCGAATGTCGTGTATCCCAGTCCGAAACCGAAGGGGAACAACACGTCCTGCGGGGCAAGGGTCTCGAACCAGCGATAGCCGACGTAGATGTCCTCGACGTAGTCGTTTCCTTCCGGATCTCCTGAGTTGCGCGCGGAGGGGTTCGCCTCATAGGAGACGGCGATCGTGTCCGTGAGCCTCCCCCCGGGCTCGACGACACCGGTGAGGACGTCCGCAATCGCGCGGCCGCCCTCCATCCCGCCGAACCAGGCCAGCAGCAGTGCATCGACCTTGTAGTCCAGCAGCCAGGAGAAGTCGATGAGTCCACCGGTGTCGACGATCACCACCGTGCGCTCGAATGCGTCAGTGACCTGAGCGAGCAGGCGACGCTCGCTCGAGGTGAGGTAGAACGAGCCCTCTTCGAGCACGTTCTCGCGGTCCTCTCCGGCCGCGCGGCCGAGCACGATCACCGCGATGCGGCTGCGCTCCGCTGCACGTCGGACCACCTCGTCCTCGATCTCCATCTCCGGATAGCTCATCGGCCACTGCCCCCAGATATCACCGGGCTCTGCCGGGTTCTGGGCGCACCAGGTCTCGTAGCGCTCAGCGAGACCCTCGTCGATCTGCACTCGGCCGCCTTCTCGCAGCGAGTCCACGAGCGTGGTGCAGTACGGCGGATTGACGTCTCCCCCCGAGCCGTAGCCCACGGCGAGCCAGTCCTTCTGCATCCTCCCGAAGAGAGCGACGCGCTCCCCCTCAGCGAGCGGAAGCGCACCTTCATTGCGCAGCAGAACGCTTCCGCGCGCGGCCAGGTGCCGAGCGTGCCGGACGAGGTCCGGATCGACCCAGCGGTCGCCGTCCAGGGCTCGAGTGGACGCCTGCGAGAGGAGAGGACCGGACTGAGGGGCGTAGGGGTCGGTGAGGGGCATGGAATCTCTTTCGCAAGGGAGAACAGAGCACAATGCGCTCCGTCCTCATTCCGGAGCTGACCGCGAGCTCCTTTTTGGCGGTATAGTCTAGGTCACGCTCACTGAGAGCGCTCTCAGAGCATAGCCGCTCACCCGGACAAAGGAGTTCCCATGAAGCCCACCCGTCGCACCGTCCTCGCAGGGACGGCCGCCGCCGCCGCTGCCGCCTCGCTCGCCGCCTGCGGCGGAGGATCCGGCAGCGACTCGGCCACAAACGCCGACGGCAAGGTCGAGCTCACAGTCGCCACCTTCAACGAATTCGGCTACGAGGAGCTCTTCACCCAGTACATGGACGAGAACCCCGATGTCATCATCAAGGCGAAGAAGGCCGCGACGAGCGACGACGCCCGCAAGAACCTCATGACCGGCCTCGCCGCCGGCAAGGGGCTCGCGGACATCGAAGGCGTCGAGGTCGCATGGTGGGCGGAGCTGGCCCAGTACGCCCAGAAGTTCGAGGATCTCGCCAGCCCCGAGGTCGAAGGCCGCTGGGTCGAGTGGAAGACAGAGGCCGCGACCGTCGACGGCAAGCTGCTCGGCTACGGCACCGACATCGGCCCGGAGGCCATCGCCTACCGTTCCGATCTCTTCGCCAAGGCTGGGCTGCCATCCTCCCGCGAGGAGGTCGCCGCACTGCTCGAGGGCGGATGGGACACCTACTTCGAGGTCGGACAGCAGTTCGTCCAGGCGGCGGGCATCCCGTGGTACGACGGCGCCGGAGGCACGTACAACGGCATGATCCAGCAGGTCGCCAACCCGTACGAGAAGTCCGACGGCACTCCCATCCCGCTCAAGGACAATGCCGACGTCAAGTCCGTCTACGACCAGCTCGCCGCGCACAAGGACCTCTCCGCAGGGCTCGCCCAGTGGTCGGAGGACTGGACGGCCGCGTTCCAGAACGATGGGTTCGCAACGATGCTCTGCCCGGCCTGGATGACCGGCCCGATCCAGGGGAACTCCGAGGGTGTCGAAGGCTGGGACATCGCGAACGTCTTCCCGGGCGGCGGCGGCAACTGGGGCGGCTCCTACCTCTCCGTCCCTGCTCAGGGGAAGAACGTCGAGGCTGCCAAGAAGCTCGCTGCATGGCTCACTGCTCCCGAGCAGCAGATCGTGGCTTTCAAGGCGAAGGGGACCTTCCCCAGCCAGAAGAAGGCGCTCGAGTCGGCCGACGTCACCGGCGTGACCAACGAGTTCTTCAACGACGCCCCTGTGGGCCAGATCTTCTCGGACCGGGCGACGGCCATCGAGACCCAGCCTTTCGTGGGCCCGAAGTTCTTCGTGATCAACACGGTCGTGGCGGACGCCATCACCCGATGGGACGTCGACGGCGGCGACCCGGCAGCGTCCTGGGATCAGGCGATCACCCAGTATGACGAGCTCGGCCTGAGCTGATCCTCGCGCCGGTCACGGGCGCCGCAGGAGACACCCTCCTGCCGCGCCCGTGACCCGTTCGCCCCTCTGCACCCCTGACCCCTTCTCTGCGAGGACACCCATGAGCAGCTCTCCAGCGCCCGCGCGCGCGCCGCTGACGTGGCGCCAGCGACTGTCCCGGTGGGACCAGCGCCTCTCCCCCTACCTCTTCATCAGCCCGTTCTTCCTGCTGTTCCTGGTCACCGGCCTCTTCCCCATCGTGTACACCGCGTGGGTCTCCCTGCATGACTGGGACCTCATCATGGGGCAGGGCCCCTTCGTGGGCCTGCAGAACTTCCAGGACGTCCTGGGCTCTGCGAACTTCTACAAGGCGCTGCGCAACACGTTCTCGATCTTCCTGCTCTCATCAGTGCCGCAGGTGATCGCAGCAATCCTCATCGCCTATGTGCTGGACGCGAACCTGCGCGCCAAGACCTTCTGGCGCATGGGAGTGCTGCTCCCCTATGTGATCGCCCCGGTGGCCGTCTCCCTGATCTTCGGCAAGATCTTCGCCGACGAATCGGGCCTGGTGAACTCTCTCCTCGGCACGATGGGGATAGACGGCATCGGGTGGCACAAGAGTCCGTTCGCCGCGCACCTCGCGATCGCCACGATGGTGAACTTCCGCTGGACGGGGTACAACGCCCTCATCTTCCTCGCTGCCATGCAGGCCGTCCCGCGCGAGATCTACGAAGCGGCCATCATCGATGGCGCGAGCCGCATGCATCGCTTCCTCCACGTCACGGTCCCCATGCTGCGACCCACCATCATCTTCGTCGTCATCACGTCCACCATCGGCGGACTGCAGATCTTCGATGAACCGCGCATGTTCGACACCAGCGGACTCGGTGGTGCCGACCGGCAGTGGATGACGATGACGATGTACCTCTACGAGCTGGGATGGGGGCCTCAGGTCTCCTTCGGGAAGGCATCGGCCGTCGCCTGGCTGCTCTTCCTCATCATCGTCCTCATCGGGCTCCTGAACTTCGCCATCACCCGCCGGATCGCCTCCGGCGGAAGCGCCCACCCCACGACCCGCCGCACGCGCGGCCGCAGAGGCTGAGGAGAACACCATGGAATCCGTCGCCGCCATCGAGCAGCTCGCGGGCAAGGGCGCCGCCCGCGCTGCCCGCCGCCGCCTCAAAGGAGGGGGAGGCGCCGAGGCCCGCCCCCGCTGGTGGAACTATCTGATCCTGGGGATCTTCCTGCTGATCTCCGCGTACCCGCTCTACTTCGCGATCCTCCTGGCCTCCTCAGATGCCGGCATGATCGCACGCAATCCGATCCCCTCGCTGATCCCGCGCGGAAACCTGCTGAAGAACCTCAGCGCCGTGATCAACTCCGACATCGACTTCTGGCAGGCGCTGTGGAACTCGATCATCGTCGCGGTGATCACCTCCGCTTCGGTCGTGTTCTTCTCGACGCTGGCGGGCTATTCCTTCTCGAAGCTCCGCTTCCGCGGGAAGAAGGCTCTGCTCGCGTTCGTCATCGCGACCATGGCGGTGCCGGTGCAGCTGGGGGTGATCCCGCTGTTCATCATCATGGCCAAGCTCGACTGGGTCGGGGACCTCAAGGCGGTCATCGTCCCGGGCATGGTCACTGCGTTCGGAGTGTTCTGGATGACGCAGTACCTCGAGGACGCCCTGCCCTTCGAGCTCATCGAGGCCGCGCGCATGGATGGCTGCTCCCTGCTGCAGTCCTTCTTCCACGTGGCCCTTCCTGCCGCGCGGGGCGCCGGTGCCATGCTGTTCCTCTTCACGTTCGTGGGGTCCTGGACCAGCTTCTTCTGGCCCTACATCATCCTGGGGGCCGACAACCCGACCCTTCCCGTCGCTCTCCAGCAGCTGCAGGCCTCATACTTCAAGGACTACTCGCTGATCATGGCCGGTGTGGTCGTCTCCGTGATCCCGCTGCTCCTCCTGTTCATCGTCGCCGGCCGCCAGCTGGTCAACGGCATCATGCAGGGAGCGGTGAAGGGCTGACCCACCGGCGCAGGAAGACCGATGTCCCCCAACTCTCCTCACCCCGCACCCACTCTCGAGGCCGTCGCACGGGCCGCAGGCGTCTCCCGTGCGACGGCCTCGCGCGTCGTTCGAGGGGATGTCCACGTGACAGGTCCCAAGGCGGACGCCGTGCACCGCGCCGTCGTGGACCTCGGATACGTGCCCAATCGAGCGGCGCGCAGCCTGGTCACACGCAGCACGGATGCGATCGCGCTCGTGGTCCCCGAGTCGGGAGACCGAATCTTCAGCGACCCCTTCTTCGCGACCGCGGTCGCGGGGATCACGGAGCGGCTGGCCCTCATCGAGAAGCAGCTCCTTCTGATCATGGCCGGCCGCGGCGAGGGCCCCGATCGGATACGCCGCTTCGTCCACGGGGGTCATGTCGACGGCATGATCCTGCTCTCCCACCACGAAGGCGATCCCCTGCTGGAAGTCCTTGCCGAGGCTTCTGTGCCGATGGTCCACTTCGGGCGTCCTCCTGCGGGGCGCACGGCGCTCTTCGCGGATGTCGACAACACGGAGGGCGGGCGGCTTGCGGGCCGGCACCTCTTCTCCGTCGGGCGCCGGCGGCTTGCCCTGATCTCCGGCAGTCCCGACATGGGGGCGGCCGTGGATCGGCGTGCAGGCTTCCTGGAGGTGGCTGCGACCCTCGGGGCAGAGATCTGCGCTGTGGAAGAAGGCGGGTTCACTCTCTCCGGCGGCGAGGCCGCCATGGATCGACTGCTGCGATCGGGCCGCAGCTTCGACGGCCTCTTCGCCGCTAACGACCTCATGGCCATCGGCGCCCTGCGCCGGCTCCATGCTGCCGGTGTGCGCGTGCCTGACGACGTCGCACTCATCGGCTTCGACGACATCGCCGTGGCTGGCGATCCGATCAACGCCCTCACGACAATCGTGAACCCGGTGCAGAGAGTCGGGGCCGCGACGGTCGAGCTCCTGCTGGATGCCATCGCCGGGGTCGATCGATCGCCGGTGATCGTCCGCGACCTCGCGCTGCGCCTCCGACGCACGGCGTGAGCGGGTGGCTCCAGCGGGCATCTGCCACCGGTCTCCCATAGGATCGGGTTCCGTGGACACCTCAGCCATCGGCTTCGACCGCGACCGCTATCTCGCCCTCCAGTCCGAGCAGATCGCCGCGCGGCGACGCTCCTTCGGCGGCACCCTCTACCTCGAGTTCGGCGGGAAGCTGTTCGACGACCACCATGCCTCGCGCGTGCTGCCCGGGTTCGCCCCGGACACCAAGGTCCAGATGCTCCGCACCATGGCCGAGGACGTCGAGGTCGTCATCGTCATCTCCGCCCTGGATCTGGTGCGCAACAAGGTGCGCGCCGATACCGGCATCACCTACGAGGTCGAAGTGCTGCGCATGGTGGACGCTTTCACCGCGTACGACCTGAAGGTCGGCTCCATCGTGGTGAGCCACTGGTCCGACGAGCTGAGCCAGGCCGTCGAGTTCAAGCGGAAGCTCGAGCGCCTCGGCCTCACCGTCTACCGCCACTACCCGATCGCCGGCTACCCGCACGACGTCTCCCGGATCGTCAGCGACCAGGGCTTCGGCCGCAACGAGTACATCGAGACCGACCGGGACATCGTGGTGGTCACCGCCCCCGGGCCGGGAAGCGGCAAGATGGCCACGTGCCTGTCCCAGCTGTTCCACGACCACCAGCGCGGGCTTCCCTCGGGCTATGCGAAGTACGAGACGTTCCCGGTGTGGAACCTGCCGCTGGACCACCCGGTGAACCTCGCCTACGAGGCCGCGACCGCGGATCTGGACGATGTGAACCTCATCGACCCGTACCACCTCGCGGCGTACGGCGAGCAGGCGGTGAACTACAACCGCGACGTGGACGTCTTCCCCGTGCTGAAGCGCCTGTTCGACGAGCTGTACGACCGCACCGTCTACGAGTCCCCCACCGACATGGGCGTGAACATGGCCGGTCTCGCGATCAGCGACGACGCCGTGTGCCGTCGGGCCTCCGAGCAGGAGGTGATCCGGCGCTACTACGCGGCGCTCGTCGAGGAGCGCCGCGGGGGGCTGGATCCCGTGTTCAGCGACCGCATCTCTCTGCTGATGAGCAGGATGGGGCTCGCCGCCTCGGACCGCCCGGTCGTCGCCCCGGCCCTCGCGCTCGAGCGGGAGACGGACGCCCCCGCGGCCGCGATCCAGCTGCCTGACGGCACCATCCTCACCGGGAAGACCTCGGCCCTGCTCGGCAGCTCCTCCGCGCTTCTGCTGAACGCGCTGAAGCACCTCGCGGGGATCGATCCCTCGGTGCAGCTGCTCTCCCCCGAGTCGATCGCGCCGATCCAGGAGCTGAAGACCGTGCACCTGGGCAGCAGCAACCCCAGGCTGCACACGGACGAGGTGCTGATCGCGCTGTCGACCTCGGCGCGCTTCGACGAGAACGCCCGCCGCAGCCTGCAGGCGCTCCACTCGCTGCGGGGCCTGGACGTCCACTCCACCGTGATCCTCGGCAGCGTGGACGAGGGCATCTTCCGCAGCCTCGGCGTCGCCGTGACCTGCGAGCCCGTCTACTCCGACAAGCGCCTGTACCGCAAGCGCTGAGGCGAGGGCCGACGGGAACAGCTGCGCCCTCGGAGGTCAGAGTGCGGCTGCACCGATCCAGTAGCGGCGCGTCGGCACGGGGCCGCCGAAGTCCACGACGTCCTCCAGCACCCCGCCGCAGCCCTCGATCACAGCCGCAGACGCGCCGTTGTCGTCATCGCAGGTCAGCAGCACCTCGTCGATCCCGAGCTCCCAGAGCCGGTCCACACACAGCTCCAGCATCTCGTGGGCGTGGCCCTGGAGCCGGTGCTCGGGAGCGACCGCGTAGCCGACGTGACCGCCGATCGCGAGCTGCGCTGCGCTGAGGGCACGTCGGATCGAGACGCGGCCGACGATCACGCCGCCCGCTTCCGCGACGAGCAGCTCGCGCGGCGCGTCGCTCTCGGCCGCCTCGTGCGCGATCTGCGCGAGGATCTCGGCGAAGGGCCGGTCCGCGCCCGCCAGCACCTCGAAATGCTCGGTGGCGAGCTGCGCGTGCAGGGCCCGCAGCGCAGGCTCGTCGGCCATGCGCGCAGCGCGCAGGATCAGCGGCATCGGGCGCCGACCGCCCTGCGCCGCGAGGCGATCACTCGGCCGCGCGGACCAGTCGCTCGTGCCCGGTCTCCTCGAGCTCCGCGATATCGGAGTTCGCCTTGAGGAACTCGGAGAACGTCTTGTAGCCGAGCGCCTTCTCGCTGAAGGAGGGGTCCATGCGGCGCATGTGCGTCTTCACGGCGGAGCTGTGCAGCCAGTCGCCATCGCCGCGGTCCCCGAGCTGCAGGGCGCGCTCGAGGAGGTCCGCGGCGACATCGTGCGGGTCCTCCGCATGCTCGTCATGGTCGTCGTGGCCCTGGACGATGCTGCGCGGCGCGAGGAAGAGCTGGTGCTCATCCAGCGGCGGCTGCTCGCTGCGCTGGGTCTTGCTCGCCTTCTGCTCCGCGCTGGTCGTGTGCTCCGTGCCGGACTCCGCTGACTGCTCTGCGGCTGCCTGCTGGCTCTCGGCGGAGCCGCCGCGGGATCCGCGGACGCGGCCCCGCCCGCCGGAGCGTCCCCGGCCCTTCTCGGGGGCCGACGGCGGCGTGACGCCGGGGAGCTGGTCGTAGGCCTCGAACTCGTCGCACGCGGCGGCGAGGGACTTCGCGGTGGAGCCGGCCACGCCGATCCCGATCACGTAGCGGCCCAGGCGACGGCAGCGCTGCGCGAGCGGGACGTAGTCCGAGTCGCCGCCGACGATCACGACGTGCGTGAGGTCGGGGATGCGGAAGAGGTCCTCGACGGTGTCGATCGCGAGGCGGATGTCGGCGCCGTTCTTCGCGTAGGCGGCGGCGGGGAACAGTTGCACGAGATCGACGGCGCGAGCGACGAGCTGGCTGCGGTACTCGGCGTTGACCGCGGAGGACCAGTCGGCGTAGGCGCGGGTCAGCATGAGGGAGCCGAAGGACGCGGCGTAGTCGATGATCGCGCCGACGTCGACGGTCGCGGCTGCGAGGGACTCGGCGATCTCGGGGTCGGTGATGTCGGCGGCGATGCGCTGGCGGTCCCGGCTGTAGGAGTTGCGGCCGTGGACGCGGTCGTACCAGGACATGACGATGTTGTCGAAGTCGAGATAGACGGCCACTCGGGGGTCTGCGGTATCAGCCATGCCTCCAGTGTGCCGCACGCGGCGGCTGATCAGGCGATCCAGGTGCTGGTCATCGCATGGACGGCGCTGAGGGGCCCGAAGTTCTCACGCTCTCTGCGCGAGGCCCGGATACTCGAGCACGTAGCCCTCGGGGTCGAGGGCGAGCTCGACGCTGACGTCTCGCGAGCGGCTCGTATACCGCACCGAGCTCGGGTTCGGGCTCGAGCCGTAGATCTGATCGCTGCGGATCACCTGCAGGGATGGCACATCGATCCAGGCCATCACCAGCTCGGTATCCGGAACGTTCCCCTCCAGCAGCCCCAGGCGACGGATCGGCATGAGATTGGTGAGCGGGCACTTCCCCAGATCGCAGTCCACTGCACCCCGGAGATCCTGCCCCGGAAAGATCCCAGGCTCCGGGAGATCGTTCTCCCCCTCGACGAGGGTCCGGCTGGACCAGGTGCCGCTGTCTGAGCGCGTGAGGGTCAGGTGGCGCGACCATCCGGGGCCCGCAGCGGTGACGCTGATCCGGCGCGTCGCCCAATCGGGGCCGACCTCAAGCGTCCATGCCGTGGAGTACTCCTCGGTGATCGAGGAGCCGACGGCGCGCAGTCCGCGGAATGACTCCTCGACGCGGCAGTCATCGATGCGCGTCGGATCGTCGATTCCCGTCCAGGTCAGGTGCGTGCTTCCCATGGCGACAACCTAGCAAGGGGGTGGGACAGGCAGCGGGCTTCAGCGGGTCGCTTCGCGGCGCCCGGCTCGGTGTCGCCACCGCTCCAGGAATCCGCGTCGAAGGAGAACTGCCGGCTGCGCTGCTGCGCGGACCCACCACTCATCGAGCGGCACCACGGCGAATCCCAGCGCCTCGATCTCAGCGCGGATGCCGAGGAGCGCCTGGTAGATCTGTTCGGCTCTGCCCTCCGGCAGGTTCGCTTCCTCGTCGTTCCCCATGGGCCCGTACGCCTCGTCCATCGTGGAAGTCCACGCGGAAATGCGCTGCATGAGAGTCGGCGGAAAGACACCTTCGAACGCCGGGCCTTCGCACCAGTGGCCAGAGCTGTCCCGCCACTCGAGAATCATGCAGTAGTCCCACGACAGTTCGATCTCACTCATCACCCTCGATCCTCCCTCCTCTATTCAGCGCTCCAGACGACCGACAGCACGACCTCTTGCTCGCTCAGCAGGCCTATGCGTGCCTGCTCAGATCAGTGGCGGCAGCAGTTCCGCCCGCGCGAGGGCCCACACCTCTTCGCTCCGCGCGGCGAGAAGCCCCTTCTGCGCGTGCGTGCGGGCTGCGTAGGCATGCCCGTCGAGCCGCCTCACCACGCCGCCTGCCTCGGTCAGGAACAGGGCGCCAGGGATGTGGTCCCACGGCAGCGTCCTCCAGTAGAGGACGTAGTCGACTGGCCCCTGAGCGAGTGCCACATAGTCGGAGCCTGCGCACATGCTGGCGGGGACCTCTGCACCGAGCCGGTGCACAGCAGCGTCGGCCCGGGCCCGCACGTCCTCGGACAGGAACCGGCGCAGGACGGAGCCGCGCAATCCGTCAGAGGCTGAGGTGAAGTCCGGTACGCGGATCGGAGCACCATCCAGCCAGGCACCGGACCCGCGTTCGGCGATCGCCATCGATCCGCTGATCGGGTCGTGGATCCAGGACGCCACGGCCTGCCCGTCGTGCATCAGCGCAAGCATCGAGCGGAAGGGCTGCTTCCCCTGGGCGAAGCTGCTGGTCCCGTCCAACGGGTCGATGAGCCACACTCTGCCCGTATTGCCGAGACGCTCGAGGACTCGCGGATCGTCTTTGCTGGCCTCCTCGGCGACGCATACCGAATCGGGAAGCAGGGCCTGCAGTCGCGGAATGAGCGCCGCTTCGGCAGCGAAATCGGCGGAGGTGACCCACTCGCCGGGAGTGACCTCCTGCGGGTTTGCCTCGATGTGCTGGTACACCGGCAGGATCGTCTCGCAGGCCACCTCGGCCAGGAGAGCAGCGACATCCGTCATCAGAGTGTCCATGCGGGGCATCCTCCCATCGCAGGGTCGGGCAGCCCGCGCGCATCGAGCTGCCCCGTACTCCTCGCGGCCCCGTTCACCACCCCAGCTCGTCCGCGGCGGGGGTGCGGGCATGCCACGCTTCCTTGCCGCGGCGCTCGGTGGCGATGAGCCCCGCGTCGCCGAGAATGCGCAGGTGGTGGGACGCGGTCGGCGGAGAGATGCCGAGGGCTGCGGCGACATCGCTCGTGCGGGACGGGATCCGGAGGTGGTCGAGGATGCGGGCTCTCGTCGAGCCGATGAGCGCAGCGGCCGCGCGGGGCAGATCGCGATCGGCGGTCGCGGTCGCGTTCCTGGCGGGGTAGTAGATCGTCGGGGTCCACGGCTCCTCCGTGGTGATGGCTCCTCGCGGCCAGCCCAGAACGGTGGGGACCAGGCGCAGACCCCTCCCCCGGCAATCGGTCTCGATCGCGAAACGGCTCTCGGAGCGCTGGAGCGTCGTGCCGCGCCATCGCAGCCGAGGATCGAGGTTCTCGATGACCGATTCCAGGCCGTGCTGCGCGAACTGGCGGGCGCGCGCTGCGATATCGGCATCGAGCACGGCCCGGAGGCGGGGCCACTGCGCCTGCATCCCGTGCATCCAGAAGGACTCCCACGCAGCGGCGATCTGGCTCCGGGCGTGTTCCGGATCCGCGAGCCACTCTCCCGGGAGCACCCGGCCCTCGGCGGCGGCCTGATGGAGCCCCGCGTCGACGATCCCCAGGGGCGTGGACCACGTGGCGCCCACCAGCTCCTCGGGTGTCGTCGCCTCAGGCTGGACAAGGAAGTCTGGGGTGTACCCGCGGGCCCCTGCAAGACGCGCCAGGACCTGCAGCGCCCCGGCCGGGATATCCCGCCGGAGCCTCTCGATCAAGGCTCGGTGCAGCGGGGCCGGCTGCCGCGACATCAGGCGCCGGATGGCGCGCGTGCCCTCGATGCCGGGCGCGACGGCGAACCTGACCGCGACGAGCTCGGGAGATCCCAGGATGAAGCGATCGGTGCCCATGCCGTGAGGCTACCTCTCCACTTCGATGCTGCTCGAAGTGGTGGGCCTGCAGTGCTGCCCTCGGCAGGATGAGCGGATGACGACTTCATGCGACGTGTTCGATCTGCACTCCGGCCGGCCTGCAGGCGGCGGTCTCGACCCCGCGCAGGTGGTCGCAGCGCCCTGGCGATCGTTCGGCGGCCAGGCCGCGATCGCCGGGCCGGTCGCGACGGTGCGCTGCTTCCACGACAACACCTTCGTGCGAAAGGTGCTCTCGACGCCTGGGAGAGGCCGCATTCTCGTGGTCGACGGGGCGGGGTCTCTGTCGCATGCCCTGATGGGCGATGCGGTGGGCTCTCTCGCGCTGGAGAACGGGTGGGCCGGGGTGGTGGCGCACGGCGCGGTGCGCGACAGCGCGGCCCTGGAGCGCCTGGATCTGGGGGTGTTCGCGCTCGGGACCGTGCCGCGGCCCTCGCGCAAGGAGGGCTTCGGAGCGGCTGGCGTGGTCCTGGACATCTGCGGGGCCCGGATCGCACCTGGAGATCTGCTCGTCGCCGACGCCGACGGCATCGTGGCCGTGTCCGGGGCGACCAAGGATCTTCCGCACCGAGCGCCGTGATCCTCTCGCTGGAGACGCGCGCCGGGCTGCGGCCGCTGATCGCACCGGTGTACGTCCCGTCCCTTGTGTATGGGGCGGGAGCGTCGGCTCTCCTCCCCGCTCAGGTGCTGCTCGCGCTGCAGATGGGCTTCACCGCCGCTGGCGTGGCCGCGCTCATGACATGGATCGGCGCCTTCGCGATCGCGTCCTCGATGCTCGCAGGCCTCCTGGTCGACCGGTTCGGCGAGCGGGCCTGCCTGTGCCTGGTCACGGGGATCGGCGTTCTGGGCCTGGTGGTTGCGGCCGTCTGCAGCGCGGCCGCGGCGCCCGGGGCGCGCTGGGTGCTGATCGGAGCGCTGACCGTGTTCGATCTCGTGGACGCCGTATGGTCCATCGCCCGACAGGGCCTGGTCGCCGACCTGGCGCCCACGGCCATGCGGGGCCGCGCCATGAACCTGTACGGCGCGTGCCAGCGCCTCGGACGGATCGGCGGCCCCCTGATCGCCGCGGCCGTCCTCGCTGCGACCGGGCCCGCGGCTGTACTGCCGATCGCCGCGCTGATCGTCCTGGGCGCACTGTTCCTCCTGCTCCGTGTCGCCCCCGCCTCCGCACGCGCAGTCGCGGCGCCGGAGCCGCGCTCTCCGGCTGCGCCCGTTGCTGTCGCCAACGCCGTTCCTGAGAGCCGCCCCCTCGACGCGCCGCGCGTCCCGGTGCGGCTGTGGCGCCATCGCATGGCGCTGCTCGGGACCGGAGTGCTGATCCTGTCCGCGCTGCGCAGTGCGAACGAGACCCTCGTGCCCCTGTGGGCCGCTTCCGGAGCGGGTCTCGTCGGCACGGAGGTCGCTCTCGTCCTCGCACTGGCCTCGAGTGCCCAGCTGCTGCTGTTCTGGCCGGCCGGGCTCGCCCTGGATCGCTGGGGCCGCTCCCCTGTCGTGGTCACCGCGATGGGCCTCATGGGCATCGGTCTGTGCCTGGCCCCCACCAGCCGCGGCGCGATCTGGCTGCTCGCCCGCGCGATGATCATCGGCCTCGGAGACGGGACCGGTGCCGGGATCATCAAGACGCTCGGTGCCGACCTGGCGCCGAGAAGCCGGCGATCCACCTTCCTCGGACGATGGCAGGCCATCGCGTCCGCGGGCAGCCTCCTCGCCCCCGCGGTTGGCGCGGCAGCCATCGCCATGACGTCGCTGCAGACCGCGCTGGTCCTCAACGGCGCGATCGGACTCGCCGGCGCTGCGTGGATGGCCTGGTGGACCCCGAAGCTCCTCCCCCGGCCTGGCCGTGCCGATCGAGCCGCCGCCCCTTAGCTTTCTCCGCCTCGAACAGCACAGACTCGGCGACGCTGACAGCACCAGGGGACCTTCCAGCCTGCTGGACGAGGCCGCGACAGACGGGAGATCAGGGCAGGGGCTCCCATGCCTGCACCGATAGCTCCGCTCGCTCCAGCACCCTCCGCGGCACCGCGCGCATCGCGACGTCACGGACTGCCGTCACGGGCCAGGAAGATGCCTGCGCGATCCGTCCCGCTCGCCGGGACTGCGCCGCGATCGCCTGCGCACGGGGGCGGCGCGCGCGGTCGTACTGCGCCAGGGCGCCGCCCAGGGCAGCAGGGCTCGGCTGTGTCTGCTCGAGAAAAGGGGCCAGCACCGAGACGAGCACGGCGGCGTCCTCGAGCGCCTGGTTCGCGCCCTGCCCCAGATTCGGTGTCATCGCATGTGCCGCGTCCCCGAGGAGCGCCGTCGACCCGCGGACGAACGAGGGCAGTCCCGGTCGAAGCTCCTCGATCGGGAGGGACTGGATCGCGCGAGGATCGAGAGCCTCCAGGACGTGGGGCGCGTCCCCGCCCTAATCTCCGAACGCCGCCCGGACGGCCTGGCAGGTCGCGGGCGGCGGCTCCTCTTCGCGTCCGTTCACGGTCGCGAACCAATACACCCGGCCGTCGTCGAGGGGCGCCATTCCGAAGCGCTTCCCGCGCCCCCACATCTCTCCGGGCGCACCAGGGCGGACCGCTCGGGAGGTGACGCCTCGCCATGCGTGGTACCCGGCGAAGCGGATACCGGGGTCGCCTGGCCACCCGGCACGGGTTCGGCTGCGGATCCCGTCGGCAGCGACGACGACATCGAAACCCTCGTCGCTCAGGGCCGCGCGCTCCGTCATCTCCTCGCCCCAGACGATCCGGTCGGACACCGCTTCGATCAGCGCCCTGCCGAGCCTGCCGCGCTCGATCACCCGGGTCGAGTCGAGCATCGACGCGCTCGACCGGACCAGCCAACGCCCGTCCGAGTCCAGGAGCCCGCCCCGCGCTGGCGGAGGCGATGAGAGGACCCTGTCCATCCGCGGCCCCAGGCCGAGAGCATCGAGCGCCCTCAGGCCGTTGCCGAACAGTGAGATCCCGAAGCCTCCGAGAGGCGATCGCTCGTGACGTTCGAACACCGTCACATCTCCGCCGCGCGCGACGAGCCCCGCCGCTACGGCGAGGCCGCCGACCCCGGCACCGATCACACAGATTCGCATGCTGCACCCCACCCGTTCCACTGTCGAATTCTCCAGTTGGATAAGATGGTAGCTCCTAGGATCTCCATGTGGAGAAGAAGAGGGCGATGACGACGACAACAACGCGTGAGCGGCTCCTGAACGCCGGGGTCGAGGTCTACGGGAATTCCGGAGCCCGTGCGGCGACCGTCAGAGCCATCGAGGACCACGCCGACCTCCCGCACGGGACGCTGCGCCACCACTTCGGCAATCAGGAAGGGTTCCTCGCGGCGCTCACGCAGCACCTCCTCCTGCTCGACTCGCCCACAGGTGACGAGGCTCCCGCGCAGATGGTCGTCCGCTGGCTCGACGAGGGACGCATCGCGACGAGGGCGCGCTACGAGCTCACGCTGCTGGGTATCCGAGACGAGCGAGTCGGTGCGATGCTGCGCGAGGGTCGGGACACCTTCGTCGCAGCTCTGGTCTCCCGCGGGGTCGCCCCTGCTCGAGCGCGCCTCGCTGTGGCCGCTCTCGACGGCGTCGTGCTGGATGGTCTGCTCCGACGGGACCTGGGAGCGGACCCTGCCCCGCTGCTGGCGCTTCTCGAGCACGACGAAGCCCCCCGGTCATCTGACCGAGGGGCTTCGCATCGGCTGCGCCATCAGGGACTCGAACCCCGGACCCGCTGATTTGAAGCGCCCTGGGTTTCGTTCCGTGGTTAGACGGTCGCGGGCGCGGTCGTCGTGGTGCGAGTGTAGGCCGCTTCGACGTCTGCCGGGGTGCGGTATTCGAGAGCTTCGTGCAGGCGAGCGGTGTTCCACCAGTGGACCCAGCCCATCGTGGCGATCTCTACGGCCGCAACGGACTCCCAGACTCGCTTGGAATGGATGAGCTCGGCCTTGTAGAGACCGTTCACCGTCTCCGCGAGGGCGTTATCGTAGCTGTCTCCGACGGTGCCGACCGACGCTTTCACGCCAGCGACGATGAGAGCATCGGAATATGCCAGCGAAACATATTGGCTTCCTCGGTCCGAGTGGTGGACCAGGCCGTCTGATTTTCGCTGCGCGCCCGTTGAATGCAGAGCGTGCTCGAGTGCGAGCAGTGGCAGGCCCTCGGTGTGGAGGCTTGGTGCCACAGCCCAGCCCACGATCTTGCGGGTGAAGACATCGGTGATGAAAGCGGTGTAGCAGAATCCCTATACCGTCCGGACATACGTGATATCGGCGACCCACAGCTCATGCGGGCCCTGCGCAGTGAACTTGCGTTCCACCAGGTCAGGCCTATGGTCCGGCGCGCTGCTCGGGCAGGTCGTGACCGGTTTCCGGCCTCGGCGCACTCCCTGTAGGCCGGCGTTCTTCATGAGCCTGGCGACCTGATCGCGACCGATCGTCCAGCCGGCGTGACGCATTGCGTGCCACATCTTGCGGACACCGTAGACACTGTAGTTCTCGCGGTGGATCCTCACTATTTCGGGGATGAGGATTGAATCTCTCAGCTTCCGCGCGGAGGCGGATCGCGTTTTCGCGGCGCGGTAGCCGCGGGAGGTGATGAACCCACGTTCTGTCGCACTGAGGGTGCGGCAGATGGCCTCGACCCCGAAGTTTTCGCGATGCTTGTCGATGAACGCGATCATTTCGTCGTGGGGCGGCCTGGTTCCTTGGCGAAAAACACTGACGCGGCCTTGAGGATCTCATTGGCTCGCTGGGATTCGGCGAGCTCTCTGCGCAGGCGTCGGTTCTCAGCCTCGAGAGACTCGGCTGGCGCAGCGTCTCTCGAGACTGGACCGTGCCTGTTGCACCAGACGCGGAGGGTCTCCGGGCCGATGCTCAGCTGCGCCGAGATCGCGCGGATCGATTGCGAGCGGGGGCCGCCCTCGCGGGCCTGTCGTTCATGGACCAGGCGTACTGCGCGCTCGCGCAGCTCGGGACTGAACTTCTTGGGCATGCTCCGATTCTCCTTGCTGAGACTCGGAACGAAACCCAGGGCGCTTCATGGGGGCTTCATCGAGCCGGTGGCAATCCGGCCCGTGGTTGCCTCATCATGGAGCGATGACTGCTGAGCGTTGCCGATCCACCGCCGATCCTGCCGAACCCCTTTCCGATGCCGAGCTGCTCATCGGCCTGGTGGTCTCACCATCCCTGAGTGCGGTGCTCGGCCCCGAGGTCACCACCTCGGTGCGCAAGATTTTGGTGCAGCGGTATCCGGGAGTGCGCTGGCAACTGAAGATGGCCGAAGACCGGCTGGTCGACCCACCCACCGAGACCTTGGACCTGCTGGAGGCGGCCCGAAACCGCGTGCTGGAGGAGAACTGGGATTTGGCCGTGGTGCTCACCGAGATCCCCCTGAAGACCGGCCGACGTCCGGTGCTCACCCAGCTCAGCCCCGTGCACGGGGTAGGACTGGTCTCCGTCCCAACCCTGGGACCCGTGCACGTGCGGCAGAAGGTGCAAGAGACCACCGTGCACGTGGTCGGGCAGCTCCTGGGCTACGACGCCGAAGACCTCAACGCCCAGCGGGATCTTGCTCGAAGAGCCCACCAGCTGTCCACCGATCTCGACGAACGCCCGGACGACAACGTCGTGCAGTTCACGGCCCGAGTGCTGAGCGGCAACGTGCGGTTGCTGCTGGGCATGATCCGCGCCAACCAGCCTTGGGCCTTCGTGGCCCGGCTCTCCCGGGCGCTGGTCGTGGCAGCGGCCACCGGCATGCTGACATTGGTGGCCTCGGACCTATGGGTACTGGCCATGGCCTACGGGCCGGTGCGCCTGGCCCTGCTGGCGGTGATGGCGATCGGGGCGGTGAGTGCCACCCTGATCCTGGGAGCCGGCTTGTGGGAGCGCCCACGGCGGCGAGCCCAACGTGAGCAGGTGATCCTGTTCAACTTGGCCACCACCGCGACCGTGGCCATCGGGGTTGTGGTGTTCTACCTCGTCTTATTCATCCTGTCCTGGGCCGGCGCGCTGCTGCTCATCGACGAGCAGGTACTGGCCGATGTCGCCGGTCACCCAGTGAACGCTTTGGACTACGCGAAGATCAGCTGGCTCACCGCCACCCTGGCCACCGTGGGCGGAGCTCTAGGAGCTGGACTGGAGGACGAAGATGTGGTGCGCGCCGCTGCCTACACCCGGTCCAGCACCTGACACAGCCCCAGCACAGAAGAAACTGAAACGGGACTGATGCACGATCAGGTCAGCTGGGGTTAGGCCGCCAGGCTGACGGTCGGGTTCATGATGGTCTCGAACTCGATGGGGGTCAATCGACCCAGGCGGGCCCGGCGGCGGCGTCGGTGGTAGGTACGCTCGATCCAGGTGATGATCGCGATCCGCAGCTCTTCTCGGGTCCGCCACCTCTTGCGGTCCAGGACGTTCTTTTGCAGCAGAGCGAAGAAGGACTCCATCGCGGCATTGTCCCCGGCAGCACCGACTTTCCCCATCGATCCGATGAGGTGATACCGGTTCAGTGCGTGCGAGAATTTCCGTGACCGGAATTGGGCGGGTTCAATCGGTCGATGCAACACCGGCTTGATCCAGCGATTCTAGATGCTCGTGGAAGACCTCTGCGGGCGTCTTCCACCCGAGGGTCTTCCGGGGGCGATTGTTCAACGTGTATGCCACCGCCCGCAGGTCAGCCGCGCTCCAGCGGGACAGGTCGGTGCCCTTGGGGAAGTACTGGCGCAGCAGGCCGTTGGTGTTCTCGTTCGTGGGTCGCTGCCAGGGCGAGTGGGGGTCGGCGAAGAAAACTTTCGTACCGGTGTCCAGGGTGAACGCTGCATGCGCGGCGAGTTCCTTCCCGCGGTCCCAGGTCAAGGTCTGGCGAAGCTGCTGAGGCAGGTCCGCAAGCGACGCCGTCAGCGCGGCGTTCATCGCGACAGCGCCGTAGCCGCCCAGCGCCGGCCCGTTCTTCACCGTGGGCTTCTCGCCCCAGCCGTCCAGACGGGGCAGATGCACCAGGATCGTGGCCCGGCTGGAACGCTCCACGAGCGTCCCGATCGCAGAACGACCGGTGCCGATGATCAGATCGCCTTCCCAGTGCCCCGGCACGGCACGATCGGCAGCTTCCGCTGGGCGCTGGGAGAGCACGACATCCTCGGTGACGTGCCCCTGGGCCTTGTTCCGGGACCGTTCCCGTGGCCGGCGCAGCGCCCGCCCGGTCCGCAGGCAGGCGACGAGCTCCCGTTTGAGCGCGCCGCGGCCCTCGATGAACAACGACTGGTAGATCGCCTCGTGGCTGATGCGCATGGACTCATCATCGGGGAACTCGATCTTCAATCGGTGGGAGATCTGCTCCGGGCTCCATGCCAGCGACCACCGGCGATCCGCCCGCAGCGGCTTGTTCAACCCCTTCCAAGGCTCAGGAGTCGGCCCGTCTGCGAGGGTGCCATCAGGACGGCGCACTCGCCCCGCGAGACGCTCTCGCACGTACTCGCGCAACGCATCGTTCACGGCCAGCTTCGCGACCTTCGGGCGCTTCGCGCTCTCCTGCGCCTTCCACTGCGCCACCAGCGCCCGGTACTCCGACTTGCCGGATCTCGTGGCCGCATTGCGGCGAAGTTCCCGAGATACCGTGCCCGGGCTTCGTCCCATTGCACGCGCGATCTCCCGCACTCCCTTGCCTTTCGCGCGCAGCAGCGCGATCTCCTCGCGCTCCTCGAACGACAGGTACCGGCCCGAGGGCTCCACCAGACTCAACGGCCTCATACCGCCAGCATGACGAAACCAGCGCATCCCGACCGGCACGGACACCCCTACCGCGATCGCAGCTTCCGCGGACGTGATCCCCGTCGCGATCAGCCGCCAGAACTGTCGCTGCACCGCCTTCGACGGCGCAGGCCGTCCCGGCGAACGCATCGGCGGCCGCAGCGCCCGATCCGCACGCCACTGCCGACGAACCCCTTCAGGCGCGTCACCTGTCTTCGCACTCCAGTCCTTCGTCGCCATCGCGAACCTCCCCTATCGAGGTGTTGCGACGACTGGTTGAATCCGCCTACCCGCTGAGTCCGGCCTCCCGCATCACGCGGGCGACCCGCTTGTGGTTGACGCGGTCCTCGGGCGCGGCCCCGTCGTTGAGCTCGGCCGTGATCCGCGGGACGCCTTGGGCATCGTCCTCCGCGTGGATGATGCGGATCCGCTCGAGCAGCTCGCCATCGGAAGCGGCCCGCGCGGACCGAGCTGGGGTGCCTGTCTGCCAGGCGTAGTAGGAGGAGCGCTCGATCTCGACGAGCTCGCACAGTCGCTTCACCGGGTAGGTGGTGGAGTTCTCGGCGACGAACTGGAAGCGACTCACCAGCGCGTCTCCCCGGCGAAATACTTCGCGGCCTTCTGGAGGATCTCCCGCTCTGTGGTGAGCTTCGTCGTCTCGGCTCTCAGGTGGGCGTTCTCCGCCTCCAGCCGTGCCACGCGCTGCTCGAGCGGCTCATCAGGATCCGATGTGGAAGCCGTCGGCGCGGACCGCAACGGGCTGTCTGTCAGCGTGCCGTCAGCCGCCGTTTTCTTCCCGGTCCCGTGAGTCTCCGGCCACTGCCGCAGCGTTCCCCGGACGATCCCGAGGTCCTCCGCGATATCGCGGAGCGTCGCTCCCGGAGTCGACTCATACAGGTCGACCGCCTGCCGGCGGAACTCCTCGGAGTAGTTCTTTCTGGCCATGGTTCATAATCTCGCTTCCCCAGCCAATGCTGGAATCAGCGTGTCCACGAACAAGGGTCAGGCCCCCTCTCCCCGAACGCCTACGAGCGCGCCTACACCGCTACGCTGGCGCTCGCAGCGTAAACAACCCCCGTGTCCACGAACCGGGGGTAGGCCCCCCCGACGCCACGCTCGCCCACCAGCATCCGTCCAAAAGTCGCAGCGAGCTGCCCCAGGCCCGCGCCAGGCATCGTCCAGGACGGGAGCAGCGAAGGTTCCGTGCACAGAGCCGGCCCGCGGCCGTCGCTTGCGCGACGATCGCGGGCCGGGTGTATGACATCCCTGAATCAGGCGGGGATCATGCCATGCGGGTCGATGATGAACTTCTCCGAGGCACCGGAGTCGAACGTTGCATACGCGTCCGGGGCGTCGTCGAGGCTGATGACCTTGGTGTTGAGCATGTCGCTGAGGTAGGGCATGCGGTCCCACAGGATCGCCATCATCAGTTCGCGGTTGTAGTGCATGATCGGGGCCTGGCCGCCGGAGATCCGAGGCGACTTGATCCACGCCTTGCCGAAGTCGAGCGAGAAGGTGCCCTCCTGCTCGGCCTTGGAGGACGCCAGCGGGTTCGGGCCGTAGACGCCGACGATGCCGGTGGCACCGCCTGCGCGGGTGGCGTCCATGACCTGGTTGATGGCGTGTGCCGGGTTCATGTCCTCGGCCTCGCGGCCGATCCCGTGGGCTTCTGAGCCGACGTAGTCGACGGCGCAGTCCACCATGGGCTCGCCGAGGATGGCCTCGATCTGATCGGTCAGCGGCACGTCCTGGTTCAGGTCGATGGTCTCGCAGCCGTTGTTCTTCACCAGGTCCAGACGGTCCTGATGGTAGTCACCGACGATGATGCAGGAAGCGCCCAGGAGCCGGGCCGCCGCGGCGCCGCAGCGTCCCACAGGTCCGGCGCCGGCGATGTAGACGGTCGAGCCGGGCTTCGCCCCGGCCTCCATGAGGCCGTGGAACGCGGTGGGCAGGATGTCCGAGAGCAGGGCGAGGTCACGGATCTTCTCCATGGCCTGGTCCTTGTCCGGGAAGCGGAGCAGCTGGAAGTCGGCGTAGGGGACGAACAGGTACTCCGCCTGTCCGCCCTGGAAGTCGCCCAGGTTGAACCCGTAGGCGCCGCAGGCCGCGTCGGGGTTCACGGTCTCGCACGCCTCGGTGTGGCGGGCGCGGCAGTTGCGGCATCGGCCGCAGGCGACGTTGAAGGGGACCGAGACCAGGTCGCCTTCGGAGAGGAACTCGACGTCGGAGCCGACCTCGACGACCTCGCCGGTCATCTCGTGCCCCATCACCATGCCCTGGGGTACGGGGAAGGAACCGCGGTAGATGTGCAGGTCGGAGCCGCAGATATTGGTGGCGACGATCTTGAGGATGACGCCGTGCGGGGCGCTCTTGCCGTTCGGCATCTCGAGCTTCGGGAAGTCGAGGGTTTCGACGCGCATGTCCTTGACGTTCTGGAACACGACGGCGCGGTTGCTGCTTGCCATGACGATCTCCTCCAGTTGTGGATGGCCCGGTCGCGGAAGTGCCACGGTCATTCGGATGCCCGTCGCCCGCGACCTCGCCTCTCTTCGAGCATAGGCCACCCACGAGTCCATCCTCCACAGCTGTGCGGGCCACCGTTCCAGTAGTGAATGCCGCAGATGGGGGCCGGCCAGGACAGGTGGCGCTCCGACGCTGTCCCGCGTCAAGTAGTTGGCACGTTTTCGGTGGTGGGAAAGGTAGGGGTGTAGGGGTCGGCGTGGCCGAGGTGGACGTCCAGCGGTCGGTTCCAGGCCAGGGCCTCGTGAGGACGGATCTGGTTGTACTCGCTGCGGTAGGCGTCGGCGTGCTCGACCAGCGCCAGGACGTCGTCGATCTCCTCGAGGAACAGTCTTTCGTACTTCAGCGTGCCGAACCCGCGTTCACGGGACCCGTTCTGTCCCGGAGTGCGAATTCTGGTGCGGACGTGGCGCAGCTCGGGATGGCTGGTGATGAAGTGCTCGAATCGGAATGAGCGGAACGGGCCGCCGTTGTCCGTCACGATCGTGAGGGCGGGGATGACCTCGCCGTTCTCGTCTGCCTGGCAGGTCTCGATCAGCGGATGACCGAACAGGGCTTCGTAGTGTTCCAGGGCGGTCTCGATCGCGGTGATCGCGTCGTGCTGGTTCGCGGTGGGAGAGACGTGCCAGGGATACTCGTACTTGCTCCAGTAGTCCCGGCATCCTGCGATCCTCCAGGTCCCGCCGGTGTTGGTCTCGAACTCGGAGAAGTCCAGCTGCCATACCTGGTTCGCCCCGGTGGGTTCCTCCGCGAATGCCGCCTTGCGCCTCTGGGCGAGCTGGCGGCGTTCGCGCTGGTAGGCGGCGGGAAGGATCAGTCCCTCGTCGCGCAGCACGCGCAGGATGGTCGCCTGCGAGCAGGTGATCCCCTCGTGGCGGACCATCGCCCAGACCTTCCGGTGGCCCCACGCGGGATGCGCGAGGGCGTGAGCCCGAGCGGCCTCCCGCACGCTCTGCCGGGCTGGCCGGGGCCAGGGGCCCCTGGCCTGCTTACCGGAGCGTTGGCGGGCCTGGCGGCGCCTCCAGGTCCGTTCGGGCACGCCGATGATCTGGCAGAACCTAGTGGTCGGCATGCCCGCGTCGCAGCGGATCACCTCGAGGTCCTCGAAGGGCCCAGATGCCCCTCCGCGCTCTTCTTCCAGACCCGGGCTTCGAGGTGAGCCTCACCGAGGGCCTGGGTGAGGTCGGCCACCTCGGCCTCGAGCTGCTGCTCCCGGCTGGAGGGCTTGGACTTCCCGGCCACGATGCCCGAGCGGCCACCCTCGAGGAACTGGCGCTTCCAGTTCCCCACCGACTGCTCGGAGACCTTCGCTCGCCTGGCGGCCTCGGCGACGGTGACCTCGCCAGCCAGCACGGACAGCACGATCCGGACTTTCTCCTCGGACGGAACGACAGGTGGTCTTGCCATGATGATCAGACTCCTTCAGGTCAGACCCGCAAACAACTGGTCCTGCCACCAAGTCTGACGCGCGACAGAAACATAGGGACACCCCCCGAAGGACGGAAGCGGATAGACCACTCGTTTGGAGGCAATGCGGAATGACTGGCCAACGTTGTGCTCAAGAAGTCAAGATCTAACCTTGAGGAGACCTTGATCTAGGGGTCATAGGCTGGTGCAAATCGTCCTCTGACTAGGAGAAATCATGCGTTCTCGTCGCTCTCTCGGCCGTCTCGCGGCCGTCGTCGTCACCGGTGCGATTGTGTTTGCCGGCTGCACCGACAGCGGGTCTGAGGAGGGTCAGACGCCGGGCGAGTCAGAAGCGTCGGAGGCGTCCGATGGAGGCAGCCACGGCGGCATGGAGCACCCGATGGATGGCGGCCCTGCGCCCGAAGGTATGGCGTCTGCGGAGGATCCCGAGTTCCCGGTCGGCACGGAGGTGACGCTCACGGCGGACCACATGGAGGGCATGGAGGGGGCGACGGCGACGATCTCGGGCGCCTTCGACACCACGACCTACTCGGTCAGCTTCACGCCGACCGATGGCGGTGAGCCGGTCACTGACCACAAGTGGGTCGTTCACGAGGAGCTCGAGAACCCGGGCGAGGCACCGCTGGCAGAGGGCACCGAAGTGGTCATCACCGCCGATCACATGACCGGGATGGAGGGTGCTGAGGCCACCATCGACAGTGCCACCGAGGAGACCGTGTACATGGTCGATTACGAAGCCGACGGGATGATGATGACGAACCACAAGTGGGTCGTCGAGAGCGAGATCGAGCCCCTCCAGTGAACTTTCCGGCAAGACCGCGTAGCGCGTTGGGTCCCTCCGGCGGTGGATCCCGCCGCGGGACCGGCCAGCTGCCCCGACGATCACTCTTGATCGGTGTCGGACTGCTCCCGCTCGTGGTCGCTGGCTGTGGGACCCGCGGAGCTGAGGACGCTCCCGTCACGGAAGATGAGGACCTGCTCCAGGAACATGGGTTCGCTGACGCCGACGCACAGGAGATCATCGACCAGCTTGAAGCGCTCCCGGTGGCTGAGCGACCGCAGAACCTGATCGCCAGCGTCACCCCGACATCCCTTCAGCTCAGTGACGATGCAGGGCGCGAGGCCGAGTTGCCCCTTCCACCGGATCAGTTCTACCTGTCGGTGGCCCCATTCGTGGAGGCCACCCACGAGTGCGCCTTCCACAGCCTGACGACGTGCCGCGGGGAGCTGCGCAGCCGCGAGATCTCCGTGAGCGTGGTCGACAGCAGCTCGGGCGAGGTCCTTGAGGAGGGCACTCGCACCACGCATGACAACGGATTCGTCGGTTTCTGGCTGCCGCGCGGGATCACCGCGGAGCTCACGTGCACCCTCGAGGACTACACGGGGACCGCGTCCATCTCGACCCAGGCGGAGGATGATCTGACCTGTCTGACCAGTCTCCAGCTGACGTGAGCCGACGCAGCCTCCCCACTGCACTTCGACATCCCGCCATCAGCCCAGACGCGCCGGGGCCCGGCCTGAGTCGGCGGACCACCCTCCGATTGGGCGGCGGTCTGCTCGTCCTTGCTCCCCTCCTTGCGGCGTGCAGCGGTTCCTCGGACGCGGCAAGCCAGGCGAACGCCGGGTACGTCTCCGGTGATGGTGTCGTCGTGGAGATTCCTCCCGAGGTCCGCGCCGCTCCTCTAGAAGTCCGGGGAACGACATACAGCGGAGACGACTTCGACTCCGCGGCGCTGTGCGGTGCACCTTTGGTGATCAACGTCTGGTACGCCTCGTGTCCACCGTGCCGGGTTGAAGCGCCGGCACTGAAAGCGGTGCACGCGGACTATGGGCCACCGGGAGTGGAGTTTGTGGGCGTGAACACCCGAGATAAGGCCGGGCCGGCCGCCGCGTTCGAGGAGACCTTCGGGATCACCTATCCCTCGATTCCGGACCCCGACGGGGCGGTGATCGCGTCGATGGACGGCAGCGTCTCGCCCAACGCGGGCCCCACGACTTTGATCCTCGATGCTGAAGGGCGGGTAGCTGCCCGGATCACGGGCGCGGCCGACCAGAGCACCCTGGACAGTCTCCTGGACGCCGTGCTGGAGGAGGGTGCCTGATGGGTGAACTGTTCGCCACCACCGTGCTGAGTGGGCCCCTGGCCGTGGCGCTCCTGCTGTCGATGGTGGCCGGTCTGGTCGCGTTCCTCTCGCCGTGCGTGCTTCCGGTGGTCCCCGGCTACCTCGGATACATCACCGGGCTCACCGGAGGAAGCGCCGGGCCGCCCCGCACCGGCGATCCCGGGGAACGGCCATGGCGCCTGGTCACCGGCGCTGTGCTGTTCGTCGCCGGGTTCGCTGCGGTATTCCTGGTCATCGGCGGATTCGTCGGTGCACTCGGGTCATTGGTGATCCAGTACACCAGCGCGATCAATCGGATCTCCGGAGTGCTGGTGATCCTCATGGGCCTGGTGTTCGTGGGAATCTTCCCCCGCCTCTCCGGTGAGAAACGGATCCGGAAGCGCCCCGATGCCGGACTCGCCGGCGCCCCGCTGCTCGGGATCACGTTCGGCTTCTCCTGGACCCCGTGCATCGGTTCGACGTTCGCCGCAGTCGCCGCACTCAGCCTCGGGGAGGCATCCGCCAGCCGCGGCGCCCTCCTCGCCTTCGGCTACGCGATCGGGCTCGGGATCCCGTTCATCCTCTTCGCCCTCGTGTTCCAGCGCGCCCTAGGAATCTCCAAGATGCTGTCCCGGCATCGCCGCACGCTCCAGATCGTCGGCGGGTCCGTCCTGATCACCATCGGGCTGCTGCTGATCTCCGGGGTGTGGGAGCAGTGGATGGCGCTCCTGCAGGTCCAGATCGGCACCTTCACCACGATCGTCTAAGGGTGCTGCTCTCGAGGATCAGCGTTCAACGGTCGCTCGAGGAAGCCGGATGGTGAAGACGGCTCCGCGCCCGGGCCCCTCACTGGCGGCAGCCATGGTCCCGCCGTGCGCATCCACGAGGGCGCGACTGATCGTCAAGCCGATTCCCGAGCCGGAGTTTTCGCGGGTGCGAGCGCTGTCGGCGCGGAAGAAGCGTTCGAACAGCCGCACCTGGTCACGCGCGGTGAAACCCTCACCGTCGTCGGACACCGCGATCTCCACCACGTCGCCGGTGGTGAGCGCTGAGAGAGTGACGGCGCCCCCGGGCGAGGTGTGCCGCAGGGCATTGCTCAGGAGGTTTCCGAGTACCTGGGCGAGGCGGTCCGGGTCGGCGTGAATGATCGGGGAGCGGCGCATAACGAAATCTCGTCGCAATGCCACACCCGCTGCCGCGAACCTCTCCTCCCATTCCTGGAGTGTTGAGTCCAGCAGGTCGCGGACCGACGTGGGCCGCAGCTCCACCGGGAGCTGTCCCTCTTCGGCACGGGACACCTCGCTGATGTCGTCGGCCAGCCGGGACAGGCGTATGGTCTGACCGGCAAGGATGGGCATGGCCGCCTCCGGCTCGATGACACCATCAGCCATCGCCTCGTGATGTGCCGAGAGAGTCGCAATGGGAGTACGTAGCTCGTGGGCGAGGTCAGAGAGCAGCCGGCGGCGATTCTCTTCGACGGCATCTAGGCGTGCAGCCATGTCGTTGAGCGTGGCGGCCAGAGAGTCCAGCTCGGTTCCCGCACCGAGGGCGGGCACCCGAGTGGAGTAGTGGCCTCGGGAGAGTTCGTCCACGGCCAGGGTGAGGCGGTGGAGTGTCTGCCGGAGTCGTCGCGCCAGTCTCCAGGTGACCAGGCCTGCCGCTAGGAGGGAGACCACCAGTCCGACCCCCAGGGCGAGGGCGAGGGCGTCACGGTAGGCGCGCTCGATATGCAGAATCTCAGCGCTGCCCACCGGAAGAGCAGTCTGGAGCAGGTGATAGTGGAAGACGGCGGGTCCGATCATCACCGTCAGAGCGGTGATGCTGACGGCGCCGGCACACAGCACGATGAGCTGGCCGATCATCAAACGTGAGGCGAGGCTCGTGCCGGGGCGGGTCGTTCTGGCCGATGAGCGGGGATCAGTCACGCCCTCACCCCTTCCCCATCCGGTACCCGATACCGCGGACCGTGATGACATACCGTGCCGAACCCGCTGTCTCGTCCAGTTTTCGTCGCAGGTTGGCAATATGCACATCGACGAGATGGTCATCTCCGTTCCAGGTATCACCCCAGACGGCTTCCATCAGCTGGTGGCGGCTGAAGACCTGGCCCGGCCGACGGGCCAGGGTCATAAGCAGTCCCCTTTCGGTGGGGGTCAGCGGGACTGGTTGGCCAGCGAGCCGCACCTCCTGGGCGGCCGTATCGATCTCAAGCTCTCCGAATGCGCGCACGGTGCCCGAAGGAGCGGTCCCGGGCTCGGCGCGGGGCCGCCGCAGCACGGCCTGGACCCGGGCGACAAGTTCACGCACGCTGAACGGTTTGGTGAGGTAGTCATCCGCACCCACCGACAGGCCCACCAGGCGATCAACCTCCTCTGATCGCGCCGTCGTGATCAGCACGTAGCAGTCGGAGAAGGCGCGGATCCTCCTCATCACCTCCAAGCCATCGAGGCCAGGCAGGCCGAGATCGAGGATGATCACGTCCGGTGACAAGGCGCGGGCTACCTCCACCGCCTCCGGACCGCTTCGCGCGGTCCCCGTGGCGTAGCCGGCCTTCACGAGGTATGCCTTCACGACGTCCGAGAGCGCGACTTCGTCTTCGACAACGAGAACCGTCGCTGCAGCTCGAGCCGATTCACTCCTCATGGGCTCCAGTCTGATCTCCGTTCCTGGGCGCCGTGGAGGTCCTGCTCGAGTCCGACCGGAAGCTGGCCGAGCCCGCGCGGCTCGAAGACTGGGTCGTCGACACCGAGGTCGAGCTCTCGCGGCCGGCCAGGCGCGCCGCGCTCTTGGCAGGGGTCAGATCCAGTCGGCGCAGCATCTGCGCATTCAAGGCCACAACGACAGTGGACAACGACATCAGGATCGCGCCGACCGACATGGGCAGTACGAATCCGATCGGCGCCAGGACACCGGCGGCCAGCGGAACGGCGGCGATGTTGTACCCGGCAGCCCACCACAGGTTCTGCTTCATCTTGCGGTAACTGGCACGGGAGAGCTGGATCACCGAGAGTACCGAGCGGGGATCGTCGGAGGCCAGGATCACGCCGGCGGAGGCGATCGCGACGTCGGTGCCGGCACCGATCGCGATGCCGACGTCGGCCTGCGCGAGGGCGGGGGCATCGTTGACGCCGTCGCCGACCATCGCCACGGCTCGTCCGTCGCGCTGGAGCTCGAGGACCTTCTCGCTCTTGTGCTCCGGGCGCACCTGGGCGAAGACCTGGTCGATACCGAGCTCGCCGGCCACGGCGCGGGCAACGGGCTGGGCATCGCCCGTGATCATGACGACGCGGATTCCCAGCTCGTGCAGGGCATCGACGGCCTCGCGAGATTCCTGGCGCACTTCGTCGGCCAGGCCGATCGCTCCCGTGACCTGCCCGTCGAGGAGGACATGGAGGACGATCGCTCCGTCCGCGGACCACGGCCCGGTGGCCGGTAGCGGTCCCTGGCCGTGCTCGGCCAGGAGGTTGGGTCCGCCGACCTGGACGGTGCGCCCGTCCACGGTGGCGCTGACGCCGACCGCGGTGGTGGACTGGAACTCGGTGGCGCGCGGCACGTCGAGTCCGCGTTCCGCGGCAGCGGCGGTGATGGCGCGGGCGAGCGGGTGCTCGCTGTCGGCTTCGGCCGCGGCGGCCAGCGCGAGCAGCTCGTCCTCGCCCAGGGTGCGGACGGTGGTGACGTGGTTCAGGGCGGGCTCGCCCTTGGTCAGCGTGCCCGTCTTGTCGAACAGGACGGTGTCGATGGTGCGCATCCGCTCCAGGGCGGCACGCTCCTTGACCAGGACGCCGCCCTTCGCGGCCCGCTCGGTCGAGATGGACACCACCAGCGGGATCGCCAGACCCAGCGCGTGAGGGCAGGCGATGACCAGAACGGTGATCGCGCGGACCAGTGCACTCTCGGGCACCCCGACGACTGTCCACACGATCGCGGTGACGATCGCCGCGATCAGCGCGTACCAGAACAGCCAGCCGGCGGCTCTGTCCGCGAGCAGCTGGGCCCGGGTCGTGGAGGATTGGGCGTTGGCGACCAGGCGCTGGATGCCCGACAGGGCGGTGTCCTCACCGATCGCGGTGACGCGCACGCGCAGCGCGTTGTCCGTGGCCACCGTGCCGGCGACGACCTGATCACCGATCTCGCGACGCACGGGGCTGGACTCGCCGGTGATCATCGACTCGTCGACGTCGGCGCCACCATCGATGACTTCCCCGTCGGCCGGGACCCGGCCACCGGGTCGCACGATCACGACGTCTCCGAGCTGCAGCTCGGCCGGGGAAACCGCGACGATGTCCTCGCCCTCGATCTTCTCGGCCTGGTCGGGCAGGAGCGCGGCCAGGGAATCCAGCGCGGAGGAGGTCTGCGCGAGGGAGCGCATCTCGAGCCAGTGGCCCAGCAGCATGATCACGATCAGGAGGGCGAGCTCCCACCAGAAATCGAGCTCGTGGGAGAGCAGTCCGAGGCTGGCGCCGAGCGAGGAAACGAAGGCGACCGTGATCGCCATCCCGATCAGGAGCATCATGCCGGGCTTGCGATCCCGGATCTCCTCGACCGCGCCCGTCAGGAACGGTTTCCCGCCCCACAGGTACATGACCGTGCCCAGGACCGGCGAGACCCACCGCACCCAGGCCGCGTCCGGCAGCGCATAGCTGAGCAGGTCAGCGAACATCCCGTTCAGCAGCACCGTCGGGATAGCAAGGACGAACATGATCCAGAACAGCCGACGGAACATCCCCACGTGATCACCATGACCCGCATGGCCCCCGTGACCCGACATGTCGTGCCCCGCGTGCGGGTCGTGGTGCTCGTGGCCCGCCATGTCGTGCTCACCGTGCCCGGTCATGTCATGGCCGGTGTGAGTGGCGGTCGGCAGGGCATGCCCCTCGTGCGCCATCTGCTCGGCATCGTAGCCGCCATGACGGTCCCCGCCCGGCGGAGCGTCCGCCGGGCCGTGTGGGCCCGTGCCGCGGTGATGCCCGTGCTGGGCCATGTCGTGCCCGGCGTGGTCGGGTTCGGGGGTAACCGGGTGGTCGTGGTGGTGGTGGGGGGTGCTCATGGTGTCCCTTCCGCAAGGCCTCGGACGAGGCTGGGTGTTGCCGGGGTGGGTCAGGCGTCGGCCACGGTGTAGCCGGCCTCCGCGACGGCGGCGCGGACGGCGGCCGGTGCGGCAGCTCCGGCCACGGTCACGGTGGAGATCCCACCGGGCGCCAGGTCGATCCGTACTTCCTCCACGCCCTCGAGAACGGTGATTGCCGTGGTCACGCTGTCGGCGCAGTGACCACAGGTCATGCCCCGCACCGGATACGTCGTGGTCTCGGCCGCGGACGTCGCAGTCGCCTCAGCAGCGGCGCGGTCCTCCACCGGGGCGGTGGAGCAGCAGGAACAGCCGGTGGAAGCCATCGGCAGGGGTCGAAGTGTCTCGGGGCTCATGAGGTACTCCTCGCATCAGAGGGTGCAGCAGCGGCGGAAACTGTCGTTGCTCCCCTCAGTTTTATACCCCCTGGGGGTATTTGGCAAGTGATCCACTGCGGGAGCATGGGGTCGACCGGTCGCTCGGTGCCGGCTGCGCGGCTCTCGTCGGACACGCTCTCGTCCGCGATCGAAGAACGGCCGAGCCGGCCCGACCTGCTGCTCGCAGTTGCGTGCGGCGCCGCCATTAGGCCGTGTTGATCTAGTTCCGCTTCCGGTTCGTGGGGCTGGCGTGGGGTGAGATGCTGGCATGGTGACAAGCATCGATTCGACTTTCGCCTCCGCGATTCGGGGAACGTTCTATCGAGCGATTGATCCGAACTTCCGCGAGTTCGCGATCGCGGGATCGCGTTCGGTGGGCCGTTACTCGCGGGCGCACGAGCCGACGCTTTATCTGAGCTCGTCTGTTGACGGTGTCGAGGCCGCGATGATCGCTCACAAGGACGCCCGGTCGGTGGCGCTTGAGATCGTTGAGATCGATGTCGAGGCATCTGGCATCGTCGACCTCCGCGATGCGAACACTCTGGAGGCGGCCGGCATCGACCTCGCTGACGCGGTCGCTCCCTGGCAATACATCGCTGCCGCCGGCGGAACGCCGTCGTCGTGGGCGGTGCGCGACCGTCTCCTCTAGGTCGGCGCAAACGGGCTGATCGACCCCTCGCGCAAGAGCCCGGGGCTCTGGCACCTGGTGCTGTTCCGCTGGAACCAGGCCGACGCACCCACCGTCCGACTGGGCGGAGCCCTGTCGCCGCTGCAGACTAGCGGGGAGTGACGAGGTCGGTCTTGATCCAGATCAGCGTCGCGGAGAAGCAGATGCCGGCGCGGGACTGATGCACGATCAGGTCAAGGTGGGGCCTTGACCCTCGATCGTGGACACGGCGTCGGTTCGGTTATGCCGCTTCCGCGAGGGTAGCGGACGTGGTCGCCGCGTAGGCGTTCTCGTAGTTGTTCGGGGTGATCTGGCCGATCGCGG
>NZ_JAKNCJ010000006.1 GCF_023509525.1 Brachybacterium equifaecis
TCGTACAAATCCACCGCCCGCTGGCGGAACTCGTCCGTGTAATTCTTCCTAGCCATCCCTTGGATTCTCGCTTCCCCAGCCTCGTGCTGGAATCAGCGTGTCCACGATCAGGGGTCAAGCGCCGCACGCCCTTCCCGTTGAGCCTGTTCCAGCCCGAACATCCGATCCCTTGGTGGAGTTCGGCGGAGTCCTGTTGTCGTCGCGCTCATCACCGACGCTCGGCGCGGGCGTCGTCATCGCACACCTCGACGACTCGTGAGAGCTGGCGCCTTGTCTCCGGAGCAGCTCACCCTCGTCATTGCTCCGCGCTTGCCACGCCAGCAGCCGGGCGCACTATCGGCCGCGACCGGGCCTGCCTTAGCCGCACTCATCGGCCTACTCCTGTAGATCGGCGCCAATTGGCCGAACGGTAAAAAGTATTGAACCCCCCGGGCCCAGCGCCCTCTTGGGGTATACCCGGTGCGACAGATGTGTCTCCAAACGGCGAACTCAGGCCCTATTGAGAAGCGTTTGTGACCACGCGGTAACTTGCACGCTGGGATGCCCCAGTTCGAGACGCACCGCGTGACACCGCATACGGCATCTCCCTGTGTACTCTTCCCGTTCGTCGTGCGGGCCAACTGCGCGAAGGGTCGTGTGGATCTCCTCGGTGAGCCAGCGTTGCATGTTGGCGTCGAGCACCTCGCGGACATTGCTTGCCTGCTCGGGGGGGCTGAGTAGCGAGAGGCCCGGTCGCTGAAGCGCTTATCGAGCTAGACGGATCAGGCGTCCCTGCGGCGCACGGTGATGACTGAGTCGGTCACACGCAACACAATGTCGCTCAGCGCCTTGAGTGACGTCGAGGCCAGATCACCCCTCCGTGCATCACTTCAGCGGTCGGAGGGCGCCGGCGGGTGCTGGACACGGATCAGGCGGAGCGAACTCGTGTTTGACCAGCGGTGCAGTCGTCGAAGTGGGGCGGCTTCCGCCTGGCGTCGGCCGGCGTGGCGGGCACCGTGAGGCTCCGGGGCGGGCAGCTATTGGAGCTCTCAGAGTGAGCAAGGATTGGGGTTCAGTCGATATCGAGGAACGCCCGGAGCTCTGCGAAGGTTGAAAGCACGACGGAGTAGTGGGCCCAGCGGCCCCTCTGCTCGCGCGTGAGCAGGCCGGCATCGACGAGCTTCTTCATGTGGTGGCTGACGGTGGGCTGGCTGATGCCGAGCGTCTCGGTGAGGTCGCAGGCGCAGACTGACTGGCAGCCCTGCGCGGCGACGTGGGAGAGGAGCCGGAGGCGCGTGGGGTCGGACAGAGCCTTGAGCAGGGACGCGATCCGCTCGGCGTCGGCGATGCCGACGGGCCCCGCGAACAGCGCGCAGCATTCGTCCCGTGCGGCCACCTTCATCTTCCCTGCAGTCGCGACGTCGGTCGGCGTGGTCATGCATGCACCTTACATTGACAGGCATCGATGCGCCGCATAGCGTTCGGATCGATGATCGTCGATGGAAGGTGCCTGGGCCTGATGAGTACGACCACCAAGGACGTGGAGCAGCCGCGCGTGATGAAGGAGATGTCCTTCCTCGATCGCTGGCTCCCGGTGTGGATCCTGGCCGCCATGGCCGTGGGGCTTCTGCTGGGGCGGTTCGTCCCCGGCCTGAACGCCGCCCTTGAGGCGGTGAAGATCGGGTCCGTGTCTCTGCCCATCGCGATCGGGCTGCTGTTGATGATGTACCCGGTCCTGGCGAAGGTCCGCTACGACGAGACCCGGCGCATCGGCGCGGACCGACGCCTGCTGGTGACTTCGTTGGTGCTGAACTGGCTCGTCGGACCGGCCCTCATGTTCTGCCTCGCGTGGATCTTCCTGGCCGACCTGCCGGAGTACCGGACCGGTCTGATCATCGTGGGCCTCGCGCGCTGCATCGCGATGGTGCTCATCTGGAACGACCTCGCCTGCGGTGACCGCGAAGCTGCCGCCGTGCTGGTCGCGATCAACTCCCTCTTCCAGGTGATCGCCTTCGGAGCCCTGGGCTGGTTCTACCTCCAGGCACTGCCGTCGTGGCTGGGGCTACCGACCACGTCGGCCGAGTTCTCGATCGGAGCGATCGTCCTCAGTGTGCTGGTCTTCCTCGGAATCCCCCTGGTCGCAGGGTTCCTGACCCGCGTCCTCGGTGAGCGGGCGAAGGGCAGGCAGTGGTACGAGGAGCGGTTCCTCCCGAAGATCGGCCCGTGGGCGCTGTACGGGCTGCTGTTCACCATCGTGCTGCTGTTCGCTCTCCAAGGCGACGCGATCCTCTCGTCCCCGGGAGACGTGGCCCGCATCGCTCTGCCGCTGCTGGTCTACTTCGTCGTCATGTTCCTGGGGTCCTTCCTGCTCGGACGGGCGATCGGCCTGAACTACGCCAAGTCCACGACCGTCGCGTTCACGGCCTCGGGCAACAACTTCGAGCTCGCCATCGCCGTCGCCATTGGCACCTTCGGCGTCACCTCTGGCCAGGCCCTCGCCGGTGTCGTCGGTCCCTTGATCGAGGTCCCTGTCCTCGTCGCGCTCGTCTATGTCGCCCTCGCGATGGGCCGTCGGCTCTTCCCCGGCGACGCCACCGTCCCCACCCGATGACCCGGCAGAGAGACCCGATTCCGATGACAGCGATGCGCCCTTCTGTCCTGTTCGTGTGCGTGAAGAACGGCGGGAAGTCGCAGATGGCGGCCGCCCTGATGCGCCATCGCGCCGGCAGTGCCGTCGCCGTCCACTCCGCCGGGACGCGACCGGGGGGCTCGATCAATGCCGAGTCCGCTGCGGCGGTCGCCGAGGTCGGCGCCGACATGTCCGGGTCACACCCGCGGCCGGTCACGCCGGAGCTGCTGCGCAGCGTCGACCACGTGATCGTCCTCGGCAGCGAGGCGACCGTTGAACCCGTTCTCGGAATGGCCGCCCCCATCACTACATGGCACACCGACGAGCCCTCTGAGCGCGGGATCGAGGGCATGGGGCGGATGCGATTGATCCGCGACGACATCGACGTCCGCGTGCAGGCTCTCCTGAGGGACCTCGCCGACTCCACCGACTGATTCCGCAGGCTCTACAGCAAGGATCCCAGAGTGCCTATCGCCCCCACGTCCGAGCATCCCGTCATCGTCATTGGCGCCGGTCCCGTCGGACTGGCCGCCGCTGCGCACCTGTACGAGCGGAACCTGCCCTTCCTCGTCCTCGAAGCGGGCGCCTCCGCCGGGGCCGCAATCTCCGAGTGGGGACACACCCGTCTGTTCTCCACGTGGGGGTACAACATCGATACCGCCGCCCGGCGCCTCCTGGACGGACACGACTGGGAGGCCCCCTCGAGCAAGAGGCTGCCGTCCGGTCATGCGCTCCGAGAGGAGTACCTCGAGCCCTTGGCTCAGCTCCCCGAGCTCGCACCGTGCATCCGCTACCGCGTACGGGTCATGGCCGTCTCTCGCTTCGGCAAGGACAAGACCCGCACCGCGGGCCGCAACACGACACCCTTCCTCGTCCGCATCCAGCATCCAGACGGCACTCTCGAGGACCTCCTCGCATCCGCCGTCATCGACGCCTCGGGCACCTGGTCCCACCCCAACCCTCTTGGGCAGGCCGGCCTGCCCGCTCCCGGTGAGCAGGAGGCCCGGGCCACCGGGCGGATCACCCCGCCACTGCCCGACGTCCTCGGGCGCGACCGCGACAGGTTCGCCGGTCGCCATGTGATGGTCGTCGGTGCCGGACTCTCCGCCGCCAACACTCTCCTCGACCTGGCGAAGCTCGCCCAGGCAGAGCCCACCACCACGCTGACGTGGGCTGTGCGCACCACGGATCTCGCACGGGTCTACGGGGGTGGCGCGCGCGATGAGCTCGCCGCCCGCGGACTCCTCGGAAGCCGGCTGCGCAACCTCGTGGAGGCCGGCAAGGTCGAGGTCCTCACCTCCTTCACCATCACAGGCTTCACAATGGGAACGTCCTTGACCGTGCGCGCGGTTACGCCGGACGGCGATCGCGAGGTCGACGTCGATGTCGTGGCCTCGGCCACAGGCTTCCGACCGGACCACACGATGCTCTCTGAACTGCGCCTCCACCTCGACTCCGCCGTCGAGGCCCCTGCTCAGCTCGGCCCGCTCATCGACCCCGAGTTCCACTCGTGCGGATCCGTCGAGCCCCACGGGGAACGGCTCCTCGCGCATCCTGACGAGAACTTCTACATCGTCGGAATGAAGAGCTACGGGCGGGCACCGACGTTCCTCATGGCAACTGGGTACGAGCAGGTCCGCTCGATCGTCGCCGCCCTGGCCGGCGACCGCGCCGCCGCCGACGCTGTGGAGCTCGAACTGCCCCAGACCGGCGTCTGCTCGTCTGACATCGGCACCAGCTGCGGATAGCGTTGTGGATGTGATGGCTTGGTGGCGGGTTTCTGTGATCGCTCAGTGGCGGTGCAGGCGCGGTCAGGTGTCGGCCGTGGTGCGGCGCAGCTCGCGGTAGATGGTGGTGCGGGAGACGTTGAACAGCTCGGCCAGCTCGGCTTGGGTGTGCTCACCGGCGGCGTGCAACGTCAGCAGGTGCTTGCGCTGAGAGGGCGAGAGCTTGGGCTTCTTGCCTTTGAGTTTGCCCTTGGATCTGGCGATGGCCATGCCCTCGCGGGTGCGCAGGCGGATGAGGTCCGCCTCAAACTCGGCCACCATGCCGAGCACGTTGAACAGCAACCGGCCGACGGCGTCGTTGGGGTCGTAGACGCTGCCTTGGTTGTGACAGCTTGGTTTGGCCCCGTTGTGACGGCCTGATCTGGCCCCGCGTGCGACTTGCCGGGGTGTTGACGGTCTGAACTGAAGCGCCCTGGGTTTCGTTCCGACCTACTTCCTCAAGGAGGATCGGATCATGCCCCAGAAGTACACCCCCGAGTTCAAGGCAAGAGCCCTGAAGCTCATCGAAGAACGCGTCCGCGCCGAGCAGTGCTCCGCCTGGGTCGCCTGCACGGCCGTCGGCGAAGCCCTCGGCGGGATCTCCCCACACACCCTGCGGAACTGGTGGAAGCAAGATCGCGTCGATCACGGTGAAGCCCCAGGGCTCAGCACCGCTGAAGCCGAGGAGATCAAGAAGCTGCGCCGGGAGAACCTCGAGCTGCGCCGCGCGAACGAGATCCTGCGCAAAGCCTCAGCTTTTTTCGCAGCGGAGCTCGACCGCCCCACGACGAGATGATCGCGTTCATCGACGAACACCGCGATCAGTTCGGGGTCGAGGCCATCTGCCGCACCCTTCGTGCGACGGAATGTGGGTTCATCACCTCCCGCGGCTACCGCGCCGCGAAGCCACGACCCAGGTCTTCGAGAACGCTGCGGGACGAGATCCTCGTGGAGGAACTCCGCCGGATCCACGCGGAGAACTACAGCGTCTACGGCGTCCGAAAGATGCACCACGCGATGGCCCGCGCCGGGTGGGAGATCGGCCGGGACCAGGTCGCCCGACTGATGAAGCTCGCCGGCGTGGAAGGGGTGCGGCGCGGACGTAAGCCGATCACCACGAGGCCGACAGGCGAGCTGGATGCCCGCCCAGATCTGGTCGAGCGCCGCTTCACCGCGGAAGGCCCGCACCAGCTCTGGGTCGCAGACATCACCTACGTGCGCACGATCTCGGGGTTCTGCTACGTCGCTTTCATCACCGACGTGTACTCCCGGCGGATCGTGGGATGGGCGGTCTCGGGCAGCCTTCATACCGCGGGGCTGCCGTTGCTCGCCCTGGAGCACGCCCTCGTGAGCACCGGTGCAAGCCGTGGCCGCCAAGGCCTGGTGCACCACTCGGATCGCGGCAGCCAGTACGTCAGCTTGGCGTACTCGGACGCGCTCATCACCGCCGGGGTGACGGCTTCGGTAGGCACCGTGGGCGACTCCTACGACAACGCCCTGGCCGAGACCGTGAACGGGCTCTACAAGGCCGAGCTCATCCACTCCAAGCGGATCTGGGAGTCCGTCGAGGCGGTCGAACTGGCCACCATGGGGTGGGCGCACTGGTGGAACACCGCCCGCCTCCACGAGACCCTCGGCTACCGCACTCCCGCAGAGGTCGAGGCCGCCTACACTCACGATCAGGATTCAGCGCCCGTCGCGTCCTGACCTCGGAACGAAACCCAGGGCGCTTCACTGTGCCTGCTCGGGGACTCTGGTACCGGCAAATCCCACCTGCTCATCGCGCTCGGCACCGCCGCCGCCGAACAGGGCTACCGCGTCCGCTACACGCTGGCCACCCGGCTCGTGAACGAGCTCGTCGAAGCCGCCGACGAGAAACAACTCACCAAGACCATCAACCGCTACGGACGAGTGGACCTGCTCGTGATCGACGAACTCGGCTACATGGAACTCGACCGGCGCGGCGCCGAGCTGCTGTTCCAGGTTCTCACCGAACGGGAGGAGAAGAACGCCATCGCGATCGCCTCGAACCAGTCCTTCTCCGCCTGGACCGACACCTTCACCGACCCACGACTGTGCGCAGCGATCGTCGACCGACTCACCTACAACGCCACCATCATCGAGACCGGCACCCAGTCCTACCGCCTCGCCCACACCCGAGCCCGCAATCAGGCCAGCTGAACAGGTGCGTGAGCATCCGACTCCGCCGAGTACGGAGCAACCGCGCTTCGTTAGGGTGACGCCATGACCATTGCGAGCCCGTGGGCGCAGGAGGCCGTGTCCTACGTGGACGCCCTGTGCCAGGGTTCTCCGCTGCCACGCGACCTGCGGATCACGCTCAACTTCCACCCCGACCGGTCCACCGACGGCGTCGGGATCTTGGACGCCCTGGCCGCCCAGGGCGAGTACCGGTCCCAGTTCGAGACCGGCACCAGCAACGGCGGACTCACCGCGCATCCCGGCGGCGACCGATGGCTGTGGGAGCAATCGCTGTTTGGCGGCGCCTACGACGACGCGCCTGCAGCCGAACGCCCCAAGTACGGTGCTCTCAACCACCGCCACCGCGCCCTCGGAGGCGCCCCGCGCTTCGGCTCCAGCCACCTACGGCTACGACAGCACATGCTCGACCGGGCAACCTACTGCTTCCCCGACTCCGCCTACCGACCCACGCACTTCGCCACCGCCCAGCACTTCGACCTCCTGCCCCTGGCCGCGGTACAAGACCAAGCGCTCGAGCGCAACCCGGACGGCGAGAACTTCGACCCCTTGGACGGCTACGTCGAGGCCCACGCCCACGGCCGCATCTCCTTGCGTGACGATGTCGAAGCGATCGTGATGGATCCCTGCTTCCGGCACACCGACATCGAGGCTGCTGCTCACCGGCTCGGGCTCCCCGTGGAATGGAACGAGGGCCGTGTCCTCGACCTTTCCACCTTGGACACGCACGCCGACTACCGCGGCCCGGCTCCGGTCACCGTGGGCCACGCCATCGCGCAGGACGGGCTGCTGGACGCGCGGATCATCGGCCTGGCGGTGAGCACCGGACGCTTCGCCCCGCAGCACCTCAAGCAGCTCTGGCACCTCACGGCCCAGTGGGGCCAACCCCGAGGATGACAACGTATGGGAGGCCCAGAGAGTCAGCAGCATCGCGTTCAACTCATCCGATCCTGCCGCCGACCGCCTCTCGGAGCGGCCGCGTGACATGCTCGGGTTCATGGATCCAAGACGCGCGCAAAACGGCCTGATCCGCACAGCAGTCCAAGGCCTCAACACGGCCAACCAGCGTCACCCCTGGAGCCACAACGATGCCTTCCACTCATGGATCCTGACCCGAGCTCCCGCCCGAAGGGGCCTAGCGATTGACATCGGCTGCGGCCGAGGCGAGCTGGCCGCGATCCTGGCCAACCACTTCTCCACCGTCCACGCCCTCGACACCGACCCCGACATGCGAAGGGCCACGGGCCAACGCTGCGCAGGACTGGCCAACGTGCATGTCGAGAACGTCCCCCTCGACGACCTGCCACAGGACGCAGACCAGATCACCATGATCGCGGTCCTTCACCACCTAGACCTGGATACGGCGCTGCGACAGGTCAGCCACTCGCTCGCGCCTGGAGGACGCTTCCTGTGTGTCGGACTTGCCCGACTGGACGGGCCAACCGACATCGCGTGGGACCTCGCCTGCGCTCTCACCAATCCAGTCATCGGCTACATCCGCCATCCATGGCCGGCCGACAGCGCCGCGACAGAGGCTCCCATCCCCACCAAGGAACCCCGGCAGTCAGTGGACCAGATCCGCGAAGCCCTGGACCGCCTGATGCCCGGCGCCGTCCTACGACGCCGACTGGCGTTCCGCTACACCATCGAATGGACCAAGCCCCTCCAATAGGACCAACACGTTCCTATGCCGCACTCAGGACGTGGCGCCAGCGTCCGGGTGGTCCCCAATCTGGCCGTCATCGCGGGGCCAGATCAGGTTGACATAGCCACTGCCTCCGAGACTGAGCGCCACTCCCTTGATGGTGAGCTCGTCGGCGATGTCCCTCGCGTCCGGGAGCGAGCGGGCCAGCCGGTCGAGCTTGGTCACCACCAGGGTGTCCCCATCCCGGGTCGCGGCCAGTGCCTCGCGCAGCCCGGGCCGGGCGCGGGTCGTTCCCGTTAGACCGTGGTCGAAGTAGACGTTCTTGTTCTCGACTCCGAGGCGCTCGAGTGCTTCCCGTTGGGCGGAGAGGTCTTGCTCGAGAGTCGAGACGCGCGCGTAGCCGACATGCATGTCCCCATTGTTGCAGTTGCCCTCCCCTCACCGCCCATGTCACCGTACGGGTCTTGCGTACATGACGATCCCTCATAAAAAGTCGTTGAGGAGGAAGCTCGCACGACGTACGGTGAAGGATCCCCTTACGGGCATGCGATCTGGGCTGACGCCTGTGACCGAGTGTTCAGTGCGCGCTGTATAGTTCAGTCCATGCTGACTATTGCTTCGCGTCTCGACGTGATGAACCGCCTGGGTCGTGCACTGGCCGACCCCACTCGATCCCGGATCATCTTGACCCTGCTCGACCATCCCGCTTACCCGGCGGAACTGGCCCGAGATCTGGACCTGACACGCCCGAACGTGTCCAACCACCTGGCATGCCTGCGCGATTGCGGGATCGTCGTCTCCGAGCCCGAGGGTCGTCGGACACGATATGAGATCGCCGATTCGCACCTGGCGCAGGCGCTGACGGCACTGGTCGATGCCACCCTGGCAGTGGACGAAGACGCCCCGTGCATCGATCCCGCCTGCTCGCTTCCCGGATGCGACGCAGCTGGGGAGGGCGCATGATCCTCACCTCGGTCTTGCAGGCGATGGGCCTGTTCGCAGCGACCAACATCGACGACATCATCGTGCTCTCCCTCTTCTGCGCGCGAGGGGCAAGCCAGCGCGGCACTACCGCCCGCATTCTGGCCGGCCAGTACCTCGGATTCGCCGGCATCCTCGGTGCCGCGGTCCTGGCGACCATCGGTGCCGGAGCATTCCTGCCCTCGGCAGCCATCCCGTACTTCGGTCTCATCCCTCTGGGCCTCGGCCTCTGGGCCGCATGGCAGGCCTGGCGCGGAGACGATGACGACGATGACGACGAGGCCAAGGTTGCCGGCAAGAAGGTCGGCGTGTGGACAGTCGCAGGCGTCACCCTTGCCAACGGCGGCGACAACATCGGCGTCTACACCCCTGTCTTCCTCAGCGTGGAACCTCTCGCAGTAGTCGCCTACTGCATCGTCTTCCTCGCGCTCGTCGCGGTCCTGGTGGCCCTGGCAAAGTTCGTCGCCACCCGCCCCCCGATCGCCGAAGCGCTCGAACGCTGGGAGCACATCCTCTTCCCCATCGTTCTCATCGGCCTCGGCATCGTGATTCTCGTCAGCGGCGGAGCCTTCGGACTCTGACGTAGCGGCAGCGATCCAAACGGCGCCGACCGGGCGCACCCCTCTCGGTTCAGACCGCGACACCTACCTGCAGCCAGTCCTGCGTGGTCGCGGCAACAAGACCGCCACGGAGCGCTGCAAAAACCCCGCCACCAAGCGAACGAAGCCACAGCGTATGCCCATCCGCCCGAAGCTGCGCGACCTTCAGCAATCGATCGACCTGATCCGCGGGGGTCGGGCGCTGGTAGCTCTTCCCATCCAGTCCAAGTACGGGGACCGCGGGCTTAGCAGGTGCGGCATGCGCCGCACCTGCTGCGAGGTCGCGCCGGACCGTTCGTTGATCGATGCTCAGCACCGCCCCGATCGCTCTTGCGGACAGCCCTTCCGCTATCAGCGACTCGACGTGCGCACGCCTCTCCCCAATGTCTGCGATCACGCGAGCTGCACTGAACTCGACCTTGCACATCTCGTCCCAGGATGCGTAGCCCAGCGCGATCCACGCGCGCCCGTTGTAGGCCAGCGTGACCAGGGAGTCCAGGGCCTCCTGCTCCCGTTGAAGTTCTGCGGCCTTCTCCACTGCACGGCCGAATTGGTCGTTGATCTGGTCGATCAACTGGCGTGCATGCTCTGCGCCGAGGTGCTCGGGCACACCTGGGACTGCATGCGGTTCAGGAGATTGAAGGGCGCTCATCAGGCCACCTCCTCTTGCTCAGCTTCGGCAGCCTGGACCCACCGACGGAGCATCTGTCCCCGGACTCGCACCTTCCCGCCTGTCACGACGGCGAGCCGCTCCGCCACCTCGTCCCACGAGCGGGGGCTGACGCTCTTTCGCTCACTCATAGCCCACTCCCACAGCCCACCGTGACCATCAAGGCGGAGGAGGGAGTCCGCCAGCATCGCTTGTGTACTCATGCGGCACACGCTACTACCGATTGCAGTACTCTGACAACTATGTGCATAACTCGCGTGGACGAAGGGCGCGCTCAGCCCTACGATTGCAGCATGATCACTGCTTCTGCATACGCGCCCCTCACAACCGACGATCGCATCTCCGCGTCAGCGAAGGCCCTCATGGCAGCTCGCGGCATCCGCACCGAGGAGCTCGCCCTTGCGATCGGGATCAGCCGCAACCCGATGTTCGCGAAGCTTCGGGGCTCTTCCGCATGGAAGGCGTCCGAGGTTGCGGCGATGGCGGACTACTTCGGCGTCGGCCTGGACGCCCTCTTTGAGGGGCTCGGACTCCTCGAGCACGACGAAGCCCCCCGGTCATCTGACCGAGGGGCTTCACATCGGGTGCGCCATCAGGGACTCGAACCCCGGACCCGCTGATTAAGAGTCAGCTGCTCTAACCAACTGAGCTAATGGCGCCAACGAGAGAAAACACTACGACCTCCCGCCTCTCGTCGCAAACCCGCAGGCCCCTCCTGTGAGCGAGCTGACACGGACGTCGCTCCAGGTCAGCCCAGCAGATCAACCAGGTGCTTCACCAGCGCGCCGAGCCGCTCGCGATCAGGCCAGGTGACGGGGATCCCGGCATCCTCCAGAGGCTGCGCGGTGACATGGCCGACGGCGACCGCGCGGCAGCGGCCGTCCTGCAGGGCGGCGATCAGCTCGCCCCGTCGGCCAGTGCTCTCGGCCGACTCGAGCAGGGCGATCACGGCGGGCCCCGCAGTGAAGGTGATCGCATCGAGACGCCCGGCGATCGCCTCGGTGATCAGCGCGTCCACCAGTGCGGGCTCGCCCGCGCTCTCCCAGCGGTACGGGGCGACGACGCGCACCGCGCAGCCGACCTCTTCGAGCCTGCCGATCTGGGATGCGTCGACGTAGCCGTGCCGCTGCAGCGCGAGGGGCGCATCCCGCAGCCCAGCGGCGAGCACGATGTCCACGAGGGACTGGGTCGTCTCCCCCGGCGCGACCTGCGGATCGGAGAAGCCGCGCCCGCGCACGGCCCCGCGCGCCTTCGCCCCGCGGCAGAAGACGCGCACCGAGGCGATCCACTGCTCGGTGCGCTCGCGGAGGTCCGGGGGCAGGGCATCGAGCCAGGTGGTGAAGCCCTGCCCGGTGGTGACGAGCAGAGCGACGGGCTCGGCGGCCAGCATCGCCTCGGTGTCGGGCACCAGGCGGGAGTCCTCGCCGACGGGCACGATGCGCATCGTCGGTGCGTGCAGCACGCTCGCGCCCTGGCGCTCCAGCGCCCCGATCTGCTCCAGCGCGCGGCGATGCGCCGTGACGCCGATCCGCCTGCCCGCCAGCGGCGCGGCCGACACTGCCAGCGGCGCGGTCGACACTGCCAGCGGCGCGGTCGACTCCGCCTGCGGTGCGGCCTGCTCCCCCAGCGGCGCATCCGCCCCGGCGCGCGGCCGGGCCGCGTCCTCCGGCCCCCGCTCCTCCACGCTCATTCCCCCGCGGCGCCGATCTCGCGGGCCTGCACGAGCGCGCGGCGGAAGTCCTCCACCCCGACGGCTCCGGGCACGGCGAGCGCCCCGGCGATCACCGTGAACGGCACGCCGCTCGCGCCGAGCTGCTGGGCGGCGGCCTCGTCGGCGCGCACGGCCTCCTCGGTGCTCGCGTCGGCGATGGCTGCGCGCAGCACGTCGGCATCCAGGCCGATCCGGGCGGCCTCGCGCACCTGCGTCTCGGTGTCGAAGGGATCGAGCCGGCCTGCGAAGTAGCCGCGCTGGAGAGCGCGGAACAGCGCGGCGCCCTGGCCCTGACGGGAAGCGGCCCGCACCGCGCGGTGGACCGAGAGCGTGTTCGCGACGGGGCGCTCGGTCTCGTAGTCGAGACCCAGCTCGGCAGCCGCGCCCTGCAGGCGCGTCTCGTTGGCGAGCGCCTGCTCCGGGCTCGTCCCGTACTTCTGCGCGAGGTGCTCGAGGTTGGTCTCGGGCGCCGACGGCGCGTCGGGGTCGAGCTCGTAGGCGTGCACGCGGATCTGCACGTCCTCGGCCATCCCTTCGGCCTCGAGCGCCGCCTGCAGCTGCGCATCGCCCAGCAGGCAGAACGGGCAGACGATGTCCATCCACATGTCGATGATCAGGGGCTCGTCGGCAGGAGTGCGAGGATCAGTGCTCATGCCTCCAGTATGCGAGGCGCACCTGGCAGCACCTGCGGCCCCTCACACGTGGATCGTGCGCTCGAGCTCGTGGTGGAGCTCCTGGCCGCGCAGCACCTGCAGCAGCACCACCGCGATCACGGCGATCGCCCCGCAGATCACCGAGGGGATCGCCTGCACGGTCCAGCCGAAGGCGAAGAAGGCCACCGGCAGCAGGCCCAGCAGCACGGTGATCCAGCTGAACACGACGTGCGCTCCCCTGTCGGCGCGGAAGAGCAGCGCCAGCAGCACCACGCCGAGGATCGCGCAGGAGAACACGATCGGCACCGCGTAGGCGAGAGCCCAGCCGTGCCAGCCCGTCAGGTAGTCCCAGTACACGCACACGGCGCTCGTGATGACCATCAGGTAGAAGATGCCGCGGGCGATCGTGCGGCGACGGCGCACGGCCATCAGCACCACTAGCCACATCGCCGCGATCCCCAGCCACACCGAGCGCAGAGGGCCGATGCCGTCGATCTGCGGGCGGAAGAAGAGCTGCGCGGCGAACGACCCGCCGATCAGCGCCAGGGAGACGAGGAACAGCACCTGCAGCACGCGGCGACGCGAATACGCCAGCGGCGGATCGCTGAACGGGCTCGGTGAGACTCCACGGCCCGCAACCGGCCCCGCGCACAGCGGGCAGACCGACCACTCGCCCTCGAGCGCAACGCGGCAGGCCTCGCAGCGCAGGGCCGACGCATCGCCCCCAGCCCCGTTCGCTGACCTGACGGGGGAACCGTGGGCAGCGGCCCCGCTCATGCGTGCACCTGCGCGAGCTCATCCTCGCGCACACGGTTCGCGGCGACCTGCACCTTCACGCCGTGCGCGGTGAGGTGGCGAGCGAAGGCGCGCACATGATCGGCCTCGACGAACGGGGAGGTGAACGAGATCGTGAGGGTCTCGCCGTGGGACATGCTGCAGAACTGCGGGCGAGCCGCCGAGACCTGCAGGTACATCCGGCGCACATGCGCCTCGGCGGGCTCTGGGAGCACGACCCTGCCCATGTTCGAGATCGCGATGGTGAGCCCCCGGTTGGTCAGATGGTTCGCGGCCGACAGCGCCGCATCCTTCACGGGCCAGGGCAGGATCCGCAGCAGCGGCATCTGCTCCAGGCGGATCAGTCGCCGCAGCCGCTCCCCGAGCGCCTCCGGCGCGATCCGGGGCCGGAACTGCTCCTCGAGATCCGCGGCCACCGCAGCGAGCGAATCATCGCCCTCGCCATAGGTGTGCGCGAGGCGCACGGTCGCGAAGAAGTTGCGGGCGGAGTCCGAGGGGAAGAACTGGCGCAGGTTCACCGGCACCGAGACGGCCAGCGTGCGGTGCGCGCCGGGCCCATCGCCGCTCCCGGCACGGGCCCCTCGCCCGGTCGCGGTCGCGCGCACGGACTCGAAGAACAGCGCCACCAGGTACATCGAGAGCGAGGCCCCCTCGGACTTCGCCAGCGCGATCACCTGCTTCGCGGGCATGCTCAGCTCGATCGCATGGGTGCGCGCATCGGGAGTGCGGGTGCCGCGAGCGCGCAGCACGCCCGACCGCCGCGGCTCAGCCGCCTCCGGCGCGTCGGGGGCGGCGGGCATGGCCGCCGTGTCCGCGGCCTGCAGGCTCGAGGCGGCCGCCTCCCCGAAAGCGCGCGCCATCGCGGAATCGCGCGACGGCGGCTTCGGCACCCGTCGGCGCCGGAAGTAGCTGCCGAAGCTGTCGGCCGACAGACCGTGGCCCGGGGCGGAGGAAGGAGCAGGGGCGACCGTCGGGCCCGAGGCGGCGGCCGCCTCCGGGACCATGGCCGGGCCGGGTTCGGCCTCGCGCCGCCGGCAGTAGTCCACGAGGAGCTCCGTCAGGAACCACAGCGCGCCCGTCCCGTCGGACAGCGCATGGAAGACCTCCAGCGCGATCCGGTTCTCGCGGTGCACCACGCGGAACATGAGCGCTGCCTCGCCCGGGAAGTAGAGCGCGGAGCAGGAGGGCAGCACGTCGGGCTGCACCTGCGGCCGCAGGTCGGAGTCCTGGAGGTAGTGCCAGAACAGTCCCTGGCGCAGCACGGCGTGGTAGAGCGGGAAGCGGTCGAAGGTCGCATCCAGCGCCTCCTGCAGCACGTCGGGACCGACCGGCGCATCCATCTCCGCGCTCAGACGGAACACCTTGGGGTCGGAGTCGGAGCGCGCCGCGAGGAAGATGTTCGAGGCGTTGTCCAGCCGCACCCATGCCGGGCGGCTCATGCTGCGCCGCCTGCGAGCGCTCCCTGCTCCCCGTCGAGGAACTCGTCGATGATCCCGTAGGCCGTGCGCAGGGGCCTGGCGAATCGTGGCAGGGTGATGAAGCCGTGCAGGGCCCCCTCGATGCGCTCGATGCGCACGTCGTTGCCGGCGTCGGCGAGCGCGCGCCCGTAGGCCTCGCCCTCGTCGACCAGGAGGTCAAGCTCCGCGGTGATGATGAGAGTGCGCGGCTGGCTGCGCAGATCCTCCGCCATCAGCGGGGCGACCATGCGGTGGCGTCGGTGCTCGGGATCGGGGACGTACAGCTCGAAGTAGTCCTGGATCTCGGTGTTCGTGAGGCGGTAGTCCTCCCCGTGGCGTCGCACGGACTCGAAGGGCGAGGTCGCCGGATCGTGATCGAAGTGCGTCACCGGATACAGCATGATCTGGCGCTGCGGGATGGGCCGGCTGCTCTCGCGCAGCAGCAGGGAGACCGCCGCGGCGAGGTTGCCTCCGGCGGAGTCGCCCACCAGCACCACGCGCGCGGGATCGTCGATGCCGACGGCCCCGGGATCCTCGAGGAACAGCCGCGCGATCCGGTAGCAGTCCTCGAGGCCTGCGGGGAAGGGGTGCTCCGGGGCGAGCCGGTAGTCCACGGAGACGACGACGGCGCCGGTGAGATCGGCCATGGTCTGGCAGGCCGGGGTGTAGCTCTCGATGTCGCCGGTCACCCAGCCGCCGCCGTGGAAGAACACGAGCACGTCATCGCGGCGCTGCTCGCGGGGGGTGAAGACCCGCAGCGGCACCGGCGGCTTCCCGTCGGCCGGGAAGGAGGTGACATCGAGCGCGCGGAACTTCGCCAGGGACCGCGGGGCGGCGAGGCCGCGCTGCAGCCTGCGCACCTTCTCGTAATCCTCGAGCATGTTGATGCGGGGCGCTGCGAACAGGCGCATCAGGGACTTCTGGAAGGGGTTCACCGGGAGGGCCGACGGGGCCGGTCGCGCATCATCCCTCCACAGTAGGGCCCCGTCCCATGACTGCAGGGCGCCGACACCTCCCCGGGACCCGGCAGTGCACAATATGCCGTGCACGAAATCCTCCTCGTCGTCTGCCTGACGCTCACCGTCCTCGCCGGAACCGCGCTCAGCGATCGCCTGCGCCTGCCGGCCCCGATGGTGCTGATCGCCCTCGGCGTCATCGGCTCCTTCCTCCCGTTCGTCCCGGAGATCGGTCTCTCCCCCGATTTCGTGCTGTTCGGCCTGCTGCCCCCGCTGCTCTACGCGACGGCCCTGCAGAACTCGATCATCGACATCCGCGCGAACCTCACGAACGTGGCGCTGCTCTCGATCGCGCTGGTGGTGGTGACCACGGTGACCGTCGGCGCGACGGTGCACCTGCTCATGCCCGACGTCCCCTGGCCCGTCGCCCTCGCCCTCGGCGCAGTCGTCGCGCCCCCGGATGCGGTCTCGGCGAGCGCCGTCGCGCGGCGCATCGGTCTTCCCCGCCAGATCGTGACGGTGCTGGAGGGCGAGTCGCTGCTGAACAATGCGACCGCCCTGGTCGCGCTGCGCGCCGCGATCGCCGCGACCGCCGGGTCGATCGCGATCGGCGAGATCGGGCTGGACTTCCTCATCGCCGCCGGCGGCGGGATCCTCGTGGGGCTCGTCGTCGCCGCGCTCGTGATGCAGGTGCGCCGCCGCGTGCACGATCCCCTGATCGACACCGGCATCTCCTTCGTGATCCCCTTCGCCGCCTACCTGCTGGCGGAGGAGATCGAGGCCTCCGGCGTCATCGCCGTGGTCGTCGCGGGCCTCATCATCGGCCACAAGGCGCCGATCGTGCAGACCTCCGGATCGCGCATCACCGAGCGCATCACCTGGGCCTCCGTCGCCTTCCTGCTCGAGCACGCCGTGTTCCTCCTCATCGGCCTGCAGGTCTCGCGGATCGTGATGGGCGTGGACGGCACGCTGAGCTGGGGCTACGTGCTGGGCGTCTGCGCGGCGGTGCTGGCGGTCGTGATCGCCACGCGCATCGTGTGGGTGTGCCTGACCACCTGGCTGCAGAACCTCCGCACCCCCGCCGCGCAGCGCCCGCCGTGGTCGCATGCCCTGGTCACCTCGTGGGCCGGGATGCGCGGCGTCGTCACGATCGCGGCCGTGTTCGTGATCCCCGCGACCGTCCCCCACCACGACGTGCTCGTCCTGGCCTCCCTCGCGGTCGTGCTCGGCACCCTGTATCTCCAGGGTCTGACCCTGCCGTGGCTCACGCGCGTCCTGCACGTGCAGCCGAACGACCCGGCCGTCGACGCCCTCGCCCGCGCGACGCTCCTGCAGCAGGCGAGCGAGGCCGGATTCACCGAGCTCGAGAGCATCGAGGCGGGAGAGCTCGCCGGCGGCAGCGACCCCCACGAGGTCTGCGCCAGGATCCGCGAGCGCGTGGACCACCGCACGTTCGCGGCCTGGGAGCGGCTCTCGACCACAGCCGGTCAGGAGACGCCGAGCGAGGCGTACACCCGCATCCGCTCGCGGATGCTCACCGCAGAGCGGGCGCGCGTGCTCGAGATCCGCAGCCAGGGCAAGGTCCCCTCGCAGGTGGTGCGGGAGGTGCTCGGCATGCTCGATCTGGAGGAGTCGATGCTCGACTCCGGCAGCGAGGCGCGCGAGGCGATCGTCGCCACCGGCACCGGCGAGGGCGGCTACTGCGAGGAGCTCGCGCAGTGCCCCTCGGTCGCGGTCGCGGAGGATCCCGTGTGCCGCCGCTGCGAGGCCGAGGGAACGCACCCGGTCGCCCTGCGCCAGTGCCTGGAGTGCGGAGAGATCGGCTGCTGCGACTCCTCCCCCGGCCAGCACGCCACCGACCACTTCCATCGCACCGGGCACCCCGTCATGCAGTCCGCCGAACAGGGCGAGAGCTGGCGCTGGTGCTACGTGCACAGCCTGACCGCTTGAGAGCCTGAGAGCCGAGGACCCCATGACCGCACCGCAGCTCCCGCCCGTCGCCGCGCTCGCCGAGCGCAGCGAGCACCTCGTCGATCCCGGCGCCCCCGCGATCCTCTGCCTCACCGCCGAGAACGCCGACGTCCTGCGCGCGCAGTTCTCCCGCTACGCGGCCGAGTACGCACTCCATATCGAGACGAGCCCGCAGTCCGTGGTGGACTGCCTGGAGGCGCTCGAGGCCGCCGGCGCGCCCATCGCCCTGTTCGTGCTGGACACGAGCATCGGATTCGAGGAGCTCGGCTCCGCGCTGCCGATGTTCCGCCGTCTCGTGCCGACGGCGAACCGGCTGGCCGTGACGCCCTGGGGCCTGTTCATGGAGCACCTCGAGACGTTCCGGCACAAGGTCGCCAAGGGCGCGTTCGACGCGCACCTGATGATGCCGCGCGGGATCCGCGACGAGGAGTTCCACTCCGCTGTCGTGGAGCTCCTCAACGACTGGGGCTCGACCGTCGCCGCCCCGCTCGTGGAGACGGTGCGCATCGTCGCGCCGACGGAGGACGCGGCCGTGCGGCGCCTGCGGGACTTCCTCTTCCGCACCGGCTCCCCGCACCGCTTCTACACCCCCGACTCCCCGATCGGCCAGGAGGTGATCGCGTCCTACGAGGGCGAGACCGGTCTCTTCCCCCTCGTGCGTCTCGCGGATCTCCCCGCGCAGCACTGCCCCGATGCCCGCACGCTCGCCCGGGCCGTCTACGGGCGGCCCGACCTCCAGGCTCTCGCCGACGTCACCGAGGTGCTCGACGTGATCGTGGTGGGCGCAGGCCCTGCGGGTCTCGCCGCGTGCGTGTACGCGGCGAGCGAAGGCCTCAGCACCCTCGCGCTGGAGGCCGAGGTGATCGGCGGGCAGGCGGGGACGAGCTCCATGATCCGCAACTACCTCGGCTTCCCCCGAGGGATCTCGGGAATGCGCCTGACCACGCGCGCCCGCACGCAGGCGGTGCGCTTCGGCACTCGCTTCTTCACCGGCTGGCCGGTCGAGGAGCTCGTCCCGGGGGCGGACGGCGCGCCGCATCAGGTGCGCACCGAGGCCGGCACCCTCCTGGCCCGCACCGTCGTCATCGCCACGGGCGTCGCCTATCGGCGCCTCGGCGTCGATGCGCTCGAGGAGCTCGTCGGCCACGGGGTGCACTACGGCGCCGCGATGAGCTCGGCCCCCGAGGTCGAGGGGCGGGACGTGATCGTCGTCGGCGGAGGGAACAGCGCCGGGCAGGCGGCGATCCACCTCGCCCGCTTCGCGAGCTCCGTGACCCTCGTGGTGCGACGGGAGGATCTGCGCACGAGCATGTCGGCCTACCTCATCACCGAGCTCGAGGCGAACCCCCGGATCACCGTGCGCGGCTGCACGCGAGTGGTCGACGGCGGCGCGAGCGAGGGCGAGCTCGAATGGGTGGATCTCGAGGACATCGCCACCGGCGAGCGCGAGCGCCGACGCGTCGGCGGGCTGTACCTGCTGCTGGGCGCGGAGCCGCACTGCGACTGGCTTCCGGACGCCGTGTGCCGCGACGATCGCGGCTTCGTGCTCACGGGGCGGGATGTTCCGCCGGAGCACTGGAGCGGGGAGGTGCCGCCGGCGGATCTGGAGACGGCGGTCCCCGGCGTGTACTGCGCAGGGGACGTCCGCTCCGGGTCGATGAAGCGCGTCGCCTCCGCGACCGGGGAGGGCGCCGCCGTCGTCTCGCTCGTGCACGAGCACCTCGCGGCGCTCTGAGAGCGCCGCGGGGACCGGGGGCGCGCCCTCTGCTCGCGCTGCAGGAACGGGGTCTCAGGAGTCGCGCGTCCGCCGCAGGCGGCGGTACCCCCAGATCGTCATGGCGATCACGCAGGCCCACGAGAGGCCCACGACGATCGCGATCCCCCACCCAGGGTCGGCGAGGAGATGCCCGATCGCGACCAGCGACACCTGGCCCGGGATGCATGCGGCGAGCGAGGCGAGCAGATACTCGCGCTGAGGCACCCCGAAGGCTCCCGCCCCGTAGTTCACCGGCCAGTACGGCAGCCCGGGGACGACACGGGCGGTGAAGACGGCTGCGGGACCGCCGTCCTCGAGCCGCTCCTCGACACGGCGCCCGCGACCGCCCAGCAGGCGCATGATGGGCTCCCGGCCGGCCGCGCGCGCGATCCAGTACGCGCCCCAGCAGCCGATCATCACTCCGACGATCGAGAGGAGGCTGCCCTCGAGGACGCCGAACAGCACACCGCCCACCAGCGCCATCACGGAGACGGGGATCGGCGTCAGGGCGACTGCGGCGTACAGGGCGATGAACACCGGCCCCGCCGCCCAGCCGAAGCCCTCGATCCGCTCCCGCAGCTCGGGCAGATCCGGCAGGCGCACGGTCAGCGCGAGCCACGCCATCACTGCGATCACGACGACCAGCAGGAGGGTCCGCGCTCCCGAGCCGCGGCTCTTCCCTTCGCGTGCAGAGCCGCTGCGCTCGCCTGCAGAGAAGACCTCATCCCGCACAGAGCCGCTGCGCTCGCTCACGCAGTCCCGCCGACCTGCGCGGCGGGGATCTCCGTCACGGGCGCGACGACGATGTCGTGCAGCTTCCAGTCGATGTCGCGGATGCGCTCGCGGAGGTCCTCGCAGAGCCGGGCCAGCTCCGCGGGCGTCCCTTCGGCGGGCACGACGAACAGCTCGACGTGGAAGACGTGCCCCTCGTCGCGCACCCGTGCGGCCGCCTCGCGCACCCACGCCTCCCGCTCTGCGACGCTGACCACCTCGCGGGTCAGCGGGTGGGAAGCGGAGTCGTCGTAGGTGCGCGCGCGGGCGTCGGCGAGCCCGCGCACCGCTCCCCGCAGGTTCTTCACGCCGTCGTGGATGATCGAGGCGGAGATGAGCAGGGCGCAGACCGCGTCGGCCCACCACCAGCCGATCCCGATGCCGAGCACCCCGACGATCGTCGCGAGCGCCGACTGCCAGTCGGCCTTGTTCATGTCGGCGTCGGCATAGAGCACCTTGTCGTGCAGCGGCTCCGCGAGCTTCGCCTTCTTCCGCCCGAGGATCACCGGCCCGATGGTCGTCAGCGCCATCACGAGGATCATCAGCCATCCCGTCCACATGGCGTGACCGGCGATGACGGTGATCCCGACGGGAGCGCGCTCGCGCGAGAGGAGGGTGGTGGCGGAGTCGATGACGAGGAAGGCTCCCATGCCGAGCAGTGCGACGGAGGCGACCATGTGGGCCATGCCGATGGAGCGGTGGTGGCCGTACGGATGCTCGGGAGTGGGCCGGCGGCGGATGCGCCGGGCCGCGATGAGGAACGCGAGCGGCGGCAGCAGCGAGAGGGAGTCCTCCATCCAGGCGGCCTTCATCGACTGCGACTGGCCCGCGAGTGCGCCGACGAGCAGCACGCCCAGCGCGACCGCGGCCAAGGTCCACCGCTCCAGGCGGATGGCGCGCCGCAGAAGCTCCTGCTGCGCGGCAGGCAGTGCGTCCTGGCCGGAGCCGTCCGCCGCGCCGCGCGTGCGCGCCCCGGAGGACCCGGAGGACCCGGAGGAGGGGAGCTCCCGCTCTGCTCCGGTGCTCGCTTCTCTCACAGCTCCCCGCTCCTGCTCGCGAGATGCGTCTCCACGGAGACGAGCAGGGCGTTCTCGCCGGAGCGCACGCCGAGGACGTGCTCGATCTCCTCGCCGTCCGGACCGGGCGCGACCGCATAGGGCCTCGTCAGGGCGATATCGCCCTCGAGGGACGAGTCCGCGGCGAGACCGCCGATCAGGAGGTCCAGGTCGCCCGCGCGCATCTGCCGCGCGAGCTCGCCCTCGCCGCCGGGCACCCACTCGACCTGCGCGTCGATGCTGCGGGCATACTCCTGGACCAGATCGACCTCCTCCCCTGAGACCGAGCCGTCATCGTGGATCTCGGTGCTCGGGGGGTTCTCGGCGATGCCGACGACTAGAGTCCCGCCGCTCGCGCGCTCGAGGGCGCCGTCGGCATCGCGGGGCAGGCCGCAGCCGGAGGCGAGGAGGGCGAGCAGCAGCGCGAGCGCAGCGCCGCGGGCGGGGGCAGAGGGCATGGGGCACCGTTCCGGATCGGGGATCTCCAGGCTACTCGCGCCGGGGCACAATGGCCTGCGTCCCCCTCCCCCGACGCCCCGGAGCCCCGCATGCATCAGATGCTCACCGACCTCTTCTCGATGGACATGTCGGTCTGGGAGAAGATCGCCCGCACCATCGGCGTCTACGCCGCGCTGCTGGTGCTGATCCGCATCTTCGGCAAGAAGCTCATGGCCCAGATGAACAGCCTCGACCTCGTGGTGGTCCTGCTGCTGAGCAACGTGGTGCAGAACGCGATCATCGGGGATGACAACACGCTGGTGGGAGGGATCATCGGCGCGCTCGTGCTGGTGGTCGTGAACTGGCTGCTGGATCTCACCGCCTCTCGCGTCCCTGCTCTCGAGCGGCTCCTCTCGGGCACGCCCACCGCGGTGATCACCGACGGCCGCGTCGACGCGCGCGCCCTCGCGCGGCTCTCGATCACCTCCGAGGAGCTCGCAGGCGTCATCCAGCAGCAGGGGGCCGACGACGTCTCCGAGGTGCGGCGCGCCGCGATCCTCCCCGGCGGATCGATCGTGATGGAGCTCGATGAGGCCGCGCAGAACCTCTCGCGCGCCGAGTTCGCCGACGCCCTCGCGGAGCTGCGGGCGCATCTCGATGCGCGGCTCGACGCGATCGGTCCCCAGCGCGAGGAGCGCTGAGGGCCGATCGATCCGGCGCTGAGCTCAGCGCCGCGGGCCTGTCACTCGCCCGAGGGCTCCTCCGCCTGGGCGAGGAAGTCGTCGGCCCCGCCGACGAGCTCCACGTGGCCGGTGGGGACGTCGGCCGTGGCCATCTTCGCGACCTCCGCGGCGAACTCCGCGACCGAGTACAGCTTGCCGGCGGCCTCGCGGCGCGCCTCCAGCGCCCCGGGCTGGGCGCGGTTCAGCAGGGTCGCGGTGACCGTGCCCTCGATCATGTCGCCGGAGACGACCACGAACGAGATCCCCTTCTCGGTGAGCGCGGGGATCTGCTCCACGAGGGCGTCCTCGCCCGCGCGCTTGGAGCGGGCGACCTGCTCGTACTGCGGCATGGTCTCGACCTCGCGTATGAAGTGCGCCTGGTGGCTCGTGACGAAGACGACCCGGCCGCCCTCGCGCATGAGATCGGTGCCGGCGCGCAGGGCGTCGAGCTGCGCGTCGCGGTTCAGCCGCATCGCGTAGTCCTCGCCGAGATCCGACTCCATCCCGCCGGAGGCGTTCAGGACGAGCACATCGATGCCGCCGAAGGCATCGACCGCGGCCTGCATCATCTCGCGCACGGACGCGGGATCGGTGAGGTCGGCGCCGACGGCGATCGCGCGGCCGCCCGCCTCCTCGATCTCCTTCACGACCTTGTTCGCCCGCGGCGCCTTCTGGCGGTAGTTCACCAGCACGTTCGCACCCTGCGCCGCGAGGAGCTTCACGGTGTCGGCGCCGACTCCGCGCGAGGAGCCGGTGACGACTGCGTTCTTCCCGGCGAGAGGCTGATCAGGGGTGGAGTCGGTCATGGTTCTCCTTCGATGCGGTGCGTGGTCGATGCGTGTCGGCGGTGCGGGGCACGGGCCGAAGCGGGGCGCGGCGCCGATGCGCCGGGTTCGGACCGAGCGTACTCGGCAGGTGCCCTGCGAGCAGGTCCCGACACAGTCCGTCGCGGACTGCCGCCGCGACCGGGGCGATCAGAGCGAGCGGATCACGCGCGCCGGGCTGCCGACGGCGAGAGAGCGGGCCGGGATGTCCTTGGTGACCACGGAGCCGGCGCCGATGACGCTGTCACTGCCGATGCTCACGCCGGGGCACACGATGGCGCCGCCGCCGATCCACACGTTGTCGCCGATGGTGATGCGCTCGGCGGCCTCCCAGCCCTCGCGCCGGGGCTGCGGCTCGAGGGGATGCACGGGCGTGAGCAGCTGGACGTTGGTCGCGATCTGGCAGTTCGCGCCGATGCGGATGTCCACGACGTCCAGCGCCACCAGGCCGTAGTTGACGAACGTGCCGGCGCCGATGTGGATCCGGGTCCCGTAGTCCACGCGCAGCGGCGCACGCACATGGGCACCGTCCCCGAATGTGCCCAGGAGCTCCTTCAGGATCTCCTGGGAGCCGTCCGGATCCCCGGCGTAGGCGTCGTTGAAGCGGGCGGTCAGTGCGAGACCGCGACGGTAGGCCGACTGGATCTCGGGATCGTCGGCGATGTACCAGTCGCCCTCGATCATGCGCTGGTGCGCGGAGCGGGCGTCATCGGGGTCGATCGCGAAGGGCTCCATGCCTCGACCCTATGCGCCATCCTCGCGCCCGGTCGATCGCACGCGCGAGGACGGGCACGCGCGAGGTCGGACGGGGTGGGATTGCAGTGACGCGGGGCGGGCGCGGGGCGGCACGGCGGGGGCGATACTGGAGCGATGAATGCCTCCGGTCCTCCTCCCTCTCGTGGAGAGGGCTCCGCCTGCCCCTGCGGGAGCGGAGCGGCGCAGGAGCAGTGCTGCGGTCCCGTCCTCGCCGGGGAGCGACCCGCCGCGACGGCTGAGGAGCTGATGCGCTCCCGCTTCACGGCCTTCGCCCTCGCAGACCTGGATCATCTGCTCGCGAGCTGGGATCCCGCGCATCGGCCGAGCCGCGAGGAGCTCGCATCGACCTGGGATCCCGCGCTGCGCTGGACCCGCCTGCGGATCCTGGACGTCGAGGGCGGCGGGCAGGAGGACGCCACCGGGATCGTGGAGTTCGCGGCGCTCGCGCGCGGGCCGGAGGGCAAGGTGCGGCTCCACGAGCGCAGCAGGTTCCGGCGGATCCCGCTGCACCCGGGATGGGTCTACGTCGACGGGGAGATCGCTCCGTGATCCCCGTGGATCCTCGCGGCGCGGCCGATCAGCGGCGCAGCAGGCCCTTGACGGTCTGAGCGGTCTCGTTCTTCCAGCGCTCCAGGGCGTTCTTCGGGTGCAGTCGATCCACGAGCTCGTCGATGTCTGCGGCAAGGTTGTCCTGGCGGCGGTCCGCCTCCTTGCGCATGTCCTCGAGCGTGGTCTTGCTCTTCTTGGCCACTGCTGCCTCCATGTCGGTACGAGCGCTTTGCCTCCCGATGGTACCGCGCTCCCCTCCGAGCCCGGCACGGCGATGCCCGCCCGACCGCTACGCTGGTGCGAGCGCGCGGATGGCGGAATCGGTAGACGCGCTGGATTTAGGTTCCAGTGCCTTCGGGCGTGCGGGTTCGATTCCCGCTTCGCGCACCGCTCCCCCTCCAGGGGCCGCTCCGGCGCGGCCGGGGGTCCTCGCGCGGCCCCGCGTAGGGTGGAGGGATGACACTCTTCGGCCTCGTGCGGCACGGTCAGACGGACTACAACGCCCGGAACCTGTTCCAGGGCTCCTCCGATATCCCCCTCAACGCCACCGGCATCGAGCAGGCGCACCGCGCCCTCGACCACGTGCCGGATCTCGACTGGGACCTGGTGGTCTCCTCCCCCCTCCAGCGCGCCGAGCAGACTGCTCGCATCATCGGCGAGGACCACGGGATCCCCTTCGGAGGCACCTTCGCCGACCTCTCCGAGATCGATTGGGGCGAGGCGGAGGGGAGGGACGTCGCCGAGATGGAGGCCCTCTATCCCGACCGCAGCTTCCCCGGCCGCGAGGACCACCAGCATGTCGCGGACCGCGGGTACGACGCTCTCGAGCGCCTCGCCGATCTCTACCCGGGCAAGCGCATCCTCGTCGTCGCGCACGGCACGATCATCCGCTTCCTCCTCTCGGGCATCGCCGAGCAGGCGCTGGACTCGATCCCGAACGCGACCCTGTCGATCGTCACCCTGGAGGGCACGACCTGGGGTGTGGAGATGATCGCGAACACCGCGGTGCGCAACACCGTGCGCACGAGCTCCCGGGAGCAGAACCCCCGGTTCGTGCTCGCGCACCGCCATGTGCAGCCCGGCGGCGATCCGGTGGCGGCGAAGGACCAGGATCCGCGCGTCCAGGCCGCTCTCGATCCGACCGGCCCGACGGAGCAGATCCGATGACCCGCACCGCCGTGGACGCCGAAGGCGCGTGGTTCGAGCCCGACCGCATGGCCGAGCTGCGCCGCCAGCTCCCGATCCCCTACATCGACGTGGTGCCTGTGCGCACAGATCCCGACGGAGCGATCCGCCAGGTGGGCCTGCTGCTGCGCGCCTCCGGCGAGGGCCGCATCGTGCGCGCGATCGTCTCCGGGCGGGTGCTCGTGCACGAGACCCTGCGCGATGCGATCGGCCGGCACGTGGAGAAGGACCTTGGCCCTCTCGCCATGCCGCGGATCCCGGTGAGCCCGGTGCCGTTCACGGTCGCCGAGTACTTCCCGACGCCCGGCGTCTCGCTGTTCACCGATCCTCGGCAGCACGCGATCTCCCTCGCGTACATCGTCCCGATCCACGGCGAGGCCGCGCCCCAGGAGGATGCCCTCGAGCTCACCTGGTTCGACGCGGCAGAGCTCGCCGGCAGCGCAGTCCTCGGCGAGCTCGAGCACGGCCAGGACGTCATCGTGCGCAGGGCGCTCGCCCACGCCGGGCTGATCTGAACCGGAACGGGGCCCGCGGGGGCGGATCCGCGCGGGCCCCGTTCGCAGGGCGGTCAGCACCGCCCTGCGCGCGTCAGCCGAGCAGCGCGCCGATGTGCGCGGCGAGGGCCCGGAACGCGGTGCCCCGATGGGAGATCGCATCCTTCTCGGCGGCCGACAGCTCCGCCGAGGTCCGGGACTCTCCGTCCGGGACGAACAGCGGGTCGTAGCCGAAGCCGCCGGTCCCGCGGCGCGACGTCAACAGCCGGCCCGTCATCTCGCCGTGCTCCACGATCTCCTGGCCGTCCGGCGCCACGAGCGCGGCGGCGCAGACGAACCGGGCCCCGCGGTGCTCCGGCGCGATGTCGCCGAGCTGTGCGAGAAGGAGGTCGTTGTTGGCCTCGTCATCGCCGTGGCGCCCGCTCCAGCGCGCGGAGAAGATCCCGGGGCAGCCGTTCAGGACATCCACCGCCAGTCCGGAGTCGTCGGCCACGGCGATGAGCCCCGTGGCCGCGTGCGCCGCCCGGGCCTTCAGCAGCGCGTTGCCCGCGAAGGTCACCTGGTCCTCGACGACATCGGGCAGCTCCAGGCCTGCCGCGGAGACGAGCATCCCCGGCGCGAAGCCCGGGACCCGCCGGGCGAGGATGCGCTCGAGCTCGACGAGCTTGCCCTGGTTGTGGGTGGCGAGGATGACACGGGGCTGGACGGGCGCGTCGTGGGCTGCGCCTGCAGGAGCGGTCATCGCGACTGCTCCAGGACGCTCGCCTGGATCTCGCGCAGGCTGCGGCAGCCGCCGTCGGCCAGATCCAGCAGCGCGTTCAGCTCCGCGCGGTCGAAGGGCGTGCCCTCGGCGGTCCCCTGGACCTCGACGAACGCGCCGGAGCCGGTCATCACGACGTTCATGTCGGTGCCCGCAGCGACATCCTCGCGGTACTCGAGATCGAGGACCGGGGCGCCGTCGACGATGCCCACGCTGATCGCGCTCACCGAGTCGGTGAGGACCTCGCGCGCGGCAGGGATCGAGGAGTGCAGCTTCCCCCAGGCGATCGCGTCCGCGAGAGCGACATAGGCCCCGGTGATCGCCGCGGTGCGCGTGCCGCCGTCGGCCTGCAGCACGTCGCAGTCGATCTGGATGGTGTTCTCCCCGAGGGCCTTCATGTCGACCACGGCGCGCAGCGAGCGGCCGATCAGCCGGGAGATCTCGTGGGTGCGCCCGCCGATCTTCCCCTTGACGCTCTCGCGGTCCGTGCGGGAGTTCGTGGCGCGCGGCAGCATCGCGTACTCGGCGGTGACCCAGCCGGTTCCCGACCCCTTCTTCCAGCGCGGCACCCCTGCGGTGAACGAGGCGGCGCACAGCACGCGCGTCTTGCCGAACTCGATCAGGGCGCTGCCCTCCGCGTGGTCGAGCCAGCCGCGGGTGATGCGGACCTCGCGCAGCTGATCGGCGGTGCGGCCGTCGACCCTGCTCCCGGTGCGCGGGGGCGATGAGGTCTCCGCGCCGGGGGTGCCGGATGCCGCCTGGGGGTCGATCGCGCTCATGAGCCAACTTCCTGCTGTGGGGCGCCGGGCCGGTCCCGGCGTCGCCCTTCGAGGATAGTCAGACCCCGGCGCCGACGACGCTCACGGCCGCGGCCGTGAGCGGGTGATATGTGCCGGGCCTGGCAAGGGAGATCGGACCGGAGTACTGGGCGCGGGCCTCCGCCTCCGTCACCACGGGGTTCGTCCAGGCGGCGATGTGGGTCAGCACGAGCGAGCGGGCGCCCGCGGCTGCGGCAGCCTCGCCCGCGCGCTTCCCGGTCAGGTGCACGCCGGTGAAGCGGTCGTCACGGCCCTCGATGTATCCGGCCTCGCAGAGGAAGACGTCTGCATCGCGCGCCAGCTCGTTCAGCCGCTCGCAGGCGTCGGTGTCGCCCGAGTACGTGAGCACCGCTCCGTCGGCGCCGGTGATGCGGAAGCCGTAGGCCTCCACAGGATGCAGCACCTCGCCCGTCTCGATCTCCAGCGGGCCGATCCGGAACTGCAGTCCGTCATGCAGCGCATGGTGGGTGAAGGGGATGGCGGGGGCGCCGTCGGGCAGGTCATCGTGACGGTCCATCACGCCGCGCAGTCGCCGCGCCAGGGACGGCGGGCCGTAGATGGGCAGCTGCGGGAGGTCGGTGCGCTCGTGATACGCCCAGAACACCTCGAGACCGGTGATGTCGAGGAAGTGGTCGGGGTGCAGGTGGGAGAAGATGACGGCGTCGAGGTCAGCAGGGTCGATGAGGTCCTGCAGGGGCCCGAAAGCCCCGCTGCCGAGGTCCAGGAGCACACGCCAGGTGCGCCCCTCGGAGTCGACCTCCTCCACCAGATAGCTGGAGGCTGCGCTCTCCGGCCCGGCGAAGCTGCCGCTGCAGCCGATCACATGCACTCTCACAGGGTCACCGCCGGAAGGGTCGAGGTCATCGTCAGGGCGGGTCCGAGGAACCTGCGCGACAGACGCGAGAAGGAGGAGCCGGCGCCCGCGGGGGCGGTCTCGGCGAACACGTGCGCGGGGGGATGCTCCGCCGAGCGCAGGAGGTCCCCGGCGCGCAGTTGGCGGTAGACGTCCAGCGCCGTCTCCTCCGCCGAGGAGACGAGGGTGACCTCGGGACCCATCACGTAGCTGATGGGCCCGGCGAGCATCGGGTAGTGCGTGCAGCCGAGGACCAGCGTGTCCACCCCGGCCCGGCGGATGGGCTCGAGGTACTCCTCGGCGACCTCGAGGATCTCGTCGCCGCTGATCTCTCCGCGCTCCACGAACTCCACGAAGCGGGGGCAGGCGGCGGAGGTGATCTCCAGGGCGGGGGCCGCGGCGAAGGCGTCCTCGTAGGCGCGGGAGGAGACGGTGGCGCGGGTGCCGATGACCCCGATGCGGCCGTTGCGCGTGGCCGCGACCGCCCGGCGCACTGCGGGCTGGATGACTTCGATGACCGGCACGTCGTAGCGCTCGCGCGCATCGCGCAGCACGGCGGAGCTCGCCGTGTTGCAGGCGATCACCAGCATCTTCACCCCGCGCTCGACGAGGGAGTCCATGATCGACAGGGCCAGAGCCCGGACCTCGGCGATGGGGCGGGGGCCATAAGGCGTGTGCGCGGTGTCCCCGATGTAGAGCAGCTCCTCGGCGGGCAGCTGATCCAGGATCGCGCGGGCGACCGTGAGCCCCCCGACTCCAGAGTCGAAGATCCCGATCGGCGCGCTGTTCATCCGCACCACCGTATGCAAAGTCCGTGCGCACGGCAGTGATGGCGCGCTCACTGCGCGGGACATCACACGCGCCCGGAATGCCGGACGTGCAGGTGCCGGGCCCTGATCAGAGCCCTCAGCGATGCTCGAGCGCGCTCAGGAGGCTCTCCTGGAGCCAGGTCAGCAGCTCGTACACGGCGGCCACGATCTCGCCGCCGGCGACGTCGCCATCCTCCACGGGCGGGACGTCCTCGACCTGCTCGCCGATCTGCTGGAGCATCCGCAGAGTCTCGAACTCGCCGTCGCGCGTGATCGAGAGGCGATCGGCCAGCACGAGCCGCATGTCGTTCAGCCCCCGCAGCCACACGGGGACGTCCTCCTGTCCGAGCGCGACCTCCTCGCGGCCGGATCCGGGACGGTCGAGCATCCGGATCATGCGCAGGAGGTCCTCGAGCTTCTCCTCGGCGAGGGCCTGCTGGCCGAAGCGGCGGAACTCGCCTGCGACCTGCGGATCCTCGGAGGCGGCAGGAAAGAGGCGCTGGACGGCGGAGTCGACGGGCTCGCGGCTGGGCGCACCGGCGAGCTCCGCCTCGAGTCGCTGGAGGGGGTCGTCCGACTGCGCTGCCTGCTGGACGGCCTCGGGAGCCGGACGCTCCTGGAGCTGCAGATCATGGCGGATCAGCTCGCGCACTTCCTGCGCGACCTGGGCGATGATCGCCCTCTCCTCGCCCTCCAGCCGACAGGTGAGGGTGCCGCCCGGCCGGGGGCGGAACGCGTGCGCCATCAGTCCTGTCCCGAGGGCTCGAGGGTCGCCTGCAGGCCGAAGGAGTGCATGGCCTGGACGTCCGTCTCGATCTGCTCTCGCGAGCCGCGCGAGACGATCGCGCGGCCCTGCTCGTGGACCTGCTGCATGAGAGCGCCGGCGCGGGCGCGGCTGAAGCCGAAGTAGGTGCGGAAGACGTGCACCACGTAGCTCATGAGGTTGACGGGGTCGTTGTGGACGACGGCCTGCCAGGGGCCGTCGCCGAGCGAGCCGAACACGCTGCTGCGCTCCTGCTCGAGCACGCCCGTGCCGGCGCTCCCCCTGCGCGGGGCCCGCGGATCGGTGCCGTCCATTCCTCATCCCCTTCCTGCGAAGCTGGCCTCGAAGTCTACGGAGGCCCTGCGACATTCGACGTCTGCGACATCCTGCGACCCGCTGGCCGCGCAGCCGCGGGCGCTCCTCAGCGCCGCCCGACGAACCATCCCCGCACCACGTCGATGCGTGCCTGGATCTGCGCGGCATCGGCCTGCGGGACAGCAGGGCCGCCGCAGCGCGAGCGCAGCGTGGAGTGCACCTGGCCATGGGGGATCCCGGACTTCCGCGACCAGGCGGAGACCAGCGAGCTGAGCTCCTTGCGCAGCTCCATGAGCCGGCGGTGGTCCACCACCGGGATCGCCCGCTCGGAGGCGTCCGCACCGGATCCCTGCTTGCGGCGCTGCTGCTGGCTGGCCTGGCGCTCCTGCAGGAGCGTGTGCATCTGGTCGGCATCCAGCAGTCCCGGGATGCCCAGGAACTCCTGCTCGTCCTCGCTGCCGACGACGCCGCCCGCGCCGTATTCGCCGCCGTCGAACAGCACTCGGTCGAAGGAAGCCTCCGATTCGAGCGCCTCGAAGGTGAACTCGAGCTGGTCGGACGCCTTCTCCTCGCGGTTCGCCGTCTCCAGGAGGCTCTCGTCCAGGCCCGTCTCCGCATCGCCCTGGGGGCGGCGGTCCAGCACGTGGTCGCGCTCGTCCTCCATGGCGCTCGCGTGGCCGAGCAGCACGGGGACGGTCGGCAGGAAGATCGAGGCGGTCTCACCGCGGGTGCGGGAGCGCACGAAACGGCCGACGGCCTGCGCGAAGAACATCGGGGTCGCGGTCGAGGTCGCGTACACCCCGACGGTCAGCCGGGGCACGTCCACGCCCTCGGAGACCATGCGCACCGCCACCATCCAGCGGTCGGTGGACCCCGAGAACTCCTCGATGCGCGTGTTCGCGCCCCCATCGTCCGACAGGACGACGGTGATCGCCTCCCCGGTGATGTCCTGGAGGGTCGCGGCGTAGGCGCGCGCGGCCTTCTGGTCGGTCGCGATCACGAGTCCGCCGGCGTCGGGCACGTGGCGCCGCATCTCGGTGAGCCGGCGGTCCGCGGCCGAGAGCACCGCCTGCATCCACTCGCCCTTGGGGTCCAGCGCCGTGCGCCAGGCCTGCTGGGTGATGTCCTTCGTCTCGAGCGCGCCGAGCTGGGCGGAGACCTCATCGCCCGCTTTCGTGCGCCAGTGCATGCGCCCGGAGTACGTCATGAACATGACGGGGCGCACGACGTGGTCGCGCAGGGCCTCGGCGTAGCCGTAGCTGTAGTCGGCCTTCGACCGCAGGAAGCCCTCGCCGTCCTGCTCGTAGTGCACGAAGGGGATCTGCGAATCGTCGGAGCGGAAGGGCGTTCCCGTCAGGGACAGGCGCCGCACCGCGGGATCGAAGGCCTCGCGCACCCCATCGCCCCAGGTCAGGGCGTCACCGGCGTGGTGGATCTCGTCGAGGATCACGAGCGTGCGGTCGGCCTGGGTGCGGGCGCGGTGGAGCGCCGGGTTCATCCCGACCTGCGCATAGGTGATCGCGACACCCTGGAACCGCGCCCCGTGGGTGCCCTGGGCGTTGGTGAAGTTCGGGTCGATCGAGATGCCGACGCGGGCTGCGGCATCGGCCCATTGGGTCTTCAGGTGCTCGGTGGGGGCGACCACGGTGATGCGGCGCACGACCCCCTCGGCGAGCAGCATCGCGGCGATCTGCAGGGCGAAGGTGGTCTTGCCTGCGCCCGGGGTCGCGACCGCGAGGAAGTCCCGGGGCGCGCGGGAGCGGTAGAGCTCCAGCGCCTCGGCCTGCCAGGCGCGCAGCTTCGGGGCGGTGCCCCACGCGGCGCGCTCGGGGAACGCAGGCGGGAGCGTCTGCGCCGCGAAGGTCGAGGGACGGTGCGGTTCAGGATTCTGGGGCGAGGGAAGTGGTGTCACAGCGCTGACCACGCTACCTCCGGGCGCCGACGATCGAGGCGATCGCGGCACCCGGAGGGGGTGTGAGGTTCTAGCGGTGTGATGTTCCAGCGGTGCGGGATCCGCCCCTCAGCGCCGCCCGCCGAACAGACCCCGGAACCCGCCGCGGCCGCCCTTGCCCTCGCCGTCCCCGTCGCCGGGCTGGCGCAGACCGTCGTGGATCTCCTTGCACTGCGGGCAGACCGGGTACTTCTTCGGATCGCGGCCCGGCACCCAGACCTTTCCGCACAGCGCGATCACCGGGGTGCCGTCCAGCGCCGCCTGGGTGATCTTGTCCCTGCGCACATAGTGGGCGAACCGGTCGTGATCGCCGTCGTCGGTGAGCTCCTCGCGCTCGGCGACCTGGCGGTCCAGCACAGCGGTCCGGCCAGGAGCCGCTCCGGGATCGGCGCGGTACGGGTCGAGGCGATCGGGATCCGAGGTCGACATCGGGGGCTCCTTCTGAGCGGGAACGGGGAGGTTCTGCTTCCCCGAGCGTAGCGGGATGGCAGGATCGAGGGCTCCTGCACGCAGCGCTCGCGCCGCGGTCGGTCGTGCGCCCGACGCTCGCGCACCGGAAGGACTCCCCGCATGCCCTCACCTGACAGCGCAGCCTCAGCCGTGCAGGCTGCCGCTGCTCCCGCAGCTCTGCGCCGCCTGGCGGACTCTCTCGTCGCAGGCGCCGCGCACGTGCCCTCCGCGCTCCCCCGCGAAGGAGCAGCAGCGGTCGCTCTCGGAGTCTCGGCACCCGGGACGCCGCTGATGCGCGCGTGCGCCGGCAGCACGATCGCGCTGTGCGCCGACGGGACCGCCCTGGATGCCGGTGAAGCGCACGCGGCAGGGGCGCGAGCGATCGGCCCGCAGACCCTGTTCGATCTGGCATCGGTGACCAAGGTGGTCACGACCCTGGTCGCCGCGACCCTCATCGACGAGCAGCTCCTGGATCCGGACGCTCCGGTCCAGGAGACCCTCGAGGGAGCCGATGCGCGGATCCGCGTGCGCCACCTCCTCACGCACACCTCGGGGCTGCCCGCCGTCGTGCCCTCGCTCGAAGCGCTCGCGGCGGCCGAGGGCAGGCCGGAGCGGCTGCGCGCGATCGCGGCCATCGCACCCGATGCCGAGCCCGGTACGCTCCACCGATATTCCTGCACCGGGTTCCTGCTGCTCGGCGCGCTGCTCGAGCAGATCGGCGGTGCGCCCCTGCCCGATCTCGCCGCCCGTCGCATCCTGGATTCGATCGGAGCGAGCGCAGCCGGCTGGGGGCCGGCACCTGACCCCCGCGACTGCGCCGCCACCGAGTACGAGGACGGCGCCCTCCTCCAGGGCGTCGTGCACGACGAGACCGCGCGCCTCATCGGCGGTGCCGCCAACGCGGGCCTGTTCGCGACCCTTCCGGACGTGCTCGCCCTCGGCGGAGTCCTCGCCGGCACCGCGGACGCGGTCGCCCTCAGCCCGTCGGTGCGCTCCCTGCTGCTCACGGACCAGCTGCCGGACGGGCCCTCGACCGGGGCGCCCTGGCGCCAGAGCTTCGGACTGCGGATCGGACAGGCGCTGCCGGGCTGGGAGAGCGCGCCTCCGGGCGCGGACCTCCTTCCCGACGTCGCGGGTCATCCCGGATTCACGGGCACCGCGCTGATGGCGGATCCCCGCACCGGCACGGTCGCGGTGATGCTCACCAATCGCGTGCATCCCCGGCGGGATGCGCTGGTGGTGGATGAGGCGCGCCGGGAGCTCGCCCGCATCGCATTCGCTCGCCCAGGGGGCACCCGATGAGCGCGATCGAGTTGTCGGCGCAGGAGCTCGGGCGCCAGATCCGCGAAATCGGCGGGCGACCGCTCGCAAGGATCGCCCTGCTCGGGATCGCGATCGCCTTGAACAGCGGCTTCTATCTGTCATCCGCCCCGGATGCCGGAGCGGTCTCCGAGATCCAGGGCATCGACAAGCTCGTCCACGTCGGCGTCTTCGCGCTCACGGTCTGGGCGGCGGGGAGGCTCCTCGCGCCGCTGCGCCGCTTCCCGATGGGCTGGGTGGTGCTGGGAGCCCTTGCCCACGCGGTCCTCATCGAGGTGCTCCAGGCGACGCTCCTGCCGCACCGCTCCGGCGACGCCGCCGACGTGCTGGCCGACAGCATCGGAATCATCATCGGGATCGCCCTGTGGTGGGCGGAGCGCCGGGCCGATGCCCTCAGAGGCGGATCTCGTCGGCGTAGACCGCCGGGATCGCCCCGGTGACAGCGTCCACGGTGCCGGCGTCCTCGCGGGCGACCCGCTTGACGGCCGTGGCGACCGCCTTGGTCACGCCCTTGTGGAAGACGCTGGGCACGATGTAGGTGGGGTTCAGCTCATCGGGCGCGACGACGTCCGCCAGGGCCGAGGCCGCGGCGAGGAGCATGCGGTCGTTGACATCCGTCGCCTGCGCATCCAGCAGACCGCGGAACACGCCGGGGAACGCCAGCACGTTGTTGATCTGGTTGGCGAAGTCGCTGCGACCGGTCGCGACGACCTCCGCATGCTTCGCGGCCTCGGCCGGATCGATCTCCGGCGTCGGGTTCGCCATCGCGAAGACGATCGAGCGCGGCGCCATGGTGGAGACGTCCTCGGCGGTGAGGATGTTGCCCGCGGAGACGCCGATGAAGACGTCGGCCCCGGCGATCGCGTCCGCGAGCGTGCCCTTCAGCCCGCGGGGGTTGGTCACCTCGGCGATCCAGGGAAGCCGTCCCTCGAGCTGCTCGCGCTCCTCGTGGACGATGCCGTGCAGGTCGGTGACGACGACGTCGCGGGCGCCGGCGGCGCGCAGGAGCCGCAGGATCGCGGTGCCCGCCGCGCCCGCGCCCGAGAGCACGATGCGCACCGAGCCGATCTCCTTCTCGACCACGCGCAGGGCGTTGCGCAGCGCGGCGACGACCACGATCGCGGTGCCGTGCTGGTCGTCGTGGAAGACGGGGATGTCGAGCTCCTTGCGCAGGCGGTCCTCGATCTCGAAGCAGCGGGGTGCGGAGATGTCCTCGAGGTTGATGCCCGCGAAGACGGGGGCGATGGCCTTGACGTGCGCGACGATGTCCTCGACCGAGTGAGCGTCCAGGCAGATCGGGAAGGCGTCGATGTCGCCGAAGCGCTTGAACAGGGCGGCCTTGCCCTCCATGACCGGCATCGCGGCGAGCGGGCCGAGATCGCCGAGGCCGAGGATCGCGGAGCCGTCGGTGACGACCGCGACGGTGTTGCGCTTGATCGTGAGGCGGCGGGCGTCCTCGGGATGCTCGGCGATCGCCTTCACGACGCGGGCGACGCCCGGGGTGTAGACCATCGAGAGGTCGTCGCGGTGGCGGATCGGCACCTTCGACTCGATGGACAGCTTGCCGCCGAGGTGCGCGAGGAACGTGCGGTCCGAGACCTTGCCGAGCTCGACGCCCTCGATGCCGCGCAGAGAGTCCACGACCTCCATCGCGTGGTCGTGGCCGGCGGTCATCACGGTGATGTCGGCGCGCATGCGCTCGTTGCCGGAGGCGGAGACATCCAGGGCGGTCACCGAGCCGCCGTGCTGCTCGATGCGGCTGGTGATGTCGCTGACCGCCGCGGAGCGCGCGGCGAATTCGAGGCGGATCGTGATCGAGTAGCTGACAGAGGGCGCGGGAGTCATGCGGACCATCGTAGTGAATCCGCTCGCATTCCACGGCGGCTTCGGGCGCATGCGCGCCAGATCGCGCGCCGGCGCCGCGCAGAACGATCCGGGGAACCGGAGGAGGCGACCGGTGCGCGGCGAGCCCTCAGGCAGCGCCCTGCGCGGCGACCTCCCGGATCGCGGCGCGGATGCGCTTGTCCGAGACGGTCTCCTTCGTGCCGAGGGTCTGCGCGAACAGGCTCACCCGCATCTCCTCCAGCAGCCAGGGGATCCGCGCCGCATCGCTCTGGGCCCGCCGCGCCGGGGAGAGCCCCACGCGCGTCCGCTCCCAGAGCTGCTCGAGATCACGGATCTGCCAGGCGAGCTGGGCATCGCGCACGGGATTCTCCTGCAGCTTCTCCAGTCGGATCTCGTCGGCCCGGAGGTAGCGCACGAGATCCTCGAGGTGCCCGGTGCCGGCGCGCGCGATGAAGCCCTCCCCCATGAGGGAGGCCGCATGGTCGCGGATCTCCGTGAGCTGGGTGAGGATCGCGAGGCTCGAGACCTTCGAGATCGCGCGCGAGAGCCGTGCATGCGCGGCGAGCGCGCCGGCCGCAGCCCGCACCGCCTCCCCTGCGACCTCGGCGTGGCTGCGTCGCACTCGCGCCACCGCCGCGTCGAACTGCTCCCGCGTGCGGATCGCTGCGGCATCCCCCACCAGCGCCGCGGTGGCGGTGCGGGAGGCATCGGTCAGCAGCGCGGCCGTGCTGGCGTAGGGCGACTGCGCCACGGCGAGCTTCGTGGGGTTCGGCAGCGTGTTCAGCACGCCCTGCAGATCGGACCCCATCTCGCGGTCCACCAGCGCGATCACTCCGCGCGGATGGGCGAGCGCCTGCTCGTCGGCGGTGGCGAGTACGGCGAGGTCCACGCGCGCAGCCCGACCGCTCTCACCGCTGCGAGCGACGAGCGCCGGGTAGCCCGTGACCTTCAGCCCGCCGACGGTGCTGCGGTGGATCGCGGGCACGCCCGCTGCCGGGAAGGCAGGGATATCGGCGGTGGCGAGCTCCTCGCCCTGCGAGGCGACGGCGACGTCCACCCGCTGCTTCAGTCGCGACTTCAGGGCGTCGAGGTCATCCCCGGTCCCGATCTGCTTGCCCTTCGCATCCACCACCCGGTAGTGCATGCGCAGGTGCGCCGGGAGCTTCGCGAGATCGAACTCGGGGCCGTAGAGGCCGAGGTCCTGCGGCACGCCCGGCAGCGCGACGAGCTCGTCGGCCACCGCCTCCAGGAAGGACTCTCCGGCATCCGGATCGTCGTCGTGCAGCTTCGCTGCGACCGCCTTCGCGCGCTCGGGCGCGGGCACGAGATGGCGGCGGATGGGCTTGGGCAGAGAGCGGATCAGCTCGGTGATGAGCTCCTCCCGCATCCCCGGGACCAGCCAGTCGAAGCCGCGCGTGCTCACGCGGTTCAGCACCGGCAGCGGGATCGTGGCGGTGACCCCCTCTGCGCCTTTCGCCCCGACCTCGCCGAACGAGTACGTGAGAGGCAGCGTGAGGTCGCCCTGCACCCAGCTGTCGGGGAAGTCGCGGGCGAGGTGCGCCACCTCCGCGTCAGGGGCGAGGAGATCGGCCTCGGTGAGGGTGAGCAGATCGGGCGTCTCGTGGCGCTGCTTCTTCCACCAGGCATCGAAGTGACGGCCGGAGGTGACGGTCTTCGGGACGCGCTGGTCGTAGAAGGCGAAGATCTGGCCGTCGTCGATCAGCAGGTCGCGGCGCCGGGTCTTCGCCTCGAGCTCCTGGAGCTGGGCGATCAGGGCGCGGTTGTCGCGGAAGAAGTGGTGGCGGGTGCTCCAGTCCCCCTCCACGAGCGCGTTCTGGAGGAAGATGTCGCGCGCGAGCTCGGGATCCACCCGGCCGTAGGCGACCACACGGTCGGCGACGATCGGCACGCCGTACAGGGTGACCTTCTCGTGCGCCATCGCCCCGGCCTGCTTGGAGGACCAGTGGGGCTCGGAGTAGGAGCGCTTGACGACGTGCGCCCCGATCTCCTCGGCCCATGCGGGGTCGATCCGGGCGGCCGTGCGGCCCCAGAGCCGCGAGGTCTCCACGAGCTCGGCGACCATCGCGTAGTCGGGCCGCTTCTTGGCGAGCGCCGACCCCGGCCACAGCGCGAACCGCGCCCCGCGCGCCCCGGCGTACTCGCGCGTGCGCTCCTCGTAGAGGCCCACGTGCGACAGCAGCCCGGACAGCAGCGCCTGGTGGATCGCCTCGGGCGAGGCGGGGGTGTCGTTCATCCGCAGCTCGCCGTCGCGCGCCATCTCCCGCAGCTGCGCGTGCAGGTCCCACCATTCTCGGATCCGCAGGTAGTGCAGGTGCTCGCTGCGCACCTCCTTGCGGAAGGCGCTGCCGGAGAGCTCGGAACCGCGCTCCTGCAGGTGGTTCCAGAGGTTCAGGTAGGTGAGGAAGTCGCTGGTCGCGTCGTCGAAGCGCTTGTGCTTCTCCCGCGCCTGCTGCTCGGCGCCGAGCGGCCGCTCTCGCGGATCCTGGATGCTGAGGGCGGCGACGATCACGAGCACCTCCCGCAGCGCGCCGAGCCGGTCGGCCTCGAGCAGCATGCGCGCCATGCGGGGATCCAGGGGGAAGCGGGCGAGGGCCCGGCCGATGTCCGTCAGCCGCCGCCCGCCGGGGGCCGACGGCGCCGCCTCGATCGCCCGCAGCTCCTCGAGCAGCCGCACGCCGTCGGCCACTGCGCGCGAGGCAGGAGGCTCGACGAAGGGGAAGGACTCGACGTCCCCGAGACCCAGCGACGTCATCAGCAGCACGACCGAGGCGAGGCTCGTGCGCAGGATCTCCGGCTCGGTGAACTCCGGGCGCGAGGCGAAGTCCTCCTCGGAGTACAGGCGGATCGCGATGCCCGGGTGCGTGCGGCCCGAGCGGCCCGAGCGCTGCGCCGCGCTCGCCTGGGAGATCGGCTCGATCGGCAGGCGCTGCACCTTGGTGCGCTGGGAGTAGCGGGAGATGCGCGCGAGGCCCGAGTCGATCACATAGGTGATGCCCGGGACCGTCAGCGAGGTCTCGGCGACGTTGGTGGCGAGGATGACGCGGCGGTGCGTGCCGGACGGCGGCGGAGAGAAGATCTTCTGCTGATCCGCGGCCGAGAGCCGTCCGAACAGGGGCAGCACCTCCGTGGGCAGGCGGCCCCGGCCTCCCGAGCGCAGGTGCGTCTCGAGCGCCTCCTGCATCTCGCGGATCTCGCGCTCGCCGGGGAGGAAGACGAGGACGTCGCCCGGGCCTTCGGCGGCGAGCTCGTCGACCGCGGCGATGATCGCCTCATCGAGATCCCGCTCTACGGAGTGGATGTCCTCGAGCTCGTCATCGTCGGCGGAGACCTCGGCGTCCAGCACCAGCGGGCGGTAGCGGATCTCGACGGGGAAGGTGCGGCCGGTGACCTCGATGATCGGTGCGGGGACGATCTCGCCCGCGGGGGTGCGGGTGGCGAAATGCTCCGCGAAGCGCTCGGGATCGATGGTCGCCGAGGTGATGACGACCTTCAGGTCGGGGCGCCTGGGAAGGATGCGGCGCAGGTAGCCGAGGATCACGTCGATGTTCAGCGAGCGCTCGTGGGCCTCGTCGATGATGATCGCGTCGTAGCGCTTCAGCAGGTGGTCGCGCGCGAGCTCGGCGAGCAGGATGCCGTCGGTCATCAGCTTCAGGCGCGTGCCGCGGCTGGTCTCCTTGGTGAAGCGGACCTGGTAGCCGACGGTCCCCTCGCCGAGCTTCTCGCCCAGCTCGCTCGCGATGCGCTGCGCGACCGACCTGGCCGCGAGGCGCCGCGGCTGGGTGTGGCCGATGAGCCGGCTGCCCTGCCCGTAGCCCAGCTCGAGGAGCATCTTGGGGATCTGGGTGGTCTTCCCCGAACCGGTCTCGCCCGCGATCACGACGACCTGATGGGTGCGCAGCGCCTCCAGGATGTCGTCCCGGCGCTGGGTGACCGGGAGGTCCTGCGGGTAGGTGACCTCGAGCGGGCCGGACAGGGTGGTGCTCTCGTGCGCGCTCATGGTGGACCATGCTAGGCGGCCACGGCGCTCGGTGCCGAGCGGATATCGGCTCTCTCGCACCGAAGGCCCCTCCCAGCCCGCGCAGGCCCGTTCCGAGAGCCCGGACAGCGCTCCGTGCCCAGGCCAGGGTCGCGCCGCGCAGAGGCGCCCTGCGCAGCGGAGGCAGGCCTGCACGGATCCTAGGATCGGAGGGTCCGGCGCCGCAGGCCCGCCTGCCGGCGCTCCCCCCTCCGGGAGGGATCCACAGCATGTATGCACTGCGCAAGACCGCACCTCAGGCCGGCCTCGAGCTCGCGGAGGTGCCCGAGCCGACCGTCGGCCCCTGGGATGTGAAGATCCGCGTGATGCGCGCGGGCATCTGCGGCACCGACCTGCACATCCAGGACTGGGACGCCTCGGCGCAGTCGATGTGCGACTCCACTCCCTTCACCCCGGGCCACGAGTTCTACGGGGAGGTCGTCGAGATCGGCGAGGCGGTGCCCCAGGTCCGCGTGGGCGACCGGGTCTCCGGCGAGGGGCACGTGGTGTGCGGCGTGTGCCGCAACTGCCGCGCCGGGCGCACCCAGATGTGCATCCGCACCCGCAGCGTCGGGGTGCAGCGCGACGGCGCCTTCGCCGAGTACGTCGTGATCCCGCATGTGAACGTGTGGGTGCACGAGCACGACGGCGGCGAGGAGCTCATCACTCCGGAGCTCGGCGCCGTCTTCGACGCCTTCGGCAACGCCGTCCACACGGCCCTGAAGTTCCCGCTGGTCGGCGAGGACGTGCTCATCACGGGCGCGGGGCCCATCGGCCTGATGGCCGCGGCCGTGGCCCGTCATGCCGGGGCGCGCTACATCGCCATCACCGACGTGCACGAGCACCGCCTCGAGATGGCCGAGGCCGCCGGGGTGGACCTCGCGGTGAACGTCGGTCGCACCCGGATCGCCGATGCGCAGCGCGAGCTGGGCCTGAAGGAGGGCTTCGACGTGGGCCTGGAGATCTCCGGCCAGGGCAGCGCGCTGCAGGAGATGATCTCGAACATGAACCACGGCGGGAAGATCGCGCTGCTGGGCCTGCCCGCCCGCCAGTTCGAGATCGACTGGACGACCGTGATCACCCATATGCTCACCCTGCAGGGCATCTACGGGCGGGAGATGTACGAGACGTGGAACGCCATGAGCGCGATGATCTCGACCTCCCCCGCGCTGCGCGAGCGCGTCGCTGCGACCGTGACCGATGTGCTGCCCGCGACCGAATGGGAGCGCGGCTACGACATCGCGCGCTCCGGCAGCGGCGGCAAGGTCGTGCTCGACTGGACCGCGATCGGCTGACGCGCCGGCTCGGCGCTTCCGCCGCTCCCCACTCCGCTCCCTGTCCCACCGAGAGGACCCTCCATGTACTCCGAGATGAAGACCCAGCTCGCCGCCGAGCTCGACGCGATCCGCGAGGCCGGCACGTTCAAGCACGAGCGCACGATCTCCAGCCCCCAGTCCGCGCACGTCGAGGCCGCTGCCTTCGGCGATGAGGGCCGCAGCGTCCTGAACTTCTGCGCCAACAACTACCTGGGCCTGGCCGACCACCCCGAGATCATCGCGGCCGCGAAGCGCGCCCTGGACGAGCGCGGGTTCGGCATGGCCTCGGTGCGCTTCATCTGCGGCACCCAGGACCTCCACCTCCAGCTCGAGCAGGCCGTGAGCCGGTTCCTCGGCACCGAGGCGGCGATCCTCTTCGGCTCCTGCTTCGACGCGAACGGCGGCGTGTTCGAGTCGCTGTTCGGGAAGGAGGACGCGATCATCTCCGACGCGCTCAACCATGCCTCCCTCATCGACGGCATCCGGCTCTCGAAGGCCGCGCGCTTCCGGTACGCGAACGCCGACATGGAGGACCTGCGCGCACAGCTCGAGGCGGCGAAGGCGCTGAACGACGGGGCAGGTGCGCGCCGCACGATCATCGTCACTGACGGCGTGTTCTCCATGGACGGCTACCTCGCCCCGCTGGACCGCATCTGCGATCTGGCCGACGAGTACGGCGCGCTCGTGCTCGTGGACGACTCCCACGCCGTCGGCTTCATGGGCGCCACGGGCGCCGGCACGCCCGAGCACTTCGGGGTCTCGGACCGCGTGGACATCTACACCGGCACGTTCGGCAAGGCGCTCGGCGGAGCGAGCGGCGGCTACGTCTCGGGCCGCGCGGAGATCGTGGAGATCCTGCGGCAGAAGGCGCGCCCCTACCTGTTCTCGAACACGCTCGCCCCCGCGATCGTGGCCGCGACGCTCACGGCGCTCGAGCTGGTGGCGGGCAGCGCCGAGCTGCGCTCGACCCTGTTCCGCAACGCCGAGCTGTTCCGCCGCCGCATGAGCGAAGAGGGCTTCGAGCTGCTGGACGGCGAGCACGCGATCATCCCCGTCATGTTCGGCGACGCCCGCCGCGCCGGGAAGGTGGCCGACGCGATGCTCGAGCAGGGCGTGTACGTCACCGCATTCTCCTACCCCGTGGTCCCGAAGGAGAAGGCGCGCATCCGCGTGCAGCTCTCGGCGGCGCACTCCGAGGAGGCCGTCGAGGCCTGCGTGCAGGCGTTCGTCACCGCGCGGGCGGCCACCGAGGTCTGCTGAGGCGAACGCGCGGGGCTGCGAGCGATCGCGCCCCGCGCCTTCACCAGGGGGAGGCGAAGGCCTCGAGCGCGGCCCGCGCGCACAGCGCGAGGTCGGCATGGGCGGTGTCGGCCGGATCGGCCTCGTGCACGAGCATGGCGGTCGCGCAGCGCACCGCCCAGGCCCGGGCACGGGCTTCCCCGTCGGCGTCCCGGCCTCCGCGGGCACGGGCATAGGCCGACAGCGCGCTTCCGGAGGGGTCCAGGAGCAGGAGCCATCCCAGATCGCTCGCCGGGTCGCCCGCTGTCGTATCGCCCCAGTCGATGAGCCCGAGCGGATGGGGCCCGTCCGTGCGGATCAGGTTCGCGGGATGCGGATCGCCGTGCAGCAGCAGCGGATCGCCGGAATACGGGGCGGCATCGAGGCCCTGCTGCCAGATCTCCCGCACGACGGATGCGAGATGCGGGGCCGACGCGTCGAGCGCGAGGATCTCGCCCTGAAGGGCATCCGTGCGCTCTCGCAGCGCCACCCCGCGCACAGCGCTGCGCGGGTAGTCCTCAGGGGCAGGACGGTGCAGGTCCGCGAGCGCCCGGGCCAGCTCGATCGCGAGCCGGGCTGCCTCCGGTCGCTCTCTCATCGGGCCGGCGGCTGACTCGCGCCTCGGGCCGGCGGCTGACTCGCGCCTCGGCCCGGCGGCTGACTCGCGCCTCGGCCCGGCGCGCAGACCACCCTCGCGCAGCTCCGCCGCGACGATCGCGGAGACGAGGTCGCCCTCGACCCAGGTGAGGAGGGCGTACGGGCGCCGCCCGCCGCGCTGCATGCCACCGGAGCCCACGACGACCGGGCGTGCCAGCGGAAGATCCGGACGGTGCGCATCCAGCTGGGCGAGGGCGCGCACCTCGCCGCGCAGCAGCTGCTCCCCCATCTCGCGATGAGGCACGCGCAGCACCAGCCGCGCTCCCCCGCACCGCGCGGCGCCGGGATCGAGCTGCCCGACCTCCCACATCTCGTTGTCCCAGCCGCGTCCGCGCAGCAGCGGCTGATAGCTCCACCGGATGTCGGCATGCGAGAAGCCCTCCCGCAGCACCAGGTGCTCCACGAGGGCTTCTCTGCGCGCGCTGTCCATTCGGACCATCCTAGGGACGCGGATCCGGAGTCCGAGGGAGCTCGCGATCGAGCGCCCCGGCCGGAAGGATCAGTCGCGCTGGGCGAACTTTCCCTCCTCGGCGATGCGCGTGTTCAGCTCCGCGAGGTACTCGTCCTCGTCGAAGTCGAGCCCGACCTCGCGGCCCGTCCATGCGGACAGGTGGATGGCGTTCGCCAGGCGCACGCCCTTGATGCCGTCGGCGCCAGCAGCGAGCAGCTCCTCGCCGAACAGGATGTGGCGCGCGAAGTTCTCCAGCACGCCCGAGTGCTGAGCACCCCAGGGGGAGCTGTCCTCGATCGTCTCGGTGGAGACGACACCCTCGAGGACCGAGAGGTCGCCGGTCATGAGCTTCCGCGCGCCGGCGGTGTCCACCGAGTCGCTGATCTCCTTCTCGGGCTTCGTGTAGCGGCTGACCGTGGCCGTCTTGGAGTTGTCGACGACGATCTTGCCCTGGGTGCCGAGGATCTCGAAGCGATCGGTGCCGGCGAGATCGTGGGTGGCGGTGACGAAGACGCCGGTGCGGCCGTCGCCGTAGTCGACGAGCGCGGTGACCTCGTCCTCGACCGCGATGTCGCGGCGGAAGCCGAAGCCGGCCTTGGCGAAGACGGACTTCGGGACGCCGCAGATCCACTGCCACAGGTCCAGCTGGTGGGGTGCCTGGTTCACGAGCACGCCGCCGCCCTCGCCGCCCCAGGTGGCGCGCCACTCGGACTGGTTGTAGTAGCCCTGCGGGCGCCACCAGGTGGTGATGATCCAGTTCGAGCGCAGCACCTCGCCGATCTCGCCGCCGTCCACGATCGCCTTGATCTTCTGGTACAGCGGGTTGTTGCGCTGGTTGAACATGATGGCGAAGGGCACCTCGGGGTGCGCCGCCGCGACCTCGTTCATGCGGGTGACTTGGCGGGTGTAGACCGCGGCGGGCTTCTCCACGAGGGTCGGCACACCGGCCTCGATGGATGCGATGGCCACATCCGGGTGGTCGTAGTGCGGGATCGTGGTGATGACCGCGTCGATGTCATGGGAGGCGATGAGCTCCTCGGCAGTGCTGTACTGCGGCACGTCGGGGTAGAGCTCCTTCGCGCGCGCGAGCGCCTCGGGGTCGATGTCGGCGATCGCGCCGATGGTCATGTGCGGGACGAGCCCGTCGGCGATGAACTTCGCGTACATGTCGCCCTGCGTGCCGATGCCGATGATGCCCAGCCGCACCACCTTCTCGGTGCCGTCGCTCGCGGTGGTGTCGGTGTCCGTGGTCGGGGTCGTGGTCGTCATAGGGCTCCGCCTTTCTCGTTCGTCATCGAAGTGAGGTCTCGCACCGTGCGAGCGATCACGTCCCTCGATCGTCGTGATCTTCGCCGCTCTCCGGCACGCTTTGCACGAAGTTGCCCGCCCGGGAGGGGCGTCGACCGCGGCGGGAAGCCGGTGGGCAACCTGCGGCACTGCACTGTGACCCGCGCCGCAGCGCCGCTAGATTCGAGGGGACGCTCTCGCAGATCCGCACACGGCAGTGCGGGGCGCGGCAGTGCCGAGGGCTCCATCCCCGGTCATTGCAGTGCCGGGGCCCGTCGGCCCGTGCGCATCGAGCGCTCCCGAAACAGCAAGGAGCTCCTCCGTGACCCAGCAGATCCCTCTCTCCACCCGCGTGAAGCCGACCATCGAGGTCGATGGCCTCACCTTCCGCGACCTCGACGGCGACGGCGAGCTCACCCCGTACGAGGACTGGCGCCTCAGCCCCCAGGAGCGCGCCGCTGATCTGGTGGCGCGGATGAGCCCCGAGGAGAAGATCGGCCTGATGGTCATCACCTCGCGCCCCATGGGCATCTTCCAGCACAATCCCGAGCAGACCAGCCATGACGGCCTGCTCGACGAGCAGTTCATCCCCATCAAGATCGATCCCCACACCAGCGCCGGACTCCCCTTCGAGGGCACCACCGCGATGATCAAGGACCTCGGGATCCGCCACTTCATCATGCGCGAGGAGCCCGCCGGCTCGAGCATCGCGAACTGGATCAACGCCATGCAGGAGGTCGCCGAGGAGACCCGCTGGGGAATCCCCGTGATCGTGGCGGCGAACTCGAAGAACGAGTTCGGCGGCTTCAAGATGGGCGGCACCGCGAAGGACAAGCCCTTCGCGCAGTGGCCCGGCACCCTCGGCCTCGCGGCGACCGGCTCGGTCGAGATCATCGAGGACTTCGCGGAGCGCTCCCGCCAGGAATGGTGCGCCTCGGGGCTGCGCAAGGGCTACATGTACATGGCCGACGTCTTCACCGATCCCCGGTGGTACCGGGGCCACGGCACCTTCGGCGAGGATCCGGAGTTCGTCTCGAACGCGATGACGGCCCTGGTGAAGGGCTTCCAGGGCGAGGGCGGACTCGGCGCCGACGGCGTCGCGCTCACGGTCAAGCACTTCCCCGGCGGCGGCGCGCGCGAGAACGGCACCGACCCCCATTACGAGGAGGGGAAGTTCAACATCTACCCCACCCCGGGCTCGCTCGAGGAGTACCACCTGCCGCCCTTCCAGGCCGCGATCGATGCGGGGACCTCGTCGATCATGCCGTACTACGCGATCCCCTCCGATGAGAAGTCCTCGACCCCGCAGGGCCGGGTGACCGAGTTCGAGCAGGTGGGCTTCGCCTTCAACTCGGAGATCCTGAACCTGCTGCGGAGCATGGGCCACGAGGGCTACATCAATTCCGATTCGGGCGTGCTCTCGAAGATGGCCTGGGGCGTCGAGGAGCTCTCCGTGCCCGAGCGCGTCGGCGCGGCCGTGATGGCCGGAACTGACATGTTCGCCGACACCAACGACGTCCCCTCCGTGCGCCAGGCGTTCCTGGAGGGCCTGATCACGGCGCAGCGCCTGGATGACGCCGCCACGCGCCTGCTCGTGGAGCTGTTCCAGCTGGGCCTGTTCGACAACCCCTACGCGGATCCCGAGGAGGCCGACCGCGTCGTCGCGAACGAGGAGACGCTCGAGGCCGCGGCCGAGGCGCACCGCCGCTCCGTCGTGCTCGCGAAGAACCACGGCGGCGTGCTGCCGCTGAGGACCGACGCGCTCGAGGGCAAGACCGTCTACGTCGAGCAGTTCTCGCAGAACCTCACCGTCAAGGAGCTCGACCGCCTGCGCGCCGACCTCGCGGCCAAGCACCCGGGCGTCGACTTCACGACCGACTACCGGGGCGCGGACATCGCGATCCTGCAGCTCAAGCCGTACGTCGGCGCGTACTTCACGTACGAGGGTCTCAACGACATCTCCATCGGCGAGCACTCCCACGTGGACCTCGACAAGGTGAAGGCGATCCGCGATTCCGTCGGCACCCTCATCATCGGGCTGAACGCGAAGTTCCCCTGGGTGCTGGATGAGGTCGAACCGCTGGCCGACGCGCTCGTGATGGGCTTCGACACCCTCGACTCCATCATGATCGACGCGGTCTTCGGGGAGTTCTCCCCCACCGGCCGCCTGCCGATCACCTTCCCCATCAGCAGCGAGGCGATCGCGGTGGACGAGGACGGACGCTGCGCCTCGCCCAACGACGTGCCCGGCTGCGACAAGGAGAAGCACATGGACGGCCGCCCCTACGTCTACGTCGACGCCGACGGCAGCCGCTACGCGCTCGGCCATGGGCTCCAGTACACGGCCTGAGAACTGAAAAGGCCCCCTCCCCCGCACATCAGTGCAGGTGAGGGGGCCTCTTCGCGGCATCAGGCTCGTGGAGCCGGCGGGAATCGAACCCGCGTCCGATAGTGCAGAGCCAGGGCTTCTCCGGGCGCATTCCGTGAAGACGTGTTCTCAGTCCCGACGCTCGCACGGACACGTACGTCGACAGACTCAGTCACTCTGAGGTGTTCATCCCTCCCCGATGACGAGGGAGGGCAGCAGTGGCTCCTTGGATGATGGAACGATCCGGGTCAGGAGCAATCCCGGGGTTCCAGACTAGCTATCGCTGATCAGGCAGCGAGAGCGAAGTCAGTGCGCTTGGTTTCGGCACTTATTGGTTTCCTAGGAGCGTTGACGAGATGACCTAGGATCCTCGGCCCGCTTCCCCTCGCTGGACAACTACCGTCGAAACCGATCGGCCCCTGGCGTGGGAAGGCAAGATCCGGCGGCTGGGCCGCCGGGCACTGGTGATGCCGCTGTTCAATTGTCAATCTGCAGCCGATGTGCGCTGCCTCCACGTGCACGGCGAACCGTGCGGGTACGAGTCTAGCGGGACCGCTCCGCCCTGGCCACCGAATATTGTGCGCCCAGGGCGAACCGGCTTCGCGAGCCGCGCCGCTCAGCCGCCGGCGCCGGGGAACCGGTGGACCGTCAGCAGGCCGCTGTCGGAGCCGAAGAAGCGGGCGGGGAACACGCTGATCTCGACATTCTCGCCGCTCGTGCTACCGGTGCAGGAGACGGGATCCATGCTCGCCGAGCTGAGGCCCTCTTCGCAGGTCACCGCTTCGATCGGGGCATCCACGGGGTAGATCGCGTCCTCGCTGGCGAAGAGCTGCTCGACAGCGGTCGCCGTGTCCTCTGCCGAGAGCGGATCGATGAGGAACGCCGTGCCGCGCCCGATCCCGGTGACGTAGGAGCCGTCAGCGGTGAGCAGCTCAGCGCTCGCCGCCGACAGGGGCTCCTCCCCCTGGACGAAGAGGACACCGGGGACGCCCTCGATATCGAAGCCGTTGGGCCCCGCGACCGGGTATGCCGTCCACGCCGACTGGCCCGTCGTCCCGTCGAGCTCGAGCGTCGCCTCGCAGATCACCGAGGAGCCCGCTGCCGAGCTCAGATCCCCCCGGCAGACGGCGCCCGTGAGAGCCGCCTCTCCGGAGCCCGCCTCGCCTGCGCTGCGATCGAGGAGCTCTGCGAGCTGCTGGCTCGGGATCTGCCACTGGCCGGCTCCGTCGACGGCCGGCGCGGCGGTGCCGTCGCGGAAGCTCTGCAGGATGAGGGCGGGAGCCCCCGATGCCGCGGGGATGGCGGAGGCGTCCTCCGTCGGCGCGGCCGAAGACGAGGTCGACGACGCCGCATCCGTCGTGGGCGTCGCAGCAGCGGTGGACGACGCAGGAGCGGATCCGGTGCCGGGCTCCGCGGAGGTGGCGGCCGAAGGGGCGGCAGCGCCCCCGACTCCGCACGCGGCGGTTCCCAGTGCGAGCATCGCCGCGGCGGCGAGGACGAGAGAGTGGCGGGCGGGTGAACGCATGAGCAGTTCCTACGGGTGCGAGAGACGGCTGAGATCGGACGGACGGTCCGATAGTCGCACTACCTTCGCGCGGGCATGCTGCCAGGTCAAGAGATCGTCAAGAAATCGCCACGCGCCGGTGCTGCGTGATGAGCTGGACGCTGGCTCAGACCAGCTCGCGGTGGCGGATCGCGCGCTGCGCCTCGCGCAGATCCTGCTGCTCGCGCAGCGTCTGGCGCTTGTCCCACTCCTTCTTGCCGCGCGCGAGCGCGATCACGACCTTCGCGTGCGATCCCAGGAAGTAGAGCTCGAGCGGCACGACGGTGTAGCCCTTCTCGCTGGACTTGCCCGCGAGCTTCGCGATCTCGGCCTTGTGCAGCAGCAGCTTGCGCTTGCGCCGCGCAGCATGGTTCGTCCAGGTGCCCTGGGCGTAGGGAGCGATGTGCACTCCCTCCATCCACACCTCACCGCGTTCGACGTAGCAGTAGCCGTCCAGCAGCGACGCGCCGCGATCCCGCAGCGCCTTCACCTCCGTGCCCGTGAGGACCATGCCGGCTTCCCACGTGTCATCGATGTGGTAATCGTGCCGCGCCTTCTTGTTGGAGGCGACGAGGGACTTCTTCGGGCCGTCGTCCTTCGCAGACTTCTTCGCATCGGGCTTCTTGGCCATGGCTTCTCTCCTCGTCGTCGTCCCCGGGTGCTGCGCTGCGCGCGCGCAGCGGGCAACCCAGCCTAGCGGGAGGCCTCAAGGGCGGCCACAGCTTTTCGAGAGGGGCCGGCCCCGCCCATCGGCCCCCGCCCATCGGCGTGGCCCCGAGCGGGCTCAGCCCAGGTAGTTCATCGCGTTGACCGCGGTGCCGTCCTCGTGGATCTCGAAGTGGAGATGGCAGCCCGTCGAGGAGCCGGTCGTGCCGACTCGGCCCACCACCTGCCCCCGCTGCACGGTCTGCCCGGGACTCACCGCGAAGCCCTGGAGGTGGTGGTACGAGGACGTGACGAGCTTGCCGTTGCGCATCCCGTGGCTGATGATCACCTTGTTGCCGGCGGCGGAGTTGAAGTTCGTCGAGAGCACGCGGCCCGCCTCGGTGGCGGTCGCGGGGCTGCCGCAGGCGGCGGCGAAATCCGTGCCCGCGTGGAGCTTGCTGGTGCCGTAGATCGGGTGCACGCGCCAGCCGTAGTTCGAGGAGATCCGCGCGTTCGAGGGCATCGCCCAGCCCGAGCCGGAGACGACTGCAGGTGCGGCGCCCGCATCGACCGCGGTGCCGGAGCGCGCGCGCTCCTGCTCGACCAGCGCGCTGATCTCGGAGTCCAGGGCGGAGCCGCGGTTCTCCAGGCTGCTCTGGCTCTGCTGGTACATCCCCTTCTTCGTCTCGAGATCGAGGGCCTGGGTGCGCTGCGTCGCGTACAGATCGTCCATCTGCTTCTTCGCCGCGGCGGCCTGCTGCTCGGCGGCTGCGGTCTTCGCGACCGACTCCTCGCTCTGGCGCTTGAGATCGTCGATCTCGGTGCGCACAGCGGTGAGGCGATCCGCGGCGCTCTCCGTCACCGCCTGATCGGTGCGGAGCGCATCGAGTCGCGTCCCCTGCGCCTCCATGGTGAGGCGGTAGTTCATCGAGCGGTCGACCGCGCCCTGGGGCTCCTGGGAGCCGACGTACACCGAGGTCGGGCTGGGCAGCCCGCCGCCCTTATAGGCCTGCAGGGCGACCTGGGAGAGCTTCTCGTCGGAGCTGTCGATCTCGACCTTCCCCTGCTCGACCTGGGACGTCAGCCGCGCCTCCTCCGCCTGCGCGGCGGAGAGGCGGTCGCCGACCTCCTTGTCGTGCTGCTGGGCCTTGGCGAGCTCCGCCTGCGCATCCTCGAGGGACTTCTGCGCGGTGGGGATCCGCAGCTCGGTGTCTGCGAGCGCGAGGTAGGTGTCGGCGAGGTCCGCGTCGACGTCGTCGAGCTGGAGGCGGATGTCGTCCAGCTGCTGCTGGATCGTGGTGCGCTCCTGCTCCTTCTCCTGCTTGGTTCCCTCCGCGCGGGCGAGATCGAGGGGAGCGACGACGGCCTGGCCGCCCATCAGCGCGACGGCGAGCGCGAAGGGTGCGAGGAACCGGAGAGGACGGTGCACAGCCATGGTCACACCTTCAGATAGCGGTTGAGGGAGACGATCGAGGAGGCGATCGCGAGGACCGCTCCGAGCACGACCAGGATCGGTGCGATCCACCAGAGGTCTGCGGTGCCGACGGTGATGAGCCGGGTGCCGAGAGTCTGCGCGAGCCAGCCCTCGACGAGGTAGTTCGCACCCACCCACAGCAGGGCCGAGGCGATGAGAGCGCCGAGGATGCCGGCGACCGCGCCCTCCAGCATGAAGGGGGTGCGGATGAAGATGTTCGAGGCGCCCACCAGACGCATGATGGCGATCTCGCGGCGGCGGTTGGCGACCGACATCCGGATCGTCGTGGCCACCAGCAAGACCGCCGCCACCAGCATCAGCAGGGCGAGGCCGATGGCGAAGAAGGTCGTCTGGTTCAGGACGTCAATGAACGGGGCGAAGGCGCTGAGGAGGTCGGTGACCTCGTCCACTCCGTCGCGGCCCTGGAAGAACTCGACGACGGCGCTGGAGCGCTCGGAATCCCGCAGCGTGATGTGGAAGGAGACAGGCATGTCGGCGGCGGTGAAGTCGGTGACGAAGCCCTGCCCGGCGAACTGCTCCTGGTAGATCGCGAGCGCCTCGTCCTGGCTGCGCTCGGAGTAGGTCGAGACGTACGGCGAGAGCACCTCGCCCTCGAGGGCGTCGCGCACCGACTGGATCTGGGCGTCGGTCGCGGCGCCGCCCGCGCAGGTCGCGGCCGTCGAGTGCGGGGAGCACATGAACAGGGTGACCTGGGATTCGCGCACCAGGGTCGACTTCATGTCCATGATCTGCTTCTGCATCATCAGACCCGCGCCCACGAAGGTGAGGGACACGGCGGTCACGATGACCACGGAGATCACCATGGCGATGTTGCGCCACAGGCCGGTGAAGATCTCGGAGGCGATGTAGCGCGCTCTCATCGGGCATCCTCCTCGGTCAGGTACTCCCCGGGCACGGGGTCGCGGAAAGGATCGTCGTCATCGGGCGCGAAAGCCTGCTCGACCTCGTCCAGGAGGTCGCCCTCCGTCGGATCGAAGAGGGCCTCGTCCTCGACATCGGCGGGAGCCTGCTCCCAGGCGTGGGATCCGGGCTCGAGGGCGTCGCCGTCCTCGAGGTTCCCGGAGATGACCGATCCGGGGGCGACCGAGGCGTACGTGCCGGCCTGCTCGTCGCGCACCACATGGCCGCCCGACAGCTCGACGACCCGCTTGCGCATGCGGTCGACCGCGGTGCGGTCATGGGTCGCCATCACCACGGTGGTGCCGCGCTCGTTGATCTGCTCGAGCAGATCGAGGATGCCCTGGGCGGTGGCCGGATCGAGGTTTCCCGTGGGCTCGTCGGCCAGGAGGATCGAAGGGCGGTTGACGTAGGCGCGGGCGATGGCCACGCGCTGCTGCTCGCCGCCGGAGAGCTCGTGGGGAAGCCTGCGGCCCTTGTCCTCCAGGCCCACCATCTCGAGCATCTCGGGCACGAGCTTGCGCACGACCCGGCGGGGCGTGCCGATCACGGCGAGGGCGAACTCGATGTTCTGGTAGGCCGTCTTCGAGGGGAGCAGGCGGAAGTCCTGGAACACCATCCCGATGTCGCGGCGCAGCGTCGGGATCCGCCAGGACTGGATCCGGGAGAGATCCTTGCCCGCGACGTACACGGTGCCGGTGGTGGGCACGGTCTCCTTGAGCACCAGGCGCATCAGTGTCGATTTGCCGGAGCCCGAGGCGCCGACGAGGAACACGAACTCGCCGCGCGCGAACTCGAGGTCGAGGTTCGCCAGCGCAGGGCTCTGCCCACGGAGGTACGTCTTGGTGACGTTGTCGAAGCGGATCACGTGTGCCTGCCGGTCGGAGTGGGGGGTCCATCCCAGGGTAGATGCGCGCTGCGGAGCGCAGCCATGGCCGCGCACACGTTCCTGGTCAAGCCTTGGTCAAGATGTCCCAGCGCCGCCGGAGCGTCCGGCGGCCGCGGGATCAGGCTCCTGCGGCTTCGCGCTCCTGGCCCACGCGCCAGCGGATCCCGGCCTCGATGAAGTCGTCGATCGCGCCGTCGAACACCGCCTGGGTGTTGCCCTCCTGGTGCTCGGTGCGCAGATCCTTCACCATCTGGTACGGGTTCAGCACGTAGGAGCGCATCTGGTCGCCCCAGCTGGCCTTCACATCGCCCGCGAGCTCCTTGCGCTCGGCGGCCTCCTCGGCCTTCTTGATCAGCAGCAGGCGGGACTGCATGACGCGCAGGGCCGCGGCGCGGTTCTGGATCTGGGACTTCTCGTCCTGCATGGAGACGACGGTGCCGGTGGGGATGTGTGTCATGCGCACGGCGGAGTCGGTCGTGTTCACGCTCTGCCCGCCGGGGCCGGAGGAGCGGAACACGTCGATCTTGAGCTCGTTCTCGGGGATCTCGATCGAGTCGGTGCTCTCGATCAGCGGGATCACCTCGACGGCGGCGAAGGAGGTCTGGCGGCGGCCCTGGTTGTCGAAGGGGCTGATGCGCACCAGGCGGTGCGTGCCGCCCTCGACGGAGAGGTTGCCGTAGGCGTAGGGGGCGGAGACCTCGAAGGTCACCGACTTCAGGCCCGCCTCCTCCGCGTAGGAGGTGTCCATGACCTTGGTGGCGTAGCCGTGGCGCTCGGCCCAGCGCAGGTACATGCGCAGCAGCATCTCGGCGAAGTCCGCGGCGTCGACGCCGCCGGCGCCCGCGCGGATGGTCACGACGGCGTTGCGCTCGTCGTACTCGCCCGAGAGCAGCGTGCGCACCTCGAGCTCGTCGAGCGCCTTGCGGATCGAGGCGAACTCGCGCTCGGCGTCCTCGTAGGCCGAGGAGTCGTCCTCCTCCGCGGCGAGCTCGAGCATGATCTCGAGGTCGTCGATGCGGGAGGTGAGGTCGTCCACGCGGCGCAGCTCGGTCTGGGCGTGCGAGAGGGCGCTGGTGACCTTCTGCGCCTCGTCGACGTCGTCCCAGAGATCGGGAGCGGAGGCCTGCTTCTCGAGCTCCTCGATCTTCGCGCGCAGCGCGTCGAGGTCCGTCACCTTCGCGATCGAGCCGAGGGTCGCGCGGAGCTGAGGGATCTCTTCGGAGAAGTCGATGGTAGCCACGGGAGGGGAGTCTACGGGAGGGCCCTGCGCGAGCGCAGGGCGGTGGGGACGGATCGCCTCCTGATGGCGACGCGCCTCACCTCCCCCCCCGCGTCCCTGCCGCGCACAGCGACTCCCGCTCCATCACCGCGCCGCGCTCAGGCGCTCCCCGATCTCGCGGCCGACGCGCTCGAGCAGCTCCTCCGCCTGAGCGATGGCCGCGGCGGTGCGCTCGTCATCCTCGGCCGACGGTTCAGCGGCGGCGCGGGAGAGGAGGTCGAAGGCCTCGTCGATGCCGGCGCCGGCGATCTGGCGCCCATCCAGGTCGATGGCGCCTGCGACAGCGATCACCCGGCACCCGGCGGCGCGCCCCCGGCGCGCGGCCTCCGCAGGCCCCTTGCCCGCGAGGGTCTGCGCATCCAGCCGCCCCTCCCCTGTGATGAGGACATCTGCTGCGGCGATGCGCTCGTCGACGCGCAGGAGGTCGAAGACGGCGTCAGCGCCCGAGAGGAACCGAGCCCCGAGCGCGAGCAGCGCGAAGCCGGTTCCGCCGGCTGCGCCCGCGCCAGGGAGGTCCCGCAGCTGCAGCGCGTGGGGTCCCGACGAAGCCGCGTCTGCTCCGCGAGGCTCCTGCAGTCCGGAAGGGCGAGAGCCAGATGCCGAGGCGTCGGCCTCGACGAGATCGGCGAGGCGCCGCAGCCGAGCGTCGGCCTGCTCGAGGTCCTTCGCAGCAAGGCCCTTCTGCGGCCCGAAGACAGCGGCCGCGCCGTCCGGCCCGAGCAAGGGGCTCGTGACGTCGCAGGCGGCGATCAGCGCAAGGCCCGCGACCGCATCTCGTGCAGGACTCAGGTCGACGGCGCTCACGTGCTCGAGGCCGTCGGAGCCCTCGGGGATCGATGCGCCGTTCTCGTCCAGGAGCTGCGCACCGAGGGCGCGGAGCATCCCCGCTCCCCCGTCGGTCGAGGCGCTGCCGCCGAGCCCGATGACGAGGGTGCGGGCCCCGGCATCCCGTGCGTGCAGGATCGTCTCGCCGAGACCCCGCGTCTGCGCGATGCCGTGCGCGAGGCGGCCGCCGGGCAGTCGTCGCAGACCCGAGCTCTCCGCGAGCTCGAGCACTGCGGTTCCGTCCCGGAGGGCGAATCGTGCCGGGATCGGGTGGCCGGTGGGCCCGGTGACCGTGACTGTGCGCTCCGAGAAGCCGGAATCCGCAGCGAGCGCCGCATCGACGGTGCCGTCCCCGCCGTCGGCGATCGGCAGCAGCGTGATCCGGGCGAGCGGGGAGCCTGCGCTGATCCCGCGCGCGAGCGCGCGGGCGACAGCGGCGGCATTGAGGGAGCCTTTGAACTTGTCGGGGGCGATGAGGATGCGGGGCGCGCTGGTCACGTGGCGAGGCTAGCGAGAGCGGGCGCTGCCGGTCGCCGAGATGCCCACGCTGACCCAGCCGATGCGCGTCACCCAGCCGATCAGCGGCGGGTCGGTCTGCGCGGCGAGGACGACCCGCACAGTGCCGTCGGCCCCCACGTCCACCTGCTCGATGCGAACATCCCGCGTGCGCGCGCTGCCGACCGGATAGGCCGCGAGGTAGGCCTCGGCCGCGGCTCGCGCGTCGCGCTCGCTCACTCGCACCTCGCTGCCGCCGCTGCCGTAGAGCGACTGGGGGTCGTAGGCCTGGGACGCGACCAGGGCCGCGCCGTCGGCGGTGCTCTGCAGGCGATTGCGCTCGAGGTGGACGCCGGTGATCGCCGTGCCGACGGCGAGGACCATGAGGATCACGATGATGACGCCCACGGTCAGGATCGTCATGGTGCCGCTCTCGCCGCGCAGCCTCGCGTACGCGCGCCCCGGCACGGTCATCGCGCGCCGCCGGAGGCGCGGAACTGATCGACCTCGACCAGATGGCTGGAGCGCACTCGGAAGGGGCCGCCCTCCCCGAGCAGCGGTCCGAGCCCAGGGATCGGCACCGAGATCGAGACCGAGACGGTCACCTGCCCTCCAGGGGTCGCACAGGGCGACGCGCTGCAGAGGACCTCGAGGCTCTGGTCCGGATCGAGGCCGTAGTCCTCGAGCAGCTGCGACTGCAGGCGCTGGACGCGCGCATCGGCCTGGACCGGGTCGCTCTGCGTGGCGTGGATGCGCGCGGCGTCTCTCGCCAGGACGTCGGCGGCGAAGACCGCGCTCTGCACCGACCCCAGAGTGATGACGAGGTACAGGCACGGGATGAGGAGGACCACCGCCAGCACCACGAACTCGATGAGCGCGCTGCCGCGCTCCTGAGCCGCCGCACCGCGGACGGTCGCCTGCAGGCGCTTCACGACCTCTCCTCCGCCCCGGCGCCTGTCCAGACGCTCTCATCAGTCGCATGCCCGTCGACGGTGAAGGTGCCGGCCGGGCCGAGCAGGCCCACCAGCGGGAAGGTCGCCGTGATCTCGACGCGGATCTCCCCGTCCCCGCTCTCCTCCGCGGTGGCGCTGGCGGCGTAGCGGGAGCCGAGCTGCTGGTGGATCAGCCGCTCCGCATGCTCGCGCCCGTCCTCGACCGAATTGCCCTCGAGCGAGGCGACGAGAGCGCCCTGCACGGCAGCATCGGTGAGCACGTTGCGCGTGTGCATGATCAGGGCCGTCTGGATGACGGCGAGGGCGATCACCACGATCAGGAAGCCCACCAGCGGGAACTCCACCACCGCGGATCCCGAATCGCTGCGCAGGCGCTCGCGGAGCGGGGAGCGCCCGGGGAGTCGTGCGCTCAGGGCTGTCCGTCGCTGAAGGGCGCCAGGGCGCTCTCGAAGATGGCGACGAGCTGGTCGCTCGCGACCGCCCAGATCGCCACGACCAGCGCGGCTGTCATCAGCGTGATCAGCACCCACCCCGGCACGTCGCCCCGATCCTGGGCGACCGCCCGGGCGAACGGCGATCGCGCCGAGGCCCGTCGGTGCCGGGGTCCGATCTGCCCGGCAGCCCCTCGGTGGAGCATCGGGCGGTGACTGCGGGCTGTGGGGTGCAGCCGGGATTCGCGGTGAACGGTCATGTCTCTCTCCTGAGATCGTGCGGGTGGAAGCTGCGGATGGGGAACGGGGAGGGCTCGGGGGCATCGGCGTCTCACATCGCGATGTCCAGGACGGCGAGCCCGGGGAAGATCGCGAAGACGATCACCAGGGGAAGCACGAAGAACACGACGGGGACCATCATCGCGATCTCGCGTCGCCCTGCGATCTCGAGCAGGTCGCGCTTGGAGGCCTCGCGCGCATCCTGGGCCTGCGCGCGCAGGACGTCGGCGAGCGGCGTGCCGCGCTCGATGGCGACTGCTACTCCTTCGCCGAAGCGGCCGAGCGCGGCGAGCGGCGTGCGGTCGCCGAGCGCGAGGAGCGCCTGGGACACCGTGGAGCCGGCCCGGATCTCTGCGACGGTGGCCGCGAACTCGTCGGGCAGGGCTCCCGTGCTGCTGCGTGCGACGCGCTCCATCGCGGCCACGGGGCTCTCCCCGGCGGCCACGGCCAGCGCGAGGAGGTCTGCGACCGTCGGGAACTCCCGGGCCATGCGGACTGACCGCCGCCGGATCGAGGATTGGAGGAGATAGTCGCGCCCGATGATGCCGATCACCGCGCCGAGGACGATGATCAGCAGGCCCAGGAGCGGACTCGCCCCCCGCAGTGCGACGACGCCGACGGCGAGGACCGCCCCGAGGACCGCCCCGGCGATGCCGCACAGGACCTGTTCCACTCGGAAGGTCTCCGCGCCCGACGCGCTGCCGGAGAGCCGCAGGCGCCTCTCGAGCTGCTCGGCATCTCCTGTGAGCCGCTCCAGCAGTCCGAGGAGATGCCGGGCGATCGGACCGATGAGGAGCAGGAGCACGGTGCGCCGTCCGGGGGCGCTGCGGGGGCGCAGAAGGCTGCTGCCGCGATCGCGCCGCAGATACGGACTGATGCGCGCCTCGAGATCGCGCGGCCTGGTCCAGGGGCTGCCGAGCAGGATCAGCACCAGCCCGATGCCGAGGGAGAGTCCCAGGCAGGCTCCGACGAGCACCGGGTCCGCGCCGCTCATCGGAGCACCCGCTCGTCCTGAGGCAGGCGGGCGATCGCCAGCATGACCCGGTAGGCGATCACGGAGACGACCGCCGCCACGATGATCACGAGCAGTCCCGCGGGGGTGTCGTAGGCCTGGGCAGCCTGAGGCCTCGTGGACATGAGCGCGAGCACGATCCAGGGTGCGGCGAGCGCGAGACGGGAGGCGTTGACGGTCCAGGACTGCCGCGCTTCGAGCTCGGCTCGAGTGCGCGCGTCCTCGCGCAGGAACGCGGAGAGCGTGCGCAGCAGGACGCCCAGATCGGTGCCGCCGACGTCCCGGGTGATCCGCAGCGCCTCCACGATGCGGTCAGCCACCGGGTCGGCCAGTCGATCCTTCAGGCGATCGAGGCTGGAGGCGAAGCTCCCGCTGGCCTGGTAGTCCCGGGCGAACTCGGAGAACTGGGGACGCAGCTGCTCGGGCCCGTGCTCCCCCAGCTGGCCGAGCGCCTCCGGGAGGGACATGCCCGCGCGGATCGCCGAGGTCAGGTGGTCCACGACCTCGGGCCATGCGTCGCGCAGGGCCGACCGGCGCGCCCTCGCCAGAGACCGGAGCACGAGCGGCGGCACCAGCGAGATGACCGCACCGATCGCTGCGGCGGGGATCAGTGCGCCGGAGATCGACCAGATGATGATGAGCATCCCGGCACCTGCCCCCAGGCTGATGGCCGGGACCGCCGCCGCGGGCAGCGTTCCGAGGCCGACGGCGACCAGGTCATCGCGCACCTGCTCGAGCCAGGCGCTCACCGGCCCGGTGCGCCGGACCCGAGGGGCGCTCCCCTCCCAGAACGAGAGCCACACCAGGAGCAGCCCGATCCCGGCGATCGTCCCCACGAAAGCGCCGTCGATCATGTCGCCGCCTCGCGGTGGAGGCCCCCGCGGGAGGACGAGTGCGCGAGGAGCTTCGAGAGCTCGAAGCCCGCCCGCTCGAAGCGCTCGGGGTGGGGCGGGAAGCCCTCCCCTCGGACCAGCTGGCCGCCTCGGCGGTGGAAGAGCTCAGCGAGCTCGATGACGTCCTCCTCCACTCGGCCCGGGAGCGCGACGATCTCGCGGACCGCGCGCTGACCCGACGGGAGGATGTCGAGGTGGACGACGATGTCGATGCAGCTCGCGACCGTCGGCACCACGAACCGGCTGGAGACGTTCTCTCCGGCCAGCAGGGGAAGCGTGCAGAGCTTGGTGACGGCGTCGCGAGCGGAGTTCGCGTGGAGGCTGGCCATGCCGGGCAGGCCGCTGTTCAGGGCGATGAGCATGTCCAGGGATTCCGCTTCGCGCACCTCGCCCACGATGATCCTCCCGGGGCGCATGCGCAGCGTCTCCTTCACCAGGCGCCGCATCGAGATCTCGCCGATCCCCTCGAGGTTCGCCTGCCGGGTCTGCATGCCGACGACGTCGCGCAGGCGGAGGTCCAGCTCGAAGACCTCCTCGATGGTGACCACGCGCTCGCGAGGACCGATGGAGGCGGCGAGGCAGTTCAGCATCGTCGTCTTCCCGGCGCCGGTGGCGCCGCTGGCGATGACGTTGAGCCCGGAGGCGACCGCCGCGTCCAGGAAGGCCGCGGACTGCGGCGAGAGGGACCCCAACCCCACCAGGTCGCTGAGACTGTGCGCACGGGCGACGAACTTGCGGATATTGACCGACCAGTGGCGCTGGGCGACGGGAGGGATCACCACGTGCAGCCGGCTGCCGTCGGGCATCAGCGCATCCACGAACGGGGTGCTGAGATCCAGGCGCCGGCCGGAGGTGACGAGCATCCGCTCGACGATGCTGCGCACCTGGTCGGTGGAGAGCACGAGCGGGGTGAGCTCGCTGCGGCCGGATCGCGCGCAGAACACCTCTGACGGCCCGTTGATCCAGATCTCCTCGACCTCGGGGTCATCCAGGAGCTCCTGGAGCGGCCCGAAGCCCCCGATCGCCGCGCCGACCTCTGCGATCACGGTGCCCGGGTCGCGCAGCGGCGGGAGGGAGCCGGCCTCGGAGCGGTGCTCGTAGTCGGCGACGACCTCGCGGAGCAGCGGCTCGAGCTGATCGGCGCGCGCGTCGAGGCCGCGCCGACGGATGAGCTCGCGGGCGTCGGCCTCGATGATCGCCGCAGCCTCCATGCGCACACCCCCTCCTGGCCGCCAGCACCGCGCCGGCTCCTTCCGATGCGAAGCGGCACCCCGGATTGTGATGCGCATCGCAGTTCGGCGTCAGAGTACGGGATGATCCGCGCACATCGTCGCGATTGCGTCGAATTGTGGATAACTGCGCTCGCGATCCCTTCGCTCTTCCCTCTCTGCCCCCCCTTTGCATTCCCCTTCTGGTATCCGCAGCACGCACTCTCTCCAATCCCCGCAGGCGCCCCCGAGGCGCCCGTGGGATCATGTGCTGACCCCGTTCCCCCTCCCCCCTCCGGAGCAGACCATGGCCACGCCCGCCACCCAGACCACGAGCGCTGACGAGAAGTCGAAGGAGGCCCAGAAGGAGAAGCTCTCCGGCCGCACCTGGAAGTACATGGCCAAGCGCGTCCTGGCCGAGTTCGGCCGCGACGCCGGGACCGATCAGGCCGCGGGGCTCACCTACTTCATGGTGCTGTCCCTCGCGCCCACGCTCCTGGCGGTGTTCTCCCTGATCACCCTCGTCCTGTCGGACATCACCGACCAGCTCGCGGCTCTCATCACCGAAGCTGTCATGCGCTCCGGCGTGGCGAGCAGCATGAGCGACCCGGAGACTGTCGTGAAATCCACCCTGGACTCCCTCATGGGCTCGACCGGCGGCGGCACGATCGCGCTCATCATCGGTGTGGCGACCGCCCTGTGGTCGGCCTCGGCCTATGTGAAGGCGTACTCGCGCGTCTCGAACCAGATGTACGACGTGCCGGAGGGGCGCGGTTTCGTCAAGCTGAACCTCACGATGCTGCTGGTCACCCTCGCGATCGTGATCAGCCTGGTGCTGGTGGCGATCTCCCTGCTGCTGAGCGAGTCCATCGCGAACTCCCTGCTCGCCCCTATCGCTGGGCCGCTGGGCCTGACGGGCCTGGTCTCCTTCCTCACCGAGTCGTTCCTCCCGATCTGGGCGTGGGTCAAGTGGCCTGTGATCGTGGCGCTGCTGTTCGTGGTGGTGTCCCTGCTGTACTGGGCGGCACCGAACCTGAAGAAGCCCTTCCGCCTGGTCTCGCCCGGCGGCATCTTCGCGATCCTCGGGATCGGCGTCGCCGCCGTCGCTCTCGCGATCTACATGAGCACCTTCGCGAGCTACTCGAGCTACGGCGCGATCGGCTCGATCATGGCGATCCTGTTCGCCCTGTGGGTGATCAACATCGTCATCATCATGGGCGCCGAGGTCGATGCCGAGTACGAGCGCGCGAAGGAGCTCGAGGCGGGCAGGCCCGCGGAGGACTCCCTGACGATCCCCCTGCGCGAGGAGAAGGGCGCGGAGAAGAAGGAGGCCAAGTACGAGAAGATCGTGGACGAGGCCCGCGACATCCGCCTGTCGAACCTGACCCGTGACCAGGCCTCCTACACCGGCACCGGCGCCCGTCTCGGCGCCGATCGCGATACCGGTTCCTCCCCCGCCCCCGCGACCCGCACTCCGGTCGAGGAGCTCGGCAACCCCACCCCGACCTCCTCCGAGATCCCGCCGGCCGAGGCCGTCCCGAACGGCGAGCTCCCCGACGCCCACGATCCCCGACGGCGCAAGGGCTGAGCCATGTGCGGGCGCTTCGCGTTCTTCCTGGAGATCGAACCGCTGGTCGACGACCTCGCGGCTGTGGACCTCTCCGACCCGGCTCTCCGAGCGCGCTGGAACATCGCGCCGACGGCACCGATCTACGTGGTCACGGAGTCGGTCGAGAAGGGCGAGGACGGCGAGAGGACCGGGGAGATCATCCGTGCTCTGCGTACCGCGCGCTGGGGCCTGCTGCCCCCGTTCGCCAAGGATGCCGCGTTCAGCGCCCGCACCTTCAACGCCCGCCGCGAGACTCTCGCCGAGAAGCCCAGCTTCCGGGGCTCCCTCGCCCGCTACCGGGCGATCATCCCCATCAGCGGGTACTTCGAGTGGCAGAAGGACCCGCTGGGCGGGAAGACGAAGCAGCCGCATTTCATCAGCCATCCCTCCGGTGCGCCGCTCTATCTCGCCGGGCTCGTCTCCTGGTGGAAGGTGCCTGGCTGCCACCAGGGGCCCGCGGCGAGCAGCGACGGCGCCTGGCTGCTGAGCGCCACGATCATCACCAAGGAGGCGAGCGGCCCGCTCGCCGCGATCCATGACCGCGTGCCCGTGATGCTCACCCGCGAGAAGGTCGACGAATACCTCGACCCTGCGATGGACGACAAGGTCGAGGTGCAGTCCTGGCTCCTCGATGACGCGAACAGCCTCACCGGAGAGCACCTGGAGATTCGGCCGGTCGGCAGCGCCGTCGGGAACACCCGCAGCGCCGGCCCGGAGCTCATCGACCCCGTCGAACCGCTCTTCTGAGAGCAGCTACCCCTGCAGATGCGTGAGATAGGCAGCGATATGTGCTCGCACGGCGGCGTGCTTCTCCGGCAGCTGTGCGCACCGGTCGATAAGTGCGGAGACAGACAGGATCCGAGCCTCCACGAGCGCTTCCACGAACGCGCGGTCCTTCTCGCGCGCCGCTCCCAGCTTCGCGATCGCAAGATCGTGGGGCTCCAGGAAGCGCGGCTCTGCAGGCTCTGAGGCACGCAGCGGCCAGCTGATCAGACGTGTGCGCCAGCCCTCCGGCAGGTACATCGCCGTCTCGATGTGCACGCCCTCCGCATAGAACCCGTTGTTCAGGTGGAAGGTCGAGAGCTCCCCGATCGCCCCTTCGACCTGATCGGCCTTGAACCGGTCCGGATCGTCCAGGAACGCGATGTCGGCCTCCATGGAAGCAGTCGCTGCGGGCGGGAGATCATCCTCGTCGAATGCTCCGAGGATGGATTGGGATCCGAGGACGAGCACCTCGTGGTCGCCCGCGATGTCGCACGCAGCGCGCAGGAGGTGCGCCAGATCCTGGCGCCTCACGAGCTCCCGTCCTTGAGCTCTTCGTGGGAGCGGAACGCTCGCAGGACTTCCCTGCGCTCCTCCTCTGCCAGCACTCCGGCGAATGGGCTGTTCTGCCGCAGCTCGACAGATCGCCCGGCGGTGCTCGTGAGGGTCTGCGCCACGGCGTCGACCCCGGAGTCGAGGATTCCTTCCCACTCCGCCAGGTACTGCGCCGACATGCCGTCCCCGCGATGGACCAGCTTCCACGCAGAGAGGTTCGCGCGGGCGGTTGCGAGCACAGCTTCCGGCCTCGACGCCAGAGCTCCGAGCACGGCGCGATGGAGCCACAGGCTCTTGCGGGCTTCCCGCGTGAGCGGAGGGGCGATGCGCGCCTCGACTTCCGATCGAGGAATCCGGCGGTGGGATCCTCGGCGGACGCACGCGAGATCGCCTCGTTCGCACATGTTGACCACGTGCTGCCGGGACGTGCCCAGGGCCTGCGCCGCCTGACCGGTCGTCATCCACTGCCTCTCCATGCGCCCATCGTATTCACAAGCACCACAGACACAACAGCATCCCCGCCCCCCTCCAGGGCCATGTCTCCTGCCTCAGCATCCGACTCCAGGGGGACGCGCAGGCTGGCGCCCTCTCGCTAGGCTCGCAGCCATGACGATCCCCTCGGCAGCGCAGCGCGCTCCCGCGCGCCCTGCCGGGGACGCCGCGAGCTCAGCGATTCCGGTCGGGAGACTGGACGGCGCCTTCAGCTGGATCTCGGAGCATCCGCGGATCGTGGACGCCGTCGTCTTCGGGACCACCACTGCGCTGCTGATCCTCGGCTGCCTGCCCCTGCTGATGATCGGCAGCGTGCCGCTCTGGGCCCTGTGGTCGATCCCGATGATCGCCGCGGGGACCGCTCTGCGCAGCCACCCGGGATGGGCGACGCTCGCGATCGCCTGCCTCGCTCTCGCCCACGCGCTGACAGGGCACGTCATCGTCCTCGGCGACGTCATGATCTTCTACGCGCTGTACTGCGCGAACGTCCACGGCTCGCAGGCGGTGGCGAGGGCGGCGACAGGCGCTGCGCTCTTCGGCGACCTCGTCCTGGCGGCGGCGCTCGTCATCACCGACTGGATCTGGAGCGGCTCCTCGATCTTCGAGTCCGCGCTCCTCTTCGCGGCCCTCGCCGCATTCGGAACGCTCCCGATCGGAGCCGTGTGGGTGATCGCGCGCTACCAGCGCGTGCGCGTGGACCAGCTCCGGCTCGCCCGCCGCAGCGCCGAGCAGGCAGTGCTGGAGCGCGAGCAGCGCACGCGCATCGCCGTCGCCGATGAGCGCGCTCGCATCGCCCGCGAGATGCATGACGTCGTCGCCCATTCGCTGTCGGTGATCATCGCCCAGGCCGACGGCGGCCGCTTCATCGCCGCCCAGCAGCCGGACCGCGCCGCCGAGGTGCTCGCCACCATCGGGGAGACCGGACGCTCGGCGCTGGCCGACATGCGCGGCCTCCTGGGAGTCCTGCGGCAGGAGGAGGAGACGAGCTTCGGTCCCCAGCCAGGACTCGAGTCCATCGAGGATCCCGTGGAGCGGGTGCGCAGCGCCGGCCTCTCCGTCGATCTCACGCGCAGCGGCGAGCTGGCGGGCGTCCCCCAGGGCCTCTCCCTCACCAGCTTCCGCATCGTGCAGGAGGCCCTCACCAATGTCGTGAAGCACGCCGGCGACGATGCCAGCGCCCTGGTGCGCATCGACCGGCGGCCCGGCTCCCTCCAGCTGGAGATCATCGATGACGGCCAGGGCTCCGACGCTGATTCCGACGGCCGGGGCCACGGCCTCACCGGAATGGCCGAGCGCGTCGCCCTCTTCGGCGGCACCCTGCGCACCGGCCCCCTTCCCTCCGGCGGCTTCCGCGTGAGCGCCGGATTCCCCCTCCCTGACCCGAGAGGCACCCCATGACCCACCCCCAGCTCCCCTCCTCCGGCTCCGCGCAGGCGCCGCTGCGCATCGCGCTCGTCGACGATCAGCCCCTTGTGCGCACCGGGTTCTCGATGGTCATCGACTCCCAGGAGGACCTCTCCGTCGTGCTGCAGGCGTCCGACGGGCGCGAAGCGCTCGAGGCCCTGCGCGCTACGCGCGCCGACGTGGTCCTGATGGATGTGCGCATGCCCCGCATGGACGGGATCGAGGCGACGCGCGCGATCCTCGAGCAGGCCGGAGAGCGCGCGCCGCGAGTGATCGTGCTGACGACGTTTGACGTCGACGACTACGTGGTGGCCGCGATCCGCGCCGGGGCGAGCGGATTCCTGCTCAAGGACGCCCAGCCCGAGGAGCTCCTCAGCGCCATCCGCACCGTCCACCGCGGCGATGCGGTGATCGCGCCGTCGGCGACGCGGCGCCTGCTCGCGCAGATGGTCGCCCGCGACCCCGCGCCCGCCCGGGACGATGCCGTGCTCAGCGCCCCTACCGAGCGCGAGCGGGAGGTGCTCGTGCTCATGGCCAAGGGCTGCTCGAACCAGGAGATCGGCGCCCAGCTCTTCGTCGCCGAGGCCACCGTGAAGACGCACGTCGGCAGGGTGCTCGCGAAGCTCAGCGCCCGCGACCGCGTGCAGGCGGTCATCGTCGCCTTCGAGGCGGGGCTCGTCCAGCCCGGGCAGTGACCGGGTCCGGAGCCGAAGGGTTGCAGAGGCCCGCGGTCAGCGCCCGCGCAGCTCCTCGATGAGCGCCGCCTTGTCGCTCTCGCGACGGCGCTGGCCGTTCTCCTCCTCGGAATACGGCAGCGGCGTGGTGCGCACGAGCTGCAGGAGCACCACGAACGCGGCGATCGCGAGCACCAGGCCGATCGCGCCCGGCACGTAGATGCCGTAGTTGAGCATGCTCGCGGAGACGAGCGCCTGGAAGAGCTGCCAGGTGATGCCGAACCCGGTGCCGAAGCGGCCCCGCCGCGCGAGCGAGCGGGCGGCGAGCGCGACCCCCAGGGCGAAGACCGCGATGAACACGCCGAGGGCGATCGCGAAGCTCTCCCCCATGTCCCCGGAACCCGCCCGGCTCAGCATCAGCACGGCGAGCACGGCCAGCGCGGCGGCCTCGAGCGCGAGCAGGATGACACCGAGGGGGCGCAGGCGCGGCGGCTCCGGCGGCAGGCCGCTCTCGTCGGCGCCGGAAGGGGCGGGGGCGGAGGAGGCTCGTGTGGACGACATGGACTGCACTGTATCCGCGTCGCGCACGAGCGCGCCTGCGCCCAGGCGCCGCAGCCGGACGGTCCGCGCCCCGCAGGCCCGCCCCGTCGCGATGGAGTGCCGTTCGAGCGCCTCGGGCCGCCGTCAAGCATCCGTGCATCGCCTCACCCCTGTGGGAAGAACCACCGAAGCCGTCCGCGCGCACTCTTGTGACGGCGGCGAGCGCCTCGGAGAATAGGACACGGCCCGGAGCGGACGACCTCCGCGACGGCGCCACGACACAGCACCGCCTGCCCCCGGCGGGCGCGACACCGCCTCGTCGCGGCTTCCGAGCCGTCACGAGGTGCATTGAAAGAGAGAGTCACGATGGATTGGCGCCACCGCGCGGAATGCCTCACCCAGGATCCTGAGCTGTTCTTCCCGATCGGGAACACCGGCCCCGCGATTACGCAGATCCAAGAGGCGAAGGCCGTGTGCCAGCGCTGCGACGTGATGACCGCATGCCTGAAGTTCGCGCTGGAGACCGGACAGGACTCCGGAGTGTGGGGAGGCCTCTCCGAGGACGAGCGCCGCTCGCTCAAGCGCCGCAACGCTCGCGCCCGCCGCGCGAGCTGACGCTCCCCACGCAGTCAGAAGGCCCGCCCCGGTTCGCCAGGGCGGGCCTTCTTGCACTCCCGGGGCGGTCCAGCCCGTCCGAGCTCAGCGACCGACCGGATCGAGATAGGCATCGACCGTCGCGCGAGTGCCGCCGTCGGGCCGATCCTCCCAGGTCAGGGTGCCGCCGAGCTCGCCCTGGACGAGGGTCTGCGCGATGTTCGTGCCGAGACCGGTCGGCGGGGTCGAGCCCATCCCCGCGCCGTCGTCCTCGATATGGATCCGCAGGCGGCTCCCCGTGCGCTCGCTGCGGATCGTGAGCGTGCCGCCCGTCGAGGACAGGCCGTGCTCCACCGCGTTGGTGGCGAGCTCGGTGATGACCAGCGCCAGCGGAGTGGCCTGCTCGGCCGGCACCATCCCGGCCTTGCCGATCTTCTCGGTGCGCACCTCCACCTGGGGCGCGCCCGTCTCGGGCGCATCCTCGCTGCGCACGGTCGCGCTGGCGGCGTCCACCGCGAGGCGCAGGCAGCGGTCGATGACCTCGTCGAAGTACACCGCCTCCTCGCTGCCCTGCAGGAGGGACTCGTGCACCAGAGCGATCGTGGAGACCCGACGCATCGCCTCGCCGAGCGCATCGCGCGCCTCAGGGCTGCTCATGCGGCGGGACTGCAGGCGCAGCAGCGCGGCGACGGTCTGGAGGTTGTTCTTCACCCGGTGGTGAACCTCGCGGATCGTGGCGTCGCGGGTCATCAGCTCTCGCTCCCGGCGACGCAGCTCGCTGACGTCCCGCACGAGGATGATCGCGCCGACTCGCGCTCCCTGCTCGGTCAGCGGCACGGCGCGCAGGGACAGCGTGCCGCCGCGGGCCTGCATGTCCGAGCGCCACGCCGCGCGTCCCATCAGCACCAGCGGCAGGGACTCGTCCACCGGGGAGCGCGACTGGATCAGCTCTGTGCTCAGCTCGGCGAGGGAGCGGCCGCTGAGGTCGCCGTCGACCCCGAAGCGGTGGAAGGCCGAGAGCGCATTGGGCGATGCCCACAGCATCAGTCCCTGCTCGTCGAGCTCCACGATGCCGTCGACCACGCGCGGGGCGCCGCGGCGCGGGGCGATCGGCGCTCCGACGATCGGGTAGGCGCCCGTGGCCATCATGCGCAGCAGGTGGCGGCCCAGCTCGGCCTGCCGCGCGTCGTTCAGGCTGGCCGGGGCGAGCGGGACCGGGCATTCGACGGCGACCACGGCGACAGTGCGGGAGTCCGTGCGCACCGGGGCCAGGATCCGCAGCGCCTCCCTCTCCTCGCGCTGGACGACCGCTGCGCTGCTGCTGGCGCTGCGACCGCGCAGCACCTCGACCAGCTGAGGATCCTCCTCCTCCGTCACCAGAAGGCTCACCGGATCCTCGTAGTAGACCGTCGGCCCCGTGGTGGGCCGGCAGTGCGCCACCGCGAGCGGCCCCGCGTCCGTCAGCACCCACAGCACGAGATCCGAGCGCAGAAGGTCCGACAGGAGCGACCAGTCACCGACCAGCAGCTGCAGCCACTCGGAGGCCTTCACATCGAAGCCGGGGACGTCGGAGAGGTACTTCGCAAGGCTCGGCATCTCCCCAGGATAGGCGGGCAGTGGCATCATGGGCGGCATGCGCCTGGATGAGACCCTGCACCTGCCCCTCCGCCCCGATGCGGTCGCGGCCATGTACGCCGACCCCGCCTACGCCGCCGTGCGCGCCGAGACTCTTCACGCCGCGGACTCGAGCAGCGACATCACCGGCGATCCCGCCGGAGCATTCACCGCGACCACGCGACTGTCCCTGCCCACCGCCGGCGTGCCCGATATCGCCCGCCGGTTCGTGGGAGAGACGGTCACCGTGCGCGAGACGCAGAGCTGGTCGGCTCCCCAGGACGGCGGACGGCGCACCGGGACCATGGACATCCAGGTCGAGGGCGCACCCGCGAGCATGAGCGCGCAGCTCGAGATGATGCCCGAGGGCGAGGGCGGCACGCTGGTGCGCATCGCCGGCGATCTCGTGGCCAAGGTCCCCCTGGTGGGCGGTCGGCTCGAGAAGGCGGCTCTCCCCTATGTCTCGAAGATCCTGCGGGCCGAGGAGCGCTCCGCCGCGACGTACGCTGCGCGCACAGCCGACTGAGCCCGCTCCAGCACGCGGCCGGGGCTGGGGTCGGCCCTCGGGCCTGCCGCAGCCGGTGGGCCGGTTCCGACCGGAACTCCGTTCAGCTTCCGGCTGCGTCCTCGCCCTCGGCGAAGGCCAGCGCCGAGGCTCCCTCGCTGCGGTCGAACCAGAGCAGCGCAGGATCGGTGTCGTCCGCCGCGGCGTCCGCACCCACGAGCTCGCTCACGTGCGCGCTCGCCAGCAGCATCTGCGCCCCTTCGCGCAGGCGCAGTCCGAAGGCCCCGCCCTCAGCAGAGCGCTCCTCGACGGCGGAATCCGGGACGTCGCCCGCGAGGATGATGATTCGACGGTCGGAGGCGCCCTCCTCCTGGAAGGCGGCGTAGGCGGCATCCTGGATCGCCTCGTACTCGAGGTCCTCAAGGTCCGCTCCCGGGTTCTCCGCGAGGGTCTGCGCGCTCACGCCCCATGCGAGCCGTCCCGCCTCCAGGTCGATCCGGGCCGCTCCCGCGCGCAGCGGGGCCTCGTCTGAAGGGGCAGCAGGGGCGAAGATCCTCATGGCGCAATCCTGTCACGGTGCGCGGCGCTGATTTGCGCGGCGAGCGCGCGGATCGCTGTGCGCAGCGGCGAGCGCGGGGCGGATTCGAGCAGGAGCGTCCCGTCCCATGCGCTGCGGCGGCAGGTCGCCGGGTCGTCGGGCAGCACGTGCACGGCCGAGGCCGGCAGGTGCGAGAGGATCAGCTCCCGCACCCTCGCCTCCGGGACCGGAGCACCGAGCCTGTTGACGACCACCTGCAGCTCACCGGTGCGGAGCTCCTCGATCCGCTCCCGCTCCCGCACCAGTCTGGTGATGCTGACGGGATCCGCAGCGACCACGGCGAGGAGGAGATCGGCACGGCGCACAGCGCTCAGCGCCGCCGCATTGCGCTGCGGCGCGGCCGTGTCGTAGCTGAGCTCCTCGTCCTCCTCGAGGGGGGCGGCGACGTCCGCGAAGAGCACCGCGTCGCGCTCGAGCAGCCTGCTCCAGACCAGATCGAGCGATGCGGAGCGCACCTCGGCCCATCGGCTCGCGACCCCGATCCCGCTGAGCAGCCGCAGGCGCTCGCGGACAAGGGGCAGCAGGCTCTGGATGGTCGCCGCATCGAGCGTGCCCCGTGAGGCGGCGCGGCTCGCGGCGACCAGGCCGGGCGCCTCGTCGAGCACGCCGAGCACCTGGGTGAGCGACGGACCGTAGGTGTCGGCATCCACGAGGATGCTCTCGGAGCCCAGGGCTGCGACCTCCGCCGCGAGGTTGACCGCGAGCGTGGAGCGGCCGGGCGAGCCCGTCGGACCCCAGAGGGCCACGAGGGTCCCGCGCTGCTCAGTGGGCTCGAGCGGGTTCTCCAGCCACGCGGTACTGTCGCCCTCCGCGCCCGGGGCGAGGGCGCTCTCGCAGGCCTCGAGCAGCTCCTGGAGCGGTGAGGCGGAGTCGATGATCGCGGAGATCCCCATCGCGGCGGCCGAGGCTGCGGGCTCGGCATCCGGAGGGCGCAGGCCGACGACAGCCGTGCCCGTGCGCGCCAGCTCGGCAGCGGCTTCGCGGTCCATGCCGCGCACCCCGATATCGATGAGCACCACGTCGCCGATGCCGGCCGCCGCGACCGCGAGGGTCTCCGGGAGATCCGCGCAACGCCGCACGATCCGTGCGCGCCTGTGCGGATCGCGCGCGACGTCGTGGGCGATGCGCACCTCATCGGCGCCGCTCGCGCACAGGACCAGATCGATCACGGGCTCACCCCGGCGGCGCCGGGCACACCGATCACATCCAGCCTGTCCTCCTGCGCGATCGCCTCGAGCACGGCGGGAAGGCTGGCGGAGGGCACCAGGACCTCGACGCTCTGGGAGCGCATCCCCAGCGAGCTGCCCTCCTCGACGGAGCGCACGATGGCCCCTTCGACGAGGAGCTCGGCCGCGGCCCCGGTCTCGCCGTCGCCCTCCTCGGTGCGCCACAGCTCGACGGCGCTGCCCGTGGTGACGGAGTCCGCGACCGCGCGGTCGACAGGGATGACCACGGGGCGCAGGTCCGCTCCGCCGCCCTGGCCGATCGCGGAGACCGGAAGGAGCTCGCCGGCGCGCACGCTCTGCATCGCGGTCGAGCCCTCGGGGATCTGCTGGGGGCTCGAGGCGTAGAGCCGCTCCTGATCGCCCAGTCGCACCTCGGTCGCGCTGAACGAATCGGCGCTGATCGGATCCCCCACCACGATGTCGCTCCGCGCGACGAGCACGGTGGTCGTGGCGGAGATGCGCGCGGCGAGGAGCGCCCCCAGCAGCACGCTGATCAGCACCAGGACGATGCCGACGATCAGGCGCGGATCCTTCCATCGGGGCCGGCGCAGCCTCATCAGTGCTGGTGGTGCGCTCATGTGACTCCTCCGGGCGATGGGACGGAACGGGCCTTCCCGGCAGAGCGTACGGGACGGGGCGCTCCGGCGGAGGCGCATGCGCGATTCTGTGGAAACGTGCGTTCACACGAGCCGGAAGGAGTTCTCCACATGCTCCGCTCGGCGGTCCTCGGCGAGCGCGCGCAGTGGAACAATGGCTGCGACCCGTCCACGAGGAGACCCATGGCACCCCGCTTCATCCCGCTCGCCGATGTCGCTGAGCAGCTCTCGATCTCAGCCTCCCAGGCGTACGCCCTGGTGCGCTCGGGCGACCTGCGCGCGATCAAGGTGGGCGGGCGCGGCCAGTGGCGCGTCGAGGTCAGCGAGCTGGAGGCCTACATCGAGCGCTCCTACGCGGCGACGGAGACCTTCCTCGCCCAGGAGCAGGAGCTGGAGCAGGCCGAGAGCGCGCAGGCGGCACGCACTCGCCGCTGAGAGCACGCTCCCCCGGGGGCGCAGGATCCCTCAGCCCGCAGAAGCCCACGGGGTGACCCGCCTGCGGGCGCGCGTCTGCCAGACATCACGGGCGCAGCCCCTCGGGCGGACTCAGCCGCCCGCCTCCGCGGCGACCATCACGATTGCCTCGAGGGCGATCGCCATCACTGCGCCCTCGCGCGCCCCGCTCGCTTCACCGGTGGGCACGGAGCGCAGATCCAGCATGTCCTCCCCCACGCCGGCGATCGTCCCGATCGCCTGGGCCGAGGCCGTCTCGATGCGCACGAGCGCACGATCCCGGCTGAGCGCCCGCAGCTCGTGCTGCAGGCTCGCCGGTGAGAGCCGGGACGCGGGGGCCGGACGAGCGCGCTGAGGGAGCCCCTCGATCATCTCGATGCCTGCGAGCGGCACCCAGATCCTGAGGCTCCCGCGCCCTCGTGCGAGCCGGACCCACTGGCCGCCCACTTCCTCCACGGTGCCGGCGGCACGATGCCCTGCGCGCAGACGCAGGGCCAGGGGCGCGCCCGCGCTCGCGCGCAGTCGGTCGGCGATCGTGATCTGCGCGCGCTCCGCCCTGGTGAGCTCCTCGGTGACCGCCCGCCGCTCCTCGTCCTCGGCATGGCGCATGCGCCCTTCAAGGTCCTCGAACATGCCCTCGATGTCCATGGCGGCCACTGTAGGCGCTCGGCGGATCGCTGAACCTCTTGCCGATCGCGTCAACACGGTCTAGATTGCCTCTATCGACATCAAACTGCATCAACCGCATCCATCGATGGACTGAGATGGAAGCAGCCAGGAGCACCTGGAGCAGCGCAGAGCCCAAGGGGGAGAAATGCACACCACGCAGCTGAGGAGCGCAGAGCCGGGCCTCCCTGCGCCCGTCGCTCCGGAAGCGGACGAGCGTGCCTGCAGCAACCAGGTGCAGAGTCCCAGCGCAGCGATGCTCGCTCTGCTCCATCTCATCGGAGCATCGGCCGCAGGGCTCGCCGCTGCCGCGCTCGCGCTCGGCGCAGGCCGACTGTGGCCCGGCTCCGACGCCTGGGGCACCTCCGCTCTCACGGCCATGGCACTGGCCGCGGTGGCCGTGATCGCGGCCGCGCTGTGCGCGTATCTCTGCGCGATCTGGGCCCTCGCCGCCGCAGTGCTGTGCATCGGCCCCTCTCGTTCGGGTGGCAGGCTCCTGCTGATCACGCTGCGAGCACTCGCTCCGCGGCTGGCCTCGCGCGTGGGAGCGACACTCGCGCTGACGACGGTCTCGGCAGGGCTGCTGATGGGACCGGCTTCGGCCGCCGCACCCGCCGCGGCGAGCCCTGCGATCGGGGCACCGGCTGCGGCAGCGGCGCCGATCTCGGCGACCGCGGCCCTCTCGGGCATCACGGGCACGACGGGCGCCACGCCCATCGGGGGCGGCGCGCCGGCTCATCGTCTCCCCGATGTCCTCCCGCCTCCCGTCGACACCTCGGCCGCGCAGACCCCCGGGAACGAGCGCGCGTCAGGGCGCAGCGCCGCGATCGCGTCCTCCCGCGGTGCGTCGACCCATGCGGCGGCGCTCCCGGCTCTGCTTCCCTCCGCCGGCGATCGCGACCCGGACCTCGCCTCGCCGCGCCCGCCTGCCGGTTCGCCTGAGACTCCTCGGCCCGCCGGGCCGACTGCTCCGCCGACCACTGAGCCCTCCTCCGCGACGCCGACTGCGGCTGAACCGACTGTCCCTGGACAGCCGATCACTGCGCAGGAGACCCCCGCGCCGCCGACGTCCGATGCAGCCGCCGGGGGCACTGCCCGCCCGCTTCCCTCGCTGGGGTGGAGCGAGCAGCCGAGCGCGACGCCTCCCGCCGCTCCCTCCGGAGCGAGGCCGTCCCGCCAGGGCCCCGCGGGCCCGTCTGCCGGCCGCATGGGCACGGTCACGGTCACAGAGGGCGAGAGCCTCTGGAGCATCACCGATGACCTGCTCGGCCCGGGAGTCGACTCTCCCGCGGCCATCGCCGCGCTCTGGCCCGATCTGTACGAGACGAACCGCGCCGTGATCGGGGCGGACCCCGATCAGATCGAGCCCGGCCAGATCCTCACCATCCCCGCTTCCATCACTGCTCCCGAGGAGACCCCATGACCGCCACCGACCATCGCGTCCCCACGCAGCCGCAGTCCGCCGGAGGGGACCCCACGGACCCGCTGGTCGCCGCGCGTCTCGTCGAGAGCGTCGCCCGGTATGCGGTCGAGATCGTGCGCGACGCACGGCCCGTCACCGCCCTCTCCCGGCTCGCGATCCCCGAGGTCACCGCGAGCCTGGCCCGCCGTGCGAACCTGACCCGCCGCATCCGCGGGATCAGCGGGCGGCCCCCGCGGGTGCGGCTTGCCATCACCGGCGTGCGCACCTGCGTGGTGAATCCCAAGGTGGTGGAGGCCAGCGCCGTCGTGCGGGAGCCCGACCGCGCCCGGTTCATCGCGATGCGCTGGGAACTGCGGCACACGGGCTGGCGGATCACTGTGCTCGAGATCGGCTGAGCGGCACTTCGCAGGGCTCGCCGGCTTCGGCGAGCTGCGTCATGCGAGACGAGAGAGTGCGGTCTCGTCTCTTCCGGCGCAGCTCACAGCGCTGAAGGGGTGGCCGCGCGGTCGCGCGGCCACCCCTTCGAGTGTCCCGAAGTTCGGAGGAGTCAGCTCCCGCTGCGGGGGCCGCGGCCCGATCCGCTGCGAGGGCTCTCTCCCCCGGCCTTCCGCTCCTGGCGCTCGCGCTGACGGCGCTGGGCGCGCGAAAGGGTCGCCGGATCCTGCGACTGCGCCCCCTCGGCCGAGGAATAGCGCAGGTCGCTCCTGCTCGGCCCCTCCTGCAGGCCCTTGCCCTCCAGGCGCACCGGCGCGGGCGCGCTGGCCTCTGGGGTGTCCGAGGGCTCCGACCCGGCCTCTGCACCGTCCGCATCGGCGACCACGAGGCCGCCGCCCTCGGCCGGGCCGACGGTCTTCGCGCTCTTCAGCAGATCGGAGACCGCCTGGGGCACGATCGGGGCGGGCTGCACCGCGACCTCGAGATTGAAGATGTAGCCGACGGCGTCCTCCTTGATGCCCTCGACCATGTCCTGGAACATGAGGTGGCCCTCGCGCTCGTACTCGATCAGCGGATCGCGCTGCGCCATCGCCCGCAGGCCGATGCCCTCCTTGAGGTAGTCCATCTCGTAGAGGTGCTCGCGCCAGCGGCGATCCATCACCGAGAGCAGCACCCGGCGCTGCAGCTCGTCGATCCCTGCGTCGCCGAGCTCCTCGCGTCGCGCCTCGTAGGCCAGGTGCGCATCGGAGAGGATCTCGGTGCGCAGGGTGCGCGCGTCGAGGTTCTCCTTGCCGCCGACCTCGGCGATCAGCTCCTCGGCGGTGATGGAGACCGGGTAGCTCGGGCGCAGCCGCCCCCACAGCTCCTCGAGGTCGTAGTCCTCGGGCGTGACGCCGCGAGTGGTCTGATCGACCGCCCCGCCGATGACCTCATCGATGTAGCGCTCCACGTGGGGGCGCAGGTCCTCGCCCTCGAGGATCCGCCCGCGCTCCTCGTAGATCTTCTGGCGCTGCTTGGTCAGGACGTCGTCGTACTTCAGGACGTTCTTGCGGATCTCCGCGTTGCGCGACTCGATCGATCCCTGGGCGCGCTGGATCGCGGAGGAGACCATCCGTCCCGTGAGCGGGACGCTCTCGTCCACGCCGCCGCGTGCGAGGAGCGAGGCGGCAGCCCCCGAGTTGAACAGGCGCATCAGGTCGTCCTGGAGGGACAGGTAGAAGCGGGACTCGCCCGGATCCCCCTGTCGGCCCGAGCGGCCGCGCAGCTGGTTGTCGATGCGGCGCGACTCGTGGCGCTCCGTTCCCAGCACGTAGAGCCCGCCGAGCTCGGTGACCTCCTCGTGCTGGGCAGCGACCCTCGCCTTCGCCGACTCGATGGCCTCGTCCCATGCCGCCTCGTACTCCTGCGGGCTCTCCTCGGCATCCAGGCCGCGCGCGGCGAGATCCGCGTGCGCCATGAACTCGACGTTGCCGCCGAGCATGATGTCGGTGCCGCGCCCGGCCATGTTGGTCGCCACGGTGACCGCGCCCTTCGCACCGGCCATCGCCACGATCGCGGCCTCGTGCTCGTGGTTCTTCGCGTTCAGCACCTCGTGCGGGACCCCCTGCGCCGCGAGCAGGGTCGAGAGGTACTCGGACTTCTCGACGCTCGTCGTGCCCACGAGCACGGGCTGGCCGGAGTTGTGGCGCGAGACGATGTCCTCCACCACCGCCGCGAACTTCGCCTTCTCGGTGCGGTAGACCTGGTCGACCTGGTCGGTCCGCTTCATCTCCTTGTTGGTGGGGATGGGGATGACGCCGAGCTTGTAGGTGTTCATGAACTCAGCGGCCTCGGTCTCGGCGGTGCCGGTCATGCCCGAGAGCTTCGAGTACAGCTTGAAGTAGTTCTGCAGGGTGATCGTGGCGAGCGTCTGGTTCTCCGCCTTGACCTTGACGCCCTCCTTCGCCTCGATGGCCTGGTGCATGCCCTCGTTGTAGCGCCGGCCCGCGAGGATGCGGCCCGTGTGCTCGTCGACGATCATCACCTCGCCGTTGAGGACGACGTAGTCCTTGTCCTTCTTGAACAGCTCCTTGGCCTTGATGGCGTTGTTCAGGAAACCGATCAGGGGCGTGTTCAGGGACTCGTAGAGGTTCTCGATGCCGAGGTGGTCCTCGACAGCGTCGATGCCGCTCTCGAGCACGCCGACGGTGCGCTTCTTCTCGTCGACCTCGTAGTCGCGGTCCCTGCGCAGGAGCGTGACGACCTTGGCGAACTCGCCGTACCACTTGTTCGCATCCCCCGAGGCGGGACCGGAGATGATCAGCGGCGTGCGCGCCTCATCGATCAGGATCGAGTCGACCTCGTCGACGATCGCGAAGAAGTGCCCGCGCTGGACCCGCTCGTCGATGGACTGCGCCATGTTGTCGCGCAGGTAGTCGAAGCCGAACTCGTTGTTCGTGCCGTAGGTGATGTCGGCCGCGTACTGCTCGCGGCGCTCGGCGGGGGTCTGGCCGGCCACGATGCAGCCGGTGGTGAGGCCCAGGGCGCGGAACACGCGGCCCATGAGATCGCTCTGGTAGGAGGCCAGGTAGTCGTTGACCGTCACCACGTGCACGCCCTCGCCCGCCAGGGCGTTGAGGTAGGCGGGGAGGGTGGCGACGAGGGTCTTGCCCTCGCCGGTCTTCATCTCGGCGATCTTGCCGCGGTGCAGCGCGGCGCCGCCCATGAGCTGCACGGGGTACGGGAACTGGCCCAGAGTGCGGCGCGCTGCCTCGCGCACCGCCGCGAAGGCCTCGACCTGGATGTCGTCCAGCGTCTCGCCGTCGGCCAGGCGCTCGCGGAAGCGCACGGTCTCCTCGCGCAGCTCGGCATCGCTGAGGTCGCTGAATGCGCCCTCGGCCGCCTCCACGCGCTCGGCGATATCGGCGAGCCGGCGCACCTCGCGTCCTTCACCGGCGCGCAGGATCCTGTCGAAGAGGTTGACCACTCGTGCTCCTAGGTGGCGGGCCGGTGCACACCGGCCCGAGCCCTTGCGCTCGCCCCGGGGGCGGGCATCCGTGCGGCGGGCCGCTGGCAGCGTGCCCGTGGACTGGGCCCCTGCCGCGAAGCAGAGGCGCCGCCCCATCGTACGTGCCGCCGCCTGCACGCCGCCGCACCCGGTCCGTGCTGGGGCGCGGGCCGACGGGGCACCCGATCGCGGCACCGCTGCGGAGCGGGATCCCGGCTCAGCCGCGGCGCGCCGCCAGGGACGGCGTGCGCGCGGCGAAGAGGCGAAGAGCCGCCCGCAGCCCTGAGCCGCAGGGCTGCGGGCGGCCGAATCCTGCAGGTGCTGTGCTCAGGCGGTTCCGCCGGCGGCCTGCTCCAGCTCGATCACACCGTAGTTCCACCCCTTGCGCCTGTAGACCACCTTCGGGTTGCCGGTGGCCTCGTCCACGAACAGGAAGAAGTCGTGGCCGACCTGCTCCATCCGGTAGAGCGCATCGTCGATGCTCATCGGCTGCGCGCGGTGCTTCTTCTCGCGGATCACCACGGGGCTGTCGGCGAAGGCATCGCCTGCCTCGTCGCCGCCCTCCTCCGACGCCTCCCCTGCGGCGCGATCAGCCCCGCCGAGCGGATCCGTCTGCTCGGGATCGGAGAGCCCCGGCTCCGCAGGCCCCTGGTCCGACGGCGCGGAGGCCCCCGGCACCGAACCGGCCTCGATCCCCTCCCCGAGCGGCGCCATGGTGCGCACGCTGGGGATGTCCTGGTGGCTGCGGCTGCGACCGCGGCCGCGGTCCTTCCGGCGATCCCGCGCGCGGCGCAGTCGCTCCAGCAGCTTCCCGTGCGCGACGTCGAGCGCGCCGTAAAGATCGTCGGCCCGCGCTTCCGAGCGGATCACGGCGCCGTCATCGTGCACCGTGAGCTCGACGCGCGCGGCCGAGTCCGACTGGCGAGGATTGCTCTCCTCGGACAGCTCGACATCCACGCGCTGCGCCTGCGGCGCGAGCTGGCTGATCTTCTCGAGCTTCTCCTCCAGATGACGGCGGAAGCGCTCGGGGACGTCCATATGACGCCCGACGACATTGATCTCCATGGGGTCCTCCTCATGTGCACGGGTGCGGCCGTCTCTCAGCCCGGCCGCTCTGGCTGGTCTTCGACGATCTCCCCTCTGCCGCGACGGGACCGCTGCTGCGGAATGTGACGTACAGCATGCCACGCTCACCTGGAGCTTCCTGGAACCGCGGCGGGAGCGGGCAGCCGGGCCGAGGCGACCACGACGGCCCCGCGCACCTCCGCGCCGCCGGCCCTCAGCGCCTGCACCACGGCGCGCAGCGTGGAGCCGGTGGTGACGACGTCGTCCACCAGGATCAGCGGGCCTCCGCCCGGCACAGTCCCGGTGAGGACGGCGCTGCGTCCCCGGCGCTCGCGCGCACCGTGGCCCCGCTGCCCGTGCCCGAGGCGCAGACCCACGGTGCTCGAACGGGCGGAGGTGCAGCGGGCGAGGGCACGGGCGAGCTCGCCGGTGTGGTGCTCCCCGCGGCGCAGCTGCGCCTCGAGTCGCGACGGCACGGGCACCAGCACCGGGGCCTGCGCGCCCGAGCAGAGCATCGCGACCGCCGGAGCGAGGCCCTGCGCCATGGGCCGGGCGAGATGGGCGAGGCCTCCGTTCTTCCACCCGAGCACGAGACGCTGCAGATCTCCGCTGTACTCGCCGAGCGCAAGCACCGGCAGCAGCGCACGGTGGTCCACTCCCGCCGGCCCTTCGGGCGTCTCCCGCAGCCGGCTGCGGTGCACGATCTGCAGGGCATCGCACACCGCGTCCACGCGCACCGGGGGGACGCGCAGCAGGCCCGCGCAGCGCGTGCACAGGAAGGCGCCCTCCCTCCCGCACGGGCATTCGCGGGGCACGATCAGCCCGCTGGTCTCCGAGGCGATATGACGCATGAGGGACAGCGCGCTCGCGCGGGAGCGGGGCCGGGCCGCAGATCCGGGTGACGGAGATCCGTGCGGCATGGGAGGTGCGGGAGCGCGGGCCATGGCCTGACCGCACCACGGACTGCCTGCTCCCCGCTCCCGGCACCGCTCCCGTGGGGATGACTCGCTGAAGAGGAGGATTCGTCCCCACGGGCAGGCCCCCCCCCCCCCCCCCCCGCGCGCACGCCCCGAGGCAGGCGCCGAGACAGACGCCGAGACAGGCGCCGAGCGGGCGCTCCATCCCTCGTCGGCCCCCGCTTCTCATCGGCCCCCGCCCTCGGCCCCCGCCCCCGTCAGTAGAACGAGGGCTGGCGCGCCGGCAGGTCCACCTCGGCCCAGTCGGCGCCCTCCACGCGGTAGAGGCGCTCGTCCTGCGTGCTCGACCAGACGGCATCGGAGACCGCCGTCCCTGCGATCCAGTCCGTCCCGGCGGGCGGGGCCGGCAGGCGCTCGCCCTCGCCCTGCAGGTCCACCACGAGCGCCCGGCTCCCGCCGCTCACCGCGTCGGTGCCCAGGACGATCACGGCGGTCTCGTCGAACCAGCCGCCGAGCCGCAGATCCCGCAGCCCGGTGCTGATCGGCACGGGCTCCGTGAGCGCGCGCGGCACGCCCGTCTCGTCCCGGACAGCGGCGCACAGGTCCAGTCGCGCACCGTTGGGATCGCGGGAGAGGACGAGCACGCGGGTCGCATCCGGGGAGACGTCGAGGGCGAGGATCGTGCGATCGCTCAGCCACGCGGCGTCGATGCGGGCATCGGCGTCGCTGCTGCGCTGCGAGAGCGCCACCATCGCGCCCGCGCTGGCCGGGCTCGAGGTCCACACGTATCCCGCATCATCGATCCGCGGGGCGATGAGCGCGGGGCCGACGGCCGCGTCCCTGCGAGGGACGGAGCCGTCGGTGGAGGCGATGATCACCGCCCCGCCGTCCTCGCGCAGGGCGGCGGCCAGGGGCGAGCTCTGGCTGATGACGGGAGCGAGCACGCGCTCCGACTGGAGGTCGGGCACGAGCTGCAGCGGCTCTCCTGCCCCCGACGCGCCGACCAGCGAGATGACCCCGGTGGGACCGGCCGCGATGGGGCGGTGGCCGGGCAGCGCGCGGCCCGGGCCCGTGGCCCCGTCGACCTGCAGCGGCTCGCCGCCGCGGACCACGCGCAGCTCGCTGAGCGCCGGCATCGAGCGCAGAGTCGCCTGGATCTGGGCGATCGCGAGCGACTGCGCGGGGCCCGGCAGCGCGGCCACCGCGTCGGGGAGCTCGAGCTCGAGCCCTCCGTCGGCGCGCGTGAGGACGTCGGCGGCGAGGGGATCCGCCGCGATGCCCGCGGGGACCTCGCTCACCACCGCGGGAGCGAGCAGAGGCGCCGGTCCCGCCCCCAGAGCGGCCAGAGCCACGGCGGCGGCGCGGTGCGCGGAGAACCAGCGCAGGTCGGGGACGAGGTGGAGGCGGCGAGGATCCAGGAAGTACACGCGGGCGGCGCTGAACAGGAGCGCGAACGCCGAGTCGGACAGGAAGATGCCGGGCGGGGGCTCTGAGACGCGCCAGCCCTGCGCAGTCTGCTCCACGCCGACCTCCAGCTCCTGCGCCGCGGGGGTGCTCTGGCGCACGCGCACTCCGTGGGCGTCCACGCTCCCGATCGACTGCAGCCGCAGGCGCACGGTGCTCTCGTCCAGCGGCGTCGCCTCGATCTCCGCATCGGCTGAGTAGAGGGTCACTCCTGCCCCGGGGTCCCAGGACAGCCGGGCCTCGGGAGTGAGGTACTGGCGGGCGACGCCGTAGTCGTCGGCGGGTCCGACGCCGGCGAGCGCGAATCCCAGCACGGTCTCCTCCGGGCCCGCGCCCTCGGCGGGCGGGCGGGGCTGCACGTAGGGGACGTCGGGGCGCACATCCCCGGGCAGCGCCTCGCGGCCGAGCGGCCCGGTCAGGGGGATCCGGGCGCAGGCAGAGACGGCGAGAGCCGCCCCTCCCGCCCCCGCGACCCGCAGCACTGCGCGGCGGGAGGCGGCTGCCCGCCCGGCGAGCGGAACAGGGTCGAAGGTGCGCTGCTCACGGCTGGGCATCGTCGCCTCCGATCTGCGGGAGGGAATCGGGACGCACCGCGGGGATGGATCCGGTGACGGCAGGGGGCTCGGCGCCCTCGAGGGGCGCCTCGGAGAAGGACTGCTCGAGCGGGAGGGGGGAGCGCGAGATCGGTGCCCCCGGCCGGCGCGGGAGCGTGAGGCGGAAGACGGCCCCCTCGCCCCTGCGACCCCAGGCCTGCAGCCATCCCCCGTGCAGATGGGCGTCCTCCACCGAGATCGCGAGCCCGAGCCCTGTCCCTCCGAGGGTGCGCGCCCGCGAGGGATCCGCGCGCCAGAAGCGGTCGAAGACGCGCGCGGCGTCCTCCGGGTCGATGCCGGTGCCGAAATCCTGCACCGTCACGGCGACCGCCTCCTCGTTCGCCGCCGTGCGCACGCGCACCGGACCGCCGGCCCCGTGCTCGATCGCGTTGACCAGAAGGTTCCGCAGCACCCGGTCGATGCGGCGCGGGTCCATGACCGCCTCGCACTCCCCGGTCCGCCCCAGGAGCTCGAGCTGGGTGCCGCGGCTGAGGGCGAGGGGCCGCACGTTCTCCGCCGCGCGCTCGACCAGCGAGGACAGGTCCGCGCTGCGCGCCTCGAGAGTCGCGGCGCCCGCATCGAACCGCGAGATCTCCAGGAGATCGGCCAGCAGGGTGTCGAAGCGCCGCACCTGCGTGGACAGCAGCTCGGTGGTGCGCCGCAGGTCCGGCTCGAAACCTGAGCTGTGCTCGTCAAGCACGGACGTGGCCATGCGGATCGTCGTCAGCGGCGTGCGCAGCTCGTGGGAGACGTCCGAGACGAAGCGCTGCTGGACCCGCGAGAGCTCGGTGAGGTCCAGGACCTTCTGCTCGAGGTTCTCGGCCATCGCGTTGAAGGAGCGCCCCACCTTCGCCAGCTCGTCGCGCCCCGAGACCTCCATCCGACTGGACAGGTCCCCGTCGGCGATGCGCTCCGCGGCGCTCGCGGCGCGCTGCAGGGGGACGGTGACCAGCCTCGCCACGCCGATGGCGATGCCGACGACCAGCCCCAGCAGCACGAGCGCCCCGCCCGCCATCGCGCGCTGCACGAGGGTGAGCGTCTGCTGCTCCTGGCGCAGGGAGTAGAGCATGAGCAGGTCGAAGCTCCCCGAGCCGGGGAGCACGACGCGCGTGCCCACCAGGAGCTGCGGCTGCGCGCGACCGGAGTCGTCCTCGCGGCTCACGCTGCGCCACACCAGGGTGTCGGGATCCTCGGCGAGCGCCGCCGTGAAGTCCGCATCGACCAGATCCAGCACGGCGCGGTCCGAGGCGACGGCGGAGATCGGCGCGCTCGCATCGACGGGGACGACGGCGGCGTCGCGGCGGCTGGAGCCCTCCGCGGTGCGCAGGGACTGGACGAACGCTGCTGCCGCGTCCTGGGTCTGGGTGCTGGTCGCACCAGAGACAGGTCCGAGTGCGGCGACGAGGTCGCCGCGCGCGGACGCCGACTCCTCGAGCGCCTGGTCGCGCCGCTGCTCGTACAGCCCGTCGGAGATCACCGACGTGAGGTAGGCGCCGACGGCCAGCACGGCGAGCGTCGACAGCGCGGTGGTGAGCAGGACGACCCGGGCGGCGAGGGGCCACTGCCGGGGGTCGGCGCCCAGGCGGCGGCTCAGCCTGCTCCGCCTGCCCGGTAGCCGACTCCGCGCACGGTCACGACGACGGCAGGATTGTCCGGATCCAGCTCCACCTTGGAGCGCAGGCGCTGCACGTGGACGTTCACCAGTCGGGTGTCGGCGTTGTGCCGGTATCCCCAGACCTCGCGCAGCAGCGCCTCGCGGGTGAAGACCTGCCAGGGCTTGCGCGCGAGCTGCACGAGGAGCTCGAACTCGAGGGGGGTCAGCGCGATGATCTCCTCGCCGCGGCGCACTTCGTGGCCGTCCACGTCGATGCTGAGGTCCCCGATGCTCAGGCGCTCCGTGGTGGGCGCCTCGCTGCGCCGCACCCGGGCCTTGATCCGCGCCACGAGCTCGTCGGGCTCGAAGGGCTTGGTGAGGTAGTCGTCCGCTCCCGCCTCGAGCCCTTCGACCACGTCGGCCGTGTCCGAGCGGGCGGTGAGCATGATGATGGGCACCCCGGAGCTGCGGCGCAGGCGGCGGCACACCTCGATGCCGTCCATGCCCGGGAGCATGAGGTCCAGCAGGACGAGGTCGGGGTGGAGGCGGTCGAAGGCATCGAGCGCGGAGGCGCCGTCCGCGGTGGTCACCACGCCGAACCCCTTGCCGCGCAGCACGATGCTCACCATCTCGGCGATCGCCTGGTCGTCATCGACCACCAGGATGCGGGCTGTCGTCATGCTTCTAGTCTGCCATCGCGACCGCGCACGGGGGCCCGCGGGGGTGCCGAAGGCGGAGCGCGTCATCGACGATCGTCGGATCTGCCCGGACGCGGCGACGCGTAGCGTGGAGGCGGGACGGCAGGTCCCCGATCACGACCGGCACGGATCCAGCAGAGACGAGGGCGCAGATGAGCAGCGACAGCGGATGGACGGCACCGGGCAGCGAGAGCGGCGGGGCCCGCGAGCGCAGGGCCGACGGGCAGCTCACGGGCGGGGCCCTGCCGGACTTCTCCCAGTCCTCCGGGCCCGCGCCCCAGGGCGTCCCGGCAGCGGAGCAGTGGGGGGTCCCCGCCGCGGAGGCCGCACCTCCGGCCTCCGGGGAGCGTCCCGCACCCGCCGGCGGCGGGCTCGCGCGCGAGCTGACCGCGCCCACCGGTCTGTTCCCCCTGCGCCCCCTCGGCCTCGGGGAGATCCTCGGCGCAGCGGTCGCGATCTACCGCCGCCGCCCCCGACTGGTGCTGGGCGTCTCCGCGATCGTCTTCGCCATCAGCTTCGCGATCGTCACGCTCGCCACCGGCGCGAGCCTCGCCCCCACCCTGGTCTCGATGCAGAGCACGCTCGAGAGCCCCGAGACCTCCGAGACTCTCGAACTCGGCTCCGTCGGCGAGATGCTCACGACCATCGGCGGCAGCCTGGTCACAGGACTCGTCACGATGGTCGCGATGCAGCTCGTCCTCGTGCTGCTGGCGCGGGTGGCCGTGGTCGAGGCCGTCGGCAATCCGGTGAGCGATGCGGAGCTGCGCGCAGCGATGCGCACCTTCGGGGTGCGCGCGGTCCTCAGCGGGCTCCTGACCAGCATTGTCACGTCCGTGCCGTTCGTGCTGCTGACGGGTGCCGGCGTCGGCCTGTTCGTCCTGCTGCTGGAGGGCGAGCGCATCGGCTGGGGCATCGCAGCCCTGCTGGTGATGGTCGGGCTCGGGCTCCTGGGGATGCTCTACCTGTGGGTGCGCACTGCGTTCGCCACTCCCGCGATCGTCACCGAGGACATCGGCGTGATCGCCGGCCTGCGCCGCTCCTTCGCGCTGACGGCCGGCAATCGGGTGTGGCGGCCGCTCGGCATCCTCCTGCTGCTCATGCTGCTCTTCTCCCTGGCGCAGCAGGCTGTCAGCAGCGTCTTCGGCATGGTCGGCTTCATGGGATACATGGCCATCCTCGTCGGCACGAACATGGAGGGGATGGTGGCGGGGATGCTGCTGCTCACCGCGATCACCATGCTCGGCACCTGCATCGCGACCATCCTCACCGCTCCGTTCTGGGGAGGGGGTCTGACGGCCCTGTACGCGGATCTGCGCATGCGCCAGGAGTCCTGGGACATCGTGCTGCGCCAGGAGGAGGAGCGTGCGCGGACGGCCGCGATGCCCGCCTCCCCGATGCCCGTCGCGGCGGGCTGAGCGATGGATCCCGATGAGGCGCGCCGCCGGGTGCTGGAGGAGCTGTCCCGCCGCGAGTACCGACGCTCAGAGGGTTTCCTGGCCTGGCTGCTCGGACAGATCGAGTCCTGGATCGCCTCCGTCCTGCGCGTGGACAGCGGCGGCTCCGGCACGCTGATCGCCGTGCTCGTCGCGCTCGGCGCGGTCGTCCTGCTGGTCGCCGTGCTCGTGCTGCGGCGCACCGGGCTGATCCGTCGCGACCGTGCGGTGCGGGTCGCCTCCTCGCTCACGGCCGACCCGGTGCTCTCCGGAGCGGAGCTTCGCGATCGCGCCCGCGCCGCGGTCGACGCCCGCCGCTGGAACGACGCCGCCGTGCTCGGGATGCGCGCGCTCGTGCGCGACCTCGAAGAGCGCACTCTGCTCGACGTCAGCGAGGGCATGACCGCCCACGAGGCCGCGCAGTCCGCCGCGCGCCCCTTCCCGGATCTGCGCGCCCGGCTCCTGCGCGCGGCGGAGACCTTCGACGCCGCCGCGTACTCGCGGCACACCGTCTCGCCCAAGCAGGCCGAGGACCTGGTGCGCCTGGCGGAGTACCTCTCGGATGCGACTCCGCAGCTGGCGGACGCATGAGCGGCGCGACGACCCTCGCGAGGCCGATCGCGCAGCGGCCGCAGGATCCTGCCGCCTCGCGCGCACGCCGCAGTCGCCTGCTCGTCGCGCTGCTGGTGCTGGCCGTCGCGGCCGCAGTCGGGATCGGCGTGATGCGCGGCGCCTACCGCGAGGGTCCCTTCGAGCCCTCCTCCCCCACCCCCACCGGTTCGAGAGCGGTGGTGGAGGTCCTGCAGGATGCGGGGAGCGACGTCCAGGTCCGGCGCTCGACCCTCGACGCCGCGGGCGCCCTCGAGGAAGGGCGGACGGTCCTGGTCACCGATCCCTCCGCCCTCGGCTCCGCCCAGCTCGGGAGCCTCCACCAGGCCCACGCCGCCGGCACCGGCCGCCTCGTCCTCGTGCGGCCCGACTTCTTCGCGCTGCGCGCGCTCGCCCCGGGCATCGCGCCCGCGGGAATCCTTCCGGACTCCACCGAGCTCAGCGCCGACGGGAGCTGCGGGGCGGCGTCCCTGCGCGCGCGCATGATCACCGCCGGTCCGGTCGACTCCCTCGCGCCTGCCGCGACCCGGTATCGCACCGAGAGCGGCAGCGGCGTCTGCTTCGACGGCGTCGTGGTCCAGGGCGACCGCATCACCGTCCTCGGCAGTGCGACGCTGCTGGCCAACGAGACCGTCGGCGAGCGCGACAACGCGGCCGTCGCGCTCAACGCTCTCGGCATCGACCGGTCCGCCCCGGTGACCTGGTACCTGCCCTCGGCCTCCGACCCCATGGCCGAGGTGCGCCCGGGTCTGCTGGAGCGCCTTCCCTCCTGGCTGCTGCCGATCGGACTGTGGATCGTCCTGGTCTCCGCGGCCCTCCTGCTCGCGCTCTCGCACCGACTCGGACCGGTGGTCGTCGAGCCGCTCCCGGTGCGGGTGCGCGCCCGCGAGCTGACGCTCGGCCGGGCTGCGCTGTTCCAGCGCAGCAGCGCCCGGGACCGCGCCGCGCGCTCGCTGCGCGCCGCGACCGCCGTGCGCCTCGCGGGGCGACTGGGCGTGCGCCGCGAGGAATCGCTGGACGCGCTGATCGCCGCTCTGCGCGGGCACACCGATGCCACCGACGCCCAGCTGCGTGCGCTGCTGGGCCCCACCCCGATCACGAGCGACGCCGCGCTCATGCGGCTCGCCAGCGACCTCACCCACCTCGAGAAGGAGATCGACCGATGAGCGATCAGCCCTACGGCCCCGACGCCGCCCCTCTGCCCGCGCCCCTCGCCGACGGCTCCTCCTCCCCCGTCGCCGCGGGCGCCCGCGATCGCCTGCAGGCCGTCGCCGCGGAGATCCACAAGGCGGTGGTCGGCCAGGACGCGGCGGTCACGAGCCTGGTCGTGGGCATGCTGTGCCGCGGGCACGTGCTGCTCGAGGGCGTGCCGGGAGTGGCGAAGACCCTCCTGGTGCGCTCCCTCGCCGCCTCTCTCGACCTCGAGATGCGGCGCGTCCAGTTCACCCCCGACATGATGCCGGGAGACGTCACCGGATCGCTGATCTACGACAACTCCACCTCCGACCTCGTCTTCCGCGAGGGCCCCGTCTTCACGAACCTCCTGCTGGCCGACGAGATCAACCGCACGCCCCCGAAGACCCAGTCGGCGCTCCTCGAAGCCATGGAGGAGCGCCAGGTGACGGTGGACGGCCGCCCGCGCGCGCTCCCCGATCCGTTCATGGTCATCGCCACCCAGAACCCGATCGAGTTCGACGGCACCTACGCGCTGCCCGAGGCGCAGCTGGACCGCTTCCTGCTGAAGGCGGTGCTGCCCCTGCCGGAGCGGGACGACGAGGTCGATGTGCTGCGCCGTCACGCGGACGGCTTCGACACGCGGGACCTCGCCGCCGCGGGACTGCGCACCGTGGCCGATGCCGAGGCCCTCCACGCGGCGCAGGCCGAGGTGCTGCGCGTGCGCGCCGAGGAGCCGGTGCTCGCCTACATCGTGGACGTGTGCCGCGCGACCCGGCGCTCCCCGAGCCTCGCCCTCGGCGTCTCTCCGCGCGGAGCGATCGCGCTGCTGCGCACCGCCCGCGCCTGGGCCTACCTCACGGGCCGCGACTTCGTCACTCCCGACGACGTCAAGACGATGGCCCCGGCGACCCTCTCGCACCGGGTGCGGCTGACCACCGAGGCCGAGCTCGAGGGCTCCGCCGTCTCCTCGGTGCTCGCCGCGACGCTCGCGGGCGTCCCGGTCCCGCGCTGATGCGCCTGTCCCTGACCGTGCGCGGGGCCCTGGTGGGCCTGCTGGCGCTGCTGCCGATCGTGTTGCTGCCCAGCGGACTCACCGTGGCGCTGTGCGGCGCGGCCTGGCTGCTCGTGCTCGCCCTCGATGTGCTGCTCACCCCCGCTCCGCGCCGCGTGCGGATCACGCGGCGCGCTCCCGGGCAGACGCGTCTCGGGACGAGCGCGACAGGCCGGCTGCTGCTGACGAACACCACCGGCCGCGCACTGCGGATCGAGGTGCGCGATGCGTGGAATCCGAGCGCGGGCCTCACCGCCCAGCGGGCGCAGCTGCGCCTTCCGGCCCAGGAGCGCCGCGCCGTCGACCAGGACTTCACTCCCTGGCGACGCGGGGTGCACTCCAGCCGGGCCCTCGTGTGCGCGGTGCGGGGGCCGCTCGGGCTCACGCGACGCGCCTCCTCCCTGCCCGTGCCCGGCACTTTCCTCGCCCTTCACGCCTTCGCCTCCCGCCGTCACCTCCCCTCGCGCGTGCGGCGGCTGCGGGAGATCGAGGGTCTCGCCGCCGTGCACCAACGCGGCGCCGGCACCGAGTTCGACTCCCTGCGCGACTTCGTGGACGGCGACGACGTGCGCTCGATCGACTGGCGGGCCACCGCTCGGCGTCGCAGCGTCGTGGTGCGCACCTGGCGGCCGGAGCGCGACCGGCACGTGCTCATCGTGGTGGACACCTCCCGCACCTCCGCTTCGCGAGTGGGAGACGCCCCCCGCCTCGACGCGGAGATGGACGCGGCCCTGCTGCTGACGGCGCTGTGCGCCCAGGCCGGAGACCGGGTCGACGTGCTGTGCGCCGACCGGATCCCCCACGTCTCGGTCTCCGGCGCCTCGGCGCGCACGGTGCTGCACGACGTCGTCGCGGCGACGGCGCCCGTCGAGCCCGCTCTCGTGGAGACCGACTGGGAGATGGTCGCCGCGCAGATCCGGCGGCGCGCCCGCCGCGGGGCGCTCGTGGTGCTGCTGACGCCCATCGAGCCTGCGGCCGTGCAGCAGGGGCTGCTGCCCATCGCGGCGCGCGTGGCGGCCGACCACCCGCTGATCGTCGCCTCCGTGAGCGACCCCGCGCTCGAGACCCTCGCCGGGGAGCGCGGCGACATCACTGCGGTGTACCGGGCGGCGTCGGCCGAGCAGGACCGGATGGAGCGCGCGGGAGCGGCACGGGCGCTCGAGCGCAGCGGAGCCGTGGTCGTCGATGCGGAGCCCGGCTCGCTGCCGCAGCTGCTCGCAGATCAGTACCTCGCGCTGAAGGCCGCCGGCCGGCTCTGATCAGGCGGCGACCGCGACGGCGTCGCCGACCAGCTCCTCCTCGAGATCGCCCGTGATCCCGCTGCGGTGCGCGCGGCGCCCTCGCACCAGCATGAAGGCGAGGAACGCGAGCCAGGCGATCAGCCCGATGCCGATGCGCACGGCGGGCGGCAGCGCGCTGGGCGTCACGAAGGCCTCCAGCAGCCCGGAGACGAACAGCACGCCGACCAGCCCGATCGCGACGGTGATCATGGTGCGCGCGGCCCGTGCCAGGGCCCACGTGCGCGGCAGGGGCCCCGGGCGCAGCCAGGCCCAGAAGAGGCGCAGCCCGGCGCCCGCGCCCACGAAGATCGCCGTCAGCTCCAGGAGACCGTGCGGCAGGATGAAGACGAAGAACGTGCCCAGGGCGTCGTGCGCCGCGAGCACTCCGGCCGACAGCCCCACGTTCAGCCCGTTCTGCAGCACCATCCACACGGGCCAGACGCCGGTGACGCCGAGGACGACCGACTGCACGGCGATCCAGGCGTTGTTCGTCCACACGCCGGCGGCGAATCCGGACGCCTCGCCCTGGAAGTAGTAGTCCACGAAGTCCCGCTGCGCAAGCTGGCGCTGCTGACCTTCGCTGAGGATCGCCGCCCGCGCTGCCGGGTCCGCCCAGAACCACACGCCGGCGACGAGCGCCGTGAGCAGGAACAGGCCTGCGCACAGGGCCATTGCCCAGCGCGCCTGGTACAGGGCGGCGGGGAGGTCCTCCCACCAGAAGCGGCGCACCTGGCCCCACAGAGGCGTGCGCGCACCCGTGATCCGCAGCCGCGCCCGGTTCAGCAGCACCGACAGCCGTGCGGTCAGCACGGGATCCGGCGAGGTGGAGCGGATCGTGGACAGGTGCGTGGCCGTGCGCTGGTAGAGCGCGATCAGCTCGTCGATCTGCTCGCCGTCGAGCGCGCGGGTGCGCGAGAGCGCGCGCAGCCGCTCCCAGTCGCTCTGGTGCACGGCGATGAAGGCATCGGTATCCACCTCTCCACCCTAGGGCGGCGCTCCGCGCAGCGCCCGCGACCAAAGTCGGCGGTGCGATGGGAATGCCCAGCCCTGCGTCCATGGAGCAGCGCGCGCACGCCTGTCAGACTGGGGCCATGCCCCCCGCCGCCGCCCTGCCCGAACGCGAGGCCCTGGTCACCGGAGAGGCCGTGCTGCTGGACCTGCGGCCCGCCTCGTTCGCCACGCGCATGCTCTCGTACCTCATCGACGGCGCGATCATCCTCGCGCTCTCCTTCGGGCTGCTGCTGGCCACGGTGATCCTGGGCGCCGGGTATGCGCTCGATCCGGGGCTGATCCGGGCCGGCGTCCTCCTCTCGAGCATCACCGGGTTCCTCGCCTATCCCGTGCTCACGGAGACGCTGCTGCGGGGCCGCAGCGTCGGGCGCCTGGCCACCGGCACGCGCGTGGTGCGCCTGGACGGCGGGCCCGTGCATCTGCGCCAGTCGCTGCTGCGGGCGATCATGGCGATGTTCGAGATCTGGGCGACCACCGGCGTCATCGCCGTGACCTGCGCGCTCATCGATCCCCGCTCCCGGCGGGTGGGCGACCTGCTGGCGGGGACGATGGTGGTCCAGGAGCGCATGCGCGCTCCTGCGCCGGTGCGCCTCGAGGTGCCCGAGAGCCTGCGGGAATGGGCGCGCTCGGCCGACGTCGGCCGGCTTCCCGCTCCGCTCCTGCGGGACATCCGGGCTCTCCTGCCCCGCGCCGACGCTCTGAACCCTCAGTCCCGGCGCGCGATCTCGCGCGACCTGCTCGAGCGCACCCTCGAGCATGTCGCCCCGGCCCCGCCTGCGGGCACGGAGCCCGAGCAGTTCCTCCAGGCTGTCCTGGCGGAGCGCTCGCGCCGGGACGAGGTGCGCCTGCGCGCGGCCGATGCCCGCGAGCGCGAGCTCGCCGCCGAGACGCGGGCCGTCCCGTTCAGCTCCTGAGGCCGCCCTCGGACGCGGGCCGCTCTTCGGACTCGCGGCCCTCGATCAGCACGGGGATCCCGTCGTGGATCGCGAACTCGTGGCCCTGGTCCCGGCAGCGGACACGGGCGGCCTCGAGATCGAGCGCGCTGCCGCACTGCGGGCAGCGCAGGACATCTCGCACCCAGTCCGGCAGGGCTGAGCCGCCGACGACGTCGGCACGGCTCGGGAGAGGCGCGGCCGCAGCGGGCTCCGAGGCCGGCGCGGGAGCGAGGTCCGCGGCGGGCTCCGGAGCAGGCTCCTGGGCGGCCTGAGCGGCCGGCTCCGGCCCGGGCTCCGTCCACTCGGACTCGCCGCGCACGATCGCGAGCACCTCCTCGCGCACGCGCTCCATCGTCTCCGGCGCGGCGGCCTCGACGTTCAGGCGCAGCAGCGGCTCCGTGTTCGAGGAGCGCAGCGAGAACCACCAGTTCTCCTCCGCGTCCGCGCTCTCGTCCCAGTGCGTCACCGTCATGCCGTCGAGATCATCGATCTGCACTCCGGGGAGGTCCTGCATGCGCGCGCGCACCCGCTCGCGCGCCGCAGCGGCGTCGGCGACCCGGGAGTTGATCTCGCCGCTGGCGGTGTAGGGATCGTGGGCGGCGAAGAGCGCGGACAGGGTGCCGTCGGACTCCTCCATCGCGGCCAACACATGCAGAGCGGCGAGCATCCCCGAGTCCGCGAAGAAGAAGTCGCGGAAGTAGTAGTGGGCGGAGTGCTCCCCGCCGAAGACGGCGCTGTTCTCGGCCATGAGCGCCTTGATGAGCGAGTGGCCCACCTGGGAGCGCACGCGCCGCCCGCCGGCGGCCTCGATCGCCTCCTGCACGTGCCGCGAGGACACGAGGTTCGCGACGACGGCGGGGGTCTCCTCCCCCGCGGCGCGCGCCCGCGCGATCTCCCGCTGGGCGATCAGCGCGGTGATGGCCGAGGGGTTCACTCCGCGGCCCTGCTCGTCGACCACGAAGCAGCGGTCCGCATCGCCGTCGAAGGCGAGGCCGAGGTCCGCACCCTCGCGCAGCACCGCCGCCTGCAGATCCTTGAGGTTCTCGGGATCCAGAGGGTTCGCCTCGTGATGGGGGAAGGTGCCGTCGAGCTCGAAGTACAGGGGCACGATGTCCAGGAACGGCAGGTGCGCGGCGACGGCGGGCACGGTCAGCCCGGCCATGGCGTTCGCCGCATCGACCACGACCCGCAGCGGGCGCCGGCCCGGGACCGGGACGAGGCGCAGCACGGTGGCCACGTAGTCCTCGAGGGTGTCGAGATCCTGCGAGCGCCCGCCCGGGACCTCGGGGATCTCCCCGCTCGCCAGATACGCCTCGGCCTGGGCCTGCATCTGCGCCAGTCCCGTGCTGCGGCTGATGGGGCGCGCGCCCGGCAGGCACATCTTGATCCCGTTGTCGGGCGCGGGATTGTGCGAGGCGGTGAACATGGCACCGGCCGCCTGGTGCAGGCCGGAGGTGCAGTAGAGCTGATCGGTCGAGCTGAGCCCCGCGAAGGCGACCGTCGCCCCGCGGCGCACAGCGCCGTCGGCGAAGGCGCGCGAGAGCTGCGGCGAGGACAGCCGCATGTCATGCGCGATGACCATGTCCTTCGGGTCGAGGAAGTCGGCGAACGCCGCGCCGAGGGCGCGCGCCACTTCCTCGGTGAGCTCGGTGCCCGCCTCTCCGCGCACGTCGTACGCCTTGATGATGCGGGAGAGATCAGGGGCGGGGGCGGCCTCGGCGAGAGGGCTGCGGTCCTCGGTCGGGTTCTCAGTCACGTTCGGTCCTCACGACACGGAGATGGCGGGGCTCATGCGCGGCAGAGCCCGGGGCAGTGCGCTCGCGCTGACCCGCCGCGGAGGCGGGCGCGGGGTGATGCGGCGCCGGATCGGCGTGCGGGCCGACGGCGGCGGCGAGCGCCACGAGGTCGTCCACCGCGCCGGTGTCGCCGGCGATGCGGATCAGCTCCCAGCCGCGCGGGGCGGTCATCCGCTCCGCATGCTCCAGGCACAGGTCGTAGACGTTCGGCTCGCTGGTGCGGCCGAGCGGCCCGACGACGACCGTCGAGTCCTCGTAGACGAACGTGAGGGAGCTGACGGCCGGGCGGGAGCATCCGGTCTTGGAGCAGTCGCGAGCAGGCACCCGTGAAGTCTACGCAGAGCAGGGAGGGAGGCGGCCGTCCCGACACGGACCGCACCGGGCCCGCGTGATCTGCATCCTGCCCCCGAGACCATTGGCTAGGGTGCCCCCATGAGCCCCGCCCGAGACCGTCCGCCCCTCCCGCTCCCCGGCGGGGTCGAGCCCTCCCCCGGCGCGATCGCGCGGCGCAGCGCGCGCCGCCGGGACCGGCACGGGCGGGGCTGGCGCCGCGATCTGGTCCCCGGCCATCTCCCGGGGCACCGCACCCACCGCGACATCTTCGACGACGCGGTCCTCGATGCGGCTCGGCCGCTCCTCGAGCGCTTCCCCCGCCCGCTGGAGCATCTGGAGATCGCCGTGGAGGACGTCCCGCTGACGGATCCCGCGCCGTGGGAGGCAGGCGCCGTGACGCTCGGACGGCTCTTCCCGAGCGACCGCGACCATCCGCCGAGGCTCGTGCTCTACCGCCGCCCCATCGAGACGCGCAGCGAGGACCCGGAGGAGCTCGCGCTCATGGTGCGCCAGGTGCTGTGCGACCAGATCGCCTCGATGCTGGGAATGGCTCCGGAGGACGTCGACCCGGACGCCTGGCCCGACTGATCGTCGGCCGCCGCTCGCGGGGTGACCGCCGCGCGCCTCAGTGCAGCTGCGGATCAGTGCAGCTGCACCTCGAGCGGTGCCGCCTCGGGGCCGTCGACGGGCACGGTGACGCTCGAGAGCAGGGGGCCCTGCGCGGGATCGGCCTGGGTCTGCACCCAGGCGCCGTGGACGCTGCCGGGAAGGTCCGGGACGATGCTCAGTCCCGCAGGAGCCCCGTTCGTCCCGGTCAGCTCCTCCGCCCCCACCCGCAGCACGGCACCCGCGGAGAGATCCTTGACCAGCGGGGTCCCGGCCCCGCCGTCGGCGCCGAGCGGGATGATCGTCACGCGGGTCGAGGTCTCGCTGAAGAGGCTGAGCCCACCGTGCGGTCCCTCTGCGGGGAGCGCGAGGACGGCGCTCGATCCGATCGCGGAGGCGCTCTGCGCGATCGCGAAGTCGGCAGGAGCGGCGATGGTGCCGGACAGCGGCTGCTCCGAGCGCACCGTGGATCGCGCGGCGACGCTCATCGGGACGTCCGAGCGGACGGCGACGGCGAGGTCGCCGACGGCGCCGTCCAGCGGCACCGTGATCACGCTGCCTGCGGGCACCGCGATCTCCTGCGGGGCGGGCGCGGCGAGCGCGCCGTCGGCCCCGTGCACCGTCAGCTCGGCGGTGCCGTCCTGGCCGGTGGGGTTCATCAGGACGGCCTGTGCGGGAGAGCCCTCGGGCGCGAGGACTCCGGGGACCACGGAGCGGGTCGAGGGGGCGCCTGCCGAGCTCAGCACCTCGGCGCCTCCCGGAGCGAGCCCCTCGCGCGCGGTGGACTGCAGGTTCATCGCAAGGGGAGCGCCGACGGTGCTCACGCTGACTCCGAGCGCGTCCTGGCCGGGGACGATCGACTCCAGGAGCACTCGGACCTCCTCGCCCCCGGGAACGACCACCCGGCTGCGGCCGGACATGTCGGCCGGTCCCTCGGCGGTCCATGCCTGCACGGCCGCGGTGGCCGGGCGCTCGGTCGTGTTCCGCAGCACCAGCACGGCGCTCTCTCCTGCGCTCGTGCCGACGCCGAGGAAGACCGCCCCGACGGCGGGCTGCGCGCAGCGGGTCACGGCGAGGGAGCGGTAGTCCCCCTCCCCGGTGGTGGTGCTCTGGACGGCGTCCGACAGCGCGCCGGTGCCCTGCGAGCCCTGGATGTCCACTGTCGCGGCCCCGTCCAGAGCCGGGATCGCTGTCGCGGAGGCCCCGAGGTCCTGGGCCTGGGCGGCGACGCCGAGATCCTGGCCGTCGGCCCCTGCTGCGCTGATCCGGGGAGAGCGGATGGAGCCGTCCTCCTCCTGGAGCGTCGTGCTGCCTGCGACGACTCCGAACAGCAGCGAGGACTCCGGCTCGAGAGCGATCGCGCGCACGGCGACCTCGGGACTCGGAGCCCCGGGAGCGAGCTGCGCGTCACCGCCGGAGACGGCGGCGGCATCGGGCACCTGCAGGGGGCCGGGGCACGACAGCAGCTGCGGGCCGCGCTGGGCGGCGGAGACCACGCGCTCGACCGCGGCGCCGCCGCCGGTGCCGTCGTTCTCGGGCGCCATCAGGATGCCGCCGCTGAGGGCGAGCAGGGGCAGGGTGCTCAGCAGTGCGAGCACGGGCTTGCGTCCAGGGTTCACAGGACTCCTCCGAACCAGGTCTCGTCCCGGCGCCGGCGGGGGCCGCTCGAGCGCCACGGGATCGCCACCAGCGCCGTCACCACGACGACGACGAGGAGGAGCAGCTGGGCGGGCAGTGCGATCAGGGAGGGGCGGTCGATCTCGAGCTGCCCGGCGGCGCCGGCCGGGAGAGCCCAGCCCTGCGCCCAGCCGTCCACGGTGACCGGCGCGAGCTCCGTGCCGTCGATGCGGGCGCGCCACGCGGAGTCCCGGCGCTCGGAGAGCACGACGACCCGCTCCTCGGGGGCCGCGGCGATCTCTCCGCTCGCGGTCACGACGCCGGCGGGGACCGCGACATCCGCAGCGGGGTCGGGCGCCACCCCGAGCGGTCGCACGGTCGCTCGGCTGCCCGCATCGACCACTCGCCACAGCCCTCCCGACGCGTTCTGGGTGACCTTCTCCAGCTGCGGCGAGGAGTCCAGGGCGTCCACGAGCGCCTGACTGTCCTCCGCTGCTCCGGGGACCACCACGTAGCCGATCGCGAGGGTGCGCAGCTGGGTGGGGGCCGCGGGCGCTCCGGCCGACAGCAGCTGGCTGCTGGCCGCGCGCAGCGCCTCGGAGCCGGGATCGGCGTCCACCGCCGCCCCGGCGAGGACCTGGTCCAGGTCCCGCGCCTCGGCGACGCCGGAGAGCTGGCTGATCACCGGTCCCCCGTCGACCAGGAGCTGGGCATCGACCCGGCCGGCCGAGGGGCTGAGGACCTCGCCGTCGGTCTCGGTGCCGGCGGCGGCGTCGGCCTCGGTCTCCGTGAGGAGGAGGACGCGCGTGCGCGCAGGCGAGACGCTCTCGTCGCGCGCCGCCTGCGGGACGACGACCGCTTCGGTGCGGTGCACCTGGAGCGCGCTCGGCAGCACGAGCGCCCAGCCGATCACCGTGCTCACGCTGACAGCAGCGACCAGCGCGCCCGACACAGCGGCGAGGATGCGGCGGCGCCGGCTCTGCTGCGCGAAGCGGGCCAGAGCGTCGTACGCGGCGGCCGCAGCGATCATCAGGGCGATCAGGACGCAGCTCAGCAGGGCGTGCACCGGGACGGAGACCCGCGCGTCCTCGGTCAGAGCCGTCGGCACCGTGCGCGCCAGCAGCACGAGCGCGATCGCGCCTGCGGCCACGAGCAGCCCGTAGCGCCCGGCGCGCCCCGCATCCCCGTAGAGGAACGGCGCCAGGAGCGCGGCTGCGAGCACGGGCACGAGCAGGAGCAGGGGCGCGAGCTGCGCGGCGCCGGAGCCGAGCACCGGGCCGAGGCCGTTCCACTGCGGTGCCGGGGCCGGCCACAGGGCCAGCAGCTCCAGAGCCGAGGGCTGCGCCGCGGAGGCGGGCACCCCCGCCGCATGGAGGAGCGCGGAGGGGTGCGCGACGTAGACCGGGAGCAGCGGGAGGTGCAGGGCGAGGGAGGGGATCACGGCCCACAGCAGCCGCAGGCGCCTGCCCGGCACCAGCGGTGCGAGCGCGCCGAGAGCCGCCCCGACCAGCAGCACGAGGACGGGCTGCACGGCGCCGATCACCAGGAGGAGGAGCCCCGCTGCGGCCGCCGCCGACACGCTGGCCTGCGAGACCTTGTGGACGAGGCCGATGGCCCGCCCGACGGCGAGCGCCAGCAGGGGCAGGAGCACGTGGACGAGCACGAGGGGCCAGGCGCCTGCGATGAGCGCCGCGAGCAGCGGCGGAGCGGCGCCCCACACCACGGCGAGGGCGAGGCGCGCGCCCACTGCTCGGGTGATCGCGCCGGCGGCCCACCAGGCGCCCAGCGCGCTGAGCGGGATGGCCAGTATGAGCAGGAGGGAGACGAGCCCCTCGCCGGGCAGGGGCGCCAATCCCGCGAGGCGCACGAGCGCATCGGCCGGGCCGCGCTCCCCGAGGCCTGCCGGGATCCAGCTCGCCCACGCGCTCTGGCGCGCCTCCTCCCAGTCGGGGGACAGAGGCAGCAGGAGCGGGCCCTCGAGGCGCCCTCGCGTGAGCAGGGGTCGCACGGCGAGCAGCCCCACGATCGCGGAGAGCGCGAGCAGCATGAGGGTCCACACGCCGTGGCGGCCGAAATCGGCGTCGTCCGCGCCGTGGCTGGTCCCGGAGATGCCCCAGGTCGTGCGACGGATCCGGCGGGACCGCTCGTCGTCGGCGAAGACGCGGGTCCACAGCGCGGCGCCGCGCTGGCGGAGGTTCTCGCCGACGGGGAGGTAGAGGGGTGCGAGGCGGCGGCGCGGCACCGGGGAGTGACGCGAGGTGCGCATCCCGCGCCCCATGACCGCGGGGATGGAGGGCAGGGCGCTGAGCACCCCGGAGATCTCGGCGAGCGCGAGCGCCGGGCGATGGCCGACGATCCTGGCCACGACGCGACCGAGCGTCTCCAGCGGCACCAGGACGACGAGGGTCAGCAGGGCGATCGGCAGGCTCGCGCTCTTGAGGCGCGCAAGGATCTGGCCGCGCCGGAACTCCTTGGTCGCCTCCGCCTCCGGGCGCTCCGGCGTGTCGGCCAGGACGCGCGAGAGGCCGGCGACGGCCACGCGCTCCCCGCTGCGCCACACCCGCTGGCACAGATCGATCTCCGCCCAGGGCGTCGGCAGCGCGGGGTCGAAGCCGCCCACCTGGACCAGGGTGTGCTCGCGCACGAGCATTCCCGGCAGCGCGACCGCGAGGGCGTCCTCGCGCCAGTCCGCCTGGCCCTGGTCGACCTCGCCGGGATCGATTCCCGTGATGACCCGGCCGGTGTGCGTGAGAGTGAGGCCGACGTCCAGGAGCTGGTCGGCCTCGTCGGAGCCCGCCGCGGGCTCGATCCAGGGATCGTCCTCGGCGAAGAGCGGGCCCTCGTCGTCCGGGCGCGGGGTGAGGCGCTTGGAGCCGACGACCGCCGTGGTCGGCGAGCCGTCGAGCTCCCGCAGCAGCTGCTCGAGGGACTCGTGGCCGGGCACCGCGTCGGCGGTCAGCAGCCACAGCCAGCTGTCCGCGCCGACGCGGGCGCGCCGACGGCCGCGCGCGCGGGAGCCCACCGCGGACTCGCCCTCGCGCAGCCGCACGGGGACCTGGGCGAGCGAGCCGGCCTCCCGCCGCATCTCCTTGAGCGCGACCTCGGGGTCGATGACGCGCTCGTGGCCGCCGCGAGCGCGCGGCGGGGCCAGAGGATCGGCGGCCTCGCTGCGCTCGGGATCGTCCGGGAGGTCGGGGGCCCCCTGCAGCTCGGGCTGCTCGGGGAGCTCGGATTCCGGTGCGTCCGCGGGTGCGCTCAGCAGGCGCAGGACCTCGCGCACCGCGCCGGAGAGGAAGGCGCCCTGACGGGAGCTTCCGGGGGCATCCGGAATGCGCAGGACCTCGTCGATGCGGCCCGCGTCGAAGGCCTCGGTGAGGAGGTTCTCGACCTCCTGGTCGAGGCGTGCGGCCGCCGCGACGACCACGCGGTCCGCGGGCTCGGACTGGTGCGCGAGCGCGACGATCGTCGCGTCGAGGGAATCGGCCCGATGCAGCTCACCGAGCAGGACCACCGCCGAGACGGATCGGCCCTGCGCCGGGAGACCCTGGACGGTCACACCGCCTGGCGCTTGAGCTTGCGGCGCTCGCGCTCGGAGAGGCCGCCCCAGATGCCGAAGCGCTCATCGTTCTCCAGCGCGTACTCGAGGCACTCGGAGCGCACATCGCAGGAGACGCAGACCTTCTTCGCCTCGCGGGTGGAGCCGCCCTTCTCCGGGAAGAACGCCTCGGGATCCGTCTGCGCGCACAGCGCGCGCTCCTGCCATGAGACCTCGGCGTCCTCGCCGTCGGCCACCAGAGCCAGGAGCGAGAACTCCGAGCCGGTCTCGCTCTCGTCGCGACTGCGTTCCATCGGCATGGATCCTTCCTCAGGGCGCACGTTCGTCAAAGGGGCGGGCGCCCCGCCGCGCGGCATGGAGCACCGCAGGGCTGTCCCTAAAATACACCTGTGTAACTCCGCGGCGTCAAGCGCGCGGACCCCCGATCAGGTCAGGCGCGATGGATCCCACTGCAGAGCACTCCCCCCGTCTCCCGACGGCGCGAGCCGGCGACGGCGTGCAGGTGCTGCCGGTGCGCGGGATCGCCGAGGTCACCGCCGGGGCGGACCTCGTCGCCCTGCTCCTGGAGGGGCTGCACGGCAGCGGGCTCGCTCTCGAGGACGGCGACGTGCTGTGCGTCTCCACCAAGATCGTCTCAAAGTCCCTCGGCCTGACGATCCCGCCCGCGCAGAAGCAGGAGGCGATCGAGAGCCAGAGCGTGCGGCGCGTCGCGCGGCGCCGCCACGGGGACGTCGTCACCTCGATCGTCGAAGTGCCGGCTGGGCCGGTGATGGCGGCCGCCGGGATCGACGGCTCCAACGCTCCCGGCGGCCTGCTGCTCCTCCCGGAGGACCCCTACGCGCTGGCACTCGACCTCGCCCGCGCGCTGCGCCGGGCGACGGATGCGCAGATCGCAGTGGTGCTCACCGACACCAGCTCGCGGATCTGGCGCGTGGGGGTCTCGGACATCGCGCTCGGCGCAGCCGGCATCCGCGCCCTCGAGGATCTGCGCGGCCAGCCCGACGCGAGCGGACGCGCCCTGCAGATCACCATGCGCTCGCTGGCCGACGAGCTCGCGGCCGCCGCCGATCTCGTGAAGGGGAAGGCGGAGGGCATCCCTGCGGCGCTCGTGCGCGGAGTGCCGGGCGCGGTCGTCGCGCTCGCAGATCAGGTGGGCGCCCGCAGCCTCAGCCGCAGCGGCCCCGGGGACTGGTTCCCGAGGCCGAGCCTCGAATCCGTGTGGGAGGCCCTCGGAGTGCCCGCCTCCCGCGAGCCCGTGGCCGCGATGGATCCGGAGCCCGAGGCGATCCGCATCGCCCGGGCCCTGGAGATCGCCGCGCTCGCACTCCCCCGCCTCCGCGCACGGGCCGCGCTCGAGAGCTGCCCGGCCGAGGGGCCCGCTCGGGGCACCGGGGTCGACGGAGACCGAGGAGACCGAGGAGACCGAGGAGACGACCGTGCCGGCCGAGACGACCGGGTCGGGACGCGCGTGCGAGTCCTCGTGCACCCCGCGAGCGACGCACCCCGGGACTGGGCGGATGCCGGCGCTCTCGCCGAGAGGATCCGCACTGCGCTCGGCGCCGAAGCCCTCGGCGCTCCGCTCGGGGCGATACCCATCGCTATCGTGGGGATCGATGCGCCGCCCGGCCTCGACCGCACGACCGAGGAGAGCACATGACCCCCTCCCGCACCGCCCCGCTGCAGGAGCTTCTCGCCGCGCTCGAAGCCCTCGGACCGCGCCCGGCGCTCGTCTGGCACGGGGACGAGGGCCGGGTGGAGCTCTCCGGGCACGTGCTGGCCAACTGGATCATCAAGTCCGTCAACCATCTCGCCGAGGAGATCGCCCTGGGCCCAGGCGACCGCGTCGTGCTCGCCCTCGATCCGCACTGGAAGCGCCTGGTGATCGCGATCGCGGCCTGGGGGCTGGGCGGAGAAGTCGTGATCGGCGAGCACGGCGCGGCCGCTGACCCGCTTGACGCGACCGTCGCCGATCCCGCGCACCTGCTCGTCGCATCGGACCCCGGGCAGCTCGGCCAGCAGCAGGTCGATGCAGCGGAGGAGACGATGCTCCTCGAGCTGCGCTCGCTCTCCCGGCGCCACCCCTCCCCCCTGCCCGCCCTCGCCCACGACTGGGTGAGCGAGGTGCGCGCGTGCGCCGATGCCCTCACCGTGCCGCTCGGGTACTGGAGCGGCCCCGCGGCGGAGGATCCGGGGACGCGCCTGCTCGTCGAGGCCGACGGCCTCGCAGCGCCCGGTGCGACCCTCGGTGCGCTCCAGTCGGGCCGAGGGATCGTCGGCCCGAGGGCGGCGATCAGCGCCGCCCAGGCAGACGCAGAGGGAGCCCGGCCGCTGGGCTGAGGCTCAGCTCGCGCGCAGCACCCGGATCGCCTCGGCGGGCTCCCCGTCGAAGACCACCTTCCCCTTGCGCAGCACGACGATGCGCGTGCACAGCCGCTCGAGCATGTCGAGCTCGTGGGAGACCACGACCATGGTGCGCCCGGCCTCCTGCAGCTCGCGGATCCGCGCGAGGCACTTCGCCTGGAACGGCTCGTCGCCGACCGACAGGATCTCGTCCACGAGGAAGATGTCGGGCTCGGTGTGGACGGCGACGCTGAAGGCCAGGCGCAGGAACATGCCCGAGCTGTAGTACTTCACATCGGTGTCGATGAACTCCTCGATCTCGCTGAACGCGACGATGTCATCGAACTTCGCATCGATCTGCTCGCGGGTCATGCCGAGGATCGCGCCGTTGAGGTACACGTTCTCGCGGCCCGAGAGATCCGGGTGGAACCCGGCTCCCACCTCGATCAGCCCCGCCACGCGGCCGCGCAGCATCACGCGGCCCGTGTCGGGGAACAGGACCCCGGAGATGGTCTTCAGGAGGGTGGACTTCCCCGAGCCGTTGAATCCGATCAGCCCGACGGTCTCGCCGGCGCGGACGGTGAGGTTCACATCGTCCAGCGCCATGAAGGTGTCGGCGAGCTTCTTCTTCTGCAGCGCCGAGAAGACCAGCTCCTTGAGCCGCCGGTTGTGGCGCAGCGAGAACTGCTTGGAGACGTTCTCGATGCGCACCATCTCGCGCTCGGTGGGGACTGCAGCGGATTCGGGGACGTCGTGCAGGGCGGGGCTCATGCGCTCTCTCCTCTCACAGCGACTGCGCGAAGCGGCGCTTGGAGCGCTCGAACACGACCGTGCCGATGACGAACGTGGCCGCGGCGATCAGGAGCCCTGCCCACCACAGGCCGAAGGGCTCGCCTGGAGCAGACAGCGAGGGATCGACGGCGGCCCTCTCTGCGACCTGGGGGATGTAGCGCCAGAACGCCGTGTGGAACAGCTCGACCACGATGGTCAGCGGGTTCAGCTGGTAGAGCCACCACCAGATCGTCCCGCCGATCGCATCCTGCACCATCGTGACCCGGTAGAGCACCGGCGAGAGCCAGGTGGCGACCATGACGATGAGGTCCACGAAGTTCTCGACATCGCGGAAGGCGGCGTTCATCGCCGCCGTGAGCAGTCCCAGCCCGATGGTGAATACCAGCAGGATCACCATTCCCAGGATGAACGCGACCAGCGCCGTGACGGAGGGCCGCCAGCCGTACAGCAGCGATCCCGTCAGCAGCACCAGCAGCTGCGGGATGAAGTGCACGAGCGCCACGATCATGCTCGACCAGGGGAACAGCTCGCTGGGCAGGTAGATCTTCGAGACCAGGGCCGAGTTGCCGGTGATCGAGCGGGTGGCGTTTCCGAAGACCTCGCCGAAGAGGTTGATCACGACGATGCCCGAGAACAGGTAGACCGCGTACGCGGGCGTGTCCCGGGAGAGGCCGATGAAGATGCCGAGCGCGATGAAGAACACCACGAACTGCACGGCGGGCTTCACGTAGCTCCACAGCATCCCGAGCGCGCTGCCGCGATAGCGGACCCGCAGCTCCTTGCGCACGAGCAGCTCGAGCAGGAACCGCTCCTTCAGCGGATTCAGCCAGCCCGAGTCCTGCCCCGGGGCGCGCCAGCCTTCGGCGCGCTCGGAGCGGGAGATCGTGCCGACCGCCGGGGACCCGACGTCTGCGCTCACTTCGAGGGGCTCCCGGCGGCGGGCTTCGCGGGATCGCTCGAGCGCTCCGGGGCGGGGTTGTCGCGGAACGTCCGCTCCCACGACTCGAAGCTCGTGAGATCCCGGGCAGCGCTCCGGAACCGCTCCTGCAGCTCGGGCCAGCGCCGGTAGAGATCCAGGTGGGTGCGGGCGGCCTCGGCGAGCAGCGCCCGCGCCTCGCCGGGATCGCGGCGGTACCAGGAGACGCGCGTGCCCTCCGCATTGGAGACGAGGGCGCTGTCGTACTTCGCCAGGCGCCACCAGCGAGCATCCTGCTGGGCCACGGCCGCCTCAGGATTCCTGCGCGCGCTCTCGCGCGGAGCGACCGCGAGCTGCTTGACCAGCGAGGTGGCGGTCCACAGCGGCAGGCGGGCGCGCCGCGGCTCCTGCAGGGGCCTGCCCTTGTTCGGCGGCTTCTGGATCGAGACCGGCGGGAACGCCGCGGCATCCGCATCGCCCTGGGCGTCCTCGAACCGCTGCGCGAGCGCGCGGATCTCCGGGAGCTTGGTGCCGATCTGGGCATGGAGGCCCTCGGGACCCTCCATCACATCCTTCTGGGCCAGCAGACGCGCGGTCTCCGTGTAGTACTGCATCGAGATCGTGTGCTTGATGTCCCCGAACGCCGACTCGCGGACGATGCGCCCGCCGCGCGGGTACGGGGAGTGCAGGAGCGCGGTGATGAGGCGGTTGCGCTCATGGAAGTACGCCTGCCAGTCCAGGGCGTCGTCCTTGTCCGACCAGCTCACGTGCCACACCCCCGCGCCGGGGAGGCTGACGGTGGGATAGCCCGCCTTCTTCGCCCGCAGGCCGTACTCGGAATCGTCCCACTTGATGAAGACCGGGAGCGACAGGCCGATCTCCTTCAGGACCTGAACGGGGATCAGGCACATCCACCAGCCGTTGTAGTCCACGTCGGCGCGCCGGTGCAGCCACGGAGTCGTGCGCAGGGAGCCGTACGAGAAGTCGTGCGACATCTCGCCGTCCTCCTGGGCGAGCGCGAAGACAGTCCGCCACTGGTCGACCTTCTCGCCGAAGGAGTGCAGCACGCTGCGGTTGTTCAGGTCGAACATGTGCGCGCCGACGAGCATCGGGCTGGTGGCGAAGTCCGCGAAGGTCTTCAGACGGATCAGCGTCTCCGGCTCCAGGACGATGTCGTCGTCGCAGGTCACGACGTACGCGGAGCGTCCCGCCTGGGCCGTCTCGTACATACCGCGGGAGAAGCCTCCCGAGCCGCCGATGTTGCCCTGCTCGATCAGCGTGAGCTGGTCGCCGAGCTCATCCTGGAGGGGACGCAGCTGCTCAGGGTGGTCTGCGAGGCGGTCCGTGCCCTGGTCCACGACGTACAGCGTGTCCATGACCTTCCGCAGGTCCGCGCTGCCCGCGATGGTGGCGATGTTCTCGAGGCAGTACTCGACCTTGTTCATGGTCGTCATCGCGAGGGAGATGAGGCCGTCCTCGCGGGCGAGGTCGGCATCGGCCGTCCACTCGGCACCGATCACCTGCAGCGACTCGGATCCGGCATACGCATCGAACCAGTACCAGCCGCCGTCGCCGAAGGCCTTCACGGGCAGGGTGAGGACCGTGGTCGCCTCCCCCGAGACGGAGACCACCTCGTGGCGCTGGTTCGCGCCGCGGGCGTTGGAGCGGTACACGATGATCCGGCCGGGGCCGCTCGTGGTGATGGACAGGCGCACCTCGCGCACCGGGGTCCAGCGCCGCCAGTACGCGGCCGGGAACGCATTGAAGTAGGTGCCGAAGGAGCGCATCGAGTGCCCGGGGATCGTCAGGCCCAGTCGGTCCTCGACCTCGTCGACGTCGACGCCCTTGGGCGCCACGGTGACCTTCGCGTCCTGGGCACCGCCCTCGGAGGGCCTCCGCGAATCCTGCTCACCGCGCAGTCCCGCGGCCGACTCGGCCGATGCGGTCCGCGCAGCCTCCTGCTCGACATACAGCGGGATGATGTCCGGGGTGGGCTCGAGGGGCAGGATCAGGCGCTGCAGGACGCGCTGCGGCGCGGTCGCCTCTGCGGGAGCGGGGTGGGTCACGGGGTTCTCCTCCTGGAAGGGCGGGTCAGCGGCGCAGCAGGTCGGCGAGCTTGTTGTCGGCCATGGAGAGCGCAGAGCCGATGGCCATGTGCATGTCGAGGTACTGGTAGGTGCCCAGGCGCCCGCCGAAGAGCGTGCGCGGCTCGCCGTCGGCCATCTCGCGGTAGCGCAGGAGGGACTCGCGGTCCTCGGTGGAGTTCACCGGGTAGTACGGCTCGTCCTCGCGCTCGGCGAAGCGGGAGTACTCGCGCTGGATGACGGTCGCATCCTTGGGGTAGTCGCGCTCGGGGTGGAAGTGGCGCGGCTCGATGATGCGGGTGAACGGCACCGAGGCGTCGGCGTAGTTCATGACGGAGGTGCCCTGGAAGTCGCCGGTCTCCGGGTGCTCCGTCTCGAGATCGATCGTGCGCCACTTCAGGTCGCCCAGCTCGTAGTCGAAGTAGCGGTCCACCGGTCCCGTGTAGAGGACAGGCAGCTGGCCGCGCACGGCGTCCTTGTTGAGCGGCTGCGAGGCGTCGAAGTAGTCGGTGTCGAGCAGGACCTCGATGTTCGGGTGGTCCGCCATGCGCTCGAGCCACGCGGTGTAGCCCTGCGTGGGCAGGCCCTCGTGGGTGTCGTTGAAGTAGCGGTTGTCGTAGGTGTAGCGCACGGGGAGGCGGGAGATGATCCCGGCGGGCAGATCCTTGGGATCGGTCTGCCACTGCTTGCCCGTGTACTCCTTGATGAACGCCTCGTAGAGCGGGCGCCCGATCAGGGAGATGCCCTTGTCGTTGAGGTTCTCCGGATCGCTGCCCGCGAGCTCGCCCGCCATCTCGGCGATCGCGGCGCGCGCCTCGTCGGGGCTGTAGGAGGCGCCGAAGAACTGGTTGATCGTGCCGAGGTTGATCGGCATGGGGTACACGACGCCCTTGTGGTTCGTGTAGACCTTGTGCACGTAGTCCGTGAACGTGGTGAACCGGTTGACGTACTCCCACACGCGCTCGTTGGAGGTGTGGAAGAGGTGCGCCCCGTACTTGTGGACCTCGATGCCGGTGGCCTCATCGGCCTCGGAGTAGGCGTTGCCGCCCACGTGCGAGCGCTTGTCGATGATGGTCACCTTGACGCCGTGCTCGTTCGCGGCGCGCTCGGCGAGGGTCAGGCCGAACAGGCCCGATCCGACGATCAGGAGGTCAGGAGAGGACACGCGGGTGCCTTTCGATCAAGGGCTGCAGACCCGTTCACCCTAGCCCAGCGCTCCCGCACCAGGACCGCGACACGGCTCCTCACGCCCGCGAGCGCGAGAACCGTCTCAGCGCATGCGCTCCACGACGAGCCGGTACCCGATCCTCCGCAGCCATCCGGGTGCGAAGCGATAGGCGGCGCGCCGGGCGAGATTGAGCGCCAGCATGCCCGGCCCGATGAGCCCGTCGGCGCGGAAGATGCGCTGGAGCCGGAGGTCGGAGACGAACATGCGCCAGCCGCCCCGACGGGCGAAGAGATCGGCGTCCACCCGGTAGTCCACGAGGACCTCCGGCAGGTTCGCGCTGCGCGCCCCGCCCAGCAGCATCCGCTCCCACAGCCAGTAGTCCTCGAGGAAGTCCAGCGCGCGGTAGCCGCCGACGGCCAGCGCCGTGGAGCGCCGCAGCATCACCGCAGGATGGTGGAAGGGGCTGTGGCGCGGGAGGTAGTCGAGGATCTCCTGGTGCGCGAGCGGCCGGGTGCGCAGCGCCCCGCCCCCGCGCGGTGTGGAGTCGCTGAACTCCTGCATCGCGCTCGAGAGGAGGTCCAGTCCTCCCTGCTCCATCGCGCTCCGCTGCAGGGCGAGGCGCTGCGGCCGGCAGAGATCGTCGGCGTCGGCACGGGCGATGATGTCGGTGCGGCACGCCTCGAGCCCCCGCTGCAGGGCGCGGGCGAGCCCTTCGTGCGCGCTCGCGCGCACCACCCTGGCCGGGCCGAATGCGCCGTCCTCGACCTGCGCGACGACCGCTTCCAGCCCCTCGCCGAGGGGGCCGTCGATGACGAGCACGAGCTCTGCGGGCGGCTCCGTCTGCTCGATCGTGGCCGACGCCAGCGCTTGTGCGAAGCGCTCGGGGCGGTCGCCGCGCCACACGGGCATCAGGACGGTCACCTCGCCCTCGGAGGGAACGGGCAGCTGCACGGGAGCCGTCACCGGGCCGCCGCCCGCTCGATCCGGCGCACGGCCTCTGCGGCCTCGGGATCGGCGGAGAGGACCTGCACCGCGGGGCGAGGCCCGCGCCGCAGGGCGTCGAGGAGGCCGCGGCGCCCGACCCCGAGGAGCTCCGGGTGGCGTGCGCACTGGCGGATCCACCCCAGCGCCGTGCGTCCGCCGTAGAGCGCCCGCTCGAGCGGGGTGAAGGTGCGCGTGCGCAAGAGCGCCCACAGGCGGTTGCGCACGTCGTAGTAGAAGCGCCCGCCCGGCGAGGCCTGGGCATTGGCGAACACCGCTGTGCGGTGCTCCACGACCGAGGCGGGCACGTGGATCCCGCGGCCGCGGCGCAGCAGGCGCCCGGTGTGCTCGAAGTCGTCGGACCAGATGAAGTAGTCGGCGATCGGCAGCCCCAGTCGGCGCACGTCCTCTCCGCGCAGCAGCACGGAGACATAGCTCGCGGTGCGGATCGGCCGGCCCCCCGCCGCGGCGGCGTCGGCCTTCTCCTGCGCGCTCGCCCCGAGGCGCGTGCGCGAGCGGTTCATCGGATGATCCCGGCCGTCGGTCCACACGGCGCGCGAGCTGAGCACGGACAGCCGCACGGGGCTCGCGGCCTCGGCGATGAGCAGCGCCTCCAGGGCGCCCGGGCGCGGAACCGTGTCGTCATCCATCACCCACACCCAGTCGGCGCCATGGACCTCGAGGGCGCGCGCGATCCCCGCGGCGAATCCGCCTGCGCCGCCGACGTTGCGGCGCAGGTGCAGCACGTCCGCGCCGATCGGGTGGGCATCGGCCACGACCCCGGTGTCATCGGTCGAGGCGTTGTCGATCACGACCACGCCGTCGGGCCGCCGCGACTGCGCGGCGAGTGCGTCGAGGCACTCCTGGAGGAGCGCGGGCCGGTTGAATGCGACGACGACGGCGAGCACTCGAGGGGTGCCGGCTTCGCTTCCGAGGGACTTCACGTGGCTCTCCTGTCGTGGGCGCGCTGGCGCGGCCGGGGTCGTTGCCCTCGATTCTACGGAGGATCCCTGCCTCCGCAGCGCCGGGGGACTACTGTGGCTCGCGCAGCGCATCGGCCCCTTCCCGCAGTCCGCCCGCCGCCGATGCCCCTGAATCGTGAGGACCTGCCCATGGTCGAGGAATCCGACGACTCCCCCGCCTCCTCCGCGCGTCCGGCGCGCCCGGGCGCGCCGCGCCGACCCGTGCGACTGCGCACCGGTGGTGCCGTGCGTCCCGTGGCCTCGCCCGAGCAGCGCGGAGGGAGCAGCTCGCGCACGTCCGCCCGGGCGGACTCGGATCCCTCGCCCACGCGTCCGCTCCCCCGCGGCGGGGGCGCTCCTGCGGGTGCCCGGAGCGCGGCTCCGTCGGACCCCCGTGTCAGCGCCCGGCCGATCGCGCGCGGGAGCGCCCCGTCGGACCAGCGCCTAGGCGCGCAGCCGATCCGGCACCGCTCGACCCAGTCGGCCGCCGCGCGCGCGGCGAGCGGGCTCGGCCCTGCGGACGAAGGACAGGAGCTCGGCGGGCCCGATCGCGAAGCGGTCCCGACCCGCCGGCGCTCCCATGGCGCAGCAGGCTCGCATCGCGCGGGAAGCGCCGGGCGCCGGCTCGGCCGCTGGGGCCGACTGCCGCGCCCCGTGCGCCTGGCCTCCGCACTGCTCGTGCTGGTGCTGGTGCTCTCGATCGGCTGGGCCGGCGGACTGCTGCTCTGGGCGAACTCCCGCATCACGCACGTCGACGCGCTCTCCGGTGTAGCGAACACTCCCGGCACCACGTACCTGATCGCAGGGTCCGACGCCCGCGGCGGCGACACGGTCCAGGACGACGGCACCGAAGGCCAGCGCACCGACACGATGATGCTCCTCCACAAGGCGCCGGGAGGCCGCTCCTACCTCGTCTCCCTCCCGCGCGACACGCTGGTCGACATCCCCGGGCAGGGGAAGTACAAGCTCAACGCGGCCTATGCGTTCGGCGGCCCCGCACTCCTGGTCAAAACCGTCGAGCAGTTCACCGGTCTCACCATCGACCACTATGTCGAGGTCGGCTTCGACGGCGTCGCCGGGATCGTGGACGCGGTCGGCACCGTGAACCTGTGCATCGACCAGGATGTCGACGACGAGAAGTCGGGGCTGAAGATGACCGCGGGCTGCCACGACGTCGGCGGCGAGCAGGCGCTGGCCTTCGTGCGCGCCCGCTACTTCGACCCCACCGCCGACATCGGTCGCCAGGGACGCCAGCAGCAGTTCATCGGAGCCCTGATGAACCGCGTCTCCTCCCCCGGCGTGCTGCTGAACCCCGTGGCGCAGATGCGGTTGGCAGGCGCAGGATCCGCCGCGCTCTCGACCGACCCGGGCACCGGGATGATCGACCTCGGCCAGGCGGGGCTGACGATGCGCGGCGCCATGAACGGCGGCACGAACCTCCCGCTGCCGATCGCGGATCCGAACTTCCAGACCAAGCATTCGGGGGTCGCGCTCCTCACCGACCCTGCCGAGGTCGACGCTTTCTTCCGCGGCATCGAGGACGGCTCGGCGACGGCGCCCGCTGCGGAATCGGCCCCCGCCGGCTGACGGGGCGCGGCGCATGCGCTGCACCGCGGCCCACGCGGCGGTCGGTCAGCAGGCAGCGATCAGCGGAACAGCATGTCGATGACGATGTTCACCGAGTTCAGCACCGACTGCCCCTTCGCGCGGGAGTAGTCGGTGTAGAGGATGTGCACCGGGTGCTCGCGCACGCTCAGCTCCAGCCGGCCGATCTCCTCGACGATCTCCGAGGCGTGCGCCATCCGGTTCTGCTCGATCACGATCTGCTCCGCGGCGGCGCGGCCGAGCACGCGCAGTCCGTTGTGGGCGTCGGTCAGCCGCACCCCGGAGGTGAGGTTCGAATACCAGATCGCCCCGCGCAGCACGAGGCGCTTGACCAGCCCGGGGCGAGTGCGGGAGTCCAGGAAGCGGGAGCCGAGCACCACGTCGACCCCCTCGGTGCGGCGCACGGCGATCATGGCGGCCGCATCGTCGACCTGATGCTGGCCGTCGGCATCGAAGGTGACGATCTGCTCCATCGCGGGGTCGCGCAGCGCGCAGTCGATGCCGGTCTTCAGCGCGGCGCCCTGCCCCATGTTGTAGGGGTGGCGGACCACGAGAGCGCCCGCCTCCTGCGCGACGCGGGCGGAGCCGTCGGTGCTGCCGTCGTCCACGCAGACCACGAGCGGGTACCGCTCCCGCAGGGATCGGACCACGTCGCCGATGACGGCGGCCTCGTTGAACAGCGGGATCACGAACCAGGTGCTCGAGCGGCCGGGGTCGGATGCAGGCGCCGGCTCGATCGCCGGGGTCGCGCCGGTCTCGCTCATCCTGAGACCTCCACCACCGCTGTTCGCCGACGTGACCCGCGCGGCATGCATCCGCAGCCGCGATCACTGCCCTGGAGGATACCCTGAGAGCCGGTGCGGAGCCTGCCTCCTCGCCGTCCGACGATCCCCGCGCACGGGGAGGAAGCAGGTCAGCAGTGCCCGCACAGGCCACCACCGCTGTCGTCGCCCTGGGGAAGATCGGTCTGCCGCTCGCCGTGCAGTTCGCCGATCGGGGTCACCGGGTGATCGGGGTCGACGTCAGCGAGCGTCAGGTCTCGCTGGTCAACCAGGGGCTGGAGCCCTTCCCCGGCGAGGCCCATCTGGCCGAGAAGCTCGCGGAGATCGTGCCCGCCGGTCGCCTGCGGGCGACCACCGACTACGCAGAGGCCATCAGTGCGGCGAGCACGGTGGTGATCGTGGTGCCGCTGTTCGTCGACGAGGCCACGGGCGAGCCCGATTTCGGCTGGATGGACGAGGCGACGCGATCTCTCGCCCCGCACCTGCAGCCCGGCACCCTGGTCAGCTACGAGACGACGCTGCCCGTGGGCACCCTGCGGGATCGCTTCGTGCCGATGATCGAGGAGATCTCGGGGCTGCGGGAGTCCGAGGACTTCTTCGCCGCGTTCTCCCCGGAGCGCGTGCTGACCGGCCGGGTCTTCGAGGATCTGCGCAAGTACCCGAAGCTCTTCGGGGCGCTCAGCGAAGAGGGCGCCGCGCGCACGCGCGCCTTCTACGAGGACGTCCTGACGTTCGACGCGCGCCCTGATCTCGCCCGCGAGAACGGCGTGTGGGATCTCGGCTCGCCGGAGGCGGCCGAGCTCGCGAAGCTCGCCGAGACCACCTACCGCGATGTGAACATCGCACTGGCCAACGAATTCGCCCTGTTCGCCCAGGATCGCGGCATCGACGTGTACCGCGTGATCGAGGCCTCGAACTCCCAGCCCTTCAGCCACATCCACCAGCCCGGCATCGCGGTGGGGGGCCACTGCATCCCGGTCTACCCGCGCCTGTACCTCTCAGGCGATCCCGCGGCCGAGACGGTCCGCACAGCGCGCGCGCTGAACGCCTCCGTTCCCGCGCGGCTCGTGGAGCGGGCCGAGGAGCTCCTCGGCTCCCTGGCGGGGCTGCGCGCCGTGATCCTCGGCGCCTCCTACCGCTCCGGCGTCAAGGAGACCGCGTTCTCGGGTGTCTTCCCTGTCGCCGCTGAGCTGCGGCGCCGCGGCGCGCAGGTGCGCGTGCACGACCCGCTGTACACCGACGAGGAGCTCGAGCGCCTGGATCTCGGCGCCTGGCACGTGGGCGAGGAGGCGGACCTGCTGATCGTCCAGACGAATCATGCGATGTACCGCGATCTCACCGCGGCCGACGCCCCGGGTGTCCGTCTGCTGGTGGACGGCCGCAACATCACGAGCGTCGAGGCCTGGGCGGGAACGCCCCGTCTCGTGCTCGGCGACGGCAGCGCGAGCACTCATCGGGGGCCGCAGGAGTGAGCGGCATCGGCGAGGTGCTGCTCGCCCTCGGCCCTGGCGGGCGCGCGGGAGGGGTGCTGGCGATCCAGATCCTGCTGATCCTCGGCATCATCGGGATCACCGCCTGGCTGTTCCGCTCGAGGGGCGCGCGCCAGCTCGCTGTGCGGCGCCTGCTCATCATCGCGTTCGCGCTCTTCGCGGTCCTCGCGGTCCTCTTCCCGAGCCTCCTGTCGCGGGCCGCGAACCTGCTGGGCGTGGGGCGCGGCACGGATCTCCTGCTGTACGCCACGGTGATCGTCCTGCTCGGCGTCATCGCCGTGCAGGAAGTCCGCGCGAAGAACGAGGAGAAGCGCACCACGCACCTCGCTCGCCGGATCGCCCTGGAGGAGGCCGAGAGCCCCGAGGCGTACCGGCGCCGCGCGCTCGAGCCCCGATGAGACCGCGCGCGCAGGAGCGTCGATGAGCGGCTGGGCGGAGCTGCTGGCCGCAGTCGGCGCCTGTCTCCTGATCGTCTACCTCCCCGGCGCCCTCCTCGGCCGCGCCCTCTGCCTGTCCTGGCGGACGGCGCTCGGGGCGGCGCCGGCGGCGAGCGCAGGCATCCTCGGCGCTCTCGCCGCCCTCGCGCCCGTCCTCGACCTGCGCTGGAACCTGGTCACGACCGCACTCTCTCTTGCTCAGATCCTCGTCCTGGCCGTCGGGGCGACGATCCTCGCCCAGCAGCTGAGCGCACGCCTGCACCCGCGGACGGGCTCCCCGGCCGCAGCGGCGAGATCGGGCAGGGACGTGCTCGCGCTGCCGCCGCTGCTCGGTGCTCGGCCCGCGCTGAGCCTGCTCTGCATCGGCGCGGCCGTCGCGATCGCCCTGTCGCCGATCCTCCTGGCCCTGGGCTCGCCCTCGAGCATCCTGCAGCGGTGGGACACGCTCTTCCACCTCTCCGCCGTGCAGTTCGTGCGCTCCGGCGGCGACGGCTCGAGCCTGCACCTGGCGGCCGTGGCCGATCCTCACTGGCGACCGGGGGTCTATCCCGCCGCCTTCCACGACATCGCGGCCCTCGTCCCCTTCGCGCCGGTCCCCGTAGTGCTCAACGCCTCGGTGATCGCGCTGGCGATCGTGCCCTGGGTGCACGGCATCGCGTTCCTCGCCCGGGTCCTGTGGCCGCGCCTGGCCTGGGCGCCCACCGCCGCGGCTCTTGCGGCGGCCCTCGCACCGGCGGTGCCGCTGAACCTGTGGATCCACCTCTCCCCGATTCCGAACCTCGTCGCCTTCGGCATGCTCCCGGGCGTCCTCGGCATGCTCGTGCTCGCCTTCCGCGCGCTGCGGGTGCGCCGAACGCCCCTGCGCACGGAGCTGGTCGCACCTCTCGTCGTCGCGGCGGCGGGAGCGGCGGGACTGGCGCTGACGCACCCGAACGTCCTGGCGATGGCCTCGCTGCTCGTCGCGGCCGGCGCACTGGCCGACCTGCTCGGCAGGCGCGGAGCCGGCCTGCGACGATGGTCGCTGCTGTGGATCCCGGCCCTCGCGCTGGCACCCATGATCGCGCTGCGGCTCCTCCCGGGGGCGAGCGTCACGACGACCTTCGACGGGGGCCTGGCGGTGCCCGGGTGGACCGGGGCGGGCGAGCTCCTGCTGGGACTGCTGACCGTGTGGCCGATGGCTCTCGGCATGCTCGTGTGGGCCCTGGCGTACCTGGGGATCTGGGCGCAAGCGCGCCGCGGCTCGTGGCCCCTGCTCGCCTGGGCCGTCGTCGTCGGGGTGCTGTACTTCGACGCCGCGGTCGACTCCCCGCTGCGGCTGTCGGACATGTGGTACCGCGGCCAGGACCGCATCTCGATGGCGGTGACCCTGGTGGCCTGCCTCCTGGTCGTCCCCGGCCTCGCGCACCTCGCGCGTCTTCTCCGGGGGCGGGGAATGCGGTGGCTCCGCCCGCTCGGCGCGGCGCTCGCCATCCTCGCGGTGCTCGCCTCGATCCCCGCGCGCTGGGACTATGCGGAGCTGAACCTGGATCTCGACCGGCGCGATCGGCCCCGCTTCTTCGACACCGAGGAGCTCGCGATGCTCGAATCGATCGCACCGACGATGGACCGCGATCTGACGGTGCTGGCGAACCCCTTCTCGGGCGGGGCGCACCTCTACGGCATCAGCGGGCAGAGCGTCCGGTGGGCCTCGGCCGGGGTGAATCCGGACGCCGCCGAGGGCGCCCTCATGGATGCGGCACTGCGCGCTGACCGGGATCCCCAGGCCTGCCGCGCGCTGCGCGAGGCCGGAATCGGGTATGTCTACACCGACTCCCGGCCGTACCACCGCGGCGGGAGCTTCGCGCGCGTCGACCAGGTGCCCTCCTCGCTCGGCCGGGTCATCGGCTCGACGCCGCACTCGATGATGATCGAAGTCGACTGCTCCGAGGGCTGAGGCGGCTGGCGGGTGACTGGCCCCGGCGGCGGCTGGTTCCGTCGAGCGCCTGGCCCCGCCATCGGCCGCTCCCGTGGCGGATTGCCGATGGGCCGCCCCCGTTGTTAGGTCCGGTCTCTGTGTGAGTCGTCGGGTTCCATTTCGTGGGTGCAGTGGCGAGCATAGTCGGCCGGGGTGAGGTAGCCCAGCGCCGAGTGGCGTCGCACGGTGT
>NZ_JAKNCJ010000007.1 GCF_023509525.1 Brachybacterium equifaecis
GGTGTCATTCGCCATCCTTAACTGAACACGTTCACTGAACATGTTCACTGTAGCACTCGACCGCACCCAAACTTGGAGCGCGTCGTCACGGCGCGAGCGTCAACAACCTCATGGCCAGCAACAGCTAGCGGGCGGGCTGGCGGGAGGGCTGGCGGGAGGGGGGGGGCGGCGTCTGGAGGGACGGGGATACGCTCGGGCCATGGAGCCTACGACTGCCTCAGTGACCACGCCCGCCGCCGCTGACCTGCCGGGACGCACTGCCTGGATCGATGCCACCGCCGGCATCGCCGGGGACATGCTGCTGGCGGCGCTGGTGGACGCGGGCGCCGATCTTGACGGCGTCCAGGCTGTGCTCGAAGCGCTGATCCCGGGCTCAGTGCGCTTCCACCAGCAGCGGGTGGACCGCTGCGGCCAGCAGGCCGTGAAGGTCGACGTCGAGGTGCTCGTGGACAACCCCCCGCACCGCACGTGGTCTTCGATCCGGGCGCTCCTCGAGCAGGCTCGGACGCGGGAGGACGTCCCCGCGCGCACCGTCGAGCTGGCGCTCGCCGCCTTCTCTCTGCTCGCGGAAGCTGAGGCTCACGCCCACGGGATCCCCGCCGACCAGGTGCACTTCCACGAGGTCGGATCTCTGGACTCCCTTGCCGACGTCATCGGCGCCTGCGAGGCCTGGCGGCAGCTCGGAATCGAAGAGGGGGCGGGCAGCGTGATCGCAGTGGGATCCGGGCGGATCCGCGCCGCCCACGGCGACATCCCCGTGCCGGTGCCGGCGGTCGCGCGACTCGCGATCGGCTGGCCGACGGTCGCCGGCGAGATGCTCCCGGCGCGTGGGCACGGGCACTCGCATGCGCACGCAGAAGCGGGGCAGGCGCATTGGCACACGCATGCCCATGCCCATGCCCATGCCCATGCGGAGAGAGAGAGCGGGAAGAGCGCCCACTCGCACCGGACGGGCGACGCGGAGGGGACGCACCCGCACGAGCACGACCACGACCACGAGCACGACCACCCGCACGACGATGCGCATCTTCCCGCGCACGCGGTCGGCGGGCCGCACGCCGCACCTTCCCGGCCCGTTCCCGCAGGCGTCGCGCCGGGGATCGGGGAGCTCGCGACTCCCACAGGCGTCGCCCTGATCCGCGCGCTCGCCAGTACCGCTGGCCCGCAGCCGGCGCTGCTCACCGAGGCAGTGGGCGTCGGCGCCGGCACGAAGGACACCCCGGGCCGGCCCAATGTGGTGCGCGTGATCGTCGGCCGTCGGCACGAGATGGGAGCCGCGACGGGGGCGGGCGCCGCAGCCCTGGCCGCAACCCTGGCCGCAGCGGAGTCCAGGGGTGGCGCGGCGGCCCCGGCGCCGTCGGCCGCGAGCGCCGTGGACCGACCGCGCTCCCCGCGCGCCGGGGCCAACGCGCACGACACCCCGGCTGCAGCCGTCCAGCTGGAGGCGAACGTGGATGACCTCGATCCCCGCCTCTGGCCGGGCGTGATCACCGCGCTGCTCGCGGAGGGGGCGCTCGATGCCTGGCTGACCCCCATCGTGATGAAGCACGGGCGGCCCGCCCTCACCATGCACGCCCTGGTGCGGGAGAGCGACTCCGAGCGCCTCGGCGAGCGCATCATGACGCTGTCAGGATCGCTCGGCGTGCGTCGTCATCGCGTGGAGCGGCAGGTCCGCACGCGCACGTTCGAGCAGGTCAGCGTGCAGGGCCATCCAGTGCAGGTGAAGATCGCCCGCGATGCGAGCGGGGCGGTGCAGCGCGTGGAGCCCGAGTTCCGGGACGTCCAGGCGCTCGCCTCTGCGCTGGGGATCTCGGAGCGGGAGGCGCTGGCGCTCGCGCGGGAGCAGAGCGCGCACGCCGCAGAATGAGCGCACGGGACGCAAGGGGAGCACAGGGCTGACGCCCAGGGCCGACCCGCCGACGCAATCCGTGGGGCGGCCGCTCCAGCGCGTCGGCCGCTCCCCGCGGCTCAGCCGATCGGCTGACCCTGCACCGGGCCCTCGGTGTTCGGCTTCCAGCCGAGCGCGGGCGCGACGTGCTGCGCGAACCCGCTCAGCAGGCGCAGGTTGATCTCCGGGCCGAGGTGCGCGGGGATCGTGAGCATGAGGGTGTCGGCCGACATCACCGCGGCGTCCGCGCGCAGCTCCTCGACCAGGCGGTCGGGCTCGCCGACGTAGGTCTTGCCGAAGGTGCTGCGGAACCCGTCGATGACACCGACCTGGTCCTTCCCCTCCCGCTGCAGCTGCCCGTACAGCGCCTGGTCCTCGGCGCTGACGATCGGGAACACGCTGCGCGAGACGCTCGTGCGGGGCGCGCGCTGATGGCCCGCCTCGGTCCAGGCATCCCGGAAGCGCTGGAGCTGCTCGGCCTGCAGATCGGCGAAGCTCGCTCCGGTCTCCTCGGTCAGGAGCGTGGAGCTCATGAGGTTCACGCCCTCGCGGCCGGCCCATTCGGCCGTCTCGCGGGAGCCCGCCCCCCACCAGATGCGGTCGGCCAGTCCCGGCGAGTGCGGCTCGACGCGCAGGCGCGCTCCGGCGCCGAACTGGCGCGGGTCGGCGTCGACCATCGGCTCTCCGCGCACGGCGCGCATGAACCGGTCGAACTTCGGCCGGGCGATGTCGGCGCCCCGGGGGTCGGCGGAGCCGGTGTAGCCGAAGGCCTCCCAGCCGCGCAGCGCCGGCTCGGGGGATCCGCGGCTGATGCCGATCGCGAGCCGCTGGTCGGCGAGGAGATCCAGCGCCGCCAGCTCCTCGGCGAGGTAGAGGGGGTTCTCGTAGCGCATGTCGCAGTTGCAACACTCGTAGGCGTAAGCTTGGTTGCATGGTCGAACTGGTAGCGCTGAGCAAGACGAACGAGGTGGCCGCGTACGTCCGCGCCTCCATGGATCGCAAGGGCGACCGCTGGACGGTCGATACGCAGCTGAGGAAGATCAGAGCGCTGGCCGAGGCCAAGGACTGGAACGTCGTCGAGGTCTACGAGGACAACGCGGTGTCGGCGACGAAGAAGCGCCGCGCTGGCACCCGCTGGGCCGAGATGCTGAACGACGCCCGCGCGGGCCGGTTCTCGATGGTCGTCGCCGTGGACATGGACCGGCTGCTGCGCAGCACGAAGGACCTCAACACGCTGATCGATCTCGGCCTGCGCGTCGTCACCGTGGACGGGGAGATCGACCTGTCCACGGCGGACGGCGAGTTCCGAGCGACGATGCTCGCGGCACTGGCCCGGTTCGAGGCCAGGCGTAAGGCGGAGCGTCAGATCAGGTCGAACGAGCGCCGACGCTTCGAGGGCATCCCGACGAGCGCCTGGAAGGCGTTCGGGTGGACGCGAGAGGGCGAGCTGATCCCGGAGGAGGCCGACGCCGTCCGGCGGGCCTTCGCCGCGTTCCTCGGCGAGCCGTCGCTGTCGATCCGGCGAATCCGCGAGGATCTGAACGGTGCCGGTCATCTCACCGCCCGCGGGTCGGAGTTCTCCGTCGATGCCGTGCGCTACCTCCTGGCGAACCCGCTCTACGCGGGGTACATCAAGCACTACGCCTCGGGCGAGCTGTACCCGGTGCAGGGCGAGATGTTCCCGCCCATCGTCGGCGAGCAGACGTGGCGGGCCGCCGTGGCGAAGCTGGAGGACAACGTGCGGAGGTCTGCGAGGCAGGGCAACCAGCCGAAGTACCTCCTGTCCACGATTGGGCTGTGCGGGAAGTGCGGTGCGACGCTCGTCTCAGGGACGAACAGCCGCAAGCAGCCGACGTATCGCTGCGGCGAGCAGTTCCATCTCACCCGCCAGCGCGAGCCCGTCGATGCGATGGTGACCGAGGCGGTGCTCACCCGCTTGTCCTCGGTGGATGTGCACAACCTCGTGATGCCGCAGGAGGACGATGGGCCAGATCACGAGGAGTTGCTGACGGAGCGGAACGCCCTGGTCGAGCGGGTGAAGGAGCTGAGCCCGCTGCTGCGTGACATCCATCAGCCGGTCCTGGAGATCACGGCGGCGATCAACGACGTGAAGGCCCGCATCGATGAGATCGACGCGGAGCTGCTCGACCGTTCGGTGTCGGTGGCGGCGAAGTTGCTCGCGGACGTGGACGAGCCGGTCGGCACCGCGGAGCGCCGCGAGGTGGTCGAATCGAAGTGGAAGGCTCTGGACGTGGACCGTCGCCGAATGCTCCTGGACGAGCTGGTGACGGTGACCATCGAGCCCATCGCGCCTGGTCACGTGAAGTTCGACCCCGATCTCATTCGGATAGAGCCGAGACGCGACTGACCCATGTTCGACTCGTCATTGCAATGGTGAGTCGAGTCATGGGAGAATGGTTGCAGACAAGAAGATCCCACCGGGGCCGCGACTTAGAAGCGCGGGGTTCTGCTCCCGGATGAGTAGCCGGTCAAACAGCCCAATTACCGTGGCGGGGAACCGGAAGATACTCATGTCTGAGGACTTCCGATGTCTGTCGTTATCGACGTTCCCCGCGCATCCGCGCTCGACCGCCCTGGCCTCGATCAGGGCTCCACTCCTTCTCCGCAGGCAGACGGCCACGATCCTGTCATCGCCGCCGCTCGCGCCGCCGGTCGCCTGGCTGGTGAGCGTCTGGCTCTCACGCCGCTGACCCCGCGCCAGCGCGCCGCCGTCGCTTCCGTGATGGGCGGTGGTCGCTGATGAGCGCGAACTCCGCTGCCTTCGATCATCTGACCGGCTTTCGCTGGCGTCAGGGCGACCCCTCCCTCGCTGACACCGAGGCAAAGCTCTATGACCTCGGTGTGCTCCGCTCGGTCCTCGATGAGGTGGTCGAGCTGGCCGCCGCCGACGCCCGCGCCGAAGGCGTGACCTGGGCGAAGATCGGCGACGCCCTCGGCGTCACGCATCAGGCCGTCATCAAGCGCTACCGCAAGGCGGTGGTCGCTGATGCGTGATCGCATGCCCCGCTCCACCACCCTGACCCCCAACCGAGTGCGCGCAGCGCACGAGGGCGGGAGCCTACAGTGTGTCGTTCCCTCAAAGAGTTCCCGGACTCTTGCTACCAGATGGCGCGCAGCGTGTGTTCCTACGCGCGGGGGGCTCAAGCTTGCCGATAGCCCCCCGTGCTACAACGTGCCTGGTCAGCAGGGGTTTCAGAGCCGTTCCGCGAGGCGTTTCGACGCCCGTCGCAGCGGCTTCAGCAGGGCTTCCGACGCGCGCCATTACGCGCGCCATTTGAGGCGCCGCCCTCGTAATGGCGCGCACTCCGGGCGGTGGTCGCGGTGAGCGCTGCACAGAAGAAGCCGAGCGGTCCCAGTGGTCGCAAGCCGTCGGCGTATGTGACGTTCACGCAGCAGCTCAAGCCGGAGTTCTGGCCGGGCTGGGACGTGGCCCTGATCCTCTCGGGCGATGTGCGAGCGATCGGCGAGGAGATCCTGCGCCGCTACGCGGTCGCGGGAGGCGACTGCCAGGGGTTCTGGATCATCAAGCACGACAAGGACGTGCTGGCGGACGGGTGCCCCAAGGACAATCACGTGCACGTGGTGATTCAGCAGAGCCCCGGGCGCAAGGTCGAGGGCAAGCTCCAGTGCACCGCGATGGATCAGGTGTTCGGGTTCGGCGACAAGAGCGTCGTCAAGGGTCCGCCCCGCGGCGGCCGGATCGAGAACGTATGGTCGTACCTGATCCACGCGAAGGACCCGGACAAGCACCAGTACGGCGTCGAGGAGGTCGTCACCCTCCGCGGGAAGGACTACGCCGAGATCGAGGCCGAGCACCGCGACGCCTGGGCTCGCCGCGCCGTGATCGGCCGTAAGGCCGCGGTCCCGATGAAGGAGTGGAACGAGCTGGGCGACACGCTCGTGCAGAAGGTGCTCGACGGTGAGGTCGATGAGCTGGAAATCCTGAGGGACAAGACCCTGATGGACATCTACACGCGCAACGAGGCCAAGGTGAACCTGGCGCTGAAGAACCGCGCCAAGCGCGAGATGCTGTTCGAGGTCGAGAAGCTCCGGGCGGGGGTCTTCCAGAAGACGGTCATCTGGGCGATGGGCGCGAGCGATCAGGGCAAGAGCTACCTTGTCGAGTCGGTCGCCGCAGAGCTGTCGGCGCGGCTGGGCTGGCCGGTCTTCCGCGCCACGGCGAAGAACGGTCCGGACGCTTACAACGGCGAGCCGATCTTCATGATGAACGAGCCCAGCTCGCGAGTCATGGAGTGGGCCGACTTCCTCCAGCTGCTCGATCCTCGGCAGGGCGGGCCGATCTCGGCGCGCTACTACAACAAGCCGGACGCGGCCCCGCGCCTGATCCTCATCGCGGTGTCGGTCGATCCGGTCGAGTTCGGGTTCTTCATCCCGGGGAAGCGCTCGACGGGCGATTCCCTCGACCAGGTCGTGCGTCGCATCACGTTGATGATCGAGGCTCGGAAGATCGACGGCGAGCCGCACTACTCGGTCAGCCGGGTCGGTGAGGTCGAGCCGTACAAGCGCACCATCTGGCTCCCGGGTGCGGACCGGAACGGGAACGTGAACCGGGAGACGGTGTGGCTTGGCTACGACAAGGCCGAGACTGACGCCGAGTTGACGCACGCCGAGACGTTGGACGTGGTGCTCGATGCCGTCGCGGTTCGGTCGCCGGATACGGGGCTCGTGACCTCGGCGCAGCGTCGCCTCGACGACAGCACCGCGGCGCTGGCCGCGCGCGGCGTCGTCTTCAGCGCGCCGCCGGTGCCGCTCGCGGGAGGTGCCGCATGAGCGCCGATCAGTATCTGCTCTCCCCGGGGGTCGAGGGGGCCGGAGGCCCCTCGCAAGCAGGCAAGGCCGGCACGAGCGCCAGCGAAGTGTCGGACGAGCCTACTGCTTGCCACTCTGGCGTACAGGTGGAGCAGCAGGCCGACTCCCAGGTGAACACCGGTCGGGCTGATGCGGCGGCTGTGCGGCAGAGTCACGGCGACGCGAAGCGTCGTCGTGGCAGCGGCGGGCGGCTCGATACCCGCTTCGATGACGCCACACTCGGGGCGCTTCGCACTCGTGCGAAGCGACTCGGGCTGGCTCCGAGCACGTGGGTGCGGAGCGTCGTGCGCGATGCCCTGCACGCCGCTCGGAGCGAGGAGCTGGACGCCGCCGTGGCCGCACACCTGCTCGGGGTCGAGACGCGCGTGCAGGCCTCGGCGGACACCCGCGAGCTGGCCGCGCAGGTGCGTCCGCTGGCGATCAACGTCAACGACCTGGACCGCCGCGCGCGGGCCGGTGAGGCGGTGTCGCTGTCGGCGGACGTGCCCGAGCTGATCGAGTTGCTGCGCGAGGTCCGCGCACTGCTCGGGGATCGGACGGCATCGTGAGCACCACGCACTACAGCCCGAGCGCCAGCGCCGCGGACACGGAGCGCTACATCCGGGGCAAGGAGGACGAGCGCGGGGTCGCGGTCACGTGCGACGTGCCGGGCGGCCCGGGTGCGTTCTCGGCGCGTGCCCGCGCGCTCACGCAGAACACGAAGCGCGATATCGAAGCCCTCCACTACCGGCAGAGCTTCAGCGATGAGGAGTTCGACCCGAAGAACCCGGAGGACGTGCAGCGGGTGAACGATCTTGGATACCTGCTCGCGAAAAAGATGCACCCGGATTCGGACTGCCTCGTGGTGACGCATACGGACGGTCGCGGGGGTAAGGCCCACAACCACATCCTGGTGATCAACCACAACAGCCGGACCGGGAAGGCACTCTCGGACTACCGTACGTTCCACGACCGCAAGGCCGGGAACCAGCGCGGCGTGCAGTCGGCGAACGACGAGCTGATGCGCGAGCATGGCCTCTCGGTCGTGAAGCGGCTGGAGCATGCGCCGAAGGACTGGGAGCTGCGCCGCGAGGACTTCGCCGAGGGCGGGCTCGACCGGGAGATGGGCGACCGGATGAGCGCCGCCCTGGCCGATCCCCGCGCGGTAAACAAGGCCGGTCTCGAAGCGGTGATCGCGGAACAGAACCAGCAGCTCGGCGACGACGACGAGCGGGTGCCGCGGATGCGCCTGCACACCGCCGTGAGCAAGCGGGGCAAGAACGTCGGCAAGGAGACGTGGACTCTCTACATCGAGGACCGCCGCGGCGAGTCCGGGCGTGCCGAGCGCCGTAAGCGCACGAGCGCCCTCTCGGCGGACTTCACCCCGGAGGGCGCGCAGGCGTTCTTCGACTACCACCAGCAGCAGAGGGAGCAGGAACATGAGCGCAGCGCTCGACAGGTTGAAGCAGCGGAACGCGCAGGACGAGCAGCGGCAGCAGCTCGGCAGTCCGGAGACGATGGAGGTGTTGACCTCGATCCTCGCCGCCGTCGAGGCGCAGACCGCGAGGCTCGACCGGGTGGCCGAGCAGCAGAAGAAGCTCACGGGATTCGTGAAGGTCATGGACGAGGAGACGACGAGGCGGCTGGAGCGGATCACGGCCCCGCCGTCGACCTCCTCGCCCTCCAGCGACGTGTCCGAGAAGATCGCGAGTATCGCGAGCAGGCAGAACGAGATCGCGAGCACGCTCGGCGAGTTCGCGCAGAGTCTCGACGGGAAGAGGCTGAGCGCCGCCTCTCAGAGCTTGATCGCGGAGTCGCAGAAGAATCGCGCGGCTACGGTTTCGGCGATTGAGAAGCTCAAGGCGCAGGCTGACGAGAACCGGGCGCTCGTGAGCAGGGTCGGCGGTGCCGTGCAGCGGATCGAGAAGCGCACCGAGGAGCGCGTCCAGAAGGCCGTCGAGCAGGTCGCCGGGGAGGCCTCGGCCACGATGACCGCGAACCTCGATGCCGCGAACGAGCGGGCCGAGCGGATCGTCGCCGCCACGGCGAAGGTCGAGGCGCGCCAACTCTGGAGCGCCGCGGCCTCGATGTGCCTCGCCCTCCTGCCGGTGGCGGTGGTCGTCGCCGGCCTCTGGATGGGCATCAGCGGGCTCATCACAGGCGCTCAGTGGGCGCTGGACGTGGACGGCAGCGTGTGGCTCGGCATCGGGCGCTGGATCGTGGTCGGCGCTGGCCTCGCCGGGGCCGGCTACGCCCTCTTCGCCTCAGCCCGCTGGCTGGTCGGCCTCGTGGAGACGTGGAAGGGTCGCGGGATGCCGAAGTGGCCACGCTGGCGGAAGTAGGTGAGCACAATTCCCGAGGGCAAGCGCGAGGAGCGCGTGCGGCAGCCATGACAGAACCCCCGCGATCTTCTGATCACGGGGGTTCTGCTCCAAAAGGGTGTGGCTAGTGATTTCGATGATGGTCGAGCTCAAGGCTAATGAATGCGTCGATCATCGCTCGATAGGTGGCTTCAACGACATCAGGGGATGCTTGTGCGTCACTAGCCAGAGTCCTGGCCTTGGTGATGACCTGCTCGACGCGGTCGGGGGCGCGCACAGCCGACTCGTCCTTCTTCAGTGAGCTAGCCCTCACCACCCATTTTTGCCGTTGTGCGATGAGCTGAATGATCTGGCGATCGAGGGAATCGATCTCCACGCGTACTTGCTGGAGGTCAGGATCGACTGCTCTCGTTTCGCTCATACTCGAATTGTACCGGGGCGGCGACAGTTCCTTCAGGAGTGTCACAAACCTGACATGCGCTACCGCATGTCGATGACCCCGGTGCCGACCTCGATGCGCTGCGTCCGGGCGGCGATCGTGGCCAGCAGCGGCACGGGCGAGGCGGCCTGGCGGGCGAAGTGGTGGACGCGGAAGTAGGCACCGTTCACGCCGATCTCGTCCGCGCCCTGCGCGATCTCGACGGCGTCATGCAGGGCCTGGCGCGCGTCGGGGTCACCCGGACCGCGACCAGAGCCGTAGTGGCCGAAGCTCAGGAATCCGAATGCTCTCATGCCCGGTTCAACGTGATTTACGGTTCAAGTATTCCACCAGCCGCATCCGACTGCGCCCGGCATCGCACCCGACTGGGAGGGATCTCGGATGCTCCTCTCGGCGTCCTCTGATCTCCGGCCGGGACGATGGATCCAGGCCCGGACCTGGCAGAACGCGGTCCGGCAGACCGCATCGGCTTCCCAGCCGCCCTGAGAGAGGACCCCCATGAACGACGCGAAGAACACCGGCACCGCGAAGCCCAGCAGCGAGGTCAGCGCAGATCCCAAGGACCACGCGGACCAGGAGAGCACCGACCAGCTCACCGTGCAGAACCCGGTGACGCGCTACCCCGAGATCACCCCGCCCGAGCAGGACCAGCCCGAGCCGGGCCTCGACGCCGAGCTCGAGCCCCGCTCCGACCGCGGGCAGAAGTCCTACCGCGGCACCGGTCGCCTGGAGGGCCGCAAGGCGCTCGTCACCGGCGGCGACTCCGGCATCGGCGCGGCCGTCGCGATCGCCTTCGCCCGCGAGGGCGCCGACGTCGCCCTGAACTACCTCCCCGCCGAGGAGGAGGACGCCCAGTGGGTGAAGTCCGTGATCGAGGAGAGCACCGAGCAGTCGGTGCACCTGATCCCGGGCGACCTCGCCGATCGCGCCTTCTGCGAGCAGCTCCCGGACGCGGCCGTGAAGGCCCTCGGCAGCCTCGACATCCTGGTGAACAACGCGGGCAAGCAGATCTCCATCGACTCCCTCGAGGACCTCACCGACGAGCAGCTCACCACCACCTTCGACGTCAACATCATCGCGATGTTCCGCATCACGAAGGCGGCGCTGAAGCACCTGAAGCCCGGCGCCTCGATCATCAACTCCACCTCGATCCAGGCGTACAACCCCTCGCCGAACCTGCTGGACTACGCGTCCACCAAGGCCGCGATCAACAACTTCACCAAGGGCCTCGGCCAGCAGCTCGCCCCGAAGGGCATCCGCGTGAACGCGGTCGCTCCCGGCCCGATCTGGACTCCGCTGCAGGTCAGCGACGGCCAGCCGAAGGAGGACCTCCCCGAGTTCGGCAAGCAGACGCCGCTCGGCCGCGCGGGCCAGCCCGCCGAGCTCGCCCCGGCGTACGTCTTCCTGGCCTCGGCCGAGTCCAGCTACGTGATCGGCGAGACCCTGAACGTCAACGGCGGCACTCCCACCCCGTGATGTCGGCGGGCGGGTCTATGCTCACCTCGATCACGAGCTGGGCATCGGCCCGTCCCCATCCACGAAGGAGAACCCCATGGCTTCCGGCCTGCACCCCTACCTGAACTTCCCCGGCACCTCCCGCGAGGCGTTCGAGCTCTACGGCAAGGCCCTCGGCGCCGAGCCGAAGTTCGCCACCTTCGGCGAGTTCCACGCGGTCCCCGAGGGCCACGAGGCGAGCGACAAGATCAAGCACGGCTCGCTCGAGGTCTCCGACGTCATCAAGCTGTACGTCTCGGACACCATCGAGGGCAAGAGCCCCGACGGCATCGTCGAGGGCAACAGCGTCACCCTCTCCCTCATGGGCGATGACGCGGAGCTGACGAAGAAGGCGTTCGCCACCCTCGCCGAGGACGGCACCGTCGTGATGCCCCTGCAGAAGCAGATCTGGGGCGACGTCTACGGACAGGTGAAGGACCGCTACGGCATCACCTGGCAGTTCAACATCGCCGGCGGCGCGCCCGGCACCGAGGACTTCGAGGCCGCCGAGGGCGTCGAGGGCTGACGAAGGCCGACCCGCCGCCGCAGGGCGCTCCGAGGGCGGGCAGAGCAGGCGGATCCGTGGTGATCCATCTGCCCTTGCTCGCCCTCGGCGCGCGTGCAAGCCTGGAGGCGAAGCCCTCGGCGAGGGCTCCCGGACGAGGGGCGCCGTACCCGGACAGCGACAAGACGGCCCGAGGAGGCATGTCATGTCCTGGCTCATCCTGATCATCTCGGGGATGTTCGAAGCGGTCTGGGCGACCGCCCTGGGGAAGTCCGAGGGCTTCACCCGGCTCTGGCCGAGCATCACGTTCTTCGTCGCCTGCGCGCTCAGCATGGGCGGGCTCGCCTGGGCCATGCGCGACCAGCCCACGGGCACCGCATACGCGGTGTGGGTGGCGATCGGCGCCTCCCTCACGGTCCTCTACGCCATGGTCACGGGCACCGAGCCCGCGAGCCTCGCGAAGATCCTGTTCCTGGCGATGATCATCGGCGGGGTCGTGGGGCTGAAGGCCGTGAGCTGACGGCGCTCAGCTGAGGGGGCCGCCGGGCACTCAGAGGCCCGTCGGCCGCTCGCCGTCCTCGAGCGGGTCCCGCTGCGCCGGCCCGCCCTCGCGCAGCCGCGCCTCGACGAACCGCACCACGGCCGCGAGCACCTGCTCGTCGATGCCGTGGCCGAGGTACGGGGAGAGCTCCTCGGTGAGTGTCGTATGCGCGCGCATCCATTCGCGCACCTGGTCCTCGCGCTCCGGTTCGAACAGCGGATCCAGGGCGCCGTGCCCCCACAGCGCCGGCACCTGCGCAGCAGCGAGCGCAGCATCGCCCGGCATGGGCTCGGGGAACGGTGCGCCCGAGAGCTGCACCGCCCACTCGAGGGCCGACGGGTCCCTGCGCAGCAGCTGCAGGGCGAGCATCGCACCCTGGGAGAAGCCGATCGCGCCGACGACCCGGGCGCCGGGGCGGGCGACCCCCTCGCCCGCAGGTCGGCCCTCGAGCCCGGCGATCCACGCTTCGAGCGCTGACGCCGACTCCTCGAGCATCGCGGAATCGGCCGGGACCAGCGGCGGCGGGTTCAGCCACGCGTATCCGCCGCCGCACGCGAACACTCCGCGCAGGGCCCCGTAGACGAGCCCCCGCGGGAGCGCAGGGGCGAGGCCGATGAGGTCCTCTTCGTGACTGCCGAGCCCGTGCAGGAGCAGCACCACGCGGTCCGACGGGCCCGGAACGTGGGGGAACCAGCGCACCGCGGAGGCGTCGATCTGGACGGGCCCTGCGCTGAGGCGGGTCACCGGCGGGAAGCCGTAAGGGTTCGGGGCGGGGGCGGGGCTCGGGTCGCTCATGCTCCGAGGGTAGCGAGCCGGCGCCCGCAGCGGCCCCGGCGGCCGGCCGGCACCCTCAGGCAGTTCCGGTGGGGACGCGGGGCCCGCCGGGCGGTACGGGCGCGTGCTAGCTCAAGTCCCGCAGTAGGTGACGAACTCCCCCGCATCCGGAGCGCCCGGACCCTCTGCAGCGCCGGGTCCTGCGAGGTCGGCGAGGTGCGCGCGGTGCTCGAAGGGGCTGGTCACAGCCTCGAGCATGCGCGTGAACGGCGCGAGGTCCCCGTCCTCGGCGGCGTCGAGGGCAGCCTGCAGGGGGCGGTTCCGCGGGATGTGCACGGGGTTCGCGCGGAGCATCGCGGCATCGGCCGCGGCCCGCTGCGCGTCGCTGGATCCCGCGCGCAGGGCATCGCGGCGCCCGCACCAGGCATCGAGCGCCGGGGGCGCAGCGTCCGAGTCGGCGAGCTGCGCAGCGTCCGAGACGGCTGCCTGCGCGGCGCTCGAGACGGCGGCCTGCTCAGCGCCCGAGAGCCGAGCGCGTAGACCTGCGGCGCCCCCGTCGGCGAGAGCGCGGAAGGACCCGGTGAAGTCCGCCCCTTCGGCCTCCAGGATCCCGAGCAGTTCCTGCGCGAGGGCGCGGATCTCCACCAGGGCTCGGGCGGTCTCCTGCGCACCCGCGCCCTCCGGCAGCGTCACGCCGACCTTCGCCGCCATACCGCGGGCCCACGCCTCCTCATAGAGCGGGGTGAACGTCTCCAGCGCCTCCGTCGCCAGGTCGACGGCGCGATCCGGGTCATCCGGATCGATGAGCGGCAGCAGCGTCTCGGCGAACCGGGCGAGGTTCCACAGGGCGATCTGCGGCTGGTTGCCGTAGGCGTACCGGCCGCCGTGGTCGATCGAGCTGAACACAGCGTCCGCCCGGTACGCGTCGAGGAACGCGCAGGGACCGTAGTCGATGGTCTCGCCGCTGATGGTCATGTTGTCGGTGTTCATCACGCCGTGCACGAAGCCCACCAGCATCCACTGCGCCACGAGCCGGGCCTGGGCGCCGATGACGCTGCGCAGGAGCTCGAGCGCCGGCCGCTCAGCCCCAGCCGCCTCCGGCCAATGCCGGGAGATCGCGTAGTCCGTCAGCGCCCCGAGCACCTCCGGACCGTGGTGCCAGGCGGCGTACTGGAAGGTGCCGACCCGCAGGTGGCTCGCCGCCGTGCGCACCAGGATCGCCCCAGGATCCCCGCCGGGACGGCGGCGCTGCACCTGCTCGCCGGTCGCGATGACGGCGAGCGCGCGGGTGGTGGGGATGCCGAGAGCGTGCATCGCCTCCCCCACCAGCAGCTCGCGCAGCATCGGACCGAGCGGCGCCTTGCCATCGCCCCCGCGGGAGAAGGGCGTGCGGCCCGAGCCCTTGAGGTGCAGATCGCGGGTGCGGCCCGCACGGTCCACGAGGTCGCCGAGCAGCACGGCGCGGCCGTCGCCGAGCACCGAGGACGGCTGGCCGAACTGGAATCCGGCGTAGACCTGGGCAGTCGTCACCCGTGGGCGATCCTCCGTCGCTCCGCTGTCATGCTTTCCAGCGGAAAGATCCCCGGTCAGCAGGCGGATCCCGTCGGCAGTGCGCAGCTGCTCCGGATCGAAGCCGAGCTCCCGCGCGAGATCCCCCTGCAGCTGCACGAGCGCGGGCCGCGGCGGCCGCTCCGCGCTCCAGTCCACCGATAGCTCCGGCACGGCGGCGGCGTACGACTGGCGCAGGATCGGTTCCATGCGGCCACGCTAGCGGCCCATCCCGAGAGCCCGGTCCCGCCCGCGGACCGCCCCGACCCGGCCGCAACCCCGGTCACGGCCGCGACCGGTCCAGCCCGCACCCTTGCAGCACCCAGGCGAGGGTGGCACCGTGGAGGCATCCCGCGATCGCAGCGCCCGCGCTCCCGTCGGCCCGCCGCCTCGCGCATCACCGCAGCCCAGGAGGCTCCCATGGCAGACGTCGTCGTCACCCGCGATCTGGAGAACCATCGCTTCGAGGCCGAGGTCGACGGCCGCGCCGCCGGCTTCATGGACTACCAGGAGCGCGGCGAGACCGTGAACATCCCCCACACCGAGGTCTTCACCGACTTCGAGGGGCAGGGCGTCGGCAGCGCCCTCGTGCGCCACGCGCTCGACGCGCTCCGCGCCGAGGGGAAGACGGTCATCCCGAGCTGCCCGTTCGTGCGCACCTGGATCGAGAAGCACCCGGACTACCAGGATCTGGTGGCCGAGGGGCGCTGAGCCGCTCCCCCGCACCACGAGAACCGCCCCGGATGCTCGCAACGTTTGGGGCGGTTCTCGTGCGCACCGGGCAGGCCGGGCGCGGCAGGGGTCAGACGGCGGCCAGCACGGTCTCCAGGCCGACGACCTCGATCCCGTGCGCCTCGCCGACGCCCGCGTAGGTGAGGGAGCCGGCGTGGGCGTTCAGGCCGCGGGCGAGAGCGGGGCTCGCGGCGATCGCCTCGCGCCAGCCCTTCGAGGCCAGCTGCAGCACGTACGGCAGGGTGGCGCTGCTGAGCGCGGCCGTCGCGGTGACCGGGACGCTGCCGGGCATGTTCGCCACGCAGTAGTAGATCGTGTCGTGGACCGCGAAGGTCGGATCGTCGTGCGTGGTGGGGCGCGAGCCCTCGAAGCAGCCGCCCTGGTCGATCGCGACATCCACGAGGACCGAGCCCTTCTTCATGGTGGAGACCATCTCGTCGGTCACGAGCTTCGGGGCGCGCTTGCCCGGGATGAGCACGGAGCCGACGACGACGTCGGCCTTCGCGATCTGCTCGGCGAGGTCGAGCTGGGTGTTGTAGCGCGTGAGGATCCCGCCGTCGTGCACCGTGGCGATCTGGTGCAGGCGCGCGAGGTTCACGTCCATGACGGTCACGTTCGCGTGGAGGCCGCGGGCCATGATCGCCGACTGCTCGCCGACGACGCCGCCGCCGATGACCAGCACGTTCGCCTCGGCGGTGCCGGGGACGCCGCCCATCAGCACGCCGGAGCCGCCCAGCGGCGACATCAGGTGGTACGCAGCGACCTGCGTGGCGAGGCGCCCGGCGATCGCGCTCATCGGCGCGAGCAGGGGCAGGGAGCGGTCCTCGAGCTGCACGGTCTCGTACGCGATCGCGGTGACGCCCGAGTCGAGGATCGCGCGGGTCAGGGGCTCGTCGGCCGCGAGGTGCAGGTAGGTGAACAGCACCAGGTCCTTGCGGAGGTACCCGTACTCGGACTCGATGGGCTCCTTGACCTTCACGACCATGTCGGCGCGGTTCCACACCTCGGCGGCATCGGCGACGATCTCGGCGCCCGCGCCCGTGTAGTCCTCGTCGGCGATGCCCGAGCCGGCGCCCGCGCCCTGCTCGACCATCACCTGGTGGCCCGCGCGCACCAGCTCGTTCACTCCGGCGGCGCTCATGCCGACGCGGCGCTCGTTGTTCTTGATCTCCTTGGGGACACCGATCAGCATCGTTGCTCTCTCTTCCGTGGCGGCGGGACGGGGCGCGGATTCGCAGCGCCCCCTGCGAGAACCGTACCGCGCCGTGAGGAGAGGGGGCCGGGCCCCTGTCCCGCCCGCTGGACGCTGAACCCCGCGGGGCTGCGAACCCCGCTGAACGGTGAGCCCCGCTGGACGATTCACGCAGTCGCGCCCGCCCTCCCGGTGCGGGAGGGCGGGCGCGAGGAGCCGTCAGGCGGGCCGACGGGCCCGGGCTGCGCAGCGGCGGGTCAGTAGACCAGGACGCGATCTCCGTTGTCCACCACGCCGGAGCCGTAGATCATGTCCATCGCGCCGGTGGAGACGCGGGCGCAGCCGTGGGAGGCGCCGTAGGGCGGGATCGAGCCGGAGCCGTGGATCGCGTAGCCGCCGTTGAAGTACGCGGGGCGGTACATGCGGCCGAGCTCGCCGGTCTCCCAGCCTCTGACGCGGCGGTACACGCGGAAGTCGCCGCCCGGGGTGCGGGCGGTCTTCCAGGTGCCGCGGGACTTGTAGCGCTGGCCGCTCGCGGTCGAGGTGTTGAGGATGTACGCAATCGCGCCGTCGACGGTGGCGATCAGCAGGTTCCGGCCCACGCTGACCTCGATGCCGGTGCCGGAGGTGATGCGGCGGGCGGGCTGCACGCCGCGGTCGAGCGCGGCCCAGGTCTTCGGGCCGACGACGCCGTCGGTCCCGAGACCCGCCGCCTTCTGCAGGGCGTAGACGGCCTGGACGGTGGAGGCGCCGAACTTGCCGTCGGCCCCCGAGTGCCAGTACTTGAGGTCCAGCAGGCGCTGCTGGAGGCGCTGGACGTCGCCGCCCCGGGCGCCGGAGCGCAGGGTCGGACCGGCGGCGAGAGCGGTCCCGGTGCCGAGCATCAGGCCCGCACCGACGAGAGGAGTGAGGAGGAGGCTGCGGCGGCCGAGGGCCCGGGTCTTCGTGGTCATGTGCAGAAGTATGGACCGCTTTACCCGCTCTTGACAATCGATTCCCGAAACTGCTCTGACGAGCCTGTCACTCCGACGCGGAGGCGGCCTCCTGTGCACCCTCCTGCACGGTGCCGCGGATGCTGTGCGAGGCGTGCGCGAGCCCGCGCAGGAGCATCGTCAGCTGGGTGAAGGCGAGGGATCCCAGCAGCGCGCCCTTGGCGACGACGTCGTCCGAGGCCGGCTCCTCGGCGGCGCCTCCGCCGCCCTCGCCCTCGTCTCCCGCGCCGGCCGCCGACCAGCGGTCGAGGCTGATGTCCTCGAGGTCGGCGAGCGCGATCGACTCCAGGGGGCGCGCGAACCGCAGCAGGCCCTCGAGGTCCAGCACGATGCCCTGCTCGCGCGTCTGGCGCAGCAGCTGATCCAGGGCGCGGCGCGTGGCGGTGGCGACGTCGGGCCAGCCCAGCACCTCGATCATCTGCGCGACGCGGGGATCCTCATCCGGTGCGATCGGGGCGCGGAGGCTGTCCAGATCCAGGCCGAGCGCGATCGCCTGGACGATCTCGAGCGCATCCACGAGGGGGCGCGAGGGATCGTCGAGGACGGCGGCGAGGGTGCGCACGTCGGCGATGGAGGCGTCGGCCTGCTCGCGCAGCGCGCGCACCAGCGCGAGCCGGTCCAGGTGCGGCTGGCCGTAAGAGGAGAGCGTCTGGGTGATGCGCTCCCCGGGAGGGAGGATCCCCTCGCGGCGGTAGTACTTGATGCTCGCGGCACTGACGCCGCTCGCTGCGGACAGCTCGCTCAGTTGCATGCACGGACTCCTCGGGTCGAGTCACATTATGCATGTCCGATAGTGGCACGGGGTGCAGCTATCCCGTGAGCCATCCGAGCAGCGCCCTCAGCGCGCGCCGGTGCTCGGCACTGTCGTAGGAGCGCAGGTCGTGCCCGAGCGCGTCGTAGGCGGTGCGCGGCGCTGCGCCGCCCCCGCCGCGCACCCAGATCGTGGGGGCGGGCGCGCCGTCGTCGTCCTGGTGCGCGTAGAGGACGTGCCGGTCCTCGGCGAGGCGAAGATGCAGGTAGCGCTCGTCCTCGACGGCGATCCGCGAGGGCAGATCCGGGCCCGCGGGGAGCGCGGCAGCTGCCCCCTCGACAGTCCCGGGGCCCGCGGGGAGCGCGCCGACGCGATGCGCGGCGAAGCGGTCGAGAGGCGGGTGCCCGCTGACGTCCGGGACCCAGCGCCCTCCGAGGCGAGCCTCCCAGGCCGGCTCGTCGGGGAAGGCGTTCGCCGCGGCGTGCAGGGCGAGCAGCGGGACATCCCGGAGCATCCGCTGCAGGCCCGCCCGGGCGTCCGCGCTGAGGGCGGTGCCGTCGTCGGGCCGGCCGAGGTTCGCGATGATCAGGGCGGGCAGAGGGCCGATGCGCAGTTCGGCGAGGGCCGCGTCGACGTCCGTGCGGATGACCGGCACGAGTCCGCTCTCCGTCGCGACCTCCGCGAGAGCGGAGCTAGTCTCGGCGAACGGATGCCAGGGATCGGCGTAGGGCCCGTGGCCGGTGAGCAGGAGCGCAGTGGGCAAGGATCTCGCCTCCTCAGATCTCCGATTCCTGGATCTCCGATGCCGTGACCTGCGAGTACAGGCAGAACGGGTGCCCGTCGAGATCGGCCATGACGTACAGCTCCTCGCGGGGCTCGTCGGTGCGGTGCAGCAGGTGCGTCGCGCCGAGCGCCTCGGCCCGCTCCTTCTGGGCGTCGAGATCCGCGTGGTCGTCGACCGTGAAGCACAGGTGCATCTGCATCGGCACCGCGGGGTCCGGCCAGGTGGTGCGCGCGAGCTGCTCGACCTGCTGGAAGGCGAGGATCCGCTGCCCCGCGGGCGTGAGGAGGACGAGCCAGTCGGCCTCGTCGGCCTCCTCGGCGGGCGGCTCGTCGCCGGGGCGGTACTGGAGGCCGAGGAGCTGCCGGTAGAACTCGGCGGCGGCGCGGGCGTCGGTCGTATCGACGACGGTGTTCTCGAGGCGGGGGAAGCGGGACATGGTGGGCTCCTCACGGCGGGCGGTGCGACCGACGGTACAGCCGGACCCGGTCGTCCGCATCGGCTTATCCCTGTCCTCCCGCGAGCCAGCGTCCCGTCGCGGACTCCGCGCAGCGGGCGACGTCGGCCGGAGCCCCGGCGACGAGGATCCGCCCGCCGCGATCCCCGGCGCCCGGGCCCATGTCGATCACGTGGTCGGCGCGGGCGATGACGCGCAGGTCGTGCTCGACGATGACCACGGTGCCGCCCTGATCGACGAGGCGGCTCAGCTCCGTGACCAGCAGGTCGATATCGGCCGGGTGGAGGCCGGTGGTCGGCTCGTCCATGAGGTAGACGGTGTGCCCGCGCGCGGTGCGCTGCAGCTCGGTGGCGAGCTTGATGCGCTGCGCCTCCCCGCCGGAGAGCTCCGTGGCGCTCTGGCCGAGGGTCAGGTAGCCGAGCCCGATCGCGTCGAGCGCCGTGAGGGCCCGCAGCACGGGCGGCTCGTCCGCGAAGACGGCGAGCGCCTCGCGCGCCGACAGGCGCAGCACGTCGGCGATCGTGAGCCCGTTCCAGGTGACTTCGAGGGTCTCGGGCGTGTAGCGGTCGCCGTGGCAGTCGGGGCACTCGGCGAAGCTTCCGGGCAGGAAGATCAGCTCGACCTCGATCTGCCCTTCGCCCTGGCAGGTGGGGCAGCGGCCCTCTGCGACGTTGTAGGAGAACCGGCCGACGCCCCAGCCGCGCCGCTTCGCCTCCGCAGTGCCGGCGAACAGCTTCCGCACGCGGCCGAACAGTCCGGTGTAGGTGGCCAGGCACGAGCGGGGCGTGCGCCCGATGGGCTTCTGCGAGATCCGCACCAGGCGGTCGATGGCGTCTGCGCCGTCGACGGAGCGGACCAGGGGGGCGGCTTCTCCGTCGGGGCCGACGGGGGCTGCGCGCTCCTCGTCGGCCTCCTCGTCCCCGATGCTCGTGCGCACGCGCGCGGCGAGCACGGGCGCGAGCACCTCGCTGAGCAGCGTCGTCTTCCCCGATCCGGAGACGCCCGTGATGGCCGTGAGGCTTCCCAGCGGCAGGTCGAGGTCGGCGCCGCGGATCGTGCGGGCGGTGATCCCGCGCAGGGCGAGGGTGCCGGTCGGGGTGCGGGCCTCCTCGGCGGTGACGAGGTCCGGCAGGGGCGCTCCGAGATAGCGGGCGGTCACGGACCCCTCGGCCTGCGCGAGGGCGGCGACGGGCCCGGAGTGCAAGATCTTTCCGCCGTCGACGCCCGCGCCGGGGCCGACGTCGATCACCCAGTCGGCCGCCTCCACGAGCCGCATGTCGTGCTCGACCAGCAGCACCGAGTTCCCCTCGGCGAGGAAGCGGTCGAAGAGGTCCAGCAGCACGCCCTTCTCGCTCGCGTGGAGACCGGCGGAGGGCTCATCGAGCACGTACGCCACGCCGAACAGCCCTGAGCGCAGCTGCGCGGCCAGGCGCAGGCGCTGCAGCTCGCCGGTGGAGAGTGTGCCCGCGGGGCGGTCCATGCTCAGGTGGCCGAGGCCGAGACCGACCATCGCCTCCAGCACCGGGAGCACGCTCGGCAGGAGGATCCGCTCGGCCTCCGCCTCAGGGCTGAGGTCCTGCGCGAGCGGGCCGGCGAGCGCGCTCGCCCGCTCCTGCAGGACGGAGAGGAGGTCCTCGGCGGGCAGGGCGTTCAGCTCGTAGATCCGCTGACCGAGGTAGGTGACGCGCAGCGCGTCGGGGTGCAGGCGGTGCCCCTCGCAGAGGGGGCAGACGAAGGTGTCGAGGTAGCGCAGGGCGCGCTCGCGCGTGCTCGGGGCAGCGGAGTTCTCCACGGACTTCCGCAGGTAGCGCGCGGCCGACTGCCACTTGCCCTGGTAGTCCCGCTGCACCTGATCGACGCCGCGCACGGGCTTCACGGTCACCACCGGCTGCTCGTCGGTGAACAGGATCCAGTCGCGCACGTCCTGCGGGATGTCGCGCCAGGGGGCGTGCATGTCGACGATGCCGAGCTCGGAGAGGATGTCGCGGAAATTCTTGCCCGCCCACGCCCCGGGCCACGCGGCGATCGCGCCGTCGAGGATCGAGAGGGACGGATCGGGCACCATCGAGCGCTCGGTGGGCTCGTGGATGACGCCCGCGCCGTGGCAGCGCGGGCACATGCCCTCGGGAGTGTTGGGGCTGAACATCTCGGCGAGCAGCCGCCCGCCGTGCAGGGCGGAGCCGCGCGTGAGGACGTCGGCCGGATGGTCGCCTGCGCGCGAGAACAGCAGACGGATGCCGTTGGAGACCGTCGTCAGCGTGCCGACGCTCGAACGCGCACCGCCGCCGCTCGTGCGCTGCTCGAGGGCGACCGTCGGCGGCATCCCGTCCAGAGCCTCCACCCGCGGGTCGACGGCGCTGCCGATGAGGCGCCGGGCGAACGGGGCGATCGACTCGAGGTAGCGGCGCTGGGACTCGCCGTGGATCGTGCCGAAGGCGAGCGAGGACTTCCCCGAGCCCGAGACGCCCGTGAACGCGACGAGCTTCCCGCGCGGCAGATCGACGTCGACGTGGCGGAGGTTGTGGAGGTGGGCGTCGCGGATGCGGATCGCGGGATCGTCGGCCGACGGGGCGGGGGCTGCGGCTGGCGCGGCGGGGACGGAAGGGGCGGCGGGGGCGGGATCGGCGGGGCTCACCCCTCCATCATCCAGCGGGGCGCTGGGTGCCCGGTGGGGCGTGAAGCCTTCCCTCCCGCCGCGGTGGCGCGTAGGCTCCCGGCACGCAGTTCCGACGACCTTCCGCGACGCGCAGGCGCGAGCCCGGTGAGAGCGAGCCGATCATGCCGTCAGCACTCCGCACCACCCGACTTGTCCCCCTTGCCGCCGCCGCGCTGCTGGCGCTGGCCGGATGCGGGAGCACCTCGAGCGCTGAGGAGGGGACGGACCTCGCAGGCTCCTCCTGGGGCTCGCCTGCCGCGCAGGAACCCCACCTCATGCTCTCGACAGACGGCGCGCTCGAGGGCCACGACGGCTGCAACTCGCTGTCCGGCACATGGTCGGCCGACGGATCGACAGTGACGTTCTCGGAGCTCGGCGGCACCGAGATGGCGTGCCCCGATGTGGACCCCTGGCTCTCCGACGCCCGCTCCGCGGAGGTCGACGGGGACACGATGAGCGTGATGGACGAGTCGGGCGACGAGATCGGCACGCTCGGCCGCTTCGACGGCTGAACCGAGCGGGGTGCACCCCCGTCCTGCACGACCGACCTGCGCCGCCGTCAGCCCTCCGCCGGACCCGGCAGCGCAGGCAGCTCGTCCCCGGAGCGCGAATACGAGCTCTGCGCGCCGAGCCGCTGGGCGCTGAAGGCGGCGAACCGGGAGGCGCGGCGAGCGGCCTCCCGCAGGCCCTGCCCAGCGGCGAGACCCGCGGCGAGCGCGCCGGTGAACGCATCGCCCGCGCCCGTGGTGTCGACCGCGTCGATCGGGGCGGCCGGGACCGCGACAAGAACGCCCGGCTCGCCCTCGCTGAGGAGGGACCCCTCGGCGCCGAGGGTCAGCACCACTGAGCGGACGCCTGCTGCGCGCAGCCGCTGCACGAGTCGGCGCGGCTCCTCGGCGGGGGCGTCCTGGCCGGTGGTGAGCTGCTCCAGCACGAGCGCGGCCTCGTGCTCGTTCACCACGAGCGGATCGGCCGCGAGGATCACCGCCGGATCGACCGCGATCACCGGGGCGAGGTTGAGGATCAGTCGGCCCGTGCAGTGCCGAGCGGCCTCCTCGATGCCCTCCCGCGGGATCTCTCCCTGCAGCACGACGACGGGCGCGGCGGCGATCTGCTCGGCATGTGCGCGCACCCGGTCGGCGCCCACCTCCGCGTTCGCGCCGGAGACCACGAGGATCGAGTTCTCCGCGTCGTCGGAGACCGTCACGACGGCGAGGCCCGTCGGCCCCTCGAGCGCGTCCACACCGCGCAGATCCACACCGCTCTCGCGCAGCAGGGACAGGGCGACCTGCGCGTTCTCGTCGGTGCCGACGGCTCCGATCATCGCGGTGCGCGCGCCTGCGCGGGCGGCGGCGAGCGCCTGGTTGGCGCCCTTGCCGCCGGGGAGCGTGGAGACCGCGGAGGCGTGCAGCGTCTCCCCGGGCAGCGGATGGCGCGGAGCGCGGATGACGAGGTCAGTGTTCAGCGAGCCGATGACGAGGACGTCGGCGTCGGTCTCGGCGCTCATGGGCGGGCCTGCAGCGGGCGGTGCTCGATCATGGTCAGCACAGTACCGACCGCCCGGGACTCCCGGCCCTCGTTCTCCCAGCCCCGCCCCGCACACTGAACACATGAGCGGACCCGAGGAGAACGTGTGGCTCGCGGCTGTGCGCGCGAACCCGGAGCACCCCCAGCAGTACGCCGCGCGCTGGCGCCGTTTCGCCGACGAGGGCCGCGACCTCGACGGGGAGGCCCGGCTCCTCGATGCGATGGCGGATCGGGACGCCCGGATCCTCGATGCGGGCTGCGGGACGGGGCGCGTGGGCGGATATCTCGCGGCGCGCGGACATGACGTGGTCGGCGTGGACCTGGACCCGCACCTGATCGAGGTGGCGCGCACCGACCACCCGGCAGCGCGGTGGCGCGTCGGGAACCTCGCCGCGCTGCATCTGCCGGCGGAAGACGGCGACCGCCTGCAGTTCGACCTCGCCGTGTGCGCGGGCAACGTGATGACGTTCCTCGCGGGCGCTGAGCGCAGGCCTGCGCTCGAGCGCGTGCGCGCGCACATGGCGGGCGGCGGGCGGTTCGTCGTCGGCTTCGCCGCTGGTCGCGGATACGGCTTCGAGGAGTTCCTGGCTGACGCTGAGGCCACGGGCTGGCAGGTCGAGGCGCGGTTTTCGACCTGGCAGCTGCATCCGGCGGGCGCGGACGCGGACTTCCTGGTCGCGGTTCTGGCGGCGCAGGACGCACCGTGATGACCGGCCCGGGAGACGAGGCCACGAGCGCGACCCCTGGGACCGAGGAGAACGGCGCCGCTGGCGGGTTCTTCGACGAGGATCCCCTGGAGGATTTCCTGCGCCAGGAGCGCTTCGCGGGCGGCCCGCGGGAGCCGGGCTCCTCCAGCGGGTGCCTGAGCGTACTCCTGGATCTGCTCAGCGAGGCGCTGGTGGCGTTCCGGCGCTGAGCGCGAGAGCGGCGCGAGGGAGGCGGGGACCGGACTCCGGGGCGCGCCGCGGATCCCGCCGGTCGCTCAGCTCCTCCCAGCCCCGGCCCGCACACTGAACCCATGACCGACCAGCACCCCCCTTCTGCCCGCGAGTACGACGTCATCGTGATCGGCGGCGGGCCCGTCGGCGAGAACCTCGCGCAGTATGCGACCGAGGACTCCGACCTCACCGCCGCGATCGTCGAGGAGCACCTGCTCGGCGGCGAGTGCTCGTACTACGCCTGCATCCCCTCGAAGGCGCTGCTGCGGCCGATCGACATCGCCGGCATCACGACCGATCTCCCTGGCGTGGTGCCCACGGGCATCGACCGCAAGGCCCTGCTCGCCCGGCGCGACAGCTGGGTCTCGGACTACGACGATGCCGGCCAGGTCTCCTGGGCCGAGGGCGCCGGCATCGACGTGGTGCGCGGGCGCGGGCGCATCTCCGGGGAGCGCACCGTCGCTGTCACCGCGGCCGACGGCGCCGTCACCACGCTGCGCGCCCGTCGGGCCGTCGTCCTCGCGACCGGCAGCGAGGCCGCGATCCCGGAGCCCCTGCGAGAGGTGCTGCCCTGGACCTCGCGGGATGCGACGGGCGCGATCGAGGTCCCGGCGCGCCTCGCGATCATCGGCGGCGGAGTCGTCGCGTGCGAGGCGGCCACCTGGATGTCGGCCCTCGGCGCGGAGGTGACGATGCTGGTGCGCGGGGATGCGCTGCTGCGCGGCATGGAGCCGGACGCCGCCGCTGCCGTCGCGGACTCCCTGCGCGAGGCCGGGGTGGAGATCCGCTTCGGGGCCGACGTCGCGGCCGCGTCGCGCGCGGGCGCGCAGGACACGGGGCTCGGCCGGATCCACGGCGGCGAGGTGCGGCTCGAGATCGAGACGCGCGGCGAGGGCGACGCGCAGGAGCGTCGGGCCGACGGCGAGCGCCGGGCCGACGAGGGACTCCGGGCCGACGAGGAGCGCCGGACCGACGAGGGACTCCGGGCCGACGAGGGACTCCGGGCCGAGGAGGGGCGCGGTGACCGGGAGGAGCTGCGGGCCGACGAGGTGCTCGTCGCGACCGGCCGCCGCCCGCGGCTCGAGGACGCCGGGCTGGAGAGCATCGGCCTCACGGCAGACGATGTCAGCGGCGGGCATCTGCCGGAGTGGCTGCACGCGGTCGGCGATGCCGACGGCGGCCCCATGCTCACCCACCGCGGCAAGCACTCCGCCCGCGTGCTGGGCGCGCGCCTGCGGGCCCGCGCCCTCGGCGAGGCGGAGGAGCCCGCGCCGCCGGCGGTCGCCGCCGTGCCGCAGGTCGTGTTCACCGCGCCCCAGGTGGCGAGCGTCGGCCTCACCGCGCAGCAGGCGCGGGACGCCGGGCACGATGTCGTGGTCTCGCAGGTCCCCTACGGGGGCGCCGCGGGCACGAGCCTGCTGCGAGACCACGTGACCGGCACCGCGATCCTCGTCGTCGACCGCGAGAGCCGACTGGTGCTCGGGGCGACCTTCGCGGGGCCCGACGCCGCCGAGCAGCTGCACGCGGCGACCGTCGCGATCGTCGGCCAGGTGCCCGTGCACGTGCTGCGCCATGCGATCCCTGCGTTCCCGACGGGCTCGGAGCTGTGGCTGCAGCTGCTCGAGCAGCTGCCGCGGGAGCTGCGGGCGGCGCCCGAGGGGTGAGGGCCGAGGCGCCAGCTCGAGGGGCCGACGGCCGGCACGCTCCCGTGCGGGGCCCGCGCCCCGCACACCGCGCCCGGCGCTCCGAACCCGTGCCCAGCGCGCCCGGCCCGCGCACACCGCGCCCGACCCGCGCGCACCGCTCCCGACCCGCTCTCGTACCCTTCGCGCGCGCCAAGGGTACGAGAGCGGGCCAAGGGGCCCCGCGCCCGGTCCGCGCCCTGCCCGGACCGCATGCCCAGCCCGCGTCCCCGCGCCCCCGCACCGGGCGATGCCGCGCACAACGGCAGAGCCCCTCCCCGGATCTCTCCGGGAAGGGGCTCTGACCTGCTGTTCCAGCTGGTGCGCAAGGGGGGACTTGAACCCCCACGTCCTTTCGAACACACGGACCTGAACCGTGCGCGTCTACCAATTCCGCCACTTGCGCGTGGCTCCGGCACCGGGATTCGAGATCACCGAGGCTGAAGCGAGTCCCAGGCTACACGCCGTCACGCTCCGACCCAAACGGAGATGACCTGGGCGTAAGCAACGCCACTCAGGCCCCGATCATCTCCGTCCCAGCCGTCGGCCCCGGGCGCCCGGGGCGTCGCCGCTCAGGCGCGAACGCCTGCCGATCCCTCGCGCATCGCGTCGGCCTCCGCGAAGGCGGCCTCGATGTCCCGGCGGTCGACGCGGCTGCGCACGACCGCGAAGTACAGGATCGTCGCGACGATGACCGCGCCGATGCCGAACACGGCGGCCAGCATCATCGACTCGCGCACGAACACGGTGGCGAACACGGCCGCGAGGCCGATGAGGCCGACGACCGCCGAGGCGATCCCGCCGGGCATGCGGAACGTCGCACCGGTGATACCTCGGCGCCGGAACACGATGTAGCTGACGAGGATCAGCGCCCACACGGTGATCACGGCGAACACGACCACGCTCATGAGGTAGCCGAACACGCCGCCCACGCCGGTGAACTGCAGCGTCGCGGCGACGAGCACGCCGACCAGGCTGATCGCGATGCCCGCCGTCGGCACCCCGCCGCGCGTGGTGCGCGAGAGGAACGCCGGGGCGAGGCGATCGACCGACAGCGAGTGCAGCATGCGCGAGCCCGCGTACAGGTTCGCGTTGGCGGCGCTGAGCGCCGCGATCAGCACGACCGCGTTGGTGATGCTCGCGGCGGCAGGCACGCCGACCTGGTCGAAGACCATCACGAACGGCGACGTCTCGACGTCGCCGCCGGCCGCGGCCGCCTGGCGCCACGGCACCAGGCAGATCACGATGCCGATGCACAGCACGTAGAAGAACGCGAGGCGCACGATCGTGGTGCGCGCGGCGGTCTTGATCGAGCGCGCCGGATCCTTCGCCTCGGCCGCGGTGATCGACAGCAGCTCGATGCCGCCGAAGCTGAACATCACCACGCTGAGCGCGATCCACACCGCTGCCCAGCCGTTCGGCGCGAAGCCGCCGTCGGCCGTCAGCCCCGCGAGACCCGGGGCGGGCGCGCCGTCGGTGCCGACGAAGACGAGGAACAGGCCGACGAGGATGAACACCACGACGGCGATGACCTTGACGCTCGACAGGATGAACTCGATGGCGCCGAAGGAGCCGACCGCCGAGAGGTTGATGCCGAGGATGACCGCGGCGAAGATCAGGATGCCCGCCCACACGGGGATCGGCAGCCAGTAGCTGAGGTAGAGGCCGCAGGCGAAGACCTCGGCGGCGGTCACGCCGACGGTGACGATCCAGTAGAGCCAGCGGCTCAGGTAGCCCCAGTACGGGGACAGGTAGTGGGCGGCGAGCGTGCCGAAGCCGCCGCGCACGGGATGGCGCGAGGCCATCTCGCCCATCGCCAGGGCGATGGTCGCGGCGATCACGGAGCCGATCGCGAAGGCGAGGATCACGGCGGGTCCGGCGTAGCCGATGGCCTCGCCGGAGCCGAGGAAGAGGCCGGTGCCGAGCGCGGAACCCATCGCGATCATGGCGATCTGGCCATGGCTGAGGGAACGGGCGAGGCGGCTGTCGTCGGGCGCGATGGCGCCGCCGGCCGGGGATGCCGGGGGATGCGGCTGGGGATGTGAGGAGGATGTGCTCATTCGCGCATGGTATTGCGTCCGACGGGCGCGGGCCGACCCGGGCCCTGCGCGCGAGCGGATCGCACGCGGCAGGGGCGCGGGGGTCGCGCGCGGCAGGTGCGGGTCGCAGACGCGAGGCGATCGCGCCCGTCAGGGGCGGTCGCAGCCGCCCCGTCAGCCTCCCGTCGGCCCCCGCCGCACGGGCCCGTCAGCTCACCGCTGCGTACCAGAGCAGGTCGACCGGGTCGCCGCTGCCGGTGGAGATGGACTGCAGGAGGATCACGTCCACCGACTGATCGCTGTCCTGGAGCGTCCCGTTGCAACGGGGGAACGAACCCTCGTCCGGAAGCAGCGCTCCGTCGCACGAGGTGAGGCTGATCGGCTCGCCGAGTCCGTCGATCGCCACCTGCACCGCGCCCTGCACGTCGCCACTGGCCTCGGGCGCGCCCGCGCTGGGGCCCCAGGTCATCAGGCTGCCGGGAGTGCTCAGCAGCCGGGTCAGATCGTCCGCGAGCGGGTACTCGGTGACGAGCACGGCCGGGGTGCCCCCCGCGTCGAGGTAGACGGGGTGGACGAACCAGGCGCCGTTCGTGCCGCTCACGGTGCACGAGGCCCAGGTGCGGTCCGCGAAGGAGAGACCGCTGTCGCAGACCACGTCGCCGAGGTCCAGTCCGTCGGGCTGCGGGATGGAGTCCTGCGCCTGCTGGAGGCCGATCTGGAGGTTCTCGGCGCTGATGCTGGCCTGCGCGCCGGTGCCCTCGAACAGGCCGGGCGTCTCGTGGAACGCCAGCAGCATCATCGGCGCATACGGCATCCCGAGCTCGACGCCGTTGCCGGTCAGAGCGTCGGCAGGCGGCTCCCCGCCACCGGGAAGCGGGCCTCGAGACGGTGCGGCAGAGCTGCTCGCCGACGCACTGCTCGAGGTCTCGGCGGGGGTCGCGGTCGCCTCGCCGGAGGGGGCGGCGCTGGCGGTCGGGAGGGGGGTGCTGGTCGCTGTCGCCTCAGAAGGTGTGGCGGCAGCCGTGCTCGGATCGGTGGATCCTGAGGTCCCGCAGGCCGACGCGGCGAGGACGAGGGCGAGAGCGGAGACGGTCGTGATGGCTCGGGGCAGTGGCTGAGAGTCCATGTGACCACGCTAACGCCGAGGGCGCGGCTCCGGAAGGGATTCGGGCAGATGCCCGGGCCTGCGGCCGCAGTTCCTTCCGCACCTCCGGCCACCGATCCAGCCACCGTTCCAGCCGCAATTCCGACCGCAGTTCCGACCGCCGCTCGCAAAAACCTCGGTGTGAGGGCCGGTGGCGTGGACCAGTCCTCGTCACCGGCTCTCACAGCGATGTTTCTGCTGGAACAGTCTGGGTGGGACGTGCCTCGGCTGCATCTTTCAGCTCTGGACCCGTGAGCCCCGCACCCGTGAGCCCTGCACCCCGTCTGTCTGGAACTGAGCCCGTCCTGCACCCCGTCTGTCGGGAACTGAGCTCACCCTGCACCTCGTCCATCCAGCAACCCGCCCGGCCTAGCGACCGAGCGCAGCGCGGGCCGAAGCGGCGGGAGCACCTCCGAGGCGGCGTCTCGGCCGGGATCCGTCCGGGCAGCGCTGACGGGCGGACCGATGCCGCCCTTCCCGGACCATCGTGTCCAGCATCCGCGACGTCGAGCCCCAGTCCAGCACGACGTCCTCCCAGGTCAGGCGAACAACTGCGAACCCGAGGCGCACCAGCTCCCGATCGCGGCGGCGATCGCTCTGGTAGGCATGCCGCCCCGTGTGGTGAGCGCGGCTGTCGCACTCGATCACGAGTCGCTCGCCCACCAGCAGATCGACGAACTCTCCCGGCAGCAGCTGGACCTGCTCCTGCACCGTCACCCCGAGACGTCTCAGGTGCCGGCGCACCATCGTCTCGGTGCCGGACTGCGCTGCGATGCTGAGGCTGCCGAGTGCTCTGCGCTTCTTGTCGGGAAGGATCTCGATGAGCGCCTCCACCTCCGCGGTGGAGAGCAGCCTCAGGTGCAGAACCGATTCGAGCACGACCGCGAGGCTCTCCACCCCGAGACAGCCGCACGCATCCCGGACAGCTTCCTCCAGCGGCAGGATCGGAGAGGGCGCTGGCCAGGTCTCCCGGTAGCGATGATGGACGGTCCCCGACGGCCCGGCAGACCAGGGTCGAGCGCGCAGTGCCGCGAGGTGCAGGCGACGGTCCAGAGGCACCCACACCCCATGCAGCGCGAGCGCTGACGTGCAGGTCAGGCGGGCACCGGTCACGAGAGCTCGGCAGACCTCCGGCGGGGTGCTCCGAGTGCCGTACCAGGAGCGTCCGAGCCTGATCAGGGCTCCTGTGCGCACGAGGTTCTCCCGCTGGTGCCGGGAGAACCCAGCGCGGGTGAGGTCATTCGTGCTCCACACCTGCACCGCGCGCGTGACCCCGTCCCGGTGATCCTCACCCGCCTGCGCCACAGACACTGGGGTGCGGGGCAGGGTGCTCCGCCGGGCCGGGGCGGGAAGAGCGGTGTTCGAGTCCATGCACGGAGCTTTCCCGCACCTCCAGGAGCGGGGAACTGGTCCCTGCGCGGATGGGGAGAACCGCGTGATGGGGAGGGATCGAGGATCCGGATGCGGCGGCGGGGATTGGGAGGGGCGGGGAGGCCGAGGGGCGCGGGATCGGAGCCTGGGGGAATCGGGGGTGCGCCGCCCGGGCACGATCCAGTCTCGCGACGTCAGCTCAGTGCATCCGGGACCCGGTGTCTGGCACGCCGGGCTGAAGGCGGCAGTCCGGGCGCGAGCTGGCTGGGGACGGCGCCGAGGGCAGACACAGGCCCGACTCCGCCACCGCTGTCAGCAGATTCCTCGGTGTGAGAGCCGGTCACGAGGAGTGGTCCACGTCACCGGCTCTCACAGCGAGGTTTCTGCTGGGGCCTGAGGACAGAGGGCTGGGGGGCGAAGGAGAGAGCAGGCGAGCTAGCGCGCGACCGGAACCCCATCCCGGCCCCACCCCACCCGACCCGCACCCCACCCCGACGCACCCCCCGCCCCCGCCAAACAGCAGCCGCCCCGCACCGGATCTCTCCGGCACGGGGCGGCTGATGTGCGGCTGCGGTGCTCGCTGCCGACCGCGCAGTGCGCGTCCGGCTGCGTCACGCGCAGCCTGCGGCGGCGCTTTCGCGCAACCAGCTGCGAGGAGCAGCGGAGGGACCTCAGAAGGTCACTTCGCGGCGCCCTTCGCGGCGACGACCTGGATGGTCAGGTTGGCGAACAGGTCATCGTGCAGACGCACGGTGGCCTTGTGCTCGCCCAGCGACTTGATCGGGCTGACGAACTCGACCGCGCGGCGGTCGATGTCCTTCTCGAACACTGCCTTGACGGCGGTGGCGACCTCGGTGGAGGTCACGGTGCCGAAGAGGCGACCGTTCTCGCCCGCGCGCTCGGTGACGACGATCGGCTTGGACTCGAGCTGAGCCTTCAGCGCCTGCGCGTCCTCGAGGTTCGCGATGGCGCGCTTGCCGCGCGCCGCACGGATCTGGTCGAGCTGGCGCTGGCCGCCCTTGGTCCACGCGGTCGCGAGACCGCGGGGCATCAGGAAGTTGCGCGCGTAGCCGTCCTTGACCTCGACGACATCGCCTGCGGTGCCGAGGCCGGAGACCTCGTTGGTGAGGATGAGCTTGGTGGTCATGTGCTTCCCTTCCTCGCTCAGCGACCGGAGGTCGAGTACGGCAGGAGGGCGATCTCGCGGGCGTTCTTCACGGCCTTCGCGATCTTGCGCTGCTCCTGGACGGACACGCCGGTGACCCGACGAGCGCGGATCTTGCCGCGATCGGAGACGAACTTCCGCAGCAGGGCTGCGTCCTTGTAGTCGATGCTCTCGACACCCGCTGCCTTCAGCGGGTTCTGCTTCTTCTTCGGCTTGCGAAGAACAGGCTTGGCCATCGTGGTGCTCCTTTTTCCTATGTCGGAGCCCGGGTCTCACCCCGGGATGGGTTGATGATGAGTGTGCGGCGCGCGGGCGCCGCGGGCGTGCAGGACGATCTGCCGATCAGAACGGCGGGTCGTCGTACCCGCCCTGGTTGCCTCCACCTGCCCACGGATCCTGGCCGCCGGCCTGGCTGGCCTGGCCGCCCTGGGAGCCGCCGAAGCCGCCCCCCTGACCGCCCTGGCCGCCGCCGTAGCCGCCCTGGCCCTGGCCGCCGGAGAACCCGCCGGCCTGGTTGCCCTGGCCGCCCTGGTTTCCGCCGCCCTGGCCGCCGCCGAATCCTCCGCCGCCGCCGCGCTGCACCTTGGTGGGCTTTGCGGTGGCGTAGCGGAGCGAGGGGCCGACCTCCTCGACGTCCAGCTCGATGCTGGTGCGCTGGGCGCCTTCGCGATCGGTGTAGGAGCGCTGCTTGAGGCGCCCCTGGACGACCACGCGGGTGCCCTTCTCGAGGGACTCGGCCACGTTCTCCGCGGCGTCGCGCCAGATCGAGCAGCGCAGGAACAGGGCCTCCTGGTCCTCCCACTGGTTGGTCTGGCGGTTGAACTGACGCGGAGTGGAGGCGACGGTGAACGAGGCCACCGCCACGCCCGACTGCGTGAAGCGCAGCTCGGGGTCACTGGTCAGGTTGCCGACCACTGTGATGAGGGTGTCATTGGCCATGTTCTGCTCCTGGGGTCCGTGGTGAGACGGGAATAGCTATGAAGGGATCAGATCACTCGGCGTCGAGGCGCATGAGCTTCGTGCGGAGCACGGACTCATTCAGCCCCAGCTGGCGATCGAGCTCCTTGGCGGTGGCGGAGTTCGCGGTGAAGGAGAGGACGATGTAGATGCCCTCGGTCTTCTTCTGGATCTCGTAGGAGAACTTCCGCTTGCCCCAGACGTCGACCTTGTCGACGGTGCCGCCCTCGGCGGGGATGACCTGCACCAGCTTCTCGAAAGTGCTGGTCACGGTCCGCTCGTCGATCGACGGGTCGAGAATCACGACCATCTCGTACTTGCGCATGTTCGGTTACCCACCTCCTGTGGACTCAACGGCCACGGTCCTTCCGTGGCAGGAGGGTTCATGCCGCCCGCCCCATCGCCCCGCGGGATCGCCGGGCGGGCATGGGTCGGACCGGTCGAGTGTATCCGCACGCCGCCGCACCCGCCAGGGTCCCGGTCGACGTGCGCAGGGGATCACAGCCCCGTCCGCCCGACGCCAGGGCCGACGGGCCGACGGGGCCGTCCGGCTCCAGGGCCGACGGGCCGACGCCCCAGCACCCGCTGTCGCAGGGTCCGGGCAGCGCACGGGCCTCCGCGCACAGCCCCTTCAGCGACCCCGCTCAGGGCGAGGTGGTCTGGGCAGGAGTCGGCTGCTCCGCCGGCTGTCCGGGGCTCTGCTGGCCGCCCGTGCTCGCCCCGCCCTCCGCAGGCGCCTGGGTCTCCGCCGGGGCCTGGGTCTCGGCCGGCGCGGGCTCCACCGGAGCCGGAGCCGGGGCGGGCTCAGCAGGTGCCTCGGTGGTGGCCGGAGGCGCCTGTGTGGTCGGCGCCTGCGTGGTCGGCGCCTGCGTGGTGGCGGGCGCGCGGGTGGTGCGCGAGGGGGCGCGCGTGGTGGCGCTGCTCCGCGTGCCGCTCTTCTGCTTGTCCAGACGCACGGCGGCGGGGAAGTCGATCTGCTCCTGGCCCTCGAGGGTCTGGGACATGATCTGGCCCCAGATGCGGGTGGGCCACTGGCCGCCCGTCATGTACGGCACGCCGCCGAAGGGCGTCAGGGGGTCCTCGCCGGTGCCGTCGGCCGTCGGCTGGAACATGCCCACCGCGGTCACGAGCTGCGGGGTGAAGCCCACGAACCACGCCGAGCGGAACTGCTCCGAGGTGCCGGTCTTGCCGGCGACCTCGCGGCCGTCCATGACGCGCACGAGGCTGCGGGCGGAGCCCTCGGTGGGCGGTCCCTGCAGCGCGACGGTCGCGTTGATGGCGACCTTCTCGTCGAGCACCTGCTGCGCCGAGTCCTGGTGCTCGTACTCGACGGCGCCGTCGGGCGCGGTCATCGACTGCACGATGTAGGACTCGTGGTGGACGCCCTTCGCGGCGATCGTCGCGTAGACCTCGGCCATCTCCATGACGGTCGGGGACGCGCTGCCGAGCACGTTGTTCGCCATCGCATCCAGGCCCGGGGTGTTATCCGGGAGACCGAGCTTGATCGCGGTGTCGCGGGTCTTCTCCGGGCCCATCTCGATGTTGAGCTCGGCGTAGGCGGTGTTCACGGAGTCCGTGGTCGCCTCGGCGAGGGTGACGGTCCCGTAGGAGGTGTCGTTGAAGTTCTTGACCGTCCAGCCCTGGAACTGCTCGGGCGAGTCGCCGCCCCAGCGCGAGTTCAGGCCGTAGCCCTCCTCGAGGGCGCCGACGAGCGCGAAGGTCTTGAAGATCGAGCCGGCCTGCATGCGCGCTTCGACGGCGTCGTTGTAGCTCTGGGTGACGTAGTCGGGGCCGCCGTAGACGGCGCGGATCGCGCCGGTGGACGGGTCGATCGTCGCGGTGCCGATGCGGTTCGCCTCGGGGCGTCCCTCAGCGGCGAGGCCGTCGATGGTCTTCACGGTGATGTCCTGCGTGCGGGCATCGATCGTGGAGATGATCGTGAAGCCGCCGGTGTTGATCTCGTCCTCGGTGTAGCCCTGGGCGATCAGCTCCTTCTTCACCATCGTCATCAGGTAGCCGTTGGTGCCCTGGAGGAAGTTCTTCTGGGCGGCGGGGACGGTCTCGGGGAAGGCGAGGGCGTCGGCCTCGGCGGCGGTGAGCGCGCCGGTCTCATTGACCTCGCGGGTGATGACGCGGTCCCACTTCGCGGTCGCGGTCTCGGGGTCGACGGCGGGGTCGTAGGCCGACGGCGCCGGGATCACGGCGACCAGCAGCGCCGCCTCGGCCTCGGTGAGGTCCTTCGCGTCCTTGCCGAAGTAGGCCTGGGAGGCGGCCTGCACGCCGTACGCGCCGCGGCCGAAGTAGATGGTGTTCAGGTAGCGCGAGAGGATCTCGTCCTTCGACAGCTCCTGGTCGATCTTCAGCGCCATGATCATCTCGCGCACCTTGCCGACGTAGTCGGTGGTGGTGCCCGTGTAGTAGCGCTCGACGTACTGCTGGGTGATGGTGGAGCCGCCCTGGCGGGCGCCGCCGCGCAGGTTGTTCCACATGGCGCGGATGATGCCGCGCGGGGAGATGCCGCGGTTCTCGTAGAAGGTGGAGTCCTCGCTCGCGATGACCGCTTCCTTGACCGTCTCCGGGATCTCGTCGTTCGGGATGATCGTGCGGTTGACCTGGGAGAACTGGCCCATCTCGGTGGTGCCGTCGGCGAACATGACGCGGGAGGTCTGCGCGGTGGCGACCTGGTCGGCCTCGGGCACCGCGGTGCTCGCGTACAGCCAGGCGAAGCCGGCCATGCCGGCGAGGATCATCAGCGCGAAGGCGCCGGCGAGCATGCGCCACGAGGGCAGCCAGCGCCAGAACCCCTTCTTGCCGGCGCGCGGGTAGTTCAGCAGGCTCGCGGCGGCAGGGCGCTTCGCGGCGGCCGACGCTCCCGCGGCTCCGGCGGCGGCCGGCTTCGCAGCGCGCGTCGCCTTCCCGGCGCGCCCCTTCGGGGACGCGGAGGCGGCCGACGTCGCCGCGGCCGCCTTCTGGGCACCGGCGCCCGAGGCAGCAGCGCCCGAGGCGAGAGGCTTCGCGCTGCGAGAGCGCGCGGCGCCCGAGGCGGCGGCGGGCTTCGCAGCGCCCGCACCTGCGCCTGCGGCACCGCCCGGGGCGGCGGGCGGGGTCGCGCCCGGCGTCTTCGGAGCCGGAGTGCGGCTGGTGCCCTTGGGCTCGGCGGCGCGCTTGCCGGTGCGGCGCGCGCCTGCTGCGCGGCGCGGGCCGGAGCCGCTGCCGCCTGCGCTGGACGATCGGCGGCCGGATCCTCGGGATTCGCTCACTGGTGCTCCTGGTGGGGTGAGAAGTCCGCACCGCGGCGCGCTCGAGGGCGCCGACGGGCGGCGCGGGGCGTGGGGCGCACGCTCCGCAGTCCCCCAGTATCGGCATCGATCCTGTGCAGGGGAACGCTTCGGCGGCGTCCATCACACGCGCCGCCGCTCGCTCACGGGTCACGCTCGGGCCGCTCCCGGCGCGCTCACTCCTCGGAGCGGTCCGCCCACCACTGCCGCAGGCGGCGCTCCGCCTCCTCCTCGCCGAGGGGGCCGTGCTCCATGCGCTCCTCGAGGAGGAAGGCGTAGGCCTCGCCCACGGCGCGGCCGGGCGGCAGGTCGAGCAGCGCCATGATCCGGTTGCCGTCGAGGTCGGGCCGGATGCGGCCGATCTCCTCCTTCGCGGCGAGCTCGTCGATCCGCGCCTCGAGCTCGTCGTAGGCGCGGGCGAGGCCCGAGGCCTTGCGCCGGTTGCGCGTGGTGACGTCGGCCCGGGTGAGGCGATGGAGCTGCTGCAGGAGAGGGCCGGCGTCGGTGACGTAGCGCCGCACGGCCGAGTCGGTCCACTCGGCGTCGGCGTAGCCGTGGAAGCGCAGGTGCAGCTCCACGAGCCGCGAGACCGCCTTGATCGTCTCCTTGTCGAACGCGAGCGCCTTCAGGCGCTTCGCGGCCATGCGCGCGCCCACGGTCTCGTGGAACCGGAAGGTGACGACCCCGCCGTCCTCGAAGCGGCGAGTGGCGGGCTTCCCGATGTCATGGAGGAGGGCGGCCAGGCGCAGCACGAGGTCGGGCGCCTCGCAGGGGCCGCCCGATCCGGCGGGGCTCTCGAGGTCGATCGCCTGGTCGAGCACGGTGAGGGAGTGCTGGTAGACGTCCTTGTGGCGGTGATGCTCGTCGAGCTCGAGCTGGAGGGCAGGCAGCTCCGGCAGCACCTGGGCGGCGAGCCCCAGGTCCACCATCAGCTCGAGCGCGCGCCGAGGATGGGCGCCGACCATGAGCTTGACGAGCTCGTCGTGCACCCGCTCCGCGGAGACGATCGCGATGCGGTCGGCGAGCGCAGCGATCGCCGCGGCGGTCGCGGGCTCGATCGAGAAGCCGAGCTGGGAGACGAAGCGCACCGCCCGCATCATGCGCAGCGGGTCGTCGTCGAAGGACTGCGCGGGCGCGACGGGGGTGCGCAGCAGCGCGCCGGCGAGATCGGCGAGGCCGTCGAAGGGGTCGACGAGCTCGAGGGAGGGCAGCCGCACCGCCATCGCGTTGACGGTGAAGTCCCGGCGCGAGAGATCGCCCTCGAGGGTGTCGCCGAACGCCACCTGGGGCTTGCGGCTCGCGGGATCGTAGGACTCCGTGCGGTAGGTCGTGATTTCGACCTTCAGCCCGTCGCGCGAGCCGCCGAGGGTGCCGAACTCGCGCCCCATGTCCCAGATCGCGCCGCCGCCGGTCCACCGGCGCAGGATCGCCTCGGTGGCGTCGGGGCGCGCGGAGGTCGTGAAGTCGAGGTCGGCGCTGGAGCGGCCGAGCACCGCATCGCGCACCGGCCCGCCGACGAGCGCCAGCTCCTGGCCCGCCTCCTCGAACAGCCGACCGAGCTCGTGGATCGGCTCCGGCAGCGCCCGGAACATCGAGGTGGCGCGGGTGCGGGCCGTTTCGAGGCGCGCGGCTGCGGCCGCGCCGTCGTGCGGCGGCTGTGCGGTAGATGCGTCGGTCACGTGGGTCCTGTCGCTCGGGTGCCTGCGAGGCTCTACGGTAGCCGGGCGCATACAGTGTCATCATGCTCGCCCTCCTCGCGCCCGCGCGCGCCGCCGCGGGCCCCGCTGCGCACGCTCCGGGGCGGGGGCGGCTCCTGGTCCTGCCGATCCTTCTGCTCGCGGCGCTGCTGCTCGGTCTGCCGCTGCCTGCCGTGGCGAGCCCGTCGGCCCTCGCGCCCGCGGCGCCGTCGGCCCCCGCCGCGCCCGCTGCTCCTGCTGGGCCTCTGGCTCCCGCGGCCCCGCCGGAGGTGAACGGCGTGAGCCTGGACCTCCTGGACGCGGGCGCCGTCGCCCTCACCCCGGGCTCTGCGCTCACGCTCGTGGTGCGGCTGACGAACGCGGGCGACGCCCCCATGACCGATCCGCGGATCGAGCTGCGCGCGCGCACCGACCGCGTCACCGATCGCGGCGCCCTGGCGAGCTGGTCCGCGGCCACCGCACCCGATGAGCGGGGGGAGCCCGCAGCGGTCGCGACCGCGGGCGGGACCCTCGCGCCGGGGGCGTCCGTGACCCTCACCGTCTCCGCGACGCCCGAGCAGCTCGGCTTCCCCGCGGTCGACTACCTGTGGGGCGTGCGGCGCATCTCCGTGACCGCGGCGGAGGGCACCGCGCCGCTGGCCTCTCTGCGCACGTTCACGGTGTGGCGGCCCGACGGGTCCGACGGCGTCGACTCGCTCGTGCGCACCTCCGTGCTCCTGCCGGTCGCGGCGGCCGACCCCGGCTCCGTGGTCGCGGATCCCGAGGCGTTCGCCGACTCGGAGGCCCACGGGCGCCTCGCCGCGCTGCGGGTGCTCTCCGAGCGGCCCGACGTCGACTGGCTGCTGGACCCGGCCCTGCTGGACCCGCCGAGCCTCGCCGTGGACGCCGCGGCGCAGGCGCCGGGCGCCGCGCCCGCCGATCCGGCCGATCCCGCCGCCGGGGCAGCGAGCGACGGCGGCGGCGCGCCGTCCCCGTCGGCCGACGCCGGCCTCGGGGTCGCCCCGGAGTACGCGGAGCCCCCGGCCGCCGCGGAGCTCGCGGCGCAGCTCGCGCTCTCCGGCCAGGGCCGCACCGTGCTCGGCATGCCCTTCGCCCGGGCCGACGTCACCGCGATGCGCGCCGCCGGCACCACGACCCTGATGACGGCCCTCCAGGAGCGCGCCGACCGGGCGTGGGCGCGCTCGGGGATCACCCCCGCCGGGACGGCCGTCGTGGTGCCGTCGACCCAGGCCTCGACGACCGCGCTCGCGGAGGGCGCGGATTCGGGGGCCGACGTCCTCGTGCTGCCGTCGGCGAGCCTGGGGGACGAGGAGGCGGGCACGGTGACGCCCTCGGCGATCGCGACGACGGGGCGCGAGACCCCCGTGCCGGTCCTCGTGCCGGACTCCCAGCTCTCCACGCGCGCCTCCGCGCTGCGCTCCGGGGAGGACGTCGAGAAGATCCGCCAGGAGATCCTCGCCGAGACGGCCGTCATCTCCTCGCAGCAGGTCACGGCCTCGCGCCAGGTGCTGCTGATGCCGGAGATCGTGCCGGACTCCGACTCCGCGGCGATCGGGGCGCTGCTGGACTCCTTCGGCCAGGCGCCGTGGCTGCAGCCCGCGCCCGTGGCGGATCTGCTCGATGCCGCAGGCACCGAGCGCCTCACCACCGACACCGAGGCGGATCCGTCCCTGCTCTACGGGCGGGGCCGCATCGACGCCGGAGCCGTGCGCCCCGTGGCCGTGCAGAGCGACGGCTCGGTCGTCCCCCTCGCCCAGCCGGATCTCGACGCGCACGCGAGCCCGGAGCTGCTGCGCCGCCTGCAGGGCTCGCTCGGGGAGCTCGACACCCTCGGCTCCGTCATGGACGACCCCCAGCAGCTCGACGGTCCGCACGACCTGCTGCTGACCACCTCTTCCATCGCCCTCGCGACCGACACCGCGACGGCGCAGTCACGGGCCGACGCCGCCGCCGCGCAGTTCGAGGCGATGCGCGGGGCGATCACGGTCGTTCCCGCCTCCGGCTACAACCTGGTCTCGGACTCGGCGGGCGTCCCCATCACCGTCTCCAATCAGCTCGACACCGCCATCACCGTGCAGGTGCGGGTGAAGGCCGACCGGCCGATCGTCGACATCGGGGAGCCGCCGCTCGTGCAGGTCCCGGCGCGGGGGCAGAGCGAGATCGTGGTGCCGATCAGCGCGCTCGCGAACGGCACCGTCACCCTCACCACGGTGCTGCAGTCCTCGAGCGGGGAGCAGATCACCGCTCCCGTCGAGGTGCCGCTCAGCGTCAACCCGGCCTGGGAGAACTGGGCGACGATGGCGCTCGTGCTCGCCATGGCCGCCCTCATGGGCATCGGGGTGGTGCGGGCGCGCCGGAACGGCTCCGCCAAGCGCGCCCCTGCCGAGCGCGGCCCCGAGCCCCCTCCCGAGGAGCTCGAGCTCCTCGGCTCCCCGCAGCACTCCGACCCGCGAACTCCCGAGGATCCCACCCGATGACCCGTCCCCTCCGCGCCCAGCACACCCCCCGGCACCGTCGGGAGGGCGCTGCCCCGCGGCCGACGGCGGCAGCGGCGGCGCAGGCAGCGGTGCCAGCAGCCGCGGCGCCCGCAGGTGCGCAGCCGGAGGCGAGCGCTCCGGCTGCAGCGGTGGTTCCCGCCTCCGCTGCGGGACCGGCAGCCGCGCCGGAGGCCGGTGCCCCTGCGGCGGCCGCGCCCCGGTCGAGCGGGCGCGGCCGCCTGCTCCGGGCGAGCGCGCTGATGGCCTCGGGCTCGCTGGTCTCGCGCCTGCTCGGCTTCGCGCGCAACTACCTGTTCGGCATGATCTTCGTCGGCCTCACGTCGGCTGTCGCGAACACCTTCTCCGCCGCGAACGTCCTGCCCAACACGATCTGGATCCTCGTGGGCGGCGGCACGCTGAACGCGATCCTCGTGCCGGCGATCGTGCGCGCCGCCAAGCAGCCCGATCGCGGCAGCGACTTCACCTCCCGCCTGCTGACGCTCTTGGTGGTCGCCTCCGCGGGGCTCACCGCGGTGAGCATGCTGGCCGTGCCGCTGCTGCTGCTCATCACCAACGGCGCGCTCCCGCCCCAGACGGCTGCGCTCGCCACCCAGTTCGGGTTCTGGCTGATGCCGCAGATCATGTTCATGGCGCTGTACGCGATGCTCGGCCAGCTCCTGAACGCGCACGACTCCTTCGGCCCGTACCAGTGGGCCCCCGCGCTCAACAACCTGGTCGGCATCATCGGCGCCGTCGTCTTCCTGCTGATCTGGGGCCCTCTCGGGGAGATGAGCGCCTGGACCATGGGGCCCGTCCTCGCGCTCGCGGGGATCTGCGTGGGCGGCGCGATGGTGCAGTCCCTGTTCCTGGGGTTCTTCGTGCGCAAGCTGGGGCTGCGGCTCCGCTTCGCCTGGGGATTCCGCGGCCTGGGCCTCGGCCGACTGGGGAAGATCGGCCTGTGGACCCTCGCCATGCTCGCGATCGCCCAGGTGGGTATGTGGGCGGGCCGCTGGGCCGTCGGCGGCGCGGTCCAGGAGGCCGAGCGCCTGCACGACCAGCCGCAGCTCGCGGCCCAGTTCCCCGGGCTGCTCTCGCTCGACTGGACCTACCTCGTCTTCATGATCCCGCAGGGGATCATCGGCGTGGCCCTGGTGACCGCCGCCTTCCCGAGCCTCTCCCGCAGCGCGCACGAGGGCGACCACACGGCCGTGATGGCGCGCTACGCGGAGACGGACCGGGTGCTCGCCGTGCCGATGATGCTGGCCACCGCGGTCATCATCGTCCTCGCCGGGCCCGTGATGTGGGTGGTCAGCGGCGGAGTGAGCCCCCTGGGCGCGCGCGCCAACGGCTGGGTGCTGATCGGCTACATGCTGGGCCTGGTGCCGTTCGCCGCGAACTACCTCACCAAGCGCGCGTTCTACGCCTACGAGGATGCGCGCGCCCCGTTCCTCATGCAGCTGCCGACCTCGGCCGTGCCGCTGCTCGCGATGCTGCCGATCCTCGCCTTCGTGGACCCGCACTGGGCGGCGGCATGCGTCGCGCTCGCGTCCTCTCTGGGCAGCGTGCTCGGCTGGCTCTTCGGCCAGCACCTGCTGCGCCGCCGCGCGGCGCGGCTCGGCGCGCAGATGCCCTCCCGCCTCGAGGCTGCGGGAGTGCTCGCCCGACTGGCGATCGCCGCCATCGGCGCGATCCTGGTGGGCGCGGTCGCCGTGCACCTGATGGGCGAGGCGATGTGGATCCACCGGGTCCTGACCGTCGTGCTCGGCGGGATCGTCGGCGTGCTGATGACCGCCGTGTTCGCGGGCATCGCGTGGGCGCTGCGAGTGCAGGAGCTGCGGGAGCTCGCCTCCCGCCTCGCCCGGCGACGCGGCGCGAGCGCCCCCGTACGATGAGACCGGCGGGACCCCAGCGGAAGGACATGACGTGAGCGAACGATCCCATGAGGAGGCGGTGGCCAGCCGCTGGACCCTCGATGCGCAGATCCCGCTGGGCGGGGTCGCCGAGGGAGCCTCCTGGCATCGCGCCCGCATCGCCCGCACCGGAGAGGTCGTCACGCTCTTCCTCGTGCGCGGGGAGATGGCGCTCGAGACGGCCGACGCCGCCCGCCGCACTGCGCTCCTGGACAACCCGCGCCTCCTGCCCGTGCGCGAGGTGCTCGTGCTCGGGGAGGACGACGAGGACGCGGAGCCGCTGACGGTCGTCGAGTACCCGGCGCCGTCGGCCCCGCCGCTCGCGGCGCTCTTCGCTCAGGGCGCCCTGCGCGCCGAGACCGCGCGCTCCATCGTGGGCGAGGCCGCGACCGCGCTCGAGGCCGCACGCCGCCGGGGGCTGCGCCACCAGCACCTGGACTCCAACCGCGTCTTCGTGGACACGGCCAGCGGAGAGGTGAGCGTGCTCGGCGCGGGCGTCGAGGCGGCCTCGCATCCCGATGCGGAGCCCTCCGGCAAGATCGCCTCCTTCCTCGACACCACCGCGCTCGTGGCGCTGCTGTACCGGGGTCTGACCGGTGCCGCCCCGCGGCCCGACGCCCGCGGCCGGGTGCCGCGGCCCTCGCACGTCGTGGACTGGCGGATCCCCGCCGAGCTCGACCAGCTCTGCGCCTCGACCCTCAACGACACGGAGGACGACGTCCCGCTGACCACCCGGGATCTCATCGCGGAGCTGGGGCCCTGGCAGTCGATCCCGGTGACCCTCGAGGCCTACGACGCCGAGAGCGCCCACCGGCGCGCGGCGCGGCTCGAAGGCAGGGAGGGCGCGACCGGTGCGGCAGGTGAGGCGAGTGCGGCTGCTGCGCCCGCCGCTGCCTCTGCTCCTGCCTCGTCGGCACCGGAGCCCGCTGCCCCGACGTCGGTCGATCAGACAGCCCCGGACGCGGTCGAGGCCGCCCCGGCCGCGGCCAGCGCGGCCACCGCTGCCGCCTCGGCGCCCGTCGCTGCGCCTGCGACTGCTGCGCCGGAGACGACCCCGGATCAGACGCCCGCGCGCGCTTCCGATCAGGAAGCCGCGTCCGAGCCCACCGATCCCTACGAGGTGCTGGGGAGCGAGGCGACCGTCCCAGGGACCACGCACGCGGCCGCCGAGTTCGTCAGCGAGCTCGAGCTCGACCAGCACCGTCGGCCCTCCGCCTTCCCTGCGAGCCTGAGCATCGCCCCGGCTCCCGCGCCGGAGCCGACGCCGTCGCCTGCCGCGGAGGCGGAGCCCCGGATCCAGCCCGAGCCCCAGTCGCAGCCGGAGCCCCAGACCCGGACCCAGACCGAGCCCCACCCCCAGCCGACCCCGGCGGCCGATGGGCCGGAATCTGCGCTCGCGCAGGCCCCGTCGGCCTCGTCGGCCCCCTCGGCCCCGGCGGCTGCTCCCCAGCCCGCCTCACCCGAGACCGCCGCTGCCGCCGCCGGCGCTGCCCCCGCTGCGGTGTCCGGCGCCGCACTGGCCCCGGGCCTCGCGGCCGCCGCCGCTCCGGGCCGGACGGCCGGCCCCCGTTCCGCGAGCACCCCGGACGCGGAGCACCCCGACGACGGGGCCAGCGCGCGTGACCGCGACCGTGCGGCTGACGGTGCCCGCAGCACCTCCACCTCCACTTCCGCCGCCGCGCGCGACGCGGAGCCCCGCACCGAGAAGCTCTCCGCCGTCGCGGAGGAGTCCGCGCTGGCCGCGCCCGCGGGTCCGATCGTCGTGCCCGGTCGTGGGCGCTCCGTCACCGCGGCGCCCGCCGCCGGGGAGTCCTTCAGCCGGGGGGCGCTCGCGCGCGACGTCGTCGCCGTGGCTCTGAACAGCGACGATCCCGGCAGCGCCTTCGCCCGCACCCCGGCGGAGCCCGCGGAGCGCAGCCGCATCGCCCAGTGGATCCTGCTGGGGGCGGCGCTCCTGGTGATCCTGGCGCTGGTCTTCGCGGTCACCTCCGTCACCTCCGTCATGCGGCAGGGGGCCGACGGCCCCGTCCAGAGCGAGAACGCCGCGACGAGCGCCCCCGCGAACCCCAGCGCCGCCGCGGACGCAGGCGCGTCGGTCGCCCCGAGCGAGGCGGCCCCCGCGGCCGCCCCGGCGCCGACGATCAGCGCGGTGGAGGTCCTGGCCGACGGCGGGGATCCCGACCACCCGGAGGACTCGGCCGCGGTGACCGACGGCGACCCCGCCACGCGCTGGTCGACGCGCATCTACAAGACCGCCCAGTACGGGGGCCTGAAGGCCAACAATGCGCTGCGGATCTCGTTCGCGGGGCCGAGCACCCTGACGGCGCTGACCGTCACCACGGCCGGCGGCCAGGGCGGCGTGATGGAGCTGTATGCGCTGAACCCCGACGGCTCGCGCGGCGCGCAGCTCGCCACGGGCGCCTTCGCCGGGGAGGGCGAGGTGCGTCTGGCGCCGCCCGCCCCCGTGGAGGCCTCCAGCGTGGTCCTCGTGATCCCCGAGCTCCCCTCGGATGCGGAGAAGTCGGGATTCCGCGCGCGCATCGCGGAGCTGCGGGCCGAATGAGCGCTCCCGGGATCCGCCACCGGCGCCCCTCCTCCCGATCTGCGGAGGAGGGGTTCCGCGCGATCCATGTGGGCATCGCCCTGCTCGGCGCGGCGCTCGCGGGCCTGCTGCTCGCGTTCGCGCTGAGCCAGTCGACGTCGGACATCTCCCGGGGGACGAGCGCCGCCTCGATCGAGAACGTGAACACACCCGGGAAGAACGCCTCGGGCCTGCCCGTTGTCACGGAGACGACGCTCGGGACCGAGGTGCAGCGGCTGATCGACTCGGGGAGCACTCTGCAGGCTCCCGCGAACTTCGACGTGAACCGCTGTCTGCAGGCCCAGGGGTTCACGGATACGCCGCTGGTGATGGAGGAGATCGAATGGGGTGCGGATCGCGGCCGGTACTGGCTGATCGTCCACGCGCCGAACGAGCGCGACGCCCTGCGCGCCGGCGGCGGTCTCGTGAACGTCACGGTCGTCCAGCCCTCCTGCGGATCTGCGACGCCTCCCGCGGACTCACGGGCCTGGGCGGGCTCCGCGACTATCGGCGGGATCTGATCACCCCGCCGCCGCGCACATCCCGCCTCTCCCGCACCGTCCGACCCGCCCGGCCCGTCCGATCCGCGGAGCCCGGCCTTCCCGCCGCACTCCGACCGGATCGCCCCTCCTGACCCGCCCGCACCACCGACCCGCACCACGCCCGCACCGGCCTCACGACCGCCGGTCCGATGGAAGGAACCACCCGTGAACCAGCCGATCCAGGCCCTGAATCTCCTCGGCGATGTCACCGCCGTGACGCTCACCGAGCCCGCGGAGGAGACCCTCGAGACCCCCGCTCAGACGGAGCCGGCCGACGGCATCGTGCACGAGCTCGTCATCATCGGCTCGGGTCCCGCCGGGTACACGGCGGCGATCTACGCCGCGCGCGCCGAGATGAAGCCGATCGTGCTCGCCGGGGCGCTGGACGCCGGCGGCGCGCTGATGAACACCACCGAGGTCGAGAACTTCCCGGGCTTCACCGACGGCATCATGGGCCCGGAGCTCATGGCCACCATGCAGGCGCAGGCCGAGCGCTTCGGCGCCGAGATCCTCTTCGAGGACGTGGTCGATGTGCAGCTCGAGGGCGAGGTGAAGACCGCGACCCTGGACGACGGCACCGTGTACCGGGCGAAGGCGCTCATCCTCGCGACCGGCTCCGCCTACCGGGAGCTGGGCATCGAGGACGAGAAGCGCCTCTCGGGGCGCGGTGTGAGCTGGTGCGCGACCTGCGACGGCTTCTTCTTCAAGGACAAGGAGATCGTCGTCGTCGGCGGCGGTGACAGCGCGGTCGAGGAGGCGACGTTCCTGACGCGCTTCGGCAAGAAGGTCACGCTCGTGCACCGACGCGACGTGCTGCGCGCCTCCAAGATCATGGTGCGCCGCGCCGAGAACGATCCCAAGCTCACCATCGCCTGGAACTCCGAGATCGTCGCGATCAACGGTGCCGACCAGGTGGAGTCCGTGACGCTGCGGGACACGGTCACGGGCGAGGAGCGCGAGCTGCCGACGTCCGCCGTGTTCGAGGCGATCGGGCATGAACCGCGCTCCACGCTGTTCCAGGGCAAGCTCGACCTCGACGAGGAGGGCTACATCTCCGTGCAGGGCCGCAGCACCCGCACGTCGGTGGAGGGCGTCTTCGCGTGCGGCGACGTCGTCGACCACACCTACCGCCAGGCGATCACCGCCGCGGGATCCGGCTGCCAGGCGGCGCTGGATGCGGAGCGCTGGCTCGCGCTGCAGGCCGACCTCCCCGAGCAGGCCGCGACCGCCGGTGCCCGGGAAGCCTGAGCTGCCGAGCGCTCCGCCGGCCTCCGGGGAGCGTGAGGATCGAGAGGTCCTGACGCCATCGGAGGAGCGCGGGGATCGAGAGGTTCTCCCGCCTCCGGAGGTGGGTGAGGATCGAGAGATCCTCACGCCTCCGGTGGTGGCCGTCGTCGCCGCTCCCTGGGCGCTGCCCTCCGTCCCGGCGCCTCAGCTCCTGCGGGAGCTGCAGCGTCGCTGGGGAGGGTCCCTGCGCGCCCTCGTGCTCGATGCGGCCGACGACGCCCTGCTCGAGCGATTCGATGTCACTGCGCTGCCGACCTGGATCCGCCTGGAGCCCGCGGAAAGCGCCCGGCTGCGCACCGGGGAGGAGATCGAGGCCGACGGCCGCAGGGAGAGCGCTGCGGACCCATGGACGACGCAGGACGCGATGGGGAACCGGGTGGAGCTCAGCGGCACGTGGCGCGTCGTCGCGCGCATCGAAGGAGCGCTCGCGAAGTTCCAGGTGGAGGAGCAGCTCGGGGCGGGGTTCCGTGCGGCCGCCGGAGATGTCCACACTGACGCGCAGGGATAGCGTCTCTCCTCTACCTGCAGGATCGCTGCCGCCAGGCAAGTTATCCACACTCGGGGCCGCGGTTCTGCACTTGCGATCCACAGATATCCCCAACGTTATCCCCACTCGTGGATGTGGATGCCTACCATAGAGATCGGCCGCAGTGGACCGTCTCGCGGCCCTGACCTGCGGCTTTACTCACTCCGTGGCGCAGATCACATCGAGCGTCCCTCTCGCGATTCATCTTCCGTGCCTGAATGTGAGAACACCCCCATCCGCCAGCACGCTGATTTCCACACCGGAATGCACACTGTGCATTCCGCGCCTCCGGTGCTCGCCGGCTCCCTCATCCTGCCTGCCGCGGAACCGGGGCGCGGGTGCTGACGGGGAGCCGCTGCCGAACCGGCGATGGGCTCCGCCCCACCCGTTCCTGTCCCTGGGCCTGCTCCGCGTCCGGGCTTCATTCCCCGACCGCGGGGTGGCGCGCCAGGGTCTGGGGGGGGGTAGACGAGGGCCCCTGGACGGACGAGGGTGCTGAGGCGGTCTTCCGTCGAGCGTCGCGCGCTGCCCGACCTGGGCTGGCAGAGGGGACGCTGCCCGTTCCGCGCGGGGCGAGGCAGTACGCGCCCGGAGTCCTATACCCACAGACCCGCCGGCTCTCCCGTCCGTCCGTTCCACGTGAAACCTGGCCCCACCGCAGAAGGCCCGAGTGCGTCCATTCGTGACGTGAACTCCGTCCTGCCTCTCCTCGGCCGGTAGCGAGCACCTCGCTCACGCTGGAGATCCTGGGTAGCGCGCGACTAGGCGCTGACATCCGTCTCTCGCGCAGTGCCGGGAGTGCCGTCGCATTCCTCCGCATGGGCGGAGCCCCGGTCCGGTCGGTCGGCGGCGAGCCCAGCGCCCCTGCGGCGCCTGCCCACCACCGCTCATGTGCACGACTGAGGGGTTCGCTGCCCATCCTGTCCGTGAATGGTTCGCGTGGCACCGGCGGTTGCACGTGAAGCCAGCTGTTCCACGTGAAGCCAGCTGGTTCGCCTGAGGTGGAGGCCTCGAGCGGTCAGCGTGACGTAGGCAAGCCCACGCGGATCGCGCGAGCTAGGGGGCGGCACGCGCTGGGGCCCGGCACGGGCTGGGGTACGCCACGAGCTTGAGCTCAGTGCCATTGGGTTCCCGCAGCCTCGATCGAGCGAGCGACGCTCCCTGTACACAGACGCTCCCTGTACGCAAGAGCACCGCAGCAGCAACCGCGCTGCGCCGAGAGTCCACTCTCATCGATTCGCGCTCTCGTGGACGCCACTTGGAACGACCGCCTACTGAGATGTTCCACGTGAAACGGCGACCCGGTGCCGATCTCCACGCACTAGCGGCGTCCCAGAGTCGCCAGGCGTGTTCTCAGCCACGCGCACGGAGCGGCGTCGGCTACGCGTTTCACGTGAAACGGCGTCCACTCCGCCTTCCCGTCTCCGCAGCGGACGGCGGCTCCGTCCTGGCAAGCTTCAGAATCGACAGAGCCGCGCATTCACAACTGTGCCGTCCCTGATCCATGTACGCCTCATGCGCGCGCCGTACAGCGGTCAGCCTCTGTACGTCTCCATGAAGCACCCGGCCCCGGCAGCCACAACTGACCCATACGGTCACGGAATCGCTGCCCACAGGACCGGTGAGCCCGGGCCCAACTCCATTCACAAGGCCCCGGAAGCATGGCTGTTTCACGTGAAACAGTGCGTTTGCGATCCCGCCGGCCCGGGCTGACGGTCACAAGGTCCACGGGTCGTACGAACATCATCTCTTCAGGTTCGGCACGTCCGACCCCTGCCGTGGCTGCCCTCCGGAGCGCACGCGCACGCAGACACACCGCGGGCGTGGAGCACATGACTCCGTGGGCCGCTACTGGCAGCTGTTTCACGTGAAACGTCATCACACGGCTGTGGTGGCAGCACTCTGAGCCTGATCTCGCCATCGGAGCCGACCTCTGAGGACGCCGTTTCACGTGAAACGAGGGCCAAACCGCTTGTAGCGCTCCAGCGAGGGACCTTGGGAGCTACCTGCGATAGCTCAAACATCCTCCGGCAGTAGGTCAGCGTGAACCTCGCGAGGGGAGGCATCACCCAACTATCCACGGCGCAGCATGCCCACACTTCAAGATCCGCGTCTGCGTGCGTTGGTTTCACGTGAAGCCGCACCGCCTGCGTCCATCGCGAAGAGGATCAACAGCCGAACGCGCTGGCCCGCCCTGCTGTTTCACGTAAAACCTCGCGTACCCGTCACAGCTGCCGGCTGTCAGTCCTGACGCGCCCACCAGTACCTTCATTGGTTGCCGCAACGCCCTCGATTGAGCCCCAGAACGCCGGCTTTCGAGATGTGCCTTGTGGGCTCTGAGTGAACGCGGCTGTTCCACGTGAAACATCTAGGAGCGGAAGCTGGGATGCAGATCCACTCCGCGGGGGAATCCATCGTTTCCCGTCCCTTGTTGCTCCACCTCTGCCTGAAGCGGGAGCTGCCACGCCAGGCCGCCTAGCAAGCCCGTCCTTGCAAGGGCAGCACACGCGGATCTGACCACAGACATGGGGTGGTCGCTGCCAGCATTCACCACGGTGCTGCCACCCCAGGGGACTGCGCACATCACCGGGATGCGCCCCGCGGATGGCATGTTCCACGTGAAACCTAGGGTTGGGGTGCTCGAGAAGCTGAGATCGGGGGCCGGCATACGACTCCTCGCACCTCGCTCCTCGCACCTCCACCCTTCCCCATTCGACTGGTGGGAGCGCATTCGCCTTCCTCGTGCAGTGCCGTTGCAGTGCCGCTCCCCGGGGGAGGGGGCTGCGCCGCTCCGCCCCCGTGGTTCGAGCGTTCCACGTGAAACGGCCCCACCAGCGTGCACCAGCGCTCCCAATGGACTCCGCCGTGCGACTCCACGCGGAGCCCAACCTCGAGTGCAGCGCAGCGCAGCGCAGCGCAACCGGAGGAGCATCACCGAGCCGCTATCCACGCGCCGACCACGTCAGTCTCACGGCCCGGGGAGGGGTGGACCCGTAGCCTCTCCCGAGGACGCGGATGCCGGGGGCAGCTCGCGACGCCCGTCGACAGCCCCGCCGCACCCCGACCCGTCACGCGTCATGTCAAAGCGCACCGGCCTTCGCACACGCGACTCCGCAGACGCAGCACCGCACAGAGTCATCCCCACTGTGGACAACACCGTGCGCTCCGGTGCCGCTGTCCTCCCTGCGCGCACACCCCCGGTGTGCACGCACACAGAAAAGCGGATGTCTATGCATATCTATGCATAGACATCCGCTTTCGCCTCAGCGGCGCGGGGTCACTCCTGCGCGGAGCCCTCAGCGCCCTCCTCGATGCCCAGGCGGCCGATCAGGCGCTCCAGGTCCTCGAGGTTCGTGAACTCGAGCGTGATGCGCCCCTTCCGCTTGCCCAGATCGATCTTCACGGGTGTCTCGAGCTGGTTCGCCAGGCGGCTGGTCAGATCGACGACGCGCGGGTTGTACGTCGTCCGCCGGGGAGCGGGGCGCGTACCGGCAGGCTCCATGCCGCGGGAGACCAGACGCTCCACGGCGCGCACGGAGAGGCCCTCCGCGACGATCCGCTGGGCGAGCTCCTCCTGCAGCCGTGAATCGTCGACGGTCAGCAGAGCGCGCGCATGGCCCGCGGAGATGGCCCCGCTCGCCAGACGCCGCTGCAGGAGCGCCGGCAGGCGCATCAGGCGCAGGGTGTTCGAGATCTGGGGGCGCGAGCGGCCGATGCGCTCGGCGAGCTCGTCCTGGGTGCATCCGAAATCCTCGAGGAGCTGCTGGTACGCGGCGGCCTCCTCCAGGGGGTTCAGCTGCGAGCGGTGCAGGTTCTCCAGCAGCGCATCGCGCAGGAGGTCGTCATCGCTGGTCTCGCGGATGATCGCGGGGATCGACGCGAGCCCGGCGCGGCGCGCGGCCCGCCAGCGCCGCTCGCCCATGACGAGCTCGAAGGACTCCCCGGCGTCCGTCGCGGGGATGGGGCGCACGACCACGGGCTGCAGGACGCCCACTTCGCGCAGCGAGAACGCGAGCTCGTCGAGCTCCTCGTCGTTGAACATCGTGCGGGGGTTCCGCGGGTTCTCGCGGATCTCCTGGATCGGGATCTCCGCGAACTCCGCACCCGGCACCGGGAGCAGCTCCGTGGAGGACGCCGCCGCCGGGGCGTCGTCAGCGGCCTCGTCGGCCGCCTCCTCCGGCGCGGGAGCCGCAGCGGCGGTGCCGAGCGCTGCACCGTCCTGGGTCGCCTCCTCGGGGACCTGCGCGGCGCCCTGCGCGCTCTCGGGGCTCTGCGGGTCGCGGGTGGGCTCCTCGCGCGCCGGGAACCGCTCTGCGGGGCCGACGTCCACCACGGGGCTGTTCTCGCGCGCAGCCGCGGTCTCCGCAGCAGGAGCAGCCTGCTCCAGGGGCGCGCTCGCGCTCGGCGCCGTCCCTGCATCGGACGTCCCTGCATCGGACGTCACCGCGGACGACTTCGCAGCCGACGTCTTCGCAGCGGGTGCCTTCTTCTCCGCGGCGGGCTTCGCGGCCTGAGCCTTCGACGCCGGTGCCTTCGCCGCGGGAGCCTTCCCCGCAGCGCGGCGCTCGCGCACGGAGCGGGCCATGTCGCTCGCGATGTCGGTGCGCGCGGGGCGCGAGCGCCCGGCAGCGCCCTCGCGGGCGTCCTCACGCGCGTCGGCCGCGGGCTCCACGGGGTCTCCGGAGAAGAACATGTCGACCGGGCGCACCGAGGCTCCGGGCTCACCCGGCTCCGGGGCGGTCCGGGGGTGGCTGCGCGTGCGCAGGCCCTCCTCCGCCGGGGCGGGCTGGGGGGAGCCCCCGGGGATGAGAGCGCCGAGTCCGCGCCCGAGTCCACGCTTCTGCGTCATGTCCGTCCTCACTGCTCAGCATTCGATTCGGCCGCAAGGGCCTCGGCGCATCCTCGCGCCGTCATCCATCGGTCAGGGTGGTGCGTGCGGGCCTCACGCCACGGGGCGCTCGGTCAGCTCCTTCGCGGCCGCGCGGTACGCGAGCGCACCGCTGCTGGTCGGATCGTACGAGAGCACGGTCTGCCCGTAGCTCGGCGCCTCGGATATCCGCACGGAGCGCGGGATCGTCGTGGCGAAGGTCTGCTCAGGGAAGTGCGTGCGCACATCCTCGGCCACCTGCGCCGCGAGCCGCGTGCGGGCGTCGTACATCGTCAGCAGGATCGAGGAGACCACGAGCTCGGGGTTCAGGTGCTGGCGCATCAGGTCGATGTTGCGCAGCAGCAGCGTCAGCCCCTCGAGCGCGTAGTACTCGGCCTGGATCGGGATGAGCACCTCGCGGGCTGCGACCAGCGAGTTCACCGTCAGCAGCCCGAGGCTCGGCGGGCAGTCGATCAGCACGTAGTCCAGATGCCGCGGGCCCTCCCCCTCGGCGCCCTCGGCGGAGGCCAGGAAGTCCCGCACCGCTCCGCGCAGGCGGTTCTCGCGGGCGACCATCGAGACCAGCTCGATCTCCGCTCCCGACAGGTCGATCGTCGCCGGCGCGCACCAGAGGGTCTCGACCTCCTCAACGCGCTGGATCACCTCGCCCAGCGGCTGCGACTCCACGAGCACCTCGTACATGCTGGGCACGTCGGCGTGATGATCGATGCCGAGCGCCGTGGAGGCGTTGCCCTGCGGGTCCATGTCGATGACCAGCACGCTCAGGCCGCCCATGGCGAGCGCGGCGGCGAGGTTCACGGTGGTCGACGTCTTGCCGACGCCGCCCTTCTGGTTCGCGATCGTGATGATGCGCGTGCTCTGCGGGGCGTCGAACACGAGTCCCTCCAGTTCGCGGCGGCGGGCATGGTCGCGGGTGAGCTGCCGCATCAGCGGGGTGTCCTCGAGCGAGGCTCCGGCCCCGGCGGGCGCCGTCGATCCCTTGCGAGTCTCAGCCACGTCCGTCTCCCATCGTCGTCCGGTCGGCGCTGCCGCGTCCTGAGGCGCTGCGCCGCCGCACCCTGACCACTGTAGTGGGAACCTCCACGTCGCCGGCCCCGAGCACCTGGACCTGGGGATCCACGCCTCCCAGGCGCCGCAGCGCCTTCGCCGCGGCGTCGATCTCCTCGGCCGCGGAGCTGCCCTTCATCGCGATCAGCTCCCCGCCCTCGCGCACGAGGGGCAGGGTCCAGGTCGCGAGCTTGCCGAGCGCGGCGACGGCGCGCGCGGTCACCACGTCGAAGGACTCCTCGCCGTGCAGCTCCTCCGCGCGCGAGCGCAGGACGTCGTACTCCAGGCCCAGCTCCTCCCGCACCTCCTCGAGCCACAGCGCCCGACGCTGCATGGTCTCGATCAGCGTGATGCGCAGGTCCGGGCGCATGATCGCGAGGACCACGCCGGGCAGCCCGGCCCCGGAGCCGACGTCGGCCAGCGACCGCGCATCCGCGGGCAGGGCCTCCTCCATCAGCGCGCAGTTGATCAGGTGCCGCTCCCAGAGCCGGTCCACCTCGCGCGGGCCGATCAGCCCGCGCTCCACGCCGGCAGTGGCGAGCAGGCCGACGAACTGCTCGGCCAGAGCCAGGCGGTCGCCGAACAGGCGCTCCGCGAGCGGCCGCAGGCCCTCCGGCAGGGGCGGTGCCGCGGCCCGGGCGGCCTCAGGGGAGGGAAGGGTGGTGGAGCTCATCGCGATGCCGTGCGCCCGTGTCAGGACGCGGGGTGGATGACGACGTGGCGGTCCTTGCCATCGCCCTCGGACTCCGAGCGCAGTCCCGCCTGCTTGGCGACGTCATGGACGACCTTGCGCTCGAACGGGTTCATGGGGCGCAGGGCCACGGGCTCGCCGTCCTGCTTCACGGAGTTCACCGCGTCCTCGGCGAGCTGCTCGAGGGAGCCCTTGTGCTGCGCCCGGTAGCCGCCGATATCGAGCATGAGGCGCGAGCGGCTGCCGGTGCTGGACTGCACGGCCAGGCGGGTCAGCTCCTGGAGCGCGTCGAGCAGCTCGCCGCGGGGCTCGTTGAGCTTCGCGAGCTGCGTCGCGCCGCGGATCTCGACGGAGGCGCGGTCGCCGTCCACGTCGATGTCGATGTCGCCATCGAGATCGGCGATGTCCAGGAGCTCCTCGAGGTAGTCGGCTGCGATGTCGCCCTCCTCCTCGAGCTCCTTGATGCGCTCCTCGCGGGTCTTCGCCGGAGCGGCGTCCTCGCCCTCCGCGTCGCCTGCCTGCGCCTCGTCGCACGTCGGGCCGACGGGAGCGTCGGCGTCCTCGCCGGTCCCAGCGGGGGCGACGGGCAGTCGGCCCTCGTCCTCGGCGCCGGCCTCTGCCACGGGGGCTCCGGCCTCGCGGGCCGCCTCCGCGGTCTGCTCGGGGAGGGTCTGCTCGGCCTCCTCCTCGCGGGGGGTCAGGGACTCGGGATGGGTCTCGCTCATGATCGTTCTCCTTGGGATTGGGCCCGGCCGGGGAGTGCCGCGCGACGTCCGCGCGGGCCCGGCGACTGCGCTCAGGCGGGCTGATCGAGGGTGGGTGAAAAGATGCGGTGAAGAGAAGCGGGAAGCGGTGCCCGCCTGCCCGCGGAAAGCGGGCAGGCGGGCGAGGGGTTCAGCTGGAGCGGGGGCCGGAGCCCTTGGCGCCCTTGGCGCCGCGGCCCTTGGGGGCGGAAGCGGCGCTCGAGCCGCCCGCGGCCTTCCGGGCCGCTTCGCGCTCGGCCTGCGCGGCGCGCCGCGCCTCGCGGGCCGCCTCCAGGCGCTCCTGGTCGGTGAGCTTGCGGCCGCCCTTGGCCGTCTTCGTCTGCACGCGGATGGGCGCCTCCTCCACGGGGACGACCGGCTTCTTCGGCGTGAAGTCGATGGGCTCTAGGCCCTGGCGCTCGCGCTTGGCGTTGATGCGGGCGTGGCGCTGATCCTCGGCGGGCGAGCCCGGCGTCGGGTACGTCCACACGACGATGGCCTGCTGGAGCATGGTCCACACGCTCGTGGTGAGCCAGTAGACGAGCACGCCGATCGGCATGCCCGGTCCCGTGATCACGTAGATGAACGGGAGCATGTAGAGCATCATCTTCTGCGTGCTCGCCATCGGGCCCTCCAGGGCCGACGGCGGCATGTTCCGCATCGTCAGCTCCTTCTGGGTGATGAACGTCGTCGCGCACATCAGCGCGATGATGATGCCGGAGATGATGCGGGTCGACCAGCCGCCCTCGCCCGGGGCCAGGAAGGTGTCGGCGATCGTCGCGCCGTTGACGAGCACGCCGTGGTACGCGCTGGAGGCGAGATCGACGGTCAGCGGGCCGAAGGCCTCGCCGTTCGCGGCCTTGGGAAGCTGGTTGAACAGCACGCGGAACAGGCCGAAGAAGATCGGCATCTGCAGCAGGATCGGCAGGCAGGAGCTCAGGGGGCTGGCGCCGGCCTCGCGGTAGACCGCCAAGGTCTCCTCGCCCATCGCCTGCTTGGAGGCCTGATCGGTCTTGCCCTTGTACTTCTTCTGCACGGCCTGCAGCTGCGGGGCGACCGCCTGCATGGCCCGCGAGGAGCGGATCTGGCGGATGAACAGCGGCGTGATCAGCGTGCGGACCACGACCGTGAGGCCGACGATCGACAGCAGCCAGGTCCAGCCGGAGTCGGGGTCCATGAACAGGGACAGCAGGGCATGGAACTGCACCATGATCCATGCGACGGCCCACTCGATGGGATAGAGGATGTTCATCGGCCTGGTCTTCCTGTCGTCCGTAGGCGCATGACGCTCATGCGATGCGACGACTGCGGGTCGGGGTCTCGGTCAAGGGTAGGCCCTGGAGGGCTCATCCCCCCGCTCGAGAACGGCGATCGGGACGTGGGTCCGTCCACATCCCGGGGGCGGGGACCGGATCGATCCCGCCCCGGGTGAAGGGGTTGCAGCGCAGGATGCGCCAGGCCGTCAGGAGCACTCCCTTGACGGCCCCGTGCCGGTGCAGCGCATCCATCCCGTACTGCGAGCAGACGGGGTCGAAGCGGCAGGCCGGCGGGGTGTAGGGCGAGATGCCCACCTGGTACGCCCGGATGGGGAGCATCAGCAGGCGCCGCGGGAGCGTGCGCAGCGCGGGGCGCCCGTGCGGCCGACGGCTGCTCACGAGGCCCCGGGCTTCTGCGCGGCCGAACGCTCCCGCGCGGCCGTGGTGCTCTGCCCGGCATTCGTCGGCCCAGAGCTCTCCCGCCCAGCGCCTTCCTGCCCGGATATCGACGCCCGAGTGCTCGACTGCACTGCATTCGTCGACCCAGCGCTCGGAGTCCCTGCTGCGCTGCGCTGCTCCGCCTTGCGGGCGGCCGAGCGCATGGCGCCCCTGACCTCCTCCTCCAGTGCGGAGAAGGGGAGATCCTGGATGCCCGGCAGGGCGCGCAGCACTACATCGCTCCCGGCGGGGAGGGAGGCCAGCTCGCTGCGGAAGATCTCCCGCAGCCGCCGGGCCACGCGGTTGCGCACCACGGAGTTGCCGACCTTCTTGGATACGACGAATCCCACGCGGGGCCCGGGCTCCCCATCCGTGCGGATGACGAGGTGGGCGACCACGTGGGATCGTGCGGCGCGCGCTCCGCGCCGCGTGGCGGTGCGGAACTGCTCCGGAGTGCGCAGCCGGTGCCGGGACCAGGTCATGCTCCCGGCTCCGTCATCGCGCGCTCCGCGAACGGGCGGCGGCTCAGGCCGACAGCTCGGTGCGGCCCTTCGCGCGGCGAGCGTTGATGATGGCGCGGCCTGCGCGGGTGCGCATGCGTGCGCGGAAGCCGTGCTTGCGGGCGCGGCGGCGGTTGTTCGGCTGGAACGTGCGCTTGGACATCGGTTCTCCTCGATCGCGGCACTGGACGTGCCATAACGCGGTGGCAATGGGGTCGGCTGCACGATCACAGGAAGAGGGCGCTTGCTGAATCCATGGCCCGACCCGCGTTCGGTGCGACCAGTGGATTCGCGCGACTCCGCATCCGGGGGAAGGCACAGCGGCGACTGATCGATCTTAGGAGCGGCGGGAGCGCAGGTCAATGGAGCGAGGCCCTGGAGAGCGGACTGTGGCGGGGTTCTCACCCCCGGGGGTGCGCCAGCGCACTCCCGGGACCGGCCGCGAGGGCCGACGGAGCGCGGCCCTGTGCACAGCGTCGGGCGAGGGGTCCCCATGAGCGCCGCGCTTGTGGAAAACTGCGTGGACAAGCCGCCACCGATCCGGAGAGCCCCATGGACGATTCTGCCATCGACTACGACGCCACGTGGGACGAGACCGTGCGCATCCTGCGCCGCGACGAGACCGTCAGCGAGCGCGCCATGGCCTTCCTGACCCTCTCCCGGCTGATGGCGATCGTGGCCGACACCGCGCTCATCGCCGCGCCCTCCACCTGGGCGAAGGACCTTTTCGAGCAGCGGATCGCGGGGGCGCTGAAGCAGGCGATCTCCGAGGCCGCAGGCAGGGAGACGCGCTTCGCGGTGACCGTGGACGAGTCCCTCTTCGAGGACGACGAGCCCTCATCCGACCGTGAATCCGCGCGCCCGGCCCCTGCCCCCGGCGCCGCAGGGAGCGGCTCGGCGCCGCGATCCCCCGCTGTGGATGCAGATGTGGACAACTCGGCGCGGCCGGCCGGGACCTCGGCTACCCTGCCGGATCGCGAGCGCCCGTCGGCCCCCTCGCAGCTCCCGGAGCGGGACCGCCCCTCCGGTCGCGAGCGCTCCTCGGAGCCGGGCTCCCTCTCCGGCCCCCCTGCCGACGGCGACCGCGACGGCAGCCCGTTCATCGAGGACCGCAGCGCCGCGCCGACCGAGGTCGAGCGCGAGCGCGCCGAAGCGGCCGCCTGGTTCGGGGAGGACGAGGCGGGCTCCGGCCCGTCGGCCCCCGCGCGCAGCCCCTTCGTGCCCGGGCGGATGCGCCCGCAGCCCCAGGGCGAGGACGGCGCCGAGAGCACGCTCGGCTCCGAGTCGCGGCTGAACGCGAAGTACACCTTCGACACCTTCGTCATCGGCGCCTCGAACCGCTTCGCGCAGGCCGCGGCCTCCGCGGTCGCCGAGGCGCCCGCGCGCGCCTACAACCCCCTGTTCATCTACGGCGGCTCGGGCCTCGGCAAGACCCACCTGCTCCACGCGGTCGGCCACTACGCGCAGTCCCTCTACCCGGGCATCGAGGTGCGGTACGTGAACTCCGAGGAGTTCACCAACGACTTCATCAACTCCATCCAGTCCGGCCAATTCGGCAAGGCGCAGGACTTCCACCGCCGCTACCGCGACATCGACGTGCTGCTCATCGACGACATCCAGTTCCTGCAGCGCGCGCCGGAGACGATGGAGGCCTTCTTCCACACGTTCAACACGCTGCACAACCAGAACAAGCAGATCGTCATCACCTCGGACCTGCCTCCCAAGCAGCTCGGCGGCTTCGAGGACCGCATGCGCTCGCGCTTCGAGATGGGCCTGATGACCGACGTCCAGCCGCCGGATCTGGAGACCCGCATCGCGATCCTGCGCAAGAAGGTCGCGATGGAGGGCACCCAGGAGGTCCCGCGCGACGTCCTGGAGTACATCGCCTCGCGCATCTCCTCGAACATCCGCGAGCTCGAGGGCGCCCTGATCCGCGTGCAGGCGCTGCACTCCCTGTCCCGCCAGCCGATGGACGTCTCGCTCGCCGAGAGCGTGCTCAAGGACCTCCTCGCCCATGACGACGCGGGAGAGGTGACCGCAGCGACGATCATCGCCCAGACCTCCGCCTACTTCGGGCTGACGGTCGAGCAGATCACCGGCAGCGCCCGCACCCGCGTGCTCGTCAACGCCCGCCAGATCGCGATGTACCTGTGCCGCGAGCTGACCGACATGCCGCTGATCCGCATCGGGGACGAGTTCGGCGGGCGCGATCACACCACCGTCATGCATGCGAACAAGAAGATCGCCGAGCTGATGAAGGAGCGGCAGGCGATCTACAACCAGGTCACCGAGCTCACCGCCCGCATCCGCTCGAGCAGCCCGCACTCCCCGGCCTGAGCGGAGCGGCCGCTCTCGCGGGTCAGCTGCACGAGCGAGGGCGAGGAGGAGGGGCCATCGAGGCGCTCCGAGAATGACATCCCTGTATCTCTGCACGTCATCCCCATTGTGAACAACTCTGTGGATAATGTGGAGCACTGCAAGCCTGCGCACGAGCCGATGTGCATCGATCTGCGTCCCCTCACTGCCGCTGCACCGCGTTCATACACAGTGATCCCACCATCGCCCCGCTGCCGTCCACGATGCGCTCACTCCTCCTGTCTCGTCTGTGACCTGCAGTGATGCACGTTCTCCACAGGATCAACAGCCGTGAAGAAGAGGTTTCCTGTTCTTTCGCCGCTGTGTGTGTGGAGAAGTCGAGGGCTGGAGGGGCAGGGAGCGCCCGGCGGGTGGTCCGGAGAGGGCCTGGAGGTGGGGATGTGGCATCGGGGAGGGTCTCAGGGCCCCTCACCAGGAGAATGTCAAGCGTGTAATTCGGCGTGTCGCATGAGAGGCCTCAGAGCGGATACCCTTGCGGTCCTACCCTGCGCGACCCCTCGGCGCCGGTGCGCCCGGCCTCGGTCGGGAGCCGCCCGCGAGAGGCGCGCAGACCGAGCTCGACCACCTTCGAAGGAGTGGCAACGGTGAAGTTCCACCTTGATCGCGGCGTCCTGGCGGATGCCGTCTCCTGGGCCACCCGGACCCTCCCCGTCAGGCCGGCGATGCCGATCCTCCAGGGCGTGCGCATCGTCGCGAGCCCCTCGGGAGAGCTGCAGCTGTCGACCTTCGACTACGAGGTCAGCGCCCAGATCACGATCGCCGCCGAGGTCGAGCAGGCCGGCGAGGTCCTCGTCCAGGGACGCATGCTCTCGGACATCGTCCGCGCCCTCCCCCACAAGACCGTCTCGGTGGCCCTGAACGGCACCAAGCTCGACGTGACCTGCGGCAGCGCGGCCTTCAGCCTCGCCACCCTCCCCGTCGAGGAGTACCCGCAGCTGCCCGAGATGCCGCCCGTCGCCGGCACCGTGCAGGCCGACCTCTTCGCCGAGGCCATCTCCCAGGTCACCGTCGCCGCCTCGAAGGACGACACCCTCCCGCTGCTCACCGGCGTGCGCGTGGAGATCGTCGGCGAGAAGATGACCCTGATGGCGACCGACCGCTACCGACTCGCGATGCGCGAGCTCACCTGGCAGCCCTCGCGCCCCGACCTCGAGATCACCGCTCTCGTGCGCGGCCGCACCCTCCAGGAGGTCGCCCGCTCGCTCTCCGGCGGCGGCAGCGTGCAGATCGCCCTGTCCGAGGAGTCCGGCGCGAACCTCATCGGCTTCGAGGCCGGCGGCCGCCGCACCACCTCCACCCTGGTCGACGGCGACTACCCGCCCGTGCGCCGGCTCTTCCCCGCGCAGAGCCCGATCGCGGCGGTCATCGCCACCGCCCCGCTCATCGAGGCCGTCAAGCGCGTCTCCCTGGTCGCCGAGCGCAACACCCCCGTGCGGCTCTCCTTCGTCGACGGCGGCGTGACCCTCGAGGCCGGCGCCGGCGACGACGCCCAGGCCTCCGAGGCGATCGAGGCGCAGCTCGACGGCGAGGAGCTCGTGGTCGGCTACAACTCGGGCTTCCTGCTCGACGGGCTCGGGGCGCTCGGCACCGACTTCGCGCGGCTGACGTTCACCGACTCGATCAAGCCCTCGGTGATGAGCGGCCAGGAGTCCCTCGAGGGCGCCGTGGACGGCGACTACAAGTACCTGATCATGCCGATGCGGATCTGACCGGGGGCGGTGACCCCCGCGTGCATCTGACCTCTCTCGCCCTCACGGACTTCCGCTCCTACGCGCAGCTCGAGCTGCCGTTCGCGCCGGGGATCACCGTGCTCGTCGGGCCGAACGGGCAGGGCAAGACCAACATCGTCGAGTCGCTCTGGTACCTCGCGACCCTGTCCAGCCACCGCGTCCCCCACGACGCCGCGCTCGTGCGCCGCGGACAGAGCACGGCGATCATCCGCGCCTCGTTCGTGCGCGCAGGCCGTCCCCTGCAGGTCGACCTGCAGCTCACCCCCGGCAAGTCGAACCGCGCCAGGGTGCAGGGGCAGAACCTGAACCGGCTGCGGGACCTGCTCGGTGAGGTGCGGGCCGTGCTGTTCGCCCCCGAGGATCTGGGGCTCGTGAAGGCTGATCCCGAGGGCCGTCGGCGCTTCCTCGACGAGCTGCTGTTCCTCATCGCCCCGCGCTTCGCAGGCGTCAAGGCCGACTACGACCGCGTGGTGAAGCAGCGCAGCGGCCTGCTCAAGCAGATGCGCACGATGCGCCGCGGCGGCTTCGGACGGGGTGTGGGGGGCCTCGATCCCGAGGAGACCGCGGCCAGCACCCTCGAGGTCTGGGACGGGCAGCTCGCCCGCCTCGGCGCCGAGCTCCTGCGCGCTCGCCTGCACCTCGTGAACCGGCTGCGCCCGCACGTGGGCTACTCCTACCTGCGGGTCGCGACGGATGCGGGGGCCGAGGAGGCCCTGGATCTCCTTCCCGCCGACCGCGGCGCCGTCGACTCCCCGGCCGACATCGCCTACCGCTCCGCCGTGATCGATGCGATCGGCCCGGCCGAGGGCGAGCTGCCGAGCCTGCGCGCGCTCCACGACGCCCTGCTCGCCGAAGCCGCCGCCGTGCGCGGCGACGAGATCGACCGCGGAGTGACCCTCGTCGGCCCGCACCGCGATGACCTGGAGATCCGCCTGCACGACTCCCCCGCCAAGGGGTACGCGAGCCACGGCGAGAGCTGGTCCCTCGCGCTCGCCCTGCGGCTCGGCTCCTACGATCTGCTGCGCCTGGAGGAGGGGGACCTCGGCGACGGGGAGCCGATCCTCGTGCTCGACGACGTCTTCAGCGAGCTCGACGTGCACCGCCGCGAGCGCCTCGGCCGGATCATCTCCGGCGCCCGCCAGGTCATCATCACCACCGCCAACGACTCCGACATCCCCGCCTCCCTCGCCGGGGCGATCCAGGTGGTCGACGTCGAGCTCGGCAGCGCGACCCCGCGGGAGGGCTCAGCCGGCTCTCTCGCGGCAGGGGGCGCCGGGATCCCGGCGCCGGGCGCGACGAGCTCGGGCGCGGCGGGCACCTGGTGAGCGCGAACCCGTACAGCGCAGGAGCGAACCCGTACGACCTCGGCACCTGGCAGGGGCGAGCGCAGGGGACGGTGCCCGGATCCCATGCAGCGTCCGGATCCCGCGCGGCGACCGGAGGGGCCGACGCCGCCGATCGCGGGGCAGGTGCCGACCCCGGGGCAGGTGCCGACGACGGCGCTGCGCAGCCGCCCGCGGATCCCTGGCCCCTCGCCGTTCCCGGCAGTCACGCCGTCGCGACCGGGGCTGCCGACGTCCTCTACGACCCGCCGGAGCTCCCGCGCGGGGCCGACAGCTTCGAGCTCGCGCGGCGCACGGTGAACCGCTCGCGCGCGGCCGCTCGCGACCGCGGGCTCTTCCCGATCTCGGCGAAGATGCAGGCCAGGGACGCGCGCGACCGCTCGGGCAGGGCCCCGGGATACTCCGGCGCCCGCCCGGACCCGCGCGATCCGCAGGGGCTGATGAACGTGATGAAGCGCGTGCTCGGCGATCTCGGCTGGACGGAGGGGATGAACTCCGGGCGCGTGCTCGAGGAGTGGGACGAGATCGTCGGCGAGCAGGTCTCCGCGCATTGCCGCCCCGTGTCGCTGGACGACGGGGTGCTCGTGGTCTCCGCGAGCTCCTCCGCCTGGGCCACCCAGATGCGGATGATCTCCCCGCAGCTCATCTCCCGCATCGAGGAGCACGTGGGCGCGCACGTCATCTCCGAGCTGCGCGTGACCGGCCCGGCCGCCGCGCAGCGCACCTGGAAGAAGGGCCGGCGCACCGTCACCTGGCGAGGGCCGCGCGACACCTACGGCTGAGGCGGGCTCCCTCCGCCCCGTCGGCCGCCCGCTCGAAGCGCCCGGCGCCGTCCCGTCAGAGGCCCCCAGAGGCTCCAGGAGTCCGGGATGAGGATCCACCCCCGTCGGCCCCTCTCCCGGAGCGTCCGAGAGGCCGCAGAAGGGCGCTCAGAGCCGATTCTGTGGCGCAGCCCCCGCGTTTCCAGGGCCGCGGTGCGTGAAAAAGGCCCTGGGAGACGCTAGAATGGATGCGTTCGGCCGGCACGGCCCGCGCGTGCGGGAGCGGTCAGTGCGCCTCGCGGCGCGCCCGCGAGTGTCCGGCCGCTCCGCATGTCTCCCCCGGAGCTGGGATGCGCCGCCTCGCGGCAGGCGCCCTGGTGCACCGGGATCCCTAGCCGAGGAGCGAACCCGCGTGAGCGACAGCGCCACCACCGCGACCACCCCCGATCCCAGCGACAGCGCCGCACCGCATCCCGCGCCGTCGGCAGCGGAGAACGCCGCGCACGCCCCCGAGCACTACGAGGCCAGCGACATCACCGTCCTCGAGGGCCTCGAGGCGGTGCGCAAGCGCCCCGGCATGTACATCGGCTCCACCGGTGAGCGCGGCCTGCACCACCTGGTGTGGGAGATCGTCGACAACTCCGTCGACGAGGCGCTCGCCGGCCACGGCGACTCGATCGAGGTCACCGTGCGCGCCGACGGCGGCGTGCGGGTCGTCGACCACGCTCGCGGCATCCCCGTGGACATGCACCCCACCGAGAACAAGCCCGCGGTCGAGCTGGTCCTCACCGTGCTGCACGCCGGCGGCAAGTTCGGCGGTGGCGGCTACGCGGTCTCCGGCGGCCTGCACGGCGTCGGCTCCTCCGTGGTGAACGCGCTGTCCTCGCGCATGGAGGTCGAGATCCGCCGTCAGGGCCATGTGTGGCGCCAGGCCTACTCGCGCGGCGTGCCGCAGGCACCGCTCGAGAAGGGCGAGGAGACCGACGAGACCGGCACCACGATCACCTTCTGGGCCGATCCCGAGATCTTCGAGACCACGACCTACGACTTCGAGACGCTGCGCAAGCGCTTCCAGCAGATGGCCTTCCTCAACAAGGGCCTGAGCATCACCGTCACCGACGAGCGCCCCGCCGCGGAGCCGGAGGAGGACGACGAGGAGATCGACGTCGAGCGCGCGGCCGAGAAGGCGAGCCGCGAGCAGGCCGAGCAGCCGTCGGACGGCGGCGCGGAGGGCGAGAAGGGCCCGAAGCAGGCGCCCGTCGGCACCCTCATCACGACCCCCGAGGGCTTCGCCCGCGTCACCTACCTCTACAAGAACGGCCTCAAGGATTTCGTCGCGCACATCAATGCCGCGAAGCGCGCCGAGGTCGTCCACCCCGACATCATCGACATCGAGGCCGAGGACCGCTCCTCGATGATCTCGGTGGAGATCGCGATGCAGTGGACCGGGGCGTACACCGAGTCCGTGCACACCTACGCGAACACGATCAACACCCACGAGGGCGGTACCCACGAGGAGGGCTTCCGCTCGGCGCTGACGGGCGTGGTGAACCGGTACGCGAAGGCGCAGAACATCCTCAAGGACAAGGATGCGAACCTCACGGGCGACGACATCCGCGAGGGCCTGACGGCCGTCATCTCGGTGAAGCTCGGCGAGCCCCAGTTCGAGGGCCAGACCAAGACGAAGCTCGGCAACACCATCGCCCGCACCTTCGTCTCCAAGGTGATGACCGACCAGATGAACGACTGGTTCGAGTCCCACCCCAGCGAGGCGCGCGACATCGTGCGCAAGGCCCAGTCGGCCGCGCTCGCCCGCGAGGCGGCCCGCAAGGCGCGCGATGCGACCCGGCGGAAGTCGCCGCTGGAGACCGGCGGCATGCCCGGCAAGCTGCGCGACTGCTCTTCGCGCAACCCTGCGGACTCCGAGATCTTCATCGTCGAGGGCGACTCGGCCGGCGGCTCCGCCGTGCAGGGCCGCGATCCGCGCACCCAGGCGATCCTCCCCATCCGCGGCAAGATCCTGAACGTCGAGAAGGCGCGTCTCGACCGCGCGCTGGACAACATGGAGGTGCGCTCGCTGATCACGGCGTTCGGCACCGGGATCGGCGAGGACTTCGACGCCACGAAGCTGCGGTACCACAAGATCGTGCTGATGGCCGATGCCGACGTCGACGGCCAGCACATCTGCACCCTGCTGCTGACGCTGCTGTTCCGCTACATGCGCCCGCTCATCGAGCTCGGCCACGTGTTCATCGCGATGCCGCCGCTGTACCGCCTGAAGTGGTCCAACGCCCCGCACGACTACGTGTTCAGCGACGACGAGCGCGACGAGCGCCTGCGCGAGGGCCGCGCCGCCGGCAAGCGCATCCCCAAGGACAACGGCATCCAGCGCTACAAGGGCCTGGGCGAGATGGACTGGAAGGAGCTGCAGTCCACCACCATGGACCGCGCCTCCCGCACTCTCAAGCAGGTCACCGTCGACGAGGCGGCCGACGCCGACACCGTCTTCTCGGTGCTCATGGGCGATGACGTCGAGTCCCGCCGCCGCTTCATCCAGGAGAACGCGAAGGACGTCCGCTTCCTCGACATCTGAGGCAGCGGCCCGCCGTTCCCCCTTCCGCAGCTGACATCTCGCCCGAGAAAGGCGTTCCCTCATGAGCGACACCCCTCAGGACCCCGGCACTCCCGACACCCCCGATGCCGACGGCCCCACCCCCATCGAGGCGAGCGAGGCCGCCGAACGCGTGATCACGCTCGTCGACCCGATCGACGAGGGCGAGGCCGACCTCATCACCCAGGTCGACCTGAACCAGGAGATGCAGCGCTCCTTCCTCGACTACGCGATGAGCGTGATCGTGGACCGCGCCCTGCCCGACGTGCGCGACGGCCTCAAGCCCGTGCACCGCCGCATCGTCTACGCGATGTACGACGGCGGCTACCGCCCCGAGCGCTCCTTCTCCAAGTGCGCGAAGGTCGTCGGCGACGTCATGGGCGGCTACCACCCCCACGGCGACTCCGCGATCTACGACGCCATGGTGCGCCTCGTGCAGCCCTGGAACATGCGCTACCCGCTGATCCTCGGCCAGGGCAACTTCGGCTCCGCGGGCGATGACGGCGCGGCCGCGTCCCGCTACACCGAGTGCAAGATGGCGCCGCTGGCGATGGAGCTCGTGCGCGACATCGACAAGAACACCGTCGACATGCGCGACAACTACGACGGCACCCTCCAGGAGCCCGTCATCCTCCCCGCGCGCTTCCCGAACCTGCTGGTCAACGGCTCGGCGGGCATCGCCGTCGGCATGGCCACGAACATCCCCCCGCACAACCTGCGCGAGGTGGCCGACGCCGCCCAGTGGTTCCTGACGAACTACGAGGCGACGAAGGAGGAGCTGCTGGATGCATGCCTCGCGCGCATCAAGGGCCCGGACTTCCCCTCGGGCGCGACGATCCTCGGCACCAAGGGCATCGAGGAGGCCTACCGCACGGGCCGCGGCTCGATCACGCAGCGCGCGGTCGTCTCCACCGAGGAGATCAACGGGCGCATGTCGCTCGTGGTCACCGAGCTCCCGTACCAGGTCAACCCCGACACCCTCGCGCGCAAGATCGCCGAGCTCGTGAAGCTCGGCCGCCTCACCGGCATCGCCGACATCAACGACGAGACCTCCGGCCGCACCGGCCAGCGCCTCGTGCTCACCCTGAAGCGCGACGCCGTGGCGAAGGTCGTCCTGAACAACCTCTACAAGCAGACGCAGCTGCAGGAGAACTTCTCCGCGAACATGCTCGCGCTCGTGAACGGCGTGCCCCGCACCCTCGCGATCGACACGTTCGTGCGCGAGTGGGTCAAGCACCAGATCGAAGTGATCGTGCGCCGCACCCAGTACCTGCTGGACGAGGCCGAGCGCCAGATCCACATCTACCGCGGCTACCTCAAGGCGCTCGATGCCCTCGACGAGGTCATCGCCCTGATCCGCCGCTCCCCGGACGCCGACCAGGCCCGCACGGGTCTGATGGAGCTGCTGGACATCGACGAGGTCCAGGCCAACGCCATCCTCGCCATGCAGCTGCGGCGCCTGGCGGCCCTGGAGCGCCAGAAGATCATCGAGGAGCACGATCGCCTGCAGGCGATGATCGAGGAGTACAAGGCGATCCTCGCCTCCGACGCGCGCCAGCGCGAAATCGTCTCCACGGAGCTCGCGGAGATCGTCGGCCGCTACGGCGACGACCGACGCACCCAGATCCTGCCCTTCGACGGCGACATGTCGATGGAGGACCTCATCCCCGAGGAGGATGTGGTCGTCACGATCACCAAGGGCGGGTACGTCAAGCGCACCCGCACCGACCAGTACCGCGCCCAGAAGCGCGGCGGCAAGGGCGTGCGCGGGGCTTCGCTGCGCACGGACGACGTGGTCGAGCACTTCTTCACCACCACCACGCACCAGTGGCTGCTGTTCTTCACCACCCAGGGCCGCGTCTACCGTGCCAAGGGCTATGAGATCCCCGAGGCGCCGCGCGATGCGAAGGGCCAGCATGTCGCGAACCTGCTCGCCTTCCAGCCCGAGGAGCGCATCGCCTCGGTGCTCGCGATCTCCTCGTACGAGGACGCCGAATACCTGGTGCTCGCGACCCGCCGAGGCCTCGTGAAGAAGACCGCGCTGACCGCCTTCGACTCCTCCCGCGCCGGCGGCATCATCGCCGTGAACCTGCGCGAGGTCGAGACCGAGGACGGCCCGACGACCGACGAGCTGATCGGCGCGCGCGTCGTCAACAGCGACGACCACCTGCTGCTCGTCTCCCGCAACGGCCAGTCCGTGCGCATGCCCGCCTCCGATGACGTGCTGCGCCCGATGGGCCGCGCCACCAGCGGCGTCACCGGCATGAAGTTCCGCCACGACGACGAGCTGCTCGCCCTGGACGTCGTGCGCCCGGGCACGTTCGTCGTCACCGTGACCGACGGCGGCTTCGCCAAGCGGTCCGACATCGACGAGTACCGCCTCCAGGGCCGCGGCGGCCTCGGCATCCGCGTGGCGAAGCTGCCGGACGACCGCGGGCACCTCGTCGGCGCGGCGGTCGTCGAGGAGACCGACGAGCTGCTCGTGGTGATGGAGAAGGGCAAGGTGGTGCGCTCGCGCGTCGCCGGGATCCCCGTCAAGGGCCGCACCACGATGGGCGTCGTCTTCGCGAAGCCCGACAAGGGCGACCGCATCGTGCTCGTCGCCGTGAGCGCCGAGTCCGCGGTGGACGAGGACGCGGCCGACGGTGCTGAGGGTGGTGGCTCTGGCGACGGCGGCGCGGATGCCGAGGGCGCGCGCAGCGTCGACGGCGCGCACGTCGCGGCGGAGGTCGCCGGCGGCGAGGACATCGGCGGGGTCGATCCCGACCGGATCCGCACCGATCTCGATGTCGATGACGAGGCCGACGGCGCTCCCGAGCAGGGCGCAGGCGATGCTCTAGGCTCTGTGGAGTCCGCGGACGACTCGGACGACGCCGCCGCCCGCGGCGACGACTTCCCCAAGGAGTGACCCGTGACTGACAGCAAGAGCGATGCCCCCCGCGAGGAGACTCCGGAGTCTGCTGGGACCGGAGCCGGCTCGGGTGCTGGCGCGGGCGCGAGTGGCGGTGCCGGTGCGAGTGGCGCGGGCGCGCGCGGCGTGAGCGCCGATGGCGAGGGTGCGGGCACCAGCAGGACCGGGCGCGTGGATGCTGCCGCTCCGAGCCCGGGCGCGTCGCGGGAGACCGCGCCGACCTCCCGCATGGACGCCGTGAAGGAGCGCATCTCCGCCGCGCGCACCTCGGTCTCCAGCCGAGTCGGCGCCGCCGGCACGGGCCGCGGGGCTGAGGCCTCGACTTCGCGCACGTCCTCGTCCTCGCGCACGGCGGCCGCCGCCGGGGCCGGGGCGGGAGCTGCGGGAGTCGGTGCTGGTGCGGCGGGTGCCGCGCTCGGCACGGGCGCTGCGGGCGGTTCGGGTGCCTCCCGCGGCGCTGGATCTGCAGGCGGTTCGGGGGCGTCCCGCGGAGCGAGCCGCACCCCGATCACGTCGACGGGCCGCGGCGCGACCGTGACCGGCGATGCCGCGGCGGCGGGCGCCGGCGCTGCAGCCGGGGCGGCTGGTGCCCCCGGCGGCGCTGCGGGCGCGGCGGGTCGTACGGGCGGGACCCGTCGGATCCGCCTCACGCTCTCGCGGATCGACCCGCTGTCGGTCCTGAAGATCTCGTTCCTGGTCGCCATCGCCATCGGCATCGCCACGGTGGTCGCGACCGCGCTGCTGTGGAACATCGTGGATGCGATCGGCCTGTGGGACCGCATCGACCAGATCGGCAAGGACATGAACTCCGGCGAGCCGCTCTCGTTCCTCGAGTACCTCCAGTTCTCCAAGATGATCAGCTACGCCACGATCATCGCGGTGGTGGACATCGTGATCATCACGGCGCTCGGCACGCTGCTGGCCCTGCTCTACAACATGGTCGCGGCCCTTCTCGGCGGCGTGAAGATGACCTTCACCGACGACTGACCCGGCGGGCGGGCGGCAATCGCCCCCGCCGACCCACCGCTGCGGCCCGCTCTCGTACCTTTCGCATCGCCGAAAGGTACGAGAGCGGGCCGCAACTGTGTCTGGGGCCTGCTCGCGTCCGGTGCCGGGGCCTCCGCCGCACCGGGCCGCCGCATGCCGCTGCGCGCGGTTCCCGTATCCCGCATTCCGCTGCTCGCCGGCCCTTCCGCGGCAGAAAGCTCGGTGTCAGGGCCGGTCACGTGCACCAGTGCACGTGACCGGCCCTGACACCGACGTCTTTGCTGCTCGCCGGTGCGGAGCCGGGCTGGAGCTCGACTGGATGCGGCCGCCGCACCGGTCCGGACCCCCGCACCAGCCGCAGCCTTCGCGTCCGCCCTGCCCCGCACCTGCTGTGACGTGCCGTACAGCCGCCCTGTCCGGTTGGACGCGCGGTGCCGGGGCTGGGTAGTCTTGAGCGTCGGCAGGCAGACGGGGCGACCCGCATGCTCGTCGGTGCACGGGCCTATAGCTCAGTCGGTTAGAGCGCTGTCCTGATAAGACAGAGGTCACTGGTTCAAGTCCAGTTAGGCCCACTCGTGGACGATCGGAGGATCTGATGAAGAAGCTTCTCGGATACGGAGCACTGCTCGCCAGCAGCGCTGTCGCCGGTCTGTTCATCTGGCGCAAGGTCGAGAGCGACAAGCTCGAGAACGATCTCTGGGCCGAAGCGGAGAAGGTCACCGAGGCTTCGCCTCGCTCCTGAACCGATAATTCAGGTGTTGCTCGCGGCATCACGGGGACTTAGCTCAGTTGGTAGAGCGGTAGCTTTGCAAGCTTCAGGTCAGGGGTTCGACCCCCCTAGTCTCCACAGATCAGCACGAGGCCGCCTCCCATCGGGAGGCGGCCTCTTCGCTGTTCCCGAGCCACTTCACCCGAGCTACGTCACCCGAGCTGCCGCACCCGAGCCTCCTCACCCCCGCCGCAGCGCCCGCCAGACGTTCGGCAGGATCGAGAATCCCGCGCCGACCAGGCACAGTGCGCCCCCGGCGGCCGCGAGCGGCGGGGGCACCTCCGCGAGCAGCACCCACGCCAGCACGAGGGTGACGGCCGGGACCACCAGCGAGGAGGAGCTCAGGACCCCCGCCCCCAGATGCGTGAGCGCGTAGCCCCACAGCAGGAACGCGCCCGCGGTGGGCAGCACCCCCATGTACACCACGGCGGCGATCGCGCCGGCCGGAGCGGTGCTCAGCCCGGAGGCGAGCTCGCCCGCGAACGGCAGGCATACGAGCGTCGCCGCCCAGAACCCGATGGCCGTCATGGAGACCGAGTCGATGTGCGCGAGCAGCGGCTTCTGCGCGAGGACGCTGCCGGCGTACAGCAGCGCCGCGAGCACGCCCAGCACGACGCCCACCCCGGAGAGTCGGCCGGTGGACGTGGTCGCGGCGATCAGCGCGACCCCGCTGAAGGAGATCAGCAGACCCGCGATGAGGCGCCCGGTGAGCCTCTCGCCGAGCAGCTTCGTCGAGGCGACCGCGACGATCAGGGGCGCGATGTTCACGAGCATCGCGGCGGTGGCCGCGTCGATGTGCATCTCCGCGGAGTTCAGCACGAACGTGTAGACAGCGCCCCAGGCGATGCCCCATGCCAGCACTCCCGCGAGGATCCGCGGGCTGCGGGGCAGGCGCACCCTCCGCGCCGCCAGCAGAGCGAGCAGCGCGATAGAGGCGGAGCCCAGCCGCAGCAGCGCCATCGCCCCGGGCGTGAAGTGGTTCCCGGCGCTGCGGATCACGATGAAGCTCGAGGCCCACATGAGGACCACGCCGAGCGCGGCCAGCCACGGCAGGGCAGAAGGTGCCGGGGCCGGCGACGCTGCGGGGGCGGGTGCAGCTGGGGGTGTGGCTGCGGATGCGGCTCCGGGTGCGGCTGCGAGGGCCGGGATGGCTGCGGCTGCGGCTGCGGCTGCAGGGACGGGGGCCGGGGCGCCGGGCGAGGAGGTCACGCGCCATTATCGCCGCTCCCCGTGGGGCTGCTCGTCGCTGAGCAGCAGAAACCTCGGTGTGAGAGCCGGTGACGAGGACTGGTCCACGTCACCGGCTCTCACACCGAGCTCTTTGCTGGTCCCCTCGGGCGGCGGCGGTCGTGGGGCGGCTTCCGGGCCGGTTCAGCCCTCCGCGTCGCCGCCCTCCGCCATCGTCCCGTCCGCCAACGTCCCCTCCGGCATCGTCCCGTCGGCAGCCGCCGCGCCCGCGACCTCGGCAGGCCGCATGTGCCCGTGGTGGGGCACATCCGTCGCCGGGAGCGGCGCCGGCTCGCCGGCCTGCGCGGGGCCGACCCGGAACGGCCGCATCATCTCGTTGTCCTCGTGCTCGAGCAGGTGGCAGTGCCACATGTACTGCCCGGCCTTCTCGAACGTCATGCGGATGCGCATGTACTGCCCGGGGTACACGAACGAGGTGTCCTTGCGGCCGTTCTCGCCGGGGATCAGCGGCAGCGCGCCGGTGTGCGTGAGCGTGCCCATCGTGTAGTCGTCGGTGTACCGGTAGGTGAAGGTGCCGCGCTCCATCACCTCGAAGGGCGCCTCGTGCACGTGGATCGGGTGGGGGATCCCGACCTCCTGGGGGATGTTGTAGATGACCCAGTCCTCGGTCTCGCCCACGCCGGGGTTCTCGGTGATCGGGTCGGACCACATGAGCTCCTGGATGTGCACCATCCCGCCGGGCGCCCCGTGGATGACGCCCATCATCGTGGCCGACGCGAGGAACGGCGGGTTCAGCGGGGTGTCGTCGGTCGAGAGGTGGTGGAAGTGCATCGTCGTCGCGAGCCGGCGGTTGCGCGCGGGCGCCTTCGGCGCGGGCAGGGCCGGCAGGGCGAGCAGCTCGGGCGGGGTGGTGATGTCCAGCGGATATCCCCATTGGACGTCGAACGCCATGATGTTCCCGGTCGTCTCCGGGTCCGCGCGCGGGAAGTCGACGCCCGGCACGCCGCCGCCGAAGAACCCGTCGGGGCCGACGTTCTTCAGCACGTGCCGGCCCGCGGGCACGTTGCGGAAGTCGACCACGAGGTCGATGCGCTCGGCGGGCGCGAGCACGAGGCGGCCCTTGCGCCAGCCGGGCTGGGCCATGACGTCCAGCGGGGCGCGCAGGTAGCCCTGCTCGCTGCCGACGGCGCTGACCTTGATCCCGGGGATCGAGGAGAAGTCGACGTACAGCGTGCGGGAGCCGCACGCGTTCAGCAGGCGCACCGTGTAGCGGCGCCGCTCCACGGTGTGCTTCGGCCAGGTGCGGCCGTTGACGACGATCGTGTTGCCGAAGAACTCGGGGATCCAGGTGGGCGGGATGCCCGCTCCCTCGGGGTACCAGGGCCCGTGGTAGTCGGGGTCGAAGTACTCGCGGCCCTCGGGGTAGAACAGGCGGCCGTCCTCCCGGAAGGCGCGGTCCTGGATGGCGAGGTTCAGCTCGTAGGCGGGCAGGACGTCGGCCGGGATGATCGCGGGCAGAGCTCCGCCGACGGCTCGCGGCTTCTCGCTCGAGGCAATGTCGCCGATGAGGTAGAACCCGGCGAATCCGGCGTAGACGTTCAGGCGGGTGAGGCCGAGGGCGTGGTCGTGGATCCACAGCGTGGAGGCCCGGTTCGTGTTCGGGTAGTGGTACTGCACCGAGGCGTTGTCCCAGGTCGCACCGTATGCGGCCTTCGCCTTCGCGGCGAGGAAATCGAACCAGCGGCCGTGGCGCGCGAAGCCCGCGGGGATGTTCTTCGCGTCCGGCAGGAACCATGCCTCCGAGTAGCCGTCGGACTCGTCGCCCACTCCGCGCGCACCGTGCAGGTGCGGCACGATCGGCACGGGGCCGGTGTAGTCGGTGAACTGGGTGGCGGGGTCCGTGAACTGGGCCGGCGGCACGTAGCGGCGGCCGGTGAAGTCCGGGCGCACGTCGGTGGTGGCGATGCCGCCGGCGCCGGGCTCCTTGCCGGGGTTCGCCCAGTGCAGCGTGGGGTCCACCGCGAACAGGTGCGGCAGGTAGTTGCCGGAAGCGTCGGTGAGCTGGTTGCGCCAGCGGATCCGGGCGGGGCGGCCCCGCTTCGCGCGGATGGTGAGGGCCGGGGAGACGAAGTCCTTGGCCCGGCCCGAGGTCGGCCCGTAGCTCCACACGGTGGTCGCGGGCATGCCGGGCGGCAGGATCTGCTGGCTGAACTGGCGGATCGCGAGGTCGTACTGGTCGATCCCGCCCGACGTGCTCGACTTCGGCATGTCCGACGGGCAGAGCAGCGGCTGGGCGTACTTCGCGATCGCCCGGCCGGGCAGCACCCCGGGCGCGCTGATCTCGGCGATCGCCTGGGGCGCGCCGACGGCGCTCGACACGTACAGCCCGAGCGCGCCCGCGCCCGTCGCCGTGAAGAACGCGCGGCGGGACAGCCCGCGGGAGGAGCCGGAAGGGGAGGAGTCGGGCATGTCGGGCATGTCGGCGGAGCGCATGGCTCATGGTGGCACGCCGACGGACTGTGCACCGGCGCTATCCGGCCCGCTCCGGGAAGCTCCCGCGCGGTACCTTCCGGCGGGGCCGACGGGCCGACGGTCAGTCGGCCGGGCCCGCCTCCTGGAGCGCCTCCTGCGCAGGGGTCATGCCCGCGAGATGGGCCGCGCGGGCGTCCGCGAGGGCCTGGTCGACGTCGACGTGCGCCAGGCCCAGCAGCGCGGCGATCCGATCGAGGTCCGCGCGCTCGGAGGCGGTGATGACGCCGTCGGCCTCGGCGATCTCCGCGATCGCCCACAGGTAGGTCGCGTGCAGGTCCAGCACCGCCCTGCGGGAGAGCCCGCAGTCGCGCGCGACCGCCACCAGCTCGTCCTTCTCGTCGTCTCCGAGGGCGCCGTCGAGCAGAGCCTCCTCGAGGGTCGCGAGATAGGAGTCGACCCGGGAGTCCGCAGTCCGGGGCAGTCGCGAGACGATCTGCTCAAGCCACGAGTCGGGGCGCACGGCCCGGGCCGTGGTGCGCTCCAGGAGCCGCGCCGTGCTCGGCCGCAGACCCGTCGGCCACGGGTAGTCGAGGGAGCGGGCGGCGTCCTCTTGCCAAGGCAGTCGGGGCGCGTCGCCGAGGACGCGCAGGTAGCGGCGCAGCAGCGCGGCGGAGGCGTGCGCGTCGCCGAGCGCCGAGTGCGGGGCCTCGAGGGGGATGCCGGTGGCGGTGCAGCAGTCGGCGAGGGACCGGGAGGCCGCGTCCTCCAGGAACACGGAGGACCACCGCATCGTGCACAGGCCCCGCAGCGGCAGGCGCTCGAGCGCGATGCCCGCGCTGCGCAGCTCCGCCTCGAGGAACCGCAGGTCGAAGGGGGCGTTGTGTGCGACGAGCATGCGCCCGGAGACCGCGGCGACGAGCGCCGGGGCGATGTCCGCGAAGCGCGGAGCGCCGGCGACGTCGGCCGCGGTGATGCCGTGGACGTGCGAGTTCGCGAGGTCCCGGCCGGGGTGGAGCAGGGTCGTCCACTCGTCCTCGATCTCCCCGCGCGCCGAGAGCTGCACGACGGCGATCTCGACCGCGCGGTGCCCCTTCGCCGGGGAGAGGCCCGTGGTCTCGAGGTCGATCACGGTGTACCCGGGGGCCGGACCCGCTGCCGGGGCCGCTGCCGCGCCCGTCCTCGCCGCGCTCGCCTCCGCCGCGCCCGCCCCTGCCGCTGCGCTCGCCTCGGCGCTCACGACTTGACCAGGCGCTTCACGGCCTCAGAGGCCTCGGTGAGCTTGCGCTCGGCCTCCTCGCCGCCGTTCTTCGCGGCGTCGAGCACGCAGTGGCGCAGGTGGTCGTCCAGCAGTCCCAGCGCCACGTTCTCGAGCGCACTGGTGAGCGCGGAGATCTGCGTGAGGATGTCGATGCAGTAGGTGTCCTCCTCGACCATCCGGGAGATGCCGCGGGCCTGCCCCTCGATGCGCTTCAGGCGATTGAGGTAGCGGGTCTTGTCCTGGATGTAGCCGTGGTGCCCGGAGTGCGGGTCCGCGGCGGTATCCGCCGCACGGGCGGGCTCGACCGCTGCCGCGGCGGCGTCGGGGGTGGGGCCGTGTTCCATCGGGTCAGTCCTTCGCGATCGAGCGGAACCCGCGCAGGCGCAGGCTGTTGCCGACCACGAACACGCTGGAGAACGCCATGGCGGCTCCGGCGAGCATCGGGTTCAGCAGGCCCAGCGCCGCGAGCGGGATGGCCGCAACGTTATACGCGAACGCCCAGAACAGGTTGCCCTTGATCGTGGACAGCGTGCGGCGGGACAGCCGGATCGCGTCCACCGCGCTGCGCAGATCGCCCCGCACGAGCGTGATGTCGCTGGCCTCGATGGCGACGTCGGTGCCCGTGCCCATCGCGAGGCCGAGGTCGGCCTGGGCGAGAGCGGGGGCGTCGTTCACGCCGTCGCCGACCATCGCGACGGTGCGGCCCTGCTCCTGCAGGCGGGTGATTACCTCGACCTTCTGCGCGGGCAGCACCTCGGCGATGACCTCCTCGATCCCGACCTCGGCGGCGATCTGACGGGCCACGGCCTCGTTGTCGCCGGTCAGGAGCACGGGGGTGAGGCCGAGCTCCTTGATCGCGGCGATCGCGGCGGCGCTCGTGGGCTTGACGGTGTCGGCGATGACGAGGATGCCGCGGGCGGCGCCGTCCCAGCCGGCAGTGACGACGGTGCGTCCCTGCTTCTCCGCGTCCGCCTTCGCGGCGGAGAGCTCGGGGCTGAGTCCCATGCCCTCTCGCGCCAGGAGCGTCTCGCGGCCGACGAGCACCTCGCGGCCCTCGACGGTGCCGCGCACGCCACTGCCCTCGAGGTTCGCGAAGTGCGAGGGGGAGGGGAGAGTGCCGACGGCCTCTGCGGCGCCGCGGGCGATGGCGCGGGCGATCGGGTGCTCGGAGGAGTCCTCGAGGGCGCCGACCAGGCGCAGCAGTTCCGCGCGGTCGGTGCCGGGCTCGGGGATCACGTCCACGAGCTCCATGCGGCCGGTGGTGACGGTGCCGGTCTTGTCGAGCACGACGGTGTCGATGGCGCGGGTGCTCTCCAGCACCTCCGGGCCCTTGATGAGGATGCCCATCTGGGCGCCGCGGCCGGTGCCGACGAGCAGCGCGGTCGGCGTGGCGAGCCCGAGCGCGCAGGGGCAGGCGATGACGAGCACGGCGACGGCGGCGGTGAACGCCATGGCTGCAGGGAAGCCCAGCAGGAGCCATCCTGCCAGTGTCAGGATCGCGATGACCAGCACGATCGGCACGAAGATGCCGGAGATGCGGTCCGCGAGGCGCTGCACCTCGGCCTTGCCGGTCTGGGCGTCCTCCACCATGCGCGCCATCTGCGCGAGCTGGGTGTCGGAGCCGACGCGGGTCGCGCGGACGAGCAGACGGCCGCCGGCGTTGACGGTCGCACCGGTGACGGCGTCACCCTCACCGACCTCCACCGGCACGGACTCGCCGGTGAGCATCGAGGCGTCCACGGCGGAGGTGCCGGAGACGATGGTGCCGTCGGTCGCGATCTTCTCGCCGGGGCGGACGATGAACTCGTCGCCCACCGCGAGCTCCTCGACGGGGATCCTCACCTCGGCGCCGTCGCGCATCACCGCGACCTCCTTCGCGCCGAGCTCGAGGAGCGCGCGCAGCGCGGCCCCGGCCTGGCGCTTGGAGCGCTTCTCGAAGTAGCGCCCGGCGAGGATGAACAGGGTGACCCCGGCGCCGACCTCGAGGTAGATGTTCCCGGCTCCGTCGGACGGCGCGATCGTCAGCTCGAAGGGGTGGGTCATGCCGGGCATCCCGGCGGTGCCGAGGAACAGGGCGTAGAGGGACCACAGGAACGCGGCGGTGGTGCCCATCGAGATGAGCGTGTCCATGGTGGCCGTGCCGTGGCGGAGGTTCGTCCAGGCGGCCCTGTGGAACGGCCACGCGCCCCACACGATCACGGGCGCGGCGAGGGCGAGCGAAGCCCACTGCCAGTACGTGAACTGCAGCGCCGGGATCATCGCCATCGCGATCACGGGGATCGTGAGGATCGCGGAGATGATGAGGCGCTGGCGCAGGGAGGCGAGCTCGGGGTCGGCAGGAGGGCCGTCGGCGGCATCGCTCTCGGCGGAGCCGTCGGCAGCGGCCCGGCGCGGCGGGGCGGGCAGCGCCGCGCCGTAGCCGGCGGCCTCGACCTGGTCGATGAGCTGCTGGGGGTCGTACCCCTCGGGCACGGAGACCTTCGCCTTCTCGGTCGCGTAGTTCACGGTGGCGGCGACGCCGTCGAGCTTGTTGAGCTTGCGCTCGATGCGGTTGGCGCAGGATGCGCAGGTCATGCCGGTGATCTCGAGCTCGATGCCGGCATCGGCGATGCGTGCGGTCTCAGTGCTCACGAGGGGGTCCTTCCTGGGGGAGCGGAGAGGGCGGCGGCCGACGGCTGCGTGCGGCGCGCCGCCCCGGGCAGGGGCGCCTGCGATCAGGCGCGCGCTGCCGTGTAGCCGGCCTCCTCGACCGCGGCGATCACTGCGGCGCCGTCGACGGGGGCGTCGGAGGTGACGGTGAGACGGCCGGTCTCGTGGCTGACCTGCACGTCGCTCACGCCGGCGACCTCGCCGACCTCCTCGCGCACGGACATCTCGCAGTGCCCGCAGGTCATTCCGGTGACGGTGTACTCGCTCGTTGCCATGTCGGCCTCCTCGTGTGGTGTAGATACCCTATAGGGGTATCGGTTCACTGCCGACTGTATACCCCTTGGGGGTATAGGTCAACCCTCCGGGAAGCCTGCTGGGGGCGTGTCAGGGGGCTGCCCGGGGGCTGCCGGCGTCCTGCCGGGGGCCCAGCTGAGGCCCGTCGGCCGGCGTGCCCACCCAGTTGGCGCACTCACGTTCCACCAGTGGAACGTGAGTGCGCCGACTCAGGCGGGGGGTGGGGGGCTGAGCACCGGGTACGGACGCCGCTGGTGCGAGGGGGCCCAGATCACTGACCGGCTCTGCCCCGAGCGTGGAGACGGAGCGCCCCTACTGCGCAAGCCACTCCCGGAACGCATCGGGCCGGATGAAGGCGCTTTTGGCTCCGAGGCGGCCGTGGTGCTTCAGATCGGTCCGGGCCTTCCAGAGATCCCGTTCGAGAAGGATGCCCCGGCGCTGGGCCGCCTTGAGCAGGTCCCAGGAGTCGATGCACCGAGGTGAGCCCGCGGCGAAACGTCGGGCGCCCCCGTCGTCGGTCACGAAGATGGCGTCCCAGCGGCGCTTCTGCACCACGACGATGACCTCGGCCTCTCCGAGGTGCTGGTCAGGATGCTCACCCGGGCGCGCCATCTGCTGGCGGAGATCGCGGATCGGCCGGTGCTCGTCCTCCTCGGGAGCGATGGGCTCACCGAGGATCGCGTCGGCGGCGGCCACGAGTCCGTCCAGGCGGAGCTCGCCCGGATCAGTGCCGACCAGCTCGCGATGGAGGCACTCCCTGCGCAGGGTGCTCGTCCAGAATGCATTTCCGCCGGTCAGCGCCTGGAGGACCTCCATCCGGCCGCAGAGGAAGAGGTTGATCAGCGCCGTGGTGTCTGCCAGGACGATGAGCGCCATGGGTCAGCCGAACAGGTCGGCGAGCTCGGCGCCGGACAGCTCCCTTTCGGGCGGGGCGTCGCCGATGTCCATCTGCTCCGGGGAGATTCCCGTCATCCACGCCAGGGAGCCCGTGTCGAGCTCCCCGGCGAGCACCCGAGCGGCGTGCGCGTTGATCAGCCACGCCGGGAAGTGCCGCTGAGCAGCCGCCTCCATCCGTGCTGTGATCGGGTCGGGCTCGAACCATTCGTGCTGGAGGCCGGCATGGCGGCGAAGGGCCTTCTGCGTGGTGCCGTCGAGCAGCTCCGACAGGGCATCGCCGGGAGTGATGGCGAGGGTGCTCAGCCGGGCAGCCAGCGTCTTCGTGGAGATGCCTGCGTCCCAGAGATACCTCGCCACCCCCTGCAGCGAGGGATCTCCGGCGCAGACCTCGCGCACAGCGGTCTCGGGAACGAGCAGCTCCGCGGCGAACGCGCTCGCCGCCGCTTCGCACTGGTCGTTCGCGACGCTGCCCGGTGCGACGCCCTGGTGGCCGAGGATGAGATGTCCCAGCTCATGGGCGATGCTCCAGTTCTGCCAGAACCAGTTCCCGCTGGTCGGCAGAACGATGACCTTGCGGCCGAAGATCTCGCCGGACCACGCCGTGCCGATCTCGCCGATGCGGATGACGTCGATGCTGAGCTTCTCCACCCGCTCCATGAAGGGGCGGGCGAACCCGCCGCCCAGAGCAGCACGCATGCCGGCAGGATCAGCGGGGAGCGACGGCGTCGGCGCGACATCGCCCGCCTGGCGGTAGAGCAGGCGGATGTCCTCGAGGACGGACGTGTCGCCGGCCAGCGAGTCGACAGCGCGCGTCCGGCTGCCCGGGTCATAGCTGTGGCGCGCGGAGACGACGAAGGCGGAGGGGTCTGGCTCCCCCGTGATCAGCTCGTGGAGATCTGCCCCGAGCTCGCGGGCGAGCTCCGCCAGTTCGAGCGCCCCGAATCCGCGATGGCCGTTGAGGGCGCGCGAGAACGCATCGGGAGTCATGCCGATGGCGGAGGCGATCTCGGACTGGGTGCGCGGGGACGCGGCGACGGCGGCCTTCGCGCGGGCAGCGATGGTGCTCATGCCCCCACCCTAGAGTGGTATTGGGATTTTCCCAAGAGGTTGTGGACAGCCCCACGCCGCGCTCGCCGTCGTGCTGTCAGCCCGGCGCGCCTGACGGACGGGACTTGGCGCACTGACGTTCCACCAGTGGAACGTGAGTGCGCCGACTCGGAGCGTGGAACCTCGCGGGCGGTTCGCCGGGGCGCCTGGGCCGACGGGGACTGCGTGCCTGTGACCTCGCGCTCTGGGACCCGGACCTTCCCGGCGAAAGAGCCGGGGACGGCGAGTGGATAGGACTACTCTCCGACGCATCGCGCCACCGCAGGTGCGCCCCGCGCACGCAGGATGGTCGGCGCAGGCCTCTCCAGAGCGCGCGCACCGCGCCGTGCGGCGGCCTCCCGTGAATGACGGCTGCGCTCCCTTCGCATCCTGGAGTCCCGCCGTGCCTCTCGCCTCCCGCCATTCAGTCCTCCGCGCCGCCGCCTGGAGCGCGCCCGTCGCCATCGTGTCGACCGCCGCGCCCGCCTTCGCCGTCTCCCAGCCCACCGGGACCGAGGCGCTCGGGGGGATCTTCCAGTACCACCACCCCGAGGACGGCGTGCACCGGATCCTCGGGCAGTACGGCATCGTCGCCACGCAGGGGTACGACATCCAAGAGCCCGTGACGGCCGAGCACGGCCTGCTCTCGATCTGGATGCCGTGGAGCGGGCTCACGCTGACCTCCACTCCGCCCGACGATCAAGGACAGCCGCTCGGAGAGCGCGGCACCTGGTCCGACGCCGTCGCCACCGGCGAGACCGCCGTGATCGACGGGGTGACCTTCTACGAGTACGCGCCGACGTACACGGGCGTGTTCGCCAACGAGGAGGGCACCACCTACATGACCCTCACCGAGCCGTTCGCCTTCTCCTTCACCCCGCCGGACGGCGCCGTCATCGACGCCTCGACGGTCGTCGCCGTGCTCGACCTCAGCGGCGACGTGAACGGGGCGGATCTGGCCAGCCGCGGCACGCTGCGCGGCGACGGGCAGGCGGTCTTCGTCAACCTGGAGTGACAACGGAGGTCGACCGTTGGAGCAGTGCGCTATCCAGGGTCTGCCCCGATAGTCTCCGTACTCTCGCAGGACGAGCCCCGACGTCCTGAAGGAGCCCCCATGGCCCGCATCGCCGTCCTCGGCGCCACCGGATACCTCGGCGGACACGCCGTCACCCGCCTCCTGGCCGACGGCCACACCGTGCGCGCCGTCGTGCGCTCGCCGGAGACCGCGCAGCTGCCCGCCGGGGTCGAGGTCGTGCAGGGAGACGTCACCGAGCCCTCCACCCTGACGGCCGCGCTCGCGGACGTCGATGGGGTGCTGCTCGCGCTGAACGGCGGCTCCGACACGGACCGCGCGAACGCCGTCGAGGAGACCGGCGTCGCGGACGTCGCCGCGGCCGCCCAGCTCGCCGGAGTGCAGCAGATCCTGCTGCTGACCGGCATGTACTCCCAGCCCGCGTACGCCGAGCATCCGTGGGAGGAGGCGAAGTCCCGCGGTGCCGAGCTGCTGCTCGCGGGCCCGGTGCCCGCGACCGTCTTCCGGATCGGGTTCATCGACGAGACCCTTCCGCAGTTCGTGCGCGGCGGAGGGGTCACGATGCTCGGCAAGCAGGCCCTTCCGGTGCGCCCGATCGCGGCCGACGACATCATGGCCGCCGCTTCCCGTGCGTTCGGTCTGCCGGAGACGGCCGGGAAGACCTATGACGTCGCCGGCACCGAGGAGATGACCCTGCGCGAAGCCGCCGTCGCCTACGCGAGCGCCGTGACCAGCACGCCCCCGCACCAGGTGAAGGTGCGGGTGATGCCGCTGCCGTTCATGCGCACCATCAACCGCCTGTTCATGGGCGGGCGGATGACTCGGGTGCTCGGCATCATGGGCTCGATGGACCGCCTCGGCGATGTCACCGACACCACCGCGTTCTTCCGCGACCTGGGGGAGCCGCCGACGAGCTTCCGCGAGTGGCTCGAGAAGCAGCGCCGGGCGATCGCCGACGGGGTCGCGCCGCGCTGAGGGCGGCTCGTTCTGCGGCGGCCGGCCGCCGTAGGATTCCGCCCATGTCGACATTCAGCATCTCCCGCTCCGCCCATACCTCCGCCGCGCCCGAGCAGGTCGTGCCGCTGCTGCACGACTTCCACGAGTGGGAGCGCTGGTCCCCGTGGGAGGGCCTGGACGAGAACATGCGCCGCACCTACGAGGGCCCCGCGCGCGGCATGGGCGCGAAGTACACGTGGGAGGGCGACAAGAAGGCCGGCGCCGGCACGATGCGCATGATCCGGGCCGACGAGCGCGGCGCGGGAATCGCGCTCTCCTTCACCAAGCCCTTCAAGGCCACCAACCAGGTCACGATCGATGTTGCCCCCGCCGCGGGCGGCGGCAGCGACCTCACCTGGACGATGACCGGAGAGCAGGGCCTGTTCGGTCGTCTGTTCTACAAGGTGTTCCCCATGGAGAAGATGCTCGCGAAGGACTTCGACAAGGGCCTCGCGCAGCTCGCCGTGGAGGCTGAGAAGGACGCGGCGAAGGGCTGAGAGGCGGGACGGCGATGACGGGCCGACGACGATGACGGCGCTCGATCCGGAGATCCGCGAGGCAGCGGCGCAGGTCCCGGCGCAGACGACCTGGGATGCCGCGGCGATGCGGGCCGCGGGGGATGCGGCGCTCGCCGGGGATGCGGCGCTTCCGGAAGGGATCGTCCGCACGGTGCGCTGGATCGACGGGCCGGGAGGAGCGCTGGAGCTGCGCGTGCACGCGCCGAGTGCCGCGCTGAGCGCCGGGTCGAACACAGGGTCGAGCACAGGGGCCGCCACCGCGATTCTGTCGATCCACGGCGGGGGGTTCGTCGCCGGTCGCGCGGCCTTCGACGACGCGTGGAACGCGCAGCTGGCCGCGGCGAGCGGCGCGGTGGTCGTCAGCCCCGACTACCGGCTCGCTCCCGAGCACCCGGCACCCGCGGCGCGCGAGGACTGCCTGGCGGCGTGGCGCTGGCTGACGGCGGAGCGGTCGTGGGCGCGGTGCATCATCTACGGGGATTCGGCGGGCGGGAACCTCGCCGAGGGACTCACGCTGTGGACTCTGGATCACGAGGATCTGGTGCCGGACGAGGTCATCCTCATCGAGCCGGTGCTCGATGACCGGCTCGACACGGAGTCCATGCGCAACGGCGACTACCCCGTGTGGAACCGGGAGAGCGCGAAGGCGTCCTGGGCGGCCGTGCTCGGCGGCCGAGGGGCCGACGCCTACGCCGCGCCTGCGCGACGGGAGACCCTCGAGGGCCATCCGTTCACGCGCATCCTCGCCAACCAGTGCGATCCGCTGCGCGATGAGGACATCGAGTTCGCGCGGCGGCTCTCTGCGGCGGGGGTGCCGACGGAGCTGTGCATGATGCCGGGCACCTGCCACGGCGTGCTCGGGCTCGACGGCCCGGCCCTGGCGGACCGGGCGCGGGAGATCGTGCTGGCGTGGGTGCGGGGGGCGGCGGGGCAGGGGGAGTAGGCGGGCCGACGAATAGGTGCGGCGGTGGGGCCTCTATCCCTCATGATCCGGCCCTTGCATCTCCACGTTCCCGTGCTCGTCCGTGGACACCCACGAGGTGATGCCTTGTGCCAGGAACTCCGCCTCGAGATCGAGGGACGCGCGGGTCTCCTCCATGCGCTTGTCGATCTCGGCGCGCGCGATGGCCTGCTCGCGGTCGGTGAGATCGTCGTACGAGCGGGTTCCGGTGAGAACGGACTCGACATGGCGCAGGGGGACCCGCTCGAACTCGCGGCCGATGCGGGCCCAATGGGCGATCTGCTGGGCAGGGGTGCGGCCGTGGCCCGGGGCGATGGCGCTCGCCGCGGCGTAGATGTCTTCCGGCAGGCGGGTCGGTGTGCTCGGCATGAGGCAAATGTGGCGATCTGCTACGGGATAGGCCCTTTCCGCCCTCAAGGCGCTGTTAAATGCTCCAGGCGCTGCACGATCAGTGCGACGTCCACCCCTGGAGTGAGGGGTGGGGGACCGGCAATCGGTAGCTTGGGCCACCGGGGCCGCCTACGACATCACAAGCGCTCAGTCGGTGGGGACGAGCTCGCCCTTCGTGCGCCAGATGGCGTGATCGAAGTGGGTGAGGCTGTCGCCGCGCCCGATGGCCTCGAACGCTTCTTCGACGAGCGCACGTGCACGAGCCGTATCCACGCGCTTGAGCCCGGCCGTTCGCAGCGACCGGTTGACGAACTCCAGGATCATTCGGTCCGGCTTCACTCCCGGGATGCCCAGGAGCATCGTGAAGTACTCCGCGGTGACTCCGCCGAGTCCATGTACGCGCCTATACGCGCGTCGCACGTCGCGGACTCGCGCATCGAGATCCTCAACGCCCTCGGTGATATCGGAGGCGGTGCGCACCTGCGGCGTGAGGTCGAGAAGGTTCTGTGCAGCCTCGACGACGCACGCGCTCTTCCTGCGACCGGAACTGACTGCACTGGTCATGAAGGACTCGATCTCGCCGGCTCCGAGATCGACCAGCGCTTGGAGGTCGTCCGCGACCTCTGGGTGAGCCTTGATGAGCGTGCGCGTGCGGCCAAGGACACCGAGAGCCTCGTTCTTCGCGTCGTACTTCGCGCGGATAGAGAACACGGCATCCACGAGAGCGGTGCCGATCTGATCGGGCCAGCCCCCGCGGTACTCTGCGAACTCGCTGTCCGGGATCTTCGAGATCTGCGTGATCAGTGCTTCCAGCTGAGTGGTCATCGGAGCGTCCTTGCGTCGATGGATGTGAGTCGTAGGCGATCCGCGGAGCTCCCTATCAGGTGCCGATCAGGGCACTGGACGCGCCGCATTGCGCAAGCCCAGTATCTCCTGACGAGCGCAGCTCCTCGCCCCCGCTCATCACACCCCCCGCACCGCCGCATCGAACCACCGCGTGATCGACGTGGGGTGCGTGATCGCGGTGCCGACGACCACCGCGAAGGCCCCGGCCTCCCGGCAGGCCGCGGCCTGCGCCGGCGTGTGCACGCGGCCCTCGGCGATCAGTGCCGACCCCTCCGGCAGGCTCCCCGCGAGCTCCCGCAGCAGCTCGAGGTCCGGCCCGTCTGTGGTCGGCCGCTTCGCGGTGTACCCGGCGAGGGTCGTGCCGATGAGGTCCACGCCGAGCTCCGCGGCGAGCAGGGCGGAGGCGACGCTGTCGGTGTCGGCCATGATCGGCCCGTCCCAGCGCGCGCGGATCTTCTCCACCGTCTGCGCGAAGCTCAGCCCGTCGGGCCGGGGGCGCTGCGTGCCATCCAGCGCGAGGATGTCGGCGCCCGCGTCGATCACGGCGAGGCAGTGCTCGAGGGTGGGGGTGATAAACACGCCCGCGTCGCCGTCCTTCCAGATGCCGATCACGGGCACGGAGACTGCGGCCTTCACCTGCGCGATGTCCTCGAGGCCCTGCGCGCGCACGGCCGAGGCCCCTCCTTCCTCCACCGCCGCGGCGACCTGCGCCATGGTGCGCGGGTCGCGCATGGGCTCGCCGGGGTAGGCCTGGCAGGAGACGATCAGCGTGCTGGCGAGGGGCTGGATGAGGGGATGCATGGATGCTCCTTCAGGGCGAGGACGGGTAGGCGGTCACCGGGGCTCGAGGGCGGCGTCCTCGAGGAGGCGGTGCACGTGCAGGCCGATGTACAGGGTCTCGTCGGGGCTCACGGGGCTGTCCCACTCGGTGGTGAGCAGGCGGGAGATCGCGCCTGCCGCGGCCATCACCCCCGGCACCGACTCCTCGAGCGCCGCGCGCACGAGCGGCGGGGCGAGCGGCACGGGCCGCCCGTCGGCCAGACGCACGAAGAGGTAGCGCAGGTGCGTGGTGAAGCGCGCGGCGGCCTGGCCCTCGCGATCGAGGGGCTCCCGGCGGTGCGCGTCAATGACGTCGAAGATCTGCGAGAGCAGCTGCGTCATCCGCACAGTGCGCTCGATCGCGGCGCCCGTGAAGGAGGAGCTGACGAAGTGGAGGGCGAACGCCGTCGCCTCGCTCGCAGGCAGGCGCACGCCGAGGTCGCTCGCCACGAGATCCAGCGCCCGCTGCCCGGCGGTGAACTCGACGGGGTAGAGGCTGCGCACCTCCCAGACCAGCGGGATGTCGACCTGGATCCCGAGCCTGGCTCGCCGCACCGCCTGGTGGAGGTGGTCGGCGATCGGCAGCAGAAGCACCTCGGCCCGCTCGAGGCCGAGGAGAAGGTCGGCCGCCTCGACGATGCGCCGGGCGCAGGCGACCTCCTCCGCGGGGATGTCGGCGAGGGTCCCGGCGGCGGCCTCCGGGGCGACGCCCTCGAGCGGCACGAACACCGCCTCCACCTTTCCGGCATCGACGAGGGTGCCGCGGCGGGCACCGAAGCCGACGCCGCTGCCCTGGATCACCACCGACCTGCCGGCGGCATCGAGCGCGAGCACGATGTTGTTGTTGTGGACCTGCTGGACGACCCACCGCGTTTCTCCGCCCACGCCGGGCTCGCGCATTCCGGGTCCACTCACGCCGGGCCCGCTCACTCGGGCCGCAGGGTCATGACCGCCGACCCCGCTGGAGCGCCGAGATCCGGGCCGAGCAGCGTGAATCCGTCGGCCGACGTGATGATCACGGGCGTGAGGACCGACGGGATCTGCGCGCGCACCTGCTCGAGGTCCACGCGCAGGATCGGATCCCCGGCCTCGATCCGCTGGCCCTGCGCGCACAGGGCCGTGAAGCCCGCGCCCTTCAGCGTCACGGAGTCCACGCCCACGTGCACGAGCACCTCGGCGCCGCTGTCATGGCGGATGCCGACCGCGTGGAGGGTCTCCGGGAGCATCGTGACGGTCCCGGAGACCGGGGCATGGAACTCCCCGCTCGCGGGGTCGACGGCGAAGCCGGGGCCGACGAGACCCCCGGAGAAGACGGGATCGGGCACGTCTGCGAGCGGCACCAGCGTGCCCGTGACGGGGGAGAGGACGGCGACCTGCGCCGCCTCTCCTGCCGTGGCCGCTGCCTCCTGGCCGCTGTCAGTGGCTGCTGCGCCGCGGCGCTTGAATCCGAACATGTTTGCTCCTTCTCCGGGGGTCCGCCGAGGGGGCGGGGTGATGATCGCGGGGCGCGCGAGGGTCAGTCGTCGTGCCCGATCTTCTCGTTGATGATGCTCTTGTAGAGCACGGCCTTGCCGCCGTAGACGGCCTGGACGCCGCCGGCGACCTCGAAGACGTCGACCGCGCCGAGCTGGCGCAGCCGGGCCTTGTCGACCTTCGCGGGGTCGTGCACCGAGACGCGCAGGCGGGTGATGCAGGCGTCGACGTCCTCGAGGTTCTCCGCGCCGCCGAGGGCCTCGATGATCTGCACCGACTCCTGCTCGAGGACCTCCTGCTTGGAGCCCTTCACCGCGGCCGACGACGCAAGGCTCGGGGCGGCAGCGGCCGCAGGGGCGGCGGAGGTCGCTGCCTCGTCCTCCGCGTCGGCCTCCGCGCCTCGGCCGGGGGTCGCGAGGTTGAAGCGGGTGATGAAGAAGCGGAAGGCCACGTAGTACAGGCCGAACCAGATCAGGCCCACGGGGATCACGTACATCCAGTGGGTCTTGTCCTGGCCCTGGAGGATGCCGAAGAGGGTGAAGTCGATGGCGCCGCCGGAGAACGTGTTGCCGATGCGGATCTGCAGGAGGTCGGCGATGAGGAACGACAGGCCGTCGAGGAACGCGTGGAACACGTACAGCAGCGGCGCGACGAACAGGAACATGTACTCGATGGGCTCGGTGATGCCCGTGATGAACGAGGTCAGCGCGACGCCGAGGAACAGACCCGCGAACTTCTTCCGGCGGCCCTTCGGCACGCAGTGGTACATCGCCAGGCATGCGCCCGGCAGGCCGAACATCATGGTGTCGAAGCGGCCCGCGAAGTACTTCGTGCCCTCGGTGTAGAGCCCCTGGTGGGTGGGGTCGGCGAGCTGCGCGAAGAAGATGGCCTGGGCGCCGGAGACGCTCTGGCCTGCGACGACCTCGGTGCCGCCGAGCGGGGTGTACCAGAACATCGGGTAGATCATGTGGTGCAGGCCGACGGCCCCGGAGAGCCGCAGCAGGAACCCGTAGAGGAACGTACCGAACGCGCCGAGCCCGGCGATGCCCTCGCCCGCGGAGACCAGAAGGTGCTGGAACGGCGGCCAGATGAGAAAGAACAGTGCGCCGATCGGGATCGCGATCAGCGAGACGATGATCGGCACGAAGCGGGATCCGCCGAAGAAGCCGAGGATCTGCGGGAGCTGGATGTTGTGGTACCGGTTGTGCAGCCACACAGCGACCGCGCCGATCACCAGCGCGCCGACGATCCCCGTGTCGATGGCGGCACCCTCGGGGTCGAAGATGGTCAGCAGCGAGGCGGTGGTGCCGGTCATCACGAGGTAGCCGACGATGCCGGCGAGGGCCGCGGTGCCCTTGTCCCGCTTCGCCAGGCCGATGCACAGGCCGATCGACAGCAGCAGAGCGAGGTTCGCGAAGACCACGGAGCCGGCGTCTGCCAGCACCGTGAACAGGCCCTGCAGGACCGGGTTGTCGAGCACCGGGTAGGTGGCGACGGTGGTGGGGTTCGACAGCGCCCCGCCGACGCCGAGGAGGAGACCGGCGGCGGGAAGGATCGCGATCGGCAGCATGAACGCCTTGCCGATCTTCTGGAGCTGCTTGAACGGAGCGCCGGCGCGCTCCTTGAGGGACCTGGGGGACTCGGCCGGAGCGACGGCGCTCGCCGAGGGGGATGCGGAGGACATGACGGCTCACCTCTACGTGAGTGCGGTCAGGTCTCGCCTCCGCGGAGTAACGACCCTGTCAGTGGGGTCCAGGGTAGCGGTGGGGTCGGGTGGGGGACAAGGACATTGGGCCCGGGGGAAGCGTGTGAGGGGCCGACGGGGGAGGGCCGACGGGCCGACCCCGCCGCTTCCCGTCCGGCCCCCCATCACCGCACCGCCGACGACCCCGGCAGGATCCCTCCCTCGAGCATCCGCGCGAACGCCCCCTCCGTCACGATCGGGATGCCATACGTGCGCGCCTTCGCGGCCTTGCCCGACAGGGAGTCGGGATCGCCCGCGACGACGAGCTTGGTCTTCTTGGTGACGCCACCGGGGTCGAGCCCGAGGCGGCGAGCGTCGGCCTCCCACTGCTCGCGGTCGCGCTGCATGGAGCCGGTGAAGACGATGCGGTCGCCCGGCTCGAGGGTGATGCCTGCGGTGCGGATGCTCTCACGGCCTGGGGTGATGCCTTGGGCGCGGTTCGACTCGGCCCGGCTCAGCGCCCGGTCGATATCGGAGTCGGTGAGGCCGAGCGCGGCCGCCGTGCGGTCCATCTCCTCGCGCTCCTCATCGGTGACCACGCCATCGGCGAGGACGACCTCGGCCAGGGCGTCGAGGTAGGAGGCGTGCAGCTCGAGCGCCTGATCGCGGGAGAGGCCGAGCTCTGAGGCAAGCGAGACCAGCTCCTCCTTCTCGTGGTGGCTGAGCACGCCATCGAGCAGGGCGCGCTCGAGGACGGCCAGATACGACTCCGCGTTCAGTCCGGCGGCGCGCGGGATGGAGGATGTCATCCGCTCGAGCCAACCGGCCGGGGCCACAGATCGGGCCTGCTCGCGGTGCAGCAGGGCCACCCCATCGCCCGCAACGCCCAGCGCCGGCCAGGTGAAGCGCTGCGCGTCCTCGAGGATCTCCTGCCACGGGAGAGGAGAACCGTCGAGCAGACCCAGGTAGTGCCTGAGGAGTGCGGCAGTCGCGCGGGCGTCACCTCCGGCGGAGTGAGCGTCCCTCAGATCGATCCCCGCCGCGCCGCAGCAGTCGACGAGTTTGCGTGAGGGAGCCTCCAAGAAGGTGCCCGACCAGTGCATCGTGCACAAGCTCGGCAGAGGCTCGAGGGGAACGCGGCCGGCGCGGGTCAGCTCGGCGCTCAGGAAGCGCATATCGAAGGGGGCGTTGTGTGCGACGAGCACGCGACCATCGGCGGCTGCCGCAAGGCGGGGAAGGATCTCGTGGAACGAGGGCGCGGCGGCGACGTCGCTCGCGGTGATGCCGTGGATGTGGGAGTTCGGAATGTCCCGGCCCGGGTTCAGGAGCGTGGACCACTCGTCCTCGATCTCCCCGGTGGGGGAGACCTGCACGACGCCGAGCTCGAGCACGCGGTGGTGGCGACCCGGAGAGAGACCCGTGGTCTCGAGGTCGATCACGGTGTACCCCGACCCTCGGGAAGATGCGGAGGTGCTGCTGACCGCGGCCCGGCGCCCGTGGCGCGGAGCGGCATCGGCCGAGGGCGCGGGCGACGGCTCGACGGGTTCTGCAGAAGCCGAGGCCTCCGACACGGACTCGACCGTCGGCGCGGAAGCAGGAGGCACCGCAATCGGCGTACTGGAGTCCTCCGCCGATACCTGGTCGGCGGCACCATCGCCGGGTGAGGGGTCGGCGCCGGCGAGACCGAGACGCTTGCGCTCCTCGGCGACGAGAGTCTTCTGCAGGCTGATCTCGTCGGTCTGGATGGCAGAGCCGTGGCCGTCCTTCGTGGCCGACTCGCGTGCGTAGTCGTCGAACACGGCGGTCTTCTGCGCGAGGAGCTCGACGATGCGGGAGTCCACACCCTCTACGGAGAGCAGCCGGTGCACCTGCACGGAGCGCTGCTGGCCCATCCGGTAGGCGCGCGCGATGGCCTGCACCTCGAGGGAGGGCTTGATCTGGGGCTCGCAGATGACGACGACGGACGCGGACTGAATGTTCAGGCCCTCGCCGCCGGCTTCGATCTGGCTGACGAGGACTGCACCCCCGGGCTGGGAGCTGAATTCGTCGACCAGCATCTGGCGTTGCTCGGGGCTGACGGAGCCGGTCAGCGGGCCGAAAACCGGGCCGGGCAGGAGCCCGACGAGAGAGTCCAGAGCTGCGCGGAAGTACGAGAAGACGAGGACCTTGCGATCGTTCTGGATGGCCTCTTCGCAGATGTCGATGAGCTGCTCGATCTTCAGGGAGCGCAGGCCTCCGCGCATCGCCGCCTGACGCATCCCCATGAAGTTCCCGCTCGCGACGGCGCTCTCGTAGTGCTGACGGTCGACGTCGGAGAACTCGACCCAGTCCTCGACCTCCACGAGATCAGGCAGCTCGCGCAGGACGTCCTCCTGGTTCCTGCGCAGATAGGCCGGAGCGATGTGCCGACGGAAGGCCGCGGGAAGAAGGCCCTCGGCGGAGCGCGCGAGATCAGGGTTCATGTACCCGAGCAGAGTGCGGAACTCCTCGAGCCGGTTCTCCAGTGGGGTGCCGGTCATGAGGATGGCGTGCTCAGCTCGGCCGATCTGACTCTGCGCGGCCTTCGTGCGCTGGGCGGCGGGATTCTTGATCTTGTGCGCCTCATCGACCACGACGGTGTGCAGCGTGGTGAACTCACCGTTGCGCAGCAGCGCACCGAGGGTCGCGAAGGTCGTGATGCCGACGCCGCCCGTGGCCTGCCACTGCCGCACCGCCTCATCGCGCCCGGGACCGTGGAGCCGGAACGCAGGCAGCTGCGTCTTCGAGCCGATTTCGCGCATCCAGTTGGTGAGCACGGACGCAGGGCAGATCACGAGCGTGCGGTCCTGCCCTTGCTTGTGGAGGTGGGTGATCGCGGCGAGCGCCTCGACGGTCTTGCCGAGTCCCATCTCGTCACCGATGATGACGCGCTTCTGCAGGAGCGCGAAGCGGGCGGCGAACTGCTGGTAGCGCCGCAGGCTCGGCAGCGTGAGCAGGGTGGTGTCGAGGTCGACGTCCTCGATGAGGCGGATGAGCGGCTCGGGAAGATCGCCGTGGGTGTTCGTGACGATCCGCTTCTCAAAGCCCATCGCGCTGAGCTGGGCGACGTAGAGCGCGGTGTTCTCCGCGAGGTCCTGAGTGGGATCAGCGGAGAGACGCGCACGGGCGGTCTCGTCGAGGTGTTCGCCGCGGTGGTTCCGCTCTATCCGATCGGCGATGTCGATGAGCCGCTGAGCTGCGCCGCGCGCAACTCCCCCACTGCCCGCGATGATGAGCGAGGGGGAGGACCCGAGTTCGGGAGCGAAGAGGTCCCGGGGGTCTGTTCTCGAGGCGGAAGGCATTGGTACGGCACCGAGCTCGTGAGCAAAGTGGAGATCCTCGGCATCGTCGCGGTGGATCAGTTCGAGGCGCTGTACATCATGGAGCAGGGCGGCCAGATGCTGGATCGCCGGATCCTCCAGGCGAGTGAGGTCGATCTGGGCCTGCTCACGTGCCCGGGCCTGGAGTCCCTGGGCCTCGCGAATGAGTGTGGTCGCCATGGCGTTGCTGATGCCGTTGATGGTGCCGAGTCTGTGCGTGCCGGTGGCGAGGATGTCCGCGACGGTGCGGATCCCTGCGCCGGCCAGCGCGCTCGTGGGGAAGCGCCCAGTGATCTGGCTGCGGAAGTGGTCCATGTCGATGTCGGCGAGGGCGCGCTGCGTATCGGCGACCAGGACGGCTCGGGCCGCCAGATCCGCTGCGGCGGTGGCATCTTCCGTGCGTACTTCGGCGCTCAGCAGAGTGATCAGGGCAGAGCGGATGCGGAGGGTGAGCTCAGACGAAAGCGCGACTACGGCATGCGTGCGCGTGGGGCTTGCGACCTCGATGGTGCGGCACAGCTCGGCGGCGCTAGCGGGGCGGGAGACGGGAACCTCGAAGGGGAGCTGCAAGGCGCGGGCAGCGTCGGGGTGCTGCGACGTCGCGATCTCGTTCTGGAGGAAGGTGAGGGCGGCCGCTTGGACCTGGGCATGAGGGCGCCCGCCGAGGATGCGATCGAGGAATCCTCGTGGCTTCGGCTCTGCGTCACTGATCGCGGTGGGGAGGGACGTGCGCATCGCCTCCATCCATACGGCGGATTCGGGCGTGGGGCTGGGCTGTGCCTGATCACGGCGCAGCGCGGCGACGCCTGACTCATCCTCGGGGGTGAGGAAGCTCCAGGTGAAGTCCGACGGAGAGCGGGGACTCCCTGGGGGGAGGAGTGCTTCGGCTGCGCGCTGGGCCTTCTGCGTGATCGCGTGACGATCGCTCAGCACACGTTCGATGCGTTCATGGAGCGTTCGTGCTTGCGCGATGAGCTGCTGGGCGACGTCGGTGTCGGGTTCCACGGGGGTCCTTCGGGAGATGAATGCGAGGGCGCGCCTCTACGGGTCGCCTGTTGGAAGCGCTGGGCCAGCCGAATCCGGCCCAGCGCCGGGGCTCTCCGAGAGTACGGGAGGGGTAGGACTATTCGACGCCGTCAGCGACGGTGAGGCGAGTTGCTCCTGATGAGACATAATGGCCCGAACCCAGATGGACCTTTGACCTCCCCCTTCAGAACGGATGAGCGCCCATGAACAGCACCGATCGGGAACTCCCCGGCATCTTCTGCCTGGAGGGCGAGTGGAGCGATGACCTGCAGAGCCGGCTCAGCGTGCGCCCGCTGCTGGAGCTCCTCGAGAGCCTCGAGATCGCGCAGTCGATCCACAGGGATGTCGCGACGGTAGGAGACTTCGGGTACTACCTGGACAAGTGGCAGGAAGACAGGTACCAGAACTTCGGAATCCTCTACCTCGCAATGCACGGAGATCGAGAGACCATCCACCTCGGCGGCGATGAGGTCACTCTCGCAGAGCTGGGGGAAGCCCTGAAGGGCCTCTGCGCCGGCCGGGTCATCTATTTCGGTTCCTGCTCGACGATGAAGGCGGGCGACAAGGAGCTCATGGAGTTCGCGAAGATGACCAAGGCCCGCGCGGTCGTCGGGTACCGACGTGTGGTCGATTGGACCGAGGTCGCCCCGTTCGAGCTGGTGCTCCTCCAGGAGCTGGCCACGCGGGTCAGGTCCACCGCCATCTTCCGTAGCCTCAGCGACAACCACCCCGTGATGGCGAAGAAGCTCGGTCTGGTCGTGGCGACGAAGAGCGGGGTCCAGAAGGTCGCTCTGCGCGAACGTCTGGGAGGTGAGACCGACAAATCGGGGCGGCGCGACGGCCAGCTCTGAATGCTTGATTCAAGGATGGCCGACGGGAATACTGGCGAGCGGCAGGGCGCGGCCCGATACTGTTCACCCCTCCTTGATGTAAGTGATGCCGAATGCGAATACTTGGCGGAACTCCTGGCGGCGGGAGCCGAGGTCGAACTGGCCGCCGGAGCCCTTCTGGAAGATGTCGAGACCACGTCCCAGAACGAGCTTCCAGCCGTGGTTCGTGCGGATCGATCGGTCGTGGATGGTTTCGTCCCACATGACGGTGAACTTGATACCGACGGCTGCGGTGCTGTCCTGGATGTCCCGGAGCATGAGGAGGTGCTGCTGTGCGTATTCGCTGCGGTCTTCCTTGGTCACCAGCGTTACCGCGATCTCGTCGGCAGGGTCTTTTGCCGCTGCCAGCAGAGCCAACAGGTCAACGAGGTTGCGTCCCTGGTGCGGTAGCCGGATGTAGGGGTCAACGATGGTGATGCTGGTGGCATCGCGCAGGTAGGGCATGAGCAGCGTTTCGTACGACACCCCACGCTGGTTCTCCTGGAACTCGCGGTGCCCTTCGAACAAGGACGCCGCCACCTCGGGAGCAACTGGAGTCGCAACTGCGACCTCTGCTTGCGCGGACCCAGGCTCCGCCGACGACCCTACTTTCCCCTTGGCCTCGAGATGGCGAGCCTCGTAGTGGTCGGGATACTCGTCCTCTTCCAGTGTGGTGACTCCACTCCAGGTGCCTGATTTGTCGGAGTAGCCGAAGTTGACGGCGGCCATTGTGGTGTCGATCCGAAGAATCTGGTCCTTGACGCGCTTACGTCCTTCGACGGCGAAGCGCAGCAGTTCCTCGATCTCCTCTTGCGTGGCCTCGCCGCCTGGGTAGATGAGCTTCATCAGGCCGGAGAAGGTCTTGTGGATGCCGTCGCGGTCTCGTGTGGAGATGTCTGAGCCGAGCGTGAAGTGCGGCTGGTAGCGGTCGGAGTAGTCGGTGTTCCGCATGGATCGCAGCACTTCGGCGATGTAGTCGACGACGAAGCCGTACCCGGAGGAGAACATCTCGCTGCGGATCGTGTCTACCTCCCAGCCGGGGATGTAGAAGTGGAGCCGGTCGAGGTAGGCGGAGTCGTGATAGGCCTCCGGTAGCTCGTCGAACAGGTCAGAGTGCTTGAGCATGTAGGGCACGTTGTGCGAGGTGTTGCCCACGAACACCATCGACGCTTCAGCTCCGAGTGTCTCGACGCCGCGGGAGAATGACTTGTTCGCCATGTAGTTCTTCATGATGTCGACGAGCGCCTTGTCGGTGCGCTTCTTCTTGCCGGCGAACTCGTCGAAGGCCACCACGTCCCAGTAGCCGACAAGGCCGATGCGACCGTTGGCGTTGTTCACGAAGAGCTTCGGAACGGTGACCTCGCCACCGGAGATCAGCATGCCGTGGGGTGAGAACTCGGAGTAGATGTGTGACTTGCCGGTGCCCTTCGGTCCCAGCTCGACCAGGTTGTAGTTCCGCTCGACGAACGGGATGAGACGGACGAGTTGCAGCAGCTTGGCCCGTCGTCCGAACATCTCAGGGTTGAACCCGATGGACTGGATCAGCAGATCGATCCACTCTTCGGTGTTGAACCCCTTGCGCGACGCGAGGTAGCCCTCGTAGTCGAAGCTCGACATCTGGATGGGCTTCAGGCTCCCCAGAATCCAGGGCACGACGCGGGCGTCGTCGCTGTGGAAGTACTCGATGTCGCAGATGCACCAGACGCCGCCGACCAGCAGCTTTGGGTTCGCCTTCACTGTTGCAGGTTCGACGATGACGCCGGTGAGCCCGAGGTTGGCGAACGAGGCCTGGTACACGTCCTGCTTGTCGTTCAGCGTCACGATCACCTTGTCGATGATCCGGTGGCGACCCTTCTCACGGATGGTGGACTTCACCAGTTCCGACTCGTTGCGGTGCACGTAGTGATCGGCGAGAATCTTGCGCACCGCATCGATACCGGCCTGGATCGTTGCCTCGTCGTCGGAGGCGGCGTATTGGCCAAGCAGGTACTCCAACACGTAGGAGGGGACGATCGCGTTGCCCTTGACGGCCTTCACGAGGTCTTTGCGGACGACGGAGCCACCGAACAGCAGGTTGATTTTGTAGTCAAGATCGCTCTGCTGCGGTGTGGCTGACTCGGTGTTGCGTTCCTCGCCGGAGTGGCTCTCGGTGTCCGTCATGGCTGCTGCTTCCTCTAGAAATCGAAGTCCGATGTGAACGAGCGCTTGAGCAGGTACTGAGCCCGCTGGTAGACGCGCCACTGGGTGGTGTTGGGTATCTGCTCTTCGAGCCGGAACTCGACCGTGCGGTTGTTGAACTCGTTGGCGTCCTGGCTGAGGAGCATCCGTGCACTCTGGTAGCGGTCGCGCTTGTCATCGGAGGGTTGGTCGAAGAGCAGCTCGGGCTGATTCGAGATCAGGGTCTCGCCGACGTAGAGGCCGCCGCGTAGCGTGCGAGCCTGGACCTTCTCGCCAACCGGCTCGGACTGGAAGAGCTTCACGACGAGCTGGCCGGTGGTGATCTTGTCCGTCTCGGGCAGCACCTCGACGTTGACGGGCCGAGTGTCGCTCTTGCGCTTCTTGTTGACGGTGAGCACCGGCACGACGATTTCCTGGAGCGCGGCACCGCCGTGAACGAACCGGGAGCCCGCGCCCGGCAGCTTGAGTCGATGGATCGACTTGGGAAGCTGCACCTCAAGGTCGCTGCTGAGCCCGAGCTGTTCAGGCTCGAACTTTCGGAACGCGGGATCATCCTTGAGCCCTCGGCCGAGCACGTACCGGCGGTTCGTCACGACAAGTTCGTCGCCCTGCGGCTTGGTCGAGAGGTAGGAGGCGTCGGCAAGCGCGGTGTCCTGGTAGAGGAAGCCGTGGTCGGCGGTCACGAGGATATTCGTGGCGTTCGCATTGGTGAGGCGTTTGATGAGGTCGACCAGTTCGCGCAGCGCGTCGTTGGCGGCCTCGAACACCTGACGTTCGGTGCGGGCCTTGTCGCCTGCGGCGTCGATCCGGTCGTGGTACACGTACAGCACTTGGTGCGCTCCGTAGAGTTCGCGCAGCTCGCCGCGCGGCATCGCGAGAACGTCCTCAGCCTGGATCGCGAACCCGTCCACCGGAGCCAGCACCTTGTTGCGGTTCGCCGTCCCGTCGGAACGCTGGCTGTCGACGAGCACCGGGTCACCATCGCGTGAGTGGGCAAGCGTCTTGTGCGGAAGCAGGGCGGCCATGCCGAGTTGGGTATAGCTCGGTAGCACGCCGAGCATCGCGTCGAGCTCCGCGTCGAAGCGGTCTTCCTGACGGATACGTGAACCCAGTTCGTCGGCGACCTCGTAGCGCAGCGCATCAGAGATGATGACGACGGCCTTCCGGCTGCCCTTTCTGATGATGGGCTTGACGTGATCGGTGAAGAACCTTGCCTGCGGGCGGAGTGCGACTGATCGCCAGTCAGACACGGCATCGACCTGCTGCTGCCAGGCGTTGCCTAGCTCGTAGAGGTATCGGTTCGCGTAGTGCTTCTCCACCTCGACCCGGAGCGCTTCGAGCGGGCCTGCATACTCGGTTGTGCGGGCGGCAAAGTGAAACTGTCGGTACAGCTGGTCGATGCGGAACCAGTGCTTGCGGTACCGGTCGAGTCCGTCATCGAACGACGCGATCTCGAACCTCGCAGTCGCGAGATCACTCAACAGGTCAGAGGCAGCGGCGAGCGCCGCGTAGAGTTCCCGGTAGCCATCAACCCAGACGCTGCTCTGTCGAGAACGGATGACCTCGGACACCTCGCGTGCGCTCATTGTCCGCTCGACGATCGCGTGCACCAGCGCGCTGATGATCTTGCGCTCCACGTCCTCGAAAAGATCGTTTCCCACAAGCTCAGCCAGTTCGGCATCCTCGATGGTGTTGGCGTAGTCGAGACTTTCAGCTGCGCGCCGAGCCAACGTGGCGAGCGCATCGGCGCTGCGTCGGTCGTTGCGCAGACTCGAGAAGTCAAGCTGGATATTGCGCAGGGCTCCGGGCGTGTCGGACGCAAACCCGTTGATCGCCTGGCGGAACATCCACAGCACGAAGTCATCGACGCTGGGCTCACTTGCTTCGTAGCCGTAAATCTTGGCAACACCGGCCCAGTGGAAGCCATCGAGACCCTGCTCGACCAGCGCGGCGTACTTGGTGTGCGCGCCCCGCGCGTTCTCGATCAGCAACGCACGCGTGAGCTCCAGCATGCTGTGCTCGCGCTGGCCAAGCACCACTGCTGACATCTTCGCTCGCAACCTGTCGGCGTCATCGTTGGTCGCGAGGAGGGATTTGAGGCTCTGGACTCGCTTGACGGCTCGGAAGAACTTCTCGTGCTCTCGCACCACCTCGTCGATCCCGCTACCGCTGAGACCAAGGTCTTGGCTCACGAGCGCGGTCCGGTCAGCGGTGAAGACCCCATAGGCCAACTCAAGATCAAGCAACCAGTTGCCAATGCCCGGAGGCACAGGAGCGCCTCGGTACAGGAGAAACTTGCCCACCGGCTCGTCGTGGAGCACTCGGCTCTTCAACGCGTACTCGTTGTTCTCCACTCGCACAGTGGTCACACCCTTGAGATCAAGCGCGTCGAGCTCGACGGCGTACTCGCCGTCAGCGTCGTGCCAGAACACCAGGCGCTCTGACTCGAACCTCTGCTCCAAGTATGGCAGGACAGCACTGAGCGAACTCATTCCGCGTCCTCCCGTTCTGAGGAAGCTTCGAGCTCGCGACTTGCGACGCGCTCGGCTGCTGCCTCATAAACCTGCTGGATTCGGGCCTGAAGCTCAGCTTTCGGCGGCAGCGCCGTCCAGTACTCCGCCACCGCGATTCCGTCCTTATGCATCTCCAGTAGTTCGATCTGCTCGCGGCTCGCCGCAGTGCAGAGAATCAGGCCGATCGGCGGTTCCTCTCCCTCCCTGCGTTCGTGGCGGTCGAGCCACTTCAGATAGAGCTTCATCTGGCCCTCGTAAGCGGCCTTGAACTTGCCGATCTTCAGTTCGACGGCGACGAGGCGTCGCAGAGGCCGACTGAAGAAGAGCAGGTCGAGATGGTAGTCATCGTCGTCAATGATCATTCGCTTCTGTCGTTCGACGAAGGCGAAGCCGTTCCCCGCTTCGAGCAGGAATGCCTCCATGTCCCGGATGATCGCGGCTTCAAGGTCGCGTTCGAGGAACGTGTCTTCCAGGCCGAGGAAGTCCAGCAGGTAGGGGTCGCGAAACACATCTCGCGGGACAGCGCTCTCGCCAACGATTTGCGCGTTGGCGATCTCGCGGCGCTCGTAGCCCTTCCGCGCGATTAGTTGCCGCAGGCCGCGGACGCTCAGCCCCTGGCTCACGGCCTCCTGCACGTAGAAGGCTCTGGCCTCGGGGGTCTTCAGGGGAAGCAGCGCCCGGAAATGCGTCCAGCTCAATTGTCGTCCCAGCGAGACGACAATCTGCTCGTCCGGGAACTGCTGGGCAAACTGGATCATGCGGCGGAGGTTCTTCTCCTCGTACGAGCGCCCGTACTGCTCCACTAACTGTCGTCCCAGCGACACGACAATCTGCTCCCCGTAGGCGGCTCGCTCCGAGCCGAGCAGCTCCTCGCCAACGAGGCGGCCGAGCCGCCAGAAGGTCAGCGTCAGGGCCAGGTTGGCTTGACGAGCAGCCGCAGCCTGCCCCTTCTCGATCACCTCTAAGGCGCGAGCGAGCAAGTCTCGCTCTGCCTCCCCGCTGCTTCGAGCGATCTCAGTCATCGGTCGCGTCCAAACTTGCGATCTTCTTGAGGGCCGGGTAGAACTTCGGGTAGTTGGCCTTCACCCCGTCATCGAGGTCGATGGCGATCTGCTGAGACGCCAGCGGGTAGAGCACGTCATGTTCGTACTCGCTGAGTTCCACCAGCACCTTGCGGAGCCGCTCGGCTTCCTTCAGCGCCGCTGCCTTCTCGCGAGGCGTACCCTCCCCGGCGGCGAGACGCTCCTGGTGCTGGAGGTTCGCCTCCAGCTTCGACTCGAACTCACGCAGGTACTCGTTCAGCACCGTTGAGACCGTGGACGGCGTGTAGCGGTGCATGTAGATCAGCGCGTTGAACGATCCCTTCGGGCTGGAGAACAGCCAGTAGATCGGGCGCTTCTTGTACCGCTGGACGTGATCCTTGTAGAACGCCTTCACGAAGTAGTCACGTAGACTCCTCACGCCGAGCGATTCGGTGACGCAGCGTAGGTTCTCCTCGAAGTGCCGCTCACCAAACGTCGTGCGTAGGAATCGGCGGAAACGTTCGACGATGTCGTCCTCGAACCAATCGCCATCCACGATCGGGATCACGTTGTCCTCGTCCGGGGTGAACGTCGGTGAGGATATCTGCGCGAGGTAGTCCTGTACCGTCGTCCCCTGGTCGGCGAGGATGAGCCCCGGGCGGTCAAGGCTATACCTACCGAACATGCAGCCGACCGCGAACGAAACCAGATCAACAACGAGTTCGCGCCGAGCCGCACGTTCGGGATCATCGGCAGTCGCGAATGCGTATTCCGCGTTGCCGAGGAGCGTAATACTGGAACGCGCCACGGACGCGGTACCCTCGCTCGCCTCGCCTAAGGCCTCACCAATGGCGTCTTGGATTTGCTGCTCGATCGAAAGAAGGTTTGCAGTACGCTGCTGCCCCAGCGAACGACAGCGATCAATCCACGACTCCAGCGTGCCTGGGCTAAATTCGGACGGAAGAGCAGTGAATCCTGGCGCGGTCTCCTGCGTCAGCCAGTCTTCTCTGGCGATCTCGATCGCGTCAGTGGCCCGACGCTCAATTTGCTGAGGATCGACGTTCGGAAGTGGAAGCCGAGCAAAGTCACCTGCCTTGAAGTGATGAGTCGGGTTCAGAAGGTCCGCGAACTCTGACCCGTACTTGGTGTTGACAAGGGCCAGCGCCGCAAACATTGCCTCTCGCTCGGAGCGCGGGTACGCGCACAGGCCGGTTGCGTCGAAGAGAAATCCTGGCGGGTAGTACCGCAGAGCAAGACCACGACTCGTGATTGAGGACCACGAGACGGCTTCCCTGAAGATGAACTCAAGGTTGAAATTGTGCGCCCATACACGCGAGCCACTCGGGTGGAGGGTCGTCTGGAGCTCGGCTCCGTCGTTGTACCAGTCGACGACGAACTCATCGTGACCATACCAACGCCTTGGACCGCCTCCCTTGTTGTAGGGGAACCAGCGTTTTTTGCTCTCCTTCCCGGATTCACGGCTCTCTGCCCACCGGTTCGTGGCAGACGCTGCGACTTCCCACCAGAAGCGCAGGTATCGAGCATTGTTCCCCGTAGCCATCCCCTCCCTGGGGTTGAGCACGTCTCCCAGATGCGGACCTGAGGCAAGAGCTTTGAGCCCCGCCTCTGACATCCAGTAACAAACTGGAGCGCCAGGGATCGCGAGAAAATCGCTGAGCCTACGACGGAACACCCTGCGCGATGCCGTGATGGCTCCAAGCAGCGCGAGCTCCTTCGCCGCCTCATTCTCACCATCGACGAGCCGGGCGAACCAACACTCTCGACCCGAGTCGTGAAGTCTCAAGACGAACGCCGCAGTCGAGGCAACTTCGCCGCTCAGGCTGTCGAAAGCCCCGGCTCCAAAGTGAAGAACTTGCTCAAGTTGGTGAGCTGCCAAGAGCTTGCTGCGAAGCGCAGCGAAGGCCGGGCGAAAGAGCCAGTTTTGTTTTGCGATCATCGAGACGATGCCGCCGCGAACGGCGAGCGTCTGCGCTCTTTGGATGAAGGTCGCGAAGAGATCGGCTTTGGCGTCAGGCATAATGCGCTGGATAAAGTCCTCTAGGAGACCGGCCATGTTGGATGAGCCCATGTACGGAGGGTTCGCGACCACGACAAGATGCCGTTGGCTCAGGTACTCAGCTTGATCGATGACGCGCTTGGCCCAGTCGAGCGCGTCGGCGCGAAGTAGGTCGCCGCGGGCGTGGAGCGTGGAGAGGTGGCGTGCGAGCCGTACTGTCAGATAGGGGTCAGGCTCAATGAGCGACCCGAGGGTGTCGGCCTCAGCGAACTGGTTCCAGAACAGTCCCTCTGCGTGCTTGTCGCCATCCTCGGTGACGAGGTAATCCAGCTCGTCAGGGCTGAACGAGATCGGTTCGAGCACGCAGATGTTGGGCTTGACCTGCTTACCAAGAAACGTACGCTGCTTGGCCCGTGCCTTCATCGTAAGTGCGAAAGCTGCGAGGGTACCTGCACGCGGGTCGATCTCGGTGCCGTAGAGGTTGTGGGTAAGGATCAGTTCGGGAATCTCGGAGGGCGCGTAGCCCTCTTCTTCGTAGATCGCGTAGAAGAGGTCGAAGGCGTAGGTGAGCATGTGACCAGAGCCGCAGGCCGGGTCGATGATTCTCAATTCCTCGGGGCTGCTGATCGTGAGGAAGTCTGTCTCCTCGTTAAGAGGGGCGATGTAGTAGTCCATCTGCTCGATGAGCCGAGAGGACGGGTGGTTGAGCATCCAGAGGCGGCCAACGGAGTTCTCTACGAGGTATCGGACGATCCAGTGTGGGGTGAAGAGTTGGGTCGCGGCGGGAATCTCAGCGGCGCCGGCCTTCTTGCCTTTCTTGAACCCGGCAAAGACTTCGTCTTTCCGTTCGGAGATGTAGAACTGGTAGAGCCAGCCGATGACCTCAACGTCGCGGCAGGCTGCTGCTGTGAACGTCGATGCGGCCTTGCTGAGGATGGAGTCTGCGGCGAGAAGGTTGGCGGGGATGAGGAGTTCGGTGTAGTCGCCCTCGCGCTCGAACATGAACGGCATTGAGCGGTTCCAGTAGCGGCAGTACTCGGCGAGTAGCAGGGTGTAGGCCTCACCATGGGCGTCTGTGCTGGGGCGGGTTCCGTCGAGGAGGCCAGTGATGGCGTCGAGGGTGCGCTTGTTGCTGACGACAGCAGGGTCGATGCTGCCCCGCTTGGCGTCGGCGAGTATCTCTGGTTGTCCGGTCTGCTGGCCGTGGGCTGGCGAGACGACCCCGATGCCGGTGTAGCCGTTGGCGTCCATGAAGCGGAGGGCGATGATGCGGTTGAACCAGGTGTAGGCGACCTTGTCGGCGATCGCGTTCTTGCCCTTGGCTCCGCCGCCGGCCGCCGCGATGTCGCGTTCGAGTATGGTCACGGCGCGCTGGTTCTCGACTCGCTCCGGCGATGCGGGTGCGAGCACGGCGGTCAGGCGGGCGCTGACCTGAGTGATGAGTTCGCGTCTGGCCCAGGTGGCGAAGCTCTTCAGCGGTGCGATTTCCATGCGTCTTGTCTCCTACAGCGCGATGCGCTTGTCGTCGTTGAGGGCCTGGATCAGGGCCGTGCGCAGCGCGTCGAGGTAGCGATCGACGTCGTCCTCTGTTTCAAGGACGCCGTGGATTCCTTGAGCGTTGATGCTCTTGACCGAGACAGTCTGCTTCTTGGCCGGTGCAGGGGCGGGTTCATCGCCGCCGTCCGCCTCGGCGCTGCGCGGGGAAGCGGCGAGCTGGTCAAGGATGGCCGGGTAGATGAATTCCTCGAAGGTGTTCGCGATCTCGCGGACGACTGCGATCTGGTCTTCTCGGTCGATCCGGTCGAGGACCGCGCTGACCTTCTGTGTCGCGCCATGCTGCGCTTCGCCGGTTGCTTCGAGATAGATCGTGCTGGTCTGGAGCGGTGCCCATCGGGAGTCGATCTCTAAGAGTGCTTCGTCGCGGTTCGCCGCGAGCGCCTCGTGGATGCGGGCTTGGAGGTCGACGGTGGCGGCCTTGAGCTTGGTCATCCGGTTGCCGCGGAAGGCCTGCGGGTCTGCGAGAAGCTGCGCCACTTCCTGGCTGCTGCCGGAGGGCAGGTAGTTCAGGTTGCTCGCGTTGCTGACGAGCAGCTCGGTTGCCTCGTCGTAAATCTTGCGCTGGGCACCGCCGAGGAATGCCTGGATCGGGTCGATGAGGTCGCTCTTGGCATCGAGTAGATCGTCGGCGATAGCGAAGTCGGTCAGGTACCAGTCGTCGGGTTTGCCAACGACGGACTCCAGCAGCGCGATCGGCGCTTCGAGCTGAGCCACGAATGGGTACTTCGAGCCACTCATTCGCGCCTTGAGTTCCTCGCACTTTGCCCGGAGGCGTTCGCTGGTGTGCCGGGCAAGTTCGAGTGGGTCTTTCGGCACGGCAGGTTCGTCGAAGAAGTCCGTGCAGAACGCGCGCAGTGCCGCAATCTTGCGCTGGTCGAATGTCTTCTGCGGAGCGACGACGGCGTGGAAGTGCTTCTGCGTGTTGCGAAGTGCGGAAGCCACTTCGCTGCGCTTGAGGATGTTCGAGTCGACGGTGAGGGTGATCTTCGAGGTGCCGACCAGCCAGGCTGTGACGCATTCGATGGAGGCCAGGTCCCAGCCGTAAGGTTTGGCCTGGAGGTGTTCGACGATCTTCTTGACCGTGACCTGCTCGCCGAGCCGGCCACGCTGCAGCAGGTACGACAGCACCTCGTCTGCTGGTGCTGCGAGCGCATGGATCGAGTCGTCGTCGATCATTCCGGACTGGTCAGGGTTCGCGAACCCGGCAACCTGCTGCTCGGAGTAGGTGCGCCCGTCAAGGAGGCTCAGTTGGGTGTAGGTCCGGGCGATGAGGTCTTGGAACCCGTCAGTGATCCGCGTGATCGCATCCTGCGACGCCACGGTGAGGTCGGCGGCATTGATCACGAGATCGGCACGTCCAACGGCCCGTCGGATGCGCTCGACAAGTTCCTTCTCCCGCTGAGCGTTCTGAGTCGCCTTGGCGCGCAGAATCTGCTCCTCGACCGGTGACAGCGAGCTGGTCTGCTTGCGCTTGGTGTATTTCTCGGTCTTGATGAGCAGCCGAAGGTCGGCCAGCACCCGATCGTCGGGCGCGAGGATGACACGAAGCTCGTTCTTGCCTGCCGAGTGCATCCGAACCTCTTCCGGACCGTACGGGTACTCGGGCGTGATGAAGTGCAGCGAGAGTTCACGTTGCTGGCCGAATGCCTGGTCGTCGAGCTTGTACCCGAACGGGAAGTCCTGCCCGTTCTTGGCGTAGCGGAGCTTGGAGGTCTTGACGACATCGCCGGACAGAATCTTGTTCAGCCGGGTGGAGACCTCGGAGGAGTCGATCTCGACGTTCTTGATCTCTTCCTCGATCACCTGCTCTTCGTTGGTCAGGTACTCGTAGACGTTGCCGTTGCGCTGCACGTAGGTCTGCGTCTCCAGCAGCGTCAGCGCTTCCTGGACCTGCTTGGACAGCGCTGGCAGATCGAGCCCGAACCGGTCGTAAACCAACACGGTCAGGTTGCGCGGAGTGGCCTGGAAGCTCTCGACGTACTTGACCAGGAAGAGCGCCTTGAGTAGCCGCACCGCGAGCTCGGTGACCGGTGAGCCGCTGTCGGGGAGATCACGCTCGGCGCGGTCGATCGAACGCTGTGCTGCGGACTTCAACGACGCGCGGATGCCAGCGAACATGGCGTCGAAGGTTGCCAGCGACCCGATCTCGACATCGCCGATGTCCTTAGCGACCTGCTGGACGACGCCGAGCATGGAGCGTTCACCGACAGAGCTGTTGCGGCCCTCGAACACGTTGTGATCAGAGATACCCTCGATCGCGGCCTGGAACAGCGGGAATTGATAGCTCACGAACGGGTAGGTGCCGACGAAGTGGGCTTCGTCGGTGAAGTTTCGGTAGGTCTTGGCGCCATCAACGAAGTCGAACAGTGTCTTGAAGTTCGCTGACTCTTGCGCGTAGACCGCGTCGAGCACCTGAGTGCCCTTGTCGTTCTTCTCCAGCAGGCGCTTGCGGATGACTTCTTCCACGTCGGCGGAGGTGAGCTTCACGCGCGTCTTGAACCGGGCCTGAATCTTCGAGAAGTCGTTGCCCTGCTGCTTGGTGCGGTCGCCGACCACCTTGTCCATGTCTTCTTGCGAGGTAACGAACACCCAGGCCCGTCCGCCGCACTTCGTGTTCAGCGACTCGGCGATCGTCTGAAGGTTCAGCATCAGGTGAGTGTTGGAGCCGATGAACTGCCCGACCTCATCGACGAAGAAGTTGAGCCGGTAGCCGGCCGACTGCTTATCCAGCCATGCGCGCACCTCGTCGGCGAAGTCCTCGATCGACACCGAGTAGGTGTCCTGATAGGTCTTCAGGATGTCGGGCACGGTCGCCGCGTCCACCCCAGTGATCTGCGCGTACGCCTCGTTGACCTGACGGCGCACGGTCGGAAGCCCGAAGCTCGGCCGACGCTCAACCCAGTCTCGACCCGACACCGCCAAGAAGGCGTCCTTGAAAGCGACGAGCTGGCCCTCGTCCTCCAACTGTCGCTCGAACCGGGAGATGTGACCCTGATCGCCGTAGTAGCCACGGGACTCGTCGAACACCTTCACGAACACCCGCAGCAGCGCGTCGGTCTGATCCTTGCTGATCAGAGTTGCCTTCTGGTCGATGTTGAACAGAAGACTCTTCGCCGGGATGCGGTCAGCCTTGTCAAGCAACGGCGGCAAGAACGCATCCGTCGCCTTGGCGCGGAAGCTCTCCGAAACACGCGCGCGAGGGAAGTCGTCACCCTCCACATCGCCGAGGAGGTGCGCGAGCATCTTCAAGAGGTGCGACTTACCGGAGCCGAAGAAGCCCGAAATCCACACGCCGTTCGCGTTGGTGTAATTCGTGTACGCCTCCAGCAGCAACTCCAGCCCCTTGGCGGCCTCGTTGGTCAGGACGTACTCGTCGACCTCGGTGCCCAGGTGCGCAACGTCGTCGGCCTTGATGACGCCCTCGATGGGTCGCTGGACGTCCTTGGCGAAAATCTCGGTGAGCTGCATAACGGTCACGGTTCCTGTTCCAGAATGTTCTTGGCGCGGTAATACTGGTCGTCCTTCAACCTGCCGAACAGCACCAGCGATGAGCCGAGAGTGTCGGACTGCTCGTAGCGGCCGGGGAAGAACATGAGCATCGGCCGGCCCACCACAACGCTCTGCAAGTTGTTGAGCACGTTGTGGGATCGGATGTAGGGGAAGACCTCGCCGATCCCGGTCAAGAACACGATGTCGAACTCGCCATCAGCCAGCCGCCCCCGGATCGCGGGAGCCAGGTGCTGCTGCGGGTTGAGCATGGACTGCAACATCTCGGTGAACTCGGCCTTGTCGAGCTCGGGTTCGACCTCAAGCACTTCGTCCCAGTCGCCGCGCTCCTTGAGTACGTCCACCGACAGATCGTAGAGGTTGATCTCGCGTACCTCGATGCCCTTGCCGGCCAGACGGTTCTTGACTCGCTTCTTCGCCTTGGCCACATCAAGCGCGTGCTCCGGCTCGTAGGGATAGATGAAGAACGGGACCTCGTTGGACAAGCCCTCCATCTTCAGGAAGCGCTCGCCACTGAGCACCGCAAACAGATGCTCCTCCTGGCGGGAAAGTTCATGGGGCGTCACAACGAGACCTCCTTGCTGTCACGGGCTGGAAGGTAGCGGAGGTCACTTGGTAACTGAGCGTCGAGTGCGTCCCGGACACGCTCTGATGGCGCCGCGTTGACGATCTCGCCGCCTGCAAGCAGTCCAGCCTCGGTCAGCATGCGGAACACGGTCGACCGCAGTTTCTGCAACGTCGAGTCCTTCACCTCTGCGAGCTCAGGGTGCCACAGTGCCTTCCCACGAACGAAGCTGTCGAAGTCTTCGTAGCCCAAGGTGGGAGTGAGCAGGAGGAAGCGCTCGCGCACGGCCTCTTCCGCGAAGTCGCCGATGAGCGCGTAGCGTCGGCAAGCGGCGACCCACATCAGGTGCCCACGTTCACTGGGGCTAGCGTCTCGCAGCAACTCCAGCTCCGGGTCCGTGAGCGCCGCTAATCGCTGCGCGACCTCGCGCGCCAACCGGAATCCGGAGGAGGCGGTTCGCGCCTGGAGCAAGTTCTCTGAGCGGAGCTGGTCTCGAACCAGACCCCAGTCACGAGCTTCCAGGAAGAGCGGCGCGGCGATCACCGCCTCCCGAGTCAGGAGGGCACCGCTCGTGAAGGACAGGGCGTATCGGTCATGTTCCTGAGACGCGATGCTCATCTGGTGCCTCCTTCCAGTGTCGGGCAGTGGATCAGGATATGGGGTGCCGCCGACAAGTGTCAGCGGCGGCTCGAAGTGAGCGACGCGTTCACCCTGGCGGGGAGGGTTCGGGGTCGGCGGCAGCGCCGCCTCGTCGCCCCCAGCCGTCGATCTCGCTGGCTCTGAACTTCCAGAGGCGTCCGACCTTGTGGGCGGGCATGGCCTTCTCGGCGATCTAGGTGTAGACGGTGTCTTTGGTGACCCCGAGGTGGGCGGCGATGTCGTCTGCGGACACCCACGGCTGAGCCACGCTGGTCCTCCCTCGCTCTATGGCCCAGGCAGGCCAACCCTCACGAGGATACCGGCGGAGGTACGGCTCGAGTTGGGTTTCTCCGGGCCTGGCCGAATGAGTTGGGGTGGCCAGGTGCTCAGCTCCGCTCGAGGCCGACCCGCTGGTGATGTGGCTGGTCATGGCGTGGTTGTCGCCGATCAGGGGATGAATGGATCGGCTCCCGGCCGGCACAATGGGTGGTGTTGAAGCGATTCTTCCGCCGGAGGAGACCCGGTCCGTGACCCACCGTGCGAGTGACTTCGCCCGGATCGTTGGCGGCGCTGCATCGCGGCGAGGCGATCACGATCTGGATCCATCACGACAAGTACCATCGACGCCGCACCACCGCCGGCGACCAGCCCCCGGCCGCACACTCCGCACCTGCGTCGACAACGTCATGTCCGACTACAGCTAGCCCTACGTCACGAGCATGGCGGAGGTGATCAGCAACCGGACCCATCGCCGCCTCGGGTATTTCTCAGCGAAAGAGGAATTCGCTCGTCGCCGCGCCGCGAAGCCCATGTTGCTTCGACGCCTTGACAGCACCGGGCCCATCACTACAACTACCTCCGGCCCCACTCTGCCCGCGGCGACCACCCCCGGGCTCACGGCTCCGCGCCAGCGTCGACAACGCCATTACGAACTAAAGCTTGGCTCTGGCGGTGGTCCGTGGATTAGGAGAAAATAATGGATCTCGAGGGGTGTGCCCCGGGCTTGCACGCTCGGTAGGTAACGCGGAGCGCGGAGCTCTTTCAAAAACCTGTTGCACATATATTTAGGTAGCGGGGTGGTTATCGGGCCTCGACCACGGCCTCCATTCCGATGAATCGCGGGAAGGGGAAAGTGGATACTGTCTCCGGCCCGCGAAGCTCGTCGAGGCGTGTGAGTCGAAGTCCACTGCTCCTGAATGTCTCCAGATATGTCTCAAGGGGTCGATGGATGTGGGTTGTGTTCATTGAGTAATCGAGTGAGCTGGTTTTGAATGGAGCCTGCACTATTAGTTCTTTCGAGTAATTGAATTCGGCGGCGCTCGCGTAGTCCCAGTAAATGGGCCAAAACGCCGGGTGTGTGATGGTTGCTACTAGACGACCCCCGCGTGCGAGCGTTGCTATCGAGGCACACACCTCGTCTAAGTGAAGCGCATCCATAAGGACCATATTCGCGACAACCAGGTCAAAACGAGGATCATGCCGGGAGGCCGCCCAGTTCTCTATTGTTGAAACTTCATAGGTGCCCGTAGGGTCGTTCCGTCGGGCGATCTTCACACTCTCCTCGCTTGGGTCGATCCCGGTTACCGCAGTTGCAAGCTTTCGAAGGCTCTTCGTGAGCCGACCGGTACCGCAGCCCGCATCAAGTACTGTGTTTGCGGAGTTCAGGCGATTGAGGATCCAAGGTTCGAGGACCTCATTGAATGAACGGTCGGCCTCCGCGGCTACTTGCGAGTCCCTTATTGGTGCAATCTTGTCCCACTCGCGATTCAGGTCCTCCTGCGTTTTCCGGGAGAAAAACGTAATCTTTTGCGGCATGAGGAAGACCCTAACTCTGAGTCCGCTTAATGAAGTCGTAAAGGTCCTCAACGAGGTGCAGGGCGGGATTGTCTTTAGCTTGGATGATTTGGATGCGATGCGCGTCTTTGGTTCCGTACCCGATTGCGACACGCGCATCGGACCGACCCGGGTTAATGAGTGTAAATCGGCTGCGAAACCTATTTCCGTCAGTGCCGTAATAATATGCGACGGCGCCCTGGGATGTGAGGGTTTTGCTCAGGCTATTTGGTGCGGGCATCAGGAGATGTAGAGATCCATCTCGCGCTTTATTGATTAGGGCAATTTCGGCTTCATTCTTTACCCAACTCAAGTCATTTGAAGAAATGACACATTGCTCGTTTGTGCTCAAGAGGCGAGTCATGTATTTGAGAATTTTTGCATCCCTCTTTCTCCCTTTAAATGTCCGGGGGAGATCTTGGGCGGTTCCTACTATTTCGCAAACAGCCGAAGCTACTGTCAACACGAGGGCCGCGATCACGATGATTGTGTTGGCGGCGGATGAAAAGACTTCCCGTATGTCACCGGCCAAGAAAACGCCTGCGATGAAAGCGATGAGTAACGTTAGTTGTGTGAGGATGGTCCTGGTCATGCAGCTCACTTTAGCCCACTGCCGGCGATGCTTGAGTGTGGGCAACCGGGTTCGTGTTGCCGGGAGGGGGTCAAGTGGGCGCTTGGTCCTGGAATCGATCGTGTAAGGACGCGAGGCGAATGTTGTGACTCTGTGGCCGATATCTTGCTATCTCCAGGAGTCCGGAGGTGGGCTCTGAGGTCGCCCGCGCCCGTCAGGGCGGGTTCAATCGATCGATGCAACACCGGCTTGATCCAGTGATTCTAGATGCTCGTGGAAGACCTCTGTGGGCGTCTTCTACCCGAGAGGCTTCCCGGGGCGATTGTTCAACGTGTATGCCAGTGCCCGCAGGTCGGCCGCGCTCCAGCGGGACAGGTGTATCGCCCCGGGTTTGGTGGAGGCTCTGATCCCACGGGAGGATGAGAGACATGGCAGCACCGAGGGAGTACCCCGATGAGATTCGGGAGCGAGCAACGAGGATGACTGTGGAGGCCCGGAAGGACCCCGCGACCAGGGCCGGGGCGTTCAAGCGCGTCGGCGAGCACCTTGGGATCCACCCGGAGACTCTGCGAACCCGGGTCCGCCTAGTCCAGATTGATGACGGTCTTCGCCCGGGTACGACGAGCAGCGAGTCCCAGCGCCTGTTGGAGCTGGAGAAGGAGAACCGTGAACTGCGTCGGGCGAATGCGATCCTGAAGTCGGCTTCGGCTTTTTTCGCGGCGGAGCTCGACCGCCCACAGCGCTGATCGTGAAGTTCATCGATCACTACAAGCACGAGTTCGGTATCGAGCCGATCTGCAGAACGCTGACGGACGCGGGAACGCGGATCGCACCGAGCACCTACTACGCATTCAACTCCCGGCAGCCGTCGAAGCGAGCTGTCCGCGAAGCACGTCTGGCTGTCGAAATTCGACGCGTCCATGCGGAGAATTTCGGCGCGTATGGCGCGAGGAGAGTGCATGCTCAGCTCCATCGAGAGGGCATCCCTGTCGCGAGGTGCACGGTCGAGAGACTGATGCGCGCCGAGGGCCTGCGCGGAGTAACTCGCGCGAAGGGCCCGCGGACGACGATCCCTGGCCGTGGCCCGGAATCGCATCCTGACCTGGTGCAGCGGAACTTCTCTGCGACCGCGCCGGACCAGCTGTGGGTCGCGGACATCACCTACTGCCGCACGTTCTCGGGCTGGGTGTATGCCGCGATCGTCGTCGACATGTTCTCCCGCCGGGTCGTCGGCTGGCAGGTGTTGAAGTCTCTGCGGACTGATCTCGCCCTCGATGCCCTGGAGATGGGGATCTGGACGCGACGCTATGCGGGTCGAGAGTTCATCGGCCTCGGTGGCGTCAAGGCGTCGTAGCAACATGGGGTTCGCCGGCGAGGAGGCGGGTGAAGGCTTCTTTCGGTGAGAGGAAGCCGAGTCGGCGGCGGGGCCGGTTGTTGATCTCCTCCGCGATGCTCG
>NZ_JAKNCJ010000008.1 GCF_023509525.1 Brachybacterium equifaecis
GGCGTGGGACCAGGGCAGCGAGATGGCCCAGCACGCGAAGGTCTCCCTGGCCACGGCGATGCCGGTCTACTTCGCCGATCCCCACTCGCCCTGGCAGAGGCCCAGCAACGAGAACACGAACCGACTCTACCGGGAGTACCTGCCCAAGGGCACGGTGATCCCCGATCACCAGCCCTACCTCACCACCATCGCCGAGGAGATCAACAATCGACCCCGCCGCCGACTGGGCTATCTCACGCCCACCGAGGCATTCGCACGACTGCTCGCCGGCGAGCCCCATGTTGCTTCGACGCCTTGACATCGCCCTCGGCCAGACCAGGAAGCGATGTCCACGCTCGTCCCAGACATTGACCGATGGGCGCGACGGACGACGCGAGCACGCAATGATCTGGCCCACGAAGGACGAACACCGAATCACACCTTCGAGGAGTTGATCGCCATCGTGGATGTCACCACTGCGGTGGTGATATTGAACCTGCTGCACGAGGTCGGGCTATCTGCCGAGCGGCAGCGAGAGATCGTCAAGGAGCACCCGCAGTTGCGTGCGACAGCTCGACAAGCGAGTAGGCATCTATGCGCTCCCAATGAATGATATTGACCTCGCCGACGACACAAGATTGAGGCTCGTCGCGCATGTCAAGCGATAGCGCTAGCCACATCAACAGCCGGTCGATTCATCTTTCCTCACGGCCTCCGCGTCTTCGCCCACACCGTGCCCCGGTGAACTCCGTACCGGCGTGCCAGCGTCTTCACGCTGACACCGTCGGCGCGGGCTGTTCGCATAACGTCGACTTCGGTGTCAGTGAGACGTGTTCGAGGTCGTTTCTTTGGTTCCGCCGACGCGCCGATCAGAGGGTCGTCGACCTCGCCCTCGGGCTCGGCATCCCCACGAGTGCTTAGATTCCACGCGGAAACCAGCCTCTCAACCCGTGGTCGCCTGTTCCCGCAACACTCCATTGCCTCCACCATGTCTCGGAGCATCCTCGCGCACAGCCCGCGCGGGCGATCAGCGCGTCGCGCCCATCAGCCAGTACGCGCCGAGCAGCCCGCCGATCACGATCAGGCCGATGACTGCCCAGATGAGCCCGGTGCTGCGATCGCGCTCACGGTCCTCAGGGGTGCGGGGCGCGGCGTCGAGCCCGGCCTCTCGCTGGGCGGCGCTGCGTCGGATCATGGCGGACACCGCCACCCCGAGGGTGACCAGGGCGACGAGTCCGAACGTGAGCAGGATGATGTTCTCCACGCAGCCACCTTCTCACGCCCGCCTGCGACCCCCATGCGCTCCGCTTCGACCTCGGATCGCTCCGCGCGACCCTTCCTATACTGGTCACGGGCCACTCGCGGCCCGTCTCTCCCGCTTCAGGAGGCTCGTGCATGACTTCGCAGTCCACCCCGCTCGACGTCGCCGCGATCCGTCGGGACTTCCCGATCCTGGATCGCGAGCTGGAGCCGGGGACGCCGCTGGTCTACCTCGACTCCGGCGCCACCGCGCAGCGACCGCGGCAGGTCATCGAGGCGGAGGTCGCCTTCCTCGAGCGGGACAATGCTGCGGTCAAGCGCGGATCGCACCGGCTCGCCGAGGCCGCGACCGACGCCTATGAGGGAGCCCGAGAGCGGATCGCCGCGTTCATCGGTGCGCCCAGCCCCGATGAGGTCGTCTTCACGAAGAACGCCACCGAGGCGCTGAACCTCGTGGCGCACTCCCTCGGCAGCGGCAATCAGGCGGTCCCGGACGCCCTGCGGGTGGGGGCGGGCGACGAGATCCTCGTGACCGAGATGGAGCACCACGCGAATCTCGTGCCCTGGCAGGAGCTCGCCCGCCGCACCGGGGCGACGCTGCGGTGGATCCCGCTCGGCGAGGACTTCCACCTGGACCTCAGCGAACTCGACGCGCTCCTGAACGCGCGCACGAAGGTGCTCGCGATCAGCCACCAGTCCAATGTCCTCGGCACCATCAACCCGATCCGGGAGCTCACCGAGAAGGCGCACGCAGTCGGCGCGCTGGTCGTTCTCGACGCCTGCCAGTCCGTGCCCCACATGCCCTTCGATGTCGCGGAGCTCGGCGTGGACTTCGCCGCGTTCTCCGGCCACAAGATGCTCGGGCCGACGGGCATCGGCGTGCTCTGGGGCCGGTACGAGCTCCTCGCGGCGATGCCTCCCTTCCTCACCGGCGGCTCGATGATCGAGGTCGTCACCATGGAGGGATCGACCTATGCGGAGCCGCCCGCGCGTTTCGAGGCCGGTACGCCGATGGTCTCCCAGGCCGTGGGTCTCGCTTCGGCCTGCGACTACCTCGACGCCCTCGGCATGGAGCGCATCCAGGCCCACGAGCAGGCGCTCACCGCCCGCGCGATCGGTGGCCTGCAGGAGCTGCCCGGAGTGCGGATCATCGGCCCGGGGGCCGGGGCGGACCGCTTCGGGGCCGTCGCCTTCGACCTCGCCGGGCGCCACCCCCACGACGTCGGCCAGGTGCTGGACTCCCGCGGCATCGAGGTGCGGGTCGGCCACCACTGCGCCTGGCCCCTGCACCGCCGCTACGGAGTCCACGGCACCACGCGGGCGACCTTCTCCGTGTACACGACCGAGGAGGAGGTCGACGCCCTGATCGCGGGCATGCAGACCGTCCTCGAATTCTTCGCCCGCTTCGACTGAGAGAGATCCCGTGGACCTGACGTCCCTCTACACCGACATCGTGTTCGAGCACGACAAGCGGCCGCTCCACGCCGGGCTGCGCGAGCCGTTCACCGCAGAGGTGCACCACGTGAACCCGACCTGCGGCGATGAGATCACCCTGCGCCTCCACCTCGACACCGCCGGCACGCAGCCGCGGGTGGAGGACATCTCCTATGACGCGGCGGGATGCGCGATGAGCCGCGCCTCGGCCTCGATCATGGCCGATCTCCTCATCGGCCGCAGCGTCGAGGAGGCGGCGGCGACCGCCGCGCACATGGAGCAGGTGATGCACGCTCGCGGCCGCGAGGCGGGCGACGAGGACGTGATCGGGGATGGAGTGGCGCTCGTCGGAGCGGCGAAGTTCCCGAACCGCGTCAAGTGCGTGCTGATGTCGTGGAAGGCCTACCAGGCCGCTCTGCTCGAGGCGCGCACGCTCGGTCTCGCAGGGGGCGCGGCATGAGCCCCCGCCACCGCGGCACCGACGCCGGCTCCGATTCCCGCACGCAGTCCCGCAGCGAGGGCGCCGGTCCCCGCGGGAAGGACGCCCCCGAGCCGACGCTCGCCGACGTGTTGGAGGTCCTGGAGGGCGCATACCCGCTGGACTGGGCCGAGGACTGGGACCGCGCAGGTCTCGTGCTCGGGGACCGCAGCGCGACGGTGCGGAAGATCCTGCTGGCCGTGGATCCGACGATCGCCGTGGCCGACGAGGCCGTCGAGGCGGGCGCGGATCTCCTGATCACCCACCACCCGCTGCTGATGAAGGGGGCGAGCTTCCTCCCGGAGGACTCGGGCAAGGGAGCAGTCGTAGGCCGTCTGCTGCGCGCGGGCACCGCCCTGTGGTGCGGCCACACGAACGTGGACCGCTCGAGCCTCGGCACCGTCGGGGCGTGGGTGAGCGCGCTCAGCCTGCGCAGTGTCGCGCCGCTGCGGCCCGCGGACGGTCGCGACGCAGACGGCGATGAGGGCGAGGACAGCCGGCACGGCTCCCGGCTCATCGGTCTCGGCGCCACCGGCATGCTGCGCCGCTCCACGACGGTGCGCCAGCTCGCCGAGCGGATCTCGACGCTCGTGCCCGCCACCGCCCAGGGCATCCGCTTCACCGGGGATCCCGAGCGGAAGGTCCGACGGGTCGCGCTCTGCCCCGGAGCCGGAGACTCCTTCCTCGACCTCGCCGCGGAATCCGGCGCCGACGTCTACATCACCTCTGACCTGCGCCATCACCCGGCGCTCGAGCACCTCGAGAGCAGGGCCGACGCCCGCGCCGTGCCCGCGCTGATCGACGTGGCCCACAGCGCGAGCGAAGCGCTCTGGCTGCCGCTCGCCAAGGAGCTCCTGGAGGCGGCCCTGCCGCACCTCGAGGTGAGGACGAGCGAGATCCCGACCGATCCGTGGAGCGGGCGCGTCGACTGATCCCTGTCGAGGCCTCGCCGACCGCTGCCGAAGGCCCGGGCCAGCGCCCGGTGTCCAGGAGGTGCCCCGCCGTCAATCCGCGCGATCGACCATGACCAGGCGATCGCCCTCGAGCTCCACGCCGAGCTCTCCCGCGAAGACCTCCTGCAGGAGGCCGAGGAGGGCGTCTGCGTCCGGGAGCGGGCGCTGATCCTGCAGCAGCGCCCGCGTCACCCAGCCGCGGCAGCGCTTCGCATCGTGGGAGATCACCTTCCGCACCCCGCCCCGCTCCTGGACGGGCGAGACCTCGAGCACGCGCACCCCGGACCCCGACCGCAGCGGCATCATCGCCCGGTAGGCGCCGGAGCGGCAGTCGAGCACCAGGGGAGTAGGTGAGGCCGCAGTCTCTGCGAGCAGGGCGGCGCCGATCGGATCGAGCCGCCGGCGCCACCAGGCCCCCGCCTTCCCCAGGCGATGCACCTGCGAATCGGCGGAGAGGCGGTACGCAGGGATGCGGTCGTGCTGCGCGTCGACCACTCCGAGCAGCGCGCTCTGGATCAGCACCCGTCGATCCGGGCTCGGCAGGGCTGAGGAATCGAGCTGGTCGTACAGCACCCCCGAGTACACCTCCAGGGCGGGCACGGCAGGCTCGTGCTCGAGCTGCGCCATCCGCGCGACGAGCTCAGGCGCCGAGGCGGGGACCCCGAGCCGCGCGGCGGCCGAGGCGCTCCGCGCTGTCGCGCCCGCCGCGCGCAGCATCGTCCCCCGCGCCGCGTGCAAGGACGGGAAGGACAGCAGCTCCGGATCGAACCCGGCTGCACAGGAGGGATCCGGACGGGTCTTGGACTCCGAGGGCGGCAGGAGGATCAGCACGCGGGGGCTCCGTTCATCGCAGGCGGCGCAGGCATCTCAGGGGGCGGTAGGATCGCTGGCGGACCAGTCGGCCGGGCAGTCGCGTCCTCGGTGCGCGAGCACCGGGGCCGAGGAAAGTCCGGGCTCCTTCCGACACGGTGGTGGGCAACACCCACCCGGAGCGATCCGCGGGACAGTGCCACAGAGAGCAGACCGCCGCCGCTCGGCCTCGCGCCGAGGGGAGGTAAGGGTGAAAGGGTGGTGCAAGAGACCACCGCGGTTCCGGTGACGGAACCGGCACGGTAAACCCCACCGGGAGCAAGGCCAGACAGGGGGCGCTCGAGGTCGTCGGACCGAGCCCCCGGGTAGGCCGCTGGAGGTCGTCGGCAACGGCGATCCGAGATGGATGACTGCCGATCACAGAACCCGGCTTACAGGCCGGCTGGTCCGCACACGGCGAAGGCCGGCCCGAGAGGGCCGGCCTTCGGCGCATCACTTCTGCTTCGCGGCGGCCTTCCGCGCGCGCTTGCGCTCGGAACGGGCGAGCGCGGCGGCGCCGATGATCCCGGCATCGTTGCGCGTCTGCGCGGGGATGATCGGGGCGTTCAGCTCGAGCAGCGGCAGGAAGTGCTTGTGCTTCTTGGAGACTCCGCCGCCCACGATGAACAGATCGGGGGAGAAGAGCAGCTCGAGCAGCGCGTAGTACTCCTGCAGGCGCTCGGCCCACTGCTCCCAGTCGAGCCCCTCGCGATCGCGCGCGGAATCCGCGATGGTGGCCTCGAAGCTGACGCCTGCGCGGGGGATGTGGCCGAGCTCCGTGTTCGGGACGAGCTTCCCGTCCACGAACAGCGCGCTGCCCACGCCGGTGCCGAGCGTCGTCATCAGCACGACGCCCTTGGTCCCCTTCCCGGCGCCGAACTCCATCTCGGCGATCCCGGCGGCATCCGCATCATTGACGACGAAGACGTCATGGCCGGTGCGCTCGGTCAGCAGGCTCGCGACGTCCGTGTCGATCCAGGACTTGTCGACGTTCGCCGCGGACTTCGCGACCCCGTGCTGGATGATCGCGGGGAAGGTCACACCGATCGGGAGGTCGGAGCTGACGCTGAAGGCGCTGATCAGCTCTGCGACGGTGTCGGCGACGGCGTCGGGAGTGGAGGGCTGGGGCGTGGGGATGCGCAGGCGGTCGGTCGCGAGCTCTCCCGCCGCGAGGTCCACCGGCGCCCCCTTGATCCCGCTGCCGCCGATGTCGATGCCGAAGGCCTCCTTCGGCTCCTTTGCGTCCTTGCTCATGGTCTCTCCTCGGGTGGGCGCCCCGCGCTCGGGGGACGGATGAAGGGATGCTCCGCCGCGAGCGGGCGGAGAGGCGGGCACAAGTCTGTCAGACGAGAGTCAGGATCTCGTAGCCGCCCTCGGTGACGACGAGGGTGTGCTCGAACTGCGCCGTGAAGGAGCGGTCCTTCGTGACGACGGTCCAGCCGTCATCCCACATCTCCCATTCCTGGGAGCCCAGGGTCACCATGGGCTCCACGGTGAACGTCATGCCCGGCTCGATGACATCCGCATAGAGCGGGGCAGAGTCGAAGTGGGGGATGATCAGCCCGTTGTGGAAGCCCTCGGCGATGCCGTGCCCGGTGTAGTCGCGGACGGACTCGTAGCCGAAGCGGCCCACGTACTTCTCGATCACGCGCCCGATCACGTTGACTTCGCGCCCGGGCTTCCCGGCGCGGATCCCGCGCATCATCGCCTCCCGGGAGCGCTCCACAAGCTCCGCGACCCGCGGATCGACCTCGCCGATCAGGAACGTCGCGTTGGTGTCGCCGTGCACGCCGTCGAGGTGCGCGGTGACGTCGACGTTGAGGATGTCCCCCTCCTCCATGACCGTGGAGTCGGGGATGCCGTGGCAGATGACCTCGTTAAGGCTCGTGCAGCACGACTTCGGGAAGCCCAAGTAGCCGAGCGGCGAGGGGTAGGCGCCGTTCTCGATGAGCACCTGGTGGACGACCGCGTCGATGTCATCCGTGGTCGCTCCCGGAACTGCTGCGCGGCCCGCGGCCTCGAGAGCGAGAGCGGCGATGCGGGAGGCGGTGCGCACCCGCGCGATGATCTCGGGGCTCTGGACGTGCGGACCGGAGTCCGAGACCGCCACGTCCTTGCCCACGTACTCCGGCCGAGGGATCGACGCGGGCACGCTGCGCGAGGGACCGATCGCGCCGGGGGTGAGCACGGCGCGGCGCTCGGGTCGCAGGAAGGGCTGATCTACGCTCATGCTGTTCAGTGTCTCACCGCCCTGGTGGGACGCGCGTCCAGCACTGCAGGAGATGACGATGAGCGAGTTCTACTACAACGTGGACACCGGCCAGGTCGAAGAGGGCAAGCAGTCCTCGGGCATGGAGCTGATGGGCCCGTACCCGACGCGCGAGGCGGCGCAGCAGGCGCTGTCCACCGCCGAGAAGCGCAACGAGGCGTGGGACCGCGAGGACGAGGACTGGGACGAGGAGGCCTGAGGCCCCGCGCCTTCCCGATGCGAAGAGGCGCCCTTCCCGGCCGGGAAGGGCGCCTCACTGCATCACCGGTCCGATCCGGCAGGAGAGATCACTCGAAGGAGTGCTCCGGACCGGGGTAGATGCCGGCCTCCACGCTCGCGCGGTAGTCCGCAGCCGCCCGGCCGAGCTCGCCCCGCAGATCGGCGAAGGTGCGCACGAACTTCCCTTCGAAGCCCGACAGGCCCGCCATGTCCGCCCAGACGAGCACCTGCCCGTCGCAGTCGCGTCCGGCGCCGATGCCGATCGTGGGCACGTGGGTGATCTCCGTGATCCGGGCGGCCAGGGCGGCGGGGACCAGCTCCAGCACGATCGCGAACGCTCCCGCGTCCTGCAGGGCCTGCGCGTCCTCGGCCAGGCGGTCGGCCGCCGCGTGATCGCGACCCTGGACGCGATGACCGGAGAGCGCGTTGACGGACTGCGGGGTGAAGCCGAGGTGGCCCATCACCGGGACGCCGGCGTCCACCAGAGCGCGCACCCGGTCGGCGTAGACGGCGCCGCCCTCGAGCTTCACGGCCTCCGCGCCCGCGCGCAGCAGCTCGATGCCGTGGCGCACAGTCTCCTCGACCGAGACCTGGTACGACCCGAACGCGAGATCGGCGACGATGAGAGGCCGGTGCACGGAGCGGGCGACCGCGCCGGTGAAGGTCAGCATGTCCTGGTGGGTCGTGTGGACGGTCGAGGAGTAGCCGAGGACGGTCGTGCCGACGGAATCGCCCACCAGCAGGACGTCGATCCCCGCCTCCTCGAACACTTTCGCCGTCATCGCGTCGTACGCGGTGAGCATCGCGAACGGACGGCGCGCGCCCTTGGCCTCCTGGAGGTGGCGGATGCGCACCTTCGCGGGCCGGGAGTCTGCGGTCTCATGGGCCGCAGGAACCGCGGGGAAAGCGCCGGTGCGGAGCGACGGAGTGTTCACGGAGAGTCCTTGAGGTCGATGAGGATGGCAGTGCGCCCAGCGTAATGGGGCCCGGGCGGCGCACAGCAGTGGTGTAGCGTCGGCAGTGTCCGGCATGTCGCTCTCCGCAGCGCCGTGCCCCGTGCAGTCCTGATGAAAGGCCCAGCGATGAACGCTCGTCCCCGCACTCTCGGCCGCACAGCGGCCCTGGCCGCTTCCGGCCTCGCCCTCACGCTCGCGCTCGCCGGCTGCGGCGGCTCCGGCACCGACGCCGCGCCGTCCTCCGAGGCCGCGACCGCATCGGCCGCCGCCTCGAGCGAGGCTGCGACCACGGAGGCCGCGACCACTGAGGCCGCCACCACCGAGGCGGAGACGACCGAAGCGGCAGCCCCTGCCGAGGTCACCGAGGCGGACCTCGCCACTGCCGAGCAGCGCTACATCGATTTCGTGAACGCGCTCGCGAACAAGGATGCGAACGCCGCCTGCGGCTTCATGATGGATCCCACGACGAACGAGCCGGTCAGCGGCGCCACCCAGGCCGTCTGCGCCTCGGCGCTCGAGTCGGACGGCATCATGGACCAGTTCACGCCGGAGATCGCGGGCGTGTTCACCACCGATCTGCTCGAGGCGAAGCCTGCGGCGAACGGCACGATCGACGTCACCGCGAACGGCGATTCGCTCGGAGTGTTCACCAAGGCCGGCGACGGCCAGTGGTACATGCTCGCACCCCAGGGCTGAGCACCGCTCCTCCACGGCCCGTCCTGCGCACTGCGCGGGGCGGGCCGCCGCGCATCCTGGAACGTCGGCTCGATGCGGCAGACTGGGCGCATGGAACGCCAACATGATGCAGTGCTGCGCACCGTCGCCGAGCGGAACGTGCGCTTCGTGCGCCTGTGGTTCTGCGATGTCGTCGGGACGCTGAAGTCGATCGCGATCTCGCCCGAGGATCTCGAGAGCGCCTTCGACGAGGGGATCGGCTTCGACGGCTCCACCATCGAGGGCCTCACGCGCGCCTACGAGTCCGACATGCTCCTGCGCCCGGATCCGGCGACGTTCCAGCTGCTGCCCTGGCGGGGAGAGACCGAGGGCACCGCCCGCATGATGTGCGACGTGCTCACGCCCGACGGAGAACCCGCCGCCTCGGATCCCCGCCGCGTGCTCAAGGACGCCCTCGCCCGCGCCGAGGCGAAGGGTCTGGAGCTGTACCTCCACCCCGAGATCGAGTTCTACCTCTTCCGCGAGCCCTATCAGTCGGGGGAGCCGCTGGTCCCGATCGACTCCGCCGGCTACTTCGACCACGTCCACAAGGGCGCGGGCAAGGACTTCCGCCGCACGGCCATCCAGTACCTCGAGCAGATGAACATCCAGGTCGAGTACTCGCATCACGAGAACGGGCCCGGTCAGAACGAGATCGACCTGCGCTACACCGATGCGCTCACCGCGGCGGACAACATCCTCACGTTCCGCACGGTGGTGAAGGAGGTCGCGCTCACGATGGGGCAGTCGGCCACGTTCATGCCGAAGCCGATGATCGAGCATCCCGGATCCGGGATGCACACGCATCTCTCGCTCTTCCAGGGCGGGAAGAACGCGTTCCACGAGCCGGGCGCCGAGTACGGGCTCTCCCGCCTCGCCCGCCAGTTCATCGCGGGTCTGCTGCGGCACGCGCCCGAGTACTGCGCGCTGACCAACCAGTTCGTGAACTCCTACAAGCGGCTGTGGGGCGCGCAGGAGGCCCCGAGCTACGTGACCTGGGGCCACAACAACCGCTCGGCCCTGGTCCGCGTGCCGTTCCACAAGCCCACTAAGGGCACGAGCTCCCGCATCGAGTTCCGCGGCGCCGATTCCGCGTGCAACCCCTACCTCGCCTTCGCCGCGCTGCTGTCGGCGGGGATGGCGGGAATCGAGGGGGAGTACGAGCTGCCCGAGGGCGCCGAGGACACCGTCTGGGAGCTCACCGAGCGCGAGCGGCGCGCCATGGGCATCGAGCCGCTGCCGAGCGACCTCTACCGCGCGCTCGAGGTGTTCGAGGGCTCCGAGCTGATGGCCTCGGTGCTCGGGGAGCAGGTGTTCGAGTACTTCCTGCGGAACAAGCACCAGGAGTGGCAGCGCTACCGCGAGCAGGTGACCCCGCAGGAGCTCTCCACCACCTTCCACCTGATCTGAGGCACCGATGGCACCGCATCCCACCGCTTCGCCGTCGGAGCCGCCGGCGACCACTGGCGTCCTCGCCCGGCTCGGATTCGGGCAGACCTCCCGAGTGCAGCGATTCCTCGCCGATCCTGCGCTCCAGGGCCTCGGCCCAGGGGCGGCCGAGGTGCTCGGCGCCGCCCCCGACGGCGATGAGGCGGTGCTCGGCCTGCTGCGCCTGGCCGAGTCGTTCCGCGCCGCAGGTCGCGACTCCGAGCTCGGCGCGCTGCTGTCGGGCATCGGCGAGCCCGGCACCCCAGGCGACCGCCTCGTGCGCCTGCTGGGCACCTCCGTGGCGCTCGGCGACTTCCTCACGCGGCACCCCGAGGCGCATCGCGCGCTGCATGCGACGGACGATGCGCTCGCTCCGCCCGCCGGTGCGGTGCGCGAGCGGATGCTGCGCGCCGTCGGCGCCGATCCGGCGGATGCGGTCCCCGTCGGCCGGCTCGAGGGGCGGGAAGCGCGCGACGGACTGCGCATCGCCTACCACGAGCGGCTCGTGGAGATCGCGCTGGCCGACGTCAGCGCGGAGGATCCCACGCGCGTCCAGCCCGAGGTCTCCGCGGCGATCGCAGAGCTCGCGGGCGCCGCGCTCGAGGCCGCGCTCGCCACGGCGCGGGCGAGCGTCGAGGGGCAGGAGAAGGTGCGCCTCGCGGTGATCGCGATGGGCAAGACCGGCGCGCGGGAGCTCAACTACATCTCGGACGTCGACGTCGTCTACGTCGCCGCTGCAGCCGAGGAGGACGTGGACGAGGAGGAGCTCACGCGGATCGGCTCCGCCCTGTGCCGCGAGCTCGCGCGCGTGTGCGCGGACCGCACCGCCGAGGGATCGCTGTGGCAGGTCGATGCGAACCTGCGCCCCGAGGGGAAGGACGGCGAGCTCGTGCGCTCGCTGGACTCCTACCGCCGGTACTACACCCGCTGGGCGGAGAGCTGGGAGTTCCAGGCGCTGCTGAAGGCGCGCGCCGTCGCGGGGGATGCCGAACTGGGCCGGCAGTTCGAGGAGCTGGTGGAGCCGTGGGTCTGGCAGGCCTCCACGCGCGAGGGCTTCGTCGAGGGCACGCGGGCCATGCGGCGCCGGGTGATCGCGCACATCCCGCGGGACCAGGCCGACCGCAACATCAAGCTCGGACCGGGCGGGCTGCGGGACGTGGAGTTCACCGTGCAGCTGCTGCAGATGGTGCACGGCCGCACCGACGAGTCCCTCCACCTGCGCGGCACCCTTCCGGCGCTGCACGCCCTGGGCGAGGGCGGGTACATCTCCCGCGACCATGTCACCGAGCTCGACTCCGCATACCGGCTCCTGCGCACCATCGAGCACCGCCTCCAGCTCCACCGCATGCGGCGCACCCAGGTGCTGCCCACCTCCGAGGCGGAGCTGCGCCGTCTCGCGCGGAGCATCGGGACGAGCCCCGAGGAGTTCATGACGCTGTACGAGCGCACGCGGCGGCGCGTGCGCCAGCTGCACGAGGACATCTTCTACCGGCCGCTCCTGGTCACCGCCTCGAACCTCACCGACGGCCAGGTGCGGCTGAGCACCGAGGACGCGATGAGCCGGCTCGCCGCGATCGGCTACCGCGATCCCAAGCGCGCGATGGATCACATCACCGCGCTGACCGAGGGGATCTCGCGGCGCGCAGCGATCCAGCGCCAGCTCCTGCCCGCGCTCATCGAATGGTTCGCCGACGGCATCGATCCCGACTACGGCCTGCTCGCCTTCCGACGGCTCTCCGACGCGCTGGGCTCCTCCCACTGGTACCTCGCCCTGCTGCGCGACAGCGGGGCGGCCGCGCGCCGGCTCACGCGCGTGCTCTCGAGCTCACGCTTCGTCGGCGAGCAGCTCGAGCAGATCCCGGAGGCCGTGCGCTGGCTGGGGCGTGACGAAGAGCTGCGGCCGCTGGGCCGCGGTGCGCTGCACGCGGAGTTCCTCGCGGTGATCCGGCGAGTCGACAGCACGGAGCACGCCCAGGATCTCCTGCGGCGAGCACGCCGCCGCGAGCTCGTGCGCATTGCGATGGCGCACCTCGTCGGACTCATCGATCCCGCACAGGCGGCGCGCGGCCTGACCGATCTCGCCGAGGCCGTGCTCGAGGCCGGACTGCTGGTGGCGTACCACTCCGTCGCTCTGGAGCGCGGGGCGATCGGGCAGGAGGTCGCGCCCATCGCGCCCGTCGCGCAGGAGGATGCGGAGCCTGCGCTGCCCGGTCGCCGGGAGCTGCGCGAGCGCCTCTCCGACCCGGCGCGGTCCCTCGGGGTGGAGGTCGCGCTGCTCGCGCTCGGCAGCTTCGGGGCCCGGGAGATGGGCTACGCCTCCGACGCGGACGTCCAGTTCGTCTATGCCGACCGCGGCGCGGGGGAAGCGGCGGGGGAGATCGCCGTGGCCGTAGCCGCGCACCTGCAGAAGATCCTCAACGCCCCCTCTGCCGGGGCGGACATGAAGGTCAATGCGGATCTGCGGCCCGAAGGGCGCAGCGGCGTCCTCGCCCGCTCGATCGACGCCTGGAGCGACTACTACCGGCGCGACGCGCTGACCTGGGAGCGGCAGGCGCTCGTCCGGGCCCGCGTGCTCGTGGCCTCTGAGGAGCTCGGGGCGCGACTGGCAGGGGAGATGGATCGCCACCGGTATCCGGCGAGCGGTCTGCCCGCCTCCGCCCGTCGAGAGATCTCGCGGATGAAGGCGCGCATCGAGTCCGAGCGGCTGCCGCGCGGCGCCGATCCCGCCCGCCACCTCAAGCTGGGTCGCGGGGGGATGACGGATGTGGAGTGGGTCGCCCAGCTCCTCGTCCTCGAGCACGCGCATGGGGTGCCCGCTCTGCGCACCACCGGCACGCTCGACGTGCTCGCCGCTGCTCGAGACGCGGAGCTGATCACCCCGCGCACAGCCGAGGATCTCGGCGCGGCCTGGCTCCTCGCCTGGAAGGTGCGCCGCGCCCTGTTCCTCTGGAAGGGGCGCGAGGGCGACGTGCTGCCGGTGGACCGGATCGACCTGCGGGCCGTCGCGCACCTCGTCGACGGCGAGGACGCGGTCGCGCGCGATCTCGAGGAGCGGTACCTGAGGATCACCCGCCATGCGCGCACCCTCGCCGAGGAGGCCATCTTCGAGCAGGGCATCTGAGGCGGGCGCGCGGCGATCTCACACCGCCGCCTCCCCGGGAGCGCCGATCCGCCTGCGTAGCCTGGACCGGCACCCGACCCGACGAGGAGCCATGACCACACCCAGCCTGAGCGCGCAGACCGACCGCGGACGCATGTACCGCCTGGAGCCCGACGGCCCGCTCGTCTACCCCTCGATCACCACAGTCGCCGGGATGCGCGCGAAGGATCATCTCCAGGGCTGGTACGCGACCATGGCCTCGAAGCGGGCCCTCGACATGTACGCGTGGCTGGACCGCAACCCGGGCCGCGCGGGAGCAGAGATCTCGCGGGTGACGCGGGAGAAGTGGGCGACGCAGAAGAAGATCGCCGCAGCCGCCGCCGAGCACACCGCGATCGCCTCCGAGTTCGGCACGCTCGTGCACGCGATCTGCGAGGACTGGGGCCGCAGCGGCGCCCGCCCGGCCCGCGATGAGATCTCCGCGCGGATCGAGCAGATGCGCACCGAGCAGAGCGCCTTCGCCCAGGAGAGGGATCTCGACGCGCTGATCGCACGCGCCGAGGTGCGGATCGAGGGCTACGGCAGCTTCCTCGAGGACTTCCAGCCGGAGCTCGTCGAGATCGAGCAGACCGTCGTCAACCACACCGTCGGCTATGCGGGGACGACCGATGCGATCGTGCGGATCGGCGGCTCGCTGCTCTCGGGGGACATCAAGACCTCCAAGCAGGTGCGCGGCGAATACGCGCTGCAGGGCGTCGCCGTCGTCAACGCCGAGGGCCTCCTGGACGACGACGGCAGCGTGCGCGACATGCCCGAGCTGACCGGCGCGTTCATCATCCACCTGCCCGAGGCCGGCGGATACCGCGTAGTGCCGCTGAAGACGGGGGAGGAGGAGTGGACGGCCTTCTGCTCGCTGAAGAAGGTCTGGGCGTTCCAGTCCGACGGCAGCGCCCTGCCCGAGGCCCGCGACCCGAAGGCGCTCATGCTCAGCCTGCTGAAGGCCAAGGGCGGGCTGGACGCGCTGGGCTGAGCGAGCCTTCCTGAACGCGGAAGCGCCCGCGGGGGAGGATGTCCATCCTCGCCCGCGGGCGCTTCTCCTCTCTGGAGCCGGGCGGGCTCAGATGTCGTAGTAGAGCTCGAACTCGTAGGGGTGCGGGCGGAAGCGGAAGGGATCGATCTCGTTCTTCCGCTTGTACTCGATCCAGGTCGAGATCAGGTCCTCGGGGAACACGTCGCCCTCGGTGAGGTAGTCGTGATCGGCCTCGAGCGCGTCCAGGGCCGCGCCGAGGGAGTCGGGCAGCTGCTTGATCTGGGCGTGCTCCTCCGGGGGAAGCTCGTAGAGGTCCTTGTCCACGGGCTCGGGCGGCTCGATGCGGTTGCGGATGCCGTCGATGCCGGCCATCAGCTGCGCGGCGAAGGAGAGGTACGGGTTCGCCGACGGGTCAGGGGCGCGGAACTCGAGGCGCTTGGCCTTCGGGGAGGTGCCGGTGACAGGGATGCGGATCGCGGCGGAGCGGTTGCGCGCCGAGTACACCATGTTCACGGGCGCCTCGAAGCCGGGCACGAGTCGCTTGTACGAGTTGATCGTCGGGTTCGTGAACGCGACCAGCGAGGGCGCGTGCTCGATGAGGCCGCCGATGTACCAGCGGGCGATGTCCGAGAGGCCGCCGTAGCCGCGCTCGTCGTAGAAGAGGGGCTCGCCGTCCTTCCAGAGCGACTGGTGGGTGTGCATGCCCGAGCCGTTGTCGCCGAAGAGGGGCTTCGGCATGAAGGTCGCCGTCTTGCCGGCCTCCCACGCGACGTTCTTGATGACGTACTTGAACTTCATGACGTCGTCGGCGGCCTTGCGCAGGGTGTCGAAGCGGTAGTTGATCTCCTGCTGGCCCGCGGTGCCGACCTCGTGATGGGCGCGCTCGATGTCGAGACCGACCTCGGCGAGCTTCATGACCATCTCGTCGCGCAGATCGGCCATCTGATCGTTGGGGGAGACGGGGAAGTAGCCGGCCTTGACGCGGGTCTTGTAGCCCTGGTTGCCGCCGAACTCGGACTCGTCGCGGTCCGTGTTCCACGCGGCCTCGTCGGAGTCGATGGAGAAGAACGAGCCGTTGATGTCCGTGCGGTAGCGGATGTCGTCGAAGATGTAGAACTCGGCCTCGGCGGCGAAGAAGGCGGTGTCGGCGATGCCGGTCGACTTCAGGTACTCCTCGGCCTTGGTGGCCACCGTGCGGGGATCGCGCGAGTAGGGCTCGTCGGTGAACGGGTCCACGATCGAGAAGTTCAGGATGAGCGTCTTGTGCTCGCGGAACGGATCGATGTACGCGGTGTCCAGATCCGGGACGAGCTTCATGTCGGACTCGTGGATGGCCTGGAAGCCGCGGATCGAGGATCCGTCGAACATCTGGCCGGTGGCCATGGCCTCTTCGGTGAAGGTCGAGGCCGGCACGTTGAAGTGCTGCATCACGCCGGGAAGATCGCAGAAGCGGATGTCGACGAACTCGATGTCCTCTTCCTCGATGTACGTGACGATCTCACTGGGCTTGCTGAACACATGTCCTCCATCCGCGCGCGGTCGCGCGCGTCTTCACGAACCTTCTGATGGGCCCCGCCGAGCGGGGCGCGGAGAGTCTCCGCCGCGGGACCGCAGCGGGCCGGCCCCGATGCTCGAAGTCTAGGCAGGCGGAGCGGGCAGATCGTGCAGACGCCCCGGGAGGGCCCTGGATGCGCGTCCGGCCAGCGGCGCGGGTCCTCGAGGCTGAGGGATGGGCGACCCCGGCGCGGCGCCCGACTACCCTGGACGGGTGATCGATCGCGACGACCTGGGTGCATGGCTGGACGGACCTCCGGTGGAGGAGGGATACTGCAAGGGCTCTCGGCTGGGCCTGCCCGCGGAGGGATCCGGTTCCGTCGCCCCGTTCGGCCGGCGCGTGCTGTCCCTCCTGGTGGACTGGGCGATCTGCCTCCTGCTGAGCTGGGCCCTGTTCGACTACTCCTCGCTCGCCTCGCTGCTGCTGCTGGCGGCGCAGAATGTGGTGCTGATCAGCCTGTTCGGCACGACGATCGGTCAGCTCCTGCTGCGGGTGCGCGTCACTCCGGTGCAGGGCCGCTCCCCGATGATCCTGCGCGCGCTCGTGCGCACAGCGCTCCTGCTGCTCGTCCTGCCCGGAGTCATCTGGAACCGCGACTTGCAGCCTCTGCATGACGTGGTCGCCGGCACGGCGGTCGTGCGCGCCTGAGCCCTGACGGGGTCCGGCCCGGGCAGTCGGGACGCGCCGCGGCGCTCCGCGGCACACCGCGCCGCCCTCCCGGCCCGCGGGGCCCCGAGGCGGGCAGGGGCGGAAGATCACGATCAGGTAACGAATGTCACGGAACGATAACGGAGGTCGCGATGCGCGCACTGAACGAGCAGGAGATCCGCGGGAGCCTGCTGAACGGGTCCAAGCACGAGATGGCCCAGGCGAGCCTGCCGGATCTCTCCGCCGTCGCCTGGGAGAGGGAGATCTACCTGGGCTGGACCGACGCGAAGCGGCCGCAGGAGTCCTACGTGGTCTTCGAGGATCCGGAATCCGGGGAGCTCCTCGGGGCCATCCTGCGCGCCGCACCGGCGCCCGCCGGTCGGCGCAAGATGATGTGCTCCTGGTGCCAGGACATCACCGAGCTCGACAACGTCGCCTTCGTCAGCGCGAAGCGCACAGGAGCAGCCGGTCGCAGCGGGAGCACCATCGGCACCTCGCTGTGCCGGGACTTCTCGTGCTCGAAGAACGTGCGGCGACTGCCCTCGATCTCGGAGGTCTCCGATCCCGCCGAGCAGGAATGGTGGACCCAGCGCCGCATCGCCGACCTGCAGCAGAAGATCCGCGGCTTCTTCGTGCAGCTGCGCGGCGGGGCTTGAGGCGCGGAACGGGCGAAGGGCGGCGGCCGGGGATCCACCCGGCCGCCGCCCTTCGCTGCGCTGCCGCCTTCTCCTCATCGCTCGGATGGGGAGCCGTGCGACTCAGCGCATCATCGAGCGCTTGCTCACCCGCGTGCGGGAGGGGTCGATGCCCTGGGGCACTGCGCTGCGGATCGAGGGGGTCAGCGCCGACAGGCGCTTGGTGACCGCCGCGGACTCATCGCGCGTGAGGGCCTTCTGCATGCGCTGCATGTAGGTGGGGAGCTTGTGCAGGGGCACCTGGCCCTCGCCCTCGCCGACGATGATGCGGTGCACGGGAACGGGCTCGCCGTGCAGCACGCGGGCCACGCGCTTGGACTCCTTGTCGAGCAGGCGCATGGAGGTGCCGGAGCCGTCCTCAGCCACCAGGGCCACGCCGCCGCGGCCCGAGGCGCGGAAGATCATCTTCTGCGAGCGGGGGTCCATCTGCACGGGCTCCTCGTAGACGTCCCACCCGCGACGGATCGACTGCATGGCGGCGAGCGGGGCTCCCGGCTGATCCTTGATGCGGGTGAAGGCCGCGAGCTCGGCCTTGCGGGCGAGGATGAACATCGCGATCAGCAGTCCGACTGCGAGACCGAGGAAGACCCCGTACCACGGGCTGCGGAACACCAGCCAGCTCAGCAGCACGCCCACCACGATGGCGCCGAAGAGGCCCAGGAGCATGTACGGGAGGGTCGTGCGGTCCGCCTCCTGCGTCATGCGGAAGACCTCGCCGAACTGCTTGATCCGGCCGGGCTTCTTCTCCGGGGCTGCGGCGGCGGCAGGGCGCGCGCCGCGCCCGGTCGTCGAGGCGTTCTGCGGGCGAGCCGCGCGGGCGGCCGTGGCGTCGTTGCGTGCCATGGGTCAGTCTCTTCTCGTGCTCTCAGCTCGCGGCAGGGGCGGCCATGCGCGCGACGACGCTGGCGGCCTCCTGGCGGGCAGGGGTGTTCTGGTCGAGATGGCGGAGGTTCTCCGGGATGGTGCGGCCGAGCTTCTTCATGGCCTGGGCCCAGAGGCGGCCCGCCCGATAGGAGGAGCGGACCATGGGGCCGGCCATGACGCCGACGTAGCCCATCTCCTCGGCGAGGTGGGACAGCTCCAGGAACTCCTGGGGCTTGATCCACCGGTCGATCGGGTGATGCAGCTTCGAGGGACGCAGGTACTGCGTGATCGTGATGATGTCGCAGCCCGCATCGCGCAGTCGCTGCAGGGAGTCCACGATCTCGACGGTCGTCTCTCCCATCCCGAGGATGAGGTTCGACTTCGTGATCATCCCGGCGTCCTTGGCCATCTGGATGACCTCGAGGCTGCGCTCGTAGCGGAACGCGGGGCGGATCTGCTTGAAGATGCGCGGCACGGTCTCGAGGTTGTGCCCGAAGACCTCGGGCTGCGCGTCGAAGACCTGCTGCAGGGCGGAGGCGTTGCCTTTGATGTCATCGATGAGCAGCTCGACGCCGGTGCCCGGGTTCATCTCGTGGATGCGACGGCAGGTCTCGGCGAACTGGCCGGCGGCGCCGTCGGGGAGATCATCGCGCGCCACACCGGTGACGGTGGAGTAGCGCAGTCCCATCTCCTTGACGGACTGGGCCACCTTGAAGGGCTCCATCGGGTCCAGTGCCATCGGGCGGCCCGTCGCGATGTCGCAGAAGTCGCAGCGGCGGGTGCAGGTGTCGCCGCCGATCAGGAAGGTCGCCTCGCGATCCTCCCAGCACTCGAAGATGTTCGGGCAGCCCGCTTCCTCGCAGACCGTGTGCAGGCCGCGGCCGTGCACCCGCTTCTTCATCGCGGAGTACTCGGGGCCCATCACGGCGCGGGTCTTGATCCACTCGGGCTTGCGCTCGATGGGGGTCTCGGCATTCCTCGCCTCGACCCTGAGCAGACGGCGTCCCTCGGGAGCGATCGTCACGCATTCCTCCTCGGTTGCTGGTCCCGACCACTCTAGTCGGGCCCCGGGGCGTGCAGGGGATCAGCGTGAGCGGGGCGACGTGCGCTCGGACACCAGCTGCGCCATGGCCGCCTCGACCGGGTCGATGACCTCGGCGACGGGGATGCGTCGGCCGACCTGCTCGCTGAGGCTGGTCACGCCGGCGTCCGAGATGCCGCAGGGCACCACGTTCTGGGCCCAGGAGAGATCGTTCGCGCAGTTCAGCGCGAATCCGTGCATGGTGGTGCGCTTGGAGACGCGCAGACCGATCGCGGCGAGCTTGCGGTCAGGGGAGAGGGGCCCGGTGCCCCGGACCCACACGCCGCTGCGGCCCTCCACGGGCTCGGTGGCGACGCCGAATCCGGCGGCCACCGAGATCAGCGCCTGCTCGAGGGCCCGGACGAACCCGACCACGTCGATCGGGGCAGGGAGGGTGACGATCGGGTAGCCCACGAGCTGCTGGGGGCCGTGCCAGGTGATCTTCCCGCCCCGATCGATGTCCACCACCGGGGCGCCGTCGCGCGGCCGCTCGTGGTCGGCCGTGAGCTTGCCGGCCGTGTAGACCGCCTGGTGCTCCAGGAGGATCAGGGTCGGCGGGCGAGTGCCGGCGACGACATCGGCGTGCACGGCGCGCTGGACGTCCCAGGCGGCGTTGAACTCGACCGGCCCTGGGGGCAGGCCGAACTCCTCGTGGCGGTCGCCGGCGGGAAGAGGATCGCTGAAACCGAGTCGGATCACATCGAGCACCCCACCAGGGTACTGCCGTGAGCTCGCGGGCGGCGACACCGAGGCACCGTCGGGCGCGCCCTGACCTGGGGATTGTGGATGGCCGAGAAGGGCCGCCGTCAGCCGGTGCAGACTTCCGCCATGCAGAGCGCACACCCCGCAGACCCCGCCGCTTCGCGCGGCTGGGGCGTCCCCGTGCAGGCCGAGCCCTCGGAGCACGCCGACCGCCTCATCGCTGTCATCCAGCGCGACGGCGAGCTGGAGACCACCCTGCTGCGACGCGGCCGGTCGCTGATCTGCCGGGTGCGGGGACTGCACGGTGCGGCCCGCGATCACCTCGACGAGATCGGAGACCTGCTGCTGGATCTCTCGATGGCCGGGGTGCGCGCGGCCCCGCGCGTTCTCGCCGCCGCCCCGGGAGAGCTGGAGCTCGAAGGGGCGGCACCGCTGCGGCGCAGTCCCGGGACCCACCGCGCCGAGGCGGCGGGGCACCCGCCTGCCGCTCCCGAGCGCGAAGCACGGGCGGGAGCGCGGGAGGACCTCGATCTCCTGCTGGACGCTCTGCACGATCGGGGATGGGTGCTCGGACTGACCTCCCACGAGGGGCTCGCCCTGCGCGGTGACGGACGGGTCATGGTGCTGGATCTCTCCGGCCTGCACCGCAGTCCGGAGGCGGATGAGCGCCTGCGGGATCAGCGCTGGATCGACGCCGTGCTGGAGGACCAGGGCCGCACCCTGCGACGGCGGATCAACGGCCCCTTCGGGGGCACCGGCGACTCCGGCTCTGCGCTGCGCGCGCCGCTGCTCCCTGCGCGCGAGCTCGCCCATCAGGGCTTCGTCGACTCGCGGCCGACGCTGCTGCGGCCGCTGGCGGTGACCGCCGTGGAGGGGTATGACGAGGGGCGGGCGCCGTTCCCCTCGCGGCGGCGGCGGGATCCGGCCGGCGCCACAGGATGGGTTCCGGGCGGCGCCGCGGGCAGGGGGCGGCGCGGATGGTCAGCAGTGCTCCCGAGGGCAGGAGCAGCGGCTGCCGCGGCGGCCGCGGCGCTCCTCGTGGGCGCGGGAGCCATCCTGCTCCTGGACGGGGGCGGCGGCGCGGCGGCGAAGGACGCGGCCGCCTCTCCAGTGTCCAGCGCGCCGGGGCCCCCGCCCGCCATCGCTCCAGGAGGCGCTTCCGGCGTCGCTTCCGGAGACGCCGACGGCGGCGCCGACGGGGTCGACCAGAGCACCGCCGCCGCGTCGGCCCTCCCCGATCCTCGCGATGGACTGCAGGAGCTCGTCGCGCAGCGCCACGCCTACCTCACCTCCCGGTCGAGCGCCTCTCCGAACGTGCCCGGCGCGCCCGCGGATCTCGCCGATGCCCGGCGCCGCGCGCTCTTCGAGGACGCGGCGATCACCGCTCCCGAGCCCCGCGTCGTCTCGGCCGAGCTCACCTCCCTGGATGCGCAGTCGGGCACCGCCGAGGTCCTCGCAGTGCTCGATGTCGCCCCGGGCCAGGCCCGGTTCGAGGACGGGACCGTGACCGCGCTCCCTGCGGAGGAGACGCAGATCCGCTTCCGCCTGCAGGCGCTGGAGGGACGGTGGCTGATCCTCGAGGCAGAGCCGGTGTCGGATTCCTCCAGCGCCCCCTGACGAGGCCCGAGCCGGGCGGACACGGCGGGGGAGACCGTGCGGGCGGGGAGGCAGGAGCCGCAGGGAGCGGCCCGACCGCGAGCGGGCCGGCCCCACGCAGAACGGCGGGCCCGGCACCGAAGTGCCGGGCCCGCCGCAGGTCCTGTCGCGGATCGCTCCGCGCGGGGATCAGAGACCGAGATCGGCCTCGAACGCCCCATTCTCCAGGCGCTGCTTCATGAAGGTCAGGAAGCGTGCTGCGTCGCCGCCGTCCACCAGGCGGTGGTCGTAGGAGAGGAAGAGGTACATCATCGAGCGGATCGCGATGACCTCGTCGCCCTGCTCCGTGGTGATCACCGCGGGGCGCTTGACGATGGTGCCGCACCCGAGGATGCCGACCTGCGGGTTCGGCACGATCGGGGTGTCGAACAGGGCACCGCCGGAGCCGGTGTTCGTGATCGTGAAGGTCGCGCCCTGGAGGTCGTCCGGGGTGAGCTTGTTGCTCTTCGCCTTGCCGCCGAGCTCGCCGACCTGACGGGCGATGCCTGCGAGGTTGAGGTCGCCGGCGTTCTTGATCACGGGCACGACGAGCCCGCGCTCGGTGTCCGCGGCCATGCCGATGTTCTCCGAGCCGTGGTACTTGATGACGTCGCCCGCGATCTCCGCGTTCAGCTTCGGGTACGTCTTCAGCGCCTCGACCGCCGCCTGGATGATGAACGGCAGGAAGGTGAGCTTGGCGCCCTCGCGCTGCGCGAAGGAGTCCTTCGCACGGCCGCGCAGCTTCGCGATGCGGGTCATGTCGACCTCCACCGCGGTGGTGAGCTGGGCCTGGGTCTGGAGGGACTCGACCATGCGGCTCGCGACGATCTTGCGCAGGCGCGACATCTTCTCCTCGGTGCCGCGCAGCGAGGAGACCTCGACCTTCGGCGCCGACTGGGCCGCGCCGCCGGGCGCTGCCTGCGCCGCAGGAGCTGCAGCAGGAGCGGAGGTCTCGGACTTCTTCGCCTCGATCGCGGCGGAGACGTCCTGCTTGCGGATGCGACCGCCGAGGCCGGTGCCCGAGACGGAGGAGAGGTCGATGCCGGCGTCGGCCGCCATCTTCCGCACCAGCGGGGTCACGTAGCCGCTGGCCTCGGCACCGGAGACGGAGTCCGAGGCCTTCGGGGCGGGGGAGGTCGAGCCCGAGGTCTTCGCCTCGGCCTTCGCCGATGCCTTCTCCTCAGACTCGCGCGGGGTCTCGCCCTGAGGAGCGGACTGCTCAGCGGGCTTCTCCTCGGCCTTCTTCTCCTCAGCCTTCGGCTCCTCCTTCGCGGGAACCTCGCTCGCCGGGGCGGAGGAGGACTGCGCGGAGGCGTCGCCGATGATGGCCAGCACGGAGCCGACCTCGGCGTCGGAGTCCTCCTCGACCTTGATCTCGAGCAGGGTGCCCGCGAACGGCGAGGGGATCTCGGTGTCGACCTTGTCGGTGGAGACCTCGAGCAGGGGCTCGTCGGCCTCCACGGAATCGCCCACGGCCTTCAGCCAGCGGGTGACGGTGCCCTCGGTGACGGACTCGCCGAGGGCCGGCATGGTGACCTCCTGGCCCTGGCCGCCGCTCGAGGCGCCGGAGCCCTCAGCGCTCGGCGCGGGATCGGTGTCCCCGCCCTGCGCCTCCTCCTGGCCGGGCTCGGCCTCGGTGGAGGGCGCAGTGGTGGGATCCGAGGCGAGGTCCTCGCCCTCGGAAGCGGGCTCGTCCTGCTGGGCCTCGGTCTCGCCCGATCCCTCGGCGGCATCATCCGAGCCGGAGCCGGAGCCGGAGCCGTCGCCGATGATGACGAGCTCTGCGCCGACCTCGGCATCCTCGTCCTCCTGGACCAGGATTTTCTCGATGGTGCCCGCGACGGGCGAGGGGATCTCGGTGTCGACCTTGTCGGTGGAGACCTCGAGCAGGGGCTCGTCGACCTCGACGGTATCGCCGACCGACTTGAGCCAGCGGGTCACGGTGCCCTCGGTGACGGACTCGCCGAGGGCCGGCATCTTCACGGATTCAGACATGTTCTTCTCCTGGTGGGGCGCGGATCAGGCGTGCGAGTGCAGGGGCTTGCCGGCGAGGGCGAGAGCCGCCTCGCCCATCGCCTCGTTCTGGGTGGGGTGGGCGTGGATCAGGCTGGCGACGTCCTCCGGGTAGGCCTCCCAGTTGACGATGAGCTGAGCCTCGCCGATCTGCTCGGACATGTTCGTGCCGACGAAGTGGACGCCGATGATCGGGCCGTCGACCTCGCGCACGAGCTTCACGAAGCCGGTGGTGCCGAGGATCTGGGACTTGCCGTTGCCGCCGAGGTTGTACTCGTAGACCGAGACCTTGTCCTCGCCCAGCTGCTCCTTGGCCTGCTTCTCGGTGAGCCCGACGGAGCCGATCTGCGGCTCGCAGTAGGTGACGCGCGGGATGCCGCTCTCGACGATCGGGGCGGGGGACTGCCCGGCGATCGACTCCGCCACGAAGATGCCCTGCTGGAAGCCGCGGTGGGCGAGCTGCAGTCCGGGCACGATGTCGCCGACGGCCCAGATGCCCTCGACGTTGGTCTTCAGGGTGTTCTTGTCCGCGAGCACGAAGCCGCGGTCCATCTCGATGCCCTGCTCCTCGTAGCCGAGGTCCTTGGTGTTCGGGCCGCGGCCCACGGCGACCAGGAGGTAGTCGCCCTCGAAGGTCTTGCCGTCGGCGAGGGTGACCTTCACGCCGTTCTCGGTCTGCTCGGCCTTCTCGAAGAAGATGCCGAGGGAGTAGGCGATGCCGCGCTTCTTGAAGGCGCGCTCGAGCGTCTTCGAGATGGCCTCGTCCTCGTTGGCGACCAGGTGGGGCAGGCCCTCGATGATCGTGACGGACTCGGCGCCGAGCGACTTCCACACCGAGGCGAACTCGACGCCGATGACGCCGCCGCCCAGGATGATCGGGTTCTTCGGCGCCTCGGGCAGCTGGAGGGCGGCCTCGGAGTCGATGATCCGGCCGCCCAGCTCGAGACCCGGGAGCGACTTCGAGAAGGAGCCGGAGGCGAGGACGATGTTCTTGCCCTTGAGCTCGCGGGTGCCCTCAGCGGTCTCCACCGTGACGGTGTCCTTCGCGGTCAGCCGGCCGAAGCCCTCGACGTAGTCGACGCCGGAGCCCTTCACCAGGCCCTGGAGGCCCTTGTAGAGGCGGCTGATGATCTTGTCCTTGAAGTCCAGCACCTTCGCGTGGTCGATGCTGTCCAGGGTGAGGTTCACGCCCATCGCGGAGCCCTCGTGGGGGGCGTCGGCGACCTCGCCGACGTGGAGGAGGGCCTTGGTGGGCACGCAGCCGCGGTGGAGGCAGGTGCCGCCGACCTTGTCCTTCTCGACGAGGGCGATCTTCAGCCCCAGCTGCGATCCTCGCAGCGCTGCTGCATAGCCGCCGCTGCCGCCGCCGAGGATGACGACGTCGTACTGGTCCTGGGGTGAATCCGTCACCGGTGAGCTCCCTCGAGTAGTCGATTGCGACGCTGCCCGGGGCGGCCGCGCCGAATGCCCCCATGCTAGGCCACGCGACTGCGTGGTGAGGGCAGGCGGCGGGAGCCCACCGGTAACGGAGACGGAGCCTCCGTCACCGGAGCGCTCAGGCGGCCCCGTCGCCGGCCCGCGCCTCGAGCAGCGCCAGCAGGGTGCGCACGCTCATGCCGGTCGCGCCCTTGCCCGTGTACCCCTCGGGGGCGGAGGAGAACGAGGGGCCGGCGATGTCCAGGTGCCCCCACTGCGCCTCGCCCACGAACTCCGCCAGGAAGATGCCGGCGGTCAGGGCGCCGCCCCAGCGGTCGCCGATGTTGCGCAGGTCTGCGACCTGGCCGTTGAGGTCCTTGCGCAGCTCCTCGGGGAAGGGCAGCGGCCAGAAGGGCTCGCCCGCCGTCGCCGCTGCCTCGAGCACGGCCGCGCGGGCGTCCTCGGTGCCCATCACGGCTGCGGTGCGCTTGCCCAGGGCGACGATGGCGGCGCCGGTGAGCGTCGCGACGTCGAGCACGAGATCGGGCTCGAGCGCGGCCGCGTCCACGAGGGCGTCGGCCATGACCATGCGGCCCTCGGCGTCGGTGTTGAGGACCTCGACGGTCGTGCCGTTGCGCATGGTGACGACGTCGCCGGGGCGCTGCGCCCCGCCTCCGGGCATGTTCTCCGCGAGCGCGAGGAAGGCGGTCACGCGCACGGGCAGGCCGAGGCGCGCGGCGCCCAGCGTCGCCGCGAGGACGGTGGCGGCGCCGGCCATGTCGGAGGTCATCTCGTCCATCCCGGCCGGCGGTTTCAGCGAGATGCCGCCGGTGTCGAAGGTGATTCCCTTGCCGACGAGGGCCACGTGCTGAGCGGCGCCCGTCGGGGCGTACTCCACGCGCACCAGCCGCGGCGGGCGGGCAGACCCCTGGCCCACGCCGACGATTCCGCCGTACCCGCCCTCGGCGAGCTCCTTCTCGTCCAGGACGGTGACGGTCAGGGGCAGATCCGCGGCGAGCTCCTGGGCGCGCTGCGCGAACGCGGCCGGGAACAGGAGGTTCGGCGGGGTGTTCACGAGGTCGCGGGTGATGCCGACGATCTCGGCGAGGACGCGGGCGCGCTCGGCCGCCGCGGCCGAGGAGTCCTCGCCGTCTGCGCCGACGAGCACGACGGAGCCCAGAGCGGGCTTCGCCTTCGACGAGGGGGACTTGTGGGCGGTGAAGGCATAGGCCCCGAGCGCCGCGCCCTCGAGCGCGGCTGCGATCTGAGCCGCGGTTCCGCCGGGGAGGGCGATGGCGGCCGAGGGGACGCCCGCGAGCGTGCGGGCGGCGGCGCCGAACGCGCGGCGCAGCGCGACCTCTCCGGCGTCCTCGAGCGCGGCGACGCCGAGACCCGTCAGCAGGACGGAGCCGGCGGCGAAGCCCTCCGGCGAGGGCACGCGGACGATCTCGTCGAGGGCGCCGGTCACGCCGAGGGCGGCCGTGAGGGCGCTGAGGGCGTCGCTGCCGAGGACGACCGCGGGGGCGTCGTCCTTCCCGGTCAGGACGGGCAGCACGAGGACATCGGCGTCGGCATCGGCGAGGGACTGGGGGTTCACAGTGATCTCTGGCATCCCCTTATCGTATGGGGGTGCCGCAGTCCTGCGGCTGGAAGCGCGCATGCCCGTTCGGGCGCACGGGAGGTGCACGGCGATGTCGGTGTGGGCGATCGCCCTGTACGCGGCCTGCGGGCTGACCGCGGCGCTCTCGGTGTACTACGTGGCGAGGGAGTTCGCCGCGGACTTCGTGCTGCTCGGCGCGGCCGCGCTGGTGATGCTCGTGTGGGGCGGCGAGGCTCTCGCCCTGGCTATGCAGGATCTGCGCGGCGGCGACGCCCCGGACCGGATCACGCTCTACGGGTATCTCGCCACCGGGCTCGCGCTGCCGCTCGGCGCGATCTGGGTGGGCGTCAACGAGCGCAGCCGATGGGGGAGCGTCGGCATCCTCGCCGTCGCGCTCACGCAGATCGTGCTGCAGATGCGGCTGCCGCAGATCTGGCCGGGAGGATTCGCATGAGCAGCGCCCGCACGCCCCGCCCGGCGCCCCGCCTCTCGCGCACTCCAGCGCCCTCCGGTCGCGGCCGCTCGCGCGGTTTCGCCGCAGTGCTGATCGTGCTGTACGGCATTCTCGCCCTGGCTGCGACGGGTCGCGCGAGCTACGAGCTGACGACGAAGTTCGCCGAGGCTCCGCTGCCGTACTCGCTCTCCCTGCTCGCGGCGATCACCTATCTCGCAGTGACCATCCTGCTCGTGCGGGGCGGGGGCGCGTCCCGCACAGCGCTCCTCCTGTGCTGCGCGGAGCTCGCGGGCATCGTGGCGGTGGGGTCGCTCACGCACCTCGCCCCCGGGCTCTTCCCGGACTCGACCGTGTGGTCCGACTTCGGGGCGGGCTACGGCTACGTGCCCCTGATCCTTCCGGTGGTGGCGATCCTCTACCTGTCCCGGCAGCGGCGGCGCGCGGGCGCGCCCCCAGGCGCGGCCGCGTAGATTTGCGCCGTGGCCACCTCCTTCTCGCCCTATTCGCTCCTGTTCGACCATGTGCTGCGGCGCCTGGATCCCGAGCGCGCCCATGAGCTGACCGTGCTCGCCCTGCGCACGGCCGCCGCCCTGCCCGGCGGTCCCGCGCTCCTGCGCTCCGCCTTCCGCACCCCGGCGCCGACGGCTGCGGCGACGGCGACCCGCACCTCAGCCTCCTCGCGGGCGCAGCGCCTGCTGGGGCCGATGTCGAGCCCGTTCGGCCTCGGAGCGGGATTTGACAAGCACGCGCTCGCCCCGCTCGCCCTGCTGGATCTCGGCTTCGGGCACGTGGAGGTCGGCACGATCACCGCGCAGGCCCAGCCCGGCAACCCGAAGCCGCGCTCCTTCCGCCTCGTCGAGGATCGCGCGCTGATCAATCGGATGGGCTTCAACAACCACGGCGCCGAGGCCGCCGCGCAGCGCCTCGCACGAGTGCGCGCGACCGAGCGCGGGCAGCGCGCCGTGATCGGCGTGAACATCGGCAAGACGAAGAGCACCCCGCTCGATTGCGCCGCCGAGGACTACGCGCGCAGTGCTCGACTGCTCGCCCCCTACGCAAGCTATCTCGCCATCAACGTCTCGAGCCCCAACACCCCGGGGCTGCGCGATCTCCAGAGCGCCGCGGCCCTCGAGCCGATCCTCTCAGCGGTCCTCGCTGAGGCCCGCGCGAGCGAGCAGCGCCTGGGCCGTGCTGTCCCGGTCCTCGTGAAGATCGCGCCGGACCTGCACGATGACGACGTGCGCGCGGTCGCGGCCCTCGCCGCCGAGCTCGGCCTCGCCGGGGTGATCGCCGCCAACACCACGATCTCCCGCCCCGCGTCCCTGCGCAGCGGCCGGGACCTGATCGAGCGGATCGGAGCGGGAGGCCTGTCCGGGCCCGTCCTCGCAGGCAGGTCCCGCGAGATGCTGGCCGTGCTGCGCGAGGCTCTGCCGGACCGCATGCTCGTCATCAGCTGCGGCGGCGTGCGCACCGCCTCCGATGTCGCCGAGCGGCTGCGCGACGGCGCGGACCTGGTGCAGGGATACACCGGGCTGATCTACGAGGGCCCCTCCTGGCCGGGTCGGATCGCGCGGGGCCTCCGCCGCGCCTGAGGCAGGCGGGGCCCGCTCAGCCCAGAGCCAGGAGGACCTTGGAGGACCCGGTGGCGCGATCCGCGGCCACGGCGAAGGCCTCCTCGGCGTCAGCCAGCGGGAACGTGTGCGTGATCAGGGGCGTGAGGTCCACGCCCTCTGCCATCGCTGCGAGTGCGTCGGTGATCTCATCGACGAAGCGGTATGAGCCGCGGTAATCGATCTCCCGGGTGACGATCCCCCCGAGCGACGCGGAGACCTCTCCGGTCGGGAGGTTTCCCACCTGCACCAGCACGCCGCCGCGGCGCACCGCTGCGATCACCCCGCCGAGCGCCCGCGGGGAGCCGGATGCCTCGATGGCCCCGTCGACGTCCTGCGGGAGCGCCTGCCCGGCCGAGATGTCCACGACCTCGTCGGCCCCCAGCCGCGCGGCGATGTCGAGCGCCGCGCTCGAGAGGTCCGCGGCGATCACCTGCGCAGCCCCCGCTCGGTGCGCCGCCACGACCGCGAGCGCGCCGATGGGCCCTGCGCCGTTGATCAGCACCCGCGCTCCGTGCAGATCCCCGGCGCGCTGCACGGCGTGCAGCGCCACCCCGAAGGGCTCCGCCAGTGCCGCCTCCTGGAGGCTCACCCCGGCGGGCACGGCCCGCAGCTGATCTGCCCGCACCGCGCGGTGGGAGGAGAATCCGCCCTGCTCGTGGGGGAGGAATGCGGCCGATCCGAAGTAGCGCACCTCGGGCCACAGGTTCGCGCGCGCGGAGGTGGAGGCGGGGACCTCATGCGCGCCGACGAGCGTGGCCGGATGCACGGTCACGGCGGTGCCGACCTCCATGCCTCGCGCGGCGAGCCCCTCGGCCGCCTCCGGTCCGATCTCGGCCACCGTGCCCGAGACCTCGTGCCCGAGGACGAGCGGCTCGCGCAGCTCGGCGGTGCCTGAGATCCCGGAGCGCCAGTAGGCGATGTCGGAGCCGCAGATGCCTCCGAACGCCATCTGCACGATCACGCCGTCCGGTGCGCACCGGGGCTCGGGGATCTCCTCCACGCGGAGATCTGCAGGACCGTGGACCACTGCTGCGAGCATGAGGTGCTCCTTCGGGTCGGCTGGTCGGCGCTGCGCCGGCCTGAGGGCGATGAGGATGAGCTGCGTGCGGGGTCCAGCAGATCAGGTCATCGCGGGCGCTGTACAGCGCGGTCCAGGATCGTCGGACCCCGGCCCTAGGCTTGCCGGCATGGACGAGGACCTCTTCTCCCTGGCAGGCGACGCCCCGGCGCCGCGGACGCTCTCGGATCGCAATCGCGATCACAGAGCCCCGCTGGCGGTCCGGATGCGCCCGCGCTCCCTCGACGAGATCGTCGGGCAGTCGAAGGTGCTCGATCCCGGCAGCCCGCTGCGGCGACTCGTCGCCGCCGACGACGACCGGACAGCTCCGAGCTCCGTGATCCTGTGGGGACCGCCCGGCACCGGCAAGACAACCCTCGCCTACGTGGTCGCGCAGTCGGGGGATCGCGAGTTCGTCGAGATCAGCGCGGTCCTCGCCGGGGTGAAGGACCTCCGCGAGGTCATCGACCAGGCCCGCAGCCGGCTGCGCACCACCGGCCGCGAGACGGTCCTGTTCGTCGACGAGGTGCACCGCTTCTCCAAATCCCAGCAGGATGCGCTCCTGCCGAGCGTCGAGAACCGCTGGGTCACCCTCATCGCGGCGACCACGGAGAACCCCTTCTTCTCCGTCATCTCCCCGCTGCTCTCCCGCTCGATCGTGCTCACCCTCGAGTCGCTCAGCGAGGAGGACCTGAACGTCCTGGTCGACCGCGCCCTGGCCGAGGAGCGGGGGCTCGGCGGGGCGGTGGAGCTCACCGACGAGGCGCGCTCCGCGCTGCTGCGGCTCGGCGGCGGGGATGCGCGCAAGATCCTGACGTCCCTGGAGGCCGCCGCCGGGGCCGCGCTGATGACGCGCTCGCGCACGGTCGATGCGGCGATCCTCGCCCAGGCGGTCGATCGCGCTGCACTGCGCTACGACCGCGCGGGAGACCAGCACTACGACGTGACGAGCGCGTTCATCAAGTCGATGCGAGGCAGCGATCCCGATGCCGCGCTGCACTACCTCGCCCGCATGATCGAGGCGGGGGAGGATCCTCGCTTCATCGCGCGCCGCGTGGTGATCGCTGCGAGCGAGGAGGTCGGCATGGCCGACCCGCAGGCGCTCCAGGTCGCCGTGGCCGCGATGCAGGCCGTCCAGATGCTCGGGATGCCGGAGGGAAGGATCCCTCTCGCGCAGGCCGTCGTGCACATCGCGACCGCCCCGAAGTCGAACCGCTCCTACAGGGCCTTGGATGCAGCCATCGCCGACGTCCGCGCCGGCAGGGGAGGGGCAGTGCCGGCCCATCTGCGCGATGCCCACTACGGGGGTGCGAAGTCGCTGGGGCACGGCGTCTCCTACGTCTACGCGCACGATGCCCCGCACGGGGTCGCGGCTCAGCAGTACCTCCCGGATGACCTCCGCGAGGCCGCGTACTACGAGCCGACGGGACGCGGCGCCGAGGCCGAGATCGCGCGCCGGCTGCCCACCCTGCGGAGAATCGTGCGCGGTCCGGGCGCCGGGCCCGCAGGGCAGTCGGGACAGGATGCGTGATGGACCGCACACGACACACGGACGTGACGTGCGGCGACTCGGTTGAGCGCTCCCTCCGGCGCCGATAGGATCACTGATTGAATCCGCGGCTGCCTTACTGGATTCACACCATGCGATAAGAGGTACTCCTCGTGACCAACGTCACCCGTGCGCGCCGTCAGGCGCGCCTTTCCCGAGCCCTCGGGCTCCCGCTCACCCCGAAGTCCGTCAAGTACTTCGAGAAGCGCCCGTACCCCCCGGGCGAGCACGGCCGCGCCCGTCGTCGGACCGAGTCCGACTATGCGGTGCGACTGCGCGAGAAGCAGCGTCTGCGCGCCCAGTACGGCCTGCGCGAGAAGCAGATGCACCGCGCCTACCTGGACGCCCGCAAGGAGGCCGGTCTGACCGGCGAGTCCATGGTCGAGCTGCTCGAGATGCGTCTGGACGCCCTCGTGCTGCGCTCCGGCTTCGCCCGCACCACCCTCCAGGCGCGTCAGGCCGTGGTCCATCGCCACGTGCTCGTCGACGGCAAGCTGGTGGACCGCCCCTCCTTCCGCGTGAAGGTCGGCCAGACCATCCAGATCAAGCCCAAGGCGCAGGCCCAGGAGACCTACCAGCTCGCAGCCGAGGGCGCGAACAGCGACGTGCTCGCCACTGTTCCCTCGTACCTGCAGGTCGAGCTGTCCGAGCTCAAGTCGAAGCTGGTCGCCCGCCCGAAGCGCGCCGAGGTCCCCGTGACCTGCGACGTGCAGATGGTCGTGGAGTTCTACGCTCGCTGATCCCGCCTCAGCGGAACTGTGCGGCGCGGCCCTCGGGCCGCGCCGGACTCGCCCCGGCAGGTGCCTCCAGGTACCCTGACCGGGGCTTTTCCATTCTCCTCGCACATCCCGCGCGCCCGCGCGGCCCAGGAAGGACCATCACCTCATGCGCACATCCGAGGTCCGTCGCCGCTATCTCGACTTCTTCGCCGCGAAGGAGCACGAGATCGTGCCGAGCGACTCGCTGGTCTCCTCCGACCCCTCGATCCTGTTCACGGTCGCGGGGATGGTCCCGTTCATCCCCTACATCGTGGGAACCGAGCGGGCTCCCTGGCCGCGCGCTGCGAGCGTGCAGAAGTGCATCCGCACCAACGACATCGAGAACGTCGGCCGCACCACGCGCCACGGCACGTTCTTCCAGATGGCCGGGAACTTCTCCTTCGGCGACTACTTCAAGGAAGGCGCGATCGCCTACGCCTGGGAGCTGCTGACCTCCTCGCTCGAGGACGGCGGCTACGGCCTGGAGAAGGACCGCCTCTGGGCGACCGTCTGGGAAGAGGACGAGGTCTCCTACCGGACGCTGCGCGAGAGCGTCGGGCTCTCCGAGGACCGCATCGTGCGCCTTCCGCGCGAGGAGATCTTCTGGTCCACCGGCCAGCCCGGCCCGGCGGGACCGTGCTGCGAGTGGTTCTACGATCGCGGCCCCGAGTACGGTCCCGACGCGACCGCCGGCACCCACCGGGTGTGGCCCGAGGATGCGGCCGCGGAGGATCGCTACATCGAGATCTGGAACCTGGTGTTCGACGAGTTCCTGCGCGGCGAGGGCTCCGGCAAGGACTACCCGCTGCTGGGCGAGCTCGACCAGAAGGCGATCGACACGGGGCTCGGCGTGGAGCGCCTGGCCTACCTCCTGCAGGGCAAGCAGAACATGTACGAGATCGACGAGGTCTTCCCCGTCATCGAGCGCACCCAGGCCCTCACGGGCCGCGAGTACGGCGCCGACGCGGAGGACGACGTCCGCATGCGCGTCATCGCCGATCATGTGCGCAGCGCCCTCATGCTCGTCTCGGACGGCGTGCGCCCCGGCAACGAGGGCCGAGGGTATGTGCTGCGCCGCCTGATCCGCCGCGCCGTCCGCTCGGTGCGCCTGCTGGGCTGCACGCAGAGCGCGATGCCCGAGCTGCTGCCCGTGTGCGCCGAGGCGATGGGGGAGTCCTACCCGGTGGTGCGCACCGACTTCGAGCGCATCAGCGGCATCATCTACGGCGAGGAGGAGGCGTTCCGCCGCACCCTCGAGACGGGCACCTCGATCTTCGACCAGCTCGCAGGCGACGTGCGCGCGGGCGGGGGCCGGGCGGTCTCCGGGGCGGATGCGTTCCGCCTCCACGACACCTACGGCTTCCCCATCGACCTCACGCTCGAGATGGCGCAGGAGGTCGGGCTCGCGGTCGACGAGGTCGGCTTCCGCGCCGCGATGCAGGAGCAGCGCGAGCGCGCCCGCGCCGATGCCGCCTCGAAGAAGGCCGGCCACACCGACACCGCGCTGTTCAACCGGCTGCTGGGCGAGCGCGGCGGCGCCGTGCCGTTCCTCGGCTACACCGAGAGCACGATCGCCACGACGGTCGAATCCGTGCTGGTGGACGGTGCGCTCGTGGACTCCGCGACGGCGCCCGCCGACGTCGAGATCGTCCTGGCGGCTACGCCGTTCTACGCGGAGATGGGCGGCCAGCTCGCCGATCAGGGGCGCATCTCCCTGGCCGGCGGCGGCATCATCGAGGTGGATGACGTCCAGACCCCCGTGAAGGGCCTCATCGTGCACCGCGGGCGGCTCGTCGACGGCGACGTCGCCCCCGGGGCGAGCGCGGTCGCCGCGATCGACACCGAGCGGCGCGGCGCGATCGCGCGGGCGCATACGGCCACGCACATGGTCCACGAGGCCCTGCGCGAGGAGCTCGGCGGCAGCGCCACCCAGGCGGGCTCGGAGAACTCGCCCGGCCGCATGCGCTTCGACTTCCGCTTCGGCCAGTCGGTGCCGAAGTCGACCCTCGAGCAGATCGAGGGCCGGGTGAACACCCTGCTCCAGCAGGAGCTCGAGGTCACCGATCAGCAGATGACGATCGACGAGGCGCGCGCGCTCGGCGCGCAGGCGCTGTTCGGCGAGAAGTACGGCAACGTCGTGCGCGTCGTCTCCATCGGCGGCGACTGGTCGCGGGAGCTCTGCGGCGGCACCCATGTCGCGAGCACCGGTGCGCTCGGCACCGTGCAGCTGCTCGGCGAGTCCTCCATCGGATCCGGAGTGCGCCGCGTGGACGCGCTCGTGGGTCTGAACGCCTACAAGCACCAGGCGAAGGAGCGCGCGCTCGTCTCGCAGCTCACCGAGCTGATGAACGTCGGCGCCGACGACCTCCCCGATCGCGTCCGCTCCCTCACCCAGCGCGTGCGCGACATGGAGAAGCAGCTCGCTGCGCTGCGCGGCGCCCAGCTGCAGGCGGAGGCGGGGCGGCTCGTCGAGTCCACCCGCACCATCGGCTCCGTGCGCGTGCTCCTGCACGACGCGGGCGAGGGCGTGGCGGCGGGCGACCTGCGCACGCTCGCCCTGGACCTGCGCTCGCGCCTCGGCGAGGACTCGCCTGCGGTCGTCGCGGTCATCGGCTCCGATTCCGGCCGCGCCGCGCTCGTCACCGCGACGAACGCCGCAGCGCGCGAGGCCGGTCTCAAGGCCGGCGCCCTCCTGAAGGCAGGCGCCGAGGCGATGGGCGGCCGCGGCGGCGGCAAGGACGACCTCGCCCAGGGCGGAGGCGGCGAGCCCGCGCGCTCGGCCGAGGCGCTCGATGCGGTCGCCGCGCAGATCGGCGCCGCCTGATGACGGGCGCCGCTGATGCCGAGCGCCCCGCGAGCGCGCCGTCGGCGCCCCGCGGGGTGCTCCTCGGCATCGACGTGGGCGATGCCCGCGTCGGCCTCGCGCGCAGCGACCGGGACGGCCTCATCGCGACGCCCGTGGAGACGCTCGACCGCCAGAGCGCTGTCGCAGGCGTCGTCTCCCACGCCCTGGATACCGGGGCGCGGGGAGTCGTCGTCGGCCTGCCGCGCTCGCTGAGCGGTGCGGAGGGCGCAGCAGCGGCGAAGGCGCGCGACTTCGCCGACGAGCTCGCAGCGGCTCTGCGCACCGCCGAGCACGCCGCCGAGATCCGCTTCATCGATGAGCGCCTCACGACCGTGAGCGCGCATCAGGCGCTCCACAGCTCGGGCCGCAAGGGCCGCAAGCACCGCGCGGTGGTCGACCAGGTCGCCGCCGTCATGATCCTCCAGCAGGCACTCGACATGCAGCGCGCGGCCGGCTCTCCTCCCGGAGAGCTGCTCGAGCCCCCGCTGCCGACCCCCGACCCACAGGAGACCGGCCGATGAGCGACCACGACGATGTGAACCCGCTTCCCTGGGACGACGCCCCCCGCTCCGCCGAGCCCGCTCGCGGGCGCCGGCGCCGCCTCGACTCCGCGTTCGAGCATCCGCTCGAGGAGCCTGAAGTCGACCTGTTCGGCGAGGATGCGAGCGCAGGCGCCCCCGCGCACGCCAAGGGAGCCGCGCATGCCTACACCGAGGACGACTTCCTCTCCCCGCAGGATCTCCTCGCAGAGGAGAGCGCAGATCCGCTGCTCCCGATCGGTGCGCACGAGGCCCCCGCGCGCCGCTCGCCCCTGCACCTTCTGCCCCTGCTGCTGGTCGCTGCAGTCGTGCTCGCGCTCGCGGCGGGCGGCTTCTACGCCTACCACTGGGTCTCGAACAACGTGAACGTCGCCGAGGAGGCGCCCCAGGACTACGAGGGCTCCGGCACGGGCGAGGAGGTGGTGATCGAGGTCAAGGACGGCGACACCGGCTCCGATATCGCCTCGACCCTGGTCGATGCGGGAGTCATCCAGTCGGCCGCCCCGTTCATCCAGGTCTTCACCGCCTCGCCGGAGGCCAGCACCATCCAGCCCGGCGCCTACAGCCTGCAGAAGCAGATGTCCTCGGCCGCCGCGCTCGACGCGCTGCTGGATCCCGCGAACGTGGCGGGGCAGCGCGTCACCGTCCCCGAAGGTCTGACGAACAAGCAGATCTTCGCACGCGTCTCCGAGGCCACCGGCATCCCCGTGGCCGACTTCGAGGAGGCGGCCGCCCACTACACCGACTACGGGCTGCCGGAGAATCCCGCGGGGACCCCCGAGGGCTACCTGTGGCCCGGCCGGTACGACATCCCGGAGGACGCCACCGCGGGCGATGTGCTGACGATGATGTGGGAGCGCATGGAGTCCGAGCTCGACGCCCGCGGCGTCGCCCCCGAGGATCGCCACCGCATCCTCACCCTCGCCTCCATCGCCGAGAAGGAGGCGCGCACCCCCGACGACTACGGCCGTGTGGTGCGCACCCTGGAGAACCGTCTGGACGGCATCGGCGAGGCCGGCGGGCGCCCGATGGCGCTGCAGCTCGACTCCACCGTCGCCTACTTCTCCGGCAGCGACAGCATCTCCACCACGCCGCAGCAGCGCGCCACGGACAGCCCGTACAACACGTACCTGCACCCCGGCCTGCCGATCGGTCCGATCTCGAACCCGGGAGGCGCCACCCTCGACGCCGCCGTGAACCCGCCAGCGGGGGACTGGCTGTACTGGGTGACGGTGAACACCGAGACCGGCGAGACGAAGTTCGCCACGACCTTCGCGGAGCACCAGCAGAACGTCGCCCAGTGGCAGCAGTGGGCGCGCGAGCGGGATGCGGCGGGCGGCTGAGCCCGGCCATGCGGCGCTTCGCGGTGATCGGCTCCCCGATCGGCCATTCGCTCTCGCCGGTCCTCCACTCAGCCGCCTATCGGGCGCTGGGGATCGAGGATGCGCACTACGGGCGCATCGAGGTCCCTGCGGGCGCTCTGGCGGACTTCCTCGGCTCTGCGCAGGCGCGCGAGCTCGAGGGTCTCAGCGTGACGATGCCCGGCAAGCCGGAGGCCTTCGCCCTCGCCTCGGCGCATGATGCGATCTCGGATGCCCTGGAGGTCTCCAACACCCTGCTGCGCAGGCCCGACGGCTCCTGGAGGGCCGAGAACCACGATGTGCACGGCATCGCGGCCGCTCTCGCCGATCACGGCGCGAGCGCCGTGGCCGTCATCGGGGTGCTCGGCTCGGGGGCGACCGCAGCGTCGGCCCTCGCTGCCGGGGCCCGGATGGGCGCCGCCCGAGCGCTGGTGAGCGCCCGCGATCCGCAGCGGGCGCAGGGGCTCGTGGAGCTGGGGCAGCGGCTGTCCGTGGCTGTGGATCTCGTCCCGTGGGAGCGCAGCGACGAGGTCCTCGAGGCTGACGCGGTGGTCAGCGCGCTCTCCCTGCCCGGCGCCGAGGCCGTCGCGAGCGCGTGGGCGGGACCCAGTCTGCCCGCGGAGCTGCCGGTGCTGCTCGATGCGCTCTACGATCCCTGGCCGCCCCCGCTGGCAGCCCTGCTCGCGCAGTGCGGCGCAGAGGTCGCCAGCGGCCTGGAGATGCTGGTGCATCAGGCCGACATGCAGCTGCGCTCCATGCTCGGGATCGCCGAGGCGCCCCGCGAGGCGATGCTCGCCGCCGCGCGCGCGGAGCTCAGGGGACGCGCGTCTGCTCGGACCACGGGCTGACCCACTCGGGCAGATCCGGCACGCGGGGCTCGCCTCCGAGCGCCTCCATCACGTCGCTGACGGCGACCGACCCGCCCTCGCGCCGCAGGAACCGCGCGCGCACGACCGCCTGGGCGACGATCGCCTCGCCCCGCACGAACGTCTGCTCCATGTAGATCCAGCGCTCATCCATCCCGAGCACCCGGGTGCGCAGCTCGAACCGCTGACCGAGAGTGAGGGAGCTGCGGTAGGTGATGGTCTGACCGGCGACCACCGGGTACCAGCCCTGCTCCGTGATGGTGTCCCAGAACCCCGAGCGCAGCATCAGGTCCATCCGGCCCAGATCCATGATCGCCAGATACTTCGAGTTGTTCATGTGGCGCAGGTAGTCCAGGTCCGTCGGCGCGACGCGGAACGGGGTCACCGCCGTGTCCCAGATGGACAGCGGCTCGCGCCTGCGCACCGAGAAGAGGAGCAGGGCGAGGCGGAGCAGGAGATTCACGGGGTTCCTCCGGGGCGTTGGGGGCGTGGGGGCGATGGCGGCGCGGGCAGCGCCCGGCCGCTGTCCATCCTTCCTGCTCCGGCGACCCCGGCCGGACGCATCCGGAGCCTGGGACGCAGCGGCCGGGGCGCGGGGAGAGCGCGCGGACGGCTGCGGGTGCAGATGCCGGTGCTGATCGCATGGCAGAATCCGGCGCATCACCGAAGACTGCGGAGCGCCACCGAGTCGACGCTCCGGCTGAGCGCCCGCCCGTGGAGGAGGCTCCGTGCGCACCGATCATCTGCACAGGATCTGGTCACTGCTCCTGGTCCTCGCGCTCGCTGCCCTGCTCCCTGTCGCGCTGCACCCCGTCGCCGCACTGGCAGAAAGACCGCTCACCCGCGAGAGCCTTGTGCTGGACGAGGCCGGAGTGATCGACGATGCCCAGATCATCAACCGGATCTCGGCTCTGCCGCGGCCGGAGGCCGGACCTGCGGACCTGCAGATCGCCGTTCTGGTGTCGGACGATCTCGATGCCTCCGACTACGACGCCTCGGTCGCGCAGCACGTTCGAGAGCGCGCGAACCCCGAGGTGGTCTCCGCTGTGAGCGGCGATCTCGCGCCGCACACGCTCCTGATCGTGCTGAGCCCCGAGCTGCGGAAGGTCGGCGCGTATGCCTCGGAGGATCTCGGGCTGAGGCGCGAGCAGAAGGACGCCGTGACGGGTGCGATGAAGCCGGCTGCCCGAGACGCCCGCTGGAGCGACGCCGTCGTCGCCGGTGCCCAAGCCTATGTCGCGCACGACGGCGCCGACGGGAGCGGCGCCTGGGCGCGGCTCGCCCCTCATCTGCCCTGGGTCCTCGCAGCGGCCGGGATCGCCGTCGCCGCCGGGATCGCCGCGGTGATCCTGCGCCGGCGTGCTCCTGAATCCCCGGGCAGGGCGGAGAGGCGGCGCAGGCGGTACGACGCGACCACGGAGCGCCTGCTGGCCAGGTTCCCCGACAGCATCAGCGCCGCCGCGGCCGATCGTGCGCTGGCGCCCTACAGGGGCTTCCCGCGCGAGACGTTCGCACCCCAGCGCGAGGGCCATCTCGAATCGGTGGCGGAGCTCGCCGGCGGGCGGACGCCGACGGCTCAGGAGGTGCGAGACAGGGACCTCATCGCCCTGCTGCAGGGCGGCGACCTCACGGCCTTCGAGGATGACCTCCAGTACGCGCGGCAGATGAGTCCCGAGATGCGGGACCGCTGGGAGACCGGGAACGGTCGCGCCCAGTTCGAGGAGCAGGCGGAGGAGGCCGAAGCAGGCTGGAGTTCGATCCCGGTGGACCTGCGGGAAGGGATCGTGCTCGAGGTGGAGCCGCACCGCCGCGGAGTCGACGCGGCGGTCCAGGCTGTGCGGGACGGGCGCATGCCGCCGCTGAAGGGCGAGCGGCTCATCCGGCATCACCCGAAGCAGCTGCGCGAGCAGACCGAGAAGGCGGGCAGGCTCGTCGGCGCAGCGGCTCGCAAGCAGGGACTGAAGCAGAAGGACATCCGCTCATGGAGCGCGTTCACGAGCCCGTCGCGCTCCGCGTACAGCTCTTCCGACTTCCAGAGCGGGATCCTGGGGGCCTCGATGCTCCACACACTGAACCCCAGCAGCTCCGGATCCGGATCCGGCTCGGACAGCTCCAGCAGCTTCTCGGCGGATTCCAGCCCCTCGAGCTTCTCCGGCGGCTCCGACTCCTTCTGAGCCTCCAGCGGAGGCTGCGAGAGCGGAGAGGGGCCGAGAACAGAGAGGACCGCCCCGGCGCTCAGCGCCGGGGCGGTCCTCGTGGTGTCCGAAGGGGGACTTGAACCCCCACGCCCTAATACGGGCACTAGCACCTCAAGCTAGCGCGTCTACCAATTCCGCCATCCGGACAGGATGGTCGCCGAAGCAACGAGAAGAACTCTAGCACGGCTGAACAGGCCGAACAGCGCCGAGAGGGGCCCTGCGGGGAGTTCGTGAACAGAGTCACGCCGCGCTCCGCTCCGCGGCGCGCCGTCCGCCCGTCCCGCAGCGGCGAGGCGCTGGTGGGATCCTCGCGGTGGAAGGATGTCAGGCATGGTCCACGTCTTCTTCCACGAGCCGCGCATCGCCGGCAACACCGGCAGCGCGATCCGCCTCTCCGCCGTCACCGGTTCGCCCCTGCATCTCATCGAGCCGCTCGGCTTCGACCTGGAGGACTCCAAGCTGCGCCGTGCGGGACTGGACTATCACGACCTCGCCACCACGACCGTGCACCCCGATCTCGAGCACGCGCTCGGGACGCTGCCGAGCTCCCGGGTCTTCGCGTTCACCTCCCGCACCGACATCTCCTTCGCCGACATCGGGTACCGCGAGGACGACATCCTGCTCTTCGGCGCGGAGCCGACGGGGCTCCCCCAGGAGGTCATGGAGCATCCGCGCATCACCGCGCTCGTGCGCATCCCGATGCTGCCCGCCCGCCGCTCCCTGAACCTCGCCGCCGCCGCCTCCATCGCGGTGTACGAGGCATGGCGCCAGCAGGGATACGCGGGAGCCGCGATCGATACCGCCGACGGCGCGATTCCGCCCCAGAGCGACGAGACCGCCGCGAGCGCACCCCCGGCAGGGCCGGAGGCCGGCGGGGTGCTCAGCTGAGACCGAGCGCGCTCTCCACGAACGGAGCGAAGAGCAGGCCGAGGTAGGGCCCTGCCAGCAGCACGGGGCCGAACGCGAACCGGGTCGCCCCCGAACGGGTCGCAAGCAGCACGGCGATCCCTGCCGCGCCCCCGAGCAGAGCGATGCCGAGCGCGGCGGCGAGCAGGGCCGTCGGCCCGCAGGCCGCCGCGAGGAGAGCGACGGCGGGAGCCGCCTTCGCATCGCCCATCCCGATCACCTGCGGGGCGAGCAGCGCGAGGGCGATGCCCCCGGCCGCGCACAGCACAGCGACCACCACGGCGAACCGCAGGTGCGTCCTCGCCCCGGGGTCCGCGGCGCCCGCGATCAGGAGCGTCGCGACTGCGCACAGGGTCATCGCGGCGACGAGGCGGTTCGGCAGCCGGTGCTCGCGCAGGTCGACGGCGCTGAGCACGAGAGCGAAGGGCAGATGCGCCAGCAGCGGAAGCCAGACCAGGGGAGAAGCGGGGAGCACGCGCTCATTCCAGCAGAAAATGGGCACGCCCGCACGAGATGCGCCGATGCTGTGGACGGAGGGCCTCGCACGCAGCCGGCGCCCGACCGAAGCGATCGTCGCCGCTGGAGGTCAGAAGCCGTTGGAGGTCAGGAGCCGCTGGGGATCAGGAGACGTTCTCCTGCAGGGTCGAGCGCATGCGGATGATGCGCCGGCGCATCCACACCAGCCTGCCGCCTCCGTGGAACAGCCGGGTGCGCACGAGATCCCAGCGCCCGTACTCCGACTCCGCTGTCAGAGCCTTGCGCGCGCTGCCGATCGAGACGCCGCGCGGGATCGAGAGGACCTGGAACTCGTAGTCCTCGGCGCTGCGGCCCGATTCGAGCGGCAGATCCCGGAGCATCTGCGGGCTGCTGAGCGGCATGCGGCGGAACAGAGGCGCCTCGGGGGTGCGTGGCACGCGCTTCCTCCTTCAGATCTTCGGTGCGGGGCTGTCCATTGTGCGCTCGCACGGGGTACGGTCCCTGCATGAACACGGATCCGCGCTCCGCCCTCGCCTCCTTCATCTCCGCCCTCGAACGCCACTACGAAGCCGCCGCCTCCTCGCGCGGCGACGACGATCCGAATCTCGATGCCGCCACCGACCAGCTGACCACCGCGTTCGACGCCTACGACGACGCTCTGTTCGACGCCTACGACATCGCGACCCCCCTCGTCGTCTTCGACGGCGACGAAGACGATGATGATGACGACGACGATGACTACGACGACTTCGACGATCTCGACGACGAGGACGATGACGTGGAGGACGACGAGGATCTCGACGACGAGTCCTGATCCGCACGAGATCTTCACCCCCGCAGCGCACGCGGCGTCCGGCCAACGGCCGGGCGCCGCGTACTGTGTGGTCGTCGCACGGCCCACCCGCCCGGCCGATCCCACCTGCATCTCATCCCGACTGGAGCCAGAGTGTCCTTCCTCGACGCCATCATCCTCGGAATCGTCCAGGGGCTCACCGAGTTCCTGCCGATCTCCTCGAGCGCCCATCTGCGAGTCATCGGCGAGCTCCTCATGCCGGGGCGCGACCCCGGTGCGGCGTTCACCGCGATCATCCAGCTGGGCACCGAGACCGCCGTCCTGATCTACTTCTGGAAGGACATCACCCGGATCATCGGCCGCTGGTTCCGGGCTCTCGCGGGCAGGGTCCCCCAGTCCGATCCCGATGTGCGCATGGGCTGGCTCGTGATCCTCGGGTCGATCCCGATCGGCGTCCTGGGCCTTCTGTTCGAGTCGCAGATCGACCACACCCTGCGCAACCTGTACATCACCGCGACGATGCTGATCGTCTTCGGCATCCTGCTAGGTCTCGCGGACCGCTTCGGCCGCCAGACCAAGGAGCTGAAGGAGCTGAGCTGGCGCGACGGCATCCTGTTCGGCCTCGCGCAGGCTCTCGCGCTGATCCCCGGCGTCTCCCGCTCCGGCGGGACGATCACGGCGGGGCTCGCCATGGGCTACACGCGCCAGGCCGCGGCGCGCTACGCCTTCCTCCTCGCCGTGCCCGCCGTCTTCGCCTCGGGCCTCTACAAGGCCGCTGAGGAGATCCCGCCCCTGCTGAGCAGCGAGGGCCGCGCAGCGGCGGCTGCAGCGGGGGAGCCCTCCCTCGCAGCGATCATCGTCGCCACCCTCGTCGCGTTCGCGATCGGCTACGCGGTGATCGTCTGGTTCATGCGCCTGATCGAGAACCGCTCCTACCGCGGCTTCGTGATCTACCGCATCCTCGCGGGCGTCGCACTGCTGGGCCTGCTCATCAGCGGCGTGCTGGATCCCCTCGCGGGGGCCTGAGCACCCCCTCGCCCCACGGGCGGCGCACCCGGCTCCGGCCAGGTGCGCCGCCCTCTGCGTCCTCGCCGCAGCGTCCTGCCGTGCGCGCAGGCAGCGCCCGTATGATGCGCTGGTGCGCTCCTGGACCTCGCCCCGAATCTCCCCGCTCCCCGCATCGCAGCAGCTGCCGCGACTGCACGATTCGCGCACCGGGCAGGTGCGCGCGCTGGAGCCCCGCACCGAGGGGATCGTGCGCCTGTACGTCTGCGGCATCACCCCCTACGACGCGACCCACCTCGGTCACGCCGCGACCTACCACGCTGCCGATCTGATGCGGCGCGCGGTACGCGACGCCGGCTGGGACGTCGAGATCGCGCAGAACGTCACGGACGTGGACGACCCGCTGCTCGAGCGCGCCGCGCGCGACGGCATCCCCTGGCGCGACCTCGCCCAGCGCGAGAGCGACCTGTTCGCCGACGACATGGAGCACCTGCGCATCATCGCCCCGGAGACCTACCTCAGCGTGAGCGAGGCGATGGAGCCGATCATCGGCATGGTCCACGAGCTGCGCGAGCGCGGCCGCGCCTACCAGGTCCCCACGCCCGATGCAGAAGGGGACGACTGGTACCACGACCTCTCGCAGGACGGCACTCTCGGCGACGTGTGCGGCTGGAGCGAGGAGCAGATGATGGAGGTCTTCGCCGATCGCGGCGGCGACCCCGACCGCGCCGGCAAGCGCGGCCGCTTCGATCCGCTCCTGTGGCGCGCAGAGCGCGAGGGCGAGCCCGCATGGGATGCCGGTGAGCTCGGCCGCGGCCGTCCCGGCTGGCACGTCGAGTGCGTGTGTATCTCCCGCGATGCCCTCGGCCTGCCGTTCGACATCCAGACCGGCGGGCGGGACCTCGTCTTCCCCCACCACGACATGGGCCGCTCCCACGCCGCCGGGCTCGGCTCCGAGTTCGCCGGGATCTACCCGCACGCGGGAATGGTCGCCTACCAGGGGGAGAAGATGAGCAAGTCCCTGGGCAACCTCGTGTTCGTCTCCCGGCTCGTGGCGAGCGGGACCGACCCCATGGCGATCCGCCTCGTGCTCATGGCCCATCACTACCGCAGCGACTGGGAGTGGACGGACGGCGAGCTCGAGAGCGCCGAGGCGCGACTGGCCGCCTACCGCGCCGCCGCGGCGACGGCCCCGCGCGATGCCGACCTGGTCGAGGAGCTGCGCGCGGCCCTGCGCGAGGATCTCGACACGCCGCGCGCGCTCCGCGCTCTCGATGCGTGGGCGGACGGCGCCGCCTCCTCAGCCGGCGCCGACGCGGCGCGGCCTGCGCCGCAGGGCGCCCCTGACGATGTGTCCTCGGCCCTCGATGCGCTCTTCGGGATCGCGCTGACCCCGCAGGGCTGAGCCCCCTCAGTCGCCGTCCTCGCGGCGGCGCAGGAACTGCTCGAACTCGCGGGCGATCGCATCGCCGCTGGCCTCAGGGAGGTCGGCGGCATCCTGCGACTTCTCGAGCCTCGTCACGTACTCCGCGATCTCGGGATCGGTCCGCGAGAGCTCATCGACCCCGCGCACCCACGCCGCCGCCTCCTCCTCGAGCTCGTGCAGGGGGATCGGCGCCGAGACGTGGTCCTGCAGCGCGCGCATGAGCGCGAGCACGGCCTTCGGCGAGGACGCCTGCGAGACGTAGTGGGGCACCTGCACCCAGATCGACGAGGTGCGCAGTCCCGAGGTCACCGCGCTGCGCGCGAGGATCGTGGGGATGCCGACGGGGCCCTCGTAGATCTCCCGGTCGATCCGCTCCTCGGCCCCCGGCTCCAGGGAGTCCGAGACGGGCAGCGGGCGGGTGTGCGGGGCGTCGGCCAGCAGGGCGCCGAGCACCACGAGACGCGTGGCGTCCAGCCGGATCAGATGCTCCATGATCTCGCGGCAGAAGCTGCCCCAGCGCAGGGAGGGCTCTGCGCCCTCCACCAGGATCAGCTCCGGCCCCCGGGGCGGGGTGACGAGATGGATGCGGGTATCGGGCCAGTCGATGACCTTGCGGCCGTCCTCGTCGAGGCGCGTCTCGGGCCGGTTCACCTGGAAGTCGATGTACTCCTCGGCGGAGACGCGGGCGACGATCCGCGAGGGCCAGACCTCGAGCAGATGCTCGACGGCCCCGCTCGCGGCCTCCCCGGCGTCGTTCCAGCCGTGGAATGCGCTGATGGCGATGCGGGTCATCCCCTCAGTCTAGGTCGCCGCCGCGCGCATCAGGCGTCAGGGCCCTCGCGTACTGTGCCGCCATGCCGACCCCTTCGCTGCGCCTGCCCGGGCTCCCGCCGATCCGCGTCTCCGGAGCGACCGCGGTGATGGTCGTGCTCATCGCGGTCCTCGTCCAGCCCTCGTTCGCCGTCCTCCCCGCGCTGAGCGCGGGCGCCGCGATCGGGCTCTCCGTGCTCCTCGCCCTGTGCTTGGTGGTCTCGATCCTGCTGCACGAGCTCGCCCACGCGTTCAGCGCGCGCGCTGCGGGCGCGCAGGTCGACCACATCGCGCTCACCCTCTGGGGCGGGCACACCACCTACCGCTCGCGGCGCGTGTCGCACGGCGCATCCGTGCTGATCTCGCTGTCGGGCCCTGCGACGAACCTCCTCATCGGGCTGCTGGCGCTGCTGGCGAGCTCCGCCGCTCCGGACGGCGGGGCCGCTCAGCAGCTGCTGAGCCTGCTGTCCACGCTCAACCTCACGCTCACCGCGTTCAACCTGCTGCCCGGTCTGCCGATGGATGGCGGCCGCGCCCTGGAGAGCATCCTGGCCGCGGTGCTCGGCAGCTCCGCCGTCGGCACCAGGATCACCGCATGGATCGGCCGCGGCATCGCCGTGGTCGTGCTGGCGATCCCTCTGCTGTCCCTGGGATCCCTCGACCCCTCCTACGGCATCGTGCTCCTGATCTGGGGCGCGATGATCGCGATGATGCTGTGGCAGGGGGCGAGCGCCGCGCTGCGCGCGGTGCGGCAGCAGGAGGCGCTGGACGGCCTCTCCATCGCCGACCTCGCGCGAGGGGCGCGGATCGTCCGGGCGGACGCACCGCTGTCGGCGCTGGAGCAGAGCTCGCTCGGGGCCGAGCAGGGCGCTCTCGCCGTCGTCATCGGCTCCGACGGCAGCGCGGGGCTGCTGGATCCCGACGCGGTGGCGGCCGTCCCCGCCCATCAGCGCGACCAGGTGCCCGCGGGCGCGGTCACGGCGTTCCACGGACCGCCCGGGCGGATCTCGAGCACGCTGGAGGGCGAGGCCCTGCTGCGCGTCCTCGGCGCGCACGGCCGGGCGCTGCACCTGGTCATCGACCCCTCCGGAGCGGTCGTCGGGGTGATCACGGCGGCCGACGTCCGCGCCAGGCTCCAGGGGCGGTGACCCTAGACTGGCGGGCATGACCGAATCGCCGCTCGAGCCCGCCCGCACGCCTTCCGCCCCCGCACCGCGCGCGGAGCGGCCCGGACTCGATCGCACGGGGCCGTTCGTGCTCGGCGACAAGGTGCAGCTCGCGGATACGAAGAACCGCCTCAACACGATCACGCTCCGGGCCGGCGCCCAGTTCCACTCCCATCGCGGATTCCTGAAGCACGACGACATCATCGGCGCGGAGGACGGCAGCATCGTCACCGACTCCCAGGGCACCCCGTATCAGGCGCTGCGACCGCTGTACGCCGACTACATGATGGCGATGCCGCGCGGCGCCGCGATCGTGTACCCGAAGGATTCCGCGCACATCCTGATGTGGGGAGACATCTTCCCCGGTGCGCGCGTGCTCGAGGCCGGGGTGGGCTCCGGTGCCCTCACGACCGCGCTGCTGCGCGCCGTCGGCCCCGAGGGATCCGTCCACTCCATCGAGCGGCGGGAGGACTTCGCGAACGTCGCCCGCGAGAACGTGGAGACCTATTTCGGCGGCGAGAACCCGGCCTGGACCCTGAGCCTCGGAGACTTCCAGGACACGGCCCTCGAGCTCGCCGCTGAGGGCCCCTGCGCCGACCGCGTGGTGCTGGACATGCTCGCCCCGTGGGAGTGCGTGGATGCGGCAGCGACCGCGCTCGTCTCCGGCGGCGTCTTCCTCGCGTATGTCGCGACCGTCACCCAGCTCTCCCGCACCGCGGAGGCGCTGCGGGACCACGGCGAGTTCACCGAGCCCTACGCCTGGGAGTCCTTCGTGCGGCCCTGGCACCTCGAGGGCCTCGCCGTGCGCCCCGAGCACCGGATGAACGCGCACACCGGATTCCTCATCACCGCGCGGCGCACCGCCCACGGCTCGGATGCGATGCGCCGCGCGCGCAGGCCCGCACCCGGATCGCAGCTCGAGGGCGAGCTGAACCACGTCGACAACGACGGCTTCGGCGGCACGGACACCGAGTGGTCGCCCGAGGATCTGGGCGAGCGCGGGGTCGCTCCGCGCAAGATCACGCGCGCGCTGCGGGACATCCGCCAGGGGCGCGACCGGTGAGCATGAAGACCTACCAGGAGATGACCCAGGAGCTCGAGAAGCTCTCGGTGCACAACGAGCGACTGGTCGAGGGACTGCGGTCGGCCCGCGCGCAGATCGTGCAGCTGAAGAGCGACCTCGAGCGCATCGGCGACCCGCCGAACTCCTACGCGACGTTCCTCGCCCGCACCGAGGGCACTACGGTCGACGTTCTCCACAACGGGAGGCGGCTGCGGATCGCGACGAGCGCCGAGCTGGATCTCGACGCCCTGGAACCGGGATCCGAGCTGCGCCTGAACGAATCGCTCGCCGCAGTGGAGGCCGTCCCGGCGCAGGTGACAGGCACAGTCGTGCCCGTGCGCGAGGCCCTCGCCGACTCCCGTGTGCTGGTGCAGGTGGGCCCGGAGGACGTCCGCGCCTTCCGCCGCGCCGGCCGGATCGCGGATCTCGACCTGCATCCGGGGGACCAGGTGCTCGTCGACGGTCGCGCCCAGATGGTCCTCGAGCAGCTCGAGACCGCCGAGATCACCGATCTGGTCCTCGAGCAGGTGCCTGACACGTCCTTCGAGCAGATCGGGGGACTGGCCGACCAGATCGAGGCGATCCGCGACGCCGTCGAGCTCCCGTTCCTCCAGCAGGACCTCTATCGCGAGTACGGGCTGCGGCCGCCCAAGGGCGTGCTGCTGTACGGCCCGCCCGGATGCGGGAAGACGATGATCGCGAAGGCCGTCGCGCACGAGCTCGCCGTGCGCTCGGCGCAGGCCCGCGGGGTCAGCATCGAAGAGGCCCTGCAGCGCTCGTTCTTCCTCAACGTCAAGGGCCCGGAGCTGCTCAACAAGTACGTCGGCGAGACCGAGCGCTCGATCCGCCTCGTGTTCGAGCGGGCGCGCGAGCACGCCGAGTCCGGGCACCCCGTCGTCGTGTTCTTCGACGAGATGGAATCGCTGTTCCGCACCCGCGGATCGGGGCTCTCCTCCGACGTCGAGACCACGATCGTGCCGCAGCTGCTCGCCGAGATCGACGGCGTGGAGTCGCTCGAGAACGTGATCGTCATCGGCGCCTCGAACCGCGAGGACATGATCGATCCGGCGATCCTGCGGCCCGGGCGCCTCGATGTGAAGATCCGGGTGCGCCGCCCCGATGCGGTCGCCGCGCGCGACATCCTCTCGCTCTACCTCGGCCCGGAGCTGCCGCTGCGCGATGATCGCGAGCAGATGCTCGATGAGACGGTGAGCGCGATCTACGCCGACGGCCCCGGGACCGCCTACGTGCGCCTGGAGTACACCGACGGCACCGCGGAGACCCTGCACTTCCGCGACTTCGTCTCGGGCGCGACCCTGCGCAACATCGTGGACCGTGCGAAGAAGGCGGCGGTCAAGGACTTCCTCGCGACCGGCACCCCGGGCCTCAGCACCGCGCACCTGCTCGGCGCCGTGCGCCAGGAGCTGCTGGAGAACGAGGACCTCCCTTCGGGAGCGCACCCGGACGACTGGGCGCGCATCTCCGGGCGCCGAGGACCGCGGGTCCAGGCCGTGGTGGCGCTGCAGGCAGAGCGCCGCGCGCAGGAGGGCGCCTCGTGAGCATCCCCGACGACGTGCGCACGGCGCCCTCCGGACCCGCGGCACCGACCTCTGCGATGACAGGGCTGCGCACCCAGCGCGTGATGGGCATCGAGACCGAGCTGGGCGTGCTGCACGCAGACGTCTCCGCCCGCGGCACCGAGCCGACCAGCTCGATCGCGCTCTCCCACCTCGCCGTCGGCGCCTATGCCCTCCTGGCTCCGGAGGAGGGGCCGCGCGGGCAGCGCGTGCGCTGGGACTACGGCGACGAGTCCCCGCTGCGGGACGCGCGCGGCTTCGAGATCCAGCGCGCCGCCGCCCACCCCACGCAGCTCACCGACGAGGTCAGCGACGCCCACCTGCCCAGCGTGGACCTCGACGCGCCCCTGCGCTCCCCGGACTCGCCGCCGCAGGGCGATGATGCCGCGATCCTCGACTGGGCCTCCCAGCGCTCGATCGGCAATGCCGTGCTGCGCAACGGCGCCCGGCTCTACGTCGACCACGCGCACCCCGAGTACTCCTCGCCGGAGTTCACCACCGCCGCCGAGGGCGTGCTGTGGGACCGGGCGGGGGAGCGGATCGCGCAGAGGGCGATGGAGATCCTCGAGTCGATCCCCGGGGCCCCCGCGATCGCGCTCTACAAGAACAACACCGACGGCAAGGGCGCCTCGTACGGCACCCACGAGAACTTCCTGCTCGACCGGTCCGTCCCGTTCGACCGGGTCGTCGCCGCCCTGCTGCCGTTCTTCGCCTCCCGTCAGATCCTCGTCGGCGCCGGCCGTCTCGGCCTCGGCACCAGGGGCCAGGAGCCGGGGTTCCAGATCTCCTCGCGCGCAGACTTCTTCGAGGAGCAGGTCGGGCTCGAGACCACCCTGAACCGCCCGATCATCAACACGCGGGACGAGCCCCATTCCGACGCCTCCCGGTTCCGCCGTCTGCACGTGATCATCGGCGATGCGAACCTCATGGAGACCTCCACCTTCCTGAAGCTCGGCATGACCTCCCTGGTCCTGGCCGCTCTGGAGGAGGAGCAGCGCACCGGCGAGGAGATCCTGCCCCGGATCGCCCTGGAGGACCCGGTGCGCGCCCTGCGCGACTTCAGCCATGACCCCTCCCTGCAGGCGACGGCGCCCGCCGCCGGCGGCGGGCGGCTCAGCGCGCTGCAGATCCAGCGGGCCTACGCCGAGGCGATCCGCGACCGCGCGGACCTGCGCGATCCCGAGACCGCCGAAGTGATCGGCACCTGGATCGAGCTGCTCGACCTGCTGGAGGAGGATCCGCGTCTCGCAGGTGATCGCATCGAATGGGTCGCCAAGCTGTCCCTGCTGGAGAGCTACCGCCGCCGCGGCGGGCTCGAGTGGGACGATGCGCGACTGCGGGCGATCGATCTCCAGCTCAGCGATCTGCGCCCGGAGCGGAGCCTGTTCGCGAAGCTCGTGGCCGCCGGTCGCGTGCGCACCCGGGTGACTCCCGAAGAGGTCGAGCGGGCCGTGCTGGAACCGCCGCGCAGCACGCGCGCCCATCTGCGCGGGCGCGCCGTCGCCGCGCACCCCACCGCGGTTGCTTCAGCGGGCTGGGACGTGCTCACCCTCGTCGCCGAGGACGGCGCGAGCGCGCGGATCCGCTTGGCCGATCCGCGCGTCGGCTCCGCCGACTGGTGCGCGCAGCACCACGTCGACCCGGAGGCCGAGCCCGCCGAGGTGGTCGCCGCCTTCCGGCGCGCCTTGGAACCCGCCACCGAGATCACACCCTGAACGAAGGAGCGCACATGTCGCAGCAGAGCATCTACGGATCGGGCCCCGCCGAGGACTCCGGGGACCTGGAGCAGAGCGCCGGCTCCGGCCAGGTCTCCGCCTCCGTGCAGGGGGCCGACGACATCCTCGAGGAGATCGACCTGGTGCTGGAGGAGAACTCCGAGGCGTTCGTGCGCTCCTTCGTCCAGAAGGGCGGTCAGTGACCCCATGGAGCGACGCATCGGCGGGCTGGAGACGGAGCTCGGTCTCGTCTGCGTGAGGTCCGACGGCTCCAGGGCTCTGGAGCCGGAGGCCGCCGCGCGCGAGCTGTTCCGCCCGGTGGTGGCGCTGGGCCGCTCCTCGAACGTGTTCCTGCGCAACGCCTCCCGCCTCTACCTCGACGTCGGCTCGCACCCCGAGTACGCGACCGCCGAGTGCGACGACTGGTGGGAGCTGGTGGCCCAGGACCGCGCGGGCGAGCGCACCTTCGCCCACCTCGCGCAGATGGCGAACACCGCCCTCGCCGCCAAGGGCGAGGACGCCGTCATCCACCTGCTGAAGAACAACGTCGACTCCGCCGGGAACGCCTTCGGCAGCCATGAGAACTACCTCGTGGACCGCCGCGGCGAGTTCACCCGGCTGCCCCGGATCCTCCTGCCCTTCCTCGCCACGCGCCAGATCCTCACCGGGGCCGGCGGCGTCGTGCGGGAGGAGGACGGCACGAGCCGCTTCGTGTTCTCCCGGCGCAGCGACCACATGTGGGAGGCGGTCTCCTCTGCGACGACCCGCACGCGCCCGATCATCAACACGCGGGACGAGCCCCACGGGGATCCGCAGCGCTTCCGGCGCCTCCACGTGATCGTCGGCGACTCGACGATGTCCGAGGTCTCGACCTGGCTGCGCTTCGCCACCACCGACCTGGTCCTGCGGCTGATCGAGACGGGCCGCGTGGTCGAGGTCCCGGTCCTCTCCGACACGATCGCCGCGATCCGCCTCAGCGCCCGCGACCTCCCCGGGACGGCGCAGCTGCCGCTCGAGGGCGGGGGATCCGAGACCTCCGTCGGCATCCAGCAGCAGTACCTCGATCTCGTCGCCCCCCTCGCGACGCAGGACGAGGCGCCGGTGCTGGAGGCCTGGCAGCGCGGGATCGACGCCGTGCGCACCGGGGATCGCACCTGGGCCGCGCAGAACCTCGACTGGGCGATCAAGGAGAAGCTGTTCGCCCAGGTGTGCGAGCGCCGCGGCGTGGATCTCTCGAGCCCGCAGATCGATCGGCTCGATCTCGCCTACCACGACATCGACCCGCGCACGGGCGTGTTCTCGTCCCTCCAGAGGCGCGGGCTCGCTCCGCAGATCCTCCCCGAGGAGAGGATCGCGCGCGCCCGCACGGTCGCGCCGGCCACCACCCGTGCTCACCTGCGCGGCCGCTTCATCACCGCGGCGGAGGAGGCAGGCGTCGATCACGTCGCGGACTGGACCACGATGCGACTGGTGCGCCAGGGCGCGATGCCCGTGAGCGTGATGGATCCGTTCCAGACCGAGTCCGAGCAGGTCGACGCCCTGATCGCCGAGATGGGGGAGATGGGCCGGCGCTCCGCCGCGAGCCCGCCGCCCGCCTGATCCGGCTGCCGGCTCTGCTCCGGCGGATCCGACTGCTCCGAATGGCCGGACTGCTCCGGCGGATCCGACTGCTCCGAATGGCCGGACTGCTCCGGCGCACGGGCCTCCCGCCGGATTGTCAGAGCCAGGCCGTACCCTGGAGGGCGCGCTCGCAGGCCGAGCGCGCCGCAGCCGTCCCCGATCGAAAGGCGCCCCGGTGATCCGCCGTCGCACCATGCTCAGCTCCGCCCTGGCCGCCTCGGCCGCACTCGGCCTCGCCGCCTGCACCGACGACACGGCGGGCGGCGGCGCAGCGAGCAGCGGAGGCTCCGACGCCGGCGGCGGGGCGCCCGCGCTCGAGGCCGTCACCATCAGCGAGGATCTCGCGACCGAGCCCGTGGTCGAGTTCACCGCGCCGCTCGAGGTCGCCGAGCCCGACGCCCGCACGGTCGTCGCCGGCACCGGCGAGGCGATCACCGAGGGCGCCACCCTCATCTGGCGCGACCTGTATGTCGATGCGGCGACCGGCGACACCCTCCAGTCCTGGTGGCAGGGCGCTCCTGCGGGCGGTCTCACCGTCAGCGCCGACACGATCGGCCAGGCGGCTTATGACTTCTTCCTCACCGCGACGGTCGGCTCCCGCATCGCCCTGGCCGGCTGGCAGCAGGACTCCTCGGGCCAGATGCGCTCGCTGCTCCAGGTCGCCGACATCGACCGCATCGTCTCGCCGCTGCGCGCGGAGGGCGAGGAGCAGCCTGCCAGCGGGAGCTTCCCCGCGGTGACCCGCGCGGAGAACGGCGCACCGGCTCTCTCCTCCCCGCCGGTCGGCGATCCCCCCGCCGCCACCCAGCGCGAGGTCCTGATCCAGGGCTCCGGCCCGATGACGCGCCCGGGCGACTATCTCGTGATGCAGTACACCGGCTGGAAGTGGTCCGACGGCACGCAGTTCGACTCGTCCTGGGACCGCGGCGCCCCGTTCGGCTTCGTGCAGGGCCAGGGTCAGGTCATCACCGGCTGGGACGCCAATCTGCTCGATCTTCCCGTCGGCAGCCAGGTCCTCCTCGCGATCCCCGCCGCAGACGCGTACGGCGCCGAGCCCTCCGAGGGGAACCCCCTGGCCGGCGAAGCGCTCCTGTTCGTCGTGGACATCCTCGACGCGGCGTCCACCGTCAGCGCCTGAGCAGCTCCCACCCATCGCCCCCGCTCTTCCCGCAGCACCCAACCCTTCAGGAGGTCCTCATGGATCGCAGCAAGCCCCAGATCGAGTTCCCCGGCACCGACACCCCGACCGAGCTCGTGATCGTCGACGAGATCGAGGGCGACGGCCCCGAGGCCGGCCGCGGCGACGTCGTGGACGTCCACTACGTCGGCGTCGCCCACTCCACCGGCGACGAGTTCGATTCGTCCTGGAACCGCGGCGAGCCGCTGCGCTTCACCCTCGGCGTCGGCCAGGTCATCGCCGGCTGGGACCAGGGCGTGCAGGGGATGAAGGTCGGCGGTCGCCGCCGCCTGGAGATCCCCGCCGCTCTCGCCTACGGCGATCAGGGCGCACCGCCCTTCATCGCTCCCGGCGAGGCGCTCATCTTCGTGTGCGACCTGGTCGGCGTCCGGTCCCGCTGACCCGCTCCGCTCTCGCGCGCACCCATGCAGCAGGACGGTCTCTTCGGCCTCCCGGAACCGGCTCCCGCCCCCGCGGCGGGGGCCGGTTCTGACACAGGAGCGCGCCCCGGAGGCCGCGGCCGGCTGCGGACGACCTCCGGATTCGAGCTCGCCGAGTCGCTCCCTGTCGCTTCCGTGCAGCTGATCGGGGTGCTCCCGCACCTCGACCGCCCCTTCGAGTACGCCGTGCCCGCCTCCCTCGCCGATGCGGGCCCCGGGATGCGCGTGAAGGTGCGCTTCTCCGGGCGCGAGCACGACGGCATCGTTCTCGCGCGCACGGACGCTCCCACCACCGACCGGCCGCTCGCCCCCCTCCTGCGCCTCGTCTCCGACGACCAGGTCATCTCCCCGGCCATGCTGCGCGTGTGCCGCGACGTCGCGGACCGCTGCGGCGGGACGGTCGGCGACGTGCTGCGACTGGCCCTGCCGCCGCGCCACGCCCGCGCGGAGAAGGCCGATCGCGCCGCCGCCGAGGCCGAGGCCGAGGCCGCGACAGTCGAATCAGAGGCAGAGGCCAGCGCCGACTCGAAGGCCGGTGCAGAAGCGGGTGAGGCGGGAGCGGGCGAGGCGGCCGCCGAGGCGGCCGCCCCCGCGCTCCTCGAGCACTACGCCGGTCTCACGGCGCTGCTCGCGCGCGCCGGATCGCCGGAGGGGCCGGTGCCCCGCGCCGCGATCGTCCTGGAGCCCGCACACAGCTGGAACGAGGTCTGCGCAGAAGCGATCGCCGCGCTGCCCGCCGGCTGCGGGGCCCTCGTGATCGCACCGGATCTCCGCGACGTGCAGCGGCTCAGCCGAGTGCTCGACGCCCACGGGATCGCCCACGAGGTCCTCTCGAGCGCGGACGGCCCCGAGAAGCGGTACCGCGCCTTCCGCCGGATCCTGCGCGGGGCCTCGCGCGTCGTGATCGGCAACCGCTCGGCGGCGTTCGCCCCCGTGCAGGATCTGGCGCTGGCGATCTGCATCGACCCGGCGGACGACCTCCTCGTGGAGCCGCGCGCCCCCTACCCGCACCTGCGCACGATCCTGCAGTGCCGCTCCGCCGAGGAGCGCTGCGCGCTGCTGCTGCTGAGCCATTCCCTGGGGGTGGAGGTCGATGCGCTCGCGCAGAGCGGCTACCTGCATCTGCTGCCGCCCCAGGCAGCGCCGCTCGCGGCCGTGCGCCCCCGCATCGTCGCGATGGACGAGTACCTGCGCGAGCGGGAAGGGCCCAGCGGCCGCTCCCGCATCCCGCGCGAGGCGATGCGCGTGATCCGCCAGGGCATCGCCCGCGGCCCGGTGCTGGTGCAGGTCCCGCGCAGCGGCTACGTCCCTGCGGTCGCCTGCACCTTCTGCGGCACGCGCTGCATCTGCCCGCAGTGCTCCGCGCCGCTGTCCCTCCACGGCCGCAGCGGCGTGCTCCAGTGCACCGTGTGCGGCCGCCGGGAGGACGCCTACCGCTGCCCCGAATGCAGCCGCTCCCAGGTGCGCGCCCTCGTGATCGGCTCGACCCGCACCGCGGAGGAGCTGCGGCGCGCCTTCCCCGCCGCACCGTTCCGCGTGGCCGGGGGCGCGCAGGGCGGCGTGGAGGACGACGACATCCCGGACGGTGCGATCGTGGTCGCCACGCCCGGCGCCGAGCCCGCCCCGGACGGCGGCTATGCGGCGGCGCTGCTGCTGGATGCGGACGCCATGCTGGCCCGCGCCGCCTTCGATGCGGACGTCGAGGCCGTGCGCCGCTGGTCCAACGCGATCGCGCTCGTGCGCCCCGCCGAGGCCGGGGGAGAGGTGCTGATCGTCGGGACCTCGACCCTTCCCGCGATCCGCGATCTCGTCGCCCACCGCTCCCGCGCCTTCCTGGATCGGGTGCAGGAGGATCGGCGCGCGCTCGATCTCCCGCCGGCCTCGCGGGTCGCGGAGATCGCCGGGGACCGCACCGCGGTGCGCGACTTCCTCGACCGGGTGGAGCTGCCCGACGGCGCCCAGGTGTTCGGACCGATCGAGCTGGATCCCGCGGAGGGGCGCGAGCGCGCCCGCAGCGTGGTGCGCCTTCCGCTCGCCCGCGGCCGGGAGCTCGCCGACGCCCTGCGCGCGGGGGTCTCCCTGCGCAGCGCCCACAAGGCCGCCGGGAGCCTCCGGGTGCGTCTGGACCCGCCGGACGTCTTCTGAACCGGCCTCCCTCTTCGCGGCCCGCCGCTCTCGGTAGACTCCCTGATCATGCGCATCCTCTTCGCCGGAACCCCTGAGACCGCCCTGCCGTCCCTGCGCGCGCTCCTCGCCTCCGCGCATGAGGTGGTCGCGGTCCTCACGCGTCCCGATGCGCCCTCGGGGCGCGGCCGCACGCTGCGCCCGAGCCCGGTGAAGTCCCTCGCGATCGAGCACGGTCTCCCTGTGCTCACGCCTGCCTCTCTGCGCACCGACGACGCCCAGGATGCGCTGCGCGCCCTCGGTGCAGACCTCGCCGTGGTCGTGGCCTACGGCAGCCTTGTCCCCGCCGCCGCGCTGGAGATCCCGCGGGAGGGCTGGATCAACCTGCACTTCTCGCTGCTGCCCGCGCTGCGCGGGGCCGCGCCGGCGCAGCGCGCCGTGCTGCAGGGCCTCGAGCGCACCGGCATGAGCGTCTTCCGCCTCGAGACGGGGCTGGACACCGGACCGGTCCTCGCGCGCCAGGAGACGGAGATCGGCGAGTTCGAGACTGCGAGCGCTCTCCTGGAGCGGATGGCGGAAGCGGGCGCCGAGCTGCTGGTCGAGGCAGTGGATGCGATCGCCGCCGGCACCGCCCGCGACGAGGTGCAGGACCATTCCCTCGCCACTCGCGCGGAGAAGCTCAGCACCGCCGAGGCGCGCATCGACTTCGCCCTTCCGGCGCGGGAGGTGAGCGCTCACGTGCGCGGCATGAGCGCCGAGCCCGGCGCCTGGACCCTGTGGCGCGGGGCCCGCATGAAGGTCCTCGAGATCGAGGCCCTGCGCACCGCGGACGCCAGCCCCGCACTCGCCCCAGGGCAGCTCCACCTCGCCCGCACCCAGCTCCTCGTCGGCACGGCGGACGCTCCCCTCGCGATCGCCCGCCTCGCTCCCGCCGGGAAGAAGCCCATGCGCGCGGCCGACTGGGCGCGCGGAGCGAACCTCGCCCCGGGAGACGCCTTCGGCGAGGAACTCACCGCCCCCACCGCACAGGAGAACGCACGATGAGCCCCGAGCGCAGCCAGAACCGCTCCTCCGGCAGCGGGCGCGCCCCGCAGCAGCGGCAGGGCCGCGATGCCCAGGGGCGCCAGCGCTCCGGCTCGCGCGGACGCGGAGGGCAGCGCAGCGGATGGTCGCAGAGCGCGCCCTCGCAGCGCGCCCGCACCACCACCTCGGCGCGCCAGGTCGCCTTCGAGGGGATGCGCGCCGTCCGCGAGAACGACGCCTACGCGAACCTCGTGCTGCCGCGGCTCCTGCGGCAGCACCGGCTCGAGCCGCGCGACGCCGGCTTCGCCACCGAGCTGCTCTACGGCACGCTGCGCACGCAGGGCCGCCTCGACGGCATCATCGCGCGCTGCGTGGATCGCGAGCTTGCGGACGTCGACCCGGCGGTGCTCGACGTGATCCGCCTCGGCGCCTACCAGCTGCTCGACATGGCGGTCGCACCCCACGCTGCGACCTCGGAGACCGTGGCGCTCGCGCGTGCGAACGTCGGGGCCGGGGCCCCGGGATTCGTCAACGCGATCCTGCGCCGCGTCGGGGAGAAGGATCTGGAGCAGTGGATCGCCGAGGCCGCTCCGGCGCGCGGGGACGACGAGAACGCCCACCTCGCCTTCGTGCATTCCCACCCGCAGTGGATGGTGCGCTCGCTCGGGGACGCGCTGGCCGCGCACGGCCGCTCCCGCAGCGAGATCGACGACCTGCTCGCCGCGCAGAACCAGCCGCCCGCGGTGTCGCTGGTGATGCGCCCGGGGCTGACCGATGCGGAGGAGCTGCAGGCCGCAGGCGCCTCTCCCGGCAGGCTCAGCATCTTCGCCGCCTCCTGGCCCGCGGGCGACCCCGGCAAGGCGGTGCCGGTCGCGCAGGGGCGCGCTGCGGTGCAGGACGAGGGCAGCCAGCTCGCGGCCCTCGCCCTGGGACTCGGCGCGGATGATCTCGTCCGCTCCGAGGACGACTTCCACTGGCTCGACCTCTGCGCTGGGCCTGGTGGCAAGACAGCCCTGCTGGCCGGGCTCAGCGTCGAGCGCGATGCCGACCTTCTCGCGATCGAGGTGCAGGAGCATCGCACCGAGCTCGTCGAGCGCGCCGTGAAGACCCTCGCCGATGCCGGCGCGGATGTGGACGTGCGCGCCGCCGACGGGCGCACGATCGGCGCCGAGATGCCCGCGCGCTTCTCGCGCGTCCTCGCCGACGTCCCCTGCACCGGCATGGGGGCCCTGCGCCGCCGCCCCGAGGCGCGCTGGCGGCGCACTCCCGGTGACGTCGGGCAGCTCGGGAAGCTGCAGCGCGAGCTCCTCGAGAGCGCCCTGGAGGCTGTGGCCCCCGGCGGAGTGGTCGCCTACGTGACCTGCTCGCCGCACGTGGCCGAGACGCTGTTCGTCCTGAAGGACGTGCTGCGCGGCCGTGAGGACATCGAGCAGCTCGACGCCCGCCCCGCGGTCGCCGCCGGGCTCCTTCCGGGGCTCGAGAGCAGCACCGACCTCGGCGACGGCCCGGCCGTGCAGCTGTGGCCCCACATCCACGGCACCGACGCGATGTTCATCGCGCTGCTGCGCCGCACCGCCTGAGCTGCACCGCCTGAGCAGCACCGCGAGAAACGCACCGCACCCGCTCCCCGAGAGGACCGAGATGACCGAGATGACCCGCACCGCCCGCATCAATCCCAGCATCCTGAACTGCGACTTCATGAGGATCGGCGAGGAGCTGGACCGCATCGCGACCGCCGACGCCGTGCACGTCGACGTCATGGACGACCATTTCGTGCCGAACCTGACCTTCGGGACCGATATGGTCGCCCAGATCGTCCAGCGCGCGGGCATCCCGATCGACGCGCACCTGATGATCGCCGACGCCGACCGCACCGCCCCCGCGTACGCCGAGGCCGGCGCCGCGTCGGTCACGTTCCATGCGGAGGCCGCCGCCGCCCCGATCCGGCTCGCCCGGGAGCTGCGCAGCAAGGGCGCGAAGGCCGGCATCGCCCTGCGCCCCGCCACAGGCGTGGAGCCCCTGCTCGACGTGCTCGGCGAGTTCGACATGCTGCTGATCATGACCGTGGAGCCCGGATTCGGCGGGCAGTCCTTCCTCGAGTCGATGCTGCCGAAGATCCGTCGGGCCCGCGCCGCGGTCTCCGCCGAGGATCTCTCCCTCTCCATCCAGGTGGACGGGGGAGTGAGCCGCGAGACCATCGAGCGCTGCGCCGAGGCGGGGGCCGACGTCTTCGTCGCCGGCTCCGCGATCTACAAGGCGCCAGACGCCGCCGCGGAGATCGACGCCCTGCGGACCCTGGCCGCCGCGCACGTCCACACCCGGTACGCTCGGGCGGTCACATTCGTGACGTGCTCCGGGGTCGGTGGAAATCCGAGCCGGCGGTCATAGTCCGCGACCCGGCCCGCTCGCGCGGGACGGTGGAGCCGGTGGAATTCCGGCACCGACAGTCACAGCCTGGATGAGAGGCGCACGTCCTGCATGCACGCGCAGCATGCGCCCGGCCGTCCTGCGGCCCGGTCGCTGCGCGCCCGCATGCCGGATCCTTTTCCCCCGGAGCCGCTGCTCCCGGTCGAAAGGATCAAGAACATGGGAATCCTGCAGTGGCTCTTCGACGCTCGCATCGAGCTCGGCAACGGCCAGTACCTCCTGTGGAGGGAAGTGCTCGGCAATCTCTTCGGACTGCTCAGCGCGCTGGGCGGGATGCGCAGGAAGGTCTGGGCCTGGCCGCTCGGGATCGCCGGCAACCTCCTGCTCCTGACCGTCTTCCTGGGGGCCGTGTTCGGCACCCCGAACCCCGTCAACCTGCTCGGCCAGGCAGGACGCCAGGTGATGTTCATCCTCACCAGCATCTACGGCTGGTACCGCTGGCGGGCAGCCCGCGAGCACGGCGGCACGGCCGTCGAGCCCCGGTGGGCGAGCTGGGGGACGCGCGCGCTGCTGCTCGCCGCGCTCGTCGGCGGCACCGCTCTGCTCACCCCGATCTTCCAGGCCCTCGGCTCCTACGAGCCCGTGTGGGCTGACGCCTGGATCTTCATGGGCAGCCTGCTCGCCACCTACGGGATGGCCAAGGGCTGGGTGGAGTTCTGGCTGATCTGGGTGGCCGTGGACCTCGTCGGCGTGCCCCTGCTGTGGTCGGCCGGCTACTACGCGAGCGCCGTGATGTACGTGATCTACGGGGTCTTCACCCTCAGCGGCTTCTTCGTGTGGTGGCGCGTGAGCGCGCGCCAGGGGCGCGAGCGGGTCCTGGTGGAGACGGCTCATCTGGATCCGACGGTCACCCGGCGCTGAGCTGACGGGCCGCACGCCCTGATCCCTCACACCTGCGGCGGACGCGGGTGCACCCGGCTGGGGCGGACGGATACCCTGGCCGGGTGAAGGATTTCGAGAAGCTGTTCGCCGAGCTCACCGCCAAGGCCGCCTCCCGCCCCGAGGGCTCCGGCACCGTCGCGGAGCTCGACGCCGGGGTGCACGCCATCGGCAAGAAGATCGTCGAGGAGGCCGCGGAGGTCTGGATGGCCTGCGAGCACGAGGAGCTGGACGCCGCCGCCGAGGAGATCTCGCAGCTGCTGTACCACCTCCAGGTGATGATGATCGCGAAGGGCCTGAGCCTGCAGGACGTCTACCGCCACCTGTGATCGGCGCGTCCCCGCACGCTCCTCCCCACCACCGCCCACGAACTGAAGGAAGCCCCGTGCTGCGCATCGCCGTCCCCAACAAGGGCGCCCTGGCCGAACCCGCCGCCGATCTTCTCGCCGAGGCGGGCTACCGCCGTCGCGGATCGATGAAGGAGCTCGTCCTGGTCGACGAGCGCAACGGCGTCGAGCTCTTCTTCCTGCGCCCCCGTGACATCGCGGTCTACGTCGGATCGGGCACGGTCGACGTCGGCATCACCGGTCAGGACATGCTGCGCGACTCGCGCACCGCCGCGGAGGAGATCCTCGAGCTGGGCTTCGCCCGCTCGACCTTCCGCTTCGCCGCTCCGGGCACGGGGGAGCGCAGCGTCGCCGATCTCGCCGGCGCCCGCATCGCCACCAGCTACGAGAACCTCGTCGAGGACCACCTCGCCGCGCACGGCGTCACTGCGACCGTCGTCCACCTCGACGGGGCCGTGGAGAGCGCGATCCGCCTCGGCGTGGCCGACGTCATCGCGGACGTGGTCGAGACCGGCTCGACGCTGCGCCAGGCCGGTCTCGCAGTCTTCGGGGAGCCCATCATGACCAGCGAGGCCGTGCTGTTCTCCCGCCCCGGCCTCACGCTCGGGGAGGACGCCTCGCGCACCCTCGACGTCCTCGTGCGCCGCATCCGCGGCGTGCTGGTCGCACGCCAGTACGTGCTGCTGGACTACGACATCCCCGACGAGCTGCTGGAGGCGGCGGTCGCCGTGACTCCGGGATTCGAGGCGCCGACGGTGTCCGAGCTGCACCGCGCGGGCTGGTCAGCGGTGCGCGCGATGGTCGCGCGCGATGACACCAACAGGGTGATGGACGAGCTGTACGAGGTGGGTGCGCGCGCCATCCTCGTCACCTCCATCCAGGCCTGCCGCATCTGAGCCGATGACGCCGCGCGAACCCGCTCCGATCCCCGAGCCCGGGGAGCACGCCGCCCCCTCGCGCGCGGGCGCGTCGGAGCGGGAGAGCGGCGCTGCGGTCGAGGAGGCGGAGAGCGAGGAGATCGTGTTCCGCCCGCGCACGGTGCGGATCGTGGCCTACCTCATCGGATCCCTGGTCATGGCGTCGGCCCTCGTCGCCTCCGTGATCGCCTCCTCGACCCTCGTGGATTCCGTGGGATTCGTGAGCGTGGGCCTCGCCGCGCTCTGGTTCTGCCACCGCGAGGCGGCGGTGCGCGCGATCGCCCGCCCGCAGGAGCTCGAGATCCGCAACCTGTTCAGCAGCCGCACGGTGGAATGGGCCGAGGTGATCGGCGTCGTCTTCCCGCCCGGGGATCCCTGGGCGAAGCTCGATCTGGCCGATGGCGACACGGTCTCGCTGATGGCGATCCAGCGCACCGACGGGGCTCGCGGGATGGCGGCAGCGCGCCGCCTCGCCCGACTGGTGAACGAGCGCGGTGAAGGCGTGGATCCCGCCGGGTCCTGACCCGTGCCGCCGCGTCAGTCGCGCGAGCGCCCCTCCGCATCGAGCAGGGCCGCGGCGTGGCGCCCCGCAGCGGCGGCGGCGAGGAACGACTCCGAGTCCTCCTCGAGCCCGCGCCCCATGGTCGAGAGCCGCACGGGCGCGCCGTGCAGGGACTCCAGCAGACCAGAGGTGCTGACGCGGTGGATCCGATGACGGACCCCTCTTTCGATGGCCGGCACAATCACAGCATTGTTCAGCTGTTCCCCCACAGACAGCCAGAATCCACTGTGAGGCATGGCCGGCAGGGGCAGGTCGACCGGGGCCAGCACTCCCGCACCCAGCACCGTCGCGCTGTGGTGCGAGAGGCCGTGATGGCGCTCCCGGGCATCCCCAGAGGACACGCGCAGTGCCGCGACGGGCCGCCCGCCGAGGGTGTGCGCGGCGTGCAGGGCCTCGATGCCCGCCGCTCCCGAGAAGCCCCAGCCGGTGCCCGTGCCGAGGTTGCCCGGCCCCTGGATCGCGATCGCGACGTCGGCGCGCACCACGTGGTGCGCGCCGAGGAGAGCGGAGTGGATGCTCACCGCCTCCAGGTCGCCGCCGAACGCCTGTCCGGCGGAGATGCAGGCGTCGATCCAGTCCGCCTCGCGCAGCGCGGCGACGGTGCGCGAGTAGGCGGCGGGGAGCGCGGCGCTGTCGGTCATCACGTAGGCCACACGCGCCCCGGGCCGCTCGGCGCGGATCCCGGCGATGATCGCGGGGAGGCTGGAGTGCAGGTCGGCGACGACGACCGGCATCCGCTCCAGGCTCTGCGCGGAGCGCATCACCGGGTAGTGCGGTGAGGCGGGGTCGTCGATCGCGTCGACGATCGTCTGCATCGGGGTGTAGCGCGTCTTGACCATGTGCCCGGCCGGCGCGGGCTGCGCGCCGTGCGGAGGGTCGGCGCGCGCCACCACCAGGGCATCGCCCCCGGTCCCGAGGCCCCGGCGCAGCGCGTTCGTGTTCAGCAGCACGGTCTCGCCCTCGGCGATCGCGCCCGTGAGCTCGGGATACGCCAGTGCGCGCACGCTCTCGGCGCCGGGTGCATCGAGCTGCACGAGGAGCCGCTGGACTCCGGCCCAGCCCTCGAGCTCGGCGAGGACACGGCCCTTCTCCCAGTGCAGCATGCGGCCAGCCTAGTGGGCAGGCGACTACCCTGGCCCCGTGGCTCCTCGCGGTGTGGAACGTCTGCTCAACGTCATCATGACGATCGGCTCGAGAGCGCGCGGAATCGATCGCGCCCGGCTGTTCTCCGTCATCCCCGAATATGCGGAGGCCGGATCGGTCGATGCCGCCGAGAAGATGTTCGAGCGCGACAAGGCCGCCATCCTGGACCTCGGCCTCCCGCTGCTCTCGGAGCGCGACCCCTTCGACGAGTCCGTCGTGCTGTACCGGATCGACCGGGCCGAGCGCGGCGGCGCGCTCGACGTCACCCCCGCCGAGTACACGGTCCTGCTCGCGGCGAGCCGCGCCTGGGACGACGCCGCGGCCGGCGGCGCCGCACGGCGCGTGCGCGCGAAGCTGCTGAGCCTCGGGCTCGATGCCGATGCCGATCTCCTGCGCCGCACGCCGCGGGGCTCCGTGGAGTCCCTGCCGGTGCTCACGCCCCTGCTGGAAGCCGTGACCACAGGCGCGCGCGTGAGCTTCGAGTACCGCACCGCCGACGGCCGGAAGGCCGCGCGCCGGGTCGAGCCGTGGCTCGTCGGCACCCAGGACGGCCGCTGGTACATGCTCGGCTTCGACCTCGACCGCCAGGCCGAGCGGCTCTTCCGCGCCTCTCGCATCGAGTCGTTCCCGCGCGTCGCGGGGCGAGCGACCGTCCCGCGGCCGGCCGATCCCTCGCTCGCCTCCGCCCGCGGCCCGCAGGGGGCGGAGGCAGAAACCGCTTCGGCAGTGCTGTCGGCCGCCCCGTTCAAGGCGCTGGCGCTGCGAGAGGCCGTGGGCGCCGCGCTCGAGGCCGAGGAGATCCGGCTCGAGGGAGCGTCGCGCGCCCAGGTGCGCCGCATGGTGCTCTCCGATGCCCGGTGGCTGAGCGTCCGCGAGCCCGCCGCCTGGCGCGCGGAGATCGCCGAGATCAGCCGGGAGATCGCGCAGCTGCACGCGGGAGCCGCCCAGTGCGAAGCCCTGGAGGCAGCCCCGGTGCGCCGCACCGCGCTCATCCGCCCCAGCACCGGCGGCGCCGACCACCTCTCGCGGCTCATCGCGGAGGCCTCCTACGTGCTCAGCCGCGGGGGAGCGGAGATCGGAGAGCTCGCCGAGGAGTTCGGGATCACGCACGAGCAGCTCATCTCCGATCTCCAGGTCCTGTTCCTGTGCGGGGATCTCGGCACCGGCTGGGAGGACCTCATCGAGACGGAGTGGGACTCGGGAACGGTGCGCGTGCGCAATGCCGACGCGCTCGACCGCCCGCTGCGGCTGAACGCGCCCGAGACGATGGCGCTCCTCGCCGGGCTCGCGGCGCTGGATCCTGCGGCGGGAGCCGAGGCCGGGATCGTGGCGTCGGCCCGGGAGAAGCTCACGCGGCACCTCGACCCTGCGGCGCAGGAGCAGGCACAGGGCTCGGGACGGGAGGCCGCCCCGCCCGGCCTCGAGCAGGCGCACCGAGCGCAGGGGCGGGCATCGGCTCCGAGCACGGCCGCGCCCCTGGGGCGCACGGAAGGGGTGCTGGTGCGCGTGCAGGAGGCCCTTGGAGAGGGCGCCGCGCTCGTGATCCGCTATTCGCCGCCCGACCGGCCGGGCACCACAGTGCGCCGCATCCATCCGATCGCCCTGGAGACCGACGGCGGGCGCACGTACGTGCGCGCGCACTGCGAGCTCGCCGGCGCCGAGCGCAGGTTCCGCCTGGATCGCATCGCAGAGGTGCTGGGAGACGGGGCCGCCCTCAGCGATGCCGCAGGACCTCAGGCCCTGGAGGCCTCGGGATCGGGGTCCGACGGGCTCGTCCCGGGCCCGGTGTGGCTGCGCCTGAGCGGCCCTGGGCAGTGGATCGCCGAGGCCTTCGATGCCGCGGAGCTGCGCGACGGGAGTGAGGGGACCACCTTCGCCCGGCTCGACTCCCCGGTGCGCTCCGCGCTCGCGGACGCGGTGATGGAGGCCGCCGGGGCGGCGGAGATCCTCGCTCCCGCCGTTCTCAGAGACGAGATCGTTACCATCGCCGAGCGATCCCTGCGGGCGCACAGTCCGGCCTGACCGGTAGTCTGAGTCCTCTGCTGGGTCAGCACCCTGTGGGAAGATACTGAGGTCGCGCAGCGCGGCCCCGATGAAAGGACCTGAAGAATGCGTCCCCAGCCCTGGCACATCCTCATTCTTGTGCTCGTCGTCCTCCTGCTCTTCGGCGCTGGCAAGCTGCCCAGCCTCGCGCGCAACGTCGGGAAGTCGATGCGCATCTTCAAGAGCGAGGTCGAGGAGCTGCGCGGCGACGAGAAGCCCGTCGACGACGAGGACGACTACGATCGCCGCGACCGCGTCGCCCGCGATCGCCGCGACGACCGCGTCGCCCGCGATCGCCGCGACGACCGCGTCCGCGGCGACGTCTCGGACCGCGTGCACGTCGAGGACCGCCGCGACGACCGCTACGCGGACCGCGATCGGTACGCCGACCACGACCGCTCCTACGACTCCCGCGACGAGCGCGAGCCCGTGCGTGCGACCGAGCGCCTCGACGACGAGTACCGTCGCGACTGATCCGCACCCGATGAGGGCGGGCTGCGCAGCGCAGCTCTCCCGCCCCGTCTCCTGAGGGCCCGGGTGCGATGCACCCGGGCTCTCGCAGTGAAAGGACGCAGTGCCCGTGGCACATGACAAGGCTGCACAGAAGGCGGCGCCGGCGAAGGCCGTGCGCACGCGGCGCTCCCGTGCGCAGAAGGATCCCGAAGGGCGCATGTCGCTCGGGAACCACATGCGCGAGCTGCGCAACCGCCTGTTCTGGTGCGCCGGCGCGGTCGTGATTACCGGTATCGCGGGCTGGTTCCTGTTCCCCTGGGTGTTCTCGCAGATCTCTGAGCCGTTCAGCGCATACGCCGCGCAGACGGGCAAGCAGGTGCAGCTGAACTACGGCTCTCTGGGTGACACCCTGAACATCCGCCTGCAGGTCTCCGCGTACATCGGCCTGATCCTCGCGATGCCGATGTTCCTCTACCAGGCGTGGATGTTCATCATGCCCGGGCTCCACCGCAATGAGCGCCGCTACGCGCTCGGATTCTTCGGCACTGCGATCCCCCTGTTCGCGGTCGGCTGCACCGCCGGCTTCATCATGATGCGCATGGCGATCCCGATCTTCATGGAGCTCGTCCCCGACGGCGCCTCGAACATCGTGAACTTCAAGGACTACCTGCGGCTCGTCATCAAGGCGATGCTCGCGTTCGGCCTCGCCTTCATCATGCCCGTCGTCCTCGTGGTGCTGAACTTCATGGGCATCCTGTCCGGCCGCGCCATGCTCAAGGCCTGGCGCTGGGTCGTCTTCCTCTGCTTCGCGTTCACCGCCGTCATGGTGCCCACCCCCGAGCCCACCACGATGATCGTCATGACGATCCCGATGATCGCCCTGTACTTCATCGCCGTCGGGATCGCGTTCTGGCATGACCGCCGCGCCGCGAAGAACGCCGATACGGACATCCCCGATGATCAGGCGAGCTCGATCGACGACGAGCCCGAGCCCATCGCTCCGCCCTCCCGCTCGGTCGAGGGCGACCTGCGGTGAGCCGACTGCGGATCGGGCTGCTGGCGAACCCGACCGCCGCCGGCGGGTCCGCCCATCGCGTGGGCCGCGACGTCCACCATCTGCTGCGGATCGCGGGGATCTCGGTCGTCGACCTCACCTCCTCGAACGCGGCGCTCGCCCGGGCGCGCGCGCTCGAGGTGCGCGACACCCTGACCGCTCTCGTGGTCGTGGGCGGAGACGGCACGCTCGCGCTCGGCGCGGAGATCGTCGCCGAGACGCCGGTGCGCCTCGGGCTCGTTCCCGCGGGCAGCGGGAACGACTTCGCACGGACTTACGGCCTGGACGTCCGCTCTCCCGATGAAGCGGTGCGGCTCCTGCTCCAGGCGCTCTCCCGACCGGTCGTCGCGATCGACGCCATCGAGATCCGGCCCGATGACGAGGACCGGGCGGCGCAGGAGGGCGCAGCGGTCCCCGACACCTCGGGGCTCGCGCGCACGATCGCGCTGGGCAACGTGTCCCTCGGCTTCGACGCCCTCGTCAACGCGCGCGCGAACTCCTCGCGACTGGCCCCCCGGATGCGCTACACCAGCGCCGTCCTCCAGGAGCTGCGCTCCTTCGCCCCGTTCCCGTACTGGATCGAGGTCGACGGCGGCCCGCGCGAGGAGGTCGACGCCTCTCTGCTCACGCTGTGCAGCACGGGGATGTTCGGGGGCGGAATGCGCCTGGTGCCGTCGGCGCGAGTGGACGACGGCGTCCTCGAGCTCGCCATGGTGAGCGGTCTGCGCCGCTCCGCCCTGCTGCGGTTCTTCCCGCGCGTCTTCCGCGGCACGCATGTGAGCGTGCCGCAGTTCTCCGTCCGCCCGGTGCGGGAGATCCGCGTGGGCCTGCGCGACGGCACCGCGCTGCGCTCCTATGCCGACGGCGAGGCCCGCGATCTGCTGCCGATCCGCGCCCGCGTGCTCCCCGGGGCGGTGCGCATCCTCGCTGATCTCGGGACCCCGAGTACTGTGGGGGAATGAGCTCTCCCTCCGAGGCGTATGCCCAGTTCACCGCGGAGCAGAGGCGCGCACGCAGCCCGCTCGGAGCGTTCCGCTCCCGGTACTCCTTCGATCTCGACCCGTTCCAGATCGAGGGCTGCGAGGCGCTGCAGGCCGGGGACTCGGTGCTCGTCGCCGCGCCGACGGGCGCGGGCAAGACGATCGTCGGCGAGTTCGCGGTGCATCTCGCGCTCGCCCAGGGCCGGAATGTCTTCTACACCGCTCCGATCAAGGCGCTGTCGAACCAGAAGCACGCCGAGCTCGCCGAATGGCTGGGGCACGAGCGCGTCGGCCTGCTGACGGGGGACGTCAGCGTGCGGCCCGATGCCGACGTCGTGGTGATGACCACCGAGGTCCTGCGCAACATGATCTATGCGTCCTCCGACCTCCTCGCGGGTCTCGGCTACGTGGTGATGGACGAGGTCCACTACCTCGCCGATCGGCTGCGGGGGCCGGTCTGGGAGGAGATCATCATCCACCTCGACCGCTCGGTGCAGCTGGTCGCCCTCTCCGCGACCGTCTCCAACGCGGAGGAGTTCGGGACCTGGCTGCAGGAGCTGCGGGGCACCACCCGTATCGTCGTGGCCGAGACCCGCCCCGTGCCGCTGTGGCAGCACGTCCTGGTGGGCGGGGAGCTCCTGGACCTCTTCGTCGATGCCGACGGCGAGGCCGTCGTCTCCCACGGCCCGGGAGCGCGCGCGGACAGGATCGTGAACCCCGACCTCGAGCAGCTCTCCTCCCTCACCGTCCAGATCGGCACGGACCGGGGAGGACGGGGACCGCGCGGAGGCGAGAGCGGCGAGGGCCGCCGCGGGCAGGACCGCAATGCCGGCGATCGGCGGCACGGCGGCCACGGCGGCCACGGGAGAGGCCGTGGGCGCTCCGGCCACGGCTCCCGCCAGCCAGGGCGCGGGACTGCAGGGCGCCATCGCCTCCGCGGCGGTGAGCGCGCCGAGCCGCGGGCGGGGCTGCCGCGCGCGCTGCGCCGATCCGACGTCGTCGCCCTGCTGGACCAGAACGCCCTCCTGCCCGCGATCTTCTTCATCTTCTCGCGCGCCGGCTGCGACGCCGCGGTGCGCCAGCTCGACCAGTCGCGAGTGCGCCTGACCACCGACGAGGAGAAGCGGAGGATCCGGGAGATCCTCGATGAGCGGCTCTCGGTGATCGGCTTCGAGGATGAGCAGCTACTCCAGCTCCACCAGTTCCGCCGGGCCGCGGAGAACGGGTTCGCCGCCCACCACGCGGGCATGCTGCCGCTGCTGAAGGCCTGCATCGAGGAGCTGTTCGTCCAGGCCCTGGTGAAGGTGGTCTTCGCGACCGAGACGCTCGCGCTCGGCATCAACATGCCGGCGCGCTCCGTCGTCCTCGAGAAGCTCTCGAAGTTCAACGGCACGGAGCACGCGAGCCTCACACCGGGGGAGTACACCCAGCTCACCGGTCGTGCGGGTCGGCGCGGCATCGACACCGAAGGCCACGCCGTCGTCGTCGCCGGGCCGGGCTTCGACGCGGACGCCGTCGCCTCCCTCGCCTCAACGCGCACCTTCCCGCTGCGCTCCGCGTTCCGCCCGACGGCCAATATGGCCGTCAACCTGCTGGCCCGCTTCGATCTGGATCGCGCGCGAGAGACGCTCGAGATGAGCTTCGCGCAGTTCCAGACGGACCGCTCGGTCGTCGGCCTCGCACGCCGCTCGCGGGAGCTCGAGGACACCGCCGAGTCCTACCGCGCGGCGCTCGCCTGCGAGCGCGGGGACATCGTCGAGTACGCCGACCTGCGGCGACGCATCGCAGCGCGCGAGAAGGAGCTGTCGCAGTCGCGGGTGGCGAAGGACCGCGATCGCACTCGCAGCACCCTCAAGGGCATGCGGCGCGGGGAGATCGTCGCCCTCCCCGGGGGCAAGCGCCAGGGCTACGGCGTGGTCGTCGACGTGGACCGAGAGGTGCTCGGCGGTCCTGCCGTGACGCTGCTCGGCACCGACGGCAGGCTGCGCGGCATCCGCCCGGGCGACGTGCCCTCGCCGCCCGCCGTCGTGGACACCATGAAGCTGCCGCGGCTGGACCGGATGAGCAGCGCGAAGGTCCGCAAGGACACTGCCTCCGCCCTGCGCCAGAGGCTCGCCGGACGCACCGGGGACGCGCGCGCCGAGACGAAGCGGCTCGCCGTGCGGACGCCCTCCACCGCCGCGCAGGACGCCGAGCTCCAGGAGCTGCGGGCCGCGCTGCGCGCGCACCCCTGCCACGAATGCCCGGATCTGCCCGCCCACGAGCGCTGGCTCGAGCGCCTCCGGCGCACCGAACGGGACCTCGAGTCGGTCCAGCGCCGCATCGAGGGGCGCACCTCATCCCTGGCGCGGCAGTTCGATCGCCTCGTCGCCCTCCTCGAGTCGCTCGGCTATCTCCGCCCCGCGGCGGACGCCGCACCGGGGCACCGCGACCTCGAGCCGACCGAGCGGGGGCTGCACCTGCGCCGCCTGTTCAGCGACCGCGATCTGCTCGTCGCCGAGTGCCTCGAGGGCGGCGCCTGGGACGATCTCGATGCGGCGGATCTCGCCGCGATCGTCTCCGCCTGCGCATACGAGGCGCGGCGGGATGATCCCCGCTCGCCCGAGCAGCCGCCCTCGGCCCGCTTCGATGCCGCGCTGGAGGCGACGTTCCGCATCAGCGGCCGGCTCCGCAGCGCCGAGGAGAGCTTCGGCATCGACCCGACGAACCCGCCCGACCCCGCAGTGGCCGCGATCATGCACCGCTGGGCACGGGGCCACCACCTCGCCGGCGCCCTGGGCGAGGCGGACCTGACCCCGGGGGACTTCGTGCGCCACTGCCGGCAGGTCATCGATCTGCTCGAGCAGCTTACGGAGATCCCGCACGTCGCGCTCACAGCCAGGAATGCGATAGTCGCCGTGCGCCGCGGGCTCGTCGCCCAGGAGATGGACCGCTGAGCGCAGCGTCCCGTCCCGTCGACCGCGAGGAGCCCTCCGGCATGACCGCGCCCGCACACAGGCCCGCCGGCACGGAGCCCGTGCTCTACACCGGAGTAGTCGTGTACTCCACCCAGGATCCCGAGGCCTCCGCGGTGCTCGTCGAGGGCGCGACGATCACCTGGATCGGCCCGCTCGAGAACGCGGACCGCTTCCATCCCGGGGCCCGCCGGATCGACGCCACCGGCTGCCTCATGGCGCCGGGCTTCGTGGACAGCGCACCGCTCGGCGCCGATGCCCCCGACGCGACTCTGCCCGAGGGATGGCGGGAAGCGGCCGCGTCTCGCGGGATCGTGGCCGTGAACCCGGGGACCACGGGCGAGCGCGAGGGCATTCGCGTCGTCGCACCGGTCACCGAGGCCGCCCCGCTGAAGACTCTCGCCCGAGATGGCGTGCCCGTCGCCTTCGGCTCGGCGGGGGCGAGGCAGGCGCAGGACCCCTGGAGCTGGGTGCGGGCCGCCTCCCGCGAAGGGGATCCGCAGGAGCGGCTGAGCGACCGCGCCGCCTTCCTCGCAGCGACCCGCGCCGGTCACCGGCTCGCCGGGCGCATGCACCCCGGGTCCCTCACCCTCGGGGGAGAGGCGACCTTCGTGCTCTGGGAGCCCTGGGACCTCACCGTCCATTCGGCCGACGAGCACACGAACGCGTGGTCCGTCGATCCCCGCTCCTACACGCCGCTGCTGCCGGACCTCTCCGCGGGGGCGCCGCGAGCGCTGCGCACGGTGATCGAGGGTGTCGTCGTGCACGACGACCTGCCCGGAGGGGCGAGCTGATGGCGCGAGCGGCTCAGGCCACCCGCGACACGATCCGGCCGACCTCGCCCTTCGCCGCCCTCGTCCTGGGCGCGATCGGCGGGATGTGCGCGCTGCTCGCGTTCCCCCCGTACGACCTCTGGATGCTGCTTCCCGTGGCGATCGCCGCGCTGAACGCCGCCCTGCTCACCCGCAGATGGTGGGCCGGCGCCCTCGGCGCTCTCACCTGGGGCCTCGCGTTCTTCATCCCGCTGACGAACTGGGCGAACATATACGCGGGAGCGATGCCCTGGATCGCGCTCGGCGTCTTCGAGGCGCTCTACATCGTCCTGTACGGGGTGCTGGCCCGGATCGTGATGGTGCGCCGCGGGCTCGGCCTCGGCACTGCGGTGATCGTCGCCGCGCTCTGGACGGGCGCGGAGACCCTGCGCTCGACGTTCCCCTGGGGCGGGCTGCCCTGGGGCGCCAGCGGCTTCGCGCTGCAGTCCTCGCCGCTGCTGAATCTCGGCCCCTGGGTGGGGATGGCGGGGCTCGCTTTCGCGGTCGCCCTCCTCGGGCAGCTCCTGCTGGGCGGCGCACTCGCGCTCGCGCAGCGGCGCAGCACGGGGGTCGTCGGCCTCAGCGGCGTGTGGCCCCTCGCGACCGCGTGCGGCGCCGTGCTCGCATCGCTCGTCGTGCCGCTGCCGTCGAACCCTGCGCCGAGCGGCGAGCAGACCACCCTCAGCATCGCCGGGATCCAGGGGAACATGGCGCCGATCGATCCTCAGGCGCTCACGATGTCGGAGGAGACCTTCCCGAACCATCTGGCCGCGACCGAGGATGCCATCGCCCAGGTGCGCGCCGCCGGCGGGCGGCTCGATCTGGTGGTCTGGCCCGAGGACTCCACCGGATGGGATCCGCGCGAGGACGGCTGGCGCGGGGAGGCGATCACCGACGTCGCGCGCGATGCGCAGGCGCCTGTGCTCGTCGGCACGCAGACCCTCGTCGAGGACGACACCGCCCGCCTGAACTCCGCCCTCCTGTGGACTCCGGACGGCGAGGTGGCCGCGACCTACTCCAAGCGCCATCCGGTCCCGTTCGGCGAGTACATCCCGGCGCGCGGATTCTTCCGCATGCTGACCGACAAGGTTGACCTGATCTCGGTGGACATGATCCCGGGGGACGCCGTGGGCGTGCTCGATGTCCAGGGGCATCCCGTGGGCGTGCTGATCTGCTTCGAGATCGCCTACCAGGACCTCGTGCAGGACACCGTCCGCTCGGGAGCGCAGGTGATCGTGGTGCAGTCCAACAACGCGCTGTTCGGCGACTCCCACGAGGCGGTCCAGCAGCTCGCGGAGGCGAAGGTCTTCGCTGTGATCTCCGGTCGCAGCGTCGTCCACGTCTCCACCGTCGGCGACAGCGCGATCTTCACCCCGACGGGCCGGGTGCTGGACTCCCAGGCGCACTGGACGCAGGGCTCGGTGATCGCCGACGTGCCGCTCGCCACCGGCATCACCCCGGCGATCGCGGCGGGCGCATGGCCCGCGATCGCCCTCAGCGCGCTCGGCGCGCTGGGAGTGCTGCTCTCGCTCATGACGCGCACCCGCGCGATCGCGGTGCGCCCCGAGACCGTGCGCCGCGAGCCCGTAGGCCGCGCAGCATCTGCGCCCTCGGCGCGGGGGAGTCGGCGATGAGCCCCGCAGAGCGCGGAGCAGGGGTCCCGCACCCGTCGAGCGCCGCACCCGAACGCACGCTCGTCGTCATCCCGACCTACAACGAGATCGACGCGCTCCCGCCGACGCTCGCGCGGCTCCGCGCCGCCGTCCCGCACGCGCACGTGCTCATCGTGGACGACGCCTCGCCCGACGGCACCGGCGACTTCGCCGCTCAGCAGTCCGCGCAGGATCCGCAGGTGCACGTCCTGCACCGGGCAGGGAAGGAGGGCCTCGGCCCGGCCTACCTGGCAGGGTTCGCCTGGGGCCTGGCGGAGGGCTTCGAGGTGCTCGTGGAGATGGACGCCGACGCCTCCCACCGCCCCGAGCAGCTCGAGCGGCTCCTCGAGGGGGTGCGCCGGGGAGCGGATCTGGTGATCGGCTCCCGCTGGGTGAGCGGCGGAGCGGTGCACAACTGGCCCTTGCGCAGGCTCCTGCTCTCGCGCGGCGCGAACATCTACACCAAGATCATGATCGGCATGCCGGCGCGCGATGCGACCGCGGGGTTCCGCGCCTATCGCGCCCCGCTCCTGGCCAGGCTGCTCCAGGAGTCGCCCGCATCGCAGGGGTACTGCTTCCAGGTCGACATGACGCGGCTCGCCGACCGGCATGGCGCCCTGATCCGCGAGGTGCCCATCGACTTCGACGAGCGCACGGAGGGTGCGAGCAAGATGAGCTCCTCGATCGTGCAGGAGGCGCTCGTGAAGGTGACGCTCTGGGGGATCGCGCATCGCGCCCAGCAGGCGGCCACCGTGGTTCGCTATCCTCGCAGCACCGGCGGGCGCGACCGCGCTGCACGCCGTTCCGCCCGATCCGCGAGGTGAACCCGTGAGCACGACCCCGCAGCCCTCCGATCGTCCCTCGCGCCGCGGCGCGCTCCTTCCGCTCGGCGTGCTCGCTCTCGGAGCGGCGGAGCTCGCGATCCTGATCTGGATCGGGATGAGCACCTCGGTGTGGTGGGCGCTGCTGATCGTCGGGATCGGCTGGATCATCGGTGCGGCACTCGTGATCACCGCTGGTCAGCAGTCCTTCACCCGGCTGCGCTCCCTGGTGCGCGCCGCGCGCGGGGCGGGCTCGGTCGAGGACCACCTCAGCCGCCCCGTGTTCACGCTGCTCTCCGCGCTGCTGTTCTTCTTCCCGGGGATCCTCACCGATCTCGCCGGACTGGTGCTGCTGCTGGTGCCGGTGCAGCGACGGGCCGTGCGATCGATGGGCCTCGCCAGCGGCTCCGGCGCCGCGAACCGGGTGCTCTACCGGCGCGAGGCGGGCGGGGTCATCGACGGCGAGATCGTCATCGGCCCCGCCTCGGGAAGCGGCTCGAGCGCAGCCGAGCCCCCGCGCAGCGCACCGACCATCACCCAGGACTGACGCCCCACCACGCACAGCGCCCCTGCACCGAGATCGGTGCAGGGGCGCGGCCGTGCGGGGCGGGGTCTGGGGACCCCTGCGCTCAGAAGTTCCGGCGGGAGTGGAGCTTGCCGGCGCGCAGCAGCTCCAGGCGCTGATCGAGGAGGACCTGGAGGTCCTTCTCCTCGCGGCGCTCGAGGAGCATGTCCCAGTGGGTGCGCTGGGGCTTGCCCGGCTTCTCCTCGGGCTTCTCGTGGTCGCGCAGCACCGCGGTCGTGCCGCAGCGGCACTCCCAAATGGCGGGGACGTCGGCCTCGACGGAGAAGGGCAGGATGATGTGGTGGCCGTTCGGGCAGTCGTACACAGCATCCTGGCGGGGAGCGGCGAGGACGTTCTCGTCGGTCTCCATGCTGAGGGATCCGAGGCGGGTGCCTCGCAGGCTGCGACTGTTCATGGGGATCTGCCTTCCTGGTGGTTCGGAGAGCGGGGCGGCGCAGGGCGCACCCCTTCGCGAGGGACAACGCCGCCTCGGCGCGGATCATTCCCGATCTCCGCCGAGGAGGCGACGCAGGTCACGTCTGCGCGAGCAGAGGTGCAAGCAGGTCGATGCGATTGGTGATGATGCCGTCGGCCCCGAGGTCGAGGAGGCGGCGCATCTGCGCAGGCTCGTCGATGGTCCACACATGCACCTCGCAACCGGCACGGTGCGCGGCGGCGATGTTCGCGCGCGTCACGATGGGCACGCCCCGGTGCTGCACGGGCACCTGCAGCGCGGCGTAGGGGGCGAGCACCCGGCGCACAGCGCGATCCGGCGCGGGCAGTGTGCGGGCCGCGAGGAAGGCGGCCATCGCGCCGCGCGAGGGGCTGCGCACCGGGAGGATGCCTGTCGCCTCGAGGATGCCGTGCACGGCGGCGTGCGCGACCGCTCCCTCGAAGCTCGTCACGCACACCCGAGAGGCGGAACCGGTGCGGCGGATCGCCTCGACGGCCGGGCCGATGGCCGCGGCGTCCTTCACGTCGATGTTGACGGGGACGTCGGGGAAGGCCCCCAGGACGTCCTCGAGTGCGGCGAGCGGCTCGCCTCCGGCGGTGCGGATCCCAGGGAGGTCCGCGCGCGAGAGATCGCGGGTGCCCCGGGGATCAGCGCAGACGCGCTGCAGGGACGCGTCGTGGAAGGCGAGCGCGAGGCCGTCGCGGGTGGCGCGCGTGTCGGTCTCCAGGACAGTCGCCCCGAGCGCGAGCGCGTCCGCGAAGGCGCGCAGCGTGTTCTCCGCTCCGTCCGGTGCGAAGCCGCGGTGAGCGATGGCGCGCGGTCGCGGGCCCGGCAGGAACCGCGAGGGCGGGTCAGCGGGCGGACTGGTCGACCAGGGCATCCTCTTCCTCCTCGTCCCGGCTGCGGCGGCGCGCCTGCGCGCGGGCCTCGGCCGACTGGGCGGGCAGCACCGCCCGCGATCCGCGTGCGGACGTCCGCGCGGGCGCGGCGGCGCCAGCGGGCTCGTCGGCCCCCTGCTCGGCGGGCTCCCCGCCGTACTCGTCCTCGTCGAGCAGCGAACGGCGGGTGCGCACCACGAGCGCGACGGGGAAGAAGAGTGCGAACAGGCCCCACTGGACCGTGTAGGCCAGGTGCGAGCCGAGGCTCCGATCGGGCGCCTCGGGGGCCCGGGGGAGCGGGGTGACCGCCGGATCCTCAGTCGCCATGATCCCGTAGGCGTTCTGGAGCAGCTCCGTGCCATCGAGCGGCAGCAGCGGAGCTATCTGGGAGGGGGTGATCGTCTGGACCTGCCCGGGAGGGTTCGAGCGTCCCGCCAGCGGGCTCTCGGCCGGGCGCATCCGCGCGATGACCGTGGCGGGGCCTTCGGGCAGAGGGGGCTCGATGGCTGGGGTGGAGCCCGCCTCGGTGGTGTCCACCCAGCCGCGCACCACGAGCACGATCTCTCCCTCGTCGGTCTCGAAGGGGACGAGCTGCCAGAAGCCGACGAGCTGACCGTAGGAGCGATTGCGCACGTAGAGGGTGCAGCCGGGCTCCGTGCAGTAGGAGCCGTGCAGCTCGACCGGGGTCCAGAGCTGCTCGGGGGCCAGCGAAGAGCCAGCATCCGGGAGCACGTCCTGCAGCGCCACGGGCGCCGCGGCGTAGTTCGCGGCGATCACATCAGCGCGCTCCGATTTCACTTCGAAGCGGTGCCACTGCCACATGCCCAGGCCGATGCAGACCATCGAGGCCACGGCCACCAGGAGCACCGAGGCGATCCCTTCGCGGGAGAGCAGTCGCCGCAGCACTCGCGCCGCCATGCTCCGCCTCATGCGTGCATCGCGCCCTCGTGGGCGGTCACGTGCTGCGTGCTGATCTGCACGGGAGCGGCGGTGGAGGGGAGCGTGGTGGTGGCGTACTCCGTCAGGCGCACGAACAGGATCACGGTGGCGGCGGCGATCAGCAGGCCGAGCACGGTGACGAGGATGCTGAGCGCGAGTCGGAGGCGGGGTCGGGGGCGGCGCTCCTTCGGCGCGGGGAAGCCGTGGTCCTCCTCCGGCACGTCGCTGCGGGACCAGACGCCGGGCTCCACCACGCTCACGGGATATTCGGCCGGGCGGAGCTCGCGCACGCGCGCGCCGCTCGCGGGGATCTCCTCCGAGTCGGCGATCGGGGCATCAGCGCGCTGCGCCGCCTGGTCCTCCATCCACAGCCTCCAGCCCGCGGGGGCGGGACCCCATTCGGGCTGGGGGCGCCACCCCGTCGGCGGAGTCCACCCCGGGGCGGGGGGCTCCGGCCAGCGCGGCGGCGGATTGAAGGAGGCGGTCACGCAGTCTCGGCCTGCCCCAGAACGGTCGCGCCACCGAGAGCGGATGCGGAATGCTCCGCGGCGAGGGCGCTCCCGCCGACGACGACGGCCAGCACCACGATGACCAGCAGGAGCAGGCACCCGAGCCACCAGAAGCGGCGCACGGCGCTCACGGGCTCGCCGGGCGCCTGGTGATGCACGGGCGCAGGGACGGGTGCGAGGTGCGGGTCGCTGCGCAGCTCCGGATCGACATCGTCCGAGGACTCGTGCGCCGGGGCGGCGGGGGCAGAGGCCGGCTCGACAGGAGCGGGCTGGAAGGCGGGCCCCGGGTAGGCGGGAGCCGCCTCACCAGCGGGTTCCGACTCGACGGCGGCAGGTTCGAGAACGGGCTCCGGCTCGGCCAGGGCGGGCTCAAAGACGGGCTCGGCCGCAGCAGGCGTGGGCTCCGGCTCAGCGAGGGCCGGCTCGAAGGCAGGCTCCGGCTCGACCTCGACATCCGCCGTGCCGACGGTGGTGGCCGCGCCCTCGGTGACGGGGTGCACGGCCTCGCCGGCGTCGGCAGCCTGATCGGCCAGTTCGAGGGCCTCGGACTCTTCGGCGACCTGAAGCTCCGCGGCCGGGCTCTCGTCGGCCGCGACCTCGGCGAACGGCGCTTCGGACTCGTGCGAGACGGAGTCCCCAAGGAGGTCGGAGGGAGCCTCGTCGACAGTGTTCTCGTCGACCGGGAGCTCGGCGTCGAAGCCCTCGACATCTTCGACGTCCTCGACGATGACGACAGGAGCCTCATCGACGACAGAGCTCTCGTCGTCGGCGATGCCGGGCTCGTCCCCCAACGAGCTCACCGGAGCGGCCTCGACGAGCGGCTCGACGTGCGCCTCGTCCTGCGCCTCGTCCTGCACCTCGGCCTGCGACTCGTCCTGCGTCTCAGGGCGCTCCTCGGCGCTCGCGTCAGCGGCCGTGCCGAGGGCGGGAGCGGAGCCGGCGGCCGCGGAGTCCTCGGCCTCGGCCCAGAAGTTCCAGCCGTCCGGCGCGGGACCCCACTCGGGATCCGGGGTCCAGCCCGGAGGAGGCGTCCAGCCGGCCTCCTCGATGGGCCAGTTCGGCGGGGGGTTGAAGCGGTATGCCATCGCTGAGGTGCCTTTCCGGGCTCGTGACTGATGCTCGCGGGGCCTGCACGCGGTCGCAGCGGCCGCTCGCGGATCTCTCTCCGTATGCTAGGGCACCAGACCTGGGCGGCGCCGATCCGGCAGCCCCCGCGACCTCGAAGGAGCACCCGCATGCTTGACGCGACCCCGCAGCCCCGCAGCGTCCTCATCACTGGCGGCAACCGAGGGATCGGCCGCGCCATCGCCGAGGAGTTCGTGCGCTCGGGGGACAAGGTCGCGATCACGTCCCGCTCGGGGGAGGACGGCCCCGAGGGCACCCTCGTGCTCGCCGCGGACATCACCGACGGCTCGACCCTCGATGCCGCGATCAAGGCCGCGGAAGAGGCCCACGGCCCGATCGAGATCCTCGTCGCGAACGCGGGCATCACCGATGACCAGCTCCTGCTGCGCATGAGCGACGAGTCCTTCGAGTCAGTCGTGGACACGAACCTCACCGGGACCTTCCGCACCGTCAAGCGCGTCATCAAGAGCATGATCCGCAAGAAGAAGGGCCGCATCGTCCTGATCAGCTCGGTCGTCGGCCTCTACGGATCGCCCGGGCAGGTCAACTACTCCGCATCCAAGTCCGGGCTGATCGGCATGGCGCGCTCCATCACGCGCGAGCTCGGATCGCGCGGCATCACCGCGAACGTCGTCGCTCCGGGCTACATCGCCACCGACATGACGGCCGCCCTGCCGGAAGAACTGCAGCAGAAGTACCTCGCGGCCATTCCTGCGGCGCGCTTCGCCGATCCCGGGGAGGTGGCCCGCGTGGTCGCATTCCTAGCCGGGGACGACGCCGCCTACATCTCGGGAGCCGTGATCCCCGTCGACGGCGGCCTCGGCATGGGACACTGATCCTCTGACCCCGTTGCAGCGAACGAAGGCGTGAGCACCTCCCATGGCATCCGACCCTGACAGTCGAATCCTCCTGATCATGCGCCACGGCAAGGCCGAGGGCGCCGCCGCGACCGATCATGAGCGCGGCCTCACCGACAAGGGCCGCTCCCAGGCCCAGATGGTCGGGGAGTACCTCGAGTCGCAGGGGGTCCGCCCCACCCTGGTGCTCGTCTCCGATGCCGTGCGCACCCAGGAGACCTGGGAGAGCGTCCTTGAGGCGATGCCAGGATTCGCGGGAGAGGTGCAGGTGACCGGCGCGCTCTACGAGGCAGGCCCGGCAGAGGCTCTCGATCTCGTGCGCGCGGCCGACCCCTCGCATCCGGTGGTCCTGGTCATCGGCCATGAGCCCACGATGTCGAGCCTGACCGATCACCTCGCGGGGGAGGAGTCCGACCCCGGCTCCGCCGCCCAGGCGCGCATCGGCCTGCCGACGGGAGCCATGTGCGTCCTCTCCGGCTCCAGCGCGCCGTGGAGCGGCCTGGCGGAGGACTCGATGACGCTGCACACGGTCCTGCGCAGTTGAGCCGACGACGAGGGGCGCACCCGGGCTTCGATCCCGGTGCGCCCCTCTTCGCTGTCCGTCCGTCCTGGAGCCTCAGCTCTGAGCCTTCAGTCCTGGGGCCTCAGTCCCGGGGCTGCGACACCTGCTCCAGGAGGGCCTCGATCGGCTCCCACGCCTCCAGCAGGCTGGGCCCTTCGAGGCAGATGTCCGCCACCTCCCGCAGCGCGGGCTTGCCCTGGAAGGCGATGCCGATCCCTGCGGCCGAGAGCATGGCGCGATCGTTGGCGCCGTCCCCGAGCGCGATCGTGCGGCTCAGCGGAACACCGTGCTCGGCGGCGAGACGGCGCAGTGCGGCCTCCTTCGCGGCGCCATCGATCACCGGGCCCTCCACGCGCCCCGTGAGACGCCCATCGCGCACCTCGAAGCGGTTCGCGATCACGTGATCGACCCCGGCGTCGGCGGCGAGCGCGTCGATCGCCTCGTGGAACCCGCCGGAGACCAGCGCAGTCACCACGCCCGCCGCTCGGGCGCGCGCGATCAGCTCGAGGGCCCCGGGAGTCGGCACCAGGGCGGAGCGCACGTCGGCGAGAACGCTCACGGGCAGTCCTGCGAGAGTCGCGACCCGCTGATGGAGGGACTGGGCGAAATCGAGCTCGCCGCGCATCGCGGCCTCGGTGACGGCCTGGACCGCTTCCCGAGTGCCGGCGTGATCCGCGACGAGCTCGATCACCTCCTGCGTGAGGAACGTCGAGTCGACATCGCTTACCAGGAGCGCCCGCGCTGCGGGCGATGCTGCAGAGGTCATCACGGGGTGACGATCTCTCCCTTGCCGATCACGGTGATGCCGGATTCGGTGACATGGAAGCCGCGCGCGCGATCGTGCTCCGGGTCGAGACCGATCTGGGTGCGCGAGGGGATCTCCACGTTCTTGTCGATGATCGCGCGGTGGATCTGGCAGTGGCGCCCGATGGTGACGCCGTCCATGATCACCGAGTCCGAGATGCTCGACCACGAGTGGTAGCGCGTGTTCGGCGAGAGCACCGAGTTCGAGATCTGCGCTCCCGAGACCACGACGCCGGGCGAGACGATCGAGTCGACCGCCGAGCCGACGCGGCCGGGGCCGGCGTGGACGAACTTCGCGGGAGCGAGATTGCGCACCCCGGCGTAGGTCGGCCACTGGTCGTTGTAGAGGTTGAAGATCGGATGGATCGAGATCAGATCCATGTGCGCCTCGTAGAAGGCGTCGATGGTGCCCACGTCGCGCCAGTAGTCGCGGTCGCGGTCGGTGGAGCCGGGGACGTCGTTGCGGATGAAGTCGTAGACGCCCGCAGCGCCCTGGTCCACGAAATAGGGGACGATGTTGCCGCCCATGTCGTGGGCGGAGTCCTCGTTCTCGGCGTCCCGGGTCACGGCCTCGACCAGCGCATCGGCGGTGAAGACGTAGTTGCCCATCGAGGCGAGGATCTGGGTGGGATCGTCCGCCAGGCCCTCGGTGGTCTTCGGCTTCTCCACGAAGCGCTTGATCTTCTCGGGCTCGGAGGAATCGACCTCGATCACGCCGAACTGGTCGGACTCCTCGATGGGCTGGCGGATCGCGGCCACCGTGCAGGGGAGGCCCGAGGCGATGTGCGCCTCGACCATCTGCGAGAAGTCCATGCGATAGATGTTGTCGGCGCCGACGACCACGACGTAGTCGGGGTTCTCCTCGCCGATGAGGTTCAGGGACTGGTAGATCGCGTCGGCGCTGCCGAGGAACCAGTGCTTGCCGGTGCGCTGCTGCGCGGGGACGGAGGCGATGTAGTTCCCGAGGAGGGAGTTCATGCGCCACGTGGTGGAGATGTGCTTGTCCAGGGAGTGCGACTTGTACTGGGTCAGCACGACGATCTGGAGATAGCCGGAGTTGACGATGTTCGACAGGGCGAAGTCGATCAGTCGGTAGATGCCGCCGAAGGGGACGGCAGGCTTGGCGCGGTCGAGGGTGAGCGGCATGAGCCGCTTCCCCTCTCCGCCGGCGAGGACGATGGCGAGCACTTTGGGCATGAGTAGAGGATAATGGAACTGTGGGCCGTTTCACACAGCATCTCGACTGGCGGTCCTCCCGCACCCTCGGCGCCGTCCACGGCGGCGCCCCTGAAGCCTTGACCCCAGGAGGTCCCATGCGCGTCGATCTGCTCACCAAGGAATACCCACCGGAGGTGTACGGGGGCGCCGGCGTGCACGTCGCCGAGCTCACCCAGGTGCTCCGGCCCCACATCGACGTCCAGGTGCGCTGCTTCGGCGCGCCCCGGGACGAGGAGGGCACGACCGCCTACGGCACGCCCTCGGAGCTCGAGGGCGCGAACTCGGCACTCGTCACCATGGGCACGGATCTCCCGATGGCGGAGGACTGCGCGGGCGCGGACCTCGTCCACTCGCATACCTGGTACGCGAACTTCGCCGGCTTCACCGCCTCGCTCCTGCACGGCATGCCCCACGTGATCAGCGCGCACTCCCTCGAGCCGCTGCGGCCGTGGAAGGCCGAGCAGCTCGGCGGCGGCTACCGCCTCAGCTCGTACATCGAGCGCACCGCATACGAGAACGCCGCCGGGATCATCGCGGTCTCCGGCGGCATGCGCGAGGACATCCTGCGCTCGTACCCGAACGTCGACCCGGACAAGGTCCACGTGGTCCACAACGGGATCGACATCGACTCCTGGGCCCCGAACCCCGATACGTCCGTCCTGACCGATCGCGGCATCGATCCCGATGCGCCGACGATCGTGTTCGTCGGCCGCATCACCCGTCAGAAGGGCCTGCCCTACTTCCTGCGCGCGGTGCGCGAGCTGCCGGCCGACTACCAGCTGGTGCTGTGCGCGGGGGCCCCGGACACCCCCGAGATCGCCCAGGAGGTCGAGGACCTCGTGAGCGAGCTGAAGGCCACGCGCCAGGGCGTGAACCTGATCACCGAGATGCTCCCGCGCGATCAGCTCACCCAGATCCTCTCCCACGCGACCACGTTCGTGTGCCCGAGCGTGTACGAGCCCCTCGGCATCGTGAACCTCGAGGCGATGGCGTGCGGCATCCCCGTCGTCGCGACCGCCACGGGCGGCATCCCCGAGGTCGTCGTGGACGGCGAGACCGGCTACCTGGTGGAGATCGACCAGGTCGATGACGGCACGGGCACCCCGAAGGACCCGGAGAAGTTCGTCGCGGATCTCGCCGCCGCCCTCGTGAAGATGGTGAGCGATCCGGAGCGCGCGAAGCAGATGGGCGAGGCCTCGCGCCGCCGCGCCACGGAGCACTTCTCCTGGACCTCGATCGCCGAGCGCACCCTCGAGGTGTACCGCACGGTGATCGAGCAGTCCCGCGCCTGATGCCTCCCCGGCGGGAGCCCTCGCAGGAGGGCTCCCGCCGGGGAGATCAGCGCAGTCCGTCGGCCGCGATCCCGCCGACGGTCTCCGCGAGCGCCTCGCGCGCGCCGTCCCGCAGCTGTCGCAGCACCTGCGCGCGCGCCGATTCCTCGGCGAGCGCGCGGGCGGTGCCGGGGCTGAGCAGCTCCTGCCCCGCCAGCAGCAGGGTGCGGGCGGTGAGGACGAGCTGCTGCTGATCGCTCGGCGCGAGGCCGGGCGGCGGTAGGGTCGCCGTCCAGCCCGGCGGCAGGGAGGCGAGCTCGACCTGCTCCTCGGGCACGAGATCGAGCGCCACGGTGCCGGAGGCCGCGCGGTGGAGGCTGCGCAGGAAGTCGCGCCGTGCCGATCCGCCGAGCATCGGGGGCGCCGTGGCAGCGCCCGGGGGCGCGGCGAAGCGCTCCCACTGCACGTGCACTCCGCGCATGCCCTCGGAGCCGATGGGCTCGGCCGCGGGGACGAGCGTGTGGTCGGCCAGTCCCGCGGCGCCGACGACGATCGCCTGCTCCGCCTCGAGCGCGGCGCCGATCGCGGCCGGCGGGCCGATGAGACCTGCGATCCGCCCGGGGACGGGCAGCACGAGCTGCAGGCTCACCAGCGGGATGCGGCGCAGGCCGGTCATCCAGTCGAAGAGGTCCTCCCCGCTGGTCTCGGCGTGACGGTGGCCGCTGCCGCGGGCGGCGATCGCGGCGTCGTCGGGCCCGATGTCTCCGCGCAGGTACGCGCCCGCCCACAGCATCAGGGCGGCCGCGCGGGGGAGCGGCACGAGGTCGCGCGCGGCGGCGCCCGTGAAGACGGAGGGGTCCGGCAGGTCGCTCACGCCGCAGAGAACCGCGCGGTGCGCCCGGGGATGTCCACGGAGTCCAGGTGCACCTGGATCACCGTGCCGACCTCCGCATCGATCAGGATCCACGCGGTGACGGGCGGGTCGGTGAGCTGCACCTCGACCCGGGTCTGCGATGGTGTGCCGTTCTTCTTCCCGTCCTTGCCCGTCGGCGTCTTCCCCTCGCGCCGCTCGATCACGGCGGCGGAGAACGTCTCGCCGACGAGGGCCTCGAGCGCCGCCGTCTCCACGAGGCTGACGGCGTCGCGCTCGAGCGCCCCGCCGCGAGCGGCGGACTCCCGCATCAGCTCGGGCAGCAGCGGGAGAGCCTCTCGCAGATCGGCCGGAAGCTGCTCGCCGCGCACGTGCGCGAGGCAGGCGAGCAGCACGAAGCGGTCGACGAGGCGGCGGAGAGGCGCGGTGGTGTGCGCGTACGGAGCGGCGAGAGCGGCCTGCTCGTGGTCCTCAGGGATCTCCTCGGGGGTCGTGAACGCGGCGTAGGACGCGCCGCGGAACAGGGATGCGGCCTGGTTCAGCAGGGCCAGGTGCGCAGGGTCGCGCCAGTCGAGGGTGCGCAGGAACGCGCCATAGGTGAGACCGTCGGCCCAGGGGATCCCGAGCACCTCGGCCTGGCGGCGGAAGCGGGCGATGTTCGTGGCGTCGGCGGGCGGCATGGTGCGCAGCACCCCGGCGCCGCCCTCGAGCATGATCGTCGCGGCGGCCATTCCGGTCATCAGCGAGATCTGCGCGTTCGCATCCTCGATGGGGTGCAGCTCCCGCCAGCGCAGGCGCACGTGCTCGCCGTCGGCCTCGACCTCCTGCTCGGGAACGGTGAGGCTCGCGCCGCCGCGCTCGACCTCGAGGGCCGCGCGGAGGTCGCCGATCTCCTGGAGCAGCGCCATCATCGGATGGGGATCACCCGCATCGATCTGCGCCTGCACGCCGTCGTAGTCGAGCTTCTCGCCCGAGCGCACGATCGCGCGGCGCAGATCCACCGCCGTCACCTCGCCCTTCGCGTCCAGATCGAGGATCCACACGAACGCGGGGGCCTCCTGGTCCGGGAGGAGGGACGCGGCGCCCTCGCTGATCACCGGGGGGTGCAGGGGGATCCGACGGTCCGGCAGGTACACGGTCGCCCCGCGGCGGCGCGCCTCCGCATCGAGCGCGGAGCCGAGCGGCACGAACAGGGGGACGTCAGCGATGGCGTAGTGGACCCGGTACCCCGCGCCGGTGCGCTCGAGGTGCATGGCCTGGTCGAGGTCCGTGGAGCTCTCGGGATCGAGGGTCACGAACGCGACGGCGGTGAGGTCCTCGTGATCGCGGGCGCGGTCGCGCCAGCTCGCTGCGGCCTCCTCGGCCTCGGCGAGGACGCCCGGCGGGAACTCGACGGCGAGCTCGGAGTCCTGCTGGGCCTTCGCGATCAGCGCATCGAGGCCCTCCTTGATCGTCGCCGCGGCGACCGATCCCTTCGGGGCGTGGAGCGAGACGGGACGCTGCGGCACGGGAGCCTCCTGGGTGGGGCTGGAATGCGGGCCGGCGTCGACGGGGCTTCCGCCCTCCGCCCGGCGCCCTGGGCCTGCTCAGTGTAGGCAGAGCGCGCCTGGGTGCCGGGTGCGCGCAGCGTGTGCGCGCCGCCAGGGTCCGGCGCGCTCCAGACGGTATCGTCACAGGCATGTCCTACGCTGCCGCTGAACTCACCGATGTCGTCGTCCGCCGCAGCGGGCGCAACCTGCTCGATTCCCTCTCGCTGCGCATCGGCGAGGGCGAGCGCTGGGTGGTGCTCGGCCCCAACGGCGCCGGCAAGTCCACGCTCGTGCGCCTGCTCGCAGCCCGCCTGCACCCGACGTCCGGCACGGTGGACATCCTCGAGCAGCGCCTCGGCCGCACCGACGTCTTCGAGCTGCGCCCCCTGATCGGCCTCGCGAGCCAGGAGCTCGCCGACTCGGTCCCGGCTCAGGAGACCGCGCTGAACGTCGTGGTCACCGCCGGGTACGGCGTCGTCGGCCGCTGGCGCGAGCAGTACGACGATCTGGACACCGACCGCGCCCGCACCCTGCTGCACGCCTTCGGCGTCGCGAATCTGGCCGACCGGCAGTTCGGCACCCTCTCCACGGGGGAGCGCAAGCGCGTGCTCTCGGCGCGCGCGCTCATGACCGATCCCGAACTGCTGCTGCTGGACGAGCCGGCTTCGGGACTGGACCTCGGGGGCCGCGAGGAGCTCGTGCGGAACCTCGCGCGGCTCGCGAAGGATCCCGCGACGCCGGTGACGATGCTCGTCACCCACCACGTCGAGGAGATCCCCCCGGGCTACACGCACGCCCTTCTGCTGCGCGGCGGGAAGGCCGTCGCGGCCGGGCCCCTCACCGAGACCCTCACCTCGCAGAACCTCACGCGCACCTTCGGGCTGCCGCTCGTGGTCGAACAGCATGGAGAGCGCTTCACCGCGCGCTCCGTGCAGCTCTCCTGACCCCGGCGATGGTTCCGGCGGAGCAGATGAGGGAGGAGCATGCGCAGATCATCCGGATCGAGGATCTGAGCGAATCCCGGCTGGACGACTATCTGCGCATGACCGACGTGCGCCTGCGCTCGAGCATGGAGGTGGAGCGCGGGCTGTTCATGGCCGAGAGCTTCAACGTCATCAAGCGTGCGATGGCCTCGGGTGCACAGCCGCGATCCTTCCTCATGAGCGAGACGTGGATCGAGCGCTTCGCGCCGCTGTTCACCCGGTTCCCTGACGTGCCCGTATTCGTGGGCGAGGAGAGCCTGCTGGAGGAGCTCACCGGATTCCACCTGCACCGCGGGGCCCTCGCCGCCATGCAGCGCCCGCAGCTGCCGAGCATCGCCGAGGTGCTGCAGGGTGCGCGCACGGTCGCGATCCTCGAGGACATCGTGGACCACACGAACGTGGGCGCCATGTTCCGCTCGGCCGCGGCTCTCGACGTGGACGCCGTGCTCGTGACCCCCAGCTGCGCGGATCCGCTGTATCGGCGCTCGATCCGGGTCTCGATGGGCACGGTGTTCCAGGTGCCGTGGACGCGCCTCGAATCCTGGCCGCACGGCGAGGACGGCATCGCGCAGCTCCACGCGGCCGGCTTCGACGTACTCGCCCTCGCGCTCAGCGACTCGGCGGTGGCGCTGGATCAGGTCGATCTCAGGGCGGACCGCAAGGTCGCGCTCGTGCTCGGCTCCGAGGGGCACGGACTGAAGCCCGCGACCCTGCGGGCGGTCGACCAGCACGTCATCATCCCGATGAGCGGAGCGGTCGACTCGCTGAACGTCGCCGCGGCGAGCGCCGTCGTGTTCTGGCAGCGGCGGGCGATGGCGGGGGAGCGACCGGCCGCCGGATCAGCTCAGTCGGCCGAGAAGCACGCGTGAGCGACATGCTTGAGCCGGCCCTGGTGCCGGAGCTCCTGGTCGCCGATCTCGAGGAGAGCCTCGCGTTCTGGGTCGGCATCGCCGGGTTCTCCATTTCGTACGACCGGCCCGAGGAGCGCTTTGCGTACCTCGCGCTCGGCAGCGCGCACCTGATGCTCGAGCAGGAGGGCGTGGGCCGCAACTGGATCACCGGCCCGCTCGAGAGGCCGCTCGGCCGCGGGATCAATCTCCAGATCTCCGTCTTCGAAGCCCAGCTCGAGACGATCCTCGCTGGTCTGGGTTCCGCGGGCCGGACCCTGTTCATGGAGCCGGAGACGCGCTGGTACCGGGTCGGCGAGCAGGACGAGGCCGGGGTGCGGCAGTTCCTGGTCACGGATCCCGACGGGTATCTGGTGCGGTTCCAGGCGTTGGGTGGGGCGGCGGTCAGTGGCCTGAGTGGGAAGGTTGGCGTATGAAGGATGGGAAGATCCGAGCATGACTCGTACGCACTCTCAGCCTCACGCAGTCCTCCGTCGCGCAAGCGTCGACGACGCCGACGCGATCACAGATGTGTTCCTGGCTTCCCGAGCAGCCGCCATGCCGTACCTGCCCCACCAGTACGACGATGACCAGACCCGCTGGTGGGTCACGCATGTCGTCATGCCCGAGTGCGAGGTCTGGGTCGCGGAGGAACCCGGTCGGTCGGAGCTTCACGGGTTCGCAGCCGTCAAGGACGATGTGCTCGAGCACCTCTATGTGGCCCCGGAGCAGCGGCGGCGCGGAGTCGGCAGCCTGCTGCTCGAGCAGGCACGTCGGGTGAGTCCCGACCGGCTGACCCTGCGGGTCTTCACGCGGAACACCGATGCGCGCGCCTTCTATGAGCGGCGCGGCTTCCAACTTCTGGACGAGAACGACGGAACCCGCAACGAAGAGAACGAGCCGGACATGACGTACCGGTGGACCCCACCCCGCTGACGAGGCCGGCAGCCATCGGTCGGCGGCGCGGTGCGAGCGCGGCATGGGAGCGGTGTGTCGCCCCGGGTCTCCTAGAGGCTCGCACGTGACGCGTCGGCGTCGGGTCTGCTGCACCGACCGGGGACGTTAGTCGACCTTTCAGCAGCAGTTCCCGCATGTTCTCGGGACACGTCGACGATAGGCTCCAGGTCATGGCTCGTGTCGTGTTCATGTGTGGTCCGGCTGGCTCGGGCAAGTCGACGGTGGCCCGCTCACTGGAAGCGGGTGGATTCGCCCGGCTGTCCTTTGACCAGGAAGCGTGGAACCGCGGCCTCAGGTCGATGCCCCTGCCGTCGCCCGAGCACGCGGCGATCGAGACGCTCCTGCGCCAGCGGCTGGTGGACCTCGTGAACCAAGGGCGAGATGTCGTGCTCGACTTCTCGTTCTGGTCGAGGCGCATGCGGCACGACTGGCGGGCTCTGCTCGAACCTGCGGGTGTCGTGCCCGAGACGATCTATCTGGCCACGGACCGGGCGACGTGCCTTGAGCGAGTGGAGGCGCGGACGCTGGGACACTGCGACGACTTCACCCTCAGCCCCGAGCTCGCCGCCGCCTACTTCGACGGTTTCCAGGCGCCCACCGAGGATGAGGGGCCACTGACCGTGATTCCCGAATCCGCGTGAGGTTCTCACCTCCTCTCATGACCGTCCCGCCGTCAGCGGCCTGAGCGGTCGTGGGACCGATGGCGGCCGACCCCGCTGGTTCAGCGATCGCGGGCGAGTGCTTGTGCGGCTGACGGCTCGCACCTCGGTCGAGGTGAGCGTCCGTTAGCAGCTGAGTCGTGGGGGCGGCGAGCACCCAGACGAAGCCTGAGTCCGATCGAGGGATCGGGTCGTCGCCAAGTCGTTCGATCAATGTGTCCGGTCAGTACATCTTGTGGCCGCGAGCATTGGGGACCTGGACATCGTCCGACTCCTGGCCGAGGCCCGGGACGGCCTGACCGAGGCCGGGCGCGAGATCGTGCGCGCAGCGACGGCGCGATGCCTCGACCAGTCCTCCGCCTGAGCGCGTTCGAGGGCCGTCTTCCCGAGAGGAGCGGCCCCGAGAGCTCCGCCGCATGACCCTGGATGGAGAAAATCCCCCAAGTGCGCATCGTGGAGAGGCGTGGGGGATGTCGTGAGACGAGGATAGCGCGGGATTGTGCAAGGCAGGGTCCAGCGCATTCGCCGTGCCCACGGCGAGCTCAGTCGCTGGTGACCCGCCCGAAGCCCCGCAGCACGGCGCGCTCATCGTCCTCGGCGGGATCGGCCACGTCGGGATGCAGAGCGTCGACGGTGTGTCGTGCGAGGGTAAGCGCGGCCGGCGCAAGCGCGGGCTCGCCGAGGGGCAGGTCGAGATCCAGGTGATGCACGGTGAGCTCGACGGCCCACGTGGCCAGGAAGTCACCGGTCGCGATGACGTGGCCTTGGAAGGCGAGGGCGCCCTCGTCGATGCGCGCGGCAGTGCCGCGCACCCCGCGCCCGACCATGCTCAGGTGCTCCATTGCGTTCTGAGGCCGGGAGTAGGCGCTCGCGGTGCGGCGCGTCCAGAGGATCCCGGGGACGGGATCCTCCTCAGCGCCGTCCTCCCACGTGCTCCAGTAGCTCGCGGCGTCGACCGTGGGCATCTCATCCGTGGTGGCGGACATGCCTGCGAGCATCTCCTCGAGCCCCACCCGCACGTGGACGAGGCAGTCCACGCGTGCCCACCCGTGCGCGCGGCTCGGGGCCAGCAGAGCGAGGTCGTCTAGAGATGCGGCGACTCTCTCGAAAGCGTCGAGGGCGGCCAGGAGCGCGCCGCGCCCCTTGTCGAGGGGGATGCTCAGCGCTGCAGTTATGGCGTGATCCTCAGGACTCCGTGACCGTGAACGTCGCGACCCCGTGGGCGATGGGGGTGCCGTCCTGGTCGGCGACGTCGCCCTCGAGTAGCACGAGCTTCCCGCCGCGCTTGCGCACCTCGGCGGTCGCAGTCAGCGTGTCGCCAGGTGTGCCGGGGTTCAGGTAGGTGACGGTCAGCTGGACGGTCGCGACCTGCTGCCCCTCTTCCAGGCCCTCGCGCACCGCATCGCCCATGGCCGCGTCCAGCAGCGTCGCGATGAGGCCGCCCTGCACGCCGCCCGCGGCATTGGCGTGGCGCTCATCGGTGCGGACGGTGGGATCGCCGGAGGTATCGATGCCGACGTGCTCGAGGAAGGGGTTCGCGGTGCTCATGGCCTCGAGGATGCCAGATCGCAGCGCCACCCGGCGGTCACCATCCTCAGACCAGCCGCCGCCTGCTCAGGTGCAGCCCCGCATAGCGGGCGGCCATCTTCCCCTCGTGCACGCTCAGCACCACGGTGGGGGACATCCAACCCTGCGAGGCCTTGTGCAGCAGGCGGTCCTCGCCGAGGGTGATCGCGGCGTGCGCGGCCTGCCCATCGGCCGTGCGCCAGACGAGCACCGTGCCGATCTCCTGGTCAGCGGCAGCGCCGCGGACCGGCTCGGTGGCGCCGACGAGCCACCGCTCGAACGGCTCGATCTGCATCCACTCGGCCTCGGCGCCCGCAACGCCCGCCGCAGCCATGACCGCGCCGAAGCAGTTTGGCCCGCTGGTCTCCGGGAATGTGCCGGCGATTCCGCGCGCCCCGGGCAGACGCTCGCCGATCCGCGTCCAGCTCTCCGCTGAGATCTCTCGATGCCGGCTCGGGGCGCGCCTCCGCTCGACGCGCCGCACGGTCTGCTCGAGATCCCGGGCGGGATCGGCCGTCGGCCAGCGGTGCGGGGCCGGCTGCTGGGCGCGCACCGCCGTCGGGAGCTCGCGCGCCTGCGCCCGGTCGAGGAGGACGATCCGCTGCTCGGGCGGGCAGAAGTAGAGCTCGAAGGAATCGCGCAGCTCAGCGGTCACTCGCGCGCGCTCGCCGGCCCATCCGCTGCTCTCCGCGATGTCCGCGGGGACGCGGAAGGGCTGCGTGGCCGGCATCAGCCAGTCGCGCCAGCGCTCGAGACGATCACGGCCGACGGGGATGCCGAGGACCTCGCGGGGGCTCGTGGCTGTCGCTCGTCTCGTCGGCCTTTCGACGCGCCTCCGGCGAGCCAGCGCCCTGCTCCGCCATCAGAGCGCCGCGAGGAAAGCGCGCACGCGCTCGAGGAGCAGTACCGCCGCCTCGGGGTCATAGGCGGGGAGGGAGGAGTCGGCGAACAGGTGCTGATCGCCGGGGTAGAGGAACAGCTCGGCGCGCGGGGCGGAAGCGGCGAGGGCCTCGGCGTACTCGAGGTCCTCGGCGAAGAACTCATCGCCGCTCTTCCCATGGATCTGCACGGGGACGGCATCCGGCCACTGCTCCCCGTACTCCGACACCGGCAGGCACGAGTACATGAGCAGGGCGCCCGCAGCGTCGGCCCGCGTCTGCGCGAGCTCCTGAGCGATGGTGACGCCGAAGGAGAACCCGGCGAAGACCGTGGGCCCGCTCAGCTCGGCGGCAGCGGCGAGGCCCCGCTCGCGCAGCACGTCGAAGCCCGTCTCGGTGGCGAAGGCGAAGCCGTCCTCGATGCTGGAGAAGGTGCGGCCCTCGAACAGATCGGGGACCACCACGGTGTGGCCGTCCTGGCGCAGCTCGTCGGCGAAGCTGCGGACGCCGTCCGTCAGCCCCTGGATGTGGTGGATCAGCAGGATCTGGGCCATGGCGTCCTCCTCGGGATTCTCCGCGGTCGCGGAATTGCCCTGAGGCTACGGGGCCGGCGGCGCCTGATCAACCTGCGGCGCGGCATAGACGTCCACGGTGCGCTGCAGCAGGAGCAGGCCGTCGGGGATCCGCTGGAAGCCGAGGCGCTCGTAGAAGCCGGTGACCTCCTCGTTCATCGCGTCGATCACGACCACGCGCGTGCCGACGGTCCGCGCGGCCACGAGCACGCGGTGCATCGCATCCGCGACGAGCGCCTCGCCCATGCCCTGGCCGTGCAGATGCTCGGCGAGCGCGACGCGCGAGAGCAGCATCGCGGGGATCTCCCGCAGTCCCGCCCCCCCGATGCGATCGGGCAGGCGCCCGCGGGAGATCTTGTGCGCGGAGAGCGTGTAGTAGCCGGTGATCGTGCCGTCGTCGGCCGACCACACCCACGTGCGGGCGGTCATCGTGCGCTCGGCGCGCACGGCGCTGCGGTGCAACCACGTATCCAGGGTGATGTCTCCGCTGCTGAACTCGCCGATGCGGTGGCGATCAGGGTCCAGCAGCTCGGAGGTGAGGTCGGAGTCGGCATCGAGGCCCTCGCCGGTGGGTCCGGAGGAGCCGACCAGCCCGTCCATCGGGTTCATCATGTCGCGGATCTCGTGGCAGCGCCGCTCGTAGGCGCGCTCGAGCCGCTCGTTCGCGTGCGGCGGCTCATCCAGCTGCGCCCACAGGTCATCGAAGTACTGCGCGGGAACGACCGTGGAGGCCTGGTTCTCGCGGAGGACCTGCTCGGCACGCTCCTCGAGCGCCCGCTGCGCGAAATCCTCCAAGTCCTCACCGGCGAGGTCGGTGGCGCTGCGGACGGCGTCGCTGATCGAGGGAGAGATGCTGAAGCGCACATCGGTGCTGGTCATGGCGTTCTCCTGGGATCCGGGGTGCTGGTGCATGCGATGCCCGCCACTCTACGAGAGGCCCCCTGGGGGCGGGCCGATCTCGTCTGTCCCACCCCTGATCGACAGTAGTGGACACATGTTCGATTCTCTGACCTGCGCGGCTTGACGCCCGCACCGAGCATCGGCGTACTGTTCGAACGCATGTTCGATCGAAGCGTCGGTGCCGGGCTCATGCCCGCCAGGTCAGGACAGGAGGCGAGAGACCCATGAGCACTCCCACGCAGCTGCGCCCGGCGCACGCCGATCGGCCCGACGCCGCCGAGCGGTCCAACCGCGCCGACCGTCTGGCCCGGGCGCGCGCCGCTCTCGGCGCGGCCGAGCGCAGCGCCTCCCGGTGGGGCGGCCGCATCGACCGCACGGCCCTCGGCGGTCTCAGCGCTGCGGAGCCCGTGCCTGCCGACGAGGATGCCGAGACGCGGGGCGCTGCCGCCGCGAAGGGCGCCTCCTCCGGTCGCCCGCCACTCGGGCTGGTGCCCTCCCCGCACCGCATCCAGGAGACGCAGGAGACGGGGGAGGAGCCCCCCGCCGATCAGCCCGCCGGGGCGCCCGGGGCCCCGGCGCCGCTGCCTCCCGACGCGCACTCCCGCCTCCCGCTGCCGGGCCCCCTCGCCTCGCTCGTGCCCTACGGCTCGCTGCGCGCGGGCAGCTCCGTGGCGATCGAGGGCCCGGGCTCGACCTCCCTGCAGCTGGCTCTCGCCGCGAGCGCGAGCGGTCCCGACGCCTGGTGCGCGATCGCGGGGATGCCCCACGTGGGCCTGCGCGCCGCGCGCGATGCGGGTCTGGACTTCTCGCGCCTCGCACTGGTCCCTGCGGTCAGCGCCGAGGAGATGCCGCAGCTGCCGCAGGTGCTCTCCGCGCTCGTCGACGGCGTCGGCGTGCTCGTGCTCGGGGCGCAGCTGCGGCTGTCCCCGGCGCTGTGGCGCAGCCTGGTCGATCGCGCCCGCGCGCAGGACACCCTGCTCGTGGCGGCCGCGCCTCCCGGGCGCGCCGATCTGCACCTGCGCACCCGCAGCGAGATGTGGACGGGACTGCGCGCAGGCAGCGGGCGCCTGCGCTCGCGCCGGCTGCACGTGAGCTCGGCCGGTCGCGGCATCGCCGGGGAGCGCGAGGCCATCGTGCTCCTGCCCGAGGTCCACGGTCTGCTCGCCGCCCCCGCCGGGGCCGAGCGCGCGCCTCTGCACGCGGTGCGGAGGGCCGGATGACCCTCCTGCTGCCCCCGGCGCCCCCGGAGCAGGAGCGCCCCGAGGCCCTGCCCGCCACCCGCACCGCCGCCGTGCTCATCCCCGCCTGGCCCCTCGTCGTCGCGCACGACCACCTCGAGCGCAGTGCCGAGGGCGGAGCGCGAGCGGACGGGAGCAGGCCGCCACTGATCGTGATGGAGCACCACCGCGTGCTGCACGCCGACGATCTCGCCCGCGCGCACGGGGTGAGCGCAGGCATGCGGCGCCGCTCAGCGCAGGCCGCCTGCCCCGGAGCGATCGTCGCGGACCGCGACCGGGAGCGCGAGAGCGCCCTGTTCGAGCTGGTCGCCGCGGCGGTCGACTCGGTGGCCGCGGGCGTGGACGTGCTGCGCCCGGGCGTGCTGCTGATGAGCGCGCGCGGTCCCGCCCGCCACCAGGGCGGGGAGAGCGCCCTCGCGGAGCGGATCGTGGACGCGGTGGCCGACGCGACCGGCTGGGACTGCGCGGTCGGCATCGCCGACGGTCCCTTCGCGGCGCTGCTCGCGGCCCGCACCGGGAGGATCGTGCGCCCGGGCCGCAGCCGCGACTATCTCGCCCCGCATGATCTGGAGGCGCTGCGGGAGGCGCCGGTCGGCCCTGGGTGGGGGCATCGCGACCGGCCCGCTGCCGTCGGCGAGAAGGGCGGGCGCCTGGATCTCGCCGAGGTCATCGACCTCCTGGCCCGCCTCGGCATCACGAGCCTCGGGGACTTCGCGGCGCTGCCGCGCGCCTCGGTGCTGACCCGCTTCGGGGCCGACGTCGCCCAGCTGCACCTGCTCGCCAGCGGCGGGGAGCCCATCCCGCCGGCCGCGCACCATCCCACCCAGCCCCTCGAGGTGATCCGCGCGCTGGAGACGCCGCTCGTGCGCGCGGACCAGGCCGCCTTCATCGCCCGGCCCATGGCCGAGGAGCTGCACAGCATGCTGGTGGCCCGCGGGATGATCTGCACGCGCCTACGGATCAGCGCGCGCACCGCCGCGGGCGAGGAGCTCGAGCGCACCTGGCGGCATGACGGCGCACTCGCCCCGGCGGACGTCGTGGACCGGATCCGCTGGCAGTGCGACGGCTGGATCACCAGCGCCCGGCTGCGCCGCAGCGGCGCCCAGGAGGTCGGAGAGATCGTGCGGATCGGCCTGCACCCCCTCCAGCTCATGCCTGCCGGGGAAGGGGCCGCGGCGCTGTGGGGGAGCGCCGGGGAGGCCGCCCAGCGCGCAGGCCGCGCCTTCGCGCGCGCCCAGGGCCTCGCGGGGGAGGAGGCCGTGCTCGTTCCCGCTGAGATCGGCGGGCGCCTGCTGCGCGAGCAGGTGCACCTGGTGCCCTGGCGCAGCGAGAAGCCCGATGCCCGGCCCGGCCCCTGGCCGGGATCCCTGCCCCGTCCTCTGCCTGCGGTGGTGTTCGCGCAGCCGCCGCCGGTGGAGCTGCGCGCCGCGGGCGGCAGCGGCGTGGTCGTCACCGCCCGCGGGCTGCTGAGCGCGGATCCGGCCGCTCTGCGCGTGCCGGCGGGAGAGCGGGCGCAGGATGCGCCGGCCGACCTGCGCGCGCACGGGCTGGAGCCGGGGCGGGACTACGCCGTCACCGGTTTCGGGCGGCCCAGCATCCTGGACGAGCGCTGGTGGTCACCCGATGGGGCCCGGGCCGCGCGACTGCACGTGATCCTGGAGGAAGGGCATGCGCTGCTCCTGCTGTCCCGGGCAGGGCAGTGGCATGCGGAGGGTCTCTATGACTAGGGCCGCGATGACGGCGCCCGCAGGAGGGCGGATGCGCAGCGGGGCCGCGACCCGGCTGCGGCCGCCCCGAGAGGCGGTGCACCGGTCCGCGGCCCCGCAGGGTCCGGACGGGACGCGGCGTTCAGGCCTTGTCGGTGTCGGGGTGCTCGGTCTCCTCGGGCTCGAACGTGTCCTTCTGGCCGAGGGTGCCGCCGACGCCGCTCTCGTTCAGCTCATCGAGGTCGGTGCTCTCGTCCTGGCCCTGGGGCGTGGTGTCGCTCATCTGGTCTCCTTCGGAGGGCGCCGGGGGATCCGGCGCGAGGTCGTCCCAGTGTTGTCGATCCCGGCCGCGGTGTCGAGGCGCAGGGGAGGAGCCCGATGAGCCGATGGTTCCTGGGCCCGCCCGCCTGGAAGGACCTCGAGGCGGTCCTCTCCGACCGTCCGGTCTCCGCGGTGAACCCGCCCATCACCGTCATCAGCGCGAGCGACGGCGAGCAGACCCCAGCGCCCGTCCCCTACCGCCCGCGCGCCGACATCGCCTACGCGGAGCTGCACGCCCACTCCCACTTCAGCTTCCTCGACGGCGCCTCCAGTCCCGAGGACATGGTCGCCCAGGCCTCCGCCCTCGGCCTGCGGGCGCTCGCCCTCGTGGACCATGACGGGCTGCCCGGGGCGGTGCGCTTCTCCCGCGCCGCCCGGGAGCACGGCCTCGCGACCGTGTTCGGGGCGGAGCTGACCCTCGGCATCGCCCCGCACGCGCAGCAGGCCTCCGCCGCGCCCATGCTCTCCCCATCCCGCACGGGCGTCAGCGACCCGGACGGCGAGCATCTGCTGATCCTGGTGCGCGACGAGACCGGGTACCGGGAGCTGTCCGCGGCGATCTCCCGCGCCCACCTGGACTCCCGCACGAAGGCGACGCCCCGCTACCGGCTCGCGGAGCTCTCGCGGCTCGCCCGCGAGGGGCACTGGCTGATCCTCACGGGCTGCCGCAAGGGCGCCGTCGTCCGCGCCGTGCGACCGCTCGTGGAGGACGGCGACCTCGAGGGCGCCGCCCGCGAGGCGGCCCGCCAGATCAGCCGCCTCGTGGAGCTGTACGGGGCGGGGAACGTGGCTGTCGAGCTGCCCGCGACCGGAGACGTCCTGGCCGATGACCTCCACGACGCCCTCGTGCAGGGCGCCCGGATCGTGCGCGAGGAGGAGGGCCTGGACGCCGTGACCCTCCCCGTCCTCACGAGCACCAACGCGCACTACGCCCAGCCCGCCGACAAGCGCCTCGCGGACACCCACGCCGCCCTACGCGCCGGCGTGCCGCTGGCGGAGGCCGACCCCTACCTCCCCGGCCACCTCGCGCATCTGCGCAGCGGCGAGGAGATGGCCCAGCTCCTGCCCCGATATCCCGGCGCGATCCGCGAGGCCGCACGCATCGGGCAGGAGTGCGCGCTGGATCTCCAGCTGCTCGCCCCGGACCTCCCGCCCTACCCGGTTCCCGCGGGCCATGACGAGGCCAGCTGGCTGCGCGCGCTCGTCGAGCAGGAGGCGCAGACCGTCTACGGTCCGCGTCCGGGCGACCCGAGCACGGCCGACGGGGGCGACGGCGAGGGCGGCAGCGACGGTGCCGGCGGCAGCGAGGAGCGCGTGCCCGGCGCGTGGGCGCAGATCGACCGGGAGCTGCAGGTCATCTGCGACCTGCACTTCCCCGGCTACTTCCTGATCGTCCACGACCTCGTCGCGTTCTGCGCGCGCGAGGAGATCCTGTGCCAGGGCCGCGGCTCCGCTGCCAACAGCGCCGTCTGCTACGCGCTCGGTATCACGGCGGTCGAGCCCGTCGGCCATCACCTGCTGTTCGAGCGCTTCCTCGCACCCGAGCGCGACGGACCCCCCGATATCGACATCGACATCGCCTCGGACCGCCGCGAGGAGGTCATCCAGTACGTCTACAGCCGCTACGGCAGGGAGAACGCCGCGCAGGTCGCGAACGTCATCACCTACCGGGCGAAGCTCGCCGTGCGCGACGCCGCCCGGGCGCTCGGGCACGACGTCGGCCGGCAGGACGCCTGGTCCAAGCAGATCGAGCGCTCCTTCACCTCTCTCGACACCACCGACATCCCCGATGAGGTGAAGGCGCTCGCCCACCGCCTGCGCGATGCGCCCCGCCACCTCGGCATCCATTCCGGCGGGATGGTCCTCGCCGACCGGCCCGTGATCGAGGTGTGCCCCGTGCAGTGGGCGGCGATGGAGAACCGCAGCGTCCTGCAGTGGGACAAGGACGACTGCGCCGACGCGGGACTGGTGAAGTTCGACCTGCTGGGGCTCGGGATGCTGACGGCCCTGGATCACTGCCTGCGCATCATCGGGGAGTACCACGGCGGCCATCACACCCTGCGCGACCTGCCGCAGGAGGACCCCGCCACCTACGACATGCTCTGCACCGGCGACAGCGTCGGCGTGTTCCAGGTCGAGTCGCGCGCCCAGATCGCGACGCTGCCGCGCCTGAAGCCGCAGACCTTCTACGACCTCGTGGTGGAGGTGGCCCTGATCCGCCCCGGTCCCATCCAGGGCGGCTCCGTGCACCCCTACATCCGGCGCCGCACAGGGGAGGAGGAGGTCACCTTCATCCACCCTCTGCTGAAGAAGTCCCTCGGCCGCACCCTCGGGGTGCCGCTGTTCCAGGAGCAGCTCATGCAGATGGCCGTGGACGTCGCCGACTTCACCCCGGCGCTCGCGGACCAGCTGCGCCGCGCGATGGGCTCCAAGCGCTCCACTGACAAGATGCTCGCGCTCTCGGACCAGCTGTTCGCGGGGATGGCCCGCCACGGCATCACCGGCGAGGACGCCGAGGCGATCCACCGCAAGCTGCTGGCCTTCGCGAACTACGGCTTCCCCGAATCCCACGCCTACTCCTTCGCGTATCTCGTCTACGCGAGCGCCTACCTCAAGTGCCACTACCCGGCCGCGTTCACCGCCGCTCTGCTGCGCTCCCAGCCGATGGGCTTCTACTCCCCGCAGTCGCTGATCTCCGACGCCCGCCGCCACGGCGTGGTGACCCACGGGGTCGACATCGCGATCAGCGACGTCATGACCACCCTCGAGCTGGGGGAGGGGGCTGACGAGGGGGAGGGCGGCCCCGGGTCCCATCGCGCCTATCGCATCCCGGGCACCGAGGAGCTGCTGGGCCCTGCCGCTCGCCATCGCGGACCGACCGGGTGGAGCGACGCGGAGAAGGAGGCGCTGCGCGCGGCCCGCCCGCAGGTGCAGGGGGAGCGAGCGCGGAGCGGGCCGGCGATCCGACTCGGCCTGGAGCAGGTGCGCGGCATCAGCGAGCGGACCGCCGAGGAGATCGTCCATGCCCGCGAGAAGGGCGGCGCGTTCGCCTCCGTCAGCGATCTCGCGCGCCGGGTGCGCCTCAGCGCCCGTCAGCTCGAGGCGCTCGCCACCGCCGGGGCCCTCGATGGTCTCGCCGGGACGCGCCGCCAGGCGCTGTGGGCGGCGGGCGCCGCGGCTCAGGAGTCGCCCGATGTGCTGCCCGGTCTCGCCATCGGGGCCGACGCCCCCATGCTCCCGGGCATGAGCGATGCGGAGCTCGCGGCCGCCGACGCCTGGGCCACCGGCATCACGCTCGCGGACCACCCCATGGCGCTTGTGCGCGCCGAGCTCGAGGAGCGGGGCGTGCGCAGCATTCGCGGGGCGCGCAGCGCCGAGGACGACTCGCGCATCCGGGTGGGCGGGGTCATCACCCACCGCCAGCGCCCCGCGACGGCCAGCGGCATTACCTTCCTCAGCCTCGAGGACGAGACCGGGATCCTCAACGTCGTGTGCTCCAAGGGCTTCTGGTCGCGACACCGGGCGCTGCTGCGCACCTCGCGCTCGATCGTGGTGCGCGGGATCGTGGAGAACGCGACCGGGGCGGTGAATCTCGTGGCCGACGGGGTCGAGGTGCTGCAGCTCGCCGTGGCGAGCTCCTCGCGCGACTTCCACTGAGACTGCGGCAGAGCCGCCGCCTGAAGAATCAGAGGCGCCGTCCGAGCCGCCATTCCGCGACACCGCACTGTCCGTACTCGTCGGATCCGGTCGCGAGCACGGTGCCATCTGCCCGGAGACCCACCGTGTGACGGGCACCGGCGGCGACGGCCACGACGTCGCGCCAAGAACTCACCCGACACTGTCCTGCGGAGTCGTCCCCGGCCGCCAACACCTTCCCATCGGCCGTGATACCGACAGTGTGGTGGCTCCCCGCCGCGACTGCGGACATGGATCGCCAGGAGCCCACAGCATCGGTGCCGGCTCCCGAAGCTCCTGATGCCAGTACGCGCCCCTCCGTGGTGAGACCGACAGTATGCACACTCCCAGCGGCGACCATGAGCACATCGGACCAGGAGCCGACGCGGCACTGACCGCGCCGATCATTGCCTGCGGCTACGACGCTCCCGTCTGCACGCAGCCCCACCGAATGCCAGTCCCCGCACGCGAGTGCGGTCACGTCATGCCAGAGCTCGACGTCGCACGCGCCCTCGGTGCGACGCCCGGCCGCGAGAACGCTTCCATCTGCACGCAGACCGAGCGTGCATCTCCATCCCGCCGCCACGCCCACGATCCCCGACCATGAGGAGACCTCGCACTGGCCGTCAGCATTCCACCCCGCAGCGACGACCGAGCCGTCCTCACGAAGTCCGACGCTGTGCGAGCGCCCGGTGCTGGAGGCGGCATGCACAGATCCCGCCGCGACAGCGAGGACGTCCCGCCACTGCGAAACGGAGCACTCCGAAGATCCGACAGGGCCTGCCGCCCTCACGGTGCCGTCCGCAGACAGTCCGAGGGTATGCCGCGGTCCCGCCGCAAGCGGTGGATGCACCGGGGAAGAATCGCAGCGGAGGAAGAAAGGGGGAATGCCGTCCTCCACCGGGACCTCGCTCACGCCGTCGGCCATTCCTCGGCGAGCAGGCCGTAGTCCATCCCGTCGAGCCACTGGCCCGAGACGTGCAGGGCCGTGGCGCGCGAATGCTCTTCGCGCCGCATCCCGATCCGCTCCATGAGCCGCCACGAGGGCTCGTTTGCGGCGATGCATCCCGCATGGACGCGACGCAGCCCGAGCTCACCGAAGCAGATATCGATCACGGCACGGACGGCCTCGGTGGCATAGCCCTGGCCAGCCACCTCAGGGGTGAACACCCAGCCCAGTTCCGCCTGGACCGCACGCGCCTGCTCCTCCATGCCGCGCTGAGCCCAGCCGTCCTCGATCGCGACCATCAGGTCCCCGATCACCCGACCATCGCACTGGACGACGAGGCTGCGGGCGAGCATCCGGTCGGAGCCGGCCACGAAGGATGCCTCATCAGCGTGCGGTCCACTGATCCAGCGGAAGACCTCGGGCAGGCGTCGGTACTCCCAGATCGCGGGCAGATCCTCCCGCAGCACCGGACGCAGCTCAAGGCGCTCTGTGCGCCGGGGCCAGGGGATGTCGTGGAGAGAGGTCACCTGCTCAGACTAGGGTGCAGACGCCCACCGCGTCGACGGCACCAGGAGGGTCGAGGGATCATCACGTGCCGAGGGCGCGGATCGCCTCACGCCAGCGTCTGCGTGATCCTGGAGCTCTCGGGTCCGTGCTCCACGCGGCAGAGCGCCCCGTTGACCAGGGGCATGTACGGGGCCCAGTGCCCGCAGTCCACGCCGCCGAGGATCGGCACGCCCAAAGGCGAGAGGGCATCCAGCACGGCTTCCCGCTGGGTCAGAGTCGGCGCGTCGGGAGCAAAGGTGCGTCCCACCAGAATCGCGGCCGCGTCGTCGAAGAATCCGGCCAGGCGCATCCCGTGCAGGTTCCGGCAGATCGTCGCGGCGTCGTCTCCTGCCGCTTCGACGAAGACCACGAGCGGCTCTCCCGCGGCCGCCAGTGCGTCCACCGGCAGGAACGGCGTGCCCGCGAGGTTCACGAGCGTCTCGATGCACCCGCCGATCAGTCGGCCCTCGACGCGTAATCCCTCTCCCGGAACGTCCCACCGCTCCCACCGACTGGCCACGTCGAGCTCATACTCGCTCACCTCGGGATGCGTCGCGTAGTCCACGAAACCCTGGCGGTGCGCGCCGGGGGAGTGGGCCGCCCCCGTTGTTAGGTCCGGTCTCTGTGTGAGTCGTCGGGTTCCATTTCGTGGGTGCAGTGGCGAGCATAGTCGGCCGGGGTGAGGTAGCCCAGCGCCGAGTGGCGTCGCACGGTGT
>NZ_JAKNCJ010000009.1 GCF_023509525.1 Brachybacterium equifaecis
CTTCGTGGCGGTGGAGATCTCCGACCTGTCGTTAAACGTCAACCCTGCACGCGCCATCACGCCCGCCTCACCCCTCCAGGCCCCCGCCGGCCGGGAGTGTTGCTACGACGCTACGACACCGCCCTCACGCACCGCAGCGATAGAGGTGTTCAATATATTGCGGTGAAATACTCGCAGCGTCTCGCGGAAGCTGAAACGGTCGCCTCGGTTGGTTCGACCGGCGATTCCTACGACAACGCGATGGCCGAGGCGTTAAATTCGCTGTTCAAGGCGGAGCTGGTCCGAAACCAGGGGCCGTGGCAGGGAATCGACGACCTCGAGATCGCCACAGCGGAGTACGTCGACTGGTTCAACCATCGCCGCCTCCAGGGCGAGAACGGCATGATCCCGCCCGTCGAGCTCGAGGACAACTACGATCACAACCACGACGCGCTGGCGACCGCCGGCGCGTCACTTGCGAGCCTCTACGAAACCCGGGGCGATACAGTCAGCCGCTCGGAGCCGTCCTCGCAGGAGTACCAGCTGAGTATGTCGCCGTAGTGACGGTCGTGGTCGAGCTGTCCGCCGCCGCTTTCACTCAGCCCGGAACCCCACCCCAACCCCCGCCAACCACTCCAACGCCCCACCTAGATGCGCCTGCCACAGCGTCACCATGTGTCCTCCGTGCTCTGACCGCTCCGCCGTCAGCATTGTCGTCGGCCCCGCAGCCGTGACGGCCTTCGACATCTCCCCGAGGCTCGGCTCCGTCAGCGCGTCCTGGCCGCCGGAGAAGAAGTAGAGCGCGACCGGGGGCTTCTGGGCGGCGACGATCGCGGGGAGGTCGTAGCGGGGGTCATCCTGCGCGGCCCACTGCTGCCCGTCGGCGTAGATCGGGGTGTAGTAGCCGGCGAGCGAGACCGCTGTGCCGATGAGGTCCGGGTGGCGCACGGCGAGCATCGGCGCGCACCAGCCGCCCGCGCTGTAGCCGATCGCGGCCCAGGCCAGCGGATCCTCCACCATGCGCAGGTGGGTCTTCACCCAGCCGGTGACGTCCTGCGCCAGCCAGGTCTCGTAGTTGTTGCCGCCCGGAGCGGTCGCATCCACGCACTCGGTGTCATAGGTGCCGGGGAACACGCGCGGCATCACCACGATCGAGCTCGCCATCTCGCCCTTCGCGGCCATCGCATCCACGCGCTCCCCGATGCGGAACACCTGCTGCCAGGTGTACGGGCCGCCCGGGATCCCGCTGAGCGCCACGATCACCGGGTAGCGGCGCTCCGGATGCTGCAGGTACCCCGCCGGCAGATGCACCACCCCGGTCGAGAGGTTCGCCGGCAGCTTCGACGCCGAATTCGGGAACGTCACCGGCACGTACTGGCCGTCATCCGAATCCGCGATGCCCTTCAGCTCCGGATCCGTCAGCGGGCTCGTCGCCGTCCCCGGGGGAGCGGCAGCCTCGGCCGCATGGAGGCGCGCAAGCCCCTCGGGCGTCGCCGCCGGGTGCGCGGTCTCTCCCGGGGTGCCGCCGAACTGCTGGGTGGTGACCTTCCCTCCGCTGCCGGCGAGGATGTCGCCCCACTGCCCGAAGAAGACGAAGCTGCGGTTCAGCCAGATCCCTGTCGCCAGGATCGCGAGGGCGATGCACACCAGCAGCGAGACCAGCTGGATCAGCGCCGCCCGCAGCCCCGAGCGCTCGCGGCGGCGGATGATCCGCGGCACCGCCACCGTGCTCACCACCACTGCGAGGATCGTGAGTGCGATCGACCCCAAGCCCACCAGGGGCCCCAGCAGCCCGAAGGCGCCTTCCGATGCGTCCATTCCCTGCAGCTCCCTGATCGTTCCCGGAAGTTCCGCGGCGATCAATGCCGCAGATCTTCTCCACACCACCTCCACTCCACAGAGCACGGGAGCGCGGCGCCTGCCACCGTACTATCGGAGAGCCTCGCCCCAGCGGGGCTCTCCGGCCCGCCATGCCGCTCCCGCCCCGCGCGGCCCGCACGGCGATCGTCCCGGAGCACACCGCAGGCGGGGAGACGCGCACGATGGACCAGAGGCCAGCCCAGATCACCGATCCGAAGGGTCGCCGGATCGCCACCGCGATCACCTGGGTCTACGCGCTCGGCGCCGCCAGCTCCTTCATCCTGCTGATCTTCGGCCAGCTCGGCCGCGAAGCCCCCACGCTCCCCGAGATCCTCTTCAGCGTCCTGAACGTGCCGCTCTATCCCTCGCTCGCCTCGAGCGCGACGCTGCTGCTCGTCACCGGCGCGCTGCTGCGCCGCAAACGCGCAGGGCTCTGGGCCGTGGCGGTGCTGCAGGTGCTCGGCAGCCTGTACTCGCTGGCCATCGTGATCATGATCCTCAGCCAGCGCTCGCTCTACCTCCACGGTGGCGAGGACCTGCGGCTGTGGCTCGCGATCGGCGCGAACGCGATCAGCCCCCTCGTCGGCATCGCCGCCCTCATCCTCCTGCGCCGCGTGCGCGCCCAGTTCCCCGGGCGCCTCGCCCGCGGCTCCTGGCTGCTCGCCGCCGCGGTGCTGGTGATCGGCACGGCGGTCTCGCTGCTGGTCAGCCACGTGATCCTGCTGCTCACCGCCGGCTCCGGCGCGTTCCAATGGCAGGTGCTCCTGCACGGCCTGCTGGAAGCGTTCGGCCTGCGCCTGCCCGCCCCGCAGCTCACGCGCGTGCCCGGCTGGGTCCCGGACCTCACCGGGATCCTCCTCGGCCTCACGATCTTCGCCGCCGCCTGGGTGTTCCTCCGCTCCGCCCACCGCCGCGAGACCTGGAGCGCCGAGCACGCCCTGCGCGTGCGCAGCCTGCTCGCCGACCACGGCGCACAGGACTCGCTCGGCTACTTCGCCACCCGCCGCGACAAGGCCATCGTGTTCGGCCCCGGCGAGGAGGCCGCCATCGCCTACTCCGTGGTCGGCGGAGTGGCGCTCGCCTCCGGAGACCCCGTCGGCCCCAAGTCCGCCTGGGACGGCGCGATCGACGCGTTCCTCGACCTCTGCCGGCGCAGCGGCTGGCTGCCCGCCGTGATCTCCAGCGGCGAGGACGCCGCCGCCGCCTGGACCCGCCACGGCATGCTCGCCACCGCCATGGGCGATGAGGCCGTGCTGCGCACCGACCGCTTCGACCTCGCCCGCACCGACATGACCGCCGTGCGCCGCGCCGCGAACCACGCCCGCAAGGCCAGCCTCACCGTCGCCATCCGCCGGCACAGCGCCCTCACCCCCGCAGAGCGCGAGCAGATGGTCCGGCTCGCCGATCAGTGGCGCCAGGGCGGGGATGAGCGCGGCTTCTCGATGGCGCTCGGGCGGCTCGGCGATCCGGCCGACGGCTCCTGCATCCTCGTCACCGCCGAGGATCAGGACGGCCAGTGGCAGGGCCTCCTGAGCTTCGTGCCGTGGGGCCGCAACGGCGCCTCGCTCGACGTCATGCGGCGCTCCCCGTCGGCCCCCGGCGGCGTCACCGAGCTGATGGTCAGCGAACTGCTCACGCGCGGCAGCGAGGTCGGGGTGCGAGAGGTCAGCCTGAACTTCGCGATGCTCCGCGGCGTCTTCGCCGGCTCCGAGCGCGTGGGCGCGAGCCCCCTGACCCGCCTCGGCTCCGCGGTGCTCAGCCGCTTCGAGGGCCGCTTCCAGCTCGAGAGCCTCTACCGCAGCAACGACAAGTACCGCCCCGAGTGGCGGCCGCGGTACCTGCTGGTCAGCAGCGTGCTGACCGTCCCGCGCACCGCGCTCGCCGCCGGAGTGCTCGAGGGTTTCGTGCCCTGGCCCCGCCGGGCGCTGGTGGATGCACGCCCGCTCGGCTTCAGCGAGGACGAGCTCGCGCGCGTGCGGGAGATCGACGCACGGCGCGTCGCGACCGAGGATCTCGCGCCCCGCCGCTCCGACCAGTCCCGCCACCGCGTGCGGCACATGGAGTTGCTGCGCGAAGCCGGCATGGAGCCCTACCCGATCGGCCTCTCCGCACCGCAGGCCTTCGCCGAGGTCGCCGCGCGGATCGCGGAGGGCGGCAGCGACGCCCCGCTGCGGGCGGCCGGTCGCGTGCGCAGGATGCGCAGCTTCGGCGGGGTCGTCTTCGTCGAGCTCATCGAAGGTTCCGAGACCCTGCAGGCGATTCTCGAGCGCGGGACCGTCGGCCCCGATTCCCTGCGACTATGGCGCCGCGCGGTCGACACCGGCGACATCGTGCTCTTCCACGGCCGCGCCGGCACCAGCCGCGCCGGGGAGCCCTCGCTCATCGTGCACCGCTGGCAGATGGCGTCCAAGGCCCTGCAGCCGATCCCCTTCGGCTCCTTCGAGGATCCGGAGGCGCGCCTGCGCCGACGCTCGACCGACCTCATCGTCCACCCCCGCGACGCGGGGCTGCTGCGCGCCCGCTCCGTGGTGATCCGCGCGGTGCGCGAGCACTTCCAGAGCGCCGGGTACACCGAGGTCGAGACGCCGATCCTGCAGGCCATCCACGGCGGCGCGAACGCCCGCCCCTTCACCACCTTCATCAACGCCTACTCGGCCGACCTCACCCTGCGGATCGCCCCCGAGCTCGCGCTGAAGCGCCTGCTCGTGGGCGGGATGGGCCCGATCTTCGAGATCGGCCGCAACTTCCGCAACGAGGGCGCCGACGCCACCCACAACCCCGAGTTCACCGTGATCGAGGCCTACGCCCCGTTCAGCGACTACAACGGCATGCGCCGCATCACCGAGGCGATGATCAAGCAGGCCGCGCGGGCGCTGTACGGGCACGAGGTGCTGCCCCTGCACAACGTGCGCACGGGGGAGGACCTCGAGGGCAGGCCCCGCTCCGCGCAGCCCGCGGATCCCGCCGAGCGCCTGCGCGCGCTGCTCGGCGACGTCTCCGCGCCGTGGCCCGTGGTGCGGGTGCTCGATGCGGTGAGCGCGGCCGTCGGCACCGAGATCACGCTCGAGACCGACATGGACGTGCTGCTCGGCTTCGCCGCCGAGCACGGCGTGCACGTGGCCGACGGCATGGGCCCCGGCGCGATCATCGAGGAGCTCTACGGGGAGCTGGTCGAGGAGCGCACCATCCGCCCCACGTTCTACGTCGACTTCCCCCGCGAGACCAGCCCGCTGACCGGCCCGCACCGCAGCCAGCCCGGGCTCGTGGAGCGCTGGGACCTCGTGATCTGCGGGATGGAGATCGGCACCGCCTACTCCGAGCTCGCCGACCCCCTCGAGCAGCGCCGGCGCTTCACCGAGCAGTCCCTCAAGGCCGCCGCGGGCGACGTCGAGGCCATGCAGATCGACGAGGACTTCCTCCTCGCGCTCGAGAACGCGATGCCACCCGCCGGCGGCCTCGGCATCGGGCTCGACCGCCTGGTCATGCTGCTGACCGACACCAGCATCCGCGAAGTGCTGACCTTCCCGTTCGTGCGGCCGGAGCGGAAGGGCTGAGATTTCCAGCAATGAGGTGCCCGAGAGAGCCCCCTGAGAGACCTCCACACCAGTAGCGCCGGAATTCGTAGAGGTGTACCAGATCTCGAGCTGACAGAGATTCTGACTGAGCGGCGGCTTGAAGCCGTATCCGAGGTGCTCGCGCTGATCGACCTGCCGTTGTGGGGTGTGTAACTGGTGTCGTCGACCTAGGGGCGGGTGGGCAGGCAACTGGCGGGCACGATTGGCGGTGCTGAAGCTATTCACGTCCGAGACGAGCCGCGCTCCGAGGTCCGCCGGCACGCGTCGCGGAACCCTGGCGGTCGAGGATGAGTCGCCGAGCTGGTCCACGAGCAAGGCCGAGGACCGCGTTCCTCGCCGTCGAGTCGTATATCTCTGTGCGAAGCTGTGGAGATGAGCGCAATCGCCTTGCCCTCAGAGCACCTCCGCTGCGGTCGCCATCACTGCAAGCCCGTCCCGGTATCGCTCGAGGAAGACCTGATATGCGGCAACGTCTGTCGGCTCTGGGCCAATGATTGTGAACGGAGCCTTGGCGAATACTTTCTGGTCCAGAAAGCTGGCAAGGTCCATGTTGGGAGCGACCTCGAGGTACGAGGCGAGAACCGCGATTCCCCAGGCTCCGCCTTCAGCGGCGGTCTCTCCGACGGCGACCGGTGTGCCGAGTGAGTCGGCGAGCATGCGCTGAGGGATGCCAGCCGTACGGAACAGTCCACCGTGTGCGAGCATGTGGTCGATCGCGACGCCCTCCTTCTCGAGCACTCGCATTCCCAAGCTCAGGGTTCCGAAGATGCCGTACAACTGAGAACGGACGAAGTTGCCGAGGGTCAGCCTGCTCTCCGGAGTGCGCAGGAACATCGGGCGTCCTTGGGGGATGCCGGTGATCGGTTCTCCGGCCAGGTAGTTGTACGCGACAAGCCCACCTGCGTCCGCTTCCCCGTTGAGCGCCTCTTGCAAAAGGGTCCCGAAGACTTTGTCGGAGGACATCGGCGTTCCCGCAGCCTCGGCGAAGCGTGCGAACATGCCTGCCCATGCCCCAAACTCACTGGCACCGTTGTTGCAGTGCACCATCGCCACGGGATCGCCGGCCGGAGTCGTCACGAGGTCGAGCTCAGGATGTACGCCGACGAGAGGCTGCTGAAGCACGACCATGGCGAAGATGCTCGTTCCTGCCGAGACGTTCCCCGTTCGGGGTGCCACAGATCCGGTGGCCACCATCCCGGTCCCAGCGTCGCCCTCCGGCGGGCACAACGGCGCGCCTGACTCTAATGAGCCGGAAGGATCGAGCAGTGCCGCCCCGTGTGCCGTGAGCGTGCCTGCGGGAGTGCCGGCTCCGAGCACCTGAGGCAGCAGGTTCCGGATGCGCAGGTGAGCTGCACTGTCCCGGACCAGATCATCGAACTGCTCGGTCATCCGTGCGTCGTAGTCGACTGTTGTCGAGTCGATCGGGAACATGCCTGAGGCGTCCCCCACTCCCAGCACCCTCTGATCCGAAAGCTGCCAGTGAACATATCCGGCCAGGGTCGTGACGAACCGAGTCTGTTCAACGTGCGGCTCTTGGTCGAGGATCGCCTGGTACAGGTGGGCGACGGACCACCGCAGAGGGATGTTGACGCCGAACAGCTCGGAGAGTTCAGCGGCAGCTGGTCCGGTGTTCGTGTTGCGCCAGGTCCGAAACGGCACCAGCAGCTGATCAGCCTCGTCGAAGGGGAGGTAGCCGTGCATCATCCCCGAAACTCCTAGGGCGCCGAGCGCGGTGATCTCAAGGCCATAGCGCTCTTGCACACTGGCCGCAAGCTTGGCGTACGCGTCTTGAATCCCGATCCAGACCTTCTCGAGCGGATAAGTCCAGAGCCTGTCGACGAAATCGTTCTCCCACTCGTGTGCGCCGACCGCGAGAACTGCGGCCGGATCGGGGCCGATGAGGCAGGCCTTGATCCGGGTCGATCCGAGCTCGATGCCCAGGGATGTCCGGCCATCGCGAATCGACTGGCGTGCGGCGCTGTCCGGATCGGCAGATGGCGCTGCCGGAGCTGTGGGGCTCAACGGGTCCTCCAGAGGTAGTCGGGGTCCACCATTGCGGCAGACATCATCAAAGAGACAGCACTGCTTCCTCACGGGCCCGGAAGTAGCTGACCGTGTCATGGACGAGCACATCGAGACTGGCGGGGTCCGGTCGTCCGTTGCGCGCCGGATAGGGTCCGGCGCCGGGGCCGAGCGGCTCAGGCGTCACGAACCGGCCCTCCGTGTTCTGTCCGATGAGGTACAGCGCCATGATCATGGTGTCCACGTCCATCGAGCCGTTGCCCAGCGCGCCGCGGTTCGAGTCGGCCAGGTGCAGGTTCACCAGGCGATCGCCGGCCTCGAGGATGGCCCGCGGGATGTTCTGCTCCTCCGACTGCATGTGGTAGACGTCGCCGTTGATGTGCTGCACCCCTGGATGGTCGACGGCTTCTATGTACTCGACTGCGTCGGCCACCGACCGCACGAGAGATACCTCGGCGGCGCGGATGGGTTCGATCGCGGCCTTGACCCCCGTCTCGGTGAAGATGTCGGCCACAGACCTCAGTGCCTGGACCGACCGGTGGAACTCGGTGGTGTCATAGGCGTCCGGGCGGCCCACGGCGCCGGGGACCACCAGGAGGTACGCGCCACCGACGTCGCGTGTGAATGCCGCTTCACGGCGGGTGTATGCGATGGCCTCCTGCTGCTGGATCGGTCGGTTGCTGGAGAAGTCGTTGTCGACGCCGTACATCCCGCACACCCCCGATACCTCGAGGCCATGCCGCCGGAGGGTCGAAAGGGTCGCGTCCACCCGGTACCCGAGGTCGTCGCCATAGTGGTTGCCGTGCAGCTCGATGAAGCTCAGGCCCGCTGCTGCGAGGCGTGCGCAGGAGTCATCGAGATCCTCGATGCCGAATCCCCAGTTGGACCAGGAGATGTCGATGCGCCGCTCGAAGTTCTCCGGATGGTCGGTCTTGGCTTGGAGGAACTGCTCCCGGATCTCTCGGCGCCAGATGTCGACGTTCTGCTCACTCATGTGGTGCTCCCTTTTTCTGTGATGTGCGGATCAGCGCTGGCCGTAGACGTTCTGGTAGCGGTCGTAGAGGCGGTTGATGTCGTCCTGCGCGAGAGGGAGGGGATGCCCGATCTGACGGGCGAGGTGCACGGTCCTGGCGACCTCTTCGACCATCACTGCCGCCTTGACAGCGGCGCGCGCATCCTTGCCCACCGTGAATGGTCCGTGGTTCTGCATGAGGACCGCCGGTGACCTGGATTCCCGGAGGGTCTCGACGATGCCGCGGCCGATCGAATCGTCGCCGATGAGAGCGAACGGCCCGATCGGGATCGGCCCCCCGAATTCGTCCGCCATCATCGTGAGGCTGCAGGGCACAGGTTCACCGATGACGGCCCACGCGGTCGCGTAGGGCGAATGGGTATGCACGACTCCGCCGATATCCGGCATGTGCCGGTAGACGTAGGCGTGTGCGGCCGTGTCCGAGGACGGCTGGAGTCGCTCATCGGTGCCGTCATCGATCTTCACTCCGTCCAAGGTGCAGACGACCATGACATCGGCTCCTAGGTCGTCGTAGGCCACCCCGGAGGGCTTGATGACGAACAAGTCGCAGCCGGGCACCCTGGCTGAGACGTTCCCAGCAGTCCACACCACCAGCCCATTGCGGGGCAGCTCGGCGTGCAGGTCGGCCACCGTCGCCCGTGTCAGAGCGACGGTTTCTTGCAGCTCGGGGCTCAAGTCGGCGAGGACGGTGAGGGCATCGTCGGTCATGGGAATCTCTTCCGTTAGTTGTCGGGCGATCAGGTGCTGGTCGATCTGCGGATGACGAGTTCAGGGACCAGCACCCGCTGGGACATTGGGCTGCCGCTCTCGCACGCGTCGATGAGTTGGCCGACGGCGATGGACCCGAGCTCGGCCATCGGCTGGCGGATGGTCGTCAGCGGCACGGCGAGCATCTTGGCGATATCGATATCGTCGAAGCCGGTGACGGCGATATCGTCGGGCACACTCAGCCCGGCGGACTGCAGCGAGAGCATCACGCCGATGGCCGTATAGTCGTTGATCCCCACGATGGCGTCGAGGCTTGCGCCGCGGCGAGCGAGAAGCTCGACGGTGGCGGCCCGGCCGCCGTCCAGATCCGGTGCCGAGGCGACGACCTCTGTCAGATGGGCAGCAGGATCGAGCCCTGCCTCCTCTAGGACCCTCAGAAGCGCGGCCCGGCGCGCGACGTGCTGGTGGGCGCGACCCGGACCGTCGACGAATCCGAATTGCCGCCGTCCGCTGCGGATGAGGTGCTCCACGAGCAGCCTCATGCCGGCGAAGTCGTCCACGTGCACGGAGCCGATCGCGGGATTATCGCTCTCCTGGGCGAGGAGCATGACGCCGACGCCCCTGTCGTGGACTGCGACGAGTTGCGACAGGTCGGGCAGGGCGGTCGTGACGACGATGCCGCGCACGCCGTGTCGGATGAGGAAGTCGAGGCTCGCCTCCTCGCGCGTGATCACCTGGTCCGTACTCATGACGGTGAGTGCGTACCCACGGTCGTTTGCGACGTTGGACATGTGGCGGGCGCTGACGGCGAAGAAGGGGTTGGCGAGATCGAAGACCACTGCGCCCAGCGACTCCGTCCTGCCGGTCCGAAGACTGCGGGCGGCCGCGTTGGGAATATAGCCGAGCTCCGAGATCGCCGTCTCCACCCGCCTGCGCAGCGCCTGGCTCACCAGCTCGGGGCGGTTGATCGCATTGGACACCGTGGCCACCGAGACCCCAGCCTTCTGGGCGACGGCTTGCATTCCTACTCGGGGAGCAGGGCGAACGGCATCGATGTGCCCCTCGGTGGCAGTCATCAGAGCTCCATTCCGGTCGGCTAAAGGGTCTAGGGTGCGGCACTGACGGGGCCCAGGGTCCTCAGATCCCCGCCAGTGCCAGGGTTCGGCAGCGCCTCTACTCCGCCAGACCGTACCGGCGGTTCGCGTAGGAGTTGAGCAGCACGGCACCGAGCAGCACAAGGCCGAGAGCCAGAAGCTGGACACGGGGACCCATCGACCCCTGGAAGCTGATGAGGATCGCTGCGTTCAGCCACGTGATGAGCAGTGCGGCAAGAGCCGTTCCTCCGACCCGCCCGAGCCCGCCGGCGATTGCGACGCCGCCCAGGACCGCAATGGTGATGGCCGGCAGCGCCATGCCGTTCCCGGCTGTGCCGGCGTCTGGCCGTGCCGAGGCGAACTGGGCGACGTTCACGATCGCAGCCACGCCGCTGAGGAGACCGGCGGCGACGTAAGCAGATGCGCGCGTCGCCTTGACCGGCTGGGTCGCGTACTTGGCAGCGACGTCATTCGTCCCGACGGCATAGAGGGACTTGCCCCATCGACTCTTCGCGAGCGCGAGCCAGGCGATGAGAATACAGGGGAGGAGCACGGTGAAGACGTGCGCTGGTACCGCCACGTCCCCGAACAGCTCGATCCGCCGGGTGAGCGCGTTGGTCGCCGCGATGCGCTCGTCCGCGAACGGTGCCCGATCGTTGGCCAGCATAGCCATAGAACCGAAGACGTAGGAGCTCGCCAGAGTGGCGATGAGCGGTGGAAAGCCCAGGTAGGAGACGAGGTAGCCGTTGAGCAAACCCATGAGCATCGCGGCGATGAGGGTGATGACCACGGCCGTGATCACCGGCCACTGCTGGGGCCCCACAAGCCATCCGAAGAGCATTGCGGCGAGGGAGACCATCCCGCCCACGGACAGGTCGATCCCGCTGCGCCCGGACATGATCACGAACATCTGGGCGAGCGCGAGGAGTGCGACCGGAACCAAGGACATCAGGGAGGTCGACAGATAGGAGACATTGAACGGGGCGTTGAGCCTGTCGGCGGCGCTGAGGGCACTGAAAGCCACCAACAGGGCGACGATGAGGATGGCGAGGAGCGTGACCCGATCTGTCAGGACCCTGCGGAGGACTCGGCTGCCGAACCCATCGCTGGAGGGTCCCTGCTTGGCTGGCTGCAGATTGCCAGGAACGGTTGAGGTGCTCACAGCTTGGTCCTCCGCTTCTGACGGACGAGGTCGATGCCGACCGCGACGATGATAAAGATGCCGACGAAGAGATTCGTCAGCTCGTTCGGCCACCCCAAGTGCGTCACCGCACTGGAGACCGTACCGACTAGCAGGGCGCCCAGTAGAGTGCCGAACACCGTTCCGCGACCACCGAGCACAGAGGTACCGCCGATGACGCACGCGGCGATGACCTGCAGCTCCAGGCCGATCCCGACGTTCTGCTGGATGAGGCCGCCTGAGCCCACCTGGACGAGAGAGGCGATGCCGACGAGGACCCCGATGAGAACGTAGACGCTGATGAGCTTTCTGTTGACCTGGATTCCCGTGAGCCGGGCGGCCCCCGGGTCGCCGCCGATCGCATACAGATGTCGCCCACCGGCCCACTGCCGCATGTACGCCCACATGATCACCATGAGAGCCATGGCCAGCAGGAGGGCGTTAGGGATGCCGAACGTCACGGCTTGGACTGAACCGCCAATGAATCCGAGGTCATCCGGCACACCGGAGACCTGCTGATCGCCAAAGATTTGCAGCGCGACGTAGCGATAGACATTGAGGGTGCCGAAAGTGATGATCATCGGATGGATCCTGCCCACGACGATCAGCAGACCGTTGATGATGCCGAGGATCGAGCCGACGACCACGGCCACGACGAGTGCCGGGAACCAGCCGAGGTCGGTGTCGCGCAGCAGCTTGCCCACGACGACCATGGCGATTGCCATCTGACTGCCGACGGATACGTCGATTCCGGCGGTGACCATGACCGCGGTCATTCCTACGCCGATGATGGCGATCGGAGCGACTGTGTAGAGCACGGTCTGGATATTGGCCGACGTCATGAACGTGTCTGTAAACACTGCGAGCAACACCCCGACGATGACCAAGACGGCGATGAGGACGGCTTCCTGCCCCTCGATGATCGGCGTGCGCCGCAGGCGCGGGACAGGTCGCGGGGCCTTCTCCTGCGTGACGGTGCTCATGACTCTCCCTCTGTGATCCGCGGGGCGGGGATGGCTCGGTCGGCGTCGGCGTCAACGTCGGTGGCGCCAGACGCGGCAGCGAGCAGAGCTGCCGTGGATGTGTCACCGGGGAACTCGTGGCCCACGCGCCCCTGGTGGAGCACAATGATCCGATCGGACAGTGTGCGGATCTCTTCGAGATCCGTGGAGATCACGACCGAAGAGGTGCCTTCGGCTGCGAGCTCCAGCACGAGACGATGGATCTCGTCCTTCGCGCCGACGTCGACCCCCTGAGTGGGCTCCTCGAGGATGAGGACTGACGGGGACTCCACCAGCTGCCGGGCCATGACGACCTTCTGCTGGTTGCCGCCTGACAATGCACCGATCCTGGTTTCCGGAGCGGGGGCCTTGACGCGCAGCTTCTTCATCAGTTCGAGGGTGGTGGCTCGCTCCCGCTTCGCATCGAATGCGAGTCCTGCCTTGGAGAAGTAGCGCAGATGGCTCGCAGAAATGTTGAACGCGAGCGACTTGTTGAGGAAGACGCCTTCGGACTTCCGGTTTCCCGGCACCATGGCGAAGCCGGCAGCAGCGGCATCCGCCGGCGACCGCAGTACAGCCGTCGTCCCGTTGACTTTGATCTCGCCCGCAGTTGACGGGACGATCCCGAACATGGCGCGGGCAAGGTCCGAGGTGCCTGAGCCGATGAGCCCATAGACGCCGAGGATCTCGCCTTTGCGGAGCTGGAGGGAGACGTCCTTCATCGACTTCCCGGCAGCCAGTCCATGGATATCGAGAACAACCTCCTCGGATACCGTCTTCCGCTCGACGGATAGCCGTTCCAGTTCGTGGCCGACCATGAGCTCTGCGATCTTCCGAGGATTGAGCTCATGCGTCGGGCGGGTGGTCACCACGGAGCCGTCGCGCATGACAGTGATTCTGTCAGTGATCTGACCGAGCTCGTCGAGGCGGTGACTGATGTAGATGACGCCGACGCCTGAGGCGCGCATACGGCGGACGACTTCGAACAGCGTGTCGATGTCGCGGTCCGCGAGGATAGCGCTGGGCTCATCGAGAATGAGGATCTTTACCTCGGTGGCGAACGCCTTGGCGATCGAGATGAGCTGTTGCTCGCCGACCGGCAGATCGGCGACGTTGCGCCGAGCTAGGTTCGGGTCGAGTCCGATCTGCTCGAGGAGCTGGGCGACCTGTTCACGCTGCTCGGCCCAGCGGACTCTTCCGCGAGTGGTCAGCTCGCGGCCGACGAAGATGTTCTCCGCCACGGTGAGCTCACCGAAGAGATGCGGCTCCTGGTAGACGGTTGAGATCCCAGCTGCGAGAGACGCTTGGGTGTCACCAAGGCGCAGGGTCTTGCCATCCACAGTGACCGTTCCCGTATCAGGGGTTTCGGCACCCGCGAGCACTTTGATCAAGGTCGACTTGCCTGCCCCGTTCTCGCCGACGAGCCCATGGACCTCGCCCGCACGAATTTCGAAATCCACTCCACGGAGGGCGCGCACGCCGCCGTATCTTTTCGCCACATCAGTGGCGCGCAGCATTGGTTCGAGGTTGGAGGAAGTCCGCCCCGCGCTGTCTGAAGTCATCACACCGCTCCCGACTGTCGGTGGTGGCGGATGCCAGCTAGGCAGGGATCCGCCACCACCTTGATGGATTCGATCGGTCAGTAGTCGAAGTCGCCCGCGTTCTCGGCGGTCAGGATCAGAGGCTCACCCAGGAGCAGGATGTTCGTCTCCGGGTCGAACGTCACTCCACTGATGCGCCCGGCATCGAAGGGGCCATCGCTGGGGAACTCATTGCCCTGCGCGACCTGCCAGCCGGCCCACGCCGTGAGGTACCCATGGTCCTCGACGTTCCACAGCACGGACGACGAAGCGGCACCCGACTCGAGGTAGGGCAGCATCGCCTGAGGGGTGCCGACACCGGTGGAGAAGACCTCTCCGACCTTGCCGGACTCGGTGATCGCCTGGGCGATGCCGGGAGCGGCAGTGGTGCACGGTCCGATGAGGCCCTTGAGGTCAGGGTGAGCGTTCATCAGGTCCTTGGCCATCGTGACGGCCTGCGCCTGATCCTCATCGGCGTAGACGACGTCGACGATCTCGGCGTTGGGGTAGTCCGATGCAATCTTCTCCTCGATGACATCGATCCAGGCGTTCAGATTGGAGGCCGTCTGGCCGCAGGACACAATGGCAATCTTGCCTTCGCCGTTCATCGGTTCCATGATCTCCTCCGTGAGAGCGGTGCCGATGCCCTCCTCGGATGCCTGGCTTACGAAGTACTCTCGGACGGAGTTCGGTGCGTCGGTATCAGCCGTTGCGACGGAGATTTCGGCATCCGCCGCCTCCTGCAGCACGGGGGCCATGGAGTTCGGATCGTTGGGCGCGACGCTGATGCTGTCGACATCCTGTTGGACGAGCGATCGGACGACGTCCGCCTGTGCAGCGGGATCGGCCGTGGTGGCACCGGAATACACCCATTCGAAGCCGAACTCCTCGGCAGCATCCTGGCCGCCGGTGTTCATCGCTTCGAAGAAAGGAATTCCCTGCACCTTCGGGACGAATGCGACCTGAACTGTGTCGCTACCTGCACCCCCGTCGGAACCGGCGCTGCTCGTTCCCGAGCCGCCTCCACACGCGGCGAGTGCGAGAGTCGTCGCCAGTGCGAACCCTGTCATCACAAATGCCTTTGTACGACGCATGAACGTCTCCTTCTCCTGAGTCAGCATCTTTGCCGGCCGCTTCGGCGCGGCACCTCGCGGTGGAGATCCCACCGAGTCCTTAAAACGTTTAAATCGAAGCCCTGTTGGCGCTTGAAACGTATTAAGAGGTTGTGATCACCGTAGCAGGTGAATCGACTGTGGTCCAGGTCTCTCGCAGAGTGTGCCGCGGATCACGCTAGTGTCCGATATTTGAGCTCTGCCCCTTGGGAGTGGCGCTTCCGGGCCGGCTCAGGTTCGAGAAGGGCGCTGGATGCGCTGGTTGGCGCGAGTCCTCAGGGCGGCCACCCCGCCATGGCACTAGATCAGGATCCGGGCTACTTGTTCCGGTGTGGGCGGACGATCCCCAGTCGACGGGCGGGGGATCGTGCCCCATGTTGGGTAAGCATGGCGGGGGATTGACTGCGTGGCCTTCCGACCGCCATCAAACCGTTCCTAGAGGATCGGCCGTGGCGAGCAATACGGCTCACCTCTCGGTGCCAGTAGACCGGCGGCGTAGGGAGACTGACGAGCCTGCGGAATCCGTCAGACGCTTGAAGACCGGTTCAGATTGAGGTGCGCGGCTCAGAAGTCCGCGGTCGCGGGATCGGCTGCGGCGCGGCCGTCCTCGCCCTTGTCGAGGGCGTCGATCTGCGCGATCTCCTCGTCGGTGAGCTGGAGGCTCGCGGCCTCGAAGTTCGAGACGATGCGCTCGGGGGTCTCGGACTTCGTCAGCACCACGAGGCCTTTGGCGAGGTGCCAGGCGAGGATGACCTGCCCGGCGTCCACGCCGTGCTTCTCGGCGATTCCAGTGATGACCGGGTCCTCGAGCTCGCCGCCGCCCTGGCCGAGCGGCGACCAGGACTCGGTGAGGATGTGGCGGGTCTCGCCGATGCCGCGCAGCTCGCGCTGCTGGAAGTAGGGGTGCAGCTCGATCTGGTGGATCACGGGGACCACGCCGGTGGCGTCGATGATCTCCTGCAGCTGCTCCTTCGGGAAGTTCGAGACGCCGATGGACTTCGCCTTCCCCTGCTTCTGCAGCTCGATGAGCGCCTTCCACGAATCCACGTACTTCCCCTTCGAGGGGACCGCCCAGTGGATCAGGTACAGGTCGACGTAGTCGAGGCCCAGTCGCTCGAGCGAGGCGTCCATCGCCTCCAGCGCCGACTCGTACCCCTGGTCGGAGTTCCAGAGCTTCGTGGTGACGAACAGGTCCTCGCGGGGCACGCCGGAGGCGGCGATGGCCTTGCCGACGCCCTTCTCGTTGCCGTAGACGGTCGCGGTGTCGATGTGGCGGTAGCCGGCCTTCAGCGCCTGGCCGACGACGTCCTCGGCGACGTCGTCCTCGACCTGCCACACCCCGTAGCCGAGCTGGGGGATCGAGCGGCCGTCGTGGAAGGGAAGCGTGCGCACGTCAGTCATGGGGGTCTCCTTCAGGAGGGGGTTCGGGTTCTGGCCCCACTGTAGGAAGGCGGGCTGGACGGGAGGCGGGAGTTCGCGCGGGGCCGACGGGCGGAGTCCGCGCCCCGCCCCCCCCTCACGGCAGCGTCGGGTGCTCGTGGTCTGCGAACCTCGCCGACTTCACGCCCACTGTCTCGGGCTGTATCGGGTAGTCCATGCCCTCCGTGTCCTGGGGCCAGAGCTGCACGGTCCAGCGCTCTCCTCGGGTGAAGGTCTCGGCCGGTCCGCTGGGGCTGATCAGGTTGTACCCTTTCGTGCACTCGTACCAGACCGTCATGCCAGGCGGTGCGCTGTAGTCCTCGTTCACCCAGAACTCCCGTGCCCCCGGGAGCATCGGCCAGCAGTACTTCCCGTCTTCCAGCCTCACAGAGAGCGGCTGAGGCTCGCCGTCGTACTCCTCCAGCTCCAGTCCCGCTGCGGCGGTGGGGGAGTCGAAGCGGATCATCTTGTGGCCGACGCCGCCCACGATGCAGGTCACGCTGTCGCCGACGCCGTCGAGCGCACAGGCGCGCACACCCTCGTCTGGGAATTCGCAGATGAAGTGGTCGGGACCGTCCGGCAGCTCGTAGGGCGAGGCGGAGGCGCCGTCGGCGCAGAGGTCCTCCTCGACCTGCCAGGGCGGAATGTCATCGATCTCCCAGACGGTCTGAATCTCCGTGACGGGGTGCAGGGAGGCGCCCAGGCTGGTGCAGGCCGCGAGCATCAGGACACTGAAGAGCATGGCCGTGGCACTGAGGAGCTTGCGCATCAGATCCTCCGGGTAGTCGGGCGCAGCGGGACCGACGCCAGCGTAGGCAGATCGGGGCTCACCGCACCGTCGGATTCGCGTGATCGGCGAACATCGCCCAGTCCACGATGACGGTCTCGCTCTCCCCGCCCTCCGCGTAGCGCTGCACGGTCCAGCGCTCACCGCGGTCGAAGGTGTCGTCCGCGCCGCCGCCGCTGAGCAGCACCGAGCCGTCGCTGCAGCGGTACCAGCTGTCCGTCCCGTCGGGCAGGACGGTGAGTGCGGGCGGATCGGAGGCATCCGCGGGGGAGTCCCGCGGCTCGCAGCTCACGTCTCCCACCAGCATGAGGGCGAGCGGCATCGGCTGACTGCGCGTGCCCTCCGCGTCGAGACCGGCCGCCGCGGACGAGGAGCGGAACCGCAGCGCGGTCTGATCGATCGCGTCGACGATGAAGGTCATGGTGGCGCCGTCGTCATCCAGGGCGCAGGCGCGGGCACCGAGCGCGTAGTCGCCGCAGATGACATGGTCGCTGCCGTCGGCCAGTTCATAAGGCGAGGCAGCCGCTCCGCCGGCGCAGAGGTCTTCGTCGATCTCCTCCACCTGCCAGTCGTCCTGGACCCAGGTGGTGAGGAGGCTCGTGACCTCGCCGGCGCGCTCCTGCGGGGTGCCGTCGGACGTGCCGGGACCCGTGCAGGCCGCGAGCATCAGGATCGTGAGGGACAGAGCCAGGGGACGCAGGTGCGAGTGCATGGATCCTCCTGGGAGCCGGGCCGGGCGCTGTTAGCCCTCGTACTGCGCGAAGATCGCGGCGGTCACCGCGGTCGCCTCCGGGGCCTGCTGGTCGCGGGAGCGCTGCACGACCCAGGGCTCGCCGCGCTCGAAGGTCGCGTCGATCTCGTCGGGCGTCAGCAGCTCCGAGCCGTCCTCGCAGCGGTACCAGCTGAACTGGCCGCCGAAGTGCTGGTCGTGGTCATGGGTGATCGGCGCGCAGTTCACGCCGTCCGGCAGCGCGACATACAGGGGGATCGCCTCGCCCTCGCGCGGGGAGACGTCGGTCCCGGCGGCGAGAGCGGGCGAGCGGAAGCGGATGGCCTTCTTCGCGAGCGGATCGACGATGCAGGTGACGGTGTCATCCGGGCCGTCGATCGCGCAGGCCATGGTGTCCGCCGCGGTCGGCCCGCACATGACGTGCTGCCGGTCGCCCGTGAGCGTGAACGGGGAGACCACGGCGCTGACCGCGCACAGGTCCTCGCTGCGCTCCTCCACGCTCCAGGTCGAGTCCACCCAGATCGTGGTCAGGGCGGTGCCTCCGGAGGACTGGGGGTCCTCGCTGGCGGTCTCGGTCGAGGGCGACGCCGAGGGTGTCGCGCGCGGAGCGCCCGACGATGTCGCGGCCGCGGGGCTGCTCGCCGGGTCGGTGGCGGGCGGACCGGAACCGGCTGTCGTCGTGCCGACGCAGGCGGTGAGGGACAGAAGGGCCAGGGGCAGGGCGATCAAGCGCAGCATGTGCCGCATGGTTCCTCCAGGGGCGGTCGAGCGCGGGGCCGACGAGCGGCTGACTGCGGCCAGGATAGGGCGATTCGGGCGCTCTCGGAAGGGCCCGCGAGCCCGTCGGCCCTCACGCCCCGCGCTTCGCCTTCGAGGGCTTCCTCTTCGAGGGCTTCTCGAGCTTCGCGGCGACGTCCTCCGCATAGACGAACTCGGAGCGGTCGGGGCGCTCGTACCCGGTGTCCTTCTCCGCCGGACGCTTCGGGATCGTGATCGAGGGCTCCTCGACGTAGGTCCACGGGATGCGGGTGAGGATGTCGTGGATGACGTTGATGCGGGAGCGCTTCTTGTCCTCGCTCTCGATCGTCACCCAGCGGGCGCCCGGGAGGTCGGTCGCGGCGAACATCGTGTCCTTCGCGCGGGAGTAGTCCTCCCAGCGGGTGATCGACTGGACGTCCATCGGGGAGAGCTTCCAGCGGCGCATCGGATCCTCTGCGCGCGAGCGGAAGCGGGCCTCCTGCTCCTCGTCGGACACGGAGAACCAGTACTTGATCAGGCGGATCCCGTCCTCCACGAGCATCCGCTCGAAATCCGGGGCCTGCCGCAGGAAGCGGTGGTACTCGGTATCCGTGCAGAAGCCCATCACGCGCTCCACCCCTGCGCGGTTGTACCAGGAGCGGTCGAGGATGACGATCTCGCCTGCGGCCGGAAGGTGGGGCACGTAGCGCTGGAAGTACCACTGCGTCTTCTCGCGCTCCGTCGGCGCGGGCAGGGCGACGATGCGGGCGTGGCGCGGATTCAGGTACTGGGTGATGCGCTTGATCGCGCTGCCCTTGCCCGCGGCGTCGCGCCCCTCGAAGATCAGGAGCACCCGCTCCCCGGACTCGATCACCCACTGCTGCATGGCGACGAGCTCGGCCTGCAGGCGCTCGAGCTCCTTCTCGTAGGCGGCCTTGTCGAGCTTCTTGGGGCTGCCGTTCTTGACTTCGTTGTCGTGCGTGGACATGGGGGCAGGGTATGCCGGGCGGGGCGGGGTGGGGAGGGGCTTTGGTCCTGAGGGGGGCGGATGTAACGCCTGGCGTGGACGACGGAAGTCGTTGGAGAATCTCCCCATGACAGATCGGTCGGGAGCAGCGAGGCCGAAAGCCCGCAGCCGCGCGGGCGCGCGCCGTCGATCGATCAGGCCGGAGGAGGTGGTGATCGTTGACTACCACTGGCAGGATCGCGCCGATCCACCCGGGTGAAATCCTCATGGAGGATTTCATCGAGGGGTTCGAGATCACGCAGAACAAGCTCGCCGTCTCCATCGGCGTGCCCCCTCGCAGGATCAATGAGATCGTGCACGGGAAGCGTGGGATCTCTGCGGATACGGCGCTGCGGTTGGCGCAGTACTTCGGGACCTCGGCAGAGTTCTGGGTCAACCTGCAGAGCCGCTATGAACTGGACCGTGCAGAGGATTCCGCAGGGGAGCAGATCGCAGAGATCGTGCCCCTCGCCGTGGCGTGACCAGCAGGGAACTGTCGGTCGCGGTCAGTCTGCGAGACGCTGCAGCATGAGGCAGTCCTGCCACTGGCCGGCGATCCGCAGGTATTGCGGGGCGAGCCCGTAGACCGTGAAGCCGCAGCGGGCGAGCACCCGCAGCGAGGCGATGTTCGCCGGCAGCGCTTCTGCCTGGACGCGGTGCAGGTCCAGTTCATCGAACGCGTGCTGGACCGCTTCCTCGAGTGCCTGGGTCGCGAAGCCGTGGCCACTTGCGGGCTCGGCGAGCCAGTAGCCCACCGCGCACGACTGCAACGCCCCGCGCACGATCCCGCTGAGGGTGATCTGCCCGGCGACCCGGCCCTCGTCATCGAGGATCACGAACGCGGCGCACTGGCCGCTGGCCTGCGCCTCCAGCAGTCCGGTGATCACGGCGGACTGCCCCGCGGCCGTGTAGTGCTCATCGGAGCGGAGGGGCTCCCACGGAGCGAGGAACGCGCGATTGCTCTGCTGGAGATCGGCGAGAGCGGGGGCGTCGGCGAGGGCGATCGTGCGGATGCGGGGCATGGGCGGGAGTGTGGCACACGGCGAGCACTCCCTGCCCCGATCCGCCCCGGCCCTCACCCTCAGCCCACCGGCTGCATCTCGCTCTCCACGACCCACTTGTGGTTCGTCATCGTCATGCCGTCCGCATCGACATCGACCATGTAGACGGTCTCCTGGGTGGAGCTGTCGATCGTGGCGGTCGCGCCCTTCATCCCGGGCATGTGCTCGGCGAGCAGGACGACCTCGGTGCCGTCGGGCAGGGGAGCGGCGCCGGGGTTCTCGAGCTCCTCGTGGACGACCCACTTTTGGTCCGTGACCGGGGCGCCGCCGTCGGTCGGGGTGTAGGAGACGGCGTAGGTCGTCGTCGTGAAGGCGCCGGTGATGGTGGCCTCCGCGCCCTTCATGCCGGGCATGTGGTCGGCGGTCAGGACGACCTCCGTGCCGACGGGGTAGGTCGGATCGGCCGCCTCGGCGATGCCCTCGGGGGCCGGCCCGCCAGCCATCGCATGGCCGGCGTGAGCGCCGCCATGGTCGGAGCCGTGGCCGGATGTCCCGTCGGACCCCGCGCCGGAGCCGCTGTCGGAGGCCTGGCCGTGCGCACTGCCGTGGTCCATGCCCGGCATCGCGTCATCTTCGCCGCTCGTGCAGCCGGCGAGAACGGCGAGGCCGCCGGCGAGGATCGCGGCCCGACGGGTGAGCTGGGGGAGAGTGTGCATGATCTGTCCTCTCAGGGGCAGGGGTGGTATCCCTCGAGACTATACCCCTATGGGGTATTCGTCAGCCCCTGCGGGCCGCACCGCACCGCGTGCAGGGCGCGCGGTGCGGCGCAGCCCGCATTGCTCGTGTGCGCGGGCGGGACTAGAGTTATAGTTGCATCTTCAATCAATGTCGGGACGTCTTCCCGCCCCCGGGCGCGGCACGCCGCGACCTGCCAGGAGGCCCCATGAGCACCCAGCCCGCCACCCCCGCCACCCCCGCCGCGACGGGCGCCGAGCCCGGCCCGGCCACCCCCACGAGCGAGCTCCACCTGCACCCGGCGACCTCCATGGACGCCGTGACCCTGCGCGTCGGCGATCTCGCGCTCATGAGCTCGTACTACGAGAATGCGCTCGCTTTGGTGCCCCTGGAGGAGCGCAGCCGCGGCACCGAGGTGCACCGCGTGCTCGGGCGGAACGGCGTGCCGATGGTGCGGCTCGTCGGCACCCCGAACCTCCCGCGCTGGAACCAGCGCGACGCGGGGCTGTTCCACACCGCCTTCCTCTTCGAGGACAAGGCGAGCCTGTCGGCGACACTCGCGCGCGCCGCGCAGGATCCGCGGGGCACGTATGTCGGCTCCGGCGATCATCTCGTCTCCGAGGCCTTCTACTTCACCGATCCCGAGGGGAACGGCATCGAGCTGTACGTCGACCGGCCCCGCTCGCAGTGGACGTACAACGCGGCCGGCGAGGTCGAGATGACGACCCTGTTCCTCGACCCCAACGCCTACCTCCAGGACCACCTCACCGAGGCCGCCCTGACCGCCGGGCCTGCGCTCGCCGGGAAGATCGGCCACGTGCACCTGCAGGTCGGCGACATCCCCACCGCCCGCGCGTTCTACGTCGATGCCTTGGGCTTCGAGACCACCGTCGGCTCGCATCCCTCGGCCCTGTTCGCCTCCGCCGGTGGTTACCACCACCACGTCGCGATGAACACCTGGAACAGCGCCGGCGCCGGTCCGCGCGCCGCGACCCTCGGCCTCGGCGACGTCGCGATCACTGTCCCGCAGCGCGAGGAGCTCGACGCCCTCGTCGCCCGCCTGCGCGCCCGCGGCATCCCGTTCGCCGACGAGGGCCAGCGCGTGGTCGTCACCGACCCGTGGGGCACGCAGGTCAGCCTCGCCGTGCCGGGGACGACGACGGAGGAGCTGCTCGCGCGGTGACGGGGCGGGCGGGACCCCACCTCTCCCGGGGTGCCCGAGACGCCTGCGATAAGGACCGTCGGGGCGAAGTTGCTCACCGTTGCCCGTCGGTGCTTGGCGTGGACACCGTGACGCGGGTATGGTTCCCGCATAAACACCGGGCCCTCTCCCGACAACTGGTTCGCGCCGACCGTCGTGCATGGCCCGGTTTTTTCTGCCCTACGTGTCACACTCGCCGGATGAGGTACTCCAAGCCGCATCTCGGCTACGAGCAGCAGGCCTCCCTCCTCGACGCGCGAGGCCTCGACGTGGGTTGTCGAGACCAGGCCGTGGAGACCCTGAAGCGCATCGGCTACTACCGACTGTCTGCCTACACCTTCCCCCTTCGGAAGCTGGATCCGGAGGACAAGGACGGCAAGCTCAGGCTCGACGAGTTCCGCGATGGAGCCTGTCTTCGCGACGCTGTCGCCCTTCATGACTCGGACCACCGCTTGCGCAAGGCGCTCCTCGGAGGGCTGCAGGAGCTCGAAGTCGGGCTCAGGACGCGCCTCGCCTATGGTCTCGGCAAGAGGGATCCCTTCGGGCACGTCAACCAGGTCGGGCTCGACTCGATCAGGTGCGCTCGCGTCGACTCTCGGCCTGGGGCGCGCGCTGCTACGTTCCATGCCTCATGGATCGTGGAGTACCAGAAGCTCCAGAAGCAAGCCGGCAGGGAGCCGTACGTCCAGCACTTCGTCTCGCGATATGAGGGGGAGTTCCCCATCTGGGTCGCCGCGGAGTTCCTGACCATGGGCAGCCTCGTGAGCCTGTACGACCTCCTCGAGCCGAACCTGAGCCGAGATATCGCGCAGCGGCTGAAGGTCAGCAATCAGAACGTCCTCTACGGCTGGCTGCGCGCGCTGAATACGCTCCGCAATCACTGTGCCCACACAGCGCGCATCTGGAACCGGACGTTCGTCTTCGAACCGGACAAGATCAACGTCCGCATGGTCGAGCCCTCCCTTCATCACCTCGTGGATGTCGATCGGCGCAAGCTCTACTTCCTGGCGACAGTGCTCGCCTACCTGCTGCAGACGATCCATCCGGATTCGCGGTTCCGCAACGACTTCGTGACGGCGATGAAGAAGCACCCATCCGTCTTGGGGCTCACACCCCAGAGCGCGATGGGGTTCGTCCCCGACTGGGAGAAGCTGGAGATCTGGAGGATCTCTTGAGCGGAGCGGTGCAGAGGTCGCCGTGGCCCGCACTCCATCATGGATGGGTGCGCTGGGGTGCCGATTTCTTGTGGAGGCGGAAGATAGGAGGAGCGCGATGTGGGACGGCTCAGACGTGAGAAGCGCGGTGCGTCGGGCTCTCGAGGGGGCAGGTGACCGCACGCCGCTGCGAGACGTGGAGGTGTGCGAGGTCGGCACGGGATCCCTGGTCCTCCTCACGCCGCGCACCGCGGTGCGCGTGGCTCGTGATCGCCAGCGCGGCCCGGAGATCGAACGCGCTCAGCGCCTCGTCGACTCCCTCCTCGACCTGCCCTTCGCAGTGCCCCATTCGACCGGGCCGACCGCCACCGCCGGCGGAGCGACAGCCATCCCCACGATGAGACTGAGCGGCGAGCCCCATCCGCCCCGCAGTGGAGACCCCGGACCCCTCCGGGAACTGCTGGATGCTGTGCACGGCGTGGAGCTGGGCCCCTCCTGTCCCGACCTCGCGCAGAGGCATGCCTTCATGGGCGGGGACGGCTGGGAGCGTGTCCTGCGCGATCGCGTCGTCCCGCTCCTGCAGGAGGATCTGCGCGGGGAGGCCCGGGCGCGGATCGACGCCTACGCATCGCTCGCCCCCGTCGACCTCTGCTTCGGGCACGGAGACCTCGCCGGCACGAACGTCCTCTGGAGCGGCGGAGCGGTCAGCGGCGTCCTCGACTGGGACCTTGCCACGCTGGAGGACCCCGAGGAGGACCTCGCCTCGCTCGCATGGTGGCACGGCTGGAACGTGATCGATGCGATCGCGCCAGGCAGGACCCCCGGCCGCGCGGAGACGTACCGGGACCTCTTCCCCCTCCAGATGATCGCCTTCCACGTGCTGCACGATGGCGATGAGGCCGGGCTCGCGCGTCTGCTCGAGCGCACGGCACCACTCCTCCAGCAGCGCACCGTCTGCTGAGGCAGATCGTGCAGCCGGGGAACTGGCGCGACGCGAGGCGGGAATGCGGCCCAGCCCGGTACCTTTCGCTGCGATGAAAGGTACCCAGGCGGGCCGAAACGCGGGCGGCGCAGGCGTTGCTCCGTGGGTCAGCTGCCCCCGTCGCTCGCGCCCGTGCCGACGCCAGCGCCCGTGCCCGCGCCGCCGGGCTGCCCCGCACTCGCCGAACTCGACGTCCCGTCCAGCGCGGCGAGGATCGCGTCGGCATCGGACTGGACGTCGTCGGCCGAGATCAGAGCGGACGCCGTATCCGTCAGCACCTTCGCACGAGCCTCGACGATCGCCTTCGCCGCGCCCGTGTCCACGAGGTCCGTGCGCAAGGTCGCGGCCTGCTCGGTGACGAGCTGTGAGAACGTCGAATCCGCGGCGAAGCGCGTGGCCAGGATGTTCTTCCCGCCCATGCCGCCGCCGCGACCAGCTCCGCCCTGGCCGGCGGCCTGACCGGCGCCCTGGGCTCCGGCTGCCGGAGCTGCGCCGCCCGCGTCCGACGGGGCTGCGGCGCCGTCGGGCGCGCTTCCATCTGGCATAGCGCCGCCGGGCATCGCCCCGGCGGGCGGTGCGCCACGCTGGCCGTCCTGGGTCCCGCCCATCCCGCCGGGACCCCTGCCACCGCCCTGGCCGCCCCCGCCGGGGCCGACGCCGAAGGCCATGTTGTGGTCCCAGGCGACCACCGTCATCGTGCCCGCGTCGGGCCCGTAGTAGAGGTAGGAGTTGTTGCCGGGGCCGTCGATGTCGTCGAAGTTGCCGATCAGGTCCTCGAAGGCGAGGTAGCGGGCGAAGGCGTCGACGTCGAGATGCTGGGAGAGCTCCGATGCGAACGCGGAGTCGTCGGCCTCGTTGACGAACTTCAAGAACGCGGCGAGCGGGGCGTAGTTCTCCTCCCCGCCCTCGACGTCGAACACGCCGTCGTAGTCCTCGGCGGCATCGCCGCGGTAGCTGTAGTCGCCGCCCGCTTCCGCTTTGAAGAGCGTGCCGTCGGCCGAGAACACCGAGGTCATCCACGCGGTGTCGAGGAACTCGAGGATCAGGCGCAGCTGCGGGGCGCCGCCGTTGACGGTGAGGGAGGCGGGGGAGGAGAGCTGCGAGGCGAGGCCGGCATTCGCGAGCATGTCCAGGGCCACCGCCTCGTTCAGGGCGCTCGCGGTCGTGCTGTCGCGCACGACGATGTCGGCGGCGCCGTCGAGGCTCTGCCCCTCGACGTTCTTGTCCAGGCGGATGCGCCAGGGGAGGGTCGCCGGGTCGGTGTCGGCGGTGATGCCCTCCAGCGAGGAGTTGCCCTTGAGCGTGAAGCCGACGTTCTCGAAGCTCTGGCCGTCGATGACGGCGGTGCCGGTGATCCACTCCTTGTCGGAGCTCGCGAGGAACGCCTCGAGCATCGCGGAGAGCTCGGCCGCGTCGATCGTGAGATCGATCGTGTGCAGGACGCTCGGATCCCACAGGGAGCTGGCCTAGGTGCGCTCGGCGCTGCCGTCCACCGAGGTGAGCGCCGCGACGCCGGACAAGGAGCCGGTCGTGGATCCGCAGGCGGCCAGCGCCGTCGCACCGCCGCCGGCGAGCAGGGCCGACAGCAGCAGGCTGCGGCGGGAGAAGCGGGCCGCGCTGCGAGAGGGGGCGGCGTCGGCGGGGTGAGCGGACTGAGCGGGGCGGGCGGAGCGGGCGGGTCGGGTGGAGCGGGGCACTGGAACCTCCGTGCGATCGTCGGAGAAGCCATCGGACCGCGCGCACCTGTCGGCGAGCTATGCGGGAGGTAGGGCGGGGCTGTCTGTTCGGGGAGGGCGAGTTCTGGGGCGTCGGACCCGGGTACGCGCTGCGGCCTGGCAACGCCAGACCCCGGAACACGCTGCGGCCCGCTCCGGTACCTTTCCGCGACGCGAAAGGTACCGGAGCGGGCCGCAAGCAGGCCGCGCTGAGCAGGCCGCAAGCGGCCGCCCTGAGCGGGCGGCAAGCACGTCGCGCTTGGCGGCCCGCGCCGGCTCAGGGCCGGCGGCGGGCGCTCCGTCCGGGGATCAGCCCCGCGTCTTCAGCTGGTCGACGATCTCGGTGGTGTTCTGCGAGGTGCGGATCGTGGCGACCACGAACTCGAGGCCCACGCGCAGCAGGAGGATCGTCAGCACGGGGAAGATCCAGCCGAACACGAGGTACAGCAGGAACGGCCAGATGGAGAAGTCGTCGTAGTAGCTCATGCCGGCGCCCATGATGAGCGACATGATGAGGCCGCCCACGTAGTTCAGGATCGCCCAGGCGATGCCGATGATGTAGAAGACCTGCACGAAGCGGATCGTCACGAAGTGGCGGAACGAGAAGTCGAAGATCGCGCCGAAGAAGCCCTTTGCCGTGGTGCCTGCGCCCGTCGGCTGTCCGCCCGTGTGGGTGCCGGCCGACGGCGAGCCGGGGTAGCCGGTGCCGTAGGCGCCGACCGCGGGATCGCTCGCGGGAGCCGCGGGGGACTGCGCGGTGCTCGACGCGCCCCAGGGGTCCTGGAAGGGAGCTGCAGGCGCGCCCTCGCTGCGCGGAGCGGCGGAGGAGCCCTGGTGGGGCTCGGGCTGGGTGTACGGGGACTGCGTCATGGGGTGCCTCGATCGGGGAGGGGAGGGATGCCGCGCGGGCATTTCGGGCGCGGTTGGACTCTCAACACTAACCTTTCTGCTCCTGTGTCGGGCGGCCCCGTCCAGGCCCCGCTCTCACCCCCGCCCGAGCTGCTGCGACAGCGGGCAGGCCCACACGTCGAGACCGCCGCGACCGGCCTGGTTGATGTATTCCGCGACCTCGCGGTACGAGCGGCCGAGCGGGGTCTCGTGGTACGCGACGCCGAGGCTGCGGCAGTACTCGCGCACGATCGGCGCCGCGCGGCGCAGGTTCGGGCGCGCCATCGAGGGGAAGAGGTGATGCTCGATCTGGAGGTTCAGCCCGCCCATGAGCACGTCGACCATCCGCCCGCCGGAGATGTTCCTGCTCATGAGCACCTGGCGGCGCAGGAAGTCGACCTTCACGCCCTTGGGGAGGATCGGCATGCCGATGTGGTTCGGCGCGAAGGCGAGCCCCATGCAGAGGCCGAACACGCCGAGCTCGACCGCGGCGAACGCGAGCGCCTTGCCCGGCGAGAGCACCAGGAAGATCAGCGCGAAGAACGCGACCAGTCGCACCGCGATGAAGGTGAGCTCGACCGCGCGCCGCTTGATCGGCCGCTTCGACAGCAGGCGGGAGATGCCCTGGACGTGCAGGTTCACGCCCTCCAGGAGCAGCAGCGGGAAGAAGAACAGGCCCTGGCGAGCCGTCAGCCAGCGGCCGAGGCGGGTCCGGCGGGCCTGTGCGTCGCCGGGCGCGAACACGAGCACGCCGGGGGCGATGTCGGGATCGGTGCCGACGGTGTTCGGCGAGCCGTGGTGCTTGGAGTGCTTGCCGTTCCACCAGCCGAGCCCCATGCCCGCGCCGAGGTTCACCACCAGCAGCGAGACCCACTCGTTCCACCGGGCCGACGCGAAGATCTGCCGGTGCGCGGCGTCGTGCCCGAGGAACGCGACCTGCGTCATGAGCAGGGCGAACGCGGCGGCGATCAGCATCTGCCACCACGAGTCGCCGATCAGCAGGAACGCGACCACGAGAGCGGCCCCGATCAGCGGCAGGCCGATGAGGCGGCGCCAGTAGTGCCCGTAGGCCCGCTGCAGCAGCCCCGCGCTCTTGATGCGGGCGCTGAGCGCGGTGAAGTCCGACAGGTGCGCGTTCGGGGCGCGGCGCGGGGCCCCGGCCGGGGCGGGCGCCGCGGCGCCGTCGGCCGACGGAGAGGGCAGGGGGGAGGGGAATGCGGAGGATGCGGTCATCGGAGGCTCCTGCTGCGGTAGAACAGCGGCTGCCGTCCAGGTGGACCGCTCTCGACAGTACGGGCCCGCCGCCGGTTACCGGCGGGTCCGGCGAATACTGCTCACCCCTCGGACGCGGTCGGGCCGTCGCGCCCTCGGCAGGCCCGCTCCGGTACCTTTGCGCGACGCGAAGGGTACCTGGGCGGGCCGCAATCGGCCGGCGCCGCCACCAGCACCGCCCGCTCCGTCCCCGCCCACGGAAGCGGCCCCGCATCCGGTGATCCGGGTGCGGGGCCGCTCGGCGCGAGGGCGAGGCTCAGGAATCGGCCTTCTGGGCGTCGTCCGTGGTGGTCTGCGCCTGAGCGTCCTCGGTGGTCTCGCCCTCCTGGGGCATCTCCTCCGACGCGCTCTTCTCGAGGTTCTCGCCCTCGTGCAGGTCGTTGTTGTCGTTCATCTCTGCCTCCTTCGCCCGGGGAACTGCGGATGCGCCCAATCTACGCCGCAGTGCCTGAGCGGTGCGAGGGGCACTCGGATCTCGTCCCTCCGTCGGCCCCCCCCGTCGGCCCCGCCCCTCCATCGGCCCCGCCCCTCCCTCGGCCCCGCGCCTCCGTCGGCCCCGCGCAGCCCCAGCGCCACGCGCATGCCGCGAACCGCCTGGATGCGCCTGCCGGCCATGCCCGGCACACTGCTCGCATGACGAACCGCCCGCCCCTGACCGCCGAGGCCTTCCTCCTGCTCACCGACGACCGCGGCAGGGTCGAATCCGCGGAGCGGCGCCGCCACGCGATCGCAGCCGCAGCCCTGATGGAGCTCGCCCTGCGCGGCCGGATCGCGATCACCCGGGACGAGACGGGCACCGCCCGGATCCTCGACGCCTCGCCGGTGGGGATCCCGGAGCTCGACCAGGCCCTCGCCGCGCTCGCCGACCTGCCGGGCGCCCGACTGGATGCGGTGATCCGCCACCCGAGCATGGACCTCGTGGAGGCGACCGCGGGCAACCTCATCGCCAGCGGCGCGATCGAGCGCAGGAGCGGACTGCTCGGCGCCGCCTACCCCGCGCGCGACCGCGCCCTCAAGGGCGCTCTGCAGGCACACCTCGGCGGGATCCTCGACGGACGCGCCGAGGCCTCGGCCCAGGATCTGCTCCTGCTGGACCTGCTGATCCCGGCGGAGCATCTGCACGATGTCCTCGGGCGCCTCGCGGGGGGCCTGAAGGGGCGCAGGCTCACCGAGCGGATCGTAGAGCTGACGAGCGGCAGCCCTGCTGTCGCCGCCCTCGGCCCGGCGGGTGAGGAGCTGCGCGTGATCAGCCTCTGCCTGTGGTCGGTGGACACCTCGCCCGCGGCGCTGACCCTGCTGGCGAGTCGGATCTGGGACACCCCGCCCGCCTGAACCCGCCCCGCTGAGCAGCCCCGCTGGGCTGCCCCGGCGAACGGCCGGTGAACACTGCCGGGCCTGAGACCTCGCTGGGTGCGCGGCAGGATCGCCCTCCCGAGACTGCCCCCATGACGAACCGTGCGCCCCTGACCGCCGAGATCTTCCTCCTGCTGACCGATGACCGCGGGAAGTCCGCGGCGTCCGACACCCGCACCCACGCGATCGCCGCCGCCGCCATCGCCGACCTCGCCCTGCGCGGCCGCATCGCCTTCAGCGAGGAGAAGAATCCCCGCATCGAGATCCTCGACTCCGCGCCGACGGGCATCCCCGAGCTCGACCAGGCCCTCGCCGCGCTCGCCGAGATGCCCCGCAAGCGCATCGACGCGATCGTGCAGAACCGCCGGATGAACCTCGTGGAGGCCACTGCCGGTCCGCTCATCGACTCCGGCGCCATCGAGCGGAAGGACGGCCTGTTCAGCGCGTCCTTCCCGGAGCGCGATGGCGCCCTCGAGGACGCCCTGCGCGCGCATCTGGCCGACATCGTCACCGGTCGCGCGCAGCCCGACGAGCGCGACGTGGTGCTCCTGCAGTTCCTGCGCTCAGCCGATATCGCGCACGCGATCCTGAAGGACGACGTCCCCGAGCTCAGCCGCCGCGAGCTCGACCGGCGCATCACCGAGCTGGCCGCGGAGAGCCCCGCCGCGCGGGCGCTCGGGAAGATCGGCGAGGACCTCGAGGCCGTTCTCCTCACGATGTTCGTGATCAACCCCAGCGCGACGAACGCGGCGCTGCTGATGAGCCGCAGCTGATGAGCTGCGACTGAAGGCCCGCTGCCGAGGCTCTGCCTCAGCAGGCGCTGCCTCAGCAGGCCCTGCTCAGCGCTGCCGCGCTCTCCGCACCGCCGCGTCCCGCGCCCACATCGCCGCTGACAGCAGCATCATCACCGCGAGGATGATCGCGGCCATCCGCAGCGCCTGCGGGTAGCCGAGCACACCGGCGTCGATGAAGCCGTAGGGGTACCAGGCGGTGATCGCGCCGCGCAGCAGGGTCACGGCCGCATAGAGCAGCGGGAACACCGCGGCTGCGACGAGGTCCCGCAGCCGCAGCAGTCCGAAAGGTCCGGTCAGGAGCCACGCCAGCGGGGCGAGCCAGGGGATCGCGACGTGCTGGATCCCGTCGGTGATGACGTGCAGCCCCTGCGGGTCATCAAAGGGCCGCAGCAGGAACCAGTGCACGACCCCGGTGATGACGATCCCCGCGACCGCATTCATCAGCAGCGCCCGCAGCACAGGGCCGAGCGCCCGGCCCAGCATCAGCGGGATCGCGACGATCGCGACCAGCAGGTTCGTGAGGATCGTGAAGTAGGAGAAGAGCCGAGCGAGCGCCTGGCTGAGGCTCTGCCCGCTGACACCGGTGACGGCTTCGGTCACGGTGAGCGAGGTCGCCATGCACAGCCCGACCACGGAGAGCACCGCGACCGCGCCCCACGCGAGCCGTGCCGGGCCTGTGGCCGGTCCGGTGCCCGTGCCCGTCGGCGTCTGGAGAGTCGCTGTCATGCGCTCGCCGCCGTGCCGTCGGAGCTGCCGCCGACCTCGTCGACCTCCGCGACCGCGCCGTCGGGCCCGATCACGGTGACCTGCCCCTCGGCGCCCACCTCGCGGATCCCGTCGGCCCTCCCGGAGGTGCCCCCGGTGCCGAGCTCCGCGCCGTCAGCGCCGGGCTCCGCCGGGCCGACGACCTGCGCGCCGACGTCCACGATGCAGCCCTTCAGGTGCACCCCGGCGCCCACGCGCGCCCCGTCCAGGAGCACGCAGTCGGTGACCTCGGCGCCCGGATCGACGCGGGCGCCGGGGCTGAGCACGCTGCGGCGCACGGTCCCGGCGACGCTGGAGCCCGCCGCGAGCAGCGACTCGGAGACCACCGCCCCCTCCTCGACCTTCGCCGGGAGCAGCTGCGGCTGGGCGGAGCGGATCGGCCAGTCGGCGTCATCGAGCGCCGGGCCCATGCCGTCGAGGATGTGCATGTGCGCGCGCCAGTACGACTCGATCGTGCCGATGTCGCGCCAGTACCCCTCGAGGCGGTGCTCGACCGTGCGGCGGTTCTCGACGAACCAGGGCACGAGGTCGTCGCCGTAGTCCTCCAGGCCGCTCTCCTTCGCGCCGGGACCTGCGCCGAGCTCCTCGAGCGCCTCCACGAGCGCGTCGGCGCCGAAGCAGAACACCTCGGTGGCGACGAGATCCGTCGGCGGCTCCTCCGGCTTGTACCAGAACGCGCTCACCCGCCCGCGCGGTGTCGCCTTCACGACGCCGTGGCGGGAGGCGTCATCATCGTGCGACGTGGTGACGATCGTCAGGTCGGCCTTCGCATCCGTGTGCGTGGCGATGACGTCGCGCAGGTCCAGCGTGTAGAGGTGGTCGGCGCTCAGCACGAGCACGAGGTCCGCGCCGAACGCGGCGATCTGCTCGCGGAAGCGCCACAGGCTGTCGCTGTTGCCGGTCGCGAAGCCCTCGCCCGGGCCGCCCGTGAACGGGGCCAGGATCTGCAGGCCGCCGTGGCTGCGGTCCAGATCCCAGGGCCGACCCGCCGAGAGATGCGCGTTCAGCGTGTGCGGGAGGTACTGCTCGACGATCCACACATCCGAGATCTGCGAGTTCGCGAGGTTCGACAGCGCCACGTCGATCAGCCGGTAGCTCCCGGCGACGCGCAGCGAGGGCTTCGCGCGCGCGGCGGTGAGCACGTCCATGCGCGAGCCCTCCCCGCCGGCCAGGATGATCGCGAGCGTGCGGGGGATGCGCATGAGGCGGCCTTTCGAGGGGAGCAGTGCGCCCAGGCTATCCGGGCGACTCCTCGCCCTCCGCTCTGCGCGCTCTACGATCCATGCATGAGCACCTCGGCGGCGGAGCCCGCCCCCCTCACCCCGGAACGCCTCGCGGGCGCGCCCACGACCCCTGCGACCGTCGGCCCGACGGGCATCGACGCGCCCCCGGCGCCGCGCGCGCGGATGCTGCCGCGCGGCATCGTGATCCTGCTGGCGCTCGCCGCGATGTGGATCGTGATCGCCGGGATGCAGCAGGTGGCGGCGCTGATCGTGCCGGTGTTCCTCGCGCTGAACCTCATGATCGCCGTGCGGCCGCTCGGCGCCTGGCTCGAGCGGCGCGGCATGCCGCGGATCGTCGGCTCGATCGCGGGCATGCTCACCGTGCTGATCGCGCTGCTCGCGTTCTTCGGGGCGATCGCCTGGACGATGGTGCAGCTCGTCTCCGTCCTGCCCCAGTACAGCGACCGATTCACCTCCCTGCTGCGCCAGGGGCTGGACCAGCTGTCCCGGTGGGGAGTCAGCGAGAGCCAGATCAACGACTGGGTCTCCGCGTTCAACGTCTCCAGCCTGCTGGGGGTGCTCAACCAGGCGCTCAGCTCGATCGGAGCGATCGGCGGCCTGCTCGCCGCGGCCGTCGCCACGATCGTCTTCTTCGGCCTCGACGCCGCAGGGCTGCCCGAGCGCATGCGCGCCGTGGAGCGCGTGCACCCTCGCGGCTACCACGCCCTCGTGGACTTCTCCCGTTCCGTGCGGACGTACTGGCTGGTCACGACCGCTTTCGGCCTCATCGTCGCCATCATCGACGGCCTCGCCCTCTGGGCGCTCGGAGTGCCGCTGCCCGGGGTGTGGGCCGTGCTCCTGTTCGTCTGCAACTACATCCCGAACATCGGGTTCATCTTCGCGATGATCCCTCCCACCCTCATGGCGCTCCTCGAGAAGGGGCCGTGGACCGCGGTGATCGTGGTCGCGCTGTGCGTGGGCGTCGCGATGCTGCTGCAGGGCCTCGTGCAGCCCCGCGTCACCGGGCGGGCGGTCGGCCTCTCCGCGAGCGTCTCGTTCCTGTCGGTGCTGTTCTGGTCGTGGGTGCTCGGCGCGGCGGGCGCGCTGCTGTCCGTGCCGATGACGCTGCTGGTCAAGGAGCTGTTCGTGGACTCCGACCCCGACGCCCGCTGGCTGAACGCCTTCCTCGCCGACACCGCCGAGGCGGCCGTCGAGTCCCCGACGCAGCGCGTGGCCGACGAGGTCGGCTCCGCGGCGGGGACGGTGCGAGCGGTGGAGGCGGCTGGCGGGGCTGGCGCGGGCGCGGGCGATGGGGCTGGTGCGGGCGAGCCTGGTGGGGCTGGTGGTGCGGGCGGGGCGGCCGGGGGGTCTCCCGCGGTCTGATCCGCAAAGTCCTCGGTCACAGAGCCGCTCGCGTGCCCTGGTGCACGTGAGCGGCCCTCACACCGATCTTTGTGCGGACGACCGCCGAGCGCGGCCGGCCCGCACCGTCGGCCGCACCGCCGGCCGGCGCCAGAGGTCACCGACGCGCGCGTGCGGTCCGCGCGCGTGCGGTCAGAGGTTCTCGCTGACCTCGGCATCGGTGGCGCTGGTCTCGCCGACGAGCGCGAGCTGCCAGGTCACGCCGAAGCGGTCCTGCACCCAGGCGAACATCCCGAAGCCGTAGTCGCCCAGCGGCATCAGCTCCTGCCCGCCCTCGCCGAGCGCAGCCAGGACGGCCTTCTGCTCGTCCTCGCCGTCGCACTCGAGCCACAGCGAGACGCCGGGGGTCAGATCCCACTCGTGCTGGATGAGCGTGTCCGAGGCGCGCATGCGCTGCCCGGCGACCTCGAACTCCGCGAGCATGAGCGCGCCCTCGGCGTGGGCGGGATCGAGGCCCTCGGGCAGGGCCTCGGGGTCCCAGAAGGTCTGCGAGAGGACGCGGTCGCCCTCGAACAGGCTCGTGTACAGGGCGATCGCCTCGGCGGCGCGCTGGCCGCGGGACGGCTGGAAGGTGAGGAACGGGATCGTGCGGCGCATGGGGTGCTCCTGGAGGTCGGGGGTGGGGTGCGCGGGTGTGCTGCGGGGTGTGCGGGCGGGGGTGCAGGCCGGTTCTGGAGTGGAGGCCTGCAGGTGGAGGCCTGCGAGGGCTGACACAGGGGGCGGGTTCCGCAAAGTCCTCGGTCCCAGAGCCGGTCGCGTGGACTATGCCATGTCAGCGGCTCTCACACCGAGCTTTCTGCGGGGCCCGCGCCGACAGGCGGGAACGACAGGCCGAGACGACATGTCCGACGGGCGGCACCCCGGGCAGTGGCACCAGCCTGGCACACGGCGCATGATGGGGGCACCTGATCCGCGCGCTGCCCCGACACCGGGTTCGAGCGCCCGATCCGAGACCTGACCTGCGGCCCGGGCTGAGGCCGACCCCGAGGCCCGTGCTGAGGCCCGACCCTGAGGAGCGCACCATGACCGCAGACCGATCCATCACCGGCGCCCTCGACGGCGCCGACCTCGTGCTCACCCGCGAGCTCCCCGCCTCCCGGTCCGACGTCTGGTCCCGCCTCGCCGAGTCCGACGGCCTCGCCACCTGGTTCGGCACCTTCACCGGCGATCCCGCGAGCGGAACGGTGCAGGTCACGGGCACTGCGGAGCCCGGGGAGGCGGAGGCGGCCGAGTACACGATCCACGAGTGCACCCCGGAGGAGGCGCTCGAGGTCAGCTCGGCCTTCGGCGAGGGGGCATGGCGCCTGCGCGTGGAGCTCGAGGATGCGCCGGGCTCCGACGGCGGGGACAGCACCCGCCTCGTGTTCCGGCACATCGACGTGCCCGCCGCGATGCTGGGCGATGTCGGAGCCGGGTGGGAGTGGTACCTGGACCGGCTCACCGCGGCCGTCACCGGTGCGCAGCTGCCGGGGCTCGAGGTGTGGGAATCGGACTACATGCCGTTCGCTGCTAGGTACGCCGCGCTGCAGGGCTGATCGGGCTGGTCGGCCAGCTCGGGCTGCTCGAACTTCGTCAGCAGAAACCTCGCTGTGAGGGCCGCTCACGTGCACCAGTGCACGTGAGCGGCCCTGGGACCGCGGACTTTGCGGTTCCTGCTGCGGAGAGGCCACGAGCCGGCCCCGCCGGGGTCAAGCCCCTGCGAATCGAGACCTGGCCGGGCAGCACACCCTCGCCCGCCGAGGCACACGCATCACCCCAGCAGAAACCGCGGTGTGAGAGCCGCTCACGTGCATCAGTGCACGTGGGTGGCCCTGTGACCGAGGACTTTGCGGTACCGCCAGCGAGTGGCCGCAGCTGATGCCGTATCGGGCGGGATTCTGTCGGTCGATCGGACATGGCCAGGGCTGCCCGCATCCCATCGCGTGCCGGCCCGGCCGCGTCTGCCGGGGGCCCGCCCTCCTGCAGTGCCCCCGCCCCGCCCCGCCGCACCCCGCTGCCGGCCCCGCGCTCCCGCGGCCCCCGCCTCAGGGGACGATGTGCCCCGCGGTCCGGAACAGCTCGTACCACTCGGCCCGCGTCAGCGGCAGCTCCGAGCCCGCGGCGGCGTCGCGCACACGCTGCGGGGTGGTCGTCCCGAGCACGACCTGCATCTGCGCAGGGTGACGGGTGATCCAGGCGGTCGCGATGGCCTCCGGCGCCACCTCGTACTTCGCCGCCAGACGGTCGATCACGGCGTTCAGCTCGCCGTACTTCTCGTTGCCGAGGAACACCCCGTCGAAGAAGCCGCCCTGGAACGGCGACCACGCCTGGATCGTGATGTCGTTGAGGCGGCAGTAGTCGACGATGCCGCCGCCGTCGATCGTCATGGACTGGTCCTGCTCGGACATGTTCGAGGAGATGCCCTGGGCGATGATCGGGGAGTGCGTGATCGACAGCTGCAGCTGGTTCGCGACGAGCTTCTGCTCCACCGACTTCTGCAGCAGCGCGATCTGACGCGGGGTGTGGTTGGAGACGCCGAAGGCGCGCACCTTCCCGCTCGCGTGCAGTTCGTCGAAGGCGCGAGCGACCTCGTCGGGCTCCACGAGGGCGTCGGGGCGGTGCAGCAGGAGGATGTCGAGGTAGTCGGTGTCCAGCGCCTTCAGCGAGCCCTCCACCTGCGCGGTGATGTGCTCGTAGGAGTAGTCGAAGTACGTGCCGGACTCCGAGGGCACGATGCCGCACTTGGTCTGGATCGTGACCTGCTCGCGCTCCGACGGCGTGAGCTGCATGGCCTCCGCGAACCGGCGCTCGCACAGGTGGTCCCCGCCGTAGATATCGGCGTGGTCGACGAAGTCGATGCCCGCATCGCGCGCGGTGCGCACGAGCTCGCGGATCTCGTCGTCGGACTTCTGATCGATCCGCATCAGCCCGAGCACGACGTTCGGGACGGCGATGTCGGTGCCGGGGAGGGTGAACTGGCGCATGAGGGGGCTCCTGGGGGTGGCGGGGAGGGCTGGAGCCAGCGTAGTGGTGCCCTGGGCGGGTGCCCGCTGCCGAGATCCAGCCGCCCGGGTGCGCTGCACCCCAGCCGCTCCGTCCGACGCCCTGCCGACTGACAGCCCCCTCTCCTACGATCGGCTCCATCAGCGCCCGGCCCCGCAACCCCGGCCGGTGCGCTCGCCGAGCGAAGGAGCAGAGCATGTCGGACCCCCGTCCCGCCGAAGGCGCCCCTGCGGCTGAGGATCGCCGCCCTCCTGCGATCACTCGCGCCGAGAAGGTCGCTGCCGCCGCCCCGCCCACCACCGACCGCGCAGTCATCGAGCAGCGCGTCGCCCGCGCCCGCCGCGCCGCTGACGCTGGGGTTCCCCGCCCGGTCGAGTGGCGCGAGGCCCAGCTGAAGGCGCTGCGCGCGATGGTGCTGGAGAACCGGGAGCGCTTCGAGCAGGCGCTGTGGACGGATCTGCGCAAGAACGCCACCGAAGCCCAGGTCACCGAGCTCTCGCAGGTGGTCGCGGAGGTCGACCACGCGCTGAAGAACCTGCGCTCCTGGATGAAGCCTCAGCGAGCGAGCCTGCCGCTGGTCCTGCAGCCGGCGTCGGCCCGTCTCGAGGCGGAGCCGCTCGGCACGGTGCTGGTGATCGCGCCCTGGAACTATCCGGTGCAGCTGCTCCTGGTCCCTGTTCTCGGCGCGATCGCCGCTGGCAACGCCGTCGTGCTGAAGCCCAGCGAGATCACCCCCCACGTCTCCGCCCTGCTCGCCGAGCTCGTCCCCCAGCACCTCGATCCTGACGCCGTCCAGATCGTCGAGGGCGGGGTCGAGGAGACGACCGCCCTGCTGGAGCACCGGTTCGACCACATCGTCTTCACCGGCAACGGGACCGTGGGAAGGGTCGTGATGCGCGCGGCTGCGGAGCATCTGACCCCTGTCACATTGGAGCTCGGCGGCAAGTCCCCGCTGTGGTTCGACGACGACGCCCATCTCGAGGAGGCCGCGCGCCGCTTCGCCTGGGCGAAGTATCTGAACGCTGGCCAGACCTGCATCGCGCCCGACTACGTGCTCACCACCCCCGAGCGCGTCGGCCCGCTCGCCGCCGCGATCGAGCGGGCGATCGAGGCCCTCTACGGCGACGCCGGCACGAGCCCCGACTTCGGGCGCATCGTCAGCCCGAAGCAGTTCGATCGCACCGCCGCCTACATCGCGCAGGGCGAGGTGCTCGTCGGCGGGCAGACCCAGCGCGAGGACCTCTTCATCGCGCCGACGGTCCTGCGCATGGAGCAGCCCGCCGACCCTGCCGCGGAGCGCACCGAGGCCACGACCCCCGCGGTGCTGCGCGAGGAGATCTTCGCGCCGATCCTGCCGATCGTTCCCGTGGCCGACGTGGACGCCGCGATCGCCTACATCCGGGCCGACGAGAAGCCGCTGGCCCTCTACGTGTTCACCGCGGACGACGCGGTGCGCGAGGCGCTCATCGCGCGGACGTCCTCGGGCGCGGTGGTCGACGGCGCCGCGATCCTGCAGGCCGCGGCGCCCACCGTCCCCTTCGGCGGGGTGGGGGAGAGCGGCATGGGCAGCTACCACGGGCAGACGTCGTTCGAGCGGTTCAGCCACCGCAAGCCCGTGGTCACCAAGCCCTACGCGCCCGAGACGCTGCGCATGATCATGCCGCCCTTCTCCGCCGCCAAGCGCGCGATCGTGCGGAGGGTGTTCGGGGTCTAGCGCGCCTCGGGGGCCGGAGGCGGGCCGGAGGCGGGGTGGGGCGCGCCTCCGGGGCCGGAGGCGGGGCGGGGGCGGGGCGGTCCGAGGGACCGGGTCGCCGGGCCTGGGCCGACGGGACCGGGACCGGCCTGACTGCCGACTTTGGCCCGCCCTCGTACCCTTCGCGCGCCGGAAAGGTACCTGAGCGCACCGGAATGCCGGCGTGGGCGAGAGCGCCCCGCTCGACCGCCGCCCGGCCCCGCCCAATCTTGCGCCGCCCGGCTCCGCCGGCCCCGCCTTGGCCCTGCTCGTCAGCCCGCGACCGTCTGCGCCGGGGGCTTCCGACCGATCCCCAGCGACAGCACCCCCGCCGCGGCCACTGCGATCGCGGCGACCAGGAACGCGGTGCCGGCCCCGTCGGCCAGCGCCACCGCTTCGGCTGCGCCGCCGGACCGCGAGCCCTCCGAGACGGCGCTGAAGATCGCGATCAGCGCCGCGGTGCCGGCGGCTCCCGCGAGCTGCTGGGCGGTGTTGAGGATCGCCGAGCCGTGCCCGTACAGCGGGGCGGGCAGGGAGCCCAGCGCCGCGGTCATCAGGGGGGAGAGGCACGCGGCGAGGCCGATGGAGAACACCACATGGATCAGCGCGATCTGCCACACCGAGGTGGTCTCGTCGACCGTGGACAGCCAGGCGAGGGCCCCGAAGGCGAACACCATGCCGGGGATGACCACGGGGCGGGGGCCGACGCGGTCGAACAGGCGCCCGGCCACGGGGGAGAGCACCGTCTCCACGAGCCCTCCGGGCATCAGCACGAGCCCGGTGGCCAGCGCGCTGGCCAGCAGCGATCCCTGCAGGTACAGGGGAAGAGTGTTCATGACGCCGAGCAGGGCGGCGAACAGCACGAGCAGCGCGATGAGCGGGACGGTGAAGCCGGGCACGGCGAGCGGGCGCAGGTCCAGCAGCGCGCTCTCGGTGCGGGCGAGCCTGAGCTGGCGCCCGACGAACAGGGCGAGCCCCAGTGCACCGGCGACGCTGACGCCGATCGCGACCAGGGCCGCGGAGCCGCCGGCGAGGATGATGCCGATCGAGCTGAGCCCGTAGACCAGCCCGCCGAACGCCACGACCGACAGCAGCACCGAGAGCACGTCCAGCGGAACGTGCACGGGCGTGCTGACGTTGCGCAGGCGCATCATGCCGAGGATGCCGGCGGCGGCGACGAGCGGCACCATGATCCAGAAGATCCCGTGCCACGTGGTCACGGCGAGAACGGCGCCGGCGACCGTCGGCCCGAGGGCCGGGCCCACGGCCATCACCACCGCGATCACGCCCATCACCGATCCGCGGCGCTCGGCGGGCACCAGCGTCATGGTGACCGTCAGCATGAGGGGAAGGAGCATCGCGGTGCCGAGGCCCTGCCCGATGCGCCCGAGCAGCAACACGGCGAAGGTCGGCGCGAGCGCGGCCAGCACGGTCCCCACCAGGAACGATCCCACCGCGGCGGCGAAGACCGCCCTCGTGGTGAAGCGCTCCAGCATCCAGCCGGTGGTCGGCATGACCACGGCCATGGTGAGCAGGAAGCCGGTCAGCAGCCACTGCGCGGTCGCCGCGGAGACGGCGTAGTCCGCCATCACAGCGGGCAGCGCGACCGCGACAGTGGTCTCGTTGAGCATCATGACGAACGCGGAGCCCATCAGGATCGCGAGGACGGAGCGCACCTGAGCGCTCAGTGCAGGAGCCGGCGCGGCCGTGCCCGCGGGATCGATGGAAGCGGCGGGCTGGGACGGGTCGGTGACCATGGAGGACTCGTTCTTCGTGCAGGGCCCCGTGACGGGGAGGAGCCGGCGCCGAGGCGCAGCCGCTTCGACGCTAGCCGAACCACCGTGCGCGGTTGTCTCCGTTCACTCTCTTGCCGCGCGCTCCAGCAGCTCCTGGCCGACGAGCTCGTCGAGCAGACCCCTCGGAGCGGCCATCGCCTCCCCGCCCGCGACCGCGCACAGCGCGCCGAACACCGCGGCGATCGAGTCGGTGTCTTCGCCGGCGGCATTGATCGCGGCGATGCCCTCCGTGAAAGAGGCGGCTTCGTGGAAGCGCTGGCGAGCGTGGATCAGCGTGTGCTCGCTGAAGCCCGACGGCGGAGTCTGCGCGAAGAGGGCGGGATCGACCGGCGGCACCGGTGCGCCGGCGCCCGCTGCAGAGAGGATGCCGAACAGCTCGGAGGCGTCGGCCGCGGCCTTGTCGCCGTTGTGCGTGGTGCGCACGAGAGCCTCGAGATGCTCCGCGCCCGCACCGGAGGCGTGCACGGCGATAGCGACCATGAGGCACGCGTTGCCCGAGGAGGTGCTCGGCTCGACCTGCTCCCCGCGGGCGATGCGGGAGATCGCATGGCTCGTCTGGTTGCCGACGTCCAAGCGTTGCCCCTGCGCGGTGAACGCCCCGTTCCTCCAGGCCAGGAGGTTCTCCCGGTAGGCGGGGACCGGATCCTCGGGGGAGCGGCGCAGGGCGTCGAGCACCATCAGGACGATCTGGGTGTCGTCCGTCCAGGTGCCGTAGTCCGCCTCGCCGCCGAGGATCCGGACCCGCGGCCGCTCCCCGCCCGGAGCGAAGGTGTCCAGCGGCAGCTCGCGACCAGGGTGCAGGCCGAGCTCATAGGGCGCGCCGAGCGCGTCGGCGGCGGCGACGGTGCGGACCAGGTCGAGACGGTGCTGATCGATCCGGTGCTGATCGAGACGGTTCATGGCGGCTCCTCGTGGTGTCGAGCGGTGCGTCAGGCGCTGCAGATGAGGGGACCCTACGGCGGGGCTCCGACATTCGAGGCCGCCGACCGGGCAGAGTGGCCTGCGGCCTGCAGGGATGTCTCCCCGTCGGCCGCGCATCCCCACCTCACCCGCCTCGAGAGGACCCCCACCCCCATGAAGTTCTTCCAACGACTCGGCAGGTCCCTGATGCTGCCGGTCGCCGTGCTGCCGGTCGCGGCGATCCTCAGCGGCATCGGCTACTGGATCATCAGCGCGACCGACAACCCCAGCAACGTGGCCGGGGTATTCTTCACGCTCGCCGGAGGCGCCCTGCTGGACAACCTCGCGCTGCTGTTCGCGATCGGCGTCTCCATCGGCATGGCCACGAAGCCCGACGGCACGTCGGCCCTCGCCGGCCTCGTCTCCTGGCTGACGGTCACGACGATCCTGAAGCCCGAGAGCGTCGCGAAGTTCCGCGGCATCGACGTCGAGGCCGTGAACCCCGCGTTCGGCAGCCTGCAGAACGTGTTCATCGGCATCCTGTGCGGGCTCATCGGCGCCTGGGCGTACGACCGCTTCAAGGACGTCCAGCTGCCCGATGCGCTGGCCTTCTTCTCGGGCCGACGCTCCGTCGCGATCGTCAGCGCAGGCATCTCGATCTTCGCGGCGCTCGCCCTGTTCGTGCTGTGGCCGCTGCTGTACACGGGCCTGGTGACCTTCGGCGAGTTCATCGTGACGCTCGGCCCCATCGGCGCGGGCATCTACGGCTTCCTGAACCGCCTGCTGATCCCGCTGGGCCTGCACCACGCCCTGAACTCGGTGTTCTGGTTCGACGTCGCGGGCATCAACGACCTCGGCAACTTCCTCAACAGCACCGGCACCCGCGGCGTCACCGGCCAGTACATGACCGGCTTCTTCCCGATCATGATGTTCGGCCTGCCGGGCGCCGCGCTTGCGATGTACACGACCGCGAAGAGCTCGCGCCGCAAGCTCGCCGCCGGCGTGCTGCTCTCCAGCGCCGTGGCCTCGTTCTTCGTGGGCGTCACCGAGCCCCTCGAGTTCTCCTTCATGTTCCTCGCGCCGGTGCTGTACGTCATCCACGCCCTGTTCACGGGCATCTCGCTGGCGATCAGCGCGATGCTGCCGGTGCGCATGGGCTTCGGCTTCTCGGGCGGCTTCATCGACCTGGTGCTGGGCTGGATGAACCCGATGGCCGTGAACCCGTGGGCGATCCCCGTGATGGGCGTCTTCTGGTTCGTCGTCTACTTCCTCGTGTTCCGCTTCATGATCCTGCGTTTCGATCTGAAGACCCCCGGGCGCACCGAGGAGGATCCGGGGGCCGACGAGGGCTCCGAGACTGCGGGCACCTCGGGCACCGCGGGTGCTGCGGCTGACGGCGCTGCCGACGGGGTCCCGGCGGACCGCTATGCGGCGACCGCCACCGCGTTCCTCGCAGCGCTCGGCGGCAAGGACAACGTCCTCGAGCTCGAGAACTGCGCGACGCGGCTGCGCATGCAGGTCGCCGATCCCTCGATCGTCGACGACGCGGCGCTCAAGCGCGCGGGAGCGGCGGGCACCATGAAGCCCGGCCGCGGGTCCGTGCAGGTCATCTACGGCCTGAACGTGCAGTTCGTGAAGGATGCGATGGAGCGGATCATCGACGGGGAGCTCGCTCCCGTCACGTCGGCCGCGCCGGCTGATCCGGAGCGCGCGCGCCATCGTGCGGCGCTCCCGGCCGACGGGGAGGCCCCCGCCTCCGCGGGCGGGCGCCACGTGCGCCTGCGCCAGCCGCTCGCCGGTGCCGTCGTGCCGCTGTCGGCCGTCCCCGATCCCACGTTCTCCGAGCAGCTCATGGGCCCGGGCGCGGCGATCGAGCCGACCGACGGCGAGGTCGTGGCGCCCGCCGCGGGCACCGTCCAGCACATCTTCCCCACGGGCCACGCGATCGCGCTCGTGCTGGAGGACGGCACCGAGCTGCTGATCCACGTCGGCCTGGACACCGTGGAGATGAAGGGGAAGGGGTTCACCGCGCTCGTCGAGAACGGTCAGCGCGTGCGCGCCGGAGAGCCGCTCATGCAGGTCGATCTGGACGCGATCCGCGCCGCCGGGCACGCGACGATCACCCCGATCATCGTGCTCAACGATGCCGACGCGGTGATCGAGCTGCTCTGACCCCAGGGCTGGACGCCGCACGTGCGGGCGGCAGCGGGCCGCACCTCCTGACCGGGGGTGCGGCCCGCTGCGCGTCGGGGGCGCGCGCATCGAACCCGAACGGGCGCTGGTGCGCGTCGGGGGCGGGGGCGGCGGGACTACGCTGAGCCCACCGTCGGCCCGCCCGGGTCCCTCGCACGCTCCGAGAAGGCCAGGTCGCGCATGCTCACCGAACTGCTGGACCGCCTGCCCGCGCTCGGCGGCACGGGCTGGGCGCTCGTGGTCGTCGCTGCGCTGATCGTCGGCTTCTCGAAGTCGGCGCTGCCGGGAGCGGGCACGATCGCCGCTGCGCTGTTCGCCCTCGTGCTGCCGGCGAAGGAGTCGACCGCCGCGCTGCTGCTCCTGCTGATCCTCGGAGACATGCTCGCGCTGCTGATGTATCGCCGCGAGGTCGACGTCAAGGCGCTCGTGCGGCTGATCCCGACGGTCCTGCTGGGCGTGGTGGCGGGAGCGGTGTTTCTGCGCTTCGCCGGCGGCGCTCTCGTGCAGGGCGCGATCGGCGTGATCCTGCTGGTGCTGCTCGGCTTCACCCTCGCGGGGCGCCGACGGAAGCGCAAGGAGGCGGAGGCTGGGGGCTCGGCGGGGCCGGAAGCCGCGGCGGGGCCGGGCCCGGGAATCGGATCGCGCCTCGCCTACGGCACCCTCGGCGGCTTCACCACGATGGTGGCGAACGCGGGCGGGCCCGTGATGTCGATGTACTTCTTCGCGATGGGCATGCCCGCGAAGACCTTCCTCGGCACTGCCGCCTGGTTCTTCGCGACGGTCAACATCCTGAAGATCCCCTTCTCGGCGAGCCTCGGCCTCTTCCAGCCGGCCTATCTGCTGATGGACCTCGTGCTCGCCCCGCTCGTCATCCTCGCGGCACTCATCGGCAGGCGGATCGTGGGCCGAGTGCCCCAGCGCGCCTTCGAGATCGCGGTGCTGACGCTGACGGTCGTCTCCGCGCTCGGGCTGATCGCGGGGGCGGTGGGGTAGGGCGGTCGCTCAGCGGCCGACCCTCTGAGATCGCCGCACGGAGGCCGACGCGCAGCCGCCGATGCTCAGAGGCAGGCGCGGCAGGGAAGCGGAAAGCTCCCCTGCCGGCAGTGCTCACGCATCCGAGTCGGATGCGGGGCCGTCTGGGGACTGCGGGGCCTCCGCTGCCGGCGCGGCCGAACCCTGCGCAGCATCCCCCGCGAGCACGCGGTAGATGCCGCGCTTCGCCTCGGCGAGGACCTCTGCGGCCTGGGCGAGCTGTGCGGGGGAGGCCGAACGGCCTGCCTCGCGCACCGCACCGGCGAGCTCGTGGAGAGCCTGGCGGATGTCGGGAGTGGCGGCGGCGTCGTCGGCCGAGGGGAACGGATCGGACCACGAGTCCTTGTTCCCCTCGACGTGGGCGCGGCCGGTCTCGGTGAGGGTGGCGAGCTTGCGGCCGCCGTCCTTCGTGACGTCCACGAGACCCTCGTCCTCGAGCTGCGAGAGCGTCGGGTAGATCGCGCCAGGGCTGGGAGCCCAGCGGCCGGAGGTGCGATCGGTGATGGTCTGCATGAGCTGGTAGCCGTGCATCGGCTCCTCGGCCAGCAGGATCAGGACCGCGGTGCGGACGTCCCCGCGGGTGCGTCGTCCCCGGCCGCGCCCGCGACCGCGGGGGCCGCCGAAACCGGGGCCGTCGAAGCCGCGGTCCTCGGGGCCATGGCCCTCGAATCCGCCTCGGTCGAAGCCCGGCTCGCCGAAGCCGCGGGCCTCAGGGCCGCCGTCGCCGTGGCGGGGGTCGAAGCCGTCCGGCCGACCTCCACGGGGGCCGCGGAAGGGGCCGCGTCCCTCGAAACCGCTGCCGGGGCCGCCGTCGGAACCCGGGAAGCCGCCGCGGTGGTCCTCGGAGCGGCCCCGGAACCCGCCGTGTCGGCCCCGGCGCTGTGCGCGGGGGTCGGGGGAGACGGTCTGATCAGGGATGTGGTGATGGTGTCGCATGGATGCGCTCCTTCGTCGTTCATTACGTGACATGATGACGATATATCGCGAGTGTGGATCGCGCAAGCCCTGCCCGATCGTCCTTGAACTCCCGAACCTGTGCCCGGGCCCAGGGGGCGGCGGGGCCAATAGGTCCCCTCGCCCCTCGTTCAGTCCTCTCATGAGGTTCGGCAAGCGCCGGTAGAGCAGCTCAGGATCGCTCGCGCCCGCCCCATCCCATCGCGTCCCAAGGTGTAGGTGCGAGACCGTGGACGGTGGTGAGCGCTCCTGGGTGGAGCCTCACCGGCCGTTCCCACAGGTAGAGCTGTCGATGGAGCGAGCGTGTGGTGGGGCTGAACGGAAAGAGGGGGACCAGGGCCCAGTCGGGGATGCGTCTGACGCGAGGCGACTCGCTCTCGTCGACGAACTGGGCGAGTGCTCGCAGGGAGATGGCGGGCGGCGTCGGAGCCAGGAGCACTGCATCCCCTGACGTGGTCAGCTGCTCGGCCCGCGCGGCGGACTCGGCCATGGCATGAGCGAGGTCGGGGATCCAGGTCATGGCGTGGGGGGTGTCGGGGTCTCCCAGCACCCACGCTGAGCGCCCGCTCGAGACGGGGTCGACTACGGTCGCGCGGGGGATCGAGCCCTTGGCCGTCGCGGTCGGCCCGAGGAGGTCGGAGGCGACGATCGACAGTGTCCTGGCTCCGTGCGCACGGCGTGCGTCGAGGAGTTCGGCTCGCACCTCCCCGAGGGGGGAGCAGGGTTGGACCGGATCTCCTTCATGGAGGTTCTCGGCGCCGCGTCCGAACGCGTAGACGGATTCGGGGAACACGACGGGGATCCCCGCCTCTGCGGCGGCGTCCATGACGGCGCGCTCTCGGTGAGGGAGCTCGCGACGCCATGAGCGGGGATCGTAGGCCGCATGGGCCGTATGGAAGATCGCGCTGGCGCCGCGTGCGAGCTCCGTCAGGAGCTGCCGATCGGCCGCGTCCCCTGCCACTGTGGACGTTCCCAGGACCGGATCGGCGGAGCGACGGAGGACGACGGTCTCGTGGCCACGTGAATGGAGCTCTGCGACGAGGCTCTGACCGATCTGACCGGCGCCGATGATGAGAGAACGCATGAAGACCCCTTTATGTGAGCACTGCTCTCGAAACTTGGGGCAACGGTAGCGAGGCGGCGACCGCAAAGCAAGAGCACCGCTCTCGAAGTGGCTGCCGGGGTCGGCGGGACCGCGCTCGGCGTGTGGGATGATCGCCCCTATGCCGTACGAGGAGCGCGAGAGCCAGGGGATCAGGGCTCGCCGACGGGCGGAGATGGAAGCAGGGATCCTGCGCCTCGGTCGCGAGCAGCTGGCCGATCGCGGGCCAGCCGCCCTCTCCCTGCGGCAGATCGCGCGCGACCTCGGCGTGGCCTCTTCGGCCGTCTACAGGTACGTGGCCGACCGCGACGCCCTCTTGACTCGACTGGTGGTCGACGCCTATTCGGAGCTCGCCGACCACGTCGAGTCCGCGCTCGCCGCGGACGGTACTGCTCCGGCGCGCAGGAGCCTCCTGGTCTTCGCCCATGCGATGAGGGAGTGGGGTCTTCGCGATCCGGCACGGTGGGCGCTGATCTACGGGACCCCGGTGCCTGGATATGCGGCTCCCGAAGATCAGACTCTGCGCCCGGGCACCCGGTTGATGGCTGTTCTCCTGCGCATCGTGGCCGATTCGGGATCCGCGCCGGCGGTGCCGGTGCCTACGGGTGCCTATGCAGATTTCCTCGACCTCGGCGCCCGGGACCTCGGAGTGGATGCCACCGCCTCCCAGGGGGCCTTCGTGGTGACCGCCTGGTCGATGCTCATCGGGACCATCAGCTCAGAGGTGTTCGGCCAGCTCGGCCCTGTGACCCGCGATGTGGGAGCCCAGGTCTTGGACCATGCCCTCGCGCTGCTGGAGCAGGGGCTCGAGGGGAGCTGAGAAGAGCTCTCTCCCCCTGTCGTTCGTCGGCCGCCCGTCGTAGTGTCGTGGCACACACCGTCGAAGGAGCCGCGCATGCGCCGTCAGATCGTCAACGACCCCGATCAGATCGTCCCCGAGGCGCTCGAGGGCCTCGTGCTGTCCCATCCCCAGCTGCTCGAGCTGAACGTCGAGCACCGCTACGTCACCCGCAAGAGCCGGGCGAGCGGGAAGGTCGGCCTGGTCTCGGGCGGCGGCTCCGGCCACGAGCCCCTGCATGCCGGATTCGTCGGCACCGGGATGCTGGATGTCGCCGTGGCCGGCGCGATCTTCGCGAGCCCCACCGCACTGCAGGTGCTCGAGGCGACCCAGGCCGCCGATTCCGGCCGCGGCGTCGTGCAGATCGTCAAGAACTACACCGGCGACGTCCTGAACTTCCGGATCGCCGGCGAGATCAGCGAGGACTCCTCCGTGCAGACCGAGATGGTGCTCGTGGACGACGATCTCGCCACCGACCTCGGCGAGGAATCCGCGGGCCCGGGCCGCCGCGGCACCGCCGCCACGGTGATCGTGGAGAAGATCTGCGGGGCCGCCGCCGAAGAGGGCGCTGACCTGCAGGAGGTCGCGGAGCTCGGCCGACGCGTCGCCTCCCGCGCCCGCACCATGAGCCTCGCCCTCCAGGCCGGCACGCACCCCGGGGACGACGAGCCCCAGTTCGAGCTGCCGGCCGACGAGGTCGAGTTCGGGGTCGGCATCCACGGGGAGCGCGGCCGCAGCCGCGAGAGCTTCCGCGACGCCGACGGCCTCACCGCCCTGCTGACCGACCCTCTCCTCGACGCGCTCGAGATGCCCCGCGGCACGGAGGTGCTCGCCATCGTCAACGGGCTCGGCAGCACCTATCCGATCGAGCTGCAGCTCGCCGCCCGGGCGCTGCACCACCGCCTCGCGGACCGCGGGCTCAGCCCGGCCCGCTGGCTCGTCGGCCCGTACGTGACGAGCCTGGACATGCACGGCTTCTCCATCACGCTGATGCCGCTGGACGACGAACTGACCCGCCTGTGGGATGCGCCCGTGCGCACCCCCGGACTGACCTGGTGAAAGGAAGAGCCCCCATGACCAGCACCGATACCTCCTCCAGCGCACTTCCCGCCGATTTCGGCGAGGCCTGGGTCGCGCAGATGCGCACCGCCCTCACCGCGGGCGCGGCGGCCCTCGGCGATCTCGACCGACGCGCCGGAGACGGCGACTTCGGCACCAACATCCGCACTGCCATGAAGCTGGTCGAGAAGAACCTCGACGAGGACTCGCCGTCCGGGTACTCCGCCACCCTGACCAGCTTCTACCGCGCCTGGCTCGGAGTCGGCGGTACGAGCGGCCCGCTGTTCGGCATGCTCTTCCGCGACCTCTCGAAGGCCGGGGAGGGGAGCGGGGCGCCGACGATCACCGAGTTCGCCGAGGCCCTCGCGAACGGGCTCGCCACCGTGCAGCGCTACGGAGAGGCCGAGGTGGGGGACAAGACCATGGTCGACGCCCTCGCTCCCGCAGCCGAGGCGCTGACCTCGGCCGCGCAGTCGGGGGATGACCCGGTGGCCGCGCTCGGCGCCGCGGTCGATGCGGCCCGGGGCGGTGCGGATGCCACGGCGGAGACGATCGCGCGCCGCGGTCGCGCGAGCTACGTGGGCGACGCTGCGAAGGGCGTGATGGACCCGGGGGCCGCGGCCGTGGTGCTGATCCTCGCCGCCGCGCGCTCCGCCGCCGGGGGCGAGGAGAGCGTGGAGACGGACTGGATCGGCTGAGCCTGGCGCCGATCTGAGGGCGGCTCAGCCGAGGTCGAGGTGCACCCGCACCTCGACCTCGTCTCCGATCTCCACGCCCTCGGCCCGCTGCACGGCGACCTTCACCGGCAGGAAGTACGTGCCCTCGCGCGGGAACAGCGAAGTGGTGAAGGCGGTCTCGCCGATCTGCGCCTGGACGGGGATGACGCCCCAGCCGTAGGTGAGGCGCGCCTTCACCTGGTCGATCGCGTCGGCCTCCTCGGGCGGGAGGGGAGCGAAGACGTACGGCGCGGGGCCGCGCCATTCGACGGCGGTCGCGCTGAAGATGAGGTCCATGCCGGGAGCGTAGCGAGCGCCGAGTCGGAGCGCCCGGGTCTCAATGCCCAGGTCTCAGTGCTCGAGCTCCGCGCGGCGACCACGGATCTCCCGGAGCGCGCCGTTGATCGGCGAACCCTCCAGAGGGATCTCGTGCAGGCCGACGGCCGCCGCCGCGCGCAGCGCGATCCCATCGGCCCGCCGCGCCGCGGCAGGGCGCAGGCCGATGAAGTCCGCGAGTTCCGCCCAATGGCGTGCGCGGATCCGTGATACCCGCCCTCCGACGGGCAGCGCCATGGTGAAGTCCCGGTAGACCGCGGTGCAGGCGACGTCGTAGAGGGGCGAGACCTCCCAGCGCCCGGGCTCGCGCTGGAGAATCGAGATGTTCGTGGCGTGCAGATCCCCATTGCCTGTCAGCCACGCGAACAGGAACTGCAAGTAGAGGTTGCGGGCCGCGATGACGGGCGCCGCACACTGCCCCGCAACTGCGCGAATGAGATCTTCCGTGGCCACGGAGTACTTGGCGGCCGGGAGGATCCCCAGCACTTGCCCCGCATCCTCCAGGGGCAGGCGCACGACTGCTCCGTTCTCCGTCACGCTCCGATCGAATCGCCTCACGATCAGTCCGGGCACGCCATGGCGGTCCTGGACCAGGCGGCTCTGGGCGACCGGCAGATTCAGGAGCCGTGCCGCACGCAGATGCATGCTCTCGTTCAGCGCCAGGAACGGGAGCTCGGCCGGCTCGATCTTCAGCAGGGCGCGCTCTTCTGATGTCGTCAGGGGAGCGGTCAGTCGAGAGGCGGACGCCTTCGCCTGGACACCGGGGATCGCATGGCGGTCGATCTCCGCTCCGATCTGGCGGAAGTCCAGGTCCGAGATGTCGCCGTCGGCCAAGGGGGAGGGCTCTGCTGCGTGCTGGCCTGCGGGCACGATCTGCACAGCACCGGGGGTGTCGGCGCCGACTGCGAGGAGGAGGGACAGCTCGTCATCCATCGAGGTCTTCACCTCGCGCCGCAGGAGGCTGAGACGCCTGCCTTCGGGCATGAGTCCCGCGAAGAACGGGGGCAGACCGCCGCCGGGAAGGCTCAGCGGCGGGCCGTGCGCCGGCAGTGTGGTCGCTACGGGAGGGCCTGCGTAGTCCGCCGTGTATCGGAAGGTCACTTCTCCTGCGGGGGAGCGGGTGAGCTCTCCGACGGGATTCCCATGGGCGAGGACATGAGCGCGGTCGACGAACCGAAGCTCTTCGAGAGGGGTCTGTCTGGTCATCGCGTCACGCTCACGTGCAGGCCCAATATCTCGAGCAGCCGCAGCACGGAGCCGACGGCCGGACTGGGGGATCCGTTCTCGATCTCCCGGACGGTCCGGTCCGACAGGCCCGCCAGCTCGCCGAGCTCTGTCTGCGTCAGGCGCGCCTCACGCCGTGCCGCCCGGATCGAGGCGCCGAGGGATTCGGGGACGGAGTGCGGTGCGGTCATGGCGGAAGGATCCTTCCGGTGAGGTGGCGGATTCACACATCCTGGCAGATCCGGAAGAAGAAGGGAAGGATTCTTCCGATTCTTGCCCGTCGTACGGATGCGGTGGTGCCGTGCGCCCGAATCGGAACGATCATCCCGTTCCCGCACCCACTCCGCGCGCCCGATCGAACCACTCCCCGAGCTCCGCGATGGCCTGGGTGAGCGCGGCCGGCTCGATCACCTCGACGGGCAGTCCGAGATGCGCGAGGTGCATCGCGACCCACCGCAGATCCGCCTCGGCCAGATGCAGGAGGCACGCGTCCTCGCCGTCGGCCTCGACGGTGCCCGCGGTCGGCGGGATCCGCGGACGCAGCTGTGCGGCAGGCACCGAGAAGCGCACGATCACCCTCCCCGCGCGCCCGCCGCGGGCCACGGCGGCGCGCACGTGGGCCTCGATGTCCGGGGTGGGCCGGGGCGCGAATCGGAAGGTGCTCGCTCGCGCCTCGTGCATCCGGTCCAGGCGGAACGTGCGCCAGTCCGCGCGCTCCAGATCCCAGGCGAACAGGTACCAGCGTCCCTCGATCGTCAGCACCCGGTACGGCTCCACGCGCCGGGTCGAGCGGTGCCCGTCGGCCCGCTCGTAGTCGAGCCGGGCTTCCACACCGTCGCGAACGGCACCCGCGAGGATTACGAGCGTCGGCCCGGGGATCCCGGCGCGGGCCGACGGGAGGACCTCCAGCGCCGTCGTCACCGCGGTCACCTCTGCCCGCGCGGCAGGAGGGAGCACCTGCTCCAGTGCGGTGAGAGCGCGCAGGGCCTGCTCGCCGAGACCATCGATGCTGGAAGCTGCCGCGAGGCGAAGGCCGACGGCGACCGCGGCGGCCTCGTCGGCCCCGAGCAGCAGCGGCGGCAGCGCGCGCCCGGCGCCGAGGCGGTACCCGCCCCCGCTGCCGTGCGCGGCGTGGACCGGGTAGCCCATGCGGCGCAGGCGCTCGACGTCCCGGCGCACGGAGCGCGCGGTGACGCCGAGCTGCACGGCGAGCTCCTCGCCGCTCCACACCGCGCGCGACTGCAGCAGGGAGAGCAGATGCAGGGTCCGCTCGGTCACGTCGCTCATGGCACGAAGTCTCCCGGATCCTGCGGACAGGATCTGACCGCTATGGCGCGCATGATGCTCGTGCCGGGCCGATAAGGCCCCCGCCCCACCAGAACAGCAGGAGGATCCCATGCCCTTCATGACCCCCGACGTGACCGACGAGCGCGACGGCCTCGCGACCTTCGCCGCCCAGCAGCTGCGCCAGATCGCCGCGACCCTGCACGGACTGGATCGCGAGCAGCTCGCCGCGGCCCCGAGCGCGTCGGCCATGACCCTCGGCGCGCTCACCCGCCACTGCCTGTGGGTCGCGCAGCGCAACGTCCTCGCCATCCATGCTGCACCCGGGTGCCCGGAAGGCCCCCAGCACACGCCCGCGCAGGTCGAGGCCGAGGGCACGATCCAGCCCGACGCGCTGCGCCCGGAAGACACCGCCGGCAGCCTGATCGAGGAGCTGCACTCCGCCGCAGACGAGCTCGATGCGGCGATCCGCGCCGCCGATCCAGACACCTCGGTGCCGATCCCCGAGGAGCCGTGGTTCTCCGGCTCCGAGCACTGGAACGTGCGCCGCTGCGCGCTGCACATGGTCGAGGAGTTCGCGCGCCATGCCGGGCACGCGGACGTGATCCGCGAGAGCATCGACGGCAAGGGCGCGTACGAGCTGAACGCGCTCGCCGACGGCGAGGAGTGGCCGCCGACGGGCTGGTGATCCGGCCCCTCGCCCGCACAGTCCTCGGTCGCAGGGCCGGTGACGTGCATCAGTGCACGTTACCGGCTCCTGGACCGATGTCTTTGCTGCCCGCCGCCGCCGAAAGCTGCCCGCCACCCGCCGCGCCCAGCCCGCCCCCACCAGAGGAGACCCCATGACCCGCACCCCACCTCCCTCCACCACGATCAGCGCCGTCCTGCTGGAGCAGATCGAGTTCCACTGGCGCGAGCAGGCGCGCCCGCACCTGGAAGGCCTCACGGACGAGGAGTACCTGTTCGACCCGACCTCGGGCGGCTCCGCGTGGACCCTCCACCCCCGCCGCGACGACCTGCCCCAGGAGCATCTGCAGGGCGGCAGCGGCGACCTCGTCATCGACTTCGTGTTCCCGGAGCCCTCGCCGCAGCCCTTCACCACGATCGCCTGGCGCCTCGGCCATGTCATCGTGGGCGTGCTCGCCCTGCGCAATCACTCGCACTTCGGCGGACCCGCTGCCGACTACATGACCTGGGATTACGCGTCCACGGCCGCGGGAGCGCTCGCGCAGCTCGACCGAGAGTACGAGCGCTGGATCGAGGGCGTGCGCGCGTGGTCGGAGGACGACCTGCTCGAGCGGGCGGGGGAGGCCGAGGGGCCGTGGGCTGACCTCACGCGCGCTGATCTGGTGGCCCACATCCACCGCGAGCTCATCCACCACTTGGCCGAGATCGCGCTGCTCCGGGATCTCTGGACGCACACGCGCTGACCGGGAGCGCCGCGCGCGCTGACGTCGCGATGGACTCGCAAGGTCCTCGGTCACAGAGCCGCTGACGTGGACCAGTCCACGTCTGCGGCTCTGAGAGCGATGGTTCTGCTGCCCGTCATCCGCCGCCGGCCAGGCACCGACAGCAGCCGGGCCCAGCTGAGCCCGCCCCCCGTCCGGTATCCGCGACCGGCGGACCATCGCCCCTCCGTGCCCGCGCATGCCCGGCTACGGTGGAGGGGACACTGATCGGCCCGTCGGCGCAGGTCCTCCCCGTGCCGCACGGGCACTCGACGACGAGGAGCCCGACGTGACCAGCACGAGCAGCACCGATCCCCGCACCCCCGACACGACCCTGAGCAGCACCGCCCCCGACCGCAACCTCGCGATGGAGCTGGTGCGCGTCACGGAAGCCGCCGCGATCGCCGGCTCCCGCTGGGTGGGCCTCGGCGACAAGAACAAGGCCGACGGCGCCGCGGTCGACGCGATGCGCACCTTCATGGACACCGTCGCGATGAACGGCACGGTCGTGATCGGTGAGGGCGAGAAGGATGAGGCCCCCATGCTGTTCAACGGCGAGAGCGTCGGCGACGGCACCGGCCCGGATGTCGACGTCGCGGTCGATCCGATCGACGGCACCCGCCTGACCGCTCTCGGCTACGCGAACGCGCTGTCGGTGTTCGCGGTCGCGGAGCGGGGCACGATGCTGGACCCCTCGGCCGTGTTCTACATGGACAAGCTCGTGGTCGGCCCCCGTGCGGCCGACGCGGTCGACCTCGCCAAGGGCACCGCGTTCAACGTGCGGGCTGTGGCGGAGGCGCTCGACAAGCCCGTCGAGCAGGTGACGGTGTGCGTCCTGGAGCGCCCTCGCCATGAGGGCCTGGTGGAGGAGATCCGACGGGCCGGCGCGCGGGTCAAGTTCATCATGGACGGCGACGTCGCCGGTGCGATCGCGGCTGCCCGCCCCGGCACGGGAGTGGACATGCTGCTGGGCACCGGCGGGACGCCCGAGGGCATCGTCACGGCCTGCGCGATCAAGGCCACCGGCGGGGTCATCCAGGGCCGCCTCGCGCCGCTCGATGAGGCCGAGGAGGAGAAGGCCCGTGCGGCCGGTCTCGACCTCGGCCGCGTGTACAGCACGGATGAGCTGGTCACGAGCGACAACTGCTACTTCGCGGCGACCGGCATCACCGACGGCGAGCTGCTGCGCGGGGTGCGCTACGAGGGCGGGCGGGTGCTCACCGAGTCGATCGTGATGCGCTCGGCGTCCGGCACCGTGCGCGTGGTCGAGGCCGAGCACCTCGCCGCGAAGTGGGATCGCTGGCTGAAGGGCGACGCCGCGGGGGAGTGAGCCCGGGCCCGGCCTTTACCTTCTCCCCCAAGAACAGGCCTGCTCGGTCTCCTTCACCCAGGGCGGGCAACACATTCCTCGGTGTCAGGGCCGGTGACGTGGACCAGTCCACGTCACCGGCCCTGACACCGATGTTTTTGCGGGGCGAGCCGGGGGAGGGCGGCGAGGAGGGCTCGGGGCGAGGTAGGGGGAGTGCGGGGTGAGGGCTTGGGGTGCGCTGCCGCCCCTGCCCTGCCCGGGACTGCGGCCCCCTCCGGCCCCGGCGCCGCCCCGGGCCTGCGGTCCCGCTTCGGGCCCGAAGCTCGCGCCCCGCCGCCTCACCCCTGGCGGCCGGTGAGCTCCCGTGCCTGCTCCTGGGCCTTGAGCGCGAGCTCGACGGCCTTGAAGATGTGGGACTGGGTCATGGAGGTCTCGGTGCGGTTCAGGACGTCGAGGATCAGCTCGCCGAAGAACGGGTAGCCCACCTCTCCGTGCGCGTTGATGCGGTGCTCGCCGTCGCCGTCCACGAGGATCACCTGGTCAGGGCCGTTGTCGGTGGTGACATCGACGTACTTGCGCAGTTCGAGGTACCCGTCGGTGCCGACCACGAACGTGCGGCCGTCGCCCCAGGTGCGCAGACCCGCGGGGGTGAACCAGTCCACCCGCACGTAGCCGCTGGCCCCGGAGGAGAGGGCGATGTGCGCGTCGCCGAAGTCATCGAGCTCGGGGAAGTCGGGGTGGCCGAAGTTGCCGATGGAGCTCGAGAGGATCTCGGCGTCGTCGGACCCGGTGAAGGTGAGCATCTGCTCGAAGTTGTGCGAGCCGATGTCGGTGAGGATGCCGCCGTACTGCTGCTTGCGGAAGAACCAGTCGGGCCGGGACTCGGGGGAGCCCATGCGGTGCGGGCCCATGCCCGTGACCTGCACGACCTTCCCGATCGCGCCGCGCTGGATCAGCTGGGTGGCGAGCACGGCGGCTTCGACGTGGATGCGCTCGGAGTAGTAGACCGCGTACTTCTTGCCGGTGCGCTCCACGGCATCGCGGGCCGCGGCGAGCTGCTCGAGGGAGGTCAGCGGGGTCTTGTCGGTGAAGTAGTCCTTGCCTGCCTCCATCACGCGGATGCCGAGCGGCGCGCGCTCGGAGGCGATCGCGGCGGCGGCCACGAGGTGCACGGTGTCGTCGGCCAGGATCTCCTCCTCGCTCGCGGCGATGCGCAGCTCGGGGAACTGCTCGGCGAAGCGGGCCCGGAACTCCTCGGCGCGCTCCGGCTGGGGGTCGTAGACGGCCTTCAGGGTGCCGCCGGCGCCGATGAGGCCTTCGCACATGGCGAAGATGTGGCCGTGGTCGAGGTGCATCGCGGCGAAGACGAAGTCTCCTGCCTCGACGACGGGCTTCGGCATTGCGGCGGGGGCGTAGTTGGCGCCTTCGGAAGCGGGCATCGGTGCACCGGTCCTCTCGGTCGGCGGCGTCGCGCCCGCACGCCGCGAGGGCCGACGGGACCGCGCGCCGCACGGATCAGGTTCCCGACCAGTGTCCTGCACCACACGCCGGGCTCCCGCCGGATGCCGAGGGTTGCCCCTCGCTGCGCGCCCGACGGCGGCCGGCCCCGCCCCGTCCGACGGCGCACCGCCTGGTCCCGACCCGGCGGGCTGCGCCCTGCCCGCGCCCGACGGCGCCCCGCGCGGTCCCCGCCCGACGGAGGCCCGCCCCGCCTCGCCCCGTCAGCCGACCGTCACGTCCCCGCGCTGCGCGGACCGCGCGAGCTTCACGGCCCCCGCGTACCCGCAGGCCAGGCCGATCAGCAGCCACACGCTCATCCACAGCAGGTTCTGCCCGGGGTGCACCCAGTCGCCGCCCACGGCCCCGCGCAGCGCGTCGACCGTGTGGGTCATCGGCAGGTAGGGGTGGATGGCCCGGAAGAACGCGGGGAGGGTCTGCACCGGGTAGGTGCCGCCGGCGCCCGCGACCTGCAGGGCCACGAGCACGAGGCCCACGAACTTGCCGATCGGGCCGAACAGGGCGCCGAAGCCGTGGTTCAGGGCGGTGAAGATGACCGAGGTGGCCGCGGCGATCGCGAACATCAGGGCCAGGTTCGCCGCGGTGATGCCGACGGCCCAGTGCAGGATCGCGACGGCGATCGCGGATTCGACCACAGCCAGCGCGAACGCGGGTGCGAGCCCGCCCGCGAGCAGTGCGAGCGGCCGTGCCCCGCTGCGCGCGGCGCGCTCCGAGAACGGCGGCATCATCAGGAACATCGCCATGGCGCCCACCCACAGGCCGATGCTGAGGAACAGCGGAGCGAGGCCCTCGCCGAACCGGTCCAGCCCGTTCTCGCGCTGGAAGTCCATGGCGACCGGGGTTGCGGCGGCGTCGCTGAGCTGGGCCCGCTCGGCGTCGGTGTAGGAGGGGACCTCGTCGCGGGCCTCGGCGAGGCCGTCGTGCAGCTGGGCGCTGCCGCCGGCGAGCTCGTCGGCCCCGCTGGAGAGGCGCCCGGTGGCGCCGGCGAGCTGGGAGGCGCCGTCGCGCAGGGTGCCGGCGCCGGCCTCGAGCCGCTGGGACGCCGAGGCGAGGCGGCGGGCGCCGTCGTCGACCTGGGCGGCGCCGCCGGCGAGCGCCTGGGCTCCGGAGTCGGCGGTGGCGAGGCCCGCGCTCAGCGAGTCGGCCCCGCTGGCGAGCTGGCCGGTCGCGCCGGCGAGCTGGTCCGCTCCGGAGCGTGCCGTGCCGACGCCCCCGGTGTAGGCCTGCACCCCGCCGGCGAGCTGGTCGGCGCCCGCGTCCAGGCGGCGGGCGGAGCCGGCGAGGGTCTGCGACCCGGCGGCGACCTGCTGGGCGCCGGAGTTCAGCCGGTCCACGCCCTCGACCGCGCCGCTGGCCTCGGCGGAGATCTCCGGGAGCGCGTTCGCGAGGGCATGGCCCTGCGCCGCGAGGGCGTCGATCCGCTGGTGCGCGGCGGCGGGATCGGCGCCGACGGACTGGGCGTCGGCGGCGACCTGCGCGATCGCCGCGGAGAGCGCGTCGATCCCGCTGCTGAGGTGCGCGGCCGGCTCGCTCAGCGCGCCGGCGGTCTCCTCGACGTGCTGGGCGGCGCCGCGGAGGTCATCGAGCCGGGTCTCGAGCGCATCGGCGCTCTGCGCGATGCGGTCGCTGCGCCCGGCGATCCCGGCGGCGCCCTCCTGCACCTGCTGGGCGGAGGCCGAGGCGGCATCGGCGTCCTCGGCGCTCGCGGCTGCGGCGTCCTCGAGCGCCGAGGCCTCGCCCGCACGGGACTGCAGCTGCGCGCAGAACTCGGGGCTCGCCCCGGAGTCCGCGCAGGTCGCGGAGAGGTCCTGGAGCGCGCCCGAGAGCGCGGCGGCGTCGGTGCGGGTCGCAGCGGCGGACTGCGCGGAGCGCGAGGCGTCGGCCTCGGCGGTGCGCAGGGCGCCGTCGAGGGCGCGCGCATCGGAGGCGTCCTGCTGGAGGTCGGTGCGCAGCGAGTCGACCTCAGCGGCCGAGGACTCGATGCGCTCCCGCAGGGCCGCGGCGTCGGCGTGCGCGTCCTGGACTGCAGCCGACAGGGCGCGGGCGTCCTCGGCGAGGGCGGAGGCGTCGCTGGTGGGGTCGGCCAGCGAGTCGGCGATGCGGTGCGCGGCGCCTGCGAGCTCGTCGACGGCGGCGTTCGCCGCGTCCGAGGCCTCGGCGACGCTGGCGGGAGTGATGCCCAGCGCGTCGGCGCGCTGCTGGATGGCGTGCGCGGCGTCGCTGAGCTGCTGGGTGCCGCCGGCGACCTGGCCGGCGCCGGCGGCGAGGGTGTCGGCCCCCGCGGCGAGCTGGCCGGTTCCGGAGGCGAGCTGGTCGGCCCCGCCGCGCAGCGCGGGACCGGACTGGTCCAGCGCCGCGAGGCCGCCCTGGAGGCGGCCTGCGCCGCTCGCGAGCTGGGCGGTGCCGCCGCTCAGCGTCACGGCTCCGGCGGAGAGCTGGTCGAGGCCCACCACGAGGTCTGCGCTGCCGTCGCGCAGCTGCCCGGTGCCGCCGGTGAGGGTGCCGGCGCCGTCCGCGAGCTGGCCCGTGCCGTCCGCGAGCTGCGCGGAGCCGTCCTGCAGGGACGCGGCGCCGTCGTCGATCTGGTGGGAGCCGTCAGCCAGAGAGGCCGCGCCGTCGGACAGGTCGCCGGAGCCGTCGACGGCGGAGCCGAGGCCCTCGTGGATGCTCGTGAAGCCGACGTAGATGCGGTCGAGGTACTGCTCGGCGATGGTGCCGCGCAGCGCCTCCGTGAGCGCGGTGCCGACGGACTTCGTGAAGTTGCCGGAGACGTAGTTGATCGAGTCGTTCGTGCGCACGGTGATCTGCGACTGCTGCGCGGCGGAGGGGTCCTCCCCGAGAGCGGCGATGTTCGCGGAGAGGTCAGCGGGTATCTCGATGGTCGCGCCGTAGGTGCCGTCGGCCAGGCCCGCGGCGGCCTCCTCGGGCGTCGCCTCGACGAAGGTGTAGAGGGTGCGCTTGTCGAGGTCCAGCAGGGTGCTGGTGAACTCCTCGCCGACCTCGAGGTGGGTGGTGTCCCCGCCGGGGGCGGTGACGTCGGCCCCGGTGTCGAGGTCCACGACGGCCGCGGTGATGCGGTCGAGGTTGCCGGAGGGGTCGTCGAAGGACCAGGTCAGGTTTCCCGCGTAGATGATCGGCACGAGCGCGAGCCCGGTGACGAAGAGCGCGGCGATGGGGCGCAGCCATTCCTCGGGCAGGTGCGCGAGGAGCCTGCCGCGGCGGGTCGTGGCCGGGGCGGCAGAGGAGGCGGGGGCGGAGCGATGTTCGAGAGCCACACCGGTACACTACGACCAGGAATCTCGATACGTCTATGTATCGAGCGCATCTGTGGCGCACTAGATACGTTTGTGTATCGAGTTGATCGGCGAAGGCCGACGGGGGGCCGACGAGGGGCCCTGCCCGCCCGCCTCAAGCCGGGGGCCGCCCCCGCGTCAGGCCGCGGGACCGGACCCGGCGCGCGCGCCGGCCTGGCCGTCGGCGATCGCGATCGGGGCTGCGATCGATCCGCCGGCGCGGCGCTCGGGCGCCGGGCGCGCCCCGCCCCGTGCGACCGCGACGGCGAAGCCGATCAGGCCCGCCGCCATGGGCACGGCGAGCGCAGCCCAGGAGAGGCGATGATCGGCGAGCGCGGCGTCCCGGCCGGGGGCGAGCGCCTCGAGCATCATGCCGACGATCAGCACGCCCACGAGACCCGCGCCGAAGCCGCCGATGTTCACGAAGCCCGTCGCGGTGCCCACCGACATCGGCGAGACGCCGGTGCGGGCGAGGTCGAAGCCGAGTCCGCTCGCGGCGGCGCCGAGCGCCATCGTGCAGGAGAAGGCGATCAGCAGCGCGGTGGAGTGCTGGCCGGGCCAGGCGAGCATCACGATCCAGCCGGCGAGGTGGACCGCGACGGTCACGGCGACCAGCAGCACGCGACGCTGGGGGAAGCGGCCCGAGAGCGCGCCGATCACGGGACCGAAGACCATCCCGGCGAGCACCTGGATGCTCAGCAGCAGCGAGACGGTCCCCGGGGTCGCGCCGTGGCCCTGGGTCAGCAGCGGCACGCCCCACATGACCACGTACACGTTCACCGAGAACAGCGTGACCCAGTGCGCGAACATGCCCGCCCATGCGCCGGGGGAGGTCAGGACGTCGCGCAGCACGGGGCGCGGGGACGCGCCGACGACGGGGATCGCGCCGGTGGGCAGGTCGCCCGCGGGCTCGTCGTGCACGAGCAGGAGCACCGCGAGAGCGCCGACGAGCAGCAGGGCGGCGATCATCCCGAACGCGGCGCTCCATCCGGCCGACAGCAGCACCGCGAAGAACGGCACCGCGGCGATGACCTGGCCCGACTGCCCGAGCACGCCCGTGAGCTGGGTGAACAGGGGTGCCATGCGCGGGCGGAACCACGCGGCGATCAGGCGGATCACGGAGATGAAGATCGCGGCGTCCCCCGCGCCGATCAGCACGCGCGCGAGCACGGCGAGCGGGTAGAGGGGGGTGAGGGCCATGAGGGTCTGGCCGACGAGCATCACGGCGCTGCCGATCAGCAGCATTCGGCGCGGCCCGAAGCGGTCCAGCAGCAGCCCGGCGGGGAACTGGGCGGCCGCGTAGGTGCCCAGCTGCACCGCGCCGAACACGGACAGCGCTCCGGCGCCCACGTGGAAGCGGTCCATCGCCTGCACCGAGGCGACCCCGATGCTGGAGCGCCCGGCGACGGTCGCGATGTAGGCGAGCATCGCCGCGCCCCACACCAGGTACGCCCAGCGGGTGCGGCGGGCGATGTCGGAGGACGTGCGGGGCATGGGGCCTGCTTCCGGGGGCGAGGGCGGGGAGGGGATCGCGGGGCCAGTGCCCGCGCCGACGCCGTCGTCCCTTCGAGGCTACTCCTCAGGCCGCCTGCGCGTCCTGGATGAACCAGAGCGCCTGGTAGGGGCCGACGGCGATGCTGGGCACGTCGAAGCTCCAGCGCGCGCCGGTGAGAGCCTCGCGGGCGCCGTGCCCGAGGGCCTCCTGGAGGAGCGCGGTGTCGAGCTCCACCGGGTGCTCCGAGACGTTCAGGACCTGCAGCATCGTGCCCAGCGGGTGCTCGCGGCGCAGGATCAGCAGTCGCGGATCCTGCCCGCCGACCACGTGCGACTCGACGCTCGCGTGGAGATGCGGCAGGGAGCGGCGCACCGCGATGAGGTGGCGCATCCCCCGCAGCACCTTCCCGGCGGGAGTGGAGGGACGCTCCGCGGCGGCGTCGGCCTCCGCGCGGGCGACCTCGCCCCACGGCATCGCGGGCCGGTGCACCCAGCGGTTGTCGGCCGCATGCTCGGGATCCTCGGCCCAGTTCTCGTCGTTCAGCAGCGCGATCTCATCGCCCATGTAGAGCAGCGGCAGGCCGCCGAAGCCGAGCATCGCCGCGTGCAGCAGCAGGATCCGGCGCACGGCGAGATCCGCGGCTGCGTCGTTCCCTGCGGCGAGGGCGCGCTCGAGCCCGGCGAGAGAGGCGAGGGAGCCCGAGATGCGCGTGTCGCCGGTGGCGGGGTTGTGCTGGAAGACGAGCCCCCGGGCGAAGGAGTCCGGGAACTCGCCCGCGTAGAACGCGGAGAGGAACGCGCGGTGGCCGTGGCCGCTGAGGCCGACGTCGGCGGCGTCCTCGTCAGTGATCGCCCAGCCGATGTCGTCGTGGCAGCGCACGTAGGTCGCCCAGGTGGTCGAGGCGGGCTTCGCGGGGAACTTGCCGAGCGCCGTGGCCAGGAGCCGGGTGTCGCGGCTCGCGAGCGCCGACCACAGCTGCACCATGAAGGTGTTGTGGTACGCCATCTCGGAGACCTTGCCGCTGCTCTCGCCGGTGCCGAGGTAATGGATCAGGTCCTGCGGGCCGACGATCGCCTCGGCCTTGAAGGCGAGCGCCGGCGCGGCGATGCGGGCCGCCGCGCGCAGGGCGCGGGTGAGCTGGTGGACCTCCGGGAGGTTCTGGCAGTTCGTGCCCATCCGCTTCCAGGTGAAGGCGATCGCGTCCAGGCGCAGCACGTCCACGCCCTGGTTCGCGAGGAAGCAGATGATCTCGAGGAACTCGCAGAAGACGTCGGGGTTGGACCAGTCCAGGTCCCACTGGAAGGCGTTGAACGTGGTCCACACCCAGCGCCCCAGGTCCTCGTCCCAGGTGAAGTTTCCGGGGGCGAAGTCGGGGAAGACCTCGGGCAGGCTCTGCTCCCAGCGGTCGGGCATCTCGCGGTCCGGGTAGGTGAGGAAGTAGTCCAGGTACCGCTGCTCGCCGGCCTTCGCGCGCGCCACCCACTCGTGCTCCATCGCCACGTGGTTCAGCACGAGGTCGAGCTCCAGGCTCATGCCGCGGGAGTGGAGGTCTGCGGCGAGGGAGCGCAGATCCGCCATCGAGCCGAGGTCGCTGCGCACCGTGCGGTAGTCGCGCACCGCGTACCCGCCGTCGCTGTCCCCGGGGCGCGGGTCGAGCAGCGGCATCAGGTGCAGGTGAGTGACGTCGAGGGAGGCGAGGTGGTCCAGGTGCTGCGCGACGCCGCGCAGGTCACCGCCGAAGCGGTCCGCGTAGGCGACGTAGGCGAGCATCGAGGGATCCTGCAGCCAGTCGGGCGCGAGCAGCCGCGCCTCGTCGAGGTCGCGCAGATCCTCCGGTCGGTCCGCGAGCGCCGCCGCGATGATCGCGAGCACACGCTCGAAGGTCTCGCCGGCGCGCTCGCCGAAGCACACCTCGAGGCCGCGGCGCAGATCGTCGCCGTAGCGGGCGAGCCGCAGGTCGAAGGTGCGCGCGAGCCGGGCGTCGACCGCCTCCTCCTCGGCGCGGGAGCGGGCAGCGGGGGCGGGAGACGTCGCGCGATGGCTCATGCGCCAAGCCTACGGGCGCGCCTGGATACCCTGACCCTCATGACGACTCCCGATCGCGACCCCGCCGCTCCCTCCTCGTCCGCTCCCACCTCGTCCGACGCCACCGCGTCCGACACCCACGCGGTGGTCCCGGCCGCGGACGAGGGGGAGGACCCCGCGGCGTACTGGGAGCAGCGCTATGCCGCGGCGGAGACGATCTGGTCCGGAGCGGTCAACGGCACGCTCTCCGCCGCCGTCGGCGATCTGCCGCCGGGCCGCGCGCTCGACCTCGGGTGCGGGGAGGGCGGGGACGCGATCTGGCTGGCGCAGCAGGGCTGGGACGTGCTCGGCGCCGACATCTCCCCGAGCGCCGTCGACCGCGCGACGCGCGCAGCGGAGGCGGCCGGGCTCGATCCGGAGCGGATCCGCTTCCTCGCCGTCGACCTCAGCCCCTGGGCCCGCAGCGCTCCCGGGGCCGCCCTCGGAGCCGACCGCGAGGCCGCGACCCTGCTCGAGGGCCCCTTCGACCTCGTGACCGCCTCGTTCTTCCTTTCGGAGCAGGAGCTGGAGCGCACGCTGATCCTGCGCCGGGCCGCCGCCGCCCTCGCCCCGAACGGGCGCCTGGTGATCCTCTCCCACGCGGCTCCCGCCCCGGGTTCGCCGCACGCGCACCACTCGTCGCTGACGCTGCTCGATCCCGCGCAGGAGCGCGAGGAGCTGGCGCTTCCGGCCGACGAGTGGGAGGTCGAGCGGGAGGAGCTCGTGGAGCGGCCCGCCGTCGAGCACCGCCACGGCCACCACGAGGACGGACTGCTGCGCCTGCGCCGCGTGCGCTGACCCGTCGGCCCGCCTGCCAGCGCGGCGCCGTCGGTCCTGACCCGTCGGCCCGCCTGCCCATGCGGGCCCGCCGCATGTCACGTTTCCCAGAGCGCTGATCGAGGGGCCGCTCACAGCCTCGCGGAGGGCCGCCCGATACCCTGGGTCCATTCCGCTGTGCTTCTCGGGCGCCGTCCTACGACGCTCCCTCGCGCCGCACCCTCCACCGAACGAACCCGAGAGGTCCCTGCATGGGTGAGATATCCCTGACATTCGAGATCACCGCGCTGGCGGTGCTGGTGGCGATCATCATCGTCGACCTGCTGCTGGTCATCAAGCGCCCGCACGTGCCCTCCATGAAGGAGTGCGTCGCCTGGGTGGGCTTCTACGTCTCCCTCGCGCTGATCTTCGCCGTCGTCCTCTACGTCGTGGACGACACCCACCACGCCTCCGTCGAGTTCCTGACGGGCTGGCTGACCGAGTACTCCCTCTCGGTCGACAACCTGTTCGTGTTCATCCTGATCATGGGCAGGTTCGCCGTGCCCAGGAAGTACCAGCAGGAAGTGCTGATGGTGGGCATCATCATCGCGCTGATCGCCCGCGCCATCTTCATCATGATCGGCGCGGTCGCGATCGAGCACCTGTCGTGGATCTTCTACATCTTCGGCCTGTTCCTGCTCTACACGGCATGGACCCAGGTCAAGGAGGACGACCACAGCGACGAGGAGGAGGGCGAGAGCCGCATCCAGCGGATCGTCGGCCGCTTCCTCCCGTTCCACAGCGAGTACGACGGCAACAAGCTGCGCACCGTCGTGGACGGCAAGCGCATGTTCACCCCGATGCTGATGGTCTTCATCGTGATCGGCCTGACCGACGTCATGTTCGCGATCGATTCGATCCCCGCGATCTTCGGCATCACGCAGAACCCGTTCATCGTGTTCACCGCGAACCTGTTCGCGCTGATGGGCCTGCGCCAGCTGTACTTCCTGCTGGGCGGGCTGGTGGATCGCCTCGTGTACCTGCACTACGGCATCGCCGCGATCCTCGCGTTCATCGGTGTGAAGCTGATCATCCACGCGATCCACGAGGCGCCGCTGGAGTGGATCCCCGGCTTCCACGTCCTCGAGCGCATCCCCGAGGTCAACACCTTCGTGTCCCTCGGCGTGATCGTCGGCTCGATGGTGATCGCGACCGTCGCCTCGCTCCTGTGGGGCCCGAAGAACGGCGAGGGCGAGATCCAGGGCGAGCCTGCGACCTCCCGCGCCTCCACCGCGCCCCGCGTCGAGGACACCCGCGAGGACTGATCCCCGCGCGGACCGCGGCTCGCCCCGCACTGCAGCACTGAAGCGGCCCTGCCGACCGAGAGATCAGCAGGGCCGCTTCCGCGTCTTCTGGCTGCTGCCGGCGCTCCGCAGCCCTGCGCCTCCGCTCCCCGGCTGCTGCGCCGGGGCGCCGCTCAGCCCGGCAGCTCCACCACCCACGGCTCCTGCGGCAGCATCGCCGGATCCCAGCGCTCGAGCACGTCGCGCGCCGTGCGGCAGCCGGGCACCCCGAGGGAGTCGCCGATCCGGCCGACGACGTCCCCTGCGCTCTCCCCGCGCGCGAGGCGGTCGCGCAGGGTGACCGCGCCATCGCGCTTCGCGAGCCGCGCGCCCGCGGTGTTCAGCGCGAGCGGCACGTGCGCGTACGCCGGCACGGGGGCGCCGAGGAGCGTCGCGAGGTAGGCCTGGCGCGGGGCCGACGTCAGCAGGTCGTCCCCGCGGGTCACCTGGTCCACTCCCTGCGCGGCGTCGTCCACCACGACCGCGAGGTTGTAGGCGGCCACGCCGTCGCCGCGGCGCAGCACGAAGTCGTCGACGTCGGCCGTGACCGTGCCGGCGAAGTGGTCCTCGACCGAGAACTCGCGCACGCCTGCGCGCAGCCGCAGTGCGGGCTCGCGCTGCAGGGCGAGCATCTTCGCGGCCCCCTCCTCGCGCTCCTGCGGGCTCAGATCCCGGCAGGTGCCCGGGTAGGCCCCGGGGGGCGCATGGGGGGCCGACGGCGCCTCGAGGATCTCGCGCCGCGTGCAGAAGCACTCGAAGACCCGGCCCTCATCCTGGAGACGGCCGAGGGCCTGCGCGTAGGCGTCCCCGCGCTCGCTCTGGACCATCACATCCCCGTCCCAGTCGAGGCCGAGGGCGGCGAGGTCCTCGAGCTGGCGCTGCGCGGCGCCCTCACGGACGCGATCCAGATCCTCCAGGCGCAGACGGAACGCGCGGCCGCTGCGCCGCGCCAGCACCCAGGCGAGGATCGCGGTGCGCAGGTTCCCCAGGTGCAGGTCGCCGCTCGGGGAGGGGGCGTAGCGGCCGGCGCCGACCTCCGGCGGGGCGGGGGAGGCGGGGGTCTGTGGGGTCATCGCTCCAGTCTAGGAAGGCGCTGCAGCCCCTGAGAGTGGGGGGGCATCGGCAGGCGCGGGACATCGGCATGCGTGGCAGCACAGGAGGGCGCGATGGCCGCTGGAACGCGCACCGGCCCCCTGGCGCGATGCCAGGGGGCCGGTGCAGGGGCGCTGATCAGGGGATCAGCAGCGGTTCGCTCAGGCGTCGCCGCGGTGGTTGCCGCGGGGCTCGTCGGCGGAGTCGAACTTGACCTCGTGGGGGGTCGTGTCGGCGATGCGGTCCTCGGTGTTGGAGGTCGCAGCGTCCCCGTTGCCGGTGCGGAGCGAGGAGGCGACGTCCCCTGCCTCCGCGCCGCCGACGGTGTCGGAGACCTCGGTGGCGTCGGACTCGGTGGAGGCCGAGGCGGGGTAGTGCGCGCGAGCGAAGTCGGCGGGCGGTGCCCACGGATCCTCGACCGGGCGGGTGCGCTTCCACACCACGTAGCCCGCTGCGGCGCCGGCCGCGGCGAGGCCGAGCACGAGCAGGACGGTGCCGGCGCGCTTGGCGGTCTTCTTCGGAGCGGGCTTGGTGGCCGCCTTGCGGATGTCGTCCTGGCCGGAGGCGAGCTCGTGGCGGGCGGCGTCGACGGCTGCGGCCACGGCGGTGCTCAGCACGGTGCCGGTGGTCGCGGCGGTCTTCTTCGCGCGCGGGAAGTAGTCGTCCTGCAGGTCGTGGCGCAGCTGCTCGGCGCGGGGGCCGATGCGGTCGGTGAGCTGGGCGATCTTCTCGCCGCTGTCGTGGAGCGCGTCCTCGACCTGGGGGCGGACGTTGTCGACGAGGGCGGAGGCCTTCTTGCGGACGTCCTTGGTGCTGTCGGCGAGCGAGGAGCCGGCGTTGTCGGCCAGCTTCTGGAGCTCGGAGAGCGCCTTTTCGGTCTTTTTGCTGGCCTCATCGCCCATGTTCGACGCCTGCTTGGAGAACTTCTTGCCGTACTTGTGCGCGGTCTTCTCCGCGTTCTTGCGGGCCTTCTTGGCGGCCTTGGCGGCACGCTTCTTGTTCAGCGCCATGCGCGAACACCCCTTTCAGATGGAGGTCGCCGGGTGGGACCGGCGAGGTGCAGAGGTGACGGACGGGTGCGGATGGGGAGGCGGCGAGACCGCCCCGTGCGCCTGCCGGTCACGAGTGCTGTCACCATACCGTGACGCACTGCACCAGGTTCCAGGGTCTTCGCAGTCTTCTGGAGGGGCCCTCTGCGGCGCGCGGCGCGGCGCATGCGGGGCGCTCTCCCGTGCGTCAGGGGCCTGTGCGAGGATGGCCGCATGTTCGCAACACTGCACACGAATCAGGGCGATATCCGCCTGGAGCTGTTCGAGAACGACGCTCCCAAGACCGTCGCCAACTTCGTCGGCCTCGCCGAGGGATCGCGCGAGTTCACCGACCCCGAGTCGGGCCAGAAGGTCACGCGTCCGTTCTACGACGGCGTCATCTTCCACCGCATCATCGACGGCTTCATGCTCCAGGGCGGCGACCCCCTGGGCACGGGCACCGGCGGCCCGGGCTACAACTTCGACGATGAGATCAACCCCAACAACTTCGACGAGCCCTACATGCTGGCCATGGCCAACGCGGGCAAGCGCATGAACGCGATCACCGGCCGCCCCTCGGGCACCAACGGCTCGCAGTTCTTCATCACCGTCGCCCCCACCCAGTACCTGCACGGCAAGCACACCGTGTTCGGCAAGGTGGCCGACGACGAGTCCAAGAAGGTCGTCGACGCGATCGGCAAGGTCAAGACCGACATGCGCGATCGCCCCCTCGAGGACGTCGTCATCAACTCGGTGACCATCGAGAAGTGATCTGACGCCCGGCACCTGCCGGGTTCAGAGCTCGGCGACCCGCGCCGGCCGCGCCTCTCGCGACCGACGCCAGCCGCGAGACCGACGCCCTGTTCCATTTCCTGGAACAGGGCGTCGGTCTCGTTCTATGCGGGGCGATGCGGTGAGGGGCGCGGTGCGGTGCGGTGCGGGGCGGGGCGGGGCGGGGCCTGGCGGCGGTGGGGCCCGGCCGCGGGACGCTGCACCTGGCCCCTTCCAGGGGCCGCGAGATCGTGATTCTGTGCCATTTCTTGGCACAGAATCACGATCTTGTTCCAGGCGCGTCGGCCTCGCGCGCCTGAGCTGACAGGGCGCTCCTGTAGGAATAGGGCATGAGCGATCGACCCACCTACGGCTACGGCTACGGCCCCGACGAGCAGGCCGGCGAGCAGCCCGGCGAGCGGCCCGCCGCGGCGCCCCTGCCGGGGCCGTCCCCCGCGCCCGGGGCGCGGCCCAGCTACGGACTCCCGTCGGCCGGCGCCCCGGGTGCAGAGCAGGCCCCTTCCGAGCGTCCCGCCTACGGGCAGGCCCCCTCCCCGCAGTCGGCCTACGGGCAGCAGCCGGCCTACGGGCAGCAGATCCCCCACGGCCAACAGTCCGCCTACGGCCAGCAGTCCGCCTCCGGGCAGGGCCCCCTCCAGCCAGGCCTCCCATCGGCCGACGCGCAGGCCGCGCCGACCTGCCCGCGCCACCCCGACCAGGTCAGCTACGTGCGCTGCAAGCGCTGCGGCCGCCCGGCGTGCGGGCAGTGCCAGCGCCAGGCGCCCGTAGGCATGCTCTGCGTGGACTGCGAGCGGGAGCTCGCGGCGGCTCAGGCCGGGTCGCAGCCGCGCAACGCCGCGGGCGGGCGCATGGGCACCCAGACCCCGATCGTCACGTACGTGCTGATCGCACTGTGCGCGCTCGCGTTCGGCGGGCAGATGCTGATCGGCACGGCGTTCGAGCAGCCGATGCTGTTCGCTCCGATCCGGGCCCTGGCGATGCCGTGGACCTTCATCACCAGCGGTTTCCTGCACGGCGGCGTGATGCACCTGCTGCTGAACATGTATGCGCTGTGGGCGGTGGGTCAGTTCCTCGAGCGCACGCTCGGACACTGGCGCTACGCAGGGATCTTCCTGCTGTCCGTGATCGCCGGGCACGTGGCGGTGCTGCTTCTCGCCTCCCCGGCCGATCCGTCCTGGATCACCGGGACCCTGGGTGCGAGCGGCGGAGTGTTCGGCCTGTTCGGGGCGATGTTCGTGACGAGCCGCCGCCTCGGCGGCGAGGCCCGGCAGATCATCGTGCTGATCGTCCTGAACATCGTCATCACCTTCACCGTCCCCGGGATCTCCTGGCAGGGGCACCTGGGCGGTCTCGTAATGGGAACGGCGGCCGCGTTCGCGATGTTCGCCCTGCGCCCGAAGGCGACGCCGGGGGCCGACCGGGCCGCGCTCGCACGGCGCTCGGCCCTGATCCACGCCGCGGTGCTCGGCGCCGGGCTGCTGCTGTGCATCGCGCTCGTGGCCGTGAAGGCGCTGACGGTGCCGACAGGGTCCCTGTACTGACGGCGACGCGCTGACGGCATCCCGACGAAGCCCTCCTTCCCCAGGGAAGGAGGGCTTCGTCGTGCCCAGAGGTCCGTGCGCGGGGTGTGGATCCACAGTTATCCACACCGTTGTCCACCAGTGGGGATGAATGACAGGTCTGTAGTTCTGCAGGCGGCGGGGCTTCGTTGTGCCTGTAAGAGGCTCAACCTCGCCCTTCGGCACCAGGCCCGAGGCCGCTGATCCACTGTGCGAGCGGGGTCATCCCCCTGCGGTCCACACCCCCCGGCAGGTTCTCCCCAGAGTTATCCACAGCTGGGGATAATGACAGGTGTGTGATTCCCAGGGAGCGGGTCGCGATGCCGCTGGCGACCCGTCCCTGGACCGCGCCCCCTGGCCACAGTGCTCAGTGCTCAGTGCCCCGTGCCCCGTGCCCCGTGCCCAGTGCGCAGATCGCGTTGCTCAGTGCTCAGCGCCGCCCGCGACCGCGATGTCCTCGGTCGCGGCGAGCGCCGCCTCCACCATCGCCACGAGGGAGCGTGCGGCGTCGTCGGCCGAGACGACGTCGGCCGAGGGGACGTGGATGAAGCCGCCGCGCACCCCGTCGGCCCCCGCGCCGCTGGCGGCGAGGTGATGCTGGAGGCGGTAGAAGATGTCGTTGCAGACGAAGGTGCCGGCCGTCTGCGAGACGCTCGCCGGCACCCCGGCGTCGCGGCTCGCCTGCACCATCGCCTTGATGGGAAGGGTGGAGAAGTAGCCGACGGGCCCGCCCTCGGCGCTCGGCGCATCGACGGGGGAGGCGCCGGCGTTGTCGGGGATGCGCGCGTCCTGGATGTTCACGGCGACACGCTCGGGGGTGATGTCCGGGCGTCCCGCCGCGAGGCCGACTGCGACAACGAGCGTCGGGCGCACCTCGGCGATCGCCTCGAGCAGGAGGTCGCCGGAGCGGCCGAACTCGACGGGCAGCTCGCGCTCCACGACGTCGATCCCGCGCTCGCGCAGCAGCGGGGCCGCACGCCGCACCGCCTCCCAGGACTCGTTGGAGGCGGCCGCGTCGAAGGGCTCGAATCCGGTGAGCAGCACGCGCGCGGCAGCGTCAGCAGGAGTGGGGGAGAGCGGTGATTTCGTCATGCTGACAGGATACAGACGGCCCTATACTGGCCGAATGTCCGATCTGTGCTCGCTCTTCCCGCCGTTCGCGCTCGAGATCCAGGCGGGTGATCTGACCCTGCGCCTGCTGCGCGATGCGGACCTCCCCGAGTACACGGACCTGCTGCGCCGCCCGATCTTCGCCGACGAGACGGCCGACCACGTCTTCCCCTGGTACGCGGTGCCGGAGCAGGAGCGGATCCGCGGCGCGCTCGCCTTCCAATGGTCGCTGCGCTCCGGCCTCAGCGCCGAGAAGTGGGCTCTCGCGCTCGGCATCTGGGCCCACGGCGAGCTGATCGGCTGCCAGGACCTGAACGCGACCGATTTCGCCCGCCGCCGCACGATCGGCTCCGGGTCCTGGCTGACCCTCGATGCCCAGGGGCGCGGGTACGGGAAGCTGATGCGCCAGGCCGCCCTCGTGCTCGCGTTCGACCACCTTGGGGCGCGGCGCGCGGAGTCCGCGGCCATCCTCGGGAACGCGCCGTCGTTCGGGGTGTCCCGCAGCTGCGGCTACGCGCTGAACGGCTCCGCCGTCGTGCTGGAAGGCGGGAAGGTGGTGGAGCACCAGGGCTTCGTCGTCACCCCCGAGACCTTCGTGCGGCCGGAGGTCCCCGTGCGCGTCAGCGGGCTCGGGGCCGACCTGCGGGCGATGCTGGGGGCCGAGGAGCGCTGAGCGGCTGGCCCTGCAGACGCCGCGCTCTCGGCAGACTCAGCCGCCGAATCGCTGCTGGGCAGCCTGCCTGCCGATCCCGAGCGTCGTGCCCGGCCGCACGCGGCACATGAGGATGATCGAGAGGTCGCCGTCCCGCAGAGCGCCTGCCACCTCGACGCCGCCGCAGCCCGACCAGGCGCGGCTCCCCGCCGCCCCCGCACACCGCACCAGCCCCGCTCACCGCGGCGCCTGCACCCGCTCCGGCAGTGCGAAATCGGCGGTGGGCACGAGCAGCTGGCCGGTGTCCCACAGCCCGGTGCAGCGCAGCGTGCGAGCCCCGTCGGCCCCCTCGCCCTCCCCGGCGGTGAGGCGCGCGAGCACGGGCTCCGCCCAGGAGCCGTAGCCCGCATCGCCCCAGGGCATGAGCGCGACGACGCTCGCCTCCGGATCGGCGGGATCCTTGCGCACCCCGGCGACGGCGAGCTCGAGCGCCCCCTGCGCGGGGTCGAGCGCAGCCGCATCCAGCATGAACAGCCGGTCGCCGAGCACGGCGAGGCGCGATCGGCCCCACACGCAGTCGAAGGTGCCCACGACGGCACTCGCGATCTCCTGCGCGCTCACCTCGCGACCGTCGATCTGCACGCCGTCCTGCTCGGCAAGCGGGGCGGGGCGCTCGCGGCCGTTCCCGGCGCCGCCGAGCGCGCCTGCGCTCTCGTGCGCACCGGCGTCGGGGGCGGGGCGTCCGCTGGCGAGCGCCAGCAGGCCCAGGATCCCCGCGGCGATCGCGGACGTCGGCGCGTCGATCGAGGTGCCCAGCACGCTGATCGAGAGCTTCTCGGCGGGAGCGGCCCAGGTGCGGGTCAGCCCCGTCGGGAACCCGCCGGAGTGGGCGAGCACGTGGAAGCCGTGCAGCGTCCCCTCCTGCAGGCCGAGCCCGTAGTGGCGGCCCTCCGCGACGGTCCAGACGCGCCGGCGCATCTCGCGCAGGCTCGCCGGCTCCAGCAGCGCACCGCGGGTCAGCACCTCCCCGGCGAACGCGGCGATCGCGCTCGCGGTCGCCCAGAAGCCGGTCGCAGGGGCGAGCGCTCCCGTCGGGATCTGCTCGACCACGCGGCGCTCACCATGCAGAAGGCCCGTGTGACCAGCGGCGAAGCCGTGCGGGTCCTCCGCGCCCGGAGCATCCGCGGGCAGGTCCGGGCCGATGGGCATGTCCTCTCCGCCGGCGCCGACGGGCGCGAGCACCAGCTCCGCCACGGCCTCGGCGAAGGTCTTCCCCGTGACCTCCTCGATCACCAGGCCCAGCAGTCCGTACCCGATGTTCGAGTACTGCAGGTGAATGCCCGGATCGCTGACCACGGCGCCGTCCTTCGCCATCGCGATCAGCTCGTCCCGGTCCGGGAATCGACGCTCCAGCTGCCACCAGCTGGCGTCGGCCCCGTCGCGCGTGATGCCTGCGGAGTGGGAGAGGAGGTCGCGCACGGTGCGATCCGCGACGGGCGTGCCCGCGAGATCGGGCACGCACTCGCCGAGGGTGTCGTCCAGGCGCAGCAGCCCCTGCTCGCGCAGGCGCATGATCGTGAGAGCGCAGAACATCTTCGAGTGCGAGGCGATGCGGACCCGGTGCGTGGGCAGCAGGTCGATCCCGGCGGGCGCATCCGCCGCGCCCTCGGCCGCCTCCGCCACGATCTCGCCCTCGTGCCACAGGGCCACCTGCACGCCCGTCAGCCGGTGCGCCGCGCGCAGGTCCGCGAGCCAGCCCGGGAGGATCGCTGAGACGTCATCCACCGCGGAGCGCACCAGGTCGCGGGACTCCTCGGCCGTCGTCGCGGCGGCGCTCTCGACAGGAGAAGGGCTGGTGGGGGAGGGTGCGTCGGTCATGGGGGTTCCTTCCGCAGGCGGCGTCATCGGCGCCATCGATCCTAGAGGGGCGGGGCCTGTCCTGGGCTTCCCGCCTTGACCGAGGTCGCGTCGGCCCGCCGCCCAGGGCCCACCCGATGCGACACAACCTCCACCGTGCGACACAATGTGCCCATGCGCCCGTTCCTGCTCATCGCGACCCGCCCCGAGGATGACGCCGCCCGCGGCGAGTACGAGGCGGTGCTGCGCTTCACCGGTCTCGAGCCTGAGCAGCTGCGCCATGTGCGGATCCACGACGCCCCGCTGCCCCCCATCGACCTCGAGGAGATCTCAGGGATCATCCTCGGCGGCTCCCCGTTCAACACCTCGGACCCCGACGAGGAGAAGTCGCCCGAGCAGCGGCGCGCGGAGTCCGATCTCGCGGCGCTGCTGGACGAGGTGGTCGAGGCCGACTTCCCCTTCTTCGGCGCCTGCTACGGCGTCGGCACGCTCGGCGTGCACCAGGGCGGGCTGATCGACCGCACCTACGGCGAGGCCGTCGGCGGGGTCACCGTGACGCTCACCGAGGAGGGGCTGGCCGATCCGCTCGTGCGCGAGGCGGGGGTGCCCGCGCAGTTCACCGGATTCGTCGGCCACAAGGAGGCCGTCACGCAGCTTCCCGCGCACGCGGTGCTGCTCGGCAGCGGAGAGAACGCGCCCGTGCAGATGTTCCGGGTGCGCGAGAACCTGTATGCGACCCAGTTCCACCCGGAGCTCGACGCCGCCGGCCTTGAGCACCGCATCCGCGTGTACCGCGATAACGGCTACTTCGACCCCGCGGAGATGGAGGATCTCATCGCCCGCGTGCGCGAGGTCGACACCCATCACGCCGCCGCGCTGCTCGGCGCCTTCGCCCGCCGCTACGCGCGCTGATCCGCCCCGCCCGATGAGCATCTCGCCACCGCCCGGCGCCCACTCCCGCCCTTCGCCGCGCCCCCGCCGCTTCACCCGCGAGGAAGTGCGCCGACGCCAGATCATCGCCGTCGCCGGGCTCGGCCTCGTGCTGCTGCTGGCGATCGGGTCGTGCGCCGCGCTGCTCGGCCGCGGCGATCCCGGTGCCAAGGCTCCCGGAGTGCTCGATCCGACGGCGACCGCCCTCGGCGATCCGTCCCCCGCTCCCCACCGGGCCGACGACGACGCGATGGTCGCGCCCGACGTCCCGACCGATGCGCCCGCCCTCGCGCAGCTCCCCGCGGGCACGGTGCTCGAGGACGGGGAGGTGCTCGGCATCGACGTCGCCAATCACCAGGAGCAGATCGACTGGAAGGCCGTGCGCGCGGACGGCGTCTCGGTCGCGTACATCAAGGCCACCGAGGGCTCGGGCTACATCGACCCGGAGTTCGCCGACAACTGGCGCGGGGCGAAGTCCGCGGGCGTCACCCCCGGCGCCTACCACTACTTCACGCTGTGCTCCCCGGGCGCTGACCAGGCCCGCGACTTCCTCGCGGCCGCTCCGGTCGACGACTCCGCGCTGCCGCCCGCCCTGGATCTCGAGTTCGACGGCGCGTGCGACGCCCGGCCCGAGGCGGCCGACGCCCAGGCCGAGGTCGACGCGTTCATCGCGATCGTCGAGGAGGCTTGGGGCCGACGCATGGTCATGTACTCCTCGAGCGACTGGCGCTCCCACTACGGGCTGCCGTCGGCCGAGGGCCGCCCTGCCTGGCTCTACAGCGACGCGGGCCGACCCGAGTATGAGTGGGCGGTGTGGCAGGTGCGCTTCGACGGCAGCGTCGACGGGATCCAGACCGACGTCGACATCGACGTGGTGCGCCCCGAGGTGCTGCGCGAGCACGCGCGCATCGGCTGACCCCTCAGCGCACCATCCGGATCTCGCGCAGGCCGTCCAGCGCGGCGTCGTGCTTCACGGTCCCGTCGGGCGCGAACCCGATCTTCTCGTAGAAGCGCTGGGCCCGCGGATTCGGATCGGCGACCCACAGGAACGCGGGGCGCTCGCCGAGCAGCTCCCCCACCAGGGCCTGCGCGACCCCGGTGCCGTAGAACGACGCCAGCACGTTGAGGGCATGCAGCTCCTCGGCGCGCGGCGCGGCGCTGACCCCTTCCGCCTCGCGCGCCCGGCCGGCGAGGGCGAAGCCGACGGGCTCGCCGGTCGCGGCGTCGCGGGCGATGCGCAGGCGGGAGCGGATCTCCGTGTCATCCCACTCGGTGAGGATGGCGGTCCACATGGCGATGCGGCGCTTGAGCGCCGCCGGGCTCCAGAACTCCTCCGGCATGAGCCCGGTGTAGGCCTCGCGCCAGGTGCGCACGTGCACGAGGGCGAGCGCCTCGGCGTCTTCCGCTGCCGGCACCTCGATGGTGAACAGGGGCGATCCCGCTGCGGAGGTGCTCACGGCTGCAGCCGCTCCCGGCTCCAGGAGCCGTCCGCTCCGAGGGTGAAGACGATGCGGTCGTGCATGCGGGAGGCGCGGCCCTGCCAGAACTCGATCCGCTCGGGGCGCAGGCGGTACCCGCCCCAGTGCGGGGGTCGGGGCACGGTCTCGGAGTCCGCGAAGCGCGCCTCCGCCTCGGCGTACTGCGCATCGAGCGCCTCGCGGGAGGCGACCGGGCGGGACTGGTCCGAGGCCCAGGCGCCGATCTGCGAGCCGCGCGGGCGGGAGGCGAAGTAGTCGTCGGCCTCCTGATCGGCAGCGTCCGTGATCGCGCCTTCGATGCGCACCTGGCGCTGCAGCGCGTACCAGGGCAGCAGCAGGGAGGCCTGCGCATCGCCCGCGAGCTCGCGGCCCTTGTCGGACTCCTTGTTCGTGAACACGACGAACCCGTCGGCATCATGGGCCTTCAGCAGCACCGTGCGGGTGCGGGGGCGCGGGGCGGGGCCGGTGAGGTCGACCGTCGCGAGGACGACGGCGGTCGGATCGGGCAGGTCGCCGTGCTCCTCGCGCCGCGCGAAGGCGTCCTGCATCCACGCGTCGAACAGGGCCAGCGGATCCGCGGGCGCCTCATCCGCGAGCGATCCGGCGAGATAGTCGGTGCGATCGGCGGCGAGGTCGCGGGCGGCGCCGTTCGCGCCGCCGGGGGTGAGGGGGGTCATATGCCAAGTGTAGATGCCCAGGTGAGAGGCGTGCGCGGCGTGGGGAGTTGTTTCCGGATCCGCGGAACAACTGCGAACAACTCCTGAAACACCTCGCCGAACAACGGCCCGCGGCGCTCCCGCCACTGGACGCCGCACCCCTGCGCCGCCACAATGGACCCAGTTAGTAGTACGCGCGGTATCACCTACCGCCCGCACCACCTGCCCGCATCGTCGCCCAGGAGGCACCCATGCCCGAGGCCGTCATCGTCGCCGCCACGCGCTCTCCCATCGGCCGCGCCCGCAAGGGCTCCCTCGCGTCCCTGCGCCCGGATGAGCTGGCCGCCCAGACCATCTCCGCCGCGCTCGACCAGCTCGAGGGCTTCGATCCGCGCACCACCGACGACCTCCAGCTCGGCTGCGCGATCCCCGAGGGCTACCAGGGCGGGAACCTCGGCCGCACCGTCGCGATCCGCCTAGGCCTCGACACAGTGCCCGCAGCGACCACCACGCGCTTCTGCGCCTCGAGCATCGAGACCACCCGCTCCGCCTTCCACGCGATCCGCGCGGGCGAGGCGAAGGCGATCATCTCCGCGGGCGTCGAGTCGATCTCGATGAGCACCGGCAAGCTCATGGAGGAGGACGCCCGCGACCCGTACTTCCGCAGCGCCTGGGAGCGCACCGCCGCGCGCGCGAGCCGCGAGATCCCCGCTCCCTGGCACGACCCGCGCGAGGACGGCCAGGTGCCCGACGCCTACATCCTCATGGGCCAGACCGCCGAGAACGTCGCCGAGCTGCGCGGCGTCTCCCGTGCCGCGCAGGACGAGTACGCGGTGCGCTCGCAGAACCGCGCCGAGGCCGCGATCGGCTCCGGCTTCTACGCCCGTGACATCACGCCGATCACCCTGCCCGACGGCACCGTGGTCAGCGCCGACGACTCGCCCCGCGCGGGGGTCACCCTCGAGGCCGTCTCCGCGCTCGAGCCCGTGTTCCGCCCCGGCGGGACGGTCACCGCGGGCAACTGCTGCCCGCTGAACGACGGCGCCGCCGCGCTCGTCCTCATGGCCGACGACCACGCCCGCGACCTGGGACTCAACCCCCTGGCGCGTGTGGTCGCGACCGGCGTCTCCGGCCTCAGCCCCGAGATCATGGGCCTCGGCCCCGTGGAGGCGACCCGCCGGGCGCTGAAGCTCGCCGGCATGACCATGGCCGACATCGACCTGGTCGAGTTCAACGAGGCCTTCGCCGCGCAGGTGCTCCCCGCGGCCGACGACCTCGGCATCGATCACGACAGGCTCAACGTGCACGGCGGCGCGATCGCGCTCGGCCACCCGTGGGGCTCGACCGGCGCCCGCATGACCACCACCCTGATCCACGGCCTCCAGGAGCGCGACGGCGCGCTCGGCCTCGCGACGCTGTGCGTCGGCGGCGGCCAGGGGATGGCCCTCATCATCGAGAGGATGAACTGATGACCAGCGTGAACAGCTCCGACGAGGCCGCGATCGTCGGCCAGAGCGTCGACCTCGCCCCCGATCCTCTCGCGCCCGAGGCGGACTTCTACTCCCTGTTCGCCGACGTCGCAGGCGATGATCTCGAGGCCTGGCAGACCGCCCGCTCGCTCGCCGCAGAGGTGCTGCCCCGCATCAACGACTGCTGGGACCGTGCGGAGTACCCCACGGATCTCATCGGCCGCCTCGGCGAGCTGGATCTGTTCACCGACGGAATGGACATCCCCGGCCACCGCCGCCTGAGCCCCCTCGGCACGGGCCTGGTGAACATGGAGCTGTCCCGCATCGACGGCAGCGTCGGCACGATGGTCGGCGTCCAGGGCGGCCTCGCCCTGCGCTCGATCGTGCTGCTGGGCTCGGACGCGCAGAAGAAGCGCTGGGTCGAGGAGGTTGTGACCGGTCGCGCCTTTGCCGCCTTCGCGCTCACCGAGCCCGATCACGGCTCCGACTCGGTCTCGCTCGAGACGGTCGCCCGCCGCGACGGGGATGAGTGGGTGCTCAGCGGCGAGAAGCGCTGGATCGGCAACGGGGTCGACGGCCAGCTCACCGTGGTCTGGGCGCGCGTCGATGATCCCTCCGACGAAGCCCTGCACGGGCAGGTCTCCGGCTTCCTCGTCGAGCAGGCTCTCCCCGGCTACGAGGCCGAGCGGATCACGGGCAAGGTCGCCCTGCGCGCCATCCACCAGGCGCACATCCGGCTTCGCGACGTGCGGATCCCGCTCGATGCGCGCCTTCCCGAAGCGCGGTCCTTCAAGGACACCTCGCGCGTGCTGTTCGCGACGCGCGCGGGCGTCGCCTGGGGCGCGCTCGGCCACGCGATCGCGTGCTTCGAGGCGGCGCTCGAGCACGCCCGCACCCGCATCCAGTTCGGGCGGCCGCTCGCGAAGGCGCAGCACGTGCAGGTGCGCCTCGCGGATATGGCGCAGACCCTCACCGCGATGCAGCTCTACTGCCACCGCCTCGCCCAGCTCGAGGAGGGCGGCGCCCTGAGCGCGGAGCAGGCGTCGCTCGCGAAGGTCCACAACACCCGCGCCGCGCGCAAGATCGCGGCCGACGCCCGCGACCTCCTCGGCGGCAGCGGGATCCTGCTCGAGAACCACGTGATCCGCCACATGGCCGACATCGAAGCCCTCCACACCTACGAGGGCACGGACACCATGCAGTCCCTGATCGTCGGGCGCCGGCTGACGGGGGTCAGTGCGTTCGTGTGAGTGAGGGCGCCCGTGAGGCATTGGCCTGCTTAGAGGGCCCGGCCTATAGCGCTCGTCACCGGGAGTCTTAAGCACGAGAGCTCCCGCATATGCGGGGACGCGCTCCCGTCCAATGAATCCGAGGATGCAGCTCCCGCGGAAGAGTTGCAACTTTGTCAAGGTGTTGGAATTGTGCCTATCATTCATCCCTAATGTCCGGCAATCCAGGCTGAGTGACCTCCCGCGACTTCGAGTTCGCTACACCCGTAGGGTTCTTTCACCGCTTTATGATATCGGAGGCGTCGGATGACATCGAATTCATGAATCGAATTGCACTCCTGATATTATGGCAACCATTTTATGACGTTAGGAACGTCCCCTTTCGAATAATCGCGAATGACCACAGGATCGGGAGGCATGGTTTGAATATCCGTCCAACACCTGAGAGCCGTGTCCCTTAGGTAGGTCGCAGCGTCAGGGGGAAGGATGTCACACACTTGGTCGAGCGTCCCGTACGCCTGCGAGCCCTCATGTCTCCAGGCTAAAACCAAAATTGGATTCATGGCCTGCGCAAAAGGCCCGTCGGCCTCAAGGCTCAGCCCTCCCGCCGCGAGCGGCCAGACGTTCTCAAACGAGTCAGAGTAAAAAGCCATCAGCTGTATCAATTGCTTCAGCAAATCGAATTCTTGAGAGGTTCCGTCAAGCGCCGAGCTTATCCGATCTTCCAAGGCATTGCGGGCCGGGAGATGCTTCTCGTTCAACTCGAGAGTTTTCAGTGCGAGCAAAAGCAATACCCACGGTGCTCCTTCAAGCTCGTCCAGGTTAGGGGTCACTTCCTCGAGCTCGAGGATCGCATCCCCGACATTCCCGGCATGTGCTAGGGCGTCCGCGAGGCGGACTCTGCACAGGTTCCGGTGCCGCTCGTCTTCGGCGACATCGTGACATGATACGGCCGCACGATAGTACTTAGCGGATTCTTCAAATGCACCATTCTCAAAGTGGGTAGCTCCCATTTCGGCGTTAAAATAGCCGCGGGTAACATATGTGCCATCAAGCTCGGCTGCCCAGCTATAGAACATAATTGCCGCCGAATAGTCGTGCTCATTATTGAAGAGATGATTCGCCAGGGAGTACGACATGGCTGCCGCGGCTTCCACTCCGCGGGCCTCGGAAATGCGAGTGATCGCCCCTCGAAATTCTTCGAGATCCCGGTCCGAAAACGAGCTCTTTCCGTGAAAACCAGCCGACATCTTCAGGCACTGGTGGAAGAACGTCAGAATAGCTTCAGGCGCAACAGCGCTAGGAAGGAGTTGCAAGAAATAGTTTTTTCGCCGACTTCGAGCAACTGAATCTTCGATAACAAGGCAGTTGCCGGGAATCGCGGCGCCGTCAGTTACTGGTGCGGCCTCAAGTACGTCTAGTGCGAGCTCATCGAAGCCCAAGCGGCTGAGGGGGCGAGCCATGAATGTGAGCACGAGCCCGCACATTTCGCTATCGGACATGCCAGTTTCAGGTATTGATGCGCTGACGGAACTACGCACAAAGTCTATAAGAAAAGCGGTGTCGGAGATTTCAATCCACAAGATCGCCTCGTGCTTGAAGGGGACGAATTGGATCGGCAATCCAACCTCGCGAAGTAAGCTTTTAACTCTTGCGACGACGGCGGATCGCTTTGGGCTGGTTCGGTCATCTATGTATATCGGCAATGACGTTAGACCGCTTCGGTCTGTGACCAGGCGGAAGCGTTGCACCTCCGCGTGAATGGAATCAATTGTGTGCTTGTCGATGCGGCTCGATTCGGGCCAATAGATGCGCACCTTGCCTGCGTCATTATCCTCGGCCTTCCACACGAATCTGTGCAGCCAAACGGCGCGAAACTCTAAAACCTCTTCATGGTCATCCAATAGCGCCATGCAGAGAAGGGCCGGATCTTGGAGGCGGTCAAGGTAATTGAGCGTGGAAGTTTTTAGTCGCTCACTAATCGTCCCGTCTTGTCCAACTTTGCGCGCCGTTGATTTCAGCTGGACTGCACAGGTGTCGCCGGTTGCTGTTGCGGAACTCGAGCCATCAAGTTTCGAGAAAAATTCGAGACGAAGGTCCACGCCATAATCGGTCGCCGTACTATTATGGACCTGCCATTCCGGAGGTAGCATTCTCTCGAAAGCGCGCCTCGATACGTCCTCCTTCTGGTGGTTCAACGGACGTTGCGGCATCTGTTCGACCATGACGGCCTTCCCTGATTGTTTGAAATGAACTCTTTGAAGGTGCTTCTAAGTGATTTGCGCTCCATTCCTAAGCCGTTCATACAGCCCCATGTCCAGCAGCATGCTCCGCACCTCTGGCCAGGCCATCTCGCGCAGGTGCTTGACCACGGCGTTCGAAGACTCCTCCACGTTCCACACCGCACCCTCGATCACAGTCTGCATGCCGGGGGAGAAGGCGAAGTCAGCCCGGGTGTTGGCTCCAGCGACGGCCTGCAGGGTCTGGTCTGACGCGACCTCCGCGAGCAAGGCCTCGACGCCGCTGATCTTGTAGTCGTCATCCACGTCGAGTCCGCCGAGGTAGCGGTTGAGCTTCTCGACGATCTCGCTTTTACGCTCCCGCTTGCGCTCCCGGGCGGAGGCAAGGCCTGCCTCGGTCATGCCGTCGAGGCCTTCAGGCTCTCCTTCACTGATCCGCAGGTCCTCTTCGCGCACCTTCTCGAGCTTGTAGTGGGTGAGCACGATGTCGGAGACGTCCACCTGGCCGGGGTCGGTCTGCTCGGTCGTGAAGTCCCGCAGCAGCCGGCTCAGCAGGCCCGCGAAGGCCGCGAACTTCTCGAACCGAGGGTTGCCGTAGTTGATGAACTGCGAGAAGAAGTCGTAGGCCTTCACGTACTGCGCGAGCGTCGCCTTGTAGTCGATCAGGAGGTCACGCTCTGCGGTGTCGTTCTCGAGGATCGCCCGCCTCCAGCGGTCGCCGAAGCGGTCCACCGCGGGCTGCAGGCGCGCAGTGACCGCGCTATGCCGGGCGCCGCTGCTGCTCCATTCCTGCCAAAAGAGATCGATCTCCACCGGGGTCGTGATGCCGGTGGCGTCGAGCTTGGCCATGAGGTTCAGCACCAGCTCCGGATCGGAGTCGTTCCTGATCTGGGCGTCCTCGTAGTACTCACGGAACGCCGCGAGGATAGTCTCGGGATCGTTCACGAAGTCGAGGATGTAGGTGTCGCTCTTGCCGGGCGCCATGCGGTTCAGCCGCGAGAGGGTCTGCACGGCGGCGATGCCCGAGAGCTTCTTGTCGACGTACATCCCCACCAGCAGCGGCTGGTCGAAGCCCGTCTGGTACTTGTTCGCGACGATCAGCACGTGCTCGTCGGGCCCGGCGAACACCTGCGCAAGGTCCCGGCCGCGCAGCCGTGGGTTCTCGGTCGCCTCGGTGACCGTCGGCGCTTCAGCGCCCGGGAGGGCGGTGATGTCGGGGTCGGGGACATCTCCTGAGAAGGCCACGAGCGCGTGCAGGTCGTGCCCCTCCTCCTCGCTGATTCGCGCGAACGCTCGCGCGTACTTCACTGCGGCCGCGCGGGAGTCGGTGACGACCATCGCCTTGGCGCGCCCGCCGAGCTCGGGCTTCACGGCCGCCGTGTAGTGGCGGATGATCTCGCGAACCTTCTGGTCGATGTTCGTGGGATGCAGGTTCACCGCCTGCAGGTATGCCTTCGACGCGGTGGACGTGTCCACGTCGATGTCCTCGCCGCCCGCCTGCAGGGAGATCTTCGCGGCGCGTTCGTATGTCGTGTAGTTCTTCAGCACGTCGAGGATGAACCCCTCCTCGATCGCCTGCTTCATCGAGTACAGGTCGAAGGGGACGGGCGTGCCATCAGGCCCGGGCCGGCCGAACTTGTCGAGCGTGGTCGCCTTCGGGGTCGCGGTGAACGCGAAGAAGCTGATCCGCTGATCGTCGTCGGCCCGGGAGGCCATCCGCACCAGTGCATCCTGGTCGGCGCCGGGCTCCAGCTCGTCAGCTACCTCCGGCGGGTCGTTCAAGTACACGACGCTGCGCACTGCCGCGGATGCCTTTCCGGACTGAGAGGAGTGGGCCTCGTCTGCGATGACGGCGAAGTTCTTCCCGGCGAGCACGCTGCCCTCCTCCTGCATCGCCTTCAGGGCGAAGGGGAAGGTCTGGATGGTGACGCCGATGATCGGAGTGCCCGCGGTGAGAGCCTCGCGCAGCTGCTCGGTCTTCGAGCCGCCGGAGCCGCGGGTGATGGCCTGGAAGGTGCCGGTGGTGGTCACGAGCTGGTCCACCGCGTCCTGGAGCTGACGATCGAGCACTTGGCGGTCAGCGATGACCACGACGGTGTCGAACACCTTGGTGCCGTCGGCCCGGTGGAGCGAGGCGAGGCGGTGCGCGGTCCAGGCGATCGAGTCGGTCTTGCCGGAGCCTGCGGAGTGCTGGATCAGATAGTTGTGCCCGGGGCCCTCCTCGCGCGCCGCCTCGGTGAGAGCAGTGACAGCCCGCCACTGGTGGAAGCGGGGGAAGCGGATGCTGCGGGTGTCGGTGACCTCGCCGGTGACCGGGTCCTCGCGCGTCTCGTGGCTGACGTAGATGAACTTCGCGAGGATCGTGAGCCACGTGTCGCGGGCCAGCACCTCCTCGTAGAAGAATCTTGAGCCGACCTCGGGTGGGTTGCCCGCGCCGTTGTCGCGTCCCATGTTGAAGGGCAGGAAGCGCGTGCCAGGCCCTTCCAGCTTGGTCGTCATCGCGACTTCGCGGTTGGTGACGACGAAGTGCACCAGCGCCCCGCGCAGGGGCGTGAGCAGCGGCTCGCCCTTGGGGTTGCGGTCTCGACGGTACTGGGCGATGCCCTCAGCGAGCCCCTGGGTGAAATCGGTCTTCAACTCGATGGTGGCGACGGGGATGCCGTTGCAGAACAGCACCAGGTCGATGCGGTCGCTCTTCTTCTTCGAGTAAACGACCTCCTGCACCACGCGCAGCCGGTTCTGCCGGTAGCGCTCGGTGATCGAAGGATTGCGATCATCGGCTGGGGGGATCTGCAGGAGCTTCAGCGGGGCGCGCAGCCCGATCATCTCCACGCCCTTGCGCAGCACGTTCAGCGTTCCGCCGCCGTGGGCCTCGTCCGTGGCGAGCATCTTCGCCACGCGGTCGAGGATCTTCTCCTCCGCCTTGGCGCGGGCTGGGCCGACGAGCGTCTTCGGGACGAGCCGCTCATATCCGTTGGGGTCGGTGCCCTGCAGCCAGTCGAGGACGTCCTCCGGGAAGAGGGCCCGCTCCTTGTCGTATCCGGCCGACGTGCGCGAACGCAACCAGCCGTTCGCTTCCAGGTGGGAGGTGATCTCATCCTGGAGGGCGAGTTCCTGGTGGACACCGGACGTGCTCATGGCAGCTCCTTGATGTCGTCCTCGAGCTGCTCTGCTGCAGGACGATGCTTAGCGGTGACGTCGATCTGGCCGGTGACCGCGGCGGTGATGAGTGCCGCGCGGCGCTCCTTGGCAAGGTTAATGGCACGGGCGATTTCGGTCTCGGTGGCGCGGGCCTCGCTCCCACTGCGATCAAGCCGGTCTGCGATCTCTGTCTGCTCTGAAAGAGCGAGGAGGGGTACCGGGGTGACAGCGACTTTCTCAGCTGTGAAGTGAGGCATGGATGTTGTTGCGGCGACCGACTTTATGTACCCTCGCACTCGAAGGAGTATCAGCGAGTAAGTGATGAACCGGCCGTCGACCCCCGGTCGGGGGCGTACTCGGACGATCGAGTTCTGGAAGCCGGTGTCCGGAATGTCTTCCGGGAGGTAGGCGGCTCGACCGTACCCGCCTTGCCCGCCTTCGACGATGATGACGTCACCACCCCGAAGGTCGAGAGCTTCCTTTTCGGCGTTCGTGAACCTCATTGTCTTCACGTCCGTGAGGTCGATTCTCCCGAGGGGCTGAACGTTGGCGGCTCGGAGATATCGGTGGGTCTCGCCGGGCTCGCGGTTCCGGCTCGAATCGAGCATCTTGCCAAGGGTGATGGTTCCTAGGCGCTTAATGGGTGCAAGGCCATTGCCGCTGGTTAGGCCATCAGCGCGTTGCGGGTAGGGGATTCTTGCGGATAGCTCGCTCTCGAACCGTTCTGAGGTACGCTCGGCCAGCGCGGACAGCTCGTGGATTAGGATGTCAATCTCGGTGGTCTCGTGGTCGAGGTAGTCGACGATGGCGTGCTGACGCTCAAGTCCGGGGAGCGGAACTTCCAGGTCGCGGACGAAGGGTTCCGCGACGCGTCGAAGTCCCCCTGCTCCGGTCATGGACGAAATAGCGGGCGCGCGGAAGGTGTCCGACTGGAGGAGCCACGCAAGGTAGTCGCGGGAGACGCCGGGGCGGGGCCTCAGAACCGTCAGCTCGGTCGTGGCGAACGCGGGCCCCTTGAGTTCACTGCCGACCAACCCCTTTCCGTTCTCGAAGCACGGAGTCACTTTCGCGTAGGCGACATCGGTCGGCTCGACATACGAGTAGCCGGAGAGCAGGTCATCGACGGGCCGGAGGGCGGGCTCGGAGGGAGCTCCGAACTCGTGGATCGCCTCCATCGGGTACAGCGGGAACTTGCTCGTCGATCCCCGCACGCTGCTCGGGGGAGATGGGTTGAACTCCGCGGCGAATCGGAGGCGCGTGGTTGGGTGCTTCACCCCTTCACCTCCTCAAGCCGAGCCCGGATCCGCCCCAGCACCTCGTCAAGGTCACGGTCGATCTCCTCGAGCGACCTGGGCGACACGTACTCGTAGAAGTGCCGCGTGAAGGGGATCTCCGCGCCCTCCTTGGTCTTGGCGTGGTCGATCCAGGCGTCCGGCACGAAGGGGATCACCTCGCGCTGCAGGTAGTCCTCCACGTCCTCGTCCCAGGGAACGTTCTCCGTGTCCCGCAGGGACGCGTCGGCCTCGGGCTGCCCGCCTTTGCCGGTCACCAGCTCGCCCTGCTCATCGTGCTCGCTCAGCTCGCTGATCAGCACCTTCATCTGTGCGGGGGTGAGCTTCACGCCGTGCTCGTCCAGCGCCGCGCGCACCGCCTTAGTGAACTCGTCCCGGCTGGTCGAGACCACGCCCGCACTGCTCTCTGCGAGGTCATCGAGGGCATTGCGCAGCGCCGTCTGCTGATCGTCGGCCAGTTTCGCGAACTGCTTCGCCGCGAGCGCCCGCTCGATCCGCTCGGGGCTCGCGGCATAGTTCCGCCGCATGGGCCGCTCTACCGTGATGGTGCGGTAGAAGAAGTCCTCGCATCCGAAGATCTTCGAGTGCTTCGACTCCTCGAACGCCCCGTAGAGCTTCGTGATCTGCTCGATGTGCTCCTTGGTCAGGTAGCGGCGTTTGGAGCCCACGGACTTCCGCATCTTCGCGAACATGCCGGTCGCGTCGATGAGCTGCACCTTCCCGCGGCGCTCCGGGGCCTTGTCCTTCGCGAGGATCCACACGTAGGTGGCGATGCCGGTGTTGTAGAACATGTCGGTGGGCAGGGCGATGATCGCCTCGAGGAAGTCGTTCTCCAGCACCCACTTGCGGATGTTCGACTCGCCGGAGCCCGCCCCGCCCGTGAACAGCGGGGAGCCGTTCAGCACGATCGCGCCGCGGCCGGCCGTGTGGTTCGGCTCCTCGGGCTTCGCCTCATGCAGCGTCGAGATCAGGTGCATGAGGAACAGCAGCGACCCGTCGGAGACTCGTGGCAGGCCTGCGCCGAAGCGGCCCGCGAAACCGCGCACCGTGTGTTCTTCCTCCACGACCTTCTTCGACTGCTTCCAGTCCACGCCGAACGGCGGGTTCGAGAGCCCGTAGTGGAACTTCTGCCCGCGGAAGGCGGGGTTCGTGAGGGTGTTGCCGAGCACGATGTTGTCGATCGGCTGGCCCTTCACCACCATGTCGGCCTTGCAGATCGCGTACGAGGCGGGGTTGATCTCCTGGCCCAGCAGGCTCACCTGCGCGTTGCGGTTGAAGTCGGTGATCCTGTCGTCGGCGACCGACAGCATGCCGCCGGTGCCCGCCGTCGGGTCATAGACGCTGCGCACCACGTGGTCGCGGCCCAGCGTGCGATCGCCATCGAGGAGCACCGTCACCATCAGCTCGATCACCTCGCGCGGGGTGAAGTGCTCACCGGCGGTCTCGTTGCTGGCCTCGGCGAACTTGCGGATCAGCTCCTCGAAGATGTGCCCCATCTGTTCGTTCGAGACCGTGCCCGGGTGGAGATCCACCTTCGCGAAGTGCTGCAGCACCTGCAGCAGCAGATCGTTCTGTGCGAGCTCGACGATGGTGTCCTCGAGCTTGTACTTCTCGAAGATGTCCCGGGGCCTTGACCCTCGATCGTGGACACGGCGTCGGTTCGGTTATGCCGCTTCCGCGAGGGTAGCGGACGTGGTCGCCGCGTAGGCGTTCTCGTAGTTGTTCGGGGTGATCTGGCCGATCGCGG